>NZ_KL370891.1:0-418173 GCF_000702325.1 Thiomicrorhabdus sp. Milos-T2
CGCACACAGTCGAGTTGTACTCATTCGATGAAAATGGAACTGAAATTCCAGTGGAGGTGCCAGCAGGCGAAACCGTGACGGTAACGATTGGCTACAACCAAGACGGTACGGACACAGCGGGATCAGGAGACTACACGCAAGATACGAGTGTGACGATAGGTGCAGGTCAAAGCACAGGGACAGTGAGTGTTGCGACGGATGATGACGTGTTCGATGAAAACAACGAATTCTACACAGCGACCTTGACAGGCGTGGGCACAGTGAATGACAGCTTCGAAGCGTTGGTGATTGACACAGCCGCGGATGAAGTAACAGGAACGATCAGTGATGATGATTACTCACCTATTGGTGTTGATGACTCGGTTTCTGCGACTGAAGGGTCAACTTTAAACTTTACTACGGTATTAAATAATGACTCAGATGGTGACAACGATCCACTAAGTGTTGGTTTTGTCAAAGATGGTTCTAGAACTGAACAGCTAGTTTCTGGGCCTGTGACATTCACAACTGTCTTAGGTGGTACAGTCGTTATGCAGTCTGATGGATCTTATACTTATACTGCTCCCGTTCGAAATCACAGTGATGCTGTACCAGATGTAGATAGTTTTGAATATAAGGCATCTGATGGCACTAATCTATCTGAGTGGTCTACAGTTACAATCAATATTACTGACACTGAACCAACAGCATTAGCGGATAGTCAGACGTTGACTGAGGATGCTGTTAGTTTGGCTGGTAATGTGGTTGAAGGTATTAATGCAACTAAGGATGCCTTAGGTGCGGATGATGCGACTGTGACAGGTGTGCAGTTAAATGATCCAGGCACTGCAGAAATTACAACAGGTTTAAATACTCCAATAGCGGGTACTTATGGAACTTTGACGCTTCAATCTGATGGTTCTTATGACTATGTATTGAATGCAAATGCTCAGACTCTGCAAGATACTGAAACTGGTGTTGACACCTTTAGCTACACGTTAAAAGACAGCGATGGCGACTTCTCTAACACAACGGTAACGTTTAATGTTACAGGAAGTAATGACAACCCTACTATTGATAATATTAATGTCATTGCTGCGGTTTCTGAGGAAGGTTTAGCATCAGGTATTGCAGATACTACTGGTGAGAATGCTGGAGATGATACTACTGATAGTGCTATTTATACGGGTACTTTAGGATTAAGTGATGTTGATGGTGATGCATTGACGGTTAGCTTGTCTAATCCAACTGAAGTGATAACTTCTGGTGGAGTACAGGTTGTATGGAACAGTGTAACCAATACTGATGGTTCGGCAACTCTAACCGGTACGGCGGGTGCAGGTGGAAGCCTAGTGGCAACCATCAATGTAGCCACTACAGGGGCTTATACCGTGACATTACATGCGCCAGTTGACCATCCTACTAATTCTGTTGAGGATGTTTTATCGTTCAACTCTAGCGTGACAGTTACTGATGGCAATGGTGGTTCGGCTCAGACTAATCTAGCTGTTCGTATTGAAGACGATATGCCAACGGCAAACGATATTGTTCAAGAAGTTATTGTGCCGCTTACCAATTCTAATGTCATGGTGATGTTGGATGTATCCGGAAGTATGGGGATTGTTGATACGGGCGTCTTTGATTCGAGCGGTAACGAGTTGTCGCGTTTAGATGTTGCTAAGCAGGCAATTAGTGAAATGCTTGATAACTATGATGCTATGGGAGAGGTGCGTGTTCAGGTTGGTGTATTCTCTGATACTTTAGATACAAATATAGTCTGGATGTCTGTAGCTGATGCAAAAACCTATATAGACACGCTTACTGCAGGTGGTGCAACAAACTATGACTATGGTTTAGATGGCCTTGAAACTATGTTTGGTACCTCTGGCAAGTTGGTCGATGGTCAAAACATCAGTTATTTCTTCTCAGACGGTGTACCAACTGTTTCTGACTACGCGCCAAATTATAATCAAGACTATCAGAGCTTAGATGATCCAAATGTCACGGTTACTCAGAATGGTGGTACCACCCAAACAGAACTTGGCGATGGTATTAGCGCAACAGAAGAAGCGGCTTGGATAGATTTCTTAACGCTGAATGATATTAATTCATACTCTGTTGGATTAGGTGCTAATGTTCCTGAGACTTATTTAAACCCGATTGCTTATGATGGAATTAATGCTGTAGACACTAATGCGTTGGTGATTGCTGATTATGCAGACCTTGCAGATAGTTTAGTCGTTACTGTACCTGCTCCATTAACGGGTGACCTATTAACAGGAAACTTCAACACAAGCGGATTTGGTGTAGGTGCTGACGGAGGCTATGTTAGCGAAATCTTATTAGATGGTAATACTTATACCTTTGATGGTACTAATTTAACTATAACCGGTTCGGGTAATGGCTCTTATAGCTTTGATAGCACAACCAATACATTAACTATCAACACAGTTAAAGGCAGTAAAATTGTTGTCGATATGGATGGTGGTGAATATGAGTTTAACGCTAATCCATTATTGTTATCTCCATATAACGAATATGCTAACTTTACCCTAGTTGATAATGACGGTGACCAAGCTAGTGGAGAAGTCACTTTCAATGTCATTCGTGAAGGCTATACTGGTCCGATTATTCAGAACCTAGACCCTGTTAGCTATGTTTCTGAGGAAGGTTTAGTTAATGGTATCGTCGATGCAGATGGCTTAAATGCTGGTGATGACACCACTAATCTAACCATTGCGTCGGGTAATTTAGGATTATCAGATCCTGATAATGATCCTTTAACAGCCACTTTAGTTGCACCTACAGAAACCTATACTTCAAATGGTCAAGCCATTACCTGGACAGGTGACGGTATAGGCACTCTGGTTGGCTCAGCAAATGGTATTGATGTCATGACGGTTACTCTTAATAATAATGGAGATTACACGGTCACGCTGACAGGCCCCGTCGATCACCCAAATACTGCAGGTGAAGATGTTCTTAATGTGAATATTGGCATAGCGGTTTCTGATGGAACCAATGTGGCGACTACAGAGCTTACTGTTAAGGTTGAAGATGATGCGCCAGTGGCGGCAGATGTTTCTAAAGATGTTGTTATGGGAACTCAAAACTTTAATGTCATGCTCATTTTAGACTTATCTGGAAGTATGAAAGGTCAGAACTTAGTTGATATGAAAGAAGCGGTTGTGAACACGCTGAATTTATATTCAGCGTTAGGTGATGTTGCGGTTCAAATCGTTAATTTCGCAACCCGAGCAGAAATCGAAAACGATGGCGGTTGGGTTACTGCCCAAGATGCCATTACATATATCGAAAATCTAACCGATGCGGTTTTAGATGGCGATAGCTTGAGTAATATGACCAACTATGATGCGGCTTTAGCGGAAGCGATGACGGCCTATGCAGAAACAGCTGGAAAAATTACAACCACAGGTGTTCAGGATATTTCTTACTTCTTATCGGATGGTTCACCAACAGCAAGTGATGGTACAACGGGTCAATTAATTTCAAACAATGGTGTAACTGATGTTAATGAAGACGAAGGTATTGATACAACTGAAAAAAGTTTTTGGGAAAACTTCTTAGTAACTAACCAAATTGACTCTTATGCCGTTGGCTTCGGTGGTGCAGCATTAGCAGAATTAGAACCGATTGCATTTGATGGTGAAAACAATGTTGAACGTCCTGCCATTGATGGTGCTAGTGGTTTGGATGCCGCTTTAGCAGGTACAGTTCCACCTGCACTAAGTGGTGATTTAATAACCGGAAACATTCAAGACAGTGGATTTAGCATTGGCGCCGATGGAGGCTTTGTAAGTACCATTTCCGTAGGCGGTGCGACTTACTTATTTGATGGCTCTACGGTGACGGCACAAGGTAATGCTAATTACAGCTTTGATGCTAACAGTAAGACTATTTACATTACTACCGCTAAAGGCAGTTCGTTGATTGTTGACTTGGATGATGGGGACTACACCTTCAATGGCAACCCTTATAAGTCTGAGCCTTATACCGATAGAGTCTCTTTTGAAGTATCCGATAATGATGGTGATACAGCGGGTGCTTTAGTCGCGTTTAATGTCTCTAAACAAGGTTACTCAGGCCCAAGTACGGTGGATGAAGTGAATATGGTCACCTCTCAAAATCCATCAAAAGTGGTGTCTGGTACAGTGCTGGATAATATTGACTTTGGTCCAGATGGAGCAGGTCAAATTGACTCTATTGCCTATAATGGCGCTGTCTACAATGCTGTGGATTATCCTGCTGGAACAACTACTATCTCAATGACGAATGGAGGCTCTTTATTATTTGATTTCACAACAGGAAGTTATACGTTTGACAACGCCGCAGGCACAGCTTCGGCTAATGAAATATTTGTTGTAACAGCAAGTGACAGTAATGGTGATAGCCAGTCGTTGAACTTGAAACTGAGTGCCGCAGGAATTGAAAATATTCCAGCAATTAATTATTCAGAAGATTTAACTAATAGTGTTACAGGTTGGGGAAGTCAAGTTAGCGCTACTACAAATGGCATGTTGATTGAGCAGGACGAAACAGCTTCTAAGACTTTTAGTTTTGGTGCAGAGAGTGCAGGAAGAGTTGTGACTATAGACTTTAACCTGACTGTTGTAAATGCATGGGAAGATGCCACTCAAAATTATACGGATTATTTCAATGTATTAGTAAATGGCGAAAGTCAATATAGTGATTCATATACAGGTGGGACTCACCCTTATTCTTTTGATGTAGTCTTGGATGAAAATGGAGAGTTTAATCTTACTCTTGCAACAAATACTACAGCAGGGAATGAAGATGCATGGATTAATGACTTTGCTATTACAGCACCAGATTCTAGTGTAAATCTAGGTGATTTCCTATATGGCAATTACGGTGAAACTGAGCAGTTTATTATTAATTCTGATGAAGATGTGACTCTAATTGATTTTGATCCTTATGATGACGTACTAGACTTAAGCGAGGTCATTACTGATACCGATGCAGAAGTTACCGCCAATAGCTTAGCGGAATATCTAGATTTTGCACTGGTTGATACGGATGGTGATTCTGTTGATGATTCGACTCAAATCAATATTGATTCAAATGGCGAGTCTGATGCCGGTGGAACAGTCACTTCAGTGATTATTCAGGATCAGTTATTAGATGAAAATGATATCAATGATATGAATATCGACTTCCAAAACGATTAATTTTTGAGGTAGAGTTAAAGGGCACGAATTAAGTGCCCTTTTTTTTAATTCTGTTTTTTAGAAGAGCTTTGTTACGCGTTATAATGTAAAAAGCCTGTAGAAAATTATGGAGAAAAGACAGTATGTCTGATGAGGTTTTGCCTATATTAGAACAACAACCTGATTTAAGTAAGATTAAGCTTATTAGTAAAGGCTCGATTGCATCTGTCTATAAGGTTAAACAAACTACTGAAAAGGGCGAGCGTAAACAGTTTTTGCGTGTAATGCATGATATTCGTAATTATCAAGCGATTAAGCGTGAGAAAGATCTACTGCACTACTTAAATCAGTTTCCTGAATTTATTCATTTTAATGAGATTCGTAAGGTTGGATACAGCTATTTACAGTTCTTTGATTTTGCTGGTAAGCGAAACTTAAAGCAGACCATCAAAAAGTCAGGCTCTTTGTCTGCTAGGGCCACTAAAAAACTTTTGGAGGACATGGTTGCTATTTTAGAGCGTGTTCACTCTGTGGGTTTTGTTCATGGAGATATTGAACCAAGCAACATTGTTATGGGTAAAAAACAGGCTTATTTAGTCGATTGGAGCCATTCGATTCCATCATTAAGTTCTTTTGACACCGAGATGATAAAAGGCGATAAAAAATATTGCCCACCGGAACGTTTAAATGGTCAACTTGATGAAGCGGGTGATGTTTACTCTTTAGGTTGTACACTTTATTTTGCATTAACTGGCAAGCATATTTATCGGTTAGATAAAGAAAATGATGAAGATAAACAGCTTTGGGCACATGTTCATCACACGGTTCATAAGATGAATAAACTGCCTATTTTTTGGCGTTATTTAATATTTTGGATGACACAAAAAGACCCAGCAAAACGACCAGGCCTGGTTGATTTAAAACAGTGGTTGGAAGACCTGACTGTGCCAGAATGGGTTAGGCAAATGAGTGTTAGGGTTGATAAATCTTATCCCGAAGAACCAATGACGGTTTTGGCAGATGAGCATTACATGTACCCGATTTTTAAAAAAGCGTTGGAAAGTGAAAACTCAGGTGATTTAGATACGGCATTTAACCTTTATGAAAATTGTGCATTTAGAGATTATTCACGTGCAGAAAATAATTTAGGACGTATGTATGAGCAAGGGAAACCGGTAAGACAATCATACGCTATGGCGGCTAACATGTACCAACAAGCTTTTGAAAAGGGTAATCCTTATGCGGCTTATAATCTTGGGCGTTTGTTTGAAAAAGGTTTGGGGATGCCAAAAAATGTAGAACATGCCTTTAAGCTCTATCGTTTTGCCGCTATTCGAGGCAATTTACAAGCCCAAAACGCATTAGCAATGATGTATTTAGATGGTCGAGGTACTGTAGCCAATATTGCACAAGCGCGATCATGGCTGGGATTGGCAGCACAGTATGGTCATTCTGACGCTAAGAAAAACATACGCATGTTGTTAAAAGAGTCTAAAAGAGTGCTTTAAGGGAATTTTAAAATCCCTTTTAAGACTTTTTATTAGAGACCTTTGCACCCAAGGGCATAAACACGAGATAGGTGCGAAAGAAAAATGAGGGAAAATTTGCCTGATTCTCGACTTACCCCTTCAGGCGTCGAGTTCTTCGTTTGCGGCGGAAAATGTAGGGAATAGCTAGCTATTCGCAAGTTTTTCAACAAAAATTCGGGTGAATTTTAACCATTTTTACTCGTGCATACTCTCGTGCAAAGGCCTCTATTAGTTGAATCTTTACCAGGCCTGGTAAATATTATTTAATTGGAAAGAGCTTTGTCTCACGCCGTTGGTGTAAAGCTTTTATTATCTTGAGACCTTTCAAAAGTCTCATCTTGTTAACGCTTTTTCTTAAGTTGTTTGGCAAAAGTGTTTAACCATTCACTAAAAACGGGATATTCTTCCGCAGACATCTCAATTACCTCTTTTACCGAATAAACATTCAGTGGTAAGCCAATACTTGAACAGGCGGCTTTCATTAAGTAAAGCAACTCTTCTTTATTAAAGTTAGGGTTGGGTAAAAAATAAGTGGTTTTTGCTAACAGTGTGGCATTAAGAATGTCTGGCCATAATGTAATAGGAACATGATGTTCATTTAACAAGGCGGTATCAGGATCATTTGCTTGTTGCATTAAAAGCAATTGGTTTAATGGTGTAAGAGTTAATAGATGTTCAGCAATATCTCTTGCATGCGGCGGTAATTTTAAGAGCCCAGCCGTTTCATATTTATTTTCTAATAAGTGCATAAGGAAGTTTGCCGATTAACTTTTGGTTTATTAGGTCTATAATAGCATCGTTAATTAATAGAGACCTTGACACAAGGTTATAAGTAAATAAAAAAGTTCGCTTTTTTCAATTGTCTTTGATTCGTGCTGAGGTTACTAGTAAAGTGGTTAGAATAATCATTTATTACCTTAGAGTAAAGATGGATTGTCCTGTTTTTTAACCCGCAAACATAATGTATATAGTTATAGGAAAAGTATGGCCCAACATCCATTAGCACAATATTTAGATGCCGTTCCCGATTTTCCCAAACCTGGGATTCTTTTTAGCGACATCTCTCCTCTTTTAAAAACCCACTTTACAGAAACAATTGATGCCATGAGTGCCCTATATACTGAAGCAGAGTGGGCGGAGATTGATTGTTTAGCGGGGATAGAATCACGTGGTTTTATTTTTGCTGCAGCTTTAGCTTACAAGCATAATAAAGGCTTTATTAAGGTAAGAAAACCTGGCAAGTTACCTAATGTTGCCGCTTCTATCGAATATGGTTTGGAATACGGTACAGATCGCTTAGAAATGCAAAAAGGCGATGGAAGTAATATTGTTTTATTGGATGACTTAATTGCCACAGGTGGCTCAATGGGAGCGGCTGCTGAGTTGTGCGAAAAGGTTGGCTATCATGTTTATGGCATGGCTTGCTTAATTGATTTAGCAAGTTTAAACAGTTTTAAATATAACGATATGCAGGTTCGTTCAGTTATACAATTTAATGATTAATTTATTCAGACAGGATGTTTTGAATGCAGATTCCTAGGCTCACCAAAAGTATTTTTTTAGATCAGTTTCTCTACATGCAAATGATTGGAGTGATCATTGGATTATCATTTCCACTCATTCTTGTTGGGTATGGTTTTCCTGAAAGAGAAGTGCTTACTTGGCAGTTTTTCTTAATAACCCAAGTGGCTGGACAAATGGTTGGATTAATCAGCTACGTCATGATTTCGATGGTTATTCGTCCGCATTTAAAACAATTAGCCATGAAAATGCAGGATATTGCAAACAGCCTACAAGATAAAGATTTTATAGATTATTCCGTAAAATGCCATCATCAACTTTGTAATATGGACGTTATATCAAACGATGAGATTGGAGTAAGCGCTCATGCCTATAATCAGTTGTTAGAAGCGCTGATTGATTCGCATGAAAGTGAAGAAGTCTTTAATAAATTTACCAAAGTCATGTCTGCAAATCTTGAGGTTAGCACGCTTTCTGAAAAGACCATTGAGTTACTTGTTAAGTCTACTAAGATTGAGGCTGCTGCCATATTACTGTTTAAACATGGTGAAGTTAAAGTCGAAGCCACGCAAGGTATCTTGCATCCAGAGAGTTTAACGGAACATAGCAGTATTCTAGATGCGGTAGTCAAAGGTAAAGCACAAAGAATTACCTTGCCTAAACAAATACAATTAGACGGGGTTTTAACGCACTTTACGCCCTCAGAAGTCTTTGTTGAACCTATTGAGTTTAAAGGCTCACATTTAGGCGTTTTAGTTGCTGCAACGGGAGCTAAGACAGCGGATGATAGAACCAACTCGACCTTACATTTATTTGCAAGAAGCATGGGGCTTGCCTTAAATAACGCCTTAATTCACACAAAATTCCAAAGACTTGCTGCTTACGACGGTTTAACCAATGTTTATAATCGTCGCTTTGGCATGACACGTTTAAAAGAAGACTTTGCTCGTGCATCAAGAGAGCAATCTCAACTCAGTGTCATGATGGTAGATATTGATCACTTTAAGAAGATTAATGACAATTATGGTCATTTAGTTGGAGATAAAGCCATTAGATTGATTGCCTCTATTCTTAAAAATACCTTAAGAGACGGAGATATTGTGATTCGCTACGGTGGCGAAGAATTCTTAATGATTTTGCAAGGTGCAAACACCAAAGATGCATTACAAGTCAGTGAAAAAATTCGACACCAAGTTCAAGACACTATCTTTAGTGAAGGTGAGCAACAAATTAGCCTTACCATCAGTGTAGGAGTTTGCGGTTTTCCAGAAATTCAAGTAGCAGATGAAGTCATGTTAATTGATAAGGCTGACCAAGCGCTATATCAAGCTAAACAGTCTGGGCGCAATAAAGCCATAGCCTACGGCAGTTCATTAGAAAATTCTGATTGATTTTACAAACCTACCAGGCCTGGTAAATTTCACTCAACAATCTATTTAACAGCCTTTTAAAAGAGCCAAAGCTACAAATAGGTGTCAACATTCATCTATGATTGCTATGATTAAAAACGTTTATTAAAAAAGGTTATTGAATTTTATAATGGCAGACTCAAAACAAAAATCGCTAAACAACCTTTTAATTAAGTCGATTTTATTTGCACTTTTCAGTTCAATCACCGCCATTATCCTGATTATTTTTTTCTGGGGAAGTAATACCCTAACCAGCTATTTAAAAAAAGACAGTAGCATCAATTCCCAGCTAGTCTTTACCAGCATGCAAGAATTAATGAAAAAAGGCACCAACTCTGCTGAACTGCAAAATTATGTCAATAAATTAAACATCTTTTTTCCTGACCGCCATGTCACTCTCAAAACCGAAGACTTCCAAATTATTAAAGATGTTGAAGTGATTGAAGAAAATGACCATATCAAGCTCGCTTATCCACTAAAAGTAGAGCAGTCTTGCTTGGCTTGTCACACTGATGCTAAAGTGGGGGATTTAAAAGGCGTAATTGAATATCGCTACCCAATCAAAGATGTGTTCTTTTCATTGCAAGATGTCTTGTTGTTACTGGTTATTTTCGCCATGACCGGTTTTGTGATTATTTTTATAATGCTATTTTTATCGGTGCATCGTTTGATTGCCAAACCCCTAATGGATTTACAAGGCGTGATGGACAAGGTCTCAAGTCACAACGATTTACAAATCATTCCTACCCCTTCTCCCGTTCATGAATTAGAAGGCATCAGAATCGCCTTTAACCGCATGAGTGAAAAGCTTTCAAAATCTTTTACTGAAGTAGTCTCGGCAGCTGAAACAGACACTTTAACCGGCTTAAGAAACCGTCGAAATTTTGACCGAGTGATAAAGCGAGAATTAATCAAAACCAAAGAAAATGAAACCCACCTCGCTTTGGTGATGCTCGATTTAAACCGCTTTAAGCCGATTAACGACACCTATGGTCACCAGGTGGGTGACCATGCGTTAAAACATTTTGCCGCTATTTTAGAAAAAAGTTTCCGCAAAGAGGACTTGATTTTTAGAACCGGTGGGGACGAATTTATGTTAATTCTGCCTAACATCTCCAACCAGGCCGCTTCTCACGTGTTAGACACCCTAAGCAAAAACCTCACGTGCGTGCCTTTTAAAATAGATGAAGAACACCAGCTGTATTTATCTTGTAGCATGGGCTTTGCGATTTACCCATTGGATGGCACAGATTGTGACCAACTCATAGAAACTGCCGACCAAATGATGTATGTTCAAAAGAACAAAAACCATGGAGAAGATAGCACGGAAAGTTAAGCGCCAACGCTGGTTTTGTTCATCAGGCTCTCTTCATCCGCTTTATTTATTCCCTTTATTTATTCCCTAAGGCACTTCTTCTGAAATTATTTGACGAATGATGTGCTTAATTTCCGCATCATCCCATTCTATGGCTGTGTTTACCGACTTAGACAACCTGCCCTCTGCATTAATTAAGAAAGAGCTGGGAAAAGCAAAAATTTCATATTCGTTAGACACCTTGCCATCTTGATCAATTAATACCGGAAAATCGACTTGCGCTTGCTTTAAAAAACGCAATGATCTTGGGCGTTTCCTTAAAATTAACCGACACAATTTCAAAATCCTCGGCATTAAATGACGTTGCTAAACGGTTCATCGAAGGAATTTCTTTTACACCAGGTGGACACCAACTTGCCCAATAATTCAGCAAATTCTCCACTTCTGGAGAACACTTTCAATATATAAGGCTTGGTAGGTTTTATTTTTGCCAGATAGAGTCAATCTCTTTTTGGCTTAAACATCGATATTCTCCCGGTTGCAAAGCCTCTTCCAAAACAATGTTTCCAATTGACTCTCTATGCAGTTGTTTTACTCGATTGCCAATGGCAGAAAACATACGTTTTACTTGATGGTAGCGACCTTCGTAAATGGTTAATTTACAAAGTGTTGGGGTTAATATTTCTATTTCAGCAGGACTAGTGGTGATGTTTTCATAGGCAAAATAAATCCCTTTTTTGAATAACGCTTCAGTTTCAGGTGAAATGGAATATTGAGTTTTAACCCGATAGGTTTTGGGTATCTTTTGCTCAGGCTCGGTAATGTGGCGTGACCATTTACCGTTATTGGTTAAAATTAATAAACCGGTTGTTGCTCGGTCTAAACGGCCAGCAATATGCAAGTCACTCCGATAAGCTTCATCGATAAGCTCTAATGCTGTTTTATGCTCAGAATCAATCGTGGCACTTAAAATACCCGCAGGTTTATTCATTAAAAAATAACGAGCAGGCTTATGCAATTCTAACAATTGACCTTCTATGTGTATTTTAGAAAAATCACTAACGGATTGATCTCGTGAAAAGCAGGTTTTTCCATCCACCTTAATTTGTCCAAGATGCAATAAACGCAAAATAGATTTACGGCTTAATCCGGCATATTTGCTTAAGTAGCGATCTAAATGCACCTAATATTCTCTTTCTTTAGAATCTCTTTTTTCAGATTCTATTTATTCAATAAAAAAGCCGCTAATACTTTAATTATTAGCGGCTTAAGCTCAAGTTACCAGATACCGTGTTTGATTTTCATAGTCAAGCACCAATCTTATATTCTGGATCAAAGGGTTTACCACTCTTCAGAATAGCATAAACCAGATGAATTAATTTGCGCATTACCGCGGCAACTATCTTCTTACCTGCAACCCCTCTTTTTCTCAGGTTGTCTGCAAAGGCTTTTAAGACAGGGTTGTATGCAATACTATTTACCGCAGGCATGTAGAGACACTTCCTTAAATTCGCATTGCCCATTTTGGAAAGCGATGAGCGATTTAAACTACTACCCGATTGCTGTATTTGTGGAACAAGACCAGAGTAACAGGCTAAGGCCTTTGCATTATCAAAACGATAAATGTCTTTGATATGAGTGATGAGTTCAATCGCTGTTTTTTCACCCAGTCCTTTAATGGACGTTAATAATGCCATCTGCTTAGCCAATTCAACATCCTGTTGAACGCAGCCTTTCATTTGAGATTGAATCTTTTCAATCTGCTTTTCTAACTGTTTAATCTGAGCTATTTGAATTTTCTGTACTTCAATTTCTGTCAAACTTTGCATTTGGTTTTTAATGCGGGTTTTTGTTTGAATTAACAAGGATTGAAGTGCTGAGAACTCTTGTAGCTTAGCGATAATCGGACTGTCAGGCTGCCAAGGTTTGAGTTTGTGTACTTCACAAAAATCTGCGATGAGCTTAGCATCTTCACTGTCGGTTTTAACACGCTTTAGTTTGGATTGAGCATAATGTTTGATTTTAAATGGGTTGATCACATACACAGGGTATTCTTGTTCATAAAGATACAAGGCTAATCCTAAATAGTATTTGCCTGTGGCTTCCATTGCGATGTGTGGAGAATCAAAAACACTAAGCCACTTGATAAACTTTTTAAACCCCGCTGGGGTGTTATTAAAAGTGACACTTTGCTTTTGAGTTGAAACCGCCACGTCAAAGGTGTCTTTACTGATGTCTATGCCGATGTATATTTTCATGTTCGAAATACCTATTTTATGCTAGGATTTAATTTCGTTTAGTAAGTTCACACTATGGCTATACTAACCTTATGAATACAGGCTAGGAGTCTTGTCCTGCCTAAGATACCGTTCAGTTTATAGTGTGTGGGGATAAAGGTCTTAATCTGATAACCTGGATCACTCTGGGTGTCATTGGCCTGGTAGCAAGATCTCTTTATCCCTTTACTAAGCGTCCTTAATAAATTCTCCACTTCTGGAGAACACTTTCAACATATAAGGCCTGGTAACTTGAGGTTTAACGTAAATTACGCATATCTTTATAAGATTTTTATAACATAGTTACAAGATTGTTTTAGCTCTAGCAACGGCTGCTCTTACTTGATTAGGGGCTGTTCCTCCTAAATGGTTACGAGCAGCAACAGAGCCTTCTAAAGTGAGTACTTCAAAAACATCATCCGTAATTTTGTCACAGAAACCTTGTAAGGTTTCTAAGGACATTTCAGAAAGATCTTCACCGGTTTGAATACCGTGAGCAACCGCTAAGCCAACGACTTCGTGAGAATCACGGAAAGCCAATCCTTTACCAACTAAATAATCCGCTAAATCTGTTGCCGTAGAAAAACCTCGTTTAGCTGCAGCATAAGTCATTTCACGTTTAACTTGAATAGCAGGCACCATATCAGCAAAGGCTTTTAAAGAGCCTCTAACGGTATTTACCGTATCAAATAGTGGTTCTTTATCTTCTTGGTTGTCTTTGTTATAGGCTAATGGCTGAGATTTCATTAAGGTTAACAAACTCATTAAGTGACCATAAACACGTCCAGTTTTACCACGTATAAGTTCTGGAACATCGGGGTTTTTCTTTTGCGGCATAATTGAAGAACCGGTACAAAAGCGATCAGGCAAATCAATAAACTGAAATTGTGCTGAAGACCATAAAACTAATTCTTCAGAAAAGCGCGACATATGCATTAATAAGGTAGCGGCAAAGTGAGTAAATTCAATCGCAAAGTCTCGGTCAGATACGCCATCTAAAGAGTTTTCCGAGATACGTTCAAACCCAAGTAGTTCAGCAGTATATTCACGCTCAATGGGGTAGGTTGTTCCGGCTAAGGCGGCTGAACCTAATGGCATGGTATTTACACGTTTACGGCAGTCTTGTAAACGTTCTACATCACGTTTAATCATTTCAAACCAAGCCAACATGTGATGTCCAAAGGTAACCGGCTGCGCAGTTTGTAAATGCGTAAAACCAGGCATGATGGTATCCGCTTCACGCTCAGCTATTTCTACTAAGCCAACTTGCAAACGCTTAAGCTCCGGTAAGATGGCATCAATTTCGTCACGAATATATAAACGAATATCCGTCGCAACTTGGTCATTACGAGAGCGACCGGTATGCAGTTTTTTACCGGTAATACCAATTAGGCTGGTTAAACGAGCTTCAATATTCATATGAATATCTTCTTGTTTGATTGACCACTGAAATTCACCGGCCTCAATTTCTTGTTGAACTTGAGTTAAGCCACCAATAATGTCGTTCAGTTCTGCCTCATTTAAAATGCCCACTTTGGTTAACATTTTTGCGTGCGCAATAGAGCCTTGAATATCTTGCTTATACATGCGGTTATCAAACTGAATAGAAGCGGTAAAAGCTTCTACAAAGGCATCGGTTGATTCACTAAAACGTGCACTAGATAGTTTTTCTTGGTTGTGTTGATTACTCATTCTTGTCTCAAACTTTATTTAATTTATTTTTATTGAGAGCTTTGCACAATTATAGATTTCGCGTAAAGCTTTCATTTATGCAGTCACTTTGTGCAAAAGTCTCACTTTGGCAATGCAAGATTGTTCTGTGTGGCTTGCGACTGAATTTCTAACTGTTCAGGCGTAGCCGGAATTTGTTTTTTAAGCCCCATATTTTTGTAGGCAATATTAATATGCTGATGAATCACACTCGCATATAAGGTAATTTCAGAAATACCCACGATACGAGGAGCTACTTCTCTACCAAACCCGTCAAAGAAGAGCATAGTAGGGGTTAAGTCTGCATTGAGTTTATAAGCCCATTTGTCTTTTTTTATGGGTTTTCCATACCAATCAATCAAAGGCTTTGGCTCATCCACACCAACATGTCGCATAAATACGACTTTACCTTCATACAGGCCATTGTAAGTCATGGGGTTTAATACCTCTTCATTAAGAAGATGGCAGTAATCACACCATTCAGCACCAAACATTAACATGATTGGCAGCCCTTGCTGTTTTGAACGCTCAGCTAAATTCTGCAGATTGGTGAGCTCTTTATATGAAGCATTTGCACTGACCCATGTTGGCATAAATTCCAATATGGCAAGTATTAGCAAATAGACAAAGGGTTTCTTTGGCATGGTAAGCTCCTTCTAAGCGTTTTGCAAAGGTCTCTTTTAGAGACCTTTGCACTAGATAGGTGCGAAAGAAAAATGTGGAAAAATTTACCTGATTCTCGACTTACCCCTTCGAGCGTCGAGTTCTTCGTTTGCGGCGGGAAACGTAGGGAATAGCTAGCTATTCGCAAGTTGTCGCCCAACGGAAGTACCCTTGGGGTACAACAAAAATCAGGTGAATTTTTACCCTCAAGGGGCACCTAGAACCATTTTTACTTGTACATACTCTCGTGCTAAGGTCTCTTTTAATGTAAAAAATTACAATAAAACTCGTAAAAACATCACAATCAGCTATAAAGCATTAACTTAAGCCCTTATTTTAACGAAAACTTTAAGAGGATTTTCAGTAAAATGGGGGAATTAATAAATGAACACAAAAGATTATCGTAACCCGCATCTTTCAAAAAAAATAGCATTGAGCTTTAAACGCTGAGTTTATCGCTTCTGTATCAAATGCCTTTATTTGAAAATGGTGCGGACAATTGGAAGCCAGTATGAAAAAAACCTTAAGAATTGCTACTCGCAAAAGCCCTCTAGCCATGTGGCAAGCAGAATTTGTTAAAGCGGAATTAGAAAAAGCCCATCCAGGTTTAGAGATTATCTTGTTACCCATGGTGACCAAAGGCGACAAGATATTAAACGTACCCTTGGCAAAAATTGGCGGTAAAGGTTTATTTACTAAAGAGTTAGAAGACCGCATGATGGAAGGCGAAGCGGATATTGCCGTGCATTCTATGAAAGATGTTCCCATGGAATTACCAGAAGGCTTTGCATTAGGAGCCATTTTAGAACGCCACGCACCAACCGATGCTTTTGTATCTAATCAATATGAAACATTTGATTCTTTACCGCAGGGTGCGATTTTAGGCACCTCCAGCCTACGTCGTAAAGCGCAATTGTTAGCGCAAAGACCCGATTTAGATGTGCGTGACTTGCGTGGTAATGTAGGGACTCGTTTAGGTAAGTTAGATGCAGGTGAGTATGATGCGATTGTGTTGGCGACCTCTGGATTAATGAGATTAGAGCTGGATGAGCGTATTCGTCATGAAATTACTCCAGAAGTTTGTTTGCCTGCGGTGACTCAAGGTACCTTAGGGATTGAATATTTTGCAAAAGATACCGATACTTTAGAGATTATTAAAGTACTTAACCATAGCGAAACTGAAATTCGTACCATTGCGGAACGTGCAATGAATCATCACCTAGAAGGTGGGTGTCAAGTTCCCATTGGTGTTTATGCTGAATTAGACGGTGATGAGTTATCTATGCGCGGTTTAGTGGGAGCTTTAGATGGTTCTGAAATTTTAACCGCTAGTATTGAAGGTAAAGCAAATCAAGCGAAAGAGCTTGGTGTTAATTTGGCTAAAAAACTTTTAGACCAAGGTGCAAAAGCTATTTTAGATGAAGTATATGCTAATGATGAGCACCATAAAGGCTAACAATTGAATGGGATTTTAAGGTAATTTAATGAACGCTAATAATGGAATAGATGATCTCTCCGATTTTACGTTGTTAAATACCAGGCCTGCTCATCAGGCTAGCCAATTGTCAGCTTTATTTGAATCTTATGGTGGGCAGGTTATTTCTTGCCCCTTGATAGAAATTGAATGGTTAGATTCTGCTTTCTTAAATTTAAATATAGAATCAAACAATAGCCTAACGTTTGATAAAGTGATTTTTACCAGCGCCAATGCGGTTGAAGGCTGGTGTCGCTTAAAACCATCGTCAGGTCAAACATCAGGTCAAACGTTAAGCCAGGAATATAAACGTTGTTTTTTAAATGCTGATTTATTTGCCATTGGCAGAGCAACACAAGCAAAAGGAGAGACATTGGGTTTAACGCTTAAATCCTTGTCTCTCAAACAGTTTGATAGTGAACACTTTTTAGCGCATACAGAAATGCACTCTGTTGATGGCCAACAAATTGCGTTAGTTAAAGGTGCAGAAGGACGAACCTTAATTGCAGACACCTTAACTCAGCGTGGTGCAAATGTTCAGACTTTTGATGTTTATCAACGTCAAACTCGACCCTTTTGTGTTGACGCTTGGGAGCGATTTTTAGAATCTAAGAATCCCGTGTTACTCATTACCAGCTTAGACAGTTGGCATAAACTGTTAGCAGGCATTATTAAGCTCTATAATATAATTGATCAACAAATTATGGAAAATTCATGTTGGTCAAAAATTAGGTTAGTCGTTGTGATGAGTCAAAGAATTGCAAACCATATTCAGCAAGATGGGTTTAATCAACCTATCTCGATAGTTAAAAGCCAAAGTAATCAAGGCATTATTGAGGCTATCAATGATTATTAAATTGATTGTAATTTTAAATGAATCACCATAAGTGTGAATTACAGAGTGTTTTAAATTAGGTGAAAAAATGTCTGAACGTATAAAACCCAATGCTGAACATCGCATTGTTGATGGTGAAGTGATTCCAGAGAATTTAGCCAGTATTGATGAAAAAATTGAACGTGCTAAGGCCTATTCAGAGCAGAAAGCTGAAGAGGCAAACCTTGATAAAGAGGTTTCTCCAGAAGATGTAAATGACTTAGGAGGCGATATTGATCCACAGGCACCCATTTCTGAGGGGATTGAGTTAGATTCAGAAACTCATCCTGATAAAGTTAGCTTTTTAAGCAGACATAAAACGACATTATTATGGTTGTCGGTCATTTTAGCGGTAGTGGTAACGTTATACTTTACTCGTCCAGACATGAGCTGGCAGATACAACGTATTAATGAATTGCAAAACCAGGTAGCACAACTCCGACAAGATAATAACGCGCTTGATGTAAGAATTAAGGAGCAGCAACAAATCATTGCTGACAGCGTTAAAAGTGAAGTTAAAAAATCTCTTCAAGACCCAGAAAATGCACCTGCGGTCACTCAAGCCGATTTGTCACAAATTCAGCAACAAACACAACAACAAATTAAGCAGCTTAAGGAAACGGTAGCCCAGTTAGGCGGACAGAGTAGTGAGCAATTAGATCAAGCGCTCAAACAACTACAAAGCATGACTCAAAAGGCACAACAAGAGCTACAGCCTAATGATGCGCAACTTAAAGCCTTAGCCGACTTAGAGAAAAACTTACAAAATCAAATTAATGGTTTTGCTAAAAAGTTAAGTGAGTTGTTCTTATTTAAAGAAGAGCAGCAAGTCTTAACGAAACAACCCCCTGTTTTAAAGCTAGATATGCCGTTAGATAGTTTACAAATCCAACAGTGGATTGTTGAGATAAATACCCAATGGATTTTAAATGGTCGTGTTGATAAAACTCAAAAACAGTTACTAGCCTTAGAGCAAGCGGCAAGTTTAAGTGATTTCTCTCATACCACGGCGTTAGCAAGATTAATCGGTCAAGATTTAGGCTATTTAAAACAAGTAAAAGATAAACAAAACAAGCCATCACAAATATCGACAGATGCACTTAAAGAGGCCGTAAATCAATTAAGTGCTAAAAACTTGTTTACAGCCTCACAGCGTGAGATTGACCAAGCTAACGCCGAGAGTCAGTCAGAAAGTGGTTTAGACAAACTGATGACTAAATTTAGTCAAATGATTAGTATTAAAAAGCGCTCTGAAAATGGGGATGTAACGCCTGTCGATGACTTGCTTAAAAATGATGTGCTATTACAACGATTGAGTTTATTAGTTGACCGTTTAGACTGGGGGATGCAAACTCAGTCGGTTGCTACGGTTAAAGAAGCCAGTAACGCAATTAAAGCTTTTGTAAAAGCGCATTACGCTAAGTCGTATTCAGAATTTAATCTGTTATTAACGCCCTTTGAAAATGTTGAGTTTGAAAGTAAGAAACCACTATCAATCTTAAAGTTAGACCAAGAGGTAAATAAATAATGAGGGTTCTATTTAAAGCTAACGATTTTAGTTTAATGCTTCAATGTAATAGCAATGAGATAACCTGATTATGCGTTTAATTTTAATACTCGCAGCGGTCTTTTTTGTAGCAACGTCTTTAACTACCATGTTGCTTTATGACAATGGTCAAGTCTCCATGGTTTGGGGAGATTGGGTTTTACAAACTAGTGTCAGTTTTTTAATTGCCGCTTCAATTATTGGTTTTATTCTAAGTTATGCGTTGATTCGCCTTTTACTTAATATTTGGCATCTTCCTCTATTCTGGCGAAAACATCGTCGTTTACGTCAGTACAGTAAAGCAGAAACAGCTATGGCAAAGGGAATGATTGCACTTGAGTATGGGGATTGGCAAAAAGCAGAAAAAGAGCTTATTAAAAGTGCTAAAAACAGTGAATCTGGTTTGGTGCATTATTTAAGTGCAGCAAAAATGGCACATAACCAAAAAGCCTATTCACGCAGAGACAATTATATTGATCAGGCTCGAGACGTGTATCCAGAAGAGTACATAACCATTGGTCTAGTCGAAGCTCGTTTACTTGCCGAAGATAAGCCCAAAACGGCTATAGCAGTTCTAGAAGCTTTACATGAACAACAACCTAAAAACCCAACGATATTAGCGGAGTATGCTTTAGGTTTGAAACAGTTAGGCTATTGGGAAACCTTGGCTGAATTACTTCCAGATATTAAAAAAACACGCGCCTTAGAGCCGGCTGAGTATGAACAGTTAGAGCAACAATTTTGGGCAGGTAAGTTAGCTTCGGCCGTGGATAGTGATGCCCTTCAGTTTATTTGGAATAATTTAACTAAAAAGCAGCAGATGGCACCAGAAATTCTTGCCGAATATGTTGAGCAAAGGATAGGTTGGAAAGATGAAGTCACTTTAGAAATGTTGTTAACTAAAGCGATTAAAAAACAGTGGAATGATAGGCTAGTTTATCAGTATGGACGTTTAACATTAGGCCCAGCCTTTGACAGGCTTAAAACTGCAGAGAAGTGGAAAACGGTGCAAGGTGATAGTAACCCGGTATTACTTCTAACACTAGGGCGACTAGCCTGTCAGAGCCAACTATGGGGGCTGGGACAAAGCTATTTAAAACAAAGCTTACAACTGAGAGCAGAGGTGGAAACGTTTCATGCTTTAGCGCAATGTTATGAAGCAGAAGGCAAGGAAAATCAAGCGGCTTTAACTTATAAAGAAGCTATTTTACAATTAGAAAAGAAGTAGCCATCTCTTTAAAATTTTAATAAACATAACCTACCAGGCCTAGTAGGTTGTTTAAGTTTTCTTCTCTTCTCTTTAGGCATACCTGTAACTGAAGTTATTTTGTTTTCTGTAATAAAACTCTATAAAGCTTACCTAAAAACATTTGCTATAAAATTTAGGTATAAAAAAACCAACTCTAAGGCTGGTTTTAACTATTTAATTAGCGTGATTGTTTAATCATTCTAGTTGGGATTTTTTCTGATTAGAAGGCGGATAGCGCCCAGTGATTTCTTCAGAATCACGCATTTTTACTACAGCTTCTTTTAGCAAGTCTTTGGCGGTTTTATCATCACCCGTATAAGTGGCATGCCCAATTTGAATCGTAAATTCATATTCAGGTCGCGCAATTTTACGTTGCTCATCTTGAGGTACTTCACTATTAATTAGGCGGTTATAGATATCTTTTTTAACCGTTTCAATGCCTACTTCATCTGTTTCAGGCGTGACGATAGCAAAGATGTGTTCTTCTAATCTAAAGGCCATGTCTGTTTCACGAGTGTCATTATGCAGGATTTCTCCAAACACCATAAATTTTGAACCAGGAGCCTCTATTTCAATGTTTTTGGCAGTAGAATTCAGAACCTTAACATTAACAAGTTTAATCAATAATAAAGAGAATGCATGTTGGTAACGATGGCTTCGGAAAAGCTCATATTTCATGACTTCATTAAAACGTTCTTTATGGAAAAGTCCCGTTTCATGTTCGGTGACCACTAAAGCATCTAACTTATCGTAAATACCTTTTATGGTATTGATATGGGCTGAAATACTTTCGTCAATTTGATCTATTTCAATCATCTTTTGGGGAGTCCGCTCCCAATCAATCTCCTGTTCATGGCTACTTAAACGTAAACGTTTAACGCGTTCATTAAGGCCAGATAAAGGAACCAGTAAGTTCATCTGAACTAATCGATTAGTAATAATGGTGGCTACAATAATAAAGATTGTTAAAAACACGATAAAAAATAGAATGATTGAGCTTGCTGAAACTTGGTTAATTGACATTGGAACTTGTAGAACCATTGTTCCCGCTAAAGCTCCAGCGTAGACCTGACCTGTTTTAACCTCTTGAGAGTGACAGACTAAACATTGGCTTTGAAACTTAATGGGGATAGCCGCATTGATTGTGCTACTAATAATATTGGTTTCTATTACAACACGTTCGTTACGCTCAACATCTCTTATTAGGCGTTGAAATGTTGCGGTAGTTGGCGTAGATGGATCGACAACATCATCAACTTCGGGGTCTAAAAATTCAGGAGCTTTTTGTAGGAAGAGTGCCGCGCCAGGCATTTTTTCACGAATTTGCTGGTAAACTTTATCAATATTGTATGGCTGCCAACCTGTATTTAGGTATTCATGCACGGCTCCATAACTTTCTTTTTCTAAGTTCTTAATATCGGAATCAACCGCATGGTTTAGTGCAAAAAATGCAGGAATAGCTGTTAAAGGCAAACTAATTGCAAACGCGACTGCAATAGCAATAAAAAGTTGGTGTATGAGTACCGATTTGAATGTGTATTGTTTAAAGTTAATTTTTGCCATGATTGTCTTTTAAAGTTTTTTCACATTTGCATTATAGTCTAGGAAATAAAGGTTTTTCAGGCATTTAAACAACAATAAATTAATAAGGGTATTAATGACTTCTGATTATCTTTTAATGCTAGTCACTAATACTTATTAAACTGGGCTGATTCTTAATGTATTAATTTATCTTCTGGCAGTCCGGCATCGTAAAATGCCTGCTTGGCAGTTTGAATCATTGGCCAAGGGCCACACATATAAACGGTAATTTTATCAAGGCTAGGGTGTTGTTTTAAAACAATCTCATGAACTAAACCGGTTTCACCATTCCAGTTTTCAATACTCTCTGATAAGACGGGGACGTAATTGATATGTGGGTGCTTTTGAGTTAAATCAACTAACCAATTATGCATGTATAAATCTTCAACTGAGCGAGCTCCCCAATAAAAGGTAATAGGAACTTCAATTTGTTGACGTAGTGATTCAATTAGCAAGGCTCGCATAGGTGCAAATCCAGTGCCACCGGCTACAAAAAGTATTGCATCATGCGCTGAATGTAATGCCATTTGCGCTTTTGGCCCCTGCATAACAAGGGTATCGCCTGCTTGTGTTGTAAACAGCTTTTCCATCCAATCGCTGTCGGATTGTTTACGAATGTGGCACTCAATTAAGCCGTCTTCTCTAGGTGCATTAGCAATAGAGAAAGGTTTAAGTTCAGCGGTATCAAAACCTAGCATGACATAATCACCAGAAGTATAGGTGATTGGATGTTCTGGTTGAAGAAGCAATTGAATAATTTGCGGTGCAAGTGAGTTAGCTTGTATGACTTTCATTACATGCGTTTGTTCTGCAGTCGTTGGCATGGTGCTTCCTTAAAGTTTAAATTCAGTCCAAATCGGCGCGTGATCAGAAGGTTTTTCCATTGCTCTAATGTCATAGCCAACTTCACTTGCAACGGCTTTGTTATTTAGAGATTCAGTGGCTAAAACCGTGTCAATTCTTAAACCTCTTCTTGGTTCACGATCAAAACCTTTAGAGCGATAATCAAACCAGCTAAAAATATCATTGGTATCAGGGTGAATCGTTCTAAACGTATCGATTAGCCCCCAGTCTAAAAGACGCTGCCACCATTCACGTTCTTCTGGTAAAAAACTAGTTTTACCATCACGCAACCAGCGCTTACGATTAGGTTCCCCAATACCAATATCTAAGTCCGTGGGTGAAATATTAAAGTCGCCAATAACCGCTATTTGTTGGCTTGGGTCACAATCTTGTTGTAAATACGCCATTAAATCTTGATAGAACTTCTCTTTTGCAGGAAATTTTACAGGATGGTCACGGCTTTCGCCTTGTGGGAAATAGCCATTAATCACTTTAACGGATTCACCATTTTCAAATTTAAAGTCGCCAATCACCATGCGTTTTTGAGCGGTTTCATCATCCGTTTTCCAGCCAAGTTGCGAGTTAACTAACTCAATGCCTTTACGGTATAAAAGGGCAACACCATAGTGGGTTTTTTGGCCCATAAAAATAGCGTTGTAACCCATGGCTTCAATATCTGCTAATGGGAATTCATGGTCCTGAACCTTGGTCTCTTGTAAACCGATAATATCTGGTGCAATTTGATCTGTTAGAGCTTGAAGTTGATGTAAGCGTAATCTAACGCTATTAGTATTGAATGAAACAATTTTCATGAAAACAAGAAGCCTTTACAATGTATGTTTTTTTAATTTAGTGAATTACCGAAATTATAACGAATTTGGTTAATTAAACTTGCTTTATATTTAGTGAGATCCTTTTGTGAATCGATGAATGTACAAAAAAATCTATAATTTTGTGTTATCAGCCTAAAACCCTCACGTAACAGTCGCCTGATATATCGTTTTTTAGACTAAATCTCAAGAATTTGTTCACTTTTTTACATCACCAGAACAGTCAAGGGCCTTATAGAAAAAGGCTTTAAACAGAATTTTTTTTTGGCATTTGATATTATGAGTTAACAAAAAATAAACACGTTTAAATTATTAAGGAATTTCATTGCTATGAGCCATGTATATCGACTCGTTATTTCTTGTCCTGATCAAGTTGGGATTGTTGCCAAAGTGGCAAAATATATTGCTGAACAGGGTGGGTCAATTGTGGAAGCAAACCATCATACAGATTCAAGTAATGGCTGGTTTTTTATGCGCCACGAAATTTTGGCTAGCTCCTTATCATCTTCGTTAGCGGAATTTGAAAAAGGCTTTGAAGTCATTGCTAAAGAGTTTGAAATGCAATGGTATATTTCAGATTCTGAAAAGCCTAAAAAGATTGCTCTATTTGCTTCCAAAGAATCGCATTGTTTAGCCGATTTACTGCATAGATGGCATGAAGGTGAATTACCGGGTGAAGTGGTTTGTGTGATTGCGAATCATGATGATTTACGCTCAATGGTAGAGTGGTATAAAGTCCCTTTTCACCATATTCCGGTTACGCCCGATACTAAGCCTCAAGCATTTACAGAAGCAGAAGTGACCGCTGCTAAATATCAGGCTGATGTGATTGTACTGGCTCGTTATATGCAAATATTACCACCCAAAATGTGTCGTGATTATGCGGGGCAAGTCATTAACATTCATCACAGCTTTTTACCTTCTTTTGTTGGGGCAAAACCTTATCATCAGGCAAGTGAACGAGGTGTGAAATTAATTGGCGCAACCTGTCACTATGTAACAGAAGATTTGGACGAAGGCCCGATTATTGAACAAGATGTGATTCGCGTTAACCACTCTAAGACCATTGACGACCTTAAACGTTTAGGGCGCGATGTAGAAAAAACCGTATTAGCACGTGGGTTACGTTATCACCTAGAAGACAGAGTGCTGATTCACGGTAATAAAACCGTGGTTTTTGACTCTTAATTATGAGTGTATGTATCAAGTTACCAGGCCTGGTAACTTGGATATTTTGTTTTTCAAGAAGCCGATGTATTTATTGATGCATTGGCTTTTTTATAAAAGTATACAAGCGAATTCTTTAGTCTAGCTATTTAATAGTGTCTGGCAGACCGGCCAAAACTTTGATTTTGATTGGCAATTTTATTCTTTGGAATCCAATTTGCAATCATTTCTTTGAGCGCGTCTTCAACCCCTTTTCGACCACTTAAATGATGTTGATGAGCAACTGTTTGCCAACTCTCTTTTTTGAGAACTTTATCGCACCAAATGGCTTGCTCGCTAATCGAGGCGTTACCAATGGTATGGGCAGACTGAATGCTCCATTCCCATATTTTTCCACTGATGGATTCATATGGGCGGGTATTGTTTTGATAGTTGATTAAAGCTTTATTTAAACCTTGATTACGCTTTTTAAAGCGGAAGGTATTAATGATTTGCCAGACTTGAGTGGCGGGTAAGTGTGGTAAGGATTCTAATAATATATGTGGAAACTGCTCCTGAAAACGCGATTGTATCAAGGCTAAAGCTTGTCGTGCCATTGCCGTTAGCGGTTTGGCGACCACTAAATTATGGCTGCCACTCGCTTTGTCTCGTTTAACGCCAACATGTAGGGGCCAAAAGTGTTGTTCAAACCAAAAAGGAAGTAATTCTTCACTTGCTCCAAAGCTACTGCTTAGGTAGTCAATACCGGCTAAAGTGGCTAGTTTTTCTACCTCTTGCAATAAGTGTTGACCAATACCATTGCGTTGATACGCAGGGTGCACAGCAATGCGCATGATTCGCCAGGTTGAAAGTAGTAAAAAATCGTTTTGAGCGTAGTTTTTTGTGAGTAGTTGCGGAACTAAATGCCCATGTGAACGGGTTTGTGTCGGGTTTAATTTACCTTCTTCTATACATAGTACCGCTCCAATGATATGCATCTGTTCAGCTTGCTGTAGACAAGCGACTAAAATATGAATGTTAGGGGCATTAAGCAGTTGCTGTAGATCATTTGGACTAGTTTGATAATGTGCTTGAACCAACAGGCCAAAAAGCGATTCTAGCATTGCACGATTATCTAGAAGTTCACTGGTCTCGATTTTTTCAAAGTTTAAATCTAATGGGGTAATGGTATCAAAAACTTCAGATTCATCAATGTCAGCAAAGCTTGCATCCAGTAACAGTGCATGATTGATCGCAAGCTCTAACGGATCATTTTCTGCCCAGCGTATCGGTTCTTTTAAGTGGCAGGCTTTCCAATTAGGTGTAAGTATATCGAGTTGTTTTTTAAAACGTAATTCAAACCCTCTACCCGAACCTTCGTAACCATGCTGTGTTGTGGCAAAAGCCAAACGATGATGGCGCATGAGTAGATCGGTTAATAAAGGGGTTGGCAAATGTGCCGCTTCATCAACCAATAATAAGTCTGCGGCAGTAGGGTTTAAAATCAAATAGTCGGGTGCAATAAACTCAAACGTTTTTAGTTCATTGTTATATTTAAAACTGACCAGGCCTGGTTTATTGTGAATAATTTCAACTTCCAAACCTTGTTCTGGGTTGTAAATCGTTTCTAAGTGGGCTACAGCATGTTTAAATGCCGCTTTGGTTTGATCTAGTCTGCTAGCGGTGATGGCAATATGGTGTTTACCATTGAGTAAGCAATCAATTGCAGCAATACCTAAAGCACTACTCTTGCCACGACCTCGATCTGCAGTAATAACTAGTGGGCGTTTACGGTGTCCAAAAGCTACGGAATGAATGGCTTTAATGGCATGAGTTTGATCTTCTGTAGGAAGCATTTGATGATAAACACTGTCGACCGAATGACTAAGGTTATGACTAAGGTTATGACCATGGTTTTGATTAAGGCGGCGAGTCGATGCGTCGCTATTTTCTTGCTCAAGCCAGATAATATTTGAGTTTTTCCAGCTTTGAATTAGATGGTCTGTAAAAGTATTTTTAGCATCACTAAGCGTAAATGGGGTGTTTAAAAATCGACTGTTTTCGGGATTATTTAATGAAGCCCACTCTTTAAGGTTTGGCGTTAGTAAAATGAGTAGTCCGCCAGACTGAATCATGCCGGATACAATGCCTAAGGTATCCGCGCTTAAACCTTGTTTAACGTCAATCACCGCTCCAGATATTTCTTGTCCTAGATAATAGGGTAAACGTTTAGCTTCTATGCATTCAAAATGATGTTTTAAAAATTCGTTAGGTATGCAAATAGCTTCTTGAATGTCGTTTTCAGTTAGGGATGAGGCAACCCAAAAAACGGTTTCGTGGCTTTTATAGAGCGATTCTATTTGTTGATTTTGCCAGTCAGAATCCCCGCTTAAAATCACTAGAGCTCGGTGGCGTTCGTTAACCAGGTTTTTACGGAGTTCAATAAGGTCGGTCATGTCTTTTAAGAATTCTCTGGGCTAATTTTGTTTGCTTGCTTGTTTTATGTATATGAAAAAGCAAAGTTAATTTAATATAGCCATTCAGTTAACGGTTTAGGCTTACCTAGATAATACCCTTGCCCATAAGTAATGCCAATACGTGTTAATTCTTCTACATCTTCTTTTGTTTCAACGTATTCTGCTACGGTTTCTTGGTTTCTAAGCGTGCTAATTTCTTGAATGTAGCGAATAACCATTTTGTCACTTGGATCTTTGTGCATGTCTTTTACAAAACTGCCGTCTATTTTAATAACGTCAAAAGGTAAACATTTAAGGTATTCAAATGAAGACATTCCTGTTCCAAAATCATCTAAGGCTAAACCAATGCCAATCTCTTTTAACCAATTAATAAATTCATGTGCTTGGCTAAAGTTACCAACGGCAGAGGTTTCTGTTAATTCAAGTTCTAGTTTATGCCATGGAAAGTTAAAAGTTTGAATCGCTAGTTTTAGCTTAGACTGAAAGTCAGGATGATTTAAGGATGACCCTGCAAGATTTATATGAACGACGTGAAGTTGATTAATATGTTCAGGGTATTGTGTGATTAAAGTAAGGTATTCCCAAAGTACATAGGCATCTATATCGGCCATCATTTGATAGCGTTCAGCGGTGGGTAAAAAACTATCTGGTGAAATGAAGTTTTGGTTTGAATCCCATAGTCGCAATAAAATTTCGTAGCTGACCTTGTCAGTTTTATATTGTAAGGGTTGAATTAATTGTGCATGCAATTCAAAACGCGAGTTTTCTTTTGCTAAGGCCCCTTTAATAAAGCCTGCCGTTATGACTTCTTGATTTAATCTCTCAGCTAAATTGTCATCAGGCTGAAAGATATGTAGCTTATTTTTGCCTTGAGATTTTGCAATATGTAGCGCATTTTCTGCCGATTTAGTTAGCTCTTGCAGGCTATGGCTAAAAGCCTGAAAGCAAACAAAACCGATTGAAGCCGAAACTGAAAATGCTTGGCCTTCCCATGAAAAACGAAAATCATTTAACTGCTTTAATAAATCGTTGGCGTAAGTTAACCCTTTTTCTTCAGAAAAATCTTTTAATAAGATGTAAAAATCATCACTTTCCATGCGAGCAATAATGGATTCTTCTGGTAAATGATTATTGAGACTGCTCGCAATCATTTTGAGTAATTCATCTCCAGATTCATGGCCTACGGTATCGTTGATGATTTTAAATTGATCAATATTTAGGTTGATAAGACTATGTGATTCGGTCTGTAGCTTGTCATTATGATGGTTTTTCTTGAGCAGTTTTTTGAGAGTGTTTTCCATGTAAAAACGATTAAAACAACCTGTAAGAGGGTCATGTTCTGCAATGTAGCGTAATTGCTGAGACGTATCAGAAATTTGATTCATCATCTGGTTAAAGCCATTAAACAAAACTTTGACTTCATTTTCTGAGGAGGTATTAAGTTCGGTGAACTCATTTTGAGTTGGTTTATTGACTCTCATGGCTTGCGCTAACTTCTCAAATGGTTGTGAGTAGAGACGGCTAAGCCTTAGGGTTAATAAAAAACCGATTAAGAGCTCAAGAGGAAATGCGATGATTAAGTAGAAGAAATGTTCGTTTAATTGGGTGGTAAAGTCATGAATATCAATAATGTAGGCTACAGAACCAAATTTATGTCCATCGAGCTCAAGTGGAAGTTTGACATAAAGATCTTCGCCACTAAATGAGGGTTTGCTTGTTGCCTGTTTAATGATTTGATCGTATTGGTTTGTGTTATTGCGGTTGTATTCATATACCGGCTGGTCACTTTCATCATAGAGAAAGACTTTGTCCACAGAGTTAAAATTAGAGAGTCTGAAAGATAAGTCGGAATAAATATCGGTTTCATTGCTTACCAAGGCGTTAAGCATATCGTGGCTCATGGCATTATTTAAGGTTTGAGAGAGCTCGATAGCGAGCTTTTTACGCTCTTGTAAATCTAAATAATAAGAAATTGAAAGGGTTGCTATAGTAAAGCCGAGCAACATCAGTGAAATCAAAACAAAGAGTTGAATTTGGATACTTAATTTACGCCACATTTTGTGTATATACTCGCCGATTATTGAATTGGTAAAGTGAAGTCATTCCCCCATTCACTCCAGGAGGCATCATAGTTAGAGACATTGTATCCGAGTTCTCTTAAAGTTAGGTAATTGGTAGAAGAAATTCGACCTATTGAGCAGTATAGAATAATTTTTTGATCTTTGGAAATTCCTGAATAGAGTGCTTTTAATTCTTCCGCAGACTTTAAAGTTGAAGCGGTTTCAGAGGTGATTAAATGATCCATAGCGGGAATATTAATGGCATTAATAATATGGCCATAGCGTGCGGCAGAAGAGATTTGTCCTTGATAAGCGGCTTTAGAGCGCGCATCGATAATAACACTATTTGGGTTTTTAGTTGCGATTAGTGTGGTTAGTTTAGTTGCAAGACGGTTATGGTTAATGATGGGGACATAGTTGCTCGGTTTAACAGAAGGCGTTAGGGCGTTTGATGGAAGCATTGCTTCGTTCCAAGCGTAAAATCCTTTATTAAGGACTTTTATATTTTCTATGCCATAAACTTCAAGAGCCCAAAAAACACGAGCTGCTTTTATCATTTTTCCCTGGTCATAGATAACGATAGGAGACGTTCTTTCAATACCAAGGCTTTGTAATAGGGGTTTAATTTGCGCAGGTTGTGCAATTCGACCATCTTTATTTCTATCAAAGTAAGTAAGTTCTTCTGGCAAATTAATCGCATTAGGAATATGCGATTTTGCATATTCTTCGGCTGAACGTGTATCTAATATCACCAGGCCTGGTAAGTTTAATTGTTGGTTTAATTCTTGAACGTTAATTCTTAAGGAAGAACTCGCCAGGGCAAGGCTTGATAGGTTGAGTAGAACAATGAAATTTAAAAGTTGTAATCCAACGATAAGTTTATTGCGAATCATGTGGTTTCCTCTTTTTAAGAGTGTGTAAAATTTAATCGTAATCATGTGACGGGCGCATATTTTAAGACCTGTAGTTTTGCAAAAAATTTCGCTCAGTTCTGGTCTAATGCAAGCATTTATAATTTTAAAAACATTTACAGAGACCTTTGCACGAGAGTATGCGCGAGTAAAAATGGTTAAAATTTACCCGATTTTTGTTGAAAAACTTGCGAATAGCTAGCTATTCCCTGCGTTTTCCGCCGCAATCAGGCAAATTTTACCTCATTTTTCTTTTGCACCTATCTCGTGCAAAGGTCTCTTATAATTTTAAAAACTTATGCAGCGCTAAAGTCTAAACTGGCTGAATTAATGCAAAACCTTAAGCCTGTTGGTTCGGGTCCATCGTTAAATACGTGACCTAAATGGCTGTGACAAACCGCACATTGCACTTCTGTTCGCGTCATTCCTAGCGTGGTATCAATTTTTTCAATAATCGCTTCTTTATTGATAGGTTGCCAGTAGCTAGGCCAACCGGAACCCGAATCATATTTTTCATTTGAAGAAAACAGCGGTGCTTGGCAACAGGCGCAAGAATAAATACCTGGTGTTTTTAAATCCCAGTATTTACCGGTAAAGGCGCGTTCAGTTCCTCCACAACGACAAATATCATATTGTTCTGGGGTTAACTTTTCCTTCCAATCGTTCTCGGTTGGTAAGTTGGATGAATTTGGCTTGGTTAAGGTTTTATTATCTTCATTCATAGAAACTTCCTATCAGGCGTATAATGACCAATTTTGATAAAGCTTTGAATCCAAAATATAAATGGCATTGAATAAACTCACTTTAGCACAAGTTAGCTGGACAGATGAAGCGGTTCCAAAATCGGAACAGTTTGGTGATTTCTATTTTTCGACTGATGGCGGCATGGCTGAGGTTGAACATACCTTTATTGAACCCAATCATTTGCCAAAACGTTTTATGGATTTAGCGGATAAATCCACTTTTAGAATTGCTGAAACGGGCTTTGGTTCAGGGTTGAATTTTTTAATGGCGACAAAGCTATGGCTCGCTTCTGCACCCAAATCAGCACAGTTACATTTTATCTCTTTTGAAAAATACCCTCTGCATCTCGACGATTTAATTAAAGCACATCAAGCTTTACCAGGCCTGGTAGAAGTGAGTCAGGTATTACAAGAAAACTATCCGTTTATTTTGCCTGGTTGGCACGATGTATGGATGTTTGATAAACGTGTGCGTTTAACCTTGTGGTTTGGAGATGTATTAAAAGGTTTGCCTGAGTGTGATGGAACCGATGTGAGCAAAGTCGATGCCTGGTTTTTAGATGGCTTTGCACCGGCCAAAAATCCAGATATGTGGCAGCCGGCGCTTTTTCAACAAATGGCACGTTTAAGTCATTTAAACACGACTTTTGCCACCTTTACCGCCGCCGGAGAAGTTAGGCGAGGCATTGAAAAAGCGGGTTTTGAATTGATTAAATCTTCTGGATTTGGCAAAAAACGCGAAATCTGTTCAGGCCAGCTTAAGCAACAACGAGCGCATAGTTTAAAGGCTCCTTGGTTTAGTCGGCCTCAACCACAAGAAAAAGCTGGTAAAGCCATTGTGATTGGTGCAGGTTTAGCTGGGGGCGCGGTGGTCAATCAACTGGCTCAAACAGGCTGGTCTGTCACGGTCTTAGAGGCGCAAAATGAAATTGCCTCTCAAGCCTCGGGAAATTTAGCCGGGGCAGTTCATCCGTTAATTACCGCTGATTGGAACTTGCGCAGTCAATGGTATTTACAAGGATTTGAGGCAACCTTAAGAGCGGTATTACCTTGGTTTTCAGAAAGTTCAAATAACTCTGAAAATACATTGGGTGATTTAACCGGCCTGGTTCAGTTAGCGGTTACGCAAACCAGCGACAAGCGAGTTTCTGAAGCCATCGAAAGAGTCGGTTTACCACAAGACTTTGCACAATTAATTTCGCAACAGCAGGCAACCGATTTAATTGGCACTCAAGCCAGTGTTGCTGGCGTGTTGTTTCCAAGGGGAGGCTGGTTATACCCTAAAGCATTAGTGGAACGTTGTTTACAGCATAATAATGTTAGCTTGATGACAAACCAAAATGTTACCGATATTTCTTTTGTAGATAAACAATGGCAAGTGATCACTCTAACACAAGGTTTTGAAGCGGATATTGTGGTGGTTGCAACAGGGAGTTTAGACAATAAACTTAATACCAAGCTGGGTTTGCCTATTCGTCCTGTAAAAGGACAGGTCAGCCATATTGCCCCTGAACAACAAAGCACATTTTTAAAAAAAGCGGTTACTCATGAAGGCTATTCAACAACGTGTGGACAAAATCAGGCAGTAACCGGCGCAACATTTGAAGCCCCTGATATGACTGAAGAAATGTCCTTGTCCAGCCATCAAGCCAATTTAGAGATTACAAACAAAGCCTTACCAGAATGGTTAAACGCTGATGCAAAAGCGCTTACAAAAGTGCTTAAAGGGCGCATTGCTTTTAGACCAACAACGCCTGATCACTTACCTATTGTTGGTGCAGTAGCGGATAGTGATTGGATAGAAAAAGCCTATTTATCACAATCGCATACTCATGCCGTTTATCGCTATGAAAAACAGCGTTATCAACCAGGCCTGTATGTTTCAAATGGCCATGGACCAAGAGGTTTAATGTCTGTATTTTTAGCCGCAGAAAGCCTAATTGCCGATATTATGGGGACAGCGCTACCACAAAATTTGTCCTTGTATCATGCCAGTCACCCTGCGCGTTTTGCGATTCGTCGCTGGCGCAGTGGTGAGCAAGCTTTAAAAAAGACTTAATAATAAGGTATGATTATCGATGAATAATTATTTAGATAGCGTTAAACAGGTATCATCATCGGGTTTTCATTGAATTTTATTCAAAACGGGATATTAAAATTGACAATAATTAGAGATAACGTCTTGATTACTTGGCAACATTTGCTGAAGGGTTTATTGACGATAGTGTTATTGAATATTTTTTTATTAAGCACTGTTCAAGCTCAAGAAATTAACTCAAAAGTCGCCTCAGTAAAACAGCAGCCTTGGCAAGACATGATACAAACTCAGCCTGTTTACAAGGGGGTGTTCAATCAGAACTTGCGACAGGCCGTTTTAAACAAGTTGACGCTGCCTAAAATTTCAGCCGAGGATTTGGAGGATAAAACTAAATTATTGGCGTTATTACAGCCTAGACTACAGGAACTTGATAAAGAGCTCTCTAAATATGTTCGAGTGAGTGAAAGAGTTAGTCGTTTTGAGCAACTTAAACGTTTAATGCCTGCTTTGTACAATATTAATGAACGTAATTTGATTGAAGGTTTGCTAAAAAAACAGGGGGTTTCTGTACCCAGGATGCGTAATTCCAGATTAGTTAGATTTATTGATAAACGTATTAGCCTTTTAGCAAATGGTTTGATTTTTAATATGAAGGCACTGGTAAGAGAGCGCCGTGATTATGAGCCTGAACTGCTGAGAGCAATGGCGAGTAAAGGAATACGCTTTTCAGCACTTCCACCCGATTTTATTTTAGATTACTCTCTAGTTGAAAAAACGTCTGAAAAAGAAGGGCAATGGTTGTTTGATGCGCATATTAGTTTACTTGGAAAATATGAAATACCCATAGTAGAAGTTAGCGAAAACATAAGTGAAAACGCCACGAGTTTAGAGCAGGCACAAAGTAAATCGGTTGATTTACTCGCCAGTAAAGTGGTGGAGAAACTCAAAGAATATTTGGTTAAAAGAACTTAAGGAAATGACATGAATTTGTTTGGAAAAATCAGCATTTTAATCTGGACGATTGTTTTTATTGCCGCAGCAATCATGTTTGATTGGTTTGGCAGTAGAGATATTGCCGAAAACCTTTTAGACTCATCACAAACGGCGGTTGAAAAACTCTCTGAGACGGGCGATTATATGCAAGACGCGATTGATGTCGTCAGTGAAAGCAGCGAACCCGTTCGAGAAGACGTTAAAGAAAAAGTTGCTGAATAGTGTTATCAAATAACTTTTATATGTAAAAGCTTAGATTTAATCAGACAGTACAGCGATTGAGAAGCCTTTTAAAATATTACGCCTTTGCCTTAAATTTTGTCACTCAGGCTTCCCGTTACTTTTTGCAATTTGGCAAAAAGTAACCAAACGAAGAACTTGGCTGCAGAGACAAGAAAAAACAAACCCCACTCCATAAATAGGCAAGTTCTAAGCTTGTGAACTGAAAACGCTGAACTCGCTACGCTCAAACGAAGAACTCGGCTGTAGAGACGAGAAACAGCAGCGTTTTTTTACCGTTCACTATGCTAAGAACCTTGCACCATTTATTACAAGGGGACTTATTGCGTTTGCCCTAGCTTCAATATTAAGCATTCAAAAGTGAAAAATAATTCAAATCTCATTATTACTGGTTATTAAATTAGAATAGTAATTGACTGTTGTCCTGTCAGGTTAAGTTCAACTTTTTACAGTTTATAAAATAATGTTTATTATTTGAATGCCTTTGGATAATGACCAGGCCTGGTAAACAGTTCTGGTAAACAGGTCTGGTAAATGTAGGTCTTGGTTTAAACGTTATCGTTTTTCATTTTTCTGTATTCATCATCAACTATCCATTACTACAATTAAATATCCACAAAATGATTCAAGCCTCCGTGACGTTCTTCGGAGGCTTTGTTGTATTTGGGTTGTGCTAAATGAGCCGTTTTTAACGTTTTAAAAAGGTAGCTTTTGGCTTCGTTTACCGCATCTTCTATTGAATGCCCTTTGGCTAATTGTGTGGCAATTGCAGAAGATAAGGTGCATCCAGTGCCGTGATTATGTTGTGCTTTTATTCTAGGAGACGCATAGTCTATTGCTTGGTTTTTTGCCGCTAATAGTAAGTAATCTATTGCTTGTTCTTCCTGGCTATGCCCCCCTTTTAATAAGCAATTTGGCCATTTTTTTATTTTGAGTTGCTTTAAAACAAACTCGGGTTCTAGTGAACTTTTAGTTGCTTGATTGCTTTCTAAGTTTAGCAACTTAAGCATTTCAGGAATATTAGGGGTAATCAATGTTACCAATGGGAATAGCTTATTAACCATTACCTCCACGGCATTTTCTTCAAGTAGAGGTTTGCCGCTACTACTTAGTAGCACCGTATCAAGGACGATTGGAACCTCTTGTAATGGTTTTAAACACTCAATCACCACCTCCATAATTTGCGCATTGGCTAACATGCCAATTTTGATAGCCGCTATTTTATAATCTTCAATAATGGCATTAAGTTGCGCTTTAACTTGCTCAGCAGGTAGCGCATAGACTTGTTTAACGCCGTGGCTATTTTGAGCGGTCACAGCGGTGGCTACGGTTAAGGCATAGCCTCCATTAGCATGAATGCTTTTTAAATCTGCCTGAATCCCTGCCCCGGCAGAGCAGTCAGAACCGGCAATAGTCAGGATGGTTGGAAGTGATTTCATAACAAAATAGTAACAGAATTTGGTGAGTCAACTAGGATTAAACGCTTTCATTAAATAGAGTCTATGATAAATTAACTCTTTAAATTCGTGCTTTTTTCATGGATTACTCTCGTGTTTATGTCTTTGGATGATACGGCTAAATAAAAGGAATTTGTCCTAATGCTTAAAATTGGGTTGCTGATTATTGGTGATGAGGTATTGTCGGGGAAGCGCCAAGATAAACATCTTGCTCAAGCTAATTCATTATTACAGCCAAGAGGTTTGGCGGTTAATTGGGTAAAAATTGTAGGCGATGAACCGGATTTTTTAGTGCAAACGCTTAAAGAAAGCTTTAAGAGTGATACGGTGGTATTTAGTTTTGGTGGCATTGGCGCGACGCCAGATGATCGCACTCGCCAAAGCGCTGCGCAAGCGTTGAATTTACCGATTGAACGCCACCCTCAAGCCGTTGCTGAGATAGAAGCTCAGTTTGGTGAAGAAGCTTATCCACAAAGAATTCACATGGCAGAATATCCAAAAGGGGCTGAAATTATTCCTAATTTTTATAATCGTGTACCTGGCTTTTCAATTCAAAATCATCATTTTATGCCAGGCTTTCCCATGATGGCTAAACCAATGATGGAATGGGTGTTAAACCATTATTATTGTGACTATTTTCAAAGTCCAACCATAGAAAAAGGTATAAAAATTCAGAATGGACAAGAATCAGACTGGATAGAGTTTATGGAACTGTTTGAAAAGCAATTTCCCTCTCTTAGACTGTTTAGCTTGCCCAGTATTCATAAAGATGAAACTCGAACCATTGATCTAGGTGTAGAGGGTTTAGAGGTCGATGTGTTGCAAGGCTATAAAGCAATTATTGAAGAAGCGAATGCTAGAAAGGCTGATTGGAAACCTTTGTAAATAAGCAGATTGTTTTAATGCACCACGAAGACACGAAGACACGAAGACACGAAGAGTTAGAAGGGTTAGAAGGGTTAGAAGGGTTAGAAGGGTTAGAAGGGTTAGAATATAAAAAAGTTCATCTAAAAAGTAAAAGCTATTTAATCGTTTTTTTGTCTTTCTTCTGTTTCAAAAACTTCGTGCCTTCGTGTCTTCGTGGTCAAAATCAAAATTAAAAGAGTATGTATGTCTAATACCCCTCAAAAGTGGGATGTCATTATTATTGGCGCAGGGGCTTCTGGCCTAATGTGTGCGGCTACGGCTGGTTATCAGAATAAGTCTGTTTTGGTTATTGACCATGCACCTAAAGCGGCCGCTAAAATTCGTATTTCTGGCGGAGGTAAGTGCAACTTTACCAATATTGAGGTTACTCCCAATCATTTTATTTGTCAGAATCCCCATTTTGTAAAATCCGCTTTATCGCGTTATCCATCTTCTGCTTTTATTGAACTGGTAGAACGCCATGGTCTAGACTTTGAAGAGCGCGAGCTAGGTAAGTTATTCTGTAAACAACGCGCTTCAGATTTAATTCAAATTTTACGCACAGAATGCGACTGGGCGGGTGCGGAAGTTTTAACGCATTGTGATTTAAGCCAAGTAGAATTTATTAACAATCAATACCGCATCCATACATCGCAAGGTTGCTTTACGGCAGATAAACTTGTTGTTGCCACAGGAGCGCTATCGTTTCCTAAACTCAAAGCTACTGGGGTTGGATATGATATTGCCAAACAGTTTGATATAAACGTGATTGCCACTTCACCAGGCCTGGTACCTTTGGTGTTTGAGGGTAAATGGCAAGAGCGAATTAGTGCATTGAGTGGTTTGGCTTTAGAAGTAAATGTTTCATGTGAAACCCACGCCTTCAATGAAGCTATTCTGTTTACTCATAATGGATTAAGTGGGCCAGGCATATTACAAATATCTAACTACTGGCAACGAGGTAAAACCATTCAAATTGACTTATTACCAGGCCTGGTAGTCTTGGATGAACTTAAGGCATTAAAAAAATCAGGGCAATCAATTCAGAAGTGGCTTAATCAATATTGGCCAAAACGATTTACCCAGGCCTGGTTAGAATGGTTTCCCATTGAAAATCAACTTTCAAATCTTACCGATGAAGCCCTTGCTGATTATGCAGAGCATATACAAAACTGGACACTTTACCCGAGTGATACCGCAGGGTATGACAAGGCCGAAGTGACATTGGGAGGGGTGGATACTGATGAAGTATCGTCCAAAACCTTTGAATCCAAAAAACAACCAGGCCTGTTTTTTATCGGTGAAGTATTGGATGTTACGGGGCATTTAGGTGGCTATAACTTTCAATGGGCATGGGCGTCTGCGGTGGCTTGTGGGTTGTCTTTGTAGATGTGTGAAAAAACAATAAAGTTTGTCTGGTCATTGTGCCCAAAAACCAACAGCTAGAAGTCGAAGCCTTTTTCGAGAGTTTTTTATCTGCCTGCTATGATTCGTAATGTTGTACTATTAAAAACCGAAATTAACTATCAACTGGAACAGTAAATGAAACCAAAAAGAATTATCTTGGTGAGACACGGGCAATCAGAAGGCAATGAAGATAGCCTTAACTATGAAACGGTTCCGGATTATGCCTTAAACCTAACCCCTAAAGGTAAAGAACAGGCCATTGGTGCAGGAAAAGAGATTCTTTCAATTATAGGCGATGGTAAAGTTCAAGCCTACATATCGCCCTACTACCGAACACGCCAAACCTACAATGGGATTGAATCGGTATTGCAAAAGAGAATATCTGGTTGCAATGAAGACCCAAGAATTAGAGAGCAAGATTGGGGACACCTACGTCATCCTGATGATAGTCGACTACTTGTCCAAGAGAGAAACCAATACAGCTTGTTTTATTACCGTATGAAAGACGGTGAATCGGGCGCGGATGTTTACGATAGAGTTAGCGTTTTTTTTGAAACACTGTATCGAGATTTTAAGAAAGAGAATTACCCTGAAAACACCCTGTTGGTGACACATGGTATGACATTAAGAATATTTTTAATGCGCTGGTTACATTGGACTGTTGAAGAGTATGAAAGTTTAGAAAACCCACATAATTGCCAAGTTTTAGTGATGGAAATGAGTGATGAAGGTAAATATAAACTGATAACACCACTCAAGAAACGCCAATAAATCTAATTGATTCTGCCTCCAAATTATTTTAATTTAAGAGTTAATGAAAAAAACAGGGGTCTGTTTTTAGGCCTCATTCATTTAATTTAAAGGGGGTCAGCTTAGAATGAGTAAAAGGGGTCAGTACCCTTTAATTTATTTATTTCAGAGTAAAAGGGGTCAGTACCCTTTAATTTATTTATTTCATATAACGTATTGAAAATAAACAGTAAATGTAGTTTTTGGCAATCAAAAGGGTACTGACCCCTTTTACCTAACTTTCAATGGGCATGGGCGTCTGCGGTGGCTTGTGGGTTATCCTTGTAGGTAAAATTGGTGGTTTTTTAAAATTTCGAATTATCTGACTTTTTCTTGTCTAAATGGTCTTTAAATTTTTGTTTTACAAGACGTTATAATACAGCGACTTAAAATGAATTAATGATAGAAGCTTTATAACAATGAACTTACTAAACTTAGATGTAGCACAACGTGCCCCTTTTGCCAGAATTGCTGCAGGATTGATTCGCGATAAGGGAATTGACCCCCGTGAGATATTTTTAAACGTACTTGAAAGCCAAGAAGCCCCTGAGATGAACTATTGGATGACCATGGTATTGGTGCAAGAACATTTTGTTTCTGCTCAGCAAGAAGTTGCTAAAGATGCCGCCGGTGAAGTAGTAAAACCGCTGCAAGCTGCTTGCTTAATGCAAAATGTGGGTATGGTTGCCGCTTTATTAGAACTGGGAGGGTTTAAAGGTAGCGTAACAGATAGAGAGTATCAGTTAACCGCTCGCATTGCTTCTCAACATGAAGATCAAGCTATATTGGGTTTATTAATGAAATACGCTCAAGATAAAGATCTACTAGAGCCTTTTATGCGTTCTTTGCAAGGTTCGACATTGCAATAAAAGCAAATGGATTCATCCTTGGTTTACCTGCGCTATCTCACTTCTATTGCAGGCGAATTACTGATGATAGTTAAAAGCTATCAACTTGGTTAAAACAATCAATTTCCTTTATTAAAAAATATTCCGTAAACTAGTCAGCAAGTTAACGAACAACTCGTTAAAAAATTTAATCAACGATTGAACAATGTGCAAACTTGTTCTTCTAGGAGTAAAAAATGGCATTAGTAAATAAAGAAGGTCAAAACGTTCCAGCAGCAGTCTTCCGTACTCGTCAAAACGATGAGTGGGTAAATGTAACAACAGATGAGATTTTTAAAGGTAAGACAGTCGTTGTATTCTCTCTACCTGGTGCATTTACACCAACTTGTTCTTCAAGTCACTTACCGCGCTTTAATGAGCTAGCACCGGTATTTGCTGCAAATGGCGTAGATGAGATTGTTTGTATGTCTGTAAACGATACGTTTGTTATGAATGCTTGGGCAGAAGATCAAGAGTCTGACAATGTTACCCTAATCCCTGATGGTAACGGAGAGTTTACCGATGGTATGGGGATGTTAGTTGACAAAACTGACCTTGGTTTTGGAATGCGTTCGTGGCGTTATTCTATGTTGGTAAAAGATGGTGTTATCGACAAAATGTTTATTGAACCAGAAGTTGACGGCGACCCGTTTGAAGTTTCTGATGCAGACACCATGTTGAACTACATTAACCCAGAAGCTAAACCTCCACGTTTTGCGACTATCTTCACTAAGCCTGGTTGCCCATTCTGCTTAAAAGCCAAAGCGCTATTATCAGATAACGGTATTAACTATGAAGAAATTACCATTTCTAATCACGGGCCAAGCTCTAAAACATTACGTGCAGTTGCTGCGGCAAACACGGTTCCACAAGTGTTTATTGAAGGCGAACACATTGGTGGTTCAGATGATTTAGAAGTGTTTTTAGCGAAGTAATTGAGTGAATTTAAACACGCCGTAAAACTTACCAGGCCTGGTAAGTTTTAGGCTAGAATAATCTGCAATGATTATTTTAAAGAGCCGATAATGATAACTCGCTATCGGCTTTTTTTATTAGTATTAGACTCTTTTTGAGCAAAGGAAAAACCATGAGTTTTGATTACGATGTAATTGCAATTGGTGCAGGAAGCGGCGGTTTGTCGGTTGTTGAACGTGCTGCTGAATATGGTAAAAAATGTGCGGTAGTAGAAGCGAAAAAATTAGGTGGAACCTGTGTAAATATTGGTTGTGTACCTAAAAAAGTAATGTGGTTTGGGGCACACATTGCTGAAGCTCTGCGTGATGCACCAGACTTTGGTTTTGATATTGATCAAAAAGGGTTTGATTGGGCAACGCTTGTTGAAAAACGTGAACAATACATTAGCAATATTACCACTTGGTACAACGGTTATATGTCTGATAAAGGCGTAGACGTTTTACAAGGTTGGGGAAGTCTGGTTGATAAAAATACGGTTTCAGTAGATGGTAAAACCTATACCGCTGAGACCATTGTGATTGCTCCAGGTGGTACGCCATTAATTCCACAAGAAACTGAAAATTCTGATTTAGGAATGAGTTCAGATGGCTTTTTTGCCTTAACTGAACAACCTAAAAAAGTTGCGGTTATCGGTAGTGGTTATATAGCGGTTGAGCTTGCAGGTGTGTTTCAAGCATTAGGTACAGATACAACTTTGATTAGCCGTAAAGATTTAGTGTTACGTGGTTTTGATGACATGATTCGAGAAACCTTAACCGATGCTATGTTAGAAAGTGGAATTACTAAAGAGTACCATTTTGCCGTTAAAAAGCTTGAACGTGCTGATGATGGCTCTTTGAGTATATACAGTACTGATGGTCAAGAAATTCATGGCTTTGATCAAGTGGTTTGGGCGGTGGGTCGTACAACATTAATTGAACCTTTAGCTTTAGAAAATGCGGGTCTTTCTGCCAATGGTAGAGGTTTTATTGAAGTTGATGATAATCACAAAACGGCGGTAGATAATATCTACGCAATTGGTGATGTGACAGGTCAACCTCAATTAACGCCAGTGGCCATTCGTGCAGGACGTTATTTAGCTGAACGTTTATATAATAATAAACCTCATCTCAAATTAGACTTGAGTTCGGTACCTACGGTTATTTTCTCTCACCCACCAGTAGGAACGGTTGGTTTAGCGGAGCATGATGCTCGTAAAAAATATGGGCATGATAATGTAAACGTCTATTCGTCAAGCTTTACACCAATGCGTTACGCTTTTACTAAGCACCAAATTAAAACCGCTTTAAAATTGGTGGTGGCCGGTGAAGATGAAAAAGTCGTGGGTATTCACATTGTGGGTGATGGTGCAGATGAAATGTTACAAGGTTTTGCTGTTGCTGTTCAAATGGGGGCGACTAAAGCCGATTTAGATGCCACTATCGCGATTCACCCTTCAAGTTCTGAAGAGTTAGTGACTATGCGTTAATAACTAAAATATTTAGCGTAAAAACTAAGTTTTGTATACTTAGATTTATTGCATTCATTTTATAAAAAGGTCAAATACCGTTTGGTATTTGGCCTTTTTTATTAGCTGAAGTTAGAGAAAGTTTTTATTTCACAGTATCAATTATGTAGATTTTGTTTTGATGAAAGTTTCTAAATCGTCAAGGGAGAGTGGCTTTGAGAAGAAATACCCCTGAAATAAGTCACATTCAAAATTTGAAAGTTGTTCAAGTTGTTCTTTTAATTCAACGCCTTCAGCCAAAGTATTCATACCAAACTCATTACCAATGTTAATAATATTTTTGACCAACGTTGAATCTTTAGAGTCATCTAAAATATCGTCAACAAACGCTTTGTCTATTTTGAGTTCTTGAATAGGTAGTTGTCTTAATAAACTTAATGATGAGTAACCCGTACCAAAATCATCTAAAGAGATTGAGATATCTTTTCTACGGAAATGTTCGAGCATTGAAAAGATAAAGTCCATATCTTCAATCAGAAGAGATTCAGTGATTTCGATGGTAATGTATTTAAAAGGAATGCCACTTTGTTCGATACAAGCTGTAAATTCTTCAAAAAACTGGTCTTGCATAAACTGTTTAATAGAGACGTTAATGGAGATTTGGAAGTGATGATTCAACCTTTTTTGCAGGACGGACATCTCAGTAAGAGCCATTTCGGTTATATGCTGGCCTAGAATTGGCATCATACCAATGTCTTCTGCAACAGAGATGAATTCATCAGGCGGAACAAATCCTAGTCCTTTGCTGTTCCATCTTACTAAACATTCAACGCCATGAAGTTTTCCATCTTTATTAACTTGTGGTTGGTAATTTAAATAAATTTCGTTGTTTTCAAGTGCTGTTCTTAGATTGTGTTCTATTTTAGAGACTTTCTGAGATTTGATTTGTAAATTTTCTGTAAAGACTTCTACCCAATTTTTTCGATTTTTGGCTTCATATAACGCTAAGTCGGCATGACTTAATAAGGTATTTAAATTGCAAGAATCCGCGTTTTCTCTTGCGATTCCAATGCTGGCACCAATCGTAAAATTCATTCCATTTATTAAGTAACTTACGCTAAGTGTTTCAATGACTTGTTTTGCTATATTAAAATCTTGTGGGCTTTTATCAGCCATTACAATAATGAATTCATCGCCACCAAAGCGAATAATATGTAAGGCATGGGCCTTGAATGACTTAAGCCTTTTGGAGACCTCTATAAGAAGTTGATCGCCGGTAGAGTGCCCAAAGGTATCATTAATATGCTTAAAGTTATCTAAATCAATAAACATTAGACTAATTGTAGTAGCATTCGTTGGTATGCTCTGGTGAAATGCTTGTTTAAGGTAGTAACGGTTGTATAGACCTGTTAATGAGTCATGTTCAACTTGGTCTTTTAAATGTTTGCGCGCAGTAGATTCATTTATGTGGATACGTCTTACCAGTAAAATTAGCACGGTATGAAATAATATAAATAGAACAACGTAGGTAAGAATAGCGTTAATAAAATCATTTCTTGTAGTTAAAAGGGTTTGTTTGACGACAATATAGAGATCATATTTTGAATTATAAATTAAGGCACCCACAATCGGCTCTTTGGTTAGAGTATCGATGGATTCACCGCTAATAGGAATATTGGGTATTTTAGTTTTAACTTGTTCTAATGTTGGGAGATGGGCGTTAAGTAGGTTTTTGTCGACTGATTTTCTAGCTTCTTTGGACATAGGTTCAAGATAAACTTTTGAAAATAAGGTTAGGTCAATACCGTTCACAAAGGTGCGATAGAAATTTCGTGCATTGATAATGGTTAAGTTAGTCTCAGCTTGTTTTGAAATGCCAACTAATTTGTTTAAATCTTCTACTTTTACCCCAGTAGTCATTACGGCAACAGGGTTGCCTTGCTCATCACGTAAAGCTTTTCTTAAGGGAATAATCCATTCATTAATAGGTTCAAAATAATAGGTTCTACCGATAACCATATTATGACTGTTAAGAGCGGCTTGAAAGTCTTCTCTTGTTTCAGGAAGCTCTAAAAGATTGGGTAAATTGGGGACTTCTAAATTGCCACTTACCGCAATAAAATTCCCTTTTATATCCGCAAGCCCAAATCCCGCGAGGCCTGGTTTGGTTGTACGCATTTGTTTGAGAAGAAAGTGAGCGCGTTGTTTATTCTTATATAGGCCATTTTCAAGCAAACGTGAGCCGAGAACATCAAGCAGGAGCTCGTTTTCAGTTAGGCTCGATTCAATACTCTTACTAGCCAGTTTAACATCGGCTTTATTTTTAAAAGACAGGTTCGTATAGAGCTGAGAATGTTTGGCATAGCCTAATCCCAGCAGCCCAATACAACTGATAAGGAGTATTAAATAATATACTGTCCAAATGTTTTTAGTCATTTAAGCTTCTAGAGACCTTTGCACGAGATAGGTGCGAAAGAAAAATGAGGGAAAATTTGCCTGATTGCGGCGGAAAACGCAGGGAATAGCTAGCTATTCGCAAGTTGTCGCCCAACGGAAGTGCCCTTGGGGTACAACAAAAATCGGGTGAATTTTTACCCTCAAGGGGCACCTAGAACCATTTTTACTCGTGCATACTCTCGTGCAAAGGTCTCTTCTAATTTGTAATTAAAATTAAATGCAAACCGCTTTCGATTATACAAAAAATATTTAAAATTATATATTAAGGTTTTTTTGCTTGAGAATAGTTTGAAGAGGGGAGGATATTGAGAGAAGGGGAGGCGTGTTATCCAGGTATTGTTTCAAAAAATTTCTTATATTCAACAGTCTTATTGGCAATGCTACCACCAATATAATACTCAAAATCAACCTCATGACATGAGTGTACTTGCACCTTAAGGTTAACAGGAATCATGGTATTAGCCGATTTTCGTTCAAAAGTAATTTCGATTTGTTCATCAGCATTTAACGGAATGGCGGATAAAAAACCTATGCCACTTGATGAAAGATTAATAATGGTTGTGTAAACCGTATGGTCTTTTTGGATGAGTATGGATGGCAAATGAGCAGGAAGTCTAGCTTCTCTTCTACGATCTACGTAGTCTTTATTGTTATTAAGTGGTTGTAAAGGGTTATTTGCCATGAGCTTCATTAATCCAATGGTTAGTAATAATGAGTGAATAAACCAATATAGTTTAGCAAATCTAATTCAACATTATAATTAGTGAATAGACTTATTTATCGATTTTATTAAGCCGCCGTTAGTTGGTCAAATAATTTTAAATATTCTTGGCTAGGTTGTTCAATTCTAACACCAATATGACTTTCATTGCTGTAAGTAAAACAGTGTTTAATTTCAGCTTTAAATTGAAAGGGTTTCACTTCTTTATTTTCTTGGCTGCTTGGAATATCAAAGTGTATTTCAATGCGGCTGTGGATTTTTGGCATTTCGCTGGAAATAAAGCCAATACCATGACGAGAAAAATCTGTCATTGTTGCATAGATATTTTTATTATCAATAATCATTAGAACGGGTCTGCTAGAAGGTAAACGCAGGTTTTCACGTCTTTCTGCTTGATTGGCATTGGTCATATATTATTCTCGTTAGTCTTAGCCTTTGAGTTTTTATTATAGGTTAATTTTTTGAAAATTCTATATTTTGAAAATTCTAATAAATGGTTTTTGTTCTTTATTAATAAGTTTAGCATCTTACACATGCAAGTCATGAATCTATTATTACAAGCTTAGTATCTATCCATAAGCTAGGCTATAATCAAAATAGATTAAAAGGAGTGTTAATGATGGCAATTAGAAAATATAAATCGATTGAACCGCAATTATCCGAAGGGGCTTGGGTTGATGAAAGTGCCGTGGTAATTGGTAAATGTGTACTAGGTGAGGATGTTGGAATTTGGCCCAATGCGACTTTACGTGGGGATGTGAACGATATTGTGATTGGTGATCGCTCAAATATTCAAGATGGCGCAGTGGTTCATACCACCCATGAAAGTGATATATCGCAAGGCTCAAAATGCATTGTGGGTAAAGACGTGACGGTTGGGCATAATGCCGTGTTGCATGGTTGCATTATTGAGGATGAGTGTTTAATTGGTATGGGTGCAGTTGTTTTAGATAATGCTGTTGTACAAAAAAACGTGTTAGTTGGTGCTAATAGTTTAGTACCGCCAGGCAAGGTTTTAGAAAGCGGTTATTTGTATGTGGGTTCACCCGTAAAGCAAGCTCGTCCGTTAAATGAAAAGGAGTTGGCGTTTTTTAAATATTCTGCTAACCATTATGTAAAACTAAAAAATGATTTCCAGGCCGAAGAGTGATTTTAGATTGAATAGCATGGAAAGACTATGATTGCATTGCAACATGAGCTTTGGGCTCAATTGATACTTATTTTACTATTCAGTTTTTTAACGGGGTCTGAGTTAAGAGGCTATCAAAACAAGTTTCACGCGGACACGCAAGAATTGTCTTTGGGAACAGTAAGAACCCTGACTTTAACCGGGTTGATGGCAAGTGTGTTCTTTTTGGTTAACGAATGGCTGTACTTGTTGGGTTTTGCCGCTCTAGCGGTTCTTTTTTCACTGTTATATTGGCAACGTTTAAAACTTCAAAGCGGTAGTCTGCTGACTTTTTTGGTGTGGGCGTTAACCTATAGTTATGCGCCTCTCGTTATGATGCAACCCTTATGGTTAGCTTCTGGGGTTTTTGTGGTGATTGTTTTATTGCTTAACTCTAAGCAAGTCTTAAATGATTGGGAGCAAAAGGTTTCTAATGAAGAGCTAAACACCTTAGCTAAACTGGTTTTGTTAAGTGTTGTTATATTGCCATTATTACCTCAAGAGAACATTAATCAATGGCTTCCTGTTTCCCCGTTTAAAATTTGGTTAGCAGTGGTGGTGGTTTCTTCTGTCTCTTATTTAGGTTATGTCTCACAAAAGTTCTTTGTAAAAGACCAAGGGTTAATGGTAACAGGGATTTTGGGTGGATTATATTCTTCTACTGCAACGACCGTTGTTTTGGCTAAAAAGTCGATTGAATACCCGCGTTTAAGTTACAAAATGACGGCGGCTATTATTTCTGCAACGGGTTTAATGTATGTGAGGCTGTGGGTTATTGTCGCTTTATTTATGTGGAGTGTCGCCCTTGAGCTTTTGCCAATTATGCTTGGGTTAAGTGTGCTTGCTTTTGGCTTGTCATTTATTTACATTCAGGTTGAAAAGCGCAATGGTGAGCATAAGCACGTTGATAGTAGTGCGGCGCAAAACCCATTAGAGCTTAAAGTGGCCTTTATTTTTGCCGGCTTGTTTGTGCTGATGGCGGTGGTTACTCAGTTTGTTATGAGTCAATATGGTGATACAGGGGTTCGATATCTTTCGGCTTTAGTGGGCTTTACCGATATTGATCCTTTTGTGCTTTCAATTTTAAATGGTCAGTATGAGGCTCAAAACACCGTCATAGCGGGGGCGATTTTAATTGCCGCAGGTTCCAATAATTTACTTAAAGCGATTTATGCAATTGTATTAGGTGAGCCTAAAGCAGGGCGTTACTCTGCATTTTGGTTAGTGTTACTTGGCTTGATTAGTATTACCATTGGATGGCAGTTGTAATAGGATTGTCTTGCTTTGTGAGACCTTTGCACTGTTCTTAAATATAAACGACCAGGCCTGGCACTAGTGTCCGGAATAATATTTCAGTACCACAATTCATATACCAGCCTCCCATAGCGGAAGTTGGTATTTCTTAAACTCTTCCCGTTGTTGTTTTCGCCTAAAGTATTCACTCTGCTGAATAGGTCTTTCAAACAACCCATGAGCAAGCCGCCAAAACGTTACTCTCAACGGTTCTGCTGACTTATTTTTCATCTGTTCAAGCTTAATCAATAGATACACAATAAGGGCTGATAGCACTTGGATACGAACAGCATTACTGTTTTGGCCAATGAAGCTTTTGATTTTGAGGTGTTGTTTAATCCATTTAAAAAATAATTCAATTTGCCAGCGTTGCTTGTATAGATGGGCAATCTCTTGAGCTGAACGCTCGAAGTCATTGGTAATCAATACCAATTCACCTTTATTATCGTCACGTTTGACAACAACACGGCGCATCTGGAATTGACCAAGACGTTTTTTCTGGCTTGAACCACTAAACTCAATGCATTGGTCTTCAAGAATATGAGGGGCTTTTTCATCGAGTTCGTAGGATTGTATGACGGTAATTGCCGCTCTTTTTTTCAAACGACAGACCAGCTTGATTTTTTGGTCATTGAGCTTTTTCCACCAGAGGTAGTCTAAGTACCCTTTATCCATCACATAGGTTGAACCTGGTTCTAAATTCCACTCTCGTGCTTGAGTAATATCAGGAATATTGGCCTGTGTGATTTCAAAACAAACAGGGACTTGGTTGGATAGTTCTAGTTGCATATGCAGCTTAAAGCCTGTGACTCGAGAACCTTGTACTGCCCAGTCAAAACCTTTACCGAGCAGTTGAATTGGAGAAGAGTCTATTAGATAGGTAAAAGCGTGGAGTTCTTTTCGTAATTGTCGATTCACACCAGCCATGAGTTGTTGGCAAAGTGCTTGGTAGACATCAGCAGAGCGTTTACGGTTTGCTTCAGATAATGTGCTGCGTTTCAGCTCTTTTACGCCTAAGTGGTAGTGGTGAGAGGATTGGGCGTTAAACCCTTCAACCAACTGGCGTAATGATTTAGTGCCACTAAGTTGTGCGTACATCATCGCGACTAATTGATTCCAGCTACTAAACCCTTTGGCGTGTTTATCGGTTTGATATTGATGAACAAGTGATTGAAAAGTGGTACGAATGGGTTTTAAAAATTGGGCAAATCGGGTAGAGTTAAACATAGCCGTAATCTCATTGTTTTTGAAGTCTATTTCGTGGTGGAAATACTTCTATCCTAGGAGTTACGGCTTTTTTGTCAAGGCTTTTAATATTTATTCCGGACACTAGTGCCAGGCCTGGTAATTTATATTTAAGTAAGAAATGTGCAAGGGTTACAAGTAAGGTGTTTTTAAACGAGAGTTTCTCTTACTTGTTTTATGATTGTTGCTGTTTCAGGTCTGACACCACGCCAAATATAAAATGCCTCGGCCGCTTGACCCACTAGCATGCCTAAACCATCCATGGTTTTACAGCTAGGTTGCGCTTGTTTTGCCCAATCCATAAAAATGGTTGGTTTAGCGCCATACATCATGTCGTAGACTAAGCTATCTTGACCAATAACGGTATCTGAAATTGGTGGCAGTTTACCCTCTAAACTTGCAGATGTTCCATTAATAATAATATCAAACGTGTGTTCTGGAATATCCTCCCAGCCACTTGCCGTAATGGGTGTTGGGGTTTTAAAACGCTCACCTAAAACTTGAGCCCGTTTAGCGGTACGATTTGCAATATGTACCAGGCCTGGTTGCTTTTCTAGCAACGGTTCTAAAATACCTTGAACGGCACCTCCTGCGCCTAAAATGAGTACTTTTTTATCTTTAAATGAGGTTTGACCATTGATTTCAATGTCATTGACTAAGCCAATACCATCAGTGTTCTCACCAGAGATGGTTCCATCCTCATTAAATGTATAGGTGTTAACAGCGTGAGCTGTTTGTGCCCGGCTGCTTAATTTATCAGCAAACTCAAACCCATCTAATTTGTAAGGGACGGTAATATTAAGGCCTTTATAGCCTTGGTTTTTAAGATTGGCCACTTCCCATCTAAAGGAGGTTTCTTCAGAATCGATTAAAATGGCTTCATAAACTAAATCTTGTTGAGTTTGTTCAGCAAATAACCGATGGATAAGAGGTGACTTTGAATGGCCAATTGGAAAACCAACGACTGCATATTTATCTGTCATTATGATTAACCTTGTTGCGCTTCTTTTAACCAAATCGCAGCTAGTTTGGCGTAGTAAGTTAAAATGCCATCTGCGCCAGCACGTTTACAGCTTAATAAGGTTTCTAACACCACTGCTTTTTCATCAAGCCAGCCATTTTGAGATGCCGCTTTTAACATCGCATATTCACCACTTACGTGATACACATAGGTAGGCGCTTTAAATTCATTTTTAATATCACGCACAATATCTAAGTACGGAATACCGGGTTTAATCATCACCATGTCCGCACCTTCGTTTAAATCTAAAGAGACTTCATGAAGCGCTTCGTTACGATTGGCTGGGTCCATTTGGTAGGTGTTTTTATTGCCTTTACCTAAGTTGCCTGCTGAGCCCACGGCATCGCGGAAAGGGCCGTAAAAAGAAGAAGCATATTTGGCAGAATAGGCCATAATGCGAGTATTAATATGCCCATGTTCTTCAAGCAATTCTCTAATCTCAATAATACGTCCATCCATCATATCTGATGGGGCAACCACATCCGCTCCCGCTTCGGCGTGTGACAATGCTTGTTGCATTAATGCATCAATCGTATCGTCATTTAAGACATAGCCACTTTCATCAATAATGCCATCTTGACCATGAGTAGTAAATGGATCCAAAGCCACATCGGTCATAACCCCTAGATCAGGGCAAGCCGCTTTAACCGCACGTACTGCTCTTTGAGCTAAACCTTCGGGATTGTATGCTTCTTCTGCAGTTAAAGATTTAACCTCAGTTGGTGTGACGGGAAAGAGCGCAATCATTGGAATGCCTAATGCATGAATCTCTTTGGCTTCTGCTACTAAAAGGTCTATACTCAGTCTCTCAACTCCAGGCATAGATTTGACAGGTTCACGACTATTGTGACCTTCGATAACAAACATAGGCAAAATCAGGTCGTTGCTAGTCAGTACGTTTTCGCGCATTAAGCGGCGAGAGAACTCATCTTTTCGCATGCGACGCATACGCGTAATAGGGAATTGGCGATCAATCATGGTTTGCACCTTGTTTTTTTATATATGGCTGTATTGGAGTGAATAGATTTTATTGTGAAGCAAATGATACCTTTCACAGCATTAAAAATAAAGGAACCTGAGTGTGGATAATTTAATGGAATACGTTTTTTTTGATGAAAGTTTAGCCAAACGTTTTCAGCAGTATTGTAATGGATTAGGAATAAAAACTGACTTAGAAGCCGACGTGACTCATACGGATGATGATTCTTTTACCATTAAAATTGTAGAAGAATTAAGTGAAGAGACGACTGAAAAAATAGAAGAAGAATATGGTGAAATGCTGTTTGGAGAACAAGCTTCGATGGTGGAAGGCAATGATGATGCTGGAGCCATTGCTGATGCTTGCGGAGTTCAGGTTCAGCTTCAGTCAGGTCAATTTACCACAGTAGCGATTCACCCAGAGGTTATGAATAAAATTCTATCGGTACTAACGATTGATGAATTGCAGCAATTTTTAAGTCAAGTGGCTGAAGATATTGAAAATCCAAAAATGGGGCCAATATGTTCTCGCAAAGACTTACCCACTACATAGTGTGTTTTTAGGGTAAATTTTAAACATTATAGAAACTACACAAACACCTTATAAAAAAATTATATAAGAGAATCCTAATTTTTCTTGTGTTTGGACTTGCAGTTGTAAATTTTAATATTTATTATAGCTAGCCAGCAATAACTGTATTGGCTTGGTTGTTTTCAACTAATTGGCAATCAGGCTATTAAGATAATGTAAACTCTTGAATCTGGGGTGTTACTTAATTAAGAAGTAAGGCCATCAAGGAGCAATAAATGACAGATCAAATCGTAGAAAAGGTTGCAGTACAGACTGATGACAGTCGCAACCAAGGTCGACGCGCCTTTTTAAAAGGTAGTGCGGCTGTAGCTGGTGGTGTGATGTTCACTAAAGCAGCTAGTGCAGCAGAAGGTGCTGGTTATGATGCTAAGAAAGCAGTAGCCCCTTATGCTGGTAAAGAAGAAATTACAACCGTATTACAAGATGGAGCGGCTCGAAAGTCTCTTGGTTTTGGTGTTCGTAAGTATCCATACGGAATGCCTTCTCCTTTTGAAAAAGAAGTTCAGCGTCGTACACTTGAGTGGTTAACACCAGATTCAATGGCGTCTATCACAATGTCTCCAATTCACCAGTTAAATGGTATTATCACGCCAAACGGTTTGCACTTTGAACGTTACCATGGTGGTGTACCAACTATTAACCCTGAAGAGCACCGTCTAGTTATTCACGGTCTTGTTGAACGTCCATTAATCTTTACTATGGATGATCTTAAGCGTTTCCCTTCAGTATCACGTATTCACTTCATCGAATGTCCTGCTAACGGAGCATTAGAGTGGAAAGGTGTTCAGTTGAACTCAGTTCAGTGGACTCACGGTATGATGTCTTGTGTTGAATACACAGGTGTTCGTCTATCTGACCTATTGAAAGAAGCGGGTATTAAGCCAGAAGGTAAGTGGATTATTCCTGAAGGTGCTGATGCATCTGGTATGTCTCGTTCACTTCCTCTTGAGTTAGCTATGGATGATTGTTTCGTAGCTTATGCTCAGAACGGTGAAGCGTTACGTCGTGAACAAGGTTACCCAATTCGTTTAGTTGTTCCTGGTTGTGAAGCAAACATGTGGGTTAAATACCTACGTCGTATCATGGTTCACGATGTTCCTTTACAACACCGTGAAGAAACTTCTAAATATACAGAGTTAATGCCTGATGGAACTGCACAGCGTTTCTCATGGTATATGGAAGCAAACTCAGTAATTACCTACCCATCTCCGGACTTTAAAATGCAAGGTCCTGGTACATACTATATTCGTGGTATAGCTTGGTCAGGTCGTGGTAAAGTTGCTCACGTTGATGTTTCATTTGACGGTGGTAAAAACTGGAAAGAAGCTCACTTCACATCTCCTGTATTAGATAAAGCTTGGACACGTTTCGAAGTTGAGTGGGAATGGGATGGTTCAGAAGCATTCTTAATGAGCCGTGTTACTGATGAAACTGGTTATGTACAACCTCCTATGCCGCAAATGCGTAACTTAGAAGGTACTAACAACGTTTATCACCGTACAGCTATGGTTACATGGCGTGTGCACGCATGGGAAAATGGTAAAAGCGGAGGCATGGTAGAAAATGTTCAGTACTAAAAAAACGTTAGTTGTAACTATGGTTACAGCATTATTCTCAGGTTCTGTTTTAGCTATGTCTGGAAATTCAGACACTAATGCAGCATCGGGTGAAAAAATTGATGGTAAATACGCTGCAAATTATGAGCAAATCATTAAAGATGCAGACGGTAAATACCTTGATTCTCAAGTTATCGAAGCGATTCTTGGTAAAGATGCCGCTTACGGTCGTAATGGTTTAGAAGGTAAGTTAGATCCTGCTAACCCTTATTCATTTGAAGTTGAAGACAGTATCGATGGTGGTAACCACGGTAATTCTCAATGTAAAGTTCCTGCGGCTTTCGTTGACGTGCATGATTCAGCTAATAAACACTTCCACAATGATTCTAAGTTTGTTGCCAAAGGGTTTGGTACGCCAATCGCTGAAGCAGCTTTATCAAAATGGAATATTAGCGTTGATGGTGATGGTAAAGGTTTACCTGATTCTAAAGTTGGTATGACTGTAGAAGAAGGTGGTAAGGTTTACGTTCAGTTCTGTGCGATGTGTCACGGTGAATTTGGTGAGGGAGCTAAGGGTTATTTAGCTTTAGCAGTAGATGAAGATTTAGTGACTTCAGATTTTACTGATCCAGCACCACAGAAAGCAGTAGGTAACTACTGGCCTTATGCTACGACATTGTTTGATTACATTCGTCGTACAATGCCATTCTGGACACCAAATGCGCCTTACATCGGCGATGCTGGTTACATGGGCATGGTTGGTTACATTCTGCAGTCTAACTATGTTCCAATGGATGCAGAAGGTACTGAATTAGAAGATGATACTTTCTTCAACGCTGACGTTCTTATGAAAATGAACAAATTCATGAAGAACCAAGGTAACTTCTTCTGTGATCACCGTCCAGTTATCCATAATGCTCGTTGTATGACGAACTGTGACGACGCTCTTGTTGGTAACGGTAAAGGTGATATTCACAGCTATCGTCAAGCACGTAAACTACCTGATGGAACCCCTCAGTACAACGTTCCTCAGCGTTTACATGAAGATAAGCCAGGTGTAGGTCACGCCGGAATGTAATTTTTAAGCGGCTGAAAAGTCGCTTAGTACCGCAATCTCATCGTTAGAATCTAGTCACTGACCAATGTCAGCTCCTAGATTCTGCCTTGATCTTACGGTACTAAGACCCTTTCAGCTAGTTTAAAAAACATTTTTTAAGAACCCGCTATTACTTTTGTAATTGCGGGTTTTTTTATGTCTGCTGTTTCTGTATTCTTTTCTAAGTTACCAGGCCTGGTAAGATTCTAAATTCAATAAAAACAAGGTTTTAATTTAAATGAGACCTTTGCACGAGAGTATGTACGAGTAAAAATGGTTAAAATTCACCTGCTTTTTGTTGAAAAACTTGTGAATAGCTAGCTATTCACTGCGTTTCTCGCCGCAACCAGGCAAATTTTCTCTCATTTTTCTTTCGCACCTATCTCGTGCAAAGGTCTCAAAATAAATCATTGAACTCTAATGTAAATTTCGTGTAAAATGCGTTATTCCCTCTTGGCTATAACGCTGACGAAAAAAGATATAATTATGCGTAAAGAATTGATAGATCCCTTTAACAGAAAAATTGAGTATGTAAGAGTTTCAGTAACGGATAAATGTAATTACCGTTGTGGTTACTGTATGCCTGAACAAGGTGTGCATCCAGATGGTACACACACTGAATATCTGTCCTATGATGAACTTGCTAGAATTATTAAAGCGTTTGTTAATCTTGGTGTTGCTAAAGTTCGAATCACAGGTGGTGAACCTTTAGTTCGTAAAAATTTATCCAGTTTAGTTGAACAAATAAGCGAGTATGAAGGGTTAGAAGATATTGCGTTATCGACTAATGCGCATCACTTGGGACGAGAAGCTGAAGCTTTGACTAAAGCCGGAATCACTCGTTGTAATATTTCAATTGATTCGCTTAAAGTGGAGCGTTTTAACAAAATTACTCGTGGCGGTGATTTAGTTAAGGTATTAGCGGGTGTGGATAAAGCTTTAGAAGTTGGCATGAAACCGGTTAAATTCAATATGGTCGTTATGAAAGGTACCAATGACGACGAAATTGAAGCAATGGTGGATTACGGGTTAGAAAAAGGGGTGGAAGTCCGTTTTATTGAGACCATGCCAATTGGCCCTGCTGGCGTGAGCATGATGGATCAGCATTATCCTGCAGATAAGATCTTAGCCAGAGTTAAAAAACATGTAGGAGCAGACTTAATTCCCTCTTCTGGTAAAAGCCATGATGGACCTTCCCGTAATTTTCTAATATCGGGTACTAATACCAAAATTGGGGTTATTTCGGCGGTATCACAGCATTTTTGCGAAACCTGTAACCGTGTTCGGTTAACCGCAAAAGGCGTGTTAGCACTCTGTTTAGGGCAAGAAGATTCAGTAGATTTAAGAACGCCATTACGAAATGGTGTAACGGATGAAGAGCTAGAAAAAATCATTACTGATGCCATGCTTAAAAAACCAGAAAAGCACTTCTTTAATGAAAATGTTCACAATATAGAATTTAGACAAATGGTTCAACTAGGCGGTTAACCGCAGTTTTGAATAGGAAAATAAAATGGTAAATGTATTATATTTTGCAAGCTTTAGAGAGATGTTAGGTAAAGCCAACGAGCAGATTGATGCGGAGCATAGCACGGTAGAATGTTTAATTGAAAGCCTAGCAACACGTGGCGAAAACTGGCAAAAAGCGTTACTAGAAAATAAGAATTTACAAATAGCGGTTAATCATGATGTAGCGCAAAGAGATACACAGATTAAATCCGGTGATGAAGTCGCCTTTTTCCCACCTGTTACTGGCGGTTAATCGATGAGCGAATTTCCATACGTCAAAATCCAAGAAGAAGATTTTGATTTAACTTCAGAAGTTGCCGCTTTAAGAAAAGGGCATAAAGATATCGGTGCTGTGGTGAGTTTTGTTGGAACCGTTAGAGATATAAATGAAGGTGATGAAGTTAGCATTTTAGAGCTCGAGCATTATCCCGAAATGACTGAAAAAGCGCTAGAAAAGATTAGACTAGAAGCACATCAACGCTGGGAGTTAGAATCGAGTCTAATAATCCATCGAATTGGCAAAATGTATCCAACGGACCAAATTGTGTTGGTTGCAGTCTCCAGTCGACATCGTGAAAATGCTTTTTATGCCTCACATTTTATAATGGACTATTTAAAAACTAATGCGCCATTTTGGAAAAAAGAAACCTTTCCTGATGGTGAAGAGCGTTGGGTTGATGCCCGAGTCACCGACAAAGAAGCTGAAAAACGTTGGATGAAATAGCTGGCTGAAATAGTCCAAACCCTATAAAAATTTATATAAACTTTATATCTCCCTGCTTAAGCAGGGATTTTTTTAAGAAAATATCTCCAAGGTATACTATGAAAACATTTGATGAAGCGCTGCATTTTTTAATTACCCAAGCGACACCAACAAATCAAACGGAAACGATTTCGATTTTTGATGCATTAGGTCGAGTATTGGCTAAGCCCATTGTTTCACCAGTTAATGTTCCTCCGCATGATAACAGTATGATGGATGGCTATGCTTTGCATAGTTTTGATCTTGAGCATAATACCGATTTTGAAGTGAGTCAGCGAATCCCAGCGGGAACGACTCCCCAAGTGCTAAAAACTGGCACAGCCGCACGAATTTTTACTGGCGCACCCATTCCAGAAGGTGCCAATATTGTTGTAATGCAAGAAGAGACAGAAGTGCTTTCTGATGATTATATAAAAATCACCGCCAAATCAACAAAACTAGGGCAAAACATTCGAGTGATTGGGGAAGATATTCAAGAGAATGCCACCATTTTAAAACCGGGTCATAAACTACGTCCCCAAGATTTGGGTTTAATCACCTCTATAGGCTTTGATAAAGTTACCGTTTATCAACCCTTAACCATTGCTACATTTACCACCGGTGATGAACTTTTAGAACCAGGTGAGGTAGCTCAACCAGGTAAAATCTATAATGCTAACCGTTATGTATTAGCAGGCCTGGTTCCTCAGTTAGGCTTTAAATTGGTTGATCTTGGAAGAGTTGAGGATACTATTGAAGCGACCATTGAAGCCATGAAAAAAGCCGCTTCACTTGCGGATGTTGTGATTACAACAGGAGGCGTTTCTGTTGGTGAGGAAGATCATATCAAGCCTGCCATTGAACAATTAGGTTCATTGGATATGTGGAAAGTTAAAATGAAACCAGGTAAACCGATTGCCTATGGTGATATTCAAGGTACCCCATTTATTGGATTACCGGGAAATCCCGTTTCAGCCTTTGCAACCTTTAATCTATTTGCGCGCCCTTACCTGCTTAAAATGCAGGGATCGAATGTTCTTAAAGCTAAACCTATTTGGCTAGAGGCAGACTTTGAATGGTTAAAATCTGGCTTTAGACGTGAATTTGCTCGAGCAAAATTAATTAATAAAAACCAAAAAAGTGTTGTTGAAATTTATCCAAATCAAGGTTCTGGTGTATTAACCTCAACCGTTTGGGCCGATGGTTTTGTGGTGATTCCTGAAGAGACTCAAGTTCATAAAGGCGATAAAGTCGCGTTTTACCCTTTTAACCCAGTGGATGAATAAAATGTCAGATAACGTATTAACGCACCTTGATGAAAAAGGCCAAGCACGCATGGTTGATGTCAGTGAAAAAGCGCATACAGAGCGTTCAGCCACCGCTACAGCCACTATTTATATGCAGCCAGAAACCTTAAAGATGATTGTTGAAGGTAAACACAAAAAAGGTGATGTCATGGCCACCGCTCGCATTGCGGGGATTATGGCGGCAAAACGCACCCCCGATTTAATTCCCATGTGTCATCCGTTAATGATTACTTCGGTAAAAGTAGAATTAACGCCAGATTTAGAAAACAGCTGTGTACTTATTAATGCGACTTGCAAAACAGTTGGTCAAACAGGCATCGAAATAGAAGCCTTAACCTCGGCTTCAACGGCAGCCTTGACTCTTTATGATATGTGTAAAGCGGTTGACCGAGGCATGGTGATTGACCAAGTGAAATTGTTAGAAAAAATTGGCGGAAAATCAGGCCATTGGACTCGTTAAATTCATCTGACCAGGCCTGGTATGTTTATTTACTGCGTTGTGCAGATAACAGCTTATATTGCGGTATAACAACGAATATTGAAAAACGTCTGCGACAGCACAATGGTGAATTAACAGGTGGTGCTAAATACACTAAAGCCCGTAAACCCTGCCAGTTAGTTTACTCGGAAAAAAGTGAGACAAGAAGTTCTGCATCAAAGCGTGAATATGAAATAAAACAGATGTCTAAAACAGCTAAAGAAGCGCTGTTTTAGACAGAGGTATTTAGTGAGTTAAGTTGGTGGTTAAAGTTTAAAGAAATGAAAGAGCTGTACTGAAATACGATTATCTAATCCTTTTGCAGCAATATTGATTGGATGTGTTGAACTTTGATGTGGCGCTTCAAAGCTACGCACTTCATAGTTAAATATCATTTTGCATTTAGGTGCATAGAACCAATTTAAACCAAGGGTTAGATTGTCAAAACGAACTTCTGTTGGTGATTCTGTATCGCGATAGGTTTGATCATATCGTGCTCTAACTTCAAAATCTTGATTGACTCGATACCCGATATCTCCCCACCAACCATTAGCTTTTGCTTCAGGTTTTATATTAAAGGTAGCAATGTTTCCATCATTACCGACTGCACCAGGAATAGCTCCTCCATCTGTGCCAAAAGAAATCATACCATCGGCATTAATGTATTCTAAAGTGCTAGACCATTTGTCCCGTTTGTAAGTCATTCCTAACCCTTCGCGCATTCGATAGTAATCACCAGCATCTGAGGTGGTTAGAGTACGTTTACCATTGCGGTACCAAGCAAAGAGTTTTAAGCCTTGTCTTTGTTTGCCTTTGCCAGCAAAGATTTTTTCAGAAGACCAGTATAGATTGATGTCTTTGTCACTATTGTTGTCACTTCGCATCAAACCATTGCCATTACTAATCATCATAGCCCAAGTGTGTTCCCAGTCTTGACGTTGGTAAGAGTCAAAAAGCTGGACGCCAATATCACGGAAGGTATCAACGGTTCCATTACGGTAGTTGGCATCGGTGGTTGAGGCGGGTAGGCCACTGCCATCAAAAAAGCTTTCTAGTACCAGCATGGCAGAAGGTAGAGCAAAGTTAGTGTAATCATATTTAGCTTGTTGCGCTTCTTCACTACTTGGATTTTTAAATTGACCAAATCGTAGGTTTGGCCCTAAATAATTAGTCGTCAGTGAGGCATCTAATGCCACAGCAAGCTTGTCTTCACTGCGAGTGATAACTCCGTTTCCAAATTCAACCAGGCCTGAATAATTCCAGTATTGGTTGATTCGCCCGCGTGTTCCCAAGCGAGCTCTAAATATATTAATATTTGAACTGTCGCGGTTAGTTGGGCGAATCGTGTTACCAAAAGAATTTTGTCCTTGCCAGTTTCCGGCTGGAATTTTTGTACCGTCGGTCATTTGAAATTCAGGTTGAAACCAGGCAAATGTTTTATTAGTCACTTCTGTACCGGGCTTTTCTGTCCCCATGATATTAATCCAGTTTACGGCATAGGCTGAAGAGCTAAAAGCGGTCAGAAGTAGATAGTATGGAAGTAACTGTGTATGTTTCATTGAGGGTCTCCAGAGCTCGATTTTGGGGCTAAATATAATGCTGGATGTTCTTTCTGAGGTTTGTCTAGGTGATAGCCTTGTACCATATCGATACCTAGTTTTATACACTCTTGTAATATGTCTTCATTTTCCACAAATTCTGCAATGGTTTGTTTACCCAAGCCTTTCGCTACATTTACGATACTTTCAACAAATAATCGGTTCTCGAAAGAAGAATCTAAATCTTTAATAAAAGTGCCGTCGATTTTAAGTACATCTACATTGAGGTATTTAAGGTATGAAAAGGAAGCAAATCCGGTCCCAAAATCATCTAAACAGATAGTACAGCCAATATTTCGTAACGATTCAATAAATACTCTGGCATCTTGAATATCACAAACGGTTTCGGTTTCTGTGAGCTCTATCAATAATCGTTCAGGTGGAATTTCATGGAGCTGCATTAATTCGTTTATATAGGAAGGTAAAGTGATGTCATCAAAAGACTTACCTGAAATGTTAATGGCGATAGAAGGCATTTGAGGGTAAGAGGCTAATGTTTCAATAGCATGACGAATAACATAGCGATCAATTTCAAGGATTTGTCCACTCTTTTCAGCAACTGGAATAAATCGATCGGGGTAAATAAGTTGGCCTTCCAGCGCTTTGTCTTTTAATCGAATAAGGGATTCAAGGTGATGAATATCATTATTATCACAGTTATAGATACCTTGGTAATGAATTTCAAAGCCACTGTTTTTTAATGCAAAGTCAATGCTATCTTTCCAAGATAGACGAGCAAATTCTTTATCCATATCAGAAGTCTCGGGATTGTAAATACAGAATGTATTCTTTCCTCGTGCTTTAGCTTGGTACATGGCAATATCAGCATGTGATGTTAAGAGCTCAGGATCATGACTTGGTTCAGGGTAGTAAGAAATACCAATACTGGTAGTCAGGCGAATAGTATCTCCATTAAAATGATGGTAAGTCTCAGCCATGGAATCAAGGATTCTCTGGGCAAGTTCTTCTGCTTCAGATGGCGTATCAACCAGAGATAATAGAGCAAATTCGTCGCCACCTAAACGACATAACCACTCCTCTTCACGAATTAGGTTTTTAACGGTATTAGCAATTAATATTAATGCCTCATCCCCTCTTGCGTGGCCATAGGTATCGTTAATGAGTTTAAATTCGTCAATATCAAAAAACAGCAATGCTAAAAAGTGACCACGACGTTTTGCATACGATGCCATGTGTTTGATTTCTACATTAAATGAGTGGCGATTGTATAGCCCTGTTAATGCATCATAAGCCGCCATATGATGTAACTCTTGTTGCATTTGACGCTCATTGGTAATGTCTTCATAGATCCACAAGTGACCATTACCAGCTTCTGTTTGATGAACTAGCATGTGAGACTCCAGCACAATTTTTCCATTACTCAAAAGGTATTCATGAAGCTCTTCATCAGTATTTGTTGGTTTTAGCTGTTTTCGTTTGACGATATTTAAAGGTGACTGATTAAGAACAAATTCCAGTGAAGTATTATGAATATTATCTTCAGTGTTTAAATGCCAAATAGAGCAGAAGGCCGAGTTGTAGTATTTAATATTTTTAGCTGAGGTTTCAAATAACACCCCTAAATGCATTGTATTTAGCAATGAACTTAACCTGTTTTGTTCTAATTGCAGTTCAGAGGTACGTTCTTGGATGGCCAGTCTCATATTATTAAAACTTTGGGTTAATTGTCCGACTTCATCATCACGGGTAACGGGAAGATTTGCGGAATCATTGCCTTGACTAATCGCTTGACTGGCGATAGTCAGAGTTTTTAACTCTTTGGTTAAATAACGCATAATTAGGCTAACCAGTAGAAAAGCCGCCAAAATCGCAATCACAAGAGAAATAATAATTTCAGTTTGAAGTTTTTGTTTTAACGCCTCATATCGATCAAATTTAAATGTGTACACAACACTGCCTACTTTTTCACCTGCTAAGTTAAGGTCAATTGTTGTACTTAATTCCTTTAATGCAACCGGTGCTTCTTGTGCGGTTGAATTAGTATGGCTTTCCATATGAACAGCAGTATGACCGAAGGCATCCTGTACTTTAATGTTTTGGATTTCAGGATAATTTTTTTCTAGCTCTTTTAGAAGGTGTTGAGCTCTAGCAAAATCTTGAGAAAACAAAAGAGGCGAGAGGGATGCATTCAAAAAATCATTTATTTGCGTGATATTACGATTTTCTTCTGTTTGAGAAAAATCATCTAATAAACTTGTTAAGTTGATAATTAGCAGTAAAGAAAGTGCTCCTAATACGGCACTTATACTTGCAATAACTCGGTTGGATAATGACTTGAAACCTATCATTTGGACTGCTTTGCTTGTTGTATTGCATTTAGGTATTTATCAAGAGTTTTTAGGTCTTGAGGGGTTTTCTCTCGAGCACCTTTTAAACCCGTTTTTTTAAAATAGGTTTTGCCTGGTTGTGTATTTTGAAAGTTTAAAAAGTGCTGCTTTAACTGGCTTATCATTTTGCTTCCAAGCCGAGGATTTGCCATAACGGCAAACCCTGGAATGTTCTCTGATTGTGTGAGCTTAATAATGGTTTCTCGTCCTGGTGGTTTAAACTTTGACCAAGTTGGTTTACCAAATGCAGCGATTGGTGTGAGATTATTTATGACAGCAAGCATTGCATTGTTGTGTGAATTTACTTCTTTAATAGTAATGTCGACACTCGGCGTTAGGCCAGCTTCTTTGAGTTTATGGAGTGCAAGTTGATGAATAATCGCTGTTTTTGGAGGCAATGCGATTGTTTGGCCTTTAAAATCGGCAAGTGTTTTAGATTGGTTATTCTGTTTTACCGCAAACACCGCATAAGAGATATTTGATGTGAACCCCAACCATTGGTAGTTGGCTTGTTTTTCTGCAAGTCTTCCTAAATGTGGTGCTGTAATTAAGATGTCATACCAGCCATTTTTAGTGTTTTGTTTAAAGGTTTTAAAGTTTGCAGCAGAAAGCATCTGAATAGGTTCTGTAGTACATTCTTGAAAATAGTTTTTTAGGGGGCGGTGGAGCTTTGCTAGGTAGCCTGGATTAGCATAAGGGAAAACACCCAATTTTAAGATGTTATCTTGCGTATAGGCATTAAAAGGAATCAGCAGACAAAAGACAATCCAAAGTAATGCTTTAATGTGATTGTGCAATAATATAAGCAAATTCAAACTAATGACCTTCTCTTGAAATAAATACCCTTTTAATTTTATAGTAAACAAACTTCAAATACTACAAAGGTCACACCTGATAAAAAAGTTTAATAATTGTCGAAAATTGGTAATGTTGAATTTATTTATTGATGCCTTAAACTAAAAAAGCCATGGATGATAAAACATCCATGGCTTTTGATTAACTCGCTCTTTTTAAGATTGAGAGTTGATTAGCTACGCTTAGGTGCTCTACGTGGCTTACCTTTATCTTTTCCCGGAGCAGAAGATTTATTGCGTGATAGACGCTTACGTGGTTCACCACCTGCAGATCCTGTGACTTCACGAATTTTAAGCTGTTGACCACAAACCCATGCTTTGCTTAGGTCTTCTTTAGAACCTTTAGGCATATCAGATGGTAAATCAACTGTGCTGAAAGTGTCTTCAATATTTAACTGACGAATAAATTCGCTGTCTAGGCCGGCTTCGTTTGCAATACAACCTACGATATTACCTGGGCGAACACCATGCTGATTACCCACTTCAATGCGGAAACGTGTCATGCCTTCATCAGGTGTCGCTGAGCGTTGACGACGTGGTTTACGTTCTGAACGCTCACCACGACCACCGCGACCTCCACGACCTCCTCGTTCATTTCGACCACCGCGATCATTTGATCCTGCATTACGTTCTGTACGAGGTTCACGAATTGGCTTGTCAGACATGAAGAATGGAATATCACCCTGTAATAAACGTGCTAAACCAGCCGCGATTTCAATCGCAGGAATGTTTTTCTCAGTTTCAATTTGCTCAATCATCTCTTGATAGAAAGCAGTGTCTTCTAGTTGAGTTGCTTCAACAATACGTGACTTAAATTTATCAACACGACTGTCATTGATGTCTTGCGTTGAAGGTAAAGTCATTTCAGGTATTTTGCTCTTAGTTGTTCTTTCAATAGAGCTAAGTAGACGACGTTCACGAGGTGTTACAAATAAAATGGCATTCCCTTCACGACCCGCACGACCGGTACGGCCAATACGGTGAACATAAGATTCATTGTCTTGCGGAATGTCGTAGTTAAATACATGGCTAATACGTGGAACATCAAGTCCACGTGCAACAACGTCGGTTGCCACTAAAATGTCTAACTTACCTTTTTTAAGTTGGTCAACAATGCGTTCACGTTGGTTTTGAGCAATATCACCATTAAGTGCTGCTGCTGCATAACCACGTGCTTCTAAACGCTCGGCTAAATCAACGGTAGCGGTTTTAGTTCGTACAAAGATGATTGAAGCATCAAGTTTTTCTTCCGCTTCTAAAATACGGGTTAAGGCATCTAATTTATGACCACCGCTCACCAAAAGATATTTTTGTTCAATTGTCGTAGCTGTTGCTGTTTTATTCTTAATAATGACTTCGGTTGGGTTCTTTAGATAGTTCTTAGCAATGCGGTGAATTTCTTTAGGCATCGTTGCAGAGAATAAAGCAATTTGACGGCTCTCTGGGGTTTGTTGCAGAATCCACTCAACGTCATCTATAAAGCCCATGCGCAACATTTCATCTGCTTCATCTAAAACTAATAACTTAAGATTGTTAAGTTTTAAAGTGCCTTTACGAATATGGTCCATAACACGACCCGGAGTACCAACCACAACGTGAACACCACGGTTTAAAGCACGAATCTGGGTTCCGTAATCTGAACCACCATAGATAGGAAGTACATGAAAGCCTTTCATGTGGTGTGCAAAGCTTTGAAATGCTTCTGCCACCTGAATCGCTAATTCACGAGTAGGGGCTAAAACTAAAATTTGGGGATCTTTTTGCTTGATATCAGCTTTTGAAAGGGCTGGCAAAGCAAATGCAGCTGTTTTACCCGTACCTGTTTGTGCCATACCTAAAATATCACTACCCGTCATTAAGGCAGGAATCGCCTGAGCCTGAATTGGAGAAGGCGTTTCATAGCCAATATCCGTTATGGCTTTAAGTACGTCAGGGGTTAAGTTTAAATCTTTGAATGTTACATCAACAGTCATTATGGGTCCTTTTCTCATTGAGAGAATAAAGTGCCCTTGAATAATTAGCGTGTTTTCGGCTCAACAGAGAACGCAGCCACATACAAATGTAGGATTTGTATGGCAGGAGTATCACTATTAACGAAAGTATTGAGTCGTTATTCTGGGGCAAATTGCTTAAGGGGAAATTCCCTAAATAGAGCACCTTTGCATCAGAATAATCAGATCGCTTGATATTTTAGCAAGCGTAGGCAAATGGCTCTTTGAAGCATGATTTATATGTTGGAACTTTACTTTTAACAAAAGCTCAAATCATTGCGAGTGCGCGGATTCTACTAAAAACCTAATGAAATTGCAAACTTACATCAAAAAATAGATTTTGTGTTCATTGTGTTTATATAACGTAATCAATTTAGGTGAAGTGGTGTAATGAGGCTTTAGAGGGATAATTTTTACCTTCAAGGGGCATCTAGAACCATTTCTACTCGCACCTATCTAGTGCAAAGGTCTCTATTTAATTAAAAACTGATTTTCAAATTCTTGAGCTGGGCAGGGTTTACTATAGTAGTAACCTTGAACAAGAATATTTGCGGATTGCTTTTGTATGAAATTAAGTTGCTCTGCAGTCTCAACCCCTTCTGCAACAATATCTAATTTCTTAGTATTGGCTAGGTGCACGATTGATTCGATAATGGCAATATCTTCTTTGCTTTTGGGGATTCTACTAACAAAACTCTTATCAATCTTAAGCTCGTGGATGGGTAGGCGTTGAAAATAACTCAGCGATGAATAACCAGTACCAAAGTCATCAATAGAAACTTTAAATCCAAGCTCTACTAGCTGGTCAATTTTGTGTAATGCCTGTTCCGTATCGGAAATAAGAATGCCTTCGGTAAGCTCTAAGGTGATGTTTTTTGGATTGACCCCCGTTTCTTGCTTAATAGAAATAATGTTGGGGATAAAGTCGGCATCGTGGAATTGAATTGGGCTGATATTAATTGAAAGCTTGAAATCCCGCTTAAGCTTGTTCCAGCGTTTAATTTGCTTGAAGGCGTGATACATAATCCAAGCACCAAGTTTGAGTATTTGTTGACTCTCTTCGGCAATTTCAATAAATATATCTGGTGAAATCATTCCGAGTTCTGGATGAAACCACCTTATTAAAGTTTCGGCACCATGTAGTTCTTGGTTGGAGTTCATTTGCGCTTGGTAATAGAGTTGTACTTGGTTTTTTTGGCAAGCAAAACCTAAATCTTGCTCTAATTGTTTACGACTTTTAACCGCTGAACTTAAGTCTGGTGTATAGATATAGATAGGATTATTGGTCTTAATTTCTTTGGCTTTGGAAACGGCTAAATCTGCCTTAACAATTAAGTTATCCGCACTTGTATCTTCTTCATCGGGGTAAGGCTTAATGCCAATTCGAGAGGTGCTATGTAAGCTTAATCCATCTACCAAAAAATGACGATTGAGTGCTTTGGCAATTTTTTTTGCCATTTTAAGAGCGTTTTTTGCGGCGTTATCAGCGGATTTAGCATGATCTATACAGGTTATAAGAAATTCATCTCCTCCAACACGTGCTATTTGGTCTTCAATATTTACCGTTTTGTTTAGCTCGGCTGCAATCAGCTGTAGAAAACGATCTGCAACTCTTCTACCAAAGGCATTATTGATGGTTTTAAATCGATTTATATTGATATAAAGTAAGGCCCCATAGGTATTATGACGGCGGTGATTTGTAATTGTATAGGTAATGTATTCTTTAGCAAGTTTACGGTTGGCTAGACCGGTTAAGTTATCGTAAAAGGCCATATGTTCGATACGGTTATGAGCCTCTTTAATGTCGGTTATATTTTGCAGATTTACAATGTAGTGTTCTATGTTGTACTCTTTATCCGCAATCATTGAAATACTGAGAATGGCATGAAAAACGGTATCTTGAGATGGATGCAATTCCACTTCACCGCTCCAAAGCTTATTTTCTAATAAGCTTTTTAGAATTCCATTACTGTCATTTTTTAGATTAACTTGCTGCTCTAGCCATTGCATCAGAGTCATTTTTTGCAAGGCTTCTCGGCTGAGTCCTGAAATAGCAATAAAACTATCGTTCGATTTAATTATGTAGCCTTTTTCATTGGCAATGAACTGGCCGTTATAGCTGTTAAATGCGGCTTGCATTAAGCGTTTTTGTTCATCGGCTTCATTATGAATACTTCGATCATAAATCACTAAAAGGATGTTTTTTAATTCACCGTTTTTGTTAAACATAGCTTTGGCGCTAAATAACAATGGGGTGCTTTGTAAATTCAGAGGGTCAGAGTACCAAACTAATATTTCAGTGGGTTCTTGTTTATTTGTATTTTTAATACACTCTAGCCAAGTATCTAATTTGAACATGAGTGTAGTTTTTTTATTTTTGTAGAGTGAAAGGTAATCTTTTGCAGGATCAAAGTTAGCTTCAATAGAGAGCAGCTTTTTAGCTTGGCTGTTTATATTTTGTATAGATAGGGAAGGTTTAAATACAATGATGCCATCATGAATCGCTTCAAAGATTTCACGTTTGTTTTCTCGTTCTTCACGAATACGTTCTAGCGTGAGTTCAAGCTCAGTAAGCTGAGAGTTTGTAGCCATTGATGGAGTAACGTCCTATATAAAATATTTCTAAGTGTCATTTTAATACATGACTTATGGATTCTAGCTTAAGTGATGAGGCCTTGAAAGCCCTATTAGTGCGTATTTTAGGGAAATTCTTGAAAACTTAATCTTTATAGATGATTCCTGGTAGCCAGGTGACAATTTCTGGCCAAATAGCAAGTACGCCAAGCATGCTTAATTGGATGAGAATAAATGGTATGGTGCCTTTATATAAATCCGTTGTTTTAAGTTCTGCTGGGGCAACGCCGCGCAGGTAAAACAGGGCAAAACCAAATGGAGGCGTTAAAAAGGCGGTTTGCAGGTTAATGGCAATCATAATCCCTAGCCAAATTGGATCAACCCCCATCATTAATAGAATAGGCGCAACAACGGGAACGACCACATAGGTAATTTCAATAAAGTCTAAGAAGAACCCTAAAACGAACATTAAGGCCATTACAATTAACATGGCAGTGAAGACGCCGCCTGGTAAATCGGTTAATAAATCAGTAATTAAATCGTCACCGCCCAAGCCTCTAAACACTAAAGAGAAAAAAGCCGCACCAATAAAGATTAAAAAAATCATGCTAGTGACTTGCAAGGTATTTTGCATCACCGTTTTGAGCGTGGTTAACCTCAGTTTATTGTTAACTAAAGCCAATAATATAGCCCCTAATGCACCTAAAGAAGCGGCTTCTGTTGGAGTGGCATAACCGCCTAAAATAGAACCTAATACGAGTAAAATTAACATTAAAGGTGGTAATAAGCTTTTAACCACTCTCATTAGCAGGCCTGGTGCAATGGGTTCACCACGGTGATTTGGAATACTTTCAGGGTTAGAGATAGCTTTAAAAACGATATACCCCATGTAAGCTACAACCAATAACAAGCCTGGAAGTAATGCACCTACAAATAGGTCACCTACAGAGAGCGTTTCTGGTGAGAAAATACCTTGATTCAGCTGGGCTTGTTGATAAGAGGAGGAGAGTACATCGCCTAATAAAATTAGCACAATAGACGGTGGAATGATTTGACCGAGTGTTCCTGAAGCGCAAATGGTTCCACTGGCTAATTTAGGGCAATACCCTTGTTTAAGCATGGTGGGTAAAGCAAGTAAGCCCATGGTTACAACCGTTGCTCCCACAATGCCTGTACTGGCAGCCAATAGAGCCCCCACAATAATCACTGCAATTCCAAGCCCGCCTTTTACACCTCGCATGACTTCTTCCATAGTTTGCAACAGGGCTTCGGCTATTTTTGACTGTTCAAGCATAATTCCCATAAATACAAATAGAGGAACGGCTACAAGATTTGCGTTATTCATAATGCCAAAAATACGATTGGGAACACTTTGTAAAAAAGCCATATCAAAAACCCCAAATAGGTTAGCCACTAAAGCAAACAAAAGTGACACTCCCGCTAGGGTAAACGCAACCGGGAACCCGGTTAATAAAGCAATAAAAACTAAGGCAAATAAAACTAAGGCTAACCATTCCATTACAGTTTGCCCTCGATTTCTAAATTGGTATCAATATCCGATTCAATATCCGTTTCAATATCCAGTTTTGCTTTGGAAAATAAGGTGAGTCCAGATTTAGCAAGAATAGCTAAAGATTGCATAATGACCAGGCCTGCCATAATCAGTATTAAGGTTTTTAATAAATATAAATAAGCGAGTCCGCCTGATTCAGTTGAAGACTCTTTTATTTGCCAGCTGGTGGCGACATACTCCCAGCCAGACCAAATAACAAATAACATAACAGGTAGAGCCAGTATTAATGTGCCTAAAAAGTTCACCCAAGCTTGTTGATACTCATTCATTTGGGCATAAAAAACATCCACTCTGACATGTTTGTCTTGCTCATAGGTATAAGCTATACCCAGCATAAAGAGAATGGCATGGTTATACATAATGCTCTCTTGCAGGGCGATGGAGCCGGTATTGAAACCATAACGAAGAACCACCACTAGCGCACTAATTAAAACTAAAGAAAGGCTTCCCCAGGCGACCCATTTTCCAAATTGTTTTTGAAAGCGGTTTTGAAGAACGATGAATTGAGTAACAAAAGCTGAAAAGGGTGATAACGGCATGTTTATATTTTAATTTATTGTTTATATTCGGCTATTTTAACGATTTTAAGGGCTGATTGCCCAATTTCTATTAATAAGCGGGCGAGTACTTCTAAATCACCAGGCCTGGTAGATACCTTTACAAAAAATGATTGCTGTAATAAGTCTGACTTACGCCAATTTATCTTTCGCCCCTATTCTTATGCAAAGCCCAAAACAGGTCAAAAAGTAAGTCAAGAGTTTTCCATGAGTGAGTCAATAACGGTAAAATGAGATGAGACTTTTCAAAGGTCTCAATATATTAAATTTTCTGCTTCTGTTTATTTTGTTGAGTAAAAGCAGGCCTGCAATAAAAGAGAGATTGTTTGTCAAACCTTAAAATTGCTAAAGTGGCCGTTTCAGGCCCTTTTTTATTTCCTTTAGACTATCTGCTTGAAGCGGAGCAAGATTTACTGACCTCAGCAGAGACAGTTGCCGTGGTAGGTGGCCGAGTTTGGGTGCCGTTTAGAAATAAAAAAGTGGTAGGCATTGTGATGCACATTAGTGACTCTGCGGATTATGAATTAACTAAAATCAAACCGATTTCAGAGGTAATTGATAGCGAACCATTGTTTACTCATACTCAGTTAGAACTATTTAACTGGGCAGCGCAGTATTATCATGAACCGATTGGCGATGTTATGTTGGCCGCCTTACCTAAACGTTTGCGAGCGGGAGATCATGCCGAAATTAGTGGTATGCAGTACTGGCAACTTTCTGCAGAAGGTAAAACCAAAACGCTAGAAGATATTTCAAAACGTGCCGTCCGCCAACGCAGTGTGTTTGCCCAATTTTTAGATGATTCATTAAAGTCAGAATCAGATTTAAATGCTGTATTAGAGAATTGGCGCAGTGCTGTCAAAAAATTTACTGAAAATGGTTGGTTAGAAACTACTTTTGGGCCCTGCTTAAGAGAATCTAGTTACCTTCCCGCGCCTAATCACAAATTAAATGATGCACAACAGTCGGCGGTAGATGCCGTATTGGATTCACAGCAACCGCAATCTCAATTTAAGGCTTTTTTGCTAGAGGGCATTACCGGAAGCGGTAAAACCGAAGTTTATTTGGGCATGATTGAATCAATGCTTAAAAAAGGTAAGCAAGTCTTAGTTTTGGTGCCAGAAATTGGCCTAACTCCGCAAATGGTGTCACGTTTTGAAGCCTATTTGCAAACTCGAGTCGCTGCGCTGCACTCTAACCTCAATGATTCAGAACGTCATTGCGCCTGGCATTTGATTCGTACTGGGCAAATTCAAGTTTTGTTAGGCACTCGGTCTGCGATTTTTACCCCTTTTAAAAACCTGGGCTTATGCATTATTGATGAAGAGCATGATCTCTCATACAAACAGCAAGAGGGGTTTCGTTATTCTGCTCGGGATTTAATCGTGCAGCGAGCTTATCGTGAAAATTTACCGGTTGTATTAGGCTCTGCTACGCCAAGTTTAGAAACCTTACATAATGCCAAAAGTGGGCGTTACCAATATTTAGAGTTAAAACAGCGAGCGGGTGTTGCTCAATTACCGAGCCTTAAATTGTTGGATATTCGAGGTGAAAAGGTTCAAGAAGGTGTCTCCCGTCAATTAAAAACCGCAATGACAAAACACCTTCAAGCCGGCGGACAGACATTGCTGTTTTTAAATCGACGTGGATTTTCTCCCGTATTAATGTGCCATGATTGCGGTTGGCAGGCAGCGTGCCCAAGTTGTGATGCCAATATGACTTTTCATATGACTTTTAATACGACAAAACATCAAAATGATGACGATGTGGTTTCAGGGTATCTACAATGCCACCACTGTGATGAACAGATGGCTAAACCGGCTTGTTGTCCAAGTTGTGGTAGTGAAGAGTTTGTTAATGTGGGCCAAGGTACTGAACGCTTAGAAGAGACGATTAAAGAGTGGTTTCCTGACAAAAGAGTATTGCGCATTGACCGTGATACCACTCGCTTAAAAGGTTCTATGGCGGAATTAACCGGCATAGCACAACGTGGCGAGGCGGATATTTTAATTGGTACTCAAATGCTAGCCAAAGGTCATCACTTTCCCAATGTGACCTTGGTCGGTTTGTTAGACATTGACCAAGGCTTATTTAGTGCAGACTTTAGAGCTGCAGAACGTATGGCGCAACTTCTCTTGCAGGTGTCGGGGCGTGCCGGGCGTGCAGAAAAAGCTGGCGAAGTTTTAATTCAAACTCATCACCCTGACCACCCTTTACTCACTACGTTAATTCAAAATGGCTATGATGCCTTTGCAGACAAAGCACTATTAGAACGCCAAGGCGCATTGTTGCCTCCATTTAAATATCAAATTTTAATTCGAGCAGAAGCGACCCATCCTAATGACGGCATGGCTTTTTTAGATTCGCTTAAAGCCGGTTTACAAAATTACTGGCAACAATGGCAGCAAGCCAAAGTGGTTGAGGGTGAGGTTGATTTTTGGGGGCCTGTTTCTGCACCAATGTTACGTCGCCAAGGGCGTTACCGTTATCAACTCATGTTACAGTCTATTCATCGTGCAGATTTGCATAGACTAATTACCGAAATGCAACCTTATATCTATACCAGCCCGTTAACTCGCAAGGTGCGCTGGAGTATTGATGTGGATCCACAAGAGATGTATTAATATGAGAGCTTTGCGAGAATCTCAAGGTAGATAAAGACAAAGTACGCGCTTTCAAGTAATTAGTGCAATTGCTAAATTGTATTGTTTTATAAATTTAATGAGACCTTTGCACGAGATAGGTGCGAAAGAAAAATGAGGTAAAATTTGCCTGATTGCGGCGGAAAACGCAGAGAATAGCTAGCTATTCGCAAGTTGTCGCCCAACGGAAGTGCCCTTGGGGTACAACAAAAATAAGGTGAATGTTAACCATTTTTACTCGTGCATACTCTCGTGCAAAGGTCTCTTAATAATGAAGTATGATTGTTTTTCAGTTTTCAGACTAATTAAGGAAGAGAAATATGGAATTTTTAAGTTTTGTAGGAATGGTTTCTGTCTTAGTGGCACTGTACCTCTTTTTGGCTGTCAAAATTGTTTCTCAGGCAGAACTGGTGGTGATTGAGCGACTCGGGAGGTTTCATCGCACTTTATCGGCAGGGATTAATTTTATTGTGCCTTTTATTGACCAAAAACGTTCTTCTTTCTCGACACAAGAACAAATTATTGATGTACCTCGCCAAGCGGTAATTACCAAAGATAACGTCAGTATTCAAATTGATGCGGTAGTGTTCATAAGAATTAACGATGCAAAGCAAGCGACCTATGAAATCCAAGATTTAAAGGGGGCGATTGCTCAGTTAGCGCAAACCACACTACGTGCAGAAATAGGTCGTATGGAGCTTGACGAAACCCTAAGTTCTCGTGCTGACTTAAATGCCGTATTACTGACTGCTCTAGATTTAGCGAGTAGTACTTGGGGAGCAAAAGTGACCCGTGTTGAAGTTGCCGATATTGCCGTACCAGAAGCGGTGCAAAGTGCAATGGAACTGCAAATGGAAGCGGAGCGTCGTCGAAGAGCAACAGAAACCGAAGCGGAAGGAGATAAAAACGCATTAATCCTCCAGGCAGAAGGTGAACGTCAACAAGCCTTTAAACAAGCCGAAGCGGTTGAACGTATGGCTGACGCTCAAAAGTACGAAAAAGAACAGTTAGCGATGGGTGAACAAAAAGCGATGTCATTGATTAATGACGCGATGAACGAAAATAAAGATGCCGCCAGTTTCTTACTGGCTAAAGATAGAATTGCAGCATTTTCAGAGTTGGCAGGTAGTGATTCGGCAAACAAAGTGGTTGTGCCAGTTGAAACATCAGAAATGGTTGGTTCATTAGCCGCATTTAGCGCTATTTTGGGGCAAAATAACACCAAATAGTCATTAGCAACAACAAGCACATTTGTATAGATTGTTGTGACCATAAAGGAGAAAATTATGGAAAATATTCTACCCATTATTCCTGCCTGGATAATGCTAACGATAGGCGTTGGTTTATTAGGCTCAGAGTTAATCATTGGTACGTTTGTGATTTTGTTTTTTGGTTTAGCGGCTATTTTAGTTGGCGGGCTAGGGTTCTTTATTGACTGGAATGCTGGAGAATACCAAATATTAGCCGTGTTTATTTTAGGGGGTGTTTTAACTTTTACCTTAAGACCTTTTTTTATGAAGGGGATGGGTGATAAAGATTTACCACTTGAAACTATGCAGGTTGGCGAGTCAGGAAAGATTGTAGACAACGGTGGTGAGCAGAGATTATTTTACAAAGGCACAACCTGGGCATTTAAAAATACCGGTGAAGAAGATGTTGTAATGGGTGATGAAGTCATCGTCACTGAGCTTAAAAACAACGTTGCCATGGTAACTAAATAGTTTGAATAGTTTGAATCGCTGTTAGTTCTGATACACATTTTTTTTGAAAAAAGAATTCTGTAATTGTACGTAAATCAATAATATTAATAGGGATATAAAAATATTGATTTATTTTGTAAGTTACTTAGAATGTTCAAGAAATAAAAAATAATATTCAGAGAGACCTTTGCACCCAAGGGCATAAACACGAGATAAGTGCGAAAGAAAAATGAGGTAAAATTTGCCTGATTCTCGACTTACCCCTTCGGGCGTCGAGTTCTTCGTTTGCGGCGGAAAACGTAGGGAATAGCTAGCTATTCGCAAGTTGTCGCCCAACGGAAGTGCCCTTGGGGTACAACAAAAATCGGGTGAATTTTTACCCTCAAGGGGCACCTAGAACCATTTTTACTCGTGCATACTCTCGTGCAAAGGTCTCTCACAATAAATTTTATAACTATTAGGACTACACTATGAACTTTAAAGTAATGACAGCCGCCATCTTGTCGGCTTCACTGACCTCTTTGGTATCAAGCAATGTAATTGCATCCGATTCAACTCAATCTAATATTGCAGAAGCGCGTGGCTTAGTGAAACAATTTGGTGGTCAGTTAAAACCTGCGCTAAAAAAAGCCATGAAGTCTGGCGGGCCTGCGGTAGCTGTGGGGTTTTGTCACTCTAAAGCACCTGAGATTGCAAAGGTAGTAGCAGAAAAGTCAGGTTGGGATATTAATCGTGTGAGCTTGAAGACGCGTGGTGGGACGGCAAAACCGGATGCATGGGAAACCCAAGTCTTAAATCGCTTTAATAAGCGTAAAGCGGCTGGCGAAGCGGTTAAAACTATGGAGTTTTCGGAAGTGATTCATGAAGATGGTAAAAGTACTTTCCGTTACATGAAGGCAATTGGGACTGCTCAAATTTGTTTGACGTGTCACGGAACGAATGTGGCTGAGCCCGTTAAACAGGCAATTGCTAAATATTATCCTCAAGACAACGCAATGGGCTTTAAAAAAGGTGATATTCGTGGAGCCTTTAGTTTTGCAAAAGTGGAGAAATAGATGAAAGCGTTATTAGTTTCAATCATGATGGTTTTTGCCGTTTCTGCACAAGCGCAAACCATGGCAAAACAGAGCTTTGAAGATCAATGGGAAAAGCCCGTTGAATTAAATCAACAAACGAAATGGTTAGTGATCACCCAATCTAAAGATACGGGTAAAATCGTAAAAGAGAGCTTTGAGGATTTAGCGATTAAGGATTTAGCGCAACTTAAACTACTTTATTTGGCTGATATTTCAGGTATGCCTAGTTTTATTACCAGTATGTTTGCACTTCCTAAAATGCGTGATTATGCTTTTCATATTGGTTTAATCAAGAAAGATAATCAGTTGGCTGCGCTTAAGCTAACGAGCTTAGATACAGAAAAAGTAAGTGTCGTTAGTTTAAAAAATTTAGAGGTTGTTAATACTCAGTTGTTTGAAGATAAGGCGGCATTTGAGGCATTCTTGCAGACAAGTGTTATAGGGGCTCAATCTAAATAACAACTCTAAATAACTGATAGACTAAGATAGACTGAAGCAAGCATTTCAAACTCGAACAGGCCTGGTCTCTTTAATTAGGACTAGGCTTTTTTTTAGATTTAGGATTCTAAAACGGTGCAGATTTAAGGTTAGCTTTTCAACTGTTTTGAAAACTCATCTAATGAGATTTCTATATGCCCTGATTTATCACGGTTAGGGCCTTTAATAATTTCTTGTGCTGCCCAGGCATGGCCGTGAACCACTTCGTAGGTTGCAGGGATTTTATTGTCGTTTGGATTTCTGAGTTCTTCATAAGCATTTAACATCGCTGCAAAGCGTTGTTTTCCCATTAAGCCGGTGTTTCGTTGCTTGTTGGCATTGGTGGCTCCAATGGCTTTAAGATCTTTTAAAACGCCCATTGGTTTTTCGTAGGTTAAGGTGAAGACTTCCATATCCATTACGGGCTGACCAAAGCCATTACGAATTAATGCATCGCCAATATCATGCATATCAATAAAGTTATTTACGTGCTCATAGGTTGCATCCACTGATTGCCAGGCCTGCTTGAGCTCTTTAAGGGTGTCAGGTCCAAAGGTGGTAAACATGATTAAACCTTCAGGGCGTAAAACGCGTCTAAACTCCGCAAAAACCTGGTCTAAATCATCACACCACTGCAACATTAAATTACTCACAATTAAATCTACGCTGTTATCCGCAAATGGCAGTTGATTAACGTCGGCATTAATGGCTATTGCAGCTTGTTTAGTCGCCAAAGTACGAGTCAACTTACAGTTTTTTATAAAGCCATTAAGTTTTTTGGGTAGATTTGGCCAGCGTAATCCTTTAAAACGCGGTTGTGCAATTTGTAACATGCTTGTGGATAAATCTACCGCAAACAGTTGGGATTGTGGATAACGTTTAATGATCTGTTCGGTTAATAAGCCAGTACCAGCCCCTAAATCTAAAATCGTTTGGGGTTCAATTGTGGTTAACTCTAAACGTTCATCAATGCGTTCAGCCACGGTTTTTTGCAAAATGGCGGCATCATCATAGCTAGGTGCGGCATGATTAAAGTGTTTTTGGATCTGTTGGCGACTAAAGCTTTGCATGAATTACGCTTGTTTTAAAAATTGTAGAATCGGTTCAGCAGTTTCATTTGGCTGAGAGAAAAAAGGGATATGACTGCCACCAGGAATAACCTGAATATGGGCCTTAGGTTGTAATTCATGAAGGTTCTCACGAATTTCTTGAGGAATAAGCGGGTCTCTCTCTCCTAATAACCAAAGTGTTGGCATCGTTAATTGAGTTAATTGTGAACGATTATCCATGTCTTTAAGTAAAGTTAATCCTTGGTTTAAAGCTACCAGGCCTGGTCGTTTACGATTTGACATATGTTCGCCCAGTGCTTTCATTAAAGCACGACTATTGTCAGACCCTTGCAGTTGCAAGCGCCAAAACTTTTTCAATACACCACCCACTTCAATGCTCATGGCTTTCATAAAGTCACCAATAATTTGCGGACTGACAGAACGTTGCCAACCATCATTTTGGGTAAAGCGCGGAGTGGTGGCTAAACAGATTAAACTCTGAACTCTATTTGGGTATTGCAGAGCAACCTGTTGTACTAAAAGTCCCCCTAAAGACCAACCTAATAAATGGGTTTTTTCAGGTAAAACGTCAACAATAGCTTGAATCCAGTCGGCTTCAATATTCTCACTTTTGGGTAAGGCAGGGCTGTCACCAAATCCTGGTAGATCAATTAGCGTTAGAGTGTAGTCTTTAGCAAACTTTGTGGTTGCCCATTCTTCCCAGACACGGCTTTCCGCTGCCCAACCATGAATAAGGGTTAGGTTAGGGTTTGGTTGTAGGTTCTCGTCAAAAGAAGGGATAACAATAGAGTTTAATTTCATGCGGGTATTTTAGCGTTTTTTAAACTTATTGGTGTGTTTTAAAACGATCAGGCCTGGGCTTTTATTTAATAGATTAAATACTAAGTTTGACTTGGCTAGTTTTATTATCTTTGGAGATTTTTGGTTTACATAAAATAAGCTGCTTATTACTCGCTCCAAGATTAATCAAGTAGCGTTTAATGGCGCTTTGACGTTGTTTGGCCAATTGAATTAAATCGTTATCGCTAATCGTAATATCAGGTACCACAACTTTAGCGTTAGGGTTTTTGTCTGTTTGCTGTTTAATGTTGGCTTGCAAAGCGATTTTTTTCAGTGCAGAACGATCTATGTTTGAAGCGCCTTCACAGAGTTTAATTTGAATGGCTTCGCGTTCTGCGAGGAGTTTTTTGAGCTTTTTGAGATAGATTTTCATTTTAGGCGAGAGTTGCTTACTTCCAGGTGCAAAATCAACGGCCTGAAGACTAATGTTTGTTCCTTTTTCAAGTGCATACTCACCCACTAGCGCAATAGCACCAAAAGGCTGAAGTGCTAATAGTAGGTAAGATCTAGATGCTGAGGCAAGTGCATTTCCTAAGGCAGTATTAATCACGTCTTGAATTTTAAAATCAGGGTTATCTAAATTACCATTAATCGGTATAGAGAGTGAAATGTTGTCATTTTTGTCTTGCAATAAGCCTAAACCGGCTTGTAAAGGAATAGGAAAGCCTTCTTCAATCGCTTGAGTTTTTTTGTCATTAACAGACTCTAAGACAAATTTGTTGAGCTGAATATCATTTTTGGCTTTGATTTTATTGTTATCTATTTGGGTAGAAAAATCTGCATTGAGTTGTCCACTCTCTATTTGATAGCCTAGTTTTTGCTCTACAAGAGGGGATAAGTCTTTTAAATCCAAGCCATTTAAATGAGTAGCCGCCTTAAAGTGTTTGCTTGGGGCTAGAGGTGTAAATTCTCCTTTACTACGTATTTTGCTAAATTCATCAAGAGCAATATTTACAGAGAATTTACTCGCCTTGTGTGGTGCTTGGCTGGCGATTTTTCCTAAAGAAAGTTGGTTAATCTTAAGTGTTCGTTTTAATGGCGGTTGAGTTTGTTCAATGTTAATAAACACGGGGTTGTCGCCCGATAACTCTAATGAAGCTAAGCTATAGTTAAAGGCTTTATCTTGTTTTTTAGTTGGATTAATAGGCGCTTTACCATTAACCTTAGCAGTATCGATTGCCGCAGATGTTGTTTTTTTCTGAGCTGGTTCGCCAATTAAAGCCAGAAGCTTATCAACTTCTTTAATGTGATTATTTTGGGTTAAGGTAAGGTGTGTTGCGCTATCCTTAATAGCTAAGTGACCTAAGGTTAGCTGTTTGGTTTTAGCCCGTTCTTGAAAATGTGCTTGAGAAAGTTGCAGGTTATTTATATCTACCAGGCCTGGTTGTTTGTTGTTTTTAGTAACGGACAGGTTTTGTAATTGAATGTTATTAAGCTCAATATCCTGTAAATTCTTAATGTTAAGTTCGGCAATATTTAGTTGGTTTAACCCGGCAATGTTGCGTTTTTTTGCACTGTTCTCAAGTGTAAACTGGTTAATCGCTACTTTCCCATTCGATTGAATCGTGAGCTTTGGCTGATTGTTAAGGTTAAAACGACCTTGCCAATTTATTTGATTAAGCTGAGTAAACCATTGAGCTTGCTGTGCTGAAAGGTGGGTAAGCGTTAATTCGTTATTGTCTTTTTGAGACAGCGTAAAGTGGTCTTTATTTAAGGTAATACGGTTGTTTAACTTGGCAGCTAAATCCGTTTTTAACTCAACTTTATTTTTGGGGTCAGTAAACTCTAAAGCTTTAATGTTGAGCTTTTGTACTAAGCTAATGAATGTTTCTGATCCTTGATTAATTTGGGCTTTACCTTTTATAGAGGCTTGTTTAAGAGTAATGTTTAGTGCTGATTTTGGTGATTTGTGGTTTAAATTTGATTGATTAAGGTTTGATTCATTAAGTCTTAAGTTATTAAGCGTTAAGTTATTAGTCGTGATAATTTGCAAGCTTTTACCCAAGTTAATTTGGTGATTACCCTTTAAATTTAGAGTTTGTAATTGGGTGTTGTAAGCAAGCTTATCTTTTTTAATAAGTTGGTTTGCACGAAGGTTTTTTGCGGTTAATTGACCGTTTAAACTGAGTTGAGTTTTGGCTTTTGTAGTTGGTTGGATAAGGTGCAAATCGCCTTTCCAATCTATATTTGAAGCTTGTAATTTTGTACTTTGCTGGTTATTTTGTTGCTGAAGTTTTATTTTGTTAAGTGCTAACTTTCCTTGTTGGTAAAGGGTTATGCCTTGTTGTGTTTGGGCAAGAGTAAAGGTAATGTCACTGGTTAATTGACCTGAAAAATCCCAAGGAATTTGAGGGATGAATTGTTTAAACTCATCCAATTTAATTGCCTTCGCTTGAAAGGTACCGACGACTTTGGGAGCATCAGAAAATAGATGAAGTTGTAGGTTTGCTTTTATGAGATTTTGATTGAGTTTACTTTTGATGATTAAGCGGGCAAAGCCCTCTTTATTCCAGGCATGGAGTTCATTTAGAGAGAGGTTCTCAATTTGTAAGTTGGTGGTTTTTTTGTGATATTTAAGCGAGAGTTGTATTTGTTTAAAGCTTATATTATCCAGGCCTGGTAAGTAGCTAAATTGATTTTTTCCGGATGGTTTGTCTTCTGGTTTTGAATCGGGATGGGTGAGTGGAATACCCGCCATAAAAAGTTGTTGATTCTGCTTGAGTTCAAAGGGCAGGTTAGCATTTTCAAACTTTAAGGATTGAATCCAAATACGTTTTTTCAATAGTGCAGTTAAATCTAGGTTAACGCCTAATAAGCCAATTTCTGCAACGGCTTTATCAGACGAGGTTTTATTAAAAAGGCGTAGATTATGAATTTGAATCGATGCTGTTAACGGGTCGAGATTAACTTTACTGAGTTGAACCTTTTCAATCCCATAAGGTTTTGCATGATCTAGAAGAGCTTTTTGGGCAAATTGTTGGAGTAAATAGGGTAGCGCTAGAACAAAGGCGATGAGTAAAACAATAATGCCGCTTTTCCAACGATTATGAGTAACCCATGAAGTCATATTAAATTCTCAAACCATGTTTGTTGAATTTAAGTATAACCCGAACGGTGAAGTGAACCAATAAAAGAAAACATGTCTTAACTATTTCGGGTATCCGTATTTTGTGATTGATTATCCAGTATTGTAAAAATTAACCACGAAGACACAGAGGCACGAAGATTAAAAAAACAAATAGAGACCTTTGCACCCAAGGGCATAAACACGAGATAGGTGCGAAAGAAAAATGAGAGAAAATTTGCCTGATTCTCAACTTACGCCCTTCGGGCGTCGAGTTCTTTGTTTGCGGCCGAAAACGCAGGGAGTAGCTAGCTATTCACAAGTTGTCGCCCAACGGAAGTGCCCTTGGGGTACAACAAAAATCAGGTGAATTTTTACCCTCAAGGGGCACCTAGAACCATTTTTACTCGCGCATACTTTCGTGCAAAGGTCTCAAATAGATGGTACGGTGTTTAAATCACTGCGAACTGATATTTAACTTTTGCATTTTTTCCCATAGGTTCTTTCGGCTGAGGCCCAAAGCTTCGGCAGTTTTGATAATCTTCCCTTGTTGTTGACTTAGGGAGGTCAAAATATAGTTTCGTTCACAGTAATTTAAATGCTCTTTTAAAGTCTTACCATCATGTATTTCTTCTAGTTGTTTTGGGTCAAGTCCTAGATCATCAATGTTAATGATATTACCTTCGCACATTACGGTAGCTCTTTCCAAGCAATTTTTGAGTTCTCGAATGTTTCCTGGCCAACGGTAGGAAAGTAAAGCGATTTCTACGGGCGGAGCTAAGGTGTAACGTTCAGAATTGGGTGCAGGGGGGGATAAGTCTTTCAGAATTTGACTTGCAATAGGGATAATGTCTTCAGCCCTTGCTCTGAGCGGGGGGATGGGTAATGTTATAATATTTATACGATGATATAGGTCTTCTCTAAATGCACCAATCTCTACTAATTCAGCAAGGTTTTTATGCGTCGCACAGATGATTCTGGTTTTAAATGAAATGAGGGTTTCGCCCCCTACGCGCATAAAGTTTCTTTCCTGTATGGCCCTCAATAGTTTAACTTGCATATTTTCGGGCATGTCACCTATCTCATCTAAAAGCAGGGTACCTCCATTCGCTCTTTCTAGTACACCAAGGTGCTTTTTTTGAGCGCCTGTGAAGGCTCCTTGTTCATGTCCAAACAATTCAGATTCTAATAAGTTGTCACTGATGGCTCCACAGTTTAAAGCAACAAAAGGCTGTTTCTGATCGGGGTATGTGAGATGGTGTAAGAGTTGTGCAACTCTCTCTTTACCTACTCCTGTTTCCCCTTGAATTAATATACCTGTCTGAGGATGATTTGCCATTTTAATAATGATTTGTTGGATATGCTGAATTTGTGAAGAGGTTCCTAAGAAGAGGTTAGGTGGAATGGTGCAATTTGTATTTTGATCCAATTTAGATGTTATTTTAGAAATTAATTGCTCAAGATCGAATGGTTTAGCTAAATAATCAACTACGCCATATTGCATCATGCGAACAGCTTGATCTACTGTTGCATAACCAGTAAATACTATCCATGAAGAGATGCTATTGCCAGAGGAAAGTAGGCTTTTCAATAAGGTTTCTGAATTGCCATCAGGTAGCCGAATATCACTTAAAACGAGATGAAATCGATATTTATGGAGTGCTTTTTTAGCATCCTCAAGATTTTTTAACCACTTGTATGAGAATCCTTCTAATTCAAATCTCATACATAATGACTCTCCCATAATGGGGTCATCTTCTATTAAAGCAACATCATAGACTTTCTTTGCTTGCATCATCTTCATCCTGTATTTTGCTTTCCTGTTTTTCAAACGGAAGCGTGACTGTAAAGCGGGTAATATTTTCGGATGTTACGGTGATTTCACCCTGTAATTGTTTAATCAGTTGATAGCTAATCCATAGACCAAAACCTTGTCTATTGAGGTCGCCAGCTTTGAAATCGGGTTCAAAAAGAGTTTTTAACCTTTCCGGAGTCAATTTTTTTCCTGAATTTGAGACCTCAAATTGTAAAAAATCCTCTGAGGTCTGGAGGTCTATTTGGACCACGCCACCATTTTCAGAGGCATTAATTGCATTCAGAATTAAATTAATCATAATTTGCCGAATAGGATGGGCGGGAAGCTTTCCTATCTGATGGTTGTTAGTGGATTGATTGTGTTGCAGTGTTAGGTTCTTTTCTTTGATTTTGGGTTTAACCAAATGAAATACATCGTTAAAATCCATAGATTGGAGGGTGCGTTTGTTATATTTTGCCTGAACTAGTAGAGCAGAAACGGTATCTTGAATTTGTAATAAGCCTCTTTCTAATAAATTAAAAGTACGATCCTGCTGGTCTTGGCTAGGCTTTGGTAATTTACGGTGAGTCTGAATCGCATTCAGCATTCCTCCTAAGGGGTTATTGACTTCATGCGCTATACCAGAAGCCATTCGTCCCAAAGCAGCAAAGCGTTCAGAGTGATGGAATTCAGCCTCAAGCTGCGCACTTTTTTCAATATTACTCAGCATTTGATTAAAAGAGAGGATTAGTTGACCAATTTCATCTTTTGAGTCTGGTAACAAAAAGCATTTTCTTTGAGGTTGTATTCTGTCGGTTGCATTCATGCAGTTTGACAATGCAATTAAGGGATTTGCAATTTTTCTAGACCAAATAATCACTAAAAAGGTTAAAGGGATTAAGGTGAGAAAAGTCAGAATGATGATACGTAAAATCATCCGATAGAGTTGAGCAGATAAGGGGGAAGTGTCCAGCGAAACAATAAAGGTACCTAATGTAATGGCGTCATTTTTAATAGGCGCTGCTAATAACAGTTGGTGAGCAATTTGATTAGAATACATGTCTAATGAATCAAAATTATAACTCGTAATTGTTTTTAGCTCGGCTACTCGATTAACATTGCTTAGAATGGGGAACTTTTTTGGATGGCTCGACACAAATACCCGATTATCTTGATCTAAAATGAGTAAATAATTTATTTTCAAAATTGGCTGATTATGATTTGTAATCAAATCCTTACTGGTAATTTGTTCAAGAGTCATATAGGCGTGCCAAGGGTCGTCATAAAGCAACGAGTAGCTTAAAGAGTCAGAAAACATCACCACCATGTTTTTAACATATTGTTGATAGATACTCTTAAATTCTGAAGCTGTTAAGTAAATTAAGGCGCTACTAATGATTGACGCGGAAAGTAGCACTATCATTATCGAACGGAGAGGGATTTTCCACTTCAGACTTATGTCTTGATACTTTTGTATCCAGTTATTTGAAAACCAATCCATCGACTAGACTCTGCATTTGTTGAATTGAATCATATAGATTAGGGCTAGATTCTTGAAAGCCATCTAGGAGTAATTGATTTAAAAGAATTTTTCCCTGAACATCTTTATCCATGCCGAGCAAAATATGTTTAAAGCGTTTTTTAATATCCGGCGATAAATCACTTCTTGCGACAATTGGCGGAAAACCAAATTCAGGAGACTTTAGTACTATTCTTGTTTGTTGGGTGATTTTAGGCTGAATTTTCTGTAAAGATTCCCATACATACCCATCTACAAATGCCCCGTTAACTAAACCAACAGCCACTGCCTTAATGGAATTTTCATGGCTATTCGTTAATATCATTTTTTTGAAAAAATGATCAGGTGATTCTCCCCATAGCCATAGTAAATATTTAGGATAAAGATTGCCTGAATTAGAATGAGTGTCAGAGTAAGCAATTAATTTATGTCTCAAATCAAAAATGGAATGGGTGATTTTATCTGCTTTCGGCACAATTAAATAAGATTGATAAAGAGGAGCCCCTTTGAATAACGGACTGCTAATCAAAGTGAGGCTCTTTTTATGCTGAATATAGGGATAGCCACAAACCCAAGCGACATCTGCTTGATTATTCTCTAGTAACGCTGTGATTTCTGAATAACTATTTCTTTGAATGAATGTCACTGGTGTTCCAAGTTTTTGGGATAAATAACTCTGCCATTCTTGCAGAAACTTTGCCTGAGAGTTCATGAAAACGGGGGTAATCGCAAACCTCAAAGGCGAGGTTTGTGCGAAAGTTGTCGAACTAATCATAAAAAAGCACAAAGTAATCCATATCCATTTTGAAAAAATGTTACTGATTGGTAACTCAGTAGCTGTCCTAACGTTACTATTGTAGAACATGGTTTTATCTAACTTGTTGAAAAGATTTAATTTTATATTTGGCATGGTCTTTGTTAGTAAGGGGTTAAGTCAGTATTGCTAATAGATAATTGGATTACTGATATTTTTAGAATATAACACAAAGCTTTATCTGATAAACATGATTTGGAGTAAAAACATGAGTGAAATTACACGTCGAAATTTTTTTAAAGCGGGAGGATTAGCGACTGCGGCTGTAGCCGCTCCTATAGCAGGTTTAAACGCAAGCCCCGCTGCTGCATCTACAGATACTAAGACGATTTTTGAATTTGCCAAAAAGAAAATTAGTAACGCTCAATCGCTGGGGAATACGCAAGCATTTACCTATCCTGACAGTATGTCTCCTTGTTTATTAATTAATCATGATGAGCCAGTGGAAGGTGGTGTGGGACCAAATAATAACATCGTTGCTTATAGCACTCTTTGTACGCATATGGGATGCCCAACACAATATGATAGCAATGAGAAAGTATTCAAATGCCATTGCCATTTTAGCGTGTTTGATGCAGAAAAAAGTGGACAGGTAGCAATAGGTCAGGCGATAGATAATCTTCCTCGAATCCTTTTAGATTACGATGAGTCAACGGGCAATGTGACTGCGGTCGGTGTCGAAGGTTTAATTTATGGTCGTCAAGCCAATTTCATAGAGTTATAAGGAGTCCGTAATGACAACAGATAGAATTGCACTACCACCAGTAGAAGCTAAAAAAACGAATATGACCTGCCACTTTTGTATAGTTGGTTGTGGTTATCATGTGTATAAATGGCCTGAAGGATCTGAGGGTGGGAAGCCTGCTGATCAAAACGCGTTAGGTATGGATTTTCGTAAACCGATTCCTCCATTGGCATTAGCTATGCGTGAAAGCATGACCAATACCGTTACTGACCATGATGGAAAGCGCTACAATATCATGATTACACCAGATAAGAATTGTGTGGTTAACAAAGGCCAGTTCTCAGCCCGTGGCGGTAAAATGGGTGAGTACATGTACAGTGCCGAAGGCAAAACTAAAGATCGTTTAAAAGAACCGCAGATTAAACGCTCTGGAGAATGGATGAGTACTACTTGGGATGAAGCTTTAGCTGTTTATGCAGGTTTAACCAAAAAAGTATTAGGCAATGATGGTAAAGGTAAAGATGATACCGCATTTATTTGTTTTGACCACGGTGGCGCCGGTGGAGGTTTTGAAAATACTTGGGGAACGGGTAAGCTTATGTTTTCTGCGATTCAAACGCCTCAAGTGCGTATTCACAATCGACCTGCATATAACTCAGAATGCCATGCAACTCGTGAGATGGGTGTGGGTGAGTTAAATAACTCTTATGAAGATGCTGAAATTTCGGATTGTATTTTTTGTGTGGGAGCCAATCCATATGAGACTCAGTCAAATTACTTTCTAGTGCATTGGCTGCCAAATATGCAAGGGGCCTCCGTTGCTAAGAAAAAGAAGTTCTTCGGAAACGAGCCTTTTAACAAAAAATGTAAAGTTATTTTTGTGGATCCTCGTCGCTCACCTTCTGTTGCAATTTCTGAAGAGGTTGCCGGTAAAGACAATGTTCTTCACTTACAAATTAATCCGGGAACTGATACGGCCTTATTCAATGGTCTATTAAGCTATGTTGTAAGCCAACGTTGGATTGATAAGAAATTTATTTCTCGCCATACGCAAGGTTTTCAAGAAGCTGTTAGTACTAATAAAATGGGACTGCAAGAGTGTAGCGACATTACAGGTGTTTCCGTTGCAGACCTTAAAAAAGCCGCTGAATGGGCTTATAAGCCGAAGTCAGATGGTAGCTTACCTCGTACCTTCCATCCTTATGAAAAGGGGATTATTTGGGGGAATGATAACTACCTTATTCAATCTGCATTGGTAGACTTAGTGCTTGCTACGCACAATGTGGGACGTCGAGGAACAGGAGTTTGCCGTTTAGGTGGTCACCAAGAAGGGTATGCTCGTCCTGGTTACCCTGGAAACAGCAAAATTTATGTTGACCAAGAGTTGATTGCTGGAAAGTATAAAATGTTGACCGCTTGGGGCGTGAGTACTTTACAAACAACGCTGAATGCAACCGAATACAAGGAAGTTATAGCTCGTCGTGCGCAAATTGTGACAGAAGCAATGAGTCAAGTTCGTGGAGGTTCAACAGAAGCCTTAGTGGATGCTATTTACGATGCCGTGACTAATAAAGGCGGATTATTTATCACCAATATGAACCTGTATCCATCTTCATGGGCACCTCATGCGCACCTTTCTTTCCCGGCAACCCATCCAGGTGAAATGAACTTGACTTCAATGTCAGGTGAGCGTCGTTTACGTTTATCAGAGAAATTCATGGATGCGCCAGGTTCTTCTAAACCTGATTGCTTAATTGCAGCCGATATTGCGAATGCATTGAAAGCTCTATATGCAAAAGATGGCAATAGCACAATGGCAAAACGCTTTGAAGGCTTTGATTGGAAAACTGAAGAGGATGCGTTTAATGATGGTTTCCGTTCAGCACACCTTAAGGAGATTGATTCACAAGGTGGCGCCAGTGGTCATTTAGCAACCTATGACAACCTTAGTAAAGCTGGTACAAATGGTGTTCAGCTACCAATTAAAGAGTTTAAAAATGGTAAATTAATTGGTACTGAAATGATTTATGCCGATTATAAATTCAGTACTCCTAATGGTAAGGCTCATTTTAAGCCGGCTAAATGGAACGGATTGGCTGCTCCCGTTGAAAAACAGAAGCAAAAATATGGTTTATTTGTAAATAATGGCCGTACAAACTCAGTTTGGCAGTCAGGTTATCATGATCGTTATAATGAAGAAGTTTTCAAGCGTTATCCCTTGGCCTATGTTGAAGTGAATGCACAAGATGCTAAAAAGCAGGGCATTGAATCGGGTGACATTGTTGAACTTTTCAATGATTATGGATCCGTTAATGCCTATGCGGTTGTTGACGACAAGTCTGTCCCAGCAGGCCAAGTCTTTATGTTGGCCATGTACGATAAGGGATGTGTCGGTAATATTGTTACGGAATGGACGGACCGTAACAAAGTCCCTTATTACAAAGGTGTCTTTGCAGACATGCGCCGTGTAGGGTCGGTGGAAGAGTACAAGCGTACGATTTCATTAAAATCAAAGCGACTTTCTTAATCTAAGGTTAATATGAGACCTTTGCACGAGATGGCTCTACGGCTAAAAATGGCTAAAATTTCCCCTATCGTTGTTGGAAAACTTGGCAATAGCTGGCTATTCCCTGCGTTTCCCGCCTAGATATGGAAAATTTTTTCTCATTTTTAGCTCGCATCCCACTCATGTAAAGGTCTCAATATAAAAATCTTTAAATTGATGATATAAAAAACCAGGCATTATTGCCTGGTTTTTTTTTAAAAGGCGTTCTTGCAAAATGGTGTTAGAGGTGTGCTGTTATGGGGTTAAAAATGTTTAATGCGAGTTTAATTATTCTTGCTGGTGGTCGTGGTAGTCGTCTAGGGGGTGTTAATAAAGGGCTTATGTTATTTAACAATCAATGTATGATTGATCGTATTTTAAGTAGAGTTCAGTCAGAGTTTGATGACATTATTGTGGTCACGAATACTCATCTAGATGAGTATAGGTTAAGAAAAAATATTCGTGTGATTTCAGATGAATACAGCGATTATAGGGGACCGCTTGCGGGTATACACGCGGGACTTTTAGATGCACGCCATCAATGTGCTTTTATCCTACCTTGTGATGCTCCTGGTCCAATTCAAGAAATTTTTCCTGAATTAAAAAAACAAATGAATTTATCTTTGGATTTAATTATTCCTCACGATGGTGAAAGGCTTCAGCCCTTATTTTCTTTAGTACATAAAAACTTATTACCGGGTCTTCAAATTGCACTTGCAGATGAACAATATAAAGTCAGTCAATTTTTTCTAGAACAAAGGCATAAAGTGGTCTCGGTACCCCAGTTAAAACCAGTGTTTCAAAATGTAAATACCCCATCTGATCTTGATGCACTTTCCAGTGTTACCTTTTAGTAACGAGAGATTTTTAAAAAGTGTTTCATAAAGGTAACTGTAATACAGGTGTACCAATAAAAAATCGTTAATAATCAACTGGTTGATGGTGTTGGGTATTGTGGTATATTCTCTGCTATTTAATCCGTAGCCTGGCTTTCAGGCGTTTTTAATAATGATTGAAAAATGTATGGAGTGAATCTTATGAACAAACAATTTAAGCTTGGTTCTATCTCGTTAGGGATAATGTTAGCTTCGGGTATGGTAATGGCCGATACCACTGTATATGGCGTTGGGCATATATCTTATGATAGCGTTGACGATGGTACGAATTCGACCACTGGTTTAGCAAGTAACTCTTCCCGTTTAGGTTTTAAAGGCTCAAATGAGGTTGCGGATGGTATTAAGGCGATTTATCAATTTGAAACAGGGGTCGATGTTTCAGGTCGGAGTGGCGCTGATGGCAATGGTGGAGGAAAAAGAGACGGACAACTTTTCACTAATGCCAGAGATTCATTCGTAGGTTTGTCAGGTGCTTTCGGGACAATCATGGGAGGACGCCTAGGTGTTGAAAACCAATGGTTATATGATGCGAATTTATTTGGCGACCAAGTTGGTGATTTAGGTAACTTTTGGGGTATGCAAAGTGGTATTCCTGGTCGTGCAGATGGTGTGATTGCTTACGCTTCTCCGGATTTTGGATCTGTAGACTTTATTCTGGCTTATAAAGGTGAAGAAGGTACAAAGAACAGCGCGGCTTCTGTTGCTAAGGTAAATTTTAAAGTTGCTGATCTTAAAGTTGGTTTAGGTTATGCTGGAATTGGTAAGGGAAATTATACTACGCCGGCTGGTCTAAAAGATTCTACGGCAACCGCTATTACAGCCAGTTATGCTTTTGATAAGGTGAATTTAGTTGCGGGTTATCAATCGGTAAGTAATCTAAATGGTACTACTGCTGATCAAACTAGCTGGACTGCAGGAACTTCTTTTGCGGCAAATGATAAGATGACTGTAAAAGCACAGTATATGGCTCTAAATAATGATGGTGTTAATACCGATGCAACCGGTTATGCGATTGGTCTGGATTATGGAATTAGTAAAAACACTACAGCTTATGTCGCTTATGCTTCAACATCAAATGATGCAGCAGCACAAGTACAAGCTAATTCATGGGGTCATGGTGACTCTTTTGGCTCTACCATTGCTGCAGGTAAAGATCCCTCAGCTCTATCGGTTGGTGTTGTTTATAAATTTGATGCAAAAGTTTTTTAATTTGAGTAAGTTTTGAATTCAAAAACAATTAAGTCTATTTGAGACCTTTGCACCCAAGGGCATACTCTCGAGTTTATGCCCTTGGGTGCAAAGGTCTCTATTTATAAAATAGGTTGTAGGTTTTTTAAAAATAGAACCTACAACCATTTTTTTGAGTCAAGATCAGCATTCTAAAAGAGGAAAAAATGAAATCATTTGAAGATGCTCAAGATTTTTTATTAGAACAAGCCTGTGAAACTAAATTGGTAGAAGTACGATCGTTAGACAAGGCATTAAATGGAGTCTTAGCCGAAGATATCTGCTCTAAGATTAATGTCCCAGCCATAGACAACAGTATGATGGATGGCTATGCAGTCAATTTCTCTGAGATACAGTTAGGCAAGTTTTATTCAATTTCCCAAGTAATAGCGGCAGGGGATATCGGCAACTCATTAGAGCCTGGCACGGTTGCACGGATTTTTACGGGTGCGGCGATGCCAGAGGGTGCAGATACGGTTATTATGCAAGAGATGGCAGAAAAGGAATTTGATGCTAGTGAGCAGGTGAAATTTACAACTAAACCGGAAAAAGGTGGCAGTAACGTTCGTCAGGTTGGTGAAGACATTGCTGTTAATAATGTAGTTTTAGAAAAAGGAAAACGCATACAGCCCCAAGATATTGGTATTTTATCGGCCATTGGTGTCAGCCATATTGAGGTATTTAAACCTCTCAGAGTGGCTATATTTACCACTGGGGATGAGTTATTAGAACCCTATGAAATGCCTTCGCCTGGCAAAATCTATAATACCAATCGTTATATGCTCAAAGCCCTGTTACAACAATATGGATTTGAGGTAATTGATTTGGGCAAGATTAATGATTCATTAGAAGCCATTCAAACTATTTTGAAAGCAGCCTCTGAAATGGCTGATATTATTATTACGACAGGAGGAGTGTCAGTCGGGGAGAAGGATTTTATTAAACCAGCTGTAGAGTCCTTAGGTTTTTTGAAAATGTGGAAAGTCAATATGAAGCCTGGCAAACCTCTGGCTTTTGGAGAGGTATTAGGTACACCTTTTATTGGTCTACCAGGAAATCCCGTTGCTTCTTTTTCCACGTATTATCTATTTGCTCGTCCTTTCTTATTAAAAATGCAAGGATGTCGCTCTCTGAATACCACCTCAAAATGCATTACGGCAGGATTTGACTGGACTCGTATGAATTCAAGAAGAGAGTTTATCCGAGTTAAGATTGAACGCCAAGACAATTGTATGTTCGCAATTCCTTATAGAAACCAGGGCGCAGGTATTATTTCTTCTATTGTTAATTCTGATGGATTTGCTGTGATTCCTGAAAATACTACTATTCAAAAAGGCGATTTAATATCCTATTTTAGTTTCAATGATTTTAAATAATTAGTTAATGAGAGTTAATCATAAAATACATATACCCACTACTTTTAACTATTTTTAACTATAGATAATGCTTGTAATAGCTGATCTATTTGCTCTGCAGTGTGAGACGCACTTAAGGTGACTCTTAAACGTGCGTGGTTTTTAGGCACGGTAGGTGGTCGAATCGCCGTTACCCAAAACCCCGCTTGTTTTAGAGCTTCACTCCATTTCATGGCGGTTTCACTTTTACCTAATAATATCGGCTGGATTGCTGTGTCACTTGGCCATAGTTCCAAGCCAAGGTTAAGAGCCCCTTCTTTAAAGTGGCGTATATTCCGTTGTAGGGTTTCACGTGAAGCTTGGCCATTTTGTACGAGCTTTAATGCTTCGCGAATAGCTAGGGCATTCAGTTGCGGCATGGCTGTTGTGTAAATATAAGGTCGGCCAAATTGTATCAGGGCTTCGACCATGACCTGGCTTCCGGCTACAAACGCACCCGAAGTGCCAAAGGCTTTGCCTAGTGTGCCGACAATAATGGTGTTTTCATCAGGTTCGAGCCCAAAGTGTTCAAAACACCCTTTACCGTAATTTCCTAAAGTACCGATTCCATGAGCATCATCTACAAACAACCAGGCCTGGTATTTTTGAGCAAGCTTTTGTAGCGTATTTAGTGGTGCCATATCGCCATCCATACTAAAAACCCCATCGGTAACAATCATGGCTTGGCTGTTTTTGGCTTGTGCTTGCTGTAGACGTCTTTCTAAGGCGAGCATATCTAAATGTGGGTAACGTTTAAATTCAGCATCAGAAAGTTTAGCCCCATCAATTAGTGAGGCATGATTTAATTTGTCAGCCAAAATGGTGTCGCTAGCTTGCATTAAGGTTTGCTGTACGGCTAAATTCGCCATATAACCGGTAGAAAATAAGAGGGTTCTTTCTACGCCCAGCCAGTCGGCTAATTCATCTTCCAGTAAATGGTGATTTAGATGGTGTCCGGTAACTAAATGCGCTGCCCCTGAGCCATAACTTAACGAATCTTGGGATTGTAAGCCTTGGATTAATGCCTGTTTAATTTGTGGGTGATTAGCCAAACCAAGATAATCATTAGAAGAAAAATTAATGCACTCTATGCCATTGATTTGCATAAGGGGTTGTTGCGCTGAAAACACCAAAGGTCGCCGACGATAGAGATGGTCGGTTTCGCGTTGTGCTAGTAATGGCTGAAAACGTTCTTTAATAGACATTAGGGTAGGTCAAAGTTATCGGCAATAAGAGTTCATAAGTTGATGAGTTCAGTAATTTAGATTTAGATGACTGAACTCACGGTTTACCTGTGCCTAACTCTAACTATAATTAAGCCGTTAATTCGGTGACTTGTTCAGCCATTTTTTTAGCCGCGGCTTCAGCTTTAACATTTTGCTGCATCTGAATACCCAGTTTTTTAAATAACATCACATCATGGTCAGATTCAGGGTTTTCAGTGGTTAGCAATTTATCGCCGTAAAAAATTGAGTTTGCCCCCGCAAAGAAACACAATGCTTGAGCTTCATCCGTTAAGCTCATACGGCCAGCAGATAGACGAACATAGGTTTGCGGCATAATAATGCGGGCTGCAGCAATCACTCGAATGAACTCAAATGAATCGGTTTTGTCTTTCATATGAGCGAGAGGCGTACCTTCAATGGCTACCAACAAGTTAATAGGCACAGAATTTGGATGTACTCGCATATTACCAAATGTTTTTAGTAGCTCTGCACGATCTTTGTGTTGTTCGCCCATACCGATAATGCCCCCAGAACACACATTAATACCGGCTTGCTGAACTTTATCAATGGTGTCTAAACGGTCTTGGTAATTGCGAGTGGTAATGACCTGTGGATAAAAAGCTTCTGAAGTGTCTAAATTATGGTTGTAGTAATCTAGTCCGACTTCTTTAAGTTGCTTAACTTGGTCGTCATTTAACATGCCCAACGTTAAACAGGTTTCTAGGCCTAAATCTTTAACTACTCGCACCATCTCTAATACACGAGGAAAATCTTTTTTATTTGGATTACGCCAAGCGGCTCCCATACATAAACGGGTTGCACCACGCTCTTTGGCAACCAAGGCTTGTTCAATAACTTCTTGAACTTCCATCATCTGTTCTTTTTCAATATCGGTATAGTTGCGGGCACTTTGGGAACAGTAAGAACAGTCTTCGGCACATCCACCTGACTTAATGTTTACTAAGGTACTGGTCTGCACGGTATTTGGGTTAAAGTGCTGGCGATGAACGGTCTGGGCCTGGAACATTAAGTCATTAAAAGGCATATCCATAATTTCGCGGATTTCATCAACGGTCCAATCATGTCTAATTTGTCCAAGGTTTTGCATATTCATAGCTCTATTCCAATATTGTTCATACAAAACGCCAAAGAGAGAAGCGTTTTGCGATTTTTTTAATTGGGTTATTATATCTTATAACTTTGTTGAAAAAAGGCGTGTTCATGCATTGGCTAGAAAGATGGTTGCTCCCTCCTAAATGTGTGTTGACGCATCAACCCTGCGAAGACCGAGATATTGACGCTAAATTGGTGGGTGAATGGCCTATTCCCACTTCGGTTTGTCCGCAATGCTGTGAACCGAGTTTTGATGCAAAGGTGTGTGGGCGTTGTTTAGCGGATGCGCCGGCTTTTGATAGAACTCAAGTGGGTTTTTACTTTGATGCAGAACTGGCGGATTTAATTCATGGGCTTAAATACAATAGCCAACCCGCTTATGCTCGTATATTGGGTGAACTGTTAGCACAAAGGCTTGACGCCAAAAATATTCAGGCAATGGTTGCGGTGCCTTTACACCAAAGCCGTTATCGACAACGGGGATTTAACCAAGCAGAATTAGTGGCCAAAACCGTGGCCAAAGAGCTAGGGATCCCATTGATTAAACAAGCCGTAAAAAGAGTTAAAAATACGCCTTCACAAACGCACCTTAACGCTAAACAACGCCGCGCTAATCTAAAAAATGCATTTGATATTGATTGTGAAAAACTGCAGGGGCTTGAATCTATTGCGTTACTGGATGATGTGATTACAACGGGGGCGACGATGCAGTCATTAGCCCAAAAAATTAAAAGACAAACATCTGTTGAAACTATACAGGCCTGGGCAGTGGCTAAAACGAAATAGTCTCTTTTAGCGTTTTAATGCTTTTAGCCATTTCCATAAATTAAATAAACTCGATAATGAGGCCGAAACGTAGGTCATTGCGCAAGCAAATAATATACGTTTGGCAGTTTTATGGTCTTTTTTGCTTAGGTATTCGCCTTGTTCTAGCAGGGGCAAAGCACGTTTAAAACTGGCATCAAATTCTACGGGTAGGGTACTTAAATGAATGATTACCGGTACGCCCATGGCAATAAAGCCTGCTCCAAATGTGAATAGAGCAACCATGGGGGTATGAGCTAATGGAATTAACAACGGTGTGACCATTAGCGCCATTCCTGAAAACTTTTGCATCATCGCTGCACGTTCTATCAAAGCAGTACGTTGTTTTAATTCGGGGTAATCTTCTTTATCTTGTAAAGCGTGCCCAATTTCGTGAGCCACGGTGGTTATTGCGGTTAAAGAATGACTGTGAGCGTTAGCCGTTGAAATTCGCACGACCTTTTCAATAGGGTCGTAGTGATCTCCCTGATCCGTCTCTTCCACACGTACCCCATTGAGCTCATACTTATTTATTAAGTGTTCTGCAAACTGCAAGCCCGTACCGGGTATATCTGGGTGTGGGGTACGGTATTTATTTAATATGGCTTTAGTCCACAAGCTAGGTAGCGTGGTAAGAATAAATAAAATAATAAACAGTACTATCAAAATACCCATAATTTTCTTTTTTTCTATGATGTTTGTTGTTGCGTGCTATTTTACGGGATTTACTGTGTTGTGAATACAGTTGAGTGTTTCTAGATAACTGGGATAGTTAATCGCTTGAGCTAAGAGCTTATCTTGCTGAGGAGTGATGCTCTTTGGTTTCAAACAACTTACCAAAGCCGCAGGGCTTGGAATTGGGCCATCAACCATAATAGATTCCCCTTTTTGTTGAGGAAGTATTTTAGTGGCGCCATATTGCCAACTGTTGTTGGTGTAAAACTTTTGTGGAATAAGGTTTTTAAGTTTGGTCACGGCCTGATTAAAACGATGGTCCTGAGTAAAAAGCTGATAGTCTTCTAGGCCTTTTAAAATAAAAGCGTAATCCTGTAAATTAGCTTCACCAATAGGTTCTCCATTTTTGGCGAGGGCACGAGGGGGCGATGATTGTAAGATGAGTGTGCTAAGTTTAGTTGCTAAACGGGTTGCATACGTTTGGTATTCAGGTTTGTTTAAAACTTGCCAGGCCTGGCTAAAACTACTCAATAGCAATCCGTTCCAGCCTAAGATGCTTTTACTGTCTACCGGTATTTGTTGTTTAGGTGTTTGTAGCTTGATTTTAATGTTTTCCCAATCGGCTTTTGATTGAATGGGCATTGGATGCCAGCCCAATTCGTAAGGGGGCGTTTCATTAAGTGACCAGGCCTGGTAAATAAATTGATACTCTTTTTTTGAAAGGGTTTGTTTAAGTTGCGTTTTACTCCAAAGATAATCGCCTCCTTCTTGAGCAAGTTTATTAATGGCAGATTGGCTGCTTTGAAAGAGTTGAGTTTTTTTAGAATAAAGATGAGTTTGTAGGTAACTTAAGGTTTTCTGCGCTGTTTTTAAATAATCCTCTCGGTTAAAGCGTTTCCCGGCCATAAGGTAGGTATTGACCAATAAGGCATTGTCATAAGCCATCTTTTCAAAATGGGGGGTTTGCCAATTAGGGTCAACGGTGTAGCGGTAGAATCCTCCATGAATATGGTCAAACAGGTGCTCAGTTTGCATATGGTCAAGCGTGGTAATTAACCATTCTTCAATATCGCTAGGCAGGGAATGTATCTTTAATAAAGCATTCAAAAGCGGTGCTTCTGGAAATTTACTGGTGCCTTTTAAACCGCCAGAAAAATCATCTTTTAGCTGGTTAAGTTGTTTGAAAAGACGTTGTTGTAAACTCTTTTGAGTAATCATTAACGGCTGTTCAGTTGGTGTTTTTGACGACTGATTTTGACTTGCGAGTTTGGCAAGTTGGGTAATTTGATTAGGTTGTTTTTGCCACAATTCAACAATGCGTTTTAGCGTTTTATTAAATGAAGGATTAGGCAGGTAGATAAATGCAACAAAAGGGTAACCCTGTGGTGTCAGAATAACATGTTGAGGCCATCCTGCTTGCCCTGTGGTTTTTTGAGCAAATTCAATTAAGGTTTTATCCAGTTCTGGATTAAGTTCGCGGTCGATTTTGACAGAGATAAAATGCTGATTTAAATAGTTAGCGGTTGCTAGATTATGGTAATTCTCTTTTTGCATGACATGACACCAATGACAAGCAAAATAACCGCTAGAGATAAAAACTAATTTGTTCTCTTGTTGAGCTTGCTTAAGTATCGACTTCCCCCAAAGTTTCCAGTTAACGGGGTCTTGACCATGCATCGCTAAATAAGGGCTGGGATGATTGTTAAGTTGGTTTTGATTGGCACTTGTCTGAACAAGATTTTGGCTAGTTTCAGAAACGTTAGGGTTTAGAGGTGATTGGGATATTTGAGCAGATGCGCTCAAGATTGGCGTCAATGTGAATAAAGCTACCAGGCCTGGTAGCTTTAAAACGTGCAATAAAAGATTAATTTTTGCTATCAGGTTTATCTTTATTAGCGACGTTACTGTCTGCTGTACTGTCGTTTGAGGTTTGCTCAGAAACTTCGTCAGTACTATTTTTTTCAGATGGCTGATTTGACTCATCATCTGACTTATCTGAAGACTCGGTATTGTTTTTAGCATCTTTTTCAGCTTTTTGACGTGCTTCGTAATCTTGTTCTAGTTTATGCATTTCTGAATCAATATTGTCAAATTCTGCATCCCAGTCTAAATCGTCCTCAACTTGATCTGCATAGCGGTCATCAAAATCAAATTCTGCTTCTGAATCCGTTGCAGCACTATTAGATTGTTTGGGGGCTGAAGGTGTCACTGGGGTTTTAGCGGTTTCGTCGTTAGCATCGAATGCTTCATCAGCGTCTTCATCAGCGTCTTCATTTAGGGTTTTATTCTTGCTTCGTCTTTTTTTAACGATAGTACCTATCAATAAACCGAGCTCAAACAATAGCCACATAGGCACCGCTAATAAGGTTTGAGAAATAATATCTGGAGGCGTGAGTAGCATTCCAATGACAAATGCACCCACAACAATGTAAGGGCGAGCATGGCTTAGCTTCTCAGGTTGTGTCATACCACTTACAATTAATAAGATGGTAACAATAGGGACTTCAAACGCCATACCAAAAGCAAAGAACATTTTGATAACAAAGTCTAAATACAGTGAGATATCCGTGGCAATGGTTACCCCTTCTGGAGCGGTTTGCGACAAAAATCCAAACACCAGTGGAAACACAACATAATAAGCAAACAGGCCACCCGCATAGAACAGAAACGAACTAAAGAACAGTAGCGGAGCGACTAGCTGTCGTTCATGTTGATATAGGGCAGGAGCAATAAAACGCCATAGTTGGTAAAGCAAATAAGGCATTGCTAAATAAATCGATAAAACAAAACTTAATTTAAAGGGTGTTAAGAAGGGCGAGGCTACCGCCGTTGCAATCATGCTCGTGCCTTCAGGCAAGTAGCGTGTTAACGGTTCTGATATATAGGTATAAATTTCGTTAGCAAAAGGAAAAAGAATCAGAAAAAAGACAATAATAGCCAAAATGCTACGAGTAAGACTGGTTTTTAGATCTAGTAAATGCTGAACTAGAGTCATTTCTTGATCGTTAGGTGGCAGCGCAGCGTTGCTCATAAGGGCAGTTAACTTTTTAGATTTTCTTTTTCAGAGGCTGTTTCAATTGGCTGAGAAACCTCGGCTTGAACAGAATCTGTTGATTGAAGAGAGTTTGAAGGCTGTTCGGATAGTTGAGCCGAACTTGCATCCGCATCTGAGCTAACCGGTTGTGCTGTTTGATTTGGTTTGGCAATTTGCTCTGGAGCAACAGGCTGAGAGGGCGCTTTGTTGAATTGATTAGCGGAATCTGCAGGTGCATCCCCACCAAAAGTAGGGCGTTGCAAATCATTCATCTCAACACTATCAAAGTTAAGGCCTTGCTCTAACTCGTTACCAATGGTGTTCATTTTTTGCTTTTCTTCTTCAAAGTCCATAGATTGCTTGATTTCATTCAATGTCTCTTGAACTTGACCCTCTTGTTTAACAGAATTTATAAACCGACGCGTTTTACCCATAAAAGACCCTATTTTTCGGGCAACTTCTGGCATGCGTTCAGGGCCAATGACTAGTAATGCAATTACCAGTATGACCATAAGTTCTAAAAAACCAATATCAAACATTTATAAGGTACTCAGTTAAAGACAAACCATTAAGCTTTGTCTTTATTCTCTTCAGTTTTCTTTTGTTCAGCTTCTACGTCAAAGACGTTTTCACCTTCTTTTTGTGCAAGCTTTTTGTCTTCTTCTTCAGCTGTTTTTGATTCTTCTTCTTTGACGGCTGATTTAAAACCTTTAATTGCACCACCTAAATCAGTACCGATATTACGTAGACGTTTTGCGCCAAATAATACTAATACGATTGCAAGGATGATAAGTAATTGCCAAATGCTAATGCCCATGGTTTTGCTCCATTTTTAATCTAATCTGTGGCTTATTTCATGGACGAATAAAACTTAATCTATTCGTCTACCAGTTTGAATTTTTTTAATGACCGCCAATCATACCAAATTCAGTGATTTGTTGGCACTAAATAATATTCAATTAACGGTATTTAATTAAAGAGACCTTTGCATATTCTTGTGCAAACTTGTACAAAGGTCTCTTAAGGTTTGAGTCTACGTGTTTTAGTTGGGATAAACGCTTAGACTCGTTTTATGAGAATAAATGTTTATTTATTGCCCATTAAGTGAATGTGAATATGGAAGACTTCTTGTCCACCAGACTCACCAGTATTAATTTGAGTTTTAAAACCTTCTAGGCCTTGTGACTGCGCTAGCTGAGGAAGTAATAACATCATGTGACCCATGCAGTCTTTATCTTCGGGGGTAAGATCAAATAGGGTCGGAATTGGTTTTTTAGGAATGACTAAAAGGTGAACGTTCGCCTTTGGATTGATATCGTTAATAACGATACATTTATCATCTTCATAAACAATATCTGCTGGAATTTCACGGTCGATGATTTTACTAAATAGGGTTTTATTTTCGGTACTCACGGGTCTAATCCTTTATTGGTTCTGACTTGAGTGGAATTTATTCACTACGACTGGCTTTCTCGTCATGTCCTGATAGGCCAAAACGTCGTTGTAATTCTGCTGTAACATCGTTGCTCGACAGATTTTGCGAAGCTAATAGTACCATAGTGTGAAACCACAAGTCGGCGATTTCATAAACGAGGTGTTCTTGGTCTTTTTTAGCGCCGTTGCTATTTTCTATGTCTTTAGCTGCCATGACGGTTTCAGCGGATTCTTCAGCCACTTTTTTTAGAATTTTTTCAATTCCTTTGTCATATAGGCTGGCTACATAAGAACTTTCTGGAGAGTCAGATTTACGAGCTTCTAATACTTCGTCAATCTGTTTTAGAATGTCACTCATAGTCGTACCTCAATCCCTTCTTTTTGCATGGCAAGCTTGGCTTCTTCAACCGTATGCTCACCAAAGTGAAAAATACTGGCAGCTAATACCGCTTCGGCATGTCCTTCGGTAATGCCTTTTGCCAAATGTGATAGCTCACCAACGCCGCCTGAGGCAATAACGGGAATAGAAACGGTATCTGAGATGGCTCTTGTTAGTTCTAGGTCAAAGCCAATTTTTGTGCCGTCTCTATCCATACTGGTAACCAGTAATTCTCCAGCGCCTAGGCAGGCCATTCTTCTTGACCAATCAACGGCATCAATACCGGTTTCTTTTCGGCCGCCGTGGGTAAATATTTCCCATTTGTTATCTTCATCTGGTTGGCTGACTTTCTTGGCATCAATGGCGACTACAATGCATTGTGAGCCAAACGCATCACAGGCCTCTTTTACAAATGCGGGGTTGAAGATGGCGGCTGAATTAATAGCGACCTTGTCAGCTCCTGCATTAAGCATGGTGCGAATATCTTCTACACTGCGTATGCCACCGCCAACAGTGAGAGGAATAAAGACTTGGCTAGCGACTTGTTCAACCATGTGTACGGTGGTATTGCGGTCATGCGCAGTAGCGGTAATGTCTAAAAAAGTGATTTCATCCGCGCCTTGTTGGTCATAACGCTTGGCGACTTCAACGGGGTCGCCAGCATCGCGAATATCTACAAACTGTACCCCCTTAACAACACGACCGTCATCAACGTCTAAACAGGGAATAATACGTTTAGCTAAACTCATAAAAAATCCTAAGTTACCAGGCCTGGTAGTTTATTTTGGGGCTAGTTGATCGGAAAGTGCTTGGCCTTCTTTAAAGTCCAAAGTCCCTTCATAGATTGCTCGACCGGTAATCGCGCCGGTAACACCATCGGCTTCAATTTCGGCAAGCTTTTTAATGTCATCTAAATTGGTAATACCCCCTGAGGCAATAATAGGAATGCTTAGCGCTTTAGCAAGGGATTGTGTGGCTTCAATATTAACGCCTTGCATCATGCCGTCACGACCAATGTCAGTGTAAATAATCGCTTCTACACCATCATCTTCAAATTGTTTACCAAGTTGGGTGACTTCGTGGTCGGTGACTTCTGCCCAGCCGTTAATGGCTACCATACCGTCTTTGGCATCTAAACCAACCATTATGTGACCAGGAAAAGCTTTACAAGCTTCAGCAACAAATTCTGGATTGTGAACCGCTTTGGTACCAATAATGCAGTAGCTTACGCCAGAGTTTAGGTAGGCTTCTATGGTTTGTAGATCGCGAATTCCTCCACCAATTTGAATCGGTAGGTCTGGAAATGCTTGGCGTACCTGATGAACGGCTTCTCCATTGACTGGCTTGCCGTCAAATGCACCATTTAAGTCTACCATATGAAGTCGACGTGCATCTTGGCTAACCCATCTTTCTGCCATGGCAACAATATCACCTGAAAATACGGTTGCGTCTTCCATAATGCCTTGACGAAGGCGGACGCATTCACCATCTTTTAAATCGATAGCTGGAATTAATAACATGATTGAACCTTTAAACTATTGTCCGTTCCACTGTAAAAAGTTTTTGAATAGCTGCAAACCATTGTCTGCACTTTTTTCAGGGTGGGCTTGAATTGCAAATAAATTGTTGTGGCTTAATACTGAAGGGAATGTGGTTCCATGAGTAGTTTGGCCGGTAATGATGCCTGAATTTTCAGGTTGTACATAGTAGCTATGAACAAAGTAGAAACGGCTGTCTTGTGAGATGTTGTGCCATAGCGGGTGTTCTTGAGTTTGATGAATTTGATTCCAGCCCATGTGTGGGGTTTTTAGTGCGGAATTTTCTTCAAACTCAAAATGTTTTACGTTGCCAGGGATGACATCAAGACATTTAATGCCTTGGTTTTCATCGCTATGAGACATTAATACTTGAAGTCCCATGCAGATTCCTAAAAAAGGCTTTTCTTGGGCGGCTTGAATTACAGGATGAATCATTCCTGTTTCTTGCAAAGCGCCCATGCAGGCTTTAGCCGCACCTTGACCTGGAAAAATAACCGCATCGGCATCCGCAATTTCATCCGGGTTGTGTGTGACTAATATACGTGTATTATCAGGAGCCATGTGTTCCGCCGCTTTTGATACGGAACGTAAATTTCCCATGCCATAGTCAATTACAGCAACTAGCTTCTGGTCCATTTACAAACTTCCTTTAGTAGAAGGCATTTTACCTTCCATACGCACGTCTGCGGTAAGAGCCATTCTTAGAGCACGGCCAAAGGCTTTAAAGATTGTTTCGGCTTGGTGATGCGAGTTGTGGCCTCGAAGGCAGTCAATGTGCACGGTTGCATTCGCGTGGTTAACAAAACCTTGGAAAAATTCAAACACCAATTCGGTTTCAAAGTTACCAATTTGCTCACGGGTAAAATCAGCATTAAATACCAGGCCTGGTCGACCAGAAAGATCAATGACTACACGAGAAAGCGCTTCATCTAACGGTACATAGGCGTGACCATAACGGGTAATGCCTTTTTTGTCGCCCACCGCTTTACTAATTGCTTGGCCTAATGTAATGCCTACATCTTCAACCGTATGGTGGTCATCAATATGATTGTCGCCATTAGCTTTTATCTCAAGGTCAATCATGCCGTGACGTGCAATTTGATCCAACATATGTTCAAAAAAAGGTACGCCCGTTTCTAATTTGGCGCCACCTTCACCATCAAGGTTAACAGAGATTTCAATTTGAGTTTCTAGCGTATCGCGTTTTACCGTTGCCGTGCGCATAACATAATTCCTATGATTAAGATGCCAATATCATAACTGAAAATTAACTTATTGGATATGGTTAGGGTTGCTTTGAAAGTAAAAATACTAGATGTGGTGATTATCAATATAAGAATTCACTTATATAGAGTTATCCTTATTGAAATTAGGGGCTAACAGTTTTATTGATGTTGGTCATAAAAAAAATTTGGTATGCATAAGTATGGTTTTTTTGGGATAATTCCAGGGATTTTTTTAAGAATGTCGTGTTCTTTGAAGCCTTTGATGAAATCTAATTCTATTAGTTTTCTTGATGTGAGTTAAGTTTTATAAGGGTTTTGGCTGAGATAGGGAAGGCTAAGTAGGTATAATGCCTGTTGAGAAGTCTCTATCTTAAATGGTCCGTTTTAGTATGTTTAAGAAATTAAACACTTTAAGATGAAAGATAGAGACAAAATATTAAGACTATAAAGGGGAATCCGACTGATGGATACTACAGTAAAACCACAATATGACAATGGCGTGGTTAAGTATTTAACAGTAGGTGCGGTAGTTTTCTTGGTGCTAGGTACTTTAATGGGTACTTATGCAGCATCAGAACTTGCGTGGCCTGCGTTAAACTTTGATATTGCGGAAATCACTTTTGCTCGTTTACGTGTTATTCATACGAATACCGTAATCTTTGCATTTGGTGGTATGACGTTAATGGCAACAGCGTTTTATACGGTTCAAAGAACGAATGGTGTAAAACTTTGGAGCAATGGCTTGGCTTGGTGGACTGCAATTTTGTTCACAATTGGTCTTTTAGGAACAGTTGTTTCATTATCTCTAGGTATGACAACTGCTAAAGAATACCATGAGCAAGAATGGCCTTTGGCTATTGCTATTGCAGTAGTTTGGACAATGTATACGTTCAACTTTGTAATGACAATTGCTTCACGTAATAAAGATACTCACCCGAGTGTGTATGTTTCTAACTGGTTCTTCTTAGGTATGATGATTGCAATCACATATTTATATGTGGTAAACGGTTTAGCAATTCCTGTATCTATGTTCCGTTCTTACTCTATGTTTTCTGGCGTACAAGATGCCATGATTCAATGGTGGTGGGGTCATAACGCGGTTGGTTTCTTCCTGACGGCTGGTTTCCTAGCAATTATGTACTATTTTGTACCTAAGCAATCACAACGTCCTATTTACTCTTACCGTTTATCGGTAATTCACTTCTGGGCATTAATGTTTGGTTATGTATGGTTAGGTGCTCACCACCTTCAATATACAGCACTTCCAGACTGGACAGGTTCATTAGGTGCAGTAATTTCATTAGCGATGATTATTCCTTCATGGGGTGGCGCGCTTAACGGAATGTTAACGCTTTCTGGTGCTTGGGATAGACTACGTACAGATTACATTTTACGTTTCTTAATTATTTCATTAGCTTTCTATGCGATGTCTACATTCGAAGGGCCTGTAATGGCTGCGAAAACTGTAAATGCGCTTTCTCACTATACAGACTGGACAGTTGGTCACGTTCACTCGGGTGCGTTAGGTTGGGTTGCTATGGTTTCTATCGGTGCGATTTATCATATGGTAATGAAGCTATGGAAAACAGAAATGTACTCTATGCAGTTAATTAACTTCCATTTCTGGTTAGCAACTATCGGTACAGTTTTCTACATTGTTGCAATGTGGGTATCAGGTATCATGCAAGGTCTAATGTGGCGTGCTTATGATGAGTACGGAACACTTGCTTATACTTTCGCTGAGTCTGTATCAGCTATGCACCCTTACTATGCGATGCGTGCATTTGGTGGATTATTGTTCTTTAGTGGAGCGGTAATCATGCTATACAACGTTGTGATGACAATTCGTATGGCAAATGCTAAAGCAACTAATTCAGTTGAAGCACACGCTTAATTAGTAAGTCATATTAAGTAATGGCTCAAATTATCGAGTCGTTACTTACTATTGAAAATTAATGAGTTGAGGAGCACAAACTCATGTCAAATGAAGCACCAAAGAATATCCAGGAAGGGTTAGAACGTAATATCTTCGCCTTATTTCTGGCAACAGCGCTAGCAGTATCTATTGCTGGTATCGTTGAAATCGTACCGTTGTTTTATCTCAAATCTGCTGTTGATTACACAGAAAAGACAGATAAATACGGTAACGCTAAAAATGAAAAGTTCCCAGAGTTAGTTTGGGAACGTACTTTTACAAAAGATGCTGACGGTAAGTTAGTGTCTGACAAATCACTTTACAAGCAAGATAAGCATGGTAAGTGGGTTCTAGCAGATTGGAAAGCAGGCGACGGTGTTCGTCCTTACACTCCGCTTGAATTAGCTGGTCGTGATTTATATATGCGTGAAGGTTGCTATATTTGTCACTCTCAAATGATTCGTCCTTTCCGTGATGAACGTGAACGTTATGGTCACTTCTCACTAGCGACAGAGTCTATGTATGATCACCCTATGCAATGGGGTTCTAAGCGTACTGGTCCTGATTTAGCTCGTCTAGGTGGTAAGTACTCTGATGAATGGCACGTGCTTCACTTGCTACGTCCTCAGAATATGGTTCCAGAATCAGTTATGCCTGCTTACCCTTGGTTGGCAGAAAATCTAGTGTCTAAAGATTTCTTTGGTACAGATCGTGATATGAAAACACGTTTATCGGTAATGCGTACACTTGGTGTGCCATATACTGACGAAGAAATCGAAAATGCTGATGCAGCTATCGAAGGTTATACAGAGATGGATGCAATGGTTGCTTATTTACAAGTATTAGGAACGATGGTTAAGCTGGATGACAGCAAAGTCTACCGTCGTTAATAGTTGTGAGTAATTTAGAACGTTATTTTAGTACAGACTGGGCGTCATTGACGTCCCAGGATTGGGCTGGTTTAATCATTACAGTAGTGGTATTTTTCGGAATGCTCATTACGTTTTACTTGGCACTACGTCCAAGTAAGCGTAAAGAGATGGAAGAACAAAAATACAAAATACTGGATGATGATGACTAGTCATTTTGAGGAGATTTAAATATGGCACATCATAATCCATGGCCAGATGAAGGTAATACTGGTCATATCTGGGATGAAGATATTCGTGAATTAGATAACCCACCACCGCTTTGGTGGATGCTATCTTTCTATGCTGGCTTCATCATGATTGTTTTTTACACATTATATTACCCAACAATTCCATTAACCGATGAGATGGGTGAATATACACAAGGTATGGCAGGTTGGACTGCTGTCGAAGAGTACAACGAAGATTACAAGATTTTAAGAGATTGGCGTGTCGCTAAATTTGCAGACAAGGAAGAGAAGTTAGCTTCAATGACTGTTGCTGACATCATGAAAGATCCAGAACTAAAATCATACGCTGTTGCTACTTCTAAAGTTTTGTTTGGTGATTATTGTGCAGGATGTCATGCTGCTGGTGGTGCTGGTAACCCTGGTTTTCCAGTATTGGCAGATGATGATTGGTTGTGGGGTGGTAAAGTCAACCAAATTGAAGCAACTCTAATTAATGGTCGTATTGGTAATATGCCTGCTAAAGGGATGATGGGTAATTTATCTGATCAAGAAATTGAAGATGTTACTGATTATGTTGTTGCGTTATCAGAAGGTAAGGGTGGTGATGCTGCTGTTGCTGCAGGTAAAGCAGTATTTGCCAAAGGTATGTGCTTGGCATGCCATGGTCCAGCTGGTAAACCACTTGCTCCTGCAGGAGCGGCAAACCTAACTGACCAGGTATGGCGTTTCTCATCGGATCGCGATGCTATCAAGAAAGTTATTACTTATGGTGTAAATGTTAAAAAGAATGGTGAGTATATTGAAGGTACGCGTAATGCTATCATGCCAGCATTTAATGAACGTTTACCAAACGCTGATGTAAATATTAAGCGTTTAGCAGTATATGTACACTCTTTGGGTGGAGGTCAGTAAGTGGTTACTAATTCACTTATCTGATTCAGTAAAGGAGAGCAATTGCTCTCCTTTTCTGCTTTTAGGACTTTATAAATCTTGATTTATATCAATTTTGGAGAATAATTATGAATGATTTAAATAGTGATTTCGTACTTTGGATTTCAATTGGCGCGCTTGTTTTAACTATTGCTGCACTAGTTGGTTTTGCGTGGAAAGCAACTCGAGGCATTGAAGGGCTAGAATCTGACGAGAATAAAGATAGTTAAATTTTGCTGTAAACAAAAATAGGTCCTTAATTAGGGCCTATTTTTGTTTATGGAAATAGATAAAAATTTTTACTTATATTACCCTTATTAATTTTAATAGAATAGCTACACACTTTCGACGGGACGCAAGGATAGCAAAATGTCAGATAAAAAAGATTTGTATAGAGATAACGGTCAAACAGGCTCCGTTCTTGATGAGATGGCCTTAGACAATAAAAATCTACAAAATATTGGGGTTGAGATTCTGCCGGTTCATACTGGGGGTAAAGTTCATGCCAAACGTATGCCAGGAAAGTTTCGCTCATTTAAATGGATTACAGCTTCTTTTTGGATTGCTTTATTTGTATTCCCATATTTACGCTGGGACGGGCATCAGGCTCTTTTATTTGATCTAGGCAATCGTCAATTTCATATCTTTGGGTTAACTATATTGCCGCAAGATATTTGGATGCTAGCAATGGTGTTGCTATTCTTTGCACTTCTATTAGCGGCGTCAACGGCTGTTGCAGGTAGGCTCTGGTGCGGTTACTTTTGCTTTCATACCGTGTGGACTGATGTTTTTACCTGGATTGAAGAGAAGTTTGAAGGGCAGCCTAATAAGCGTACTAAGTTAGATAGTTCTAAGATGAGCTTAGAAAAACTAAAAATAAAGTTACCTAAATTTGCGCTTTGGGCTTTTATTGCCTTTATGACATCGTTTAGTTTTGTAGCCTATTTTACAGATGCCTTTGATTTATGGGCTAGATTATTTAGCCTGGAATGGAGTTCAACCGAAACCACAGTTATTCTTGTATTAGCCGCGGCTACCTTCTTTTTTGCGGGTATTTTACGTGAGCAAACATGTATTGGTTTTTGCCCTTACGCACGTATTCAGGGCGCGATGATTGATACACAAACGGTTGTACCAACCTATGATGTAGATCGTGGTGAGCCTAGAGGAAGAATGAAACGCGTTAAACCAGGTGAGGAAGCGCCTGATTTAGGTGATTGTATTGACTGTAATTTGTGTGTGGCAGTATGTCCAACAGGTGTTGATATTCGTCATGGACAGCAGTTTGGTTGTATTACCTGTGGTCTTTGTATTGACGCTTGTGATTCGGTAATGGATAAGATTAAGAAGCCAAGAGGCTTAATTCGCTATGCCTCACTGGCTGAATTTGCGGGTCAGAAACTGCCTCCATTATTTAAGCGTCCACGTGTCATTGTGTATACAGCAATTATGAGTTTTGCAGCAATTGTGATGGTTTACGGCTTATTAACCATGTCACCTATTGACCTTAAAGCGCTGCATGAACGTTCTCCATTGTTTGTACAAATGAGTGATGGAAGTATTCAGAATAAGTGGACAATCAAGGTAGTAAATAAATCTAATGAAGTGATGTTGGCCAAAATATCAGTAGAGGGGCCAGAAGGGTTAACCTTTATTGCAGACAAGGAAATTACTGTTCCGCCAGGTAATGTTGGAGCAACGACTTTACTTGTTAAGATACCAAAGAAAAACTTAGTAGAGACAAATACTCCTATTACTATTTTGGTAAATGATGTTAATAATCCGACTATCAAAGCAACCTATACAACGAGCTTTATTAGTCCCAAAAAACGTTAATCAGTTATTCATACTGTAAGTTAATTTAACGTTTGGATTACCGCTATAATAGCCCTATTTGGATAAGTTCCAAATAGGGCTTTTTTGTTATTTTAGGAGAAATTTAATGAGTAATGCTAAGCAAGATACTCGTGATTGGAGCGTCGCTTGGAAAAACCCATTTGTTATTGCTTGGGTGGTAATTCTTGTCATCGTTTTGAGTGTTAACTTTTTTATGGTTAGTATGGCGATTGTGACAAACCCAGGTTTAGTCGTTGATGATTACTATGAGCAAGGTAAACATATGGATGAAATCCTTGCGGAACAGAAACGTATGGAAAAAATTGGCTGGCAGCTTAATGTAAATTTACCAATATTGACAGAATCTAAAGCGGATGAAGTTAAGTTATCAGTTGTCGATAAAGAAGGAAATCCTATCGATGTAGAGAAAGCCATTCTCTATTATTATCGCCCTTCTGATAGAAACTTAGATGGCCAGATTACAATGAAAAAAATGGATGGTATGGGTCAATATGAGCAAACCATTACGTTACCTCTCAAAGGTAAATGGGATTTAATTATGGAAGTCACTAAGGGTGATATTCGTATCAATGTTGGACGCTCAATAATGGTTCAAGATCCAGAGTAATATGGCTGATAATTGTTTTCATTGCGGACAGGCAATACCGCAACAAGATTTAGTTTTAAAGCCTATACAGGGAGAGACTCAACACTTTTGCTGTAATGGTTGTGCTTCAGTATGTGAAGTTATTCATGAAGCGGGGATGGAAAGTTTTTATCAAAGAACGCCTGCTGGCGAATTACTTTCACCGCCACCACCGCCCAATAAAAATATAGACTTTTATGATTATGATGAAGTTCAGTCTCAATTCGTAGAAAACCTTTCTGATCGTCGCGAAATAACGCTAATGTCTGAGGCAATTCATTGTGCCGCTTGTGTATGGCTTATAGAACATACCTTAGCTAAACTTGATGGAGTATTACTGGCACGCGTTAACTTTACCAATAAGCAGATTAAAATTCGATGGGATAACAGTAAAATTAAACTGTCTCAGATTATTAAAGAATTAAACGCTATTGGTTATGATGCTACCCCTTATGATCCTTCTGCCAGTGAGGCGGCTTATAAAAAGGCGAATCGAGATTTATTATATCGCTTAGGTTTTGCTGGCTTTGCAATGATGAATGTGATGTGGTTCTCTGTTGCGCTTTATACCGGTGCGGCTGACGATTCTGAATATAGAAACTACTTTCATTGGTTAGAGTTTATTATTGCAACGGTAGCTTTAGGCTATTCCGGACAGCCTTTCTTAAAAGGAGCTTGGACTGCAATAAAATCTAAAACGGTGGGTATGGATGTATCGATAAGTTTGGGTATGTTGACCACCTATTTTTATTCATTGTGGGTTACGCTTGTGCCTTCCCATTCAGGTGATGTCTATTTTGATACTTTAATAGATTTTATGTTTTTACTTCTCATAGGTCGTTATTTAGAAGCCATTTCAAAAAATAAAGCCATAGATTCCTCTCGTAGATTAATGGATTTACAGCCAAAAGTCGCTCGCAAAAACTTAGAGGGTGTTGAATCGGTTGTACCTGTTAGAACCTTATTAAAAGGCGATACGATTGTGGTAAAGCCCGGCGAACAAATTCCTGTTGATGGAAAAATTATTCTGGGTGAAAGTACGGTAAATGAATCTATGCTCAGTGGTGAATCTAAAGAGATTCATAAACATGTAAACGATTCAGTCATTGCCGGTACTTTGAATGTAGATGGACATTTAACTATTGAGGTTCGAAGTATCTTACAAGATACCCAGTTAGGTAAGATTGTACATATGGTAGAGGAGGCTCAAGGTTCTAAAGCCCCAATTCAATGCACAGCAGATAAGATTATGCCTTGGTTTGTTTCTACAACCATAACACTTGCCTTAGCTAGTTTTGTATATTGGTTCTTTAATGAAAGCATAGAATTTGCCGTTATGACAGCAACAGCGGTGTTAATTATTACCTGTCCTTGCGCATTTGGTTTAGCTACGCCTATGGCAATTGCGGTTGCATCTGGGGTCTCGGCACGAAATGGTATCTTAGTTAAAAACGGTACAGTATTGGAAATTTTACATTCTATTGATCATTTTGTTTTTGATAAAACGGGAACTTTAACTAAAGGCAAAATGAAAGTGGTTGAAGAGGGTTATTTAGATGCAAATCAGCGAACACAGATTTTAAGGGACGTTGCTTCTATTGAAACAATGTCTGAGCATAGCCTAGCTAACGCGATTGTAGATTCTGTTAAACAAGAATTTGATTATGGTGTAAATAGCTGGAGTAAAGTGACTAACTTTAACATCTCTTCAGGTAAAGGGGTTGAAGGCGTTATTGATGAAGCTCTATACCAAATAGGGACAGCGGGTTGGTTAGTTGAATTAGGAATCACTATTCCACAAACCTTAAAGGATAAAGCAGACCAACAAGCAATATTGGCTCAAACGGCTGTATGGATTGCAAAAAATGGAAGTGTCTTAGGTGTTTTATTTTTAGAAGATGAAATACGACCAGAAGCGGTTGAGCTAATATCCAGACTAAAAGCCAAAGGCAAGAAGGTCACTTTGTTAAGCGGTGATTTAAATGTCGTTGCTAATCGAGTGGCGGAACAGATTGGCGGCATGGAAGTGATTGCCGAGGTGCTTCCTGAAGATAAAAACCAAGTCATAAGAGATATACAGGCCAAAGGGGTTAAGGTTGCCATGGTTGGTGATGGTGTGAATGATGCCCCTGCATTAGTTAGAGCAAATGTAGGAATCGCCTTAGGTTCAGGAACCGATGTCTCTATGGACAGTGCTGATATTGTATTAATGAATAATGAATTATTAGCGGTTGATACGGCTATTGAACTATCCGCCAAAACGTTAAGAACAATAAAGCAAAATATTGCGAGCTCAGTGACTTATAACTTAATAATGGTACCACTTGCTATGTCTGGCGTATTAACGCCACTAATCGCAGCGATAACCATGCCGTTAAGCAGCTTGATAGTTATTGGTAATGCTGCACGTATTCGTAGTTTTTTTAATAAACGTCATTAAGAGACCTTTGCAGCCCATCTCACTAGCAAAGATCTCGATTTGTTGACAGTATTATGTAATAGGAATAAATAGATGGATGTAATTTACGGATTAATTCCAATGATGTTGTTTTTTGGGTTTTTAGTCGTAGTCGTTTTTATTTGGATGGCTAAGAATGGGCATTTTGATGATATGGATGGTCAAGCCAATAGAATTTTTATGGATGATGAATATCCAGAAGAGATTAAGCCAGAGAAAAAATTAAATTCTGAACAAGAAGATAATCAAAAGAGACAAGAAGAAGACTTAGACAAATCTTCGTCTAAGTAGTTTTAAATAACCTACCAGGTCTGGTAGGTTATCTAATCAAATAGAACTGAATTAAATACTAACTTTAATTTAAAAAGTTGTTTTGTCCGTGGTGTATTGCAAGGCTTCTGGGCCTTCCTCATCAAGAATAAGTTCTAATCCTAGTTTATTAAAAAACAAATGTGGTAATCCATCAGATTGAACTTCTTTGTCATCCGGTTTACCAAAACGTTTATCAATGGCTCGAGCAGTTAAATTGTTTCTAGGCACTAATGTGATGCTTGAAATAGGTGTATTAAAAAACTTGGCTATCTCAGAAGTGTAAAGTTCAACTTCACGCTCACCAGATGTTGTTAAGGAGGTTTTTTTACCGTTAGTATAGGCTTGATCAAGCTGTTCATCAGAAACGTCTAATTTAAGCGTTAAACCGGCTTTAATTGAACCAATATACATCACAGGAAAATAAGCTTCTAAGGACTTATTAGATTCATCTTTATTAGAAAACAGTTTGACTTCTACGTCTTTGCCATAAAGTTTCATGGCATCATTTAGCGTCGATTCATGCACGGTTAAACCTAAGGCATGTAATTTACCTTGGTTATCAAAAGCCGCATTCCAGGGTAGATGCGATGGATCGATTGCCTCTCTTTCAGGTTGAATCAAAAGTAATAAACTAAAACCAATGATGCTGGAGAAAAATAAAATCCAAAAAACAGGAAGTTGAGTTTTTTTCTTTTTAGCGGTGTTTGAACTGCTCATTAATTATTTTCTTCTGTTTTATTAGCGGTGTTTTGGATAGACTCATCAGCACCTTTTCCAAGCTCTTCATTGGCCGTTTCACCACGAGGTAAAAACTTTTCAAGAGCCGGGTTAGATATACCGTTACCCGCATCATAAACAGAGATACCCGTTTGCATAAAAGTAATTAACACCGCCACAAAGATAACCACTGCAGCAAAACGTAATGTAATCAATTCACCTAAGTTAGTTTGATTTCCGTCAGTCGAAAAATCATTCATGCTCAATCCACCAGGAAACAGCATGTCAACTAACAGATATAGCAAGACCATTGCAATAGCAATAGCGTAACTGATAAGCAAGATACGACCGCGTCGCCATGCCATTGTCCAATGAGAAGCAACGAACCATGTGTCTTTTTTAGCTTCTTTTCTACTGGTGATGTAAAGATAGCCAATAACTAAACTAGATAAGAGTGGAATAAGCAGTAATTCAAATGAGCTTCCAATTTCTAAAACAATCATCGACATAAATAAATGTGTGATGATAATGTTGATATTGAATATATGGTGAGGCGTTTTTGCACGACGTTTTTCATCTTCGGTAACACGATAATGCATTTGGGTTTTCCTTTTGTGGATGCAGATTAATGCGGCCTTTGCAACAGTCGATGAATGTGAGACCTTTGCACGAGAGCATGCGCGAGTAAAAATGGTTAAAATTCACCCGATTCTTGTTGTACCCCAAGGGCACTTCCGTTGGGCGACAACTTGCGAATAGCTAGCTATTCCCTGCGTTTTCCGCCGAAATCAGGCAAATTTTCCCTCATTTTTCTTTCGCACCTATCTCGTGCAAAGGTCTCAATTTATAAAAAAGGCTGAAATTCTTTAGGTCAGTCTAAAGAATACTTTCACTTTTTTACACCTTGGCTTTTGTAAAGGTCTCATTAATACTCAATAGAATCGATTGAGTATATTAAAAGATAATATTCTAAAATGTATTGATATAGTCTTTAAGTGCTTGCGCTACGGCTATGTTTTCTGTTTGAATTTTGATTAATAGAGCACTCATATTGTCAGTGTGGTTATTTTTTGCGTTTTGTTCTAACTCGGCACTTAGCATGGATAAATTATTGGCACCCACATTAGCAGAACTTCCTTTTAATGAGTGAGCTTGGGATTGAACCGTAGCAAGGGTTTTACTCGCAACCGCATCTTCAAGTTTTAATAACGTTTCAGGCGTTGACTCGAGGTAGATATTCAGTACTTCCTTAAGCTCGTCACCAATAATGTCTTTAAGCATATCCAGATTGCTAATATCAACGTGCATGATGTTTAATTTCCTTTTGAATCATTAAGAATTCGGGTTAAGAGATTCTTGCAAGAACCGATGACTGTATAAAAAGGCTATAACTCTCTATCTTAAAAACTAAAAAACCAGCCAATAGCTGGCTATTATGCAGATTTTTTAGACCAAATATAAAGCATTCTTTTAATTTTTTCTTACATCCCCAGCTCGAGCAAAGGTCTCGTTATGTATTTTTGGTTAGCCAATCTGTAAATTCGTTTTTTGGCATCGGCTGACCATATTTAAAACCTTGAAGTATGTCGCAGTTTTGACTCTGTAAAAATTGCTGCTGTTCTTCAATTTCAATCCCTTCTGCTACCACCTCAAGTTTTAAACTATCCGCCATAGCCAATATGGTTTTGGCAATAGCCTTACCCTCAGAAGACTCTAAGTTCATAACAAATGAACGATCTATTTTAATGGTGTCGATTGGAAAACTATGTAAATACGCTAGCGAAGAATAGCCTGTACCAAAGTCATCGATAGAAAGTGAAACGCCAATAGCCTTAAGCCCATTTAATATATTAATATTAGTTTCTGCATTACTCATAGCAAGGCTTTCAGTGATTTCTAAATCAATAAATTTAGGCGGTAGTTCGGTATTAGAAATAACATGCTGAACCAGCTCTATTAAATTAGATTGGCTAAATTGTCTGCTTGATAAGTTAATACCGATTCTTAGGTTAGAAAAACCGGTTTCATGCCAGTTTTGGGTGTCTTTAACAGCCGTCTCTAAAACATATTGGCCTATTTCAATTATCATTCCTGTGCTTTCAGCAATAGGAATAAAGATACCTGGAGAAATAATCCCTCTCTCTTGATGACGCCAACGAACGAGAGCTTCACAACCAATGGGTTTTAAAGTTTGTGCATCTACTTGAGGCTGGTAGAACACTTCAATCTCATTATTTAGCAATGCTTTACGTAGATCGTTTTCTAAAGCAAGCATGTCTTGGGCATTATCATTTAGACTTGGGCTATAAAATATAAATTGATTACCGCCTCGTGATTTGGCTGATGTTCGGGCAATATTGGCATTATTTAAAAGGGTTTCCAAACCGTCTGCATCATCAGGATAAACCGATACACCCATGCTATAGCTAATAAACAGCTCTTGATTATCTATCATAAACGGAGCATTTAAATCTTGCGAAAAACGGTTAAGCAGTAAGTTTAGTTCATCTAAATGTTCAGCATTTCGAATCAGTACAGCAAACTCATCACTTCCTAAACGAGCGGCAAAATCGCCTTCACGGGTAATTCTGTTTAATCTTTGTCCAAGAGAAATTAAGAGTGCATCGCCTTGTTCTTGGCCAAGGTTTTCATTGATTTGCTTAAATCTATCAATATCAAAAATGATAATGGCACTTAATCGGCCTGAGCCATGATGCGTTAAATAGTCATTTACCGTTGTTGAAAAACTAGAGCGATTAGGTAATTCTGTAAGACTATCATGTTGTGTTTGGTATTGAATTAGCGTTTCTGCTTTATGTAAACGGCTAATATCCTGTGCAGACCCTGTTATTTTAGAGACTTTATTGGCTCTATCAAATGAAACCTCACCCAGGCACTCTATATGCGTTAAATTGCCATTGTGTTGCAGAGCTCTAAAGCTTATCTGCAGGTGAGATTGACCATGATTGGCTTCATTAATGGCTTGTTGAATGATGGGAAAGTCTTTAGGGAGTACATTTGATAAGAACAAGTCTAAATTAATGCCTTGTTGTTTAGGAATACCAAATAGATTGAAAACTGATTCAGATCCAGTCACTTCATCCTTTAGTGCATCCCATTCCCAGTAACCGAGTTTAGCTAACTTTTGGGCAAATAATAATTGTGACTGACTTGAACGAAGCTTTGCTTCCATTTCAGAAGTGCGCAATGCATATTTAAGGCGATGGGCTAATAGCTCCCCGTTAAGGGGTTTGGTGATGAAATCGGTTGCACCAGATTCAAACGCCAATTCAATGGACTCTGTATCTTCCAGTGATGTGAACATTAAAATAGGTATAGAGTGATCAAGCTCATAGTTACGTATCGCTTTAATCACTTCATAACCATTCATTTCAGGCATCATGGCATCAACTAATACCAATGTTGGTTTGTGTTCAATAAATTGAGAAAAGCCCTCTTTACCGTTTTTAGCTTCAATCAGTTCATAACCATAATGCTGAAGCACTTTAGAAACCTTTAATCGAGTAACCGGGTCATCTTCGATTAGTAGAATACGTGTTGGCTTTGGACTTGTAGAAAGCATAAACAGAATATCAAAATTAAGGCAATGTTTAATAGTGTAGCGGCTTATTGTGATAATTAAAATAAATAATCCAAGCAATAAAGTAATAATCAAGTAAAGCTTGTTTTAAGTTAATTTTTGTCGAGTCATCTAATTTTAAAAATTAAACTTAACCTGACAAGACAGCAGTTAATTACTAACCTAACTTGATAAAAATTCATTATCAGATTTGAGTTATTTTCCACTTTTCTGATGCTTATATAGAAGCTTGGATAAACGCCTTAAGTCCCCTTGTAATAAATGGTGCAAGGTTCTTAGCGTAGTGAACGGTAAAAAAACGCTGCTGTTTGAGCGTAGCGAGTTCAGCGTTTTCAGTTCACAAGCTTAGAACTTGCCCATTTATGGAGCGGGGTTTGTTTTTTGGTTACTTTTTTGCCAAATTGCAAAAAGTAACGGGAAGCCTGAATGACAATATTTAAGGCAAAGGCTAATATTTTAAAGGCTTCTCAATCGCTGTACTTTCTGGTTAAATCTAAGCTTTTACACCTAATACCAATCAAGTTTCAAGCCAAAAGGTAACTGGCCCATTATTAGTTAACGAAACCTGCATGTCAGCACCAAATTTACCTGTTTTAACCAATGCATAATTCTGAGTGCATGTTTTTACAAACTCTCCAAATAGATTTTCAGCAATGTCAGGCGCTGCAGCAGAAGAGAAGCTTGGCCTTAAGCCGCTTTGAGTCGTTGCAGCAAGTGTAAATTGTGGTACAAGTAATAATTGGCCATTAGCTTGTTGAATGTTTAAATTCATTTTGTCATTTTCATCCGCAAATACTCGATAGTTTAATAACTTATGAGCCATTTTCTGGATTGACGTCAAATTGTCATTTGGCTGAAATGCTGTTAAAACTACCAGGCCTGGTCCTATTATGGCAATGGCTTTGCTATTTACCTCTACCTTCGCTTGAGTTACTCTTTGAATTAAACAAATCATGTAAATTTATTGTTCCGCAAATAAATCAGTTTCAGCCACCAGCGCTTTAGTGATTTCAGCTTCCATGGCTGAGTGCCCTGAGTGATTGCAGATGATGAGTTTAGAATTTGGCAATACTTCGTGTAACTCAAACGCCTGATTTACTGGGCAAACCATGTCGTAGCGACCATGAATTATGGTAATAGGCAGTTGTTTAATGTTTTTAGCATCGTTAATGATTTGATCTTTTTCAATAAAAGCTTGATGCTGGAAGTAGTGGCATTCAATTCTTGCCATAGCCAAAGCATGAAAAGGATCGCCAAAATGGTTTACGGTATTTTGATCAGTTTCTAGGTTGGAGGTTCTTCCTTCCCAAATAGACCAAGCCTCAGCCGCTTTCATTCGAGCCACTTCGTTATGACTGGTTAGTAAATCATGGTAAGCATCAATCATATTGTGACGATTTTCAGGCTCTACTGGCGCAATAAAGTCTTTCCAATATTCCGGGTAAAAACGGCTAGCCCCTTCTTGATAAAACCAGTTAACATCTTGTTCGCGGCATAAAAATATACCGCGCAAGATTAACCCTAAAGCTCTTTCTGGATAGGTTTGTGCATAAAGTAGAGATAAGGTTGAACCCCAAGAACCTCCAAAAAGTAGCCATTTATCAATGTCTAAGTGACGGCGGATTTTTTCAATATCCTCAATCAGGTGGGCTGAGGTATTGTTTGTTAGGCAAGCATGAGGTCTAGAACGTCCACAACCACGCTGATCAAAGAGAACAATACGATATTCCAAAGGGTCAAAGAATTGCCTATGAATCGGTGAATATCCTCCACCAGGGCCACCATGAATAAAAAGAACAGGAATCCCCTCTGGATTACCACACTCTTCAATGTGTAATGTATGGGTGCTGTCAACTTGAAGACTATGCTGAACGTAAGGTTCAATTGGGGCATATAGGTATTGTGAAATCATTTGAGTGATATTCTTCCTGCTAATTTAATGAAGGTTTGCACGAAAATCTGCTCAAATAAAAATAATTGATAATCACCAGTTTTTTATCTTTAAGGGGAAAAGTAGGCATATTTTTTTCACCTAAATTAGGTTCTTATTCTAGGAGTACAGATTTATAAGTAGAAATTCTAACACTTTATTTTCGACTGTTATTATTTTGTTTTACGGGTTTTACCAATTGATTTAGCTTGAATTCGCATAGTCTGTGATGCTTTATTTTAGAGATAAAAAAACCAGCGTTAAAGCTGGTTTTTTAGGGTGTTAATTTTATGTAAATTAACCTTTAGAACGTCCTGCACGCTTACGTTCGTTTTCAGTTAGGAATTTTTTACGAATACGTACACTTTCTGGAGTCACTTCAACTAGTTCATCATCATCGATGAATTCAAGTGCTTGTTCAAGCGAGAAACGAACAGGAGGCGTTAAGGTTAATGCTTCATCTGTACCCGATGCACGCATGTTAGTTAACTGCTTACCTTTAACCGGATTAACGGTTAAATCATTTGCTCGGCTGTGAAGTCCAATAACCATACCTTCATAAACTTCTTCACCATGACCAACATATAGGCGGCCACGATCTTGTAAGTTAAATAAAGAGAAGGCTAGTGCTTTACCTGTTTCCATAGAGATTAATACACCACGTGTTCTTTCACCAACCGTTCCTGCAAATTTAGGACCGTAGTGAGAGAAACTTGAGAAGATTAAACCTTCACCCTGAGTGGCTGTCATAAACTCAGTACGGAAACCGATTAATCCACGTGACGGGATGATAAAATCAATACGTACACGACCATGTCCGTCTGGAACCATATCTTGCATTTCACCTTTACGAAGGCCTAATGCTTCCATAATAGTTCCTTGTGCATCTTCAGGTACATCAACCGTTAAAGTTTCATAAGGTTCTTGTGTTTCACCGTCAACTTCACGGAAGATTACTTCCGGACGAGAGATACCCATTTCAAAACCTTCACGACGCATCGTTTCGATTAGAACTGAAAGGTGAAGTTCACCACGTCCAGAAACACGGAATTTGTTAGCGTCATCAGTGTCTTCAACACGTAAAGCAACGTTAGTTAGTAGCTCTTTGTCAAGACGTTCACGAATTTGACGTGAAGTTAATAACTTACCTTCTTTACCAACAAAAGGAGAGTTGTTTACTTGGAAAGTCATGCTTACTGTCGGCTCATCAATAGTCAATGCAGGTAAGGCTTCTGGGTGGTTAGGATCACAGATTGTTTCAGAAATCATTAATGGATCGAAACCTGCGAATGCAATGATATCACCCGCGTGTGCTTCTTCAACGTTAATACGCTCAAGACCGTGGTAACCGAAGATTTCCCCCATCTTACCGTTACGGATATTACCTTTCGCATCAACAATACGTACTGGCATCCCAACTTGGCAAGAACCGCGTTTGATTCGTCCAGTTCCGATAACACCCTTGTAAGTGTCGTAGTCTAAAGAGATACACTGAATTTGGAACGGTCCACCTAAGTCTACATCTGGTGGAGAAACTTTATCTACAATGGTTTGGAATATAGGTTGCATGTCACCTTCACGAACATCTTCGTCAAAACCAGAGAAACCATTTAATCCAGAAGCATAAAGGACTTCAAAATCCATCTGCTCATCAGTTGCGCCTAAACGGTCAAATAGATCAAATGTTTGGTCAAGTACCCAGTCAGGACGAGCACCAGGGCGGTCAATTTTATTGATAACAACAATCGGTCTTAACCCTTGAGCTAAGGCTTTTTCTGTTACAAAACGCGTTTGAGGCATAGGGCCTTCAACTGAGTCAACTAATAGTAAAACCGAGTCAACCATCGATAAAATACGCTCTACTTCACCACCAAAGTCGGCGTGTCCTGGAGTATCTACGATGTTGATGCGATAGTCATTCCACTTAACGGCTGTGTTTTTAGATAGGATAGTGATTCCACGCTCTTTTTCAAGATCGTTAGAATCCATCATGCGCTCACCCATATCTTTACGTTCATCCAACGTACCAGATTGTTTTAATAGTTGGTCTACCAAGGTTGTTTTACCGTGGTCAACGTGGGCAATAATTGCGATATTGCGAATATGCTGAGTTGTCATCAAGAGGCTCTCTATTTTACTAGTGGTTTCTAAGACTTAGATAATCCAGATAAGATTTAATAGGATTGCGTAGGGCTTAAGAATTTTAAAAGAAGGTATTATAATGAAATTAAACGGAATTTATAGAAAATTGATGATTTTTCTTTCAGTAATCATTTCAGCAAGATATCTTTGCGTGAGAGGGGAGCGAAAGAAAATGTGGTGAAAATTATCTGATTTAGGCGAGAAACGCCGCTAATAGCGAGTTATGAACAAGTTATTGGCAGGATATTGGCAAGATGTTGGCAAGTTGTCGCCCAACTGAAGTGCTTTTGAGGTGCAACAGTAATCAGGCGGTTTTAAGTGTTTTAGTTTGTGTAAGCACCTCAAGCAAAGGTGTCTTCAAGCTAAGGTGCTAACTTTTAAAGGCGTCTGCATAGTTGCCATTGTTGGCGATATAGGTTTGTAAAACACCATAAGCCATTGTGCCTAAGAGTAAACCCGCTAAGGTAAATATAGCACTAATTTTCCCTTCACCTAGCATTGCCGGTACTGTGCCGGGGCATGCTGCGGTCATTGCCCAGCCAATTCCAAATAAAAACGCACCCGTTACTAAGCCTTTTTGGTAAGGTTTTTTAACAAAGTCGACTTCCATCCCAGTAGTAACCGCAAGTACGTGATATTTTTTCATTAAATATACGCCAATCATCGAAACCATAACCGCCGTACCAATTACTTTCATAAGCTGAAAATCAATAAAAAGAAACATTTTAGCGTGATAGTCAAAAGTGGTAGCGCCTGCGTGGCTCATTAAAAAACCAAAAGTAGCTCCCATTAAAAGGCCTAAAATATTGGCACGATAAGCGTAAACAAAAGAGATAACGGTCAACTTTGCACTCTCAATAAACGGCTTATTATGTGAGTTATTATGAGTATTATGCGGTTCGTTTTTAGATTCGTGATTCATAATTGTTCTTTTAAAAGTTAAATAGGAGTTGAGTCATTAAAAAGGCACTCATAAAAAATACCGCACCGGCTAATAAGCTAGGAGGGTTCATCATGGCACCGCCCACTAATGCATGGCCCGTAGTGCAAGCTCCGGCTAAGCGAGCACCAAAACCTAATAGCATGCCTCCAAAAATTAACCAAATCGCTTTAGCAGCATCGGATTGGGGTAAAATTTCTTCATACATTCCCATGTCAAAACTCCAATGCCAAGGTTCTGGCGAGCTCAATGCACTTAACAAGCCACCAATAGGGATGCCAATTAAAAACCATAATTTTGTATTGTTGCGTTGGCTATATTCACCTTGGCGGTAGAAACTCATCTTTTTACAGATGTAGCCACAAACATTGCCATACCCTGTAGAGCAACCAGCGGGTTTACCAATTAACCAAAAATGTAAAATTACAAATAAGCCAATAGCGAGTCCAGCTAACCATCCACTCCACACTGAAATTTCCATTACAGTAAGTCCTAATAAAATCAATAATGCTGGTATTGTTAAATGTTTTGCTTAATGAGTCAAAACAGGGTTTTTATTAGGTCGATAAGTAAGACTTATTTAACCAGGCCTGGTTGTTTTAAAGAGAAGGTTTTTTTGCATCAGTTTAGTAATAGTCATCATCTTCGCTGAGTGCTTGAATATTGGTATTATTAGAGTCGATATCCACAATTAAATGAATAGGTCGACAGCACACAAAACAGTCTTCAATATATTCCTGGTGTGGTTCTGAAGGATCAATTACCAACTCAATGGTTTCCGAGCAATAAGGGCATTGAATATTTTTAGTGTCTAGCATGACGTTCACCTCGTTTTATCTAATAGAGACCTTAGCACCCAAGGGCATAAACACGAGATAGGTGCGAAAGAAAAATAGGCGTGAGTACCCCTTGAGGGTAAAAAATTTGCCTGATTCTCGACTTACCCCTTCGGGCGTCGAGTTCTTCGTTTGCGGCGGAAAGTGCAGGGAATAGCTAGCTATTAGCAAGTTGTCGCCCAACGGAAGTGCCCTTGGGGTACAACAAAAATCAGGTGAATTTTTACCCTCAAGGGGCACCTAGAACCATTTTTACTCGTGCATATTCTCGTGCAAAGGTCTCTAATAGTGTTAATGGTAATAGTTTAGACCAGGCCTGGTTAGTTAGAATAAATCTATTTTATATTTCTGCTAAAGAATTTAGAAACCGGTCGATAACTTACTATAACGATAGGTTTAATTAAGAGGGAAAAGCAATGGATATTTCAAATGTTTCCGCAGGAGCAATGGTTAGCGCGGCTTTGGCTCAACAAGAAGTTTATGCACAAAACCAAGTGAATGTTTCCATGTTTAAAAAAGCCTTAGATACGCAATCTCAAAATGCGATGACGCTAATTGATTCTTTACCACAGCTACCAAGTACCCAAGGATTACCGGCTAATTTAGGCAATAACATTAATACTACTGCTTAATTCTTAATATTTAGTTCGGGCTTTAGAATTCTACCAGGCCTGGTAAAACCCTAAATAAGTTGATTTTCATAATTATTGAGAAGCCTTTTTGATATTTATAGGTCTTTAATCTCATGGCACTGGCTTCCCGTCACCTTTTCTCGTCTCTTCAGCCGAGTTCTTTTTTTGCTGTTCGACAAAAAATAACCAATACGCGCCCTGAAAGAATTGCCCTTAGGGCAAACCCTAAAGACACAATCTATTTCACTAAGTTTGCTAGCTAAGATTTCAAAACTCGCTCGTGCCCTCAGGAAATGCCCTTGGGGTAATCAAACAGCACAAACTTTTAACCGCAGCCTTCACTAAGTAAAAGAGCGATTTCTTACAGAGGGAGGTTTTTTACGTTAATTCCGTATTTAGAGTTCTTCGATAGCTTGTGCTAAATTATTTGACCAGGCCTGGTCGGTTGTCTTTTTAATAGTTGAAGAAAACCACAAACGCCAAAACTCCCCTTGGAATAAATTGTGCAAAGGTCTTAACGAAGTGAACGATTAAAAAACGCTGCTGTTAGAGCGTAGCTTGCGAAGCGAGTTCAGCGTTTTCAGTGAATGAGTTTTAGAACTTGCCAATTTATGGAACGGGGTGCCCTAGTTGGCTTACCTTATTGGGTAAGCAATAAGGTAAGGGGAAGCCTAAAAGCAAACCTAAAGGTATATAAATAACAAAAAGGCTTCTCAACCTAGGTAGTTCATTTAATTTACTTTGAAATTAATTGTTTTTATATAAATCCTCATGAACATAATAATATACAAAAATTTACTGCTAAAATGTTTTTTGTATTTTTTTTGCAAAAAGGTAATTAAGTGGCTCTGGTAAAGATAGGTATATTTGCAGCTTTAGTTTTGCTTTTTGGCGTAATTGGCTTTGATTATCAAGACGTAATAAAAACAATTTTTGCAATTGTGTTGGTTGTTGTTATTGGATTACTTAGTTTGTTTTTTCTAGCATGGGTTTTGAATACAGAGGTGACTCCATTTTTTTTAATTAAGGCACACAAATTAAAAAAGTTGAAAAAAAAGAAGAATTTGAAGATAGTCATGAAGGAAAAATTAATGCCTTGCAAGAGAAGTATTCAACAAGGTCAGTTAAGTATGACAGCAAAATTCGAATTCGTTGGATTGTAGTTTCAGGTTTTATTGCATTTATTGTTTTATTGATTATTTGGTTATTGGTACCAAATGATTTTGATGATAGAGCTTTTTCACCTGTCATTGCATTGCTGGTTGGCGCGCCTGTTGGTCTAGTTATTTGGTATTTTAGAGACCAAAATAAATTAAGTGAACTAGAAAGGCATCATCATGATGTAACTCTTAAAGAGTTTCAAAAATTGCAAAAGTGGGCTACTGGCAATATAGAAAGTGGTTTCGATTCTAACGGTAAACAACTGAAGCATGCCGAAACACTTCAAGTGTCAGCTTTACACTCATTAAGACCGTATTTGAGGGGTGAGTTTGGAGAGAACTTCAAGCGAAGCGCTTATGAGATTTTTATAAGTGTTTTGAAAACTGAACACCGAAAAATTTTCGAAAAATTAGAATTAGAAAGAAGACCATTGATTTATGAAAATATCCAAAGTGCCATCAATGAAGTTAGTTTGGTAAAGCAGGTTAACCAGATTGCTTCAGAAGAGTGGTTTTCATTATTAATTAACCATGATTATTCGACTAAGGGAATAAGCCTCGTCGGAGTAGATTTAAGTCAAAAATATTTAATCAAATTTTCTGGTGAGGGAATTGACCTTAGTGCCTCTAAGTTGCAGGGGGCTAATTTAAGCTATTCGTTTATTCAAAAAGCAAACTTGTGGGATGCAAACCTTCAAGGTGCAAAATTGCGCAAAACTAGAATGCAGCAATCAGATCTTAGGTTAACTAATTTTATTAGCACTGATTTGACTTTGACTTATTTTCAAGGATCCCGTTTTTATCGCAATGATTTTACAGGAGCAAATTTAGTAGGAGCTAACTTTACTGCTTGTTATCTATATTCGGTTGACTTTTTAGGTGCTCATCTAGTAGGAGCTAAATTTATCGGGGCTGCTTTTATGAATTGCGACTTTATTGGTTGCAATCTGTCTGGCTCAGATTTTTCTGGAGTTGGGAGCTTTCAGCTAAAGTTTTCAGGTTGCTGTTTAGGCGGAAGTAAGTTTTTTTGTGATGTTTCAGATATTAGCTTTAATGGTGTTAATTCTGATAACAATATTATGCCCTGTGACAATCCTGTCCAGTATTTAAAGTCAAATGTGAATACAAAAAGTGATTTAAGTTTTTTAACTAACATATCGGATAACTTAAATTATGAAGGGGCAATTAATGATTTTAATAAGTACGTCATTGATAAAGATAATGCCGGTGATGTGAGGCTTCTTAATGTCTTGAAAAAGCCTGCTGGTGAAGCAAAGTCTGGCGAATACACAGAAGCGAAAATGTTAAAGTGGATTGAACATATCAAGAAGTATGAATATGTATATAACTATTTTGAAGAATTTACAATTCAGGATGATCATCTATAGCTGTGATTTTCATTGAATATAAAGTTTTATGTATAAAAGCCACTATAAAGCAGCTTTTTATTTTAGTAAATTACTGCGAAAAATCTTCTGGGTCGTAACCTAGGTTAGGTGCTAACCATTTTTCGGTTTCTTCAATGCTCCAGCCTTTACGTTGTGCATAGTCTTCTACTTGATCTCGACCGACTGACCCCACACCAAAGTAGCGGGATTCTGGGTGAGCGAAGTAGGTGCCTGAAACCGCCGCAGTGGGATACATTGCATAGCTGCTGGTAATCTCTAATCCAATTTTTTCATCGGGTTTTAAGAGTTCCCAAAGTGTGCCTTTCTCAGTATGGTCTGGGCAGGCAGGGTAACCCGCGGCAGGGCGAATGCCTTGGTAACGTTCTTTAATGAGGTCTTCGTTCTCTAAGGCTTCATCTGGTGCATAACCCCAATCTTCTTTACGCACAATCTCATGCAAAGTTTCAGCAAAGGCTTCGGCAAAACGGTCAGCCAGTGCTTTAAGCATAATAGATTTGTAGTCATCATGATTGGCTTCAAAACGGTCGGTGTGTTCGTCAATCCCAATTCCTGCGGTGACCGCAAAGAATCCGATGTAATCTGCAATCCCCGATTCTTTTGAGGCAATAAAATCAGACAGGCAGTTATTCGCACCGCCACGTTTTTTCTCCGCTTGCTGGCGAATATGGTGGAAGGTGTGAATGACTTCTGAACGCGTTTCATCCGCATAGACTTCAATGTCGTCCCCCACGCGGTTTGCAGGATAGAAACCATAGACCGCTTTGGCGGTTAACCATTTTTCTTCAACAATCTGTTTGAGCATGGCTTGCGCATCAGCATAGACTTTCTTGGCTTCTTCACCAACCACTTTATCTTCTAAAATTCGTGGGAAAAGACCATGCAGTTCCCAAGATTGGAAGAAAGGTGACCAATCAAATTTTTCAACGAGGGTTTCAAGCGGAAAGTCTTCTAAAACTTTGGTGCCTAAAAACTTGGGTTTAACTGGGGTGTAATTTTCCCAGGCCTGGTCGGTTAATGATGGGTTCTCACGCGCTTTGTTAATTGGGATGCGGCGAACTTCTTTGGCACGCGCTTTACGCTCTTCACGAACCGTTTCATATTCGGCACGAACTTTATCGGCAAAGTCGCCTTTTAAATCGGCTGAGATTAAACTTTGCGCCACACCGACTGCACGAGAAGCATCTTTAACATAGACAACAGGGTGCTTATATTGAGGTTCAATCTTAACTGCGGTATGCGCTTTGGAGGTGGTGGCGCCACCAATCAGAAGCGGTAAATCTAAATTGCGTTCTTTCATTAATTTGGCGACATTCACCATCTCTTCAAGAGAGGGGGTGATTAACCCTGAAAGTCCAATAACATTAGCGCCTTCGGCAATGGCGGTGTCTAAGATTTTTTCAGCGGGCACCATGACGCCAAGGTCAACCACTTCAAAGTTATTACACTGTAAAACCACGCCGACAATGTTTTTACCTATGTCGTGTACGTCACCTTTTACGGTTGCTATCACAATTTTACCTTGCACGCGGCCAGAAGATTTTTCTGCGGCGAGGAAGGGGTCAAGATAGGCAACGGCACGTTTCATTACTCGTGCTGACTTAACCACTTGCGGTAAGAACATTTTACCCGAACCGAATAAGTCTCCGACCACGTTCATGCCATCCATCAGCGGGCCTTCAATGACATTGATGGGCGCCCCTAATTTAACGCGAGCTTCTTCGGTATCGTCTTCGATAAAGTCGGTAATCCCCTTTACCAGAGAGTGCTCTAGGCGTTTTTCAACCGTGGTTTCACGCCAACTTAAATCGGCTTCTTTAGAGGCGGCTGAGCCATCCCCTAAAAACTCAGCCGCCACTTCTAATAGACGTTCACCGGCTTCGGAATCCTTATTTAAAATAACGTCTTCCACGGCTAAGCGAAGTTTTTCGGGCAGGTCATCGTAAATGGCCATTTGCCCAGCGTTGACGATTCCCATGTCCATGCCTTCTTTAATGGCGTAATACAAGAACACAGAGTGAATCGCTTCTCGTACTGGGTTGTTGCCACGGAAAGAGAAGGAGACGTTAGACACTCCACCTGAGATTTTGGCGTGAGGTAAGTTGGCTTTAATCCAAGTGACGGCATTGATAAAGTCTAGGCCGTAGTTGTTGTGCTCTTCAATCCCCGTCGCAACCGCAAAAATGTTTGGGTCAAAAATAATGTCTTGTTGTAAAAAGCCCACTTTTTCAGTTAGTACTTCATAAGAACGCTGACAGATTTCGATTTTGCGTTCTAGAGTATCGGCCTGACCATCTTCATCAAACGCCATCACAATCGCCGCAGCGCCATATTTTTTAACCAAGGTGGCGTTTTTAATAAAGGCTTCTTCTCCCTCTTTAAGCGAGATGGAGTTAACGACCCCTTTACCTTGAATACATTTTAAGCCCGCTTCAATAACCTCAAATTTGGAAGAGTCAATCATGATTGGGACACGAGACGCTTCGGGTTCAGAGGCCAATAGATTTAAGAAGCGTACCATGCATGCCTTGGCATCTAACATGCCTTCATCCATATTGACGTCGATAATCTGCGCGCCATCTTCGACTTGTTTCACGGCGATGTTGATTGCATCGTCGTAGTTTTCTTCGATGATTAGGCGTTTGAACAGGGCAGAACCGGTGACATTATTACGCTCACCGACGTTTACAAACAGGGTTTCTTCATCGATGTTTAATGGTTCTAGACCGGATAAGCGACAAGCCGGTTTTACTTCTGGAAGTGCGCGGGCAGGGTGTTTTAAGGCCGCCTCTGCCATGGCTTGCACATGGTCTGGCGTGGTTCCACAACAGCCACCAATAATATTAATCCAACCACGTTCAGCCCAAACAGCGATTTCTTCCGCCATTTGCTCTGGCGTTTCATCGTATTCCCCAAACTCATTAGGCAGGCCTGCATTGGGGTGAATAGAAACATAGGTTTCACACACACGGCTAAGTTCTTGCACATAAGGGCGTAACTCTTCTGGCCCCAATGCACAGTTTAAACCGATTGATAAAGGTTCTGCATGGGCAACGGCATTGTAAAAGGCTTCGGTCGTTTGACCCGATAACGTTCGGCCAGAAGCATCGGTAATGGTGCCAGAAAGCTGAATGGGGACTTCATAACCCACTTCATCTTGCACTTCTTTTACCGCAAAAATGGCCGCTTTGGCATTTAGCGTATCAAAGATGGTTTCAATTAGAATGGTGTCCACGCCACCTTCTAAAAGTGCGTGAGTGGCTTGTTTGTAGGCAATAACGAGTTCATCAAATGAGGTGTTACGGTAACCAGGGTCGTTAACATCAGGAGAGATAGAGGCGGTGCGATTTGTTGGCCCAAGAACACCAGTGACAAAGCGAGGTTTACCATCTTCGGCTTCGGCAATATCGCAGGCTTCACGTGCCACTTTGGCGGCCGCAATGTTAAGCTCTGTGACATGCTCTTGCATATCGTAATCGGCTTGGGCAATGGTGGTAGCGTTAAATGAGTTAGTCTCAAGGATATCCGCACCTTTTCGTAAAAACTCTAGATGAATATCACGAATCACATCCGGTTTGGTCATCGCCAGGATGTCGTTATTGCCCTTGATATCCATATGATAATCGGCAAAACGCTCGCCACGAAAATCCTCTTCTGTCAGATTTAGGTTCTGAATCATCGTCCCCATTGCCCCATCAAGAACGACGACACGTTCTTTAAGGAGGTTACGAAGAGTTTGAATGCGTTGTGTACGAGTTGTCATAAAGGTGCCGTTTTGCTGTGCCAAAAAATTAATCCGTTATTCTAACCGATTTAGTGGTTAAGCTCTAAATTTTGCTTGATTAAACTTATAGGTTAATCACTTGCTTATTTTAGGGTTAAATAGAGCTAACTTTATGGTTTGTTGGCATTTTTTAGCTAATTCAGTGATGGCTACTTATCGTGTTTGATTTGCAAAATTAATTAGTCAAAAATGGTTTTGGAGCTTATAATTCCTGCTCTTCTCTTAATAGCAAATGGAATTGAAATGGCTTTTTTACCTTCACTGAAAGAAACTTTAAACATAAAAACTTCAGCTTTTTTGTCAAAGATAGCGGTTTTTACAAGTCTTATTTTTACGTTTTCTGTACAAAATGTGCACGCTTCAGAATTTCAAATCGGTTCAGGTACGATGAGTTTAAAAGGTGGAATCTTTGGGCTTGAATCTCAAGTGGATTCTTCTGTTCAAGTCTTTACGAATCGAGAGCAACACGCTAATTTATTAGAGAGTAATGTTTTTTATAATTACAGTATAAGCACCTATCACTCTGGACAGTTTAGCAATGAAAGTAATAGTTTGACTACTCTAGGTGGAGGTACGGTTGAACTACCTAATACAAATTATGATTGGCAAGGTTTTGATGGACAAATTACCTTAGGGTATGACGTCTTTAAAAAAGGGCCTTTTGATTATTTTGGTGTTGGGCTTTCATTGGGTATTGCGGCTCCGTATATAGATAATACTGGGGATTCATCGGGTGAGCCTGCAAACAGTTACCCAAGTTTGCCATCAGGTTCATCGCAATCAGTAGACTTTTTTGCCTCTAAAACCGAGTTAACAGGTTATAAAATTGGCCCTAAAATCGTGTTTGGTAAAAGTTTAAATCGCTTAGCTTCAGTTTATGGTGAAGTGAGTTATGCAACTCAGCGTGTTGATGTAAAAAACGATACGCTTAGAATTGCGACGAATATATCAGGTGATTATTTTTCTTACGAACTGGGTATGCGTTACCAACCCATTACCATTAAAAAAGACCTTGGATTTATGACAATTGAACCTAGTTTGTATTTTACTTTGGCAGTTAATTACGCGGAATTAAATATGGATAACCTCAATGTTGATTTGTCTGGTTATAATTTTAATATTGAATCAGCCAATATGAGCGCCTCTTCAACAACGTTAAATTTAGGTGTCGGTTACAATTTCTAGGGAATTTTTAGGCATCCATTTTGTTGTATAAAAAACCGCAAAAGAAAAACTAAATAACAACACAATAACAACATTCATCTCCTTGTCATGAATCAACTATAATATGGCTTTTTATTAGACTGAGACCTTTACTTGAGTGTAGAGGTTTCGCAAACACAAAAAGCTTATAAATATGCTCTGCCAAGTTTTTCCTGAACAATACGATAGTCAATTAGCCGATAAAGTGGTTAGACTGAATCAACTTCTCCCGCAATCGGCGTTGAATAAAACACAAACTGTGTTTGCGTCTAGTCCTACTCATTACCGTGCTCGTGCTGAATTTAGAATTTGGCATGAAGGTGATGAGTCTGACTACATTATGTTTGACCAAGAAACTAAAGAAAAAGTCGCCATTAAAGAGTGCCCAATGGCAATAGAATCGATTGCGGATTTAATGCCTAAATTGATGACCGAAATTTGCAAAGAACCTATTTTGCGTGAAAGACTATTTCAGGTTGATTTTTTAGCGACGTTAAGTGGACAAATGTTAGTGACGTTAATTTATCGTAAGTCTATTAAAGATGACCAGGCCTGGTTAAATGCCGCAAATTCACTTAAAGCCGGTTTACCCATAACGCATATAATTGGTCGAGCACGTAAGCAAAAGGTTTTGTTAGATGAAGACTTTGTGGTCGAAGAGTTGCAAGTGGATGGTAAGCCGTTTATTTACCAACAAATAGAGAATAGTTTTACTCAACCTAATGCCAAAATGGCTCAGAATATGTTGCATTGGGCGCGCAAAATGTCAGAGGATGCACAAGGTGATTTAATTGAACTTTATTGTGGAAATGGACATTTTTCAATTGCTTTAGCAGAGCATTACAATCGAGTATTAGCGACAGAAATATCGAAAACCTCAGTGGCTTCGGCACAATACAATATAGCGGCTAATCAGGTGGATAATGTTACAGTGATTAAAATGGCTGCTGAAGAGATTAGTGCCGCCTTGCAAGGCCAAGAGTTTTTTAGATTAAAAAATGTAGGATTGAAAGAGTACGATTTTAAAACCATTTTTGTTGATCCGCCGCGCTCTGGTTTAGATGATTTAACGCGCAAAATGGTTACTGAGTTTGAACGTATCATTTACATCTCTTGCAATCCAGAAACTTTGGCAGTCGATTTAGCCTCTATTCAGAAAACTCATGATATTGTTGAAACGGCTCTGTTTGACCAATTTCCCTATACCCATCACATTGAATCGGGTGTGTTTTTAAAAGGAAGGAAATGTAGATGATATTAGCTTGGATCGGAGCTTTATTTATTGGATTAACCCTTGGTCTATTAGGATCGGGTGGCTCAATTTTAACCGTGCCCGTTTTAACTTATCTGGTTGGGCAAGAGACCAAAGTGGCTATTGCGAGTTCTTTAATTATTGTGGGAATTATCAGTATTTTTTCGGCAATTCCGTATGCACGTCAACAATTGGTTAAATGGCGCACCGTGTTTATTTTTGGCGTGCCAGGCATGGCGGGTGCGGTATTTGGTGCATGGTTAGCTCATTATGTGAGTGATGCATTGCAAATGTTAATTTTTGCAGGCCTGATGATTGTAGCTTCTTATTTAATGTTTAAGCCTGTAAAGCTTAATGAAGCAGAGGTGGAACAAGAAGAGCGTGCTATTTACAAAATTGCCTTAGATGGATTTATTGTTGGAGGTATAACAGGCCTGGTAGGTGTTGGCGGTGGTTTTTTAATTATTCCAGCGCTGGTTTTATTAGGCGGTTTGTCTATGCGCTTGGCAGTAGGTACCAGTTTGGTGATAATTGCATTTAAATCCTTTGCAGGCTTTTTAGAATATTTGCATGTTTTGCAAGAGATGCAGTTAAGTGTAGACTGGCATGTTATTGGTTTATTCTCAATTATAGGTATCGTTGGTGGCTGGTTGGGTCACAAGATTAGTAGCAAAATAAATCAGCATCAATTAAAACGTGGTTTTGCTGTATTTTTAGTGCTTATGGGGGCGTTCATTCTCTATAAAAACCTCCCAAATTTATTCTAAGAGACTTTTTGCACCAGACTAAATACCAATAAAATTTTGCCAAGTCCTCATCAAACTTGAAAGAAGATTCCAAATTTTTGCCTCTTTAATTTAAAAAAAGGCCAATTTAAAGGAAATGCCATGAAAATTATCTCTCTTAATATGGGTAAAGTAACTCCAAAACCTTGGCGTGATGGCGTCCCTTCGGGGATTTGCAAACAATCCGTTGAGCATAGTGTGCAATTGTCAAACACAGGGTTGGAGGGTGATGAACAAGCAGATTTAAAAAATCATGGTGGCGAGGATAAAGCACTCTTAGTATTACCTACCAGCGCTTATTTACGGTTTGAAATAGAACATGATTATGGTTTTTTAGGTGAAAATTTAGCAATTAATGATTTAGATGAAGCCGATGTTTGTTTAGGCGATCGTTTTCAGATAGGCACCGTGCTTTTAGAAGTGTCTCAACCTCGTTCACCTTGCTGGAAGCTTGATGCTCAGGTTTCGACGCGAATTACTAAATGGCAACCTGGAGAATTTTTAAAAGCTTACAGTGATAGTGGACATGTTGGTTTTTATTGCCGTGTATTAACAACCGGTAAGTTACAAAAACAGCAATCTGTTAGATGGTTAACACTTAGTAATGAAGCGGCTAAGAAATATCCCAAAATAAGCATTAAAGAGTTATATTTAGCCAAGTCAAACCCTTCAAGTCCTAAAGATTGGAAGAGGCTTAAACAAGCCATTAATCATCCCGCTTTGTCTTTAGCATGGCAAACCAGTATTAATCAATTGTTAGATAAACACGCTGCCAAACACTCTTAATACATTGTGCTTAATTTGAGAGGTTCTTACTTTTCCGTGTAAAATAAGGGGATTGGTAAATTAAATAATGACGACAATGACAGAACAAACGCAGAAAAAAATAACTAAAAAAGAGCGCACTAAAGATTGGATTACGCCTCCTAAGTCTATTATGAAATTAGTAGGAAGGGCCATGGCACAATACAAGATGTTACGTGATGGAGATCGCGTATTACTTGGTCTTTCTGGCGGTAAGGATTCAATGGCTTTGTTGGTCATACTGAAGCATCTACAACGCCATGCTCCGGTTAATTTTGAGCTAGCGGCTTGTACTATTGATCCTGAAATTCCAGGTTTTGATCCTTCTCCACTAAAAGAGTGGTGTGCAAAAATGGATGTGCCATACTTTTATGAAAGTGAAGATATGGTTGGCTTGGCTGAAGAGCGTATGAAAGGAGATTCCTTTTGTAGTTTTTGTGCACGCCAAAAACGTGGCATTTTATACACAGTTTGTCGTCGAGAGGGGTATAACGTTTTAGCCTTAGCGCAACATTTAGATGACTTGGCTGAGAGTTTTATTATGTCTGCCTTTAATGCGGGTCAACTGCGTACGATGAAAGCGCATTATCTTAATGATGATGAAGACGTTCGCATTATTCGTCCTTTAGTAAGAGTAAGGGAAAATCAAACACGAGACTTTGCCATTACAGCGGAATTACCGGTGATTGAAGATAACTGTCCAGCTTGTTATGCCAAACCTCAAGCTCGTGCAGAAACTAAAGAATTACTATTAGAGCAAGAACAAAAAAACAAACATTTATACGCCAATTTATGGCGCGCTATGCAGCCGTTAATTGCGGATGATAATCATCAAGGAAAAGCAGATTTAACCGCTCTAAATCATGAAACCAATAACCTGCAAACTGATGAAATCGACTTGTAATGCTTGATAAATCAAAAAACCAATCGAAAACCCAATCATCAAATCAAACAGAGAAACAACAGCTTTGTTTAGGATGGTTTGTGAAAGGGTTAATTGTTTTATTAGGTTTGCTTCCTCTTAGACTTAGCCAAGGACTGGGTTCACTGCTAGGAAGTTTGTTTTATTGGATTCCAAACAGTAATAAGCGCATTGCTCAAATAAATATTCAACAAGCTTATCCCAACCTTTCTCCTCAACAGCAAAAAGCTCTGCTTCAGGCAAACCTTAAAGAGACTTCTAAGGCGCTAATTGAGTTAGGGGCGTTTTGGCGTTGGCGTAGTGATAAGTTACTGCGACTGGTTAAAGAGGTTCATGGGCAAGATTTGTTAGAACAGGCCATTGCGCAAAATAAAGGTGTGATTTTTCTAGCGCCACATATTGGCGCTTGGGAGCTAATAGGGAGTTATTTATCAGCCGTTTATCCCTCTAGTTTTTTATATCGACCGCCCAATATCCCTTCAATTGAACGCTTTATGGTAAATGCAAGAGGGCGTTTTGGTGCAACCTTAGCGCCGACGGATTCACGTGGTGTTAGATGTTTAATGAAGGCGCTTAAAAATAAAGAAGTGACGGCTATTTTGCCTGACCAAGATCCAGGTGAATCTGGTGGAGTGTACGCGCCATTTTTTGACCGTCCTGCAAGAACTATGACGTTGGTCAGTAAACTATTAAAAAAAACGGGTAGTCCTTGTTTGTTTGTAGTAATGCAGCGTTTACCAAAGGCTAAAGGCTATGCACTTCACTTTTTACAAGCAGATGAAAGCCTAGCTAGTAAAGAAACCAAAATCGCAACTCAAGCCCTCAATACAGGAGTTGAGCAGTGTATTTCAATTGCACCAGAACAGTATTTATGGTGTTACAAACGTTTCCGTAAACCACCAGAAGGGATAACGGATATTTATAAAAATTAGCTAGATTTACTATTTATACATTCATTAAATCTTGCAAAAGTCTCTATTCAATAAGTTTCATTAATGACATGAATCTACCAGGCCTGGTACCTTTTATCTAATGACGCAATTCTTTTCTTAGCTCAACCAGTATTTGAGCTTTTTTATCGTTTAAAAATGTATTGCAGTGTTTAAACGTTTTGGGTGTTAACAAAGATTCGTTTTGTTTTAAAAGCTTTATTGCTTGATAAATATCGTGAAAATCACCCAGTTTTGCTTGTAATAATTTAGTGGTTTTAATGAGTTTGGTTTCTTGTGGATAAAAGCGCATTAATTGGTAACGTAAACGTTTACTAACTAAGCGAATCTTGTGAAGATGTTTGTCTTCTATATCAATGCTTTTTACTTCTTTAAGAGCCTTTTTTAGCCGTTTCTCAATCTCTTTTAAATCCATCTGTTGGCGTTTTAATTGAGATTGGGAGGTTTCGTGTTCGCCTGATAATAAAATCTTTTCATCATTTAAATCACTCAGCCACTCTTCGGTAAGCGTGATTTTAAAATCATGGTTCATTTCAACCCGTCGATTGTTTAAAACCCGTAATAGGTCTTTAAACTCACTATGCCACTTTTTTGGGAATTGCGGCAATATTTCGGTTATAAAGACATCTAAGTCACGAATTTTATTGCTGGCCTGAATTAACTTTTTTAAATTTAATCCTATGAAATCTTCCGGATTCATTACCACAATGAGTTTACGTGCCGCAATACGCAGGTTATGAAGACATTCGACTAACTTGGGGTCTTCGTCATCTAAATGGTTATAACAAGTGATTGTTTTATTGAGTTTTTTGAAATCAGCTTTCATTGTAATTTGTTCTGCTTATTAAGACCTTTGCATAGCCTTCTGCAAAAGTCTTCAATTTAAAAATAATACTTAATTGTGACATAGAAATATAGCTAAGTATTTGAACAATTTATTAAATTTTTAGAGACCTTTGCACGAGATAGGTGCGAAAGAAAAATGAGGTAAAATTTGCCTGATTCTCGACTTACCCCTTCGGGCGTCGAGTTCTTGGTTTGCAGTGAATAACGTTTCAACTGAGTCTTGGTTACGTTAATTTACCAGGCCTGGTGATTTAAGTTTGTAATTGAGAAGTGATACAACACCGATAACAGATACTAGGCTGATAATGTGTAAAAATTAAACTTGATCCTAGATGACAAGACTTAACTACTAAACTAACTTGATAAAAAATCATTACCAGATTTGAGTTATTTTCCACTTTTTTGATGCTTAATATTGAAGCTTGGGCAAACGCCTTAAGTCCCCTTGTAATAAATGGTGCAAGGTTCTTAGTGTAGTGAACGGTAAAAAAAACGCTGCTGTTTGAGCGTAGCGAGTTCAGCGTTTTCAGTTCACAAGCTTAGAACTTGCCCATTTATGGAGTGGGGTTTGTTTTTTGGTTACTTTTTGCCAAATTGCAAAAAGTAACGGGAAGCCTGAGTGACCAAATTTAAGGCAAAGGTTTAAATTTAAAAAGGCTTCTCAATCGCTGCACTGTGAAGTGACCCCAATAAGTTGGACAGTTTACTTAAGTGGCACCTAAGGCCTAATTTCTATATTTTATCGGAGTTAGGCTTGGTTTATAGGTGGGTCTTGAGGTTGTAGACATTACTTTTTACGGCCAATATACCAAGCATAACGATGTTTAGAAGGATTTTCTTGAGTCGCGTTTTCGCTATTTAACCAGCCTTCACCGTACACTAATGTTTGCAGCTTTGACCAGGCCTGGTTAAATTCATTGGGCTGAATGTAGAAATTGGGGTTTTGGGGGGCATTGTCTTGAACTGGTGCAAGAAAGGTTTGATAGAACAATAGTCCATTTGGTTTTAAGGCTTCTTCTATTGCTTTGAACTGGTTACGATCCAAATAACGGCTAACCACAATCACATCAAATTGTTGGTAGGGTAGAATCATTTGCTCTAAATCGGTCAGTAGTGGAGTAATAGGAAGTTGATTGAGGCTTGCCCAATTATTGAGTACTGTCAATGCACTGTCAGAGATGTCCCACGCATGCGTTTTAAGACCACATTGCGCTAAAAAACGGGCGTTGCCGCCTAATCCTGAGGCCAGTTCTAAAGCCTGACCATTAAAGGGAAGTAGTCTGCTATGTTCTTTTAAAACAAAACTTGGGTTAGCTTGGGTGTTTAAGGTTGCCTGGGCGTATTTAGTATCCCATTTTTGAGCGGTTTTTGAGTTCATAATAATTTAATACAGTCCGTTATGTACGCCAAAAAGCCGCGGTAAATAGCACAAGTAAGGTAAAGATTTCTAAACGCCCTAATAGCATTGCAAAAGTTAATACCCACTTAACAGGGTCACTCATGCTTTGAAAGTTCGCTGCCACTTCACCTAACCCAGGGCCAAGGTTATTCATCATCGCTGCAATAGCAGAAAAAGCAGTTACCTGGTCAACACCAAGAGCCATAATAATAAGCAAGAGAATCGCAAAGGTGAAAACGTACACTGAGAAGAATCCCCAAACCGCGGTCATGATTTTTTCTGGAATGCTTTTGCCACTGAGTTTTACCGGCATAATAGCGTTAGGGTGAAGCAAACCGGTGATCTCTCGTAAACCTTGTTTAAATAACAATATAAAACGAATGACTTTCATTCCTCCGGCTGTTGAGCCTGCACTTCCGCCAATAAAGCTCATTAAAATTAACATGACAGGTAAGAAACCAGGCCATTGTGAAAAATCGACATTGGCATAACCGGTCGTGGTGGCTAAAGAGACCGTTTGAAATAGACCATAGCGAATGGCTTCTTCCCAGCTTGGATAAACGTCTTGTAGATATAAATATAAAATAGCGACAATGGAGGCACCTAATAATAAACCTGCATAAGCTTTAAATTCAGGATCGTAAAAATAGGCGTAACCACTTAAGTGTCTAAAAGCGGTAAAGTGCAGCGCAAAATTAATGCCTGATAAAAACATAAATAATATGGCAACCATTTCAATATTAATGTTATCAAAGTAACCAATACTGGCATCGTGTGTTGAAAAGCCACCAATTGCGACAGTAGAAAAACTATGGGTGATGGCATCAAACCAGTTCATTCCCGCGTACCAATAGCTGGTTGCACAGGCTACGGTTAAACCCAGATAAATATACCAAAGGGCTTTGGCTGTTTCTGAAATTCGTGGGGCAATTTTAGAGTCTTTTATTGGGCCTGGAGTTTCAGCACGATAAAGTTGCATGCCTCCAATGCCCAACATCGGTAAGATGGCAACCGCTAAAACGATAATTCCCATTCCGCCCATCCATTGCAGCTGTTGGCGATACCAAAGAATGGCATGCGGCAATTCATCAAGACCGGTGATGACGGTGGCTCCGGTGGTAGTTAACCCTGAAAATGACTCAAATATAGCATCGGTTAAACTTAATGGAACTTCTTTCGCTAAGAAGAAGGGAAGTGCCCCAGCCAATCCAAGAATGGTCCAGAACATAACAACAACAAGAAAACCGTCACGAATTTTTAGTTCGCGGGAATGATTTCTAACCGGATACCAAATGATTAAGCCGGTTAATAAAACACCCACAAGTACTTTTACAAAGTCATAAAGCGTGCCATCTTGATAATAAAGGGCGATAAAAATAGGCGGAAATAGACTGATGCTATAGACCATTAGGAGTAGGCCGAAGACTTTGAATATAATTTTTGAATGCATAGTTGAGCGCTTTTACCGACCGTTTTATGGGTGCTATCAGTAGATTGTTATGGGTTAAGACCTTTATGCGAAAGTATGCGCTTAATATTTCTTTTGTAGCAATCTTCTGCAAAGAGGTCTTGTTAAATAATGTTTAGCTAAACCAACTGCGTTTCACTTCAGGTGAAAATAGTTTGGCAATTTCCGCAGCATTTTCAGAATTGCTTAAAAATAAAATGGCATGATCTTCAGCTTCAATTTCTAAATCACGGTGCGCGATAATAACTCTGTCTTCACGAATGATACAGCCCACAGTAATATCACTTGGCCATTTAATATCGCCGATTTTTTTACCAATAATTTCAGAAGTATTTTCACTGCCGTGAGCAATTACTTCCATCGCTTCTGCCGCGCCTTTTCTTAAGGTAGCGACTTTAACGGTATCGCCTTTACGGGTGTAACGTAAAAGGTGACTGGTGGTAATGCTGTCGGCGGAGATAGCCACATCAATGCTGTTACGCTGAATGAGTTCAACGTAGGACTGATTGTTAACTAAAGCGATAACACGACGAACGCCAAGTTTTTTGGCAAGCATGCCTGAGATAATATTGGCTTCGTCACTATTCGTTACGGCTACAAACAGATCAATTTCATCAATATTTTCTTCTAGAAGTAAATCTTTATCTGATACATCACCATGAATGATAATGGTGTTATCTAAAGACTCGGCAATCTCGCGAGACTGCTGCATATTGCGATCAATTAATTTAACTTGGTGTTTTTTCTCTAACGCTTGAGCTAAACTAAAACCAATGTTTCCACCACCACCAATCATAATACGACGTGATGGACGTAATCGACTACGCCGCAGTTCATTGACGATGATGGGTATATGATCGGCTTCGGCTAGAAAGAACACCTCATCACCCGCTTTAATCAGTGTATCCCCCGAAGGCATGACCACTTGATTGCGACGATAAATGGCAACAATACGAGTTTTGATATTTTTAGGTAAATGCTCTCGTAAGCTTTGAATTTTTTTGCCTACCAGCATTCCGTCCGCATAAGCTCGCATGGCAACTAATTGCACTTTGCCTTCCGCAAAGTTAATGACCTGAAGAGAACCCGGATAATCAATTAACTGTAAGATATAGTCTGTTACGAGAGATTCGGGACTGATTAAAACATCAATGGGAATGGCAGAAGTATTGGCATTACGATCAAAGAGTTCAGGGTGGTCTAGATAGGAACGGCTCCGAACACGAGCTATTTTTTTATCTGTTTTATACAAACTGTGGGCAAGGTGACAAGCAAGAATGTTGGTTTCATCGTTTTGAGTTGCTGCAATAAGCATGTCCGCATCTTCTAAGCCTGCTTGTTCCAAAATATCCGGATGAGAGGCATGTCCCATTACGGTGCGGATGTCCAATCGGTCTTGTAAACGTTGCAGTTGCAGTCTATCTAAGTCAACAACGGTAACGTCATTATTCTCTTGGGCTAATAACTCAGCAAGCGAAGTACCGACTTGTCCTGCTCCTAATATAACGATATTCATTGTGTTAGTGTCATCTCAATTATCAAGTTAACCCTGTTGATACCGGGCTTAAATTTTATTTTAGACTAAATGAGACCTTTGCAAGAGTCGAAGAATGCTTAAAAAAGGCTATAATTCTCTATCTTCAGCTTAAAAAATCCGCCCAATAGCTCGCTATTATGCGTATTTTTTAAACTAAATCTAAAGAATTCTTTCACTTTTTTATTACATCCTCGGCTCGTGCAAAGGTCTCTAAATCTAAAGAATTCCATCACTTTTTTCTTACCCTCTCAAATCGTTTAAAGGTTTATCTAAACAGCCCTTTAAGGAGAGAGGAAAAGCTATTCATTTGGTTGCTATTGTGGGTTTTTAGGGTCAATGCCGAGAGTTTTTAATTTACGGTATAAGTTGGTTCTATCAACACCAGAACGCTTGGCCGTCTCAGAAACATTTCCCCCGGTTTCACGTAAAAGCTGACTTAAATAGCGGGCTTCAAATTGTTCTTTACCTTCTCTTAGAGGTAAGCTGGTATCTACAACATCACCCAATGAGTTACTTGTTTGTGAGTTCATTAAAAGCTCTTTGACTTCTTCGTCACTCACGTCATCGCTGCCTAAAATGAGTAGGCGTTGTATCAAGTTTTTTAACTCTTTTAAGTTGCCAGGCCAGGTATGCTGGCGAAGAATATTTTGAGCAGAAACGCTAAAATGTCTATATTCCAAACCTTCATAGGTCACAAAGTGGTTTACAAAGTATTCAATCAGTTCCGGAATGTCTTCTGTATGTTGACGTAACGCAGGTATGTGCATTGGCATAACCTTTAAGCGTTGATAGAGGTCTTCTCTAAAAAGATGTTTTTCTACTAAGTCTTCTAAATCACTTTTTGTTAAAGCAATCACTCGTATATCAATGCATACGGCATCACTTTTCGCATCTAGTTGATAGCACTGTTTCAGAACGATATTCGCCAACATGGATTGGGCTTCTTGCGAAAGCTCTTCAACGTTGGCAATGACAAGAGTGCCTTGATGAACTTCACGCAAGGTTTTTTTTAGCTTGTCGATATTCTCAGGTTGGCAGAGTTGATTGAAATCTAATGCATAAAACTCAGATAGGGAATTTTTATTTCGTTGACTGGTTTTATGTATGGCTTCTGCAAAATGATGTTTACCCGTTCCTGGTTCCCCAGTCACTAAAATAGGCATGGTGAATTTAGAGAGTCTATCGAGGGTTTCTCTAAGTTGAATAACGGTTTTACTTTTTCCAATAGGTAGAAACTGGTCAGGTTGTTTTTGTTTAAGTTGGCGATTTTCTTGATTAAGTTGATTATGTTCTATGGCGCGTTCAGCCGTCACAATTAATTTGGCTAACGACAGGGGTTTTTCTAGAAAATCATACGCACCTAATCGCGTGGCCTCAATAGCAGTTTCAATGGTTCCGTGGCCAGACATCATAATGACTTTGGTGTTTTCTAAAACCTCTTCTTCTTGCATCTGTTTGAGTAGCGAAATACCATCTATATCCGGCATCCAAACATCTAAAAAGACAATATCGGGTAAAAAATTACGCCATGCTTGTTGGGCTTGAACCCCATTGGCAGCGGTTTCAACTTGATAGCCTTCTTCACTAAAAATTTCTTCCATTAAACTGCGGATATCGCGTTCATCATCCACAATTAATAATTTACCTGGTTTCATGCTTTCTCACTTGAGGTTATAGGTAGCTTTATTATAAAGCAGGTGCCACTGTTGGGTGAAGAGCTTAGGCTTATTTTGCCGTGATGTTCTTCAACGATTTTGCGAACCACCGCTAGGCCTAAGCCTGTGCCTTTAGGTTTGTCAGTTGCATAGGGTTCGAAAATCCAGTTTTGAGCTTCTTCAGGTATTCCTGGACCATTATCACAAATGGAAAGAGTCAGCCATTCTGGGTCTTCACTAAATACCTTAACGATAATTCTCGGTTTTATGGTTTCGGCAGTGGCTTCTATGGCATTTTTAATTAAATTATGCAGTAGTTGGCGCAATCTAGAGCTATCGACTAGCGTGATTGGGCAAGGCTCTTCAATCTCGGCAGAGACTTTCCAGTCGGCATCTGGGTCACGATACATTTCTGTAATGTTTGAGACCAGGGTGTTGATTCGTGTTGGAACCAACTCAACCTCTGGTGTATTGGCGTAGTCACTAAATGCCTGAACGAGTTTTTGCATGGTTGCAACCTGTTCAATAATGGTTTCAGTCATTCGGTTAAGCAGGCTTTGATCGTTTTCATCTAGTTTCTTTAAGAGTTTAAATTGTAAACGTTCCGCTGAGAGTTGGATGGGGGTTAATGGGTTTTTAATCTCGTGGGCAAGGCGGCGGGCTACATCGCTCCAGGCGGCATGCAATTGTGCTTGAACCAGTTCGGTAATATCATCGATAACAATGACATAACCACCAATTTTTTTATCAATGCTGGGAAGCGTTGAGCCGTGAATTAAAAGAATTTTTTGTCCCTTTTTACAAGAGAAGTCAATTTGAGTTGACCAAGGTTTGGCACTTTGTTCGAATTTAGGTGCAATTTTGCTTACCAGTTCGCTAAGGTGAGCGGTATCTTCACGATCTGTAACCTCGGCAATTTTTTTGCCAATATGACGTTTTAAGTCAGCATTTAAGATTTCTTGAACGGCATCGTTAATGGTACGAATTCGGTAGTGCATATCCAGGGTTACCACACCGCTGGAGAGGTTTTTGATAATGGCTTGTAGATACAGTTTTTGTACTTCAGTTTGCTGGTGACCTAGTTTAATTTCATTTCGGGCTTGAGAAATTCGTTGAATCATATCGTTAAATGATTGAATTAAATCACCAAATTCATCATTTTCAGGTACGGACATTTTTACCGAATAGTCACCTTTTGATACGGCTCTAGTTCCTCTTGCAAGCGTTCTGATTGGGCGAGTGAAGTTTTTTACCGCGGTAATCGTAAACAGTACAGCGGTTACTAAGGTTAGCAGTAAAACCATCGATAAAATTAGTATGAAGCTTGCTGTTAATGGCCCTTTTAAATAAGAGAGTTCTTTGTATTGGCCGGAGGCGGTAGCAACTGAATCTGAGAGCAACGAAATATCCGCTGGAATAGGAAAAATAACTTGTAAAGCATATTGCTTACTGAGTTGACTATCGGAAAAGGGAATCACAACCCGAATAAAATTTTCTTGTAAAGTGGCGCCTTCACGACTCTCTAATGCGGCGTAGGTCTTATTGTTACGAATTTGCTGAAAAAGGTTTGCTCCAGGTGCTTCAGGTAAGATTGCTGTGGCATACTCGCTACTAAATGCAATTAACTGTTGGTTAATGCTATAAAATGCAACTTCTTGTGCGTTGAGTTGTTGCCTTAGAGTGTTAACCGCCAAGCTGGGAGATTCCGTTAATAAGGCTTTGTTGGCTTTTGATATGGATTGAGTTAATTTTAGGCTGTCACGAGTTTTGGTATCTAAAGTAATACGCACTAAAGAGGTGGCATTGTCTAAAGCGACTTCAGTTTTTACGTCAAACCACTGGTTAATGCCTTGCTGAATAAAGTTTAACGAGAAGTAGAAGATAATGGCGGTTGGAATGCCAAGAACTAAACTTGCAATAAGCGTTAAGCGTACCGTTACTTTTGAACCAGGAACTTTTTTGCGGTATTGAGAATAAAGCTTATATAGGGTTTTGAAAAGTAGAATGAGTAGAAGGGTCACGCCACCCACGGTAAAAAAGAGCAGGGTCGAGTAGCTGTCTGCAAAGCTAGATGCGTTTTGTAGGGTCTGGCTCATGACCACTAGAGCCATTAGCAGTAAGCTAGAGAGTAGCGTTAACCAGCCGTATTGTTTTATATAGCGCCAGGGTGAATTCATTGCCAACTCAGTGGGGTCTGTAAAGAGGTTTCAAACCATTGACTTTCTAATTGCCAAGTTGAGGTTGTTAACGCATCTAAAATTAAGGGAGCAGGGAGTTTCCAATAGTCTAAAGCGATTTTCATTCGTAAAGTATACCGCTGATCGGGATGTAATTCAGAGAGAGATGCTATTGGAAAAGCTTGCAGTGTCGATAAGGTTCTTAAGGCTTCTTGTAAAGTCGTAAAAGACTGTGCTTTTTTATTACGATGGTTATAAAGCGCATAGAGCCGATTAACGCCGTAGGCATAGAGATCGGTTTGGTATTCAACAACATTTCGGATGCGCTCATGCTGAAATCCTAATGTTTGAGTTTTTTCAGTTAATTCTATGCGGGTAATAAAACTGAGTGAAATTTCGTGGTGAATTGCATCAATAACTTCTTGTGGAAGATTAAAACGGCTTTCTGAATCAATGAGGAGCTGTTTGTTTTTTTGATAATCTTTAACTTTAAGAATAATGATTTCATCTTCTGCTTGCACCACTGTTGGTATTACCAGGCCTGGTAGAATGCAAAACAAAATCACTAACGGGCTTTGCAAAACGCTTTGGATTAATGCAATTAGCCAGCGCATAATTTACAGATTCTTTTCTTTTTCTAGTAAGCAGTAAAAGAAACCATCCATGCCTAAACGTCCTGGTAAGTATTGATTGCCCGGAGTTTCAAAGGTAAGTGTGGTTTCTAAATCAAGGGGAATAACCTTAGCACTTGGTTCACTTTCAACAAACTCTTGAACCTGTAATGTGTTTTCTTGAGGTAATACTGAACAGGTGGCATAAAGTAGCTTTCCACCTGGTTTTAAGGTTGGCCATAGTGCTTTTAAAATAGCAGATTGAATCTCAACTAAGGCATTAATATCTTCTTCGGTTCGGTGCCATTTTATATCTGGATGGCGGCGTATGATTCCGGTTGCCGAGCAGGGTGCATCTAATAAAATTTTGTCAAAAGCCTTGCCGTCCCACCAATCTTCGGGGCATGAGGCATCGCCTACGGCATAGTTTGCATCTAGCTCTAAACGGTGAAGGTTTTCTGCTAAACGCTCCATGCGTTCAGGAGCTTTTTCTAAGGCAAAGACGTTTGCTTGATTGTTAGATAACTCTAAAAGATGGGTGGTTTTACCACCCGGTGCAGCACAAGCATCTAAGATGCGTTCTTGAGGTTTGGGTTGCAAGATATTAGCAGCTTGTTGCGCCGCGCCATCTTGAACACTAAACCCGCCTGCTTCGTAAGTAGGAAGTTGAGTGATGTCGGTGCTGCTTTCTAAAACAATGCCTTGAGGAGCGGTTGAATGCGCAAAAGCTTTAATGTCAGCTTCTGCTAGTTTTGTCAGCAATTCATCACGAGATTGTTGAATGGTATTAACTCTTAAGGTTAGGGGCGCAATTTCATTATTAGCTTGCATAATGCCTTGCCAATCATCTGGGTAACCTTTTCGTAATGCCTTGAACAACCATTGGGGGTGTGAATATTTTTGAGCAGGTTTAAGGTCAACTTCATCGCAGAGGGTTTGTTGTTCACGAATAAAGTTACGCAATACGCCATTTACTAATGCTTTAGCCCAAGGTTTTTTTAACTTTTGCACAACCGCAACGGTTTCCGAAACGGCGGCATGTTCTGGCGTATCCATATACAGAATTTGATACAGACCAATTAAAATCAATTGGTTAATATCTTCATCTTTTTCTTTAAGTTTTTTCTTAAGTAATTGCGCGCGAATCGCCTCTAAACGTGCTTGCCAACGCAGAGTGCCAATTACCATATTTTGAGTAAAGTTACGTTCTCTGCGGTCATTAAATTGTGCCAGGCCTTCTGGAAGGCTTTGGCTCAAAGAACGCCCTTGTTCAATGACGGTTAAACAAATTTTAAGGGCAATAAAACGGCTATTTAATTTAGGCAAAGGGTTGGCAGACGAGTTCATTAAAACTGATAACCTATTAAGTCACGAGATTGAGCAAAGTCATAAGCACTCATGGCTTTTTTACCTGCGGGTTGTACTTGTTGCAAACAAATAGGTTGGTCACCCGTTGCAACAATTAAACCTTGTTTGGTTAGGCCTATTACCAGGCCTGGTAGCTTTTGTTGGTCATTAAATTTAGCTTGTTCTTCGGTATTTAATTGACGTGCCTGCCAAACTCGTAAAGGCTTGTCTTGAAAGGGGGTATGAGCAACTGGCCAAGGGTTAAAGGCTTGAATTTTACGAATAATTTTTAAAGCGGGTTGATTCCACTGAATTAAGGCTTCTTCTTTATGCATTTTTTCAGCATAGGTGACTAAGTCTTCATTCTGTTTTTCAGGAACGATACTTTTATTTTGCAAGCCTTCAATGGTTGCCATTAAAGCTTCACAACCTAAATCGCTTAAACGGTCGTGCAAGGTTTGCGCACTGTCTTCAGGCGTGATGTCAGTGGCTAATTTGTAAAGCATGTCGCCGGTATCTAATCCGGCATTCATTTGCATAATGGTTACACCACTTTGCGGATCTCCCGATTCAATAGCGCGTTGAATGGGGGCCGCACCACGCCATCTTGGTAATAGGGACGCGTGAATATTTAAACAGCCCATTTTAGGCATGTCTAAGACTACTTGTGGCAGTATTAAACCATAGGCCACAACAATCATAATGTCAGCGTTTAAATCATTTAAGTTTTTTTGAGCATCGCCATCCTTAAGGGATTCTGGCTGGTATACGCTAATATTATGCTCTAGAGCAACTTGCTTTACCGGGCTTGCAGTTAACTTACGACCACGCCCTGCAGGACGGTCTGGTTGGGTATAAACGGCAATCACTTCATGTTGTGAATTTAGTAAGGCTTTTAGTGGCGCTACCGAAAAGTCCGGAGTGCCCGCAAAAATAATGCGTAATGCTTGGCTCATAAGGTTTATTGCTCTTGTTCTTCCATGGATTTACGAAACTTTTGTAATGCTCGAGTACGTTTTAAACCAGAAAGATGGTCAATAAACAACTTACCGTTTAGGTGGTCAATTTCATGTTGAATACAAACCGCAAGTAACTCATTGGCTTCCATCTCTATCATTTTGCCATCACGGTCCATACCACGAACAATAATGTCGCTGGGTCTTTTAACTTTAGCGTAAATACCAGGAATAGATAAGCAACCTTCTTCCCAAGTAATTTCTCCTGCGGAACGAATAATCTCAGGATTAATTAAGGCAATTGGCTGGTCTTTGGTTTCTGAAATGTCGAGCACAATTAAACGCTCCTGCACAGCAACTTGCGGAGCCGCTAAACCAATGCCAGGTGCGTCATACATTGTGTAAAACATGTCGTCGATGAGCTTATCAATCTCATCATTCATTTCAGGAATTGGCTTGCAGACTTCACGAAGTCCAGATTCAGGGTAGAGAACGATATCGAGTTTTTCCATGGTGTCGTATATACTTCAGTAAATAATTGCAAACTATTATAGCTGAATATGTCAAATTTTGCCGATTTACCCACAATGTTATCCCTACACTTGAGTCATGTCTCTTATGAACAGCTACAAGCAATTCAACAATATTTTGGCTCTTTAAAAACCGCCCTAGAGTCTCCAATGGTTGATTGGCAGCAGGGTGAATTAATAAACCAAGGTCAGTTAGATATTTTATTTGCGGATGAATTTCAAGCTCGTGTAGAAGAATCCTTGGCTTGGGGAGAAGAAGATAACCAGGCCTGGTTAGTTTTGGATGATAAACAGTATCCGAAAAATTTAACTGAAATTACTGATCCTCCGATTGTGTTAGGGGTTCGTGGAAAGGTTGAATTGTTAAGTGATCCTCAAATTGCCATAGTCGGTAGTCGTCATGCCTCTAAACAAGGAATAGAAACGGCTAAGGATTTTGCAAAACATCTTTCTCAACAAGGTTTAACGATTACCAGTGGTTTAGCGTTAGGTATTGATACAGCCGCGCATCAGGGGGCTTTACAAGGTATCGGTAAAACCATTGCGGTTGTCGCCACTGGTTTAGATCGTATTTATCCTGCGGCTAACCAAAAACTGGGGCATCAAGTAGTTGAAGAAGGCGCCATGATTTCAGAATTTCCTTTAGGCACTAAACCACTTAATTATAACTTTCCAAAACGAAACCGTATTATTAGTGGCCTCAGTGTTGGAACCTTAGTGGTGGAGGCAGCCTTAAAAAGTGGCTCTTTGATTACCGCTAGAACAGCTTTAGAACAGGGGAGAGAAGTTTTTGCTGTTCCTGGTTCAATACATAACCCACAGGCTAAAGGCTGTCATCAGCTGATTAAACAGGGAGCTAAATTAGTCGAGTCTGGACAGGATGTTTTGGAGGAATTATCTGCCAACCTGCAAACCTCTTTAGCACTATTTGATGAACCAGAAAAGCACTCTAAAAAACAGACAACGACGCTATCTTCAACACAAAATCAGAGTAAGTTATTAGATTTGATAGGTTACGACGCTACCGGCTTAGATGAGCTAGTGGTCGTGAGTAAAATGCCGGTTTCTAGTTTGCAAGGGGAGTTAATGTTGTTAGAGTTGTCAGGTGAAATTGAAGCCTTATCTGCGGCACGCTGGCGCAGAATTAAGTAGTTGTGGTTATAGTTGTCATTGTAATGGTTTAGACTCGACTAAGTAGGGTTTTAGGGGGGGATTAATAACACTCTTGTAACGCTCTTGTGAAGAAGTTTTAATCAATATTGCAGCGACAAACGGCGGTAGAACCATTATTTTTGTATTCTAAAGAGTCGAAACTAATGCTTTTAGCTAGCATGATTCCTCGGCCATGTTTGTCCGCAGCACGATGTTCGGCATACTCTAAATAACGACTATAATTAAAACCTTCGCCATGATCAGAAATGGTTATCTCAATATATTTTGGTGTGCGCTCAAAAACTACCTGTACGTGTTTGTGTTGATTTTCAGTCAGCGCTTGACGTTTTTCAATCTCTTGTTGCAGTCTAGATTCTTTAATTAATTGGCTTTTTAGCTCGTAACCTATACCAAGGTTACCGTGCTCAATGGCATTTAACATCAACTCAAATAAACCAATCCCAATACGTTTCGGCTCCTTGATTATGTAAGCTAAAGCAGAAGATAAGGCATGGGCTTCTTCAACAGTTTTTATGAAAAAAGAGGCTTGTTGTATTAAAGGATGTGCGGTGTCAAAATTGTGAATTCGTTGTATCGCATCGCTATATTGCAAAAGATTCTTTGATGCGGTTTCGATAACCGACTGCAAAAAACGTCCACTGTATGGTTGAACTAAGTAAAAAGAAATATTCATTTCATAAGCTTTTAAAATCGCCTCTGACTCAGATGAATAAACATTAAGAATACATGGATACTGGCTAATATCATGGCTTTTTAGAAAAGCTGCGATAAGTTGAGCGTTATCTGAATCAAACAGACTTTCATCTAACAAAATAACTGTGTTATCAAACCTTGTTGATTGTAGTAATTGGTTTGCATTAGAAGGGCTTTCACAGAAAGAAATAGCAAAATGAGACGGTTTAAGATTTGCCAGCAATTGAGCTTGATGTTCATCGTTCATGCCTACTACGATGATTGCCTGGCTTGCAAGAGATGAAAGTCCGGTTTGTTTTATTGGGCTTGCCATTTGTATTCTCTAATTTTGAGACGATAAATTTGGTTGGGTTATAGATAATAAACTAAAGTATACCTAAAATAATCTTGTTTTAAATAGAGTTTTTAGTAATTGGGCGTACTTAATAAGTCTCTTTTATAATAAAACTTGAGTCAGGTCATCAATTAATACAGTCAAAATATTATTAATATAGTCAAAAATTAAATTAGTGATTGCAAATACAGAAAAAATTATGCATCTTGTAAAAAGAAGAATTTTTTTGTTTGTGTAATGGCCACGTTCTAAATTAAATTTAAAACACTAAATTTAAAACAATTAAGAGACCTTTGCACGAGAGTATGTATGAGTAAAAATGGTTAAAATCCACCTTATTTTTGTTGAAAAACTTGCGAATAGCTAGCTATTCCCTGCATTTTCCGCCGCAATAAGGTAAATTTTTCCTCATTTTTCTTTCGCACCTATCTCGTGCAAAGGTCTCAATAAAAAAATGGTCAGTTAAAGCATTAACTTTAAATTAATTAAAACAAACAAGTATGAAAGCTAGAGTAACTATATGACGAATTTGGTGATAGTGGAGTCCCCCGCTAAAGCAAAAACAATTGAAAAATATTTAGGTAAAGATTTTACTGTCCGTTCCAGTTATGGGCATATCCGTGATATTCAGAAAAAAGGTATGGGAATTGACCTTGAAAACGGCTTCTTACCTAATTATGAGATTTCGTCAGATAAGAAAAAAAATGTCACCGAACTTAAAAAACTAGCCAAGATGGCAGAAACGGTTTGGTTAGCAACGGATGAGGACCGCGAAGGGGAAGCGATAGCATGGCACCTAGCGGAAGCCCTAAATCTAGATGTAAAAACCACTAAACGAATTGTCTTTCATGAAATTACCAAGCCAGCCATTCAGGCGGCTATTGCCAAGCCGAGAACGGTAGATTTAGACTTAGTTGATGCACAGCAAGCTCGTCGTATCCTTGATCGAATTGTGGGGTTTGAGCTCTCGCCTATTTTATGGAAAAAAATTCGAACCGGGCTTTCAGCTGGTCGTGTTCAGTCGGTAGCGGTTCGTTTAATTGTTGAACGTGAAAGAGAAGTTGAAACTTATGAAGCAAATTTTGTTTTCAGAGTTCAAGGCCAATTACAGTTACTAGATGCTGCTGGAAAAGCCGTGGCGGATTTGGATGTAAAACGTACCGCAAGTTTTGCTACCGAAGATGAAGCAACCGCTTTTTTAGAAGCGGTCGCTAAAGCAAATCTTTCAGTTATCTCCTTAGAAGAAAAGCCCGCAAAACGTTCACCAAAAGCCCCTTTTACGACTTCTACATTGCAACAAGAGGCCTCTTCAAAGTTAGGTTTTTCAGTAAAGCAAACTATGATGGTTGCTCAACGTTTATATGAGTCTGGAAAGATAACTTATATGCGTACCGATTCAGTGAACCTTTCTGAATTGGCCATTGAGCAAGCTAAAACGACAATTACCTCTGACTATGGTGCAGAGTATAGTGTGCCGCGCCGATATAAAACCAAGAATGCCGATGCGCAAGAGGCTCACGAAGCGATTCGTCCAACTGATTTTGGAGTTGAGAATGTTGGTGGTGAACGAAATGAACAACGCTTATACCAACTTATTTGGCGTCGCGCAATCGCTTCGCAAATGGCTGACGCACAGTTAAAAAGAACCACGGTTGATGTCGGTATTGATCTGCTTCCAAATGATAAATTAACGGCTAAAGGTGAAGTGGTTAGTTTTGATGGTTTTCTTAAGGTCTATGATTTTGATTCTAAAGATGAAGGCGGTTTACTACCTCCAATGACCATAGGGCAAGCTTTAAATGTTAAAGAGTTAGGGGCTAAGCAAAGTTTTAGTCGTCCACCTGCTCGTTATAACGAAGCAAGTTTAGTTAGAACGTTAGAAGAGATGGGGATTGGTCGTCCATCAACCTATGCACCAACCATCGATACCGTTCAGCAACGTGGTTATGTGGTTAAAGAAGATCGAGAAGGTAAGCCTAGAGAATATCGTCAAATTCGTTTAGTTGACGGTAAGGTAAGTGCAGAGACTTTAACGGAAATGGCTGGAACTGAAAAAAACAAACTATTTCCCACCGATATAGCGGGGATTGTGACCAACTTCTTAACTAAACATTTTGGTGATGTATTGGATTATCAATTTACTGCTAAGGTTGAAGATAAGTTTGATGTTATTGCGGATGGGAAAATGCAGTGGCAGCAGATGTTGGCTGAGTTTTATAGTCAGTTTCACCCAAAAGTAGTTGCTGCTGAAGATGTTTCTAGAGAAGAGGCAGGACAAGCTCGTCCTTTAGGAAATCACCCTGAAAGTGGTAAACCTATGTTTGTTAAAATTGGTCGTTATGGCCCTTATGTGCAAGTAGGTGACGGCGAAAATGATGAAAAACCCACTTTTGCGAGCTTGATGCCCGGCCAAAAAATGGATCTATTAACATTGGATCAAGCGTTAGAGCTATTTAAACTTCCTAGAGAAGTGGGTGAAATGCCAGAAACCTTTAAAGCAACCGCCGTAGATGGATCTGAATTTGGGGTTGAAAAAGGTCAGGTTATTATCGCAAAACAAGGGCCTTTTGGTCCTTACTTAGAATATGGCACTAAACTGTACGCACCGATTAAAGGATTTGATCCATTAAGCATTACGTTGGAAGAATCTGTAGCACTGGTGAAAAATAAAATACAGGCCGATGCGGATAAAATTGTTAAAACATTTGCAGGCACGGATGTAAAAATTCTTAAAGGTCGTTGGGGGCCGTATATCACGGATGTGACAACCAAGAAAAATGCCAAAATTGCTAAGGATGAAGATGCACTAGAGCTCTCTTTAGAAGAGTGTATTAAACGTTTAGATGAAGCGCCTGAACCTAAAAAACGTGGTCGTGCTGGAGCCAAAAAAGCACCGGCAAAAAAAGCAACCGCTAAAAAGACCACCGCTAAAAAGGCGCCAGCTAAAAAAACAACCGCCAGAAAGACAACCGCTAAAAAAGCTCCAGCTAAAAAAGCGACGACTCGTAAAACTCCGGTTAAAAAATCGACCGCTAAAACGGCCGCAAAAGAATAAGGGTATATGTATTTTATGATTGATTAAACAAACCTTTTAACCACGAAGACACGAAGACACGAAAGCACGAAGATTTCTAATATCTAATACCAACTTAAATTTAACGAATAACCAAACTAAACTTAATAAATTAATCGCAGTTAAACTTTACAAATACGGAGTTTATAGGTGTGACTTAAGATTGTTAGGCTATGATTTTCGAATCACTTTTAATTGTTTTTTTAACCTTCGTGCCTCTGTGTCTTCGTGGTTAATTTTTACAATACTGGATAATCAATCATAAAATACGGATACCCAAGAATAATTAACTTTTTTCTGAGAAATTTCTCAGGATTCTAAAATTTAACCCGCGTACATGCGGGTTTTAAACTAAATTGAAACAACTCTTTCACTTTTTTCGTGCCTTTATGGCTTGTGCAACAGCCTCAAAAAAGCCTTTTTACAAACCACCAGGCCTGGTAGTTTGAAATTAAACTCGTTTAGCGTCATTAATTTAGTAAAATATCCGGTTTTATAAAGAGACCTCTGTAAGAGTCGATGACGGTATAAAAAGTCTATAATTCTTTATCCTAAACCTAATGAATCCGGGGAATAGTTCACTATTAAACGGTTTTTTTAGACTAAATCTAAAGAATTCTTTCTCTTTTTTCTTACCTCCCCGACTAGTGCTAAGGTCTGATGAAATATATCAGTTCAAGTAAAGAGACGTTCGCATGAAGCAGCAAATCGCGCAGATTTTGACCGAAGTTGTTCAAAAACTAAAGCAACAGGGTGTGATTCCTGAAGACACAAACCCACGTATCAATGTGGAAAATACCCGAGATAAATCCCATGGTGATTTTGCGACCAACTTGGCGATGATGATGACTAAGCAAGCTGGAATGCCGCCAAGAGACTTAGCACAGAAAATTGTAGAGTTAGTTTCAGATGCTCCGATTGTGCAGAAAGTTGAAATTGCAGGCCCAGGTTTTATTAACTTTTTTGTAGATGATTCCGCTAAGTTTGATGTCGTTTCAAGCGTATTTGAACAAAAGCAAGATTTTGGTAAGTGCAATGTAGGTCAGGGCCGTTCAGTGCTGGTTGAGTTTGTTTCTGCTAACCCTACGGGGCCTTTGCATGTGGGGCATGGTCGTGGTGCGGCTTATGGTGCTAGTGTTGCTAATTTACTTGAAGTAGCCGGTTTTGAGGTTGCTAAAGAGTATTATGTGAATGATGCTGGCCGTCAAATGGATATTTTAGCCACCTCCGTTTGGTTACGATATTTAGAACAATGTGGTGAAGCGTTTACCTTTCCAAGTAATGGCTATAAGGGTGATTATATCTATGCTATTTGCGAGAGTTTACAAGCTGAGTTTGCTACAACCCTACAAAAGCCAGTGTCTGAGGTTTTTGCCGGCGTAACTCCAGATGAAGGTCAAGAGGGTGGCGATAAAGAAAAACATATTGATGATTTGATTGTTAAAGCAAAAAATCTTTTAGGTGCGCAGCATTATGAAGCGGTTTTTAGCGCAGCAATTAATTCTATCTTGTCTGATATTAAAGAAGATTTAGCCGGTTTTAATGTGACGTTTAATGAGTGGTTCTCTGAACGTTCTTTAATGGATTCAGGTGTCATTGATGCGGCGATTGCCAAGCTACAAGAAGCGGGCAAAATCTATGAGAAAAATGGGGCTTTATGGTTTAAATCCTCTGAATATGGTGATGAAAAAGACCGTGTAGTAGTGCGTGATAATGGTATCAAAACCTATTTTGCTTCAGATATTGCCTATCACTTTAATAAGCTTGAACGTGGCTTTGATATCTTGATTGATATTTGGGGCTCAGATCACCATGGTTATGTTCCACGAGTGAAGGCAGCGATGAATGCAATGGGCACAAATTCAGAGGCCTTACAAGTTCTTTTAGTTCAATTTGCGGTGTTATATCGTGGTGGTGAGAAACTTGCCATGTCTACCCGAAGTGGTCAGTTTGTCACTCTACGTGAGCTTCGTGAAGAGGTGGGTAGTGATGCCGCACGTTTCTTCTATGTACAACGTAAGTCAGAACAGCATATGGACTTTGATTTAGATTTAGCTAAGTCTAAGTCTAATGAAAACCCAGTCTATTATATTCAGTATGCTCATGCTCGTATCTGCCGAGTACTGTCTCAGGCGGAGGCTAAGGGTTATACTCTTGATACCCAAGTGGGGCTAGCTAATTTAGATAAACTTGTTGAAGAGCAAGAAGTTCATTTAGCCACTGAATTGGCAAAATACCCGGAAATTGTTGCTCGTGCAGCAGGGGTTTATGAGCCACACCAAATTGCTTACTATTTAAAAGACCTAGCGCATGGGTTGCACTCTTACTACAATGCAAGCCAATTTATTGTTGAAGATGAAGCAACCCGTCAGGCTCGTTTAACGCTGATTTGTGCTGTGCAGCAAGTATTGCAGAATGGTTTGGCAATTATTGGTGTGTCTGCTCCAGAGAAAATGTAAATGGCACGTGATTATCGTCATGGGCACGCTAGCCAAAAACAAACCTTTCAACGGAAGTCTCAAACGGTAACCAAGCCTTCTTCTGGTGCGCGCCCGTCTGTTTCCATGATTTGGGCAGGGGGGTTCCTTGTATCTGCGATTTTATTAGTTGGTTTTTTTGTGACTCAACATTTTGTTTCACATGGAGTGCAGTCTGACAAGTCCGATAAATCTGGCGAACCGTCCATTTTTAAAGCCGCTAAAGACCTTAAGCAACAAACAGTTGAGACAGTACAAGACGTTTCTAAAAAACTACAGATTAAGCCGGTTGTTGTTGAAGCGGTTGATGTAAAGTCGAATCAAACACAATCAGAGGCTGACGAAAAACCCTCATTTAGTTTTTATGAAGGCTTGGGTAAGATGGAGGTGGTTGTTGATGCTGTACCAATATCGGTGGAGTTAAAACAACCTTACTATATTCAAGCCGGTACATTTGGCTCTGAGAGAGTGGCTAAACAGGAGCAGAAGCGTTTAGAGCGTCTTGGTCAAAAGCTTCAATTATCTGTTTTAACCACCAAGAAAAGAGTTTACTATCGATTACGCGTAGGGCCTTTTAATGATCGATTAGTGTTAAATAAAAAACGTAATGAATTAAGGCGTTTAGGGCTTGGTACATTATTAGTTAAAGCGCCAAAACAGAGTCATTAACACCTGTTTTTAACGCCTATTTTTCTTGCGTATTTTTTTCAGGAAGTTCGGTTTCTAAAACTACTCGATTTCGACCATCATTTTTTGCCTTATACAAAGATTCATCTGCACGCGCTATAAAATCGTCACTGCTTTCAATCTCTCCTTTATAGCAAGCAATACCAAAAGAAGCTGTTATGGTAGAAATGGGTTCAACTTCATTTTTACGTTTTAGGTGCGCGGCTTCGATGGTTGCACGAATTTCTTCAGCACGCTTTTGAGCTTCCTCTAATGAAGAGTTAGCAAGTAAAATAGCAAATTCTTCTCCGCCATAACGACATACCGTCTCGTTATCCCCTTTGGTTTTTTTCATAATGCTAGCAAAATACCGTAAAACACTGTCGCCAACTAAGTGACCATAATTGTCATTAAATTTTTTAAAGTGGTCAATGTCACTGATAATTAAACAGAGAGAACTTGGGTTGTCTTTTGCATCAAATAGCAGTTCTTCCATGGCATTGTTAAATGCTTTACGGTTACCTAGCTCGGTTAGCTCATCTTGCATGGCTTGGGTTCGAGCTTCAATTAACTGTTTGCGAAGTTCCTTAACTTCTAATGAGCTTTGAGTCATCTCTGCTTGAAATGCTTGGCTACTCTCTTTCATTGAGGATGCCGCATTTAAGACGTTATTAGTAATGACCTTAACTTGTGCCGCATCTAAATTGGGGTCTGATAACTGAGTGGTGCAGTCATCAAGCTCTTTGGTATGAGTTTCTAACTTGTCACTCCAGGCATTCATTTTTTTGACCATTACGTCAATTAAACGCCTAAAAGCTCGGTCAAACTCTGAGTCTGATTTGTCTTCTTCTGTAAGGTATTCATCATACAATCGTCGTCCAACACGATCATTGTAACCAAAAGGATCATTTAAAATGGCATCCATCTCTTGTCTGAATTTTGGAATGTCACCTTTAAAATACTGATACCAAACAAAATAGTTAAGAGGGGTTGGATTGATATTTTGTTCTTCAAAAGCTTCCGTTATCGTTTTAAAGATTCGTCTAGCTTTATCTGGAGTGTCTTGAATATCAATTAGCACAGTGATGATTCCTCGTTTATTAGCGCTTTTAATAATAAAATTCTACCACGAAATATATTCAGAAATAGAGGTTTAGTTTGATGTTTTGAATCAAATTTAATTGAACTTAATATAGAGAAAATAAGTATAAAGCGTTATAGTTTGGTTTTAAGTAAATCATTATAAATTTTAGAGGTTAATCTAATGTTAAATCCTTCTCAACTTGAATCGATGGCTAAAAAAATTGCTGAAATTGTTCCTGAAGGTTTTGGAGAGATGCCATCCGGTCTGCAGTCTCAGGTTAAAAGTGTATTAACGAGTGCATTTGATAAGATGGACTTAGTTTCTCGTGAAGAGTTTGATATTCAAACCGCGGTTCTGACAAAAACTCGCGCTAAGTTAGAGCAATTAGAGAAGCAGGTTGCTGAATTAGAGCAACATCTTGATCAACATTAATACTCATTTTTCATTTTAATGTTTTTAGCCTCTCTTTCTACGCGTGCTGTTTTGGGGATGGAGTCTCCTCTTGTTATGGTAGAAGTTCATGCCAGTAATGGCTTGCCGGCTTTATCTATTGTTGGTCTCCCTGAAGCCTCTGTTAAAGAGAGTAAAGACCGTGTTCGTAGCGCACTAATTAGTTCTGGCTTTAAACTCCCTCCTAAAAGAATTACGGTTAATCTTGCCCCTGCCGACTTACCTAAAACGGGAGGTCGCTATGACTTACCGATAGCATTAGGCATCTTAATTGCAACAGAACAAATATCCGTTGAAACAAGTCAATCATTTGAGTTTTTTGGAGAGCTAGCCCTAACCGGTGAGCTTAGAGGCGTTAAAGGCATTATTTCTAGCTTGTTGGCCGCTTACAAAGCCGGTAAAAAAGTCATTATCCCAACTGAGAATGATGACGAAGCGCAATTGGTTCTCCAAACCTATCCTGAATTACAAGGTACTTTGTTTGCCATCTCTAATTTAAGAGAAGCTTGTCGTGTGTTAATGAATGACTATTCTGCTGTAGAGCTTGTGAATAAAACGGACAATAAAGAAGCGCTTTATTCTGATGACTTAGCGGATGTTCAGGGGCAGTATCAAGCTAAACGAGCATTAGAAATTTGTGCAAGCGGGCATCATTCCATGATGATGGTTGGTCCGCCTGGAGCAGGGAAAAGCATGCTAGCTTCTCGTTTAGTCACCATTCTTCCTTCATTAAGTGCTCAAGAAGCGGTTGAAGTGGCAAGTATTCGATCTCTTTCTGGGCAAGCGATTACCCCCGAGACCTTTTACCAACGCCCCTATCTCCACCCTCATCATACCGCTTCGGCTGCGGCAATGGTTGGTGGGGGAACCACACCTAAACCTGGCGCTATGTCATTAGCGCATCATGGTGTTTTATTTTTAGATGAGTTACCTGAGTTTAACCGTGCGGTTTTAGAGGCATTACGTGAGCCTCTTGAAACAAAGAGTGTCAATATCTCTAGGGTGAACCAACATATTACCTATCCTGCAAATAATCTATTAATTACGGCAATGAACCCTTCACCAAGTGGGTATTTTCCCGATGATCCAAAGGGGCGTTGTAAAGATACTCCTGACCAAATTTTACGTTATCAAAAGAAAGTATCTGGTCCTTTATTAGACCGAATAGATTTACATCTGGAAATTCCGGCTGTGGATGTTTTAGATTTACAGAAAAAATCCTCTTCAGCAGAATCGAGTGCGGAGGTAAGACAAAGAGTTTCACAAGTTAGAGAGGTTCAATTGCAAAGACAAGGTTGCTTTAATTCAGAGTTACCATCAAGTGAACTGTTAAACGTTATTGAACTTGATGACATGAGCCAATCCTTAATTGAAAAGGCGGTTAATGAGCTAGGTTTATCTGCACGAGGGTATCACCGTGTGTTAAGACTTGCCAGAACTATTGCTGATATGGCATTAGCAGATAATATTCAAGCACAGCATGTCGCTGAAGCTTTAAGTTATCGAGCAACGTCTAAGGCATTTGTTTAAATGGATTCTATTTATATTACTGCTTTTATTGTTGGGGTTTTAGGTGGCGTACATTGTTTAGGTATGTGTGGTGGTGTGGTCGGTGGTTTAACCTTTAGTTTAGAGAGTAGAGTGCAAACAAGTTGGTGGAAGATGATGCCGTACCAATTACTCTATAATTTAGGTCGAATTAGCAGTTATATGATTATTGGTGCTTTGTTTGGTGCTTTTGGCGCCACATTGGGAACTTTAGCGGCTTTTCTCCCTGCGCAGCAGATGTTACAGACTGTTGCTGGATTATTTATGATTGCATTAGGGTTGTATTTGGGTGGCTGGTGGTTTGGACTTGTTAAAATTGAAAAAATTGGACAATCGGTATGGAGTAAGTTATCCCCGTATGCATCCAAATTTACTCCGGTAAAACATTATCACCAGGCCTGGTTATATGGATTGGTTTGGGGGTGGTTGCCATGTGGTTTAGTTTATAGCATGTTAATTATGGCCATGTCTGCCGGTAGCGCGGTGAATGGTGCAACGGTTATGTTGGCCTTTGGTTTAGGAACTTTACCTAATTTAATGTTAATGGGAGTGTTTGCTTTTTATTTTACTCGGTTGTCTCGAATGATATGGGTAAAACGAATTGCAGGTACGAGTGTTATGTTGATGGGCGGATGGCAACTCTATTTAGCTTATAGCGTTACGGTTTAGTTTTATATAAAGCCTTAGTATTCCTCAATACATTACTCAATACGAAAACAGCTTATATAACCGTGTCTTAAATACAAAAAAAGCCAGGTTTAAACCTAGCTTTTTGTTTTGTAGTTCAAGTTTTAGTTAACGTATTTTTAGTTAATACCTATAGCTTTTATTGATTTGAATAGTCTTCTTCAACTTGAGCGTATTTTACGTTGACTTGCAGCGTATCTAATAAGGTGCCCATGCCATCTAAAATTCGGTATTCAGCAATCATGTGTTCACTTTCGCTTTCAACCAGGGTTCTAAGCGCACTGTTATATTCATCTTCGGTATTAAGTAAATCAAGTAAAGAGCGTCTACCTAGGCTAAATTGTTTACGATAACCTGCTAAAGTTTCGTAAGTTAATTTAATATGCTGCTTAATGTAAACTAACTGCTCCCCTACATATTTACGAGCATCCCAAGCGTAACGTAAATTTTCAATAGTCTGGCGTCTGGTATTGTTACGAATTTCGGCAGATTGTTGAACGGCTGCTGCCGTTCTGTCTCGGTTAGCTGAATCTTTACCGCCGTTGTATAGGTTATATCTCAAACGAAGCATCGCTTGAAGGTTTTCATCTGTACCTTCAATACCGTTAATGTCTTCATCCCAGCGTTTTTCAATTTCAATATCAACACGAGGATAGTATGGACTTTTAGCACTTCTGTGTTGAGCCTGTGCTTCAGCAATGTCGGCATTGGCTGAACGTAAAGTTGGGTGCTTTAACAGAGCAATTTCCGTTGCTTCTTGAAGTGTTTCTGGAAATTGAAATTGCATATCAGGTTTTATGAGATCATTATCAGGCATTCTCCCTAAAACTCGCTGAAAACGACTTAAGGCATCATTATAATTATTATGAGCAGCTCTTTCATTTGAGTTTGAAAGTGCTAAACGCGCTTTGGCCTGGTCTACTTCAACTTGGTTACCAATTCCAGCTTCACTTCTTTGCATAATTTGGTCAAGGATACGTTCGTGAGTTTTTTTACTCTCAGACTCTAAGCGAAGTAATTCCTGTTGTTTTAACAAATTAATGTAAGCTTCTGTCATGTCTAGAGCAACTTGACTAGCTTTAGCTTCAGCACTATAAGCTGCCGCATCCATTTTGGCTTGCTGGCGATCAATTTCATTTTCTGTTTTGAAGCCTTCAAATAAGTTCTCTTTAAGGCTAATAGAAGATTCTTTACGTGTCAGGCTAGTGCTTTTCCCAGTAGATTCCTTTTTGGTTTCTTCTAGACCAACCCCCGCAGCAATATCAACTGTTGGAAGCCAGCTACCTTCTGCGGAATCAAGTTCCGCTTTAGCACCTTGATGAATTTTTAATTGCTCTCTAAATTCAGGATTGTGAATAATGGCGTCTTCAATTGTAGGCACCAGTTCCATAGCAAAACTTGGTGTACTTAGTGTTGCCTGTAATAACGCGACGGTTATTATTTTTTTTATCCATATTGGTTTTTGGTGATGTCGTTTCATCATAATTCCTGAAAAGTAGCTGATTTATTTATTAGTGTTATCTAATATTTTGATTTAATTATCTTTTTTAAGACCAGTTTTTTATTTTTAATACTAACCCAAGACGGTCTGACACTTCAAGTTTTTCAAACACATTGTGTAAGTGTGCTTTTACCGTACGTTCAGTAATCTCAAGGGTCTGGGCAATTTGTTTGTTGCTTTTACTTTGTAAAACAAGCTCTGTGGTTTCTTGTTCTCTTTCAGTCAAATGTAATTTCCAATCATCATTAGATTGATTGTGTATCACTAAAGACTGAATCATCGCTTGCATCACACTTTGGCCAAGCCAAACACTTCCGGCATTAATCGTTTCTAGGGCTTGCTCAATACGCTCAACGGAAGAGAATGTATTTAAATACCCTTTAATTCCACTCTGAAAGAGTTGCAATCCCTCTAAATCATTGGGTTTATTCGCAAAGGCGACGACATCAAACTGTTTTGCAATTTTGATAATCATTTCAATGGGCGAAGAGGGGGATATTTGAATAAGGACCATGTGAGAGCTTGGGTCAAAGCGATTCCCTAGATCATCTAAATCATAAAGTACTTTTGCATCTGTACCGCAGGCATTTAACCAGTTTTTCAATGCATTTGGATCTTGTACAAATATTAATGGTCGTTTCATTCTTGTTCAGAAACCTTTTGTTATAAATTCAATAAACTTAATAGCCATTAGGAATTTATCCTTATTATGCTGCAAACTCAGGAAGTCTGTAACTTTATTGTTGAAAAAGTTGTTATTGTTAATTAAGTTTTATGACTCTCTTAAGGCGGTATCTTTTGCTTTAATAATAGGCTTAAGTAAATAGTCTAGTACGGTATGTTTTCCGACAATAATATCAACCGAACTCGTCATTCCAGGAAGTAGGTATAAAGGTTTTTCTTTAGTCCCTAAATGGTTTTTATCTGTTTTTATGCGTGCGATGTAAAAGCTATTCCCTTCCTCATCCGTAATAGTATCGGCCGAGATTCGGTCAACTGTACCTTCTAAACCACCATAAATTGCAAAATCGTATGCAGTAAATTTTACTTTTGCTTTTAAGCCTTGGTAAACAAAACCTATATCAGAAGGTAATATTTTAGTTTCTAAAACTAATGAATCATCTTCAGGAACAATTTCTACAATATCACTACCTGGTTGTACAACGCCACCGATGGTGTTTACAAACATTTGTTTAACTGTACCGTTTACGGGTGATTTTATATCAGTTCTTTCAACTCTGTCCTGTAAAGCTTCTTTGGATTTTATAAGTTGCTCTTTTTCTGCTAAAACATCAAGTAGTTTCTCGTGGGAGTCATTGGCAAAGGTTTCTTTAGAATCGTCTCTTTTTGAACGAGCTTCTGTAATGGAAGATTTTAGTTTGGGTATTGAAAATTGAACGCCTTTTAATTTTGATAAGGCATCGTTCTCTTCGCGTTGCAATTTTAATAAATCAACTTGGGATGCAATACCTTGTTTAACCAATGGCTTTAAGAAGCTAACTTGTTTTTTCAAGAGGTTTAATGACCGAGTTAATTGTGATTTTTGACTATACGCATCTTTTAGTTCTAGTTTTTTCTGTTCGATTTGCTCAACTAGAATGCTGTCACTGGTAAGGAGTTGCTTCTGATGAGCTTGGTATAAACGATATTCGCGATCATATAGTTTTTGAATTTGAGGATCAGAAATTTTCTTTTTATTCACAATAAAGGGTTTACCAAACGCTTCAGCAGCTAAACGCTGAGCTTTGGCGGTAAGTTCGGCTTCTTTAAGCTCACTTTCACCATAAGAACTGGCAAACTGAGTGTTATCTAACTTGAGTAAGATTTGACCTTTTTTGACTTTATCCCCAGAGTGAATAAATAGCTTTTCTACAATTCCACCTTCTAGGTTTTGAATAATTTGAATTTGTGAGGAGGGAACGACTTTTCCTTCTCCACGAACAATTTTATCTAATTCGGCGTAGTTCGCCCATACAATTAACCATACAGCCACCAGTAAAATCACCCAAACAACCAGCTGAGATTTTACGGTAGGCTTTTCTAGCGCCGCTTGGCTTAAACTAGACATATAGGCAATATCCTGTTCTAGAATACGCTCTTTACGAGATGTCGTTTCAGCCTTGGGTATTAGATTGTCTTTATCCTGATCAGTCATAATTAATTATTCTTATTGATTTTGCCAGTTTTAAGGGCTTCTAATACAGTTTGTTTTGCACCGTCAGCAATGAGTTTACCGTTTTCTAGAACCATGAGTCTCTCTGTTAACTGCAACAAACTCATTTTATGAGTCACGACCAATGTCGTGTTATTTAACGTTCCTTTTTGTAAACGATTTATCATTAATTGCTCGGTTTTTGCATCCATCGCATTGGTGGGTTCATCAAATAAATAGATTGGCGCATCCAATAATAAGGCTCTGGCTACCCCAATACTTTGTCTTTGACCGCCTGATAGAGAGCTTCCACCTTCATTAACCTTGAGGCTGTAACCGGAAGGGTGTTGTTTAATAAAGTCATCTACACCAGCAAGTTTAGCAGCGGTAAGAATTGTAGAGTCTTCAACATACGGCGCTCTATAAGAGATGTTGTCTCGAACATCTCCACTAAAAAGAGTCACATCTTGTGGTACATAGTTAATATTTCGTCTTACTTCTGCAGGGTCTAGCTGAGTAATATCAATACCGTCAATTAAAATTGAACCTTCATTGACTTGATAAAAACCGAGAATCAATTTTTCTATAGTTGATTTACCTGAGCCAATTCTACCGATAATCCCCACTTTTTCACCAGGTTCAATAACAAAGCTAACGCCATCAAGAGCGGGTTTACTTTCATCTGGATAGGTAAAGCTTACATTATTAAATTCAATTCGCCCCTCAAAGACAGGGTGCTGTATAAAACGTTTATGTAATGGACGCTCAACCGTTTTGGCCATTAATTCATTAAGAGACGTTAAAGCGGTTTTGGTTTGTTGGTAACTCGTAATTAGGTTGGCAAATTGTCCCATAGGACCAATGGCTCTTTGACTTAACATAACGGTAGCAATAAGCCCCCCCATGGTTAAGTCGCCTTCTTGAATAATATAGACACCGGCAAGAACTATAATGACCGTGCTTATTTGTTGCATAAAGCCGGTCATTCTTCCAAGCGAACTTTGTAACATTTTAGATTTTAAACTGGCCTTAGCAATCTCGCCAATGGCTTGTTCCCATCGCCATTGAGCTCGAGCTTCTACACCGAGTGATTTAATGGTTTCCATTGCGGTTAAGGTTTCAATTAAAACGGCATTTTTTTGGCTGCTGGCTTCATAGGTTGCTTCAATGGCTCTTCTAACGGGTCCTTTAAGTAAGAAGCTATAAAATAAAATAAATAAAATAATCGCAATAGGTACCAAAACAATGCTGCCGGCAATATAAAAAATCACCAGTAAGAATATTATGGTAAAAGGTAGGTCGACTATGGTTGCAACGGTTCCAGAAGTAAAGAAACTGCGAATACTATCAAACTCTTTAAGTTGGTTAGCGAGTACTCCAATAGAGCCTCCGCGGTTATCCATTGTCAAGCCTAAAGTTTGTTCAAACAGTTTGCCTGACATAATGACATCACTCTTTTTCCCTGCAATTTCCAAGAAGTAGGAGCGTAAATATTTCAAAATGATGTCAAACATATAAACAACACTTACCCCAATAGCCAGTACCCATAAAGATTCAACGGCATTATTGGGAACAATTCGGTCGTAAACGTTCATTACAAAAAGCGGGTTTGCCAGAACAAAAAGGTTAATAACAATAGAGGCTATAAGAACATCGCGATAAACTGATTTGGATGCCCATAATGTGCCCCAGAACCAGTGGCCTTCTTGAAAGCCCATTAAGTTTTCTGTTTTTTGTTCATTAAAGCTTTTGGTTGTTAAGTAAATTGCAAAGCCCAAATAATCTTCTTCTAATTTTTTTAACGAGACCTCTTTAGCGCCTTGAGGGGCATCCGGTAATATAATTTGAGCAGAATTGTTATCAAGGTCTATGGTTTCAAGTATGCAGGCCTGGTTGTTAGATAAGGTTAAGATACAAGGCAATACTAAATTAGAGATTTCTTCTAATTTACGTTCTTTAAATGAAGCTTCAATATTGGCTCTTTGAGCGGCGCGTTTGAAAATCTCTGGTGAAATGTGATTGGGGTCAATGGGCAGACCAGCGATTAAAGAATCTTTGGAGTAAGGATGGCGATTTAGTTTGGTATAAATAACCAGACAATCAAGCAACGGACTATTTAGTTCAGTGTGAGGTGATGATTCCTCCTGAACAGCTTGTTGATTGATTGTCGTGTCTTCTGTTAAATCTTGCATTTTAGCCTTAGTTTACAAAGTACTTGCTGAGTATTGAGAAATTAAGTTTCTCTGTTGTTATGAGTAGATGTAGATCATTAACCAATGTAAGCCAATAAATTCTTTAAATCATATTACCATAGCAAAAAAGCTTATTTAATGGCTTTAGCCATAAAACAGCCTAATATTATGCTATAAAATTACTCAATGCGAAGTGTTAATAAGGAAAAATAAGGTAAAAACCAGGTAATTTGTAATGTATTAGAGACCTTTGTACGAGATAGGTGCGAAAGAAAAATGAGGGAAAATTTGCCTGATTGCGGCGGAAAACGCAGGGAATAGCTAGCTATTCGCAAGTTTTTCAACAAAAATCAGGTGAATTTTAACCATTTTTACTCGTGCATATTCTCGTGCTAAGGTCTCTATTAGCCTTTTACGGTTCTTTTAATTGGCATTTAAGCGTTTCTAATGTCTGAGTTTTAGGATGCTTAGGAAAGGTTCTAATCATAAAATTTGCGGTATTTAATACATTTTTCCAGCGTGGGTTTTGTGGAATGGTGTTTATGGATAGATATTTATCTAAGGTTCGTGTCTTGGCCGTGCTGCCATCTAAGCTAACCCGCCAAAGATTACTTTCTGTGGCAAATTGAACTTTAGATTTTAATGTCTCTTCTTCCCAAATCGTTATGCTGAGCTGCATAATTTCTACTAGAAGTGCCAAAAAAGAATTCTGTTTTTCGGTTGGTTCAAGTTGTAACCTGGGTGAGTGGCTTTTTTGCATAGACAGTGCTTTAAGATCTCGAAGCTCAGAAGTGTCTAAAGCCATACAAATAATATAGTTATGTTTGTTTAAGTTAAAAGGCGCATTTGACCAATTACAACTAATTTCTGAACCAGATTTGGTGTAGTTTTTATTTTCTAAGTGAATGGTTTGCTGTTTGCTTATTACATTTAATAGGGTTTGGTTTACTTTGTCTGAGTGTGGTTTAACCACTAAAAAATCAAATATATTTTTGTTTTTGACTTCTTTAAATTCCCAGCCAAAGATTTTAGTGGCTTGTTTATTCCATTCAATAATTTCCAGCGAATCATTTAGCAGAATAATCGCCATAGGAGATTGATTAACCATCGTTCTTAACTGAACTTTTAAGCGATAAAAATATCTTGCCAGCAGCAGAGTTAAAATGATAAATCCTGTCGCTAAGAGGATGGTAATAAGCAGAGTGCTAAGTTTATGATTAAGCCGGTTTACGGTTTCTTGACTGTTATAAAGAAACTCATTCATTGGCTTGGCATGTTTTAGAAGCCCAAGTTCTTTATAAACAGAGGCTATATGTTGCCATCTTCTTTCTGACATATGGCCCGGTTCAATTAAATCAGTGCGCATTAAAGCCTGCATTGCATTGGCTTCAAAGCGTAATGCATCGGTGGTTTTCAATCCTGGATAGGTGGTTTGAATATAGTCTATGGCTTCTTCAGTGTGGTCCATGGCATATTTCCAACCTTTTATAGTTGCTTGACGAAATGCTTCCACTAAAGCTTGATTGTGTTGATAATAAGATTGCGTTGTAAAAAAGTTATCACCATAAAAATCAATGCCTCCCATTCTAGGGGATAAAATTCGGTAGGGAATATTTTTACTGGTAAGCTCAAAAGTTTCTGAGGTTGTGTAGACGGTCATGGCATCTACTTTTTTATCGATTAAGTTTTGAATATTAAATTCATGAGGAAGTATCTGTAAATTCTTTTCTGATAGATTTGATTGCTGCAAAAAAGCATAAATTTCAGAGGAGTTTTCCTCAATCATGACCTTTTTACCTTTAAGGTCAGCAATGGTGTCTATGTTGGAAGATTCGAGCGATACTAGCGCTAGTGGGGAGTGCTGAAAAATAACCCCAAGAACTTTAATGGGTTCTCCTTTGTCAAAGTGCAATAGGAGTTCGCTGGTTCCAACGCCAAATTCTGCTTTACCATTTAGTACTTGTTGAATAGGGTCTTCACCAGGCCTGGCAGGTTTAATCGTGATGTTTATTCCGGCATCTTTATAAAAGCCTTTTGCCTGAGCCATGTAGTAACCGGCAAATTGAAATTGATGAGACCATTTCAGTTGCAAGGTAATGTTGCTTTCATCCTGTAATGGATTTTTCCAGTTGTCGGCGGCAAATAAGCTAGTGGGTAAACAAAATAATATAAGGCTGTATATTAGTCCATATAGGGTTTTATTCATTAAGGCAGTCATATTTTAATCATCAAGGGTACTCGGTGCGCCATAGTAATAGCCTTGTGAATAATTAACCCCTTGTTCATTAAAGGCTTTTAACTGCTCTTCATTTTCTACGGCCATGGCAATGACTTCAATGTCTAAGCTATCGGCTAATTCACATAAGCTAGAAACATAGCTACGAGTTTGTTCATCGTTTTCAATGGCTTTGGTAAATGCAGAATCTAGTTTTATGTAGTCAGGTTTAAGGTCTTGTAAATATCTAACATTTCCTAATCTTGTACCAAAGTGATCTAAACCAATATTAATCCCAAATTGTTTTAATTCACTAATTAGAGACCACGTTTTAGCTTTTTGTTCCGTTACTAAGCGTTCAGGCAGCTCAAATGCCATTCGGTGAGCTAATTTTGCATTATTGGCCAGTGTTGCTAACAGCGTTTTGTGGAAATAATCATCATCTAAAATAGCTTTAGATAGGTTGATCGATAATAGTGGGGTTTCTGGGTGTGTTTTGAGATGCTCAATGGCTAAGTCAATAACCAATTGGTCGATTTCAGCCATTTTGTGAAACTGTTCAACGGCAGGCATAAAATAGGCGGCTGAACGAATTGTGCCATCGGTGTCTTTAAGTCGAAGGAAAATTTCTTGGTCGTGAACGCTTCGTTTAGCGTTATAAGCACTTTGTTGGAAAAGTAAAAAACGTTTTTCATCAATCGCATCATTAAGCGTTTGTTCCCAGCTGTCTGTTGAATCAGTCTGATCTTCATCGGTATTATAATAGTAGGCGGAATTACTTCCTAGTTCTTCTGCTTGTTCGATTGCAAAATCAAGATTTCCTAATAGAGGGCCACGACTTTGCCCCGGCTTGTAATCTGTATAGGCTAAAGAAATTGAGGTTGAGGCAGAGTCCGCTTTTAATGTCTGTAATATTTTTGGCATCGCCTGCGTAATGCATTCACTTGGTTCATTAATTTGTTGAGCTACCAGGCCTGGTAAAACCGCAATTAGCTCAGTTCCGTTTAAACGTGCGAACACACTTTTTTCATGGTGTAATTGCAATTTCATTTCATCGGCTAATGACTTCATAAGTTTATCACCCACTAGGTAACCAAACTGGTCATTGAGCGCTTTTAATTCATTAACGCGAATTAGGCAAATAATTCCAGGTGGTACATCTTCATTTGGGTCTAAGAGGCTATCCACAATCATTTCAAAATGTCGGCGATTACTTAGGCCTGTTACGCTATCTTGATAGGCCATTTTTTGCAGTTTTTCAGCGGTATTGGCATCTCTTTCAAATACCGCTTTTAGTTTAGTTACCATACCGTTCATTGCGGCAACTACTTGTTTAAATTCGGTTGTAGAAGGAATGTTTTCTTGAATTAAATACTCTTTTTTAACAATTGCTTCAGCTTGTTTTTCCATATCTTTTAATGGTTTTAATAAAACCTTGAGCGTATATATGGCAATAAGTATGGCGATTGCGGCGGCGAGACTAAACCAAATTAGTAAGTTGGTTGCGGCTTTCCAAAGTTCTATATAGGCATAACCCGCATGGCTTGAAACGCTTAAGGTTCCGATAGGAATCCATCCAGCTTGCACCAGGGCTTGAGCTTCTGGAGTTTTTAACTCAATAGCATTGATAAACCAGTCAGGAACGGCATCCATCGACTTTGAATTTTTACGCTCATATAGTGGAGCATTTTCCATATCAATTAAAGAGATTTGAGAGTAATAACCCCGGTCAAAAACCGCATTAATCATGGTTTCCATACTGGAAATATCTTCGGGGTCTTCAATGCTGCTTAAAGATAATCCAAGAGATGTTGCGGTATCTTGTGCATGAGATTGCAGCTGGTCTTGTAGAAAGTTTTTGGTGTTATTAAGATTTAAGGCAAAAGTACCTAGCAGTAAAATGATTACCATTGAGGTAATAAAAAGAATCATTTGTTTGTTTAAACTCATACCTAAGTCCTTTTAACACAGGGTGATGTTCTGTATTTTAGCTTAATAGATGACTGTGCACGAGGTTCACTCGAACAAAATGCTCTATTTATTTAAGCTATGTTTTGGTTATTAGAGACCTTTACACGAGATAGGTGCGAAAGAAAAATGAGGTAAAATTTGCCTGATTGCGGCGGAAAACGCAGGGAATAGCTAGCTATTCGCAAGGTTTTCAACAAAAATCAGTTGAATTTTTACCCTCAAGGGGCATCTAAAACCATTTTTACTCGTGCATACTCTCGTGCAAAGGTCTCTGTTAGTTGTTCAATCTTTTAAGTAGACTGTTCCAATTTTTTAGTTTTGACGTTCCGCCCGAGACCGATCTGCCTTTACCACGTTGTTTCGCTAACCATAATCCGTCACCATTAAAGCTGTAAATAGGGACTAAGTCTTTTCTTCGTGTCGCTTTTAATATTCTTTTATTGATATTGTCTAGAACGACAGGAATTGATTTAGGTGATTTAAAATAGGTTAAAACCATATGAGCTTGATTGTAACGAATTGCTTTAACGTAGGTGATATAGAGTTTACTTTCGGGGACGCCAAGAGCTTTTAGAGTAAAGTATTTGGCGATTGAGTAATCTTCACAATCTCCTCCATCGGTTGCTAACATTTCAAGCGGAGTTGCCCAGTAATCTTTTTTACGCCAATGAACAATATCGTCTATAAACCGAACACGGTTAAAAAAGTCGTTAACAATTTCAAGCTTATCCTCTTCGGATTCGTTTTGATTTTCATCAACTAATTCTTGCCACTGAACTAATCTGTCCGCCGCTCGGCCTCCATATTTGACTTTAGTCATCTCAATTTCAAGTTTAGTGACAACTTGTGGTGAACCATCCGCAACAACAAACACCGCGATTGAAGCGGTTAACAAAATCAGCAAAAAAGTTTGCCAGGTTTGCCATGTCTTTTTAATTAAAGGTAAGTTCATGATGACAGTTTATCTACTCAAAAAATAAAGGCAACCATCGGGTTGCCTTTGTTAAAGATTTGACTAAATAGTAAAAGAGAGTTCATTTCCTTGTCTAGGTGCAAAGGTCTCTAAAATTATTTCTAACGCACTAACATTTCTTTTGGAATGGTTGTTTTAGCATCGCTTGGCAACTCGCTTTTTAAAATAATTTTCATTTCAATGCGACGATTTTTCTGACGACCTTCAGCGGTTTTGTTATCGGCGATAGGTTCCATTTCACCTTTACCGTCAATGTAGATACGTTCAGGGTCAAATTGAAGTTGCTCTTGTATAAAAGCTTTAGCGCTATTTGCACGACGCCAAGATAAGCGCTCATTTACTGGTGCTTTTGCTTGCCAATCAGTATGACCCGTAATCAGTAATACTTGGTCATCTTTAAGTTCGCTTAGTACACCAATATCATTTTGTAAGATTTTAACTTGGTCATCACGAATATTATGTTGATATGAATCGAACACAATATTGCTTAACGCAAAGGTTTTAGGCTCACAGCCATGTGAATTAACCGTAGTGCCTTCAGGCGTATTTGGACATAAATCATCCGCATTGTTCACGCCATCTTTATCCGTATCACCAATAAGTTTACAACCCACTTCATCTACTTGTGTTCCTTCAGGCGTTCCAGGACATTGGTCTTTACTGTCGACTACGCCATCATTATCTTCATCGCCTTCACAACCAAAGCGATTAACTTTAACACCAGGAGGTGTTCCTGGGCATTGATCTAAACGGTTAAATACGCCATCTTGATCTGTATCCAACTCACACCCTCTAGAATCTACGTCTACATGCAAAATGGTATTAGGGCATTGATCGAGTTTATCTAAAACACCGTCTTGATCTAAGTCTTGATAGGCGTTTTCAACAATGCTCGCATCTTGGCTTGGAATACTTTTTAACGCCTCGGTTTCTTGGCCTGCAGGGTTATAGTCTAAAGGAATCGGTTTCGCATCCTCTGCTTGAGCATTGGTTAAAACGCTTGCTAAACAAAGGGCTAGTAAAGGGATTAAATGTTTCATTTTCTTTTCTCAATGTCTCTAAAAGGTGACGGGAAAGTTTTTTTATGCCTAATAATAACCTTTTTTTAAGACGTATTACTAGCTTTAGACTATCTTTAGCAGGTAAAAATAGGCAAAAATGACAGATTTAAGAGTAGGCTTGAATTTATAGTTGGCTAGCCGCTTAGTCTTAGGTTAGTTCTAATCAGTCTTTGCTTTGTGTTTGCTTAGTTTAACTAAAGGGCTTGGTGAATCGCTTCAATTAATTGGTCATCACTCAAAGTGACAACATTCCCCAGCATACTGCCGCTTCGGCAGTTTTTAATGACTGGGGTTATGTTGTCTTTAGTTAATCCAAATTCTGCAAGGCCTTGTGGAGTGTATTGATTGGCATATTGTTTTAATAATGTGACCAGGCCTGGTAGTAATTGATTGTGATCTTGTTGAGGATTAAGCATTTGGCTTACTTTTTGGTACTTTTCAAGCGTTACTTTTGCTTGAGGTGTGTCTAGTGTTTGTAAGCTTTTAATATTGGCTTGGGTAATGGGGGCTAACAGGCGTGCACAAACTATTCCATGTGGAGCGTCAAAAAATGCTCCAATTGGTCCGGCTAAACCATGTACCGCACCCAGTCCCGCATTGGCTAAAGTGGTGCCTGATAGTGAAGCCGCAAGCATTAAATGGCTGTATCCGTTTTGTTGGTCTATTGGGTTGGTGCTATTAATGTCTTTAAACGCCCCTTTAAAAAGGGTCATGCCTTGCCAAGCTAAAGCATCAGTCATTGGGTTAGGTTTTAAGGTGGTGTAAGACTCAAGTAACTGAGTAAAAGCATCCATTCCGGTTGAGTACAGGACTTCTTTAGGGCAAGAGGCTAGTAGTTCTGGATCTAACCAGGCCTGCTTGGCTAGGAGTTTGTTATCTCTAAAAGACTTTTTAAATTCGCCAATTCTAGATAAAACCGCATTTTTGGTGGTTTCACTGCCCGTTCCTGCCGTAGTGGGTATGGCAATAAAAGGACAGGTTTTCACGTGAAACGGCTTACCTTTTCCAACGCCTTCTAAATAGTCCATAACCGACGTTTGGCTTGGAATTAATCCGGCAATGGCTTTAGCTGCATCTAAAACACTTCCGCCACCTAAGCCAATGACCATGCCGCTGTCTGCCTCACAGTCGGTCACGATATTATCAACTACCTCTGGAGAGGGCTCGCCGGAGACAATAAAGTGTTTAACGTTACAAAATGCGGAGAGTGATTGATAAAGAACATCCCCAAACTCTCCTGGATGAGCTAAGGTTTTACCAGTAATTAAGACGATGGAGTTGGGAGGGGTTTGTTGCAGGCTTTCAATTAGTTTATGGCGAATCCCTAAGCCAAAATGAATATGTGGCATTGGGGCAAATTCAAAAGGGTTAATCACTGTGTTCATTGAAAACTCGCTAATTCTTTTTTAGAAATGATTTTAGATTCGCAATATGGGCATTTCCGGTTTCTAATTGCTCTTCTTTAGAAACGACCACACCAGGTTTGCCTTCCCATTGTAATGATTCTGGAGGAAGTTCTTCTAAGAAACGACTCGGTTCACACGCCATATCTTCACCATATTTACGACGTTTAGTCGCATAGGTCATGGTTAAAGAACGTTGTGCACGCGTAATTCCTACATAGGCTAATCGGCGCTCTTCTTCCAGGCCTGGTGATTCTAAATTTTGTTTGTGCGGTAACAGCTCCTCTTCCATACCAATTAAAAACACATGAGGAAACTCAAGTCCTTTAGAGGCATGCAGTGTCATTAGGCTAACCATATCGTGCTCTTTTTCTGACTCGTTGCGTTCCATCATATCCATTAAGGCCATATGAGTCACAATTGTTTCTAGGCGCTTTTCTTCACCGTCTTCTTGTAGGGCTTTATTGACAATGCGTTCAATCCATAAAATTAGATCACGTACATTATTAATTCTACGTTCGGCACTTTTAGGATTGCTTGCGTTTTCGTGTATCCAGTTATCATACTCAATTTTTTCAACTAGCTGGCGAACAAAAGAGGGCACTTCTTCACCTTGCGCGCCATCGGCTTCCTGAATCCAGCTTAATAGTTGTTCACCAAAGTGCTGCACACGTTTTAGAGCCTTGTCTGACAATATGGTGGTCAATCCAAATTCTTGGGTAGCGTCAAATAAACTAATGCCACGCCCTGTTGCGTAAGTGGCTAATTTCTCAAGAGTAGAGGCACCAATTTCGCGGCGCGGTGTATTTACAATTCTTAAAAATGCGGCATCGTCATCAGGGTTAACAATGATGCGTAAATAACTCATGATATCTTTGATTTCTGCATGGTCAAAAAATGATTTACCCCCAGATATTACATAAGAGATATTCTGTTCACGTAAAGCGCGCTCCATCAAACGTGCCTGGTGATTACCACGATAGAGAATGGCATAATCACGGTTTTTGGTTTTGTATTTAAACTTATGCACAATAATTTCAGAAACCACACGCTCAACTTCCTGGTTTTCATTGGCGCAAGCAATGACTCGTAACGGATCACCTGCTCCCATTTCACTCCATAAGCTTTTTTCAAATACGTGAGGGTTATTTGCAATTAATTGGTTAGCTGATTTTAATATTCGATTGGTTGAACGATAATTTTGCTCAAGCTTTATCAGTTCTAATGCCGGAAAATCTTCTTTAAGCATTGCCAAGTTTTCTGGCTGTGCACCACGCCAAGCGTAAATGGATTGGTCATCATCACCTACCACAGTAAAACGCGCTTGCACGCCCACTAACTGTTTAACTAAAGCATACTGTGAAGCATTAGTATCTTGATACTCATCCACCAATAAATAACGAACTTTATTTTGCCATTTCTGCAAGATTTCAGGGTTTTCATTAAACAGCTTAACGGGTAAACCAATTAAGTCATCAAAGTCCACCGCATTGTAGGCTTTAAGCTGTTTTTGATACGCTTGATACAGTATGGCACGAGCCTGTTGTTGAGCATCTTCAGCTTGGTTAATCGCCTCCTCGGGTGAAACGTGCGCGTTTTTCCAGCCTGAAATATCCCATTGCACCCCGTCCAAAACCTCTGGGTCAATAGTTTGTTTAAGCATAAGCTCTTTTAAGATTTGCCCACTATCAGCTGCATCCATAATTGAAAAGTTAGACTTATAGCCCAAGGCTTTGTACTCTCGGCGAATAATATTTAAGCCTAAATTGTGAAAAGTGGAAACATTTAAACCGCTAGTATTTTCATCTTTAAGCAGTTTTGTTACACGCTCCTTCATCTCTTTAGCCGATTTATTGGTAAAGGTAACCGCATAAATATGGTGTGATTTAACGTCACATTGACGAATTAAGTAAGCGATTTTCTCGGTAATAACACGAGTTTTACCCGAGCCTGCTCCAGCAAGAACCAGTGCAGGGGTATCAATGTGCTTTACAGCTTGGCGTTGTCTTTCATTTAAACTGTGCATGAGGTAATGGACTACTTACGGTTTTTAAATTCAGTGTTTGAGAAAAGGTACAATATGATAATTCAAAACGCACTAGATTTAGAACATTATTAGGAAATACCGTGGCAACCATTGAAGAATTAAAACAAGATTTACATATACAAGCGAATTTGGCCGGTAAAGAATTAACCTTTGCGACAACCTGGGGAATTTTTAGCCCGCGCGAAATAGATTCAGGAACAGACCTTTTTTTAAAGTACCTTGACATTAAAGAAGATGAAATCGCTTTAGATATTGGTTGTGGTTATGGGCCAATTGGTTTAGCCATTGCGGCGAATGCACCTAAAGGACAAGTGCATATGGTGGATAAAGATTTTGTAGCGGTTGATTATGCCAATACTAATGCCGGTATTAACCGTTTACCAAATGCCAAAGCGTATCTATCTAACGGCTTAAGTGCGGTGCCTAAAGATATTCAATTTACCACGGTGGTCTCTAATATTCCTGCTAAAGTGGGTAAAGAGATGCTAAGTATTCTATTAAATGATGTACACGACCAACTTGCACCAGGTGGGCAATTTGTAGTGGTCACCATTAACGGTCTAAGACAATATATGAAACGGAATTTTATGGAAGTTTTTGGTAATTACGAGAAAGTGAAGCAAGGAAAAGATTACACTATTTCTCGTTGTGTAAAACAATCTTAGAGACTTTTATAATACCTGTTCAATTACAACTAAATTAAAAACTGTAAACATAAAAATAAACCAAAAATAAACGCTAGGAGTTTATAAATGAAATCCTTAATTAAATTTAAGTCTGTTTCGGTAATTATGCTGAGTCTGTTCTTTACCCTTATGTCGGTAACGCAAGTTGCTGAGGCTAAACGCTTTGGAATGGGTAAAAGTTTTGGTTACAACAAACAAGTCGCGCCAAAGCAATATAACAACGCACCCAAAGCGGCTCCTAAATCTGCGCCATCTAAAACGGGTGCGGCTGGGCGTCCAGCTTCTGGTGCATCAAAGTGGTTGGGGCCTTTAGCGGGTTTAGCTGCGGGCGGTTTGTTGGCGGCAATGCTATTTGGTGACGGCTTTGAAGGCCTGCAATTTTTTGACATTTTACTCTTTGCTCTGATTGCCTTTGTATTATTTAAGTTGTTTGCACGAAAGGCACAAAGCCATTCGCAACAAGCGTATCAAAGTGGCTATACCGAAAATACTGACCAACAAACTTCTGACCAACAAACGGCTAATCAATATAGAACAAATCAAGATTCATTAAATCATCAGCAAAATGCATTTCGTCAGGCCAATGACAACTCTGCAATGGAGAGTGCGTCATCTAATACAGGTTCAATTCTTGGCGCTGATTTAGAAGATGGCATTGGGCAGGGCACCAGTCACAATGCCCAGTTTTTAAATGAAATTCCTGCATGGTTTGATGAGCAAGGGTTTGTTGAGGGCGCTAAATCTCATTTTGTTACTCTGCAAAAGGCTTGGGATAATGTTGATTTAAGTGAGATTGAATCTTACTGCACAGCAGAATTATTTAGTGAATTACAAAAAGAATTAAGAGGGGTACAAGCCGGAGATAACCAAACGGTTGTTGATACCTTAGATGCTGAAATTGCTACGATGGCGGTTGATGGTGAGTTCTTTGTTGTTAGTGTCCGTTTTACCGGCTTTATTCAAGAAGATGCGGTTAAAGGGGCTCACGCTTTTAATGAAATTTGGCATATTCGTCGTTTAGCGAGTGACGAAGGTAATTGGCAAGTTGCAGGTATTCAACAGGTAAACGCCTAAATAAGTGCTTTGCCTCCAAGTGTATAAAACGGGCAAGGTGCAAAATATCTCAATCTGTTATGATTTATTTGAAGTTTGTGCTTTTGTACCGATTTGTGCAAAAGTCTCTAAATATTAAAACGTTTAAAGGTGAGGTGGTTATGCAAAATTCATGGTTTAAATTTCCAATCTTAGGGGCAATATTAATTAGTTTGCTCACCTTAGTTGGTTGCAGTAAAGATCCGGTTAAAATTACCTCGGCTAAAGTCGTCAGTGGTTTGGATAAAGGGTCGGGCAACTTTGATAGAGTGTTGCAAATCTGTTTTGATAAGCCTTTAACTTCAAACTACTATCATAAAATTGCCATTATCACCAAAGAGAACGTAAAAATTACCGGGTTTGGAACTTTACGCCCGCTGGCTTCTGATCCAGACAACAAATGCCATTTACGTAATGTTTATTTGTACATTCATAAAGATTCGCCGGTGGATGCTCGTCAATTGATTAAAGATTATGTCTTACCCGGCAATATCAAACAGGTTCTAGTACAAATTTACAATGAAAAGCCTGAAGGTAAAGAGTTACCGATTGCGGAAAAGATTTTTACCGGTTTGTGATTGCTGGTTTGTAATTGCCAGTTTGTGAATGATTATCCAGTATTGTAAAAATTAACCACGAAGACACAGAGGCACGAAGATAAAAAATAAATAAAAGCGCTTAGAAAATCATAGCTTAACGATCTTAAGTTATGCCTATAAGCTGGTATTAAATATTAAAAATCTTCGTGCTTTCGTGTCTTCGTGGTTAAAGATTTATTTAATCAATCATAAAATACATATACCCATTTAAAATTGTTAAAAACTAAACTACCAGGCCTGGTTAATACCAGGCTTTTTTATTTTGAGATTTTTATGTTACCACCCTCTATTGCCGAAACCTTACCCAATTTTTCTTGCTTTGCTTATGTGAATGGACAGCCTTCATTTCAGGGGTTACTTAAATCTATTCCACAAGATTTTAAGGTCACAGAACAGATTGATTATGAATTTAGCGGTGAAGGTGAACATCTTTGGTGTTGGGTAGAAAAAATTGGGCAAAACACGGATTGGGTAGCCGGTATGTTAGCAAGTTGGGCTGGTACGGCTAAAGCCAATGTTGGATTTGCAGGGCAAAAAGACCGCCAGGCCGTGACCCAGCAGTGGTTTAGTATTCAATTACCCGGCAAACCTAACCCGAATCCAGAAGATTTAAAGGTTGATGGTGTAAAAATTTTAAAAATGGTACGCCATAACCGTAAGTTACAACGTGGTGGCTTGGCAGGAAATACCTTTGAATTATTGATTAGAGATATTAAGCCTTTAACCTCCCCAACTGAAACTGGATTTGATAATGTTGAAAACAGTAAGCAACAATTAGAAAAACGTTTACAGAAAGTATTAGAGCAGGGCGTTCCTAATTATTTTGGCGAGCAACGTTTTGGTAATAATGCCAATAATTTAAGAGAGGGTGAAAAGTTACTGGCAAGTGACTCTCGCCATGCATCTAAAAAGCGTGGTAAAAATTACCGGGGGCGAAGCCGAGGTAACCATAACCAACAAAGTTTATATATTTCGGCACTGCGTTCTTGGATGTTTAACGATTTATTAAGCCAAAGAGTACAACAGCAAAACTGGAATAAAGTACTACCTGGGGATATTCTGCAACTAACAGGTTCAGACAAATGGTTTGCAGCTGACGGAACCGAAGTTTTAGCTGATTTACAGCAACGAGTGACTGAGGGCTATTTAAGTCCAACAGGTGGGCTTTTTGGTGATGGAGAGCTGCCAACAAAAGCGGATGCTTTGGCATTAGAAAGTCAAATTGTGCAGAGTTACCAGGCCTGGTGTGATGCCTTAGCTAACAATAGAGTAAAGCAAGATAGGCGTTCTTTAGTTCTAGGTGTACCTGATCTTGAATGGGCGTTTGAGTTAATAGAACCATCTCAATCGGTGTTAACGGATGAAAGTTTACTCAATGAAATTCAATCCCCTGAAATGCAATCCCCTGGAATGCAATCCCCTGGAATGCAACCCAACATGACGACGCTTAATTTAAGGCTTAAATTTACTTTGCCAGCCGGGAGTTTTGCAACAATGGTATTGCGAGAGATTCTAGTGGCAGTTTGATGGTTTTTAGTGATTGATAAATAAAAAAACACCGCCAAGGTATAAAGCCTGAGCGGTGTTTTTTTTGGTTATTAGTCTTTTACGTTAACCTTTGACCTTAATCCTAGATAGGCTAGTATAGGCTTGGCTAGGCGTTAAAGTTAAAACTCAGACCATTCATCTTCTTGATTGGTAGGCGCTTGAAGTGTTGGGGTTTTAATTTCACTTTGCACGGGGGTTGAGTTGCTTGGTGCAATTAACTTTGGTTGTGCTTGAGTGTGAGTTATCGTTTTTGGTTTTTCTTGCGGAATGTAGCCGCCACCATGGGCAATTTCAGTTTCTAAAGCCGTAATTAATTCAATGACTTTAGTGCTCTTCGCCTCTAGTTCAGACATTTTGTTGTTTGCGGTTTCAATGTCACCAATGTCTTTTAATTGTAGGATTTCCCCAATAAAACTATGCAAATCTGCATGGTTGCGTTCTAAGTTGTTAAAAGAGCTTAAGCTTGCGTATTGATTACCAGCGCCATAAATCCATGAACCTAACGCACATTTACTTCCATCGCTTGCGGTTGATCGGTCAAAATTAACATCAAAATCATTGATATAAGCTCTGACTTTAACACGCCATTGTCTATGTCCGCTTCGAGCTTTGGTAAAGTCAAAACTATCATCACCAGAAGCAAGGTTTGTTGTGGCAACCGCGGGGTTAAGCGTAAACATATCTATATTGGATGTCATTAAATTAGACATTTGCCCAAGTTCTTCGGCAGTTGCTGCCGTTTCTTCAACTAAGGCGGCATTTTGTTGTACGGCCGTATCAATTTGAGTAATGGATTGGTTTATGAGTCCAACCCCTTCACTTTGTTCTGAACTCGAGTTTGCCATCTCTTCAATAATTTGATTTACGTTGTTAATCGATTCCACAATATTGTGTAAAGACTCTCCCGAATCTTTAACATGATGTGTTCCTTCAGACACTTTTTTAACCGTGTCTTCAATTAATACTCGAATATCTTTAGCAGCATCCGCTGATTTTTGTGCCAAGGTTCTTACCTCACCGGCAACTACGGCAAAGCCTCGACCATGCTCGCCAGCTCTTGCCGCTTCAACCGCGGCATTAAGCGCAAGTAGGTTGGTTTGAAAGGCAATACTGTCGATTAGACTAATAATGTCATTAATTTTACGGCTAGAATCGTTAATCTCTTCCATGGCAACAATGGCGTTATCCATTACGGTCACGCCCGATTGAGCCAATTGTGCGCTACTCTGGGTAAGATCAGATGCATCACGTGCATTGTCTGCATTTTGTTTAACGGCAGCAGTAATTTGTTCCATGCTAGAAGCGGTTTGTTCTAAAGAGGCGGCTTGGTCTTGGGTTCTGTTGTTTAGGTCTACGCTGCCTTGAAAGATTTGTGATGAGCCATCTTGTACGTTTTCAATAGCTAATTTTGTTTGCGACATCATCGCACTTAAGTTATCTACCGCCACATTAAGGCTGTCTTGCACTACTGCAAAACGTCCAAGATATTGACCTTCTACATGGTCATTTAACTTACCTTCTGAAATTGCCATGGCAATACCGACAGTGGCATTTATCGGTTTTTCAATGTTTTCTATTAAATCATTAAGCGATTCGCTTAACTGTCGTGCAATACCGTCGGTTTTTGAAATGTCTATTCTTTCGCTTAATAGTCCCGCTTTGGCACTGTTTATGGCTGATTGAACATCCTCAAGGAGTTGAACTTCTGAGGTTTTGTCTTGCCATTCAACAATCGTCGAGGTTTTAATGCCTGCGCGGTTAGTTACGGGTACAACGTTTAGGTCAAGGTGATAGCCAGCAACAATAATTTGCGCTAAGGTAGGTTCTGTAATTTTTTGGAGCATTGCTCGGTTGTGAGCGGGGTTTTTATGAAAAATATCAATATTAGATCCAATAATCTCATCGGTTTTTAGGTTGGGCAGTGCAGTTTTTAATCGGCTTTCACGCTCCTCAAAGAATGTGATCATTGATTTATTCATGTAGACGATATTGAGGTTTTGATCGGCAATCATGACATTAGAATTAATTTCATCCAAAGCCAGTTTTAAACGGTTTGCTTCATCTAACTGAGACTCTGTCTCTTCTTGCCGCTCTCTTGCCGCTAAAGCCGCAGATTTAATGGTTGCAGTCATTTTGCCATTAAAAGTCGTTGGGTCAAACCATTGGTCTTGGTAAGGTTCATTACTGGCAATCCCCCTCATGATTCTGCGCATAGTTCGACCTGATCTTAATTGAACCATCCCAAATAAATAAGGTGGAACTAAGCCGAGTGTGCCCACTAAAACCATTTCGAGTAAAGAATGACCTGTCATATCAGCATAAACGATGTAAGGGATTAGGTACAAAAACGCAACTAAAATGGTAATTTGTAACGGGGGATTGAGTCTAAAGAAACTATTGCTAATGGGTAGAAAATCTAGGCCTCTAGTAACCCGGCCATTTTTCATTTTAGCACGACCCTGTTTAATGGCTTTATAGGCTTCTTCGGCGGCACTAATTTCATCACGCTCAACCCGAGAGCGAACCGACATGAAACCTGTAATCTTGTTATTGGTATATAATGGCGTTGCATCTGCTCTTACCCAATAAAAACCGCCATCTTTTCTACGGTTCTTAACAACTTGAGTCCAAGGAAAACCCGCATTTAAAGCGTTCCACATATCCTCAAAAACCGCTTCAGGAACATCGGGATGACGAACTATATTGTGAGGTTGACCAATCAACTCTTCTCGGCTAAACCCACTCGAAATCTCAAATGCATCATTACATTCAAGAATAGTTCCGTTTAAATCGGTTTTAGAAACTAAGGTCATGCCTTCAGGTATGACAAATTCTTCATTAGTTATAGGCTGATTATTGCGCATTTATGTGGCTCCATTCAGCGACTTTCTTCTTAAAACTCTTTAATAAAAAGTCGTTCTAATCGATATGTTTATTTACATTACATTTTAATATTAATTTGAATCTAGCAATATACTTACCAATGTTAAGGTTTTATTTTATTTTATGATAAAAGTTAAACCCTATAGGCAAGCAAATTTATTGCGGTTAAAATGGTTTTTATCCATTTTTATGCAATTAATCATAACTTATGAATATAGTTGATTAATGATAATTAAACATAATTTTGATTCACAATAACTAAATCATAACTAAACCATAACTATGACTAAATTTCGTCAACAATCATTACTGTCAAAAAAAGCACGTATGGCTATTTTTAATTTGCCATTAACCTTTTGGTTAAGCATGCTGAGCGCAGCGGTTTTAGTCATTGCGTTGGTCTATTACATCGTCTTACAAAATGAATCTAGAGTAACTCAGGCAGCCCAACTTTCTGCTAATGGATTAGCCTCTTATGTTGGTGATTATGTTGAAAAGCATCAGCTGTTAGTTAAATCGATTGTTTCACATCATCAAGACCGTATTTTACAACTCTCTAAAGGGGGCGGTTACCCTTACGACTTGGCCGAAATTAGCGATGATGTTGATTCCCTTTTTCCAAAAAATACAGAATTTGCCATTGTTAATCAAAAAGGGGACGTGATTGTTGCCAGTCATAATGATGGTATAGGAAAAAAATGCCGCGACTTAATTAAATTTACAATGAATGCAGGAGTGCCGTCAGTCTCTAATGTACGTTCCCATCATTTTCAAAGTGGTCTAAATCACTTTGATATCTTTCAACAAATTATCGTTGGGGATGAAATAGCCGGTTTTTGGGTAAAACTTTCTTTTAAGCCTTTAGAGCCTTTTATTAATAGTCCAAACTTCAAAGAGTATGATTTGGTGATTGCTCAACAAGCTCCTCTTAACAATATTTTGCTAGGTAAAAATAGAGTGCAGACTGATGAGGGTAATACACATTTTAAATTCATTAACCAAATGTTAAAAACAGATGATGGTAAAGATGTACTTGCGATTGTTCCAGTTGCAAATATAGGTTGGCAAGTTAGAGCTTTAATAAATGCTAGTGAGCATCAAAAATATGTTCAGCATATTGTTTTAATTGCTCTTGCTTTATTTATGGCTTTCTTTGTTGTTGTTGCCATTGTGGTTTTTTTAGTGAGAACGTTACAGCAGGAAAAAGAAAAGATTCGTCAAGATGCGGTGCATGATGAGATGTTTAATGCTGGGCCTACAGTATTATTAGAGAAGCAGATAGATCAAAAAATGTTGGTCTTATATGCCTCACCTAATGCTGAATTGTTGTTTGCTAAAACGAGTAAGGCATTAATCAATAAACCCTATTTAGATTGGATTTTTCCTGAAGACGCGATAATGGTTCGCCAGACGTTAATTAATGCTTATAAAAATCAACTGCCTAGTGTTGAGATGGTTTACCGAATTAGAAAAGCCAATAATAAAGGCTTTAAATGGATTTACGATCTGAGTCATATTCTTTATAACTCGTCGGGTCAACCAGACAGTATTCGTGGTTATATCACCTCGGTTCATGCTCAAAAAACAGCCGAAAAAAATGCGACAGATCTTATTCAATCGGTTCCTGAGGCAATTTTTGTTTTAGATTTAAACGGTAAAATACTAAATACAAACCGCGCAGCTGAGAGTTTATTAGGTTGCAATAAAACACAATTGGTTAATGCCGTGTTTAGGGATTGGTTAGATACTGAAAGCTTAGCCCATTATGAAAGTTTAAAACAGGCTTTTATTGAGGCGTTATCGTTAAACACTAATGCCGTCTCGGAGATGGATAAATTGTATCTAAAAAGTGCCAATGGAGCTTTAGTTGCCGTTGAAATTAGTTTAAATAGTATAGAGCTCAATGCTAAGCCCTTATTAGTGCAGGTGGTTCGTAATGTCACCCTGCAGCAACAAGCTCAAAAGCAGTTAAGTCTTGCCAAAGAGGAAGCTGAGGATTTAGCGAAAGCTCGTAGTCGTTTTGTGGCGACGATTAGTCATGAAATTAGAACGCCAATGAATGGTGTTTTAGGTATGGCAGACCTGCTTTTTGATACGCCATTAACTCCAATTCAAGAAGAATATTTGCAAGCGATTAAGCAAAGCGGCGATGTTTTGCTCAATATCATTAATGAAGTGTTAGATTTTGCCAAATTAGATGAAGGCAAGGTGGTGTTAAGCCATGTTAAATTTAATTTAAAACAGGCTGCAGAGGAGACGCTTCATCTCTTGTCGCCAATGGCTGAAGAAAAAGGCTTAGCCTTAACGTTACATTACAGCGATGAATTACACGAAACCTTTATGGGTGATGTATTACGTATACAACAATTGCTTTTTAATTTAGTGGGCAATGCCATTAAATTTACCGAACAAGGCCATGTTCAAATTAAAGTCACTCCTGCAAAAGCAGATGCAGATACAGGTGTAGATGCAGGGGCAGATGAAGATGACAATTATCCGGTGCAGGGGTTGTTAATTGAAGTTGAAGATAGTGGTATCGGTATAGCTAAAGAACATTTAAATAGACTATTTGATTCTTTCACTCAGGCCGATGAATCAACTTCAAGAAAGTTTGGCGGTACCGGTTTAGGTTTAGCGATTTGTAAGCAGTTAGTGGATTTGATGAATGGTCATATTGTTGTTTTGTCAGAGATAAATAAAGGCAGTACTTTTCAGGTTAGGTTGCCATTAGAGATACCTGCCTCAGAAGAAAAGGCAAAATTTACCGCATCTAATGCATTAATCTCACATGAAGACACTGTCATTCAAGAAGATATGGATTCTCTGCCGCTAACAGGCATAAATGTCTTATTAATTGAAGATAATACAATTAACCAAAATGTTATCAAGGCTTTTGTAAAACGCTTAGGAGCAAAAGTTGATATTGCTGAAAATGGTCTGAAAGGGGTGGATTTTTGGCGTTTAGGTGAGGGTAAATATCAATTAATATTAATGGATTGCCAAATGCCTGTTATGGATGGCTTTGATGCCACTAAAATCATTCGTAAAGAAGAGGCGCTGAGTTATCAGCAATCATCAGTTCCCATTATTGCGCTTACGGCTAATGTGTTGACTGATGATCGAAGCCGATGTTTTCAAGTTGGAATGAATGATTTTTTAGCCAAACCGATTAATAGAGAGCAGTTTGATGCAACTTTAATAAAGTGGGCGCAATGAGCAAAGAAGGTAATCGTTTAACAGCGTTTGTAGCAACAAAAAAACTTAATGTTAATGACCTCTCTGGAGTTATTATTGCTGGAGGATTAGGTAGCCGGGTAGGTTATCAACAAAAAGCCCTGTTGCCATACAAAGGTGAACCTATTCTTAAGCCGATTATGGCGATATTACAAAATCAAGTAACATCCCTTTGGATTAATGCCAACGCAGAGTTAGAACGATATCAGCCCTATTCTAAGCAGTTGTTTTCAGATGATTATGAAGGGTTTCTTGGGCCTTTAGCGGGTATGCACGCAGCTTGGAAATATATAGAACATGATTGGGCTGTGTTTGTGCCGTGTGATAATCCTAATATTCCCAATGATTTTGTTGAAAGGCTTATTTCGGCTTATCAAAAACAACCTAATCCTATCGTAGCGGTGAATGATGGAGAACGTTTGCAACCGCTGTATTTAATGATGCATCGTTCTATGATGCTATCACTCGGCAAAGCCATTGATATGGGACATTTGAGCGTGCATCGGTGGGTAAAAGAAAATGCATTTACTCAAGCAAATTTTGCAGACTGTTGCCCGCATGCATTTAAAAATATGAATACACTTGAGAGTTTTGATAGTCATTAAATTAGTTGAAGTTCAATGACTCTATTTATTTGAAATGTATTTTACATTTATTTGAAAAAAACAACTGACCAGGCCTGGTAAATACTTTGGTCATTAATAGTTTGTGGGTAAGCTCTTATTTTTGTATGGATATTCTGAATAGTGCGAGTATAGCCTTGACAACGATTAAAAAATTCCCATAATGGGAAATATGAGAATTATTTCACGTGCAACACTTCGAAGTTTTTGGGAAAATCCTAAATATTTGGATTCTGAACAAGCATTAAAGTCTTGGTTTGATGAGGCTAAACACGCGAATTGGCAAATACCTCAAGATATTAAAAGAAAATATCGAAGCGCTAGTTTTGTTGGAAATAATAGAGTTGTTTTTAACATTCATGGCAATAAATATCGGCTTGTCGTTGCTGTTAATTATAAGTTTTCAATGTGCTATATTCGTTTTGTTGGAACTCACAAAGAATATGATGCGATTGATGTAAGCACTATTTAAGGAGAGTGAGAAATGCATATTAAACCTATCCGAACCAATCAAGATCATCAAAATGCATTAAACCGAATTGATGCTTTATTTGATGCAGAGCACAATACTCCAGAAGGTGATGAACTTGAAGTGCTAGTTGAATTGATTCATGCCTATGAAGAAGTGCATTTCCCAATTGAAACGCCTGATCCAATTGAAGCCATTAAGTTTCGTATGGAGCAACAGGGTATGACGGATGCAGACCTAGTTCCATATCTGGGGCAAAGAAGCCGAGTAAGTGAAGTTTTAAACCGAAAAAGAAGGCTGTCGCTTCAAATGATTCGTAAGCTGCATTCAGGCCTGAATATTCCTATTGAAGCCCTTATTACTGAATACAGACTGACGGTTTAATTTTTCCCACGAAATATTCCGGCGGTTTTTAACTGTAAAAAATTAAACTTAATCAGACAAGACACCAGTTAATTACTAACCTAACTTGATAAAAAATCATTATTAGATTTGAGTTATTTTCCACTTTTTTGATGCTTAAAATTGAAGCTTGGACAAACGCCTTAAGTCCCCTTGTAATAAATGGTGCAAAGTTCTTAGCGTAGTGAACGGTAAAAAAACGCTGCTGTTTGAGCGTAGCGAGTTCAGCGTTTTCAGTTCACAAGCTTAGAACTTGCTCATTTATGGAGTGGGGTTTGTTTTTTGGTTACTTTTTGCCAAATTGCAAAAAGTAACGGGAAGCCTGAGTGACAAAATTTAAGGCAAAGGCGTAATATTTTAAAAGGCTTCTCAATCACTTCACTGTCTGATTAAATCTAAGCTTTTACATTTTAACCATTTTTTTTGCAGCCGTCTCGTTCAAAGGTTTTTATATAAATCTTCGGGCTTAATGATTGGGTTTGTAGTGATTACCGCTTTATTATTATGTATTTCAGTATAAAAACAGCTTCTACGACCAGAGTGACAAGCTGGGCCAGTTTGATCTACTTGCAGTAAAATCGTATCGCCATCACAGTCAAAACTTAATGATTTTAATACTTGAATTTGTCCAGACTCTTCACCCTTGCGCCAATAATTTTGACGTGAGCGAGACCAATAGCAAACGCGTCCGGTCTCAAGGGTTTCTTGCAGAGATTTTGCATTCATCCAAGCCATCATTAAAACTTCTTTGCTATCAAACTGCTGAGCAATTGCTGGAATTAAACCATCTTGATCAAATTTAATTTGTGATTTTAACGCGTCCCAATCAAACTCTTCACCTTGCTGAGCTTTTTCAAGTTGTTTAAAAGTGGTTTCTGAATGTTTATCGCACATATTCTTTGCCTTTATTTAAGCTGAGCCAACGCGGCAAATGGGTTGTTGGTAATGGGAGCTTCTTTCTTTTTAGGTTTCTTTTCTTCTATCTTAGACTGAGCGCCTTTTTCGAGCATCGCATTAAAAAGTTCTACGGTTGCTCGAGCATCGGCTAAGGCATCATGCGCATCACCAGGGAATTCTTTACCTAATACCACTTCATAGGCATGGGTGAGTTTGGGGGTTTTAAAGAACCAGTACATGTTTTCACTGTGCCAGCGCATGGCTCCAATTAGGTCTTTACTTAATTCTGCTGCATCTAACCAGGTGTTATAGTCTAAATCAAATGTCAGCATTTTCTTTTCGGCACTTTTTTCTAAGTACATAAAGTCACTTTCGGTGCTGTAGGCTAAAACGATATCTGCTTTAAGTAAAGTGTCGTGAATATTATCCCAGGCCTGCCCAAGAGTGGGTTGGCCTTGAACCATTTCGGTGGTGATATTATGTTTTTCGTTTTCAGGAATATCATATCCAGGATTAATTAACTGGTTAAAGAGTTCTTTACCATGAATATCACAAGCGGATAATTGAATAATATCGGCTTCCGGATCAGTACAAACATTAGTGGCTTCTATATCAATGCAGACGACATTTTTACCCTTTAAGGTTTTAGCATGCTCTTTTAATTTAAATAGCGCATCATTACGTTTTTCTTGAATAAGCGGAATAACCTCAGAATCACAAAATTCTTTGATGAGTTCAGTCAGTTTTTTAGCAAAACGAGTCACCGACTTTGTTAAAGCTGCACGTACGGTTTCATCTTCAGAACAGCGTTCAATAAACTGCTCAATATTAATGATTTCTTCACCAATAATAAGTTTAGACATTGACTCTTCCGCTAATTTTTTAGGGTTGTAGTCTAGCTTTTCTAAAGGAGGAATATAAATGCTGGCATTGAGTAATGATTTTTGCCCTTTTGCTGGTGAGGCCATCACTTCAACCCCTTTAATGTTTAAGCCATCGGAGGCGGCAACCGCAACAAGATAGTCTTTAAGAGGTTGGTTACGTTTATCTAACAAAATCAGTTGTGCATTACTCATAAGAAAGGGCTTTATGTTAAAAAATAATGAGGGGTATTGTACCGTTTATGAAAGCAGATAATTGAGAAATCAATCTATTAGAGACCTTTGCACGGTTTTTTTTAATTTTAATTTGGATTGGATTTGTTTTTACTATTTGAGTTCCAATCAATAGGGCTGAGATTTTGTAAATACTGTTGCGCCGCATGCGGCCAATTAAATTGTGGAATACTTAAGTGGATATTTTCTTTAGGCAAAATCAGCGCTTGTTGAATAGCGGTTTGTAAATTGTTATGGGTTGAGCCATTTAAACCCTCAGTAATAATATCTTTTGGGCCGGTAACAGGGTAGGCGGCTACAGGCGTTCCACAAGCAATCGCTTCAATATTCACTACTCCAAAAGTATCTGTTTTGGATGGAAAAACAAAAACATCTGCAGAGGCATAAAATTGAGCTAATTCATTGCCTTTTTTGGCGCCTAAAAAATGGCAATGAGGGTAGGTCGCCTTTAAATGCTCTAAATCAGGGCCTTCGCCAATAATGATTTTGCTGCCTGGTATATCAATTTTTAAAAACGCCTCAATGTTTTTTTCTGGGGCAATACGCCCAACATAGAGCATGATGGGCTTTTTATAATTCATATCCTGTTTTTGTTGGGGGTTAAATACGTCTATATTGACGCCACGTGTCATTAAGGCTAAATTTTTAAACCCTTTGGCTTCAAGGTCTTGCAAGATTGATTGGCCGGGTACTAGAGTTTTTTGAGCGGGAGCATGAAAAAACCGTAATAACGAATATATTGCCACCATAGGAATAGGCAGTCGAGCTCTTATATATTCTGGGTAGCGAGTGTGATAACCACTGGTGAAAGGGAGCTTGTTTTTGATTGCGATACGTCTTGCAAACCAACCAAGGGAACCTTCGGTGGCGATATGAATCGCATCTGGTTTAAAGTTAAGTATTCGGTTTTCTAAATCTTTAGGTCGCCAGACACAGCGTATTTCGTGATAAGTCGGTAGCGGAAAACTTTTGTATTCTGAGGGTTGAATAATATCAACTTCAATACCCTGATGAGTGAGTTCTAAAACCAAATTGCTTAGAGTTGTCACTACGCCATTAATTTGCGGAAACCAAGCGTCCGTTACCAGTGTTAGACGTTTAATGGGCTGTTGATTAACGGGCTCATTAAGCGATTGCAGAGTTTGATTATCTACATTTTGAATAGATGATTGAGTGGCATTAGAGTTCATGTTTTAACTTTATATGCATTATGTTAAAAATAGATGATAGCTGGATTAAATTGTGTGGGGGTTTTGTTCATGTAACGGTAATATTATTGTCAAAATAGGTTTTTAGACTGGTATTAGAAACCCTACTTTTAGAGATTGTAATATGAATAAGCACTCCCCGAATTTAAGCAGTCAAATAGAGTCACAAATTCATTTTCCAGATTGGATGACGTCAATTGCTGACGATGACTTTATTTTGGCAGAAAACAACCATGAAAAACAGCAATATAGAACCATTTTTATTTCAGATACTCACCTTGGAAGCAAGGGGGCAAAAGCCGAATTTCTAGCGGATTTCTTAAAGTACAATCATTGCCAACAGCTCTATTTAGTGGGTGATATTATTGATGGTTGGCGTTTAAAAAAACGTATCTATTGGCCGCAATCTCATACTAATGTCATTAGACGTATCTTAACCATGTCAAAACGTGATACAGACGTTATTTATGTTACGGGTAATCACGATGATTTTTTACGTCGTTATTCGGGGATAGATTTTGGCAACATTAAGCTGTGTGATGAAACCGTGTTTAGCGCCGCAAATGGTGACAAATTTTTAGTGGTTCATGGCGATAAATACGATAGTGTTGTACAAACGCATAAATGGTTAGCGATTATTGGTGACTGGGGTTATGAAACTTTAGTGGTATTAAATCGCTATTTTAATCAGTTGCGTCGTAAATTTGGGATGGGATATTGGTCGCTGTCTTCTTATGTTAAGCAACGAGTTAAAGGGGCGGTGTCGTTTATCTCGGCTTATGAAGAAGCGGTCGTTAATGATTGTAAAAAAGAAGGTTATCAAGGCGTGATTTGCGGGCATATCCATCACCCTGAAATTAGCATGATTGATGATATCCAATACTTAAATTGCGGCGACTGGGTAGAGTCTTGTACTGCAATTGTAGAAACCTTGGAAGGTGAAATTAAGTTATTGCGTTGGATAGAAGTGGGTCACGAAAACAATTAAACTTGTTCTTAAAGTAACTTACCAGGCCTGGTAAGTTACTCATTTTTATATTTATGCTCATCGATTATTCTATATAAATCGATTAGTCTATATAAGCTACATAGACTAGATAGTCTGCATTTGATGTTTTTAGACTGTCTCCGTTTTATATCTGATTATCTTCAAGCACCTTAGGGCCAAACTTATTGAGGAGTTTTGCAAACCCTTGCATGATTAACTTTCGGCCAGGAGAGAGGTGCTGTGTGTAAAAAGCGGTATATTCAATAATGGGTTTACCACCGCGTACGCGTTTAAAACTTCCTGCCCCAGAGCTTAGGTTCATCATTTTGCCTGATTCATAGGTCTCTTTTAATAAAACGGCCATTAATAAACGGTAAAGACCTAGCTCTTTAGGTTGAGTCGTATCGTAACCCACAATGGGCGTGGTAATGATTTCCTGTTGAGTAAATAGGGCAATGGAGGCTATGATTTTTTGGTCTTCTGGATTTCTAAAACTATAAAACTGCATAAAGCCCATTTTGTGCATTTCATATAGATAATCTGCACTAAATTGTGGGTTGAAGTGTGAATGCTTTTCAATAAACAGCATGTTAAAACACTCAGCTATATCGGTAAAATCAGATTTTACATGCTCACTAGGTTCAATCTGTGTTAAATGGGTTTTTTTCAGAAAACTCTGATCACGTTTGGTGTGACTTCGTTTCCACCATTGTCTATCGATATTATCAAATAAATAAACTTGTCTTGCTGGAATTAACAACCAGTCATTATCCTGCAAAGCTTGCATGAGTTGTGCATTGGTATGCAAGTTTAAAGAGCGGATATTGAAGCTATGTGTTGGATAGCTATGGATAAGTTTATTGATAAGTTCTGGGATGGATTCTGGTGACCATTTGGGTGGTAAATTAGTAGAGACTAACCAATTATTGATGGATAAGGTTTGGTTGATTTTAGCCAGTTTTAATAGTTTTTCTGCAATGCGAATAGCAACCCAAAACAGTCTACGCTGCGAGTGAGATTGAATAAGTTGTAACTCATCTTCGGCATAAGAAATATAAGCCGTGTAAGGTGAACACACATAACTGTTGTCAAACTCTTGGTTGTTAAGTGTTGTGGGCACGGGTTCACCGTCTACAACCAGAACATCTAGATTAGTTTGCACATTGTGAATGGCTTGTTTTATACCAAGTTGTTTTAATATTTCAACGTAAGCAATGGACGGATGAGTTAAGTCCATAATTATACGGCTTCTTGTTCGGTTTTAAGGTCTTCAGAATTTGGATTTGCAGTAGTTTCTGTTTTACGAATATAAAGATGAACCCCGCCATAAATACCTGAACGATCTTGTTTAGTGAAGTTAATATTGTCTGCTACATTGGTTTGCCATTCGCCTAAAATAGATTTTGGTAATTTTTCTTCTAAAGGCGATGTATCGCCAGCCGTACGAAATACAACACGGGCATTATCCATTGCAGTACGGTTCACTTCTTGCCAAAGCTCAGTGAGTTGTTTGTCGTCCATCCAATCCTGAGCATCTAAGAATAGGTAGGCATTTAGGCTATTATCTGGAAGATCTTTAAGGCGCTGGGTCATTGACATATGGTGTACATTGACATGATCAACGTTATTAGTTAAATGCTCAAAATTATTATTTTTTAGGTAGCGTGGTAAAGCTTTACGGTTTTGGGTGTCGTAGCTACGGTTAAAGGCTTGCCAAGCAAAGTAGTTGTCTTCTAATGGAAAATCACAGGCTAATTGTCTAGCGCGTTCTTTAAGTAAAGTGTGCATGCCAATTTGAGCTTCTTTGGAGTCGCGATCCATCTCATCAAACTGAGAAGGAGGGATGCCCAGGCTGTATAACACCATTGAACGATTACACAAAAATTTAAGTAATTTTGTGTCAAAAATAGGGGCAACATGTTGGTCAAATAGTTGTTGCTGTTCTTCTAAAGTGCGGGCTTGCATTACTTTAGAGATATCATATCCAAAACGTTTACCTGTCCAATGAATAAGACCAATAAAATGCCCTAACAAACCGTGTTTATAAAAACCATTTGTAAAATAAGTAATACGTTTAGAGCTCCAAGGGCGTTCTCTTGATTCCCAATAAGCGAGTGTTTCAGCATCTAAATTAGGTTTAATGTACGCCTCGTAACGATCAAGGTTTTTTACCAAATCGGCACGTCCAAAAAAGTCAAAAAATGATTCATAACTTGGTAGGTGTTCAATTGCAACCAGCTTAAGTTTGATTAGTGCAATATGAGCTTCGTTTAAATCAACGACTTCAATGTTTTCTGGTTCTTCAGTTAAGTAGTTAAGTACATTGCAACCACCGGAAGAGATAGTGAAGATACGTGAATTTGAGTTAATTTTTAGGGCTTTAATATCCACTTCAGGGTCTTCCCAAATTTGAGGGTAGACTAAGCGATTAAACCAGGCAGTAAATAGACGGTCTAAAAAACCTTTTCGAGAAAATATTGAAGTATTGTTTACGGCTGAGTCGAGAAGTTTACTGGTTTTTTTGTTTTTCTTGTTATCAGCGGTTTGGTTTTCGAAAGGTAAATCATTTGTAGAGGTTGTCATCTTTTATGCCCAATAATATTCACTTGTAAATGTTTATAAAAATATTAAATGGCAGGTGTTACTACAATGTTACGTTTGTATAACATAAAGATGAATTAAGCTTAATTTTGTTGATATTTCATCAACCTTATTAAGACTTACCAGGCCTGGTAAGTCTTACTTAGAAAGTTTGGTAAGAAGGGGTACTACTGATAATAAAGTTTGTTGTAATAAATAAGGAGCGTTGCCCATGGCTTCGTGTTCATCCATAATTTTATTTACAATACTAAAAATAGCTTTAAATTCAGGCAGTTCTTCTACCGAGCAGGTTAAGCTGCCACAAATCCCTATAGTAGGTACTTGGTGTTGGTGACCTAGTTCTGCCATACGTAAAGGCAGTTTGCCAAAGCGTGTTTGACTATCAAAACGACCTTCTCCGGTAAAAATATAGTCAATTTGTTTATTAGTAAGTAGTTCATCTAGTTTTAAAGTAGCGTTGATCACATCAAAGCCTGGGGTAAGTTTGGCATTCAGTAATGCCATAAAGCCTGCAGCCATTCCACCCGCTGCGCCAGCGCCTTCTTCTAAATGTATGGCTTTTTGAGTGTGCTGTTCTAGTACGTTTGCATAATTGGTTAAGGCCGTTTCTAAAATTTCAAGTTGTGCTTCGTTCGCCCCTTTTTGAGGGCCAAATACCTGAGTTGCACCGTCTTCGCCTAATAATGGATTAGTGACATCGCAGGCAATTTCCCACTCTATGTCTAATAAGTGCGGCGGGATTTCACCAATTTTACATAAACTTTTTAAAGCGGAACCACCTAAATTGATGGGTTTGTCTTCAGAGTCAAGCAGAGGAATGCCCAACGCCATTAAAGCTCCTGCGCCACCATCATTAGTGGCAGAGCCACCTAAACCCAAAATGATTTTTTTAGCCCCTAGTTCAATAGCCGCTTCAATGATTTGTCCAGTTCCATAGGTATGAGTATTAAGTGGGTTTAAGTCTGCACGTGGGACTTTGGTGATGCCTGATGCCTGAGCCATTTCAATAATTGCGGTAAGGCTGTCGGCTTGCCAGGCAAAGCTCGCTTTTACTTTTTTGCCTAAAGGCCCCGCCACCCAAATCGATTTTGGCTCGCCCGCATCAGCATAAGTAAAGCTTTCTACAAACCCCTCGCCACCATCTGACATTGGGCGAGAAAAGACTTCTGCATTAGGTTCAATGCTGTGAATAACTTGAGTCGCTATTTGACAAAATTGTGACGCATCTAAAGAGCCTTTAAAGCTATCAGGAGCCAATAAAATGGATAGAGGTTGAGAACTAGACATATAACATCCCTGGAGTTAACTCTAAAATATTGATTATGAAGATTTAGACAGTATTGAAAATCTGAAGAACGTAAACGACTTTGTTTACTTGATATTCATTATAACTAAGTAAAATATAATTTCTATCTAAGAGAGACCTTTGCACTAGAGTATGCACGAGTAAAAATGGTTCTTGATGCCCCTTGAGGGTAAAAATTCCCCCGATTTTTCTCGGCTCTTCGCCGAGTTATTTGTTTGTTGTACCCCAAAGGCATAAACACGAATCGGGGATGTGAGAAAAAAGCTTCTTAATTTTTGTAATGTTCTGCCTGATTAAGTTTAAGCTTTTAAACATTCCAAATCATTAATTTACCCTGTCCTCACAATGCAGAAATAGCCACTGGGCATGCCAGGCCTGGTAATCTTAGTCCTAATCTTGTCAATTTCGTGCTTGTCAATTTCTTGGTTTTTTTAACCAATAAATTCTATCAGACCTTTGCGGTTAAGAGCACAAATAAAAAATATGTGTTAAGCAAAATAGAGGCGTAAGCATTTACTCAAAAATTAATTTCCGGGAGGGTATAAAAATTTTAGGTTGTTGGTTTTCAGCTTCTTGTTTTTTAGCTATTGACTTACCCGCAATTTTGGGGGCGTAAAGTGCTTTTTTAGGCTGATAATAGAGGTAGACCGTTGCTAGAGTCTATGAATGTTTAAACAAGGCTATATTTCTCTATTTACAGCCTAAAGTATCCACTAAATAGTTGCTTATTATTCGAATTTTTAGACTAAATCTAAAGAATTTTTTTACTCTTTTCTTAAGCCCCCGACTCATGCAAAGGAGTCTCTATAAATAATTCTTTATGTTTATGTATAAAAAACTATCCCTTAAGGCTATTTAATTCAAAATAAGTCTGGAGATATAATGAATTGCTTATTAAGAATTAAAATGATAGGTTTAGAAATAAATATTTTAATTGTTAGAGACCTTTGCACGAGACAGGGGCGCAAGAAAAACAAGATAGAATTCTTTAGATTTGGGCTAAAAAATACGCATAATAACTAGTTATTGGGCGGATTTTTTAGTCTGAAGATAGAGGATTATAGCTGTTTTTATGTGTTCATGGTCTTGTGCAAAGGTCTCTGTTAGTAAATTACTCATCTTTTTTAGTTTAGAAAATATCAATTGTGACCAACCTAATATGACTAAAAATAACATGCCCAAAAATAACAAATCAGAGAACTCAAATCGCGCTTCAACCCCTTATATCGTTGGGGTTGGCGCATCTGCGGGTGGGTTAGAGGCCTTAGAAAACTTCTTTTCGGGTTGCCCTAAAAACACCGGCTTAGCCTTTGTTGTGATTCAACATCTATCGCCCGACTATAAAAGCATGATGGGCGATTTACTCTCTCGCTACACCCAAATGCCCATTCATATTGTTGAGCAGGGCATGCAAATCAAACCTAACAATGTCTATCTGATTCCATCTGGTCATCTCATGAAACTGGTCAATAATTGTTTTGAACTGACCCAAAAAACGCCACACGTTTTAACCTTGCCGGTTGATATTTTTTTTAAATCTTTGGCCATTAATAGCAAAGAAAAAGCCATCGGCGTGGTGCTGTCTGGCACCGGGTCTGATGGCACACGCGGCGCTTATTCAATTAATGAATCGGGGGGACTTTTACTGGCCCAAGAGCCTCAAACCTCTAAGTTTAACGGCATGCCAAACAGTGTGATTGCTACCGGACTGGTAGACGATATTTTGCCGGCAGAAAAACTGGTAGAACGCATAATTTCACACACTGAAAACCCAAGTCTAAAATCTGTTTCTACTAGGGTGCTGGCCGATGCCGAAAGGCCGGATGATCATGACTCGGCTTTAGAGATGATTTTTGAACTCTTGCTTCAAACCAGTGGCGTCAATTTTGAAGACTACAAAATGGCCACAGTCAGTCGGCGCATTGAACGGAGAATGCAAGTTAAGCATTTACCAGCCATTGAGGATTACGCCCAATTGCTCTCGCAAGACAAAGCCGAGTTAGCCAACCTAAGACGCGAGCTGTTTATTCCCGTCACCCGGTTTTTTAGAGATATAGAAGCCTTTGCAGATTTGTCAAAACTGGCCATTGAAGAAATTATTGATGACACCAATATTGGCGAAACCATTCGTGTTTGGTGCGCAGGGGTTTCAAGTGGTGAAGAAGTTTATTCCATTGCCATTTTATTTATGGAGGGTTTTGATAAAAGAAAACGCTGGCCTAATCTTAAAATTTTCGCCACCGATGCCAACCCGCTTATTCTAGAAGTGGCCGCTGCTGGACAATATCCAGAGTCAATTGCAGCAGAGGTCACTCCTGAAAGGCTGGAAAGATTTTTTACCAAAAATAACGGTTTGTTTACCGTTAAACCAGAACTCCGTCAGTCGATTGTTTTTGCCAAACACAATCTAATTACTGACCCACCGTTTACTAAAATGGATTTAGTGTCTTGTCGTAATACTTTAATTTACTTTAAAGCCGATGCCCAATCGCAGGCAATTCACCGCCTGCAATACGCCACCAAAACAAATCGCTTTTTATTTTTAGGCTCTAGTGAATCCTTATTGAGCAATGATAATGCTTTTAAGGTTCTAAACCAAAAAAGCCGCCTTTTTAAGCGTCATGCCAACACGCTGCCTTTTTCTATTGATGCCCAACATTCGCAAAACGGCGTTTATGCTGTGGGCAGAGAAAGAACGAATTTGCCCAATAACAGAATTAACCAAGATTTGTCCTCGCTAGACTCCGCCACTCAAGACCTGGTTCAATCTTATGCTCCGCCAGCCATTTTAGTGAATGAACAGCATCAAGCTATTCACTTGTTTGGCAATGTACAACCCTACTTTAATTTAAGAGATGGGGCTGTGAATATGGAAATTACCAAAATTTTGCCCGAAAACCTGGTTTCTGTGGTGTCTGCTCTGCTTTATAAGGCGGTTAAAGAAGGCATTGTGCTCTACTCTAACTATCTACAAGTTAAATTAAGTGATGGTCAAAATCAATTGGTGAGAGTCTGTATTCGCCCAATCTTAAACGACAATGTAGAACGCCTTGCCCTGATTGCCTTTGAAAAAGCTGAAAAACAACATGATAGCCTCGCACCCGCTGTCGATATTGATCAAGAGATTAACACTCGAATAGAAAGCTTACAAAGTGAGCTGGCCGCCACTCGTGAAAGCCTTCAAGCCACCATTGAGGAGCTGGAAACCTCTAACGAAGAACTTCAAGCCACCAATGAAGAGCTAATGGCGTCCAATGAAGAATTGCAAAGTTCAAATGAAGAATTGCAGTCAGTCAACGAAGAAATTAATACCGTTAATGCCGAATTTCAAGAAAAGGTGATGCACCTAAACCAAGCAAATGCTGATTTAGAAACCATGGGCAAAGCGGTGGGGGTCGCCACAATTTTTGTTGATAACGCCTTAAAGATTACCCGTTTCACCCCCGATGCAGTCGATATTTTTAAGTTAATTGACAGCGATATTGGCAGACCCTTGAGTGACATTCGCCATACTTTACAAGAAGCAAAAATCATCGATTTATTCACTAAAACCTTGAACACAGGGCGCGCTTGCGAAACCGAAGTGAGAGGCGAAAATGGTCGAACTTATTTATTAAGAATTCTCTCCTATCAAGCACCAAATTCAATCAAACCCGGTGCAGTGGCGACCTTTACAGATGTGAGTGCAATTCAAGATAAAGATCGCTTACAGGCAATTTTAGATGCTTTGCCAGAACACATTGCGGTTCTCTCTAAAGACGGCACGATTCGAATGGTAAACGAGTCTTGGAAGCGTTTTGCTCGCGCCAATGGCGATCCAGATTTAATCCATTCCGGTATCGGCAGTAATTATTTAACAGCTTGTAATATTAATGCCAGCAATAAAGAAACCACCCAAACCCAATCTTATTTTGGGGTAAAAGGGGTTTTAGAAGGGTCTTTGCCGAGTTTTTCGCTACTCTATCCTTGCCATAGCCCAACAGAGAAGCGTTGGTTTGTGCTTAACAGTGCCCCCATTCTGGGTCACTTTGAATATGGTGTAGTGGTCAGTCACAGCAATATTTCAGCCTGGTATCACGATGATTCAGAACCCGCCATAGAAGAGGTTGTTAGTGACGAATAATTTATCCAACGACAAGCTTCGTCAACTGGCGACCGAACTGCTCGATAATCACAAACTCAACCTAGATAGCTTTTCAACAGAACAGCTTAATTCGGTTACCGACCTTATCGAAGAACTCAAAATATATCAAGCTGAACTTGAAATTCAAAACGACACCCTAGAAGTCACGCAGCGACAGCTAGAAGCCAGCCAAGCCCTATATCAACAATTATTTGATGCCTTACCCGTTGCCGCTTTTGTTTTGAGTAGCCAAGGCGTTATCGAACAGCTTAATTTAGAGGCCGTGTCTTTGTTTGCGATAAAACAAAAACACAAGTTAATTAACCACTCTATTTATCGTTTATTAGAAGAGTCTTCAGCCTCTGCCTTAGCTGGCGTGATTGCGCACAATAAAATGGGCATTCAAAATTTCGAGGCTAAAGTGGCTTTGGATTCAGCCCCGGTTATATTTAATGCTTTAGTGGTTAAGTTACCGAATGATTCCGAAAACCTATTTTCATTTAGTTATATTTTGATGCTGGTGGATAAAACCGAAGAAATAGAGCGCCTCAATCAAGCAAAACTGTTTGAAGCGATTATTAACAATAGCCCCTCAATGGTGTTTGCCTTTAACCGAGACAATGAATGTATTCTCGCCAATAATAAAGCTTTACAAAGCTGGGGAAAAGCTGATTTAAAACAAGCGCTGGGAAAAACCCCAGAGCAGGTCATGCCTTCTTATTTGACCCAGCCGTTTTTTACCTATAATGGCGATATCTTGATGAGTGGACGGCCTAAAATTTATGAACAGGAAGTCGTTTCAAGTTCAAAAAAACAACATTTTTTAATTAACCAATTTCCACTTAAAAATTTAGACAATACCAGCTATGCCGTATCGACCATTGCCACCGATATTAGCCGCCAAAAACAAAGTGAAAAAAAACTAAATCTCGCTTTAAAAATTTTTTCACAGGGTCAAGATGGTATTATCATTTGTAATGCTGAAAACCAGATTATATCCGTCAATAAAGCCTTTGAAGATATTACTGGCTATAATGAGCAACAGGTTATTGGTCAAAACCCGAGTTTGTTGTCTTCAGGAAAGCACGATAAAACCTTTTATCAACAAATGTGGTCTACTTTGTTAAAAGAGGGACATTGGGAAGGCCAGATTTGGAACAAACGCCAAAATGGAGAGATTTATCCGCAGTGGCTAAATATTAGCTACTCTTTCGACGAAAACTGCAATATTGCAAACTATCTTGGCGTTTTTACAGATATGTCACGGCAAGAGGAATACCTAGAGCAAATTAATCAACTGGCATTTTACGACCCCTTAACCGGTTCGGCTAACCGAATTCTGTTGCAAAAACAGTTCTCAGAGATTAGCAGAGAATCAAGCGCTTCAGGGGCGCTTATGTTTATAGATTTAGATCACTTTAAAGAAGTCAACGACGTCTATGGACATCATGTTGGCGATTTGTTACTGACTCAGGTAACCAATAGAATACAGCCCCATATTCGCCAAGAGGACATTCTCAGCCGACTAGGAGGCGATGAATTTGCCATACTGTTTAGCGATATTACGAATGCCACCCTCAGTGAAAAAGCCAGTACGCTGATTAAAGTCCTTTCAGAAGCCTACTCTATTGAAAATCATATTATTCATATCTCAGCCTCCATTGGTATTGCACTTTTTCCAGAGCAGGCTCAGCAATATGAAGATTTATTAAAGTTTGCCGATACGGCAATGTATAGCGCTAAAAACCAAGGACGCAATGCCTATGCATTTTTTGAGCCTGATATGGCTGAAAATGTTAAACAACAACTGAGTTTAGACACCGCTTTACGCAGTGCGATCAAAAACAATCAACTCAGCTTAGTGTTTCAACCCCAGGTGGATCTAGCTCGGCATAGTGTTATTGGTTTTGAGGCCTTGTTGAGATGGGCGCATCCCGATCTAGGGCAGGTTTCCCCTGACCAATTTATTCCGGTGGCGGAAAAAACCCATTTGATTATAGAATTAACCGACTGGGTTATACGTCAGGCTTTACAAGCTATTGAAAGATTAAAAACACAGTTTCAGGGCTGTCGAATCAGCATTAATATTTCAGGGCAAGACTTCTCGCAAACCAATTTTGTCAGCCGTCTAAATTCATTGCTAGGGGAGTTTCCTAATGTTGACCCAGCCACCCTAGAGCTTGAGCTGACAGAACGTATTGCCATGAAAAATCCGAAAAAAACCCTAGAAACCTTAAAAGCCATTAAAAATTTAGGCGTGCGCATTGCTGTCGATGATTTTGGCACCGGCTACTCTTCGCTCAGTTATTTAAAAAACTACCCTATTGATCTTATTAAAATAGACAAATCTTTTGTGGATGATATTTTAGATAATAAAAAAGATTATGGCGTTTGCCAAGCCATTATCAACCTAGCCAAAGCGCTAGACATGGAAGTGATTGCTGAAGGTGTTGAAAGCCATGCTCAAAACAGTGTTTTAGAGCAGCTAGGTTGTGATTTAATCCAGGGCTATTATTTTAGTGAACCCCAAAGTTTAAACGCTTTAACAAAATGGTCAATAGAGCCAAAGGCTTAAATTCTTACAATAAAAAACGCCTAATTTAAGATAAAAACTTCCGTTTAAACCTAAAAAGCGTATTATATTTTAAGCTCTTTTATTTTGAAGGATACACCCTTTGATTAATGCCTTAAAAAACTCATCTGAATTGCTGAACGACTTAAATGTTGGGGTGGTTTTGCATAATCCGGCGACTGAGATTTTATTTATTAACGATAGTGCGCTAAAGATGCTGCAACTCACACGAGAGCAGGCATTAGGTGCCGATGCCATGGATCCGTGGTGGAATTTTTTAGATGAGTTTAAACAGCCGCTTGCCTTAAACGATTATCCTATCAACCAAGTATTAAGCACCCAGAAGCCGCTTAAAAACCTTACCGTTGGAATTACTAAAAACGATGGTAAAACCGTTACCTGGGTGATGGTTAATGGCTACCCAAACTTCGACCAAAATCATCAAATAGCGCAAGTCACCATCACCTTTATCGATATTACCGACAAAAAATTAGACATCCCATTTGAAGCCATTGTGAGTCATGCCAACGATATTGTTCTGGTGACTGAAGCTGGGAATATTGAAGGTCCTAATCATCCCAAAATTGTGTATGTTAACCATGCATTTTGCCAGTTAACCGGCTACCAAAGACATGAAGTGATTGGCAAAACCCCTAGAATTTTGCAAGGCAAAGATACCAGCGCCAAAGCGAAACATTGCATAAGGCAAGCTTTACAAAAAAAAGAGCCGATTACATGCCAGCTGCTTAACTACACTAAAAGCGGCGAACCTTATTGGATAGAAATTAGCATTAGTCCCCTCAAAAACAGCTTAGGCGAAGTGGCTTATTTTGCGGCAATTGAACGCAATATTACCGTTCAAAAATTACATGAATTAAAACTCGAAGAAGAAGCTAATACCGATTTTTTAACCCAACTGCCTAACCGTAAAAACTTTATTGAAAAAGCCACTCAGTTATTGAAAGATGGGACTCAATATCCGATTTCAATGGCGATGATAGACATCGACTTTTTTAAAAATGTGAATGACAATTTTGGGCATGACGCGGGTGATTTAATTCTGAAACAATTGGGTCAATTGTTAAAACAAAACTTTCGAAAAACCGATTATTTAGTCCGTCTTGGCGGAGAAGAGTTTGGCATTTTATTGCCCAATACGGAATGTGATATGGCATTTAATTTGTTAGAAGAATTTAGACGTTTGATTTCACAAAGAGACATGCCGGTTGGAGAAGGACATTCTCTAAGAATTTCGTTAAGTATTGGGGTTTATAGCGCAAAAAATCCAAACGAAACATTAACAAAAATGCTTAAACATGCCGATGACGCCTTATACCTTGCTAAAAATGCGGGGCGTAATCAAACTCAACGTTTTAAAGCGACTACTATTTAATCTTTGTTTCAAAAATACTACACTGACCAGGCCTGGTAGCTTTAATTTACTTATAAAAGCAAGGTATAGAACGTATGGGTATAGAAAGCTTACGGATAAGAAATGTACGGATAGAAAACTTAGGTATAAAAAAACCCCGCAAAGCGAGGTTTTCAACTGAGAGTTGTTAACGCGTTTTAATTTACTTAGCAGCGCTATATAGTTCAGAGACTTTATCCCAGTTAACTACATCCCACCAAGCTTGCATGTAAGCTGGGCGTAGATTTTGGTAACGTAGGTAATAAGCGTGTTCCCAAACATCTAATCCTAAGATAGGCGTTCCTTGAACCTTAGCGCAATCCATTAATGGGTTGTCTTGGTTTGGTGTAGAAGAAACCTGTAGTTTACCGTCAGCACCAACCGTTAACCATGCCCAACCAGAACCAAACTGAGTTGCACCTGCCGTGTTGAACTGAGTTTTCATATCTTCAAAGCTACCAAAAGTGGCATTAATGTCATCTGCTAAAGCACCAGTAGGTGTCCCCATGCTATCGCCAGACATAACTTCCCAAAAGAAAGAGTGGTTCCAGTGACCACCACCGTTATTGCGCACAGCAGGAGGTAGCGTTCCTGCTTTAGCCATCATATCTTCTAAAGACATATCAGCTAATTCTGTATCAGCTATAGCGTTATTTACATTTGTAATGTAAGTTTGGTGGTGTTTTGTATGGTGAATTTCCATTGTACGTGCATCAATAGATACTTCTAATGCGTTGTAATCATAAGGTAGATCTGGAAGGGTAAAAGCCATGGTGATTTCCTTGTTATTAATGTTGAACGATAAAAACTCTATTGTATTCACAAAAATTGCTTTGTAAATAGTCGCGCCAAAATACTTGAGTGTTTTTCTAGGTTATTCTGTTTTGCTAAGTTGTTCAGCGGTTAAAACAGTTATTAAAATAGCGATTAAAAAAAGAATTAAAAGATATTATCTAAATGCGCCGGTGGTGCTGGCATATCACTGATTTTTTCAATTTCAGAAGGCGGCATTTGCATGTAGTAACCCTTGCTTTCAATAGCTTCAATAACGGTTTTAGGGTTTTCGCGAGCTAATTTTTTTTCTGGGGTGAGTTCAAAGTCAATAACGTGTTGTGGTTCTCCAAACATCACTAATAGTTCATCTGGTAATTTATCTAAACCGGTTTCTTGTGGCACAAACAGAAAAAGTTCTGCTTTTTTAGGGCTTTTATAGGCAGAAATATTGATTACTGACATGGGTCAATCCTTTGCTAAATTTTGAGCGTATTGTATCAAAATAGTCAGGGTGAATATGATATAAAAACTTGACCTTGCATCAGCATTTACTTATTCTTATTTGGTTTGTTTCAAGAAAATTGGATAAAGAATGTTATTAGGAAATAAAGTCAGTGTATTTGGTGGAACGGGTTTTGTTGGCGAAGCGGTGGTTAATGAGCTGTCAAAAGCCGGTTATGAAATCAAAGTGGTCGTACGTCGTCCGGAACGTTTTAGAGAGTTTTTACTTTATCCTAATACGACTTTGCACACGTTAGACTCATACGATAACGCTGAGCAGTTGAGTGCGGCAGTGAACGGGGCGGATATTGTTGTGAATTTAACAGCAGATCGTTCAACAAAAACTGAAATGGTTGAAAAATCGGATTTAACCGCGGTAAATCAGAAGATTAAATCGGCGATTGAGTCAGCGGGTGTTAAACGTGTCTTGAGCTTGTCGCAAATTGGTGCGAATACCGATGCACCAAACTCGGATTGGTTTGGAGTTCTGGGTGAAGTCGATAATTTAATGCATAACGTGGTTAATGCTAAGGTGACTATTCTTAAACCAGGTTTGTTGATTGGCGCTGAGGATGACACTACTGCACGTTTTATAACGCAATTAAATCGTATAGATTTATTGATGGTGGCGCAGTCAAATACCGTTGTGCAGCCTCTATGGATTAAAGATTTTGCCCAAGCGGTTGTGGGTGTGATTAGAAAGGAATCTACTTTTGGTGAAAAAGTAGAGTTTGTGGGTAAAGAACGTTTAACCATGAAGCAATTAGGTGAATTGGTGGCTGAGTTAATGCAAAAAGAAGCGATTGTTTTCCCTATGTGTCGTCTTAACGCCAATATTATGTCTATGTTAGGAGCATTTGCCCCAGTCGCTTCCGTATCAAAGTCACAGTTATTGATGTTGACTAAAGATATGGTGAGTGATGCAGACTTTGAAACTCAGTTTGGTTTTGCGCCAAGCAGTTTAGAGTGGGCAATTTCTACTTATGCTTCACCGCACGATATTCGTGAGCGTTATAACTACTACCGCAAAGAAGCCGGTAGAAATGCTAAAGAGTTAGTTTAAGAAACCTTTTTAGCCAAAAGGTCTTAATAAATAATCGTTTGATTCAAAAAACCGTCACAAGACGGTTTTTTGGTTTTGGGCTATTATATTTATTAAACTTTAATAATTATGGATATCCGTATTTTGTGATTGATGATCAAGTATTGTAAAAAATTAACCACGAAGACACAGAGGCACGAAGATTAAAAAAACAAATAAAAGTGATTCGAAAATCATACACTAACTTGATACTAATTCATTATTAGATTTGAGTTGTTTTCCACTTTTGTGATGCTTAATATTGAGGCTTGGACAAATGCCTTAACTCCCCTTGCAATAAATGGTGCAAGGTTCTTAGTGTAGTGAACGGTAAAAAAACGCTGCTGTTTGAGCGTAGCGAGTTCAGCGTTTTCAGTTCACAAGCTTAGAACTTGCCCATTTATGGAGTGGGGTTTGTTTTTTGGTTACTTTTTTGCCAAATTGCAAAAAGTAACGGGAAGCCTGAGTGACAATATTTAAGGCAAAGTATTCTATTTAAAATAGGCTTCTCAATCGCTGTACTGTCTGGTTAAATCTAAGCTTTTACATGTAAAATTCAAGAGCGATTAATTTATTACGTTTAGTTTGGTTATTCGTTAAATTTAAGTTGGTATTAGATATTAGAAATCTTCGTGCTTTCGTGTCTTCGTGGTTAAAAGATTTGTTTAATCAATCATAAAATACATATACCCATAATTATTAAATTCTAAAAAATTAGAAATAGGTTTGGTTTTGATGCAAATTTACTTGGTAGGCGGTGCGGTAAGAGACGCGCTTTTAGGTGGCAAGGCTTACGACCATGATTGGGTGGTGGTTGGCGCAACCCCAGAAGAGATGTTGTCTCTAGACTATCAGCAGGTTGGTAAAGATTTTCCGGTTTTTTTACACCCTGAAAGTAAAGAAGAATATGCTCTAGCTCGTACCGAAAGAAAGGCCGGAGTGGGATATCATGGATTTGAGGTTTTTGCCGACCCAAGCGTGACGTTGGAAGAGGATTTGATTCGTCGTGATTTAACGATTAACGCGATGGCTCAAGATAGTGATGGAAATATCATTGATCCTTATTCAGGTAAGCAAGACTTAGATAACCGTATCTTAAGACATGTCTCTGACGCTTTTTGTGAAGATCCTTTAAGAGTTTTAAGGGTTGCACGTTTTGCCGCTAAATTAGCTCCGTATGGTTTTAAGTTAGCACTAGAAACTAAAGCACTCATGACTGAAATGGTGGCTTCTGGAGAATTACAAGATTTAACACCTGAACGAGTTTGGCAAGAGGTTTATAAAGCCTTAGGGGCTGCAACCCCAAGTGTGTTTTTTGAGGTGTTAGATTCAGTGGGTGCTGTAGAAATTCTGTTTCCCGAGTTATTTGCTTTACATGATGTGACTCAACCAGAAAAGTATCACCCAGAAGGCGATGTATGGATTCATACTATGATGGTTTTGGATGCGGCGGCAAAATTGTCTCCCTCAGAAGATGTTCGTTATGCGGCATTAGTGCATGATTTAGGCAAGGGAATTACTCCTAAAGCGCTTTGGCCCAGTCACAAAGGTCATGAGCAAGCTGGTGTGCCTTTGGTTAAGGCTTTAGGAAAGCGTTATCGATTACCTAAAAAAACAGAGATTTTGGCGGAAAAAGTGACGGAATATCATGGTTTAATTCATCAAGGTTTAACAGCCGACGGTCAACCTCACCTTAAACCCCAAACTTTTCTTAAGGTTTTAAAAGGGTGTGCGGCACTTAAAAATCCTGAAGGATTTAAGCAAGTTTTAACCGCTTGTGAGGCTGATGCCAAAGGACGTTTGGGGTTTGAAGAACGAGAATACCCACAAAAGAATTTTTGGATGGGCTTATTGGATGCCGCCATTAGAATTAATAATCAAGAAGTTTTAGCGACCGGAGTTCAAGGCGCAGAGATAGCCCTTGCTATGGAAAAAGCCAGAATAGATAAAATTAAAATATTTATTCATACTTATGCATCGAATAAAGAAGGTTTTACCGTTAAACTTGCAAAGTCCTTATAAAGTTCTAATAAAGTCTTAATATTAAAAAAATAAGTTACCAGGCCTGGCACTAGTGTCCGGAATAATATTTCAGTACCACAATTCATATACCAGCCTCCCATAGCGGAAGTTGGTATTTCTTAAACTCTTCCCGTTGTTGTTTTCGCCTAAAGTATTCACTCTGCTGAATAGGTCTTTCAAACAACCCATGAGCAAGCCGCCAAAACGTTACTCTCAACGGTTCTGCTGACTTATTTTTCATCTGTTCAAGCTTAATCAATAGATACACAATAAGGGCTGATAGCACTTGGATACGAACAGCATTACTGTTTTGGCCAATGAAGCTTTTGATTTTGAGGTGTTGTTTAATCCATTTAAAAAATAATTCAATTTGCCAGCGTTGCTTGTATAGATGGGCAATCTCTTGAGCTGAACGCTCGAAGTCATTGGTAATCAATACCAATTCACCTTTATTATCGTCACGTTTGACAACAACACGGCGCATCTGGAATTGACCAAGACGTTTTTTCTGGCTTGAACCACTAAACTCAATGCATTGGTCTTCAAGAATATGAGGGGCTTTTTCATCGAGTTCGTAGGATTGTATGACGGTAATTGCCGCTCTTTTTTTCAAACGACAGACCAGCTGGATTTTTTGGTCATTGAGCTTTTTCCACCAGAGGTAGTCTAAGTACCCTTTATCCATCACATAGGTTGAACCTGGTTCTAAATTCCACTCTCGTGCTTGAGTAATATCAGGAATATTGGCCTGTGTGATTTCAAAACAAACAGGGACTTGGTTGGATAGTTCTAGTTGCATATGCAGCTTAAAGCCTGTGACTCGAGAACCTTGTACTGCCCAGTCAAAACCTTTACCGAGCAGTTGAATTGGAGAAGAGTCTATTAGATAGGTAAAAGCGTGGAGTTCTTTTCGTAATTGTCGATTCACACCAGCCATGAGTTGTTGGCAAAGTGCTTGGTAGACATCAGCAGAGCGTTTACGGTTTGCTTCAGATAATGTGCTGCGTTTCAGCTCTTTTACGCCTAAGTGGTAGTGGTGAGAGGATTGGGCGTTAAACCCTTCAACCAACTGGCGTAATGATTTAGTGCCACTAAGTTGTGCGTACATCATCGCGACTAATTGATTCCAGCTACTAAACCCTTTGGCGTGTTTATCGGTTTGATATTGATGAACAAGTGATTGAAAAGTGGTACGAATGGGTTTTAAAAATTGGGCAAATCGGGTAGAGTTAAACATAGCCGTAATCTCATTGTTTTTGAAGTCTATTTCGTGGTGGAAATACTTCTATCCTAGGAGTTACGGCTTTTTTGTCAAGGCTTTTAATATTTATTCCGGACACTAGTGCCAGGCCTGGTTGTTTTAACAATCGATTCTTTCGAATAGACCTAGCCATATCAATAACCATATATACAGACAATCAATTTAAAAGAGTAATGCCATGTTTCAAAAAATAAAACGTCGTTTGATTCCGATTTTAATTATTGCGGTGGCGATTGCATTGTTTGTTTATATGAAATCGACCAAGCCAGTCCAAAAACCCGTTGATATCAAAGAAAAGGTTTGGTTGGTGCAAACGCTTACCGCTAAATTTGAGCATTTGGCTCCTGTTCAGAAACTTTATGGAACGGTAGAGTCTTATTCTTTAGTGTCGGCATCTTCGCCGGTAAATGGTGTGGTTTCTAAGGTGTTTGTTAAAGCCGGGCAAACCGTGAAAAAGGGTGAAAAGTTGGTTTTTATTGATGAAGCTGATTTAACCATTCCTTTAAAACAGGCGGAGGCTGAAGCGGCTAATGCAAAAGCGCAATTGACTCTGCAAAAACTAACCAATACCGCTAACCAAAAACGCTTAGAGCATGAAACTAAGGTGCTTAAATTAAAACAGGTGGCTGTGATGCGTTCTAAACAGCTTATGCAGAAAAACTTAGCGTCTCAATCTGCGCTGGATGCAGCAAATGAAGCTTTGGTCAGGCAAAAATATACGGTGGTTGGCGCTAAGCTTGCAGTACAAGAAAATCGCTTAAAACTCATTCAAGCTCAAGCCTCATTAGAAAAAGCTCAGGCGAGTCTTCAACAAGCACAATTAAATTTACAGCGTGGTCAATTGGTTGCCCCTTATGATGCGCGAATTGCCAAGGTGAATGTGAGTGAGGGCTCACGTGTTAATACTGGTGCGGTTATGGTGAGTTTTTATGCGCTAGACAGTTTAGAGCTGAGAGCGAAGTTACCTGTTGCGCAGTTACCCGCAGTAGAACAGGCTTTGCGCAATGATGAAACGTTAAATGCTTTTTATGAATTTTCGGGCAATAAAACAAAGTTATCTTTATTAAGACTTGCGGGAGAGGCCACAACGAGCGGTGTCGATGCGTTTTTTAAACTGCCTGAAAGTTTATTGAGTGCTCGTCCAGGCGCTTTGTTGGATATTAACCTAGAGGGAGTCTCTGAAGGCAAGGTCTTAGCGGTTCCATACAGTGCAATTTATGGAAATAACCATCTTTTTTTGGTTAAAGACAGTCGCTTAGTCTCTCATGCTGTGAAAGTGTTGGGAGAAGTTCAGCGCAATAATCAATTATGGGCATTGGTTAAGCCTGACTTTAAAGAAGGGACAAAAATTAATATTACGCATTTGCCTAACGCCACAAGCGGCTTAAAAATCGCTGAGGATGGAGAATGAGTCATATAGAGATTACTCCTGAAAAGGATGATTTGGATATACATCCAAAAGAATCTAAATTTAAGTCAAGTGGGATTATTGGTGTTTTTGCTCGCCATAAAGTCGCCCCAAACTTATTGATGATTATTATGATTTTGGCTGGAATTGTGGCATTAATGAAGTTGAATGTGCAGTTCTTTCCGAACTTTTCTTTAGATTATGCCACCGTTAGGATTGTTTGGCCTGGTGCGAATGCTCAAGACGTTGAAAGTAGTGTTACCGATCCAGTAGAACGTGTTTTACGAAATCTTGATAACCTGGATGAAATGACCTCTACCTCTTCATTGGGGGTATCTTCAGTCTCCTTAAAATTTAAAGAAGGCACCGATATGATCGATGCCTTAGATCAAATTAATCAACGCGTTGGCGAACTTAGAAACTTACCCCAAGATGCCCAAAAACCGGTGATTGAAAGGGTGGTTAGATATGAACCTATTGCAAAAGTTTTAGTGAAAACCGAAAAAGGCAGTCTTCAAGAGCTTAGGCCTCTAGTGAGAGGGTTTGAGCGAGATTTATTGAACCGAGGTATTGATAAGGTTAATTTTAAGGGTTTGCCAACAGAACAGATGGCGATTGAGATTTCGCAAGAAGCTTTAGATCAATACAATCTGACTTTAGAGTCAGTGGGTAATAAAGTTGCTGGTATGAGTACGGATTATCCAGCCGGTTCGGTAGGGGATGATGATAGTGTGCGTGATTTACGAGCACTGGAACAGAAGCGAAGTGCGGTTGCTTTTAGTCAAATGCCAATTGTGAATTCCAACTCTCAAAATCTCACTTTAGGAGATATTGCAAAGATAGAGCGCCGACCCACTAGGAATTCGCCGTATTTAACCGTAGATGGTTCACCAGCCATTGAGATGCAGTTAATGCGAGCTGAAGCGGGTGACACGCTTAAGTCTTCAAAAATTATGCAACAGTGGCTTGCAGAAACCACACCAAAGCTTCCGCAAGGCGTGAGCATACAAGTTTATGATGAAACCTGGTCACTGGTTAATCAGCGTATTATGTTGTTGGTTAATAATGGTGTTGGTGGATTAATTCTGGTGGTATTAATCCTCTATATTTTCTTAAATGGACGGGTTGCATTTTGGGTGGCGGTTGGTATCCCCGTCTCTTTTATGGCAACGTTAATGATTATGTATCTAGCCGGCGGCTCCATTAATATGGTGAGTCTGTTTGGTTTAATTATGGCTTTAGGGATTATAGTTGATGATGCTATTGTGGTGGGGGAAGATGCGTTAGCTCATCATGAGATGGGCGAGTCTGATTTACAAGCAGCAGAAGGTGGTGCGCACCGTATGTTAGGCCCGGTTACCGCGTCTTCACTTACAACGGTAGCGGCTTTCTTGCCGTTAATGTTAATTGGCGGTGAGATTGGTAATATTTTATTTGCGATTCCGCTAGTGATTGTAGCGGTTATTTTTGCATCACTGCTTGAAAGTTTTACCGTGCTTCCTGGGCACTTACGACATGCGCTAAAAGGCGTTAAAAAATCCGAAGAGGTCTCTATTCGCTATCGATTAGATGCTGGGATTAATCATTTTAGACATCACCAGTTTAGAAATGTGATTCGTTGGGTACTTAATCACCGAGGTATTACTATTGCAACCACCCTTGCGTTAATGATTTTTGTGATTGGGCTTTTAGCTGGCGGACGTTTAGGGTTTGTATTTTTTCCTTCGCCAGAATCCACTAAATTAAATGCTAATGTGACATTTGTTGCGGGTACGCCGGCTTCTGTTTCTGCTAAATATGTTGACCACCTTTATGAAGCACTGCTAGAAACTGAAAAAGAGCTTGAGCCCGGTATTCTTAAAGTTGCTGTGGTACATTACAACGCAACCACAACGCAAAATGGAGCAAATTTTGCAGCTATAAATGTGCAGTTAGAAGAGCCAGATTTACGTAAAACTCGTAATACCCAATTTTTGAAATTGTGGGAGAAGAAAGCGGGTAGTGCACCAGGCCTGGATACCTTAACCATTAGTTCGCCTAAAGCAGGCCCTCCAGGCAGTGACGTGGATGTTCGTTTGTTTGGTGCTGAACCTATGAAGCTAAAACAAGCGGCTTTAGATTTAGAACAAGTGTTAGAGCAGGTTCAGGGCGTAAGCGGTATTCATGATGATTTGCCGTTTGGGCGAGACCAGTTAATCTATCAGCTAACTCCACAAGGCAAAGCTTTAGGCTTTACTTATATTTCGCTTGGGCGACAATTGTCGGATGCGTTTTCTGGGCGATTAGCGCAAATATTTACCGATGGAGAAGATGAAGTTGAAGTGCGTGTTCAATTCCCTGCGGCACAACAAGCTTCTTTAGGTACTATTAATAAAATGCAGGTGGTTTCACCAAGTGGTGAGCGAGTTCCATTAAGTTCGGTGGCTAGTTGGTCAACGCAACAAGGTTTTGATGCGATGCGACACGTTGATGGACAGCTTGCGGTAACGGTTTTAGGTGATGTAGATAATAATGCAAACAACGCTAATCAGATTTTAGAAAATTTACAAGCTACCGCCTTACCTGAACTAGAGAAAAAATATGGTATTAGTTATAGCATTGAAGGGCAAAATAAACGTCAAGCAGAAACCATGGCCGATATGAAAATTGGTCTTATGATTGGTTTATCAATGATCTATATTGTGCTTGCTTGGGTATTTGGTTCTTATGGTTGGCCTTTAGTGGTGATGATGGCGATTCCGTTTGGTTTAGTGGGGGCGATTTTGGGTCACTGGTGGTTGGGCTTAGATATGACGATTCTTTCAATGTTTGGTTTTTTTGGATTATCCGGGATTGTTGTGAATGACTCGATTATTTTAGTGAGTTTTTATAAATCATTAAGAGCCTCTGGTTTAGCCATTAATAAGGCGTTAGAAGAAGCCGCTGTACAAAGGGTGAGAGCGGTAATTTTAACGTCGCTAACAACTATTGCAGGGTTGACTCCATTACTGTTTGAAACCTCTTTGCAAGCACAGTTCTTAATTCCGATGGCAACCGCAATTGCCTTTGGTTTAATGTTCTCAACGTTCTTAATCTTATTGGTTTTACCTGCCATGCTTTCCATTTATGAGGGTTTAATGGAGAAGCGTCTGAATAAAAAAGAATTAGATAGTAGCAATCATTTAGTTACTTGAGACCTTTGCTCGAGAGTATGTACGAGTAAAAATGGTTAAAATTCCCCCGATTTTTGTTGAAAAACTTGCGAATAGCTAGCTATTCCCTGCGTTTTCCGCCGCAATCAGGCAAATTTTTCCTCATTTTTCTTTCGCACCTATCTCGTGCAAAGGTCTCCTAGGATTTGTCACATCACTTTCATAATTATTTAACCCAGGTTTATCCTGGGTTTTTTTATAATTTTAAATTCTTTTAATAATGTACTTAGTAGAGCTTAAAAAGGTTTAAAAGGTTTGTTTTGATAAAGAGCATTGTTTTTAAAGATTGATTTTGAATCAATTTTAAGTAAGAAAAAAACAATGAATAGATAAGAATACTTGATGATTTTGTCATTTTAAGAGAGAATAATCGTCCAAATTTATATTGTTGCTATATTTGTAAGGTTATTTCAATCGCATTCTCGTGTTAACTAACACACTGATTGATAGGCAAATATAGGCGCAAATACCGAATTTTTAAAATAGTTGAGGAAGTTGTATGGCAACTCGTAGAGATCTAGCAAACGCAATCCGTGCTTTAAGTATGGATGCAGTTCAAAAAGCAAACTCTGGTCACCCTGGTGCACCAATGGGTATGGCGGACATCGCTGAAGTATTGTGGAACGGCCACATGAAGTATAACCCAACTAACTCTAAGTGGGCAGATCGCGATCGTTTCGTTTTATCTAACGGACACGGTTCAATGCTGATTTATTCTCTATTGCACCTTACTGGTTTCGATCTAAGCATGGATGATATCAAGCAGTTCCGTCAGCTTCACTCTAAGACAGCGGGTCACCCAGAGTATGGTTATGCTGAAGGAATTGAAACAACAACCGGTCCTCTAGGGCAAGGTTTAACAAACGCAGTGGGTATGGCGATTGCAGAACGTACGCTTGCGGCTCAATTTAACAAGCCTGGTCACGATATCGTTGATCACAATACTTATGTATTCATGGGCGATGGTTGTTTGATGGAAGGTCTTTCTCACGAAGCAGCAGCAATGGCTGGGACTTTAGGTCTTGGTAAGTTGATTGCATTCTGGGATGATAATGACATCTCTATCGATGGTAACATCGGTGACTGGATGGAAAAAGGTGTTCCTGGTCGTTTTGTATCTTATGATTGGCACGTTATTCCTAATGTTGATGGTCATGATGCAGATGCAATCAATGCTGCTATCGAAGAAGCTAAAAAAGTGACTGACAAGCCTACGCTTATCTGTACTAAGACAGTCATCGGTTTCGGTTCTCCTAACAAGTGTGGTACTTACTCTTGTCACGGTGCACCTTTAGGTGATGAAGAAATCGAACTGGCTCGTAAAGAGTTAGGTTGGACTGCCGCGCCGTTTGAAATTCCAGAAGATATCTACGCTGGTTGGGATCACAAAGAACAAGGTAAAGCTGACGAAGCGGCTTGGAATGATAAGTTTGCAGCATATAAAGCAGAATACCCAGCTGAAGCAGCTGAATATGAGCGTCGTATCGCGGGTGATCTTCCTGCTAACTTCGAAGTGGATTTTGATGCCTTCATCGCTAAGACTCAAGAAGAGTCTCCAAAATTGGCTTCACGTCAAGCATCACAAAAAGCAATTGAACAGTTAGGTAGTATGCTTCCAGAAATGTTCGGTGGTTCTGCTGACTTAACCGGTTCTAACTTAACTAACTGGTCTAAGATGGTTAAGGTTAACAAAGAAAATGCTGACGGTAACTACCTATCTTGGGGTGTTCGTGAATTTGGTATGGCTCACATGATGAACGGTATGGTTCTTCACGGTGGTTTCAAAGTATTCGGTGGAACATTCTTCATGTTTATGGAATTCATGCGTAACGCGTTACGTATGTCTGCATTGATGAAGATTGGTACTATCTATGTTTACACTCATGACTCTATCGGTCTAGGTGAAGATGGTCCTACTCACCAACCTGTTGAGCAGTTAGCGACAATGCGTGTTATTCCTAACTTCCAAACATGGCGTGGTTGTGATGCGGTTGAGTCTGCAGTTTCTTGGAAAATGGCTGTTATGCGTGACAAAGCGCCTACTGCCTTAGTATTCTCTCGTCAAGCATTAACGCCTATGGCGCGAACTGCTGAGCAAGTTAATAATATCGAAAAAGGTGGTTACGTTCTTAAAGATACAGCTGGTACACCAGATATTATCTTTATCGCAACGGGTTCTGAAGTAGGTCTAGCTGTTGAAGCGGCTGAAGCAATGGATGCAAATGTACGTGTTGTTTCTATGCCTTGTACGGGTGCTTATGATGAACAAGATCAAGCTTATAAAGATTCTGTTCTTATTCCTGGTGTTAAGCGTGTAGCAATCGAAGCCGGTGTTGCTGATGGTTGGTATAAATACATCGGTTTAGACGGTGGAACAGTTTGTATGTCTACTTTTGGTGAATCTGCACCAGCTGGCGACCTATTCAAAGAGTTTGGTTTCACTGTAGAAAACGTTGTTGCAACAGCTAACAAGGTTTTAGGTAAGTAATTTATAGGCCGTTTTAATGATGGCTTAATTGTTTACGGTAAATTTTAAAAATTTTTATAAAGTCAGGCCTGAGTTACCAGGCCTGGTAATAATTGGAGTAAAACTCAATGACTATTAAAGTTGGTATTAACGGTTTCGGCCGTATCGGTCGTATGGCTTTCCGTGCAGCAGCACAAGATTTTCAAAACATTGAAGTAGTAGCAATCAACGATCTACTAGATCCTGAGTACCTAGCATACATGCTTAAGTATGACTCAGTTCACGGTCGTTTTGACGGTGATGTTTCTGTTGTTGACGGTAACCTAGTGGTTAACGGTAAGACTATCCGTATCACAGCTGAGCGTAACCCTGCTGACCTAGCTTGGTCTGATGTAGGTGCTGACCTAGTTATCGAATGTACTGGTTTCTTCCTAACTGAAGAATCTTGTCAAGCACACATTGACGCGGGTGCTAAGAAAGTAGTTCAATCTGCTCCTTCTAAAGATCACACTCCAATGTTCGTATATGGTGTTAACCACAACGAATATAACGGTGAAGCAATTGTTTCTGCTGCATCTTGTACTACTAATGGTTTAGCTCCTGTTGCTAAAGTTCTTAACGATAGCTTCGGTATCAAACGTGGTTTGATGACGACTGTTCACGCTGCTACAGCGACTCAGAAAACAGTTGATGGTCCTTCAATGAAAGACTGGCGTGGTGGTCGTGGTATTCTTGAGAATATCATCCCATCTTCAACAGGTGCGGCTAAAGCAGCAGGTAAAGTATTGCCTGCTCTTAACGGTAAACTAACGGGTATGGCTTTCCGTGTACCTACTTCTGACGTTTCTGTTGTTGACCTAACGGTTGAACTAGAAAATGAAGCTTCATATGACGATATCTGTGCGGCGATGAAAGCAGCATCTGAAGGTCCTATGGCTGGTGTTCTTGGTTATACAGAAGAAGCTAACGTTTCTACTGATTTCCGTGGTGATTCTCACCCATCTACTTTTGATGCTAAAGCGGGTATCGCTTTAGATTCTACTTTCGTTAAAGTAGTTGCTTGGTACGATAACGAGTATGGTTACACTTGTAATATGATGCGAGTAGTAGAACACGTAGGAAAATAATCGTTTTCTGAGTTCATTAGCAACTTCATTTCTACGTTGTCTTTCGGTTGTGTACACTTGTACACGCCCTCTTTCCGCCTTGAACTGAAGTCACTACTGAACCCAGAAATTCGATTATTATATTTGGGGGTGTGATTTTGCAACCTCAAATTAAATTTTCTTGTTTGTACTTTTTGAGTATAAAGAAGTAAATTTAATATTAATCCCAATCTGTTTTCGCTCTGAAAACAGTTCAACTTGAAGAAAGAGGACTCAACATGTCTGTAATTAAGATGTCTGATCTAGATTTAGCTGGTAAGCGCGTATTGATTCGTGAAGACCTTAACGTTCCAGTTAAAGACGGTAAAGTAACTTCTGATGCACGTATTCGTGCTTCATTACCTACGATTAAAATGGCTGCTGAAGCAGGCGCTAAGGTAATGCTTATGTCTCACCTTGGTCGCCCAACTGAAGGTGAATATGCTGATGAGTTCTCTCTGGCTCCAGTTGCTGCAGATTTATCGGCTAAGTTAGGTAAAGAAGTACGTCTTGTTAAAGATTACCTAGATGGTGGTTTTGATGTGGCTGATGGTGAAGTTGTTCTTTTAGAAAACGTTCGTTTTAACGTTGGTGAGAAGAAAAATACCGAAGAGCTTTCTAAGCAGTATGCTTCATTGTGTGACGTTTATGTAATGGATGCTTTCGGTACAGCTCACCGTGCACAAGCTTCGACACATGGAGCGGGTGCATTTGCTGATACAGCGTGTGCAGGTCCATTATTAGCAGCAGAATTAGATGCTCTTGGTAAAGCGTTAAATAACCCAGCACGTCCAATGGTTGCGATTGTTGGTGGTTCTAAGGTTTCAACTAAGTTGACTGTTCTTGAGTCACTTTCTGAGAAAGTTGACCAGTTAGTTGTTGGTGGCGGTATCGCGAATACATTTATCGAAGCAGCTGGTCACAATGTTGGTAAGTCACTTTCTGAGTCAGACTTAGTACCTACTTGTAACAAGCTTAATGAAATCATGAATGGTCGTGGAGCAGGTATTCCTTTAGCAAGAGACGTTGTGTGTGGTAAAGAATTCTCTGAATCAGCTGTTGCAACGACTAAGAATGTTTCTGAAGTTTCTGATGACGATATGATTTTTGATATCGGTCCAGACTCTGCAGCAGAATTAGCTGAAATCATCAAAAATGCAGGTACCGTTGTATGGAACGGACCAGTAGGTGTTTTTGAATTTGATCAGTTTGGTGAAGGAACTAAAGCAATCTCTATGGCGATTGCTGAATCTTCAGCGTTCTCTATCGCTGGTGGTGGTGATACGCTAGCGGCAATTGATAAGTATAATATTGCTGATAAAGTATCTTACATCTCTACGGGTGGTGGTGCTTTCTTAGAATTTTTAGAAGGTAAAGAACTTCCAGCAGTAACCATGCTTGAAGCTGCAGCGTCTAAATAATTCGCTAAATAAATTTAACCAGGCCTGGTCGTTGTAATAATTACCAGGCCTGGTTTTATATTGCTCTTATTATGAGTAAGTCATTAAATTGTCATTTTAGTTTGTTAGTATTTTAAGTTCATGAAAGAGGGTGACTCGGTAAGTAAACACATTTTGATACAGCAGCCAAAGATTGGCTGATTTGGGTATTAGAGTTTATTTTGCGAGACATCTTTTTTGGACAATAACAAACTCCAAATATTTAAAAGGTAAAAACAAACATGCCAAGTGGTTTAAGAAGAACAAAAATTGTTGCAACTTTAGGTCCAGCTACGGATCGTGAAGGTGAGTTAGAGAAAATTATTAAAGCCGGAGTTGACGTTGTACGTATCAATATGTCACACGGTATTCCTGAAGAGCATCTTGAACGTGCAAAAGCAGTTCGTGAAATGGCTGAAAAGTTTGATAGACAGGTTGGTGTATTAGTTGACTTACAAGGTCCAAAAATTCGTATAGCCCGTTTTGTTGATGATAAGGTATTTTTAAATGTAGGTGATAAATTTGCATTTGATAATAATGTTGATATTAACTCAGGTAACCAACATGAAGTTGGCTTAACTTATAAAAATCTTCCATATGATGTTAAAGAAGGCGACAAACTATTATTGGATGACGGACGTTTAGTTTTTGTTGTTGATAATGTTGATGGTGAGCGTGTTAACAGTACAGTTGTTGTGGGTGGAACTCTTTCAAACAATAAAGGAATTAACCTTCAAGGTGGTGGGTTGTCTGCAGCCGCTCTAACTGAAAAAGATAAAGAAGATATTCTTACCGCAGCAGAAATTAAGGCAGATTATTTAGCCCTTTCTTTCCCACGTTCGGCAGAAGATGTTGAATACTGTCGTTCATTGGCATCTAAAGCTGGCTTAGATTGCAGTATTGTATCTAAGGTGGAACGTGCTGAAGCGGTTGCAGATGATGCAACTCTTGATGGTATTATTTTAGCTTCAGATGTCATTATGATTGCTCGTGGTGACCTAGGTGTTGAAGTGGGTGATGCTCAACTTCCAGCACTACAGAAGAAAATGATTAAGCGTGCACGTTCACTGAATCGCGTTACGATTACCGCAACTCAAATGATGGAAACCATGATTGAAAATGCTATCCCAACTCGTGCGGAAGTGTTTGATGTGGCTAACGCAGTGATGGATGGAACCGATGCTGTAATGCTTTCTGGTGAAACAGCAACAGGTCACTCTCCAAGTTTAGTTATTGAAACAATGGGGAATATTTGTCGCGAAGCAGAAAAATCACGTACTTCACGTGAATCAACTCACCGTATTGATGAGTCTTTCACAGCCATAGATGAAACGATAGCGATGGCCGCAATGTACTCAGCTAACCATTTTGGAGTTAAGTGTATTGCAGCATTAACTGAATCTGGTAATACAGCACTTCTTATGTCACGTATCAGTTCTGGTATGCCAATTATTGCGTTAACGCCACACTTAGATACACGTCGTAAGGTAACCTTATTCCGCGGTGTATATCCATCAACTCTGACCTATGATGGTTTGAATGATGAAGAAGTAAAAGCTTCAATTATGAATAGAATTAAAGAATTTGGTATTGCTAAATCTGGTGATTTAATTCTTATGACTCGTGGTGAAGTTAATGGTGCCATGGGCGGAACAAACAAAATGGAAATTGTAAAACTTCCATAATCAATTATTTGTAATAGGATGGCTTAGTTTTAATTGAGTCATTATTTGAATGAGCAAGCTTCTAAAATTTTACAAAGCTTGTTAAACTACAAAAATAACATTTAATAACATTTTTTAAAAAACCAACTAGAGGAGTCTCGCAGATGGCGATGATTACACTTCGTGAATTAATGGACTACGCAGCAGAAAACAACTTCGGTATGCCTGCGTTTAACGTAAACAACATGGAACAAGTTCGTGCAATCATGCGCGCAGCTGACGCTGTAGATTCTCCAGTAATCCTTCAGGGTTCTGCTGGTGCACGTAAATATGCTGGTGAGCCAATGCTTCGCCACATGATTGCAGCTGCAGTTGAAATGTTCCCTAACGTTCCAGTTGTAATGCACCAGGATCACGGTTCTGATGCTGGCGTATGTTTACGCGCAATTCAATCTGGTTTCACATCTGTCATGATGGATGGTTCATTACAAGCAGATATGAAGACTCCTGCTTCTTATGAGTACAATGCTGGGATTACTGCTGAAGTGGTTAAAATGGCTCACGCTGGTGGTGTTTCTGTTGAAGGTGAACTAGGTTGCTTAGGTTCTCTAGAAACTGGAATGATGGGTGAAGAAGATGGTCACGGTTCTGACGCTAAGTTAGACATGGACAGCTTATTAACAGACCCAGAAGAAGCAGCTCAATTCGTAAAAGACACTAACGTTGATGCTCTAGCAGTAGCGGTTGGTACTTCTCATGGTGCTTACAAATTTACTTCTAAGCCTGGTGCTGATGTTCTTAAGATTGACCAAATCCGTAAGATTCACGAACGTATTCCTGATACTCACATCGTAATGCACGGTTCGTCTTCTGTTCCAGAAGAGTGGTTAGAAACGATCAATAACTACGGTGGTGATATGGGTCAAACTTATGGTGTACCTGTTGAAGCAATCGTTGAAGGTATTAAGTATGGTGTTCGTAAAGTAAACATCGATACAGATTTACGTATGGCATCTACTGGTGCAATCCGTAAGCATTTGTCTGAAAATACTGCTAACTTCGATCCTCGTAAATTCTTCAATGCTGCTGAAAATGCAATGATGGAAATTTGTAAGTCTCGTTTTGAAGCGTTTGGTTGTGCTGGTCACGGTTCTAAAATCAAGTCACTTGGTTTAGAAGAGATGCAAGCTCGTTATGCTTCAGGTTCATTAAACCAAACTGTTAAATAAATAACCGTTTAGTCTGAACTCAAAAAGCCCGCTTTATGCGGGCTTTTTTGTGTCTATAAAATATTAATAATATGGTTCATAACTAATGATCAATAACTAATGATCAATAACTAAATGGTTATGAAGAGCATAACAGCATTTAAAGATGAGTCATAAGAGCTTAGTTATAATAAGTACAATAATTAATTATAAGGATTCTTGCCCTATTTCGTGTTTATGCATTTGGGTGCAAGGTTTCATTTAGAAGGTCTCCATGAATACTCCAGAAATATATAACTTTGAAGTTACTCAAAATAATTTCAACTCAATAGCACTAATGAACTCATACAAATTGCCCGTTTTTACGCTCTTTATGAGTCCAAGCATAGGTAATTGTGTAAGCTTAGAAAAGTCATTAGGAACCTATGCAAAAGAATTTGCTGGTAAATTTATATTGGCACGTGTTGATGTTGATATGAGTCCTGAACTACGTGATGAATATGAAATTAAAAATGTCCCAACAATAAAGGTTATTAAAAATGGTGATACCGTTCATCAAGAAATTGGGATGTTAAATGAAGATGAACTCTCTGATCTCTTCAAAACATTTGATATCTACCGTGTCTCAGATAACTTAAGACAGCAAGCTCGTGATGCACATATAAATGGTAATACAACCGAGGCAATCAAACTACTAACGCAAGCTATTCAAGAAGATCCTAGTAGCACTCATGTTGCCTTAGATATGATACAAATCTTGTTAGATATTAATGTGGTTGACCAAGCTAAATCGCTGTTTAATAAATTACCTGATAGTGCAAAGGATTCTGATATCGGTAAATCGATTATTGGGCAGATAACTTTTAAAGATTTAGCTAACAACACAGAAGGGTTACTTGCTTTAGTTAATAAAGTTCAAGCGAATCCAATGGATTTTGATGCTAGATTTGACTTAGCGGTATGTTATGTTGCAGAACACGCGTATGAAGAAGCGTTAAATCAAGTATTTGAGATTTTGGATAATGAACATACTTATCGTGAAGGCGCTGCGCAAGAATTATCGGTGAGTATTATCAATATGCTTGAAGCTAATGAACCTGAGTTGGCTAAAGAGGCACGCAGAGTGTTAAGTAATATGATTTCACAATAACTAAAATTGAGTCATTTAATAAACTTTAAACTGTAAAAAGGGCGGATAACCGCCCTTTTTGATATTTATGTAATAGGTTTAATATTAACTGTAAAAGCTTAGATTTAATTAGACATTGAAGTGACCCTAATAAGTTGACACTTCACAGTACAGCGATTGAGAAGCCTTTTAAAATATTACGCCTTTGCCTTAAATTTTATCACTCAGGCTTCCCGTTACTTTTTGCAATTTGGCAAAAAAGTAACCAAACGAAGAACTTGGCTGTAGAGCCAAGAAAAAACAAACCCCGCTCCATAAATGAGCAAGTTCTAAGTTTGTGAACTGAAAACGCTGAACTCGCTGGTGCCCCGTAGGAAATGCCCTTGGGGTACTCAAACAGCAGCGTTTTTTTACCGTTCACTACGCTAAGAACCTTGCACCATTTATTACAAGGGGACTTAAGGCGTTTGCCCAAGCTTCAATAATAAGCATCACAAGAATGAAAATAACTCAAATCTGATAATGAATTTTGATCAAGTTAAGTTAGTAATTAACTGGTGTCTTGTCAGATTAATTATAATTATTTAGATAGTAACAAAATGGCCTCCATTAAACGTAATCGCTATCGTCTAAATTTTCCATATCGGTACTACTAAAACGACAGACGTTAACGCTTATGTAATCGTCATAAGCACTCCCTGAGCTTACCCAGTTCTTAACTTTATTTTCGATAGCTTGAGGTAGAACCTTTTCACTCAGCACTAAACAGAACCCGTATTTAAAGCGAGGGCTTTCGGCCGTCTCAATAACCACTTCGCTCTCATTTACAAATAGTTTAACCGATGCTTCTTGACCCGGCATAGTGACAAAAGCTGCCGCACCATGCTGTTTAATCAGTTGAGTGAGCTGATTGTTAAAGTACATTTTGCTTAAAGGATTGTGCTGGTAGTATTCTTGAATTAAATCTTCAGCTCGGCCGATTAAAGAGGTCTTCAACGCATCAATAGAATCAAAGCTTTCTTCACCCAGTTCAAAAATGACATAAGCTTGCTGTGATTTGCCTAATGTTAAAGATTTATCTTCAAATATGATTAAGGCCGCCCCCTCTAAAATTTCTTGGTAGTCCTCATCTGAGAACTCTTTTAAGGCTTGTTTGAACTGATCTGCGTTCATTATCTAATCCTATTGTTTAAGTGTTTGATTCAGTATTTTATCAGAGACCTTTACTGCACATTCGTGTAAAGGTCTAGATGCCGTTATAAAAAAACCCTGGTAAGCTAACCTGACCAGGGTTTGTATTTAACGCGATTAATATGCGAGTTCAAGATGAATTAAGTGGTTAAATTGGCAAATAATTGAGGCAACTTTTCAGGCAGTTTCATGACATCATCAACAATGGCATAACGATTTTGCCCAAAGATATTTTGCACATATTTATCAGCATACTGGTCAATGGTTAAGCAATAGGAGTGAATGCCTTTTGATTGCAATTCTTCTACCGCTTTTTTTGCATCTTGTTTTAGATATTGACCATCTTGTTCATCAATGTCTGCTGGTTCACCATCAGTAATCACCAATAGTAGTTTCTGTTTACTGTTTTGTTGTTCAAGATAGTGACCCGCGTGACGCATTGCCCCACCCATACGGGTAGATAATCCGCCTTGCATGCCAGCTAAGCGTGCATGAACTTCGGAATCAAATGAGTCTTCAAACTGTTTAAAACGGACGTATTGTAAATCGTGACGTCCATCAGATGAAAAACCGTGAACAGCAAACTGATCACCAATTCCATTGATCGCATGAGAAACTAATATAGCGGCTTCTTGAGTGACTTCAAGAATGGTTCTATCTGTATCAGCCACCGTTTCATTGGTGGATTCAGATAAATCTAATAGAATCACTACCGAGACCTCACGGCTACGTATCACGTTTTTCATGGTAATACGAGGGTCAGGTTCTTCTCCCATGCGGATGGCGGTAATAGCTTCTACACAGGCATTTAAGTCTAATTCATCGCCATCTTCAATTCGACGGATGCGCTGCAGGCCAACCGCTTGTAATTTATCAACAATTTGTTTAATACGGTGAGCAATTCCCTTATTCGCTTCTAGAATTCGATCATAAAGTTCAGGATCACCTTTTTTAGCACGACGTTCATATAACGTCACCCAACTAGGTCGGTGTAACTGAACACGGTAATCCCATTCGTGATAGTGGTAAGGGTCTGATACAGGTTCAATCCCTTCCATTTCATTCCAGGATATACCATTGTCTTCATAAGGCATTAGTTCTGAGCCTAAAACCCAGACTTCATCATGGTCAACATCAACCAGTTCAGAATCAATTTCGTTAATCATTTCCATTACAGAGACATGTTTACGAACGGTTTCTTGGTAAGCAGAACCGCTGCCTTCCATTTCAGCCCACTCTTCTGAAGCCCAAACAAAACGGTTATCATCACGATAGCCAAAACGCTGTTTATTCAACTCAGTTAATGAAACCCATTTATTGGTTGAGATGTTTAAAACGTTATGTAATAAAATCCCTAAATCCCAAGACCATTTTTCATTATCTAAGTTATCGTCAATTTCAGCATAAAACTTATCTGCAACAATCATCAGCTGTTCATCTTGCAAATCAAATTTTGGATCCATTAATTTCAAAGCAAGTTGTTCAAGACGATAAGCGGTAGACTTAGGGTCTAAAACAATTTGGTCTTGGCTCGCTCTAATGACTTTCATCCATAGATTTTTTAGGCCAGGGAAGTCTTTAATGGCATTGTATTCAACTCGGGCATCTTCAATGATTTCTATAAAGAACATTTGTTGAGGTGTGAGTTGCTCCATGGAAATAGCCGCTTTACTGTAGCAAAGGTGAGAAGCTAAGTGAGCTGCCATTGCTCTATAAAGCTCACCACCTTTCACATCGCCTAAATCATTAAGCGCGTCAGGTAGGTGCAAAGCCATATTTTGAAAATAGGGTTTAAAGTCTTCAAAGTCGGCTGCGGCAGGACGAATGAAAAAGTCACGAGCCCAAAATGCACGTAAATAAAAATTAATAGGGCGGTGATAATCTATAAACAACGAGCCTTTACGCTGTTGCTGAAAAACCGCTTTAGAATCTTCAGACTCTAAGCCAAAATATTTGATCTGAGCAGGGAAGTTACGAGCATGAGCTTGCGCACCCCATTGTGCCCAACGACGTAAGCCAGAAACCGTCAGCTTAGTCATCATCTCATCCATGTTTCCAAGCATTGGACGCATTCCGCGTGGTGTCTTAGAACCAATTTGATAAATCAAAGCTAGGTATTGTCTTGTTAAATCAATATCGTTCGTTTTTTCTGCAATAGTAGGTAACGAGTTTAAAACAAGGGCAATAACTTCACCTGAAGTAACTGAAGAGAGCTTCATTACGTTCTCATGAATATCATCCAAAATCTCATCTTCTACTTTTGCAATGACTTGTGGAATGGCTTCAAGATAACTAATAACCACCTCTTGACCTTTACCTAGATAGGCAATCGCATTGGCATTGTCTAACCACTCTTCACGAGAGTGCTCGTTCATGTAGTGAGAGGCTTCTTGGATCAGAGCATCCAGTGTCTCCTCTAGTTGGGGGACACTTTTGATCAATGATTGTTTAACTTCTTCTAGATCAAAACTCATAATATTTTCCTATATGAGACCTTTGCGCGAGATAGGTGCGAAAGAAAAATGAGGGAAAATTTGCCTGATTGCGGCGGAAAACGCAGGGAATAGCTAGCTATTCGCAAGTTTTTCAACAAAAATCGGGTGAATTTTAACCATTTTTAATCGTGCATACTCTCGTGCAAAGGTCTTTGGTATGAGACCTTTGCACCCAAGGGCATAAACACGAGAGGAAAGGTCTCTATACATTTGTTTGTTTAGCAGATGGCCTTAAATACCCGTCAAATGTTGAAAAGCACCAGGCCTGGTCGGTTTATTCAAAAAATGTATCGACCGTTGTTAATAGCGTATCTAAAATATCGTCATCATCGGTTAATGGGGTAATTAGCGCCATAGTACAAGCCTTTTTAGGATCAACCCCTTTATTAATTAGCTGTGCTGCATACACTAATAGACGAGTTGAGATACCTTCATCTAAACCGTGGCCTTTAAGGTTACGAGAACGTTGTGCAATTTGAACTAATTTCTCAGCAATCGCCTTATCAATCCCTGCTTCTTTGGCAACAATGTCCGCTTCGATTGACTCTTCTGGGTAGTCAAACTTAAAACCACCAAAACGCTGTTTAGTCGACTGTTTAAGGTCTTTCATCATTGACTGATAGCCCGGGTTATAAGAGATAACTAACTGAAAGTCTGGATGCGCTTCAACTAATTCGCCTTTTTTATCCAAAGGTAAAATACGACGGTGATCTGTTAATGGGTGAATAACAACGGTGGTATCTTGACGCGCTTCAACCACTTCATCTAAATAACAAATGGCACCAATACGTGCCGCAACCGTTAATGGGCCATCCTGCCAACGGGTACCGTTAATATCAATTAAGAAACGACCAACTAAATCAGACGCTGTCATATCTTCGTTACAAGCAACGGTAATTAATGGCTTATTTAATTTATGCGCCATATACTCAACAAAACGTGATTTACCACAACCTGTTGGCCCTTTAAGCATGATTGGCATTCTTGAAGCATAACCGGATTCAAATAGCTCAATTTCATCTGCAACAGGACGATAAAAAGGTTCATCTTTAATGATGTATTGTGATGGATCTAGTGCATTGACTTCTGACATGGGATTCTCCGTTAACATGACAAATTCAAAAAAAGAGTTTTTAAACTTTAGGAGACCTTTGCACGAGATAGGTGCGAAAGAAAAATGAGGAAAAATTTGCCTGATTACGGCGGAAAACGCAGGGAATAGCTAGCTATTCGCAAGGTTTCCAACAAAAATCAGGTGAATTTTAACCATTTTTATTCGTGCATACTCTCGTGCAAAGGTCTCTTTAGATTTGTTCACTTATTTTATGTCGTTAGTTAAAAACAAACTTAGAAATAAACAAATCTAAAGTGAAAGGTCGGCCAGTTTCGGGGCCAGCCGACCTGTTTTACTAAATCATGAGATATAAGAGTGATTTAGCAAACCTGTTTAAGAAAGGCTTAATTTTATTTAATTAGGCATTTCTCAGAATTTGGTTAGGCTAGAAAAATAATTTCTAGCCTAATAAGATTGGTGGTTTCTCAACCTACCAGGCCTGGTAGGTTAAGAAAACTCACCTGATATTAATAATAGCGTATAACGCTGTTATTACATATCACCACGCTTAATAAGCATGTTAGCACCTTGAGACTGTGAAAAGTTATCATAACCAATCAAACGAACGTGGTTGTTTGGGTTAGCTTTGATACACAAATCAACTTCAGCCAATACTGCGTCTGCAGAAGTTTCACCGAACATCGGTAGTTTCCACATATACCAGAAGTAGTCGAAAGCACGCTCAGGTTCTGAGTGTTCAATCGCAGGGTTCCAACCTTGGTCAATGATGTACTGAACTTGGGCTTTAACCTGCTCAGCATCCATTGTAGGAAGGTATGAAAACGTTTCTGCCTTACGTGACTTAGGATCTGAAACGCGTGAAGGGTAATCTTGAATACTCATTAGTATTTCTCCTAAATTTCAATTACTTATGCTTAACGTCAAGCTTATCAACTGTGTCGAATTCAAACTTGATTTCTTTCCAAGTTTCCATTGCGATCTTAAGTTCTGGGCTATCTTTAGCTGCGTTAGTAAGGATTTCTTTACCAACTTTCTCAATCTCTTTACCTTCGTTACGAGCTTGTACACAAGCTTCAAGTGCAACACGGTTAGCCGCTGCACCAGCAGCGTTACCCCATGGGTGGCCTAAAGTACCACCACCGAACTGAAGAACTGAGTCATCACCGAAGATAGAAACTAACGCTGGCATGTGCCATACGTGAATACCACCAGATGCAACTGGAATAACACCAGGCATCGCACCAAAGTCTTGGTCAAACATGATTCCACGTGAACGATCTTCTGGGATGAATGAATCACGCATGATATCAATCCAACCTAGAGTTGCTTCACGGTCACCTTCTAACTTACCTACAACCGTACCTGAGTGTAAGTGATCACCACCAGATAAACGAAGTGCTTTAGTTAGTACACGGAAGTGAATACCGTGATGCGGGTTACGGTCAATTACCCCGTGCATTGCACGGTGAATGTGTAACAACAGACCGTTCTTACGGCAGTAATTAGCAAGACCAGTGTTAGCAGTGAAACCACCTGTTAGGTAATCGTGCATGATAATCGGCGCACCGATTTCTTTAGCGTACTCTGCACGCTCATACATCTCTTCTGGCGTACCTGCAGTTACGTTTAAATAGTGACCTTTACGTTCACCGGTTTCAGCTTCTGCTTTATTGATTGCATCTTGACAGAAAGAGAAACGATCTCTCCAGCGCATGAATGGCTGTGAAGTTACGTTTTCATCATCTTTCGTGAAATCTAAACCACCACGAAGACACTCATATACAGCACGACCGTAGTTTTTAGCAGAAAGACCAAGCTTAGGTTTGATAGTACAACCTAACATTGGACGACCATACTTATCCATCTTGTCACGTTCTACTTGAATACCGTTTGGTGGCCCACCACAAGTCATAACGTAAGCTAGTGGGAAACGGACATCTTCAAGACGACAAGCACGAAGTGCTTTAAATCCGAATACGTTACCAACTAATGAAGTCATTACAGATACGACTGAACCTTCTTCAAATAAGTCAATTGGGTATGCAATGAAAGCGTAGAAACAAGTATCGTCACCAGGAACGTCTTCAATTCTATACGCACGACCTTTATAATAGTCAAGGTCTGTTAATAAGTCAGTCCATACAGTTGTCCATGTACCCGTTGAAGATTCAGCGGCAACAGCTGCTGCAAGTTCTTCACGAGGAACACCATCCTGTGGGATTAATTTAAAACATGCTAGAAAATCTGAGTCTTTTGGCTCGTAATCTGGCATCCAATAAGTTTCGCGGTATTCTTTTACACCGGCATTGTAAGTCTTAGCCATGTTCTACCTCATTTGGTTTAAATAAAACTTTAAAAATCTGAAATTGGGTTGTGATTTGATAAACGCCCCGTCGTTTTCAGTTGTTGCCCATGTTATCCAGAATTTTGCAATCTGACAATCCATCAACTCTTATGTAAATCATAAACAAATGGTTATAATGCTAAGTCAAAATCACGTGTTTAGGTAGCAAACAGGGTCATTACTTATGAATAATTTAAACGTTACAGCCCAGCAAATACGCATATTTGAGGCGGTTGCTAGAAATCAAAGTTACACAAAAGCAGCTGAAGAACTACACCTTTCACAACCGGCAGTTTCTATTCAAGTTAAACGTCTTGAAGAGAATAATGAAGTGAAATTAATTGAGGTTGTGGGTAAAAAGTTGTTTTTAACTCGACCTGGTGAACGTATGTACAAAAGTTGCCAGCGAATCCTTGAAGAGCTTCAAGACTTAAATGCACATATTAAATCTGAGCAGGCGAGAGTGGATGGTGAGCTTAAGATTGCGGTGGTTACCCCTGCAAAATATTTCATTCCATATATCTTAAAAGCCTTTTTAAATCGTTATCCTGAAGTTAAGCCGGTTATCACCGTGATTAATCGTCGCCGTATCTTAGATGAACTCAAGCAGAATCAATATGATTTATCTATTATGGGCCGGGTTCCAGAAAATTTAAGTATGGAGGCATTTGCCTTCTTTAAAAATGAATTAGTGGTTGCGGCTCCGCCTAAGCATCGTTTATCTAAAGAGAAAAAAATACCGATTAGTGACTTAGTGAATGAAAAATTCTTAATGAGAGAAAAAGGCTCAGGTATTCGTGATTCAGCAATGGCATTATTTGAAGAAAATGGTGTCAAAATTCAACCCTACATGGAATTGGGTAGTACCGAGAGTACTAAACAAGCTGTTATGGCAGGCCTGGGTATATCAGTGCTACCTAAACAAGCGATTCGTTTAGAAACACGTTACCGACATATAGATATCTTAGACGTAGAAGGCTTTCCGCTTATGCGAGATTGGTATGTGGCTAAAATGACAGGTAAAGCTTTAACACCTGCTGCGGATGCCTTTTTAGATTTTTTAAAGACCGTTGATATTAATAAACTATTAGTTATGTCTGATACACGTTAGTGATTAATTAACTAGCATACAAATATCGAATTTTGGAATAACAAATGCCCGAAAAAATTTCTCTACTTGCCAGAAGTGCGACCTTAAGACAGTTACAAGTGTTTGAAAGTATTGCGCGTCATAGCAGTTTTTCTCGAGCGGCAGAAGAATTGCACTTGACTCAACCTACGGTCTCTATGCAGGTTAAAAAACTGGTTGAAGTATTGGATACGCCGCTATTTGAGCAGATAGGGCGAAAGGTTTATCTTACCGAAGCGGGCAAAGTTCTTTATGAATCTGCGGATATGATTCTGAAACAGCTCTCAATGACTGAACAAAAAATTAATCACTTAAAAGGGTTTTCGGGTGGCAGTGTTAAGTTGGCTGTTATCTCCACCGCACAATATTTTGTACCAAAGGTCATTCAAGAGTTCACCCAAGCCTATCCGGATGTGACGGTTTTATTGCGTGTTGGTAATAAAGAGGCCTTATTAGAACGAATTGCCAAAAATCGTGACGACTTTTACCTGCTGGGTCAACCAACCGAAGAGCTTAATGTTGAATCATCACAGTTGGCCGTGAATCCCTTAGCGTTTTTAGCGAATGCAGATCATCCTTTGGTCGGTAAAAAATTAGATATTACCGATTTGTCAGATGAACCCTTTTTAATGCGAGAAACAGGATCAGGGATTCGTGCTCAAGTTGAAAAGGTATTTGAAGGATTTGGATTTAAACCCCATGTAAAAATGGTTTTAGGGGGGAATGAAGCGTTACGTTTAGGGTTATTACAAAATTTAGGGATTACGGTTGCTTCAGTGCCGACTTTGATGGAAGAGATTGGACAGGGGCGGATAAAGATACTTGATGTCAAAGGTTTTCCGATTAATCGTCATTGGTATTTGGCTTATCCCAAAGGAAAAGTACTGTCGATTGCTGCTGAGAAACTCATAGAATTGCTGAAAGTAGAGGGTAAAATGCTTAGTCAAAAAGCCTTTAACGAGTTCTAAAGAGACCTTAGCACGAGAGTATGCACGAGTAAAAATGGTTCTAGGTGCCCCTTGAGGGTAAAAATTCACCTGGTTTTTGTTGTACCCCAAGGGCACTTCCGTTGGGCGACACCTTGCGAATAGCTAGCTATTCCCTGCGGTTTCCGCCGCAAACGAAGAACTCGGCGCCCGAAGGGGTAAGTTGAGAATCAGGCAAATTTTATCTCATTTTTCTTTCGCACCTATCTCGTACAAAGGTCTCTTAAAGTTGTTGTCTCAATGACTTAGAATGCCTTAGGCCTTGAAATTCTCAGGGGCTTTGAATGTCACGTTACCTTTTTATGGCGTTTTTATTTACTTTTTGTTATCAACAATATTCAAATAAAAATCTATATTTGATAGGTTTTAATCTATAGGTTTAATCAAAATTATTGATTTGAACTTATCGATAACCTCTCTATAATACTTACTCGTTTCGGGGTTAAATCAAATTTGTAAAAGACACAAAATGGTTTAACTATATATAAAGGACGTGGAGTTTTCTCACTGTCCCTATTAAATTTGAGGTATTAAAAATGGATCAGTCGAATCGTTACGCTGACTTAACTCTAAAAGAAGATGACTTAGTTGCTAATGGTAACCATCTTCTAGTTGCTTACCGTCTAAAACCAGCTGCTGGTTACGGTTTCTTAGAAGTAGCCGCTCACATCGCTGCTGAGTCTTCAACTGGTACTAACGTTGAAGTTTCTACGACAGATGATTTCACTCGTGGTGTTGATGCACTTGTATATGACATCGACGAAGCAGCATTTGGTGAAAAAGGTGGCCTAATGAAGGTTGCTTATCCTGTTGAACTTTTTGACCCTAACTTAACTGATGGAATCTATAACGTTTCTCATATGTGGTCTTTAATTCTAGGTAACAACCAAGGTATGGGTGACCACGAAGGTCTTCGTATGTTAGATTTCTTGGTACCTGAGCAAATGGTTAAGAAATTCGACGGTCCAGCAACTGACATCTCTGACCTATGGAAAGTTTTAGGTCGTCCAGAAGTTGACGGTGGTTACATCGCAGGTACTATCATTAAGCCTAAACTAGGTCTACGTCCTGAGCCATTTGCTAAAGCATGTTATGACTTCTGGTTGGGTGGTGACTTCATCAAAAACGATGAGCCGCAAGCTAACCAACCTTTCTGCCCAATGGAAGTAGTTATTCCTAAGGTTGCAGAAGCGATGGATCGTGCTCAGCAAGCTACTGGTGAAGCAAAACTGTTCTCTGCTAACGTAACGGCTGATTTCCATGGCGAAATGATTCACCGTGGTGAGTATGTATTAAGCGAATTCGCTAAATACGGTAACGAAAAACACGTTGCATTCTTGGTTGATGGTTTTGTAACGGGTCCAGCGGGTGTAACAACTTCTCGTCGTGCTTTCCCTGACACTTACCTACACTTCCACCGTGCAGGTCATGGTGCATTGACTTCTTATAAGTCACCTATGGGTATGGATCCTCTATGTTACATGAAGTTAGCTCGTTTAATGGGTGCTTCAGGTATTCATACAGGTACTATGGGTTACGGTAAAATGGAAGGACACTCTGGTGAAACGGTTCTTGCTTATATGCTTGAGCGCGATGAGTGTCAAGGGCCATATTTCTATCAGAAATGGCACGGAATGAAGCCAACTACTCCAATCATCTCTGGTGGTATGAACGCATTACGTCTTCCTGGTTTCTTCGAAAACCTAGGTCACGGTAACGTTATCAACACTTGTGGAGGTGGTGCATTCGGTCACATTGACAGCCCAGCTGCTGGTGGTCTTTCTCTAGGTCAAGCTTATGACTGCTGGAAAACGGGTGCAGATCCAATCGAATACGCTAAAGAGCATCCAGAATTTGCTCGCGCATTTGAATCTTTCCCTGGTGATGCAGACAAAATCTTCCCAGACTGGAGAGAAAAATTGGGTGTTCACAAATAAGAAATTCGTTAACGAATGTTTATTTGAACAACCAAAAAGGAACCTCTGCCTTCGGGTAGGGGTTTTTTTTCATAATTCATTCAATACCTACTAAATCACTAGGTTTTTTATTGATACGTTATAAGGTTTCTTATAATGCAACCATAAAAAACTTTTCACTCTGAGATAAGAGGCAGAGTGCTTCATCAACCATTAATGTTACGGGGACAGATATGGATATTTCACAATACAAAATTGATAACGAACCATTTTATGATGCACAATCAAATGAAGTAGAGCTTTATGAAGCCGCTTATTCAGCACGCTTACCAGTTATGGTAAAAGGGCCAACAGGTTGTGGTAAATCACGTTTTGTTGAACATATGGCTTGGAAACTGGGTAAGCCGATTGTGACGGTTTCTTGTAACGAAGATATCACCGCTGCTGACCTGGTTGGGCGTTATCTGCTTGATGCCAATGGGACACGATGGGTTGATGGTCCTTTAACTATGGCAGCACGTTATGGCGCAATCTGTTATTTAGATGAAATTGTTGAAGCCCGTCAAGATACGATGGTGGTTATTCACGCCTTAACAGATCACCGTCGTGAACTATCATTAGATAAAAAAGGTGAGCTAATTAAAGCGCATCCTGATTTTCAGTTGGTTATCTCTTATAACCCTGGTTATCAAACAATGATGAAAGATCTTAAACAGTCAACTAAACAGCGTTTTTGTGGTTTAGACTTTGATTATGCGGATGCTGAAACCGAAGCGCATATCTTGCAAAAAGAAGGCAGTGTAGACGCTGAAACGGCTAAAAAATTAGTTCAAATTGGTGAAACAGCGCGTAAACTTAAAGGGCATGGTCTGGATGAAGGTATCTCAACCCGTTTAATGGTCTATGCAGCAACCTTAATTAACAAAGGTATTGCTCCAGTAGAAGCTTGTAAAATGGCAATGGTTCGTCCGATTACCGATGATGCAGATATTCGCGAAACATTAGACAACGCTATAGAAATGATTATTGGTTAATTAGTTTTTATTCATTGAACCACGAAGACACGAAGACACGAAGTTTTTTAGTGTTATTGTTGTAACTCTAGGATTTATAAGGGTGTTTTCTGTGGTTTACCTAACTTGAGTATTGAATAATCTCAATAAGATTTACAAAATACGCTTGTTAACTTTTCTTTAGGCTCTCCTAAAAAGTTAAACTCTTCGTGTCTTCGTGCCTTCGTGGTAATTTAGAGAAAAAATTATGAATGAAGAATTATTTGCTGAATATCAAGAAAAGTTCACTTGTAACTTTCCGAAAGCGGTAGAGCTGTTTCCCGAACTGATTGAGCATGCTGTTAATACCTTAACCCCTAAAGGGGTGGGTACCTATTTGGATGGCGCAAACTTTTTATGTAAGATTGGTCAGGGTGTTGAACCTGTTTTAGTCTATATGGAAGTGATGCCTGATATCGCATCGCATTTTGGGCCAGGGACCAATAAATTGATAGCGGATTACAGCTATCAAATGGCGCGTAGTCCAAACAAAAAATCATTGATTCCTTTTCTAACCAGTTTAGGGCATGTTTGTCGTCGTATTGATCGACTTGAAGACCTTGAGTTATACCTACAAATTATTGATGAGTATGTGGATAAAACGCAAACCGTCATTCATGGTCACCACTCTGTCTATGAGAGCCCGGGTATGGTTGCATTGTTGGAATCTATGCCACAACTTATCTCCAAGCTATGTTTAAACGGCATTCGTAATTTTATTGATTATGGTGCCCGTAACTATCTAAATTCGCCAGATGAGCAAATTGCTTACTTTAAGCTAGAATCGCATGATGCTAAAAGTATCATTACTCGTGAGCGTCAAGGTACAACCTTTAAAGACGTTGAGCGCCATATAGATATGCTTAAGAGTTGTTTATGGGATTGTGATCTACCTTTTCAAACCTTTGCGACCGCATTTGATCAACTGCGCAAACCTGTGCCTTATATTGATGATGAACTGATTGCCGTTCCTGACGTTTATGAGTCTGAAAACGGTGTGTCAGGTCTTGACCGATACCGCGCGGTAGTCGCCCATATGTTGGCGCATAAAACTTGGTCTGGCCAGTTAATGGCTGATAACTTTGCCCCGCATATGCAACTGTTTATCTCCATGTTTGAAGACAGTCGTGTTGAATATCTGGCAATGCAGAAATATCCAGGTTTGAAAAAACTATTTTTAGCCTTGCACCCTTATCCAGAAAAAGGGGATTGCGATGACAAGAAATTTTCATGTATCCGTTATCGAGCGACTCGTATGTCGCGTGCCTTATTGGATGAGAATTTTGATCCTCAAAATCCATTATTAGAAGATTTCCGTCAACGCTTTCACAAGTTAATGGCAGAAAAAGGCGAAGATTCAACCACGCAAGACATGTCTGAACTGGGGATTGATTTTTATGTTAAATCTCGCAAACAGTCATCAGACAGCATGCCGACCATGTTTTTTGACGATACAGAAATCTCTTATCGTGATGATAACCGTGGCATGTGGTTCTATTACGAAGAGTATGATGAGCCTGATGAAATTTTGCCTAATGAATATGAAAACGAAGAGCGCATTGTTGATAATGAAGGGGGATTACCCCCTAGACATTATGACGAGTGGGATTATATCTCAGAAGGTTACCGTCCAGATTGGACAACAGTCTATGAGCGTCTTCATCCCTCCGGTGATGCAGGTCGAATTGACCGCTTGATGGAAAAACATGATGCATTAGCGAAACGCTTAAAAGCCATGATTGAAATGTTAAAACCACAAAATAAAAAGCGTATTCGCTTCCAAGAGGAAGGTGAAGAGCTGGATTTAGATGTGGCACTGCGTTCGATTATTGATTTTAAGAGTGGGCAAGCGCCCGATCCTCGTATTAATTATAGTCATACAACCGACAGTCGTAATATTGCGGTTATGCTCTTGGTGGATACCTCGCAATCATTGAATGAACGTAATCAAGAAACCGGGCAAACGCTATTAGAACTATCTGAAGAAGCTTTAGCGATTACCGCTTGGACGGTAGAACAGCTAGGGGATAAGTTCGCTATTGCAGGTTTCTGTTCAGACACTCGCCATGAGGTGCGTTACCAGCACATCAAGGGGTATTCTGAAAATTATAACGATGAAGTCAAGGCTCGAATTGCCGGTATGGAAGCTTCTTATTCGACTCGAATGGGGGCGGCAATGCGTCATGCGGCACACTATCTAGAAGCTCAGCAAGCTGAGAAAAAACTGATGTTAGTGTTAACGGATGGTGAACCAGCGGATATTGATGCGAAAGATCCTCAAACCTTAATTCAAGATACTCGTAAAGCGGTAGAAGAGTTACAGAGTCAAGGAATCTATTCATACTGCATTACGGTTGACCCTAAAGCCGATGAGTATGTGGCAGATGTGTTTGGTAATCAATATACGGTGATTGACCAGGTTGAAAAACTGCCAGAACTGCTGCCACAAGTCTTTATGAAGTTAACGCAGTAATTTATTGTCAATTAAGCTAACTAGGAATAATAAACAGGAACTTTCTATGGAATCAGTCATAACAGTCCGTTCAGTATTTGATTTTCGTGGTGAAACTTTTTGCTATGAGTCTGATATTGCTTTGCCACCGAGCATTGATGATATGGATCTGTTTTTGGAACAACTTCCTAATAGAGTGGCAAAGCAGAATCAATTAGATGTCATCTCCTATAAATTTGAGATGCTGCAATCAACCGATATGGAAGTGATTCGCTTTCAATCGCGTATTGAATCTGATGAAGTCAATCTGCCGATGTTGATTGAAGATTTTCTAGAAATCTATCAAGTGATTGGTCCTGAATCTTATCTGCGAAACATTGCAGATAAGCATCAGCTCAATGTTGACGAACACCCTCAAATGGCGCAAGCGCTTAGAGAAGCCTATCAACTAGGGCATGCTCATAAGCCTAAGAAAAAAATGCCTACCCATAATGGTTGGTGGTAACTTCACTGCTTGACCAAATCTATTGTTCAGTGTGTAATAACCTATAACTATGTAACTATATAAAGTGCTCGTAAGTGATTACGAGCCTTTTTTGTATCTGGAAACCAGTTTTTACAAAGGATTTCTAATGTGTCTAATTATTGTCGCACTGATGCTAATATTGTTTTATGGACTATCAGGTGAGATTGATAGCTTGTCTTTGAGCGATACGATTGATGGTCAACAGATTGTAATCGCTAAAGGTTGGGAGATATTTTCTCAATTATGGCAAGGTGTAGGTTTGGTTTTTTTAGCTGGAATATTAGCTGTATTATTGATGATGAAATTACTTACCGTTCGGGGCGGGAAAAAAGAGGAGCTTTGAACTATGTGTAACCAGTGTGACTGTGATCAAGATATTGAGCAGCTTTTTAAAAACAACGATCAATGGGTGGCGGAAATTAATCAAGCTAACCCAGACTTTTTTGAAAGTTTAGTGCATCAACAAACCCCAGAATATTTATGGATAGGTTGCTCTGATAGTCGTGTGCCTGCCAATGAATTAGTCAAAATGGATCCAGGGACGATTTTTGTTCATCGTAATATTGCCAACTTGATTAACTCTTCTGATATGAACGCTTTGTCAGTTATACAGTACGCTGTAGAAGTCTTAAAAGTGAAGCATATTATTGTCAATGGACACTATGGTTGCGGCGGGGTGCAAGCCGCATTTAATGAAACAAACCCGGATTTAATCGATCATTGGATTCGTCCTATTCGCAAATACCTATCAAGAGCCAAAGCCGTTTTAGCTCCTTTAAGTGATACTGAAAAACTGGATAAATTGTGTGAAATTAATGTAGCTGAACAGGTGAGAAATATCTGTCATGTTCCTGCCGTTAAAAAGGCCTGGCTAAAAGGCCAACCTTTAGCGATTCACGGTTTTATTTATGATATTAAAGATGGTCGTTTACACAATTTGAATGTGTCGGTAGATAATATTGACGATGCTGAGAAAGTCATTGTTAGAAATTAAAGAGCTAAAAATCATTAAATGAAAATTCTGTTGGTTGAAGATGAACCTCTTCTGGTTGATAATTTAACCCAACGTTTTAAAGCGTTAGGGTTTATTATTGATACCGCCTCTGATGGTGAGCAAGGTTTATATTTGGCTCTAGAGTATCAATATGACCTGATTATTTTAGATTTAGGTTTACCAAAATTACCAGGCCTGGTCATTTTAGAGAAACTTCGTCAAGTTAACTTCTCCACGCCCGTTTTAATTCTTTCAGCACGCAATAGTTGGCAAGAGCGGGTGCAAGGATTAAAAAAAGGGGCTGATGATTATTTAGGCAAACCTTTTCATTTTGAAGAGTTGTTGGCAAGAATTGAAACCTTATTTAAACGCCATTTGCCTAAAGGTGATGCCATCTGCTTTTCCCCCAAACACATCGCCGGCTTAGATTCCGTGTGCTTAGATACCGAATCAAAAAGTTTATTCATTAATCAACAATCACAATCGCTGACTCTGACAGAATACCGTTTGGCTTACGCTTTTTTTAGTCGTCCGCAGCAGGTTTATTCTAAACAAGTTTTGCTTGATAAAATCTCCGAAAGCACTGAAGAAAAAGAATCAAATATTATTGAGGTCTATATCCGACGATTACGTTCATATCTTGGTAAAGAAGCCATTCTCACTCAGCGTGGTCAGGGGTATCGACTCACACTCGCGGATGATGATTTGGTTCCCGCTAAAGCGAATGGGGGCGAATAAAGTGAAATCATTACAGCATCAATTATCTGTCTTACTTGGGCTGAGTTTGCTGGGTGTTTTTATTCTGTTTTGGTGGTTCTCAATTAAAACCATTCATCAGGTTGCAGACGACTATGTCCTAACGCGTTTAGATCACGACTCTGAAGCGGTGGTAAAAAATCTGCACCTTAAAAATAATCAATGGCACTTAGATATTGAGAATATTGAACCTATCTATTCTCAAATATATTCTGGCCACTACTTTGTTGTCAAAGTGGGGCAACAAACCTTTAAATCGCCTTCATTAAACCATTACCCTATGTTGTTACAGGCTTGGAAAAACAGTGATAATGAAAAAAGGAACTATGAAACCTTAGGGCCTTTGGTGAGTGAAGGGCATCGTGAAAAACGCTCAAAACTCTTGGTTTTAGCGACTAAAACCAGTAAAAACAATGTGCCAATCCGTCTCTATGTTGCAGAGGATCATTCTCCGATACAGGAAAGTTTAAAATATTTTGATTGGGTATTTGGTATCTTTGCTGTTATCACTTTATTACTTCTTTATGGGTTACAAAAATGGATTTTAAAACGTACCTTTACACAGCTTGAACCCATTGAGACCCAGTTAAAAGAATTAGAAATTACGCATCAATTTTCCATTGATCACACGCAATATCCCAAAGAAATGGCATCGCTGATTGAAGCTTTAAAAGACGCCTTGCAACAAGCGGCGAAACAATTAAAAACCTCGCGGCAGTCTAATGCGAATCTGTCTCATGCCTTAAAAACGCCGCTTAATTTAGCCTTTCAAATTTTAGAGCAAGTCGCCATTAATCCTTCGCCAGATAATTTACAGCTTGTTCAGCAACAGATGCAACAGCAGCTGTCTAAGATTCATCATTTAATTGATAGAGAGCTTAAAAAAGCCCGCATCGCTTCTGATGCACCCTTAAGTAATCGTTTTGATTATAAACATGATTTGAAAGCCTTAGCGGACTCATTAAAGCAGCTACATCAAGCCAAAAATATTCAGCTAGAGATTGATTTGCCAAATTTACCAGGCCTGGTCATTGAAAAAGAAGATGGTTTTGAGTTATTGGGTAATTTATTAGACAACGCATTTAAATGGGCAAGATCACAAGTGACCTTTAGGTTAACCGAACAATTAGGTTGCACCACCATTATGATTGAGGATGATGGTCAAGGCGTGAGTGATGAACTGTTGAACAGTTTACAAACCCGTGGTTTTAGAGCGGATGAAAGCACGCCCGGTCACGGCATTGGCTTGTCGATTGTTAAAGATTTGGTAGAGGCCTATTCAGGCGAATTACAATTTAGTCCTTCTGATTTGGGTGGTTTGAAAGTACAGATTGTTTTTAGAGACCTTTGCACGAGATAGGTGCGAAAGAAAAATGAGGTAAAATTTGCCTGATTGCGGCGGGAAACGCAGGGAATAGCTAGCTATTCGCAAGGTTTCCAACAAAAATCAGGTGAATTTTAACCATTTTTACTCGTGCATACTCTCGTGTAAAGGTCTCTGTTAGACCGAGATAATTGCACCCACTTTTGTTTTTTCTTTTCTATTTTCAGTTTCATTTCAGTTTCATTTTCTATTATTGACGTCATTATTGATGACTCTAGGAAAGTGTGATGAAGCAACTCCAGATTTTAAGTTTGACAGGTCTATTCTTCTTTGGGCTATCCAGCCAAATTGCCCAAGCGGCAACTTACTCTGATTTACTAAAAAATGTGATGCAAAACCAGCCTGAACAAACCGCCTTAACAGGTTATGACGAGGTTGAACGTTCCGCTAATACTGCCGCAAACAGCTTTTTTTCTGGTAACACCAATTTGGTTATTGCCCATGAAAATGATGCCATGACAGGTGATTTAGATAAAACTAAGTGGCATATTGGTGCTGAGTTTCCTTTGTGGTTGCCAGGCCAAGCCGATAGCCAAGCGCAACTCGCCCAAGGCTATTCTAGTCTTAGAAATAATCAGGTTAACTACCTAAAATGGCGGGCTTCAGGGCAGCTACGTGATTTGGTATGGCAATACAAAGAAGCGCAAGTTCAAACAGAGATGGCTGAAGAATCAGTCGCTCAGGCGAATGCTTTATTAAATCTCATTAATAAGTTGGTTAAGGTCGGCGAAAAACCAAAAATTGATGCCTTAATCGCTCAAAAGCTCTTATTGCAAGCAAAGTCTCATTTGCTTTCTCAAGGCAACCAGTTAGATTCCGTTAAAAAACGATATCAGTCTTGGACTGGGTCACTGGAATTGCCTGAACAGATAACAGAAAACAGCATAGAGGTTGATATGAATGATCATCCTGAGCTGCAGAAACAACAAGCCGAGCTGGCCATTTTAAAAGCCGAATTGCAGAACCTAAAGGCGGGTCAAAAAGACAATCCAGTATTAAGTGTCGGTGGTTTTCAAGAGGAGGATAAAGCGATGTCTCCTAACACCTCTTTATTTGCTCAAATATCCTACCCAATTGGCTCAAGTCCAACCAAAAAAATTGAAATGGCGAAACAAAATACGCTTGTTTTAAACAAAGAGGCTGAAATTAAACGTTATCAAATTGAATTGCAAAATCGTTTATATGCCAGTCAACAAGCGGTCTTTTTAGCAGACAAAAAACTCTCCATTAGTGCACAAGATATGCAACTCGCAGAGCAAACTTTACAACTCGCGCAACAAGCCTATCAAGCCGGAGAAAGTAATATACAAACTTTAATGACGGCTCAGCAGGCTTTTTTAGAAAGTGCATTACAGCAGGCACTCACCCAAATTGAGATGGCCAAAGCCATTGCTAACCACAACCAAATTGCAGGAGACTCTTTATAATGCAAACACCATTGATCATTCAGACTAAAAGTCATGTTTTCGTCCAATTTTGTCATGCTTTAAAGCGTTCTAAAATTTCTAAGCTGACTGCGGCTTTAGTGTTCTCTGTCTCTGCTTTAGGTTATATCCCCTCTGCAACCGCCTCAGAAACAGAAGTCTTCCCGTCTCTTACATTAACCACTGAGCAAATGGATGCGCTGGCGATTCAAACGCAAAAAGTCGCCAGGGTAAAGACTTATCCAAGCAGTGCATTTATTGCAAAAAGCATGGTGCCCTTAAATCAACGTTATGTGGTGACCATGCCTATTTCAGGACAAATTACCGCCATTCATCATATGCATGGTCATATAGATAAGGGTGACGTTATTGCGACAGTTTACAGTGCAGAGCTTCAAATGATGCAGAGTGATTTTATCGCCACCTTGGCAGATTTAAAAGCGGAAATGGCGGCATTAAAGCGTGCCAAGTCATTGAGCCAAACAGGGGCGATTTCTAGCAAAAAACGCCAGGCGTTAGAGGCGAGTGTTAGAAAACTTTCTCAAATGAAAATTCAGCAAAAGCAAACCTTATTGTATTTAGGGATGGCATCAAAGTTAGTTTCCGCACTGGAAAATACCCAGCGGATTCAGTCAGCGGAATTTCCATTAATATCGCCGGTAACGGGTGAATTGTTTGATATTCAGGTAGAAATTGGCAAACGAGTGAAAGCGCAAGCGGTGGTGGTCTCCATTGCGAAAACGGATCCCATCGTGATTGATTTAGAAGTCCCTGTTAAAGAGGTTAAAGGCTTAGCTGAAGGTCAAACTGTCAGCGTTGCGACGCTTGAAAAATCAGGTAAAGTGAGTCATATTTCAGATTTTGTCACGCCGGATACTCAGTCGGTTGAAGTCCATACGCTATTTGACAATGCCGATTTTGCGATCAAACCAGGTCAGTTGTTTTCGGTGAAATTTCAACATGAAGACCCTGCCTATAAGACGGCCATGAATGCCTTAACCATCCTGAATAATCAAGACATTATTTTTGTTCAGCAAAACAAAGAAATTAAGGCCGTTCCTGTGTTTGTTTTACAAACTTCTGATGGTCAATTGTTTTTTAATCCCGTTCATCAAGAGGATATTAATGCACAAAGCAGGGTCATTACGCATGGTGCATCAAGCCTTAAAAGTAACATGATGGCTGAAGAAGGCGGAGAATAAGTATGAACCGTTTGATACAGTTTTTCTTAACTCAGCGAATTTTTGTTTTATTGGTTATTTTTGCACTGATTTCGGGTGGATGGATGGCTTTTCAAAAAACGCCTATTGATGCCTTTCCAGATATTTCTCCTGTTCAGGTAAAAATGATTTTTAAAGCACCCGGCATGACGCCTTCCGAGGTGGAACAGCGTGTGATTGCGCCACTTGAACAAGAATTGCTTGGCATTCCTAATGAGACTTTACTGCGTTCTTTAGCTAAGTATGCCATTGCCGATATTACGCTAAACTTTGCTGAAGGAACCGATATTTACTGGGCGAGACAGTTGGTTGCAGAACGTTTAAATGGGGTTGATTTGCCTAAAGGTGTCACAGGGGGTATGGCACCATTATCTACCCCGTTAAGCGATATTTTTATGTTTACCATTGAGGGTAATACTCTCAATAACATGGAAAAACGTGATTTATTAGATTGGGTGATTCGTCCCGCGTTGCGTTCAGTGCCTGGGGTGGCAGACGTTAATGCTTTGGGCGGTAATGTCCGTGTGTTTGCGGTTAACCCAGACTTTAATAAGTTAAGCAGCTATCAAATTTCACTTGCCCGTTTAATAAATGCTGTGGAAACCCACAACCAAAATGATGGTGCCGGCCGAGTGAATCAAGGTGAAGAAGTGCTATTGGTGAGAACTTTAGGGAACTTAACGGATATTGAGGATATTGAAAATATCATTGTCGATAATTCTGGTGGCCGCCCAATTTATGTGAAAGATTTGGCGAGGGTAGAAGTCGATTCGTTATACCGTAATGGTGCCGTGACTCAAAATGGTCAAGAAGCTGTTGAAGGCTTAGTGATGGCACTTAAAGGCGCCAATGCACGTGATGTGGTGTCTGGTGTTGAAACCCGCTTGGCTGATATTGAATCGGCTTTACCTGAAGGTATCTCTTTGCATGTCTTTTATAACCGTAAAGATTTAATCTCACAAGCCATTGATACGGTGTCTAGTGCCTTAACCGAAGCGGTTATTTTGGTGGTCTTGGTGTTATTTATCTTTTTAGGTAATTTACGTGCCGCCTTAACAGTGGCGTTAATTTTACCTTTAGCAGCATTACTCACCTTTATATTGATGAACCAATTTGGTTTATCGGCCAACTTAATGTCATTAGGCGGCTTAACCATTGCCATAGGAATGTTGGTGGATGCGGCCGTGGTGGTGGTGGAAAACATTGTCACCCATCAAGAAAAAGACCGAGCAGGTCTACCCAAATTACACATTATTTATCGAGCGGTGCAAGAAGTATCGGTCCCTGTTATTTCGGGTATTTTAATTATTATGACGGTGTTTTTACCGCTGCTAACGCTAGAAGGTTTAGAGGGTAAATTGTTTGTACCGGTTGCTTTAACCATTATCTTTGCATTAGGAAGTGCGTTATTGCTGTCATTAACCATTATTCCAACTTTAGCCTCATTTATGTTGGGCAAACCCAGTCACAAAGAACCTTGGTTAATTAAAGTCCTGCTGAAGCTTTATCGCCCAATATTAGGTTGGAGTTTGGCTAACAGTAAAAAGGTCATTAGTCTCGCTTTACTCGGCTTGGTGTTTGCAGGTTTTATTTATACTCAAGTGGGTAAAACCTTTATTCCGCAAATGGATGAAGGTTATATTGTGATGCAAATTGAAAAATTGCCTGCAATCAGTCTCAAAGAGACGGTGAATATGGATAAACAGGTACAAAAACATCTGTTAAAAAATATTCCAGAGATTAGCCGTATTGTGGCTCGTGTTGGTTCAGATGAGTTGGGTATGGATCCAATGGGCTTAAATGATACGGATAGCTTTTTGGTGTTAAAACCAAAAGAAGAATGGCGCATGGCGACCAAAGAGGCGCTGATTGATGAGATTCGTAGGGAGCTTGAAAATCATTTTCCAGGCGTTAATTTTGCCTTTACGCAACCCATTCAAATGCGTGTTGATGAGATGCTCACGGGGGCGCGTGGTGATGTGGCCATTAAAATTTTTGGTGACGATCCCGAGCAGTTAAATGAAGTCGCCAAAAAAATGGTCGAAACAGTTAGTTCTATAGACGGTGCAGAAGATGTCTTTACCCCCACTAATGAAGGATTACGATACCTGCAGTTAGAGATTAATAAAGTCATGGCGGCTAAATTTGGTTTGAGTGTGAATGATGTACAAGCGATTTTACGGGCACAAATAAATGGCTTAGAAGCTGGTATCTTGTATCAAGGTATTCGCAGAATCCCAATCATTGTGAGAGCGGGAGAGTCTTATAAATCATCTAAACAAGAGATGTTGCAGAAACCAATTGCCTTAGAAAATGGACAAACAGTGATCTTAAGTCAGTTGGTGAATGCGAAAGAAGTTGAGGGCCCCGTTTCTATTCAGCGTGAACAAAGCAAACGTTTTGCGGTGGTGGTTTCAAACGTAAAAGGGCGTGATTTGGTTGGCTTTGTTGATGAGGCCAAACAAAAAGCCGCTCAAATGAATATCCCTGCGGGTTACTATTTTGAGTGGGGCGGTAAATTTGAGAATCAGCAACGAGCAGCGGCTAAATTAGCGGTGGTGGTGCCCATCGCTTTGATTCTGATTTTTATCATTTTATTCAGTACCTTTCGATCCATCCCTCAAGCGGCGATGATTTTAACCAACGTGCCTTTTGCTTTAATTGGGGGGATTAGCGCCCTGTGGATAACTGGTGAATATCTTTCTGTACCCGCCTCCGTTGGCTTTATTGCCTTGTTAGGGATTGCGGTGCTGAATGGCGTGGTGATGATTTCTTACTTTAACCAGCTAGCGGCAACTGGGTTGTCGATTACCGAGGTGGTGACCGAAGGGGCAATGCGAAGATTAAGACCTGTCTTAATGACCGCCAGTATTGCCGCATTAGGTTTGGTGCCATTAGTCTTTGCTACGGGGCCTGGGTCAGAGATTCAACGCCCATTAGCGATTGTGGTCATTGGTGGGTTGATTTCCTCAACCGCTTTAACGTTGCTGATTTTGCCCATTTTTTACCGCCTGTTTGGCCAAGGTACACAGCTGAACTATTTAAAGAAAGGAGCCAAATAATATGGCTGGCGTATTAATTAAGTTAATCATAGACGAAGGTGTTTTTGCCGCGGTTGCAGATAGTTTATTAGTTTATGAAAAGGCAAAAATCGAATTCAAGACCTTGTCTATTCGCTCCTTCAGTAATGAACATGAGCTAGAAGAAATTGAGGAACAAGTGGCGGGTTATTTGGCAAAAATACAAGTTGAAATTATCACCACAGAAGAAGAGTTCCAGCATATTTTGGCATATCTCAAAGAAGAGCATCCAAGAGTCGATTGTAACTATCTGGTGACACCAGTATTAGAATCTGGAGTGCTTTAATTTTTGGGTTCTTATATTGAGACTTTCGCTCCTATCTCGAGCAAAGATACTCTATAAAATTGTTAGACTTTAAAGCTACCAGGCCTGGTAGCTTTATAAAAAGTTATTTAAATGGATGCTTTTAACGCTTGTTCTAGGTCTTCTAAAATATCGTCAATATGTTCAATACCAATGGATAAACGCACCATGTCAGGTGTTACGCCTGCTGACTTTAACTCTTCATCATTTAACTGGCGGTGAGTGGTTTCAGCAGGAATACTGGCAAGCGATTTGCAGTCACCAATATTCACTAGTCGCACGACTAGATTCAAAGCATCATAGAACTTAATGGTTCCATCTCGTCCTGCTTTTAAACCAAAACTTAATATGCCGGAGGCTTTGCCATTCATATATTTTTGTGCCAACGTATAATCTTTATGACTTGGCAGGCCTGCATAATTTACCCAAGATACCAAATCATGGTTTTCTAACCATTCAGCGACCTTTTGGGTGTTTTCACAGGTACGTTCCATGCGTAAAGCCAAGGTTTCTAAACCTTGCATTAATTGGAAAGCACTTTGTGCCGATAAGGCTGCACCCATATTTCGTAATGGCACAACACGACAACGGGCAATAAAGGCGGCTGCCCCAAAGTCTTCGGTGTAAGTTACGCCGTGATAAGAAATATCAGGTGTGTTTAATAAAGGAAAGCGCTCGGCGTTTTCAGCCCAAGGGAAGTTGCCTGAATCTACAATGACTCCCCCTAGCGTTGTGCCGTGACCACCAATGTATTTTGTTGCAGCGTGAATGACAATATCCGCCCCATCTTCAATTGGACGCCATAATGCTGGCGAAGCAACTGTACTATCTACAATTAAAGGAATGCCATGTTGATGAGCAATCTCAGCTAAACGACTCACATCAGCAATACCACCAGAAGGGTTGCCAATGGTTTCGCAGTAGATTGCTTTGGTTTTACTATCAATTAAAGCACTAATTTCAGCATTGTTTGTATCTTTATTAAAGAAGCGAGCCTCAATCCCTTGACGAGGTAATGTGTGAGCAAATAAGTTATAGGTTCCACCATACAACTCACTGGCACTTAAAAAGTTATCGCCTGCCTCGGCAATGGTTTGCAAAGTATAAGTAATCGCCGACATACCTGAAGCCACTGCTAAAGCCGCTATTCCTCCTTCCATTGCTGCAACACGACTCTCTAAAACCGCATTGGTTGGATTCATAATGCGTGAATAGATATTACCTGGTACTTTTAAATCAAACAGGTCAGCGGCATGTTGAGCATCATCAAAAGCAAAAGAGGTCGATTGATAAACAGGTACAGCTACCGCCTTAGTAGTTTCTTCAGGGGTATAGCCGCCATGAATGGCAATGGTTTCAAGTTTCATTTGGTATCCTTGTTACTTTTTGGTTACTTCGTTGTTAGCAAAGGAGCCATCTTAGAAAAAAACTCGGCTAAAAACAAAGATATTAGAGGATGTTAATTTCTTAATGGTAGGAAATGAATGATTGATTAAGAAATTAATAAACCCGGGATGAATTTTGTTTTTTGGGATGAGGAAGTTGGTAGCGAATAGATTGGAATATTGGTCAAGCTTTCAAGACCTAAAGAGTGATTACCATTGTCAGAAAAATTCACGATAATCGCCCAAACTGGTAAGCCTGCTTGTTTAATTGCGGCTAACGTTAATAATGTGTGATTGATACAACCCAGCTGGTTTTTTACGACTAAAATAACCGGTAAATTGAGGGCTTGGGCTAAGTCTTTGTTTAACCCATCTGAACAAAGAGGGGAGTAAAATCCACCTGCACCTTCAACCAATAACAACTCATCGTTTTGAAGTGGATGAGCGGGCTGGCAGGCCTGGAGTAAATCATTGTTATTTAGGGTTAGACCAGCTTGTTGAATAGCGGTTTGTGGAGAGATAGCGGGTTCAAACTGGTAGGGGCAAATGGTTTGAAGAGGTTCATTGGTTTGGCAGGATTGTTGTAAAAATAGAGCATCCTCGCTCAGTAAAGAGCCATCAGCTTGTTTAATACAACCAGAGGCGATTGGTTTACGAGGAATAACACGAAAGCCATTCTCAATAAACGTGTGAGCTATACAGCCTGAAACGTAAGTTTTACCAACGTCAGTATCGGTTCCTGTAATAAAAAAACCACCAGCAGAGTTACCAGGCCTGGTGGTTTCAGCAAATAAAGAATTTATTTTTTGGGGCATAGAGGGAGACCTTCGTAAGTGTCTCAGAAGGTTATAAGTTTTCTATTAATCGAGATTGCGCTTCACGATATTTTTCATAGGTTTTAAGTACAATATCTTCTGGAAGTTCTGGCCCGGTTTCAGGGTTTTTATCCCAATCTAGGCTGTCTAAATAGTCACGAATATATTGCTTATCAAAGCTAGGAGGATTGCCGCCAACTTCATAGCTTGAGGCAGGCCAAAAACGTGAGCTATCTGGGGTAAGGGCTTCGTCAATTAAGTAAATCGTTCCGTTATCATCTTCACCGAATTCAAACTTAGTGTCAGCAATAATAATACCGCGCTCTAGTGCAAATTCAGCCGCTGATTTGTATAGTTGAATGCTTAGGTCTCGAACTTTATTGGATTTTTCTTCACCCATAATCGTAACCAGCTGCTGAAAGCTGATGTTTTCATCATGCTCACCCTGCTCGGCTTTAGTTGATGGCGTGAATAGTGGTTCAGGTAGTTGCGCAGCTTGCTCTAAATCGGCAGGTAAATCTATGCCACAAACTTTTTGCGATTTTTTATACTCTTTCCAACCTGACCCCACTAGGTATCCGCGCACAATCGCTTCAACAGGTAAAGGTTTAAGTTTTTTAACAATCATGCCTCGGCCGTCAAGTTGTTTAAGCTCATCAGGGGTTAAATAGTCAGCGAGGTTCATCTCTTCTGCAAGTTGATTAGGCACAATGTCCTTCATCTTTTTCATCCAAAACTGAGCTGTTTCCGTCAAAATTCGACCTTTACCAGGAATGGGTGTGGGTAAAATCGCATCGTAAGCCGAGATTCTATCGGTCGTGACAATCAACATATGTTTGTCATCTATATCATAAATATCTCTCACTTTACCTGAAGCAATAAGAGGAAGACTTGTTAGGTTAGATTTATAAAGTGCTTGCATATTCTGTCCTATATAAAATCAGATAGATTAATCGTCTTTACGGCGATTTAAAATGTAAGGGAGCTTGATGTGTCCGTATCGTAAAATCAGTATCGCAAAAGAAAGCAAGGTAATGGTCCCTGCAATGGCAATCATTTCCCATTCGGTTAAAGATTTTAAGTCCAAAATAAGCAGTCTCGCTAAAGCGACAATCGCAATATAGATTGGAAAACGTATCGGCAGTTTACCTGATTTAAGGTAAATCGCAATCATCGCTAAGACTTCTAAATAGAGAAATAACAGGAGTAAATCGCCCAGGGTGACAGCTCTTGCCGTAATCATATGAGTGACTTCTCCAAAACCAGCAAAGATAGTGGCAATGGTGATGACCAATAAACCGATGTATTCGGTAATATGAATGGCTTCAGCTAACACCTTGTCTCTGACAGGAATCGGCTTTTCAGCCCTTCTGTTAGCAAAGTGATTGTCTTCGAAGGTTTCATTTGCAAGATTCTTGTTTTCATTTATGCTCATGGCTAGCTCTAAATTACCTTAATTGGATGTGGTTTTGGTAAAGATTTTTTGCCATTTTAATGGATACTGTTAAAATGCACGAACTATTTTTAAACATTTTGACTAATAAGGTATGTAAACATGGCTAAACAAGAAAATTGGATTGCTCCTTCAATCTTATCAGCTGACTTTGCTCAGCTAGGAACCGACGTTAAAGACGTGATTGCTGCAGGTGCAGACGTAGTGCATTTTGACGTAATGGACAACCACTATGTTCCAAACTTAACCATTGGGCCTTTGGTTTGCGAATCACTAAAAAACTTTATGGTAAAAGAGGGCGTAAATGCCCCAGTTGATGCTCACTTAATGGTTAAGCCTGTTAGCCGTATTATTGGTGACTTTGCTTCTGCGGGTGCAGACTTTATTACTTTTCACCCAGAAGCCTCTGAGCACATTGATGGTGATTTAGGATCAATTAAAAATGCTGGTCTTAAAGCCGGTTTAGTTTTTAACCCAGCCACTTCTCTATCTTACTTAGAGCACGTAATGGATAAGATTGATATGATTTTAATCATGTCAGTCAACCCAGGTTTTGGTGGTCAGTCATTTATTCCTCAAGCGTTAGAAAAATTAAAAGCGGCACGTCAGTTAATTGATGCTTCTGGTCGTGACATTCGTTTAGAAATTGATGGTGGTGTTAAAGTTGAAAACATCGCAGAAGTTGCTGCGGCAGGTTGTGATACGTTTGTCTCTGGTTCTGGCATCTTTGGTAAAGCAAACGCTTCTGATGCTAACCGTTATGACACGGTTATTCAGCAAATGCGTGATGAGTTAGCGAAAGCAAAATAACTCAATCAGATTACCTGTATGGAAGACGCTGGTGCGATTAAGCGCCGGCGTTTTGTTGTATATGGGAAGCAATAAATTTCGAAATAAAGAGACCCTTATGGAAAAGTTAAAACCAGGATTTGTTCTATTTGATTTAGATGGAACCTTAATCGACAGCGTGCCAGATTTAGCCTATTGCGTTGATGAAATGATGAAGCAGCTAGGTATGCCTGTACGTGGTGAAGACGCGGTGCGTAACTGGGTAGGTAACGGTGTTCAGCGTTTAACTGAGCGTGCCTTAATTAACTCAGTTGAAGGGATGCCTGACCAAGATTTAATGGATAAGGCTTACCCGATTTTCTTAGAACTTTATAAACACCACTATTCTGAGCGCAGCCGAGTTTATGACGGTGTTGTTGAGGGGATTGAGTGGATTATGGCTCAAGGTTATCGTGTGGCTTGCGTCACCAATAAAGCTGAAGCCTTTACGATTCCGTTGTTGAAAGATAAAAACCTGCATGATTACTTTGAAGTGATTGTTTCTGGTGATACCTGCGCAGAGAAAAAACCTCATCCAATGCCATTGTTATATGCGGCAGAAAAATTAGGTGTTGCACCTGAAAATGCATTAATGATTGGTGACTCACGTTCAGATGTTAAAGCAGCCAGAGCGGCAGGTTTTCATATCTTTTGTATGACATACGGTTATAACCACGGAGAAGATATTCGTGGCTACAACCCAGATGTGATTGCAGATTCTTTCTTAGAATTTAAAGATTATTTAGTCGCTAAATAATTTCATTTGTTTTACCCTATTAAATCTACTAGGTAAACCTACCAGGCCTGGTAGGTTTACTATAATGTTGTTTTTGGTTAAAGAAATTTGTACTAACAGTCAGGATACAAATATGGCTTTTTTAAAAGCATTGTTACTAGAAATTTTTCGACCGTTTTTCTGTTCTTTTGCGGGTATTCGCCGCACCATCTTGTTTAAATATTTAGATTGGAAAGAACGCAAGCAATCATCAAGCAAGGCAGCCCCAAAATGAGTCATCAGCACTTTGCCAATTTAGCCAATCAAGGTTACAACTTTGCACCGGTTATGCGTACCGTCTTATCGGATTACGATACCCCGTTAAGTGTTTACCATAAGTTAGCTAAAGGCCCGTATTCATATCTATTTGAATCCGTACAGGGCGGTGATAAGTGGGGGCGATATTCTATTATTGGGTTGCCGTGCCGCACTCGCATAGAAATTTCAGGTAATCAAATCAAAGAAATCAGTGATGACAAAATCGTACAGCAACAAGTGGCCGATGATCCTTTAGCTTGGGTAGAAGCCTATCAAAACAAATTTAAAGTCTATGAACGTCCAGGCATGCCGGTTTTTAATGGCGGTTTAGTTGGTTATTTTGGTTACGATACGGTGCGTTATGTTGAAGAACGTCTAAAAAATACGACGCCTGCAAAAGACGATATTGGTGCCGCTGATATTGAATTATTGGTTTCAAAAGAACTTGTGGTATTTGACAACTTAAGTGGTCAAGTTCATGTGATTGTGAATGTCGATTTATCTAACCCAAATGCCTATCAGGATGGCCTTGCTCGATTAGATGAAATTCAAGCTCAGCTCAGTGTGCAAATGAATACCCCTGCTGATTTGCAAAGTGAAGATGTGCTAACGGAAGCCGATTTTACCTCTAGTTTTGGGGAAGAGCCTTTTAAGGTTGCGGTTGCTAAAATTAAAGAATACATTTTATCGGGTGATGCCATGCAAATTGTCATCTCCCAACAAATGTCGGTCGATTATGCCGCTTCGCCTATCGATTTATACCGCGCTTTGCGTTATTTAAATCCGTCCCCTTATATGTTCTTTTTAGATTTGGGTGATTTGCATATTGTCGGGTCATCACCCGAAATTTTAGTGCGTTTAGAAGACAATCAAGTCACGGTGCGCCCAATTGCGGGAACACGCCGCCGGGGTTTAACCGCAGAAAAAGATGCCGAATTAGAACAAGACTTATTAAACGACCCGAAAGAGTGTGCCGAACATTTAATGTTAATTGATTTAGGCCGCAATGATGTTGGGCGCATTGCCCAAATTGGCTCAGTCGAGTTAACTGAAAAAATGATTGTAGAGCGTTATTCTCATGTGATGCATATTGTGTCAAATGTGAATGCACAAGCCAAACCGGGAATGACAGCTATGGACGTGTTACGAGCCACTTTTCCTGCGGGAACGGTTTCTGGCGCGCCTAAAGTACGAGCAATGGAAATTATTGATGAACTCGAACCGGTTAAACGCGGTATTTATGCCGGTGCGGTGGGGTATTTAGGTTGGCATGGCAATATGGATACGGCGATTGCCATTCGTACTGCAGTCATCAAAGACAATAAACTCTTTGTACAAGCCGGCGCAGGGATTGTGGCCGACTCGGTGCCACAGTCTGAGTGGGATGAAACCATGAATAAAGGTCGCGCTATCTTTAAAGCCGCCCAGTTTGTGACCGAAGGGATGAAAACCGATAACCCAGATGCGGGTCACCGTTAGTGATTAAAACCGACTCGCTTAGGGAGACCTTTGCACGAGAGTATGCACGAGTAAAAATGGTTAAAATTCACCTGATTTTTGTTGAAAAACATGCGAATAGCCAGCTATTCCCTGCGTTTTCCGCCGCAATCAGGCAAATTTTACCTCATTTTTCTTTCGCACCTATCTCGTGCAAAGGTCTTCTAGGGTTGAATAAGGAATAAACCATGTTGTTAATGATTGATAATTACGACTCTTTTACCTATAACATTGTGCAATATTTTGGCGAGCTGGGTCAGCAGGTTGAAGTCTATCGTAATGACCAAATTGATTTAGAAACCATTCAGACATTAAATCCAGAATATTTAGTGATTTCACCGGGCCCTTGTACGCCAACAGAGGCTGGCGTATCGGTTGAAGCCATTAAACATTTTGCGGGCAAAATTCCGATTATGGGGGTTTGTCTTGGGCATCAAAGTATTGGCCAGGCGTTTGGCGGTGATATTGTGCGGGCTAAACACGTGATGCACGGTAAAACGTCTCCGGTTTTTCATAAGAATGAAGGCATGTTTTCTGAATTGCCTAACCCAGTACAAACCACACGTTATCACTCATTAGTGATTGATCAAAAAACCTTACCAGACTGTTTAGAAGTGACCGCCTGGACACAAGATGAAAACGGCGAGTTTGATGAAATTATGGGTGTACGCCATAAAACACTGCCGATTGAAGGGGTGCAGTTTCACCCAGAATCGATTTTGACTGAGCAGGGTCATGCCATGCTAAAAAACTTCTTAGATCAGAATAAAGATTAGTTCAGAATACTTATTAGTTCAGAACAAACCGTAAGCCAAATAGCGTTATAAAATTCATTCTACCAGGCCTGGTAGAATGCTTTTAGGAGTTAGATATGGAATTAAAAGCCGCCTTAGAACAGTTATTAACTAGCCAGAATTTGCAAGCCGAACAGATGGAATCGGTTATGCATAAGTTAATGTCTGGAAAAGCGACCTCTGCTCAAATAGGTGCTATTTTAGCCGCCTTAAGAATGAAAGGTGAATCGTTAGAAGAGATTACCGCAGCGGTTCAAGTGATGCGTAGTTTGGCGACTCCCGTTAATTTGGAAGATAAATCTAAGCTCGTAGATACCTGCGGTACAGGGGGCGATGGCGCTAATACTTTTAATATCTCAACAGCATGTGCATTTGTGGTCGCTGCAGCAGGAGGTACGGTTGCAAAACATGGTAACCGTTCTATCTCTAGTAAATCAGGAAGTGCCGATGTTTTGGAAGCCGCAGGTGTCGATTTAAGCTTAACGCCGGAACAAGTTGCCGAATGTATTAATGAGACTGGCGTAGGTTTTATGTTTGCTCAGGCTCATCATAGTGCAATGAAACACGTGATTGGGGCAAGAAAAGAGTTGGGCGTACGCACAATTTTTAATATGCTCGGGCCATTAACCAATCCTGCAGGAGCGCCTTCTCAGGTTATTGGGGTTTATGATAAAGAATTAACGGGTTTATTTGCTCAGGTTTTACAAAGATTGGGCTCTAAACATGTCATGGTCGTACATGCCGCGGATGGATTAGATGAAATTAGCATTGCTGCTAAAACCTATGTGGCCGAACTTAAACATGGTGAAGTTACCGAGTGGGAAATTGAGCCTTCTGAATATGATATGGACCATGCTAATTTAAACGATTTATCGGTAGATTCTGCTCAAGATAGCATAAATATTATTCGCTCCGTGTTTGCAAATAGTGATTCCGCAGCAAAAGATATTGTGTGCTTAAATGCCGGAGCATCTCTGTATGTAGCAGGCCTGGCAGAAAGTTATGCAGACGGAGTTTGTTTAGCAAGAAAAATCATTGCTGACGGTTTAGCACAATCTAAATTGAATGAATTTATAGCCAAAACACAATCATTTAAACAATCTACATAAATTCAAAAAAATAAAAAAAGCGTTTTAATCTAAGGCATATTAAAGACAACGCGAGATAAAGGAAAACTTAATGAGTGCTAAAAATAGCGGAACTCCAACCATATTGAAAAAAATTATTTTTCGTAAATTGGAAGAAATTCAAGAGGGTTGCGACCGTATTCCATTAAGAGAAATGAAGCAAAAAGCGATGATGGCTTCTACCACTCCTACACGTGGTTTTGCAGATGCGATGCAAGCTAAATTAGAAGCAGGGGAATCAGCGGTGATTGCTGAAATTAAAAAGGCCTCTCCAAGCAAAGGGATTTTGCGTGACCCATTTAATCCAGTTGAAATTGCCAAAAGTTATGAAGCTAATGGTGCAGCTTGTTTGTCGGTATTAACCGATAAAGACTTCTTTCAAGGTTCAAATGAATATCTTCAGCAAGTTCGTGAAGCGGTCGATTTACCGATTATTCGTAAAGACTTTATTGTAGATGACTACCAAGTGTATGAAGCACGTGTAATCGGTGCAGATTGCATTCTATTAATTGCCGCCGCTATTGGTGATGCACAAATGTATGAATTAACCGAAACCGCTTTGACGTTAGGTATGGATGTATTAGTTGAAGTGCATAACGAAGAAGAGTTAGAACGTGCTTTACGTTTGCCTTTACCCATGATTGGTATTAATAACCGTGATCTTCATTCTTTTGATGTTTCATTAGAAACCACTATTCGTATGTTGGATATGATTACAGACGACCGTATTGTGATTACAGAAAGTGGAATTTTAGGGCAAGAAGACGTCGCTAAAATGCGTGAACATCATGTCAATAGTTTCTTGGTGGGTGAAGCGTTTATGCGTGCAGAAAACCCAGGTGAAAAACTCGCGGAATTGTTTCAATAATTCTATGAGACCTTTGCACGAGATAGGTGCGAAAGAAAAATGAGGTAAAATTTGCCTGATTGCGGCGGAAAACGCAGGGAATAGCTAGCTATTCGCTAGTTTTTTCAACAAAAATCAGGTGAATTTTAACCATTTTTACTCGTGCATACTCTCGTGCAAAGGTCTCTCTATAGCTATCTCAAGTTTAGTTTCTTGGGCGCAAAATTCTCAAAATAGGAATCAAAATGAGTATTAAAGTAAATTGGCAAGGCGGTAAGGCATTTGAAGCAACTTCATCAACCGGCCATAAAGTGATAATGGATGCTTCTAAGGAAGTTGGGGGAGAAGATAAAGGTTCTCGTCCTATGGAGCTTTTATTGATGGGCTTGGGTGGTTGTTCTGGGATTGATGTGATGATGATGCTGGAAAAAGGCAAGCAGAATGTGAAAGGTTGCCAAATGGAAATTACCTCAGAACGTGCTGATGCGGTGCCAGCGGTTTATACTAAAATTAATCTGCATTTTACTGTTACGGGCACAGATCTAAATGAAAAGAAAGTAGCTAGAGCAGTAGAGTTATCAGCAGATAAATATTGTTCGGTTTCTAAAATGTTAGAAAAAACAGCAGAAATGACCCATAGCTACGAAATTATAGAAGCCTAATTTGATCTAATCAATCTTATTTAAACAAGCTATTAATCGAGCTCTCGTGGGTATATTAGTTTTTAAATAAATATTCGCTAAATGATTTTCAATGGTTTTGATGGATAGTTGCATTTTTTGAGCAATTATATTATTACTGATTGCTTGGATTAAATAAAAACATATTTCTTTTTCTTTAATAGACAATCCGCTAAATTGGTCTTTAAAAACGAACCCTCTAATGAAATATAAATCTAACACTTTTTCAATTTTAAAGAGCGCATTCTTTTTTTGTAAAAAGGGTGTTTGAGTAATGAATTCAATAGGTAGGCTCCTGGTTTTTTTCAAGTTAATATCATGAAGTATTTGAAGAAACTCATCGTCAACATGATTAAAAATCCCGGAAGACTCACAAATGGCATTGGCATATGGTTTAGTTATCCATTGATGTTGATATATAGATAAGATATTTAATCTTAAAGCCTCTATTAAGTTAGGAATAATTAAGCTCAAATACTCTAAATCTAGGCTTGAGAACCCAGTTTTCATGTTATTAGGTGAAAAATAAAAGTGGTGGGTAATATTAGAGTCATGGCACTCAATGCATTCTATTACCTGCTGCGATGACTGCAAAGACAAGCATTCTGAAAATCTATCAGATAAAGAATTTTCATTAGAATTCATTGTGTTTTTAGCTGGCTGAGGTGAAAAAAATAGCTTTTCATTGTTGTTAATTTTTAGAGGGTAAGATGGGGCTAAATCTATTTGCCAATAACACTCTCCTAAGCAAATTATTTGATTTATTTCTTCATAACAAGCTATTTTAAATTGCTCTAAAGTATTGCCTTGGGTGTGATGATAAATTTTGGCGATACAGTCGCCAAGTTTTTCATTATTCGAAGGTTGTTTTAACTGTAGAAAAGACATAATGCGTGTTTCTTAAAAATTTTGCCGAGTTAAATAGGCTATAGCTTGATGGCGAGAGTTAATGTTCAGAGCCTTAAAAATCTCTTTTAAATGATTGTTAACTGTATTGGGTGAAAGGTTCAAGGTTTTGGCAATTTCTTTGTTAGATTTACCTATGATTAACTCCTTACAAACTTCTATTTTACGCTTACCAAGTGTTTTAATAACAGGTGGTGCTATTGCTTCAATGTACACTATGCCCTTATGATTTTGAGTTTTAAATATAAGGTTATCAACTTGTAGATTATTATTTTCTGTGCTGATTTTGAAAAGTACTTTATTGTCTTTAATAAGTGATTTACTATGTAGTAGGTTTAAAAAACCTTCTTCAGCTTCAATAATATTGCCATAAAAATCAGCAACGGCACGAAAAGCAAAAGGGGTGTCTGACTTTTGTTGAAAAGAGTTTAAAATATTAACTCGTAAGGCTTCAATAAGATTAGGGTACAAAAAATCAAAAGATTTTTTTTCAGCTTCTGAAAATTTATGTTCGGGGTCATGACGCGCTAACGTTATTAAATTCATCGTTTGGCTTAATGGATTAACTGAAACCGTCATAACAGAGTGATAAAGACTAAACTCTTCGCAATACATCTTATACATATCTGATTCATACCATTCCTCTTCAGGCACAATATCTAAAATATCAAAAGTTTTACCTTGATTACCTAAAACAACCCCAAATACCTGTTCTATTTGTCGAGAAACGGTTGGAATATGATGACAGTGCTCAATGAAATTTTCTGGTAATTTATAAGTAAAACTATCATTATTGTAAAACTTACTATCGATTTCGCATCGAGTAATCCAAGTACCACTATCAATCTTAAAATGTTCAGAAATCAAGTCAAAACAACATTGTTTAAATTCATTTATCGGTTTTGAATAAGCTTTTCGATATAACTCTTGAACGAGTTGATTTGTGTTCTTAATCATTGATTTAGCCTTTTTGTTCTATTGCACTCAATTGGACGCTTAAATTGGGATATTTATAACTTTACAAAGGGTACAAAATTTAATTTTAAGTATAAATCATCTATTAATTTAGATAAAAACTTATATTCAATATTTGAGTATTTTTGTCGATTTAATAGCCTATTCCCCCTATTGTTATCTAGTTTTTTGTGGATGATTAATTTTTATATATCAAGATAAACCCATGAAACTGACTTAGTTTAGCAATACAACACGCAACAAATATTACACATCTAATTTTAAATGACTTTTGTGACATGATTGTTAACAGCCTATACCACCTATTTAATTCGTATTTTTATGTATATAAAATCCTCTGTGTTAATTATATTCAATATGGAATTGACTATAAAAGTCGCTTAAATAGCGCTTTTTGAAGAAATTCAACTAGGAAACATAAAATGACTCATAAAAAAAATATACATTCTAAGAAATCATTTGCATTTACAGCTATAGCGGGCTCGGTTTTGCTAGCCATGTATGCAGGACAAGTTCAAGCGGCTCCAAAAAACTGTGCCGCCGGGGTTAATTGTGTTTTGGCTGACAATGACGCTGCAACCATTAATTCTGGCATATCAGTTCTTGATGTCGACGGATGGTCGGGAACCCCCGACCCAAGTAATATTAGCGTGACTAATAACGGTTTAGCTAAACGCATTACGCCAGGCAATGGTGATGATTTTGTGATTAACAATTATGGCACGATTAGTAACACTGCTGGGGTAGGAGTTTATGCTTATGGAACTACTAATTTAAGTATCACTAATAGCGGCTCATCATCATCTATTGCTGGTACCAATGCAGATGCAATATTTATTGCAGATGATGGAACACCATTTTCTGTTACGTCGATAGTGAATGATGGAAGTATTACAGGTGGATATACTGGTATCAATCTTAGTGGTAATGATAGCGGTTCAGCAACAACTAATAGTACTGTGACGACATTGCAAAATAACAGTAATGCCGTTATTCAAGGTACAGATAATTCAGCCATTTATGTTGGGCGTACAGACATTACAACGTTCCAGAACTATGGCAATATTAGCTCTACGAATTCATCTGTTGGGTTTCCCGTAGTCCGAATTACTGATGGGTCAACCATCGGGACGTTAACGAACTATGGTCAAATCTCTAATACAGTCAACGGCAGTGGTTCAGCAATAAAGCTTGAAAGCGGTGCCTCAATTAATAACTTAACGAATAATGGCGACATATTCAACAATGACAGTCTCTATTCAACCATTCTTGTTCCGAATGGCTCTATAACCGGGTATCTAATTAACAGCGGGCTAATTGATAATCAGAATAATGGTCGTGCACTTTTTTTGGGCGCATTCAGTGGTAATGGTACCACCATTATAGAAAATGGACAAAATGGGACTATCAGCACAGCAGGTATTACAGCCGTTGAGTTTGCGGCTGCAAATATCGATAAGTTTATTAACTCAGGTGTAATTGTTGGTAATTTAGTTTCAGCAACTGGTGCATTAAACCAGGTGAAAATTGGCGGTAACAACACCGCTGTTTTTAATGGTCAATTTCAGGTTAATGATGCTGACGTTGTTTTTGATAACGGTGCTTCATATACCCCGTTTGCTAACCAGCAAATACAGGCAGCGAACGTCATTCTTAATGGTGGTACGCTGGTATTAAACCCTAATGCGGCCTCTGCGGTCGGGGGTACTATAAGTAGTAATACCAATACTAATCCACAGTTTTTCAGCGATTTCACTGGTAGCGGTGGTGATATTGATGTTGTTATTGTTAACAACACTACCTATGGCAAACTTGATGTTGATGGAAATGTTGATTTAAATAACACCACCATGAGTATTGATATTCAGCAAAATGGTCAATTGACTAATGGAAACTTGTTTCCAGATGTGATTAAAGTAACATCAGGTAATAGTATCAACTACGGGACATTTAATATTTCTGATACTTCTGCGTTGTTTGATTTTGATACCGTTCGATTTTCTAATAAACTAAATTTAAGTCTTACTGCAGATGGGCAGGGTGAATCAAGCCAAACACAACCTAATAATGGTGGTGGCTCAAATACAGGTAATCTTGTTAGTGCTGTAACAAGCACCGGGGCAACCAGCGCGCAAGGTATTGCACCTATTGTGCAAGGTTTAGCAAATAATTTTGCTAATAACGGTACAACAGGTAATACGCAGCTTGATCAAGCGGTAGGTTTAAGTGGTCTAGGTCAATACTCTACTCAGCAACAACTTGCTAACGCGGTTGCATCTTTGGCACCAGCCTCAACTGGAGCGGGGCAACAGGCAACTTTTGGTGCATCACAAGTCATGAATGTTATTGCAGAGCGTAGTGACTTTACTCGTGGTTTAAGTGCCAGTGGTATGAATGGTGGTGATAATTTTAGCAATAAGCAATTTTGGATTCAGCCATTTGGTAACTGGACAGAGCAAGATGATCAAGACGGGGTAGCAGGTTATAAAGTGGATTCAAAAGGTTTGGTTATTGGAGTTGATGGTGATATATCATCTTCGGTTAAGCTTGGTACTGCTTTCTCAGTAAGTAATAGTAATGTGGATAGTAAGCAAAGTATTGGTGGTTACGATACCGATGTAAGCTCATACCAGTTATCACTTTATGGAACAAAATCATTCTCAGATACTCTGGTTATGAATGGTAGTGTGAGTTTAGGTACTTCAGACTATGATACAAAACGAACCCTGTTTGATAACAGTCAAGCAAAATCAAGCTATGGTAGTACGCATTCACATGTTAATGCTGAATTAGAGAAGCATTATCCAATCACAGAAAAACTTGATTTAACAGCATCATTAAATCTAGATTACCATAATGTAAATGTTGACAGTTACAAAGAGTCTGGAGCTGGAGCACTGAACTTAAATGTAGATAACCAAAGTTACGATAGCTTAGTGACTAGTGTGGGTGGTAAGTTAACCTATGTACCTTCAGACAAATGGATTACTTTTGGTGAAATGACGGTTGGGCATGATTTTTTAACGGATAAAAATACCGTAACATCTTCGTTAACTGGTACAGGTGCAAGCTTTTCAACAGAAGGCATTAAGCCAGATGAGAGAGTTTATAGTGCTGGTATAGGAGCTAAATATACTACGGATTCAGGTGCAGAATTCTCTACAAAGTATGATGTAAATACTCGTGAGAATTATGTGGATCAAACGGTTTCTGCCAATTTACGAATTTTGTTTTAACCTTAAACTATTTACACGCTAAAAAAGTGTAAAAAATAATTAGCCAGTATTTGTTGAACTCTTTTTAAGATAGCAACAATTACTGGCTTTTTTTGTTAATAGAGACCTTTGCACGAGAGTATGTACGAGTAAAAATGGTTAAAATTCACCCGATTTTTGTTGTACCCCAAGGGCACTTCCGTTGGGCGACACCTTGCGAATAGCTAGCTATTCCCTACGTTTTCCGCCGCAATCAGGCAAATTTTCCCTCATTTTTCTTTCGCACCTATCTCGTGCAAAGGTCTCTAATAGTCTATTTTATTATTTTGGAGTGATTATATTACATAGCAAAAAATTACTTAAAAAAATCATCCCCATTACTTTTTTTGGATTAACTATCCAAATAAGTTTTGCGCAAGATATTTCGTTACAAAACCCAAATGCTAAATATGCAGATCGTAGTTGTCCGTTAAAACAGCATATACAGTATAAAACGGCTTTTGATGCTGATTGTCGTTGTGGTAAAAACGCCAACAAGAGCTTTGGGTTAGAAGAGTGTATGCGTCTAACTGAAGTGGCCTTAAACCGAGGTAGTACTATTGGTGACGGGCCTTCGTTTGCAACTTGGCATAATGCTCATATAAGCGGTGGTTTTATTGATTATGACAACAATGAATTGATTGCTTCCGTGTATTGGGATAATTCTAAGGACGGTAAAGGCTTGGTGGTTGCTTATAATTTGGATGATTGGTCACGTCGTTTTATTAGCGGTAATGCTCAAGATGAGTATGGCCCAACAACAATTGCTAAAGGTCCAGATTTTAAAATGTTGAAGGACATTAAGCCTGGTCCTGATGGAAATTGGTATGGGTTTAGCTATGTTTATCGAAAAAATAGTAAGGAAAGTTTTGGTAGTGCTCCCGTTATTTTTAAAGTAAATCCAAAAACTGGAGATAGAAGTATTGTTTGGGAGGGGCGTAATCCCAAATATGGTCAATGCCCTTCCGGGCGTAAAAGTATTAAACGCCCTTCTCAAAAGTTTGTTCAATATACTCAAGAGGCTTTTACCATTGACCCTAAAGATGGTTCATTTATTGTGAGTTTTAACAATAACAAAATGGGTGGCACTGGGTTTGGTCGTGTGAGTACAGATGGTAAGAAATGCGACATCATAACTGTAACAGGAAAACGAGATGATGGTCTTAAAAAAGGTCGTGGTTTTGATTTTCGTGGGCCAATGTTGGGCGCTTTTTTGCATGATGGCAAACTCTACAGCCATTCAACAGGTGAAAAAACATTATTTGAAATTAACCCAGATACTGGTGACCATAAAGCACTTATGAAAAAATCTCCAAAGCCGCAAGCCTGGAGACATGTTCAATGGGATGATAAACGTGGGCTGTTTTGGATTTCAGGAAAAATGAATTCCGCGATGGTTACGGCATGGAAACCAGGTTGGAAAAAAGTGCTAATTACGGATAAAAGTTGTAGCGGTCGAGATAAAGATTGGGCTGATTGGTTTCATTTATGCAAAGAAGGCCCTTTATCCACTTTGACTTTAAATTATGGACCTATGTGGTTAAATAAAAAGACAGGGACATTATTGTTTGGTTATGATTCTGTTGGAATTGTAGAGTATGAACCTGAAACTGGGAACTCTATTAACCGAAGTCTTTAATTATAGCGTTTAGGTAAATTGTTTAGTATTTTGTAGCATGTATTGTACGTTGCTTAGTAATAATACAGATTGCTAAACACTGTATGACTTTTTATCGCTAATCGCGGTGTTCTTTACTTATTGAAAATCGTTGCTAATATTTATTTTCAACGGTTTTCTCTTAAATGAAGCTTTTTATTCTACATCCTACCTTTGTATATTCTGTTGAGAGTTAGTTTTCTATAAGCATAGTGCAGATAGTGATTTGGGTCCTGTATTTATTTGACTCTTCTTAATCATTAAGGGCGGGTAGTTTCGTTCCAAATACTTTTCCAATTTTTTACCCAGCAACAATGATGGTTGTAGTTTTGCATCACTTTAACGCGGGCTGTATTTTCCATTGTTAATTCTTGCATGTATGAATCAATTACAGGTTTAGGCATAATTTTGTCGTGCTCTCCTATAAGGTGAGTTTGTTTAATTTTGCTTAGTTGATGAATATAGTCAACAGGATTTAAAGATTTGTTTAGAGGGCTAATTTTTTGGAGTTGAGTCCATTTTTTGGGATTTAAGTTTCCAGCCACGGTAATTAGCATTTTTACATCTGTTCGTTGAGCTGCTATCAGTGCTGCTACTGTTGCTCCTCCTGAGTAACCTACTAAAACAATCGATTCCGCATGACTTTTCTTTATGAGTGTTTGTATCGCTTTGTTCATAGCTTGAATGACTTTTGTGGAAAATCGTGCATCTGTCCAATAGGTGGCTTTACAGTTTTTAGTTGTGTTTGCAGTGAATTGACAAGGTCGTGCTAGGTAAGCCACTGATTGATTAGGGTGTTGTAGCGCTAGTTTTAAGGCAAGTGGGTTTATTGGTGTTGGATTTGACGAAATTATGCTTTTAGAGAGCCAGGCTAATCCATCTCCTTCAATGTATATGGTAAGTAGCTTAGAGTGCTGGTTTTTTAAGTATTTAGGTTGGTAGCTGATAATATCAAATGCTTGGGTTTTAATTAGTATTTTTTGCCAGTTATTTCTTTTTATGAGGGTTTCTGTTGTTTGAATGCGTTCAGTTACCGAGGGCACGATACTGCAAGAACTTAAAGATACTAAAATAAGCATCGTAATTAGGGATATGATTATATTTTTTTTAGAAAATTTGTGCATAAAAAACCATTTGGGTAAGTAGCCTTTAAGGTGTTGAAGATATTGTGAGAGACGATGAATTTATTGATAAGGGTGTATTCCTAAATTTTTAGTCTAAATACATCTTTCACTATTTTCTGGCACCACGGGGGCTTGCAAAGGACTTGTATTTTTTTAAAAGTTGTTTGTTAGAGAGAAGCTGATTACATGCACATTTCTGGCATAGGAACCAGTTAAAAAGTCATTTTTTACATTTACTTTTTCATAGTTCGCAAAATTGTAGGCTGTCCCCAAGGTTAGGTTGGGTTTATATTGGTAAGTTAAGCCTAATCCATAAGTGGTGACTTTGCTGTCAAGCCAATCAAAATTAAGGTTTTTTTCTGGTACTGCCGTTCCCAAGTCTTGAGATAGGCCAAGTAATAAAGTTGTTTGACTGTTTAATTTTTGCGAAATACCAAGGTATATCGTGTCCGTATCTCGCCAATCTTTTATCGCCTCTGCCTGAAACAAGGCCGAAATCCCAGTTAAATCACGGTCTAACTTAAGTTGAGATGTGCTTAGCTCTCCCCAATAAATGCGACTAAAGGCCAATTCCAGAAGGGTATTTTTGAACTCATAGGCGCTAGACAATTTTAATGATGCTGGGGTTAGCATGTTCAGTTCTACTTTGCCGTCATAATTATCAATACCATCGCTAATTTTAGCCTTACCCATGAGTTTAGTTTTTGTTGAAAAACGGTAGTGTGCTGAGAAGCTGAGCTTTTCTGTTGGGCGATAACTTAATGCAATATTGGGACTGAGTGATGCGCCTTTAGTGTCGAGGTGTAAATGAATATCAGAACCCAACAAGTTGCCTTTGGCTTGTTGTTCTAGCATGGAGTAGTTCATTTGAATACCTGCACCGACAGCCCATTGTTCATTGAGTTCATAACTGATAACAGGGTTGATGAAAACACTGGCGGCAGAGGCTTTACCAATTAATAATGCTTGTGGTTGATTTTTCCAGTTGCTGCTGACGCCTTGGTAGGTTGTTGAGATTCCCCAGCGCCAATGATTGTATTGTGGCGAAACATAAAAACCATAAGGCATAAATGCATTGATAGGGTCTTGATTGCCACTGGCATCTGTTTCAGGTGTGGGTAAATTTACGCTTCCTGTAAAGGCTTGTCTTTCTTGATGTGCCAAAATGGCATCAAATTGAATGAGAGATTGTGGATTCTTTATCCACACTAAATTTGCCGGATTGTAATAGGCGGCATCTGCTGTTTTAGCTTGGCTTTGATAGGCGCCAGCAAGGGCAAATGATTGGCTGGAATGGTTAAAAGCATAATAGCCATTGGCAGAAATATTCGTTGAAATGACTAAGGTGAAAATAAAAGTGCTAAATTTTTTTTTCATATTATTGTTGTTTTAGTAATTTAGATTTAGGAGTTAATTCTTAATTTACTTTGTAATTTTTTTAGAAAATTCTAGCACTTAATGGATGAGGTTTTGGTGTTAATTAGGTAGCGTTAAGAAATTTTTTAAATTCTGCTAGATAGGGTAAATAAAGCTTAAGAATGAATTCAGGATTTTGAGTTTGGCTGTGCATTCAACCAATAATAATTTACTGGTTGAATGATCTAGTGCTTACAGGTTTTTACAGCTCATATATTGACCGTAAGGCGGGTTGCGCAACATGGTTTTGGAGTAGACCATATCGTTATAACTACCGCCATCAAAGTCTTGACGAATCTGAAAGCCGAGTAGCATACATTTGCCGTTTTTATTCTTTTGCGTAAACGCGACATTAGCGTAGCGATATAGTGGAATGCCAGTAATAGCATGCTTTTTAAAGAGCCAACCATCAGAAACTACGTGCGCTTTACCGGCTTTTTGACCATCTTGTTCTGCAATGCGTTTAGCGAGTTTGATTGATTGATCTGCCACACTGCCTTGGTGTAATTTACCTTTGCTAGGAATTTTGACATCTGCAAGCTGTTGACCATTAACTTTATCAAAATGGGCTTTTAATACGGCTTCTTGTTTTTTAGGGTCTTCCATTATCATGTCTATTGAGGTGGTCTCATAGTTTGGAATGTCTGACTCTTGCAGAGCAAATGTGGTTGGGTAGGCGACTTTCATATAACGCGGAGCTTTGCTTTCATCAACATGGCTTGGATCGCCCATGTAGATCATAAAAGTACCGTCTTCACCTTCGGCTAATCGAGTTAGTAGCGTGTTCTGCTGTACGGTCATAGCTTGCCCCGGTTGGGTAGGGTGTAGTGTCATATAGCTCCCTGAGATTAAGGTGTAAAAGGTATTTTTGCTCTCCACAAGCTTATTAACATTTTTATCTTCAGCAAACTCTAGCCAGGGTGTATCAGGTCTGTTTAAAGGATGAATGGTAATGCGTTTATTGCTGTTGATCGTCGTACGCTTCACAATAATATGATTAATGGGTTCAGCATCTCGGTAAACTGGATAGCCAAGAGGTTGCGTTAATATCATCTTTGTTTCTTGATTTGCGAATGCCGGTCCTCCAGGGAAGATGAATAGGCTGGTAAATAGTATTGTCAGTGTTTTAAGTAAAGTGAATTTTCGAAGGTGGTCTATTTGCATCATTAATTCCTTTGAGTTGGTTTGGCGTTTTTTAGTGAAATAAACACTCCCGATTTTATGAGAATAGACTAAGTAATTATATAGGGGGGATAGGCTATTTATGAAACGAGTTGCAATTTTAAGGATAGGAAGAAAGTTGGGGTTGTAGGGGGGATTTTTAATTTGAGACCTTTGCACGAGATAGGTACGAAAGAAAAATGAGGTAAAATTTGCCTGATTTTGGCGGAAAACGCAGGGAATAGCTAGCTATTCGTAAGGTGTCGCCCAACGGAAGTGCCCTTGGGGTACAACAAAAATCAGGTCAATTTTTACCTTCAAGGGGCACTTAGAACCATTTTTACTCGTGAATACTCTCGTGCAAAGGTCTCAATTTGCGTTGGAATCTAAAACTTGGCTAATTGCGTTATGAATTCCAGTGGTTAGCACTTTAAGCTGCGAAGCTGGAATGTTGTAGGCAGGCATGGTGTAAATTAATTTTCCAAAAGGTCTTAGCCAAATACCATTTTCTATTGCGGCGGCTTGAATGGCTGGGCCTAAATCATCGCGTTCTAATTCAACCACGCCAATGGCGCCCAGCACTCGGGTATCTTGAACCCCTTGTAGTTTTTTCAAGGGCAAAAGAGATTGTTGAAAGTGTGCTTGAATTCGGGCAATGTTGGCTTCCCAGGGAGAATCAAGTAGCACATCAATATTGGCAATGGCCGCTCGACACGCCAAAGGGTTGGCCATGTAGGTGGGCCCGTGTGCCAAAATACCGGGTTGACCTTGGCTGATGGTTTTGCTGATTTGGGCGGTTGCAAGGGCGGCGGCTAAGGTAATGTGGCCGCCAGTTAAGGTTTTGCCTAGGGTGAGAATGTCGGGTGAGATTTTAGCCCATTCACAGGCAAAGAGTTTGCCTGTTCGACCGAATCCAGTGGCAATTTCATCGGCAATCAACAAGATTTCAAATTCGTCACACAATTCTCGTACTTGCTTTAAATAGTCGGGGCGGTAAAACCGCATGCCGCCGGCACCTTGAACAATTGGTTCGATGGTGATGGCTGCAATTTCATTATGATGTTGCTTGAGTATGGCTTCTAGCGCTTGAATATCGGTATTGTCAGATTCAATATCAAACCCCATCTCTGGTGCTGGGGCAAAGAAGTGTTTAGGCAGTAATTCAGAAAATAAACTGTGCATGCCATTAACAGGGTCGCAAATCGCCATGGTGGCAAAAGTGTCTCCGTGATAACCATTTTTAACCGTGAGTAATTTGTTTTTACCAGGCCTGGTTAAACTAATCCAATATTGCATGGCCATTTTGATGGCGACTTCCATAGCAACTGAACCGGAATCCACAAAAAATACTTTTTCTAGGCCTGCGGGTGATAAGTTGACTAACCGTTTTGCAAGTTCTATAGCGGGTTCATGTGTTAGTCCGCCAAACATAATGTGCGGCATAGTGTCTATTTGTTCATGCATCGCTTGTTGAATTTTTGGGTGGTTGTAACCGTGCAATGCTGCCCACCAAGATGACATGCCATCAACCACTTCTCGGCCGTCGGCCAAAGTAATGATTGAGCCCTGTGTTTTGCTAACGCCAATTGCAGGAACAAGATTGGGTAATTTTGCATAGGGGTGCCAGATGTGTTTTTGATCGTAATCTAAAAGCGAATTCCAATCAGGTGTTGCGGGATTTGTGGGCATGAAGTTGGCCTTAGTTTTGTCTGCTTATGTTGTTTTTTTTAAAATAGCTTTTCTATTATAAAGATAAATTGCATCGGTCGTCGATTCCATAAATAGATAATTAATCACTGCTGTCCCACTTAATTTCTCACCAAGCCTAAACTCATTTGGGGCCTCACGTTTTCTACATTAGGTGGTGGCTTCAAAAGTTCTATTAACGGCCTTCTAATAAATAGATTCATTTGTAGTAATCTTAAAATCTGCTGAAAACTCTTTTTCGATCCTGATTGAAACTTAAGAAAAGCGATAATCAAATAAACACATAATGCGGCCATGAATTTGAGTCATTACCGCATTTTTAGAGTTACCTAAAAAAGCTTTGATTTTTAGATTTTGTTTGATCCATTTAAAGAAGAGTTCTACCTGCCAACGCTCTTTATATATATCTGCAATTGTCTGAGCTGACCAGTTCATTTGATTGGTAATAAACTGATAATCTTTTTGCGTGACGGGGTCGTAATAATTCACTAAGCGAATAGCGGGTAAGTTTTCTCTAAGGGATTTCTGTCCAGTGTATTCAATGATCTGATCAGAAATAATGTTTAAGTTTTTTGTCGTCGGTAACGTTTTTACAACTTTATACTTTGCATTGCCTCGGATTCTTGTTACCCATACCAACCCTTTTGAACTCAAGGCTTTGTGCCAGCTGAAGTTGTTATAACCTTTGTCAAAAACGAGTACACTTCCCTTTGGAAACTTCCATAAATCAACTTGTTTCATTTCAGACTCTTTGGCTCCTGTTAAGGATGCAAAAGCTGGGATAAGGCCATCATGATCAAGTCCAATATGCAGTTTCATGGCTGATTTTTTCTTATTGTAATCCGCCCATGGAAAAAGCTTCATGGAAAGATCAATAAGAGAACCATCCAACGAGAATAGCTTTGATTTGAATCTGAAATTATGTTTTGGTGAGTGCTGAGAGCATTGTTTGTAAAGCTTAGAAAACAAGTCAGAATAGAACTGATAATCTAGCTTTTCATTGGCTCGACTGAATGTCGTGCGTTTTATTTTTTGGCTGCCTAAATGATATTGCTGTTGGGGTTGTGACTCTATTGTGGCTTCAATATCTCGAAGGCTATGGCGTGCACCTATCTGGCCAATCGCCAAGGCTGCAAATTGAGACCAGCGACTTAAAGCGTCACTTCGTCTTTTCCCATCATGAATGCTTGAAAGCTTTTCAAATTCAAGTCTCGGAAACATTTTTAAGACTTGTGATAATACTGTATTATGAAAGCTCATAGTCTGAATCCTCTGTTATTACATATGTTTGGTGGTACTTACATTGTAACAATCTGTATGGATTCAGGCTTTTTCATTTTAGCTAAGTGGGACAGCAGTGATAATTAATGGTATAAATACTAAGTGAATTAGATTTTAGGTTAGTCGTTAAGCGAATGAAGGTTGATGCTGTGAAAAGAAAAGAGCAAATTAGAGAAGAGGTGGATCTGATGTTCGAACAGCTTCGACGCCAGCTACCGGGGTTGTGTCGTATAGCGGTTGCCTTATATGAAGAGGATAGCGATATCCTGCACTCTTTTTTAAAAAGTCCAGCTCAGTCTAAAGTCTTTACTCATTATAGTGAGTTTCTCTCTAAAGTACCTTCTTTAAAAGCGTTGGCTGATGATGGTGAGCCAAGAATTATTAGTGAATTAGTTGAGCCAGATTGTGCTGAGTCTCATTCGTATCACCGTCAAGAGTTAAGCAGTGTAGGGATTAAATCTAGTTATACCGTGCCTATGTATTTGGGGGAGAGTTTCTTAGGGTTTGTCTTTTTTGATGCCGACCAGACGGATTATTTTTCTGAAGACGTTATTGCTCAATTATCAATTTATACACGATTAATAGAAGCGTTATTGGTAATGGATATTTTACCTGTAAAAACGTTAATGGGTATGGTGAGCAGTACAAAACGAATAACAGGCTTCAAAGATGATGAAACTGGAAAACATATTGGTCGTGTATCGTCCTATGTTGAGCTAATCGCAACGGAGTTATCGAAGGTGTTGAATTTATCGGATGAATTTATAGAGTACGTTTGGCTTTATGCTCCACTGCATGATATTGGAAAAATTGGCGTAGCCGATGCGGTTTTATTGAAGCCAGAGTCATTGAATCCTGAAGAGTATGAACAGATGAAACTGCATGTTAATTTAGGTTTTGAAATGATTGAACAAATCATTGAAGACTTTGATTTTGGTAGTTTACATCATATTAGTATTTTAAGAAATGTCATCGCTTGTCATCACGAACGTTGGGATGGCAAGGGCTATCCTAAAGGCCTTAAGGGAGAAGAAATTCCATTAGAAGGTCGAATTATGGCGGTAGGAGATGTCTTTGATGCACTCAGTTCTTCTAGAGTATATCGAAATGCGTTTACTTTAGAGGATACCTTTGAATATATTGTTGCGCAGCGCGGTCGTAAATTTGATCCTCAATGTGTTGATGCATTTATAAATCAAAAAGAGCGAGTAATTGCTATTTATAAAAAATTCAAAGAGAGAGGGTTATAAAGATTTTTTGTTATTATTCGTAGGATGCGAAGGTCTCTTGTGGCTGAAACGATTTAAAGCCTAACTTATTAATAGCCAACTCAAAACTCTTTTCCAATGGAGCTTCGATAGCCATTTTTTTTTGAGTTTTAGGATGACTGAATTGTAGGCTTGTTGCCGCAAGATAGAGGCGATGTTGTCCAAGCCATTCATTAAAAAAATGGTTATGATGTCGGTCGCCATAGGTCACATCACCAATGATTGGATGGTGAATATGATTCATGTGTCGACGTAATTGATGTTTACGACCTGTTTTGGGGTTAAGTTTAATCAAAGAGTAACGTTGCTGTTCATAGCGACCTATTTTATGGTCAACTGTCGTTTGCGCTAAACATCTGTAGGCAGTTTCAGCCGGTTGAGGTTCAAGTTGCTCTCTCTTGAGTTTTTCAGCGATTTTATCTTTTTTATATTTTAATGCATGGTCTATATAGCCCGTGTCATCAACCCAGCCCCTACAAATAGCCAAATAGGTTTTGCTAATCGTGTGGTTCATAAACTGGTCACTAAGTTCTCGGGCAGTATTGGAATCTAACGCAAGAAGTAATAAGCCAGATGTTGCTTTGTCTAAGCGGTGAACGGGGTACACTTTATGATTAATCACATCTCGCGTGAGTTGTAACGCAAATTGAGTTTCATGTTTATCTATTGGGGAGCTATGAACTAATAGGCCAGCTGGTTTGTGAATAGCAACAATAAACTCATCTTGATAGAGAATGGTTAAGTTTTCTAATAGGCAATGAGTTTGCATTTATTTAACTCCTTAAACTGTCTAATACAACTCATTATTATAAATAGAGAACTTTGCAAGAGTAGGTGAATGTTTAAAAAGCGATGAGATTTGGCAGTAAAAACTGTGGTGGATATACGTGGTAGACATAATTGTGGCTTGTGACTGGATAATTTTTTGAGTAGATTTAGTGAGCCTGCTGTTAATCTATAGAAAACTAACTTATTGATTGTAAAGCCTTAGTAACTTATTGACAGCATAGCCAAGTTTACATTACACGAGAGTTGATGAATTTAATTTAAAAAAATGTGAGGTTTAGTGTTGACAGCTGTTAATAAATCTATAGAATACGCACTCACAATTTGGAGGGTTTCCCGAGCGGCCAAAGGGGGCAGACTGTAAATCTGCTGGCTCAGCCTTCGGTGGTTCGAATCCACCACCCTCCACCATATTGCGGGTATCGTATATTGGCTATTACCTCGGCCTTCCAAGCCGATGAGAGGAGTTCGATTCTCCTTACCCGCTCCATATTTTAAAGGCTCTCTTTGTTAATTTGTTAAATCAAGTTGATGGAGAGGGCCTTTTTAATTTGCTCTCATAGCTCAGTAGGTAGAGCGCATCCATGGTAAGGATGAGGTCATCGGTTCGATTCCGATTGAGAGCTCCATATTTTTTATTTTGGTGTCGTTATGTCTTGTACATAAGTCGCTATAACGGAGTTTGCATCATGGCAAAAGAAAAATTCGAACGCTCGAAACCGCACGTAAACGTTGGTACTATCGGTCACGTTGACCATGGTAAAACAACTCTAACTGCGGCATTAACAATTGTACAAGGTAAGAAATTCGGTGGAGACGTAAAAGACTTCGCTTCTATCGATAACGCACCAGAAGAAAGAGATCGTGGTATCACAATCTCAACTTCACACGTAGAATACGAATCAGAAACACGTCACTACGCACACGTTGACTGCCCAGGTCACGCGGATTACGTTAAAAACATGATCACTGGTGCAGCACAGATGGATGGAGCAATCCTAGTATGTTCAGCAGCAGATGGACCAATGCCACAAACACGTGAGCACATCCTATTATCACGTCAGGTAGGTGTACCATACATCGTTGTTTTCCTAAACAAAGCAGACATGGTAGATGATGAAGAGCTAATGGAACTAGTAGAAATGGAAGTTCGTGAACTTCTAGACATGTACGAATTCCCAGGTGACGATACTCCAGTTATCATTGGATCAGCAACTCTAGCGATCGCTGGTGACGATTCAGAAATTGGAGCGCCAGCAATCGGACGTTTAGTAGACGCGCTAGATGAATACATCCCAACTCCACAACGTGAAACTGACAAACCATTCCTAATGCCAGTAGAAGACATCTTCTCAATCCAAGGTCGTGGTACAGTTGCAACAGGACGTGTAGAGACAGGTGTTGTAAAAGTTGGTGAAGAAATCGAAATCGTCGGTATTCGTCCAACAACAATGACAACGGTTACCGGTGTTGAAATGTTCCGTAAACTGCTTGACCAGGGTGAAGCGGGTGATAACGTAGGTATTCTATTACGTGGTACTAAGCGTGAAGATATCGAACGTGGACAAGTTCTAGCACACAAAGGAACAGTAACTCCTCATACTAAGTTCGAAGCAGAAGTCTATGTACTAGGTAAAGACGAAGGTGGACGTCATACTCCATTCTTCAACGGATACCGTCCACAGTTCTACTTCCGTACAACTGATGTAACCGGTGCATGTGAATTACCAGCAGGAACAGAAATGGTTATGCCTGGTGACAACGTACAAATGACTGTAGAGTTAATCAACCCAGTCGCGATGGCAGAAGGTTTACGTTTTGCAATCCGTGAAGGTGGACGTACAGTTGGTGCAGGTGTTGTTGCTAAAATTATTGAATAATTTTTAGCTTAAATAGCGCTTGCCATAGCAAAGAAAGGGGGGTATAATCCCCTTTTTTTGTGAAACACTCCAGGGGTATAGCTCCAATTGGTAGAGCACCGGATTCCAAATCCGGGTGTTGGGAGTTCGAATCTCTCTACCCCTGCCATATTCCAACGGCCTGCATTTTCTGAATGCGGGTCGTTTTCAATTTAGCTGATAGGTTTATGAGTAAAGAAATAGAAAACCAAAGTGACTCGAATTCGTTAGATACAGCAAAGATGTTTTTATCTTTGGCTGTGCTAATCGGTTCTATAGTGGGATATTACATTTTTGACGAAATACACCCGGTTATTCGGGTTTTAGGCGTTGTTGCAGGTGCGGCAGTTGCTGTGTTTATTTTGTATCAAACTACTGTCGGTAGAAGTTGGTTTCATTACCTATCTCTTGCTAAAAGAGAAGTGCGTCAGGTCGTTTGGCCGACGCGTCCTGAAACAGTGCAGATGACGTTAATTGTTTTTGTAGTTGTTATTTTAATGGGTATCTTTTTATGGTTAGTTGATATGTTCTTTTTATGGGCAGTTAAGATATTAACAGGACAAGGTGGTTAAGATGGCTCAAAGATGGTATGTCGTGCATGCTTTTTCAGGGTATGAAAATAAAGTTAAAAACGCATTAGCTGAGTATGTTGAGCGTGCGGGTCTTGAAGACTCTTTTGGAGAGGTATTGGTGCCTTCAGAAGAAGTGGTTGAGATTCGTGATGGTAAGAAACGTACTAGTGAACGAAAGTTCTTCCCTGGGTATGTTCTTGTTCAGATGGATATGAATGAAGATTCATGGCATTTGGTTAAGAGTGTTCCGCAGGTGATGGGATTTATCGGTGGAACAAGTGATCGTCCCGCTCCAATTTCTCAAAAAGAAGTTGATCGTATTTTACAGCGTGTTGAAACAAGTGTAGATAAGCCGCGTCCTAAGGTTATCTATGAGCCAGGTGAGATGGTTCGTGTTGTTGATGGTCCATTCAAAGACTTTGAAGCGGTTGTTGAAGGCATCGATTACGACAAAAATAAATTACAAGTATCGGTATTAATCTTTGGTCGTTCAACTCCGGTTGAGCTTGAGTTTACTCAAGTAGAAAAGATTTAATATTTTTTAATCTTGGGGAGCCTTACGGCGTTATTACCCATATAGGAGAAAGTCATGGCTAAGAAAATCCAAGCCTATATTAAGTTGCAAGTACCAGCTGGTGCTGCAAACCCTAGTCCTCCAGTTGGTCCTGCTCTAGGTCAGCATGGTGTAAACATCATGGAATTCTGTAAAGCATTCAATGCTCAGACTCAAAGTCTTGAAGCTAAAATGCCTGTTCCAGTCATTATTACTGTATTTAATGATAAAAGTTTTACATTTGTTACAAAAACTCCACCAGCATCAATTCTTCTTAAGAAGGCGGCGGGCATTACAAGTGGATCAGCTATCCCTAACGTAGATAAAGTTGGAACAGTGACTCGTGCGCAGTTAGAAGAGATTGCGAACACTAAGATGGAAGATTTGAATGCTAACGATCTAGATGCAGCGGTAAAAATTATTGCTGGTTCAGCTCGTTCAATGGGCTTAGTGGTAGAGGGTTAATAAGATGGCAAAGCTAAATAAAAAACAAAAAGTATGGGCTGAGCGCGTAAATCGTGAGACTTCTTACGATATCGTTGAAGGTATTAACTTAATCAAAGAACTAGCAAGTGCTAAGTTCACTGAATCTGTTGACGTGGCAATTCGTTTAGGAATTGACCCACGTAAGTCGGACCAGGTTGTTCGTGGTGCGACAGTTATGCCTAATGGTACTGGTAAAGATGTACGTGTAGCCGTATTTACAGGTGAAGCTAATCAAGCTGCAGCTAAAGAAGCAGGTGCTGAGTTCGTTGGTATGGATGAACTTGCTGCTGAAATCAAGGGTGGGATGATGGACTTTGATGTTGTTATCGCCTCTCCTGATGCTATGCGTGTTGTTGGTATGTTAGGTCAGGTGTTGGGTCCTCGTGGATTAATGCCTAACCCTAAGACAGGTACAGTAACTCCTGATGTAGTTGGTGCGATCAAAAAAGCTAAGGCTGGTCAGGTTCGTTTCCGTGCAGATAAAGCAGGTATTGTTCACGCTGCAATTGGTACTGTTAGTTTTGATGCTGACAAGCTAAAAGAAAATTTAATTGCCTTAATTGAAGACCTAAACAAAGCTAAACCAGCTTCTGCTAAAGGTGTTTACGTTAAGAAAGTGACTATTTCTTCTACAATGGGCCCAGGCCTGTTGGTTGATCAGTCAACATTATAATGATGTTTGCGCCAATTAAGTTGGTGCAGGCATTATTTGCGAATTGGGTCTCCTTAAATCCTTTGGGGTTTGATGTGAGTGCCCATCGCAGACCGTAGGCGAATGTAGAGCATACATTCTTAATAGATTTAAGCCTACGTAGATGGAAGAGTGCAATGTTTACATTGTACTGTTTGGAGGTTATATGGCACTCAATATCGAAGATAAAAAGCTAGTTGTTGAAGAAGTCTCTGCTGTTGTTGCAGAAGCGGGTTCATTAGTAACGGCTGAGTATCGTGGTTTGACTGTAGAGCAAATGACCGATTTACGTGCTAAAGCGCGTGCAGCTAACGTTAAAGTTCGTGTTGTTAAAAACACGCTTGCACGTCGTGCTGTTGCGGGCACTAAATTTGAAGACATGGGTGAGACTTTTACGGGTCCACTAGTTTTTGCATTCTCAGGTGAAGAGCTTGGTAATGCAGCGCGTGTTTTTAAAGACTTCGCTAAAGATAATGATGCGCTTGTGGTTAATTCATTATCTATTGGTGAAGGCGTAATGGACGCTAGTCAGCTAGCTGTTATTGCAGCTCTACCTACTTACGATGAAGCTGTTGCTAAACTTCTATTTGTTATGAAAGAACCTGTTGCTAAGTTGGCTCGTGCCCTTGCAGCGGTTAAAGAACAAAAAGAAGAAGCGGCTTAATTATTAACTAAACGTAAAATCGTTTAACCCTATTTATATATTTGGAGATTTCAAATGTCTGTATCACAAAATGATATTTTAGAAGCAGTTGCAGCTATGTCTGTAATGGAAGTTGTAGAACTAGTTGAAGCAATGGAAGAGAAATTTGGCGTATCAGCTGCAGCTATGGTTGCTTCTGGTCCTGCTGGTGACGCTGGTGCTGGCGCTGCTGAGCAAACTGAGTTTGACGTAGTTCTTACTGGTGCTGGTGCTAACAAAGTTGCAGCAATCAAAGCTGTACGTGGAGCAACTGGTCTAGGTCTTAAAGAAGCTAAGGCAGCTGTAGAAAGCGCTCCTTTCACATTGAAAGAAGGTGTTTCTAAGGAAGAAGCTGAAGCTCTTGCTAATGAACTAAAAGAAGCTGGTATCGAAGTAGAAGTTAAGTAATTTAACTTTTATTGCTGATCCACAGCATGAAATGGCTGGCGTTTTGCGCCGGCCTTTTCGTGTTTTAGAAGTGTGTAAAAGTGTGTTAGATATTTAAACGAGTTAACACAGTTTTATGCATTACCGAACAGCCTATGTTGTTCTATTGACAATCTTATCGTCGAGGTAAACGATGACCTATTCTTTAACTGAAAAGAAACGAGTTCGTAAAGATTTTGCAGCTCGCCCATCTATTCTTGAAGTACCTTACTTGCTTTCTTTGCAAAAAGGGTCTTTCCACGATTTTTTACAAATGGAGAAAAAACCTGTTGAGCGAGCTCAAGTCGGTCTTCATTCTGCATTTAGTTCTGTTTTTCCGATTCACGGTGTAGCTGGTACAGCTGATTTAGAATATGTGAGTTATCACATGGGGCAGCCGGAATTTGATGTTAAGGAATGTAAGCAGCGTGGTGTAACGTATGCAGCGCCTTTACGTGTGAAAATGCGCCTTGTTTTATTTGATAAAGATGCGCCAGCTGGAAAGCGCCCTGTAAAAGATGTAAAAGAACAAGAGGTCTATTTAGGTGATATTCCGTTAATGACGGATAATGGGACTTTTGTAATCAATGGTACAGAGCGTGTAATCGTTACTCAACTACACCGTTCTCCTGGTGTTATCTTTGATAATGATAAAGGTAAATCTCACTCTTCTGGTAAGTTGTTATTTAATGCCCGTGTTATCCCATACCGTGGTTCTTGGTTAGATTTCGAATTTGATCACAATGACTGTCTATTTACTCGTATTGACCGTCGTCGTAAATTACCTGTATCTGTTCTATTGCGTGCAATGGGTTATTCAAACGAAGAGATTTTATCTAGTTTCTTAGACTCAAATACAATCAAGGTCACTAAGAAAGGCTTTGAACTTCAGTTGGAAGTAGACCAGTTAAAAGGACAGACTGCTGTATTTGATATTGAATATGATGGTAAGAAAATTGTAGAGACTGGTAAGAAGATTACAGCTCGTACCGTTAAGTTAATTAAAGAAGCTGGTGTTAAGTCAGTGGTCGTTTCTCCTGACTACTTGCTAGGTAAGGTTTTAGCTTCAGGTGTTGTTGATAAAACATCTGGTGAGTTAGTGGCTCGTACAAATGAAGTTATTACTACAGAACTTGTTGAAAGATTGGCTGAAATTAATAAGTGCGAAATCAAAGTTCTTTATATAGATGAGTTAGAGAATGGTCCTTATATTCCAGATACATTAAATCTTGATAGTACGACTTCTCAGTTAGAAGCTCAGATTGAAATCTACCGCATGATGCGTCCTGGTGAGCCACCAACAAAAGAATCTTCTGAAGCTCTATTTAAAAGCCTATTCTTTGATGATGCTCGTTATGACTTATCGTCTGTTGGACGAATGAAGTTAAATCGTCGCTTAGGCCGTAAAACAAACGAAGGTAATGTTGTTCTTGAGAAAGAAGACATTATTGATGTGTTGCGTGAATTAATTAATATCCGAAATGGTCATAGCACTGTTGATGATATTGATACATTAGGTAACCGTCGTATTCGTGCGGTTGGTGAAATGGCTGAAAATGCTTTCCGTGTAGGTTTAGTTCGTGTTGAGCGTGCTGTAAAAGAGCGTTTGAACCAAGCTGAAACTGATGGTCTTTTACCTCAAGATTTAATTAATGCTAAACCGGTATCTGCGGCAATCAAAGAATTTTTTGGTTCTTCACAGCTTTCTCAGTTTATGGATCAGGTTAACCCTCTTTCAGAAGTTACACACAAACGTCGTGTTTCAGCTTTAGGGCCTGGTGGTTTGACTCGTGAGCGTGCGGGTTTTGAGGTTCGTGATGTTCACCCAACACATTATGGTCGTGTATGTCCTATCGAAACGCCTGAAGGGCCAAACATCGGTCTGATTAATACGTTAGCGATTTACGCAAAAACAAACGAGTATGGTTTCTTAGAAACACCATACCGTAAAGTTGTGGATGGCCAGGTAACAGAAGAAGTTGAATATGTTTCTGCTATCGATGAAGCACAATACGTTATCGCTCAGGCGAGTGCGAATGTTGATGAGAGTGGTAAGTTTGTTGATAACTTAATCTCAGCTCGTCACCAAAATGAATTTACATTAGCTTCTTCTGCAGATATTAATTATATGGATGTATCGCCTAAACAGATTGTATCTGTTGCAGCGGCGCTTATCCCATTCCTTGAACATGATGATGCTAACCGTGCACTTATGGGTGCCAACATGCAACGTCAGGCAGTTCCTACTTTACGTGCTGATAAGCCATTAGTGGGTACTGGTATTGAGAAAACAGTTGCTATCGATTCAGGGGTGACTGTTGTTGCCGAGCGTGGTGGTGAAATATTATCTTCAGATGCGGCTCGTATTGTAGTTCGTGTGAATGCAGATGAAATTAAAGATGGTGAGTCTGGTGTAGATATCTACAACCTAGTTAAATATCAGCGTTCTAACCAAAACACTTGTATTAACCAAAAGCCAATTGTTAAGGCTGGTGATACGGTTATTCGTGGCGATGTAATGGCTGATGGACCGTCTACAGACTTAGGTGAATTAGCTCTTGGTCAAAATATGCGTATCGCATTTATGCCATGGAATGGTTATAACTTTGAAGATTCAATTCTTGTTTCTGAACGTGTCGTTCAAGAAGATCGTTATACCACGATTCATATTGAAGAGTTAACGTGTTTAGCGCGTGATACTAAGCTAGGGCCTGAAGAAATTACCGCAGACATCCCTAACGTGGGTGAATCAGCTCTTGCTCGTCTAGATGAGTGCGGAATTGTTCATGTTGGTGCTGAGGTAAAACAGGGTGATATTCTTGTTGGTAAGGTAACGCCAAAGGGTGAAACTCAGTTAACGCCAGAAGAAAAACTTCTGCGCGCGATCTTTGGTGAGAAAGCTTCTGATGTTAAAGATACCTCTTTACGAGTCACTAAAGGTATTGAGGGAACCGTTATTGATGTACAAGTCTTTACTCGTGAAGGAGTTCAAAAAGATTCACGTGCTTTAGCCATTCAAGAAGAAGAGTTAGCTAAAGTAAGAAAAGACATCGACGAGCAGTACATTATTTTGGAAGCGGATACCTTGGGTCGTATTAAGACGATGTTGGAAGGTAAGTCTTTAGTTGACGGTACTAAGCTTGATGACGCATTCTTATCGGGAATGGATTCTGCGAAGTGGTTCTCACTAAATGTAGATGATGCTGATATCATGCATCAGTTAGAAATGCTTGAAGTTCAGCTTAAAGAAAGCCGCAAAACATTTAATGAAATGTTTGAAGAGAAACGTAAGAAATTAACTCAAGGTGACGATTTAGCGCCTGGCGTTTCTAAAATGGTTAAAGTTTATGTTGCGATTAAACGTCGTATTCAGCCTGGTGATAAGATGGCTGGTCGTCATGGTAACAAAGGTGTTATTTCACGTATTTGTCCAGTTGAAGATATGCCATATGATGAAACAGGTCGTCCGGTAGATATTTGTCTTAACCCTCTAGGTGTACCTTCTCGTATGAACGTTGGTCAGATTTTAGAGGTTCACTTAGGTTTGGCGGCTGAAGGTCTTGGTACTAAAATTAATGCCATGCTACAACAGCAGACTGAAATTGCTGAGCTGCGCAGTTTCCTTGATAAAATCTATAATGAAACTCAAGGCCAGTCAGTAAATTTATCTCAGTTTAATGATAATGAAATCATTGAATTGGCAGGAAACCTTAAGAAGGGTGTTCCATTAGCATCTGCGGTATTTGACGGTGTTTCGGAAACTCAAATTAAGTCTTTGCTTAAGTTAGCAGATCTTCCTGAGTCTGGTCAGATGAGATTGTTTGACGGAGTCACTGGTGAAGAGTTTGATCGTCCAGTAACCGTTGGCTACATGTATTACTTGAAGTTAAACCACTTGGTAGACGACAAAATGCATGCACGTTCAACAGGACCATATAGCCTTGTAACGCAACAACCATTAGGTGGTAAAGCACAGTTTGGTGGTCAGCGTTTCGGTGAGATGGAGGTGTGGGCACTTGAAGCATACGGTGCTGCATTCACTCTACAAGAAATGTTAACCGTTAAGTCAGATGACTTAAATGGTCGTACTAGAATGTATAAAAACATTGTAGATGGTAATGAGTATATGGAACCAGGCATGCCAGAATCATTTAGCGTATTACGTAAAGAGATTCGTGCGTTAGGTATTGATATTGAGTTGGAGCAAGACTAAATGAAAGATTTATTAGGATTTCTAAAAAAACAAAACGTATCAAGTGATTTTGATGCGATTAAGGTATCACTTGCTTCGCCAGAGAAAATTCGTTCTTGGTCTTTCGGGGAAGTAAAAAAACCTGAGACTATTAACTACCGTACGTTCAAGCCTGAGCGTGATGGTTTGTTCTGTGCAAAAATTTTCGGACCTATCCGTGACTTTGAATGTTTATGTGGTAAATATAAGCGTCTAAAGCACCGTGGTGTTATTTGTGAAAAATGTGGTGTTGAAGTTACTCAGTCTAAAGTACGTCGTGAGCGTATGGGTCATATTGACTTAGCTACTTCTGTTGCGCATATTTGGTTCTTAAAATCACTACCTTCTCGTATCGGTTTAATGTTAGATATGACATTAAAAGAAATTGAAGCGGTTCTTTATTTTGAAGCGTTCATGGTTGTCGATCCTGGGCTAACTCCATTAGAGCCTTGGCAGTTACTAACTGAAGAAGAATATTTAGATGCAATGGATGAGCATGGAGATGAGTTTGAAGCGCAAATGGGTGCTGAAGCTATCAAAAAAATGCTACAAGCTATCGATTTAGAAGGTGAAACAGAGCGTTTACGTGTTGAAATTGACAATACAAACTCTGAAACTAAGCAGAAGAAAATTTCTAAACGTCTTAAGCTGATTGAATCTTTTGTACAGTCAGGGAATAAGCCTGAATGGATGATCTTAGATGTTTTACCTGTTTTACCTCCAGAGTTACGTCCTTTAGTTCCTCTTGATGGAGGTCGTTTTGCGACATCTGATTTAAATGATTTATATCGACGTGTTATTAACCGTAATAACCGTCTAAAACGCCTATTAGATTTAATGGCTCCAGATATTATCGTACGTAACGAAAAACGTATGCTTCAAGAATCTGTTGACTCATTATTAGATAACGGTCGTCGTGGACGTGCAGTAACGGGTACTAACAAGCGTCAGCTTAAGTCACTTGCAGACATGATTAAGGGTAAACAAGGTCGTTTCCGACAAAACTTACTAGGTAAACGTGTTGATTATTCTGGTCGTTCTGTCATCGTAGTGGGGCCATCGTTACGCCTGCACCAATGTGGTCTACCTAAAAAAATGGCACTTGAGCTTTTCAAGCCATTTATTTTTAGTAAATTACAAAAACGTGGTGTAGCTGCAACGATTAAAGCGGCTAAGAAAATGGTTGAGCAAGGTCTTCCTGAAGTATGGGATGTACTTGATGAAGTCATTCGCGAGCATCCAGTGATGCTGAACCGCGCACCGACACTTCACCGTCTTGGTATCCAGGCATTTGAGCCGGTATTGATTGAAGGTAAAGCAATTAACTTACACCCATTAGTATGTTCTGCATTCAACGCTGATTTCGATGGTGACCAAATGGCAGTTCACGTGCCATTGTCACTAGAAGCACAACTAGAAGCGCGTACTTTAATGATGTCTACAAATAACTTATTGTCTCCTGCAAATGGTGACCCAATCATCGTGCCTTCGCAGGATGTTGTATTAGGTTTGTATTACATTACGCGTGAAAGCATTAACTCTATTGGTGAAGGTAAAGCTTTTGCTAACTGGCAGGAAGTGCAACGTGCCTTAGATGCAAAATCTGTTCACTTGCACACAAAAATCAAATTACGAATTGTTGAGACTATTATTGATGATGAAGGGACTGAAAGTGTTTCTAGTCGAATTGTTGATACGACTGCTGGCCGTGCTTTGCTTGCCAGAATTTTACCTAAAGGCTTAAGTTACGATTTATTAAACTTAAATCTGACTAAAAAGAATATCAGTACAGTACTGAACACTTGTTACCGTGTTTTAGGGCCTAAAGAGACAGTAATTTTTGCTGACCAGTTAATGTATGCTGGTTTTAAATGGTCAACACTAGCTGGTCTTTCATTCTGTTCAGATGATATGTTAATTCCGGATTCAAAAGCGGGAATTATTGATCGAGCAGAAGCTCAGGTTGAAGAGATTCAAGGTCAATTCTCACAAGGTTTAGTGACCGAAGGTGAGCGTTATAACAAGGTGGTTGATATTTGGTCGCATACTAATGAATTAGTGACTAAGTCAATGATGGAAGAACTTCAGTTTGAAACTGTTACTGATGCTGAAGGTAATGACGTTAAGCAAACTTCATTTAACTCGGTTTACATGATGGCTGACTCTGGTGCTCGTGGATCGGTCGCACAGATGCGTCAGTTAGGCGGTATGCGTGGTTTGATGGCTAAGCCAGATGGATCAATTATTGAAACACCTATTACGGCAAACTTCCGTGAAGGTCTAAACGTTCTTCAGTACTTTATCTCTACTCACGGTGCTCGTAAAGGTTTGGCCGATACAGCCCTTAAGACGGCAAACTCAGGTTATCTAACACGTCGACTAGTTGATGTTGCACAAGATGTTGTTGTCACAGAGATTGATTGTGGAACTGAAGCCGGTATTCGCATGACTGCACATGTTGAAGGTGGTGATATTATCGAATCTCTAAAAGATAGAGTACTAGGTCGTATTACTAATAAGGATGTCATAACAAAAGCAGGTGATGTGATTGTTGCTAAAGGTGAGTTAATAGATGAAAAACTAGCTACTTTGATTGATGAGAGCGGTGTTGATCATGTAAATGTTCGTTCACCAATGACTTGTGAAACTAAATTTGGTATTTGTAAACATTGTTATGGACGTGACTTAGCACGAGGTCATTTAGTGAATATGGGTGAAGCTGTTGGGGTTATGGCTGCTCAGTCAATCGGTGAGCCAGGTACTCAGTTAACTATGCGTACTTTCCATATCGGTGGTACGGCATCAGGTTCTGCTGCACAAAGTCAAATTGAAGTGAAGCACTCTGGTAAAGTTAAGTGGGATAACCTTAAAGCAATTAAAAATACAGACAATGAAATCATCGTTACATCACGTTCTGGTGAGGTTTCAGTTATTGATGAAAGTGGTCGTGAACAAGAGCGTTATAAAATTGCCTATGGTACAACTTTGACTGTAAGTGATGGTGGTTCGGTTGCTTCAGGCGATATTCTTGCTCAATGGGATCCGCATACACATCCTGTAATTACAGAAGTTGAAGGTACAATTAAATTTGGTAACTTTGATGGAACCGTTGAAGAGCGTGTTGATGAATTGACTGGTTTAACATCTTATGTTGTTAAAGACGCTAAAGAACGTATGTCTTCAGCTAAAGAAACTCGTCCATTTATCGCATTGGTTGATGATGCTGGTGAGGATGTTTGTTTTGCCGGAACGCAAACTCCAGCGATTTACTACCTTCCAGAAAATGGTGTGGTTGTTGTCCAGGAAAATGATAAAGCTGGTGCAGGTGATGTTCTAGCTCGTATTCCGCAAGCTTCATCTAAAAACAAAGATATTACAGGTGGTCTACCTCGAGTTGCTGACTTGTTTGAAGCACGTCAACCTAAAGAAGCATCTATTATGGCAGAAGTATCTGGTGTAATTGGGTTCGGTAAAGAGACCAAAGGTAAGCAACGTTTAGTTATTACTCAGGACAGTGGCGAGCAATATGAAGCTTTAATTCCAAAGTGGCGTACGGTTTCTGTCTTTGAAGGTGAGCGTGTAGAGAAGGGTGATATTGTTGTGGATGGTAATCCTAATCCTCACGATATTCTTCGATTACTTGGTATTGAAAAGCTTGCAGAATATATTGTTGATGAAGTTCAAGATGTTTATCGTTTACAGGGTGTAAAAATCAATGATAAACACATCGAAACAATTGTTCGTCAAATGTTAAGAAAAGTAGAAGTTAAATCTTCAGGTGATACTGGCTTGATCAAAGGTGAACAAGCTGAGTACGCTAAAGTATTAGAGTTAAATGAGACAGCCCGTGAAGAAGGTCAAGTAGAAGCAAGTTTCCAACGTGTATTACTTGGTATTACAAAAGCTTCATTGGCTACTGAATCATTTATCTCAGCAGCATCTTTCCAAGAAACAACTCGTGTATTAACAGAAGCTGCAGTTAGTGGTAAACGTGATACATTGGTTGGTTTAAAAGAAAATGTTATTGTTGGTCGCTTAATTCCAGCGGGTACAGGTTTTGCCTATCACCAAGCTAGAAAAGAAGCGAGTGAAAAATCACTAGGTGAATTGCAAGCCTTTATGGGTGCTACAGAGTCTGGTGATGTTCAACAGCCTGAAGAGTCAGCTGTTGAATCTGTAGTTGAAGGTGAAGGGGTGGAAGCCTAAATTAAATAAATTCAAGTAGTTAATGCTTGACTTATTGAGCTTAGGTCTCTAAAATCCTCTTTCCTAATTTGCGGGTCTGGTAATTTACCAGGCCTGCATTTCGTATATGTAAGAGTTAATCTCAAATTTGGAGAATATTAATGGCTACTATTAACCAGTTGGTGCGTAAGCCGCGTAAAGATAAGCGTCAAGTTTCAAACGTAGCAGCGTTACAGGCATGTCCTCAGCGTCGTGGTGTTTGTACGCGTGTTTATACAACAACCCCTAAAAAGCCAAACTCTGCTCTGCGTAAAGTTGCGCGTGTACGTTTAACGAATGGTTATGAAGTCGCTTCCTATATTGGTGGTGAAGGTCATAACCTTCAAGAGCACTCGGTTATCCTTATCCGTGGTGGTCGTGTAAAAGATTTACCTGGTGTACGTTATCATACAGTACGTGGTGCATTAGATTGCGCTGGCGTTTCTGAACGTAGACAAGGTCGTTCTAAGTACGGTGCGAAGCGTCCTAAATAATCTAGTTTTTAGAATTATTTAAACATACGTTTTGCAACAATTTGTGTTCAATTTATACCGGAAGAGTTAAGAATGGCAAGAAGAAGAGAAATACCAAAGCGTCAGGTTCTGCCTGATCCAAAGTTTGGTGATACAACGTTAACAAAATTCGTTAACATGATTATGGTGAGCGGTAAGAAAGCTGTAGCTGAAAAAATCGTTTATGATGCGCTAGATGTTTTAGTTGAGCGTAAAAAAGGTGGTGAGCATGCAGCACTACTAAGAGAAGCATTAGATAACATCGGTCCTTTGGTTGAAGTTAAGTCTCGCCGCGTAGGTGGTGCGACTTATCAGGTTCCTGTTGAAGTACGTCCGGATCGTAAAACTGCGTTAGCAATGCGTTGGCTTGTAGAAGCTTCACGTAAGCGTAGTGAAAAAGGCATGATGCTAAGATTGGCTGGTGAGTTAGGTGACGCACTAGAAAATCGTGGTGCGGCTATGAAGAAAAAAGAAGAGACCCATAGAATGGCAGAGGCTAACAAAGCCTTCTCTCATTTCCGTTGGTAATCTGAAGAGGGCCCTGTTTAGGGCCTTTGTTATTTATGTTTAACTAAAAGGTTATTAAAGTGGCACGTACAACCCCTTTAGAAAGATATCGTAATATCGGTATCATGGCCCACATTGATGCGGGTAAAACAACAACTACAGAGCGTATTCTGTACTATACCGGTGTATCTCACAAAATTGGTGAGGTTCATGACGGTGGTGCAACTATGGACTGGATGGAGCAAGAACAGGAACGTGGCATTACTATCACTTCTGCAGCTACAACTTGTCACTGGTTTGGTATGGCTAAGCAATACCCACAGCACCGTATTAATATCATTGATACTCCAGGTCACGTTGATTTCACAATCGAAGTTGAACGTTCTCTGCGTGTATTAGATGGTGCAGTTACTTGTTTCTGTTCTGTATCCGGTGTTGAGCCACAGTCTGAGACTGTATGGCGTCAGGCTGATAAATATGGTGTACCACGTATGGGCTTCGTCAACAAGATGGACCGTGCAGGTGCAAACTTCCTAAATGTAAACCAAATGGTTATCGATCGTTTAGGTGCAAGTCCTGTTCCTATGCAGTTACCAATTGGTGCTGAAGAAACTTTCTGTGGTGTAGTTGATCTTGTCAAAATGCAAGCTATCTATTGGGAAGAAGAAAACATGGGTATGGAGTATCGTTATGAAGATATTCCTGCTGACATGGTTGATCTTGCTGCTGAATGGCGCGAAAAAATGGTTGAAACTGCAGCTGAAGCAACAGAAGAACTTATGGATAAGTATTTAGACGAAGGCGATTTGTCTGAGGAAGATATTAAGTTCGGTATCCGTAAACGTTGTATCGATGTAGAAATCGTTCCAATGTTTTGTGGTTCTGCTTTCAAAAACAAAGGTGTACAGACTCTTCTTGATGCAGTAATTGATTATATGCCTGCGCCAATGGATGTTCCTGCGATTGAAGGTGAGCTTGAAGATGGTACACATGCTGTTCGTCATTCAACTGATGATGAGCCCTTTTCTTCATTAGCGTTTAAAATCATGACTGACCCATATGTTGGTACGCTAACATTCTTCCGTGTTTATTCTGGTGTGTTAGCAGCCGGTAGTCCAGTTTATAACTCAGTTAAAGAAAAACGTGAGCGAGTTGGTCGTATCTTACAGATGCACTCAAACTCACGTGAAGAAATCAAAGAAGTGCGTGCAGGAGATATCGCCTGTGCTGTAGGTCTTAAAGACACGACTACAGGTGATACTCTGTGTGATTTAGACAATAAAATTGTACTAGAGCGTATGGAATTCCCTGAGCCTGTTATCTCTATTGCGATCGAGCCAAAAACTAAGGCTGACCAAGAGAAAATGGGTATTGCGCTTCAGAAGCTTGCTGCAGAAGATCCTTCATTCCGTGTTCATTCTGATGAAGAAACGAATCAAACAATCATCTCTGGTATGGGTGAGCTTCACCTTGATATCATTGTTGATCGTATGAAGCGTGAATTCAGTGTTGAAGCTAATGTTGGAGCGCCACAAGTATCATATCGTGAAACAATTAAGACTCCAGTTGAAGCTGATGGTAAATTTGTACGTCAGTCTGGTGGTCGTGGTCAGTATGGTCATGTAGTATTCAAAATCTACCCACGTGAAGCGGGATCTGGTTTTGAATTTGTTAACTCTATCGTAGGTGGTGCTGTTCCGCGTGAATATATCGGTGCAGTTGAAAAAGGTGCTAAAGCACAGCTAGAAAGCGGTGTAATTGCTGGCTTCCCAATGGTTGACGTAGGTGTTGAGTTAATTGATGGTTCATATCATGATGTTGACTCGAATGAAATGGCATTCTCTGTAGCAGCAGGTATGGGTATCAAAAATGGTACACAAGAAGCAAACCCAGTAATTCTTGAGCCTATTATGGCTGTAGAAGTAACAACTCCTGAAGAGTATATGGGTGATATCATTGGTGATCTTAACCGTCGTCGTGGTATGGTTTCTAGTATGGATGATATTCCTACTGGTAAGTCTATTAAGGCTGAAGTACCATTATCAGAAATGTTTGGATATTCAAATCAGATGCGTTCATTGACTCAAGGTCGTGCTAACTATAGTATGGCATTTGAAAAGTATAATGACGCTCCAAAAAACATCCAAGACGAAATTATTGCAAGTGTCCAAAAAGGCTCTTAAGTTTTTTATTTAATTCGTGACCTGTCTAAGGCAGGTCTTTGCTTAATATAGGTATTTTAAAATGGCAAAAGAAAAGTTTGAACGCTCGAAACCGCACGTAAACGTTGGTACTATCGGTCACGTTGACCATGGTAAAACAACTCTAACTGCGGCATTAACAATTGTACAAGGTAAGAAATTCGGTGGAGACGTAAAAGACTTCGCATCTATCGATAACGCACCAGAAGAAAGAGATCGTGGTATCACAATCTCAACTTCACACGTAGAATACGAATCAGAAACACGTCACTACGCACACGTTGACTGCCCAGGTCACGCGGATTACGTTAAAAACATGATCACTGGTGCAGCACAGATGGATGGTGCAATCCTAGTATGTTCAGCAGCAGATGGACCAATGCCACAAACACGTGAGCACATTCTACTATCACGTCAGGTAGGTGTACCATATATCGTTGTTTTCCTAAACAAAGCAGATATGGTAGATGATGAAGAGCTAATGGAACTAGTAGAAATGGAAGTTCGTGAACTTCTAGACATGTACGAATTCCCAGGTGACGATACTCCAGTTATCATTGGATCAGCAACTCTAGCGATCGCTGGTGACGATTCAGAAATTGGAGCGCCAGCAATCGGACGTTTAGTAGACGCGCTAGATGAATACATCCCAACTCCACAACGTGAAACTGACAAACCATTCCTAATGCCAGTAGAAGACATCTTCTCAATCCAAGGTCGTGGTACAGTTGCAACAGGACGTGTAGAAACAGGTGTTGTAAAAGTTGGTGAAGAAATCGAAATCGTCGGTATTCGTCCAACAACAATGACAACGGTTACCGGTGTTGAAATGTTCCGTAAACTGCTTGACCAAGGTGAAGCGGGTGACAACGTAGGTATCCTATTACGTGGTACTAAGCGTGAAGATATCGAACGTGGACAAGTTCTAGCACACAAAGGAACAGTAACTCCTCATACTAAGTTCGAAGCAGAAGTCTATGTACTAGGTAAAGACGAAGGTGGACGTCATACTCCATTCTTCAACGGATACCGTCCACAGTTCTACTTCCGTACAACTGATGTAACCGGTGCATGTGAATTACCAGCAGGAACAGAAATGGTTATGCCTGGTGACAACGTACAAATGACTGTAGAGTTAATCAACCCAGTCGCGATGGCAGAAGGTTTACGTTTTGCAATCCGTGAAGGTGGACGTACAGTTGGTGCAGGTGTTGTTGCTAAAATTATTGAATAATATTAGATAATACATATCTGTTATAAAAAGGGGAGCTTAGGCTCCCTTTTTTGTTTTTATAAGGGCTTGTTTTTATTTAATTTAGTTGTTATAATCCGCATCCTTAGTTTGTACGCCACTAGATTAGGCGTGCTTTTCTATATTCTAAATAAAAGAGAATAAATTATGGCGACTCAAAATATTCGTATTCGCTTGAAAGCGTTTGATCACCGTTTGATTGATCAATCAGCTCGAGAAATTACGGAAACTGCAAAAAGAACTGGTGCGCAAGTACGCGGTCCAATTCCAATGCCAACTCGTAAAGAGCGTTTTACAATTTTGATCTCTCCGCACGTTAATAAGGATGCTCGTGATCAGTACGAAATTCGTACTCATAAGCGTCTTCTAGACATTGTTGATCCTACTGAAAAAACAGTAGATGCATTAATGAAGTTAGATTTAGCTGCTGGTGTAGACGTTCAATTGGAACTACGTTAATTCGTAGATAGCTAGTCATCAATCGTAATGACTCGCAACACTATAATAATGAGGTAATGATATGAGTATTGGTATCATTGGTAAGAAAATCGGAATGACTCGTGTTTTTAATGATGAAGGTATTTCAACTCCAGTAACAGTTGTTGAAGTTTCTCCAAATCGTATTACACAGATCAAGACTTTAGAGTCTGATGGTTATTCTGCGATTCAGGTTACCGCTGGATCAGTGCATGCAGGGCGCGTTAGCAAGCCTGCTGCTGGACATTTTGCTAAGGCAGGTGTTGAAGCTGGTAAAGGACTTTGGGAATTCCGTGCAGAAGATTCTGAAATGGAAGGTCTTGAAGTTGGTTCTGAGTTAACTGTTGAGCGTTTTTCTGAAATCGCTGTTGTTGATGTAACTGGTACTACTAAGGGTAAAGGTTTCCAAGGTGGTATTAAGCGTCATAACTTCGGTATGCAGGATGCTACTCACGGTAACTCTATCTCTCACCGTTCTAACGGTTCTATCGGTCAGAACCAGACTCCAGGTCGCGTTTTCAAAGGTAAGAAAATGTCAGGCCATATGGGTGATGTTAGACAAACAACACAGAACTTAGATTTAGTTAAGGTTGATGCAGAAAATGGTCTATTGTTGATCAAAGGTGCAGTTCCTGGGGCTAAAAATAGTACTGTCATTGTTCGTAAAGCTGTTAAGTAAGGTGGGCATGATGGATTTAAAATTAATTGAATTAGCTTCTGGTAAAGAGAATGGTTCTGTTGCAGTATCTGATGCCTTATTTGGTGTTGACTTCAACGAAGCACTTGTTCACCAGGTAGTGACTGCATATATAAATGCAGGACGTCAAGGTACTAAGGGTCAAAAGAACCGCGCTGCAGTAAGTGGTGGTGGTGCTAAACCTTGGAATCAAAAAGGGACTGGTCGTGCTCGTGCCGGAACTATCCGTAGCCCTATTTGGGTTGGTGGTGGACGTGCGTTCCCTGGACATAATCGTGATTTCTCACAAAAAGTAAACAAAAAAATGTACCGTGGTGCAATGCGTTCTATCTTCGCAGAGCTTAACCGTACAGGTCGTTTAATTGTTGTTGATGATTTCAAGGTTGAAGCTCCAAAGACTAAAGAATTTAATGCAAAACTAGCACAGTTAAATATTTCTGATGCATTGGTTATCACTGAAGGTTTTGATGAGTATTTATATTTATCAGCTCGTAACCTTTATGGTGCGGATGTATGTGATGTTGCGTCTATCGACCCTGTGAGCCTAATTGGTTTCCAAAATGTTGTGATGACTCAAGGTGCAGTTAAGCAGCTAGAGGAGCAATTAGCATGAATCAAGAAAGAATTCTACAAGTATTGCTAGCACCGCATGTTTCAGAAAAATCAGCTCTTATGGCTGATGCGGCTGGACAATACGTGTTTAAAGTTTTACCAACAGCAACTAAAACAGAAGTTAAGGCCGCAGTTGAGTCTTTATTTGAAGTTAAAGTACAGTCGGTAAATATGATTAACCTTAAAGGTAAGCGTAAAGTATTCAAAGGTCGTCAAGGAAAGCGTAATGGTGTGCGTAAAGCAATTGTTCGTTTAGCTCCTGGGCAAGACATTGATTTCGCTTCAGCTGAATAAGGAGTTCACACATGGCAATTGTAAAAAATTCTAAACCGACTTCTCCAGGTCGTCGATTTGTTGTAAGTGTTGTTGAACCAAGTTTACACAAAGGTAAACCTCATTCAGCTCTACTTGAAAAGAAATCAAAATCAGGTGGTCGTAACAATAACGGTCGTATTACTGTTCGTCACCACGGTGGTGGACATAAGCAACATTACCGTATGATTGACTTCAAACGTTCTAAGGCTGGTGTTCCAGCAACTGTTGAGCGTTTAGAATATGATCCTAACCGTACTGCGCATATTGCTTTATTAAAGTATGCAGATGGTGAGCGTTCTTATATTATTGCTCCTAAAAATCTAGCGGCAGGTGATGTTGTAGAAACTGGCGATAATGTTTCAATCAAGGTTGGTAACTGTCTACCTTTACGTAATATTCCAGTTGGAACTATTGTTCATAACTTAGAAATGCGTCCTGGTAAAGGGGCTCAAATTGCACGTAGTGCAGGTGCTTCTTGTTCAATCGTAGGTCGTGATGGTTTATACGTTCTAGTTCGTTTACGTTCTGGTGAAATGCGTAAAATCTTAGCTGAGTGTAAAGCGACTATCGGTGAAGTTGGAAACTCTGAACACAGTCTACGTAAATTAGGTAAAGCTGGTGCTAGACGCTGGCGTGGTGTTCGTCCTACTGTTCGCGGTGTTGCGATGAACCCTGTTGATCACCCACATGGTGGTGGTGAAGGTCGTACTTCTGGTGGACGTAACCCTGTTACTCCATGGGGTGTTCCGACTAAAGGTAAGAAGACTCGTAGCAATAAGCGTACTGATGGAATGATCGTACGTCGTAGAAATAAAAAATAAGGAAGGACACTGATGCCACGTTCAGTTAAAAAAGGACCTTTTGTTGATAACCACTTGTATAAAAAAGTGGTAGAGGCACAAGAATCTGGTAATAAACGTCCAATTAAAACATGGTCTCGTAGATCAATGATCTTACCTGATATGATCGGCTTAACAATCGCTGTTCATAATGGTAAAGAGCATATTCCAGTTTTCGTTTCAGAAAACATGGTAGGCCATAAATTGGGTGAATTTTCAATGACTCGTTATTATCGCGGCCATGCTGCGGATAAGAAAGCCAAGCGCTAGTAGGGGAATAATATGCAAGTAAGTGCAACACATAAATTTGCTCGTATCTCTCCACAGAAAGCTCGCTTAGTAGCAGACTTAATCCGTGGTAAAGATGTCGAAACGGCAGTGAATATTTTAGCGTTTAGTGATAAGAAGGCTGCAAGCCTAATGAAAGCAGTATTAAACTCTGCTATTGCTAATGCTGAAAATAATGAAGGTGCTGATATTGATGAATTAAAAGTTACTGCAGCATTTGTTAATGCAGGACCAATCATGAAGCGTATGCGCGCTCGTGCTAAGGGTCGTGGTAATCGTATTTTAAAGCGTATCAGTCACATCACTGTAACTGTTGGCGATAAGTAAGGAGAATCAGAATGGGTCAAAAAGTTCATCCTATTGGGATTCGTCTTGGAATCACAAAAGATTGGAATTCTCGTTGGTATGCGGATAGCAAAAACTATTCTGATAATTTAATCAGTGATGTTGAGATTCGTAACGAATTAAATGAGAAGCTAAAACATGCATCTGTAAGCAAGATTAATATTGAGCGTGTAGCTAATGGAGTTCGTGTAACTATCCATACAGCTCGTCCAGGTGTTGTTATTGGTAAAAAAGGTGAAGATATTGAGAAGTTAAAGCAAGCTTTAACTGCAAAAACTGGTTTACCAGTTAATATCAACATTGAAGAAATTAAAAAGCCTGAATTAGACGCTAAATTAGTTGCTGAAAGTATTGCTCAGCAATTAGAGAAGCGTATCCAATTCCGTCGTGCAATGAAGCGTGCTGTAGGAAATGCAATGCGTATCGGTGCTGAAGGAATTAAGGTAACTGTTTCAGGTCGTCTAAACGGTGCTGATATTGCGCGTGCTGAATGGTATAGAGAAGGACGTGTTCCTCTTCATACTTTCCGTGCAGATATCGACTATGCTACTTTTGAAGCTGACACTACCTACGGAAAGATTGGTGTTAAAGTGTGGATTTTCAAAGGTGAGAAGCTAGGTAAGCTTGCATTGGATGATAATAATCAATCTAAGGGCAAAAAAGGCCGTAAATAAAAGGATAACTAACTATGTTAATGCCTAAACGTACTAAATTTAGAAAAGTACACAAAGGACGTAACCGTGGTTTGGCGCAAGTCGGAAACAAAGTTAGCTTCGGTGATTTCGGTCTTAAAGCCCTAGAGCGCGGAAGAATGACTTCACGTCAGATTGAAGCTGGTCGTCGTGTTATGACTCGTCATGTAAAACGTGGAGCCAAAATTTGGATTCGCGTATTCCCTGATAAGCCAATTACTAACAAGCCTCTTGAGGTTCGTATGGGTAAAGGTAAGGGTAGTGTTGAGTATTGGGTAGCTCAGATTCAGCCAGGACGTGTTCTATATGAAATCCAGGGTGTAAATGAGCAATTAGCACGCGAAGCATTCGATCTTGCTGCGGCTAAACTGCCTTTCAAAACACAAGTTGTAACTAAAACGGTGATGTAAATGACTGCTAAAGAATTAAATGAAAAAACAGTTGAAGAGCTTAGAGCTGAATTGCTTGATCTTTTGAAAGAGCAATTTAATCTAAGAATGCAAAACGCAACTGGTCAGTTATCTAATTCGGCGCAATTGAAGACGACTCGTCGTACAATTGCACGTGTTAAAACCATCATTCGTCAAAAAGTGAGTAAGTAAAGATGGCTGGTCAAGAAAGTAAAGCACGTACAATGCAAGGTGTTGTTGTAAGTAATGGTATGCAGGATTCTATCGTTGTTTCAATTGCACGTTTCATCAAACATGCGAAATATAAAAAATTCGTTAAAAAATCAACTAAAGTTATGGCACATGATGCTGATAATGCTTGTGGTGTTGGTGATACAGTAACTATTCAAGAAACTGCACCAATCTCAAAAAACAAGTCTTGGACTTTAGTAAGTATCGACGAAAAAGCAAAAATTTAAGTTTTATAGCAATTCCGAAAATTATCTGTTATAATTCCCGGAATCTACTTAGCCACTTAAAAGATTAAGCCTAATTTTAAATTAGGGACTGTTCTTTTTGGTGGTTTTTGTGCTGTAAGTAATTTTTAGTTTATGGATGGAGTACCACCATGATTCAGATGCAAACTGTGCTTGATGTCGCTGACAACAGTGGAGCAAAACGCGTCCAATGTATCAAAGTGTTAGGCGGATCAAAACGTCGTTACGCTGGTGTTGGTGACGTAATTAAAGTGAGCGTAAAAGAAGCTGCGCCACGTGGAAAAGTGAAGAAAGGTGATGTTTATAACGCCGTAGTTGTTCGTACAGCTAAAGGTGTAAGACGTCAAGATGGTTCTTTAATTAAGTTTGATGGCAATGCTGCTGTAATTCTTAATGGTAAGTTAGAACCAGTTGGAACACGTATCTTCGGCCCAGTAACTCGTGAGTTAAGAAACGATAAGTTTATGAAAATCGTTTCTTTAGCTCCTGAAGTTCTATAAGGAAGACGTAATGAATCGTTTAAAAAAAGGTGATGAAATTATCGTTATTACTGGTAAAGATAAGGGGAAACGCGGTTCTGTTTCTTCTATTCTAGCTAACGGTAAAGTTCTGGTAGATGGTATCAACCTAGTAAAGAAGCATACTAAAGCAAACCCAATGACAGGTGCGCAAGGTGGTATTGTTTCTAAAGAGATGCCAATCGATGCCTCAAATGTGGCTTTAGTTAATCCTGAAACAAATAAAGCTGACAAGGTTGGTTTTAAAGTTGAAGGTGAAACAAAGATCCGCTTCTTTAAATCTAATGGTAAAGCGGTTGACGCTTAATTAAAGGGGTTTTAAAGATGGCAAGATTACAAAAAATGTATAAAGAACAAGTTGTTTCTAAATTAGTAGAACAATTTGAATATAAATCTCCAATGCAAGCTCCTAAGTTGACGAAAATCACGATCAACATGGGTGTTGGTGAAGCTATTGGTGATAAAAAAGTTTTAGATAGTGCTGTATCTGACATGGAAGCAATTGCCGGTCAGAAAGCAATAAAGACTTTAGCTCGTAAATCAGTTGCTTCCTTCAAGGTCCGTGATGGATACCCTTTAGGATGTAAAGTGACTTTACGTGGTGAAAAGATGTATGAGTTTTTAGATCGTCTTATCAATATCGCGTTACCTCGTGTACGTGACTTTCGTGGTGTAAATCCGAAAGCTTTTGATGGTCGTGGAAACTACAACTTAGGCCTTAAAGAGCAAATTATTTTCCCTGAAATCGAGTTTGAAAAAGTTGATAAAATCCGTGGTATGGATATCAACTTTGCTACTACAGCACAAACTAACGATGAAGCGAAAGCTCTTTTAGAAGCCTTTAACTTTCCGTTTAAGAAATAGAGGTTTCTAATGGCTAAGCAATCAATGATTATGCGTGAAGCAAAGCGCGCTAAAACAGTTGCTAAATATGCAGAGAAACGTGCTGCATTAAAAAAAGCATCTGTAGATATGTCTTTGAGTTTCGAAGAGCGCATGGATGCAATGGAAAAGCTAGCTGCTCTTCCACGTAATGCATCTCCTGTTCGTCAACGTAATCGTTGTCGTATTACAGGACGCCCTCACGGTGTTTATAGAAAATTTGGATTGTCACGTAACATGCTAAGAGAATTAGCCATGACAGGTGATGTTCCTGGACTAAGAAAAGCCAGTTGGTAAGGATAAATATCTATGAGTATGTCTGATCCAATTGCTGATATGTTAACACGCATTCGTAACGGCCAAATGGCTGGTCATTCGAATGTTGTAATGCCTTCTTCAAAGTTAAAAGCAGCTGTAGCTGAACTTTTAACAAATGAAGGCTTTATCACTACATTCAGCATTAATGAGAATGAAGGTAAATCTGAACTTTCAGTTGACCTTAAATATTTTGATGGTAAACCAGTTATTGAAATGATTAAACGTGTAAGCCGTCCAGGTCTACGTGTTTATAAAAACAAAGATGAGTTACCTAAAGTCATTGGCGGTCTTGGGATCGCTGTAATTTCAACGTCAAAAGGTATTATGACTGACCGCGATGCTCGCCAAGCTGGTATCGGTGGCGAAGTTATTTGCTACGTAGCATAAGGAAAATATTATGTCTAGAATTGCAAAAGCTCCAGTGAACTTACCTGCAGGTGTAGAAGTATCTATTAATGGTACCTCTGTAACTGTTAAAGGTTCTAAAGCGTCTTTAACTAAAGAGTTTAACTCTTCAGTTATCGTTAAGAATGAAAATGGCGTTATCAACTGTTCACCTGTAGACGGTGCTGCTAATGGTTGGGCACATGCTGGTACTGTGCGTTCAATTATTAATAACATGGTTATTGGTGTAACAGATGGTTATGAAAAGAAATTAGAATTAGTTGGTGTTGGTTACCGTGCTAAAGCAGCAGGTAAAGTGTTAGACCTTACTTTAGGTTTTTCACACCCAGTTAAACATGAATTACCTGAAGGTATTACTGTTGAAACTCCAAGCCAAACTGAAATCATTGTAAAAGGCGCAGACAAGCAAGTTGTTGGACAAGTTGCTGCTAAAATCCGTGGATACCGTCCTCCTGAACCTTATAAAGGTAAGGGTGTTAAGTATGCTGGTGAGCGCATTTTACGTAAAGAAGCTAAGAAGAAATAAGGCTGAGTTGATATGGATAAGAAAACAGCCCGTCTTCGTAGAGCTAAGAAAACTCGTGGGAAAATTAACGAGCTTAAAATGCCAAGACTTTGCGTACACCGTACGTCTCAGCATATTTATGCACAGTTAATTTCTGCTACAGGTTCTGAAGTAATTGCTTCAAGCTCTACTGTGCAAGCGGACGTTAAGAAAGAAATTAGTAACAGTGGTAATAAAGATGCTGCTGCTGCAGTAGGTAAAGCAATTGCTGAAAAAGCAAAAGCTGCCGGAATTACAGCTGTTGCTTTTGACCGTTCTGGTTTTAAATATCACGGACGCATCCAACAATTAGCAGAATCAGCCCGTGAAAACGGTCTTGAATTTTAATAGAAGGATTAATTATGTCTTCACGTGAATTACAAGACGGACAAGATGGTCTAATTGAAAAGTTAGTAAACGTTCGTCGTGTTGCTAAAGTTGTAAAAGGTGGTCGTGTATTTGCATTCTCAGCACTAGCAGTTGTTGGTGATGGAGAAGGTAAAGTAGGTTACGGTAGCGGTAAAGCTAACGAAGTGCCTGTGGCGATCAAAAAAGCAATGGAAAAAGCACGTCGTAACATGAAAGACGTACACTTAAACAACGGTACTATCCAATACCCAATTAACTTCAAACAGGGTGCAGCTAACATTGTTATGCTTCCTGCTTCTGAAGGTACTGGAGTTATTGCTGGTGGTGCTATGCGTGCGGTTTTAGAAGCTGCAGGTGTTAAAGATGTACTATCTAAATGTGTAGGAACTACACGCCCAGTTAACGTTGTTCGATCTACGGTTAATGCATTGTCAGGTATTTCAAGTCCTGATTATATTGCTGCTAAACGTGGTAAAACAGTTTCTGAAATTGTAGGTGAGTAAGATGTCAGATAAAAAATATGTCACAGTGACGTTGGTAAAAAGCACCATTGGTCGTTTACCAGCTCATAGAGCATGTGTATCTGGTCTTGGTCTGAGAAAGATGCACCAAACTAAAACCGTAATTGATACTCCAGAAAATCGTGGAATGATCAATAAGGTTTCGTATTTGCTTAAGGTAGAGGACGCATAAGATGCTATTAAATACTCTAAAACCTGCTGAAGGTTCAAAACCTTCTAAAAAGCGTGTTGGACGTGGTCAAGGTTCTGGCTGGGGTAAGATGGGTGGCCGTGGTCATAAAGGTCAAAAATCTCGCTCTGGTGGTATGCCTAAGATTGGTTTTGAAGGTGGGCAAATGCCTCTTCAAAGAAGATTGCCAAAAGTTGGTTTCTCTTCACGCAAATCTGCATACGCAACTGAGATTCGTCTAGATACATTAGCAAAAATTGATGCTGATATTATTGATATCGCTGCACTTAAAGCTGCAGATGTTATTGGTGATAAGATTAAAATTGTTAAAGTAATTTGCTCAGGTGAATTATCTAAAGCAGTAAAATTGTCAGGCATTAAAGCAACTGCTGGTGCCAAAGCGGCTATTGAAGCTGCTGGTGGGTCAGTAGAAGCCTAATTATGAATAGTTCTATTGCATCAGGTATGGGTGATTTAAAAAACAAAATTTTATTTGTTTTGGGAGCTTTAATCGTTTATCGATTAGGGACTCATATCCCTGTACCATTAATTGATCCAGTTGCTCTAGCAGCAATGTTTGAACAGCAAAAGGGTACTATCTTAGACATGTTTAACATGTTCTCTGGTGGTGCTCTTCAGCGTTTATCCATCTTTGCCCTTGGAATTATGCCGTACATTTCGGCATCGATAATCATGCAGCTTCTTACTATAGTTTCTCCAACTTTGGAGCAACTAAAGAAAGAAGGTGAGCAAGGTCGTCGTAAGATTACACAGTACACTCGATATGGTACTGTTGTTCTCGCTACCTTCCAGGCCATTGGTGTTGCTATTGCACTTGAATCGCAGAATGTTAACGGTATGTCTGTAGTTATTGATCCAGGTCTAATGTTTAGACTTACGGCAGTAATTACTCTAGTAGGTGGTACGATTTTCCTAATGTGGTTAGGAGAACAGATTACTGAACGTGGTATTGGTAATGGTATATCTTTGATTATCTTTGCCGGTATCGTAGCAGGTTTACCGTCAGCTCTTGGTGGTACATTTGAACAGGTTAATACAGGTGCTATGCATGCAATTACAATTTTTGTATTGTTAGCTTTAGTATTTGCTGTTATTGCGTTTGTTGTTTTCGTTGAACGTGGTCAACGACGCATTCCGGTTCATTATGCACAAAAGATGCGTGGGCGTAAGTTATATGGTGGTCAAGAGTCACATCTTCCACTTAAACTTAATATGGCTGGAGTGATTCCTCCCATCTTTGCTTCAAGTATTATTCTATTTCCAGCTACGCTAGGTGGTTGGTTCGGTAGTGCTGAAGGTCTAGGATGGTTGAAGGACATCGCAACGACGATGTCACCAGGTCAGCCGCTTTATGTACTTTTGTATGCAATGGCTATTATCTTCTTCTGTTTCTTTTATACTGCGATTGTTTTTAATCCGAAAGAAACAGCTGATAACTTAAGAAAATCAGGTGCCTATTTACCAGGTATCAGACCAGGTGCACAAACAGCACGTCATATTGATAGTATTATGGGTCGTCTAACTTTAGCCGGCGCAATATATATCACGGCAGTTTGTTTGTTACCAGAATTCCTTATTTTATATTGGAACGTTCCGTTCTACTTTGGTGGAACATCTTTGCTGATTATCGTAATTGTTGTTATGGATTTCATGACAGCCGTACAAGCACAGATGCAGTCTACTCAGTACGAAGGAATGATGAAGAAAGCAAATTTAAAAGGTAAATAACTAAAAGTAGTTATATATCTGGTATTTAGGTTGGAAGACGTGTATAATTGCCCGTTTTTCAGTAGATGGAATTAAAGGGAGCGCAAAATGGCTCGTATTGCCGGCGTAAACATTCCAGTTAACAAGCATATTGTTATTGGATTGACTTCGATCTACGGGATTGGTTCTACTTCAGCTAAAGCACTTTGTGAAGCTGTTAAATTAGACCCGACCACGAAGGTTCGAGAACTAACTGAAGAGCAGTTAGAAGCACTTCGTTCAGAAGTAACAAATTATAAAATTGAAGGTGATCTTCGTCGTGAAGTATCTATGAACATCAAACGTTTGATGGACATGGGTTGTTACCGAGGAATTCGTCACCGTCGTAGTCTACCTTTACGTGGACAACGTACAAAAACTAATGCACGTACTCGTAAAGGTCCTGTAAGACCTATTAAGAGATAACGCATAATTGCGAGATTAGATATGGCAAAAGCTAAAGCAAATTCGCGTGTTAAAAAGAAGGCAAAACAGGTTGTAACTGATGCAGTTGCACATGTTCATGCAAGTTTTAACAACACAATTGTGACTATCACAGATCGTCAAGGTAATGCACTTTGCTGGGCAACTTCTGGTGGTAGTGGATTCCGTGGGTCTCGTAAGAGTACTCCATTCGCTGCACAGGTTGCTGCAGAGAGAGCAGGTCAAATGGCTCACGACTATGGTGTTAAGAACATGGAAGTAATGGTTAAAGGTCCTGGACCTGGCCGTGATTCAGCTGTTCGTGGTTTACATAGTGCTGGTTTCAAAATTACATCTATTGCAGATGTAACTCCGATTCCACACAATGGTTGCCGTCCACCTAAGAAACGTCGCGTTTAATATTTGAGGTTAACATGGCTAGATATATTGGTCCAAAGTGTAAACTTGCTCGTCGTGAAGGTACTGATCTTTTCTTAAAAAGCGGTGTTCGTAGCATCGAATCTAAGTGTAAGATTGATCAACTACCTGGTCAACACGGAGCAGGGCGCAAAAAAGTAACTGAGTACGGCTTACAGTTACGTGAAAAACAAAAAGTACGTCGTATGTACGGTGTACTAGAGAAAAAATTCCGTCTTTATTATAAAGAAGCGGATCGTCGTAAAGGTTCAACAGGTGTTAACTTGTTGCAAATTCTTGAGAGCCGTTTAGATAACGTTGTTTATCGTATGGGCTTTGCTTCTACTCGTTCTGAAGCACGTCAATTGGTATCTCATAAAGCGATCCTAGTTAACGGTCAAGCAGTGAATATCCCTTCTTTTGAAGTGGGTTCAGGTGACATCGTTTCTATTAGAGAGAAATCTCGTAGTCAAACTCGTATCGCGACTGCATTAGAATTAAATGCACAAGCTGGTGGAGTAAGCTGGGTTGAAGTAAACAAATCTGCATTTGAAGGTACATTTAAAAATGTTCCTGATCGTACAGATTTATCTGCTGATATTTCAGAAAACTTAATTGTTGAGCTTTACTCTAAGTAAACTTTGATACTACGGAGATAACTTCTAATGCAAGAGATGTTAGAACAGTTGCTAACGCCACGTTTAGTAGACATTGATAGAAAAACAGCTTTTCATAGCCGTGTAACTTTAGAACCATTAGAACGTGGTTATGGTCACACACTTGGTAATGCTTTACGTCGTATTCTATTATCTTCTATGCCTGGTGCTGCTATTGTAGAAGCCCAAATTGATGGTGTTTTACACGAATACTCTTCAATTGAAGGTGTAAGAGAAGATGTTTTAGAAATTCTTTTAAACCTTAAAGAAGTTGCAGTACGACTTAACGCTTCTGAAAGCGCTGAGTTGACACTGAATAAAAAAGGTCCGGCTGTTGTTCGTGCTTCAGATATCGTATTAAATCACGATACTGAAATCGCTAACCCTGATCATGTTATTGCACATGTTTCAGAAGGTTCAGAGTTGAATATGACTCTTAAAGTAGAGAGAGATATGGGTTACCGTGCAGCTCCTACTGCTAAAGATTCACAGATTGGTGTTCTTCGTTTAGACGCTAGTTTTAGCCCTGTTCATACAGTAAGTTACGAAGTACAGAACGCTCGTGTAGAACAGCGTACTGACTTAGACAAGTTAATTCTTGATGTAGTAACTGATGGAACTTTAGACCCTGAAGACGCTATTAAACAAGCGGCAACGGTTCTTCACTATCAGCTTAATGCTTTTGTTGATCTTAAGCATAAAGAAGTTGTTGCACCGGAAGAAGAAGAGAACGAATTTGATCCTATCTTCTTACAGCCTGTTGACGATTTAGAGTTAACAGTCCGTTCAGCTAACTGTTTGAAAGCAGAACAAATTTATTACATTGGTGATTTAGTACAGAGAGCTGAGCCTCACTTACTTAAGACTCCAAACTTAGGTAAAAAATCTCTGCAAGAGATCAAAGATGTTCTTGCTCAAAGAGGTTTGAGTCTAGGTACTAAATTAGAAAACTGGCCACCAGCAAGTTTGGTAAGTAAAGAGTCAGCTTAATTATAAGGAAGCTATCATGCGTCATGGTAAGACAGGTCGTAAGTTAAATCGTAACAGCTCGCACCGTAAGGCAATGTTTAAAAACATGTCTGCTTCACTTATCGAACACGAAGTGATTCGTACTACGGTTGCAAAGGCTAAAGAACTTCGCGGAGTTGCTGAGCCTTTAATCACGTTGGCAAAAAATGACAGCGTACATAACCGTCGTACTGCGTTTGCACGCTTAGGCGATAAAGCAGCTGTTGGTAAGTTATTCAGCGAAATTGGTCCTCGTTACCAAGGTCGTCCAGGTGGATATATCCGCGTTTTAAAATGTGGATTCCGCCCTGGTGATAATGCACCAATGGCAATTGTTGAATTAGTTGACCATCCGGTTACTGATTCTGCTGCTGAGTAATCAGATTTAAAGGCCCGCTCTTAGCGGGCTTTTTTATATCTTTTAAAAAGCTTTTCTATGTTTGACACTCACTGTCATCTTAATTCCTATTTAAATTCTTCTACTCGTTTTCCTAATTCTTTAAATTCCTATTTAAATGTTTCAACTAATGTTGATGATTGGTCTAACACAATTAAATTTTCACGAAAACATGCCAATGTACTTCCTGCTATTGGAATTCATCCTTGGTTTGTAACGGAATCATTTGTATCTGACTTAGTTGTCTTAGAACGCCTTCTACAAAGTAATAATATTGCTTCAATAGGAGAGGTTGGTTTGGATTTTAATGAGTCATACAAACACACTAGAGAAAACCAGATTGAGTGTTTTCAAAAGCAACTAAACCTAGCTGAAAGTAATCAGTTAGCCCTCTCTGTGCATTGTGTCAAAGCACATAATGAGATGTTGTTGTTACTTAAAAGCAAGCATGCTTTTGGTGTTATTCATGGATTAGGAACCAGTATAGAAATAGCCAAACAGTATATTGATTTGGGCTTTAAATTTGGTGTAAATGGTGTGGCTGTAAGAGAGAATGCTAATCGTTATCATGCTTTAATAAAATATTTTGGTTTAGAGCATATTGTTCTTGAAACAGATTACCCCAATATAAAGTTACCAGGCCTGGTAAGTTCATCTCTTGCTGATATTAATACGATTGCGGAATGTGTCGCTAAGCTCTTATCTATTCCAATTGAAGACGTTATTCAACAAACTGATTATAATGCTCAAAAAATATTTAAAAGAAATGCATTATGAATATAAACGATGAACTGTATGAAAGAAGTTTACTGGTATTTGAAGAACAAGGATTGCTTAATTTAATCAACTCTCATGTGCTTGTCGCGGGTGTTGGCGGCGTAGGCGGTTTTGTGATTGAGGCCTTAGCAAGAGCCGGTGTGGGTGAATTAACCATAGTTGATCATGATGATGTTTCTGCTTCTAATAAGAATCGTCAGATTATTGCGCTTAACTCAACGATTGGTACCAATAAGGCCATAGTTATGGCTCAACGAATTGCTGAGATTAATCCACAATGTAAGGTTAATGTTCTCCAAACCTTTTTAGCCCCTGAAGATATGGAGCCATTATTAACCCAATCTAGCCAAGGATTTGATTTTGTGGTGGATGCAATAGATAGCCTAAATTGTAAAGCAAACCTAGTAATTACGGCGGTTGAAAAGGGCGTTCCAGTTGTATCAAGTATGGGAGCCGGTCGTAGAATTGACCCGTCTAAAATAGCCTTGGCTGATATATCAAAAACCCATGGCTGTGCTTTAGCCCGTAATATGCGCCAAAGACTCAAAAAACAAGGTATTAAAAAAGGGGTTATGACCGTCTTCTCTACTGAGATACCTCAAGCACCAGGACCAATGGAAGAAATAGAAGGGGCACGTGGTCGTGTAGTGAATGGAACAGCGAGTTATATGCCGGGTATTTTTGGGCTAATGTTAGCAGGCTATGTCATTACCCAGATTGCTCACCCTAAGCCGTAGCTTTGATTCTTATTAAAGAGATTTGTCTAAGTAATAACCATGAGCAAAACTCATTGTCAAAAATGTAACTTACCAGGCCTTGTAGGTTTCTACAGGTTTAATTAAGTGTAAAAGCTTAGATTTAATCAGACCGTATAGCGATTGAGAAGCCTTTTTGAATATCATGCCTTTGCCTTAAATTTTGTCACTCAGGCTTCCCGTTACTTTTTGCAATTTGGCAAAAAAGTAACCAAAAAGCAAACCCCGCTCCATAAAAGGGCAAGTTCTAAGCTTGTGAACTGAAAACGCTGAACTCGCCACGCTCAAACAGCAACGTTTTTTAATCGTTCACTACGCTAAGAACTTTGCACCATTTATTACAAGGGGGGACTTAAGGCGTTTGTCCAAGCTTCAATATTAAGTATCACAAAATTGGAAAATAACTCAAATCTGATAATGGATTTTCATCAAGTTAGGTTAGAAATAAACTGCTGTCTTGCCAGATTAATTTTAATTTTTTACAAATCAAGGCAAAACTAGCTTAGTTTACCAATTGGTAAAGACCTTTTGAATTAACCGTTTTAGCGGCATTTTTAACGACTCCAGAGTTAATAAGTTTTGTAATTTCTTTTTTGAGTATTCTTTGACTCTGTAATTGAGACATGCCTGCTTTGATTTTAGAATCATAAAGTAATTTTAAAAATATATAGTCCAAACCGGTCAGCAATTCTATTTTACTATCGTCATTGGCGATGCTCGGGTTTACCCAGCTAGCATCATTTGGTAATCCTAAAACTTGAGTGGTTTCCTCTACAACACAAGCTACAAGAAGTCCACGGCTGTAATCGTGATCTACGGGAAGTACAACTTCAGCTTGTGTAATTTCATTCTGTTTATTGGTTTTGTAATTTCCCATGCAATTACTGTCTTTGGCGATATTTTTAACCGTTGAACGGGTAAAACGATGAATCACATCGGCGTAGGTTTTATCGGTAGTGAGATAGATAATTAAGTTTGCATCTGAATTTATTGCGGGTTGAATATTTAACCCTGTAATGTCTGCTAAATGCTTTAGATGGGTTTTAAATAGAGTTTCTACTAATTGATTTCTTTTCAGTTTTTGATAATCAAATCGATAACGAATTGGCTGTTGCCACTTTACGATACGTTTGTTACTTTTTTTATACTCGTTTTTAAGCGCAATCTCCTGAAATGCTTTAAGAATATATTGTGGGGTCTGCCAATCGCTAAATTGGTTTTGCGTTTTATTGAGTGGTTTGTTGCCCTGAATATTTTGCGCAGGGCTCTTCGAAGCATATAGAAATAGTGCTATCACTAAAATTAAAAGAGCTGAATGATTCAAATTAAAATTCACTCTATTGATTAAGAACATGCTTTTATTCTTCCATTTATTAACATTGCAAACATAAGAAAATATTTGAGTAAGCGCCTGAATTTTGAATCACTAATAGTTATGAATTCTACCAGGACTGGTAACTTACAGCATGTTCTTTAAATAGAAACCGGTATGAGACTCTTTACAGCTTGCTACGGTTTCTGGAGTCCCTGCGACTAAAATTTGACCACCACCAGAGCCACCTTCGGGGCCTAAGTCTACAATCCAGTCTGCGGTTTTGATAACATCTAAATTATGTTCGATGATAACAATGGTATTACCTTGATCTCTTAGATGACGAATAACGGTTAATAGTAACTCAATATCATGAAAATGCAGCCCTGTGGTAGGCTCATCTAAAATATAAAGTGTATTGCCCGTATCACGTTTAGAAAGTTCTTTAGCTAATTTAACACGCTGGGCTTCACCACCAGATAAGGTTGTGGCACTTTGCCCTAGTTTGATATAACCCAGACCAACTTCCATTAGCATTTGAAGTTTACGTGCAATGACTGGAATCACATCAAAAAATGCACGAGCATCTTCCACAGTCATTTCTAGAATTTCATGAATGTTTTTGCCTTTGTACTGAACTTGCAGGGTCTCTCGATTATATCGGGCGCCTTTACAAACATCACAGGGCACATATACATCCGGTAAAAAGTGCATTTCTACCTTAAGTACGCCGTCACCTTGGCAGGCTTCACAGCGTCCGCCTTTAACGTTAAAGCTAAAGCGTCCTGGAGTATAACCTCGCGCACGTGACTCTGGAGTGGCTGAAAGCAGTTCACGAATGGGAGTGAATAATCCGGTATAAGTGGCTGGATTGGAGCGTGGCGTGCGTCCAATCGCAGACTGGTCAATATTAACCGACTTATCAAAATGTTCTATTCCTGAGAGTTTGCTATAAGGGGCTGGTGTATGTTGAGCTTTATTTAATTCATTAGCGGCAAGCTTAGATAAGGTGCCGTTTATAAGAGTGGATTTACCTGAACCTGAAACACCGGTTACACAAGTTAGCAGGCCTGCTGGAATGTTTAAGGTAACGTCTTTTAAGTTGTTACCACTTGCTCCAGTAATGGTTAGCCATTTATCTTTGCTAGGCTGTAAACGTTCACCAGGCACTTCAATTTTGCGAGTTCCTTTTAGGAATTGTCCGGTTAATGAATTAGGATTGTTCGTCACTTCATCAGGCGTACCTTCCGCCATAATTCGACCACCGTGAATACCTGCTCCAGGGCCAATATCTAATACATAGTCAGCGGCTCTAATGGCATCTTCATCGTGCTCAACGACAATAACGGTATTACCTAGATCACGTAAATGAGTCAACGTGGCTAAAAGACGATCATTGTCACGTTGATGCAAACCAATTGAGGGTTCATCCAACACATACATCACACCTACCAGGCCTGCTCCAATTTGACTGGCTAAACGAATTCGTTGAGCTTCTCCACCGGATAAGGTGTCGGCACTGCGGTCTAGGGTTAAATAATTTAAGCCAACATTGACTAAGAAAGTTAAGCGGTCATGCACCTCTTTAATAATTTTACTGGCAATTTCACCCTTGGCACCTTCAAGCGTTAAGCTGCTAAAAATGTCATGGAGTTCGCCTACCGGAAGTGATGTTAAAGCAGGTAAGGTGTGGTCATTAACAAATACATTACGTGCAGCTTCATTTAAACGAGTTCCGTGACAACTTTTACAAGGCGTGGTGACTCGATATTTTTCTAATTCATCGCGTACGGCTTTACTTTCAGTTTCCGCAAAACGGCGTTCCATATTGGGAATAACGCCTTCAAAACGTCGAGTGTCGCTATATTTTCCATGGGGTAAGGGAATTTTTTCTTTACCTGAGCCAAATAAAATGATTTTACGATGTTTTTCGTTTAACGATTCCCAAGGGGCTTCAATATCAAAACCATAATGATCGGCTAAGGCTTTGAGTAAGTCATAATAGTATTTGTGGCGACGGTCCCAGCCGCGGATTGCTCCACCGGCCAAACTTAATTCAGGATGGGTAATAACGCGGTCAGCATCAAAACTATCATTAATGCCCAAACCATCACAGGTTGGACAAGCACCATGCGGATTGTTAAACGAGAAAATTCGAGGTTCAAGCTCTGGCACGCTATAACCACAATGCGGGCAGGCAAAGCGTTCCGAAAATAGGAGCGCAAAATCATCGTCTTCATCCATGGGCAAGACTTGCGCTAAACCTTCAGCAAGCCTCAAAGCCGTTTCAAACGATTCAGCTAAACGCTGTTTGATGTCATTGCGAACTTTAAAACGATCCACAATAACTTCAATATCATGTTTCTTATTTTTTTCTAATTGAATGGTGCCGTCTAAGTCGTAAATTTTGCCATCAATACGGGCTCGTATAAAACCTTGCGCTTGTAACTCATCCAATAGGTGGTGATGTTCGCCTTTTTTACCTCGTACAATGGGAGCAATGAGTAAACACTTGCTGCCTTCTGGTAAGGTTAAGGTGTGGTCAACCATTTGGCTAACGGTTTGGGCTTCTAAATCACAACCATGATGTGGGCAACGTGGTGTACCAGCACGAGCGTAAAGCAAACGCAAATAGTCATAGATTTCAGTTACCGTACCAACAGTAGAGCGAGGATTGTGAGAGGTCGATTTTTGCTCAATAGAAATGGCAGGTGAAAGCCCTTCAATATGATCTAAATCGGGTTTTTCCATGACGGATAAAAATTGCCGTGCATAGGCAGAAAGAGACTCCACATAACGTCGTTGTCCCTCAGCATAAATCGTATCAAAAGCGAGTGAGGATTTACCTGAACCAGATAAACCCGTAATCACAATTAGTTTATCTCGAGGAAGGGTAACATCGATGTTTTTTAGGTTATGGGTACGAGCACCGCGGATAACAATTTCTTCGAGCATTGGAAACGACCGTTTTAAATTAGCAAACGGCCATTATAGCAAGAAAGTAAAATCTTACGCGACTAGAGTTACCAGGCCTGGTCACTCTTATGGCGTTAATAAAAGAGTGCCTGTAATGGTCACGTTTAATTTACTTTGACCCACTTTAACCGCGGGTGCCGCCATATCAGAAGACATCATGGCCATTTCTGAGCGTGCATATCTTGGTTGAGGGGTATAGCCGTTAGCGTTATTAATACGAGTCTCTAAAATTCTAAATGAGCTAGCTTGAAAGTTATTAGCAATGCGTTGGGCTTGCTTGCGGTAACTTTGAATTGCTTTATCGGTTAACTGAGCCATAACTTGTTTTTTTACCGAATCTGAAATACCAAACTGCATTGATTGATACGCTAAGTAAGGCTGGATTTTAGTCAAAATAGCAATTAAACCGGGTTTGTTTTCTATGCTCAACACCAAACTTTGTTGCCCGCGCCAGTGACTAATGACCTGTTTTTTATAGATGGGCCTAATGTTGTATTGGTTGGTTTGAGTAATGATTTCTGGATAGGCTTTTAGGGCTCTGATTGCCGCCTGCATTTTTAGGTTGATTTCATTCGCCACAGCCTGTGGACTAATGCCCTCGGCAACTCGATTAAAGGTCAGTGTAATGCGGTTGTTAGCCACATTCTGCGATTCCGTAATAGAAAAATGCACTTTATTACCCTTGGTATAGCTATCATCTTTATAGCTATCGTCAGCATTTACCGTTAGAGACGTAACACTCAGCAATAGCAAGCTTAAAATAAAAATCGGTAATAAAAACGCGGGGTAAGTCGTATTATTCATGATAATTCCTTTCAACCAGGCCTGGTTGTTTTTAAAATTGAAACCTTAATGTTTATTCCATGCTTATGACTATAGTTAGAGATTAAAATTAATTTGTAAGAAGTCGCTTCGAGTATTCATCTCGAGCATAGGTCTCATTATAACTGTCAATAAGTTGTATTCGATTATAGCTCTAGTTTTTGTCAACGGTGTTATAATTCCGCGTTATTTGTTATTAAAAAATAGACCTGATTTCTCAGATTAATTAAACATTGAGACACAAAATAAATGATTGAACATTCTAATGTCATGAGTCCTACAGAAAAACGAGCCGCGTTCTCTATTGCAGGTATTTTTTCTACCCGAATGTTAGGTCTCTTTATGATATTTCCTGTATTTGCATTATTTGCACATCAGGAATTTAACGGTATAACGGGTCTACAAATTGGTATTGCCATGGGGATTTATGGCCTTACCCAAGCGTTTTTGCAAATTCCATACGGAATGCTTTCAGATAAATATGGTCGTAAACCGCTCATTATTGCGGGTATGTTTATTTTTATGCTTGGCTCGATAGTCTGTGCCATGGCCGACTCTATTGAAATGATGATTATTGGACGAGCGATTCAAGGTATGGGGGCTGTTGCCGCAGTGCTTATGGCCTCTGTAGCAGACTTAGTCTCAGAACAGTTTCGTTTAAGAGCCATGTCAATTGTAGGAATGACTATTGGTTTCTCATTTACCTTGTCATTAATCGCAGGGCCATTATTAGCCAGTGTATTTGGGGTAAGAGGTATATTTTGGACAATTGCTGCCTTAGCGGTTGCGGGTATGCTACTTGTTAAATATGCAATGCCTGATATTGAAAAACAACAGTTTCAACGTGAAGCCGAAGCTGATCCTAGTCAATTTAAAGAGATTCTAAAAAATCCTCAACTGCTGCGTCTAGACTTTGGTGTATTTGTGCTGCACGCCATGTTAACCGCCATGTTTGTGGTTTTACCTCTTACTTTAAAAGATTCAGCAGGCCTGGTAGTGACTGATCATTGGGAAATTTATTTACCTGTTATGATCCTGTCATTTGTATTAATGGTGCCCTTTATTATTCAAGCCGAAAGCCGCGGCAGAATGAAAATGGTATTTGTAGGCGCTATAGCGACTCTAACTCTAATGCAACTTGGTTTTGCCTTTGTAGCACCAAGCTTTTGGACACTATTTGCATTATTGTTAATCTTTTTTACCGCTTTTAATTTATTAGAAGCATCTCTCCCCTCATTAGTCGTAAAACTTGCTCCAGCAGATAAAAAAGGAACCGCCAGTGGTGTGTTTTCAACCAGTCAGTTTTTAGGCGCCGCTTTAGGTGGCGCAATGGGGGGTTACTTCTATCAGCATTATGGGCATGATGGCGTGTTCATTTTTACCGCAACCATTGGTGCTTTATGGACATTAGCCGCTTTAACAATGGAAAAACCTCTTCCATTAAGCATTGCTTCACTGGCGATTGAAGACCTTAAAGAAGGTGAGATTGAAAGTATTCAAAACAAATTGTTATCCTACGACGGTATTTATGAAGTGGTAGTATTAGCAGATGAAAAACGTGTGTACTTCAAAATAGACAGAAAAGTTGTCGATGAAGCTGCGTTAATTAATTACATAGAACAAAGATAAATTGTAAAATTAATAAGATTAGACCTTTGCACCAGACGGCGGCATGAATAAAAATGGTTTTTACCATATTTTTCTTTCGCGCTTCTGGGGTACAAAGGACTCAAGATATAAATTAAAAATAGAGAGAGCAATTGTATGCGTGGTGTGAATAAAGTCATTTTGGTGGGAACCTTAGGTGCAGACCCAGAAGTGAAATATGCGGCAAATGGTAATGCCATTGCAAACCTAAGTGTGGCAACCAGTGATGAGTGGAATGACAAAAACACTGGGCAAAAACAGCAAAAAACTGAATGGCATCGTGTTTCTATGTTTGGAAAATTAGCTGAAATTGCTGGCCAATACCTTAAAAAAGGCTCACAGGTTTATCTTGAAGGTAAATTGCAAACCCGCAAATGGCAAGACCAAAATGGTCAAGACCGTTATACCACTGAAGTAGTGTTAAGTGGTTTTGAAGGCAAAATGGAGATGCTTGGCGGGGGTAATCGTCAAGGTGGTGACGCATCTTTTGGTGCTGGTAATGATTTTAACCAAGCGCCCATGGGTAACCAAGGTGGTCAAATGGGTGGTGCACCTCAGCAAGGTGGTTTCAACCAGCAGCCAGCACAACAACCAAGACAACAAAACCCAATGGGACAACAAAATGTACCGCCAATGGGTGGGCAACAGCCAGCACAACCACAACGAGCACCAGCTTATGCACCTAATGACTTTGACGATGATGATGTTCCGTTTTGAAGTGTACCTGATTTTAAAATACAGTAAATTTAAAATTGTTTAAAATGTACCGTCCTGATATAGGTTGACACTTTTTTCAGGTTAAAAACGCTCGATGAACTTCGTCGGGCGTTTTGTATTTTAACGCCAAGTGCGGTCGTTTTGTGTTGTAAATCTCAATCGACTCTTTCACCATTTTCTTAGCCTGCTGGATATCTTTTGGCTTGGTTAACAAGAATTCATTCTTCAATATCCCGTTGACCCTTTCTGCTAAAGCATTCTGATAACAGTCATAACCATCTGTCATCGAACAGGTAATACCATGCTTTTGATGGAAGTCTTGATAGATTTTTGAGCAGTATTGTATCCCTCCATCTGAGTGATGGATTAACTCGCCTTGGTATTGTCTTGATTTTACTGCTTTCTTTAAAGCACTGAGAACAGGGGTGGCTTGAAGCGTATCGTGCACATGGTAGCCAACGATTTTACGCGAATAAGCATCGGTGACTAAGCTTAGATAAGCTTGCCCATTTTGCAATGGTAAATAGGTGATATCCGCCACCCATAGTTGTTCAGGTGAACATGCCAGTTCCTCTCGAGGCTTTTCCTTTAGTAAATTAGGATGCCTATAGAACCGATGATGACTGTGCGTAGTTTTATGATAGGCGCGCTTATTAACGACTAATAAACGCTGCCAACGCAGTAAGTCAAACAATCGATCTCGTCCTATCTTCAACACTTCTTGAGCTTGAGAGAGTAATAAGTGTTGTAACTTTCGAGTGCCTATACGAGGCTGTTCCATTCTTATCTCACGAACAAAATCCAGTACCGCCTGATACTGTTTTTCTCTCTTTTCTTGTCTTGCCAACTCTTGATAATAAGCCTGACGGCTAATCTGCAAAAACCGACAAGCATTGCTCACGTTGAGCCCTTGGATCTGTTTTTGCGTGATAAGATGGCAAGCCGCTTTTTTGAGATACTGACTCCAAAGTCATCATTTAAGACTTTGACCACACCTTCAAAGAACTGCGCTTTTAGCTTTTCTTCGGCAAGTTGCTGCTCTAACTCTTTAATACGTTGTTCTGGTGTGGGTTTGGATTTTTCAGTTGGCATACAAATACCTCGTTGATGGCGGTTAATCGATGTGGAGTCTGTCCAATTTAACCGACCATGCTTGCGTAGCCAAGTTAAAACGGTTGAGCGACCTTGGATGCCATAACGAGCTTGTGCTTGTTTATAAGTCATTTCGCCTTTTTCAATTTGGTCTACAACAGACAGTTTAAAGGCGAGAGAATAATCGCGTTGGGTGCGCTTAGTTTTTGATGTCATTACTTTTTCCTTTTAAGAGTGGAAAAAGTGTCAACCTTATTTAGGACGGGTCAAAATTACTCAAAAAGCCCGCGAAAGCGGGCTTTTTTTATGCCAAAAAATATTGTTTATGTTTTTGCTTTAAAAGATTTATCCCAATAAGGTTCTTTACCAAACCGCTTAATTAGATAATCGATAAGCAACCTGACTTTGGGTGCCACTAATCGGTTAGTAGGGTAAACCGCCCAAATGGCATTTGAATCACTCAAAGAGACATTCTCTAGGGTTTGCTGTAATTGACCTGATTGTATTTGTTGGTAGCAATTCCAAGTTGAATTGATTGAAAGTCCTAATCCAGCAACCGTAGCGTCACGCATAACTTCTCCATTGTCTGTCATGAGTCTAGATTGGGTCTTAATGGCAATGGGTTTTTCATCTACAGATTCTGGGTTTTTAAAATACCAAACATCTAAGCCTCTAAGGTTAATGCAATCATGTTGTTTAAGGTCGTTCAGTGATTCAATCGGATTATGTTCATTAAGGTAATCAGGCGAGGCGCAGATCACTCTGTTGTCTTCAGCTATTTTTCGTGCAATCAAGTTTGAATCTTTTAAACTTCCAATGCGAATCGCCACATCAAATCCACCTTCTATTACATCCATAATAATGTCCGTCATACTTAAATCTATGGTGATTTGTGGATGATCTTTCAAAAAGTCAGTAATGGCAGGTAGTAGGTGTTGTCGACCAAAAGAGGCAGGAGCGGTTAGGCGAATAGTCCCGCTTGGTGTGCGGTTGCCAATGCCGATAGAGCCTTTTGCCTGTTCAACGCTTTCTAGAATTTCTTGGGCATGCGGTAAGAAAATTCTCCCTTCTTCAGTTAAAGAGATTTTTCGGGTACTTCGGCTTAATAAACGCGTGCCAAGCATCTCTTCTAATTTGCTGATATGTGCACTGGCAACGGCAGGCGAAAGTCCAAGTTCTTGACCCGCTTTACTGATATTTAATAAGGCGGCTATGCGGATAAAAAGTTTTAAGTGTTCAATATTCATTTTCAGTAAAATCTATAAACTGTTTGTTTTTTAGGCTGTATTATAAATTTATTCAGTAGGTATTAGAATTGTTTTGTCAGATTAAGCAATTAAATACAAGGATAAAAATAATGAAAGCAATGGTTTTAAATGAATATGGTTCTTCGGCAAAATTTTCACAGCAAGTTGTTGCCAAACCTCAGATAAAAGAGGGTCACGTCACTGCTGTCCCACTTAGCTAAAATGAAAAAGCCTGAATCCATACAGATTGTTACAATGTAAGTACCACCAAACATATGTAATAACAGAGGATTCAGACTATGAGCTTTCATAATACAGTATTATCACAAGTCTTAAAAATGTTTCCGAGACTTGAATTTGAAAAGCTTTCAAGCATTCATGATGGGAAATGACGAAGTGACGCTTTAAGTCGCTGGTCTCAATTTGCAGCCTTGGCGATTGGCCAGATAGGTGCACGCCATAGCCTTCGAGATATTGAAGCCACAATAGAGTCACAACCCCAACAGCAATATCATTTAGGCAGCCAAAAAATAAAACGCACGACATTCAGTCGAGCCAATGAAAAGCTAGATTATCAGTTCTATTCTGACTTGTTTTCTAAGCTTTACAAACAATGCTCTCAGCACTCACCAAAACATAATTTCAGATTCAAATCAAAGCTATTCTCGTTGGATGGTTCTCTTATTGATCTTTCCATGAAGCTTTTTCCATGGGCGGATTACAATAAGAAAAAATCAGCCATGAAACTGCATATTGGACTTGATCATGATGGCCTTATCCCAGCTTTTGCATCCTTAACAGGAGCCAAAGAGTCTGAAATGAAACAAGTTGATTTATGGAAGTTTCCAAAGGGAAGTGTACTCGTTTTTGACAAAGGTTATAACAACTTCAGCTGGCACAAAGCCTTGAGTTCAAAAGGGTTGGTATGGGTAACAAGAATCCGAGGCAATGCAAAGTATAAAGTTGTAAAAACGTTACCGACGACAAAAAACTTAAACATTATTTCTGATCAGATCATTGAATACACTGGACAGAAATCCCTTAGAGAAAACTTACCCGCTATTCGCTTAGTGAATTATTACGACCCCGTCACGCAAAAAGATTATCAGTTTATTACCAATCAAATGAACTGGTCAGCTCAGACAATTGCAGATATATATAAAGAGCGTTGGCAGGTAGAACTCTTCTTTAAATGGATCAAACAAAATCTAAAAATCAAAGCTTTTTTAGGTAACTCTAAAAATGCGGTAATGACTCAAATCATGGCCGCATTATGTGTTTATTTGATTATCGCTTTTCTTAAGTTTCAATCAGGATCGAAAAAGAGTTTTCAGCAGATTTTAAGATTACTACAAATGAATCTATTTATTAGAAGGCCGTTAATAGAACTTTTGAAGCCACCACCTAATGTAGAAAACGTGAGGCCCCAAATGAGTTTAGGCTTGGTGAGAAATTAAGTGGGACAGCAGTGGGGTGAAATCGATGTTCGCTTTCGAGTGAACACACTCGCTCCCTATATTTTGGCTAAATCGTTATTGGAAAATTTAACTCACACGGCAAGAGTTGTTAATTTGGCCTCAGCGGCCCAAGAAAAATTTGATTTAGATTTTTTAAAGGGCAAAAATTATTCGAACCCAATGCAAGCTTACTCTGAGAGTAAATTAGCTTTGATTGCATGGACCTTTGCAATGGCACAGTCTCAACAAAATGATATTCAATTCATCGCAATTAATCCAGGGTCTTTACTTGCCACAAAAATGGTTAAAGATGGGTTTGGAATTGAGGGAAAAGACTTGTCGATAGGTTCAGATTTACTGGTTGAAACGGCTATTAGTGATAAATTTATAAATGCTAATGGTCTCTATTTTGATAATGATATTGAAGCCTTTGCAAAACCAAATAAAATGGCAATGGATTTAACACAACAGGGGTTATTAATTAGTGGAATGAATCAACTTGTGTCGTAAAGTCGTTTTGCTTTTTTCTGAAAAAGAGAGCTAAGGTAAAAACAGCCCCCAATTTTTTTCATTAACTCCAATATTTACATTGAGACCTTTGCACGAGATAGGTGCGAAAGAAAAATGAGGGAAAATTTGCCTGATTGCGGCGGAAAACGTAGGGAATAGCTAGCTATTCGCAAGTTTTTCAACAAAAATCGGGTGAATTTTAACCATTTTTACTCGTACATACTCTCGTGCAAAGGTCTCACATTAAAACTCTTCCCATTTTTCAGCGTTTGCCGGAATTTCAACAGTATTTGAATCTGTTGAAAATGATGATACTTTGTTATTTTCCACAGGCTGGATATCAACAATCTTCTGCTGGTTTTTTATTCTTTTTTTGTGAGGCGTTTGGGATTGATGCTGCGTACCTCTATTAAAGAATCCCATGGTGTGATTTAAAGATTCAGACTGGTCTTTTAAATTCTCCGCAGAAGCTGAGGTTTCTTCAACTAATGCGGCATTTTGTTGAGTGACTTCATCAATTTGCGTTATTGCTTGATGAACTTGATGAACACCTTCAGCCTGTTCAGTAGAGGCTTGTGCGATTTGAGTTATCATTTGCGTGACTATCTGTATGGCATCATTAATGTCAGTTAACATCTCACCAGAATCACTGGCTAATTTTACGCCTTGCGTCACTCTTGTTACGGTTTCTTCAATAAGATTTTTAATATCTTTAGCAGCTTCTGCAGACTTTTGTGCTAAGTTTCGAACTTCTCCTGCAACGACAGCAAAACCTCTTCCATGTTCTCCTGCTCTAGCGGCTTCAACAGCGGCATTGAGTGCCAGTAAGTTTGTCTGAAAGGCGATGCCATCAATGAGGGTGACAATATCAGAAATTCGGTGACTCGACTCTTGAATGTTTTCCATTGCGTTAATGGTATCCACCATAATCGTCTGACCACTTTTTGCTTTTGACTGAACATCATTAGAGACTTGTTCTGCTTCTTGTGCATTTTGAGTATTACTTTGCACTTGAGAGTTCATCTCATTCATCGTCGCGGAAGTTTCTTCCAAAGCAGCCGCTTGTTCCTGAACTCTCTGGCTTAAATCTAAAGCACTCGTCGCCACTTCACCTGACACATCATTGACGGTATTGGCGGCTTCTAATGCTTCTGAAATAACATCTTGTAACTTAGAACCTAGCTCTTCAATCGTACCTGATAATTTTATGATATTTTGGTCATAAAGAGATGCCGCATCTGGGTCGATGTGATTTTGCATTTGCGCCGATAGGTTTCCACCTGCCATTTTATCTATAACATTGGAGGCATCATCAATAACCTTATCCAATAAAATAGCATTTTTGTTTGAACCAATATCGGTTGCATATTTTATGACCTTACAGACCTGTCCATCAGGATTTAATATAGGGTTATAACTTCCTTCCAACCATACGGTTTCGCCATTTTTTGTTTTGCGTTCGTAAGTATCTGAAAAGGCCTGGCCTTTTGCAAGATTATCCCATAATGCTTTATAAGCTGGGGTTTGTGCAAAATTGCCAACGGCAAACATGCTATGGTGTTTTCCTTGTATTTCGCTTAGAGTGTAACCCATGATTTTTAAAAAATTGTCATTGGCTGTCAGAATATTGCCTTGAGTATCAAATTCAATCGTGGCCATAACCGAATTAATGGCATTAATCTCTGCTTGAACTTCTATTTCATGTTGTACTTTTTCTGTAATATCCGTCGCAAATTTTACAAATTTATATGGTTTACCAGTCTTGTCTAAAATGGGGTTGTAACTCGCTTCCAGCCAAATCGTATTCCCATTTTTAGCAATTCTCTTAAATCGGCTAGACACAAAATCACCGGCTCTTAACTTTCGCCAAAAATCTTCATATTCAGCGCTAGATGCTTCTTCAGGTGCTATAAATATTCTATGAGGTTTGCCTACAATTTCTTCAAGTTCATAGCCCATTAGATGTAAAAAATTTGGATTGGCTGTTAATACCTTTCCTGATAGGTCAAATTCAATAATGGCACTAGATTTTTCAATTGCATTGATAAAGGCGGCTTGTTCATCTAGTATCTTGGTTTGTTTATTGATTTTTTGCTTATATTCTCTACAAAACATATGTTTTACCTCTTGTTAAGTATTTTTTCTATATAAATTAATTGGTTAAGTTTTACGTTAAACTAGTTTTGAATTTAATAGCGATTTATATTCTGCTTTACCAAAGATTGTGCTAAAAACATAAGCATGTTCTATTCCAAAACTTCACTAATAAAATTATCAGAAAAAATAGTAGCGTCTTAAACTGCCTGTATAAAGAGGTTGCTAAGGTATTTATTCAGAACAGGCAAAGAGATTTCATAGCTTAGGTATAGAGTTTAGGTTCTTGCCAATTGCCACCAAGCGCTTTGTATAAATTGACCAAAGCAGTTGAGTGAGCAAGTTTTAAATTTACGCTATTTATTTCAGCATTAAATAAGTTTCTTTGGGCATCCAATACTTCTAGATAACTTGAATAACCTGCGTCAAAGCGTTTTTGCGACAGATCCAATATTTGTTTAAGTGCGGCCACTTGGCGTTGTTGTGCCGCTAGTTGCTGGCTGCTGCCTTTAAGGTTAGTCAGTGCATCCAACACCTCTTTAAAAGCCGTACGGATGGTTTGTTGGTATTGAATGACTAACGCTTGCTTTTGTGCCTTAGTTATTTGTACCTGCGATTGACGTTTTCCATAATCAAAAATGGGGGCGTTAATTGCAGCTGAAGTACTCCAGCTAACAGAATCATCGGTAAATAGTTCATTTAAGGCTTCACTTGAAAAACCGAACAAACCACTCAAACTGATAGACGGATACAATGCGGCTTTGGCGGCACCAATATTTGCATTGCCGGCAATGAGCTTTTGTTCCATCGCAATAATATCAGGACGACGTTCTAACAAGTCAGAAGGTAATCCTTTAGGAATCGGCAAACTATTAAGTGAGTTTAAGTCTTTAGTTTTAAATGAGCTGGCAGTCATTTGCGTTAAGGCTTTTGGCGATTGACCGACTAACACTGATAGGGCATGAAGCTGTAAATCACGTTGCTGCTGTTGCTGTTGTAGAGAAATTTCAACCGAGGCTAGTTCAGATTCCGCTTGGTGAACATATAACGGGGTAACACTGCCATATTTAAGCTGTGTTTGTCGAAGTTGTAAGGCACCTTGACGAGATTCAACTGTGTTTTGCGCAATATGCACATTTTGATTTAAGGCCATTAAATTTAAGTAAGCTTGGGCGACTGCGGCAGTGACACTTAATTTAATGGTTTTTTGATCTGCTTCAGTCGCTTTTAAGTTGGCCTGTGCTTGTTGTTTAAGGGCATCATTTTTTCCCCATAAATCAATCTCATAACTTAATAAGCCCCCTAAAGAAAAAGCACCATAAGTATATTCAGAACCAACAGGGTATTCATTTAAGGAATTTTTTGATCTTCCCAATGAACCGCTTGAACTTAACTCTGGATATTGAGCGGCTTTACTTTGATTTGACACTGAACGTGCCTGTTGCAAGTTAAGCTGAGCTAGCGCAATATCACTATTGTGAATAAGCGCTTCTTTGATTAATTTTGCTAAGGTGTCATCGCCAGACAGTTGATTCCACCAGGCCTGTTCATTTAGATTTAATTGATTACCGACTTTAGGCTGTAAGTGATTCCAACTGCTCTGAGTTGGCAGTTCTACTTTAGGTTTTTCATAAGTCGGTATTTGGCTACAACCTGTCAACATTAAGACAGGAACAAGAGCCGAAATGGTGATTAAATTTCTCATTATTTAGACTCCATTGGTGAGTTTTCAATCGCTTTTTTATCTGTTTTTTTGAAAGAGAATCTTTCAGATATGCCCGCAACCCAACGGAAAAACATGGGTACAAATAGTGGTGCTAATAAAGTTGCCGCAATCATTCCTCCTACCAGGCCTGTACCCACTGCGTGACGTGCTGCAGCACCTGCTCCTGTGCTCAACATAAGAGGTATTGCAGCAATAGTAAAGGCCAAAGAGGTCATCACAATCGGTCTAAATCTTAATTTAGCCGCTGTTTCTGCCGCTTCAACCAATGACAGTCCTTGTTTGTGTTTTTGTATGGCAACTTCAACAATAAGTATGGCATTTTTGGCAGATAGACCGATTAAGGTTAATAAGCCCAGCTGGAAGTAAATATCATTTTGTAGGCCACTTAATTTAACCGCAATAGTTGCTCCTAATACGGCAAATGGAACAGCGGTTAGCACCGCAAGAGGAATTGACCAGTGTTCATACTGTGCCGCTAAAATTAAGAAGACAAACAGTAAACCAAATATAAAGGCCTGGTTCCCCGAGCTAGAAGACTGTTTTTCTTGGAATGCTTCACCCACCCAACCTAAGCTATAACCCGTTGGCATGACGTCATTAGCCACTTCTTCAAAAGCCGCTATCGCTTGACCAGAACTATAGCCTGGAGCAGGTTCTCCCATTAACTTAGCGGCAGGGAAAAGGTTAAAACGATCCACAATATCGGCACCTGTGCTACGTTTTATGCTAACTAAGGCACTTAAAGGAACCATTTGACCAGTTTGTGAACGCACAAAAACTTGAGCTAAATCTTCTGGTTTTTCACGGAAGTTAGATTCAGACTGTAAGTTCACTTTATAGATACGACCATATAAATTGAAGTCATTCACATAAAGCGTTCCAAAGGTCGCTTGCATTGCAGAAAAGACATCCGCAACAGGTATTTGCATCGCTTGTGCTTTTTCACGGTCTAAAGTGATTTCATATTGAGGAACTTTAGTGGAGAAAGTTGTCCGTACCGATTTTAATTCAGGGCGTGCCGTGGCCTTTTTAATCAATTCGTCGGTGACTCTACTTAAGGCTAAAGAGCCATCTCCAGTACGATTTTGTAAATAGGCTTCAAAACCACCTGTCATACTCATTCCCATAATGGTTGGCATGCCAATTGGAATACTAAACGCATCTGGAATCGCCATCAACTGACCAAATAGTTGACCTAAAATCGCTTGTAAACTTTCGTCTGGTGCAGTTCTCTCATCCCAAGGTTTTAAGCTGACAAAAGAGACCGCGGCATTGGATTTATTGGTAAATGTTTGTAAATCAAACCCAGCAAAACTGATTGCATGAGCCACACCAGGGTGTTGGCGTAGCATTTCTGACGATTTATCACGAACCACCTCGGTACGAGACAATGAAGCCGCTGGCGGTAAATAGTTAAGTACAAACATAGTCCCCTTATCTTCTTGGGGAAGTAGGCCTTTTGGAACAGTGCCTAATGTTTGATAGGTTATCGCTACCAGGCCTGCAAAAAGTAATACGCTGATTAAGCTGTAACGCATAATCGTTCTAACACCCGCTGTAAACCCACTGGTAATGCGTTCAAAAAAGCGATTAAAGTATAAGAAAAAGCCTGTGTGTTTTTGATGTGCGGATTGTAATATATTGGCACATAAAGCGGGTGTTAAGATTAGAGCCACAATTCCTGAGATAGTGACAGAAATAACAATGGTAATGGCAAACTGCTTATACATTTGACCTGTTAACCCACTAATAAACGCAACAGGGATAAACACCGCAGCAAGTACTAAAACAATCGCCACAATCGGGCCGGTTATTTCACTCATCGCTTTAATGGTTGCTTCACGTGGAGAGAGGTTTTCGGTTCGCATGATTCGTTCAACGTTTTCTACCACGATAATGGCGTCATCCACCACAATACCAATGGCGAGTATCATCCCAAACAAGGTCAGTTGGTTGATTGAGAATCCAAGTAGATACATTCCGATAAAGGTACCAATGATAGAGACAGGTATCGCCAAAACGGGAATCAACGTTGCGCGTGCATTTTGTAAAAATAGATAGACCACTAAAACCACTAAAATTAGGGCTTCAAACAGTGTGTAGATTACTTTCTCAATAGAGATATTGACAAATTCAGTCGTGTCATAAGGTACCGAATAATCAAGACCTTTTGGAAAACTATTAGAAAGTTCTGCTAATTTTTTATCAATAAGATCAGAGGTTTCTAAGGCATTTGCCCCAGGCTTTAAAAAGACCCCAATCGGTACCGTTGGTTTACCATCATAGGTTGCATTAAAATTGTAGTCTTGAGCCCCTAATTCAACCCGAGCAACATCTTTTAAACGTAAGGTATTACCTTGTTGTTCGGCTTTTAAAATAATGTTTTTAAACTGTTCAGGCGTTGATAAACGACCTTCAGTCGTGACGGTATAAGAAAAGGCTTGAGGATTTGCCATGGGTTCTTGGCCAAAACGTCCCGCAGCAAACGGAGAGTTTTGTGACTGAATGGCATTATAAACATCACTTGGTGTCAGTTTGTATTGTGCTAATTTATTTGGGTCTAGCCATATACGCATAGAGTAATCTTTAGAACCAAATTGGCGAGCCTCTCCCACGCCTGGAATACGGGCGAGTTCGTCTAAGACGTTAATTAAGCCGTAATTGGCAATAAATACGGTATCTAAACTCGAATCTCCAGAATAGAGCGAAATCACTTTTAAGATACTGGATGACTTTTTATTGACATTGACACCAGCACGTTGAACTTCGTTTGGTAGTTTGCTTAATGCACCTTGAACCTTGTTATTAACATTAATATTTGCCTGGTCGATATCCGTACCAATTTTAAAGGTAACGGTAAGCGTTAATGTCCCTGAAGATGAAGTCACTGAGTTGATGTACAACATGTTATCTACGCCATTAATCGCCTGTTCTAAAGGTGCTGCTACGGTTTGTGAAATGGTTTCGGCACTCGCTCCAGGGTAGGCGGCCGTTACCGCAACTTGTGGCGGTACTATTTCAGGATATTCAGCAATGGGTAAGCCTTTCATGGCAAGGAACCCTGCGATAATCACCACAAAAGACAGCACACTGGCTAAAACAGGGCGATCAATAAAAAATTTAGAAAACATGGTTTTTCCTCAGATTAACGGTTTCATTTAATGGGTTTAATACGGTGAGACCTTGCACGGTAATAGACAACAAAGTCATTATTATTCAGCGTGTTTTTTATCTGTTTTACCAGCGGTATTTGGTTTGTTTGGCAATATTGATACGGGGGTTTTAGGGCGTAACTTTATAAGGTTGTTTGTGACGACAATATCCCCATTAGATAAGCCAGAATCGACTAACCAATTTGAGCCTTTTTCATCCCCTAAATGAACAGGAGCTAAATCTGCAATGCCATCCGTAACCTTATAAACAAAAGATTGACCCCCCATCTGTAAAACTGCTTTTTTAGGAACGATGGATACATTTTGACGAACTGAGTCGGTCATTCTTAAACGTACAAATGATCCAGGCATTAATTGTTTTGATTTATTATCAAATACGGCTCGTGCCTGAATGCTACCAGTTGTTGTGTTGATGTTGCTGTCAACATAATCAATTTTTCCAGAGGTAATCTCATCATCCTTTGAATTGATGATTTGTGCCGTCCATCGGTTTTTAGGAAGCGCCTTGAGTTTGCCTGCCTGAATTTCTTTTTGCTGTTGAATATAATCGGCATCAGGAATAGCAAACACCACATTGATTACATCTAATTGGGTAATGTTAGTGAGTAGAGAATTTTCAGAATTTGAGCCAACTAAGCTTCCAATATCTTGTTGCTTAATACCAACAATACCAGAGATTTCGGCACGAACTTCAGTGTAATCCAAATCAATTTGAGTTTCATTTAATGCCGCTTTTTGACCTTCTAAATCCGCCTTAGCTAATTCAAGGTTAGATAAAGCAGTATCGACTTCTTGCGCACTGACTGCTTTATTCTTATATAAGCCTTTAACACGGTTATATTCTCTTTTTGCTTGATTGAGGTTGGCTTTTGCAACATTTACTTGAGCTTTTGCCTTTAGCACCAATGCTCGATATTTACGATCATCAATTTTATAAAGCAGTTGTCCGGCCTTAACTTTTTGACCTTCAGTAAAAAATTTCTTTTGTAGAATTCCACTCACTCGTGCATATATATCAACTTGTTGAGCGGCTTGTGCTCGGGCAGAGTAATCAGTATAAACAGGAATATTGTCTAAATGAACGGTTATCGCTGCAACAGGAACTGCTTGCGGTTTATGACTTGAATCTGCCGCAGAAACAAATAGAGGCATAAATAGTAATGCCCCAATAACACTTTGAATTAAACCTTTATTAGGATTTAAAAATGCTGAAAACATGGTAATTTCCTTTGTAAATAATCAATATTTTGAAGAAGTGTAGCATACACTACACTTTTATGGCAATCACTTATGAGGTACAATACCCATAAAAATTAAAAGTGAATAATTAGCGATATTATGCGAAAAGCAATACAACAATCCATTTCTGAGCCATGTAATAAAAGGGGCTTAGCGCGTCAGCAAAAATTTTTAGAAACAGCAGAAGAACTATTTTTGACCTCAGGCTATGCGAATACCAGTGTTAATGAGGTTGTGAGATTATCGGGCGGTTCTTTAGGGACCTTATACCGTTTATTTGGTAATAAATTGGGTTTGTTTGAAGCGGTTTTTAAACGTCTGGCCATGAACTTTTTTAGTGAATTAGAAGAAGGTGTGGTTTGGAGTGATGACGTAGAAAAAAGTTTGATGACCTTTGGGCGGCATATGCAAAGTGTTGTGTTAAAACATGATGGCATTGCTATTTATCGTTTAGTTTTAATGGAAAACAATGACGATCAAAAAGAGATTCAAAGAATTTACTATAAATATGGGCCTCAGGTTGGCATAGAAATGTTAGCTTCTTATTTGAGAGAACAGGTAAGGCTCAATAAAATTGCGCCTATCAATGCTGATATTGCTGCCACCCAATTTATTGAAATGGTTAAGGGATTATTTGTGAATAGACTGCTTTTTGGTGAAGATATTTCAGAAGAAGAGGTGGAAATAGCTTTGGTTCAAGGCGTGCAAATTTTTATGAAAGGTATTAGTAAATAGATAATTGATAAAAAGCCATTTTATCTAAATAAATGGCTTTGATTTACTGCACTGCATTTTTAAATTAGATCAACGCTTTTACTTTTTACCTTCTACCAGGCCTGGTAGATTATCTAACATATTTTTTACTTTTTCCTAACTGATACTCGCTTAATGCGAGCATGGCTAAACCAGCGATAAACCCAAAAGTTAACGCATAGATATTGGTGAGATAACCGCCATAAGTAAACAGACTAAAGATCACTATTCCCACAATGATAGCGGTGATTGAACTGATAGCGGTGATTGAACTGATAGCTGAAGTTTCTCGACCGAGTGCTAATCAGAATACCAGCGGTGCAAAAGCCGAATCTAGCATTCCCCAGGCATCTAAGACCAAATTAAAAATGGTTTGGTTATTACTCATTGCAAAACTTACGGCAACGACTAAGACGATAAACGTTGAAAATTTAGTTAGCCAAATTGATTGCGTCGGTGTTACCGTTTAATCTCGGCTTAAGAACGCTGAACAGGCTAGAATAAGTGAATCAACAGTCGACATGGTCGCGGCAAACAGGGCCTCTAAAATCAAACCAACAAATAGTGGGTGCATGTTTTTTCCAGCAACTAAATAGTCTGATGGTGTCTATTTGCTTACAAAATAGCTGGAGACACTAATAAAAAAGAAGAGTAATAAAAAAGTGATAAAAGCATATAGAATCATTGAAAGAGTAGCCTTTTTTTAGCCATTGCTAGTTGTGCTTGTTAGGTGTTGATCAAGTAAGCTTTGAAACTCAGGTAGTTCCAGTAAGTTTGTAAAAACGGGATCGTCTGTAATTTGTTCGAAACTGCCTTCTGATAACTGGATGTTTTTTTCTAGGTAGTTTAAGGCTTCTGGAATTTTGTTCAGCAAGGCGTGTGCTCCGGCAAGTTGATAAAATGCATGGGCATTTTCAGGATCAAGCTTCAAAGCATTTTGGCAAAGGTTGATTGCCCATATAGGTTCATTAATTTCCAATGCAGCATCGGCCTTGTAGGTTAACGCTTCTACATTTTCCGGATCAATTTCGAGTATTTGGTCGTAAATTGAAATTTTATTGTGACTGGAGTTTTCTTGAGCGGCTTTGAGCCAAAGTGTATGAATTTCTTGATGTCTTTCAAGTTTATTTTGTGCTTGCAGAATCCCCCTAGATTTTTTATTTAAGGCTTCTTCCATCTGGTCAAGGCGCTCTTCATAACTTCCTACTATGGCATTTACTTTTGAATCAGCTAAATGATGAATCTTGTCTTTGATATCTCGAATGGAGGTCCAACCAAGCATCACTAGCACGGAGCTGACTCCAGCGATAAGATAGAAAAAGTATGTAATTGTATCGGTTGCGTAGCTAGTGACCTTATCAACGGTTCTAATTTCTCGATCAACCACTTCCTTGGTCAGATTGACCTCAAGTTTATGCATGTCGATGCGTAGTGCTTTAACTTCATCAACCAAGTATCGTTCAATAAAAGGGTTGTATAAAGGCTTTTTCAACTGATTAATATGTGCTGAAGCTTCTTCATCTGTAACTTGATCATCATTTGATATTGCTTTTATTGGATAAAGTAAACAAAAGATGATGAACAGCGTTGTGCTTAATGAGCGCATATGGCGTTCCCATGGTTGTGAACTTCAATTAGACTTTGGTGAAGGGCTTTTATTGATATTTCATAATCCGCTTCATTCACAAAAAACTGCATTTCTACTTGGCGTGTATTCTGATGAATAGCTTCGATATTGATTCCATTTTCATACAGGGTACTGACAGCATTGTTCAAGAAACCTTTAATGCGCATGTCACTTCCCATGGCTGAAACCAGAGAAACTTTGCTGTTCTGTATCGATGCATTGGGTAGTTTTTCTTGTAACTGTTTGGTTAAACGATTCACTTTTTTCAAAGAGGCATCGACAAAAATGGTGATAGTGTTTGCATTAAAGTCTTTATTGATGACTTTGCATTTTAGACGATTAGAAATTTCGAGCAGTTGTTGTTCATAAAAAACTCGATTACCCATCATATCTTGGTCAAAAATTTCTACGGCTAATAAACGTTGCATACCGGCAATAATCTCAACCTGGGGCGCTTCACTCTTATAATCTTCTGTAATGAGTGTTCCGTGGTGTTCAGGATCAAATGTGTTTTTAATGCGTAAAGGTATTTGCTGTTTTCTTAAGCCTTGAGCTGCACTAGGATGGATGGCCTCCATGCCTAAGTTTGCAAGTTGATCAGCTATGTCATAATTGGTTTTACCAATAGGGACAACTTGTTCTTCACCTACTAATCGTGGATCTGCACTGCTTAGATGGTATTCTTTATGAATAACCGCTTCTGAAGCCTTTAATTTGACGGCAATTCGACTAAAGGTCATTTCACTGTAACCACGGTCATAGGTTTGCATGAGGTTTTCAGAACAGTGTGTGTAGCCCGTTACAATCGGAAGAGTTTGGCTGAGGTCAATTTCAGAAAAATGAATTGATATCATTTCATCTAATGAAAGTGGGTTTTCAGTTTGCCAACCAGTCAAATCAACAAATTGGGTATTGATGCCTTCGGACTTTAAAAGATGCGTTAAATTCCAAGCGCTGTGTGCTTCCCCAAGGCTTGCGAGGAGCTCTCGAACGGTTAGTAGATGGCTTTCGAGCGAAAAATGACCATGACGACATAGGTTTTGTAAGTAGTTTAATAATTGCTCGGTCTCTGCAATTCGCTTGTTAATAAAGTGATTAGCTTGAAACGCCATATCCGAATCGTCAAAAAAGTTAGCGTTGATATGATTTAGCTTTTGGCCGAGATCTTCAAGTGCAACTTGCCAGTCTGCATCTGTATCATCATTTGCAAATAGTCCATATACGCCTGGTTTTCCAGACTTTTTATGCTCTAAAAGATCATCTGTTACACCGCCATAAGCGGATACTACGAAAATTCGATTATAAGGGTTTTCTGGTAAGAGCATGATGTTATCACGTACGGCTTGATATTGACTCATTGAGGTGCCACCGATTTTCTCGACACTGAGTTTATTGTTTCTGTTGGACATTTATATTCTTAATATAGTTCATGAAATAAAAGGCCTCATGATTTGAGGCCATTATCTACTTTGCAGTCAACCTTATTCTGGCAGGTTGTAAGAGCCATCTTTGTCATGGGTTTCACGACCCGTCACTGGCGGGTTGAAAACACAAACCATACGCATCTGAACCCCTTTGTTGGCACTTAGAATATGCTGGTCATTCTCATTTAAAGCATAAACGGTACCTTCCTTTATTGGGTGGGTAATCCCAGTCGTTTTATCATATATTTGACCTTCACCTTCAATGCAGTAGACAGCTTCTAAATGGTTTTTATACCAAAGGTGTAAATCTTCATTTGGTTTGATTAGTGTGTCATGTAGCGAGAATCCCATACCATCTTTGGCTAACAATAAACGACGGCTATTCCATTGTTGGCTGTCAACATCGGCTTCTGTTCCAATAATGTCATCATATAAGTTACGAACAATCATTTTATACTTCCTGTGTAATTACTTTTTTAATCGCATTTTGAAGAATATCAAAGCCTTCATTAATTAATTCTTCAGAAATAACTAATGGCCCTAGGAACTTAATTACTTCGCTATCGGCTCCAGCGGTTTCAATGACCAATCCATTATCAAAAGCGGTTGAACAAATAGCCGATGTTAGTTCTGGTTTTTTAAACTCCATACCCCAAATAAAACCGTGGCCACGAATTTCACGAATTAGGTTTGGAAAGGCTAGAGCAATCTCTTCCATACGTTTTTGAACAATTTTAGATTTAGCTTTGGTTTGCTTAACCAGTTCATCATCTGCCCAATATTTTTTAAGTGCGGCGGTTTGTGCAACAAAGGCCAGGTTGTTTCCACGGAAAGTTCCAGAATGCTCGCCAGGACTCCATTTGTCTAGTTCTGGTTTCATTAAAACTAAAGACATTGGATGACCCGCACCAATTGATTTGGATAGGGTGACAATATCAGGTACAACACCTGCACGTTCAAAACTAAAAAACTCACCAGAGCGACCGTTGCCAACTTGAATATCATCAACAATCATTAAGATATCGAAATCATCACAGATTTTACGTAGGGACTGTAGCCATTCTTCTCCCGCTACGTTAATCCCTCCTTCAGCTTGAATTGTTTCTAAAACAATTGCCGCAGGGAGTTCTGTTCCAGAAGAGTCATCTTCAATAATTTTACGTAGGTAAGCCATCGTATCGACTTTGTCGCCTAGGTAGTTGTGAAATGGTACTTGGTAGGTATAACCAGGTACACCGTAGTTGTCATCATGATAATAACTGTTACCGGTAATGCTTAAAGATCCCATCGACATGCCATGGAAACCATTGGTAAAAGACATAACTTGTTTACGGCCTTTTACTTTACGTGCGATTTTAAGAGCAGTTTCAATTGCGTTAGTGCCAGTAGGTCCTACAAATTGTAATTTATAATCTAATTCACGAGGTTTTAGAATGATATTCACAAAGGTTTCTATAAAGTCACGCTTGGCAACGGTAGCCATATCTAAGGCGTGACTGATACCATTATTTTGTAAATATTCGATAACGGCGTTATTAATAACCTCATTATTGTGACCGTAGTTTAATGCGCCAGCTCCTGCAAAGAAATCGATATATCGCTTGCCACCTTCATCCCAGATTTCAGCCATTTTAGCTGTGCTAAACACTGTTGGAAAAGAACGTACATAACCTCGTACTTCAGATTCGTATTCATTGAAAATTGATAAAGACATCTTTGTCTCCTTTTATTTTAAAATAGGGTATTGATTAAGTTTTGGTTGTAAGGAGCACGTAAGCTATAAAGTTCTTCTGCTTCATGCCCTAAGTCTCCAAAGTGCTTTTCTTCAAGAAAATTTTCAACACTCACCGTTAAACGGTATTGCTCAGCAAAACTTTTAAACAGGTTTTGTGATGCTTTGTTGGATGGACTTATCGTGCAACAAATCTCAGTTACAGTCGGTCTACGTTCTTGGTTTTTAACCAAGTGATAGAGTAGTTGTCTGCCTAAACCTTGGCCTCTGGCCTTTTCAGCAACGGCTACTTGCCAAACAAATAGGCTGTCTTTTTCATCTGGACGGAAGTAGGCGGAAATAAAGCCGATGACTTCCTCATTTTGCACAGCAAGCACACAAGTATCTGCAAAGTGGGTTGCTTGTAAAAAATAGAGATAGCTAGAGTTTAAGTCTAGAGGTGGGGATTCTTTAATAAGTTCGTATATTTCAGCGCCATCATTAATAGTGGGCTTTCTAAATGTAATTAAGTTTTTATTATCAGGGTCCATGGTATGTATTTATATTTATAGGGTGTGTTGATTAAATCAACCAATCGCAAGTTCGTTATAGCGTTAAGTATTAACAAAAATGGATTGTAAGATATGGTGTTCAGTGCTTTTTTAAGGGTGCAAAGAGACCTAGTAAAAAATTCGTACCATACGATTGATTCCTCGGGACGTATCCTCTGGATTAGACTTGACCTAAATCGGTCTAGAGTAAGAGGGCGCCTAAACGCAAAAGAAATTGTATTTAATACAATTAAATTTAAGATATTTAATCCAATGGATTTATAAATTCTTTTATATGATAACAAACTAGAGTTATATTTCAAGGCCTAGACTTTTCAGATGCTTGTAAATTAGGCTGAAGGTGATTGGAAGAGTTTATGGATTTGTGAAGCGTTCTGTACAAGTGGTATAGCTATGACAAGTACCAGGCCTGGCACTAGTGTCCGGAATAATATTTCAGTACCACAATTCATATACCAGCCTCCCATAGCGGAAGTTGGTATTTCTTAAACTCTTCCCGTTGTTGTTTTCGCCTAAAGTATTCACTCTGCTGAATAGGTCTTTCAAACAACCCATGAGCAAGCCGCCAAAACGTTACTCTCAACGGTTCTGCTGACTTATTTTTCATCTGTTCAAGCTTAATCAATAGATACACAATAAGGGCTGATAGCACTTGGATACGAACAGCATTACTGTTTTGGCCAATGAAGCTTTTGATTTTGAGGTGTTGTTTAATCCATTTAAAAAATAATTCAATTTGCCAGCGTTGCTTGTATAGATGGGCAATCTCTTGAGCTGAACGCTCGAAGTCATTGGTAATCAATACCAATTCACCTTTATTATCGTCACGTTTGACAACAACACGGCGCATCTGGAATTGACCAAGACGTTTTTTCTGGCTTGAACCACTAAACTCAATGCATTGGTCTTCAAGAATATGAGGGGCTTTTTCATCGAGTTCGTAGGATTGTATGACGGTAATTGCCGCTCTTTTTTTCAAACGACAGACCAGCTGGATTTTTTGGTCATTGAGCTTTTTCCACCAGAGGTAGTCTAAGTACCCTTTATCCATCACATAGGTTGAACCTGGTTCTAAATTCCACTCTCGTGCTTGAGTAATATCAGGAATATTGGCCTGTGTGATTTCAAAACAAACAGGGACTTGGTTGGATAGTTCTAGTTGCATATGCAGCTTAAAGCCTGTGACTCGAGAACCTTGTACTGCCCAGTCAAAACCTTTACCGAGCAGTTGAATTGGAGAAGAGTCTATTAGATAGGTAAAAGCGTGGAGTTCTTTTCGTAATTGTCGATTCACACCAGCCATGAGTTGTTGGCAAAGTGCTTGATAGACATCAGCAGAGCGTTTACGGTTTGCTTCAGATAATGTGCTGCGTTTCAGCTCTTTTACGCCTAAGTGGTAGTGGTGAGAGGATTGGGCGTTAAACCCTTCAACCAACTGGCGTAATGATTTAGTGCCACTAAGTTGTGCGTACATCATCGCGACTAATTGATTCCAGCTACTAAACCCTTTGGCGTGTTTGTCGGTTTGATATTGATGAACAAGTGATTGAAAAGTGGTACGAATGGGTTTTAAAAATTGGGCAAATCGGGTAGAGTTAAACATAGCCGTAATCTCATTGTTTTTGAAGTCTATTTCGTGGTGGAAATACTTCTATCCTAGGAGTTACGGCTTTTTTGTCAAGGCTTTTAATATTTATTCCGGACACTAGTGCCAGGCCTGGTAACTTTTATTGAGCCTTATTGGCTGTTTGGTCATTGTCTAAAACTTGCAATAATAGTTGAAACTGTAAGTTATTTTTAAGCAGTGAGCGTCCCGCTTTAATTAATTTGGTAATTTCTGGTTCAGTAAGCGTTAAGCTGGTTGGAATGAGGTTGAATTCCGCTCGTTCTTCATTACTGGGAAGTTGGTCGAAGTTGAGTTTAATAAAATGAGGCACGACCTTTTGAGTGGCTGTAGAAAGTTCTTTACCCCATTTTTCTAAGCTTTTTTCAAACAATTGCAGTGTAGCAATATTGTAGCGATGAATTTGAATGTCAGTCACCGCATCCATGCTTTGCTGAATACTTGGGCTTTCGTTGGTTAATCGTATTGATTTAGTGGATTGGGTTGATGCGTCTACAGCAATTACCGCAATGTGTTTCACATTATGTTTACCCACTTTTTTCATAAAAGCGTTGGCCCCACCAGAAAGTTCAATCGCTTCATAAATCGCTCTTAACCCTAAATTATCACTAATCCCACCGTCTACTAAATGTAGGTAGGGATAAACCGTATTGGTGTAACTTTTTAAGCCGCTAATGGTCTGCTGGAGTTCATAATTAGTTTTAGAGATATTAGCTAATTTTTTAAGCCTTTGGTTAACGTTATTATTGCAGGGGTAGTAGTTTTTGAGAACAACAGGATTAAAAACAACTGGCACAGCAGAAGAGGCGGTAACCGCTTTTGCTAAAGGAAAATCATTAATGTTTGAGCAGATTAGGTCAAAGTAATCCTGTGTAAAAGAGAAGCGAACTCCATTGCTTAAATCTGTGGCATTAATGAGTATTAAAGGTCTATTTGGTTTATTTAAATCGGAAAATGTTGCACCTTTAAAGATAGATTGATTATAGAGTTGCACAGCCATCTCGGTGCGTCCGGTGCTACCAAACCATTGAAAAGGGTTGAGTAAGCCGCTAATTAATTGATACTCAATGTCCTGCTTTAGCATGACTTTTTCAAAGTCATCAAACGTTCGTTTACCTTTTAAACCATAGTAAGCTGCAATAAAACTTCCTCCGGAAACAGAGCTAATAATATCGACCTCATCAAGAAGAGAGAGGTTTTTGTGTTGTAAACGAATCGTTGTTTCATTTAGCTCTTGCAACACGCCATAAGCCAAAGCGGCAGCTCGAGTTCCACCTCCTGAAAAAGTTAAAACTAATGCAATATCCCCTTGTGGTTTGTTTTGAATAACCGAACTCATTGAGTATTCATGCTGGGAGGGGGTTAAGTTTTTTTTGTATTTGTCGTTACTTATTACGCCAATGGATGAGCACCCTGCGATTATAAAAAAAAGTAGGGAAATAAAGGTTAGTTTTAAAGCGGTAAAAAGTTGCAAAATATTTAGCCTGGTAAAAGTTTTTTACATCTTATCATGACTTTTATGCGTGTAGTTTTTGTTAGAAAGTCGTTTTGTAAAAAATGTCATTAATTTTAATTTAATGCTTCATTAATTTGCGTTTTGGTCGATACCTTACTTAGAGGTATCCTAGGATGAGAAATAACAAGCCGGTTGCTCCTGCTGTAAGGTATTTTTTTAAACGTTTAGAAAAACGTTATGAGCAAATTCAACAAGCGATTAAAGCCGAAGCCTTTTCCAAACAAGAAGTTGAGTTTGATAAGGTTGAGGGGTTTTTTAGACAAATCATGACTCAGAATATTTTTATACATACTGTTGGGTTAAATGGTAAGCATGAGTCTACGATTTTATCTAAAGCCATTTTTAGTATGAATAGGGTTGTGAGACTTTATTACAGTACGAGTTTTGATGAAAATAATAGTGGTTTTCTTAGAATAAGGCCGGATAACGATATGCAAGCGATTGTTGTAGAGCGATTGCATGGTTATCGACCTAAGGCTGAAGTTTTATATGTTGGTAAACAGCAATGTCATGTTATTCGTTTTATGGTTCGCTGGTTAATTCGTCGAGTTGACTGGGATAAAACTAAGTTAAATAACTTAGATTTATATAAACGTTTTCTTGAAGAACAAAAGTTAGAGCTTGAAGAGCAAATTGCTGAAGCGGCTGCAAGGCAAGAGGAGGAAGAGATTCAAAGAGCTTTAGCAAAACATCAAACGGGTAACAAAGTAAGAAAAATTCACGCAACGTAGTGAGACCTTTGCACGAGAGTATGCACGAGTAAAAATGGTTAAAATTCACCTGATTTTTGTTGAAAAACTTGCGAATAGCTAGCTATTCCCTGCGTTTTCCGCCTCAATCAGGCAAATTTTCACTCATTTTTCTTTCGTACCTATCTCGTGCAAAGGTCTCATAGTGAATTAAAAACGTAGTGAATTAAAGGTGAGTAACACCCTGAAACAAAAAACCCTGTTTAAATCAGGGCTTTTTTGTAGGTTGCTGTAGTGATTGTAAATAGCATACAAAGCTTAGTGTGAGCGATTAACCGCTAGGTCAGCTAAAGAACATAAGGCGGTTTTTAAATCACTTGCCGCTAAATCCTCTATTGCCGTTTTAGCAAGTTGGGCTTCTTTTTGAGCAATTTCTTGGGTAAAGGTTATTGCACCAGAGTTTTTAATGATAGCAGTGACTTCATCTAATAAGTTGATGCCTTCGCTTTCAATTGCTCGGCGAATAATAGCTTTTTCATCCTCGCTGCCATTCTCAAGTACATAGATTAACGGAAGAGTGGGTTTGCCTTCTGCTAAGTCATCACCAATGTTTTTACCTAACTCTTCTTCATTAGCCGTGTAGTCAAGAGCGTCATCAATTAGCTGAAAGGCTGCACCCAAATGTTTACCATAGGCCACAAAAGCGTCTTCAAGCTCAGGTTTATTGGCCAAGATGGGGCCCATTTGAGTGGCGGCTTCAAAAAGTTTGGCAGTTTTACGATGAATAACTTCCATATAACGTTCTTTGGTCGTATCCGAATCATGGCAGTTTAAAAGTTGTAATACTTCACCTTCAGCAATCACGTTTGTTGCCTCAGACATGACTTGCATAATTTTTATTTCACCTGGCTCAACCATCATTTCAAATGAACGAGAGTAGAGAAAATCGCCTACCAGCACACTAGCGGCATTGCCCCATACTTCATTTGCCGTTTTGTTACCACGGCGAGTGTCAGATTCATCTACTACATCATCGTGTAATAAGGTTGAAGTATGAATAAATTCAATGACTGCAGCCATTAATTGATGGTTTGTCCCGTTGTAACCACATGCACGCGCACTTAATAAAACCAGTAATGGGCGCAATCTCTTGCCACCACTGTTAATAATATAATGGCCAATTTGATTAATGAGGACAACATCTGATGAGAGTCTATTTAAGATTAGTTGATCAACAGCTTGAATATCATCTTGAATTAAGGCACGAATTTCAGATAGTGTCATGATGGTGATAGGCAAGAAGCCTTCCAGTTTTAATAAAAGACGCTTATTTTAGTATGAATAGTAAGTTGAAGCTAGTGCTAGACTTTCAAGAGTTAAGTTCTTAACCAAATCAATCGCGAAACAAGGGCTAATCTCTAGATTTTTTAATCAAAAAAACCAGGTGATTTACCTAAAAAAATGAATAAATAACGTCAAAATTAATTTAATAGTTTCAAACTCTTATTGGTTTTTTATGTAAAATGCAGGTAGGCATTTTACCTGAAAGCCTTACCAGGCCTGGTAAGTTAAAAATATTTATAAATTATTTTGCTCTTACGTTGACCTTAAGTCTAAAAAACTATATAATTCCGCCTTCGCTAAATTAGCGGCTTATTAAAAAGAATTTAGATATCCGGGAGATATAGAATGTACGCAGTTATTAAAACCGGTGGTAAGCAGTATAGAGTTCGTGAAGGTCAAGTACTACGTATTGAATCACTAAATGCAGAAGCAGGTGATGCAATTGAATTTGACGAAGTATTGATGGTAGGTGAAGGCGCTGATGTTAAAATCGGTACTCCTGTTGTTGAAGGTGCAAAAGTTGCAGCAACTGTTGAATCAAACGGTCGTGGCAAGAAAGTAACTATCATCAAGTTCCGTCGTCGTAAGAACCGCTCTAAGACTAAGCAAGGCCACCGCCAAAACTTCACTGAAGTTAAAATCGGTAAGATTTCAGCTTAATATTTGAATCAAAAACGGCTGTTACTTCTTAATAGGGGGTAACACTGTTAAAAAAAGGACTATACCATGGCTCATAAGAAGGCAGCAGGTAGTACTAAAAACGGTCGCGATTCTAATGCCAAGCGACTAGGTGTGAAAGCATTTGGTGGTCAGCAAGTTTCTGCTGGTAGCATCATTGTTCGTCAGCGTGGAACTAAATTCCACCCTGGTGAAAACGTTGGTCGCGGTAAAGACGATACCTTATTTGCGAAAGCAGACGGTGCAGTAGCATTCGTTTCTAAAGGTAAGCCTGTACGTACTTACGTAACAATCGTATCTGAATAATTTCAGTTTCAATTGTTAATAAAACGCCCCGCTTAGACGGGGCGTTTTTGTATGTAAAAGAAAAATGATTAGCTTGTGATTTGAGACTTAAAGTCGACATCAATAAAAGCTTTTTTAATAAAGCTTTGCTAAAATATTTTTCATAAAAGAGATGTCTATACACGACTGTGTTAGTCATTAAAAATGATTTTATAAACTGATTATTGGCTTCTAAAATACTGAATTTAGAGATGAATTAAGTGTTCTAACTAGTCAGGTTATAAAATCAAAAAAAACAAAACCTCACAACACTGTGTGGTAATCCAAAGGAAAGGTGCATTCATGCAATTTGTAGATGAAGCTAAAATTCACGTAGAAGCAGGCCGTGGCGGAAACGGAGTGGTGAGCTTTCGCCGAGAAAAATACATTCCTTTTGGTGGCCCAAACGGTGGTGACGGTGGTGATGGCGGTAGTGTTTATCTACTGGCTGACCGCAACTTAAATACACTGGTAGATTTTCGTTTTACCAAACACTACAAGGCACAAAATGGCCAGGGCGGTATGGGTCAGCAAAAAACAGGTTGTGCTGGTGAAGACTTGGTTATAACGGTTCCTGTGGGAACAACGGTTTATGATGTCAATGCAGATCAAGTGATTGGTGATTTAACTGAGCATGGTTTTAAATTAATGGTTGCAGAAGGTGGGTTGCACGGTTTAGGAAATATTCACTTTAAAAGCAGTAAAAACCGTACACCACGACAATGTACTCCCGGTGAAGATGGTGAAGAACGTGAATTACGTTTAGAACTTAAAGTATTGGCTGATGTAGGTCTATTAGGTATGCCAAATGCGGGTAAATCGAGTTTAATTACCTCTGTTTCTGCGGCTCGACCTAAAGTTGCTAACTATCCTTTTACCACGCTATACCCTAATCTAGGTGTGGTTGCAGTCTCTCCTGAAACGAGTTTTGTTATTGCTGATATTCCCGGTCTAATTGAAGGGGCTGCGGAAGGTGCAGGCCTGGGAATTCAATTTTTAAAACATCTATCGCGCACAGGTTTGTTATTACATGTTGTGGATATTGCGCCGATTGATGGTTCAGATCCCGTTGAAGACATTAAGGTTATTCAAAAAGAGCTAGAAAAATACAGTGAAGAACTTTCTGGCAAAGAGCGCTGGTTAGTGTTAAATAAAACCGATTTATTACCAGCTGAAGAAATCGATGAGCTTTGTCAGCGTATTGTTGAAGAAACCCAATGGCAAGGTGAAGTTTATCAAATCTCCGCCGTTCAGCGTGATGGTACTCAAAAGTTAGTTAATGATATTGCTTACAAACTTAACCAAAACCGTATTGAAGCTCAGGAAGAAGAAGCTCCGGTTCGTGCGCAAGTCGACGAAGACTTTGATTTTTAACATTAAACTATTTTATAAATTTCATAAACCGTCTTTTACAGGGTGCTTAAAACAAGATGCAACGATCTGATTTAAAAACAACCAAACGTTGGGTAGTTAAGATAGGGAGTGCCTTATTAACTAACGATGGTAAAGGATTAAATCGTGAAGCATTAGCTCGCTGGGTCGAGCAAATGGTTGAGTTAAAAAAACAGGGCGTTGAGGTTGTGCTGGTTTCGTCAGGCTCAGTTGCCGAAGGCATGAAAAGACTTGGCTGGGAGACTCGTCCAAAGTTATTAAATGAGCTACAAGCCGCAGCTTCAGTTGGTCAAATGGGTTTGATTCAGGCTTACGAATCTAAATTTTCAAGGTTTGATATTCACTCTGCTCAAATATTAATGACGCATGATGATTTATCTAATCGTAAGCGTTATTTGAATGTTAAAAATGCCATTGAAACTCTTTTAGAATATGGTGTTGTGCCGATTATTAATGAAAACGATACCGTTGTAACGGATGAGATTCGTTTTGGTGATAATGATACGCTGGCAGCTTTAACGGCTAACCTTATCTCTGCAGATGTTTTGGTTATTTTGACTGATCAAAAAGGACTTTACAACGATAACCCTCGCGAAAACCCAAAGGCAGAACTTATCTCTGAAGCACAAGTGAGTCGTAAAGATATTGAAGCGATGGCAAGTCCAGAAGGTGGGGCTTTAGGTAAAGGTGGTATGTACACTAAGGTCATGGCTGCTAAGCGTGCAGCACGTTCAGGAACAGCGACGTTAATTGCTTCCGGTCATGCAGATAATGTTTTACCAAGATTGTTTAATGGGGATTCAGAGGGGACGTTATTGGTTCCAGATTTAGAACCTTTAACCGCTCGTCAGCAATGGTTAGCAGGTCATTTGCAAGCTAAAGGCACGCTTGTTTTGGATGAGGGTGCAGTTAAAGTTTTACGTTCTTCTGGTAAGAGTTTATTGCCTATTGGTGTAAAGTCTATGCGCGGTAATTTTCAGCGTGGCGAGATGGTGGTTTGTTATGATGAATCAGGTCATGAAGTGGCAAGAGGTTTAATCAACTACTCCTTTATAGAAGCCAATCAAATTGCGGGACACCCTAGTCAAGCGATTGAATCCATTCTGGGTTTTATTGAAGATGAATCCTTAATTCATCGCGATAATATGGTTTTGTGCGAATAAAGCTCAAACCTTGTCTTTTCTGTTCTCTTTTTAATCTTTTTTTCTTTATCTTCTTGAATTGTAAAGATTCGCCCTTATATTTGTTGACACAAGCCGATAGATAGCTAAAATTATTAGCACTCTCGTTATAAGAGTGCTAATTTAGAAATATGCTGCTTTAATTTTTACTAAACAAGTCAAGATAAAGTCGCTTTAAAGTTTGCGCTATTATCAACATTATTAAACTTTTAGGAGAAACCTATGAACATTAAGCCATTACAAGATCGCGTTGTTATTCGTCGTGTAGAAGAGCAAAAAGAATCTGCAGGGGGAATTATTCTTCCTGGTTCAGCGCAAGAACAGCAAAATATGGGCGAAGTGATTGCTGTAGGTCCTGGTAAGGCATCTGATGCAGGGACTATTATTGCAATGACGGTTAGCGTTGGCGATAAAGTGATGTTCGGTCAGTATTCTGGTCAAGAAGTAAAAGATGATGCAGGTCAGCCTGTGATGATCATGCGTGAAGACGATATTATTGCGATTATTGACTAATCATACTGATAGTCAAAGATATTTAGATTAAATATTCAAACAGAATTAAGGAATTAGTAAGATGGCAAAAGACGTCAGATTTGGTATAGATGCACGTGAGAAAATGGTTGAAGGTATTAACATTCTTGCAGATGCAGTTAAAGTTACTTTAGGACCTAAAGGTCGTAATGTTGTTTTAGAAAGATCTTTTGGTTCACCTTTAGTGACTAAAGATGGTGTAACTGTTGCACGTGAGATTGAACTTGAAGATAAGTTTATGAATATGGGTGCACAGATGGTTAAAGAAGTTTCTTCTCAAACCAACGATGTCGCTGGTGACGGTACAACAACGGCAACCGTTCTTGCGCAGTCTATTGTTCGTGAAGGAATGAAATCAGTTGCAGCGGGTATGAACCCAATGGATTTAAACCGTGGTATTCATAAAGCGGTTTCAGCCGTGGTTGCAGAAATAAAAGAGATTGCTCAGCCATGTACTACTTCTGAATCGATTGCTCAGGTAGGTACTATCTCTGCAAACTCTGATGAAGCAGTAGGAGCAATGATTGCGGAAGCAATGGAACGAGTTTCAACTGAAGGTGTTATCACTGTAGAAGAAGGTTCTTCACTGCAGGATGAACTTGTTGTAGTAGAAGGTATGGAATTTGACCGTGGTTATTTATCGCCTTACTTTGTCACAAACCAAGAAAAAATGGTTGCTGAGTTAGAAAATCCATTTGTACTTCTTTATGATAAAAAAATCTCAAACATTCGTGATTTACTACCAACCTTAGAAGCGGTTTCTAAAACAGGTCGTCCACTATTAATTATTGCTGAAGATGTTGACGGTGAAGCTCTAGCAACATTAGTTATCAATAATATGCGCGGAATCGTTAAAGTTTCTGCTGTTAAAGCGCCTGGCTTTGGTGAACGTCGTAAAGCGATGATTCAAGACATGGCTATCTTAACGGGTGGAACAGTAATCTCTGAAGAAGTCGGTCTATCATTAGAGTCAGTCACTTTAGATATGCTAGGTGAAACTAAGTCTGCTGTTGTTGGTAAAGATACAACTAAATTAATTGATGGTGCAGGTTCAAAAGACGATATTGAAGGTCGTTGCGCACAAATTAAATCGCAAATTGCGACCACAACTTCTGAATACGATTCTGAAAAATTGAATGAGCGTTTAGCAAAACTTTCTGGTGGTGTTGCGGTACTTAAATTAGGTGCAGCAACTGAAATGGAAATGAAAGAGAAAAAAGATCGTGTTGACGATGCTCTTCACGCTACTCGTGCAGCGGTGCAAGAAGGTATTGTTGCTGGTGGTGGTGTTGCTTTGGTTCGTGCTTTATCTAAAGTAGAAGTTCAAGGTGAAAACGATGACCAAAACGTAGGTATTCAAATTGCATTACGTGCAATGCAAGAGCCAATGCGTCAAATTGCGGCTAACTGCGGTTTAGAAGGTTCTGTTATTGTCAATAAAGTAATGGAAGGTGAAGGAAACTTTGGTTTTGATGCGTCTAAAGAAGAATACGTAGATATGATCGAATCAGGGATTATTGACCCTGCTAAAGTAACGCGTTCTGCACTACAAAACGCAGCCTCTGTTGCTGGTTTAGTCCTAACAACCGGTGCAGCCATTGCTGATTTACCATCAGATGATGGTGCAGCAGCGGATGCGGCAGCTGGTGGTATGGGTGGAATGGGCGGCATGATGTAATTTTTGGTTGAGAAGCCCATTTTTACGCCATCTTCTGCGTTGATAATTTACTTTCGATGTTCATGGACGTAAATGGACATAATGTCCACTGCGCTTCGGTTTAAATTATCGCCTTGAAGCTAACGCAAAACGGTTCTTCTCAACTCAAAAATTTATACCGCTTAACTCAAAAGTTTTCATTTTTGATTTAAAGCTCGAATTTACATGTTAAATTCGGGCTTTTTTAGTATTTAAACCCTTAAAATTTAGAATTGATTCAAGTTACCAGGCCTGGCACTAGTGTCCGGAATAATATTTCAGTACCACAATTCATATACCAGCCTCCCATAGCGGAAGTTGGTATTTCTTAAACTCTTCCCGTTGTTGTTTTCGCCTAAAGTATTCACTCTGCTGAATAGGTCTTTCAAACAACCCATGAGCAAGCCGCCAAAACGTTACTCTCAACGGTTCTGCTGACTTATTTTTCATCTGTTCAAGCTTAATCAATAGATACACAATAAGGGCTGATAGCACTTGGATACGAACAGCATTACTGTTTTGGCCAATGAAGCTTTTGATTTTGAGGTGTTGTTTAATCCATTTAAAAAATAATTCAATTTGCCAGCGTTGCTTGTATAGATGGGCAATCTCTTGAGCTGAACGCTCGAAGTCATTGGTAATCAATACCAATTCACCTTTATTATCGTCACGTTTGACAACAACACGGCGCATCTGGAATTGACCAAGACGTTTTTTCTGGCTTGAACCACTAAACTCAATGCATTGGTCTTCAAGAATATGAGGGGCTTTTTCATCGAGTTCGTAGGATTGTATGACGGTAATTGCCGCTCTTTTTTTCAAACGACAGACCAGCTGGATTTTTTGGTCATTGAGCTTTTTCCACCAGAGGTAGTCTAAGTACCCTTTATCCATCACATAGGTTGAACCTGGTTCTAAATTCCACTCTCGTGCTTGAGTAATATCAGGAATATTGGCCTGTGTGATTTCAAAACAAACAGGGACTTGGTTGGATAGTTCTAGTTGCATATGCAGCTTAAAGCCTGTGACTCGAGAACCTTGTACTGCCCAGTCAAAACCTTTACCGAGCAGTTGAATTGGAGAAGAGTCTATTAGATAGGTAAAAGCGTGGAGTTCTTTTCGTAATTGTCGATTCACACCAGCCATGAGTTGTTGGCAAAGTGCTTGATAGACATCAGCAGAGCGTTTACGGTTTGCTTCAGATAATGTGCTGCGTTTCAGCTCTTTTACGCCTAAGTGGTAGTGGTGAGAGGATTGGGCGTTAAACCCTTCAACCAACTGGCGTAATGATTTAGTGCCACTAAGTTGTGCGTACATCATCGCGACTAATTGATTCCAGCTACTAAACCCTTTGGCGTGTTTGTCGGTTTGATATTGATGAACAAGTGATTGAAAAGTGGTACGAATGGGTTTTAAAAATTGGGCAAATCGGGTAGAGTTAAACATAGCCGTAATCTCATTGTTTTTGAAGTCTATTTCGTGGTGGAAATACTTCTATCCTAGGAGTTACGGCTTTTTTGTCAAGGCTTTTAATATTTATTCCGGACACTAGTGCCAGGCCTGGTAACTTGAATTGGTTTTTATCCAAAAAAGATAGCCATTATGGAAAAACACCCTGTTTTATATTCTTATCGTCGTTGTCCTTATGCTATGCGTGCTCGAATGGCAATTGCTTTTTCTGGGGTACAGGTTGATTAAAGAGAAATTGTTTTTTGGGAGAAGCCAGAACAGATGTTGTTGGTTTCACCTAAAGGAACGGTTCCGGTTTTAATTTTACCTGGTGGAAAGGTCATTGATGAAAGTCGAGATATTATGCTTTGGGCGTTAAAGCAAAATAAACAAGCTAACCAGGCCTGGTTGTTTGATGATAATGCAGAAAAACAAGCTGAATTAAATGCATGGATTGATGCTTGTGATAACAAATTTAAAACGCATTTAGATCATTATAAATATGCAGACCGTTTTCCTGAGTTTTCACAAGATGAGTATCGAGAACAGGGTTGTGAGTTTTTAAATACCATAGAACAACAGCTTAAGGTAAACCAAGAATTAGTTTCTGAGAATTCTGGATTTGCGTTAATTAATAATAAGCTATCCATGGCAGATATCGCCTTATTTCCATTTGTTCGCCAGTTTGCTAATGTGGATAAAGCTTGGTTTACGCAATCAGAGTTTATTTTTGTTAGGCGTTGGCTAGAACAGAATTTAGCTTTGAGCTACTTTCAAGCCATTATGAAAAATCGTCCTGTTTGGAACGCTAAGCATCAACCATTATTGGTTGATGAACCCGAAATTTTATTTAAAAATCAATTTGTTGCTAAGGCAGAACAAAGCTAAAATTCCGAAAATAACCCCCTGTTTTTATATTGGCTTAATAACAATATATATGGCAAGGTAAATAAACGAGTAATCACTTGATCTAATTAGGAGGATTAGGTGGAGTATATCCGTTCTAAATCATTGTTTATTTTTATTATGTTGGGCGTTTTAATTCTCCTAACATTTTTGCTGTGGCAGCGATACACAGCGGAAGTAGAGCAATTTTCCGAGTTGCAGCAGACTCTAATAGAGCAGCAAGCCTACCAATCGGCTAAAGATTATAAAAAAACAGATCAATCTCTATCGAAACCAAATGACGGCAGTAAGCTTAGATGTAACTTGGTTAAGAAGTTTGTCATCATTTCAACAGATAGAGTCTATTCAAGAAGCAATGCATAATCGTCTTAAGCTGTATTTTCCTAGTATGTATGCATTTTCTTACAAACTTTTAAAACTCATTTTAAATATTTACCTAAAATCCCTTTATTTTAAATGACTTAGACCTGAAAACAGACCCCTGTTTTTTTCATTAACTCGCATTTCAATTGCAGATGAAAACGGTGAGCAAATAGGGGGAGATATTGATCTATTTATCTCTAATATCTGTCAGTCGGATATTTCTAAACTTGCAAAGATGTTTAAACCAGACGTGCCCTATTTTGATTACGAACCCTATATTCATGCTAAAAATGGTGCTTACCATTTCGACATGATGATTCCTGCTTTTATGCAAGGACAAAAATTAGTCTTATTCATGAGTTTTAAGGCTCCTATTCTCAGTCAAATACTTAAAGAACACATTATTTCTGAACACCCTGTTTTCTTAGTGCGTAAAGATATTCCTGATTTAATTGAGGTAACATCAAGTGCGGTAAGAGAAGAGTTAAAACGGCCTATAAAATTAAACGCTGGTGAGATTAGCCGAATAGGTGCAACCTCATTTGTAGACTACACAAAATGGAAGGTCGTCGTCATTGAAAATGCAAAAGTGATGAATAACTTTAAACATGAGCGTCAGCTTGATATGGCGATTATCTTTTTGGTTTTATTTGTGTTCTGGGCAGCAGTGACTTGGTTAGGGTTACATTATGAAAATAGGCGAGGTACGTTATTATCCAAACTATCTCATCAATCTCTTCATGATGCTTTAACAGGTTTAGTTAACCGACGAAAATTAAATCAAGAGCTTTCTTTTGCGATTCAAGAAGCGCATGATTTTAAGTGCTTTAGTGTGATACTCTATATGGATTTAAACGGTTTTAAAGAGGTTAACGATAGTTACGGCCATGATGTTGGCGATGCCTTATTAATAGAATTTGCAAAAAGGCTAAAGCAGCTTACCAGGCATCACGATGTGGTAGCAAGGTTAGGTGGTGATGAGTTTGTGGTTTTATTAAAAAATCTAGGGAGTTCTCCTGAAGAGATTCAGGGTGCAATAGAAGATGCATTGAAGCGTTTTGAAGTTAAACTTAATGCTAATTATGATTTGGCTGGTATTAATCAATCATTAAAATGTATACCGAGTATTGGTTCGGTTGTATTAGATAATCATATTCAAAGTGTGGATGAGATCTTAAAACGAGCAGATTTTAAAATGTATGAGCAGAAGAAAGCGTTTAAAATATAAATAGGGGCTGTCCTAGATAACCCATCACTTAACCTTCTTTAATATTGAGTTAAATACTCTTTTAAAGTTATGTAAATCAACCAGGAGTACAAATGTCTGAACATCATCACCATAATGTGAGTGGTAAAAATCTTTTTATCACGATTATTTTAAATATCATTATTACTCTATCGCAAATTATCGGGGGAATTATTTCAGGGTCTCTTGCCCTGTTAAGTGATGCTTTGCACAATTTTAGTGATGTACTAGCACTCGGTATTGCCTATGTGGCAAATAGGCTTGCTGCCAAAGATAATACAAAAGAGAAAACCTTTGGCTACAAGCGTGCGGAGATTATTGCGGCACTTTTTAATGCATCGGTACTTATCGGCATTGGTATCTTTTTAATTATTGAAGCTTTTCATAAGTTTTATCATCCAGAGCCTATTAATTCTGTATGGGTCATTGCTCTTGGTTTGCTAAGTATTTTGCTTAATGCGGCAAGTGTTCTGCTTGTAAAAAGCGATGCTCATGACAATATGAATATCAAAGCCGCTTATTTACATCTATTAACGGATGTCATGACAAGTATTGCCGTTGTTGTTGGTGGCTTACTTATGTACTATTTTGAAATATTTTGGGTTGATCCACTGGTTTCAGTCATCATAGCCGTATATTTAATTTGGGCTTCTTTTGGGTTAGTAAAAGAAAGTTCAGCGATACTGATGCAGTTTACTCCAAAAGAGATTGAGTTAGATTCAATCGTTAATACCGTTGTTCAAGAATCAAAAATTGATAATGTACATCATATTCATGTATGGAAACTCGATGACCATCGAATACATTTAGAAGCGCACTTAGATTTTAATGAAAATATTACACTTCAAGAAGCAACCGAAGTTATTGAACGGTTAGAGCTAACTTTAGCGGAAGCATTTGATATTACTCACACTACATTTCAATGTGAGTACAACCGGTGTGATAATAAAGAAATCGTACAAAAATAATTTGGGTATCCGTATTTTGTGATTGATTATCCAGTATTTTAAAAATTAACCACGAAGACACAGAGGCACGAAGGTTAAAAAAACAAATAAAAGTGATTAGAAAATCATAGCCTAACGATCTTAAGTTATTTCTATAAGCTCTGTATTTGTAAAGTTTAACAGCGATTAATTTATTACGTTTAGTTTGGTTATTCGTTAAATTTAAGTTGGTATTAGTATTAGAGACCTTTGCACGAGATAGGTGCGAAAGAAAAATGAGGGAAAATTTGCCTGATTGCGGCGCAAAACGCAGGGAATAGCTAGCTATTCACAAGGTTTTCAACAAAAATCAGGTGGATTTTAACCATTTTTACTCGTGCATACTCTCGTGCAAAGGTCTCTATTAGAAACCTTCGTGCTTTCGTGTCTTCGTGGTTAAAAGGTTTGTTTAATCAGATAGCACAGAGGCTGGTAAACTTCTGCAATAAAATATTTTTCCTTAATTTGGTCACATCTTTGGTACCCGCTTTACTCGTAAAAGCTCCTTATCATTATAAGAATGATTTCATCCTAAAAAAATTCAAATTAATGTGATTATAGTTGTCAAAAGTTTTATTCAATTGCTGGATGCTTGTAAAATAGCCATATCTAGCTAAAGCGTAATTAGGAAATCAAATGTCAGAAGTAAAAGTAGGAATTGTAGGTGGAACAGGTTATACCGGTGTAGAGTTGCTTCGTTTGTTGGCAAACCACCCAAATACAGAGGTTGTAGCGATTACTTCGCGTAGCGAAGCTGGTATGCCGGTTGCTGAGATGTTTCCTAATTTACGTGGTTTTTACGATTTAGCTTTTTCAGAACCAAGTCTTGAAGTACTAAAATCTTGCGATATTGTATTTTTTGCAACACCTCATGGTGTGGCAATGAGTATGACGCCCGAGCTTGTTGAGGCAGGTGTTAAGGTTATTGATTTGGCAGCAGATTTTAGAATTAATGATTTGAATGTTTGGGAGGACTGGTATGGAATGCCTCATGCGTGCCCATCGATTATGGATGAAGTGGTCTATGGTTTGCCTGAGCTTTTCCGTGAAAAAATTAAGACTGCCCGTGTGGTGGCAAATCCAGGGTGCTATCCAACAGCGGTTCAACTTGGCTTTCAGCCTTTATTAAAAGCGGGCCTAATCGATATTGACCACTTAATTGCGGATGCTAAGTCTGGGGTTAGTGGAGCGGGTCGTGGTGCAAATGTAGGCACTTTAGCGGCTGAAACCTGTGAAGGTTTTAAAGCGTATGGTATTAATGGTCACCGTCATCTTCCTGAAATTGCACAAGGGTTAAACCTTATGGCGGATGCTAAAGTCAATTTGACCTTTGTACCGCACCTTTTACCAACCATTCGTGGCATTGAAGCAACGTTATACGGAAAATTAAACAAAAATATTTCTCAGCAAGAACTACAAAACCTATTTGAAAATACATACGGCGAAGAACCTTTTGTAGATGTCATGCCAGCGAATAGTCAGCCGGATACACGTTTGGTGAAAGGCTCAAATATGTGTCGTATGGCGGTTTACCGTCCAACAGGGGGTGATGTGGTTGTGGTAACGTCTGTTATTGATAACTTGGTTAAAGGTGCAGCCGGGCAAGCGATTCAAAATATGAATATTATGTTTAATTTAGATGAAGATGCTGGCTTAAACCAAGTCGCCTTATTGCCATAAACCTACAAATAGTCTCTATACTTTTTTTGTTATAATAATTTTTTGGCTACATTTTTTGAGTTAGTAAGGAGCAACCCTAATGATTAAGGTCGCTTAACAATGCTTGTGAAGCTCAAAACTATAAAAATATAAAAGGAAACAGAAATGTCTGATATTCCAAAACCACTAGATTTTACCGAAGCAGCAGCTGATAAGGTAAGCGGGTTAATAGAAGATGAACAAAATCCAAACTTAAAGTTAAGAGTTTATATTACAGGCGGAGGTTGCTCTGGTTTTTCTTATGGGTTTACCTTTGACGAAACTCAAGCTGATGACGACACCGTTGTGACGAAAGGTAATGTTACTTTATTAGTAGACTCAATGAGCTTTCAATATTTGGTAGGCGCTAAAATTGATTATTTAGAAGATCTTCAAGGTGCGCGCTTTGTAATAGAAAACCCAAATGCAACGACAACATGCGGGTGTGGTTCATCGTTTAGTGTTTAAAGTTAGCACTGTTATAAACTTTTAGAGACTTTTGCACGAGTTGGGAATGTAAGAAAAAAGTGAAAGAATTCTTAAAATTTAAGATAGAGAATTACGGCTTTTTTTAACCATTTATCGACTTGTGCAAAGGTTTCTTGTATTTCTCTTAATGCTCTAAAATGCTTTTAGAGTGTATTATTTTAGAGCATATTATTTTTAGGGCAATCTATGCAGTATATTCCCGGTCTGGCAGGTGTTCCAGCCACAGAATCTAAAATCTCTTATATCGACGGCCAAAAGGGTTTATTGACCTATCGTGGATATGATATTCAAGAATTAGCAGAATTTTCTTCTTTTGAAGAGACTACGTTATTGCTTCTGTTTGGTGATTTACCTACAGCGGATGAACTTGAACGTTTTGATAAGTTGCTTAGAGATAACCGTCGTATTAAATATAATATTCGTGAGATTATGAAAAACTTGCCTTCAACAACCCATCCAATGCACATGTTGCAAGTGGTTGTAGCAAGTTTGGCAAGCTTTTATCCAAGTACTGAATATATGAAAGGTGGCTTTGAAAACCAAGACTATATAAACAGTGTAACGGTAAAAATTATTGCTCATATGGGTACTTTGGTAGCCAATTGGGAGCATATTCGTAATGGTTACGATCCCATTGAACCTCGTAAAGATCTTAATTACGCAGAAAACTTTTTATACATGTTAACCGGTGAAGAGCCAGATAAAGATTGGGCTCGTATCTTAGATGCCATTTTAATTTTACATGCTGAACATACTATTAATGCTTCGACTTTTACTACGATGGTTACCGGGTCAACTTTAGCTAATCCTTGTTCGGTTATTTCATCGGCAATAGCTTCATTGTCTGGCCCTTTGCATGGAGGCGCTAACCAAAAAGTGATAGAAATGTTAGATGAAATTGGTTCTCCTGAAAATGCCAGAGCTTATGTTGAAGAGCGTTTAGCGAATAAAAAGGTTATTTGGGGAATGGGGCATCGAGAGTATAAAACAAAAGATCCACGTGCGAATATTTTGCAAAAGCTTTCAACAGAGTTATTGCTTAAAAAGTCTAATGCTGGAGAATTGAGTAAATCGTTTGATACCGCAATGGAAGTAGAAAAAGTTTGTGAAGAGCTTTTAGGTCATAAAGGCGTGTATCCAAATGTTGATTTTTACTCAGGGATTCTTTACAAAGAAATTGGTTTTGATCCAGGTCTATTTACCCCGATATTTGCGGTAGCTCGTTCTGCAGGCTGGATGGCGCATTGGCGTGAGCAGTTGCAGAACAACAAAATATTTAGACCTACTCAGGTTTATAAAGGTTCAGGCAAGTCGTGTTATATTCCGCTTGAAAAGCGGGGTCAAGGTGACAACGAATTATTATAAAGTACCTTGTTTTCTAATATTTGCTAATATCTACTAAAAATAACTAGAAATGAAAAAGCTCAGTTAATTTCCTGGGCTTTTTTCGTTTTTGGTGGTTTTGTTCATTAACTTTTATTCATTAACTCTCTTCATCGACTCTTGCAAAAGTCTATAGGGTATTTAAGGGTGCCAAATACCACCTAAAACCGCATCTCTTGTCGCACCGGTTACAGCAGATAGCGCAACCGTTCTATTTTCAATTCTTTGTTTAGCTAACCAGCCACACATCATCGCTTCAACAGCATTTGGGTTAATTTTAGCTTGTTTAGAACTAAGCACTTTATAATCGGGTAAATGGTGTTGTAACCTTTCTAGTAAAAAAAGATTATAAGCTCCACCCCCAACAATCCAAATATTAGGCACGATTGATTGCGACTCTAGTTCTTTTGACCGCGGAATAGAGTGAATTTGTTCTGCAATGCTTTGAGCCGTTAATTCACATAAGGTTGCCAGCATATCCACACTGGATAATTTGAGCTTATTTTCATTAAGAATCTCTTCAATCCATTGGTAGTGAAAGGTCTCTCTACCTGTGCTTTTTGGATGCGTTTTAGAAAAATAAGCGTGGTCTAATAGATGTTTTAATAGATTAGTATTTACAGTGCCTTTACGAGCATTTTCTCCACAAGGATCATACGGTATATTTAGTTCTCTCTGACAAGTTTCATCCATCAAAGCGTTACCTGGCCCGGTATCCCATCCAACAACCTTTTCATGACGGATTTTTCCAGGTAGATAGCTAATGTTAGCAATGCCACCAATATTAACCACAAAACATGGTTGGGCTTCTTCAAACACAGCCTGGTGAAAGGCGGGGGCAAATGGAGCGCCTTGACCTCCTAAAGCCATGTCATCCACTCTAAAGTCGGCTGCAGTAGTAATGCCGGTAGATTTGGCAATAAAAGCAGGGTGTCCTATTTGTAATGACATGGGCACTTCGGGCGCATGATAGATGGTTTGTCCATGACTTCCAATTGCGGTAACATCGATTGGATTAATATCGTTTTTTAAAAGAAGTTTTTTAGTTGCCTTGCAAAAAACATCTGCTACCTGCTTTTCGAGTTCACATAGTTGTTTTAATGCAATATTAGGCTTTAGGTTAAGCTCAATTAACGCCATCTTAAGGTCAGGGGATAAGGGGATGGAGATAAAATCGATTAGTTGAATTTTTTGTTGTGCAGTAGTTATTAACGCCGCATCTACTCCGTCGGCACTGGTGCCGGACATTAAGCCAATGAAGTAGTGGTTTTGCGACATCTATTCAAAATTCCTAACAATTTGAGTAGGTGCGTCTAGGCGGTTAAGCTGGGTAAGAAAGAAATGACTTTTTTTCTTAAATTCATTTCTATATTTTTTAGGAACTGGACCGGCAGCGGGAAATTTCACTTTTAATGGGTCAACATGTTTACCGTTAATACGGAATTCATAGTGTAAATGCACTCCGGTTGCTAAACCTGTTTGCCCCATATAACCAATGACATCACCTTGTTTAACAAATTGACCTCTTCTATATTTACCAAACTTATTAAGGTGACCATAGACGGTTAGGTATTTCCCTGCATGTTGTACTTTGATGTAATTTCCATAACCGCGGGCTTTACCACGAGCAACAATTTTACCGTTACCTGTTACATGAATAGGGGTATTTAAGGGTCCACCATAATCAACGCCGCGATGAGATCGCCATTTTTTTAAGATAGGATGAAAACGTCTTGGTGTAAATTTAGAGGTAATACGAACATAATCCACCGGCGCTCTTAAAAAAGCTTTTTTAAGGTTGTGGCCTTTGTCATCGTAAAAGCCGATGACTTCTTTATTTTTACGTAAGATAAACGCATTGTGAACATTTTGACCTTTATTTGTGGTGATTTGCGCGGCCAGAATATCTCCATCACCTAGGTACTCACCATTAAGGTAACGGGTTTCGTAGATTACTTTCAGTGTGTCGCCCTTGCGAAGCTGACGAATAAAATCAATATCCCAGGCAAACATGTCAGCGATTTGCATAATGCTTTTTGCACTTAACCCAGCTCGTTTAGCGGCTAGATAAAAAGGGCCGTTAATCGTTGCAAAAGCGGTCTCTGTTCTAATTTCAACCTTAGCTTTCTTCTCATGAATTTGATAGCCGTTGTCGGTTTTTATAACTTCATAGGCCAGAGTTTTGCTTTTTGGATAGAGAATTCTTTGTAATTTGTCGTGTTTATCCACCCAAATTTTTAACTTGTCACCGACTCGTAAGTTGGTAATTAAGTTACTGTTTTTTAAGTGCCCTAGGTGGTAGGTCGTAGAAGCATTGATGTTTACTCTGTATAAAGCGGTGCTTAATGAATCATTTTTACCAATCTTTACGGTATGTTCTTGCCAGTTAATTTCTTTTGATTGATCTTTTGCCTCCGCGGTTGCCTCATCTGTTGTTTTCTTGTCGAAACCCTTATTAATTTCAGGTAGTGGAAGCGTGATTGTTTTTAGAGGCGCGTTTGCTAGAGCAGAGAGAGGGGCTAAGCTCATGCTAAGAATCATTAAGGCGAAAGTGTAGGTGATTTTAGTGGAGTTAGAGGACATAAGCCTGTTTTTCATGTGAGTTCTTATTTTATTTGAAGTTTAAATTAATCACGCACATTATAACGAAATGAAGCCTAGGTAACACTAGCTAATATGAACTAATATGAGCTAATACTAGAATCGAAATCTTTTAATGATGTTTTAAGCTTTTTTAAGGCTATTTAAGTCTATTGTATGCAGATATTTATGAACGTCCTTTAACTTCAATAATAATTGAAAAATTATCTTCATGTTGGTTTGTCGTCAAAAGTTGATGTTTATTGACTTTACACCAACTAGCAATGTCTTTTTCTGCACCAGGATCGGTGCAAATAATTTCAATGGTTTTACCAGGCCTGGTACTTCTCACTTGTTGCTGTAATTTAATCACCGGCATTGGACACTTTAATCCTTTAGCATCAACCTGATGGTCTATTTTAAATTCAGCAGTTTGATTGTTTTGAGTTGTCATTATTAAGCCTTTTTAATCAATAAAAGAGTTTTGCCCTTGGGTGAAAAGGGCTTCTAAAAACCGTTAAATTTTTTGAGACAGGTTTTTTCGTTAAAAAAGTAGGCGTTACCTGTTTTTGGTTATTTTTGACAATACAAAATACGTTATAATTACGCAAATTTTTTAACCAAAAATCGTGTTTTTGAGTGTTTTGATTTTACAACGAATTGAAACTCAATAAATAGGGTTTGAAAGACCATGAGAACTTTGTAGGAGTGAATTTACTTTTGCAAAGGTCTCACAAGATATTCTTTAAAGAGGTTTTGACTGTGTCGGCACAAGCAGCAACAGATATTCGTACATTTCAAGGGTTAATTCAAACCCTACAAGCCTATTGGGCAGAACAAGGCTGTGTGGTCATGCAGCCTTACGATAATGAAATGGGGGCGGGTACTTTTCATCCATCTACATTTTTAAGGTCTATTGGCCCAGAACCATGGCGCGCAGCTTATGTCCAGCCATGTCGTCGTCCAACAGATGGGCGTTACGGTGAAAACCCAAATCGCTTACAGCACTATTACCAGTTTCAGGTAATGTTAAAACCTTCTCCAGATAACATTCAAGAATTGTATTTAAATTCATTAAAAGTAATGGGTGTTGATCCGCTTGAACACGATATTCGTTTTGTAGAAGATAACTGGGAATCCCCTACGCTGGGTGCTTGGGGATTAGGTTGGGAAGTGTGGATGAACGGCATGGAAGTCACGCAGTTTACCTATTTTCAACAAGTAGGTGGTTTAGAATGCCGACCTGTTACCGGTGAAATCACTTATGGACTTGAGCGTATTGCTATGTATTTACAAGGCGTTGATTCGGTTTACGATTTAGTTTGGGTTGATGGCCCTGCTGGAAAGGTCACTTATGGTGATGTTTTTCATCAAAATGAAGTCGAAATGTCTACCTATAACTTTGAAAAAGCCGATACCGATATTTTGTTTAGAACCTTTGATGAGTGTGAGCAAATATTTGCCAAGTTAGTTGAAGATAAACTTCCCCTTCCGGCCTATGAACAAGTATTAAAAGCTTCGCATGCTTTTAATATGTTAGATGCACGCCATGCAATCAGTGTGACAGAACGAGCCCGTTTTATTGGTCGAGTACGAACTATGGCCAGACAAATTGCAGAATCTTATTATGAAGGGCGTGAAGCATTAGGGTTCCCGCTAGTTAAAGATCAATCTCAGGAGGCTAAATAATGAGCGTTAATACAGAAACATTTTTAGTCGAAATTGGAACAGAAGAACTTCCTCCAAAAGCGCTTAATAAATTAGCCAACGCGTTTGCAAGTGGTATTGAAAACGGTCTAAAAGATGCTGAGTTGAGTTACGGTAACGTCACGATTTACGCAGCGCCTCGTCGTTTAGCGGTAATGATTGATGCTATGCAATTAAAGCAAGCGGATAAAGTGGTTGAACGTAAAGGTCCTGCAAAAAAAGCAGGTTTTGATGCCGACGGAAATCCAACCAAAGCCTTACAAGGTTTTGCTCGTGGTTGTGGTGCCGCAGTTGAAGACTTGGTAGAAATTGAGACTGACAAAGGTATTTGGATGGCTTACAACCTTGAACAAAAAGGTCAGCCAACCACGGCATTGTTAGCGGATATTGTTAACCAATCATTAGCTAAACTTCCCATTCCTAAGCGTATGCGTTGGGGAGATTCAGATGTTGAGTTTGTGCGTCCTGTCCATTGGGCAATGATGTTACTAGGCAGTGACGTCGTTCCGGCAACGATTTTAGGTCACACAACGTCTAACACCACTAAAGGTCACCGTTTTCATGCACCAGGCCTGCTAACTATTTCTAAACCAAGCGAATATGCTGCTAAATTAGCTGAAGAAGGTTATGTTTTAGCCGATTTTGCTGCACGTTCAGCAAAAATTGAACAACAGGTAAATCAAGTTGCACAACAAGCGGGTGGTACAGCAGTCATTGATGCTGATCTTTTAGAAGAAGTCACCGCATTGAATGAGTGGCCAACAGCGGTCGTCGGAGAATTTGATGAATCTTTCTTAAGCGTGCCTTCAGAAGCTTTAGTTTCAGCGATGGCAGGTCATCAGAAATATTTTCATATGTTAGATTCTGATGGCAAACTTATGCCAAACTTTATTACCATTAGTAACATTGAAAGTTCAAATCCAGCTTCTGTCAAATATGGTAACGAACGTGTGATTCGTCCGCGTTTAGCCGATGCGAAATTTTTCTGGGATCAAGATCGTAAAAATCCATTAGATGACTTTTTACCACGTTTAAAAACCGTTGTTTTCCAACAGCAGTTAGGGACCTTGTTTGATAAAGTTGAAAGACTTGAAAATCTTGCTGTAAAAATTGGTAAACCGTTAGGGGTTGATGGCGCTTTGTGCGAAAGAGCAGCACGCCTATCTAAATGTGACTTAATGTCAGAAATGGTGGGTGAATTTCCAGATTTACAAGGTGTTATGGGGCGTTATTACGCTACGGCTCAAAATGAGCAAGCAGACGTTGCAGAAGCGATTGATGCACAATATCAACCTCGTTTTGCAGGGGATGATTTACCGAATTCTGCGGTAGCGCAAGCTTTAGCCATTGCGGATAAGCTGGACACTATTACCGGTATTTATGGCATTGGCCAATTACCAACTGGTGATAAAGACCCATTTGCTTTGCGCCGTGCAGCGCTTGGTTTATTAAGAATCATGATTGAGAAAAATCTCGATTTAGATTTGCGTCTATTGATTCAATTCAGTTTAGATTCGCATGAACAAGTGCAAACAAATGATCAATTAGTTGATGATATTTATGATTTCATTATCAGTCGTTTACGTGCTTATTATGCTGACCAAGGAATATCATCTGAACAATTTGAAGCGGTAAGAGTTTGTCGTCCAGCGCATCCAATTGATTTTGCTCAACGTATAGAAGCGGTTAAGGAATTTAGTCAGATGGAAGGCGCAGAGAGTTTAAGTGCCGCTAATAAACGTATTAGTAATATCTTAAAGAAAGTTGATGGTTCAATTACAGAAACGGTTAACCCTGCGTTATTTACGGAACCGGCTGAAACCAATTTATGGAATGCTTTAGATGCTTTGCGTGAGACGGTTAGCAATCATATTGCAGCACGCAATTACATTACCGCTATTTCAGAATTGTCTACCATTCGTGATGCGGTAGATAACTTCTTTGATGATGTAATGGTTATGGCTGATGACGAAGCCGTTAAACAAAATCGTTTAGCATTGTTAAATCAGATTTATCAGCTATTCTTACAAGTCGCAGACATTTCACGTTTGTAGACAGAGCGATAATTAGATTTTGATTATTACGGCTATGAAATTAAACTCCCGCAATTGCGGGAGTTTTTATATTGAATGCACATCTATTTAGTTTTATAAAAGTCAAAGATTAAGGATAGCAATGACTAAAATTATTGTTTTAGATCGCGATGGTGTGATTAATCATGATTCAGATGCGTTTATTAAATCCCCAGATGAGTGGCTGCCCATTGAGGGAAGTATTGAGGCGATTAAACGTTTGAAACAAGCCGGTTGGATTGTTGCAATAGCGACAAATCAATCAGGGATTAAACGCGGCTACTATTCTCGTCAAACACTAAGTATGATGCATCAAAAATTTATTGACCTGCTTGATGGCGAGTTAGTCGATTGGATTAGTTATGCACCTTATTTATCAGAAGATAATTCACCCGCGAGAAAGCCTGGAGTCGGAATGTTACAAGCCATTGAAAAGCGTTTTAATTGCAATTTGAAAAATGCACCTATGGTGGGCGATACCAAGGCGGATATGGAAGTCGCTCTTGCTAAATCAATGCAGCCTTATTTGGTTAAAACAGGTAAAGGAGAACGGACTTTGGCAAAGGGTGATTTACGTTTACAATCGATTCCTGTTTATGACAATTTAAATGCCGTTGTGGAGGCGTTATTAGCATGAAAGTAATTTGGTTTATTCGCTCAATTTTGTTCGCAATAGGACAAATTTCAACGTTAGTGGTTTTTTCATTAGTTGGGCAGTTAACTCGTCCATTTTCGTTTAAAACACGTTACCAATTTATGCACTATTGGGCTAAGTTTTGTTTAGTGTGGGTTCGTTGGACTTGTGGGGTTAAGTATCGTGTGCATGGAGCTGAAAAAATTAACCCAAAAGAAGCTGGCTTAATCCTTGCTAGACATGAGTCAGCATGGGAGACGTTTGCTTTTCAGGCGATTTTCCCAAGACAAGCTTATGTGCTAAAGCGTGAACTTCTTAAAATCCCATTTTTTGGTTGGGGTATGGCGTTGCTTAACCCTATTGCTATTGACCGTGGGGCAGGTAGAAAAGCGTTAAACCAATTGATTAAAGAGGGAACTGAACGACTACAGAATGGTGATTGGGTAGTCATTTTCCCTGAGGGGACACGGATGCCGGCTGGAGAGCTTGGTAAAATCAATATTGGTGGGGCAATGTTAGCCACTAAGGCGAAAGCTCCGGTGTATTTAGTGGCACATAATGCCGGTACCTACTGGCCAAAGAACAGTTTTATTAAACAACCCGGCACCATTGATGTGTACATCAGTGGGCCTTTAAATGTGGCAGAGATGTCTGCTTCTGATGTTAATCAACAGATAGAGAATTGGCTGAGTCAACATTTAGTAACCGAAAACATGGTTGCAAAAGAGGAGACGGCTAAAACGGAATAAATGAGTAAATTTGCCACAATATTAGGAATCTTGATTGGCTCAATTATTTTAATATTGAGCATGATTGATTACCAACAAGGCCAGTTCATCTATGCTTTTCTTAATTGGCAGGGATTAGTCTTAGTTTTAGGTGGTACATTTGCAGCCATTCTCATTAACTACCCGCTTGGTCAAGTGGGCTGTGTCTTTAAAGGTTTTGCCAAGGTTCTAAGCTCTGAACCTGTGGGTTATAATGATATTATCGAAGAGATGGTCAATCTCAGTCATATCTCAAAACAAAAAGGTCTATTGGGCATAGAAAACCAAATTGACCTTATTGAAGACCGCTATTTTCAATTTGCCCTAACTGAAATGTTGGTTTACCAAGATGTGACCATTCTTCGTGAAAGTCTAGAAAACCGTCTCTTTAATATGCGTTTACGTCATTTATCTTGCCAAGAAGTTTTTGGTAATATGGCTTCTTATGCCCCCGCTTTTGGCATGATGGGTACTGTCATGGGGTTGATTATTATGATGACCACTCAGGTGGCGGATACCGGTAATCCCTATGGAGGGTCTAATGGCCAAGATATGTTGGGCGGGCTATTAAGTGGTATGGGATTGGCATTAGTAACCACTTTTTATGGTGTTATGTTTTCTAACCTAGTGTTTATGCCCATTGCAGGCAAGCTTAAAGTGTTAACCGATGCCGAGGTTTTACGCAATGAAATGATTATTCAAGGAGTCATTGCGTTAAAAAATTCTGAAGCCACCTTGTTAGTAAAAGAAAAACTGTTAGCCTACGTGAATGAGAAGACTAAACAAAAGTTTGAATCTTTAAGGTAAGGGGCAATTTATGTCTCTAATGCTAATTTCTCATTTGCTTAAAAACAAACAAAAAAAACTACCAGGCCTGGTAGATTCACCCGCTGACAATAGCGCTCATGAACTTCAACAGATTAAGCGTAATCGTTTGTGGCTATTAACTTATATTTCATTGTTTACCTCTTTATTAGCCTTTTTTATTTTAATTATCAGCTTGGTTGAATTAGAAGGCTCAACTCCCAAACGTAACTATCAAAAACTGGTTAATCAATTACATAAAGAAGTGCTTTTTTTAAAAGATAAACAGGCAATTTCATGGCTGCAAGTTGAAAACACCTTAACCAAAGGGGTTCGTTTAACGCTTACGCCCAATTTAGTTTCAAACACTTCTCTATTTGCTTCTGCTCGTGCGCAAATAAATCCCCGTTATTTGCCCTATTTACAGAGTATTGCGACTTTAATCTCTGAATTAAATGTAAAGGATTTTACAAAGCGCCATGCCAAACTTATTCAGGGTATTGAAGCGGGTTCAGCCAAAGTCAGTTTTATGATTAGAATAGAAGGACATACAGATTCCAACCCTATGGCGGCCAATGCTCTGTTTAAAAATAATGTTGAGCTGAGTACTTATCGTGCTTATGCGATGATGGAGTGGTTACGTATTCACACAGGGTTACCTAGAAGGTTTTTTGCTATTTCCGGTTATGGCAGTTTTCATCCATTAACCGCTAACCTGCAAGATGCGGAAAACCGTAGAATTGAAATCTATCTAATTCCTTATATTAAAGAATTGCCGTCACTAAATGCGACTAAAAAGCCTACTTCTGAGGTGTTGCCATGAATGTGGTTATGGAAAGAGCTAAGTCCGCTTGGTTGCTTGCATTTGGAGATGTGATTACCTTATTAATTACTTTTTTTATTATGACAATTGCTTTAAACAAAGGCGAAATTAGTAAAATTCAAAAATGGGTAGATAAACAAGTTACACAAAGTTATCAAAAGCTCAGTTTGGAGGTTGAAAAACAAAATTTACAAGTCATTAAAGTCGATAGAACTGCGAGAGGGGTTCTGTTAACCATACAAAGTGATAATGCGTTTAAAAGTGGCTCTTATCAACCTTCAGAACAACTCAACGCCGAGCTATTATCTTTAGCTAAGGTCATTACAAATATTCCACTCTTAAATATCAATCAGTCAGCAGAAAATAAAAAGGTCATTGAACAAGCCAAACAAGAAGGTATGCAATGGTATTCAGAGATAAGAATAGAAGGGCATACCGATAATGATCCTATAAACCCTTTTTCAAGATTACGAAATAACTACTTTTTAAGTACCTTAAGAGCTGAATCGGTTATGCAGGTTTTATATCTTAATAGTGGCCTTCCAGCGCAACAATTTTCAGTCTCTGGTTATGGAGAATGGCAACCCATTGCAGATAATCGTAGCGAAGAGGGTAAGCGCAAAAATCGCAGAGTAGAAATCTTAATGACAGCAAGTTTTCAAAAGGACACTCTTTAATATTCAGGGTATTTTTCTATAAGAGACTTTATATGTAAAAGCTTAGATTTAATCAGACCGCGATTGAGAAGCCTTTTTAAATATTAAGCCTTTGCCTTAAATATTGTCACTCAGGCTTCCCGTTACTTTTTGCAATTTGGCAAAAAGTAACCAAAAAACAAACCCCGCTCCATAAATGGGCAAGTTCTAAGCTTGTGAACTGAAAACGCTGAACTCGCTTCGCTCAAACAGCAGCGTTTTTTTACCGTTCACTACGCTAAGAACCTTGCACCATTTATTACAAGGGGACTTATGGCGTTTGTCCAAGCTTCAATATTAAGCACCATAAAAATGAAAAATAATTCTAATCTCATTATTATTGATTATTAAATTAGAATAATAATTGACGATTGTTCGGTCAGATTTAGTTCAAATTTTTACACTTTATATTAGCTTACTTACCAGGCCTGGTAATCATGGGGTTGTTCTTTATCTGAGTGATTACTCTAAACAAAACTGAACTAAACTAGCTCAATCATCACTAGGTTGACGCTTGTTGGTTAGGAGAGTGGTGAAACTTGGGACTCTATTTTCTAGAGACAATAAAAAAGCCTGTGTAAACAGGCTTTAAGTGAGGGCTAATTAAGACTCATGGGTAACTATAAGCTTTACCGTTATAGCTTAGTTAGCATTATTTGTTAACTGAGTTAAGATGTTGTTTCAAATTGACGAACGCTTTCAGATAATGAATCTACTTCTTCAACCACTGTATTGGCAGAGTTCAATGCTTGATTCGCGATTTGAACATTTTGTTGAGTTGTCTTATCCATGTCTGAAATTTGTTGGTTTAGATTTGAAATGCTATTGGCTTGTTCTAAACTCATTGAAGCCATTTCTGAAATCATTTCACTGACACTATTAATCTCAGTATTGATTTCGCTTAAGGCATTACCCGATTTTTCAACCATCTCCGTTCCAGACTCAATCGCATTTACCGTTGTATCAATTAAACCTCTAATTTCTTTAGCGGCATCGGCTGATTTTTGGGCAAGGGTACGAACCTCTCCGGCAACAACGGCAAACCCTCTACCTTGTTCTCCAGCTCTTGCGGCTTCAACTGCGGCGTTTAATGCAAGTAAGTTGGTTTGGAAAGCAATGCTATCAATTAAGCCGACAATTTCAGCAATTTTTTGACTAGAGTTTTGAATGCTGCGCATTGACTCAATGGTGTTATTCATAACAGAAACACCTTCCTGTGCTTGAGTACGTGCGCTGTTAGAAAGTTTATTGGCTTGGTTTGCACTATCCGCCGACTGCTTAACTTCATGAGTAATGCTTTCCATGGTATCTGCCGTATGCTGAAGTTGTGAGGCTTGACTAGAAAGACTGTTTGATAAGGTTACGCTGTCTCCTGAAATGCTTTGAGAGGCTTGCTGTAACATTCCATTCATTTGAGTCACATTGTGAATAAGACCGTTTAAGCTGCCAAATGCTGAGTTGATTCCTTGTTTAATAATGTTAAGTTCACCTTTGTATTCCCCTTGAATCAATTGGCTCAAGCGGCCTGTACTTAAACGTTCAGAAGCTTGGTTTATTTCCGTAAAGGCATTTTGAACATTGTCTAAGGCGCTGTTTACATCATTTTTAAGCATCGCCAATTGTCCATGAGCCTCAATCTCAATACGTTGACTAAAGTCACCATTTGATAGCGCAGTCATAACTCCGGTTAAACGAGAAATAATAGCTTCCGTCCCCTGCATAGCGTGGTCTACTTTATCACGAAGCTGACCTTTAACTTGTGGGTTCATGCGTACTGAAAAATCACCATTACTGAGTCCATCCATAATTTCTTCAAGACTGTTCATAGTATGGGTAACACTTTCTGCACTGTGGTTTACGGACTCTTTTAAGATATTAATATCCCCTGCAAATTCTTGTTTGATACGTTGATCAAACTGACCCGCAGCAATGGCACTCATAACATCGTTAATTTGAGAAAAAGCCGCTTGAATTGAGCTCAATAACTTATTGGTTGCTAATACGGAAGGGTGAGATTCATGGTCTGAAATACGAGCAGAAAAGTCTGAATCTTCTGATACTTGGTTAATGGTCTTCATTACCGTATTTGAAACATCTGCTTCTCGTTTCATTATTATTGAATAGTAAACAAGCACTGTGGCTTCAATGACAACAAAAAGAGCGTGTAAGAAAGTGATTCCCCAATTACAGTCATAGTTGAAAAGCATAATGGGCATACCCCCACAGCTGTCCCACTTAGCTAAAATGAAAAAGCCTGAATCCATACAGATTGTTACAATGTAAGTACCACCAAACATATGTAATAACAGAGGATTCAGACTATGAGCTTTCATAATACAGTATTATCACAAGTCTTAAAAATGTTTCCGAGACTTGAATTTGAAAAGCTTTCAAGCATTCATGATGGGAAAAGACGAAGTGACGCTTTAAGTCGCTGGTCTCAATTTGCAGCCTTGGCGATTGGCCAGATAGGTGCACGCCATAGCCTTCGAGATATTGAAGCCACAATAGAGTCACAACCCCAACAGCAATATCATTTAGGCAGCCAAAAAATAAAACGCACGACATTCAGTCGAGCCAATGAAAAGCTAGATTATCAGTTCTATTCTGACTTGTTTTCTAAGCTTTACAAACAATGCTCTCAGCACTCACCAAAACATAATTTCAGATTCAAATCAAAGCTATTCTCGTTGGATGGTTCTCTTATTGATCTTTCCATGAAGCTTTTTCCATGGGCGGATTACAATAAGAAAAAATCAGCCATGAAACTGCATATTGGACTTGATCATGATGGCCTTATCCCAGCTTTTGCATCCTTAACAGGAGCCAAAGAGTCTGAAATGAAACAAGTTGATTTATGGAAGTTTCCAAAGGGAAGTGTACTCGTTTTTGACAAAGGTTATAACAACTTCAGCTGGCACAAAGCCTTGAGTTCAAAAGGGTTGGTATGGGTAACAAGAATCCGAGGCAATGCAAAGTATAAAGTTGTAAAAACGTTACCGACGACAAAAAACTTAAACATTATTTCTGATCAGATCATTGAATACACTGGACAGAAATCCCTTAGAGAAAACTTACCCGCTATTCGCTTAGTGAATTATTACGACCCCGTCACGCAAAAAGATTATCAGTTTATTACCAATCAAATGAACTGGTCAGCTCAGACAATTGCAGATATATATAAAGAGCGTTGGCAGGTAGAACTCTTCTTTAAATGGATCAAACAAAATCTAAAAATCAAAGCTTTTTTAGGTAACTCTAAAAATGCGGTAATGACTCAAATCATGGCCGCATTATGTGTTTATTTGATTATCGCTTTTCTTAAGTTTCAATCAGGATCGAAAAAGAGTTTTCAGCAGATTTTAAGATTACTACAAATGAATCTATTTATTAGAAGGCCGTTAATAGAACTTTTGAAGCCACCACCTAATGTAGAAAACGTGAGGCCCCAAATGAGTTTAGGCTTGGTGAGAAATTAAGTGGGACAGCAGTGGCATACCCCCTATTTCAACTTGGTTAAGTTGTAAATAAGTAAGCAATAAATGGTGTACAGCGCCAACAGCCGCAGCAACGACAACGACTAACCAGTCTTTATAAAGCAGCAAGAAGGCTAGCCCAACAAAGATATGAAAGTGCATCTCTATGCGTCCCATTTCGGTTTGAATAAGGGTTGCAGAATAGAGCATTATAAAAACACCGCTAAGAATACCAAAACCTCTAGTGCCTCTTAGGGTAAAGTAACTTAGCAACGTTAAAGCAGCAATGACAACGGTCATAGGTATAGCAAAGCTAAAAGTGTCATAATTGATAGGTGCTAATAGAGCCACAAAAGGGATGTGAGCAAGAAGTATAAACAGCATCTTTTTATCTGCTGAGAGTAGAGCAGGGTCTTTAGCTTGACTCATGGAAATCTCCAAAGTTAATTTTTAAAACGCCTTTTAAATGGCTTTTTTTAAGTTTAAGTTTAGGTTAAGTTAAGTTTAAGTTAATGTTGTAAACGTGCGGTTTACGATTTTTCTGCATACTGCGCTCTAAGTAGATTTAAATCTTCAATGACTTTGTCATAACGTAAATAAGTATTTTGATAAACCATTCTAATCTGTCCATCCGGGTCAATTAAAAAGATATTTCCTGGATGAGAAATCTCATAATCTTTGCCTTTTTCGGTACTGCCATCAGCAAAAAAGTAGGCTTTGTAGGAGCTGGCTACTTTTTGTATTTCTTGCATGCTAGTTGCGGTTAGTGCAAAAAAGTTTTTACCAAATTGATTAAAATAATCATTTAGCATTTCATTGGTATCTCGTTTTGGATCCATCGTGACAAAAATAAAATCTAAATCGGTGTTGTCCGTTTGGTGGTTAATATTAAACATGACACCAACTTGGTTATGACAAACTTTGTCGCAGTTCAAATAGCCAAAATATAAAAACGTAAACTTACCTCTATGCTCCGCTAAGCGGTGGGGCTGGTTCTGTGTATCTAATAAGGTAAATCCAGGAGCCGGGTTATTCTCTTCACGGCCATAATATGGCCCTGTTTCTACCCAATAAAAAACCATAGGCATTAAGAGCATAACTAATAGAGTTAAGCCCAATAGACCTAAAAACAGCGGTTTACGTTTCATTAAAATTCCAAAGAACCCTTTTGCTAAAAAAGAAGACACTGAAGCTATTGTAGGTTAGCTCTTATGGCAATATATGACTTTTCAGTCTTCAATTAAGCGTTTTTTATTTGTGTTTTGCATTAAAGCAATGAGTATGCCTATAACTGCCAATTGATAGGAGATTTATGATGCTGTTGTAGATATTGATTGGTTTTAGAAAAAGGTTTGCTTCCAAAGAAACCACGATAGGCGGATAGAGGCGACGGATGAGGGCTTTCAATCACTAAATGTTTTTGGCGATTAATCATTTTTCCTTTTTTCTGTGCGTAGGCTCCCCATAAAATAAACACAGTATTTGCAGTGTGTTCATTAAGGGTGGCAATAATGGTATCGATAAATTTTTCCCAACCTTTATTTTGATGAGAGTTTGCTTGACCCGCTTCAACGGTTAATACCGCATTAATCAGTAAAACGCCTTGTTCAGCCCAGGGTTGTAAATAGCCGGTATGTTGATTATTCACCCCTAAATCTGTTTCAAGTTCTTTGTTTATATTAAGTAAAGATTTAGGCAAAGGCTTTACATTGGGCTGCACAGAAAAGCATAAACCATGAGCATGTCCAGGCGTTGGATAAGGATCTTGTCCTAAAATAACCACCTTAACCTTATCCAACGGCGTACTATTTAAACCACTAAACCAATCATTTTCTTTAGGTAAAATCTGTTTACCTAATTGCTTTTCAGATACTAAAAAAGCCTTAAGTTGTTGCATATAAGGTTTATTAAACTCTGGCTCAAGGTAAGGTAACCAACTATGGTCAATCTTAATTGCGGTATTTTCTTTTAGCATTTTTACTCGTGCATAATCTCGCGCAAAGGTCTCTTCTATTTAAGGGGCTAAACGACTAATTGACCAGGCCTGATGACTTTTGTTGGTGTCTTTTTCAAAGATAAAACGATCATGCATACGGTTAGGGCGGCCTTGCCAGAACTCAAAATGATTAGGTATTAATCGATAACCACCCCAATGATCAGGTCGTTTTACTTCAATATGTTCATATCGTTCGGCTTCAATGGCATAGTTTTGTTCAAGCATTTTACGCCCCGTTACGACCGAACTTTGTTGTGAACTTGCCGCGGCTAATTGACTATCGCGCGGGCGAGAATGAAAATAGTCATCAGACTGTTGTTCTGAAATCTTCTCAAGGTTGCCTTCTATACGAATTTGACGATCCATTTGCGGCCAAAAAAACAACAGTGCCGCTTTGGCATTTTGTGCAATTTGTTGACCTTTATGGCTGTCATAATGGGTATAAAATACAAAGCCTTGCTCGTTAGTCTCTTTTAATAAAACAACCCGGCTATGCGGTTGTCCATTGTTATCGACTGTACTGACTGACATGGCGGTTGGGTCAATGATTTGATTAGTTAATGCTTGATCCATCCATTGAGTAAATTGCGTAAAAGGGTCACTTAACAAGTCATTTCTTAAAAGCTCGGTGTAGACGTATTCACGACGTTCTTGTTGGTAGTCTCGATTTGGCATAATAATGTGATATCATTTTGAGAGACCTTTGCACGAGATAGGTGCGAAAGAAAAATGAGGTAAAATTTGCCTGATTGCGGCGGAAAACGCAGGGAATAGCTAGCTATTCGCAAGTTTTCCAACAAAAATCGGGTGAATTTTTACCCTCAAGGGGCACCTAGAACCATTTTTACTCGCGCATACTCTCTTGCAAAGGTCTCTTTGAATTAAATAGTTACTTGTTCTCCATTTTATCACTAGGAAATTTTCTGTGAGCGAAAACTACAACGCATCTGAAATTGAAGTCTTAACCGGGTTAGATCCTGTTCGTAAACGCCCAGGAATGTACACCGATACCACACGCCCTAATCACTTAGCCCAAGAAGTTATTGATAACAGTGTGGATGAAGCCATTGCTGGTTTTGCAAATGAAATAAACGTAACCCATTACAAAGATGGCTCTATGAGTATTCAAGATAATGGTCGTGGAATGCCGGTCGATATTCACCCAGAAGAAGGCGTTCCGGGTGTTGAAGTTATTATGACTCGATTACATGCGGGGGGAAAGTTTTCAAATAAAGCCTATCAGTTTTCAGGTGGTTTACATGGGGTAGGGATTTCAGTTGTTAATGCTCTGTCTAAAAAAGTAGAAATTGAAATTAAACGTGATGCCAAATTACATACCATTAGTTTTGCCAATGGAGACTTACTTGAACCATTAAATGTCACTGGTAAAGTTGGCAAGAAAAACACCGGGACTTTTGTACGTTTTTGGCCAGATGCCACATTTTTTGATTCACCTAAATACGCTTTAGGGCGATTAACCCATTTATTGCGTGCTAAAGCGGTATTAAGCCCCGGTTTAAAAATTACCTTTACCGATGAAGTGACAAATGAAACTCAAGAATGGTTTTATGAAAATGGTTTAAAAGATTACCTAAATGACGCCTTAGATGGTCAAGATAGAGTACCGATTGAAGGGTTTATTGGTAGCAGTGCCACAGAAAACGAAGCCGTAGAATGGGCGATTACCTGGTTAGTTGAACCCAATGAAAACCTGATGGAAAGTTATGTAAACCTAATTCCTACCCCTCAAGGTGGTACCCATGTAAATGGACTACGAGCGGGGGCAACAGATGCCATTAGAGAGTTTTGTGAGTTTCGTAATTTAATTCCTCGCGGTGTCAAAATCACACCTGAAGATGCGTGGTTAAATGTTGCATTTGTCCTCTCAGCTAAATTAAGAGAACCTCAGTTTGCCGGACAAACTAAAGAACGTTTATCCTCTCGAGAGTGCGTGCCGTTCATTTCTGGTGTGGTTAAAGATGCCCTAAGTCTGTGGTTAAACCAACATACCGAGGTGGCTGAAAAAATTGCCGAAATGGTCATTAATAATGCCTCTAATCGTAGTAAAAAAGCAAAAAAAGTCACACGTAAAAAAATTACCTCTGGTCCCGCCCTGCCAGGTAAATTAGCGGACTGTACAGAAAATGATTTAACGCGAACCGAACTCTTTTTGGTTGAGGGTGATTCGGCTGGTGGTTCTGCAAAACAGGCTCGTGATAAAAACTTTCAAGCCATTATGCCGTTACGCGGAAAAATTCTAAATACTTGGGAAGTCGAATCAGGGCAGGTTTTAGCATCACAAGAAATTCATGATATTAGTGTAGCGATTGGCGTTGACCCAGGTTCTGAAGATTTGAGTGGTTTACGTTACGGTAAAATCTGTATTTTGGCTGATGCCGATTCGGATGGTCTACACATAGCCACCTTGATTTGTGCCTTGTTTGTTCGTCACTTTGCAAGCTTGGTGTCTGAAGGGCATATTTATGTTGCTATGCCACCTTTATACCGAGTAGATGTGGGTAAAAAAGTCTTTTATGCTTTAGATGAACCCGAACGCCAAGGCATTTTAGATCGCATTCAGGCTGAAAAAATGACGGGTAAAGTTTCCGTGACTCGATTCAAAGGTTTGGGTGAGATGAACCCTTTACAGCTTAGAGAAACCACCATGCTGCCCGAAACTAGGCGATTGGTTCAGTTACAGTTAAATAATACCGATGATGTCACCGAAGTTATGGATAAGCTACTCGCTAAAAAACGTGCCGCAGACCGCAAAATTTGGTTAGAAGACAAAGGCGATTTAGCTGAAGTTTAAATAACATGAGACCTTTGCAAGAGATCATATCACTATAAAATTATAATTATTTAAGTATAGGTGATTGATACAATTCATCATCTAAGTACTAATGATACAAAGATTCCAATCGAATAGTGGCAATTCACTGAAAAATAAGTTTGAACTATTCTGTACGAGTCACGACTTCATTTTTTACTCTAATGCTCATGAGCAAAACAATTAACACAATAGATGCTAAAAATACCAAGTTAACACTCATTCCCCCAATACCTAAACCACCATCAGAAATCGGCTGAATCATAAAATCACCCAATGATGCTCCCAGTGGGCGAGTTAACACATAAGCTAGCCAAAAAGCTAATACGGTATTTAATCCAAAGAAAAAATACCCAATTGCAATAATGGCGATAGCGCCGCCAAAAATAGCCAAAGCGGTTGCATAACCAAGCGCTAAAGATTCAGAAAGCAAATCACCCACACCAGTTCCAAGAGCAAAGGCTAAAAGTATCACTACCCAGTAGTAAGCTTCTCGTTTGCCTGTATCTATGGAGTGAATGCTAAGTGTTTTTTCATTTTTGTACCACAAACCAAAACCAGCCAACATCGCCAGGGTAAACACAATTGAAAGTGTTTCTAAGCTGACGCCATAATTATCGACCAATATATCCGTAATCAGGGTACCATTGATACTCATCAACACCACAATTGTCCAATACACAGCGGGCACATAAGTTTTGAACTTAGAAAATTGAACATACAAAAATAAAGCCATTACGCCGGTCATAATAATAGCCACCAAAGGCATCCCTAGACCTAAGTCAAACGCCATATAATCTGCACCAGTTTCGCCAACCGTCGTTGATAGGGTTTTGACAACCCAAAACAGAAGTGTTACTTCCGGTACACGCAGTAAAAATTGTTTTAGTTGTTGATCCATGTTTTTCCTCCTAAAAAAAAATCATACCTAGTTTAGGAAAAACATAGCATAGACATTATTACGATTTGGTAAGGTTTTTTCTATGGAGAACTTTGTAGATAATCGGCATCATAATGAGGACTAAGGGAATTTGTATCATCAAGCCAGAAATAATTGCAATCGCTAAAGGTTGCTGCATTTCAGAGCCTTGTCCAAGCGCAATAGCAAGCGGAAGTAATGCTAGGATTGCGGCAAAAGTCGTCATCACAATCGGTCTCATTCTATTCATTCCCGCTTGAACAATAGCCTGCTGAATGGAGAAGTTTTGCTTCAAGAGTGCTTGATATTCTGAGAAGTAGAAGATAGATACTTCGGTCACGATACCGATAATCATCGTCATGCCCATCATGGCAGTTATATTCAATTCCATTGAGGTTACCCATAACCCAGTAAAAACCATCCCGGTTGCCAACAGTGGAGCACAAAGAATTGCTATCGCCGCTGCAAAATCTTCATACAAGAATAAAAGCAGCAAAAAGATCAAGGCGATTGCCGCGATAAAAACCGCTATTAATCCTTTAAAAGCGATCTGTTGTTGTTTATAAAGTCCACCTAATTCATAGTAAATATTGTGAGGTAGCAAGTTGGGTTGTTTAAGCACCTGTTTGATATCTGAAATGGTAGACCCCATGTCGCGTCCTTCGATTCTTGCGGTCACCGCAATCATTTTTTTAAGATTTTCTCTAGTGATTTGCGGCTGGCCTGTTTCTGCTTTTATACTGGCAACTCGACTCAACGGGAACAAATGACCATCTGGTGCTCTGATGGTGAGTTTTGCAATGTCCTCAATAGTTTGTCGTGATGATTTTGGCGTCCAGACTCTCACGCCAATCATTTTGATACCTTTTTGAATTTTCGTCGTCACAATACCCGTTAACCATTGATTTATTTGAGTAGTGATATTTTCTGGGCTCATTCCTTCTATTGCAGCTTTGTCTCGATCTACCTTGACGGTAATGGCATCACCTGCTTGAACAACCCCATTTTTAATCTCCACCACGCCTTTGACCGAAGCAATAGCTTTTGCAACTTTGTCAGCAGTTTGGATTAAGCTTTTAAAATTATCCCCATATAATTTGATTTCAATGGGTTGAGGAACAGCCGTTAAATCACCAATTACATCTTCCATTAATAGCGCCGTTTCAACTTCAACCCCAGGTACCTTAGCAGCAATTTGATTTCTAATCTCAGACATCACTTGGTCAATTGGAGGTCTTGGAAAAGGTTTTAGTTTGATGAACATATCGCCTTGGTTAGATTCAGTAATTCCGCCTCCCAACTGCCCCCCTAATCTTGATGAGTAGGTGTCTACCGCGGGGTTATTGACAATGATTTTTTCAATTTGATTTACCACACGATCGCCTTCGGTAAGAGAGGTGCCGGGCTGTTGTACATAATCCAATATAAATCCGCCTTCATCCATATGTGGCATAAAACCACTCCCAACCTGTTTATAGGAATAGCCGCCAAGCAAAATAAGCGGAATTAAACCCGCAAGCAGCCAAGCAGGCTTAGCAAACAGTTTATGCATAATGGTATGATATTGATTTTGTACAAAGGTAAATATACGACCTGAATCTTCAATATTGGCATCTTTTTCGCGCAATAAATGTTCAGCTAGCAAGGGGACCGCAAGCCATGCCATAAGAAACGAGGAGAGCAATGCTGTCGCCATAGTGATAGAAAGAGCTTGAAAAAAAGCTCCTGTTACGCCCGCTAAAAATGCTAGCGGAATAAAAATAATGATGGTTGCTGCTGAGGATCCTGCCAAGGGCTTTGTAAACTCAACCGCAGCCTCTCTTAAACGAAAAGCCAATGGTTCGTTAGCCTCATTTTTTTGTCGAATTCTTTTCACTAGGTGTTCAATCATGACAATACCATCATCCACAATTAGTCCAACCGCAGCAGCCATACCTCCTAGTGTCATGATATTGAAACTCGCTCCTAATAAATAAAGAAGCAATGATGTGATCGCTAATGACGCAGGTACCATTAGAAGCGCAATCATAGCCACTTTGATGTTTCTCAAAAACACCATCAAAATAAACGCTGCTAACACGACACCAATAAGTATGGCATCTGTCACAGATTTTGAAGACGAAACGACCAGTTCACTTTGATCATACCATTTAGAGATATGTAAAGAGGGAGGTAACTTATTCTGATAGCCTGAAAGACGTTTTTCTATTTCATGAGAAATGTTAACGGCATTGCTTTTTGGTTGTTGGTAAACCAATAAAAACGTTGCTGGCTCGCCATTGGCAGAGGTTTTTAACCAACTCGGTTTGATGTCTTTATGTATATTCGCTATATCTGCCAAACGCACAAATCCATTGTTGCCAGACTTGATAACGGTATTTTCAAGCGACTCTAAGTTTTGCAAACGCGTGTCTGATAGTGTTAAGTAAAGCTTGTAGTGATCTTCTAAGCGCCCAACAGCTTGAAGCACATTTGCCGCTGATAATGCTTTTACAACATCACTAAATGCCATTCCAAAAGCATTCAATTTGGAGGGATTAACATCAACGCGATACTCTTCAGTATCGCCGCCCATTATTTTGATTTTTGTAACCCCGTCAATTGACGATAAAAGCGGAATCAGTTCCTGTTGTGCAATATCTCTAGTTTCGATTTGACTAAGTTTTTTTGAAGTTAAACTATAGGCGATTACTGGAAAGACCGTTGGATCCATCCTTCGGACAGTAAAGGTGGTACCAGGTGGAAGGTTTGGTAAAACCTGATTAACAGCTGATTCGACCTGCAACAAGACCTGTTGCATGTTTTGCCCCCACTTAAAATTGATAGAAGTTTCGGCACTCCCTCTGCTGGTAGTCGAGCGGATGGATTGCACACCAGGGATAGGTCTTAGAGCTTGTTCAAGCTTTCTAGTGACATCAATCACCATTTGATCTGCAGGTTGATCACCTGTTTCAATGGCTACACTGATTCTAGGGAAATTTATATTTGGGAACATACCTTGTGGCATTTTAAATAGGCTAAACGCCCCAGCGATTACCAAAATAGCAAACAGAAACAAAATAGAGCGTCTATGAGCAGAAACCCAATGTGCAAAATTCATTATTTTGCCTCCTCTTGAACTTTCATGCCTGTTTCCAGTTCATAGTTACCTTGGAAGGCGACTTTATCGCCAGGTTTTAAGCCTTGTGTCACCTCAATCCATTGATGAGTACTTTGACCTATGTTAACGCTAATTTTTTGTGCCTCGCCATTTTTAACACTAAAAACATAGCTGCCTTTGCTATCAGTGAGAATTGTACTTCTGGGAACGATTAATGAAGAATGAGACTCCAATAATATTTCACCTTTCAATCGACTTCCAAGTACATAATGAGCAGTCTGCTCTGGTGGAATCGGTACGATAATATCGACTAGATGAGTGGTTGGGTTTAGCATGGCATGAATTTGCGAGATTTTAGAGAAGAAGGGCTTATCCAAATCAAAAACTGATTGGATTTTTACTGTTTGGCCAACGGCTAATCGTCGAAGGTCTTCCGATTCCACGCCAAGTCGTACAACAAATTGTTGATCACTTGCAATTTGAAGGGCACTGGTATCCGCTTGAACTCTTTGACCTGCTTGCACATTTACTTGAGTGACTATGCCATCCTGAGGTGAAATAAAATGCTGTAAATTTTTTCCCAAACCTTGTTTTTTCAGGCTGTCTAAATGTATTTGAGCATCTTGTAAAGTTTTCTTGGCAGAATTAACCTGAGACTTGGTTGCCAAATGTTGCAGCAATAACTTTTCCTGTCTTTTTAAGTCTTTTTTGGCAAACTCAACCGAAGCTTGGGCTTGGAGATAGGTCATTTTTTCACCAGGCGATACATTTAAAGAAAATAGCAGGTCACCTTTTTTTACTTTTTGACCAGGTCTAACCCAAACCTTCTCAACCATACCTGCATGCGGCATAGACAAGGTGTTTATCTGATCAGCATCTGGGAGAATAGTGCCATAAGCTATAACATTTTGTTGAATCACCTTTTGCACGACCGGTGTGGTTTTAACTGTTGCAACTACCTGTATTTCAGGTACTGCTGCATCGGCAAAACATGTGTTCGTTAGTGCCATTAATATAACCAGTTGAGAACCTAACCATTTATTCATTTGTTTTCTCCCGATGTGTTTTTAAAAGGAATTGCTAGCAAAGTGTCTAATGCAATCTCATTGAGTGAAATTTGCTCTTGAATATTCAGTCTTTCCAGTTGCTTTTGTATCCAACTATTTTCTAAGTTGATGTAAACAAGAGCATCCAAATTCCCGTCATTGTATGCAGGTTTTGCCTGATTGACTAAAGTTTGTAATTTTGGCAAATATAAGTTCAAGCTGGTTAAACGCTTATTTAATAGACCTCGTTTTTTCATCAGATTATGTACTTGATTGGCAGACTGTTTAAGACGATTGTCATAAGCCATTCTTAATTGTTCTCGTGTTGCCCGTTGTTGCGCAATCACACCCTTATTTCCATTAAATATGGGCAAATTAATACTCATGCTCAACCCATTAGTCAGGACACTGCCTGTATCACTGGCATGATTAAAACCGATATTGATGGAAGGAAATTGATTTAAAACAGCTTGCGAGACTTTCATTTCTTGAGACTGATAACCCGCTTTAAGGGCCAACAAATCAGGTCTTTTTGATGGTAATTTTTTCAATGCAACCTCAAGAGCCTGCAAATCTATAGGTTTTGATGAGTTTGGTGGTGTTAAGTTAACGATGATGCGCGAATCTAAGCCCATCAATTCAGACAATGCTTGTTGAGTCTGAGTGTGAATTTGTGAGATCTGGTTAATTTGACTGGTTAAATCAACTAAACTGGTTAAATCGGTGCTTACCGTTTCTAATGTTGCATTGCCTTGGTTCATCGCTTTTTCTGAACGCTGATAACGTTGTTGATAAAGCTTCAAACTATCGGCAAGTAAATTTAGCTTTTGTAGCTCTGAAAAACTCTTCAGAAATAATATTCTGGATTGTTGGACTGCCTGCCATTCTTGCCACTCCAACTCTAGTTTGGCTTGCTTAACTTGGTATTTTGCACTTTTCACTTGAGTATTATGAGTTAGCAAAGACATGACATCATAGCTTAGCCCGACACCCCATGCGTTGACCAGGCCTGATCCACTAGAGGTGGGTTGATCGAAATTTGCAGACAGTTGAGGATCAGCAAATAATTTAGCGTTAATAAGCTGAGCTTCACTAACATAAAGTTGAGTCCGCTTGAGTTTTAAATCTCTATTGTTTAACAGAACGATTGTAGCCACTTGATATGCATCCAAGTTTAAGGATGAAGAGACATTTTTATCATCACTTCCCTTTAGCAGTGTAACGACTTGGGGTAAAGTAATATCATCATTAAGGGGCTTTGCCTGATAGGTTGTACACCCACTTAGCAATGAAACCAAAAATACGATTGGCAATCCGTGTTTTTTGGCAAATGGTCTATTTATTTTCATGGCAATACTCATAGAAGTGTTTGCACAAGATAAATCTAATGTTAACAAGGTTTACTTGTCAAAACACAACTTGTGCAAAACTAGCTGTTAAGGTAGTGTTAAAAATTAATCTTCGTCGTCTTGGTCTTCAACGTCAAGCTTTAATGCATTGCCATTGCCGGCATCTAATGTCAATTCCATTAAATTTCCATGATTGCCGATTAGCTTCATCTCCCAGACTAAGAAATCTTCATCTTCGTCAAGTTTGGCTTCAATGACTTTTCCTAACCCTGTTTTATTCCCCAGCGTAACCGCTTGTTCGAGCGTAATCTGTGCTAATTGCGTATTATCTTGAAAAGATTGTAACCAACTGAGTTTGATTTGGCCTTGCAACTCATCATCGTTTTCTTCATCACTTTGAGCCGTCAATTGCGTCATTTGTAAACTGCTTAATGCGCCTTGAATTGGGATACCATTAAACACTTGATTGTCGTCTGCATAACTCATATTGCTAAATGCCAATCCACTAGATAAAACTAAACCTAATAATAAAGAATATTTTTTATTTGAACGTTTCATAATGATTACCTCTTTTTTATGAATGCTTTGTAACTTGTAACCCATAATTCCGGGTTGTTGTTTTGACACTTGATATTCTATAAAAGATGCAAATTTGACATAATTACCATTTAGAAAGATTAAGGTGGTTTATTACCATTTGGAAAGAATTATCTGGATTTGCTTGATATTTATGAAAAATCCTCTACTTTTAGAGAGAGTTAAATCTGGAGCATAAAAATGAAAATACTCATTGTCGAAGATGACCCGACAGCAGCGACAACACTATCAAAATCCTTACAGGCGCATGGCATGACAACTCAAATTGCCCGCGATGGCGAAAAGGCACTTGCGGCAATTTCAGAAAATAATTTTGAAGTTATTATCATGGATAGAATGATGCCGAAAATGGATGGCATTGAAGCGCTCGGAAAAATCCGCAATCAAGGGATTGCGACTCCCGTTTTGATTTTGAGTGCGCTAGGCGAAGTCGATGAACGCGTTGAAGGACTTGAAGCGGGTGGTGATGATTATTTGGTCAAGCCTTATGCTTTAAGCGAACTGATAGCCCGCTTAAATGCTCTTTACAAACGTAACCATAGTGTTCAAAAAAGTGATAAAGAATGGATGGTTGCGTTCGGAGTGAAGTTAAACACTATTAATGGTAAAGTTTTCAGAGATGATGTTAGAGTGCAGCTCCAACCGCAAGAAAGAAAACTGCTTGAATACTTTTTAAGGCATCCAAACCAAGTGATGACCCGTAAGATGTTACTTGAAAAAGTATGGGATTTTCATTTTGAAACCGACTCAAACTTAATTGACACGCAAATCTCCAGATTAAGAACCAAGCTAGACAAACCCTTTTCTAAGGCTTTAATTCATACGATAAGAGGTAAAGGCTATGTCTTTGCTGAAGACTTATCATCAATAGAGTAAATTGTGTTGATAAACTTTATTTCTAAATACTTGCCGGACTCAATGAGAACGCTGGCAATGCGCTTGGCTATTCGTCAATCGATTTTGTTGAGCCTGTTAACAATGGTTGCGATGCTGGTTTTGTATTGGTTGGTCAGTCACTTTGTATTAGTGCAAATTAGTTCAGATTTGAAGTACAGCTTACAACAGCTGAACCGTGTTGAAAGCCAGCAAGGGGAAAAAGGGTTAATTCAGACTCTTGATCGTTTGGCTATCGAGAATGAATCCAGAGGGCACAGTCATCGATACTATCTCTACCAGTCAAAAGACAACAACATTCTAGCAGGCACCTTGCGTCATTGGCCAGATGAAGCTAAAACTAATGACAAGGTGAGCAATATTTTATTTGAAGAAAAAGACTTGCCAGAAGACTGGATTGATATGGACGAAGGTCTGTGGCCTACAATTGCGACTGAATATTCTGATGGTTCAAAACTCCTGATAACGCAAAGTATTGATTCTACAGAGCAATTAAATGATTTCACCATGTTTATGATGATTTTTTTGGTGACAGCTGTCACATTAATTTCATTATTTCTTGGTTGGATGCAAGGTCGAACGATTCTAAAGAAAATTGAGCGTATCAATAATACTGCGAGAAGTGTTGAGAGTGGAGAACTTCACCAAAGAGTTGAGTTGGATACACACGCTAACACAGATGAGTTTGATGAACTTGGTATCCATTTGAACAGGATGCTAGAGACGATTGAACGCCTTATGAATGATAATAAGCAAGTCAGCCAAAATATAGCTCATGATTTAAGAAAACCTTTGACTCGTGTTCAAGCTCAGCTTGAAGGGCTTCAGGCTCAGGAAACAATCTCTTCTGAAGATTTGGAATCTTCTTTAAAAGAGCTAGAAAATCTTAACAAAACATTTAATGCACTCCTTCAGCTGGGACGTTTAGAAGCATCCAATCCAAAAAAGAACTTCTCTAAGGTCGATTTATCTGCCTTAAGTAATGATTTAAGCTTTGTTTATTCAGAAATGGCAGGTGATAAAAACATTCAATGGCAAAGCCAAATTCAAGATGGCATTTTTTTGGATGGAGATAGGCAGCTACTTGCACAAGCGATGATTAACTTATTTGAAAATGCTCTCCAATACACTCATTCAGGTGAGAGTATTTATTTCTCGGTTATGAAAAATAGAGGACGGACTTCTCTAGCAATTGAGAATACTGGCATTGCATTGACAAAAGAACAACTTAAAGAAATTACCAAACCTTTTGTTCGCTTAGATAATGCGCGTTCCAGTGAAGGAAATGGTCTAGGGCTTTCATTGGTAAAAGCGATATTTAATGTGCACGGTTCCGAGTTGCAGCTAACCGTGACCAATAATAAGTTTATGGCAGAAGCGATTTTTGACAGTCATGATTAATCTAAAGAGAAATATGTTTTCCGCATGGCTAAAAAACCGCGTCAGAAAAGATCAATTTAGTGGTTTACCGCTTTCCATTTTGTTATTGATTTGTGGTTATATTTCATTAAATCTTGCAGGATTAACTGAAGATGTTGTAACAACCGATTGGATTGTAAATTTAGATTACCGTATTGCTAATTATTTTGAAATAAGAAGAACCCATACCTTAGTCGAATTTTTCTTAGTGTTTACTTTTCTAGGGCAGGCCTTAATGGTCGCCTGGGGCTTTATTTTGACTGTTATAGGTTTGTTTTGGACCAGGTTTACGATATGGGTATCACCTTTGATTGTGTCGGTAGCGACCAGTCTACTTCTTGTTTATGTGGGTAAAGATTTCATTGCCAGACCTAGACCTGAAGAATCTCTATTCCCGATGCACTCGTTCAGCTTTCCATCTGGGCACTCAACGATTGCCGTTTCACTTTATGGTTTTGTCGGATTGATGTTTATATTGGAATCTAAAAAGAAATTCAATCGGGTAATATTTTTTGTTGCAACGATTGTCATCGTTAGCTTAATTCTGTTGAGTAGGATGTATTTAGGCGTTCATTATTTGAGTGATGTTATCGGTGGTCTTCTTGTGGGAGGACTTTCTGTCACCCTTGGATTTGGCGTTTATTTATGGCAAAAAATGCGAGATAAAAATACCGCAATGGTTACTCAGCAACAGGGTTGGAAGATCATTATTTTGGGCATCTTGTTTTGCTTAGCATGGCTTGGATATGAGGCTTTTGGCGAATACAGCCTGTATCAAGATCAACTAAAACATATGAGAAGTTAGATGAAAAATCAAAATTTGATTAAAAGATTTGGGTTTGCACTGAATGGGATTAAAGAAGCATTCAAAAGTGAATCTAGCTTCAGAACTCAAATCCTTTTGGGAATACTTGCAATCGCTTATTTCAGTTGGCTTGATGTGACTGTCATTTGGTGGGTTCTGCTAATCATTATTATTGCATTGGTTCTGGCCGCAGAACTTTTCAACACGGCGATAGAAATACTGATAGATCACCTACACCCAGGGTTGCATCCTGAAATCAAACGAGTCAAGGATATTTCCGCTGGCGCCGTCTTTATTTTAAGTTTATTAGGATTATTGTTTGCTGTTTTGGCTACCGTAAATTCTTGATTAGGAATTCTTTGCAAGTGGACAAATAGAGAATATCTCGCTTTAATAAAAGTAAAAGTAAAATTATGGTTTATGTGATAATTTTATATTTATATGGTGATATTGTCAGCAAGAGTCGATGAAGGGTTAAAAAAGGCTATAATTCTCTATTTTTAAGCTAAATCTAAACAATTTTTTCACTTTTTTCTTACATCCCAAACTCGTGCCAAACTTGTTTTTATGCCCTTGGGTGCAAAGGTCTTTCTTAATGTTTCATTCCCCTGTTTCAATTTGTTCAAACCGATTAATTAGTCGATTTTATGTATTTGTATTCAGTGTGCTTTTATTCTTACCAGGCCTGGTAGCTTCTGCAGAAAGTAAAGTGAATCAAGATTATCATCTAAGTTTATATAAGGATGTTCAAGGTTCGGTCGATGCATTAGAGCTATTTACTAAAGCGCCAGACAAGCGTGAGTTTTTTGGTATTACCTGTTCAATGCAATCGCCAATGCCTTTAATACAGGTCATTTTATTTGACGATGAAATTATGAGTGAAACGCCTAAATTATTAACTGTTACTCTTGCTATTGACGGTGTAATACTTAAACAGAAGTTACAAGGGATTATTAAGGTTGTTGATAATGCCGATGAGTTTTCAAATAAAATTCGTTTAGAGCTTGTGACTCAAAAGGGAAGTTCTTTTAAAGATTTACAAAACAGTTACAGAGTTTTGTTAAAGCAGTTACAGCAAGGTAAGGCCGTCACCGTTCAGTTAGAGCATAGAAACCTAGCAACTAAAAAGGTCAATTTTTCATTGAAAGGTTTAGGTAATTTGCTTGTACCAAATCAAAATATCTGTTTTTGATTTAGCGCAAAGCTTTTGGTTGTTTAAGTTTAAACAACCAGGCCTGGTAGGTTGGGTAGGTTGTTAAAATTCAGCCCATTCATCGCTAGTTGAGTTGCTTTGAGTGGTTACTGGTTTTTGAGGCGCCGCCAATGTTGGTGCTTTTTTATGAGTCATAGCCGCTGGTTTAGCGGTATGTGCTGCTTTTTTTTGGTTTTTTTGGCTAGCCAATTCTTCATTTACGACATCAATTTGACTCATGATTTGTTGAGATAAAGTTTGAACTTTGTCTTTTTCTTGCTTGGCTAAGTTCATATCTCCCACGTCTTTGGCATCTATGACACGACCTATGGTGTTATGGAACTCTGAGTGTAATTGTTCCAGCTTTTGCATGCCGTTTAAGTTCATGAATTTTTGACCTTCTCCATAAATCCAAATACCTAATCCACAAGCGTCTGGCTTTCTTGCCGTTTGACTATTAAGGTCGGTTGCTTGACCTGATAAAAATTGTTCTAGTATTGCATTCCAAGCGTTGTGTTTAAGTTTTGCATCTGTAAAATCCACGTTTAATGAGAGGCCGCTTGTATTTTCATTGAATTTAAAGTGGCTAATAAACTCTGCTTGGTTTGCGGACTCCTCACTCATATTGCCTGAGGTTGCAGAGAGTTCTTCAACCAAGGCGGCATTCTGTTGGGTCAGTTCGTCTAATTGACCTACGGCAATATTTACCTGTTTAATCCCCTCTGACTGTTCATGTGCGGTTGTTGATACTTGGGATACCAGCGTTTCTACCTCTTTAATGCTGGTGACCATGTGTTCAAAAACACTGTTAGTTTGCTCAACCAGTTCCGTTCCGTTGTTAATTTGGTTAATTGTTGAACTGATTAAGTCTGAAATATCTTTAGCTGCTTCAGCCGATTTACCGGCTAGATTTCGGACTTCACCGGCAACAACCGCAAAGCCTCTTCCATGTTCACCCGCTCTTGCCGCTTCAACAGCGGCATTAAGCGCTAATAGATTGGTTTGAAAGGCAATGCTATCTATTACAGAGGTAATTTCTCCGATTTTTTTACTTAGTTCAGAGATACCATTCATAGCATCTAAGGTTTTGGTCATAACCACAATACCGCTTTCCGCTTCTGATGCCGTTGAATTAGCGATTTTATAGGCTGTACCCGAATTATCAGTTGAGTGCTGAAGCGTCGCGGTGAGTTCTTCCATACTTGCGGCGGTTTGTTCTAGTGATGCGGCTTGCTCTTGCGTTCTTTGAGATAAATCTTCACTTGCCACGGCAACTTCTCTAGCCATACCATCAATTGCTTGCGCACCGTTATTTACCTGACTCAGCGTTAAACTCAAATTGCCAACCGCGTTATTGGTTGCCGTTTGCATCGCTAAAACTTCTGCTCGATAGCTTCCCTCAAGTCGTTTCGTTAAGTCTCCAGCAGCCATGGTTGAAAGTACGTTATTAATTTGTGTAAAAATATTTGTAATGCTGTCAAGCAAGTTGTTAATTGAGACTGAAATATTCTTTTCAAACCCTGTTAAGAGGCTATCATCAATACGACCTGATAATTCTCCCGTTGATGCATTGGTTATAATGTCTTCAATATTGGCCTCAATCGCTAATTGTTCAGTCATGTTTTTCCATTCGGCCACCGTACCGATGCGATTGTTATTTTCGTCAAAAATAGGGTCAATAATTAAATCGACAGTGGCGTTTCCATATTCGATGCGGGTGTTGAATGTCTCTGTTAGCTCATCTAATCTTGTTGCTTGCTGCTCTGGATAGATATTAAATACATCAATGCTTTGACGTATAAGGTTGTCACTATCAAAATTAGGTAAGTTTTTCTTGAGTTCAGGTTCAATGCTTTTTAGCATATCAGTAACCGAATCATTCATAAAAATAATGCTTCGGAAACGGTCGGCTACCATAATGTTTGATGAGGCTGCTTTTAAGGCGCTTTCTATACGTTGAGAGTTAGCTAGCGAAGCTTTTACATCATCTAAATCTGCACCTAGTTTTATTTGCATGGATTTTATTCGGGCAAATATTCTTGAGATTCGGTTTTTTCCTCTAGTATCCACCTCACCACAAAAATTTCCTTCAGATATATCGGTTATTCTTCTATAGATAAGGTTTAATCGTTTTTCGTTTAACCAGCTATTTAAGATAATGAGGGCTATAAATACGATATTGACTAATAAAAATAAAACGTTAGGAATTAAGTCTGTTATTGATGGAAATTCTTGTAGAGTGATAATGCTTAAAAGTAGTAGAGAGGATAGGAATAGATTAATGCTTAATTGGTTTATTTGCAGAATAGGATTTAATTTGTCTGCAACAGACTCAGGAACACCATTTTTGAGTTTTATTTTGCCATCAGAAATTAAGCGATAAGCTTGCTCTGCTTCGGTTATTTGGTTGGGTGTTGCGGGCGTTCTAACCGACATATAACCGGTGATTTCGCCATGCTCAAAAATGGGGGTCGCATTGGCAATGACCCAGTAATGGTCACCATTTTTACGACGGTTTTTTACCGTTTAAGACCAAGGTTTACCTTCTTTTAGTGTTTTCCAAAAATCTTCAAAAACCGCAGGAGGAACATCTGGGTGTCTTAAAACATTATGCGGTTGACCTACTAATTCGCTCCACTCAAAACCACTCGCCTTTATAAACGCTTCATTAGCACTGATAATATTGCCGTGTAAATCAGTACGAGACACAATGGTCGTATCTTGAGGTAAAGCGTACTCTTTTTGAGTAATGTGTCCGTTGTCGCGCATAGTAAGTTCCTTTTTTTGTGAATTAATGATTCACATATATCAGAAGGTTGAATCTTTATAAACTAGTGTTTCCGGTTGTTATTTCGTGTTTTCAAGTAAAAAGTTTAGTAAGTTTAGCTAAATCGAGTCATCATCTGATTGTCGTTTTACCCAAAGGGCACTTTCGTTTGGCAACAAATTGCTAATAACTAGATATTAACTGCTTAATTGCAACTGCTTAAATGCAATGTTTGCCTTATACAGACAATATTTACCGGCTTTTCCCTTGCTTTAAATACCCGCAAAGGTCGCTATAAAATTGATTGTAAAATTCTAAGCGAGTTGTATGCCAATACTAAGAAAAAAGAGTATTGGTTTTTTATTTATTCACTACTAATTAAACAAATGCTATTTAAACAAATGGTATTTAAATAAAATGATGAAGTAAGGCGCTCGTTAAAAGTGAAGAGTTTTGATTTGTTGCTTATGCCTATGCTTATGCAATTGTGTGCAGGTGCAAAACTATCTAAGCGTTAATCTATTGATTGACGTTTACCCATGTTAATTAATCGTTGCTTGTAGTCAAAGAACTGTTTTAAAGCGTTTTTATCAGCTGAGTTAAGGGGTTCAAATTCTAGTTTAAGATAAATTTTATCTTCTGCATTATGGCGGTCAGTCACAATGGTGTTGAGCGTTAAGGTGGTAAATTCTTCTTGGGTGGGAATTTCAAATTGTAACTTAAGTTCAGTTCCTTCTTTTGCTCCCCTTGGGGTAATGACCCCGGCTTCATGTATAGATAAATCGACTAGCGTCGCTTCTGCGGTCGCATTTTTACCAATCAGTAAAGCTTTGCGTTCTGTTTTGTAAATAGGGGTTTTCATTTAAGGTGGCTAAGTAAAGTTTAATTTTTTTTAGAGAGCTTTGCACGGGCATCTCTGGTACAAAGCTCTCTAATTATGCATTAAAGCGGTTATGAAAGTTAGAAAATTCTTTAATCACAAGCTGACTGTGTAAATTTAAATTGATAAATGCTAGGCCTATTAAGTAGTTGTGGTTTATTGGGGTGGAATGGATGACTTGTGCTTGAGTTTTTATGTTTGAGTTTTGCTCGTAACCCGGTAAATCAAATTCTATTTCTAATAGAGTGTTATCCTGCAAGACTTTTGGGCTAACAATTCCAATACCGCAATGTGATATATCAACCATTTTCACCGGGTAGGTTTCTGCTTGGATATCTAAGTTTACTTTGCGATTTATTGAGATACGTTCTGAACAACGTTGCTCGTTTTTATTAGAGAATTTAATCATCTTATTTTTATCTCGTTACGCCATGATATGTTAGTTAGGAGGTTAGCTCGCTGGTTAGTTGGTTTTTATCGCTAATGGGTTGTCAGTTAACAATGTCGTTATTTTATCTAAAGGCTCTGGATGAGAATAAAGGTATCCTTGGGCAATAAGGCAACCTGCTTTAAGTAAAATGTCTTTTTGTACTTCGGATTGAACACCTTCTGCAATGACTTCAAGTTGTAATGATTTGGCTAATTGAATAATGGTTTTGCATACTTGCAAATCACTATGGCTAGTGGCAATTTTATTAATTAATGACTTGTCAATCTTGATGGTTTGTATCGGTAAAGCTTGCAGGTAAGATAAGTTTGAATAACCTGTACCAAAGTCATCTATACAGACTTTAATTCCTAGATTGCGTAATTGTTTTAGGGTGTTACTCGATTTTTCTAAGTCATGAATCAGGCTACTTTCGGTTATTTCAATTTGTATCGCTCCAGATGAAATAAAGTTACGTTTTATCGTTTGTTCTACCATTTGTGCCAAGGTGTTTTCTTCTAGTTTTTCGGTGGACAAATTAACGGAGATAGGGGGGGCTTTTATGCCTAACTTATTTAACTTGGCAATATGTTCGGCAACCGTATTAATGACCCAATGATCAATAGCCATAATATTTTTGGTGTTTTGAGCGGATTTTATAAAGTCGGTTGCCGGTAAAATTTTATGACTAACCGGGTGGTGCCAGCGCAATAATGCTTCCATTCCTACGATTTTTTCACCGTACATTTCATATTGAAATTGATAGTAAAGTTCAAACTCATTATTTTCTATGGCTTGTTTTAATTCTGCTGAACTTTTCAGCTTTTCATCAATAGCGGCCTGTGAATCTTGGTTGTAAAAGTAGTAGTTGTTTTTGCCTAACGCTTTGGCTTGGTACATGGCTTTATCAGAATGGTTGAGTATTTCAGAGGTGGTTTTACCATCGCGAGGAATAAACGCAATTCCTATGTTTGCTGATATCTGTATTTGATGGTCTTGAACATGAATAGGTTCATGAATGGCATCCAATAAGCGTTTTAGATAACTATCCATTTTAATATATAGTTCTTTGGGTAGTAGCTTGTTCTTCTGCTCGACTAATATCACAAACTCATCTCCACCAAAGCGGGCAACTAAATCTCCTTTACGAGCATTGTTTTGCATGCGTTTAGCAATAATGGTTAAAACTTGGTCGCCAACCTCATGTCCGGCTAAACTGTTAATTTCTTTAATACCATCAAGGTCAATAAAAAGTAGAGCGGAGAGTTTAAGACTATTTGCTGGCGTTTGTAGCTTAAGGTGTTTGCGAAGTTGTTCTAAAAAATAAGAACGATTGGCTAACTGTGTTAAAGAGTCGTGATTGGCTAAATCAAGCATTTTGCTTTCACGTTTTTTTAGGTCAGACACATCTCTTGCGGTACCTTGGTAGCCAGTGATTTGATTTTTTTTATTGAGAATAGGGTGACCACTCAATAACATATAAACTTCTTGGCCTGAGTTATTGATGAATTCAACTTCTAGGTTAGTAAAGGTTTTACCCAGCATTAATTTTTGCTGAAAAACTAATCCTGTTGTTTCTGCATTGCGGGGTTCAAAAAACGTACTAAGAGATTTGCCTAAAACATCGTCTGGTTTATATCCTAAAATGGGTAAGACTTGATTACTGGAATAGTGAATAAATCCTTTTTTATCTATTTCCCAAACCCAGTCTTGAGAGTTTGCTAGTAACTGCTGATAGCGCTCTAGCGAGGACAAGCTTTTTGAGTTTAGTTTTCTAATTGTAAGGCTAAATATTAACCAACTGATTAGTGTTATCAGCAGTGCAGCAAAAGCCGTATAGCTTACGGTTTCTATCAAAACCGGTTTGAGGCTTTGGCTGTTGTATTTAATCACTAAACCCCACTCTTTTGGAATAACGGGAGTATAGGCAATTAATTTAACGTCTTCTAAAGATTGACTGTTGTTTTGTATTCCGGCTTTACCTGACATAACCATATACAAAGGGTGGCCAATTGACTCAAGGGTTTGCTGGTCTGGTTTTTCTGTTTTGGAGGAGAATAAAGCTTCTGTTTTATCAGTAATTGGATTTTTATGTATTAAAAAATATTCGTGTTCAGGTTGGTTTTGATTAAATTGAGCCCATAAAGATTTGATTTGGTTGATGGCCGCTTCAGCATTTTGTTGTTGGCGCCATTTTGAATCGGTTTCAGTTGAGGGGGTAAGAAGCTTTTTTAAAACAATCGCTTGCAATTCAGCCTCATCTTGTATTTTTATTTTTTTTTGCTCAACGACATAGTTGTAGACGGGGATATAAGTGAAAATGCTGGCAAACGTAATCGCAAAAATCATCAAAAACAAGATGAGATTTATACTGATTTGATATGTTTTTAATCTTTTCATATCACGAGTCCTAACGATAACGTATTAATTAATATTACATTCTGTAATATTTTGTAAGGTTTTTTAAATAATGTTTTTGATAAATTGTTTATTAAATTCAAAGCACTATTTGTTTACTTATAATTTGAGATTTTGTAACTATCTGCTGCAAAAGTCTCAATTTATATTATTGATTAGTTTTAAAGAGGGCTCTGTTTGAGTTGGTGAATCAGACTCACCATTAGAATTTATCGGCGTGCTGAGTTGTTGAATTATTGTGGAGATGGATTGCGGTTTTGCATGCAAATAACCTTGAATAATAAAACAACCTTCATCCGCTAGTAGCGACTCTTGTTCTTCAATTGATACGCCTTCTGCAATGATTGTTTTATCTAAAGTTTGAGCCAGCTGAATGATGGAACGACATATTTGAAAGTCTTGATTACTGGTTGTTATTTTATCGATAAATGATTTATCAATTTTTAAAGTGTCTATCGGTAATGCTTGTAAGTATGAGAGACTTGAATAACCGGTACCAAAATCATCAATAGAAGTTTTAACGCCTTTATCTCGTAAATCTTCAAGCATTTTTACCGTGCTATTCATATTTTGTAGAAGACTTGTCTCTGTTATCTCAATTCTAAAATCGCTAGGGGCAAGGTAGTTGTCTTCTAAGGTATTTAAAATAGTTTTAGTTAAATCTGGTTTATCAAGTATTTTTGCAGATAAATTGATGGATACTGGAATAGATCGGTGAGTCACTTTTTGCAGCCTATGCAAATCAGTGGCTGCCTGCTTAATGACCCATTCATCAATAGCTTGTATATGATTGGCTTCCATGGCGATGTCTAAAAATTCAATGGGTGAAATGAGTCTGTTTTGTGTAGGGTGTCGCCAACGGATTAAGGCTTCCATGCCATAGATTTTTTGGGTTTTTGAGTCGATTTGAAGTTGGTAGTGAAGTTCAAATTCGTTGTTTTCAAGAGCGCGTTTAATATCATTGGCAATTTGCTTACGTTGGTCTTCTAGTTCTTGCATGCTAGCATCAAAATAGCGAGAGCAGTTTTTACCATCGTGTTTAGCCAAATACATTGCACTATCGGCGTGGCTTAAAATTTCTGAGGGAGTTCTCCCATCTTGAGGAATCAGGGCGACTCCTATACTGCCACTTACCATAATATTATGACTGTCAATGACCAGTGGCTGATTTATGACTTCTAACAGTTTTTTAGTGTACTGGTTTAATAAAGCCTTAAATTCAGGCATTAAAATTTTATGGGTGCAGCGAATTAATACAACAAATTCATCGCCTCCTAGTCGAAATACCGTATCGTGTTGTCGGGTAAAATTTTGCATACGGTTAGAAATTTCTTTTAGTAGTTGGTCGCCAATATCATGCCCTTGATAATCATTTACCTCTTTAAAACCATCTAAGTCTATAAACAACAGCGCCGACAATAGCAGCTCTTTACGCTGTATGACTTCTGCTAAATGATGATTAAGTTGGTCAATTAGATTTGCACGATTTGGCAGCTGGGTTAAGCTATCAAAAAATGCCATGTTTATAATGTTGTCCTGGCGTTTTTTCTGTTCGGTAATATTACGATTAATCCCTCTATAGCCTTTTAATTTACCGGAATCATCTTTAAAAGCCTTACCATTTACTAAGACCATAACAGGGTTCTTTGATTTGGTTTTGAAGTGCATTTCAAGGTTTTGTAAATCAGATCTTTGCCCCATCTTGTCATGCAGGATTTTTTCATTTTTTTCTGCATTTTCGGGAAGTAAGAATTTGAATATAGGTTTACCAATAATCTCCTGAGGTTGGTAACCCAGCATTTCGAGTGATTGGTGACTAGAGTAGGTCAGATTACCGTATTGATCGGTTTCCCAAATCCAATCGGTAGTGCTTTCTACTAGTTGCTTATAGCGAGCTTGAGAGTTAATGACTTTATTGAGTGTATTGCTTTTCCAGAACTTAATCGCTAGCCAAGCAAATAGAATAGCAATTAGGCTGGCAAAACCTGTATAAGGTGCAATTTTTCGGAGTTGTTGAATAAAAGTAGGCTGTTTTTGAAGGACTAATAACCCAAATTGATCATCAATAATGGGGCTTATGCTGATGAAATATTGCTGAGGAATGTCCATGATTTTGGACTCATTTAATGCTTTAGAGAGTAGTGACTGTAACTGCTTTTCATCAATATCGATGTTGTTTACACCCTTATCCAAGACGATTTTAGGTAGATTTGTTTTTAAGTCTTTTTTGATAAGGAATAGTCGCTTATTACTGCCCAGTTGAATCTCTTTTTCCCAAAGGGGGGTAATGGCTTTTAAGGCTTTATTAAACTCAGCCGTTTGTCTGGTTACGTTTTTGGTTTTAACAACAGGTTTAAGCAGTGCTTTTAATTCGTTTGATTGGTCGTTTGCAAGGTTTTGTAACTGTAAGATATTATTGGTTTTTTGCTGATCAAGAATAGGCCATAAAGTCGCAGCAACCACGATCGTGATGGCAATTATTAGAGTAAAAAATATTGGGCTAAACTTAAGTTTAGGTGATTGTTTATTCGGCATATGAAAATATCTAGAGAATGTCTAAATTTAGTTAATTTTAATACTTTGATTCTATCCTTAAATTGATAAAGAATCAAAAATAATTATTTATACTTATATTAATACATTTGTTAGTGCTCCTAACGTGCAAAGGCTTTATGAAGAGCAGCTTAACGCCAGACCTTTATTTTTATGTTCTGGTGGCATTAAATAATGGCGATAATTTGGCTCTATAAAAATTTTATTAGATGTGTAAGGTTGCCTTAGCCAGTTCATCCAGTTTTCTAATGGCTTAACATTTCCTTGTGTGGTGGCTTCAATAATTTCTTGGGCAATATAATTTCGTAAGGTCAATAGAGGCACATTGTCTTTTAAGCATTGTTGGCGTTGTGGTTCGCTTTGATTGGCGATTCGTTCTCGGTATTTTTCTTGCCAACTATTCCACGCATTAGAGTCTAAAATATAGTCAGTAAAGAGGTGATGTTTTTCATTGCCAAAGTGGGTCAATAGGGTAAAAAAGTAATGAAAATCAAGCTGCGATTCATCCAGTAAAATTAGCGTGTCCGCAATAAAATGTTTATCTTCCGAAACTGGAAGAGTCAAACCAAATTTATGTCCCATCTTAGTGAGATATTCTTGGTTAAAAGTTTCTATGTAATGATTTACCGCATTTTCAATCTTTGAGCTATCAATTAAGTTTGAAAATGCTTGCCCTAACACTTGGCAGTTCCATAAACCTATATTGGGTTGCTGGCTATAGGCATAACGACCTTCGGTATCGGAGTGATTGCAGATATGATGAATTTTGCAGTCATCTAAAAAGGCGTAGGGGCCAAAGTCAAAAGTTTCACCCGCCACAGACATGTTATCTGTATTCATTACTCCGTGGCAAAAACCGACACTTTGCCAGCCCGCAATCATTTTTGCGGTGTTTTGCATAATGGTTTTTAAGAGCTCGGCATAACGTAATTTTTCATCATGAATATCGCTTAACTCAGGGTAAACCGTTTTAATGACGTAGTCTGCGAGTTGTTTTTGTTGTTCAATATCACCTTGTTGTGCCAACCATTCAAAATGCCCAAAACGAATATGTGTTTTAGCAATCCTAATATAAGTCGCTCTAGGTTCAATAGTTTCTCTCTGCACTCCTTCTGTACTGGAGCAAATACTTAAACAACGGGTGGTTGGTATGCCAAGTGCATCTAAGGCTTCACCGATTAAATATTCTCTAACGGCTGAACGCAGTACTGAACGACCATCTCCACGACGAGAGTATGGCGTTCGGCCACAACCTTTAAGGTGCAGATCCCAGTATTGATGATTTTTATCTTTAATCTGTCCAAGTAAAGCACCGCGCCCATCACCTAAGTCGGGATTGTAGTAACCAAATTGATGGCCCGTATATTTTTGAGCAAGAGGGGTGAATCCATCTGGAAAAGCTTGCCCTGAAGTCATTTCGAATAAGTTGGATTCTGTTAGTTTAATACCTAATTCATCGCATAAATTTTGATTAAAATGCAGTAAGTTTGCATTTTGCATCGCTTCGGGCGTTACCAGACTATAAAAGTGATTGGGAAGCTCAGTAAAGCTTTGTTGAAACATCTTTTTTTCAGAATTAGGCATAGTTATTTTTGTATTTAATTTCTTGGGTTAATTTTTACGTTAATTTAAGGGGATAATTTATAAGGGTTATAATAACTTACTATTTTACTAGGTTATTTATATTAATCTTACCAGGCCTGGTAAGTCTAGTGATTTTTGCTTTAATTTAGTCATTGAGATAATGAGTAAAGTGTTAATTAAAAGTTAGGCAACTTATGGTAAATTATCATCATTGTGAAAAAGGTGGGTTTTATTATGGTTTCAGTTGCGGTTGAAAATATTAAATGTGGTGGTTGCGCCAATGGCATTAAGCAAAAGCTCATTAAAATTGAAGGTGTTAAACAAGTTAGTGTTGAGATTGAAGCAGGCCTGGTAGAAGTTGAATTTGACGATGCTCATGATGAAGAGAGTCTATTAAGTAAAGTAAAAGCACAATTAGCTTCTATGGGATACCCAGAAGTAGGAAGTCTAGAAGGGCTTAAAGCGGCAGGAGCCAAAGCAAAATCCTTTGTTTCTTGTGCGGTTGGAAAAATGTCTGATTCTTCATCAGACTCAAACAAATGAAGTAGAATTTACCAGCTGATAGGCTGAGAGGGACCTTTACAAGAGTATTGCTTGTGAAAAGGCCTCTAGAATGTTTAAAAGACTTAAAAGTCAGGAGAGGATGAGTGAGCCAGCAGACCATGAACTATGAAGGTATAGAGCAAAAAAGCGTTGCTGAATTTACTGAAAAGGCATATCTGGATTATGCCATGTACGTTATTTTAGATAGAGCGCTTCCGCATATCGGTGACGGTCTTAAGCCTGTGCAGCGACGTATTATCTATGCCATGTCTGAACTGGGCTTAAAAGCCTCTTCAAAATATAAAAAATCTGCTCGTACAGTAGGGGATGTTTTAGGTAAGTTTCATCCTCACGGAGATAGCGCTTGTTACGAAGCAATGGTATTGATGGCGCAAGATTTCTCTTTTCGTTACCCTCTGGTGGATGGTCAAGGTAACTGGGGTTCGATGGATGACCCTAAGTCTTTTGCGGCAATGCGTTATACCGAAGCCAAGCTTTCTAAATTTAGCCAGTTACTTTTAGAAGAAGTCGGCCAAGGTACGGTTGATTGGACCCCTAACTTTGATGGTTCAATAGACGAACCGCTAGTTTTACCGGCCAGAGTCCCGCATGTATTATTGAATGGAACCTCTGGCATTGCGGTTGGTATGGCAACCGATATTCCTCCGCATAACTTAAGAGAAGTGGTTAATGGTTGTGTTGCCTTGCTGACCAACCCTAAGCTTTCGATTGAAGAGCTGGTAGATATTATCCCTGCGCCAGACTACCCAAACTCTGCACAAGTCATTACACCAAAAGCTGAGTTATTAAAGCTATATCAAACCGGTCATGGCTCAATTCGTCAACGAGCCAGTTACCGAGTTGAAGAGGGGGTGAATGTTGTTATTGATGCCTTGCCTTATCAGGTTTCAGGCTCAAAATTAATGGAGCAAATCGCTTCACAAATGCGCGCCAAAAAATTACCGATGGTGGTTGATTTGCGAGACGAGTCTGATCACCAAAATCCAGTGCGTTTTGTGGTTGAGTTACGCTCTAAACGAGTGGATGTTGAAACCGCAATGCTACATCTGTTCGCGACGACAGATTTAGAAAAAAGCTACCGTGCAAATTTTAATGTTATTGGTTTAAATGGCCGACCTCAAGTTAAGAATCTTAAAATGATGTTGGTTGAGTGGTTGGTTTATCGCGTTGAAACAGTGCGTCGCCGTTTACAGTATCGTTTAGATAAAGTCTTGGCTCGTTTGCATATTTTGGATGGTATGTTAATTGCCTTTTTGAATATTGATGAAGTCATTGCCATTATTCGTGAAGAGGATAAACCTAAGCCGGCTTTAATGGAGCGTTTTGGCTTAACCGATATTCAAGCAGAAGCGGTCTTAGAACTTAAATTAAGACATTTAGCTCGCCTTGAAGAGATGAAAATTCGTACTGAACAAGCGGAATTAGAAGCGGAGCGTCAAAAGCTAGAAAAATTATTAGGCAGTGAAGCGCGCTTAAAAACATTGGTTAAAAAAGAGTTGCTGCAAGATGCTGAGTTATATGGTGATGACCGTAAATCGCCTCTTATTGAGGGACGTTCTGCTCAAGCGATGAGTGAACAAGATTTACTGCCTTCTGAAGCGGTAACCGTTGTATTGTCTGAAAATGGTTGGGTTAGAGCCGCTAAGGGTCATGATATTGACGGCAAGGCTTTAGGCTATAAAGCGGGAGATGATTTCTGTGCACAGGCTTCTGGTCAGAGCAGACAAATGACGGTCTTTTTAGACTCTACTGGGCGAGCTTATGCTTTACCTGCGCACAGTTTACCATCCGCACGTTCTCATGGAGAGCCTTTGACCGGTCGCTTGAATCCGCCAGCGGGTAGCTCATTTACTCAAGTATTAATGGGGCAGCCTAGCGATAAAATTATCTTAGCTTCGAGTGCAGGTTTTGGGTTTATCACGCAATTAGAAAACCTTTACTCAAAGAATAAAGCGGGTAAAACTTCAATTACCTTGCCTGCAGGCAGTTCAGTTCTCACTCCCGTTGCGGTGGCTGCCGAACAATGGGTTATGGTAGTCACCAGTGAGCCTCGTATGCTTGTTTTTAAGGTTGAAGAGTTGCCAGAATTAGCAAAAGGAAAAGGTAATAAGCTAATTCAATTGCCTAAAGGTGAAACTGTTAAAGCTATTTATGCCTTTTCGCCAGGCCAAAAAATAGCGGTTAAAGCCGGTAAATATGAAAAAGTATTTGGTCCAACTGCAATTGAAGAAGCTTTTGCTAGCCGAGCTAAAAAAGGCATTGTTTTGCCAAGAACCCTAAAGCAAACCACACAAATCTTGATTGCTGACTAGCTAGATTTCTTAAAACAGCAACTTTCATCTTGTTTTATCAATTATTTAGGCAATACTTGTTTTGGTATAAGTGTTGCTTAATCATTCTTTGCTAAAGTTTTGTCATAAAATCTGACAATAGTTTTTAACTTTATTGCACTCATTAATCCTAACCCCCTTAATTGATTAGGTTTATGAGTTGTATATTTTGAGTTTTAATATTTATGTTGCAAAGTCATAGAACTTTGCTCTTCATCCTTTATAAGAAAGTTTTTTACGTAAAGTTATTATGCGTAAACTTTCGTTAAGTTAAGTAGGCACTATGTTTGCAAAACCCTTTGCCATTCTCGTCATAACGTTAAGCTTCTTTGGAGGTTTTTTGCTTATGGGGGGCAGCTTGTCCTCTTTGTGGCATCCTTCGGAACTGGTTGTGATCCTGGGTATTGCGACTGGAACTTTTTTAGCGTCTACGCCTGTTTATGTCTGGAAAAGAACGATGGGATTTCTAGGTCGCTACTATATGGGGGATAGGGTGACTAAGAAACTTTATAGTGAAACTCTAGGTTTATTGGAGGATTTGGCAAGGCTGTCGCGTTCTTCTGGTGTTTTAGCGTTAGAAAAACATATTATTGCTCCTGAAAACAGCCCTATCTTTGCAAATTATCCCAGTGTGTTAAAACACTCTGATTTAAAAAAGTTTATTGTTGATAATTTTAGTTATTTATTACTTAACCCGCCAAAAAGCCAAAGCTTTGCCAATCATTTAGAAAACCAGATTTATGATATTTACGACTCTATGAGTGAAGTACCAAAGTCTGTAGGTAAGGTTGCCGATTGGTTGCCTGGCTTTGGTATTGTTGCTGCTGTTTTAGGCGTAATACTCACAATGGAGTTATTAGGTGGGGATATGGATGTTGCAAAGATTGGTACGGCAATTGGTGCCGCATTGGTCGGAACATTAACCGGTGTGTTTTTTGCCTTTGCGGTGCTTGCTCCATTTGTGCATGCTGTTGAGGTGATGATTCGTCAAGATAAATCGCTATTGGAAATGACAGCCTCTTTTTTAGAGGCTTATGCAAATGGGGTTTCTCCAAACTTAGCGGTTGAGATTGGACGACAGCGAGTTCCTCCGGAATTTGAAGTTCCACGTGAAGCCGACTAATCTCAGTGTGGTCTTGATGTTTATGAATGCGGTTATAACTTACAAGGGTTTACTCTAATGTCTCGTCGAAGAGGGCATGATGAAGGCGGAGCTCATGGTGGTTCATGGAAGATTGCGCTTGCCGATTTAATGACCGTGCTAATGGTTTTCTTTTTAGTGATGTGGTTAATCTCTGTGGTTGACCCGGTTGAGCGTCAATCTTTTGTAAATAGTTTGGTTGGTGAGCCGCCCATTGGTGCTGAAGTTCAAGATGAAAAATTACTTCCCCCTCAAGAAAGTCTCGTTCAGTTAGATATGAAGCCGCCGGCTTCACAAGCCGATATTGAAGAAGCCATGAAGGATGTGGATCCAAAAGATATTAAAATTGAAGAAACTCCAGAATTTACCAAAATTACATTACGTTCAGATAGTTTTTTTGAAAGTGGGCGGGCAACCATTAGTGATAAAACACGTGAGAATTTAGAAACTTTAGGGGAAACCTTAAAAGGTCGTGAACAACCGATTACGGTTACCGGTTATACCGACAGTGTTCCAATTAATAACTTTCAGTTTCCTTCTAACTGGGAGTTGTCTGCAGCACGTGCCGCGATGGTGGCGCGTGTATTTATCGATATGGGGATGAATCAAAAAGTATTAACTATTGAAGGCAAGGCTGATAATGATGAAGTAGCTTCAAATTCTACCGCTTATGGTCGTTCTTTAAATCGTAGAGTCATTATTTTGGTTGATAAACGTCCAGAATCGGCTGTAAAACTCAATTAGGTTTTGTTAACTTAGTGCGCTTTTGAGTAAAGCTCATATGAGTAGTGAGTTTTTGAGTAGTTAAATTTTAAAGCATTAGCTACAGTGTTTACAGTTTTTATCTTTCTTTAAATTCAATGTTCTAATCATCATCGTATAAGCATCAATAATCATGAGTTTTCCTGTTAAAGTAGGAAGGTTCAATAAGGCTTTTACGGCTTCAATGGCTTGCATTGAACCAATCATGCCTACCACCGGTGAAAGTACGCCATTTTGACTGCAAGTCAGCTCCTGTCCAGAATCCTCTGGATAGAGACACTGGTAACACGGGCTCTCTTCATTCCGAAAATCATAAGTAGAGAGTTGGCCTTCCCAGCGAATTGCGGCTCCAGATATTAGAGGCACCTTAGCTTTAAAGCAAGTTCGGTTAAGCGCAAATCGTGAAGTAAAGTTATCGGTACAATCTAAAACCACATTGGCTTGTTTGACGAGCGCTAATACTTCACTTTCTTCTAGTTTATGAGCAATCGTTTCTATTTCAATATGATGGTTTAATGCCGCAAGATTGTGTTTGGCAGATTCAACTTTGGCTTGTCCAATATTAGTTTCACGATGAACAATTTGGCGCTGTAAGTTCGAATCGTCGACCTCATCAAAATCAACTAAGGTAAGTTTACCTATTCCTGCAGCCGCCAAATATAGAGAAGCTGGTGAGCCTAAGCCTCCTAAGCCAAAAATAACGGCATGAGATTGAGATAGGGTGAGTTGACCACTGTAGTCGATTTCTGGCATAAGAATTTGACGGCTGTAGCGTGAAAGTTCAGCATCATTTAATTCAGATTTATTCATGTCATTATCTTCTATTATTATTTTCTATTATCAATAGCTTCTTTATGAGCGCTTGGTAATGTTAAATCAATATTAACCATTCATCGACTCTTGCAAAGCTCTCTATATATTTATTGAGGTTTTTGGCCAAGTGTAATTCTAGGGTTTCCACCCAAGTCCTTGCAGAGTCTTATATTTTTATAGCCCTGTTTTTCAAACAGTTTATTAATATTATCGGCTTGATTGTAACCATGTTCAATCAATAACCAACCTTGTGCATGCAGATGTGACCAGGCCTGGTGAATAATTAAGCGAATATCATCTAGGCCATCTTTGCCTGATGTTAGCGCACTTATGGGTTCAAAACGAACATCTCCCTGCTTTAAATGAGGGTCATTATCTTCTATATATGGGGGGTTGGAGACAATGCAATGATAGTGTTGATTTTTGACGGCTGAAAACCAGTCACTCTCTAAAAAGGTGACGTTCAATTGATTTTTGATGGCATTTTGTTTTGCAATTTCTAATGCGGCAAGACTTTGGTCTACCGCAGTTATTTGGCAATCTGTTAACTCTGATTTTAAAGCTAAGGCAATCGCTCCACTGCCTGTACCTAAATCTAGAATGGCACAGTTAGAGTCTAAGCGATTAAAGCAATTTAAGTCTAAAACGGCTTCAATTAAAGTTTCAGTATCTGGGCGAGGGATTAATGTATCTTTGCTGACTTTAAGATCTAACCCCCAAAACTCACGTTGTTCAATAATGTGAGCAATAGGGTGGCCTTGTAAGCGTTTTTGTAGAAGTGTTTGAAAAATCTGCTCTTGTCCAGCAGACAATTCTTTTTCAGGCCAGGTAAAGAAGTAACTACGATTGACTTGTAGGGTATAACAAAGCAAGAGTTCCGCATCAATTTGTGGGGAATCAACCAGGCCTGCTTGTTTTAGCTGTTCTTGAGCGCTTTTTAGAGTTGCTTCAATCGTTGCCATAAACGTGTCTGCCAATGAATATTAATATAAGCTGAGACCTTTGCACAAGAGTATGCACGAGTAAAAATGGTTAAAATTCACCTGATTTTTGTTGAAAAACTTGTGAATAGCTAGCTATTCCCTGCGTTTTCCGCCGCAAACGAAGAACTCGACGCCCGAAGGGGTAAGTCGAGAATCAGGCAAATTTTTTACCCCCAAGGGGTACTCACGCCTATTTTTCTTTCGCACCTATCTCGTGCAAAGGTCTCAAGCTTTATAAATTAACCGTCGTTACTTAAGCTTGCTAACTGTTCAGCCTGGTGTTCTTGTATTAATGGATTAACCACTTGATCTAAGCCGCCATTCATTACTTCATCTAGCTTGTATAGCGTTAGGTTGATGCGATGGTCTGTTACTCGACCTTGTGGATAGTTGTAGGTACGAATACGGTCAGAACGGTCTCCTGTACCAACCAGACTTTTACGTTCTTCAGCAATTTCAGCATCGTGTTTTTGTTGACGTGCATCCATAATGCGCGCCGCTAACAAAGACATCGCTCGAGCACGGTTTTTGTGCTGTGAACGCTCATCTTGACACTCAACGACCGTACCGGTTGGCAGGTGAGTGATTCGAATAGCTGAATCTGTTTTGTTAACGTGCTGTCCACCGGCACCAGACGCTCTAAAGGTATCTGTTTTTAGATCTGCTGGATTGAGTTCAATTTGCTCAACATCAGGCGCTTCGGCCATAATGACCACGGTTGCTGCTGAAGTATGCACTCGACCTTGGGTTTCTGTTGCCGGTACACGTTGAACTCGGTGTGCTCCAGATTCAAATTTTAATTTTGAATAGGTCGCGTTACCAATAATGCGAGCGACAATCTCTTTGTAACCACCATGCTCACCCTCGTTAGTGTTAATAACTTCTACTTGCCATTTCATTTTTTCGGCAAAGCGGCTGTACATTTTAAATAAGTCGCCTGCAAAAATTGCGGCTTCATCGCCACCTGTTCCAGCACGAATCTCTAAGAAGGTGTTAGCCTCATCACGCGGATCTTTAGGTAACATCATTGTTTGCAGTTGAGTTTCGTAGGTTTCGATTTGTTTTTCGAGCTCAGGTAGTTCTTCTTGTGCCATTTCTTTAAGCTCAGAGTCGCTAGACTGCATCATCTCTTTTGCTTCATCAATATCTGCTTCTGTGCCAATAAAAGCATTAAAGGTATCCACAATTGGTGTAATTTGGGCGTACTCTTTGGTTAAAGCAGTGAACTTTTTTTGGTCATTAATGACATCAGGGTCTGAAATTAAAGCGTTAACTTCATCTAGGCGTTCAACCAAAAGTTCTAGTTTTGAGCGAATCGAATCTTTCACAGGGCATTTCTCAGTATTGTATTAAATTGATCCAGTCTAGATTTGACTAGACTAGCAGCAATAAAAAGTTAAATTAGGCTAACTATGAGACGTTTTGGAATCGTCGTCTTCACAGATTAATAGGGTTTCAGCAGCTTCAATCATAGCGGTGTCGCCATGTATGCCAGCTAGGTTAAGTTGTTTGGTTGGGGTATGAATTAGACGGTTAGTTAATTGGTTGGCTAATCGTTTAATTATCTCTTCAGAGTTAACGCCTTGATCTAATTGGTGTAAGGCATAATCGAGAGCCGCTTCTTTGATTTGCATAGATTGCTGACGATAAGCTTGAATAACCGGTTTGATTTGCTGAGTCGCTTCCATTTGAGTAATAAAAGCTTGGGCTTGTAAATCAATGATTTCTTCTGCTTCCAAAGCCGCACTTTGGCGTGATTGTTTACTGGTTTCAATAATTTCTTGTAAATCATCTACGGTATAAAGGTAGACATTATTGAGCTCTCCAATGCTAGGTTCAATATCACGCGGAACGGCAATATCAATCATAAACATGGGGCTGTTTTTACGTTTTTTAAGAGCCGATTTAACAGTCGGTTGTTTTAGGATTGCTGTTGGGCTTCCGGTTGAGCCAATAACAATATCCGCTTCATGTAGGTGTTTATCAATTTCGTCTAATTGAATGGCGTAGCCACCAACTTGTTCAGCTAATTTATGCCCGCGCTCAAAAGTACGGTTAGCAATGATTAAGTTTCCAATATTACTTTCTTTAAGGTGTCGAGCCACCAATTCAATGGTTTCACCTGCACCAAGTAGTAAAGCAGTTTGTTTTGATAAATCACCAAAAAATTGCTTAGACAAAGAAACGGCAGAAAACGCCACAGAAATGGGACTATTTCCAATGGCCGTGTCTGTGCGAACTTGTTTAACGGTTTTAAATATATGTTGAAACAGGTTCTCTAGTATTTGGTGAATACTGGAAGATTTGTGCGCGGCATTGTAAGCGTCTTTGATTTGCCCAAAAATTTGCGGCTCACCTAATACCAAAGAGTTCAAGCCGCTGGCAACACGCATAATATGTTTTACGGCGTCTAAATCATTATGCACATATAAATAGGGTGTTAAGGCGTTTGGTTCGAGCTTAAAAAATTCATGTAACCAATTATGTACTTTTTCTTCGAGCTCTTTTTCTCTGAGAATGCAGTAAATTTCAGTGCGGTTACAGGTAGAAAGAATAATGCATTCAGAAATTAATGAAAGCGACTTTAATTCTTCTATGGCTAGGCTTGCAGATTCAGCCGAAAATGAAACTGTTTCACGGATGTCGACAGGTGCCGTTTCGTGATTTACGCCAAGAGTACATAGTTTCATAGAGTTAAGGCTTTACCATTAAATTATTATGCAAAGTTTATCTTTAGACAAAGAGGCGTAATTTTGCTAAAAAATCATGCTAATTGCAAGTTTTTAGGGTAAATAGTCAGCTTGGATTAAGGTTTATAATTTTATTTTAGGTCTCTGTTCGAGATTTAGAAGAAGTCAAATACAAAGAATATGGTGAAGGGTAACATAGTTTTGAATGAGAAATTATGCAACACTTTTAATTATTTGTTATAAATGTTGAGTCTTATCTATTAATAATTAAGCGAGGATATTCTGGCAAATTAGCTGTGAAATGTCCTAGAATGTGACTCTTAATAGGTTTTTTTAAGAAAATGACTGTGTAAAAAAACGGTTTAAAATGGTGAGCATTTATGAAGTTACATGCAGTTCTGATTAGCGGGTTAATTACGGTTACCTCAATAAGCCTTTTGTCAGGTTGTGCCTTGAATGCTCAGACAAAAGAGAATAATCCTAAAGCGAACAGCGCTCAATCCATTCTAGCAAGCGAACCTCAGCAGAGTTCTGAAGCAGTTCCAAAAAAATATACCAAACTTGATTCTGCAACCATGTTTGAGATTTTAGCCGCAGAGATGATGGTGCAAAAACGCCAGATGGAACCGGCTTTTAAAGTGCTTTACCCTTTAGCAGTCAAAACCCAAGATAAGGCGTTGGCGGAAAGAACTTTTCAAATTTCAATGGCAACCTATCGTTTAGAAAATATTGAAAAAGCAACGAAGCTTTGGAGAAAAGTTTCACCTGAATCTGCCACGGCTTGGCGAGCCTCTTTTATTTTATCTCTTAGAGATAAACAAGTTCCGTTAGCGGTTGATCAGTGGGAAAAGTTTCATGCATTGTCCAAAGCCGATTTATTTGAAGACCTGACTGTTTCAGTTAATAAAGTGGTTGCGACCGTGCCAAAAGAAGCGGGAATGGCTTTTTTTGAAGCGCTGACTAAAAAATACAACCAGGCCTGGTCATCTCATTATGCTTTTGCTTTAGCAGCAAGTGTTTATAAAGAACCTAATTTAGGTTTGTTAGCCTTAGACAAAGCGAATCAACTTAAAGATAGTTCAGAGCATAAAGATAATCTAGAACCTAAGGATGATTTAAAACCTAGTGATAATTCAGAACCTAGGGATGCAGAAGCGTTGATTTATATGTTGATGTCTAAGCTTTATCTTATCAACGGAGAGCCTGCTAAAGGAATCAACGCTTTAGAAGATTATGTCAATAAAAATCCTCAAGATTTATTGTTACAAGAGCGTTTTGCTAGGTTACAAGTTCAGGCTAAACATTACGACGAGGCGGTCTCTCGTTATAAAAAAATTATTAAAGCGGAGCCAAAGGCTTATACATCAAAATTATCTTTGGCCTTAATTCAGCTTGAGAGTGAAAACTATGATGAAGCTGAAAAAAATCTATTAAACGTTGCTGAACAACCCGGTTATGCATCGGTTGGTCACTATTATTTAGGGGTTTTATACCAGGATAGTAATCGCTTTAAATTAGCTAAAGACGCTTTTAGTAAAGTGCAATCAGAAAGTTATTATGTTGATGCGCAGTTACATCTATCTGAAATAGCCTTTGCTGAAGATAACACTGAAAAAGCTTATAAAATTTTAGAAGCGATTCCCTTGGACGATAAAGAGAATAAAGTAAAAGTATTACGGGCTAAGGCGATTTTTAAGAGTGCAGAAGCAAAATGGGATTCTGCCATTGATTTATATAATCAACTTTTAGCAATAGAACCCGATAACTTGGGTCTGCTAAAAGCCCAATCAATGTTGTTTTATAAGAAAGATAATTTTGTTGATTATGAAACAAATTTGCTTAAGGTTTTAAAACAAGACTCAAACGATATTGATGTTTTAAACGCTTTAGGTTATTTCTATGTTGAGCAAAATGTTAAACTTCCGCAAGCTTATAATTTATTACAAAAAGCATTAAAGCTCGCTCCAAATAGTTACTATATTTTAGATAGTATGGGGTGGTACTACTATCAACTAGGTGAATATAACCAAGCTTTAGAATATTTAAATAAGGCTTTTAAAGTCAAAGCTGATGACGAGGTGTTAATTCACCTTATCACAGCATATTGGCAAGATAATCAAATTAACCGAGCAAAATCATTATGGCAAAATTATCACCAGGATTTTTTGCAAAATGATAGAGTTCAGAATTTAATCAATGAGTTGGAGTTAAACGGGAACCGTTAGCAGGCCTGTTAAAATTTATTTTTATAAAATTAAGAATTTTTTCTTGAACTTATTAGAAATAAATGGATAATACGCACCTGTCTTAAACGACATCGATATTAAAGGGCTGTAGCCAAGCGGTAAGGCATCTGGTTTTGATCCAGTGTACCGCAGGTTCGAATCCTGCCAGCCCTGCCAATATCCTTCCGAATTCTCAAGTCATTTTTTCCTTGAACAGGAGCGCCTTAAATGGCTACTAAAAATGTCATGATCTTTGCAGGTAATGCAAATGTCAGTCTCGCTGAAAAAATCTCTCAATACCTAAACATTCCTTTAGGAAACGCTGATGTAGGCCGCTTTAGTGATGGCGAAATCATGGTGGAAATTAAAGAATCTGTTCGTGGTCAAGATGTTTACGTTTTACAACCAACTTGTACGCCAGAACCCGCCGTTAATTTAATGGAAATGTTGGTCATGATTGATGCGCTTAAACGTGCATCAGCTGCCCGAATTACTGCGGTAATTCCTTATTATGGTTTTGCTCGTCAAGATCGTCGTCCATACTCTGCTCGTGTGCCAATTACAGCTAGATTAGCCGCTGATATGATTACGGCAGCCGGTGCGAATCGCGTTGTAACCGTTGATTTACACTCCGATCAGATTCAAGGCTTTTTCGATATTCCGGTAGATAATATCTACGGTTCACCTCTGTTAGTTGAAGATATGCAAAAGCATTGTGATTTAGCAAATACAACGATTGTGTCACCTGATATGGGTGGTGTGGTTCGTGCTCGTGCTGTAGCAAAAGCGATTAATACTGATATGGCCATTATTGATAAACGTCGTCCTAAAGCTAATGTAGCTCAAGTGATGAACATCATTGGTGATATTGAAGGGCGTGACTGTATTATTGTTGATGATATGGTTGATACGGCGGGTACTTTATGTAAAGCAGCCCAAGCTTTAATGGATCGTGGAGCGAATAGTGTTTCAGCTTATGTTGTTCACGCCGTTCTATCAGGGCCTGCTGTTGAAAATATTAAAGGTTCTGTACTTAAAGAGGTAGTCGTTACCGACTCTATCCCAGAAAGTTCAGAAGCTAAGGCTTGCGAAAAAATTCGCCGCGTTAGTATCTCTAGTATGCTGGGTGAAACCATTCGCCGTGTAAACTTAGAAGAGTCAGTAACCGCTTTAATGCATCATTAATTTTAGCGTCAGTAATAAAGACTGATCTGAATAACTTTTTAAGTTAATTAAAAAAGCACTCTTTTTAGAGTGCTTTTTTGTTTTTGGCTTTTTATCTAGGCAATGAAAGCGATGTAAGGTTTGCCTGGCTTAAATAACGAGTGTTTTTTATCCGTCTTTACCTTGAATAAAATGCAATAAAAAAGTGGTAAATTGTTGAGTTTTAAGTATAATGCCCGCTTCCCTCATGTTTGGTCGCGAACGTGAGATGTTTTAATTTAGTAGTTTTTATGGGTGGTTTTGTTAGCCCTATGTATTCAATAAGATACAAAAACTGCGTATTTGGAGAATAATTATGAGCCAGAATTGGACAGCAGAAATCCGTACTGAAGAAGGGAAAGGTGCGAGCCGCCGCCTTCGTCATGCGGGTAAAGTACCAGCTATTATCTATGGTGCTGGACAAGATGCCGTATCGGTATCTTTTGCAGAGAACTTTGTTAAAAAAGCGTTTGAAAATAACGATAACTTTAACAGTGTATTAACTATTGATGTTGCTGGTGGAACAACAGAGTCTTGTGTTGTTAAAGACATTCAGCGTCACCCAGCTACAGGTGAAGTTTCACATATCGATTTCCAGCGTGCTAGTACAGATAACCTGTTAACTAAGAAAGTTCCGCTTAACTTTGTTGGTGAAGCAGTTTCTCCTGGTGTTAAAGCTGGTGGACTTATCTCTTACCTTCAGGCAACGGTTGAAGTTAGCTGTTTAGCTAAAGACCTACCTACTAAGCTTACTGTTGATGTTTCATCAATGCAAGCAGGTACAAGTATGCGTCTTTCTGAATTAGCACTACCAGAAGGTGTTGTTATTACTGCACTTTCTCACGGAAATGCGGATTATGACCAATCGGTTGTTAATATCGGTAAGTCAAAGCGTTAGTAAAGGTTAATTAGTTTTGTGAAAATTCTCAAAATTAATTAAATTTACACATAAAAGAGAGCCGGCGTTTATGTCATCTGTTCAATTAATTGTTGGCCTGGGTAATCCAGGTGATAAATATGAGCAGACCCGACATAACGCCGGTTTTTGGTTTGTGGACGAAATTGCTAGGCAATTTGGTGTAGAGTTTCGTCCAGAAGCTAAATTTCTCGGTCACGCAGCACGAGTTCAATCTAATGGTTTAGATTTTTGGTTACTTAAACCAACGACCTTTATGAACCGAAGTGGACAGTCCATCCAGGCGTTAGCTAAATTCTATAAAATCCCTGTCGAATCCATACTCGTTGTACACGACGAATTGGATTTACCGCCTGGTGTCGCTAAACTTAAAGTAGGTGGTGGTCACGGAGGCCACAATGGCCTACGAGACACCATCGCTGCTATGGGTAAAGAGTTTATGCGCTTACGTATAGGTGTAGGGCATCCAGGGCATAAAGACATGGTTGTCGATTATGTCTTAAAAAGTCCATCAAAAACTGATCGTCAACTGATTGATGACGTCAGTTATGAAGCGACTCGTGTTGTACCCGATTTAGTTAAAGGTGATTGGGCTAAAGCAATGCAAGACTTGCATACCAAGTCATAGTGAAGGCTCTGCGCTCCATTTGTACAAAGCGCTCACAGAATAAAAAATTACTACAATTTCTTCAACAATATTCATTATTCCGTTTCTAGGAGACACAGCATGGCAATTAAATGCGGTATCGTAGGCTTACCAAACGTAGGTAAATCAACACTTTTCAATGCATTAACTAACGCAGGAATCGAATCGGCAAACTACCCGTTTTGTACTATTGAGCCAAACGTAGGGGTTGTGCCTGTACCAGATGCACGTGAAGATGCTTTAGCCAAAATTGTTAATCCTGAACGTGTATTATCTGCAACCGTAGACTTTATGGATATAGCAGGCCTGGTAGAAGGTGCCTCTAAAGGTGAAGGCTTAGGTAACAAATTCTTAGCTAATATTCGTGAAACCGATGCGATTGTTCAGGTTGTTCGTTGTTTTGAAAACGATGACATTGTGCATGTCGCAGGTAAAGTTGATCCTCTTTCTGATATTGAAATTATCAATATGGAATTGATTTTTGCCGATATGGAATCAATAGAAAAAGCCATTCAAAAAGTACAACGCATTGCAAAAAGTGGTGACAAAGAAGCTGCTGCTCGTATGACTTTGCTGCAAAAGGTTTTAGCTGGATTAGAAGAAGGTAAGTTAGTTCGCTTAATGGACTTGTCTGATGATGAATTAAAAGAGTTAAGAGATTTACATCTATTAACCGTTAAACCTATGATGTATATCGCAAACGTTAACGAAGATGGTTTTGAAAATAATCCGCTTCTTGATTCTGTTCAAGCCTTAGCCAAAGAGCAAGATTCAATGGTTGTAGCAATTTGTGCTTCACTTGAAGAAGAAATTGCCCAACTTGACGATGAAGATAAAGCCGACTTTTTAGCAGAAATGGGACAAGATGAACCTGGTCTAAATCGTGTTATTCGTGCGGGTTATGAAATTTTAGGTCTACAAACTTACTTTACTTGTGGTGTTAAAGAAGTCCGTGCTTGGACTATTAAAAAAGGCGATACCGCTCCAAAAGCAGCCGGCGTTATTCACAATGATTTTGAAAAAGGGTTTATTCGTGCAGAAGTGACAGCCTATCAAGATTTTGTAGACAATAAAGGCGATGCAGGGTCAAAAGCAGCCGGTAAACAACGTCTAGAAGGTAAAGAGTATATTGTGCAAGATGGCGACGTCATGCATTTCCGTTTTAACGTATAAAAATATGTCAAATAGTCATATGATTAGGTTGACATATTTCTGCCAAGTCTTATAATACGCGCACATTTTGGCTACATAGCTCAGCTGGTTAGAGCACATCACTCATAATGATGGGGTCCCAGGTTCAAATCCCGGTGTAGCCACCACTATTCAAAATTAAGCCGTCTTATGACGGCTTTTTTTATGCCTAAAATAACGTTTTAAAAGGCATTCTTTCCTTTTTAGTGTCTTATGTAATCTCACTTAATCTATTGACAGATTAGCAAAGTTGACGGTATTCTTGACGGTACTGAAATTTGATTTTTGTACAATACCGTCAAAAATCGCTAAGACCTTTATCTACAAAGGAGTCTAGCTTTGCCCTTAACTGATATTCAAGTGAAGAACCTAAAAGCACAGGAAAAGCCTTATAAATCCTCTGATAAGGATGGGCTTTATATTCATGTTTCTAAAACAGGGTTTAAGTCATGGAGGCGTGATTATCGCTTTAATGGAAAACGACAAACTATAACTATAGGTGTTTACCCTTCAATATCTCTTAAAGAAGCACGTCTTAAAAACTCTGAGATTATTTCTCAACTTCATAACAAAATAGATCCCAAACAATCAAAAGAACAGAGTAAGCCAAAACCAACATTTAAAGATGTTTCTGTTGAGTTTATGGAGAAGCAGCTTAAAGGTAGTAAGTGGACTCAAGGCACGTTCGATAAAAATACCCAAAAGTTTGAAAAGAACCTTTATCCCTATTTAGGTAAAAACTACATTTCTGAAATTTCTGCTTTGAATTTTCTTGAAGCCTTAAGGCCAATGGAGGAGAGAGGTGTTATAGCAACAATCAAAAAAATTAGAGGTGTGTGTGTCCAGATTTTTGATTATGCTCTTTTGAAAGGGTTTTGTGAATCAAACCCCGCTAGAGGAATTGCCAAAGCTTTAACACCTCATAAAGAGGAACATTACAAAACGTTAACGGATGTTCGAGATATAGCCAAGTTGATGAAGGCCATTAACGAGTATAAAGGTGATATTAAAACGGTGTTTTTATTGAAACTAGCTCCGTTAACGTTAACGAGACCAACGGAACTTAGAAGTGCTAGATGGAATGAGTTTAATTTTAAGACGAAAGAATGGCGTATTCCTGCGAATAAAATGAAAAGCAGGAGAGAGCATATTGTTCCGTTATCTAAACAAGCATTAAAGATTCTTAAAGACTTGGAAATGGTTTCAGGTCATCGAGAGTTTCTTTTTTATAGTAATACTGCTCAAACAGGTTATTTAAGTGAAAATACAGCAACTCAAGCCCTGCATAGATTAGGTTTTAAAGGCAAGATGACTGTTCACGGCTTTAGGGGCATGACTTCTACTCGTTTAAATGAAATGGGCTGGCCTTCAGATGTAATCGAAAGACAGTTGGCTCATATGGAAACAAACAAAACCAGGGCAGCTTATAACCATGCTGATTATTTAGAACAAAGGGGGGAAATGATGCAAGCATGGGCTGATGAGTTGGATCGCATCGTTAATGAGGACGAATAAAGTGGCCGCAAATAAACTTAGAGAATTACTTGATAAGAATTTAAAAAAGGCCGGTTATGTTAAGCAGCCTTATGGAAAATTCGATAATTATTTCTTAGATTCTTTGATTAACCAAAATGATAATTTATACAGAGATTTAAGGAAAACTGCTAATCTGTCACAACAAGAAATGGCGGATATAGTTGGGATTTCGAAAGGCTCTATTCGTAGATATGAATCTCATTGGGAATCGTCAAAGCCACCTAGGTGGTATTACATTATGTTAAGGCTCGTTAATGGTGATTTATCTTTTTTTGGCAATCAATGGAATGGTATTTCTATTCAAAAACATGATAGAAAATTGAAATCCCACTATTCACAAGAGGCTATGTTACCAGTGGAACTTTATTCTAAATATAACCGTGATGCAATGAATGCTCGTAGAGAAGCTAATAAAGAAAGACAAAAAGCTGAAGAATTGCAAAATAAGATAAAAGCTTATGAAGAAGAAATGACCTCTTTACGTTTACGTCACGAAATTTTGACTCAACAGTTCAATGAATTAAAAGCAGTAAAAGCGTTAACGAAAACCGGTAAAGTTATTCCGTTATTTGCAGAATCATAGTTAAAAACCGTAACGTTAACGTTAACGGAATTTTATACTCGTTAAGGTTAACGGGAATTACTGAGAATAATGAAATGGCAGAAGAAGAAAACTATTTTAATGAATTAATGAATGAGTTTGGATTTGAATCGATAACTCACGATTTTGTTCGCTTCTTAAATAGACATATAAAACGAGGCAACTTGGAGCTTTATTATCATGTCGGGCACCCGTGGGAAGAAGAGTTTTTGAAAGAACAAAATTACAGCTCTGTTGCCTACAGGGTTTATGGAAGAGCGGTATTAAAAGAACTAGATTTTGAGGCTATAGATGAATCAATTCTTTATGATGAGCTTGCAGCTGTTGGTCCGATGCATTACAAGGCAATTTTTATAGACGGAGAGAACTATTATCCAGCTCATTTAGAAGGTGTTTCGGAGTTCCCGAGTCAAGTTTCTGATCATGTATATGTTGTAGGTGCTCATAACGCTTCTTCGGTATATGTAAAAAGTTCAAGCGCACCTATGAATACTGGAAGAGTTAAGCTTACAAAAGAAAACTATGATCAATTTAAGCTTAAATATGAATTAGAGTTAAGTCAGAAAACACCTGAAAAAAGACGAATAATGCTGAAAGCCTTTTTGGAGAAGGAGGATTACGATACAACAGAAGAAATTCTTTTTGAAAACCATCATTACTCTAGTCGACTTGAGTTATGGGAAAAATTAAGTGAATTCGACCCTAAACTGTTTCCAAGGTACCAAGAGAGTTCAATGCAAAAGCTTTTTAATGGCAACCCTTATATTTCATTCGATAAAAGTAAAAAATAATTAATTCTTTATAGGAAAATTTAAAACAACTGAGTTAATCCAATCTTTTTCCAGTACCTCTTTGTTTCTTTTATTTACTAGCTTTGAGGGTAGGAAAAAGATTTTTTGACTTCAATGTGCAAGTTTTTTTCCTATTTTCTAAACACGTCTCAAAACATTTAATGACCTCCAAGCAAGGCCGATAAGGTCTTTGCAGATTAAAACAATCTAAAGAGGTTATTAAGATGATTCTAAAAATCAATGAAGTTGTTCAGAAATGTAATTTGAGTAGAGCAACGATTTATAAAAAAGTTAAAGAAGGAACTTTTCCTAAACAGATCAAACTATCAGAACGTTCAAGTGGTTGGCTTGAGTCAGAGGTGAATGACTGGATTGAAAGTCGAGTTAAAGAGAGAGAAGAATCTCCGGAGGTGGCTTGATGGAAAGAATGAAAACCACCTGGGCAATAGGTGGCTCTCAAGGTCAACAAACCGTTAGAGCCATACATTCGTATAGTACTTCACAGCAAAGCAATAACAATCATAGCAAATATAATTTAGATTTAGTAAAACTCACAAGAGTTTTTAATCAGATTGGTTATTTTATTCCTGTCATCTTGTCGGCTGAGCAGTGGATAAATTTAACTCCGAAAGATAAAGACGCAGCCCCAAATCTTAAAGTTTATATCTTGGCTGATTACCAGTCTTTTTATATGATGGATTGTATATCGGGTGAGCTAGGTTTTTATTCGTGTAATGGAAATAAACCTAACTTCTCCGATGATTCAATTTTTAATAAATTGGACGGGGGCAGCTATGATTATTAAAAATATCATTTTCATAGCAGTTTTTGACGAAAAACCGTTTCTTAATGTTCTTAAACACGGCTATAATGAAATTGAGTTCGCACAATCGAACTCCGGTTTTAGCAGGCCGTTTACTCAAGGCGTAGAAATAACGCCGTCATTGTCTTATGATTATGGCGTTTTTTTATGTCTATCCTATTATGGTGACTGGAAGTTGGGAGGGCTTATGCCCTGCCGCCTCCTTGGGTGCGGTCTGCTAACCCGACTTTCGGTCGCCTCCATGTTTTTAGCAGGACTGGAAGTGGCTCCTATAAACCCAAGGAGAACACTTATGGATAACTGTATCCAAAATTTACCGTCTCCGGTAAATACTCGACAAAAACAAATCTTAAATAAGCTTTTAGGCCGTAAACGTTTTAATCGTGATGCTTTAGAAGTTCTTAATAATAATGGTTTCATTTCGAAAATTCATATCTCTTTAGTTAGTAATGGTTGGAATCTTGATCTTCTGACAGTGGATCAGCAAACAGCTACTTTGAAAACTTTAGATGGTTCTAAAAATAAGGTTTTTAAATCACTCGATACCGTTAACGAGTTTTTACGTGATTTAGGTATTTCTTGTTATGTGGTTTCTTCTGAAATTAAGGAGGTAAACCATGCTTAACAAAATAACTTTAGAGCAGTTTGCTTCTGAAAATGGTTACACTTTGCCGGGAAGTTTACCGGTAGAGAAGTGGATTCGCATACCTGCAAAAAACAAGTCTCACCCAAATAAATCGGCCTCAATTCGTCTCTTTACAGATGGTAATGCTCTGATTAAAGACTTTACTACCGGAGAAGACTTGCTCTATATCCCGGAAAGTTCTGGTAAAACTCCGGAAGAGGTTGCCAAAATGAAAAAAGAGCAAGCTGAAAGAAAGTTAAAAGAAGCCGAGAATTATCGGAAAGAGGTTTTGCAATCTTCGGAAAATGCAAAAGCTCTTTTGGGGCTGTGTACCGATAATTTACCGGAAAACTTTCCGTATTTAGGAAAGAAACAAATCCTATCTCATGGTATTAAATTTCTTTCCGGAAAAACTCCGGTACCAAAGCAATTAGAAAAATTAATTTTGCATTTGAAAAAGCAAGATTGTTTGGTTATTCCCCGGTATAGCACCGAGCCATATTTGAATGGAGATCTCCAAACTTTGGAGTTTATTCGTCCAAACGGTTCAAAATTTCCACCATTAAACAGCAAGCCTAAAGGAACTTATTTTGTAATCCCTGGAGAGAGTAACCGCTACGTGATTTGTGAAGGGTTTGCCACTGGCGCAACTCTTAAAGAATATTACGCTCAAGACGATAATGTTGTGATTGCATTTAATGCCGGAAATTTACTTCCGGTTGCTCAGTATTTCCGGAATGAATATCCAGAAAGTGAAATGGTAATTGCCGGGGATAACGATTTTAAAAATCCGGTAAATATCGGAAGAGATAAGGCTATTGCAACAGCTCGTTTAGTCGGTGCTTCCTATTCAATACCGGAGTTTTCCGGTGATGAGTCTGGTTCAGATTGGAATGATCGTTTCCTCTTGGATCAAAAGGAGGTTCATCATGTTGGATAAGGTTAAGGGACTTCACGTCCAAAATGATTTTGAAAAAGCTAAAGAGCAGCCAACGAAATTGCCTTTTGGTTTTACATTAGAAAAAGATGGTGTTTTTTACGAAGATCCAAATGATGAAAAGGAAAGCAAAATTTGGATTTGTAGTCCTTTAGAAGTTGTTTCTCATCAAAGTGATGTCGATTCTAAAAACTGGGGGATAGAGCTAAAGTTTACTAATGATGAAGGGTATACACACTACTGGCCTATGCCGAAGAGCTTGTTAAGTGGTAACGGTGAAGAATACCGCAAGCAACTACTTAGTATGGGATTAAACATCGCACATACTAACAAGGCTAAAAGCCTTTTAAGTCAATATATCAATAATTGTAAACCTTCTAAAAGAGCGACTAGTGTTGAAAAGGTGGGTTGGTATAAAGGTGTTTATGTACTTCCCGGTAAAACTATCGGTAATTTACCGGACAATGAAAGAGCTGTTTATCAAAGTGCATCTAGTTCTAATTTAGGTTTTGCACGTCATGGCAGCTTAGTCCAATGGGAGTCAAAAATAGGCGGGTATACTGCCGGAAATTCCCGGTTAATTTTTGCCGTTTCACTAGCTTTATCCGGAACCTTGTTAAAGGATTTAAACGTGCCCGGAGGAGGCTTTCATATTGTAGGAGGATCATCTATCGGTAAAAGTACCATAAATCATGTGGCGGTAAGTGTTTGGGGTGATCGTAGCCGTTTTAAAACTTGGAGATCTACAGGGAATGCATTGGAACAGATTGCCCTTGTTCACAATGATAATACTTTAATCCTTGATGAAATTGGTGAAGCAAATAAGTATGAAATGGAGAATACAGTTTATATGTTGGCCAATGGTCAAGGAAAGGAAAGAAGTAATAAAGGTTATGAAAACAGGGATACTAAAACGTGGAGATTACTGTTTCTTTCTAACGGGGAAATTGATCTTAGGTCAATGATGCAAAGTATTGGTAAAACCCCTAAAGACGGACAATCGTTGAGGATAGCAAATATTCCAGCCGATACAGGAAAGTATGGCGTATTTGAAAGCTTGCATGGACTAGCTAACGGTAGTCAGTTAGCCGATAAGTTAAAAGAAAGTGCCGAAGATTTTCACGGCGTTTTAGGAACGGAATTTTTAGAAAAGTATGTTTCTAATAGAACAGAGAATAAAGAAAAAGCAAAATTTTATTTTGAGGATTTTAAAAATCAAAATCAAATAGAAGATGATAGTCAAGTTTCAAGGGTGTTATCTCGCTTTGCTTTGGTAGCTGCTGCCGGTGAATTAGCTTGTGATATGCAAATAGTATCTTGGGATAAAGGAGAAGCTTTAGAAGCAATTTCTAGATGTTTCAAAGCATGGCTAGATGATAGAGGTTCCGGTAATACAGAAGCGGAAGAAGCCATTAACAAGGTTAAAAACTTTCTTGAACGCCATGAAGGTTCTCGTTTTGAAGCACTTCAAACAGGCTCTAGTTTAAAGAAACCTGATTATCATAAAGATGTAATTAATCGAGCTGGTTTTAAGAATCAACATGAAGGGCGAGATATTTACTATTTTTTTACAGATACTTTTAAATCGGAAGTATGTAGAGACATTAACTATCAAACCGCTTTATCTGAATTAAAAGCACAAGGTTTTTTAAAACATGATGTTGATCGTTTAGATTGTAAGCTCCCTTCTAATAGAAATCATAAGAGGTCTCGAATGTATGCAATTTGGGGATCAATACTGGGAGAAGAAAGCGAATGATTGATTATTTGAATGGGGCGAGTGGGGCAGAAGGGGCAGGGCTCTGTTTACGGGGTTTTGAACACTATTTATACATAGGTCAAGTCTGGGGCAGACTTGGGGCAACTGGGGCGGCTGCCCCATCTGCCCCAAATTGACTTTATAGTTTGGGGCAGCTACAACCCTTATAAATACAGGGCTGCCCCAAATGCCCCTGCTGCCCCAACGTATTTAGTTCGTAAATAAAATAAACATTTTTAAAGCTCATCTAAAATACTTTGCCGTTTTGTGTTGTACTCTTCTTCAGTGATCAATCCTTTTTGATGAAGTTTCTTAATTTTTTCCAGACGGTTGGTAATTGATTCTGTTGACGTTGCATTACTACTAGTAACGTTAATATCTTTATCTAAATTTCTCCCCTGTTTTTTTAAAATTGATTTAGCTAATGCGATATTAGCATTTTCGGGTGGTTGTTCTATGATCGACTCTAGAGCTTGTTCCGTCATATGGGGGTAAATCAGTACAGACCACCTTTTACTAAATTCTTTGTTGTTTCTTATGTTTTCTTCAATATTTCGGATACGTTGAATAGATAACGAATGGCGGTCACCATTCTTAATCATGTTTAGAGCTTCAACTTTAGAGTCTCTATTACGCCAAAAATCAAGAGATCTTTCTAGCATTATTCCTGATTTAGCACCTCCCATAAGCATCAAATATGTTGCAAATTCATCTGCGATGTCTTCATTGTTATTACCAGGAAGTTTCCATAGGCCGAGTAGAGAATGACCTAGCTCATGTAGAATGATAAACGCTAATGCCCCTGTATTATTAGACTTAGAGATGTTATCCAATAATTCAGTACAAATATGAATATTTCCAGTGGAATTGCTTTCAGAATAAGCATTAACTTGTCCGCAAGGCCTGACATGTATATCAAAATCTTTAAACTTAAGTGTATTTCTGATTCCGTTGTACAAACCTGTTAATCTCTCTTTAAGTGCTTCAGCTTTTTTCTCATTTATTGGAAGTTTTGCTTTAAAGGAAATATCTATTTTTTTTGTAATAAATTTCGCATATGTATTGTCTAGAACAAGATATTTTTTTCCTATGGTATTTGTAGATCCTTTAATAGAGAGAGGAGTTTTTGTTCTCGAGTAGCCTATGCCTTTGTATGTCTGAGATTTTTGAAATAATTGCAGGTTTTTCTGATCTACTAAATACGTGGTAATATCTTTATAGACTTTATTTTTAGAATAAATTTTAAAAGTATAGCTATCATCTGGTTTGTTTGAACTAGGTAATGGAATTGCTACATATTTTCCAGGGCCAATATCGAAATGAAGGATAGTTTCTTCCGTTGAAGCTTCAGGGGCAATAATTACTTTCGCATATGATGGCATTGTTAGTAATGTAAAAAAAATAAAAACAAATTGTGTAACCAATAAGTTTATTATTCCCACTTGAGGACTACTGTTTTTATTTAAAAAGACTTTCATAAATTTTAAGCTCATATGTTTGCTGATTGTAAAAATGCTTATATTTGATTACAAAGCTTAGTATGTCGTGAGTTGTTGGTCAATAAGTTAGTTGATAAAGAAATTGAATTTTTGGAATAATGATGGAAAAAGAGACAGTCACAAACCTTGAAGAATTAAAAGAGGCAATGAAAATTCCCGCAGGAGGTGTTGATTTTGTTTATGAATCTTCTGCTATTTTTGACAAAAACAAAAAAGGATTTGTTATTTTTGAAGTTGTTTCAGGGCTGCATTATTTTAGGCTTGTGAGAGATGATGATTTACAAGTGCATTTTTTTCATTCTTCTCACGGAACAGGTACTAGAGTTGCGTCAGTTGATCTGTCTGAAAATGAATTAGCACAATTGGCTATTTTTTCTTTCCAGTGGTCTCCAGAAAATGTCAGTTTGTGGGTTGTACCGGGTATACCTGGTACAAAAGGGAAAGTTATAAAGTCTGATGGTAGACCTTCAGATATGCAGTATAAAGTTGGTTTAGATGGAAATGTTTACGCATATTCAAATAATGAATTTCTAAAAATTGATTTATTTAAATCTGGGAAGCCTATTTTAATTCCAACAGCTTATGAGGCTTGGGAAAATACGATTAATGCTATTGAATTGCTTGACTCTGCGGAGTTAAAAAAAAATTATGAGTTTGAGGTTGTCTCAACTAATTTGATTTTATCAATGTTGGTAACTGGCTTTGAAGTATATACAAAAAGACGTTTTACTGAATTAGAACAAGAAGGTGTGGCACCTAATATGGATGGAATAATTAAGTCATTCTATTCCAAAAAAGAAAGGGATAATGGGATAAAGTCTATTTTAAGTGAAGAAGCTCGAGAGGAGAAGGAGACACTCAATAAGTTTATCATTTCAAAAGGAGTTATAAATTTTCAAAACTTTGATAAATGTAAATTAGCTTACAATAAAGGATACTCTTTAAAGTTTGGTGACCTTGAGATCTCCCAAGAAACTATTGAAAAAGTTCAAGCCTATATCAAGTTCAGGCATCAAATAATTCATGTTTCACCGTATTTACATGTTCTTAATCAAGCAAGAGTTCATAAGGAAGATCCAATTTTTGCCAATAAGCAAACGGCTTTAGATGCTATTAAGCATTTTAAAGAGTTTATTCTTGCTCTACATAATCAAACTTTATCTTTTAAATTAGAAAGTAACGGTATTAAAACTGTTTTCAATCCTGAATAATATTATTGACGGTATTTTTAACGGTATTGTTTTTTATGTTATAAATAATTATCTTATATATCAGTAGTATAGCTTTTTATATAAGAGGTCGGTGTAGCCACCATATTTTAAGCCCGTACTTACATTTAGTTAAGTGCGGGCTTTTTTGTGCTTTGAAAGAAGTTTTTAAAGGTTGTTTTAACTAAATCTTACTGTATAATATAAGTAATTGTACGGAATTAGATAGTAGGACTTAATGTTTTATGAATAAAAAACGAGTTAATGAAAAAAACGGGGGTCTGATACCACTTTTCTTTAGGGGATTTAAGTAATCGTCAATTAGTTTCTTTCTCAACTCAAATGACATACCTTTATGAGCATTTAGTAGATTTTTTAGTGGTGAAAAAACACCACCATCCAGTCCATTTGTTGTCGTGGGTATTTGTAATATTTTATGCCGTTGGTAGGTAAATATGAACGGCATATTTACACTCAAACTCCGATAGGCTGAACGTACTTTTCTATGTTTATAGCTCCATCTTTTAGATTCCTCATGAA
>NZ_KL370891.1:420208-456521 GCF_000702325.1 Thiomicrorhabdus sp. Milos-T2
AGCTAATGTATTTAAGTGGCTTTAATTTTATGTGCTTAAAATATTTAATCACCTCACTTTTTATTAAAAATAAATTGAGGTAATTAATTGCTACACATTAAAAAATAGATAGTCAATTATTTTGGTAAATAGTTTTATTTACTAGGAATTGGTTTTATTGTTAAATCTTGTGCATTTGCTTTTACAAAACCGTATTTCGCATAAATATTTTGAGCACCATCTGTTGTTAGATAAGTTAAATAACGTTTAGCATTTTGTTGGTTTTTAGCTGTTTTTAAAATACCAATAGAATAGCCAACTTTATCAGCCATGTTATAAGGTGCTGGAATTTCTACACCCTCGAGAGCACGCCCAAGAGATTTGTTATATTTTACTTCTGTTGTCCAAACAATACCTACGTCTGCTTTGCCATTTTCAATACGGTGTGGAGTTTCACGGTGATGACGTTTTGTGTAATAGGTTTCGCCTTCAACTGCCCAACAACCTTTACACTGTTTATCATTTGTTAGCTCTTGGTACATACCTAAATCTTTTAGCATTTGAGAACCATAGAACTTATAAATTCCTTCTGTTAAAGGGTTAGGAAAAGATTTAACTAAATCTTTTCTTGTTAAGTCTTCCACACCTTTTATATTTTTAGGGTTACCCTTAGCAACCATTAACTCCAATTTATTATGAGCATAGGTCAGGTAAGAGTCCATTAGACCTTTCTCTTTTAACTTTTTTAAATGACCTAGATTTACACTGCCGTAAATATCAGGATTTTGTGCTGTTTTTTGTCCGTTAATTTTACCTTGTTGCAGAATTTGACCTTTTAGGATTTGACCTGGTGGAATCGTTTCTAGGTAAACCGTCTTAACAGATGGATTGTTTTTTTGAAAATCTTTTATTAAATCTTCCATAACCATAAACTGGTTACCCGCCACATAAACAGTTAAATCTGAGTTATACGAATCTGAGATTCTTCCATATTCAATATGACCATCAGCATAAAATGTACGGTAATCATGACCCTGTCCAGCATCTGCCGCTATACTTGATCCAAATAAAAACATACTAGCTGCTGCAACCGATGCAAAACAGACATTCTTTAATTTTGTACTCATAACAATCACTCCAAAGATTAAGTTTTAATTTCAAAACAATTCTTATTCAACGCAGCTTACTGTTCAGTTTAATTAAAGTTTATTGAGCTATCTAATAATAAAACTGCTTATTTGTAAGTGCTGAAATATTGAAATGTTTAATCGTTATCTATTAGTGCTTAAAGCGAATTTGAAAGCAATATATTGATTTACTTGGGTGTACCTAGGGAATTCCCTAGGTAGGGTTAACAATGCCAGATAGAATGGCCTGTTTGACGAGTTGAATAGTTGAAGTTGCTTTTGTTTTTCGTAATAAATTAGCGCGATGTAGCTCAACGGTTTTAGGGCTTATTTTTAAAATACGTGCAATATTTTTATTTGGTTCACCATCCACAACTAATTTTAAGACTTCTTTTTCTCGTGAAGTGAGGTCTAAAAATTGTTTTTGCAAAATTTGAAGTTGATTATGATTCGAATCCTCATTATCAATTCTTATAATTTCATTGCTTGCCCAAAAGGCCAATACATTTAAAATACGAAGATCAAATTCTGCTAATTCTTGACTTTCTAAAAGGTTTATATCCCCTTGTTGTTCTGTTACAAACTCAAATAAGCACCCTGATGTACCTGAAACAAATACAGGCAATGCAATATAAGTTTTCCATTTATTTTGACCATTATGAACAACCACCTTATTTTCTATGATTGCCTGGTTTCCATAATCCATTGAACAAGGGGCTTTATTGACCTCTTTAGACGAACTAAAGATACATAAATTAAATTGGTTATTTTCAAACCTTGATAGAATAGCCGATTCAACCCCCAAATATTTTCGGGTTAAATCTAATATTGACTGTAATTTTTCTTTACCTTCTAGATCAAATCTTGTTGAAATATTGTAAAGTTCATGCAAAAATTCGCAGCCGTTATTAATGGTTTTTTCAGACTGAATACGGAATTCGATATCTTGCTGTAACACTCGGTTTATTTCAATCAGTTCATTAGTACGCTGTTGAATCATTAAAATTTGCTGATCTCGCTGAGATGTCAATTGTTGTTGTTGACCTAATAGTTTTCGATTTTCTTTTAAAATAAAAACTATAAATAAGACACACATTAAAAACAAAAATGAGATTGCCATTATCCAATAAGAATATAGGTGCCAAAACTTATTTAAATCAAACGCCTGTGGTTCAAAAGGTGGAATTTTTAATTCTTTTAAGAGGGTTTTTGCAATTTGGTAATTTAACGGAATTGTCCAGCCAGCAGTATCTGAAGCACGCGCTGGAATCGAGTCTTGTCGCATCTCAAGTAAAGCTATAAGTACTTTTTTAGCAAGCTTAGTATTGGTTTTAGGCACACTTGCTAATGGCCACTCTGGGTACAATTGAGAGCTATGTACAAATGGAAAGCTCGTTGATTTTTTAGGTGCGATAACCTTAAAATCCTCTAAAGAAATTCCATCTTTTAGTGTCATTTTTTCTAAAATACCTGTACGAACAATCCCCACGTCTGTTTTACCTGATAAAACATGTTGCACAATATCCGATTGAGGAAACCCTAACCATTTAATGTTTAGATCTTTTTTAACATCAATACCAAAATCTGAAAATACTTTCTCAGCTAATTGAAACCCACCAAAAGCACCTTCACCCACCGCGGCCAAAGAATGATTTTTAAGCGATTTTATGGTGTCTAAATGAGCATCTTTTCTTGTAAAAATGACTGCTCCGTAATGCTCTAAAGCATGATTAATGTAAGATGTTTTTAAGGTGGCCATTGCCGTTACGTTGTTTTTAGCTTGTAACTGTATATAGTGACCGGGATTGGTTAAAACAAAATCTAACTGCTCTTTATTAATAGCCTGGTTAATCTCTTCAAGGGTTAAAGGAACGATTGTAAACTGACAAGAAGGTATTTTATTTGAGAGATATTTTGCCGTTGGCGTCCATTGTGAAAGCGTTGCAATTTTACCTTTGTATGCCAAAACACCAATAGTAACTTGTTTAACGCCCAATTCATTTCCATAAACAACTGACGATAAAAGCAATAAGCAGAACACCGCAAAAAATTGCAAACTGCATCGAAGTCTATGATGAATTAACTGTTTAAGCTGAGTAAGAGTTTCTATTTTTAGCCTACTTTCTTTTATTTTATTTAAACGAAAATAATTAACCATTTGTATGAAAGGTGTTTATTATCATTTTATTTTAAACTACTCAAAAAATAGAATGGTAAATAAAATAATACCTATGAGGTATTAATAATTTAATAAGTACACCAGTAAGTACACAGTTTAAGTTTTTTAGTTAAAATGCCTTTATTTATCTATTTGTTCGGTGTAGCCACCATATTTTAAAGCCCGTACTTTCATTTAGTTAAGTACGGGCTTTTTTGTTTTTGTAGATAAGTTTAAAAGTTAGCGTATGTTTAATTTTTCTATTTTTTTAAATGTATTTAGAATCTATGTTAAATTTTGAGTGTTTTTTTAACATATTAGTTTTTGTAAGTTGTGAACTCACTCCTGTCTGTTGTCAGTAGTTTTAATAGTTTAGAGTGAACGAAAAGCTTTTCCCTTCCCATTTCAATTTCAACCAATACGCCAATATCACAAAGTTGTTTTAGATAATTTGAGGCCGTTTGGCGTTTGGCAATATTCCTTTCCACGAGGTTGTTGATTCGACAGTAAGGTTGTTCAAAAATTAGGTCAACTAGCTCATAGCTATATACTTTTGGTAGGGATTCTTTAATGTATTCACGAGTATGTTCGGCAAGCTGGGTAATGGCTTGAATTTTATTAGTTGTCCAGTTAGAGGTTTTTTCAACGCCTTTTAAAATAAAGGTAATCCACTCTTCCCAGGCTTGTTCTTTGGTCACTTTTAGAAGTAGTTGATAGTAGTCTTTTTTGTTTTGAATTATGTAACGGCTTAAATACAAAATAGGAAGAGTTAATAGCTCTTCTTGAATAAGATACAAACTATTTACAACACGTCCAGTTCGTCCATTACCATCTGTAAAAGGGTGGATCGCCTCAAACTGGTAGTGTGCTACCGCTAAACGAATCAAAGGGTCTAATTCTGGTTGGTTATGAATAAACTGCTCCCAGTTGCTTAGTAATTCTCTAATCACCTCTTCGCCTTCTGGTGGTGTGTAAATCACCGTTCCTGACTTGTCACTTGCTAATGCTGTTCCGGGGACTTTACGAATTTGCATTTGTTGCCCTTTAATTTGACTACAAATGGCTATACAGGTATTGGTATTGAGTGGTTTTTTTACAAGCTCCTGAAACCCAGTAAAAAGGGCAGTACGATAGCGCAGAGCCTCCTTAGTTGCCGAGTCTGCATTTTGCTCTTCTTGGGCATATTGAAACAGTTTATCGGTAGTGGTAACAATGTTCTCTATTTCAGAAGAGGACTGAGCTTCTAACAAAGGTAGAGTGTTTATCAGGATACTTTGGTTGGGAATAAGCTTTGCAGACTGATTTAACTCAGCGAGAGCGGCACGAGCAGAAATACAGGCTTTTAAAATTGATTTAGTTTCCAGTTCTTGCTCAGGAGGCAATAATGGTAAATCATTGTAAGGTTTGCCTGGATTCCAGTTCATAAGATTCTCTTGAAAAATACAATTTGTCGATAATTTTAACGTTTATCGACATGTTTTAGCGATATGTCGATAGTTTAAACATATTAGAAGGTTATGTCGATTATTTTTAGTTTTATCGACATATTATGGAGTTGTGTCGATTTCATAAACCTATCAATTGATAGGTCTTTCTAGGTTGTAATGTATGTTCTCTAGATGTTTTTGACTTAATTTATTGAGATTACTTTACTTATTCAATCATTCAATAAGAATGGAATTTTTTGTTTTTGGTATGATAGATTTTTAATTAATTAGAGTCTTGGATTATGCGTTGGTTTCAATTTTTAATATTAGGATTTAGCTTGTTATATAGCTACCAGGCCTGGTCATATGCTGAACCTTGTCAGTTAGTTGCTAAGATGGCGGGTAATCATGAGTATAAGCAGAAACCTATGCGTCTTGCCACTATGACTCAGCCTGATGAAATTCCTGCTGAATGGCATTTAAGCTTGATAGAGCAGCATGGTAGTTGGTCTATTTTTCAAACTAACCAGGCCTGGTTTCTTAAAGAGACGTGTGCTCCACTCTCTAAACGCAATGAGGCTAATGGTCATATTGTTGAGTTTATGCCTGTTTTATTGAATTTAAAAACGGATTCTAATGCGGTGATTACGGGAACGTTTATTATTAAGACTTATCACAAACGAGATTTAGATAAGGTTGTTCAGCGCTATGGTTTTAAAGAGCTCAGTCCTCTGCCTAACCCTCAGTCTCTGATTGTGGATGTGAAGCCAACAAGTTCTTATGATTTATTGATTAGAGCATTGGATTTAGATAAAGACGTTGATTTGGCTTTGCCATTATTGAGTGAACCGCGTAAACGTTAGTTTACGTGCTTTGTTTGAATCTGATTTGTTAAATCGTTGAGTTTAATTTTGATTTGTACTTAATAAAAACATGTATCAAGTAAAAAGTTGTATCAAATTAAAAAGGCTTCTCAATTGAGAAGCCTTTTTGATTGAAGTGAGAGGAGGGGTTAGTATTGCACCTTGCTCTCTTTTATCATTTTATAGATATCAACTCGCTTATCGTTACCCAGTGCTTTTAAACCTTGGTTAATAACTTGTTCAAGGTTTCCGGGGTAGAACTCTTCTAGCGTTAAGCCAAGAATAGGTTCGGCAATGAGTTCGCCTTTTGAGTTATAGACGTGAGTGGTTGGAGCAACGATGACTTTTTGAGAGGGTGGAAAGGTTTTCATTTCGATATCCTTGCCAGAAAAGTCTTTCATTTGCCAATGAGCACGATCCATAATGACTTGCCTAAATTCAGCATAATCTTCAATATTGGTGGTTTCTAAAAGAGGATGGATAATATTCTCTTCGAGTTTTTTACAATAGTGACACCAGGTGGCGGTAAAGAATATAACCACCGGTATATTATACTTTTTAGCGGTATTAGCGGTTTTTTGTAAATCAACAGCAAGAGGTAGTATTTCCCCAGCTTTTACATTTGAAAACGATACTAGTAGAGCCATAGAGAGGCTAAAAATGAATTTCTTTGACATTATCTATGCTCCTTAGTCAATTAAATTGTGGTGAAGACTACAAATAGTGACGTCTTTGGGTTCTACAATGGCTGGCAGACTCTTTTACAAACAGTCTGATATTATCTAGACTTTCATAAGACGAACTATATAAACTTTTTTTGTAGTTACTACCGCATGCCCAATGGCCATCGCGAAGTAATGATATGCGTTTACTTGAGCTGTATTTAGGGTTGTCTAAATATAAATAGACGCCGTTACCATGCTGAGCATAAACAAGGTAAGCGGTTTCATTAGAATTGTAGTGCTTTTTGGATTCTTCTAGTCTCAATTCAATCTGTTTAGCTTCACCACGGGCAATTTGGTAGGTATCTTCCATAATATTATAATGGCGTTTGCCGGACTTGTAATCCCCTCCTAGAATGTTGACCATAATCACATTGCCATTTTCTGGGTTGTTGTATAAGGCGTCTAGACGTTTCTTTTCAGCAATATCTCGCTTTAGTTGTAATTCACGCTCTTTAGCGGCAGCTTTCATGCGAATGACTCTTTGTTCTTCATTATATTTTTGCTGCTTTAAGAGTAGGGCTTGACGTTCTTGAGGCGAAATGGATTTCCATTGTTCTTCACTCATGCCTAAAGGATAAGAGCTGGCACAGGCGGTTAATAAGCTAAATAGGGCTAAGATGAATAAAGCTTTTTTCATGAAAATTCCTTTCTGGGGATAAATTTTTTAAGCCTTTACCAGGCCTGGTAGGTTTATCACTATTTCTTAATTAAGAAGAGTCCACCGGTTATTAATAAGCCTAATTGAATCCAATCTTGGTATTGCGATTCAATAGGGAGTAGTAATCCAAACAGTATTAATACAAACCCAATTGCCCTTTGGCGTTGCTGGCGATTTTGTTGTTCAAGTTGAGCTTCAATCTTAGCGATTTGCTGTGACTGAATATTTAGACCTTGATGCGATAATCTATTTAAGGTGCTATGCACCAGGCCTGGTATCTCGGGCGCTTGTTCCATCCAGAAAGGTAGGTTGTTTTTAACTTTTTTGGCCAGTCCTTTTGGTCCAACGCGATCTTGCATCCAATCTTCTAAGAATGGTTTTGCAGTATCCCATAGATCTAATTCATCATCTAGTTGGCGACCTAGACCTTCAATGTTTAGTAAGGTTTTCTGCAGTAAGACAAGTTGCGGTTGTACTTCCATGCCAAAGCGGCGTGCCGTTTGAAATAGGCGCATAAGCACTAAGCCAAAAGAGATATCTTTTAGCGGTCTATCCCAGATAGGTTCACATACTGAACGAATAGCCGATTCTAATTCATTAACACGTGTTTCGCGAGGAACCCATTCAGACTCAATATGGAGTTCCGATACTCTGAGGTAGTCACGGTTAAAGAAGGCTAAAAAGTTTTCAGCAAGATAGCGCTGATCTTCTGGGGTAAGTGTTCCCATTATGCCAAAATCAATTGCGGCATAACGACCGTCAGGCAGAACAAATATGTTCCCTGGATGCATATCTGCATGGAAAAAGTTGTGTTTGAAGACTTGAGTGAAAAAGATGATGACACCTTTAGCACTTAAGTCGGTAAGGTCAATGCCTGCTTCAATCAGTTTTTCGGTTTCGCTAATGCGAATACCGCGAATGCGTTCCATCGTCATCACACTTTCAGAGGTGTGAGACCAATAAACTTCTGGTACATAAAGTAATTCAGAATTATCAAAATTACGCTTTAACTGCCCCGCATTTGCCGCTTCGCGAATCATATCGAGTTCATCTAAAATGGTTTTTTCAAACTCTGCGACCACCTCAACAGGGTGCAAGCGGCGAGCAATTTTAACAGCGGCTTCAAGTAGTTTTGCTAGGCTGAACATAATGGAGACATCTTGTTCAATCACGGGTTTAATGTCTGGACGAACGACTTTAACCACAACTTCCGTTCCTGAATGCATGGTGGCTTCGTGCACTTGAGCAATTGATGCGGATGCCATAGGTACAGGATTAAAACTCGCAAAGGCTTCTTCTACCGTTTGGTTTAAACCTTGTTCAATTAGAGCTAAAGAGTGATTTTCATCAAAAGGTGGGCAGTCATCTTGGAGTTTAGCGAGTTCAAGTGAAATATCGTGCGGTAATAAATCTTTACGTGTTGATAAGGCTTGACCCAGTTTAATAAAAATAGGCCCTAATTCTTCTAAAGATAAGCGTATACGTTCTCCACGTGAAGCGTTAGAGCCACTATTCCAGTTCCACGGAAAAATTTTGTTTACCAAAATTAGCCACGCATATTTAGTGTCGCTCAATACCAACTTATCGATCTGGTAATGGCTTAACACGCGGTTAATTTTGATAATGCGGAGAATTTTTTTAAATATCTTCATATAGATTAGGTTGTCTTATAAATGTGGATTAGCATGATTTTAGTGTTTATTGGCATGCTTAATTAATGGTTTTACTGAGCTTTTCTATGCGTTCCGCAATTTGCTCAACCTTAGTTTGTGTTTGCTCAATGTCTTGTATTAAGTGAGACACTTGATTCTGAGTAGGAAGCGCATTGATTTCAAATTGCAGATATTCTCGAATGGTGTCACTCGCGTACTGTTTGGCGTGTTGTTTTTTTGCTAACAATGAACGCACACCATGACCCACTTTAAAAGCCACTAAGTCGCCGGTGTAATGTGAAAGGTGTTCTTCCCAATCAATCTCTAATTTTTGCATGGCATTGACAAATGTCTGTGCCGTGTTTAGGTCGCCTTTAATAAATTTATGTTCAAAAGGTTCTCCTAAACTAAGAGCGATGAGTTGCCTCATGCCGGTTTTTATGGTGGCGTCAGCTTCACCTTTTAGAAAACCTTGGGTAGAAATTTTGCACTGATTGATAATGCAAAATATAGGCGTTTTTAAGGGAGCAATCCAAAGTTCAATGACTTTGCCATCCAGCGCTTCAAAAACACGCCCTTGCTCTTCATCTAAATGAATAGCCGTATTGATTGCTAATTCAATGGTTTTAGAAAAACTCAAATTTACAAGGCCTGGTTGTTTTGTCATGACATAAATCCAATGTTAAATTGCATGATTTTAATGATATATAAATCCATTAAGTGTTCTGTATTCAGTCTTATTTATTAAGCTTATTTATTAAGTCTTATTCTAGATAGTTTAGAAGTATGTAATGCGCATTTACTTTTTATTTTGTAATTAAACAATCTATTGGTTTTAGGCAGTTTAGAAGTTCTTAAAGTGCGCTAGTTCAAGGAAATGAGAGGGAGTTTACAAGTGTAAACGACCGAACATTGACGAAGAGATAGCGCGCTTTAAGGGCTTTCTAAATGTCTAAAACTTCCAGGCACGGTGGAGCGCTACTATCCCCTCGGACATATTTAAGTACTCTGCCTTATCAAACCCTGCATCTAACATCATTTGCTTTAGGGTTTCTTGGTCAGGGTGCATACGAATGGATTCTGCTAAATACTGGTAACTCGCTTCGTCATCAGCAATGAATTTACCCATCTTAGGTAAGATATTAAATGAGTAAAAGTCATAAAATTTGGCTAGCATGGGTTGCGTGACTTTTGAAAACTCTAAAACTAAGAGCTGTCCGCCTGGTTTTAACACTCGGCAAAGTTCTTCTAATGCTTTGTCTTTATTAGTGACATTTCGCAAGCCAAAGGCAATGGTGGCAACATCAAACGTGTTGTCTGGAAATCCAAGAGCTTCGGCATTGGTGATGGTGTAATCTACATTACCAACAATGCCTTCGTTAATTAAACGATCACGTCCAACACGCACCATGCTTTCATTAATATCGGCTAGAACAACCTTTCCGTCTTTACCCACACGTTTGGCAAAGGCTTTGGTTAAATCGCCAGTCCCACCAGCTAAATCTAAAACTTTATTACCCGGTCTAACGCCACTTAATTCTATGGTTTTACGTTTCCAAACTCGGTGAATTCCCATGGACATGACATCATTCATAATGTCGTAATTGCCTGCTACTGAGTCAAATACGCCTTTGACCTTTTTGACTTTTTCTTCTAGCGGAACTTCCGCAAATCCAAAATCGATGGTTTTTTTATCTTGACTCATAACAGAACCTTTTAAAGTGTTGGTTATTGTAATATTGGCTGTTCTAAATATTGGTTACTTTGGGTTTTTAATGCTGTCTTGCATTTGCGTTAACTCAGGGTGTTGGTGACCAGCCCGCATAACTCTGCGTAAGTAACCAACCCAGTAATCTTCTTGATTTTTGCCTAAATCGTATAGACGTTCCCAGGTATAAAGCCCGGTGTCATGACCATCATCAAAATGGAGTTTTACTGCGTAGTTACCAACAGGAGTAATATTCTCAATATTTACGTCTTGTTTGTCTAATTGTAAAACTTCTTGACCCGGCGCGTGACCGGTTACTTCTGCCGACTGTGAGTAAACACGTAAAAATTCACAACTAAAGGTAAATTCTTCACCGGTGTCAAAAGTGACCTCTAAGGTTTTTGACTTTTGGTGAAGTTTTATATCAGTAGGATGAGGCATTTAGGCAACCTTATAAAATGTACTGTGATAAATCTTGGTCAACAGCCAACTCACCTAAACGTTCATCAACCATTGCGGCATTAACAATAATGTTAGCACCAGGCATGGTAGGTGCTTCAAAGGAGACATCTTCCAGTAAACGTTCTAATACGGTGTGCAAACGACGTGCGCCAATATTTTCTGTGCTTTCGTTAACCTGGTAGGCAATCTCGGCCAAACGTTCAATGCCATCTTCAGTAAAGCTTAACTCTACGCCTTCTGTTTTTAGTAGGGCAATGGCTTGTGTGGTTAATGCTGCTTTTGGCTCTGTTAAAATTCGCACAAAATCTTCTACACGTAAAGACTGCAATTCTACTCTAATGGGTAAGCGACCTTGTAGCTCAGGAATTAAATCGGATGGCTTAGAAAGATGAAAGGCTCCCGAAGCGATAAATAGAATATGGTCGGTTTTTATCATGCCAAATTTAGTAGATACAGTGCTACCTTCAATTAAGGGTAATAGGTCACGCTGTACCCCTTCACGAGAGACTTCTCCACCGCCACTAGCATCTTGGCGTTTGGCCACTTTGTCAATTTCGTCAATAAATACAATCCCGTTTTGTTCAACACTTTCAATGGCTTGTGATTTAATGTCTTCTTCATTAACTAAACGCTGAGCTTCTTCTTCTGTTAGGGCTTTGAGCGCTTTGTTAATAGGCAGTTTACGTTTTTCTTTTTTGTCTTTGCCCATGCCTTCAAACATACCCTGCAATTGCTGGGTCATCTCTTCCATGCCTGGTGCGCCTAAAATTTCAACATGTGCTGGTGTTGCCGCTAAGTCAATTTCAATCTCTTTAGTATCTAAATCGCCTTCACGTAAACGTTTGCGAAACTTTTGACGAGTTTCTGACATATTGTCATAACTCTCTTCTTCACGACCACGAGCAGGGGGCAGTAAAATGTCTAAAATACGTTCTTCTGCGTTATCTTCTGCTTTACGTTGCACATTTTGAATGGCGTTTTCACGCATCATTTTTACAGCGCTTTCTGCTAGGTCACGAATAATGGATTCTACATCGCGTCCAACGTAACCCACTTCAGTAAATTTAGTGGCTTCAATTTTTAAAAAAGGCGCATTTGCTAATTTAGCTAAACGACGAGCAATTTCTGTTTTACCTACCCCGGTAGGACCAATCATTAGAATGTTTTTTGGCGTGACTTCTGTACGAAGATCATCCGCAAGTTGAGCGCGTCTCCAGCGATTACGCAAGGCTATGGCTACGGCTCTTTTAGCTTCAGCCTGACCAACAATGTGAGAATCTAAACTGTTAACGATTTCTTTTGGCGTCATCATCTAAAAAAGGGTCCTTAATTAATTTAATAAATTGTCGACACATTATAAAGGAAAAGTGATGGCTTTGTGCGCGTATGGTTTGCGTATCGACTATATGCGTGATAAATTCGCATTATAGAAAAAACTACCAATTTTAAGGATAACCATGTCAGTGCAAATAGTCGCTACGGAGTTTGCTTCGCAGCCAGTTAAATTCACCAAAATGCAGGGTCTAGGAAATGACTTTATGGTGATTGATGCAATTCATCAATCTGTGCAATTAGAAGCCACAAAAATTCGTGAATGGTCAGATAGAAATTTTGGAATAGGTTTTGATCAACTTTTAGTCGTTGAAAAACCTACCCAGGATAATGTTGATTTTCGTTACCGTATTTTTAATGCGGATGGTTCTGAAGTGCAGCAATGTGGAAATGGTGCTCGTTGTTTTGCGCGTTTTGTTTATGACAAAGGTTTAACCGATAAAACTGAGATAACTGTAGAAACCGCTTCTGGTGTGATCGTGCTTTATATTGAAGCGCAAGGTTTTGTTAGAGTGAATATGGGCTTGCCAAATTTTGAACCGAGTAGCTTACCTTTTTTGGCTGAAACTCAGCAAGAAGAGTATGCAATCAATGTATTGGGAGAAACCTTGTTAATTGGTGCGGTTTCCATGGGAAATCCACATGCGGTATTACCTGTGGATGATGTTAAAACCGCTCCGGTTGAAAAGTTCGGTAAGGCGCTAGAGTCTCACCCCATGTTTCCAGAGAGAGTTAATGTGGGGTTTGCACAAAAAATAGATAAAACCCATATTCGCCTGCGCGTTTATGAACGCGGTGCAGCAGAGACTTTAGCGTGCGGCACAGGTGCTTGTGCGGCAATGGTTGTGCTGCGCCAGTGGCAGCAAGTTGGTGATGAGGTTACGGTGACTTTGCCGGGGGGCGATTTATTGATTCAATGGAACGGTGAAAAAGATTCCCCCGTATGGATGAGTGGCCCAGCGGTTAGCGTTTTTGAAGGAGAAATTTAAATGAGTCATCGCGCGGTTACGGGGCCTTTAAGTGACTCGAAAGTTTCAGCAGAAGAAGTGGTTAATTACTTAAGCCATAACCCTAAATTTTTTCATATATTTCCCAACTTGTTGGATGATTTGAGTATTCCTCACCCTAAAACGGGGGATGCGGTTTCGTTGCTAGAACGTCAGGTTTTTCAGTTGCGTGAACAGCGTGATACGCTAAAGATTGAAGTAGATAATTTGGTGGATGTGGCAACTGAAAATGGTCAATTATTTTATAAGGTACAGCTATTTACTAAGGCGTTAATGGCGACCCAAACAGAACAAGATTTAGTGACTGAAGTTTATGCGCAAATGCAGAACTTGTTTGAGGTTGATCAAGTGGCCATGGTTTCTTGGGATGTTCCTAAAACGAGTTTGCAAGGCATTACCCAGCTTGGAGTAAGTCAATCTTGGTCCGAAGCCTTAAAAACCTCTTTAAACCCCCATAAACCAATCTGTGGTTTGTTAGAAAATGAGTGGCAAAACGGTCTGTTTCATACAGAAGATGCGATGCAGTCAGTGTGCCTTTTACCTATGGGGGTCGAAGCGGTATGGGGCGTATTGGCTTTAGGTAGTAAAACCAATCGTTTTCATCCTGACTTAGGAACGTATTTTTTAAATATTATGGCTGAGCTTATTGGTGCTCGCCTCAATCATTTGTTTGAGAAGTCTTAATAATGACGACGCTTAAAGCGAATTTTAGTCCTTCAAAAAATCATGCTTTAGGCAGTTTTATTCGCCATTTGCAATCTCAAAACAAATCCATTCATACGGTTAAAAACTATCAGCGAGATATTGAAGACTTTTTAGGGTTTTATTTGGCGGATGATTTAGAGGTTAGTGTTGCCCAAAATACAGAAAATCAAACGTTTGATCCAGAAAAACATAAATCTCAGTTAGGTAATGCGATTGTCGGCTTTAAGGATTGGTCGTTAATCGATTCTCAGGGTATTCGCGCCTTTTTAGCCTATCGAGTACAGCATGGAATTAGTGCTCGAACTTTAGCTAGGCAGCTCTCTGCAATTCGTTCTTTTTATGACTATTTGTTAGAAAAAACGTTAGTCCTTAAAAACCCCGCTAAAGGTGTTAAGGCACCCAAACAACCACAGCCTTTGCCAAAAAGTGTCGATGTGGATTGGATGCAACGTTTATTAGACCAGCCGCTAGAAACTTGGCAGGATGTTCGTGATCAAGCGATGTTTGAACTCCTATATTCTGCTGGCTTACGTGTCTCGGAATTGGCTGAACTCGATTTATCACCAGGCCTGGATGAATCTCAGTCTGGTTGGGTTCGTGTTTTAGGTAAGGGGCAAAAAGAACGTTTAGCACCGGTAGGATCTAAATCACTTTTGGCCTTAACGAACTGGCTAGAGATTCGTAATGAATACGCTAACGACGATGAGCAAGCGGTTTTTGTGAATCAGCGTGGTAATCGTTTAAGCGTGCGTTCCATTCAAAATCAATTAGACAAACGCACAACCCTAGCAGGCCTGCCAACTAAGATGTCACCTCACAGATTGCGACACGCCTGTGCCACTCATGTGTTGGAATCTAGTGGCGATTTAAGAGCGGTTCAAGAGATTTTAGGGCACGCAAACCTTTCTACTACTCAAATCTATACTAAGTTAGATCTTCAGCATTTAGCCCAGGTTTACGATAAAGCACATCCTCGTGCAAAAAAATAAACTGAGATTTTTCAGAGTTACCCAATGAAAAAACGATGATTCGCTTTTAGCCTAAAAGCCAGTAAGTATTTAGTCATTTTAATCATGGATGTTCGTAAATGGCCATGGTGCGATGAGAATTCAATACATACTAAAAATTGTTTTTAAAGTTTATTACCTACATTGTTCTTAGGTACAGTAGTTTGAATTTTATGATGGATGTATGATGTTATTGTAATCTTAGTAGTTTAATGATTAGTTAGACCTTTTCAGGGGTAGCTTTTTTATTGGCGCAAACGCCTTGTGCAAATATTATATTAAGTCTTTTTTATCTAAAGACCTTTTAAAAAGCTTTAAGAACTTATGATTGGCTTTTTTTTTAAAATAGTAAATTTCTCTGGGAGTAGAGATGGGTATTGTTGCAGGAAAAATTATATCGGTTAGCGGCGTTGTGCAAGCGAAAGACTCGTTAACGGGTGAAATTAGGATTTTAATTGCGCCTGCCGAGGTTTTTAAAACCGATATTATTCTTACTTCTCATGGAAGTGGAGTGGTTATTCAGCTTTCAAATGGAGAGGTGTTAACTCTTGGGCCTAAAAATGAATATAGTTTAGGTGGGGATGAATATACTGCCGATGTCATATTGGATGATTCTGTTACGGAAGAAAATTATCCGGTTAATATAGAAGCTCTTCAACAAGCCGTTTTGGATGGTAATTTCGATTTTTTAGAAGCCACTGCTGCTGGTGTGAGTGTTATTAGTTCTTCTGCAAGTGTTGCGTTTATTCTAGCTAGAGCAGGTTTAATCGGCAACATCGATTCAGGTTTTGATACGGCCACAGATAAGACGGAGTTAAAAAATCAAAATGAGTTGGCTGATACTCCTAGAACTCCAGATTCTTCGATTAATCGAGTAGTCTCAACTCCAGATTCCTCAGCGGTTAATCCTTTTGGAGTGTCTCGTGGAAATCCTGAAGGTGAAATCGATAGTGGGTACGACACGGGAACAGATTCTAATGCTAGCAGAATTCCAGAAGATGACTCAGGTCGTGATCCTGTCGTTATTACCGCTAATTTATCTTTAACAGGGCAGTCTGTTGTTTTGGAAGGTGGCTTGGCTGTTTACACTCTAACTTTAGATAATCCTCCGACTCAAAATTTTATCGTTAATTTACAAGTGTTAAATAGAAGCACTTCTAGTGCGGACTTGGAGACTCAAAATATTACGGTTGAATTTGCCCCTAATCAGCAAACAGCGAATTTTTCTATTCCCATTTATGACGATTATATTGCCGATAATGCTGAATCATTTAGCGTCAGTGTAACCAGTACTTCAGGCGGTGGCTATACTCTTCAACCAACCTCTCCTCCAAGTGTGCAAACTTTTATTAGGGATGATTCAGAACCACAGACCCCTTATGACGTAAATGATGTTGTTGAGACTGATTCGGCAGACACGATTCAATTTACCTTATATGCTCTGGACAATAATGGTCAAAGAGTTTCTGTAAACCAGGTTGTAGAGGGGGAGGCAGCTAGCTATGTGGTTGTGGCAACTGATAAATCCGGCAATGAATTAGGGTTACCTGGAACGATTGGTATTAATTGCATTGACCAAACGGCTATAGGCGCGCCTGCTGATACCTTAAATAATGGTTCTCAAGATTATATTAATGCATTACAAACCGTTGCTATCGGCCAAGTTTTTACCGTTAGTTCAATTGATGATTGGCTAGCCGATAGTGGTGAAATTTTTAGTCTGCAGTTAATTGATCAAAGCTACAGTGATGCGAATCAATATGAAAACATTGTGATTGATAGCACAGGGGTGCAAACAACCATTATTGATGATTCTGAGCCGGGTTTAACACCATTACCCGAGCTGGATTTAGATACGGTTTACTTGAAATTAAGTGGTAATGCTGTGGTTGATGAATCCGATGGCGCGGTGATAACGCATTTTTTCAGTTTAGTGGATAAGAGTGGTTCTCCAGTTAATTTAGCCGTAGGCGAAAGCATTCAGTTAGCGCTTTCTTACAGCGATATTAGTGGAGTTAATTCGATTTCCGCAGCTGATTTTCAGCAACCTCTGTTGACTAGCGTGACATTGACTGGGGATGGTTCAAATCAATATAGTTTTGTAAATACCGTTGCAGCAGATGCATTAAATGAAGGAGACGAAGGTTATACCGTTACATTAGACTCAATTACCACCGATAGCGGGTATTTTGAAAATCTTGTGATTGATACTTCGGCGAAGACTGCAACAGCAATTATTGAAGATAATATTATATTGACTGAAGACTCTGCAACCGTTGTTGAAGGTGGGCAGACAATAGGACTGAATTTACTATCCAATGATGTTGAATTAGGTCAAAATGCTCGAATTGTCAGTGTCACTTTCATTGATGAAAATGGAGATACTCCAACAGAGGATTTAATTGGTGGCACAGTTACGGTTGATACCCAATATGGGGTATTGACTCTTAATGAAGACGGTACCGGCAGTTATACTTCTGATCAAACAGAAAACAATCCTAATGGCGTATTGGATAATATGTCTATTACATTGGTCGATGATAATGGTAAATCGGCAAGTTCTCCTTTAGCGATAACCGTTACGGATACATCACCCATTAGCTCAGCTACCAACGGACAAGTAGCAGAGGATGATTTACCTACTGGATCCTATACTACAAAAGAATCCTTAGCGGTCACAAACTCACTAGGCATTACAAAAACTCAAGACGATATTACGGATGTTCAATGGAGTGCCGCGAATATAACTGATTTACAAGCCTTAACATTGAAATCTGCAGGGGTGAGTTTGAGTTACAGCATTAGCGGTGATGGTTATACCATTAATGCGACAGCTGGAAGTGATGCCATCTTTAATGTGGTATTGAATAATCCTACGGATAGTTCAGGCACAACTCAAAACTACACCTTTACTTTGCAAGGTCCATTAGACCATGCAGATGCCGCTGGCAATAATACGATTACGCTCCCTTTTAAATTTGATGTGCTTGATATTGATTCGACACTTGCTGAACAAAAATTGAGTGTTGATGTTGTTGATGATGTGCCTCAAGGTGTTAATGAAGATGATATTTCAGTCGTTGAAGGAAATGTCGATTTAACCGGGCAAGCAAACTTGTTAGCTAATGAAATCGCTGATAATAAGGCGGGAGCAGATGGGCATTTAACCATAACTGAATTTACCTATACCAAAGAAGACGGTTCAACGGCAACGGTCAATGCGGGCACTTCGGTTGATAGTCAATATGGTACCTTACAAGTTAATGCAGATGGTAGCTGGAGTTACACCTCAGATGCTAGTGAAAGTCAATCAGGAGCAACGGTTCCGAGTGAGACGATTACATACACTTTTAAAGACCAAGATGGTGATGTTGCAACTGCGAGTCAAGTGGTTAAGGTCACTGATGGTGCTGACCCTAGTATTGGTAATCCTGTTGATCAAACTGTTAACGAAGCCAATTTGGCTGCAGGTTCAAGCCCGGATAATTCTGCTTTAACGCAGACGGGCAGTTTAGGTGTTACAAAAGGTTCGGATGCAATAAATACGACTTTTGATTTAGATCAACCAGGCCTGGTAAGTTCATCTTCTTCTGTTTATAGCTCTGGTGGTGTTGATGTTGTTTATAGTGTAAGTGCAGATGGTTTGACTTTAACGGCATATACAACGGATATTAATAGTCCTGTTTTTACTGCACAAATCAATGATTCAACAAATAATGCTGCTAGTTATAGTGTGACATTGCTTAAACCATTAGATCACTTAGCAAGTGTTGTAGATAGTAATAATGATATTGTTATTCCTTTGTATTTTACTGTTACGGATAGTGATGGGGATGCGGTACCTTCTTCTTCTTTTAAATTAACGATTATTGATGACAGTCCAAGTACGACACAATCTCTATCAGTTTATGAAGAAGGGTTAAGTGGTGCGCATGATACTTCAGCAACCATTAACACTAATGCAGATGCGACTCAATCTAATACCACTATTACCACTCAAGGTACTTATGGTTTTGCTGAAATTAATGCCGATGGAACCTTAACGTATACCCCTAGTTTTGATGGCTCTAATGCAATTGCTAGCAACTATAGTGGGCAAGATACCATTATTTACGAGACAATTTTGGATGATGGTATCACAAAATCAACCACGACGATTGGGGTCACAATTAATTCTTTAACAGATGCGCCAGTTTTAGCGGTACAGCCTGATGTGACTACAAACGAAGATTCCTTGGTTGATTTAGGGTTAACGCTTCCAGCAATCAGTGATGCTACTGATCAAAATGGAGCGGGTACTGGTGACCATGCAGAACGTTTAGGCTACATTACCTTGAACAATCTAGATAGTGGCGTAGAAATTTACCAAGCAGATGGCAAAACCTTATTATTTACCGGTGCTAACGATAGCATGAAAATTTCGATTGTTGACGGAAGCGGTAATTTAGATACAAGCATTCATCATACTGACCTTGATCCAAATGCAGCAGGTGTTATCAAATTAACTCAAGCCGAATTTGAATCATTAAAACTGTTACCTGCTGAAAATAAGCATAATGATATTGATATGACTTTAAAGGTAACCAGCTATGAGGTTGATGACAGTGGTAATTTATTAACGTCAATCCCAGGAGCTGAATCAACCAGCGATGTTCACGTTGAAGTCCTAGCAGTAACAGATACGGCAAGTCTAAGCCTAGCTCAAAATAGTTACAGCGTTAATGAAGATACACCGCTTACATTAACCAATGATTTAGTTGAAGGGTTTAAGTCAACATTCGATATTGATGGTTCTGAAAAACTTTGGTACGAAGTATCAGGCCTGGTTGAAGGAACAAAAGTTACCATTAACGGTAAAACTTATACCGCAGATGCAAGTGGCAAAATTGATAGTAGTGCCAATAAAATCACGATTGATGCAACGGATAAAAATCCTGCTTTTAGCATTAAACCACCCGCTGATTACAGCGGTGGGGATATGAATTCAGTCACCGTTACCCTCAATACCCAAGATAGTGATGGTGATTCAACAACTACGCCAGCAATAGAATCTCAATCGGTTACATTTGCATTAACGGTTAACCCAGTTGCAGGTGATGTAACCATTGCAACTCCGCAAGCAGGAGTAGAAGATACTCCCATCTATCTCTTCAAACAAACCGATGGAAGCTCAATCTTTACGGTTACTGACACCAATGGTGCAGCGACTGAAAGTATTACTAATGTCGGTGTGTTAAAAACATCGATTCCGACAGGAGCGACACTTTCTGGATTTGCTAGCGACGATACAAACTACTATTATTTTGATGTCAATAATTTAGCAAGCTATACCATTACACCTCCAGCACATAGTAGTGCTGATATGACATTGTCCTACTTTGTTGAAACAACTGATGGTGTTGGTGTTAATAAGAACGTTAATACCCAAACGGTAGATAAGACTATTGTAGTGAGTGCCGTTAGTGAAACGGATGTAACTGATTCAGATGGTTCGAGTGCCAATGATGTTCTTTGGAATGCTTCTCATGATTACGGGGCTTTAGGTCAAGAAGACCAGGCCTGGTTAGATTTAAACAGTGGTTTTAGTCTGTTTGCTACGAATGAAGACACGAGTGAAACAGACCTTGCGTTGATTTCAATAAATACCAACTCAGCAGGTGGTGATGTCACCAGTTTGTATGGTTCTAAGTTGCAGTATAGTGATGGTTCGACAACTCATACTTTAACGTTTTCTGCAAATCAACAGGTGTTAGAAATTCCTGCTGAATACCTCGATACTCTACAATTTAGTCCCCTTGCCAACTTTAGTGGCAATGTGGTGTTGGATATGCAAGTTCAAACTCAGGATTTTGATGAAGATACTGGTACAGCGGTTACCCCTTGGCTTTCTGATGCACGTCAACTTACCTTTGATATTACCCCTGTAGCAGATGACGTTACATTAGCGGTAAAACAAAGTGATGGTAACGAAGACTCTGGCCGAGATGCAACGGGTGTAATAACTAATAATGGCACTGACGGAATCCCTCTTTACATTAAGCCAACTTCCGATGATACGGATGGTAGCCAAACTTATGACTTAACCTTGGGGGCTATTCCCAGTGGAGCAAGTATTTCGTATGATGGTTCACTTATTTATCTGGATAGTCACTCATCTGGCAGTGTTACGATTATTAGCTTTGATTATGCCAAACCGTTGTATATTGTGGCACCTCACAATAGCAACGAAGACATTACCTTAACGGCATCGGCTATTGCTAAGGATGGAAATGCAACTAGTGCGGAAAGCCCAACTTTAGATGTGTTGGTAAAAATCAAAGGGGTTGCCGATAGCGTTGTTAATAATAACTTAGCAAGTGAAACGGCAACGGATGATAATGCAACCACTCATGATTTTAATAAAATTATGAGTGAAGCTGATTTTGAAGATAATGGAATTTTGCTGAATAGTGTCTTTGGTACACCTGCAAATATTGCAAGTTATGATGACGATAGTCCAGACGTTAATTCAGAATCTGTGAGTGTGGTCATAAGCGGTTTAGCGACTAATTTTACTTTGGTGAATGGAACCTTTATTGGCGGAACAGGAGTTGACCGTAAATGGAGTATGACCTTAGAAGAGTTTAAGGCGACCTCTGGTAATGTTATTTCAATTGAAGGGGCAAAGAACTTCAGCGGACAAGTCGATTTTAACATTAACTTTATTACCACTGAAAATGATGGTAATAGCCTAACTCCTGATACGCCTCAGGCAGCGAGTGTTTTAGTTACACCAATTGCTGAAGCAGCCATGTCTTTAGCCACTCAGTCAACAGAAGATGTGCTAACAAAAATGAACTTAGACGTGGTTCATGTAAATGAAGATAATGATGAAACCTTGTCCTTGGTATGGATTAAACAAGCAGATATTAGCAATCAAAACTTTACAGTTTATGTTGGTAATTCAACCAATACGCCATTAACAAGTAACTTGTCTGGAGTGACTGAAGCAGATTTTAAAGGCGTGACTTTTCTAAAACTTGAATCTAGTGTATTTAATGACCTTTATGTTCAATATGATCCTCAAGTAGGCGTGGATAGTGACGATATTGCCATTAAGTATCAAGTAGAAGACACCGTGACGGTAGATGGTAACCCATATACCAACGCTCTTGGTCCAGTAGCTGCGAATTATAGTCTTGTAAATGCGGCTGTAACAGATAGTGTCGTGCAAACAATTACTAGTTTTGATGGTTATGATTCTAGCAAAACAACAGTGAGTGGCAGTGATATTACCTTAACCGGCAATGATACATTAAATGTTAATTTAACGATGACTAGCATTGATACCGATAGCTCTGAAAATATTACTAAACTGGTTATTGAGGGTGTTCCCAACGGAATAAGCGTACAAGGAGCAGACTACATTGGAGATACCTCAATAACTGGTGGAACAGAGTTTAGCGGGACTTGGACGATAAATTTTGATTTAAGTGATACAGCTTTTGATATGGATACCGATGGCGTCAGTTATCCTTTAGTTTTCTTGATTGATGGTGAACCTGCTGAGGGTAGCTATGCGGTTGATATTACGGCTTATAATCAAGATGGAATTGTGAGTAGAACTTTTGATACAGATTCATTTAACTTTACTGTTCCTAGCGCATCCAGTTTTGATAGTCAAAATACCGGCTCGCCAATGACCATTGATGCGTTTGAAGAAAATAGTCCTCCAGTTGTAATAACTGAAGACACTTCATTCACCTTAGATACCGCAATTAATGCGCAAGTATCCGGTTCTTCAACATTTTCTATTACATTACAAAATCTAAACCATTGTTCTGTTGCGGGTGCTGAACCTTATACAGTAAATGGCAAAACCGTCTATGTTATAACAGGTTCAGGAAGCGATATTGAAGCCGCATTAGCAACGGTTACGGTTACACCAGATGAAAATTTTAATAGTAATGATGGCGAACCGCTTGCATTAGAGGCTGTGTTAACGACTTACGCTTCTGGTGGCCAGCAACAAACCCAGACGTTTGATCTCTCTCAAAATGTTACCCCTGTTACGGATGAATTGACGCTAGATGAAACGTTAACTTATTTAACAGCGGACTCTGTCGTTAGCTCAACACCCCAAGAAGATGGCTCTTATAATATTTCAATTGCTATTGATTCTGTTGATCAAAACTATACTTTAGTACAAGGGTCAAATGACAATACACGATTAACGGATATCACCATTACGCATTCAGGAGTAGATGGTGAGTTAAGTTGGAATGGTGGGTCTATAAATTTAAATAGTGGAAATCATTCAGCAACTGTGCCATACAGTGAATTAAATGACCTAACTTTCACACCAAAAGCAGACGCAAGTGGCGCAGCAACATTTGACTATACTATATATGACCAAGAAAACGGTGCAAATAATATTCAGACAACTGCTGGAAGCTTTAATTTTGATATACAGCCTGTTGTTGATGGGCTAGATTTAACAAATTTAACAGTAAGTGGTCTTGAAGATAATCTTATCGAAATTAAGGCTAATGGCACCAGCTTATCAGATAGTGGTTTACTCCAAGATACCGACGGTAGTGAGTCTATTCAAAGCCTTTTTGTGAATAATGTCCCTGATGGATTTTTGGTATTTTATGGCGCAAGTGGTTCGACGACTCTTGCGCAAAACACGGGTAATAACGGTTCGCCTGATGAAAACCTTTGGAATATTCCAATTTCAGGAGGCAGTGTTCCTCAGGTTTGGATAGCCGCGCCTGAAAATTATGCAGGAACCTTGGCTGCTTTGACGCTTCAAACCTCTGTAAAAGATGGCAATGTGTCAACATTGCTTTCAAGCAATTTCTCAGCCTCATGGAGTGCGGTAGCTGATGATATTAGCATTTCACCAACTAAAACATTTGGTGATGAAGCGACGACCATAGATTTAAATTTAAATGCCTCTATGCAAGATATTGATGGCTCAGAAACCGTTAAGATTATCTTAACAGGTAATGGTTCGACATTACCTGATGGCATTGTTTTCAGTGCCGACGGTAGCTCCATTGTTTCAAGTTATGATAATTCATCGCAAACCTATACCTTATCAGGGGTTACGTATGATCAAATAAACAATGTGGTTATGACCCTGCCTCAGGGCATGAAAGGCGACTTTAGCGTCGATGTAACTGCGCAAACCGTTGAACTGAGTAATGCTGATATAGGGACCTTGGTGAGCGGTAATTTTAATATGGCCATTACCTCACAAGCAAGTGGCGTAACCGCATTTACTCCAAACGTTGGCAATCAAGTGAATACCACCATTAGTGGTAAAACGGTGGTTAATCCAGATTATGAAATTGCGTTATCGATTTCAGATATTGATTTAGTGGACAAAGATGGTTCGGAGAGTTTAACAATACGTTTGGCCGGCCTTACTGATGCGCTTACAGTCGATGTTTCTGCTTTAACGGGTGTTACCACAGAAAAACAAGGTGATGGTAGTTGGTTAGTTGAATTAGGTAACCCAACGGATGGAAACTATGATTCAAACTTGACGGCCTTAGCAAATGGAAGTTTAAAATTAATCTCTACAGACTCCAGTGGGTTGGTTGATAGTATTGATATTAGTGCCTATTCAACGTTAATAGAAACTGGCTCAAAAAGTGATGAAACAACAGCTCAAAATGTGCCACTAAATTTAGAAGTTGATAATAGTGGTTCCATAGAGGGAACATCAAATGATGATTTCATCTACGGTGGTGATGGAGATGATGTGTTGGTTGGTGGCTTAGGTCAAGATACCCTAACAGGTGGCGCTGGTGCAGATAAATTCCGAATTGCAGTTGATGAAGACTCTACAGATGTCGTCACTGATTTTACGGCTAATGAAGATAAAATAGACATTTCTGAAGTTCTTAACATACCCGTGATTGATGCCAATAACTTTGATGACTATATTAAAACAGATGTGGATAACAATGATTTGTTAGTACAAATTTTTAAAAATGGAGATGCTCAATCAGGAGGAACGGCAACTCAATTACTATTACTTGACGATCAAAGTGCATTAACATTAGATGAAAACGATTTTCATCAAGACTAAATCGGTGTTAACTGACATTGTAATGCTTGATTGGTGAGTCTTTTTTAACGACAGCGATTATCCAGTCAGGCTGGATAATGACGTGCTGTTTTTTGTTTCATCTCCAGCTCTTGCAAAGGTCTGAAAGTATCTTTTTCTTTGAATATCTATCTGGTCTTTATGTCTTTGCTTGAAGAGCTTTCATATTAAACAGTATTTGCTTTAAAACTCTCGTGACTTTTTTGACTCTTTGTCTTTATGGGTCTTTAAGAGTCTTTAAGTTCTCATTAAATCTTTGGTTTATCTCAAAATAAACGCATTAAACGCAATTTCTGTCTTATCGAAATCAAATTACTTTAAAATAGCCTGATTGAAATTTAAGTGACAAACTAAAAGGAAAGATATGTCTTTTCATGGAACAACAATTTTGTGTGCTAAACGTAATGGCCAAATGGTGATTGGGGGCGATGGTCAGGTAACATTGGGTCATATTGTTATGAAAGGTAATGCCCGTAAGGTGCGCCGTTTATACAATGGTCAGGTGATTGCAGGTTTTGCTGGAGCAACCGCAGATGCATTTACCTTGTTTGAACGTTTTGAAGGACGTTTACAAACTCATAATGGCCAATTAATGCGTGCCGCCGTTGAAATGGCTAAAGACTGGCGTACTGATCGCGCTTTACGCAAATTAGAGGCAATGATGTTGGTGGCGGATAAAGATTATATGCTGTTAATTTCCGGTACTGGAGATGTGATTGAACCGCAAGATGACTTTATTGCCATCGGTTCAGGCGGAAGTTATGCTCATTCTGCGGCACAAGCCTTGATGGAAAATACAGAATTATCAGCACGAGATGTGGTCGAAAAATCACTCCATATTGCTGGAAATTTATGTATTTACACTAATCATAATTTAACCATTGAAGAGTTAAGCTAAAGGGCTTTTATACCCAATGCTGTAATAGAATTACCGATTTACTTCCTCTTAAAAGGGGGTAAATGGCTTGGTAAAAACAAATTTACTGGAGAGTTTGATGGCGAGTCAAGACATTGATAATCAAAATAATGAATCTCAAAAAGAATCTGAAATTAATAACCAAGGTATTGCCGAAAGGGTCGTTGAATCGGCTTTATGGAACAGCCGTTTTGTAGTGCTAGTTGCGGTAATAGCCAGTCTGTTTACGGCATTTGCTATTTTTTATACGACTACGGTAGATGTGTTTTACACCATTATTCACCTAAGTCATTATCACGAGATGGATGATGCTGGACGAGCCTTGTTAAAAGCACAAACGGTTGCTCATATAGTTGGTTCTGTTGATGGTTACCTATTGGGTGCAATTTTGCTGATTTTCTCTTTAGGTTTATATGAACTGTTTATTTCAAAAATTGATATTGCAGGCAGTAAACACGGGGCGAGTAATATTCTATTTATTAATTCACTCGATGACTTAAAAGACCGTTTAGCAAAAGTGATAGTGCTGATTTTAATTGTTATGTTTTTTGAACAAGCCATTTTTCTAAAGCCAACAGAGCCACTTGAACTGCTCTATTATTCTTTGGCGATTATGATGGTTTCTTTAGCACTATATTTATCGCATAAAGCTTATGAACATTGAGTTTGTGAACCTGGAAATATAAGTTGGTTTTAAATGAAAAAAGCCCCGTTTAATAACTTTTAAGTTATGAAAAAACTGGGGCTTTTTTGTTTTTTGAATTGCACTTTATCAAGTTACCAGGCCTGGTAGAACTTATTTGAAGGGGTTAGTTTTTTAAGTTAAGACTCTAAATGTGGCTCTAAATAGGGTTCTAAATAAGGCTTTAAGGCTTGCAGGGTTCTGTCTACAGCCCCTGTTTGTTGGGCAAAGCATTTGTAGCCTTGGTTAGCAAGTTTGTTTGCCTGGCTTTTATGGGTGATGAGTTGCTCTAAGGTTTGTGCGAGTTCATGACTATTGTCTACAATTTTAACGCCTTCTTGGTTAACAAACGGTTCAAATAACGCCGCCAGGTTTTGATAATTTGGTCCAGACAATACGGGTTTGTTTAACGCGGCTGGCTCTAAAATATTATGGCCACCAAATGGCACTAAACTGCCTCCAATAAAAGCAATATCCGCCACGGAAAACCATAGCATAAGCTCTCCAACACTATCCGCTAGATAAACTTGTGTGTCTGTTTTAACTTCATTACTTTGGCTGCGTTGTTGCCAAATTAATGAGTTTTCAGATAATAAGTCGGCAACTGGTTGAAAACGATCTGCATGCCTTGGCACTAATATCAGCAATGCATTGGGCTGGCTTTTAAGAAGTTCTTGGTGTGCATCCAAGATTAACTGTTCTTCACTCGCTTTGTTTTCACTATGAATTGGATGAGCATGAGTACTCGCCGCTACCCAAATAGGGCGTTCTAATAGTTGATTTTGTTGTTTCCAGTTATGAGCTCGGTCACTTAAATCCTCAGCAATATTTAAATCAAACTTTAGATTTCCTAAGGTTTTAATTTTACTTTCTTCAGCTCCCAAGGCTTTAAAGTGTTCTGCATCGGTTGCAAATTGAGCACTAATAAATTGGGTTTGGTTTAATGCATTAGCAATCAGTTTACCGCCCCATTTTTGGTAGGCTTTAAACGAAGATTCCTTTAAACGGGCATTAATCAAGATAACGGGAATATTCTGTTTTTTACAGGCCTGGTAAAGATTAGGCCAAATCTCTGTTTCCACCATGATCACTAATTTGGGTTTGATTTGGTGTAAAAAACGTTTAATTGCAAAAGGGTAGTCGTAAGGCAGCATTTGATGTTGAATCGCAACCGGGGAGAATTGTAATGCTTGTAATGCACCCTGCGTTGAACCATTAGTAACGGTAAGGGGTAAATTGGGATATTGCTTTTTTAAGGCGCTTAATAAAGGAAATATAGAGCGGGTTTCACCTACGGAAACTGCATGAATCCAAATTCCATCAGTTTGGTAATTTTGGCGATTAAAGCCAAATCGACTTCTAAAACAGTCTGGAATTTCTGGTAAGTCTGGATTTTGAAGCTGTTGTTTTTGGTGTTTTCGGCATCGTTTCCAACCTGAATAAGCAATGAATGGCATTGCCAGAGTGGTTAGAAGTTGGTAGCTAAACAGATTCATCTAACCACACCCCGCAAGAGGGTATAAAAGCCTGATAAATTTGAATTGTGTGAATTAAGCATTTAGATTTAACCATTCAAATCGTAAATTTGAATAACACCGACTAATTTATCTTTCTCGGTTACCAATAAAGAGGTGATTTTATTTTCATTCATCATCTCTTCGGCTTCATTTAAACGCGCTTCAGCATTAATCGTTTTGGGATTTAAACCCATTAAATCTTGTGCGGTTAGTTGCATAAAATTAGTGGTGTTTTTTTCCATGTGACGACGTAAATCACCATCGGTAATAATGCCTTGACCTTCGTCTACAATACATAAGCCTAAACGACCTTCATTCATTGACTGAATGACTTCTTTAACTGAAGAGCTAGCCGTAACCATTGGGAGGTTTTTGCTCGTCATTTCATGTTTAACACGCGTTAATAATTTACGGCCTAAACTACCACCTGGATGAAAACGGGCAAATTCATGCGGTTGAAAGTTTCTCGCTTCCATTAAAGCAACCGCTAAAGCATCCCCCATCACTAAGGTCGCGGTAGTGGATGACGTTGGAGCTAACTGATGCGGACAAGCTTCTTTTGGAACCGCAATGTTTAAATGAAAGTCTGAGTTTGTTGCCAAGGTAGATTCTGGGCGGCTAGTCATGGAAACGACAATATTGCCATTGTCTTTTAAAAATGGCAGTAGGCGAATGACTTCTTCAGTTTCACCTGAATTAGATAAGGCTAAAAAAACATCTTTAGGTGAAACCATTCCTAAATCACCATGAAACGCTTCGCCTGGGTGCATAAAGAAACAAGGTGTACCTGTGCTGGCAAAAGTCGCCATGATTTTTTTACCAATTAATCCGGACTTTCCCATACCGCAAATGACGACTCGACCTTGCGTTTTTAAAATGGCATCTACACTACCTGAGAAGTTGTCATCAATCAGTGATTTAAGATTTAAAATGGCCTCGGCTTCAATATCTAAAACTTGTTTTGCAATGGCTTGATAGTCAATGGACATAATTTATAGCTAACCTTAATTGTAAGACCTTTGCAAAGGCCTCATTGAGTTTGTTTATTTTCTAAAAACACGTGTTTTAAAAATCGTGTTTTAAAAATGATAACCCACGTGAATATTGTGAATGTCAGTACCTGGGTTTGGCATTTCAATACCCGCATTAGAGATATGTAAGTAACGATAACCCACTTCTAAGTTCCCACGTTTAACCCCTAAACCAAAAATACTACCAAATTGAAATTGGGTCGACTTATAGTCATTTTCTAAGTGTATGTCACTCAGCAAATGTGGGCCACCACCCATTTCTACAAAAGGTGTGTAAGACAAGTTTTTTAACTGATACTGAAACACCGGGGTTAAGCCAATGATATAGCCTGAGTCATTTACAATATTTTTTTTGTCAGAGTGCCAGTGATGAAAGCTCAAATCCCAGCGACCAACCACTTCCCAGTTTTTGGCTTCATAGACTTTTTGATTCCAGTCGGCGCCAATGGCAATGCGCTCATGTTTTAAGGAATTATCTTCACCAATATCGGTGCTTAGGGTCAGTTTGTCGGTGTTAATTTGTGAGCCTAACACGCAAGGGGGTTTGCCTTCATAGCAAGCAAATCCTAATGAACCAATTGCGCCTAAAATAGCAAGTGACATAGGCCCATTGTTTGAGTTTTCAGCATAACTGATAGAAGGGGTTAATGACGCTGACAGAATTAAACTACCTAAAACGGCAGAAAAAATGTTTTTTGAATTTTGCATGATGAGGTTTCCTGATAAACTGTTGGCTCATTTTAATCTATCTAAGAGTTTTTGGTAAGGAATCTTATGCACGACTTTTCACAATCTAAAATCCTTGTTGTTGGGGATGTTATGTTGGATCAATATTGGAATGGACGAGCAGGAAGGATTTCACCTGAAGCGCCGGTTCCAGTCGTAAAAGTGGCCCAAGAGGAGATGCGTGCGGGGGGGGCAGCAAACGTCGCTTTAAATGTGGCGGCTTTAGGTGCTCAAGCATGCTTGTTGGGCGTGGTGGGTCACAACGAAAACGGTGAAGTAGATTCACACGGCCAACTGTTAACTCAATTAATGCATCAAGCGGGTGTAAAAACCGATTGGTCACTTTCTAACAGTGGCACTATCTGTAAACTTAGGGTGCTTAGTCATCATCAGCAACTTATTCGTATGGATTTTGAAGAACCTGTACCCGAAGCACCAGCTCTTGAACTCGTGGATCTAGTTAAAAAACACCTGGCAGATTACGATGTGTTAGTGATTTCAGATTATGCCAAAGGGGCGTTGCAATTTGTCGAGCAGATGATTGCAATAGCTGTAGAGGCTGATGTTCCTGTTTTGGTTGACCCAAAAGGGCTTGATTTTAGCCGTTATCAAAATGCCACTTTAATTAAACCTAATCAATCTGAATTTGAAGCCATTGTTGGCCCCGCGGCAGATGAAGAAACTGTTGTTGCCAAGGCTAATAAATTGATTGATGAGTTATCACTACAAGCCTTGCTTGTTACTCGCAGTGAGCATGGAATGGCTTTGGTTATAAAAAATGACAATCCTTATCTATTAAAATCGCAAGCACAAGAAGTGTACGATGTTACTGGAGCTGGCGATACGGTTATGGCAGCTTTGGCAACGGGATTTGCTAGTGGTTTATCATTGCAAAATGCGATGCATATGGCTAACCAGGCCGCCAGTGTTGTGGTGAGAAAAGTGGGAACTTCTACTGTTTCTAAAGCAGAGCTAGATGAAGCGATTAAAGCGGATATGCGTCATCAAGGTTATGTGGCTATGAGCGAAGATGAGTTATTGCAACTGGTACAATTAGCTCAAAAAAATGGCGAAAAAGTGGTCTTTACCAATGGCTGTTTTGATTTGTTGCATAGCGGCCATGTTCGCTACTTAAACGAAGCGGCTAAGTTAGGCGAACGTTTAATTATTGCGGTAAATTCTGATGAATCAGTAAAAAAACTTAAAGGTGACACTAGACCTATTGTGGGGGTTGATGGCAGAATGGAGTTGTTATCGGCGTTAAGTTGCGTTGATTGGGTTGTTGCTTTTAATGAAGAGACACCAGAGCGTTTAATTTGTAAGTTGTTGCCCGATGTCTTAGTGAAAGGTGGTGACTATAAACCTGAAGAGATTGCTGGATCAACATGTGTTTGGGATGCTGGAGGGCAAGTTGAAGTACTTTCCTTTTGGGATGGCTATTCAACCACTAAATTGGTCGATAAAATTGAGAATACAAAATAGCGATGAGTAATATAAAAATCAATTTTGAGCATGCCATTCTTGAAAACCAAAAAGCGATACAGTCAGTCATAGATCAAGCAGGCCTGGTAACTGAAGTTGTTAAGCAAATAGTTAAGTCTATCAATGATGGTGGAAAGGTAATTTGGCTAGGAAATGGCGGAAGTGCTGCCGATGCGCAACATATGGCTGCCGAATTAATGGTGCGTTATGTTAAAAATCGCCAGCCCATTGCTTCAATTGCTTTAACAACAGACTCTTCAATTTTAACGGCTCATGCTAATGACTACGAATTTGACACGGTGTTTGCTCGTCAAATACAGGGTTTAGCCAAGCCTGGTGATGTGTTAATGGCGATGTCCACTTCGGGTAATAGTCAAAATGTGGTCAAAGCTATTGAAATGGCGCAACATATAGGTTGTGTAACCGTTGCTTTAACGGGTAACCAAGCCAGTTTAATGAGTCAAAAATCCGATTATTGTTTGCAGGTGACCTCCTCTGAGACTGCTCGCATTCAAGAAGCACACAGCTTTTTTAATCATTTAGTCTGTGAAGGCTTGGATTCTATTTATGATTAATTTTATGATTAAACGCTCAAAAAATATGAGGTGGTAAATGTATTATCTAGCAGGCGATATTGGTGGCACAAAAGCTTTGCTTCAACTTATTAAGATTAACGCAGAAAATAATACCCATATTACCTGCGGTCAAAAACGTTTCTTATGCCATAAATTCGACTCTCTAGAGTCAATCATTTCTTCATTTATCCGACCTTTAAATATTTCAAATCTTGTCATTGAGTCAGCTTGCTTTGGTTTGCCAGGCCCGGTTAATGGCAGCAAGGTAAAGCTAACTAATTTGCCTTGGATTGTTGATGCTCATCAAATAGAGAAAACTTGTTCAATACAAAAAGTACATTTTGTTAATGACTTTTATGCAGCCGCTTTAGGGGTGGATACTTTAACTGGTAAAGAACTCGTTTCACTTTATAGTCAAGATATCAGTAGTAAAGTAAATGAAATGAGTGTGCCAATGCCAACACAAGGAAATAGACTTGTTGTGGGGGCGGGTACGGGTTTAGGGGTCGCTCCGGTTTATTTTGATGGCAAGCAATTTTTACCTCAAAATTCTGAAGGTGGGCATTTTGAATTTGCCCCTATCTCAGACACTCAACAGATACTTTTGCAATGGTTATGGCAACAGTGGGAGCATGTCTCATATGAAAGGGTACTTTCTGGTCCAGGCCTAGAAACCCTATATGCTTTTTTTATTGCACACGATTTGCCCACGACTTATTCTGAAACAAGTTCACAAAATCTTAATAAAAATACACTACATTCAAGGCAAGATAATAAGGTAGGCTTAGATTTTACGGTAAAAGATTTTGACTTATCTCAAAAAAATCTCAACGCAGAGCAAATAAGCCAAGCTGCCGGCAATGGCGATCCTGTGGCGATTAAAGCATTACTTGAATTTGTGACAATATATGGCGCTTTTATTGGTGCAGTTGCACTTGTTTGGCCAGCCCAAAATGGAATTTATTTAGCGGGTGGTATTGCTGTTAAAATTCTTGATTGGATGCAAAAACCCTATTTTAAAAAAGCCTTTTTAGAAAAAGGCCGAATGACGCAGATAGTGGAAAGAACTCCAGTGTATTTAGTCACCGATGAATCGCTTGGTTTAAGAGGAGCAATGCGACAAAATCAAATTACTTCTGGTCTTAAATTATCTTGAAAATACAAAATATTATATAAGTGAGATTGAACAGGTAGAGTGTGACTGTTTGAATTATTGTGAAGTGCTATAAAAACACCAAAAATAGGTGTAATAGAGGAATGCTTAATGAAATACTATAGTGAAACTAAAACGGCAACTGAGTTAACCAGAAAAACCTTAGCAATTGTTCTAGCGGGTGGGGAAGGAAGTCGTTTAAAAGATTTAACTCGTTGGAGAGCAAAACCCGCGGTACCATTTGGTGGTAAATACCGAATTGTTGATTTCGTTTTATCAAACTGTGTAAATTCCGGTATTCGTAAAATTGGCGTATTAACCCAATATAAGTCACACTCTTTAATTCGCCATATTCAACGTGCATGGAGTTTTATGCGTTATGAGGTGGGCGAATTTGTTGAGTTGCTACCGGCACAACAGCGAGTTGATAAAGAGTGGTATCAGGGAACGGCAGATGCTCTGTACCAAAATCTAGATATTATGCGTCGTCATACGCCAGAGTATGTCATGGTATTGGGAGGGGATCATATCTACTCAATGGATTACAGTAAAATGTTAGTCGAGCATGCCAATTCGGGCGCGGATGTCACTATTGGGTGCATTGAAGTACCTCGAATGGAAGCCACCGGTTTTGGTGTTATGTCGGTAGATGAGACCTTTAAAATTACACATTTCACTGAAAAACCAGCAGACCCAGATTCAATACCAGGCAAACCTGATATGGCATTGGCATCTATGGGAATCTATATCTTTTCAACCGAATTCTTATTTCAAAAGTTAATTGAAGATCGTGATAACCCAAACTCTTCAAGAGATTTTGGTAAAGATATCATCCCGTCAATCATTGAAGAATGGAATGTTCAAGCTTATCCGTTTGTGGATGATAATGATTTACCTGTTTATTGGCGAGATGTAGGAACGATTGAGTCGTTTTGGAAAGCAAACTTAGATTTATGCTCAATTGAGCCTGAATTGAATTTATATGATCGTGACTGGCCAATTTGGACATACCAAGCTCAAATGCCACCTGCTAAATTTACTTTTGATGATGAAGGTCGTCGTGGTGAAGCCATTGATTCTATGGTGGCAGGGGGGTGTATTATCTCAGGTGCAAGAATTAAGCGTTCAGTTATAGGAAGTGGTTCTCGCGTGCACAGCTATGCGCTCGTTAAAGATTCGGTTTTACTTCCTAGGGTAGAAGTGGGGCGTAATTGCCGTATTCAGAATGCCGTTATTGATAAAGGTACGGTTATTCCTGAAAATACCATTATTGGTGAAGACCCTATTGAAGATGCAAAGCGTTTTTATGTCGAACAGCCATCGGGACTTGTATTAGTTACTCCTGAAATGTTGGGGCAAAAGTTACATACTGTACGTTAATGAGCAAAGGTCTCAAAATATAAAAAATATAAAAAATATAAAAAATAAAAAAAATAAAAAAAATAAACTAAAAATCCAATTTAAATAAAAAATAGAACAAGAAGAACCGGGTTATGAATAAGAAAAAAATAAAAGTCGTTTTATGCTGGCATATGCACCAACCCCATTATCGTGATGGTTTAGACGGAGTTTACCGTTTGCCATGGGTATATCTACATGCCATTAAAGACTACTCAGATATGGTTTGGCATTTAGAAAATTGCCCCGAAGCCAAGGTGGTGGTGAATTTTGCTCCGGTTCTGTTGGAACAATTGGATGATTATGAACAGCAGATGAGGGCTTGGTTAGATAATGGCTCTGTAATGAATGACCCATTATTAAACTTAGTTTCTGGCGCAACGCCAATTCCAAAAACGGCTGAGGAACGTCAAGAAATTATAACGGTCTGTCAGCGTGCTTATGCACCTACTATGATTAATGTATTGCCTTGTTTTAAAGAACTTCTTGGCATGGTTAAGTGTAGTGAGGCTAACAAAAACATTGATAATGAAAACATCGATAACGTTTGCGTTAGCTATGTTAATGATCAATATTTTACGGATTTATTAGTTTGGTATCACTTAGCTTGGATGGGCGTAAGTGTGCGTGAAACGGATCCACGAGTAGAAGCGTTAATGGATAAAAAAATGCATTACACTTCTGACGATCAGCGTACTTTAATGGAAATTATGGCCGATTGTGTGGCAAGTATTATTCCCCGTTATAAGGCGCTGATGGATCGTGGACAAATTGAGATTTCAATGACTCCTTATGGTCACCCTATCGTTCCTTTATTAATCGATTTCTCAAGTATGCGTGATGCCTTACCTGATGCGCCAGCGCCTAAATACTCGAGTTATCCCGATGGCTATGAACGCTCTAAATGGCATATGGAACATGGCTTAAGTGTCTATAAACAACATTTTGAAGCAAAACCAAAAGGAGTTTGGTTATCTGAAGGTGCCGTTAGTAGTGCTGCAGTAGGTCTACTTGATGAATATGATATTAAGTGGACGGCATCAGGCGAAGGTGTTTGGCGACATTCGTGTGAAGCGTCGTGTGTTGATCAGCATGATTTTCATAGTAAAAAAGCGTTATACCAACCTTTGCAGCATGCTTCACAAAAATGCGCTATGTTTTTTAGAGATGATGGATTATCCGATATGGTTGGTTTTCAATATAAAGATTGGAATCCAACGGATGCCGCCAATGACTTTGCTCATCACATGGATAATATCGCTAACTTTTTAGGTGATAGTGTTGAAGAGCATGTTGTCTCCGTTATTCTGGATGGTGAAAATGCTTGGGAATACTATTTTGATAATGCGAGTCTCTTTTTAAAAGAGATGTACTCAAAATTATCGAGTCATCCTCGTGTAGAAATGACCACCTTTTCCGAAGCTCTGGAAAACGGAGCTAAACCACGTCATCTGCCGATTTTAAAATCGGGTAGTTGGGTGTATGGTTCTTTTTCAACCTGGATAGGTGATAAAGACAAAAATAAAGCTTGGGATTTATTGGTTGAAGCTAAACAGTGCTTTGACAAGGTTGTTAACGCTAAAAAGCTTTCAAAGACTGAATTAAAGCAAGCAACCGAACAGTTGGCAATTTGTGAAGGTTCAGATTGGTTTTGGTGGTTTGGTGGTTATAACCCATCAGACAGTGTGCAGGATTTTGATCAACTATATCGTAGACACCTTAAACGACTCTATGAGTTATTGGGTGAAACGGCACCAGAAATTTTAGATATCCCAATCTCTTTAGGTGGCGGAGATATGGAGAATGCAGGAACAATGCGTCGAAACTAATATGAAATGGCACCCGAAGATGACCTCGCAATGACAAAAAGATAAAGTCAAAATAAAGATAAAAGTCATTGCGAGCAAAGCGAAGCAATCCAGGG
>NZ_KL370891.1:456916-1630770 GCF_000702325.1 Thiomicrorhabdus sp. Milos-T2
TATGCCGAAAGCCATAGATTGAAATTCCTAAAGGGATTGTGATAACCGTTCCAATAAAAAGTAGAGATAACTGTGTGAACAAAAGACAAGCAGGTGTATTACTTCATCCAACTTCATTACCCAATCAAACAGGTATGGAGAATGGTTCTGAAAAGGATTTACCAGGCCAATTGAATGACCAGGCCTGGTTGTTTTTAGATTGGATGGAATCAGCGGGTTTAAAGATTTGGCAAATGCTTCCTTTAACTCAGCCACATGATGATTTGTCTCCTTATCAAGCGGTTTCTGCTTTTGCTTTAAATCCGGCATTATTACCCCATGATTGGGAAGCGCATTTTCACCCGGTTGAATTTGCTTTGTATTTAGCAAAGCCGCCACACTGGTTAGAAAATTACGCGTTATTCATGACTATTAGAGAACAGCAAAATCATGCCTCATGGTCAGCTTGGCCGCATGGCTTGAAATATAGAGACGTAGAGACTTTAGAGAATTTTTCAAATGAGCATGCTGATAAAATACTCTTATTAAAAAAGCAGCAGTTTGTTTTATCTTCTATATGGTACAAATTAAAAAAAGATGCCAATCAAAAAGGGATTCAGTTATTTGGGGATATGCCGATTTTTGTGGCTTTTGATAGTGCAGACGTTTGGGCGAATCCTCAGCAGTTTAAGTTAGATAAAAATTTAGACCCAACGGTCGTTACAGGGGTGCCTCCTGATTACTTTTCAGAAACGGGGCAACGCTGGGGTAATCCTCATTACAATTGGGAGGTTATGCAAGCCGATGGTTTTAGTTGGTGGCGCAAGCGAGTTGCGGAGGCTCTTCATCAGTTTGACTTGGTTAGAATTGACCACTTTAGAGGGTTAGATGCTTCTTGGGAAATTGATGCCAAAGAAGAAACTGCGATGAATGGGCAGTGGGTAAAGACTCCAGGTGATGCGCTCTTAGAGGCTTTAAAACAAGATTTTCCTGATTTACCTTTAGTTGCTGAAGATTTAGGAATTATTACTGACGAAGTGGTTGCGCTCAAAGAGAAGTATGCCTTACCAGGCATGTCTGTATTGCAGTTTGGATTTAACGGTTTGCCTGATAATCCTCATTCACTTCATGAACAAGTAAATCATTCTGTAACCTATACGGGTACTCATGATAATGATACGACAATTGGGTGGTTTGAAAGCTTAGATGAAGGGGCAAAAAATTGGGTTATGCAGCAACTCCAACCTTTGGCAGAAGAAGTCGTCGCAAAAGCTGGTTTAGATAAATCTTTAGCTTATACCATGCCTTGGCCTTTAGTCATAGCTGGTTTTAATTCTGTTGCGGAGCGAGTCATTGTGCCGATGCAGGACTTTTTAATGCTGGATGGTGCGCATCGAATGAATGTTCCAGGCACTTCAGAAGGTAACTGGACTTGGCAGTTTAATTGGCAGCAATTACCCGATAACTTAGCTCAAAACATTAATGCTTTGACTCAACAAGCAAAACGTTAGTGAATTAAAAAGACTAAATACAAAATAACAAAATATAAAAGTGATGAATAATTCTATGCAAATTAGTTGGCAAACTCTCGGTAAAGTCTTGCAGTCAAATATCAATGTATTGGCGCAAGGACGTCATTATGACCCCTTTTTATTTTTGGGTTGTCATCCTGTTGATATGTCTGAGAAAGAAAAACATAAAGAGAATGGTTGGAGTTTAACGGTTTGGTTACCATCGGCAGAAGAGGCTGAGGTAGAAGGGATACCCCTTAAACGTGTTGAAGATTCAGATTTATTTATGGCCTTTATTACAGATAAACAAAAAGCAAAACTACCAAAACACTATTCGGTGAAGTGGACCGAAGCTGATCATTCTGTTCATGAAACAATTTCACCTTACACCTTTATGCCACAGTTAGGGGAGTTGGATTTACACCTGTTTTCAGAAGGCCAACATTGGCAAGTGTATGATGTGTTAGGTGCCCATCCTAAGGTTGTAGACGGAGTTTCTGGTGTACAGTTCGCTGTGTGGGCTCCAGCGGCAGAACGTGTTTCTATCGTAGGTGACTTTAATGGTTGGCATGGTTTAAGGCATCCAATGCGTGTAAATGGGGGCTCAGGCGTTTGGGAGTTGTTTATCCCTGGTTTGCAGGCAGGTGATATTTATAAATTTGAAATCCGCAATAGGCAAACTGGTCACTGTTTTACCAAAACAGATCCTTATGCAACTTCTATGGAAGTGCGTCCAAAAACAGGCTGTATTGTTCACGAATCAAAACATAAGTGGAATGACCAGGCCTGGTCAAAACAATTAACTGAATTTGATTGGCAAAAATCGCCAATCAATATTTACGAAGTTCACTTAGGTTCTTGGCAAAGAGCAGATGATGGGAACTTCTTAAGTTATAAAGAAATTGCACATCGATTAGTCGAGTATGTTCAATGGATGGGGTATACCCATATTGAATTATTGCCAATTTCCGAACACCCTCTAGATGAGTCTTGGGGTTATCAAACCACCGGATATTTTGCCCCTACCAGCCGTTTTGGTTCACCGGATGAGTTTCGTTATTTTATTGATTACTGCCACCAACATGATATTGGTGTGTTTTTGGACTGGGTTCCAGCACACTTTCCAAAGGACGAATTTGCACTTGGCCGTTTTGATGGAAGTGCTCTTTATGAACATGAAGATTCTCGCAGAGGTGAGCACCAAGATTGGGGAACTTATATCTTTAATTTTGGGCGTAATGAAGTTAAAAATTTCTTAATTAGTAACGCTTTGTACTGGTTAAAAGAGTTACATATTGATGGTTTGCGCGTTGATGCGGTTGCTTCAATGTTATACCTTGATTACTCGCGTGAAGAAGGTCAATGGTTACCCAATGAACATGGCGGTAGAGAGAACCTCGAAGCCATTGATTTTATGCGTAGCTTAAATGAACAGGTTCATGCTCAATGCCCTGGTGCGGTTGTGATGGCGGAAGAATCAACTTCTTGGCCAATGGTCTCACGCCCAAATTGGATGGGGGGCTTAGGTTTTTCCATGAAATGGAACATGGGTTGGATGAACGACACCCTGGATTATTTTGAAAAAGAACCTATTTATCGTCCTTATCACCATAATCAACTGACTTTTAGCCAGATGTATGCCTATACGGAGAATTTTGTATTGCCACTTTCACACGATGAAGTGGTGCATCTTAAAGGGTCTTTAATTGCAAAAATGCCGGGTGACGATTGGCAAAAAGCCGCTAATTTACGTTTACTGTTAGCTTATCAAGGCTTACACCCAGGTAAAAAATTATTGTTTATGGGGTGTGAGTTTGCGCAGTGGGGCGAGTGGAGTGAATCGCGTTCATTAGATTGGCATTTATGTGAGGATAGCCTAAATCGTGGCGTGCAATTATTGGCTAAATCCGTTAATGAACTCTATAAATCTTATCCGGCATTATATGAACGAGATTTTGAGTCTTCTGGTTTTGAATGGATTGATTGTCATGATTATCAACAATCTATTTTAAGTTTTATACGTCACTCTGAAAATCAAAAATTAATCTGCGTGTTTAACTTTACCCCGGTTCCTAGAGAGCGTTATCGTATTGGCTTACCTCAAGCCGGGCAGTATATTGAAGTGCTTAACTCTGATTCAGAACTGTTTGGTGGAAGTAATAAGGGAAATGCGGGGCATGTTAATAGTGAAGACGTTGCCTGGATGAACCAATCCTATTCAACCGAAATGACTTTGCCGCCATTAAGTGTGGTGGTTTTAAGACTTAAATAAGTGAATGCATATGAGCAAAAGACTATTGTTTTAGTTGAACGCTTTTTGCAAAAAAAAACGCAGATTACAATAACTTTACGAGACCTTTGCACGAGATAGGTGCGAAAGAAAAATGAGGGAAAATTTGCCTGATTGCGGCGCGAATCGCAGGGAATAGCGAGCTATTCGCAAGTTTTGCAACAAAAATCAGGTGAATTTTAACCATTTTTACTCGTGCATACTCTCGTGCAAAGGTCTCTTTACATTTAAAAACTCGGAGACTTGGTGTCTTCGTGGTGAAACATAAATCAGGAAACTAAATGAAAATTCTTTTTGCAACATCAGAAGCTCACCCATTTATTAAAACTGGTGGTTTAGCTGATGTTTCGGGCAGTTTACCCAATGCTTTAGTCGCTCTTAAACATAAAGTTCGTTTAGCGTTACCCGCTTATCAGTCCGTCTTGAAAAAAGTCAGCAATAAAGGGATTAAAAAAGTCGCTGAGCTTAGCGTGAATGGATGTGGAAAAGCTTATCAAGTGCGAGTTTTACAACTTAAAACCGGCGCGATGAAAGGCGTTGATTTTCCGGTATGGTTGATTGATATTCCAGAGTTATTTGACAGGCCTGGTAATCCTTATCTAGCCGAAGATGGCACCGATTGGTGGGATAACGGCGAGCGTTTTGCGGTATTTTCCATGGTGGTTAATGAGCTGGCTATGAATCGTGTAGGCTTAAAGTGGCAGCCGGATGTTGTGCATAGTAATGATTGGCAAACGGGGCTTGTACCGGCGTTGTTAAGCCTTGAAAAGGATGCCCCTAAAACGGTGTTTACCATTCATAATATGGCTTATCCTGGTAATTTCCCTAAGTCTTTGTTTGATTCTCTGAGATTGCCTTGGCAACTTTGGGGGGTTGATGGCGTTGAGTTTTACGGCCATTTTTCAATGCTTAAAGCCGGGTTAATAAAGGCGGATTGGGTCTCAACGGTAAGCCCAACTTATGCTAAAGAAATTTGTTACCCTGCATTTGCCTATGGCATGGAAGGTATTTTACAGAAGCGAGATGCCGAAGGTCGGTTGACAGGGATTATTAATGGTATTGATGAAGATGTTTGGAACCCTGAAACAGACAATTTAATTGAAAAAAATTATTCTGTTAAAAAAGGTCGAATAGCCGGCAAGCTTGCTAATAAAAAAGCGTTGTTGGCAGAGCTTTGCATCTTGCGCGGCGAAAAAGAGAAAAAGTCTTTAGAACGTTTATCTAGCTGTATGGATAAGCCACTGATTGGTTTAGTGGGTCGTTTAGTTGAACAAAAAGGAATGGATTTGGTGCTTGAGGTTATGCCCGAGCTGATTCAACAGACCAACGCAAATTTTGTGGTTGTGGGTACGGGAGATAAATATTTTGAAGCTCAGATTAAATCAATCTCAAAAAAATACCCGCATCGTCTATGGACATTTATTGGGTATTCAGAATCTTTAGCACACCGAGTTGAAGCGGGGGCGGATATGTTTTTAATGCCATCTCGTTTTGAGCCTTGTGGGTTAAATCAAATGTATAGCTTGGCGTATGGCACGCCTCCAATTGTTCACCATACCGGTGGACTGGCTGACACCGTTGTTAATGCCACCAATGAAAATATAAAAGCAGGAACCGCTACTGGGTTTGTCTTTTATGACCCGAGCCATCATGCTCTAAAATCAACTATCTTGCATGCCTTACACCTTTTTGGCAAAAAACGTACCTGGCAAAAAATTCAAAAAACAGGTATGGAACAGTCATTAGATTGGAAGCATAGTGCAAAAAAATATATAGAAATGTATTCGGAGAAAAAGTAATGCCTACGCACATAGAAGCAAAAAGAATGGAAGTCATAGTTAATATGCTCCAGCATATTGGTATGGAAAAAGATGATATTGAAAGCGATTTCTTAAAATATTTATGCAATACATTAGGTCGTAATATCACCTCTGAAGACTATTACCTATATAAGGCGCTGTCTTACACCATGCGAGATCGATTAATGGCGCATTGGAAAAAGACCTGGGAAGCATATAACGATAAAAAAATAAAGAAAGCATATTATCTTTCAATGGAATTTTTAATCGGTCGCTCCTTAACGAATAACTTACTCAATTTAGGAGTAGAGTCGGAAACTGCGCAGGCGATGTATGACCTAGGTATCAATTTAGAAGAACTTGAAGATGCAGAGCGTGATGCAGGTTTAGGAAACGGTGGTTTAGGTCGATTAGCCGCTTGCTTTATGGATAGTTGTGCTACTTTGCAGCTACCGGTTATGGGGTATGGCTTGCGTTATGAATATGGAATGTTTCGCCAGTTAATTCAAAATGGTTATCAAATCGAAGAGCCAGACCACTGGTTAGGCGTTGGTCCGTATCCTTGGGAAGTTGAGCGTTCTGAGTATACCCGAGTGATTAAATTTGGGGGTGAAACGCGAGAATATACTGACCCACATACAGGGCAACTTATTGTGCATTGGGAAGGTGCTGAAGTGGTTGAAGCCGTTCCTTTTGATGTCCCTATTCCAGGGTTTAAAAATCAAACCGTTAATACGCTTAGACTTTGGTCTGCCCAGGCTCAAGAAGGGTTTAATTTGTCTCAGTTTAATGCAGGGTCATACCATGAAGCCGTTGCAGAAAAAGCCGAAGCTGAAAACATTACTATGGTCTTATACCCCAATGATAGCAGTGAAAACGGTAAGGTTTTAAGACTAAAGCAGCAATATTTTTTAGTCTCGGCAAGTTTGCAAGATGTCGTTCAACAGTGGAAACACAATAATACAAGTTTCGATGACTTTGCAAAATACAATGCCTTTCAATTAAATGATACTCATCCAAGTTTAGCGGTAGCTGAATTAATGCGTTTATTAGTTGATAAAGAGGGGGTTGAATGGAACGAAGCCTGGAAGATTACCTCCGAAACAATGGCCTATACCAATCATACTCTATTACCTGAGGCCTTAGAAAAATGGTCCGTTGGTCTATTTGAAATGTTACTACCGCGCCCTTTAGAAATTATCTACGAGATCAATCATCGTTTCTTAGCCCAAGTCTCTATGAAGTGGCCTGGGGATGTAGATAGACAACGTCGCATGTCAATTATTGATGAGCATAATAATGTTTGTATGGCTTATTTAGCCATTGTGGGAAGTCATTCGGTAAATGGCGTTGCTGCTTTACATTCAGAGTTATTAAAAGAGGGTCTTTTTAATGACTTTTATCAGCTTTGGCCAGAAAAATTTAATAACAAAACCAATGGTGTGACTCAAAGACGTTGGTTGGCTGGCTGTAACACGGAATTACGAGCGTTATTAAAAGACAAAATTGGTGAAGGTTGGATTACTAAACTTACCGAGCTAGAAAAGATTGAGCCTTTAGCAAATGATGAAGCCTTTCAGAAAGCCTGGTATGAAGTTAAACAAAACAATAAACAGCGTTTAGCTGAAATGGTCGAGCGTAAAACAGGGGTTAAGTTATCTATTGATTCTATGTTTGATGTTCAAGTTAAACGTATTCATGAATATAAACGTCAGTTGTTAAATGTACTTCATGTTATTCATCTTTATGCTCGAATTAAAGAAGGTGATACCGCTAATTGGACAAACCGGAGTGTTATTTTTGGTGGTAAAGCGGCACCGGGATATGTAATGGCAAAAAATATTATTAAACTCATTAATAATGTTGCACAAATCGTTAACGCTGATCCAGATGTTGGTGATAAGTTAAAAGTTGTGTTCTTTCCTAACTATCGCGTTTCTGCTATGGAAGTCATCTGTCCGGGAACCGATTTATCAGAGCAAATCTCTACTGCGGGTAAAGAGGCTTCTGGTACAGGGAACATGAAGTTTATGATGAACGGAGCTTTAACTATTGGGACTTTAGATGGTGCCAATGTTGAGATTAGAGAAGCCGTCGGCGATGACAATTTCTTTTTATTTGGATTAAAAACGCCAGAAGTTGAAGATTTACGTCATCATTATCAGCCACAAAATTACATCAATGAGAGTCATGCGCTAAAGTCAGTGATGTCATTATTAGAATCGGGTCACTTCAATCAATTTGAACCAGGTATTTTTAACGATATTATCAACTCAATAAAAAGCCCAACAGATCCATGGATGACACTGGCTGACTTCCAAAGCTATATTGAGGTTCAAGAACAAGCGGCACAAGCTTATCAAAACCGAAGTAATTGGCTAAGAATGAGTATTATTAACTCAGCTCGAAGTGGTATTTTTTCAACAGACAGAACCATGAAAGAATATAACGAAGATATTTGGAAATTAGAACCTATTACCATTAAAGACTAAGGTTACATGACTCAAAAATCATGTAATTTACTCTTTTAAACCCATCAAAAAAACCAAGCCTGGAAAACTAACCAGGCCTGGTAACTCAATAACACTTCCATATCAATCACTGGTATTTCTAGTAAAACCATGCTGTACCCACGAATCCTCTAACGTCATTGCGAGCAAAGCGAAGCAATCCAGGGTTAAAGTCTAAATACAGCGCCCCGCCGTGAGCCATGGATTGCCACGGTCTACGACCTCGCAATGACAAAATGATTATGTCATAACAATATCTACCATGCTTGCAATCACAAAATTCTTAAACAATTCCATTCAATTAGGGGCATAGAAAGAAAAACTTTTTTTATCTTAAAGATAGCTACTAAATCGTATAAGGATTAATTTTAAATCACTTGAATCTGGTTACTTATTTAATATACTATCGAATTAGTATTAATGATTATTTGCACGGGTTATTGTCGTATAAATTTTAAAGGTTTAGTATGAAACGAGATCAGCATGGGTTTAGTTTGGTAGAGTTGAGTATGGTGCTTGTAATTATCGGCTTGTTGTTTGGTGCAGTGTTAAAGGCGCAAGCGATGATTGAAAATGCTCAGATAAATGCTGATATTAAAAAGTTATCAGAGTTTAAGATGATATCTCTGCTCTATAAAGATAAATTGTCCAAACTTCCTGGCGAAGATACAAGTAAGCCAGGCAGGTTTAAAACAGTTCTATCGTCAGACGCTTCTCCAAGCGAAGGTTATTTTTATGATATTTTTCAAGCAGGTTTTAGTCAAAGTCTACATCCGATGCCATCAATAGGAAGCGCATTTAAAGCCACTTGGGGCGGTAGTAGTGGTGCAAACTATGGCTTAATCGCAGGGGAAAATCAGTTGTGTATTACCGATATTGATGTCAACTTGGCTAAATCAATAGAATCACAATTAGATGAAGGTTCAAGAACCAGTGGAGAAATTGAGTATACATTAAATGGTTCGCAGCTTTGTATGAGGTTATAGGCTTTTTAAGAGAGCATGTTTGTCGTTAGTTTTGTTAATTAATCGCAGGAGAATCTACCTATTAACTTGGAAATAAATACAGAAAGCAGGGCTTTTAATATAAAATACCAAGCTTATTTTGTTTGTATTGAGTTGAGTTATGTGCGGAATTGTTTGCGGAGTAGCAGAAAGAAATATTGTTCCCATACTTTTGGAAGGTCTTAAGCGTCTCGAATACCGAGGCTATGATTCTTCTGGTATTGCACTTTTAGATTCTCAAGGTCATATTCAACGTGTACGCTCTCTGGGTAAGATTATTAATCTAGAGAAAAAAGTTCAATCACAAACGACAGAATTTAATGGCAGTATTGGTATAGCTCATACTCGCTGGGCTACGCATGGTGTTCCGGCCAAAAATAATGCCCATCCCCATATCTGTAATAATCAAGTAGCAGTTGTTCATAACGGTATTATTGAAAATTACCAGAGTTTAAAATCCCAGCAGCTTACAGAAGGTTATCTTTTTACTTCAGAGACCGATACAGAAGTCGTTGCCCATGGTATTCACCAGCAATTAGAAAATTCATCTACTTTGTTACAAGCTGTTCAAAAAGCGGTTGCTCTCTTTGATGGAGCCTATGCGTTAGGTGTTATTTCTTCAGATTTCCCAGAAACACTCATTGCAGCAAGAAAAGGTAGTCCTTTAGTCATTGGTGTGGGGATTGGTGAACATTTTATCGCTTCTGATGTGTCAGCATTATTGCCTGTTACTCAAAACTTCATCTTTTTAGAAGAGGGGGATGTTGCAGAGCTTTCCCGCGAAAGTGTCAAAATTTATAATGCAAATGGAGATTTGGTTAAACGCCCAATAAAACAGTCTCAGCTATCAGCTAACGCGGTAGATTTAGGTGAACATCGCCATTACATGCACAAAGAAATTTTTGAACAACCACAAGCCGTCATCGACACACTTGAAGCTCGAATAACTAAAGATAGTGTTTTAACCTCCGCTTTTGGGCATAATGCCGAAGCGATTTTTAAAACCATTCAACAAATCCAAATCATTGCTTGCGGTACCTCTTATCATTCTGGATTAGTCGCTAAATATTGGTTTGAAGACATTATTGGTCTGCCTTGTCAGGTTGAAGTCGCTAGTGAATATCGTTACCGTAATCCAGTTATTCAAAACAATACCCTGTTTGTTACGATTAGTCAGTCAGGCGAAACGGCCGACACACTTGCAGCACTGCAACAAATTAAAAATTACTGTCATTGCGAAGAGCAAAGTGCCGCGGCAATCCATGGAAATCAAAAGGCCAGAACAACCCTTAATATCCCAACGTTAACCATTTGTAATGTTCCAGAATCCAGTCTAACTAGAGAGAGTGATTTAACATTCTTAACTCATGCCGGGCCTGAAATTGGGGTGGCATCAACTAAAGCTTTTACTACACAATTAGTCGCGTTATCTTTATTATTAACCTCTGTTGGTAAAACATTAGGGTTAATGGATAAAGAACAAGAGCAAAAAATTGTACACGGTTTAATCAAATTACCAGGCCTAGTAACCAGTGCTTTAGAGCATGAAAATGAAATAAAAGAGATTGCCAATACTTTTGCGGATAAAAACAATGCACTGTTTTTAGGGCGTGGAACCATGTACCCCATTGCGCTGGAAGGTGCTTTAAAGCTAAAAGAAATAAGCTATATTCACGCGGAAGCTTATCCTGCAGGAGAGCTAAAGCATGGCCCGTTAGCGTTAATTGACGAGCTTATGCCAGTCGTGGCAATTGCTCCAAAAGATGATTTACTAGAAAAATTAAAATCAAATTTACAAGAAGTCAAAGCCCGTGGTGGACAAATGATCGTCTTTGAAGACGAAGAGTCCGATGTCAGTTCAGACAAAGATTTTAAAGTGGTGAAAACAACGAGTAATGTTGGCCGAATTACCGCCCCAATAACCTTTAATATTCCACTGCAATTATTAAGCTACCACGTAGCCCTAATTAAAGGCACTGACGTGGATCAACCAAGAAACCTGGCTAAGAGTGTCACTGTAGAGTAATGGATTTATTAACCCTAATACAACAAGGAGAATCTGGCACGCTAGAGTTTAAGCAATCATTTGGTAAAGAAGCGATTGAAACGATGTGTGCTTTTGCCAATGCTAAAGGGGGATGGTTGTTAGTTGGTGTGCAAGATAACGGCACGATATCAGGGTTGGCAGTAACTGAAGAAACACCACAAAAGATTATTAACCAAATCAAAACGCAAACAGAGCCAGGTTTAATTGTGGATGTTGAACCAGTGTTAATTGAAAACAACTCTGTTTTAGTAATTAAGGTAGGTGAATTTCCAATTAAGCCAGTCAGTTTTAAAGGGCGATTCTACCAGCGCAAAGTCAATAGCAATCACCAAATGACGCTGACTGAAATTGCCAATATGCACCTTCAATCTCTGCAATTGTCATGGGATGCCTACCCTGCCAGTGCCACAAATTTGAATGATTTAGACCCAACGAAAATTAAAAAGTTTATCGAGCGAGTGAATCAAAAAGGGCGTTTTAGCTTAAACGGAACACCTGAAGAAAGCCTTATCAAACTCAATCTGCTTAAAGAAAACCAGGTGACTCACGCCGCTAATTTGTTATTTGGCAAAGAGCAAAATACTTACAATATTCATATCGGGCGCTTTAAGACACCAAGTATGATTATTGACGATAAAATGGTTCGTGCCACCTTGTTTGATGCAGTCGAAGAAACTATGCGTATCATCATTTCTCATCTCAAAGTCGCCTTTGAAATTACTGGAAAAAAAGTCGAGCGCACCGAAATTTTTGAATATCCGCTTGAAGCTCTTCGTGAATTGGTATTAAACTCAATCATTCATCGAGATTACACTAGTCCCGTGGACAATCAAATTAAAATATTTGACCAAAAAATCACTATTTTTAATCCTGGAAAACTCTATGGCGACTTAACCATTGAGCAATTAAAAACCGATAGTTACCCCTCGCGTACCCGTAATAAGCTGGTTGCCGAAGGCTTTTACTTAACTGGGGATATCGAAAAATACGGTAGTGGTTATCAGCGTATCCGAAAAGCAATACAAAATTACCCAACCATGACTTTTGATTATGAAGAAAGCGGGGATGGCTATATGGTTGCCATTGGTTATAATCAACAAAAACAAACTTCGGTAACGAATGAGGGTGTAACTGAGGGTGTAACTGAGGGTGTAACTGAGGGTGTAACTGAGGGTGTAAAAAAACTTCTAGATTTTATCCAAAAAAATCCAGGCTTAAGAACTACGCAAATTGAAACGCAGCTTAATGTGCCAGTAAAAACCCTAGAACGCTGGTTAAAACAATTAAAAGACCAAAATATGATAGAGTTTCGTGGTGCGTCTAAAACAGGTGGATACCATGCTAAATAAATTTTTAGTTTTGTTAGTAGTTGCCACGGCACATAAAAATGATTTACTAGAAAAACTAAAATCAAATTTACAAGAAGTAAAAGCACGCGGTGGGCAAATGATCGTCTTTGAAGACGAAGAGTCCGATACATGTCCTGTGGCCATAGAAAAACAACAAGGGCATAGGATTAGTTCAGACAAAGATTTTAAAGTCGTAAAAACCACCACTAATGTTGGCCGAATTACCGCCCTAATAACTTTTAATATTCCATTGCAGTTACTAAGCTACCATGTAGCCTTAATTAAAGGCACTGATGTGGATCAACCCCGAAATTTAGCAAAATCAGTTACAGTAGAATAAAATCGTAGAGTAAATATGAAAAAGAAAGCTTTAATAACAGGTGTCACCGGCCAAGACGGCTCTTACTTAGCCGAGTTTTTATTAGAAAAAGGCTATGAGGTCCATGGTATTAAACGTCGTGCCTCTTCATTTAATACTCAGCGTGTAGATCATATTTACCAAGATCCCCATGTGGATAATAAAAACTTTATTCTGCATTATGGTGATTTAACCGATTCTTCAAACCTAACGCGTATTTTGCAAGAAGTGCAACCTGATGAAGTCTATAACCTAGGTGCTCAGTCTCACGTAGCTGTATCATTTGAATCCCCAGAATATACTGCTGATGTGGATGGTATGGGAACCTTGCGTTTATTAGAATCGATTCGTTTATTAGGTTTAGAAAAGAAAACCAAATTCTACCAGGCCTCTACCTCTGAACTGTTTGGTGAAGTACAAGAGATTCCACAAAAAGAAACCACTCCTTTTTACCCACGATCACCTTATGCCGTCGCTAAAATGTACGCCTATTGGATTGTAGTCAACTACCGTGAATCTTATGGCATGTATGCCTGTAACGGGATTTTGTTTAACCACGAATCACCGCGCCGAGGTGAAACCTTTGTAACCCGTAAAATCACCCGTGGTTTAGCCAATATCTCACAAGGGTTAGAGCACTGTTTATATATGGGGAATATAGATGCCTTACGTGACTGGGGACATGCCAAAGATTACGTGCGTATGCAATGGATGATGTTACAACAAGAACAAGCCGATGACTTTGTCATCGCAACGGGCGTGCAATACTCAGTTCGTCAGTTTATAAAATGGTCAGCAGAAGAGCTAGGCGTTACCGTAGAATTTACGGGTAAAGGCCTAGATGAAATTGGAACCATTACCGCGATTGAAGGAGATAAAGCCCCAGCACTTAATGTAGGTGACGTGATTGTCAGAATTGACCCACGTTACTTCCGCCCTGCTGAAGTAGAAACCTTATTAGGTGACCCCGCTAAAGCCAAACAAAAACTAGGCTGGACACCAGAAATTACCGTACAAGAAATGTGTGCAGAAATGGTAGCAGAAGATCTTAAAGTCGCTCAACGCCATGCCTTGCTAAAAGAACACGGTCATGATGTTCCGGTTTCTGTGGAGTAGTTTTACTACAAAGATTTTCACCACGAAGGCACGAAGACACGAAGATTTTGAGAGATTCTTCACTTCGTTCAGAATGACAAATTGTTTTGTCATACTGAGGCTTTAGCCCAAGGATCTAACCCCCTACTGTCATTGCGAGGAGAAAATCGACGTGGCAATCTCTTTCAATTTACGTCATTATCGGACTTGATCCGATAATCTTTAATAAGGGAGTGAGATCCCCGGGTCAAGCCCGAGGATGATGGTGGATAAATTATCATTGCCCAGTACAAACGTCATTACCCGTGACCATACGTCATTACCCGACTTGATCGGGTAATCTCTACGGTGTGTCTTTGTCCCGTTTGACTAGATAATCTCTTACAACATAAAATCATAAAGATGAGTTTATACACATGAAAACAATTTTTGTAGCAGGCCATAGAGGCATGGTGGGTTCTGCGATTGTACGTCAGTTAGAACAAGATAGCAGTAACACAGTGATTACCTCTACCCGCTCTGAATTGGACTTAACTAATCAGCAAGCGGTTAATGAATATTTTGCCGCTAACCAAATTGACCAAGTCTATTTAGCAGCGGCTAAGGTGGGCGGTATTCATGCTAATAATGAATACCCGGCAGAATTCATTTATGAAAACCTCATGATTGAAGCCAATATTGTGCACGCAGCTCATCAAAACGATGTGCAGCAACTGCTGTTTTTAGGATCGTCTTGTATTTACCCTAGGCTTGCGCCACAACCAATGAAAGAAGATGCATTACTAACAGGTGAATTGGAATGTACTAATGAACCTTATGCCATTGCTAAGATTGCTGGCATTAAGTTATGCGAAAGCTATAATCGTCAATACGGACGTGATTACCGCTCAGTGATGCCAACCAATCTGTATGGTGAAAACGATAACTTTCATCCAGAGAACTCACATGTGATTCCGGCTTTATTAAGACGTTTTCATGAAGCAAAGTTAAATAATGATCCAGTAGTCATGGCTTGGGGTTCTGGTAAGCCAATGCGTGAGTTTTTGCATGTAGATGATATGGCCCAAGCCTCTATTTTTGTGATGAACTTAGATAATGAAATTTATCAAAAAGAAACTCAACCCATGCTCTCTCATATTAACGTGGGAACAGGGGTGGATTGTACGATTCGTGAATTGGTCGAGACCGTGGCTAAAGTGACGGGTTATGAAGGCCAAATTGAATTTGATGCCACCAAACCCGATGGTGCACCAAGAAAGCTAATGGATGTATCACGTTTAGAAAGATTAGGCTGGAAAGCTAAAACGTCTTTAGAAGAAGGTTTAGCGATGACCTATGAGTGGTTTTTAGCGCATCAAGATGACTACCGAAAATAATTTTTGTCTTTAGATGAATTATTTGAGTGGATAAAATATTAAAAGGTTTTTAATGAATGAATAATAACAGATTAACCCATCTTAGAAAACTTGAAGCAGAATCCATTCACATTATGCGTGAAGTGATTGCTGAGTTCGAAAATCCAGCAATGCTTTATAGTGTTGGGAAAGATTCATCGGTCATGCTTCATTTAGCGCAAAAAGCCTTTTACCCTGCACCACCACCTTTTCCTTTAGTTCATGTAGACACTACTTGGAAGTTCAAGGAGATGATTGAATTTCGTGACCAACGTGCCAAAGAAGTGGGTATGGAATTAATTGTTCATATTAATCCCAAAGGGCAAGAGATGAACATCTCTCCCTTTGAGCATGGTTCTGGCATGCATACCGACATTATGAAGACTGAAGGGCTTCGCCAGATGTTGGATATTTACCAATACGATGCCGTATTTGGTGGGGCGCGTCGTGATGAAGAAAAATCCCGTGCAAAAGAACGTATTTACTCTTTCCGTGATAAAAACCATCGTTGGGATCCAAAAAATCAACGTCCAGAATTGTGGGAAATTTATAATGGACGACACCAAAAAGGCGAATCTATTCGTGTTTTTCCGTTATCTAATTGGACCGAGCTGGATATTTGGCAGTACATCTACTTAGAAGGTGTTCCAATTCCTGATTTGTATTTCTCAAAAGAGCGCCCTGTTGTCGAGTATGGCGGAACTAAGATTATGGTTGATGACGAGCGTATGCCAGAAGAATTGCGTAACAAAGCGAAAATGGAGAGTGTACGTTTTAGAACATTAGGCTGTTACCCTCTAACAGGTGCAGTTGAATCAACGGCAACTACCTTACCTGAAATTATCCAAGAAATGTTGTTGACCAAAGTATCAGAAAGACAAGGTCGAATGATTGATCACGATGAAGCAGGATCAATGGAAAAGAAAAAAATCGAAGGGTATTTCTAAAGGATTAAGGTTATGGCGGTTGAAAAAACAGATTTATTAGCAACGGATATCGAAGGGTATTTACATCAACACGAAAACAAAGAACTATTACGTTTCATCACTTGCGGAAGTGTGGATGATGGTAAAAGTACCTTAATTGGTCGTTTATTACATGACAGTAAAATGATTTTTGAAGATCAGTTAGCTGCAATCAATAAAGATTCTAAAAAACACGGTACCACTGGCGAAGAAATTGATTTAGCGTTATTGGTTGATGGTCTTCAGTCTGAGCGTGAGCAAGGTATTACCATTGATGTGGCTTATCGTTTCTTTGCAACGGATAAGCGTAAATTTATCATTGCCGACACTCCAGGGCATGAACAATACACACGCAACATGGCCACGGGTGCCTCTACTGCAGATTTAGCCATTATCTTAATTGATGCACGTTACGGTGTACAAACCCAAACTCGTCGTCATTCTTATATTACCAGCCTGTTAGGCATTAAGCATATTGTGGTGGCGGTGAATAAGATGGATTTAGTCGACTTTAGTGAAGATCGTTTTAATGAAATTAAAACTCAATACATCGAATTTGCAAAAGAATTAGGCATTGAAAATCCAGTATTCAGTCCTGTTTCTGCTTTAACCGGTGATAACTTGGTAAATCCAAGTGACAATATGCCTTGGTTTAAAGAAGCCCCGTTAATGCAGTTGCTGGATACGATTGAAATTGGTGATTCAATTGATCATGATCATTTCCGTTTTCCTGTTCAATATGTGAATCGACCACATTTAGACTTTAGAGGATTCTGCGGAACCATTGCCGCTGGTGATATCTCAGTCGGTGACGAGATTACGGTTTTACCTTCGTTGAAGACATCAACGGTAAAACAAGTGATTCAGCCAGCGGTAAATGATGACATTATGGAAGTTGAATCGGCTTTTGCTCCTATGGCGATTACCTTAACGTTAAGTGATGAAATCGACATTAGTCGTGGTGACATGATTGTAAAAAGTTCAGATATTCCTGAAGTTGCTGATCAACTTGAAGTGATGTTGGTTTGGATGGATGAATCTTCGATGAAGCCTGGAACTGATTATCTAATCAAGCGTGCGACGAATGTCACTACAGGTCGTTTTACCGAAATTGATTACCGGGTTGACGTAAATACATTAGAAAAAAGTGCTACTGAAGTTTTAGAACTGAATGAAATCGCTTCTTGTCAATTAAGTGTAAATCAAAGAATTTCTTTTGACCCCTATTCAGATATTAAAGGAACAGGTTCTTTTATCGTAATAGATAAATATACCAATGTTACCTTAGCGGCGGGAATGATTGTGAAAAAATCTGAAACACAAACTAGTGGTGTTTCTGCTAAAGAATATAGTGCATTTGAAAAAGATTTAAATGCCTTAATTCGTCAGCACTATCCAGAGTGGCAATGCCAATCGATTGAAGACGTGTTGAGTGTTTGAGTAGTCTCGTGACCACCTGGTTAGTGTTTGGAACTATCATTGCCCTATTGGCCTTATTAGCAACAGGGAAGATACAGCCCTTTAAGTTATTTGGTGGATTAGTTTTTATTTACTATCTCTCTGGCTTAATCAGCTTAGAAGAGATGCTGGCTAATTTTGTGAACCCAGCATTGATTACCCTGATTGCCCTATTGTTGATCAGTTTTGTATTAGAAAAAACAAACTGGATTAGTTTAATCGCAAAAAAACTATTTGTTGTTAGCGAAAAGCAGTCCTATTTACGAATGGGAGTCTTAGTAGGATTAAGTTCCGCTTTTTTAAATAATACAGCAGTGGTAGCCACGCTATTATCCTCTGTCAAAAATAATCCATACCATGTGGCTTCTAAGTTATTAATTCCACTTTCGTATATGGCAATACTTGGTGGAACCTTAACGCTAGTGGGGACTTCAACTAATTTAATTATTAATGGTTTTGTGGTTCAAGCAGGCCTGCCAGAATTAGGTTTGTTTGATTTTTTATACGTTGGCTTGCCCTTACTCATGGTAGGAATGTTGATAATTGCGTTTATTAGCGCTCGGTTTTTACCTGAAATTGAAACAGATGATACCATAGCGGAACAATACTTTATTGAAGCCAAAATCTCCCCTGATTCAAAGGTGATTAATAACACTGTGCAAATGGCGGGTTTGAGAGAGCTAGGAAGCTTGTTTTTAGTACAAATTTATCGTAACGGCCAACTAATCAGCCCGGTATCACCAGACCAGGTGATTGAAGTGAATGACCGTTTATTATTTACAGGTGATATAAAAGAAGCACCTATATTATTAAAACAAGCAGGGCTTTTATTAGCAGGCAGTCGTTCTGAGATAGAACAATCGGACTTCGTTGAAGTCGTTTTATCTCACACTTCAAGCTTAATTGGTAACACCATTAAAGAGGCAGGTTTTCGTAATAAATTTGATGCAGCGGTGGTGGCTATTAAACGCGGTGGTCAAGAGTTGGGGAAACGCTTAGCGGATATTGAACTGCAACCAGGTGATACCTTAGTTTTAGCCACAGGAGCAGACTTTTATAAACGTGAAAACTTAAAACAAAACTTTTACTTTTATTCTGCAATAGAGTCCTTTAAACCACTTTCAAATACCAAAAGTTTAGCGGTAGGCCTAAGCTTTATTACCGTGTTGGGTTTAGCGGCATTTGAAATTATGCCCTTGCTCAAAGGCCTAATGATTTTACTGGCAGGGTTATTTGCTTTTAAGCTGATTACGTTTGCAGAAGTAAAGCGACGTTTTCCCTATGAATTGATGATTGTAATCGGCTCGGCGTTAGGGATTGCGACCGTTATGATGCATAGTGGCGTTTCTGAAATGGTAGCAAGTTGGGTCATGGGGCTGTTTTCTGGCTGGGGCGTTATGGGTAGCTTAATTGGTGTCTTTTTAATAACACTGTTATTAACAGAAGTGATTACTAATAATGCCTCAGCCGCCATAGGTTTTCCTATCGCTTTAGCGACATCGGAACTATTAGGCGTGAGTCCATGGCCATTTATAATGGTGGTCGCTTATGCGGCCAGTGCAAGCTTTATGACGCCTTATGGTTATCAAACTAATTTAATGGTGTATGGCCCAGGTAACTATCAGTTTAAACACTACATACAAGCAGGGTTACCGTTAACGATTGTTTATTCCATAGTTGTATTAATTTTAGTGCCGGTGTTTTTTCCGTTTTAAAATAAAAGAATAAAAAGAATGAATCAAAATATAGTCTGGCATGAACACCATGTCACCCAACAAGAACGTGCAAAGCTAAAGCAACAAACTCCTTGTATTCTTTGGTTTACCGGTCTAAGTGGCAGTGGCAAATCATCGGTAGCCAATGCGGTAGAAAACCTGTTGTTTAAAATGAATAAACACACCTATCTACTAGATGGAGACAATGTACGTCATGGTTTAAACAAAGGTCTCAGTTTTTCCGAAGAAGATCGTATTGAAAATATTCGTCGTGTCGGTGAAGTCGCCAAATTATTTAGTGATTCGGGTTTAATTGTTTTAACAGCCTTTATCTCACCTTTTGAAAGTGACCGTAATCTAGTCAGGGAAATGACCAGGCCTGGTGAGTTTATAGAAGTGTTTATTGATACCCCTTTAAACGTCTGTGAACAACGCGACCCGAAAGGACTATACAAAAAAGCACGTGCAGGCGAGATAAAAGATTTTACTGGAATAGACTCCCCTTACGAAGCACCCAGTAAACCGGAAATACAAATTAAAAACGATGGCATCAGTATCGAAACAGCAGCACAGAATGTCATCGACTATTTAAAAGAAAATAAATATATATAAGTCGGTCTATGGTTAATGGTCTTTTGTAGAGACAGTCCATTAACTAAAGACTAATGACCAGGGACTATTGAATGTTAGAAAAAATTAACGTACAAGAAATTATCACACTCGCCAAACAAGCTGGTGAAGCCATTATGGCCGTGTATGAAAAAGACTTTGAAGTCGAGTTTAAAACCGATCAGTCGCCTCTAACCGAAGCGGATAAAGCCGCACACCATATTATTGAACAAGGCCTGCTAAAGCTTGACCAACAAAACGGCACACAAATTCCCATTCTTTCTGAAGAAGGTAAAAACATTCCTTATGAAACCAGAAAAAACTGGGAATACTTCTGGTTGGTTGATCCAGTAGATGGCACAAAAGAGTTCGTTAAAAAGAACGGCGAGTTTACCGTTAATATTGCACTAATTCACAAAGACACGCCTGTATTAGGTGTTGTCTATGCGCCTGCATTAAATACGACCTACTGGGCAAAACAAGGTGAAGGTGCGTTTAAAGATGGACAAAAACTACCGTTAAAAACAGCACAACAACGAAAAACCTATAAAATCGTAGCCAGCCGCTCTCATATGTCACAAGAAACCAAAGACTTTATCGATGCTATTGAAACGAATAAAGAAAAAGAGCTGGTCTCAATTGGTAGTTCATTGAAAATCTGTTTAGTTGCGGAAGGTGAAGCAGATATTTACCCGCGATTAGGGCCAACTATGGAATGGGATACAGGTGCGGCACATGCGATTGTCAGTGAAGCGGGAATGCAGTTGCAAAAGTACGGTGATGAGATTTATTCCACTCATATTTATAATAAAGAAAATCTTTTAAATGATTGGTTTATAGTGTCGTGAGTAATATAGAAGTGTCAAGAACGATTGTTGTTACAGGTGGAGCTGGTTTTATTGGGTCTGCTGTTATACGTGAGCTTATCAATAATACACATCATATAGTTATTAATATTGATAAGTTGACTTATGCAGGTAATTTAGAATCATTAAAGTCAGTTGAAAATAGTGAAAGATATTTTTTTGAAAAAGTAGATATTTGCGATGTTTTGGGTGTGCAGAATATTTTTAACAAATATCAACCTAGTATCGTAATGCACCTTGCAGCTGAATCGCATGTGGATCGTTCTATTGATGGTCCAGGAGAGTTTATTCAAACTAATATAGTAGGAACTTATACCTTGCTGGAACAGGCACGAGAATACTGGAATCAGCTTGAAGGTGAGAAAAAAGCCAATTTTCGCTTTCATCATGTCTCTACGGATGAGGTTTATGGCGACTTGCCTCATCCTGATGAACTTAGTGAAACTGAGCGAAATACGCTTCCGATGTTTACAGAAGAAAATGCTTACGAGCCTAGCTCACCTTACTCGGCATCCAAAGCTGGAAGTGATCATTTAGTTCGAGCTTGGCATCGTACTTTCGGATTACCTGTTTTAGTTACAAACTGTTCTAATAATTATGGTCCATATCATTTCCCGGAAAAGTTGATTCCTCTTGTGATTTTGAATGCTTTGGAAGGTAAGGAATTACCAATTTATGGTAAAGGAAATCAAATTCGAGATTGGTTGTATGTTGAGGATCATGCAAGAGCTTTAATTAAAGTGGCAACAGAAGGCAAAATTGGCGAAACCTATAATATTGGTGGCCATAATGAAAAACAAAATGTCGAAGTCGTAAAAACAATCTGTTCTATTTTAGACGAGGTTAGACCAAAAGAAGCTAATTATGAAGAACAGATTATATATGTTGCCGATCGTCCAGGCCACGACATGCGTTATGCAATCGATGCAAGTAAGATTGAACGGGAGCTTGGTTGGAAACCAGTTGAAACTTTTGAATCAGGTATCCGTAAAACAGTTCAGTGGTACTTGGATAATCAGTTATGGTGTAAGCATGTCCAAGATGGAAGTTATCAACGAGAAAGATTAGGGAATAAATAATGAAAGGTATTATTTTAGCTGGCGGTTCTGGCACACGTTTATATCCCATTACCAAAGGGGTTTCAAAACAGCTGCTTCCGGTATATGACAAACCAATGATTTATTATCCCTTGTCTGTTTTAATGTTGGCGGGGATTCAAGACATCTTAATTATTACCACCCCTGAAGACCAAGAAGGTTTTCAGCGAATGTTAGGTGAGGGTGCAGAGTTAGGCATAAATTTGCAGTATGCTGTTCAGCCTAAGCCTGAAGGTTTAGCGCAAGCTTTTACCATTGGTGAAGACTTTATTGGTAATGACAATGTCTGTTTAGTGCTTGGCGACAATATCTTCTGGGGGCAGGGATTTACACCCATCCTTAAAAACGCAGCAGAACGTCCTAGTGGGGCGACTGTTTTTGGTTATCAAGTTAAAGCCCCAGAACGTTTTGGAGTGGTCGCATTTGATGAAAATAAAAAAGCCACGAGTATTGAAGAAAAACCTAAAAATCCAAAATCTAATTTTGCCGTGACCGGTTTGTATTTTTATGATAACGATGTTGTGCAAATGGCGAAAGAGGTTAAACCCAGTCATCGTGGTGAACTTGAAATTACCACCATTAATCAAATGTATATGGAACGTGGTGATTTAAATGTTGAGCTGTTGGGGCGTGGTTTTGCTTGGTTAGATACAGGAACCCACGAAAGCCTTTTAGAAGCCGCCATGTTTGTTGAAACCATCGAAAAACGCCAAGGCTATAAAATAGCCTGTTTAGAAGAAATCGCTTGGCGCAACGGTTGGCTCAGCAATGAACAAGTTGCGCATACCGCCCAATCTCTCAGTAAAAATGGTTATGGGAATTACTTGAATGGTCTTATAAGAAGTGATATTAAATGATTCCAGTCACTAAAGCCTACCTACCAAACAAAACTAAGTACCAAGAATATGTCGATCGTATTTTTGATTCTGCTTGGTTAACCAATAATGGTAGTCTATTGCAAACCCTTGAAAAGCGATTGGCAGAGCATTTAGGTGTAAAACACTTAATTTGTGTGGCAAACGGTTCTTTAGCACTTCAGTTGGCTTATAAAGCACTCGAGTTAAAAGGCGAAGTGATTACCTCGCCATTTAGCTTTGCCGCCACCACAAGTACCTTAGCTTGGGAAGGCCTAAAACCGGTATTTGCCGATATTCATCCAACCTGCTTTAACCTCGACCCAAATAATATCGAACCGCTGATAACCGAACACACCTCTGCCATTGTGCCAGTGCATGTGTTTGGCAACCCCTGTCAAGTTGAAACGATTCAGGAACTTGCCGACAAACATAATCTGAAGGTTATTTACGACGCCGCCCATGCGTTTGGTGTTAATTACACTGAGCAAAATGGCCAATCACAAATTGTATTGAATTATGGTGATATCAGTACCTTAAGTTTTCACGCCACCAAACTGTTTCACACCATAGAAGGTGGAGCCGTAATTACTAATGACGACGAACTTGCCAAAAAAATTCGATTATTAATTAACTTCGGTATCACTAGCCCAACCACCATCGAATCTGTTGGCACCAATGCCAAAATGAACGAATTTGAAGCAGCCATGGGCTTATGTGTTTTGGACGAAATCGACACTATACAAACCGAGCGCCAACGCATTTGGCAAACCTATCAACAAAAATTACCAGGTCTGGTAAAATTTCAACACTGGAACCCACAAAGTCAAAATAATCATGCCTATGCCCCTGTATTATTTGAAAGTGAAGAACAATTACTAAAAGTTGAAGCCAAGTTAAAAGAAAATAACATTCAACCAAGACGCTATTTTTATCCAAGTTTAGATACTCTTGATTATTTACACTCTAAGCAAGTTTGTGAAGTATCAAGAAGTGTCGCGAGTCGCATTTTATGTTTGCCAATTTATCCAGGACTGACTAAGTTAGAACAAGAAAAAATAATCAGCGTTATTAAGGATGTTTTATGAGTACAGAATTAAGTTTTTGTTTTAAGGGTAGTCGAAATTATGTGCAAGGAGCAGATATAGTAAGTGAATTATTAAAGCTGTTTGCTGATCAAAATATTAGTGATATTGATTTAAAGTTTAATGGCATTACTCAAACAAATCTTAGTCTGATGGAAGGGCTCGAAAACTTAGATGCAAAAGTGAACATTCGACTTAAAGAGGCGGGTGAAGAAAAAAGTTATCAATTGGTAGAGAATGATGAAACTATTGAATGTAGTTATGAATATGACGAAGATGAAATCATAACGAATTGTCAGTTAGATTTGGCAAATCAACAAATCATACTTAAACAATCAACGGGTTTTACCTTATGCGAAAACTTCGTAGCTATGAATAAATATTTGCTTCAAAGTCTGTTTTTAGAGGCTAAAGGCAAGTGGTATTTTACAAGACTGGAGCAGTCAAGAATTATTGAGGATGATGCTTTAATTACAGTTAGGTTAATTAAAAACTTCAATTTTCGATTAACGAAAAGTGATATTTTGGTAGGGAATGAATGTATCGGTAGTGTCTATTTCACGATGGTGAAGGAGTAAAATATGGTTGCTATTACTCATGTTGGGACTTATTTACCAGAAAAAAAAGTTTCAAATTTAGAGTTTTTAGAAAAGTTTGAAACAGATGAGAGTTTTATTCGCAATAAAATTGGGGTAGTGAGTCGCGCGAGAAAGGAAAAAGAAGAAAAAGCATCTGATCTATGTATTAAAGCTTATGAAAATCTAAATTCTAAAACACAGATTCAAGTAGCAGACATTGAATGTTGTGTTGTCGTAACACAAAATCCAGATTTTAATATTCCACATACATCTGCAATTGTTCATGGCGCTATTGGTTTACCTGAAACATGTGCGTGTTTTGATATTTCGCTTGGATGTTCTGGTTATGTTTATGGTTTATCGGTTATCAGTGCATTTATGCAAGCCAACGGCATGAGCAAAGGATTGTTGTTTACCGCAGACCCTTATTCAGACATTATTGATGAAAACGATAAAAATACAGCTTTAATTTTTGGTGATGGCGCTACGGTGACTTTATTGGAACAAAATCAACCAGGCCTGGTGCCTTTGGGGTTTGATTTTGGTTCAAAGGGTAAGGGCTATAAAAATCTTATCAACGAAGAAAAATTATTTATGAATGGGCGTGCAGTCTTTAACTTTACAGCCGCAACAGTTCCTATTTCCGTTAATAAACTGTTAGATAAATTAGATTTAACGAAGGAAGATATTGATCGCTGGTATTTACATCAAGGCAGTAAATATATTGTTGATACAATTAGCAACCGACTAGGATTAGACCAAGAAAAAGTCGTTTTTGATATGTATGAATATGGCAATACCGTTTCATCCTCAATTCCATTGCTATTGAGCAAAGATATTGAAACCATTAAGACCGGTCAAAAAATTGGTTTAAGTGGTTTTGGCGTGGGGCTATCTTGGGCTTCAATGGTCCTACAAAAAATGAATAGTTAAAATAAAAATTTAGTACAAAAGATAGGAAACTCAAAATGAGTACAGTTAACGTCAGTCAAATTTTAGAAGCAATTGAAAATGCAAATTTAGTTGCAGATGTTACGGCTTTAGATTTGGATAAGCCATTAAGAGACCAAGGTATAGATTCACTAGATTTTTCTGGTGTGCTTTTTAATGTTGAAGAGGCATTTGGTATTGAAATCCCTGATGATGATATTGATGGTATTCAAACCATTAATCAAATCGTAACTTATGTAAACGCTAAGGTTTAAACCAACATGTCTTCTGTTGATTTAAGAAAAGCGTATTCGTTATTAGATTTGCAAACAATCTTATCAAGTTTAGGCGTGAATTCAGCTTTAGAATCGTTAGAAGAGTTTGAAGTCAATGCTATTAGTGATGGCCGTATGCCAACCCCTAACAGCTTTTGTTTTATTGAAAAGGTAGGCAGTTTGGCGGCAGAGGAAAAAGTACTTTACCTCTCAAGTCAACCATTAGAGCATGCTAGTTTCTTAATGGTTGACGATCCACGTTACGCCTTTATTAAATTGTTATCCTATTTTGAAAATCAAAATTTGGCTTATAGCCTGTTGCCTAAAAACCGTGATTTAGGGATTCATACTTCAGCAATGATTCATCCTCGAGCGATTATAGAAAATGATGTTGTTGTTGGAAAACATACGATTGTCGCAGCAGGTTGTGTTCTTAAAAAGGGCACTGTTCTGGGTGATAATTGCATTGTGCGAGAGAATACTGTTATTGGTTGCGAAGGAATCACATTGTATAAAGCCCAAAATGGAGAGGTGTTACGTTTCCCTCATCTTTCGGGTGTTGAAATTGGTTCAAATGTAGAAATTGGTGCAAATAGCGTTATTGTGCGTGGAACTTTAAAGACTACAAAGATTGAAGATAATGTTGTTATCGGTAACTTGTGTAATATTGGTCATGGTGTAACTGTCAAAGATAAGGTATGGATGTCAGTTGGTACCTTAATTGGTGGAAACTGTTTAGTTGAGAAAAACTCTACGATTGGGCTAGGGGTATCCATTAAAGATAACCTTAATATCTCTGAAAATACATCAGTAGGAATGGGGTCAGTTGTAACTAAGTCAACTGATGAAAATACCAGCTATTTTGGGAGCCCTGCAAAACCCTTGAGGGGTTTAAAAACAGGACCGAAAAGATAAACTGTTATTGTCGAATATGCTATATCGTTAACAATAGCGTTCAAAAAGAAGTATGCCTTTGTATTTGCAATATTTAGGTGACGAGGCTTATGGTTTATTTTTTTGCGTTAATACAGGCCGGCCAGGTCAAATTTATTGAACTTAGGGCTGAGCCACAAAAATGACAAGTTGGCTATCACTTGTTTTGGTTTGTAAAAAAATTATAAAACAATTAACAGTGTCGAACAATAATTGCAAAAGCAAGATTTAACCAAGGTACAAATGAGCTTAACTTTAAAAACAACCACGGGTATCCTCTGGAATATGGCAGAGCTAGTCAGTAGACGGGGAGTCCAAGTACTTGTTACTCTGTTGCTTGCCTATTTTTTGTCACCAGAGGATTTTGGCCTAGTAGCGATGCTTACAGTGTTCTTAGCATTAGGTACAACCTTGATGGATTCAGGCCTTAAACAAGCATTAATCCGTTTGAAAACCCCGAATCAAAAAGACTTTGCAACTGCGTTTTATGCCAATATTTTTTTGGGGTTAGTCGCTTATGTGTTACTTTTTGTCTCAGCACCTCTCATCGCTCAGTTTTATCAAGAGCCTAGACTGATTGATCTGATTCGTGTTGTTAGTCTGGCTATTCTGTTCAGTTCGTTCCAAACGGTTCAAGTTGCCACTCTCAGTCGAGAGTTGAATTTTAAAGCCCAGTTAAAGGCAAATTTACCAGCTTCGATTTTGTCTGGTATTTTAGCAATTGTTTTAGCCTATTTAGATTTTGGTGTCTGGGCTTTAATCAGTCAGATGCTTGCTTCTGTACTTTTAATATCTATATTCTTGTGGATGCAAAGACTCTGGAGGCCAACATTAGAGTTTTCCAAGCAGTCGTTGGTAGAAATGTATCACTTTGGTTACAAACTTTTTTTGTCCAGTGTTATCGATACAGTTTTTAATAGTCTATATATTATCGTTATTGCTAAAGTTTTCAGTATTGCTACTGCTGGCCTGTACTTTTTTGCAGATAGAATAAAAGAAATGGTCGTTATGCAGCTTGTTATGGCTATTCAAAATGTGACTTACCCAGCACTTTCAACTAAGCAAGATGATCTAGTTCAGCTTAAAGCTTCATACAAAAAATTGGTCAAAGTTATGACCTTTTTACTTTTTCCAGTTTTTTTGTTTTTTGCCGCACTATCTCCATTGATCTTTGAGATGTTTCTACCAGATAAATGGAATGAAGCCAATTTGTACCTGCAATTAATGATTATAGCGTCTCTGCTGATTCCATTGCATTCTATCAACTTAAATATTCTTAAAGTATTAGGGCGGTCTGATCTTTTTTTGTTGTTAGAAATTGCAAAAAAAACATTGCTAGCCCTTATTTTATTTATATCCATAGACTATGGAATAATAGGGGTTCTTATTGGACAAATTGTTCAGTCTGTTTTGGGTTATTTTATAAATACTTACTTTACGAAAAGATTGATTGACTATACCATTTATGATCAGTTCAAAGATTTTTTACCAGGCCTGGTCCTTTCGGGTTTGATTGCAGGGATAATTTATTTTTTACAATTGGAATTGGATTGCATACCAGTTGTCGAACTGATTAGTTTTAGTGTGTTAGCTTTTTCCTTATATTTTTTGGGTGCATATTTACTTAGACTGCATGCTTTTGAATTGATCAAAGATCTATTAGAGAAAAAATTTAAAAAGAAGGTTGATATTTCATGAGGTATTTATTTTGTTGAGATATGTGGGGTTGCGGCTGCTTTAATGGTTTGAATACCATGCCATGTATCAATGGGATGGGAATTGGCCTCTTTGCGAAGATGCTGTTGGAGGCGTTTTTTTCTGTGGCGAATGTTCTTACGACTTAACCGCATACAAAGAGGTTTTAGGATTTATGAGAGGTAAGGTTGTTTGAGTATAGAATTGGCACCAATTGGCATTTCAGTATATTCACGTCTTGAACATCTTAAGAAAACAGTTGAGTCGCTACAAAAAAATGATTTAGCGAAAGACAGCGACATTTATTTCTTTTCAGATGCACCAAAATCAGGCGATGAAGCAAAAGTAGCCAACGTGCGTGATTATTTAAAAGGCGTAGCTGGATTTCGAAATATTACTGTTTTTGAACGAACGATGAATAATCGTGTTGTTAATAACCGCTCTGGCATGGACGATGTTCTTAGAATTTGTGGAAAAATGATTTTTCTAGAAGAGGATATTGTCACGGCTCCAGGTTTTTTACGGTTCATGAATGATGCTTTGGATTTTTATGAGAATGATGAAGGAATATTAAGTATTACCGGATATTGTCCGCCTATAAGAATAATAAATACATATAATAAGGATTTTTTTGTGTTGCCACGAAATTGTGCTTGGGGGATGGGGCTGTATCGAAGAACCCTTGATGTGATTAATCGTCCTATTGATAAAGCTGAATTTGAACAAGTTTCGAGACATAAAAGAATGCATGTTGCTGGTAGTGATGTAATGAGAATGGCACAAAAAGAGGCGGTAGGTTCATTGCAAGCAGGCGATGTAAGGTGTATGTATCATCAGTTGTTGAACTCTCAGTATACCGTTTACCCTCGCTATTCTCTTGTTCAAAATATTGGACATGATGGTAGTGGTGAACATTGTGGAAAAAGTAGTAAATTTCATCATATGAAGTTATGGGGCAAGACTGAGGGTTTTGTATTTGAAAAAAAACCTAAAGTAAACGAACAAATTAGAAAGGCAAATTTTAAGTTCAGAAGTGGTAGTTTAAAAAGTCAGTTGACCGAGCTTTCTAGAAAGGCCGGTATTTATCCTCTCTTAAAATCACTAAAAGATAAAATTAAATGAAGTCTCCTATATTCCTATTCTCTTTACCTCGTTCTGGTTCAACTTTACTCCAACGTGTTTTGATGTCGCACTCTCAAATAGCTAGCGTAGCCGAACCTTGGATAATGCTTCCGTTTAGTTATGCTTACAAACCAAATGGCGTTTTAACTGAATACAGTCATAACGTGTCATTTTCTGCGATAGAGGACTTTATTGATAACTTGCCCAATAAGGAGACTGATTATTATGAAGCACTTGGTGACTTTGCGAGCACTCTTTACCAAAAGCAATGTAAAAACAATGAAATTTATTTTCTGGACAAAACACCCAGATATTATTTAATTATTCCAGAAATATTTAAAGCGTTTCCTGATGCTAAGTTTATATTTTTATTTCGTAATCCTATTCATGTAATGAGCTCAATGATGCAAACATGGAGTAATGGAACATTTCGTAAAATGTACCATTTTGAACGTGATTTAAATTTAGGGCCTAAAGCTTTATCTGATGGCTTTCAGTTACTCGGTGACAAAGCACTAGCTATTCAGTATGAGCAATTTGTATCGGATCCAGCTATGCATGTAGAGAAAATCTGCCAATATCTCGATATAGAATTTGACGTGCAGATGCTTGAGTCTTTTGCAAACCAAGACACAAAAGGACGAATGGGGGATCCAAAGGGTGTTCACGACTACAAGTCGGTTAGCACGGGTTCTATTGATAAATGGAAGCTAACATTTGCTACAAAGTATAGAAAAAAATTAGCATTGAACTATTTTAAAAATATTGAAGATTCTGTTCTCTTGGCTCAAGGTTATAACAAGAAAGAACTGATTGATGAGATAGAAGATATACCAGCCAAACAATCTAAATTTCTATCGGATAGAATCGATGTCCTTTATTCAGTTTTTGTGCGTTATTTTAATCTCAACATATTTTTGGGTAAGGCCACAAAGAAATGGGTAAGAAGTAGGTATTTATCATGACCGTTCATTGTGACCAGTTAGTTACATATTTTTTAGACTATGAGTCTGGCATGTTAGTAGCTGATAGGAAAAGAAGAAAATATATATAGCTAGAACGTTTGAAGTTTAAGGCTTTGCAAGCAGGTATTGATTGGATTCTAAATACTTCCTGTTCTCATGAGCTATGCCAGAATGATCGTGAGAAAGTATTGCGTGAATTTGATAGTAAAGTGGTTGTACAAAAGTACATCCAGCTTTATAAAGACGTTTTGAATTAAAAAATTACCAGGCCTGGTAGGTCCTGAATAAGCATACTTGTTAAGCCTAATGAAGTTAGGTATCTAAATAAATATAAAAGATTGACTCTATGACAGATCTTAATAAAAATTATAGCACCACACGCTGTATGCAGAAGGTGGACGCAAACTTAGTCAACGCAGAAATAAAAGCAACACATAAGCCAGAAGACAAATTTGAAACCGTAGTTTTTTTACCAGAAGGCGAAGGGCGTCAAGGCGAGGGTGGTTTGCGTACTCAAGGCTACTTCAAAAAAAGTGAAAAAGATAAGCCTCTTATCACTATTGTTACGGTTGTTTACAACGGCGAACAATTTCTAGAAGAAACCATTCTTAGTGTCATTAACCAAACCTACGATAATGTTGAGTACATCATTATCGATGGCGGATCCTCTGATGGTACTCTTGATATTATCCGTAAATACGAACATGCTATTGATTACTGGGTTTCTGAACAAGATCTAGGTATCTATGATGCAATGAATAAGGGGATAACACTGTCAAAGGGTGATTATATTAACCTTCTAAATTCTGGAGACTATTATGGTCAGGACTATCTAAATGATATTTTTAGTAATGAAGTTCCAAATAATAATGTTGTTCTGTATTCCAATTATGTAAATGTTTATGAGCATCTAGATTTAGCCATAATAGTAAAACCAATCCAGAACTTTGAAAAAAATATGTCTATTTGTCATCAAACGATGTTTATTAGCAAGGATGTTTATGAAAAATTTGGTATTTACTGTTTAAAATATTCTTTGGCTTCGGACTATGAATATTTACTAAGAATGTATATAAGTGGAGTAGAATTCTTTAAGAATGAATCCATAGGCCTTTTTTTTAGAGTAGAAGGAGCAAGTCAATCTAACATGAAAAAGTCGATGATTGAGGCTTATAGGATTAATAAAAAGTATTTTGGGATTTGGAGTTTAGCAAACTTCAAATTTATCTTCAATAACGCTAGAGTTTTTTTTCTGTTTAAGATTAAAGCTATTCTAATGCTTGCAATTCGTGATGAGGCAATTCTTAAAATTGAATCTGACTGGTTGAGAAAAAAGTATGGTGATGATTGTGTAGCGAAAGGACAAGTTGATTCAGTGTTTAAAATACCAAAGTTTAAGTAAGGCTGTTCGTGACAGATACAAATTTAAATATACATAAGGGTGGTCTTCGTACTTTGGGTAAAGCTAAAAGTGACTCTTTTGAATTCTCTTTAATAACGATTATTACAGTAGTTTTTAACGGTGAAGAGCATATAGAAGACACCATCAAAAGTGTGCTCAAGCAATCATGGCCAAATGTTGAATACATTATTGTTGATGGCGGTTCTACCGACCGTACCTTAGATATTATCAAGTACTATGAACAACAGATAGATTACTGGGTGAGTGAATCAGATAATGGTATTTATGATGCAATGAATAAAGCCATATTATTGAGTTCAGGTGAGTTTATTTCATTAGTCAATGCAGATGATTTTTTGATGGATGATGCTTTGTCTGAAGCATTGAGTGTGGTCTCTTTAAAAACTGATGTACTGTTAACAAACGGAAATTTTCAAACTCTAACAGGGGATTATACCTACGAGTCTAATATTGATAAGTTAAAGTACACCATGTCAGTATTTCATCCTGGAATGATTGTGCGAAAAAGAGTTTATGAAAAAGTTGGTTTATATAGAACCGATCTGAAAATTGCTTCAGATTATGATTGGATTCTTCGTGCACATAATATGAATATTCAATGGCAGCATGCTAATGTTATTTATAGCACCATGAGAGAGGGAGGAATTTCTGCTGATTATGCTCTTGGCACTAAAGAAATGTATCAAATTCAAAGAGAATATACTCCGATTCTTGCCAAAATTTTATATTTTTTGAGAAGAGTAAAGGCTTACTTAGCAATTAGGCATTAGCATATATTATGAAAGTTATTTTATTCGGTTCGAGTGGTTTTGTAGGAAAGGCTTTATTGGATGTTTTGGTTGTACATGACCATCTTTCAATTACCTGTGTTACCAGAAATAAAGATAATACGTCTTTGAGAACTCAAACTAATTTAAGTTATATAGAATGTGATCTATTAAATCCTAAAATAGATTTTAGAAGTTTGATTTCTGGTTATGACTTTATTATTAATTGTGTGGGTGAGGTTGTTGATGAAGATCTTATGGAGTCTGTCAATTATAAGCTAGTTCAAAGTCTTGTAGATTGTATAGTCAACAATAATTTAAAAATTCGATTGATTCAACTGAGTAGTGTGGGTTGTTATGGAGCTGTTGAAGAAAGTCATGGCCATAAGACTATGATTACAGAAGAGTCCCAGCTCGTTCCACATGGTATGTATGAAGTTACCAAAGCACGAGCTGATATATATATTCAGAAGAGGTTAGATGGTTTAGATTGCGATGGTTCATATACTATCATTAGACCGACGATTGTTTTTGGACCTGATATGAAAAATAATTCTTTACGCCAGTTAGGGGTGTTAGTTAAAAAAGGTGTTTTTTTCTATACTGGAAAGCAAAACTCGATCGTTAATTACATTCATGTTGAAGATGTTGCTCAGTCCATTCTGCTTTGCATTCAAAAGAAGCTAGAGTCCAAAAACCAAGTGTTTATTGTTTCTAATGATTGTAGTCAAAAAGAATTAATTAATGGGATTGCTGATTGTTTTAAGGTTAAAAAACCTTTTATTAGGTTTCCTCGTAGATTTGTTTTTTTTATAACCAAAATTTTAGAGAAGTTTAGTCCATCATTTCCGTTGACGCAAAGTAGAGTTCGCTATCTATCTTCTCAAATTCATTATTCAAATTCAAAAATACAAAAACAGCTGGATTTTTATCCCGCTAAGAATGTTGAAGATCATATTTGTCAGGTTTATGAAAAATGAGTATTAAAATTTGTAGAGTATCTACGGTGCCTTTTTTTGTAAATACGCAGCTAGAAAGTCAAATAAAATCAATAAGAATTGCTGGATACGATGTTTCTGTGGCTTGCTCAGAAGGACAATTGACCCTCGATGGCATAAATCATCATGTTGTGAAAATTAAACGACCCATTGCACCGATTTCTGATTTGCTTTCATGCATTAAACTCTACAGTCTATTCAGAAAAGATTGTTTTCAAGTTGTGCATTCAACTACGCCAAAAGCCGGACTTTTAACGGCTTTATCAGGCTTTTTTGCCAGAACGCCTGTCAGACTTCATACATTTACCGGACAAGCATGGGCGGAGTCTTCAGGCTTTAAAAGAGTATTATTGAAAAGCCTGGATAAATTGGTTGTTAAGCTTAATACTCATGTTTATGCAGATAGTCCAAGTCAAATGGATTTTTTAATTCAGCAAAAAATTGCCTTGCCTAATCAAATTAGTTGTTTAGGAAAAGGCTCTTTGGCTGGCGTGAATTTAAGTAGATTTAAGCCCACTTTGGATGGTTGTGTAAATTCAAGAAGAAAATATGGTATTGAGGAAGATGTTTTTGTTTTTTTATTTTTAGGTAGGCTTACTAAAGATAAAGGAGTTATCGAACTAATTCATGCATTCGAAAATCTCAGTGATACAAATTCCAAATTTTGTTTGCTTTTAGTAGGCCCTCTGGAGGAGACTTTAGAGGGTTTTATTAGTGAAGTTAAAGCTTCCAAAGCAGATAATCTGTTATTTTTTGATTTTTCACCTAACCCTGAAGAATTCTATGAACTTGCTGATGTTATGGTTTTACCAAGTTATCGAGAAGGTTTTGGAACAACAGTCATAGAAGCTGCTGCAATGGGTGTTCCAACTATTGGATCAAATATATATGGTTTAAGTGATGCTATTGAAAATAATAAAACAGGCATATTAGTAGAGCCTAAGAATGTTGATGATTTATCTAAGGCAATGCAGTTTTTAATAGATGATAAAGTAGAAGTGGAAAGACTTGGTAATAATGCTAGAGAAAGAGCTTATAAAGACTTTTCTGCTGATTATGTAAATCAGTTGGTAATAGATGAATATACACGGTTATTAGGTGCCCAAATACAATGAATTATTTAATAACTGGTGCAACAGGGTTTGTTGGTCAAGCACTTGTTAAGCAATTACAATCTGACAACAGTAACATTACCGCGATTCTTAGACAGCCTTTAGAATTATTAAATGCCCATGCAGATGTGGTGATTGGTGATTTGTCTACTATGGTGGGTTTTTTCGATGTCTTGCATAATCAAGAGGTTGTAATTCATTTAGCCGCTCGCGTTCACATGATGAATGATGACCCTAAAAGTTCGTTAGTTGCTTATCGACAATTAAACACTGATGTTACTGTAAACTTGGCTCGTCAAGCATCTAAAGCTGGTGTTAAACGGTTTGTGTTTTTGAGTTCGATTAAGGTGAATGGTGAATTTACCAGGCCTGGTAATTCTTTTTTGCCTGATGATAAATATATTCCTACCAATCCTTATGGATTATCTAAATATGAGGCTGAACAGGGCTTATTGAAAATTGCTGAAGAGACAGGTATGGAAGTGGTGATTATTCGACCTCCATTAGTTTATGGACCTGGTGTTAAGGCTAATTTTGCTTCTATGATGAATTGGGTTAATAAGGGAGTACCTTTGCCATTTGGTGCAGTTCACAATAAACGTTCTTTAGTGGCTTTAGATAACTTGGTTGATTTTATTGCTTTATGTGCCGATAGAGAAAAGTCACCAAAAGCGGCGAATCAGGTTTTTTTGATTTCGGATGGTGAGGATGTTTCTACGACTCAGTTATTACAAAAAGTAGCTAAAGCGTTTAATAAAAAAGCTAGATTGCTTCCCATACCTGTTGGGTTAATGATTTTTATGGCTAAGTTATTGGGTAAAGGTGTTGTGGCCAATCGGCTGTTTGGATCTTTGCAAGTAGATAGTTCTAAAGCTCGTGTTTTACTTGATTGGAAACCTGTTACCACTATGGATGAGCAACTAAAGAAAACCGCTGAGTCATTTAAAAACAATCACGAAGACACGAAACGAAGAACTCGGCTGTAGAGACGAGAAAACACGAAGTTAATAAATACATGCATCCCAAAAAAAATTGCGGATGGGCATACCAGGCCTGGTGTGCTATTGTGTGGATATCGATTCGTTACTACGAGGCGACGTGGCAATCCATTGCACCCGGCAGAGTATCTAGTAAGACGTTGACTATGGGTTACGTCGCTTTGTTCTCGTCTCTGCAGCCTAGTTATTCGTTTCGTAATGAATAATAATTTGGTTTTTGGCTCTACAACTGAGTACTTTGCTGGAATGATAACAAGGCGACATTATAAAACTATTCCGTCATTATCCAGGTTGACTGGATAATCTTTTGTTTGTAATGTGAGATCCTCTGGTCAAGCCAGAGGATGACAGCTTTTGGGTGTACGTGACGTGACGTGGGTTCAATAGTTTTGGTTACGTTATGGTATTCAGGTTTGATAAGGAATTATTTATGAGTGAAGACATTCGCTGGAAGCAGCGATATCAAAATTATTTAAAAGCATTAGGTCAATTGTCTTCGGCTTTATCAGCTCATGATAAAACTGCTGAATCGCTTATCAAGGAAGGCATTTTGCAAAGATTTGAATTTACTCATGAACTGGCTTGGAAAGTGATGAAAGACTATTTGGAGTATGAGGGCCACCAGGGTATTACGGGTTCTCGTTCAGCAAGCCGATTGGCGTTTTCTTTGGGGCTTATTGTTGATGGTCAGGTGTGGATGGATATGGTTGAAAGTCGAAACCGAACTGTGCATACGTATGATGAGCGTGTTTTGGAACAAGAGTTTGCAAAGGTACAAAAACATTATGAAAAGGCTTTTCAACAGTTTGCAGAAAAAATGCAGGCATTTTTGTAATGTTTGGTTTGTCTGATCAAACCATATTTTGGATTCGGCAAGTGTTTGCAGGTTATCCTGCAATTAAACAAGTTATTATTTATGGTTCACGTGCTAAAGGGAATTATCGGCCTGGTTCTGATATAGATTTGACACTTATTGGTAATGCCATTGATAATGCGATTTTGAGCCGAGTACTTGTTGATTTAGATGAATTAAATACACCTTATTTAATGGATATTTCTATTTTTGAGCAAATTGAATCACAAGATTTGATTGAACATATTCAGCGAGTCGGTCAAGTTTTTTATGATATTGATTATATTAAAAGCAGTCAAAGTTTTGCATAGTTCTCTAAAAATACAACCAGGATTTAATCTTGAAAAAAATCTTTGATATTTTATTGGCTTTATTCGCCTTAAGCATTCTTTTAATCCCTTCGATTATTGTAGCAATAATGGTTAAGCTTACCTCTAAAGGGCCCATGCTATATTGGTCTGATCGTGTCGGTATAAATAATTCTATTTTTAAAATGCCAAAATTTAGAAGCATGAAGATTGATACGCCTGCCGTCGCAACCCATCTTTTACAAGATCCTAAAAGTGTTTTGACGCCCATTGGCAACTTTTTACGTAAATCTAGTTTAGATGAGTTGCCGCAACTTTGGTGTATTTTGAAGGGCGATATGAGTTTTGTAGGCCCCAGACCTGCGTTGTTTAATCAGGATGATTTAATTGAACTTAGAACCCAAGAGGGTGTGGATAAATTGGTGCCTGGTTTAACAGGTTGGGCGCAGGTTAATGGTCGTGATGAATTGCCAATTCCTGAAAAAGTCGCTTTAGATGTTGAATATATGTCTAAGCAAGGTTTTTGGTTTGATATTTATATTATTTGGCTTACTTTTTTAAAGGTTGTTAAGCGTGATGGAGTGTCGCACTGATGTTTAGTTTAGATTGGTTAGTTCCATTACCGCGTTGGCAAAAAAGAGTAATTTCTGTTGCCACGGATTTTGTAAGCCTTATTTTAATTTCTTTAATCGCAGTATGGCTTCGATTAGGAGCAATTGATATTCCACAGCAATTTGCTTTATCCATTGTTATTTTGCCGTTTTTAGCGTTACCTGTCTTTATTCGTTTAGGTCTTTACCGAGCCGTTGTTCGCTACATTACACACCGTTTTATGTTTACCGTATTCACGGCAGTATCTTTAAGTTTTTTGATTTGGTCAACAGCGATTTTAATGTTGGATTTGGCTTATCCACGTTCTGCATTAATTATTGCCTGGTTAATGGCGATATTGTACATAACCGGTTCACGTTTAATTATTCGTTGGTTCTTACTCAGATTAAATGGCACTAGTGAGCAATCTGATTCTATTGTGATTTTTGGAGCTGGTGATGCCGGTCGTCAATTAATGCAGGCTCTTTCTGGTGTTTCTCATAAAAAAGTGGTGGCATTTATTGATGATGATAAGAGTTTACATCATCAAAAAATTGGTGCGATTAAGGTTTATCAACGTACGGATTTACAAGAGTTAGTTGAGCGTTTTCAAGTAAAAGAGATATTGCTTGCAACACCGGGGATGAATGCTAAACAGCGAAAAGGAGTGTTGAATTGGTTAGCACCTTTTCCTATTAAAGTTTCTACATTGCCAAGTATGGAAGAAATTGTTGATGGAAAAGTCTCTTTTTCTGATGTTAGAGAAGTGAGTATTGAGGATCTTTTAGGAAGAGATGCCGTTCCTGCACAAGATAACCTTTTAAGCCAATGTATAACAGATAAAGTCGTTATGGTGACTGGGGGCGGTGGCTCTATTGGTTCAGAACTTTCTAGAAAAATTTTACGACAACTGCCGAAAAAATTAATTATTTTTGAGTTGAGTGAATTCGCTTTGTACTCGATTCAGCAGGAACTTATTCAACTTATCGCAAAATCAAATCAACAGATAGAGTTAATTTCGATATTAGGCGATGTTAAAAATAAAATTAAGTTAGAAAATCTGGTTAAACAATATCAAGTTGAAACAATTTATCATGCAGCAGCTTATAAACATGTACCTTTAGTCGAACATAATATTACTGAAGGTATTTACAATAATAGCTTTGGTACTTTAACGGTTGCCGAAGTAGCCGCAGAAAATGCAGTTAAAAACTTTGTATTAGTCTCTACAGATAAAGCGGTACGCCCTACTAATTTTATGGGAGCAAGTAAACGCTTGGCTGAGTTAAGTTTGCAAGCATTGCAGGATGAATATCCTAATACTCGTTTTGTTATGGTGAGGTTTGGTAATGTTCTGGGTTCTTCTGGTTCCGTTATTCCATTATTTAAACAACAAATTGCGAATGGTGGCCCTGTAACCGTAACTCATAAAGAGATTACGCGTTATTTTATGACCATTCCAGAAGCCGCCTCTTTGGTGATTCAAGCAGGTTCTATGGGGGTTGGTGGTGATGTGTTTGTTTTAGATATGGGCGAGCCGGTTAAAATAGCGGATTTGGCAGAAAAATTGATTAAACTTTCTGGGTTAGAAATTATAGATACTGAAGGCCATGGCGATATTGAAATTCAATACACTGGATTGCGTCCAGGTGAGAAGTTGTTTGAAGAGTTATTAATTGGTGAAAATGTTGATGGTACAGATCACCCTAGAATTATGAAGGCTCATGAAGATTATCTTGATTATCAATCGTTAAAATTGGAATTGGATTCGATTTCTAAGCTTTTAGAAAACCATGAATATAATATTGTGTCTAAAAAGTTAGAGCAGTTAGTTTCTGGTTTTAAACATTCATCAGGTATTGTAGATTTTATTCAGTAGTCTCTCATACTATTGGTTCAGATCTTTGATTGTGGATTTCTTTTCTAACCATGGATTGCTTCGCTTTGTTCTCGTCTCTACAGCCGAGTTCTTCGTTTCGCAAAGAAGGGCGATTATATTAGGAATATGTAGTTTAGTCATTGCGAGGTCGAAGATAGTGGCAATACAGGGCTCACAATGGATTGTCTGTCTATAGGTTCAAGTCTTTGATTTTGGAGTTACCTTTTCCTCTTTAACCATGGATTGCTTCGCGTTGTTCTCGTCTCTACAGCCGAGTTCTTCGTTTCGCAATGACGATCGATTTTATTAAGAACATTTAGATTCGTCATTGCGAGGAGCGTAGCGACGTGGCAATCCATGGCTTTGGTCAGATTATGTAGTATGACGTTGGTTATGGATTATTGCGCTGTTTTTTTAAATCACAATTCTTGCAAAGGTCTCAAATGTTACTTCTGATGATAAATATTTAATCACTTTTTGATTAATTGTCAGTTTTATCCTACGATCTCTATTTATAAATGTATTAAATACTTTACATTTTGTATTTTTTAAGATATTTTGTATTATATTTTATACATATTGAAGTGCTATGACTTATCTAGAACTTGGGGTGGAGTTAGTTGCTCTACGAAAATCTAAATCGCTTTCTCAGCAAGCACTGGCAGATGCTGTAGGGGTTTCTCGTGCGACTATTAATGCTTTAGAAAAAGGTCGTTCAATTGATATTGGTATTCGTAAGGTGATTAAAATCTTAGAATACTTTGATCAAGAGCTTTGTTTTAAACAAAAAACGCATTTTCCTACTTTTGATGAGTTGAAAAATGAGCAATAAATTAGATGTTGTTGTTTTAGATTCGGTTGCTGGAAAGCTCGTTAAAACCGAATCAGAGGTTGTTTTTAATTACTTGTCAAACTGTCATTCAGAGCAGTTTGTATCTTTGACCATGCCTGTAAGAGAGAAAAGTTATGTCAATACTCAATTGCACCCTATATTCGAGATGCACTTGCCTGAAGGCTATTTGCTTTCGATTATCAAAAAACATTTTGCCAAAATAACCGACACAGATGACTTTGGTCTTCTAACACTGTTATCTGGCAGTATTCTAGGAAGGGTTGAATATCACTCAAAAGATTCTCCAAGTTCGATCCCTTTTTATTTAGAAGATCTCTTACACCCCAATACACCTCAATTATTTGATGAACTTGTCAGTAGATTTGCCTTGAATTCTCCTTTGAGTGGCGTTCAACCAAAAGTGCTTGCTAAAGTGGAGGACAAAGCCTCTTTAAAACTGGAGGATTACATAGTTAAAACCTGGGGGAATGACTATCCACACTTAGCATTAAATGAATACTTGTGTATGTTTGCAGTTAAAGAAGCGGGAATTGTGGTTCCAGAGTTTTATCTATCTGACGATGATCAGTTTTTTATTATGAAACGTTTTGATATTCAAGATGATGGTACTCCGCTTGGTTTTGAAGATATGTGTGTGCTTCAAGCGAAACAAAGGGATGATAAGTATAAAGGGAGTTATGAGCAAGTTGCTAAGAGTCTTCGATTATTTAGCTCTAGTCATCTTAGGCTAAAATCATTAACACAGCTTTATAAGATGATTGTGATGAATAACTTATTACAAAATGGAGATGCGCATCTTAAAAACTTTGGTGTTTATTATTTAAATATCAATCAAATTGAAATTGCCCCAGCGTATGATGTTGTGAGTACCACGGCTTACATTAAAAACGATATACCTGCTTTAACGTTATTTGGTTCTAAGCGTTGGCATGCTAAAGATAAATTGATACGATTTGGTATAGACTCCTGTAGCTTAAGTAATAAGCAGGCTTTAGAACATTTTGAAGAATGCTTAACGGGTATAAAAGCTTTATTACTTAAAGTTAATCAACGACTAAGTTCTGAGTGTGAGCATGATAAAGTTAAAATACTCATGCATCTTAAAGAAATTGCAGTAAAGGCATTAAGGTAAACTCTTGCACAAACATATCTTGAATTCGCATATTAATGCTTAACACAAAATTGATTTTATACTTATTTGACGTGTTTAAATCTTATCTAGGTGTAAATAGTGCTTAATTTATCTTCTGGGTTATGTTATCTTAATTTTTGTCTTTGAATCAATTCAATGGCTTAGTTTAATGAATCATAATTTTGGAGAATGGCATGGTAATTAAAAATCGTATTTTCGTCTTTTTGTTTAGTGTTTTATCAATTTTAAGTTTTTCTGTCTCTGCAAGCCCTGTTAATGTTAATTCTGCCTCTGTTGACGAGATTTCTTCAGCACTTTCTGGTGTTGGGCCTGCTAAAGCCATGGCGATATCTGAGCATTGCAAAAAGATGAACTGCTCTAAGCCAGAAGATCTTTTAGAGGTTAAAGGCATTGGTGAGAAGACGCTTACTAAAATTTCAGCTGATTTACGCTTTAAAGACAAATAATAATGCAGCACTTTTCGAAAGTGTCAGAATTGCAAAGCAACCATAAAGACCTGGTCAATAAACCAGGTTTTTTGGTTTTTATGGTTCTACTATTGAGTGTTTTCTATTTACAGCCAGTATTAGCAAAAGAAAAACCACAATTAATGTTGTTAAAAACTTATCAACCAGGCCTGGATGTTTCGGGTTGGGTGATGAGTGAGAAACTTGATGGAGTTCGTGCTTATTGGGACGGCAAGCATCTAATAAGTCGACAAGGCAATATTTTTAATACGCCAAAATGGTTTACTCAAAACTTTCCACCGTTTGAGTTAGACGGTGAACTCTGGTTGGCAAGAGGTAAGTTTCAAGAAACCGTATCGATTGTTCGTCAAAAAATGCCTGATAATCGTTGGAAACAGATTACCTATAATATTTTTGAAGTACCCAATCAAAAAGGCGGTTTGTTAGAAAGACTCTCGGTATTAAGGTCTTTTCTAAAGCATAATGCCAATTCATTTATTAAAATCATAGAACAAAAAAAGATTCAGTCTAATCAAGATGTGAAGATAAGGCTTAAGCAAATATTGGCAATAGGTGGTGAAGGTTTGGTGGTTAGAAACCCCACTACGATTTATCAAACAGGACGTTTATCAACGGCTTTAAAAATCAAACAAAAACAAGATGCAGAGTGTATTGTTAAGTCTTACACAAAAGGTCAGGGTAAATTTACAGGCCTGGTAGGGGCCGTTGAATGCGAACTGATACCCGAGCAGATAGAAAGATTGTTTATAAAGTTGAATCCAGCGAAGCAACAGATTATTAAAGTAGGGAGCGGTTTAACCAATAAACAAAGATTACATCCCCCTAAAATTGGCAGTGTGATTACTTTTCAGTACATGGGTTTGACGCAAAAAGGTTTACCACGTTTTCCTGTTTTTTTAAGAGAGCGTTTAGCTAGACCGTAAGATTTATTTTATTCGTGCAACCATCTCGTGCAAATCACTCATTAAGTGTATGATAATAAAAAACTTACAAGAGGTTTAATTATGGCTTTAGCTTATAGCGAACATTACACCGTTAGAGATTACCAATTATGGGAAGGGGACTGGGAGCTTATTTATGGAGCACCTTATGCAATGGCTCCATCACCGAGTATCTCTCATCAACGAATAGAAAAATATATTATGTTGCAAATGGATCAAGCTTTAAAACCTTGTGATAATTGCGAGGTTTTGGCTGAAGTAGACTGGCAGAGTTCTGATGATACTGTGGTTCGTCCAGATATCTTAATTGCTTGCAATATTCAGGGTGAAAAACTAACTAAAACGCCTGAGTTAATTGTTGAAATTGTTTCGCCTACATCTGCAAAGCGTGATGAATTAACTAAATTTGAACTTTATCAACAAGAAGGGGTGAAATTTTATATTTTGGCCTATCCAGAAGAAAAAGTAGCTAAGGTTTATCGTCTGCATGAAGGGCGTTTTATCAAAGAAGCCGATTTTAGTAATGAGCAGTTTGATTTTAAGATTAAAGAGTGTGACTTAAGTATCAATTTTGGCCAGATATGGCGTGATTAGACATTTTGAATGGATATTTATGATAAGTTTTTTGGTAAATATTTAATAGCCAGGCCTGGTAAAGTGATTATAAAGAATTTCTAAAACTTACCAGATACCGTGTTTGATTTTCATAGTCAAGCACCAATCTTATATTCTGGATCAAAGGGTTTACCACTCTTCAGAATAGCATAAACCAGATGAATTAATTTGCGCATTACCGCGGCAACTATCTTCTTACCTGCAACCCCTCTTTTTCTCAGATTGTCTGCAAAGGATTTTAAGACAGGGTTGTATGCAATACTATTTACCGCAGGCATGTAGAGACACTTCCTTAAATTTGCATTGCCCATTTTTGAAAGCGATGAGCGATTTAAACTACTACCCGATTGCTGTATTTGTGGAACAAGACCAGAGTAACAGGCTAAGGCCTTTGCATTATCAAAACGATAAATGTCTTTGATATGAGTGATGAGTTCAATCGCTGTTTTTTCACCCAGTCCTTTAATGGACGTTAATAATGCCATCTGCTTAGCCAATTCAACATCCTGTTGAACGCAGCCTTTCATTTGGGATTGAATCTTTTCAATCTGCTTTTCTAACTGTTTAATCTGAGCTTTTTGAATTTTCTGTACTTCTTTTTCTGTCAAACTTTGCATTTGGTTTTTAATGCGGGTTTTTGTTTGAATTAACAAGGATTGAAGTGCTGAGAACTCTTGTAGCTTAGCGATAATCGGACTGTCAGGCTGCCAAGGTTTGAGTTTGTGTACTTCACAAAAATCTGCGATGAGCTTAGCATCTTCACTGTCTGTTTTAACACGCTTTAGTTTGGATTGAGCATAATGTTTGATTTTAAATGGGTTGATCACATACACAGGGTATTCTTGTTCATAAAGATACAAGGCTAATCCTAAATAGTATTTGCCTGTGGCTTCCATTGCGATGTGTGGAGAATCAAAAACACTAAGCCACTTGATAAACTTTTTAAACCCCGCTGGGGTGTTATTAAAAGTGACACTTTGCTTTTGAGTTGAAACCGCCACGTCAAAGGTGTCTTTACTGATGTCTATGCCGATGTATATTTTCATGTTCGAAATACCTATTTTATGCTAGGATTTAATTTCGTTTAGTAAGTTCACACTATGGCTGTACTAACCTTATGAATACAGGCTAGGAGTCTTGTCCTGCCTAAGATACCGTTCAGTTTATAGTGTGTGGGGATAAAGGTCTTAATCTGATAACCTGGATCACTCTGGGTGTCATTGGCCTGGTAGCAAGATCTCTTTATCCCTTTACTAAGCGTCCTTAATAAATTCTCCACTTCTGGAGAACACTTTCAACATATAAGGCCTGGTTATTTATTAATGATTAAGCTTTCATAAATGCTTCAACACGGTCAAGTGCATTAATTAAGTTTTCCATGCTGGTTGCAAAAGAAAAACGCATATGTTTATCTGCACCAAAAGCTGAACCTGGAACGGCAGCAACTAATTGTTGTTCTAAAATGTCAGCTACAAAGTCAGCATCGGTTTGATAGCTTTTCATCTGCATCGCTTCTGAGATGTCCATAAATGCATAAAATGCCCCGTCTGCATGAATACATTTAAAACCAGGTAAAGCATTGATACGCTCAACCACATATAAATGACGTTTTTTAAACTCAATCAACATAGTTTGAATACATTCTTGTGGACCATTTAAAGCTTCAACTGCCGCCGCTTGCGAAATTGAACAAGGGTTAGAGGTGCTTTGTGATTGAACCTTACGCATGCCGGCAATTAACTCTACCGGTCCACCTGCATAACCAATTCGCCAACCTGTCATTGAATAAGCCTTAGAAACGCCATTCATTACTATAGTTCGGTCATATAGCTCTGGACAGACTTCTAAGATATTAGTGAACGTGGCATCACTTAGCATAATGTGTTCATACATATCATCAGAGGCAATAATAATATTAGGGTGATTCATTAACACATCACTAATAGCCTTTAACTCATCAGCAGAATACACCGCTCCAGTTGGGTTAGAAGGGCTGTTTAAAACTAGCATTTTTGTTTTAGGGGTGATAGCTGACTCTAGCTGAGTAGCGGTTATTTTAAAACCTTGTTCAATCCCCGCTTCAATAATCACGGGTTCGCCACCACCCAATAAAGCCATATCGGGATAAGAGACCCAATAAGGAGCAGGAATAATGACTTCATCCCCATCATTTAAAGCCGCCTGGCAAAGGTTGTAAAAACTTTGTTTACCACCCGAAGAGACTAGGATTTGATTCATTTCATAATTTAGGCCATTATCGCGCTTAAATTTTGCTTGAATGGCTTCTTTTAAATCTGCGGTACCATCGACTGCTGTATAACGAGTTTGACCATTTTGAATTGCCGCAATCCCAGCCGCCTTAATATGATCTGGCGTGTCAAAATCAGGTTCACCAGCCCCTAGGCTAATAATATCTTTACCAGCACGTTTTAGTTCTTGAGTTTTTGCGGTGATTACCAGGGTAAGCGAAGGTTGGACACGTTTGACACGATCAGATAATTTGGCCATTGATTGGGTTTCTCCACAGAGTTTTGAGCAGGTATAATACAAAGCTTAGTTGTAAAAATGAGTGAAAGTTGCCATTTGAACAACGCAGCTGATTGAAGAACGAGTATGTTCTGCTCAAAAAGTTAGTTATTCTCTTCATTCTACTGGAAGTTATAGGTATTTTTAAAGGAAAAAATGTGTCAAAAGCGTTTGAATTAGTTTCACCGTACGAACCAAATGGCGATCAGCCAACGGCAATAGCGGAATTGGTTGAAGGAATTCAGGATGGAGAAGCCTATCAGACCCTATTAGGAGTAACGGGGTCTGGCAAAACATTTACCATTGCTAACGTGATTAAAACAGTACAACGTCCTACGATTATTTTGGCTCATAACAAAACCTTAGCGGCGCAGTTATATGGTGAAATGAAGAGTTTTTTTCCGAATAATGCGGTGGAATATTTTGTTTCATATTATGACTATTACCAGCCCGAAGCTTATGTTCCCGCTTCTGATACCTATATTTCTAAAGATTCATCCGTTAATGAACAAATTGAACAGTTGCGATTATCAGCCACCAAAGCATTACTTGAGCGTGAAGATGTTATTTTGATTGCCACTGTTTCAGCCATCTATGGTTTGGGGGATCCTGAAATGTACCTCAAGATGATTTTGCAGTTGCGTCTAGGCGATAAAATTACTCAACGTGATATTTTAACGCGATTAACCTCAATGCAATACAACCGTAATGATGTGGAATTGTGGCGGGGTACTTTTAGGGTGCGAGGTGATGTGATTGACGTCTTTCCTGCGGAAGCGGAAGAGTATGCAGTACGTATTGAATTGTTTGATGACGAAGTTGAAAGTATTGCTTGGTTTGACCCTTTAACCGGAGAAGTTTTGACAAGACCAACGCGTATAACGGTTTACCCAAAATCGCACTATGTAACACCACGCGAACGTGTTTTAGAAATGGTAGAAAAGGTCAAGGTTGAACTTAAAGACCGATTAGAAGAGTTAAGGTCAATGAGTAAATTGGTTGAAGCACAGCGTTTGGAAGAGCGAACAAAATTAGATATAGAGATGATGGTAGAACTGGGTTATTGCACCGGGATTGAAAACTATTCTCGTTATTTATCTGGACGTAATGCTGGTGAATCTCCACCCACTCTAATGGATTATTTCCCAAAAAATTCATTATTGGTGATTGATGAAAGTCACGTTACCATTCCTCAAATTGGGGGGATGTATAAAGGTGACCGCTCAAGAAAAGAGAACTTAGTTGGTTATGGTTTTCGCTTGCCGTCGGCTTTAGATAACCGCCCAATGATGTTTGAAGAGTTTGAACGGGCCATGCCACAAGCGATTTTTGTATCAGCAACACCTGCTAAATACGAGGCTGAGCATTGCTCTACGATGGTTGAGCAAGTGGTACGTCCAACGGGGTTATTAGACCCTATTATTGAAGTAAGACCCGCCACCACTCAGGTCGATGATTTATTGGGTGAGATTAGATGGCGTGCCGATTTAGGACAAAGAATATTGGTAACGACCTTAACCAAACGCATGGCTGAAAACCTGACTGAGTATTTTGAAGACCACAATGTGCGTGTGCGCTATATGCACTCAGATATTGATACAGTAGAACGTATAGAGATTATTCGTGATTTACGTTTGGGTGAGTTTGATGTGTTGATTGGGATTAACTTATTGCGAGAAGGTTTGGATATTCCAGAAGTGGCCTTAGTGGCCATTTTGGATGCCGATAAAGAAGGTTTTTTACGTTCAGAGCGTTCACTCATTCAGACAATAGGGCGAGCGGCACGTAATGTTGAAGGTAAAGCGATTTTGTATGCCGATAAAATTACCAAATCAATGAAAACTGCCATCGATGAAACCGAACGACGAAGAGCGAAGCAGATTCAATACAACCTAGACAATGGAATTACCCCACAAGGTCTCAATAAAAAAGTAAGCGATATCCTAGAAGATTCACCCTATGCAGCCAAAACTACCAGGCCTGGTAATCATAAAAAAGTGGCACAAAATACGGCAGAATATAACACTCAAAAACCGATGACACCGGCAGAAATGGCAAGCCATATTAAACAAGTTGAAAAGCAAATGTATAAAGCCGCTAAAGAGTTAGATTTTGAAACGGCAGCTCATTTACGTGATGAGCTTAAATCATTGAAAAGTAATATGGTTGGTATAGGTGATTTACGTTAAAATACATCGTTATTTTTATTTTTTGGTCAAGTTTATATTTATGTTTTTATCTCCAATGATTCAACTCTTTTTTGTTAAGCCATCTATAAAGCCTTTTGTTAAGCTCAAAGCTTGGTTGCCGATTCTACTGGTCACCCTATGTTTGCCGCTAACTTCTCAGGCTAACGCGGTCGATAACAAAAAACTTTCAGCACAAGCTGAAACCTTTCAAAAAGGACTAGATGCTGCACATAATGGTCAATTAGATAGTGCTTTGACAACTTGGGAAGGCTTGAATAAATCGGGGGATTTAATTCCCGAATTAAAACGCGCATTAGAAAATAATATTGCCGTTATTTTGATAAAACAAAAAAAATATGCCGAAGCTAAAAAGCGATTAGATGAAGCTTTGCAGGCAGATGCCCAAGTCTCCACCACTTTAGCAAACCTTAACCAACTTTATGCTTATGATGCACAACAAGCTTATCAACGAATTTTTAAAGAAACACCCGTCAATTCACCTCAAGGAAAATGGTTATATTTTGATATTAAGCAAGCTCACTTGCCTACCAATAATGTCATTATTGATGCTGAAAATGCAGATGCCGTAAGAGTGGTGAAAAACAGGTTAGAACAATGGCGTCAGGCCTGGTCGGCACAAGATGTCGCAGGTTATCTTAGTTTTTATGATGAAAAGGCTTTTATTCCTAAAGACGGAATGAGTTTTAACACTTGGAAAAAAAGCCGTTATCGTAATTTACAAAAACCCAAGTTTATTAAAGTGTTTTTAGATAAAATTCAGATTACTCCGATTTCATCTACCATGGTTAGAACCCGAGTTTACCAACGTTATCATTCAGACCGTTTTAAGGACGATGTTTACAAGGTTTTACTTTGGCAAAAGCATGATGGACAGTGGAAAATTGTCCAAGAGGTAGTAATGTATAATGGTCACTAAACCAAAACTTAATGCACTTACAGTTATTAGATATATGAAAACAAAGAATCGCGTTAAAAATTTGTTAACAACATTGTTGTTTACCGGCTTAGGCTTTCAGGCTTCACTTGTTCAAGCTGATGAAGTGGTTAAAGTCGAAAAACAGTTGCTTTCAAGCTTAAGTGCTATCAATAGCTTAGAGTTAGATAAGGCATTATCGAATGTAACCGATTTACAACAACATAATCCAAAATATAAGCTTGCTCAATTACTAACAGCCGATCTGATGGCGGCTAAAGCGGGTCAGTTTAAACTGGTAAAACAAGTTCATCAAAACCATGCTAAATCGGTTAATACTTTGCTGGATGAAGCAGAGGTTCGTTGGCAGTTTTCAAAAGAGAGCTTAAACCATTCAACGGGGTTTGATGATTTTGTTCTCAAGAGCGCACAACAAAATCTTATTTTGGTCTCTTTACAAGAGAGCCGTTTATACCTCTATGATAAAAATGATAAAGGCCAAATGGTTCGAGTGGCTGATTATTACGTCACTATGGGTAAAAAAGGCAGTGGGAAACAACGAGAAGGTGATCAAAGAACGCCGATTGGGGTTTATCATTTAGTCGATTTACTTCCTGGCAATACCCTTCCTGATTTATACGGCGTTGGTGCTTTGCCTTTAAATTATCCTAATATTTGGGATAAATCTCATGGTAAGACCGGTTCAGGTATTTGGTTGCATGGGGTACCTAGTAACACCTATACAAGAGCCCCTAAGGCGAGTCGTGGCTGTGTGGCCTTGAATAATAAGGCGATGAAACGTTTACTATCAGAATATAGTATGCCTTATTCAACGCCGGTTGTGATTGTCGATCAAAAGCAAGCGCCGTTAGGTGTCTCGCAAACTAAAGAATCTTTATTAGCGGATGTAAAAACTTGGTTGCAAGACAATCATGAAAAAGTTGATTGGCAAAAGGTTAGTGTTTTTAAATACCCGAATGAAAAAAATCTCTACTATATTACCTTTCCAGGAAAAGTTGAGAATACGCTTACTCAGCAATTTTGGCAAAGAGATCCAGATGGAGATTGGAAAGTGGTTGTTCAATCAGAAGGCTCTATTCAGGTTGCATCTAAGTAATTGAAACCTTTGCAAGGGTCGATGAATAGTTAAAAAAGGCTATAATTCTCTATCTTCAGCCTAAAAATCCCACCCAATAGCTTGTTTAAGAATTATTTTTTATTTCTGAGGTGCTTAATATTGAAGCTTGGACAAACGCCATTAGTCCCCTTGTAATAAATGGTGCAAGGTTCTTAGTGTAGTGAACGGTAAAAAAACGCTGCTGTTTGAGCGAAGCGAGTTCAGCGTTTTCAGTTCACAAGCTTAGAATTTGCCTATTTATGGAGTGGGGTTTGTTTTTTGGTTACTTTTTGCCAAATTGCAAAAAGTGACGGGAAGCCTGTTTAACAGGATTTAAGACAAAGGCGTAATATTTAAAAAGGCTTCTCAATCGCTGTCTGATTAAACCTAAGCTTTTACATCTAAAGAACCTTTCATTTTTTTCTTACATCAAAGACCCTTGTAAAGGTCTTAGTTGAATCTTAATAACTATAGAACAACTTAGGTTGTTTATTTTGTGAAACTAAAAAAGCGATTAGTTGACAAAGCAGTCATGAATTAAAAATTTATGAATTAAGGCTTATCAGGTTTATTGGTGTTTGTAACCTTATTCATGACCGTTTTATCAGAAAGCTTTTGATTCAAGGCTTGCTTAGCTTCAGAGGTTTTTTGAGCTTGAATTTTGGAAATAGTCCAGTGTTCAAGGTCTTTCCACATTTTGTAAATCTCTTTTTGGGTTGGCATAGAGCCTGCAGATCGTAGTTCTAAGGTGAGTACTGGAATATTCAAATACTCACCAGCATAACGCCCCAACGAGCCCGGATAAGTACCGAGTTCTCTATGTTTCAAAGCTCCAATTCTATTTGGTACTGCATGTTCTGGTCCATCATAATCTAATAATCCATAAGGCGCATGTACTGAAATAATGGCATCGGGCTTAAACTCTTCTATAGTTTTTACTAACCACTGTGTTTCGGGTTCCGAATTCGCTGCCTTACCAGGATAGCGACGTTTATTCTTTTTATAATATTTTTTCCAGTATCGAATTGCTAGTTCACCCCAATCTGGAGAGGGGAAGTTGCGGTTTAAATCGGTGTTATTGGCATTGATTCGAGTAGCAGGGGTTCTAAAAAGACCATCTGGATTCACTAAAGGATAAAAAAGCCAATGCTGGCGGTTTTCCTTTTGGTGTTTAATCATGTTTTGCATCCATAAGTAAGTCATGCTGATAGCGGAATACTCATCACCATGAATTCCACTAATAAACAAAATACGACCTTCAGGAGACCCTTTGATGACTTTAGCGGGTTTGAAATGACGCTGTGTTAATACACGACCTTTTACACTTTTGGCACCACTGGTTTCTAAACCTAATTTCATGCAGCCTTGATATTTTACGGTGCGTAACTTTCGAGACCATTCTTTACAGAACTCTTTAATAGCAGGATCCTCTGCTTGTATTTCAGTAGAGTGGTTATGAGTTTTATTTGCGGCAAGCGCATTAATTGACCAGGCCTGGTAGATGGTTAAGGTGATTAACCCTAAAAATTTTATAAACATAGATAAACTTTATTCTTCTTTTAAACTAAACTTAATGGCTTCTGATGATAAATCACCATCGTCATCGTTTGGGGTTGGTAGTTTACTATTTAATTTGATATTAAGGCGTAAATCATTCATTGAATCGGCGTTACGTAGTGCATCTTTATAGTTAATTAAGCCATTTTCGTATAGATCAAACAGAGCTTGGTCAAAAGTTTGCATACCTAAAGCGCCAGAATTATGCATGATTTGTTTAATTTCACTTACTTTTCCATGAAAAATTAATTCTGAAATACGTGGAGAGTTAATTAATACTTCAACTGCAGCAATCAGTCCGCCACCAATTTTAGGAATAAGTCTTTGTGAAACCACGGCTTTAAGGTTGAGCGATAAATCTAGCAGGATATGCCCACGGTGGTCGGCAGGGAAAAAGTTAATAATACGATCTAAGGTTTGGTTGGTATTGTTGGCGTGTAAAGTAGAGAGACATAAATGACCGGTTTCTGAAAAAGCAATCGCGTGTTCCATGGTCTCTCGGCTACGAATCTCACCAATTAAAATAACATCAGGTGCTTGTCGTAAGGTGTTCTTTAGTGCGTTTTCGTAACTATCGGTATCTACCCCCACTTCACGTTGTGTGACTATGCTTTTTTTGTGACTATGGATAAATTCGATAGGGTCTTCAATGGTAATAATATGTCCGTCTTTAGTGGAGTTTCTTACGTCAACTAAGCTGGCCAAGGTGGTTGATTTACCAGAACCGGTTCCTCCAACAATCAGCACTAAACCATGCTTTTCCATAATGGATTCTTTGATAATGCTAGGTAGGTTAAGTTTATCAAATTCAGGAATATCGGTATGAACGGAACGAATGACCATGCCTGGTGTGCCACGTTGCATAAAAACGTTAACACGATAACGACCCACACCACTAATTTGGTAAGCAAAGTTACTTTCGTGCGTATTTTGAAAAGTGCTCAATTGATCATGGTTCATCATCTTATGAGAGAGTTGAACCGCCATAGCGGCGGTGATTTTATCTTCAGTAAGTGAAATTAATTTTCCATCCTTTTTCATTGTCGCTGGGCGGCCAGGGGTAATGAAAAGGTCAGAACCTCCATTATTGGTAAAAAAAACTAATAATTTATCTAACTCTGAAAGATGTGTTGTATCAACCATGGCAATATCCTTTTAACGCATTTACGCAAAAGCAGCTTTATTGGCTGCTTTAGAGCGTGCATCATCACGCGTGATTAAGTTTTTGTTGACTAAGTCTAGTAGGTTTTGATCCATTGTTTGCATACCAAGTTGCTTAGACGTTTGTATAACGGAGAACATTTGCGGTACTTTGGCTTCTCGAATTAGGTTACGAATTGCTGAATTCACCAACATGATTTCATGAGCTGCGATTCGCCCCCCCGTCGTTTTCTTTAACAGCGTTTGAGAGACAACGGCTCTAAGTGATTCGGATAGCATTGAGCGCACCATCTCTTTTTCTTCCGCAGGAAATACATCAATAACACGGTCAATCGTTTTGGCTGCTGAACTGGTGTGCAAGGTGCCAAAAACTAAATGGCCTGTTTCTGCTGCAGTTAGAGCAAGTCTAATGGTTTCTAAATCACGTAACTCACCAACTAATATAACATCAGGATCTTCACGTAAGGCAGAACGCAAGGCATTGGTAAAGCTTTGAGTATCTCTATGAACTTCACGCTGGTTAATTAAAGAACGGATCGGTTGGTGAACAAATTCTATTGGATCTTCTACGGTAAGGATATGGGCAGGATCTTTTTTATTTATAAAATCAACCATGGCGGCGAGGGTGGTAGATTTACCAGAACCTGTTGGTCCAGTCACTAAGACTAAACCGCGAGGGAAGCTGGAGATGTCTTTAAATATCTCAGGTGCGCCAAGCTCATCAAGCGTAATGATATTACTAGGAATGGTACGAAATACTCCACCAATTCCACGGTTGTGCATAAAAATATTAGCACGAAAACGAGCGATATTTGGAAGCTCAAATGAAAAATCCGCTTCTAAAGAGGATTCAAAGCCACGTCGCTGTTCGTCACTCATGATGTCATATATCATGGTTTGTAACTGCTCAGCTTCAAAACTGGGTGCCTCAATGCGTTGGATATCACCATTTATTCGAATAATGGGGGGTTGTCCGGTAGAAAGGTGCAAATCTGAAGCACCTTGTTGAACACTAAATTCTAATAGTTGAGTAATATCCATTTATAACTCCATTTTTTTGCGTTTGAAAGCTACCAGGCCTGGTGTATTTTAAAAACTTATTCAAAACCAATTTTATGAACAGTGGGTTCAATGCCCGCTTGTTTATAGAGTTTCCAGCGTTCACGCCCCATTTTAATAAGGTAGTCTGATTGATCTAATACTTCAATCGTACGCTGATATTGATTATGAATAGTCGGAAACTCAGGGTGTAGATTAATTAATACATCTTTACACTTTAGACTAATTTGTTCACCATAAAGTTGAATAGGAGCATTAACATTGTTTTCCAAACCATGATGAATAAAGCTTTGAGGTTTGGCATCCCAAAGCGTTAAGTCATAACGAGTTGCATCTGCTTGATTAGCAAAACGCACATCACATAAACGTTTTTGCTTCCAAATCGTATTCAGTAATTTACTGAGGAAGGCTTCACGTTCTGCAGGTTGATTGCTATTTAAAACGTAAAACAAAACATCGGCTTGAGTTTGCGTTTTGTTTGCCGACGTTTGTTCAGAAGAGGAACTTGTCATGGTTGATGTTACCTTAACCCGCTTGTTTTAGTAAATATTCAACTAAAGCTGGAACCGGACGACCAGTAGCCCCTTTATCTGCGCCGCTGACCCATGCTGTTCCAGCAATATCTAAATGAGCCCAGTCAACGTCTTGGGTATAACGTGCTAAAAATTGTGCTGCGGTAATTGAACCAGCCGCACGACCACCAATATTTGCCATGTCTGCAAAGTTAGATTTAAGCTGTTCATCCCACTCTTCACCTAAAGGTAGCTGCCAAAAACGGTCGTAAGTGCTTTGACCTGCTGCCAATAACTCATTTACTAAGTCTTGATTATTACCCATAATGGCTGAAACATGGTGTCCTAAGGCGATAATACAAGCGCCGGTTAGGGTTGCCAAATCAATCACTTTTGCTGGTTGGTAGGTTTGCTGTGCATAAGTTAAAGCATCACAAAGAATTAAACGGCCTTCAGCATCCGTGTTTAACACTTCAATGGTTTGTCCAGATAAGGAGGTAACGACATCACCCGGTTTAACCGCGTCACCAGAAGGCATATTTTCTGTTGATGGAATAACACCAACAACATTAATGTTAGGTTTTAGTTCACCCAATGCTTTAAATACACCTAAAACCGTGGCGGCGCCACCCATGTCGTATTTCATCTCATCCATCGCTTGACCAGGCTTTATAGAGATACCACCCGTATCAAAAGTTACCCCTTTACCCACTAGCGCAATAGGAGCTTCACCAGACTTACCGCCTTGGTATGAAAGACAAATCATTTTAGGTGGAGTACTACTTCCTTGAGCAACCGACATAAATGAACCCATGCCCATTTCAATCATCTCATCGCGTTCTAGAATGTTTACATCATAGCCATAATCTTTACCCAATTGAATTGCCGTTTCTGCAAGGTAGGCCGGTGTACAAAAGTTGCTTGGCATATTAGCTAAATCTTGCGTTAACGCCATACCTAAAGCGGTAGATTGACCTTGTTTTGCTGCCAATGATTGCTCTGCACAAGGAAACACCATGTTTTCTAGTTTGGGCTCTTTAACAGGGTGCTCTCCACGACTTTCGTGACTATAATCGTAAAAACTCTTTTGAAAAACTTGTGCAATTTGCATGACCGACCAGGCCTGGTGGTTTGTTGTAATATTTGCAGGGGCAACAAAAACTAAAGCATTAACCGTATTAATGGAACCGCAATGATCCAAAGCATCCGCAGTCGCTTTAAGCGATGTTAAATAACTTTTTGTGGTTAGTTTGTCTGTTTCACCCATACCGACTAACAATAAACGTTTGATAGTGAAGTCTTTTGGCTTAATTAAAAGTAAGGTTTTACCGACTTTACCAGAGAAATCGCCATCAGAATAAAGGCCTTCAACAAAGCTTTCTATTTCAGGCAGGCTTGGAATGTTTTCAATACCTTGAGGTAATTTCCCAGAAGAGGTAACGGGTAATATAAGGGTGTCGATATTGCTAAGCTCAGTATTAAAAGAAAAATGAAGTGATTTCATGTACAAACGGCCTTTTGTTTATGTCACCCACCTAGGGTTGGGTATAATGTTCTGAATAAAAATGTTTTAAAAATATTTATTAACCCATTTTAATATGAGTGAAGCCGTTTTTGCGAATTCTCGACAAATATATTTTAAAAGAACTCCTTTTGACCTTTTTAGCGGTTTTGATTGTTCTACTTTTAATTACGTTTGGTAGTGAAGCTACTAAGCTTTTAGCCGATGCCATGCAAGGTAAAATTCCTGCCTCTGTTGTGCTACAAGTGTTGTTACTTAAAATTCCTCCCGCTCTTGAAATTATTTTGCCATTAGTCGCTTTGATTAGTGTGATGCTAGCGGTTGGTCGGCTTTATCAAGATCAGGAAATGGTCGTTTTAAACAGTTGTTCTATTGGTCCGGATTATTTCAAGCGAATTGTATTTATATTCTTAATTCCAATCGCGCTTATCACGGCATGGATTAGTTTGAATGTCTCTCCTTGGAGTTATCAGCAAGAGCGTATTTTAATTAGTGAAGCACAAACCATTTCTCCAGTCGCCGGCTTAGTGCCTGGTAAATTTAATCCATTGCCTAATAATCAGGGTGTGCTTTACACCAAGAGCATTTCTAAAAATGGGCAAATGGAGTCTGTCTGGTTAAAGTATCACAATAAAGAAAACGACCTTATTCTTGTTGCACCTGTAGGGCGTTTTGAATGGATAGATAATCGAGTCGTTCTAGTTTTGGAAAATGGATATAGTTATCGAAATTTACATGCTAACAAGGAGGTTAGCGTGCAACAATTTGCAAGATTTGAAGGTTATTTACCTGAATTGGCTCCTAGCAAGTTAAGGCCTAAGGTATTTGAAAAAACGACTTATGAGTTAATGCAATCCAAAAGTTTAGAAGAGCTTGCTTTATTACAGTGGCGATTAGTCACCCCATTTGGCATTGTTGTTTTGGGTCTGTTGGGTTTAAAAATGAGTCGTACGGGTCCAAGAGAAGGGCGTTTTGCTAAGCTATTTATCGCTTTGGTTTTATATATTGTTTATAACCAATTATTAGTTTTGGGTCGTGAAGGTATTGCAAATGGTGGCTGGCCTGTTTGGCTTGGTCTGTGGCCGGTAATCGTTGTCTTTTTGTGGTTCGCGATTACGGATACTCATTTAAATAAACCAAAGTCATGGCTACCTTTGATTAAAGGAGCAAAATAACAATGAATAGAATTGAGCGTTATTTAGGCGGCGTTGTTGTTAGTTATTCCTTGTTAGTCATGCTGGTTTTGATGGTGATTTTTTCATTTTTTGAATTTATGAATCAAGTCGCTAAATTAAATGAGACTTACACCATTGGATTAGGCGCCCTATATACCTTGTTAAAAATTCCGGTTTATAGTTTTGAATTGTTTCCAATTGTATTATTGATTGGGACATTAATGGGTCTAGGAAGCTTAGCTAATCAATCAGAGCTCACAATATTAAGAGTGACAGGTTGGTCCATTAAACGTATTTTGTGGGCCGTATTAAAAACGGCGTTTTTAATGTGGATAGTCATGGCGTTAATTGGCGAATTTGTTGCCCCTCAAAGTGAAGCTTATGCCAAAAAAATGCGTGCTGAAGCCTTAAATCAGAGTTTTTCAATAGGTTCTTCAAGCGGTTTATGGGTTAAAGATGAGTCTCGCTATATTCATGTCGGGCGCATTATCTCAAGCCAAGAGCTAAGAAATATTCAAATTTATGATTTAGAAAACGGTCATGTAAAGGGGCTTGTTCAAGCCAATCAAGCGACTTATGAAAATAATCAGTGGCTTTTTAAAAAGGTAAAACAAATCGATTTAGACTTAATTCCGGCAGATAACCTTTTACCAGAGCGCATTCGATATAGTCGTCATGATTTAAAAAGGGTGACTGAACATTTTCCGCTAAAACCTCAAGACTTGACCAAACTGGATATTGAAAGCCGATATTTAAGTGCTTGGGATTTATATCATTATGTTCAGTTTTTAGAAGACAATGGCTTGGATGCAAGTAGCTATGTACTGTCCTTGTGGCGTAAAATTGCGACACCTTTAGTCGTGTTAGCGATGATTGTCGTGGTATTCCCGTTAATATTTGGTTCTATGCGTCAGGTGAGCGTTGGGCAACGTATTTTTTTAGGGGTATTAATTGGAATGGGCTTTAATTTGATTAACCAGCTCATAGGTAATATCTCTGTGGTTTATCAATTGCCAATTGTCTTAGGAGCGATTGGACCCTCCATTATCTTGCTGTTGTTATCTTGGTTCTGGCTAAGAAAAATCGATTAGAACAACTATGCTGGAGCCGCTGGTCGGTCAATGCTCAGCTTGAAATCATAAGCTTCATGCTCGTATTTGTAACGCGAATTTTTTGGTTAAAGATAGATTATCCAGTCAAGCTGGATAATGACAAGAATTGTGGTCTTGAAAATTGTGGTCTTGAGGCTTGATAGGGTTTGGAGTATTGGGTATTTATTAGGTATTAGGTATTAGGTATTAGGTATTTGGTTGCCCCGTCATTCCCGTACTTGACTCGGGAATGTTTTGGGTAGGAGAAATGCTTTCTGCAAACTATCTATAAATCTTTACTATAAATCTTTGCTATAAATAATTTCTTCAATCTCTTTGACTTTTTGATCTACCAGGCCTGGGTTAGCTCTAGATTCAACGTTTAAACGTAGTAAAGGTTCTGTATTTGATAAACGAATGTTCATTCGCCATTCGGCAAACTCTAAACTAATGCCATCTGTTTCATCTAATATTGGGTTTTCGGGGCCATATTTAGCTTGAATAGCGGTTAATATCTTTTGGCTATCTTTTACCTTGTAATTAATTTCACCACTACAAGGGTAGGCTTTCATTCTTTCTTCAATGAGTTGTGAAAGAGACTTGCCTGTTTTACCCATAAGCTCGGCAATAAGTAACCAAGGTATCATGCCGCTATCACAGTAGAAAAAGTCTCTAAAATAATGGTGAGCAGACATCTCACCGCCATAAATAGCATCTTCTTTACGCATACGTTCTTTAATAAACGCATGTCCTGTTTTAGATTGAATCGGCACTCCACCCGCTTGCTTAACCTGGTTAATGGTGTTCCAGGTTAAGCGTGGATCATGCACGATTTTTTCACCAGGATTATTTTTTAATAATGTCTCAGCTAAGAGCCCAACTAAATAGTAACCTTCAATAAATTGCCCGTGTTCATCAAACAAGAAGCAGCGGTCAAAATCACCATCCCAAGCAACCCCCATATCGGCTTTTTGCGCCACAATAGTTTCAGAAGTAATAGCGCGATTTTCAACAATCATTGGATTGGGTACACCATTAGGAAAGTTTCCATCTGCTTCATGATTTAGTTTAGTTACATTAAAAGGGAGCTTTTCCGCTAGGCAATCAAAAGCAGGGCCAGCAGAACCGTTACCCGCATTTACAACAATATTTAGTTTAGGTAGATTGGCAACATCGACATAGGTCAGAAGATGTTCAATATAAGCGGTTTTATCTTTTTTATATTCCAATAGGCCTTTTTCAGAAGGGAATTCTGCAAAGTTTTGATCTATTACACGTTGTTCAATGGCTTTTAATCCAGAATCACCACTAATGGGTTGCGAGCCTTTAGAAACTAATTTCATACCGTTATAACCTTTTGGGTTATGGCTAGCAGTAATCATGATTCCACCATCAGCTTGATAATGGCTGGTTGCAAAATAGACTTCTTCAGTTCCACATAAGCCAAGGTGAATAATATTCACCCCTGAATCAAGTAATCCATTACATAATGCGGTTGATAGGCCAGGGCTTTCAAGGCGAATATCATGCCCGATAATCATTGTTTTTGGCTTAAATTCACTCGCAAAAGCTCGCCCAATTTTATAGGCTAAATCATCATTTAAATCTTGAGGAACAATGCCACGAATGTCGTAGGCTTTAAATGCATTAAGTTTAGTAGGGTTTGAGGTGCTCATGAGAAAAATCTCTTAATTTGATAAGTGTTAATTTAATATTAATTTAATATAAGGGGTAAATTGTAAAAAGAAGCCTCTTAAAAAGAGGCTTTTTATGTCTACGAAATTTTTGCAAAAATAAAGCTTAACGTCCAACACCATAGTAGATGAAGTTATTGTCTTCAACCCAGTATTTATTATAGAGGTTACGACCATCTAAAATAATTGGGGTGTTCATGTTCTCTTTAAGCGTGATGAGGTCTGGAGACCAAAAGGCTTTATATTCAGTTAATACACATAATGCATCAGAATTTTCAGTAGCTTCATACATCTCTGTATGAAAAGAAATTTGCTGTAGTTGATGATTGTTAAGGTGTTTATGAACCCACTCTTTAGAGGCTTCTAGGGCAAAAGGGTCATAGAGTTTTAATGTACAGCCTTGGTTAACAAAAGCCGTAATTAAGGTTAAACTGGCTGAACTTTCAATGGAGGTGGTATGTGGTTTATAACCTAGTCCCCATAAAGAGATGGTTTTACCATTTAAGTCACAATCAAAATACTGCCAAAGCTTTCTAAAGAAAATTTCTTTCTGGTTTTCGTTAATGTCGATAACCGCTTGCAATAAGCTGTTACCACCATTTTGATGGGCTTGCGGTAACAATAGTTTAATACGTTCTAAGTCGCGGGTAAAGTTATCCCCACCAAACCCTACACCAGGGTAAAGGTAAGCTCGGCCAATACGTTTATCTGCCCCTAAACCTAAACGAACTTCTTCAATATCCGCGTCAATCACTTCAGAAATAGACGCAAGCTCGTTCATAAGAGAAATACGCGTCGCCAACATAGCATTTGTACCGTATTTAGTTAATTCAGCCGAAGCTGGAGACATATTAAGAATGACATCGCGATTACGGTTAAAAGGGGCAAAAACTTGTTTAAGCTGCTCTCTAATTTTTTCGCTTGAAGTACCAATTATAATTCTATCAGGACGCGTAAAACGTTGGATAGCATGACCATCAGCGGCAAAGTCTGGGTTAATTGCAAATTCAAGGTTAGCCGTTTGTGCTAATTCTTTGGCTAAGCCAATCGAGAAGTTACTCCGCACGACAATCGTACTGTCTCTTAGAGCAGATTTTGCAAGTTGGTTAGCAATCAGTTTAGCGTTATAACAGTCATCGGGATCTAAAGCTATAATGTGGCACTCAGCATTAGAATCTAAAGAATCGTTAATGGTTAAGCGTTCACTTTTTAATTGATTGTCTAGAAGTTCTACCAGGCCTGGTTCCGCAATTTCTTCTGGGCGTTTACCAATTAAGGTTACGTTATTTCCGGTTTCAGCTAGGCAACCAGCACAAACCATTGCGCTTACGGTGTTTCCAAAAACATTAATTTTCATTTTGTACGTTCCATATGCTTTTTAAGATGCCTTGAGTAGAAGAATCTAAGCCTTCAGTATCTTTATCTTCAATCTTTTGCAGTATTTCTAGAGCGATTTTTTTCCCTAGTTCCACTCCCCACTGGTCAAACGGGTTAATATCCCAAATAACCGACTGTACAAACACGCTGTGTTCATAAAGGGCAATCATCATACCTAGATGTTTGGCATCTAATTTATCAAACAGCAGGGTGTTTGAAACTTGGCCACCCGGGTAGTCTTTATTTGGGTCTTCATCGGTTTTACCAACCATAAGAGCACTGCTTTGAGCAAGGCAGTTTGCAATATTTAAATTATGATGAAAAGTATTACGTTCATTTTTACGAACCACTTCTGCATACAAAATAAAGTCAGACATCACACGTTCAGTACCTTGGTGCATTAACTGGTAAAACGCATGTTGAGCATTAGGCCCCACTTCACCCCAAAGAATAGGGCAGGTGCGGTAGTCAACCATTTCACCTTTACGGTTGACATGCTTACCATTACTTTCCATTACCAACTGCTCAAGATAACTCGCCAGGTATTTAAGACGTGAGTCGTAAGGTAAAATGGCTTGGCCAGCTAAGTTTAAGAAATTGATGTTCCAAACGCTAATTAAGCCTAAAGTAACCGGTACATTGTCTTTAAAAGGCGTGGTTCTGAAATGCACATCCATTTCATGAGCGCCTTGTAAAAAGGCATTAAATCCTTCCATTCCTTGCTGAAGAGCTATGGTTAGACCAATTGTTGACCATAAAGAAAAACGACCGCCAACCCAGTCCCAAAATAACAGCTGATGTTCAGGTAATAATCCCCACTCTTTCATCTTTGGAGCATTGGTAGAGACACCGATAAAATGTTGCATAGTGCCTGCATGGGTTGATGAGTGTTTTTCAATCCACTCTTTTGCCGTCGTGGCTAAAGATTGAGTATCTATCGTTGTAAAGGATTTTGAAGCAATAATAAATAGGGTGGTTTCAGCGGATAGGCTTTTCAATAAACGTTGTAGTTGTTTTCCATCTAGAGTAGAAACAAAGTGTAATTCTGGAGCAAGCGGGCTTCTGATTCCTTTTAGAGCGTGAGTGACCATTAATGGCCCTAAATCACTTCCTCCAACCCCAATATTTACAACATCAGTTATTGCTTTACCAGAGTAGCCCCTCAGTTGTTTGGTATGAACGCGGTCAACTAACTGTTCCATTTTGGCCCATTGCTCACTCACTTCAGATTTTGGATGGGCTAAATCTCTAAGAAAAGTATGTCCCGCCGCACGACCTTCAGTGTGATTAACTTTTTCGCCATTAAAAAGTTTTTCAATCCAATCAGATAGTTTCGCTTCTTCGGCTAAATCAAAAAGAGATTGTCTCTCTTCAGAGGTCAAATTCTGTTTAGAATAATCGAGTACCAGGCCTGGTAGCTTTACATTGAATGCTTCAAATCGATTTGTATCATCACTAAATAAGCTTGCTAAATGACGTTCTTTTGCTTGTTTGCTTAATTCTTCTAAAACACTATAAGAGGGGAGTTGCTTCATTGCATATACTCTTTTAACCAAGTTTTAAATTCATTGCCTAATTCAGGATGCTGAATGGCAAATTCAACAGATGCTTTTAAATAGCCAAGTTTATCACCACAGTCATAGCTTGTACCAGCTAAACAATAAGCATCTACCGTAGAAATCTCCATTAACTGAGCGATGGCATCCGTTAATTGAATTTCATTTCCAGCTCCTTTAGGAGTCACTTTAAGTAAGTTTAAAATATTGTTTTCTAGAATGTAACGTCCAGTAACAGAAAGGTTAGAAGGAGCCTCTTCTAATTTAGGTTTTTCTATAATAGCCGCTATTTTGCTAGATTCACTAGGGTTTAACTCAGCACCCAAACAATCAGCAATACCATATTTATCCACTTCAGATTTTGGAACAGGCTCTACCATAATTTGACTATGTCCTGTTGCTCTAAATGATGCGGCCATATTGCGTAAATCGATAGATTCATTATTTAAAATAACATCAGGCAGTATTACAGCAAAATCTTCATCACCAATAATCGGAGCCGCACACAACACAGCATGTCCTAATCCTAAAGCTTGAGGTTGGCGAACCGAAATAATATTGGCATCATTCGGTAAAATGTGACCAACTTTTTCTAATAATTCTGTTTTATTTTTAAATGCTAAGGTTTTCTCTAATTCAAAGTTATGATCAAAATGGTTTTCAATCGCCCCTTTAGAAGAGTGGGTGACCAAAATAATATCGGTAAATCCAGCAGAAACGGCTTCTCTCACCACATATTGAATAAGAGGTTCATCAACCAAAGTAATCATCTCTTTAGGGATTGCTTTAGTAGCAGGTAAAAAGCGAGTTCCTAATCCTGCAACGGGTATAACGACTTTACGAAGTGATGGCATAGATAAATCCTAAAATTTAATATTGAATTTGTGAGTTTTTATTTAATGAGACCTTTGCATGAGATAGGTGCGAAAGAAAAATGAGGAAAAATTTTCCTGATTGCGGCGGAAAACGCAGCGAGTAGCTAGCTATTCGCAAGTTGTCGCCCACCGGAAGTGCCCTTGGGGTACAACAAAAATCAGGTGAATTTTAACCATTTTTACTCGCTCATACTCTCGTGCAAAGGTCTCTTATGTAACTGTGTACTTAAACGTGTATAAATTCAATTAGTATAAAACAAAACTTTAATTTAAATTAAGTAATCAATCGTAGTTTAACGTTAAATTCACTTTTGATTATTGAATTTTTATTAAAACTAGATTCCTAGCGTGACTCTTGAAAATATAACCAGGCCTGGGAGATTGAATTTCTCGTTAAAATTAGCAATATGCAAGCCATAAGATGTTTAATAGAGAGTGGTTCTTTCTAAGTTGTTGACTTAAAATGGTTTATTTGGTTTTTGTCTGAAAGGTTTGTTTTGTTAGCGATTTAATTCACCGATTTTGTTTTTAAACTAAATGCATAAAAAAGAAGCATGAATTCCATTTCAGTGCATCCCACCGTATATGGTGTTCAGTAACGCCACCTTGGTTGAAATGGCAAAATGGAGCAGCTACACTATATTTAACCATGAGCGTTTACACAAAATGATTTACAGGATCCAGTTTAGTTTAAACTTAGAGAGTACCAAAACCTGCACTTTATGGAGTAACTATCATGCCTTTTTTAGATATCAATAAATGACAGTAATGAATGACAGTAATGAATGACAGTAATGAATGACAGTAATGAATGACAGTAATGAATGACAGTAAGTATATGAAATGTTTTAAAAACTTTCTGGCTTGTGAATGTGATACCCTTGTCCAAAATTAATGCCAATCTCTTGGGCTTTGTTCAATACTTCTTGGTTCTCGATATATTCTGCAATTGTTTCTATACCCATAACTTTTGCTATCTTATGGACAGATTTAACTATTTCATAGGAAACTTTATCTGTAGCTATCTCTTTTACAAAAGTGCCATTTATTTTAATATAATCAATGGACATATTTCGTAGATATTCAAAAGAGGCTATACCCCTGCAAAAGTCATCAAGTGAAAACTTAAACCCTGCGACCTTTATTTTGTCTATAAACTTTATTGTTGCATCTATATTTTGTATAGCGATGGTTTGTGGGACTTCAAAAGTAATATTTTCAGGGTTTATACCATAGGTATTTTTCCTAGCCTTGATAAAGTCAGGAAAGTTTTCATCTTGTACTGATTGCATAGAGAGATTTATAGAATATCTGTCGTTTTTGTCAATAATCCTAAATGTATTTTCAATAACCCACCTATCTATTCTTGTCATAATTTCATATCGTTCAGCAGAAGGGATAAAAGCATTAGGTTGCATGAGGCTATTATCAGGAAGTTTCATTCGTATTAGAATCTCATAATACTTTTGTTGTGTTTTTGAAAAGGAGCGTATCTCTTGCATATGCAATACAAATCCATTTGTACTCAGTGCTTCTTCTAGCTGAGCTATCAGATTTAGTTCTTTTACATCTTTAGAATATTCGTCTTTATTTTCATCAGCTATATAAATCTTGTTTCTACCTTGACTTTTGGCAATATTACAAGCATTGTCTGCTGCATTGATAATTTCATTACATTTATTGTGCTTATCACTTATGAGAGATATACCGATAGATGCGCTTATATTAAAAGTATATTGCTTATAAATAAAATGAAATTTTTCAATCTCCGAACGTATATTTTCTGCTATCTTTTTTGCTTTATGTAGTGAGCACTCTTCAAGTAGTATCGCAAACTCATCTCCACCTATTCGTGCTACTATATCTCTACTTCTTGTATGTGATTTTAAGATGTTGGCTATCGAGTTTAAAAGTATATCTCCAGCTTCATGACCAGCTGTGTCATTGACTGGTTTAAACTTATCTAAGTCCAAAAACATGACAGCTCCTGCAAGTTTATGTTCTAAAGATTTTTCTACAGCCCTAGAAACACTCTTTTCAAACTCTTTTTTATTCCAAAGTTTTGTTAAGTTGTCATGGGTTGCTTCCATTTGTAATTGTATGTCTTTAGAAATATCTTCTATAATAACAAGCGATCCATCCAACATTGGACGCACTTTTATATTTAAAACATACTCTTTGAATTTTATATTGCTTAAGTTAAAATCAAGTTTATTATGAGACTTTATAAAAGAAGTATAAGTACTAAGAAGTTCATCAATATTGCAAAATACATCTTTATAGTTTTTATCAACCAAGTCTTTTGGGGTAGAGTCTTCAAAACCTAAGGAATTTACTGCATTTTCATTAATAATTCCGACTTCATAGTCTTCAGAAAAAGTAATAATCCCAAATGGAACATTACTCATTATTCCTGTAAGAAATTTTTGTAAGTGGACAACATTACTTAACATTTTAATATCCTTTAGCGACCACGATAGTGGCATCATCATCACTTAATGCAAAAGCATCAAACAATATTTCTGCAGTTTTTTGAGCACTTTTGTCTTTTAAGCTTACAGAATCATACTGTATCTTTTTAACGCCGTCACTGTGGAGTATGATTGTAAAATCTTTAGGTTTTTTTATCTTTTGAACATAAATCTCCTCTGGCAAAGATACTCCCAAGGAGCCATTTTGTACTTGTATAGGGTTTGGTGTATCTGAGAGAACTTGAACAAAAAGATTCCCAACAATTACAAGTTCTAACTCTTTAGGTGTTATTCTACAAAGTGTAAGCTCAACACCACGATCAGCTTTTTTGTTTTTTTGAACTATTTTATGCCCCTCTTTAACAAGAAAAGGTAGTGGTTGTGTATAGTTTTCACTTAAAAATGAGTGCAGTACATCTGCAGAAAAACATGCTTTTTCACCATGCCCTGCACCATCAAGAACTGCTAAAAGAGCATTTTCTCCGTTATACGGTTTAATAAGATACTTATCACCATTGATATACTCTCCATGCATAGCAAATGAGACACTACCAAAATCAAGAACATCTTTTGGAATTGGTAAAAATATTTTTAAAGTTACAGTTGTGCCATCTTTTGAACTCTCTATAAACATTTTATCAACAGAGCGTTTTGCAGCACCAAGACCTAGACCTAAGCTATTTTGATGTCTTGTAAATCCATCTTTCATGGCAACATTAAGGTTGTCTATACCACTTCCTACATCTTTAATAACAAGTTTTAAACCTTTATGATTTTTAGTTGGCTGTAGTGTCAAAGTTCCTTGTGTTGCATAACGGATGACATTTGTTACAATTTCTGAACAAGCAGTAGCAAAATAGGCAGCTTCTCTTATGCCAAAGCCAAATAGCTGTGCTTCTTCTTTGACTATTTTAGTAATATAGTAAATATCTTTTACTTCCGTAATAGCGAAAGTATGGATAGGTTTTTTATTTGACATTTAAATCCAAAAAACTGTTTTATTCATTAATATCTACAATTTTTTTACCCGACATCTCATATGTTGTCGAAAGTGCTGCTTTGAGATTTCTTTTTATTATATGTTCCTTTAAATTTACATTTGCTTTTACCATACTTTCTGCTAAGTACCCTTTAATACCGCAAAAAATTGGAGTAATACCTAGTAAAACCAAAGTATCGGCAAGTCTTAGTAAATATCCAGATACTGAAGAGTCAATCACATCAACATTGCCTAAATCCATAATCACATAATCTACCTCTTTAATCTCAAAGCAAGCTATCAACTTATCACTTACTTCAGCGATTCTTGCTGAGTCAATGGAACCAAATAAACCAGTATAAATCGTTCTATCCGATATCTCAGAGACTACCATAGGAATCTCACCACCAATTTGTTTTCTGCTAACTGCTACATTTTCTGGCATTATAAAACCTTTATTTAATTGAATAACTTTACTTATTATACTGAAGATAACATGTTGTATCTAAATGTTCTTATATTTGGAACAGGGATTACTGTTCTGGTCAATTCCATCAGGACAGTCATAAACACCTCAATAATTAAGACAATTGTCCATTATTAAAGTGTCCTGTCTAATTAAACCAGTTCAGTTGTTTGGCGGTTTGTCATATTTAACAAGACCTTGTAAGTGATGCTTTGAAAAAAGTAATATTTTTTACAAAAAAGGCTTGTCATCGATAAAATTTTCTCTATAATACGCACCCATCAGGCGAGAGCTTGAACAACTATTCCCCAATAGTTCAGTTGGTAGAACACCGGACTGTTAATCCGTATGTCCCTGGTTCGAGTCCAGGTTGGGGAGCCAAATTTTAAAGCCAGGTAATTCAATCACTTATGTGAAATGAAGCCTGGCTTTTTTATTGCCCATAAGAAACTGATGTAGCAGAAATTGTAGCAACCCCAGTCTCTGAGCGGTTTACATAGCGTTTTAGGTGCTCATGGCTAAAATGAGCGTAGCGTTTGACCATTTTATAATCTGACCAACCGCCTAATTCTTGAAGTATTTCAATTGGCGTTCCTCTTTGAACATGCCAGGTTGCCCAGGTATGCCGTAAGTCATGCCAACGAAAATCCTCTAATCCAACTCTTTTACAAGCTGTCTTAAAAGCCCTAGTGTTTGCCCGACGGACTCCCTCACCTTTGTATGTAAACACCCGTTCTGGATTGTTCCCAACTTGGCGTTTAATGACCTCTATGGCTTTATCTGAAAGGGGAACGACAAAGGCCTTCTCACTTTTCAGAATGTCATCTCCTTCGATAAAAACAGCCCGCTGAGAGAAATCAACCTGTTCCCAACGGAGCAAGGTGACATTGGATTCTCGTAAGCCTGTTTCTAAAGAGAAGATAACCATATCGGCAAGGTGTGGAGGTAGAGCCAAAATTAATGTTTGTGCTTCTGACTCAGTTATCCAACGAACTCGTTTTTTCGGTTCCTTCAAGAGTTTTATATAGGGTGGAGAGCATTTCACTTCCCACTCCTTACTTGCTTTGTTCAAGACCGCTCTAAGTTTCTGAAGATGACGGTTAACGGTAGCATTACTGGCACCATCTTTCAGTTTGTTCTGAATGATGGCATCAATGTGCATCCGTCTGATTTCATCGAGATACATATCTCTAAAATATTGGTCAAGATAACGAAATAAACGAATCTCATTACCTTGGTCTTTATTTTGAGTTTCACGCATGAATCGAACGACCGCTTCTTGCCAAAGAAGGCGAGGTTTTTCCCCTAGTTGGAGAACTCGCCATAATTCAGCTTTTAGCAAATCGGTAAATTCTTGTGCTAATCTTCGGTCTTCAGTCCCAGTAGAGCGTTGTATTCTTGTTCCGTCTGGAGCGGTAAAGTTAGTCCACCAGATGTTGTTTCGGAGGTAGATTGACATAATGATTCCTCATTGTTGTCAACAAACCCAACAACACTCTCAGAACTAGGATATTGTTTTCTGATATGTTGTTCAAGGTCTTGTTGAATGAATACCCACTTTCTTCCAAGTTTTCCACAGGGGATTTTTCCAGTCTGAGCCAGTCTTCTAACGGTTTCAGGGTTGCACTGTAAAAATTCTGCGGCTTGGTTGAGAGTGAGAGTTTTGATTGGCTCACTCATGGGATTTACTCCTTCAATTCAGTGTTATAACGAAGTGTTTTCTCTTTGGCTTTACCCTTGAGGTAATCCTCAATCGGTTTATCTTTCACAGTAAGGTGATAATCTTCCGCTTGATGTAGGAACTCGCCAAGCGCTTCCCCTAAATCGGTAATGCCTTCACGAGCCATGAAAGAACTGATTGCCGCTAGACCATTCACAAATAAAAACTGGTCATTAGGTAATCGTCTTTTGGTGACTACTTTTACAGCATCACAATCGGAGTTCGTACAAGAATCAGAAATATCTTTCCATGCATCATTGATAGGCCAGCGTGATTCATTGCTGTCAGTCGTTGGGTTAACGAGTTGTAACCATTTTGTGGTTGCGTACTTCCAAAGAGCTGGGCTGAGTTCATTAATTTGATAAGGATTCATTAAGCCAACGTTTTTCAAGAATTCTCGTTTCATTTGAAACTCCATTCGCCAAACATCTGTTTTACCATCCCACCCCTGAGCTTCCCAAATAGGCTTTAGGTAGTCCTTCTTGGATTTAACTATCTCAAGGGTTTTATTGTATAAACGACCCATGACAACCCCTTTACCAATTCGCCAGCCAGAAGGGCGTTTATGTTGGTGAAAACGGTCTATTTGAGACGCTCTAGTCTTCCATTGTTGAATATCAATGGCTTCAACCTTAAATTGAGGCAAGGGCATAAAGTCCATGCACAAATCTAAACGACTAACTGAGGGATGACCTTTAACCTTTCCAAGTTTATAAACGATGTTATCGAGATGGCTCAGTACTTCATCTATTTTAGTGAAGGTGAGTAGCTCACTACTTATCTGTATATAGGCTAATGGCATAGAGGTAGACTCGCCACTTGATAGTTGAATAGTAAACCAGTTATCACTTAATACAAAAGAGAAGCGACCAGCGCCTTTAGGTTTGACTTCAAATTTATGCCCAGCGAAACTGATATAAGCTTCAGCCGCCACTTCTTTATTGAGGTGTTGAGCTTGCTTTTTAACGACGGTTAATAGTTCTTCAATCTGGGGGAGTATGTTGCCCCTATAAGATATGTACAAACTATCTACTGCACATCGTAAAGGTAGGGTATTTTTCTTATCTATGTATTTTGCAGGTGCTGTGTTACTAGGTGACGCACCAAGTTTATTGCACGATCGAGGTGTGCCTTGAGGTGACTGTGTTCCACAGTCATCCTTCAAGCCAGCACTCTCACGCGCTCCAGTTTTTTGTTTATCTTCTGTATTAGACATTTCCTGTCTCCTTCAGTTAATTATTAAAGTAATTAACGTTGCAACGTTGGAGACAAATTTAGAGTTATTTTCTATTTATTTCACCGACACGTTTTGGTGCTTTCTGTGTCGTTAGAGAGTTTCTGATACGATTACACTCCCTATGAAAGCTATTTAGCTCCTTGTATTCTTCATAATACTGAAGAAGAAATTGTTCTCTTTCTTGTTCAGACATGAGATCAAAAACTTTAAAATCTAATAGAATAAAGATTGCGAAGGTCAATTGTGGATATTTGACTTTTGGTTTTTTAGTTTTCGTCGGATAAAGAGCATTTGCGACATTGGTCAGTAACTTTTTGTTGTGTGTTATCTCGGCATCTTGGAGTTTAGTTTTAATAATTTCTGTATGTATAGCAGTACGATCAATTTCAAGAACTTGCTTTATTAGCGATCCATCTTGATCTTTTCCAGTAGCAATGTCTAATAGAAGTCGATTGATAGGCTTTTTGTTATATAAGATAGATTCAAAATTTTTTACTAGGGATAAGATTGCAGCCGTTTGCTTACCTGAAATCTTTTTCGGTAAAGGCTTGCCAATAAACGGGATTGGAGGTGATACGATGTTAATAAGTTCTTCAAATGGGTTATCTGAGCTGTAGATTTTTTGAACATCTTCAACCATGTTGGTTGCAGTTAAGGACTCAAGAAGCTGTTTTGAGAATGGTTGTTGATAGTATTCATACCATGATGGTAAAACTTTACTGTTAAATTGTGCAGCGTCTATAGGCGTGTTTTTTATTTCATCAATTAATGAGATAAGTTCTGGTACCATTTTTTGAATAATTTTATGAAATGAAGCATTAACATCAGCTATTTCTTTAGTCTCATTTATCTTCATTATGATAAGTTTGCATCTTTAATTATTTGAGTGATGTCAACTTTAAAAGTATCCATTGCATTATGTGCCGTTGAACGTTCATATAAATCTAAATCTGGGTTTATAGGCTTTGGATCAATTGAGTTTTTCTTTCTTTCTTCAGGTGAAATACTAGTTTGTTGTGGATATCTGGTTCCGATACTTATAAGATCTTTCAAATCATATTGGATTTTCAGTGTCGAAAGCTCGCCTGTTTCTTGTAAGTAGAGAAGGAATACGTAACCTACAGATAGAACTGTATTGACAATTGGTCTAATAAGAGCCATCGAAGAAGGGCCACCAAGTAAATTTTCTTTTAAAAGGTTGTCTAGTTCATTGTTAATGGACCAGTCTTCATGAGCTGAACCCGTTTGTTGTGATAGGTGACGAACTAAACCTTTATTTGTAAAAAGGTATTTTTTACCATTTAGACCTGCGATATGTTCCATGTACTCAGACAGGGTAAATTTATTATCACTATTTTCTCTAATTGGAAAGCGATAAACAAAGTTGTAATGATCCATTAACTTTATGAGGAGAGGTTTATTTTGTCCTTGTCGTACAGCTAACAATCTCAATTTCCCTGCTATTTCGCCTGTGTAACGGAGATGGTTGTACTCATAAAAACATAAGTGAGAATATTCTTTTAATAACAATAAGTGATGGAAAAGCTTAAAAACAAGATCTCCAAGTTCTCGTTGTACTCTTTTTCGATTCGAAGCTTTGCCCATTGAAATCCTACGTTATTTTTTATTTTTTGATAAATTAATGTCGAAGCCAATTTAGATTTTGGTGTTTATTAATATTACTTCTTGTTAAAAAATATTATACCTAGCTTGAATTTCATATTTTTTCAAATACATTATTACTGCTATGGAAATTGCAATTCCAATTAATTGAAAAATCGTATTTCCTGCGCTCATCTCATCTCCTGGAAATATTGGAAATATTGAAATGAACCCTAACGGGATAGAAATTAAATATAGCCAAAAGGTAAATTGCCAGCCCCAAGATTGAAGAGTCCATAAGCCATAAACGGATGCTAATAGTAAAGCGCCAAAAATTATAAAAACAAATGAAAGTAAACTAGCCCAAAGAGGGATTTCTGGAATAGCCGAAAATAATGAAAAAATTAATCCAGCGAAAAGAGATAGAAGGCCTGTTAAAGCGCTGTATATTGCAATGAGAGTTATGCCTGCGGTTTTTTGTTGGTTGGTGCTCATATAGAATCCATGTTTATAAGTAAAAAGTCTTATAGGATTAGATTATTATGAAGGATCGATGTCAAGATAAATTTCGAAAAAATACTGATCGTTTAGTACTGTCGGAGTGTTTTTTGATGAGTTGTGTAAAGTAGGTTAAATTTATATTTCAATATGAAAGAGTGTCTTTAAGTTGTTGAAATAATTTAATATAGTGGCTCATAAACCGAAGGTTATTGTATAAAGTACATTATAAATCGGTCTTAGTAGTTTAGAATGGTTGAGAGTGTTGCTAAGTTGTTGATATTATTAAAATAAGTGGCTGTTAATCCGTATGTCCCTGGTTCGAGTCCAGGTTGGGGAGCCAAATTTTAAAGCCCTAGTCGCAAGACTGGGGCTTTTTTGTTTCTATTCTTTGTAACTCTTCATTGTTAAAAAATCACTCTATCACGATATTTCTGTCAAACCTTGGTTCTCTCTGAATGAGGAGTTTTTTTGTTTAAAGTCTCTAGGATATATATTGGGATAGTCTTGAATAGGTGTTTTATGCTTAATTTTTAAGAGCGTGATATTCTCTATTTATTCACTTGCAAAGCGTTTATATTAAAGATGTGTTTTTTTGAAAAAATAAGGGGTTGAAGAGTGGATTCGAACCACCGACCCCCACCATGTCAATATGGTATTTCTATCTAAAGCTTTTATCTCTGGACCTGGTTGTAGTCTATTCTTCCCATGTTTACCGGGCTTTTCTTTGTCTTCTATTTTTACCGGTACGTTGCTTATTTGTATGTTTTTGATATTTATGGTTGCACATTGGGCTCAAGTGTGAAAAATAGAGAGTACAGAAAACAACCTCTATAATTATATGATGAATTTCAAAATCACCGAATTAACATTTGATCAAGTTGCACTCAGTGAGTTGAGTGAAAAACATCCAATCTGGAAAGGCATTGAGCTCAAATCGAGTTACAAGGGGCTAGAGCCTAATGACTTATTCGATATGATGGAGAATAAGGTCATAGACGACTCCTGGATTGATTGGCTATTGATTAGTAATCCGATAGTAGTAACTAAAAGGCTACAAAGGAAATCTCAGCAGGCTTTAGGTGTTGATGCGGAAGAGGTAAAGCCAGGTTATTACCTGATTATGGGGTATACGAATTGGTTCTATGCAACATCTTATCTTGGTTATAAATATGGAGATAAAATCCTGTCTTCTTATAAAGTCCCCGTTCTAGTATTACCCTTGAGTCAAATTTCGTCAAAGACCAAGGATGCGATTATTTCTAATGAACTTTTTTTTCAATCAGTCCTTCAGAAGCCTAAAAACTACTATAGATATATGCAGGAGTATCTGGATAAAGAAGTCGGCTCTGTGTCTCAATTTATTAAAACATCCCAGGATCTTGCAAAGTTCGCAGGGGTCTCAAAATCTAACCTCGTAAAAAGAAACAATAGCGCTAAAGCTAAATCGCAGCTAGGAGCAGATGAGCTAACTATTGAAGGGGATGCGGATGCTAATGGCTAGTCATTCTTCAGTGATGGTAATCGAAGACGTCCTGAAAGAAACAATTGAACGCTTGAAGGTTGAAGCGGCAACTGGAACCAGTTATGACCTCCTAAACTTTATGGAAGAATCTGAACAAGCAGATCTCTCAAGATTGTTTTGCTTCTTACACGTTCCAGAGTCATTGAGAGGTTTCTACCATGCTAGCGAGTCTATTAAGTGCATTTTAGATTTGTTAGAGGAGCTCTCTAAAGAAAAGGAGTGTTGCTTAGAGCAAGTTCAGTCCTGGAAGAGTGTATTGGAAATCTTTCTGTCAAAAATCGATGAGCTTGATGAGAAACTACAACCTGATTTTCATAGCCATGACTTGCGAGGGATTCTAAAAAAGTTTCCGCTCTATTCTGCTTTGTTCTACTTAAGCGGCAGTGAACTTTATCTACACAAACAGATTATATTTCCAGTTTTAGCCATTGTTTTTATTCGCAACACATTTGAGATAGAGGACGATAAATATTATCAAATTTCTAAATCGATAAGATACCTAGAAACGACTAATCCAGATGGCTTGGCTGAATTTCAGAATGATGAAAATAAACCTATCTTAACTTCGATTTATCAAAACCTATCATTAAAGGAATCGTCTAAAAAGCTTGAAACACTTTTGAATTCGATTGGTTTGAAATCTGCTGTAAAAATTGTTAGAAATAAAGGCTTTATCAATCCCAGAAAATCAAAGCATGGGATAAGGGGATTGTCTGGAAAAATTAAAGGCCGCTTTCCATTAGTTTCAGTTAGAGGAAGGTTGCCGCAATTTGCGAATACAGAGTTTGAAATTGAAGAGTTTGGTCTAGTAAAACAGGAATATTACTTTCCAAAAGACATTGAAGAAAGAAAAGATAGCGATATCTACGGTGTTGACGTTATGGATCATGTTTTGGATATCTCTATTTCGGTACCATTGACAAGTTTAGTTATGCAAGACGCGCATCACAGAGGTTCTAAGGTTAGGCCTGAAAATGAAATGGATGTGCGTAAAGTCCGTACCCATGCTAAAAGAATATCTGAATCATGCATAAGAGCTGCTCAGACATTGAAGACAGATACCGGTCTCATTGATGAATTTACACTAGAGCAATTTTTGCTAGATTTGGTAAATTATTCTGAAAAAAAATTTAGCCCAAATGAGTTTAGTCCCAATCAAATTCCTGAGCCATTAATAGCTGCAGTCCTTGGTGTAATGCTGTTTAGAGGGCGAAAAATTGAGATGGCTATATCGACAAGAAGAACAACATTAAAAGCAATGGCTCCAGGTTGTTATTTTTTAACCCCTAAGCAGGGTAGGCAGGTTGCTTTTTGGTCGGAAGAGTCCCCTTTGGTTACCAATAATAGAGCTTCGGTAGCAACAGAATCTGCGAGTTCAGTCTATACTTTACCTATAAATAAGTGGTTGACTGACTTATTGATTAAGACACAAAATATTCGGGATCAGATTTTACTATTGCCAGGTTATGATTCTCCTGAATTCATTGAGTCCTCAAAAAAACTAGGTTTTGTTTGGACGGATAAAGATTTTAAAGAGAGTATCGAAACCTATCTAAGTAATTTAAGGAGAAGGCATGGCTTGCCAAGTTTGAGTTTGGTAATGATCCAGGGTTACTTGGAAAAGAAAGCCTTGGTTGAATATGATCCTGTTCTGAGTTCTTATTTCACCTCTAAGGATAACCAGCATTCGCATAGTCAAATGCACTATACACGTTTTGAAATTTCTTATTTACAATCAAAGTATGTTGAATTGTGGGATAAAGTTGTATTCGGAATGCAATTTAGTAATTCTGATTTTGAAAAAATAAATGATTGGCCAAGCTTGGATTCTAAAGAATATATTGGATCTAAATTTTGCCCAAAGCCTGAAATTATTCGAGAATTAAATCAGCAATTAATAAATGATTTAAGCGGAATTGAGTTAGAAAGTTTTCAAGAGATTATTGAGTATCACAATTCATACAGTCTATATACGCTGTTATCTTTTTCTTTTGCAACGGGGTACAGGGGCGTTCATCAAGTGATGCCTCATTGGAGGCTAATAAGTCCTGATATGAGATTTATATCTATATCTGATAAGGACGATTTAGATTCAACCCATGCAAGAGTGGTGTATTTAGTTGAAAGAATAAGGCAGCAACTCCTAAATTATATTGAGCATGTTAAGGCGCTCTTAAAAAAGTTGTTAGAAATCAATTTTAATTTGTATAAAAAAGTTTTGGCGCAACTCTGGGATTGGCTTAATGCCCAGGAGTATAGAACCTCATCAGGCCGATTTTCATTAAGTGAAATAGATGTTACCGTCTTCTTTCATATTGATCAAAAAAATAAGATTTCTTTACTTTCATTAAATAATTTCTTTAATTCATTTAAAAAGAATAATCATGTTGATATCCCGATTAATGCAGGTCGTCACGCGTTAAGATCAAAGCTTTTTCAAGAACGAGTTCCTTCAGATGTGATTGATGCTTTTTTAGGGCATTTTATACAAGGGCTGGAACCTCATTCAGACTATTCTGCATTTAGTTCAAGCCTGTTGGAAAGCGAGTTAGAATCGATTATCAATAATCACATGGAAGTAAATGGATTTGAACTTATTAAGTCGAGGTTCTTATAGGCTTCATGGATACTCAAGGAATGGAAGACTTAGATAAAAATCTGACTGAAGAGGAACTAGCCTACCAAGCTATTTTGGAGCAGGCCTTTGACTTTTGGTTGTTTGAATTGTCGAAGGATAATGAAAACATAACATGGACAGAACGTAAGAAGGATATTCTACTGCTTGTAATTGATGCTATTTTAAAAGATATTCAGCCTGAAAAAAGGTCAATTGAAGAGGTTACATTACCGGATAAAAGAATAAATTATAAAAGGGTAAACAGTCGTTTATTTAATAAAAAACTTGATGCCTATTCTCAAGGCGAAGTGTCGAATATGTTGGCAAGAGTTTTTCGATACGCGGTTGAATATTTAAATTGGAAATCAGCCTCTGATATTGAAGTAAAAGTCGTACAAAACAGGGTTATACCGCATGTGCGAGAAACAGAGATGTATAACGCACATTACGAAAAATACTACACTCAAATTTTAGATGATGCTTTATTTGATTTTAATGAAACAGGTGGGCACAAATTATTTGCTTGGACTGTATTAAGTTTGATTTCTGATTCTCATGTATTCAATCGAAATGAACTTAATGCTATTCTTCGTAGTTCTTCAGCTGAGGTTTTTCAACTAGGTGATAATGAGCCAAGATTGTTAATTACAAACCAAGAGCAAAGAATGAGTAAGAAGTTGCATTTAAGGTCTTGGTTATTTCTTTTAAAGTTTTGGAACAACGGAGGACTGGAAAGTCTTTTTTTAAACATCGATGACTATGACTTAAAACAAATATCTGATAGATGCTTGTTGAGAGAAATCAAACGGTTTTCCAAGAAGTTTAATATCAAATTTTTGATTCCTAGACAAATGGGTCAAATAATCGATGTCGTTGCAGCAAATATTTACCTAAAACGTCCATCAATGTTGCATGCAGTTTCAATCGGTAAAAAACCTTTCACTGAATTAAAGCCTGAGACTTTGTACCGAATCATAACTGGAAATAGAGTTTTGCACGAACGTGTAAATTCTGATGTTAATGAAAGTCCAAAAATAGATTCTGAAATTGACGATTTAAATGACGGTGAGGATAGCGATGCAAGCCAGTTGATTGCCCCCCAGTCATTACAAGAAAAAAGAATAAGACAGATTCGAAAAGTTTTGCGGAGTATCGGAAAGAAAGATTCTGTTACTTTTTTAGAAAATAAAATTAAACAAGATCATCAGTCATCATTAATGGTTTTATGGTTAATGAAATGGCTTTTATTTCTTTATCGCAGAGCTCAGAGCAATGAACTGTCAGATGAGAGTATAAAGCGTTATTTTTACAGACTGGCATATTTACTTATAGCCGCTTTTGACAACCTCAATCTTTTAGAGCTTGAAGAAGAAGATTGGATGGACTTGCTTCAAGAAGTGCTTGATAACTCCAACGATAAGCAAGTTGGAACTTATTTAACGTTTTATATTAGCTATCTAAATAAAAACATGGGGCTAATGAAGCTACCTTTGCATGAGTTAGATGGTATTGATTTTAATGGCTCAGTTAATGCCAATGTACTTACGCCTTTTGAAGCAGTTAAAGTTTATCATGCTCTATCTGAAGATGATGTTTTTGAAAAAACGACTATAACCTGTAGACAAATAGCTCTCATATTGGGGTACTTTTGTGGATTAAGAAGACGAGAGATATGGAAGTTAAGAACCATTGATATTTACGGGCGCGATGATGCTCTTTTTTTATTTGTTAGGTCGCACAAGGCGAGAAAGTTAAAGAACTTTTATTCAAGAAGAAGGATACCACTTGCTCAATTGATCCCCACGTTTCTTCTGAAGCATGTGGTGGCTTGGTGGAAAGTTAGAAAACAATCTAATGGTGTTTATTTTATTTCAGATAGTCCCTCAGAACCGGCTAATGAAAAAGATATTTTCGATTCAGTTCAAGTGGCATGTAGAAAAATTACTGGAGACCATACGTTCGTTTTTCATGGACTGCGGCATAGTTTTGCAAATTACTTTATGATTAAAGTAATGCAGGTGCCGTACCCAGAATTAGCCAGGTTATTTGGGTGTAAAAAAATATTGCAAGATGTGGAGGAAGTTCGGGAGTTACAAGAATTTTACTCTAAAGGGGCATCAGCAGATTTAATCAGTTATTTCTTTCCAAGAGAAAATCAAACATTACCTCGATCAACGCTGATGCAGTTGGCTATGCTTTTAGGCCATAAGGTTCCAGACACGACTTTTAAGAGTTATTTGCATATATTTCAAGAAATTGTTCCTGAGTTTTATGAGCCTTTAAGTCAAGCACAATATGCGTTTTTATTTAAGTCCTTTTTTGTCACATCGCAAGATTCTTCTGTTAAAGCCTCTCGAATAAAAAAAACTTATCTCAATGAGGATAAAAGTTTTAACGAGCAATATATTAAAATTAAGATTGTATGTGACCTAATTTCGTGTCATGAAATACCAGTGCCAGGGTTTAAAGAGTCGGAAGATCTGGAGTTAATAACGAATGAGGGAATCGAAAGTAAATCATCGTCAATTTATGAAGAGATAATACGGGTTTTACCCAAGGCTCAGAACCTTCTACAAAGTTTGATGCAAAATTCAATCGGTGTTGAGGAGCTTTCAAAAATTTATGGGGTGAGTTGTAGACAGTCAAGAGGTTGATTCAGTCATAGTCAATTAATGGACAAGCCAGGCTTTATAGATTGGACAAAAAAGTCATTTGGACTATATCTTCAAACTGATTCCTATTCAATTTAAATAGGTCAACTCAATCTCGAAGTTGAGCACTGCAACTGATGGTTTGGGCATTTTAATCTTCATTTTTTCATCAATCTATAAACACTGGGAATGCTGATTCCATACTTTAGAGCCAAATCCTTTACTAAAATTCCCGATTGACGTTCCAAAATCATTTGCTCGATTTTTTCTTCTGACAGTTTTTTCTTTGCTCCGAATTTTACGCCTTTAGATTTAGCTTTCTCGATACCTTCAATTTGTCTTTCTTTACGAATCTCAGTCTCAAATTCTGCAATGCTGGCAAGCATATTAAAGAGGAGCTTTCCTGTTGGTGTAGTGGTGTCAATTTTTTGATCCAAGACTACAAAATCAACATTCTTTTCTTCAAGCTGATTAACTATTTTCGTCAGATGAAATGTTGAGCGGGCAAGACGATCAAGTTTTGCAATGACAAGGCTATCTCCTTCTCTTAGGTACTCAAGACAGTTTTGTAGCTGTGTACGATTGGCAGTGGTACCACTAACTTTCTCCTCGAAAATTTTATTGCAACCATATCGTTTGAGCTTTTCCATTTGCACGTCTAATTTTTGTCCAACACTTGATACGCGAGCATAACCAACAACTGCCATTATCAAGACCTCTAATGCTTTCTAATAACTAAATTATAAGACATAAAATAATAACCCTGAAGCATAATTCTCACAATGTATACATCATGAGAATCTTATCGAAGAGTAAGGCGTTTATTCGTCTTCAAATTCGGCACTACTAAACTTAAGAACATTGCAGTTTTCTTTGATAGTTCTTTGCAGAGACTCATCAAAACCGTCTTTCAGTTTAGCTTGAATTTCAACAGAGATTGAGACATTGACCCCAAGTTTTGAAGTGAACTGTTGCACAATTTCATCCATAATCATGGCAAAGTCCATTTTGGCTTTGATTGGATCAAGTTCGACTGTTCCATAGAACTGATTTTTAATAGCTGCTATTACTGGCTCAGGATCAATTGGCTGAATAGGACCTGTTTTAGCACCATCATGGTCATCTGGTGAAGTCGGATCTGTATTGCCACCTGTTGGAGAAACTGGTTGTGGGGTCACTGGAGCAGGTTTTGTTTCTTCTTTATATTTTTCAGCCGCTTCACGTTCGATTAAGATCGAGGATTCATCAATCGATAAAATTGTGTTTCTGCCAAATACAAATCCGAGATACTTGTCTTGATCTTTACCCGCAGCATATCCAAAAAAATCTTCAGTTTCTAATCCTTGTCTGATGGCATTCTCAAAAACATGACTATTTGTCATTCTAGGTAAGTACAAATAATTACAGCTATCCTGCCAAACCTTTAATGCATTAACTTCGGAAGAATCTTTAAAGTACCATTGCTCAAGCAATCTTTTTAAGAAAACGGGACTCCAGTCAGAAATCAGCCATTCTTCTTCACGAAGTTTTGTTTCAATTTCTGAAATCAAGTTAGTCGCAGCTGGAGAAACAGAAACCGACTCCCAAGTTAATTCAGGCTTGCCTTTAATGAAGTCTTCAACGGGGCAGATCAGCCATTTATAAGCTTCTCGGACAATTTGATTCAAACTCTGTTCTGCCCCGGCAGTATTGCGCTCAGCAACTTTTTTTAAAGACATAGTTAAATCTAATTTGCCTTCCGAAACATCTCGATCAATACTTCTCCATGCAAGGTAGGTTTTTGCAGCATCTTTTAAACGATTCACTACATCATAGTCCGCAGCAAAGAAAATCAGCCGGTTTTGCTTTTGTCTTGGTTGTTCACCTCGATTTCTTAAAATCTCTTCAGCAGCACTATATGCTTGATTAGACTCTCCTCGACTGTAGGCTTGGCTTGGCGATAACACTACTAACCTCGGGCCATTACCATAGTCATCAGGAACATCCGCTGATGGCGTAAAAACATGAATACCAGCAAAAGAATGATTACGTCCGAAGACTCGACTAACTCTTTCTTTAAGTAAAGGCTGAAGTTCTTGAAGATCGTTAATATTTTGTTTACGACTCTCCATCTCACGACGTAGATTTGGACGCGTGTCTAAATAAAACCGATCATGTTCAGCATATAGATAATGCAGCTTATCTCTGAGACGATTCAACACATCTTCAAATACACCGGTGGTCTGTTCTGGCTGAGCACACCCCAATAAAATATGTTCGATATTAACACCTTTTACACCCTGAGCGTTATTAGATGGCGCACTACCTAAGAAAATCGTTCTCATTGCGCGACGAGCAGCCTGCACGCTACCAAATCGAGTATCTCGACCATCAATATCAAAAGGCTCTGAACGACTACCATCCACTTCTTTTTCTAGGACGGGCTCCCAACCTTGTGGCAGGTAATGAATACTCTTGTTTCGTACAACACTATCATCCAGCGGAATAGATCCCGGCATAATCAAAGCGTCTTGATTGTTGTCATTCCATAGGCGGTGAATCACGACCGCCATGTACTGAAGTACGCCACGGGTACGTTGGAATTTATCCAGTGTGGACCAATCTTCATACAGACGGTCAAACACTTCGGGATGAATTGGGTAAGACTGGCATAAACGCTCATAATAGACGTTCGATTGAGTTTCTAACGGAAATTTCGTACTGTTAGCACGATAGAAATCTGAAAATTGACGACTAATTCCTTCTACCTGTGCTCGATCCCCTGCATCTTCAAACAAACGACGACGTACAATTTCAAATGCTTCTGTTGAAGCAACTGGCTTCCATACAGATTCAACACGCGCAAAATACTTTTCTAGCGATTCTAAGGCTCGCTGTCCCATCGTGCCGCCGACTTCTAGTTCAGACTCTGGAAGAGACGCAAGTAGAATCGCATTGGGCACGGATTTTAAAGCCTCAGTCAACGCTTGAATAAAGGAAATATTACTGTCAAAAGAACCCGCTTTATAATGCTGACCAACTTCTAACTGGCGAATAAAAGCGACCAACTCATCCATTAAAATTACACAAGGTGCTGCTTTCTCAATCACCTGGCGAATCGTTTCTTTACCAGGAGAAGTACCAGAAGTATCACTATCCGCCACCATGGCATAGCCTTCTTCACCAAGCAATTGCCAAGCAAGTTCACCCCATAAAGTATTTGTTAAAATCGCTCCGTGGTTTTGTGGCTGGCTTGGAGATAGCTTGATTCCATCTATTACAGCAACTTTGGCAGAAGGCAATTCTGTGATGTTCGCTTCGTCTAAAATTGGCGGAATGCCATCAAGTTTATCTGTACTGACTTTGCGAGAGGCCAAGTGTAAAACAGCCAGCATAGTATGGGTTTTACCACCACCAAATGCCGTTTGTAGTTGAATAACAGGGTCACCACCATGTCCAGCTAAACGCTCGGCAACGGTGCGTAATAATAAACGCATCCCTTCAGTAATAAAGGTACGGGCAAAAAACTTTTCCGCATCTTGATATTCCGGCGTCGCGGTTCCTGAAACTACCTGGGAAATATCCGCTGCAAACTCGGATTGTTTAAATGTACCTTCCAAGACATCTTTATGCGGTTTTGCGATTTCACGCCAAGGTTTTAAACTCATAATTACTTTCCCTAAAATTCCAATCCAATTTGTTCGTCTCTGAGACCCGCTTCAGTGGAAGCGGCGACGATGGCGTGCCATGAACCAATCAGTTCGTTATAGACTCTCGCATCGTCTGCCCATTTTTTGCGTTCGCATAGTGTGTAGAGGTGATAGGCTAGCTGGCGGATTTGCTCGCCACGCTCAGGCATACGAGCCAATAATCCTCCGGCGGCGCTTTCACCTTGTTGATTGAGCACACGAATCATTTGGTGGCACGCTTCCCAAATGGGCATACGATCATCGGTTTTTGGGTCCCATTCGGTTGGATAGTCTTGCCATTTCATCAATTTGACTTTACCGCCACCGGATTCAATTACGCCGGCATTTTGCACACCATCGACCGTAGTGCCCTTGGCACGCGCTAAGGTATCGGCTTCACCAAATGGCCCTAGGCTCCAGCCATATTGTGCAAACCAATCATCACAATACAGGGTATCGGCATCAAAATCACCTGAATCTGGATTCAAATGCTCGGTGATCGCTTTATTAATCAGTACCAAAGCATCATGAACCGACATTTCTGAGCCATCTTGATTGAGAATCGCAGAGTATTTGGAATAAATCGCCATCCCCGGACCAATCGCCGCTTGCGCTAAATCCACCGGCTCAATGGGCGAAGCACCGGCTTCACCGCCAATCATCGCCTCTAACGCATCGGGCATTTCTGAGCGGAGTTCTCGTTGAAATTCTCGCCGAGAAATAGTCGCGGCTTCAACTTCTCGGCGACGGCAGACAAGCACTACAGACGAGGCCAGAGCGTTTGTTCCATTTCCAATAGCTCTACCTACTTTTTCAGTTCGAACTGGCCAAGTCCCATCAATAGAAAAGCCGGCTTTAATCACCGCTGCTAAAAAAGTTTCCCAACCAGTGCTTGCGGTACTGTCGTCTTTGGTTTCAGACTGCTTAAAGGCATAGTAGATGGTCACTGGAAAAGCTGGATGCCCTTGGATCGAAAGCTGCCTCATCGCTTTAGTCATTCCATCCAAAAAAAAGTTTTCTGCTACTTCTTTAGTGCCATGTCTAAATTTTAATGCTGTTAGTTCAGCTTCTTTTGGGACAGCAACCGTTGAGAATAATTCTGGATATAAATCTTTAAGGAGTTTGCGCTGAAAACCATAGAAAAAATCAGATAGATCCGCATAAGCAATATTGTCATAATAAGGTGGGTCAGTTGAGATAACTTTATTTAAAGACAACTCTTGTGTTGTAGCATTTTTTTGTTCAGCAAATCCGGCAATATTCATCCCCAACGAATCAAAACTTTTAATCAGCCTTTCAAATAGATTTTTTATGCTACCAGTAGAGTTGGAAAAAGGATTTACTTCTGCAAAGTCCCAAGCCATAGGTATTGCTTGTCTAGCAAAGACTGACCTCATTTGATTATTTGGTGCATTCCAACCACAAATGGAAGCACCATGATTTGCAATCTGGCTAATAAGAAAAGAAAGATATGTTTTTATTGCTTTTTCGTACTCGAAGTTGGAACTAACTTTAAAATTTTCTAAAATATCAATTATTTCATTTAAAACAATGAGTTGTCGGTTTGTAAAAACACTTCCCCATGTCTCAAGCCCATAGGAGAAGCATGTTCCTCCAGTAAGCTTAGCTGGCAGTGGTAATGAAGATTCCCAGCCTCTAGGTATTGATAAAGCAACGTTTTCATGTTCAGAGTTCGGAGATATAAACAACCTCTCTTTTTTCCCTTCTGCAACAACACACATCAAACGTTGAGACATATTACCGTTTTTAGCTTCTTTTTTTACGTAGCTTAAATCTATTGAAATACCACTATAAATACACTTGAAAGCATTTCTTGATAACTTTGTTCCTTCCTTTTTTACTTTCCAATCAGAAGTTTTACCTTTATGGACTGAAAAGGAAAAATCCACTTCATTTTGTACAATATCAACATAAGCTTCTTTATTTTTTTTATCAGAAACTACAAATGATGAAACCAGAGGTGTATAGCGGTCTCTAAACGCAGGGTTGGGACTCTTAACCGTTCTTGCCCACAGCCAAGCAATCACAGTCAATTCTTGTCCTAAATAAGGTTTTAAATCTTCGCGCTCGGCTACCATATCCGCCGTGATTTTAATTTTCGGATAGAGGTGTCCAATGCGCTTTTGCGCTTCTTCGCGCATCCAATGCCCATAACGGCGTACATCTTCCGCAAGACCTTTGGCGCCTTCCCAATTTTCGACCAGGCCTGGTTGTTTATCTCCTTGTGGAATCGGGCCAATCGGAGTTTGACCCGCAAATTTCGGTGGAATTTCAATCATTGCCTTATTAATCATGACTGGCACAGGATTTAAATCAGACGCATAACTCTCTAAGCCCAAACGCTGAGCTTCAAGTGGAATCGCACCACCTCCGGCAAAAGGATCATGGAATGCTGGTAGTTTTTCTGAGTCAAATAACTCTGACGCTTGCGGATGGTTTTTATTCAATTCACAAGTTTGACGCCAACTGCGCTTAATCGCATTGCGGGCACGATTCAACACTTCTTCATTGTTGGTATTTTCCCACTTCACCAAATCCCGAATAATATCGAATAGGACTTCACGCTCACGGATAATTTGCAGTTTGGTCTCCCGACGGCGCTTATCGCCTTCCACCGTTTCAGATGGATCATTGACCATTTGCGCAAAAATCACTGCACGAGCCGCGGCTAAAGGCCGTCTTGCCCACCATAAATGCAAGGTACTCGGATGCCCATGACGAATCGACTTCTCACGAGCCGCCGCCGCATTAATATCATCCAGTGGCAAAGCCACTTCAATCAGTTTTTTATAAGATTTGGTTTTAGGTTCAGACATGGTATTTTCTTGTTTTTTTAAGCGGCAAATCGTTGTTGATTAGCAGTGTAAAAGGAATAAAGTTGCTGATTACAAGGTTTTAAGTAAATGTCCTGTAAGTCTGCCAAAGACCAACCTTGTTTAATATGTTCATCAATCAGCTCATCGAGTTCATCAATCCAATTTTTGCGTTTATTGGTTAAATAGGCGCAATTAAGATTCAATAGCCCTATAGTGTATGTCGCTTTGAACTCGTCAGTCGCGTTCAAGTCTTTACGAGGAACCACACGACCATCAGACAAATAAGCAAAGAAATCTTGGCAATTAGGCTGTAAAGGCGAGATGAATAAATTTGGATCATAATTACTACCTTTTGCATTACCTGCAAATTGATCTACTCTGTTTAGGTGTTTTAAGTCATCTGAACTCAGCGCACTCATCACCAAATTGTGATAATCAAATGTTCGTTGGGGATAGCGGCTTTTTGGCTGAATATGCTCATTGTGCACACCTATACCAAAATGTGCAGGGTTGATTTCTGAATACGAACATAATCCACTTTGTTCGTCAGTCAAGATACTCAATAAATCAGCCTTATAACCAAATGACGACCAACGACTTTTCGCTGCATCTGTAGTTGCAGGAGGTGTTAAATGTGCTTGGTTGAGGTGATAATTCCCAGTTCCTGTTTTTAGAATAGGACGCATCAGTTCTCCTCGCCTTTTAGAAACTTTTTTCGACGAATTGAACGCTCAATTTTTTGCAATTGAGGGTGAGCAGCATTTAAACTTTGTCTCAGCCCGTGTAAAAGTCTTTGCGCTTCATTGGATTGATAATCACCTTGGTCTACCAACTCCGTTAGCCTTTCAAGTTGCGTTTTTTCGGCAACAGGCGGCTGAGGGTTCACGCCCATAATAGCTTCAAGCACATCATTACTCGGTTCGCCATAAGAAAAAGCTTTAGGCACTGATGCAATCATTTCGCCGTTTATTTCACCCAACACACGAATACATTCTTTCGATACTGTTGAAAGCACTTGGGGACTATGACTGGTGACAATAAATTGGATTCTGGGGAAGGATTCTCTTAGAGATTTCAGAACTGTTTGTTGCCAGCTAGGGTGAAGATGCATATCAACCTCATCAATAAACACGATGCCATCAGTTTTTTCTGAAGCTGTATCTTCATGGTGTGGATTTAGCTTAGCGCAACGCCATGCCATATCGGCAACCATCGACACCATCGCTCTCACACCATCACTTAATAACGATACTGGAAGTACACCTAAATCAGGATGACTCATGGCTAGCTCTTCATGCTGAAAGCTGTAATGAAAATTACTCCAGCCTTCCGATGCTAGAACCTTGTTCACGCTTTTTTGAACACTATAGACTTGATTCTTTAAATTTGAACCTGAGTATTCATCCATGGCATTTTCTTGCATCACACCAAAAGTTGCCTTAATCATCCACTCTTGAACTTGCTTATAAGAAGATGCTGCAGAAAAACAATCTTCATAGCCCATGCTTCTACTAGCTTTTAATACCAGCTTACGTTTCATATTTTTGTGGCTGTTCCATAGCCGACCTGAACCGTAATAAGCCATTAAAGGTAGATCAATTTGAAGACGACTGCCTAGAGCTTGCGATAAATCTTTTGCATAGTGATTGATAGCTTCGGCTTCTCCACTTGTGGTTCGTCCTTTGGCACTTCTTAGTTCTCTTTTTATGTCATGCTTACCACTAAGAAAAGTTACTTTGGCTGATGCAATAACAGGGTATAATTGCTCTTGTTCAAGGCTGTTAGGTTCAGCAAAATAACGAGCATCATGTTTATCAAAATTTTTAGCTCTTCCTAGCTCAAAACTTGAAAAAAAGGATCCAAGAGCAACTGAAGCACCGTCCAAGATAGAGGTTTTTCCTTGGCCGTTTTTAGCAACAATCACTGTTAGATTTTTGTGGAAGTCAATTTCTATTTTTGGAAATCTTCTAAAGTTTTCTAATTTTAGACTATCTAATTTCATAAGCTTTCTTCAGGTTTGGTGGCTTTTTGTAAAAGTGCATCCAAATTATAATTAACGCCAGCCACGCCAAAATCAGGTTCTTGGGAAAATGGATTGCGAATGTAATAAGGTCCTTTGTGGTTCTCGCCATCAACAATCACTATCGCCAAGATGAATTTATCTGATTGGTTTAAGCCATAGATAATTTCATTACGACTAATGGTAATGGTTGTTTGACCTTTTGCTCTACCTTTAACTTCAATATGACGGTCTGGTCGGATGGAACCGTCAGTATTGGTAGGCGGACGAGAGGTGACGTCCCAACCACATTTCTCAGCCCCAACATCTTTGACATCAAATCCAAAACTCCGCTCAATTTCCATTACAGCATTCATAGCAACGCGTTCTACTCGTGAACGAGCTTCAGCATCCACAGTAAACTGTGTTTCACCTTTACGATAGGCGAGTAAACCTTGAGGAATGACAAGAGCCCCCCCCATGACAACAGGCGTGCTGGAAATGACATTTTTGAGGTCAGTAAGTTCTTTTTTACGTTGCTCTAAACGAGCTGTGAGTTCATCTACTCGACGGCGAGCCATTTCTGGCTGCATGCGTGGCTGTTTGCCTGCCTGAACATCGTCTTGCAGTTTGATATAGCGATGAGACCAATAGTTGATTTCTTTCACTAAACGTTCATTCACAGCACCAAGTGTTTTATCTGCTTGTCGTTCTCGGCGTGATTTCACCTCTTGATAATGCTCAGGCACAAGGTTCTGTGAGGCATGATTCAACGCTAACAACTCTAGATTTTGGTTCAACCATCCTGCATTCAAAATATCTTGTACGAGCTTTATGTCATAATTATCTATGGGCTGCAAATCTAAATGCGGTGCCCAGCCAGCATTGGTAGCCGAAACCTTCTCATCAATTTCGACAAATTGTAATCGACGAGAAGCGACTGTCTCTGAGCTGCTTTCTCTAACAGTATGGTCAACCATAAATAGTACTTTTGGCTCTAAGCCATCATCATTCGGGTCAACCAATACCGCACCTTGTTTTAGCTTTGTACGATGTGCTTGTAAGACTAAATCAGTAGCAGCATGCATAAGAGGATGTGCAGGATGAATTAAATCGGCCATCGGCTTTCCTGTGACACGAACATTTTGTTTTTCAAAACAAATACGTTCATATTTACGCAAAACCGGCGTGCGAGACTCACCAATAACTCGATCACGTTCACGTATAGCTGCAGGAACATGACGAACTTCAAACCTTCCTGTCTCTCGGCTTCTCATTTCGCCACCTAACGTTTTAAACGCTTCGGTAAAAAATGCTCGAATAAAGTAAGGTTGGAGTTTGCGTGCTTCAGCTTTTTCCATTTCCTCTTTGACTGCATACAGATCTTCAAGCCCCATGTGCTGTTCAACTAAAGCATTGCGGCGCAGAATTTCTTTTAGGTGATCTGCATCCAAAGCACCTTCAATGACTTCATTCATTTTGGCTTTGGTTTCAGGTGCTTCGCCATAACGAATTGCATCTACCAAAAGTTCTTTGAGCGATACGTTTTCAAACGCTTCACCTAGCACATCAAAGACTTTGCCTCCGAGTGCTTCTCGCTCCACTTCGATTTTGTCGAATAGCTTTTTAAAGACTTCACCTTCACGAGTTTCAGAAGCTACCATATTCCACAGATGACAGACTTCGGTTTGCCCGATACGGTGAATTCGGCCAAAACGCTGCTCTAAACGATTAGGGTTCCATGGCAAGTCGTAATTGACCATCAAGTTAGCATTTTGTAAGTTCACACCTTCACCAGCAGCATCGGTTGCAACCAACACAATCACTTCAGGATCGTTACGAAACTCTTCTTGCACTTTACGGCGTTCATCACGGTTGGTTGCACCATAAATAGTGCGAACTGCGTTTGGATTTCCAAGCATGTCACCAATGCGTTTTACTAGGTAATTAAGCGTATCTTTATGCTCTGTAAAGATGAGAAGCTTGCGACGAGAGCCACTGCTGGAAAACATTTCGGGTTTGTCTTGCAGTAGATAAGAAAGTTCTTCCCACTTTTTATCGTTGCCTGACTGCACTACAGAGAGTGCCTGATACTCTAAGTCTTTTAAACTGAGAATTTCAGCTTCTAATTCTGGAATGGTTTCTGCAGCAGATGCTTGATCAACAACCTGTTCTGAGTACTCTTCGTACTCTTCAGCACTCAAGTCTTCATCGAGTTCATCGAAACTATCTGGCAGATCAATTTGTTTTTTAACTGTATATTGACCAAGCGTTTCAGCAATACCTTCTTTTTGGACAGCCTGACCTCTAGCCATCAGTTTAGTTTCTTCCAGACGATCCTCAAGGCGTTTACGACGACGCTTAAGAGATTGATAGATGGCTTCAGGGCTGGATGCAAGTCGGCGTTGAAGCATGGTTAAAGCAAAGCCAACATTATTTTTCTTTTTGCTATCGAGCTTATCAGCACGATTCATCTCTTCACGAACGTAAGTTGTGACCTGTTCATAGAGAGAAGCTTCCATTGAGGAGAGCTCATAGTTGGCTGTGTATGCACGACGCTCAGGAAAGAGAGGAGTACCATCAAACTTAAGCAGCTCTTCTTTGACCATGCGACGCATCATGTCTGAAACATCAACTTTATGCGCACCTTCACGGAATTTGCCATAGAAACGATCCGAATCAAGAAGAGAAAGCCAAATCTGAAAATCTTCTTCTTTACCGTTGTGCGGGGTCGCTGTCATCAGTAAGAAATGACGGGTAATAGAGCCCAGCAGTTCGCCCAACTGGAAACGCTTGGTTTTATTAATCTTGGTGCCAAAGTAACTCGCCGAAAGTTTGTGAGCCTCATCCACGATGATGATGTCCCACTCGGTATTTTTGAGTTTATCTTGAAACTCTTCGCTACGAGAGAGTTGATCTAGCCGACAGATCAGTTGATCGGATTCATCAAAGTAATTACCTGATGCACATTGTTCTTGCTTCTCTCGACTGAAAATATCAAAGGTAACCCCAAATTTTTCTAGCAATTCATCTTGCCATTGTTCTGTTAGCGAACCAGGTGAGACGATCAAAATACGCTTTGCATCACCACGCATTATCAATTCTCGAATTAGCAAGCCCGCCATAATGGTTTTACCTGCTCCAGGATCATCTGCAAGCACAAAGCGTAGCGGTTGTTTTGGAAGCATTGACTCATAAACAGCAGAAATCTGATGAGGAAGAGGCTCGACGTTAGACGTATGAACAGCCATCATTGGATCAAATAATGAAGCTTGGCTAATACGATAAGCTTCAACACCTAATTTAAATTCAGCACCAGGCGCATCAAATGCCCACGGACGACCCTCTGTCGCCAACTCAAGCTTTGCTTCATCTGAGCGGAATAACATTCGTTCACCAAGCTTGCCTTGGTTATCTTTGTAGTAAACAGTTACAGCTGAGTCACCAACAGGCTCTACCTGAACAATACGAACGATTTGTTCCGAGACAATTCCTCGTATCTGAGCGTCTGTTGTTATGTCTTCGAGTTTAAGCACGAAAAAATCCTGTTCTTTTCTTCATTTTTATAAAGTCAAATGGCAGTTAAACCGTTGTAATAGTCGATGTGAAAATGATTTACCCTTACACAGCACCTGTATACGTTTTTGTATGATTTGATATGGTTTCAAATATAGATTACTGACAAAAGCTCCAAATAAAAGTAGCAGTACTATCATCACGAATAGTAATCCGCTTTTCTCTATAGATGGGGCAGGGAACCATATGAATAAAAGCCCAAAAATTAATGTATGAAAAACTATTACACCTAGTTGAGAAAATCCCTGTAATAGAACCCAGCCTGACACACCAATTTTGAAGTTAGTTCCATTCCATCCAAATGAACCGATTCTGTTGATAGTTTTTATATCTTGATCACTAAAGTCGTAGCGCTCAATTAGATTAAACAAAGCTTCTCTTTCTCGAAATCCAGTAATTAATCCAAAACGTCTTTTAAAAAGCCTTTCATTGTGTAAAGCTTCATAATTCGAATCCGAAAATTCTGTAACTCGTCTTTGAATCGGGGCGTACATTTTATTGTCGAGCATCTGATTATTGTTTTTTTGATCATTACTCTTCTCGTAATTTGCAATCAAATCTTCTAACTTCTGGTCTAACTTTTTCTCTGCCATTTTTGGCTTATTTCGATTAATGGAAACGACCTTGTCATTCTTATCATCAGACACTTTGATGACCTCCTAAGAGAGACTGGATTAGTTCGACTTCGGCTTGCCCTGATCCTGATGGATTTTCTATATAAAAACGATATATGGCACCAATCCATGAAGTAAATTGTTCTGGTGAAAACTCTTTTCCTGATTTTTTTTCTGCATTTTTAACAACTTCTATCGCCCTATGCAAAAAATCATTATTTAGACCGTTTCTATTACCAACTAATCGCGGCTGAAGCTCTTTTCCAGCAAGAATCCATAACGGATCAACATCATAAACTTGGTACAACGAATACAAAACATCTGAAGGAATCTGCCGTTCCCCCCGTTCATAGTTCTGCTCTCCTCTTAAAGATATTCCTAAACCTTCAGCAAAAGCTTTTTGAGAAAGCCCCAAAAAATTGCGAACAGAAAGAAATCGTTCAGATACTAAATTTTGGCTAAATGTGCTTGACATTACTCAACTGTGCTCTAAAATCTAAATTATTAGATTAATTTAAACCTGAATTTAGAGTGATGTCCAATACTATTCAACTTAATCGTAGAGAGTTCATAAAGTACCAGCTCAGATTACAAGGCTCATCAATGGCTGAAATTAGTCGTGAATTGGGGATTTCAGCATCAACTGTCTCCCAGGTTTGTAGCGGGGAAAGAACATCTCAACGGGTAATAACAGCAATTGCGAAGAAGCTTAACACATCAGTTGAAATGCTAATGGACTGGCATAAAGGAGAGTGAAATGGCTTAGTAAAATAGGTAGTTTTCTTCAATCCAGAAATGCAAAAGGCCCAAATTTATGGTTTGAGCCTTGCAATGATTTTATCGAATTGGACCCCGAAAATCTCAATTGTGCTGCATCTCTAGGTATTTTTCAACCTTTTATCGCTTTTTTGTTATTGCGATAGGGTTTCTTATTGCCTGTGACGGAGGTTTTCCAATGGCACAACAAAAATTATCACCCCGTGACGTCTGTCGAATTGCGATTGATGAAAGACTCTCTCATCGAGAAGTCGCCAGAGTAGCAAATGTCAGTGCAACAACAGTCAACAAATATCGTTCCTTAATGAAAATTCATGGCATTAAGAACAAAGACGAGCTGAATAAGCTATCAAATACAGAGTTAGAAGAAATCATCCAAGCTAGATATAAAGGTGCCTCAAAGAACTTCATTGAACCCGACTGGGATCAGGTTTATCTTGAATATCAAAAACGTGATGTAACTATCACCTTGCTTTATCAAGAATATGTTGAGGCTAGCTCAGACATAAATGGCGCAACACTTCTATCTGAATCCTCTTTTGGCCGAAGGCTTCGAAAGTTTTGCCAAGTACGTGGACTTTCAATGCGTCAAACACACCTCCCAGGTCAAGAAATGTTTGTAGATTTTTCAGGAAAGCACCTGTTTCTGACTGATCCTAAAACAGGTGACCGGAAACCAATTGAGATGTTTGTTGCGAGTCTCGGCGCAAGTAGGATGCTATTTGCGACAGCTGTAAAAACGCAGAAAAAAACTGATTGGATTGAAGCAAATGTAAGAGCGCTCGAATATTTTGGCGGAACTACCGCTATGATCATACCAGACAATCTAAAGTCTGCAGTCACAAAGCCTGGTGGAAAAGGAAGAGACCCACAAGTTAACCGAAGTTACCTTGACTTTGCTGAACACTATGGAACTGTAATCGTGCCGGCAAGACCCCGTATGCCCAAAGATAAATCTCTCGCTGAAATTGGCGTCAGAATTGTAAATATGTGGATTATTGCTTCATTGAGAAATCATGTTTTTTACAGTCTTTCGGATATGAATATGATGATTCTGTCTAAGATTGACTATTACAACGAACGAAGAACTAGAAGATTAGGGGCTTCAAGAAGAGAGCTTTTTGAAGAGTTAGAAGCAGGATGCTTAATGCCACTACCTCCAACTCGGCATGAATATACCGAATGGCGCGATTCAGTTAGAGTGCCAAAAGATTATCACATTTCACACAATAAAGACTTCTATTCAGTACCACACCACCTTGTTGGTCGTACTGTCAGCTATTGTGTCACGAGATCCACAATCAGAGTTTACAGTGAACAGTCTTCAAAGCCTGCAGCTATCCATACATTAGGACCTGGCATTGGTGCTAATATCACTAATCGCGAGCACATGCCTGAAGCACATAAAATCTATGCAAGTCAGAATGTTGAAGAACTTCTTGAATGGGCATCTTCAATAGACGAGGAAATAAAAATATTGTTTGAAGCAATTATTGCCAACAAGCGTATTCCTGCAATAACAGCCATTCGACAAATGTCAAAAGGGCAAAAACTGGTAAAAGAATACGGTCATGATCGTTTTGCTAGTGCATGCCAATACGCCAACTCAGTTGGTACTCAAACTCTCCCAAGTATTGAAAATATCCTTCGACTCAATATGGATCTTCGAAAAAGTGTGGATGAGAGTGAGTTTATTGCAGAACCTTCTCCCCACAAAAACATTCGTGGCTCAGAAGCTTATAAAGGAATTAAATGATGCAGTTTAATAACATAGCCTTGTCTCTCAGAGCACTTCGTCTTGGTGGAATGGCTGATGCTTTAGAGCAACAGCTTAATTCTCCAAATTGGCGTGAGAGTTCATTTGAAGAACGACTTGAACATTTAATCACTGAAGAGAGTAATCTTAGAAGTCATCGCAAGGTTGAGCGTATTCGCAAAAAAGCAGAACTACGCCATAATGCACAACCCGAAAACTTTGATTTCAGTCCATCAAGGGGAATTGATAAGTCGGCTATAGTCAGCCTCTTTCGGTGTGACTGGATTAGAGATGGTAAAACCAATTTATTACTTTCTGGGCTTACTGGCACAGGGAAAACATGGCTAGCGTGTACATTTGGACATGCAGCAGCAAGACAAGAATTAACTGTGAAATATCACCGTGTGGGTCCTCTTTTAGAAGAATTGGAATATGCTCAGCATGACGGACTTCGGTTGAAAAAAATGGAAGAGCTTAAAAAGTTCGACCTCCTAATTCTTGATGATTTTGGATTGGATAGACTGAAACGAAACTCTACGATTGACCTTCTCAGCATTCTTGATGATCGTGTCGGTCGCAAAAGCACCATTGTTGCAGGTCAAATGCCTGTTTCTGACTGGCATGAATATCTAGGCGGTGATGCTACGGCTGATGCAATTATGGATCGCTTAGTTTATAGCAGCCAAAAGATTGAACTGAAAGGCGAATCAATGCGCTCTAAGCATCGAAAAGCTCCAGAGTAGTCATATAAAGCAATAAGAAAAAATCTCTGCCCATTTTCATTAATGAGGCAGCTATTTTTATAATTCTGGTGACCAGTTTTCTAGTAGTTGATGACCAATAAAATGATTGAGTTGATCACCTTAGAAAGGTATTAGCTTACTTATTAACAATTCAAAATTGACTGTTGGTAATTACATGCTAAATGTCAATGTGGGTTCTAAACATAAAAGCTTTCTAAGTGTGATGGGCACTTAATATCAGGTGATGAAAGTGACCAATCTCAATCAAAGGAAGTGAACATTCTTTTAATTAAATTGTCTCGCTCTGTGACCGTCGCCAGTGAGTAGAGAAGTCATCGAGTACATTCATAATAAAGCTATATACGTATCTGAACTTCAGAGTCTTAAAGGCCAAAAACGATTCCCTCATGTCCCATTAATTTCTCAAGATAAAAGTGAAAGGTTAAGCTTAGAAAAACATCTTAAACGACTGGCTTTTAAAGCAATCATTGATATTGAAAAGATGAGGCCTGGCTTAGAGTTGTTTCTTTCTAAAGCACAAACTAATAAGGGATATCTTGTACGGTTAGACAGTGTGGCAGAAGTGAATTGCTACTTAAGTATGCTACAAGAGCTTCGGGTTCCTTTTAGAAAGATGCAGGTTTCAATTGAGCCTCCAAAAAAAGGTGGGATTAAAGAAAGTTATAGTCATGAGCAGATGCAATGTTATTGGGCTAGCGTGATTAAGCCATTTATGCCTAGAGGCTATATTCCGAGTGCAAAGTTTTTAGCTGAAATTCATTCATCAAATCCCTATGGAGTTATTTCTTTAAGGTTTTATCAAAATAGTGAAAAGCCAGCACCAGAGTTTCAAAAGTTGATTTTTATTTTTGCATTATTTTTTGCTGTAAAGGTTTCTAAATAATGAATTGATATAAAGAAAGTTAATTTCTGGAGGTGTTTTTGTCCTTACCTATAACTCCGAAAAGGCCTTCCAGTAACATTACATATAGCATTAATCCAAAAGCAGCTAGTCCAAAGGTCTCCAATAGTATTTGGCCTAGTCATATATTGGTTCAGTTTATTTCCCCTGTCTATAAACAGCTGTTTGTTTACTGTTCCTTCTTAGAAGAAATTTCTGCGGCATTTTCACTTCCAGTAGATGATCTCAAACGGATTAAAGATAATGCTTTGAAGATCGCAGAAATAAAAACTTAAAAAGGTAAACCACTCTAACTAGGCTTATCTAGTGATGCTAAAAAATAATCATGAATTTAAAGCTTATCTTTTGCTTTTCAAAGCGTAGGTGTGCCCATGACGCAAGTTGGAATTCGTATTTACCCCAGTAGTTGTTTCGAGAAAAAAATAATGAGCTTTAAACCTACTGGGTTCAAAAGTTTCAAGATTACATTCAGGGAAAAACAACTCCTCTAAGGTTGAATATCTATGTCTCAATTGTCACCAAGGATGAGTTTGATCAGATAGAAGTTGAGCCTTTGCTAAGCAAAGATAATGGCTTTGAGTTTTTAGATCACTATCAGTTTGCTATTTTTTTGCGCTGCTTTAGTTAACTTAGGAAATGGCTCAAGTCTTGATGCTCTCTATTTTGAATCACTAGTTAAAGCGCTATGGTGATTTGACTAACCAAATTATTAGCAGGTTAAATAATGTTGATAGTAAGCTGATACCAAACCAAATCGAGTATTTGTTATGAGACTTTGCTTCAAAATCTTCAAGACTACATTGGATTCTTGGTGTTACTGGCAATAGCCCAGAAAAATTGCCTTGATTGGGATAGTGCAAAGTCCCTTTGTAACATTGAAGTCCGTATGCCATATCAAGCGGCAGTAAATATTGTTCTGTAAGTTGCTCAGCTACTTTTGAAGATTCATTAGAATGATAAATTCCTAAGATAATCGTTAGGATAGCTAATGTTGCAATCCATGTTTTTAAAAAGAGAGAGAGTTTTACTTGTGAGGCTCTGTTTTGTTTTGTGTATTCATCTGTCATAAATAATTCCTTCTAGTGCGAGTAAATACCTTTCTCAAAAATAACTTACCAAGAAATTACAAGCCGTCAAATTTTGAGAAAGCTATGCTGAAATTTAGTTCAACCTGTTCAGATAATGCTTTTTAGTACCGATGTTAAGTTCAGCAAAATGAAAGTACCCAGGTTTGTTTTTAAAGGCCATCATTCTTAATGATGCTGATGTACTCAGATGATCAGCCATCTTTATAGCATTGCCAGAGACAAAACGGCATACCCCCATCCTCTCTTTCCAAAGCAATAGATACTGCAGAGTTTCAGCGCCTTGTTGCCATGAATTTGTTAACTTTTGAAGTGAATCATTAAGAAGCATTAATGTCAGTTGCTCATGATCCACAAGTCTGCCAAGAGAAGTATGAGTCTTAAATCCTAAGGTTTTAATCTTTCCAAAGTCATGTAGAAGTGCTGCAATCATCGCAACTTCAGCCTCATTTTTAGATACAGAAGATAATGAGATTACGGTTTGGTATGTCATTAGAGCGCACTCAATTGAATGAGATATAAGGCCACCTGGAAAGCTATGGTGATGCTGTTTACTTGCTGGTAGTGAGACAAAATCTTGCATGTGTTCATTCGATGACAATACATCAATCATGAATCTTTTTAGGGGTTGTAGCGTAATTGATTCGACTATCTCAAATAAGTGATATAGAGAATCAAAGTCGTAGCATGACTTGTATATTGGATTGATTTGTTCAATGGTAAGGGGGCTTTTAAACAAACGCCAGTTAAGGATTTCAGCTCTTGTAGTGACCTCAATCCAAAAATAGATAAAATCATTGTGTTGAAGTTTTAAGGCATTGTATTTCTGAATTATTTGACCATAGGTATTTTGGTTGACCCTGAAGCAATGAGTATTGGATTGCTCATCTATTACGCTGATAAGGTAATCATTGAACCCTGTGTATGAAGGATCTTGTAAAAAAGTTCCGGCATAGCCGAAGACTTGTTTACCATTGTTTTTTATCAAAGCAGATTTTTCAGAGAAATTATTTAACAAATTCATAGAATTTCCTCCGGCGATAATTTGTTTAGGAGTAGCGATTTAAGTTCTTTAAAGACATCGTTCAGATTTCCTTGCAAAGGAAGCTGGCTTTTAATCCATTTTTGAAGAGCTTCTTTATTATCCGAGCATTCACCAAAGCCTAGGACAAAGGTAAGGTGATTGCCATCCTGAATGTTGAAAACATGTACTAAGTTATTAACTAAACTGCTAACAATCTCTGGATCACGCTTAACTTCAATTAGATTGTGTCCCGAATATTGGTTGAGGTTGGCTAAGTGTTGTCTCACTAAAAATGGGGGAGGGTTTTTTTTAATTGTCCTGTTATTCATTTTCCATTTCTCCTAAATATCGAGTCGGTTGTCATTAAGATCTAATCTAGAACTAAGTAATGTTTCAAACGCAGAGCCATCCTGTCGAGTAAGGTTAGGCACATATCGTGAATAGACCTGAAAAAGCATTTTGGTTGTGGTGTGTCCCATTTGGCGCGCAATCCATTCAGGGCTTTCTCCTGCTGCTAGCCACAGGGTCGCAGCTGTATGCCTAGTTTGATAAGGTCTTCTCTTATTAAGGTTGCAACGTTTTAGTAATGGATACCAGATTCTTTTAGTGACATTGCGATGGTTTAAGGTTTTTCCTTCACGGTTAGTGAAAACCCACAGGCTAAGCCCAGTTCTTTCTTTTTGTCTTAAAAATGCTTCAAAAACTGGTGTAGACATTTGTATGTCTCTGAATGACTCAATGGTCTTGCCTGTTTCTTCTCGACCGTTTACGATGGTTTCTCTTATTAGGATAAGGCGATTTTTTAAGTCAACGTATTTCCACTTTAAACCGTCGATTTCACCTGTACGCATTCCTGTAAAAAACCGAATCAAGTAATAGTCACGAAAATCAGCGGGGCAATACTTAAGCAAAAGTTGAACTTCCTCTAAAGAGAAAGGCTCTACATCGGTTTTATTTACCTTTAATGCTTTGATATTTTGATAGGGGTTGTTAAAATCAAATCGGTCAGCCGCATCAGTAAATATCATGCGAATAATCGTCATGATGTGGTTAATTCGGTCAGCAGAAAGCCCAATCTTTTTTCCGTTCTTAACTTTGGCGAGTGAGGCACGGAATTGAAGAATTTTTGCTTTAGTGATGTAGCTGACTTTTGTATTACCAAATGTCTTATTTAGATAACCTTTGATAATTTGTTCAACATTCTCCTTATAAGAGCGTTTCCATCGAATTTCGTTTTCTTCAAACCAAACTTTTGAAAAATCTTCAAACAGTGGTGTTTGGTCAGAGTACTGGTCATACCTTTTTTGGTTGCTGTGTTCATCAAATTTTTTGGCATTAAGGCTATCTGAAAAATAGTGCGAATAAACAAAAGTACCTAGTTTTATTTCTGCATCAATTCGATCCATAACCTTTTGCATTTTTCGTCGGTTTGAAGCGGTGTCCTTGAACTCTGAATATTCGCGACATCGAGTTCCTTTATATCTAAAATCAAAAAACAGTTGTTCATTGGATTTTCTAACTCTTACGCTACCCATGACAATAGCCTCCTCTTTTCATTGGAATGGTATTGTTTGAAGGCCTTGTTCTTCTGTTTATTTCTTTTTTCACCTCTGGCCAGACATAACGAATGTTCCGTCCAAAAGGTCTTATAAAGTGAACGCCTTCAATAAAAAATTGCTCTTTAAGTCGATTGATATAGTTGGGTGAAAAACCAAGTTCATGAGCTAGTTCTTTTGCAGTTAAATAATCTTTCATAGTGAAGTTCTCTTATTTTTGTATATATGTATATTTGGTATACACGTATACATGGTATACAAAAAAATAAACTTGTCAACTTGGTAGACAGTATTTTTGTATAATAATTATCTTAGTTAGGAGAGAGGCTATGAAAACTCAAGTAAACGTTAGGCTTACAGATCAAGACGTTAAAGATTTGGATGCTGTCAGAATGAAGATTGCTCAAGAAGAGGGTTCTATACCAACACGATCTGATGTTGTTAGAAGGGCTTTAGATGAGTTGATTAAAAGTTATAAGATTGAAAAGTAGTGCTAATTAATAAACTCTAAAAAATGCTTTCACTGTTTACATAAAGAAACTAGAAAGGATTCTCTTTGATTTTAATAAGTAAGAAGTTTATGCTGTATTAATTTTTATACTTACTAGCTTCGTAGTTAAATGTAATAGGGCTGTTCTAATTCTATGGGTAAAATTTTATTAAGCTGGATTGGTCAAACAGACTTAGATATGTATTCAAAGAAGGAAGTTGGACCAGTTGAAGGCTTTTTGAGAATGCATCAAGCAGAAGCAGAAAACTGTTTTTTGCTTTTTAATTATTCGTATGAGAAGGTTCAACCATATTTGGATCACTTATCTCAAGAGTTTTTCGAATTAAATATACACCCAACGCCAGCAAACATTGAAAATCCAACGGCTTATCCAGAGATCTACTCTGGTGTATTCCAGTTATTAGAAACCATTTCTGAAACTCTAGAGCTAAAAGGGTCTCAATTAAATATACTTCTAAGTCCAGGCACGCCAACTATGCAAGCTGTTTGGGTTCTTTTAGCTAAAACTCGTTTTCCTGCAGTATGTTGGCAAGGTTACCAAGGCAAATACTCTATTGCCGAACTGCCTTTCAAAATAGATGTAGAATTTATCGAGCAAGCAAACGAGACCTCAGATAGATTATTGCAAACAGCTTTTCAACAAAATCACATATCTAAGAGTTTTGATTCGATTATTGGTGAAAGCGGAATTATTCAAGCTCAAATTCATAAAGCACATAAATTATCCCAACGAAACGTACCTGCATTAATACTTGGCCCAACAGGTTCAGGTAAAGAGGTCTTTGCACAAGCGATCCATAGTGCCAGTCCTCAAAGTAGAGGTGAATTTGTTGCAGTAAATTGCGGAGCGCTTCCAAAGGATTTGGCGGAATCTATCTTGTTTGGTCACAAGCGTGGAGCCTTTACGGGTGCGGCATCTGACCAAGAAGGTCTGATTAAAACTGCTCATAAAGGTACTTTGTTTCTGGATGAGATTGGTGAGTTATCGCTTGAGTTACAAGTAAAGCTTCTCAGGGTTCTGCAAGAAAAATCATTCCGTCCGCTAGGCGCTAAAAGAGATGAAAGCAGTGACTTCCGACTGATTGCTGCCACGCATCAAGACCTTTTAGAAAGAGTGGTTGAGGGAAGCTTTAGAGAAGACCTTTTTTATCGTATCGCAGTCGGAGTTATCAAACTCCCGTCACTTATTGAAAGAGAAAACGATATCGAGCTTTTAGCCGATTTTTTACTTGGTAGCATTAACCAAGAGCTAGGTGATCAGCCTGGATATGTGAGTAAAAAATTTAACAATCAAGTAAAAAAAGTTATTAAAAGTCATTCCTGGCCTGGTAATGTTAGGGAATTAAGATCGACCATCTTAAGAGTATGTGCTTGGTCTGATGGAAAAGAAATCTCTGCTCGGGAATTTGAAGATGCCATTATTAAAAGATCATCAACAAAATCAAACATCCTTGTGGATGAAATATCTCAAGGTATTGATTTAGATGAAAAAATAAATCTTCTCCAAAGCTATTATATTGATAAAGCATTCGTTTTAACGGCAGGTCAAATCACTAAAATGGCGAAACTTTTAGGGTTTAAAAATCATCAAACCTTAAAGAAAAGAATCGAAAACTTACACCAAGATTAAGGAGTTGGCATATCTCTCGCAATAAGTTTAGTAACTTTTAGTGAGAGATTGCCCAAATGACGTTAATGAAAACAATGATTTCAAAAAACTTTGAACAAGTAAGAGATGTATTGCCTCATTGTGCTGATATGGCGGCTTACGCTGAAAACTATATTTTCACTGATCCAGAAAGTGCTCTAGTTAAGTTACGCAACCTATCAGAAATTATTGTCTCGCAAATCTACTACGATTTAAAACTTCCAAAACCTTATAAAACCACTTTTAATGATCTTCTAATTAATGACAGCTTCACAAGCTTGGTAAAAGAACGTGTTGTCTTGGATAAGTTTCATGCTATCCGTAAAAAGGGAAATGATGCTGCTCACGGTAAGCAAGTCAGCTCTCAGACCGCATTATGGATATTAAAAGAAACATGGCACATTGTTAAGTGGTATGTCGTGACTTTCGATAACCAAGAAATAGGTTCAACAATTTTTATTGAGCCAGTTCCTACAGAAGAAGAAAAGGCCAAGCTTAAAGCGGTTAATAAAAAAACAGCTCAAGAGCTTGCCGTAAAAGAGAACTTACTAAATCAAGCATTAGAAGAGCTGAAAGCTGCTAAAGAAAAAGAGCAAGCTCTGCTTAATCAGATTGATGTGACCGCGTTAACGGCGCAGCAAACTCAAACCCTGCAGGCTAAATCAAGTAAAGCAACAAGTGCACTTAACTTCTCAGAAGATGAAACACGTCAACAGATGATTGATGCCGACTTGCGTGATGCAGGTTGGTTAGTCGGTGTAAATGGTCAAAACACAGAAGAAGTTACTCAAGAAGAAGAGTTAACAGGCCTGCCTACTCAAACTGGTAAAGGTTATGCAGACTATGTGCTTTGGGATGACGATGGCAAGCCGCTTGCCGTCGTTGAAGCCAAAAAAACTAGCGTAGCGCCAGATACAGGTCGTCATCAGGCAAAAAATTACGCCAATAGCCTAGAAAAACAATATGGGCAAAGACCGCTAATTTTCTATACCAATGGTCCAGAAATTTGGATGTGGGATGATGCCGCTGGCTACCCGCCCAGAAAAGTGTATGGCTATTATTCAAAAGACTCTTTGCAATACCAGGTAACCTTTAAGCGCACCCAAAAGAAAGCTTTAATTACCGAAGTGGATATTGATAAATCCATTGCAGGCCGTCCGTACCAAATTGAAACAATTACCCGTGTTGCCGAGCATTTTGAGAAAAAACAAACCAAAGCCCTTATTGTGCAAGCAACAGGGACAGGTAAAACGCGTGTCTCTATTGCATTAACAAAACTGCTCTTAGAAGCCAGCTGGGCAAAACGCGTGTTATTTTTATGTGACCGAAAAGAGCTACGCAAACAGGCTCGCAATGCCTTTAATGAATTCATTAATGAACCGATGCATGTAGTGGGCATGAAAAAAACGGAAGACCTCTTTAAGTCTCGAATTGTCGTATCAACCTACCCAGGCATGATGAGCAAATACGAAGATTTAGATGTTGGTTTTTTTGATTTAATCATTGCCGATGAATCGCATCGTTCTATCTACAATACCTACAAAAACATCTTTGACTACTTTGATGCGTTACAGGTTGGCTTAACCGCTACCCCTGTAGAGATGATTGCTCGTTCAACCACACACATGTTTGACTGCGAATATAAATCACCAACCGCTAACTATACCTTAGAGCAAGCGGTAGAAGATAAGTTCTTAACCCCGTTTAAAGTCATTGAGCACACCACGCAATTTATGCGTGAAGGCATCAAGGCCGAGAAATTATCGGATGAACAAATTGCTGAGCTCGAAGATCAAGGCACTGACCCGAATGAACTCGACTTTGATGCCGAGCAAGTCGATAAAGCTATTTACAATTTAGGCACCAACAGAGCAATTATCAAAAACCTTATGGAAAATGGTTTACGAGTTGAAGACGGTCAAACACTTGGCAAAAGCATTGTCTTCGCACGCAATATTCGTCATGCTCGAATTCTGCAACAATGTTTTGATGACATGTACCCACAATATGGCGGACAATTTTGCCAAGTTATCCACTCAGAAATTAAAAATGCCGATCAGCTTATTGATGACTTTAAAGGCGATGGCGATAATAAACTGCTTACGATTGCCATATCAGTCGACATGATGGATACCGGTATTGATGTGCCAGAAATATTAAACCTAGTATTTGCTAAACCTGTTAAATCTAAGGTCAAATTTTGGCAGATGATTGGTCGTGGGACCCGCTTATGCGAAAACTTATTTGGGCCAGGAAAAGACAAAAAACAGTTTGTGATTTTTGACCACTGGAAAAACTTTGAATACCACGAAGTTAATGTCGAAGACGATGAAGGTACTATCCAAAAGTCAGCTGCACAGGTTCTCTTTGAAACACGAATTAACCTCGCACAAACCGCACTCAAAAAAGCAGAAATGGATGCCTTTGATACCGTACAAAAACTGATTCGTGCCGATATTGAAGCCTTAGACAAACGCAGTATTCCGGTAAGAGATAAGTGGCGTGAAATTCAAACCGTGCTGGCAGGCGAAAAGCTCAATGCTTTTGCCCCTGAAACTATTCATGTCTTAAAAACCGATATTGCACCTTTAATGCAATGGCGTGATTTGCGCGGTAAGTCTAAAGAAATCAAGTGGGATAAAGACGTTCATCAAGCCCAACTAGAATCTCTGGCCAATAAACCCGATATGCTAACTCACCGCGAAACTATAATGGCACAAGTCTTAGCGTTGCCAATGTCACTCAATGCGGTTCGAGCTAAAGCCAAAACCATTAACGCTATGCAAAAAGACACCTTTTGGGAAGACGTCAATTTCTCAGAACTGGAAGAGGCAAGAATCGATTTGCATGATGTCATGCAATATCAAACAGCAGTTGAGCCACCTCCGCCAGGATTCTTACCTAAAACGATTGATGTCAAAGAAGACGAAGGCCTTTATGAAACAGGGGAGCGTAAAACCAACTTAACATCAGTGGATGCGTCAATTTATCAACAAAAGGTAGAGGCGGCTTTAAAACAGTTGTTTGAAAATAACGAGGTACTCAAAAAGATTCGTTTAGGGCAGCCCGTAACCGAACAAGAGCTGCAAGCACTCAACAGTTTAGTGCACACACAAAACCCAGAGTTAGATCTTAATACCCTAAAAGAGTTCTATCCTGAATCAGCAGGGAATTTACAAGCTATCTTAAGAGAGATGGTCGGAATGGATACCGATGGTATTGATTATCTATTTGATGCCTTTGTGCAAAACAACAGACTCAATGCAAACCAACTGCGTTTTATAGATATGCTCAAACAGCAAATCAAAGTACACGGCAAAATTGAAATGGACATGTTATTTGCCCAACCCTTTACCCAAATACACACAGAAGGTTTGTTCGGGGTTTTCCCGTTAGAACAGCAAGCCATGGATATTGTGAATATGCTTAAGCCTTATCAGGCTCAAACAGAACAGCAATAAAACCTTTACTAAAACAATAAATAAAATAATAAGAGAAACACATGATTACAGGCGAACTAAAAAGTAAAATCGACAAACTTTGGCAAGAATTCTGGCAAGGTGGCATTGCCAATCCGCTCACTGTGATTGAGCAGGTCACTTTTCTAATGTACGCTCGCTTATTGGATATGGAAGAGCGCAAAGACGAAAAACGCGCACAAATTACCAACAAGCCGTTTAATCGTCGTTTTAATGATGATGAACAACACATTCGTTGGGACAGCTTTCGTCACCAAAGTGCCGAGCAAATGTTGCACACCATTCGTGACGAAGTGTTTCCGCACTTTAAACGACTCGCCGGTTCATCAGAAAGCCTTTTGGGAACTTACCTAAAAGACGCTCAGCTGATGGTGCAAAAGCCTAACCTATTGGTTAGTGCGGTTAACCAAGTGAACGAACTGCCATTGGAAGACAGTGACACCAAAGGCGATTTATATGAGTATCTACTCTCTAAGCTCACCACAGCAGGCATTAACGGCCAGTTTAGAACGCCACGCCATATTATCCGCATGATGGTTGATATGTGTGACCCAACAGTCGAAAACACCATTGCCGATCCAGCCTGTGGAACAGCCGGTTTTTTACAGCAAGCACACGACTTTTTGCTACAAAAATACACCTCTGAACAAGGGGTGCATTACGAAACCATCATTAACCAAAAAGGCGAAAAAGAACAACAAGCCACCTATAGCGGAGATTTGTTAACTGATGAGCAGCGTAAGCACCTAAACAACAGTGCCTTATTTGGGTTTGATTTTGATGCCACCATGTTGCGAATTGCAGCCATGAACTTATTAATGCACGGTGTAGAGCAACCGGGTATTTACTACCAGGATACGCTAAGCCAAAGTTTTAGCGAACGCCATCCCAAGCTTGCTACAGGCAGTTTTGATTTAATTCTCGCTAACCCTCCGTTCAAAGGCTCGTTGGATGAAGAAGATGTCGATGGCAAAATTCTCAGTATGGTCAAAACCAAAAAAACTGAATTACTGTTTGTAGCGCAAATTCTAAGAATGCTCAAGCTTGGAGGGCGTGCCGCGGTGGTTGTGCCGGATGGCGTTTTATTTGGTTCCAGTAAAGCCCACCAAAAACTGCGTGAAACGCTCATTGAACACAACCAGCTTGAAGGCATAGTTTCTTTACCATCAGGCGTATTCAAACCCTATGCAGGGGTGTCCACTGCCATACTATTTTTTGCCAAATGCGGCAGTACAGATAAGGTCTGGTTTTATAACTTAGAAGCCGATGGTTACAGTCTGGATGATAAGCGTAGCAAAATTGATGCAGATGATTTACCGGATTGTTTAAAACAATGGCAAAACTACCAGGCCTGGTTAAATGCTGGGGATGAAAAAGCGATTCAAACAGCCTTTGGTGATAAAACTCAAAAAGCCTTTTTGGTTGATAAAGCAGAAATTGCCAGCAATAAATACGATTTGTCGATAAACCGCTATAAAGAAACTAACTATGAAGAGGAAGTTTACAAAAATCCCATAGTTTTACTAAATTCTTTGAAACGTATTGAAGAAGAAATAATAGATGAACTTAATGGTTTAGAGGGTTTGTTGAATGGTTAAGCAGGAATCATTGAAGAAAAATGTGAAAATTCTTTCGGGCTTTGCTTTTAGCTCAAGTTGTTTTAATAATGATTCTCTTGGCTTACCTTTAATTAGAATAAGAGATGTTAAACGTGGTTATAGTGATACATATTTTAATGGTGAGTACAATCCTAATTTTTTAATTAATAATGGTGACATTCTTATAGGTATGGATGGGGAATTTAATGTATCAAGATGGAATGGTGGACTAGCATTATTAAATCAGCGAGTATGTAAAATAAATTCTGCCGATGACACACAACTTGATGAACACTATCTACTTCATTACTTACCAAAACAATTAAAAATTATTGAAAGAAACACACCTGCTGTCACCGTAAAACATTTATCCGTAACAAAAATCAATGAAATTAAAATTCCATTACCTTCAATCGAAGTTCAAAAATACATTGCGGAGATTTTGGATCGAGCGGAGGCGTTAAAGCAAAAACGCCAACAAGCCTTGGCACTGGCCGACGAATACCTTCGCGCCACCTTCCTCGACCTCTTCGGCGACCCAATCACCAATCCTAAGGGGTGGGGTAAGCAAACAATGATACAAGTATGTGATTTTGAAAACGGTGACCGTTCTAGTAAATATCCTAGTGGTTCCGACCTGGTTGAAAGCGGTATCTTATTTTTAAATACTAAAAATATTGTTAATGGTTTTTTGAGTTTCAAAGAAACTAACTTTATTACTGAGCAAAAGTTTTCAGAGTTGTCGCGGGGCAAACTTCAAAAAAATGATTTAGTTATTACTCTAAGAGGAACTTTGGCAAACTGTGCAATTTTTGATTGTAAATACAATACCGGTTTTATAAATGCGCAAATTATGATAATTCGTCCTCATGATGACAAAATTAATTCTGTTTTTCTGCATGCGTTGATAAATAGCTCGCCTATACAAAGTTATCTAAAATCAATTGGCCAAGGGGCAGCAGTTCCTCAACTAACAGCTTCACAGCTTAAATCATTTGAAGTGATGGTTCCTCCAAAAACCGAACAAATTAAATTTGAGCAAATTGTCAAAAAAGTCGAAGCCCTAAAAGCCAAAATGCAAACAAGCGAAACCGAAATCGAACACCTCGCCAAATCGCTTTCCCAAAAAGCCTTTCGTGGCGAACTGGTTAAATAAAGCATTACTCTAAATAATGGAATGAAGATATTTTAAATATGGAAACAATACACGCATTTGTTAGTAACTCTTATTTCCCGTATGCCATGTTTGGCTTATTTGTGCTTACATTAGTTATATCTCTGATAAAACTGAGTTCTCGTTCAAATGATGCAAAGACAGGTTTAATGGAAGGAATTGACATATTAAAAGAAAGTATGGATTTAAAAAATCCAGAGCATTCCTTTACCCAGAGCTTTCAAACCATAGACCAAAAAATCCAAAAAACACAATTGAAACATTACTGGTCTGAGTTTACGGAGACATTAATCCCTCCTTATGAAGAGATTGATTCGCCAGAATTTAAGTTGTATCAAAATACCAAAAGACCTCAAGAATACTTTAAGGCTGAAGAAGTGTTTTCGGCAGTTCGACCATGGATTTCGAGCAACACCTTTGTAGGTGTTGGTTTACTTCTAACATTTATCGGTTTGATTATTGCACTAACCTTTACCGGCAAGTTATTTGATGGTGGTAATAATGACGAACTAATCATTGGTTTACAAATGCTATTGGCAACTGCCGGTGTAAAATTTGTTGCTTCGGTCTCAGGTCTTGGTGCCTCGCTTGTTCAAGAGATGCGTTTTGCATCCGTTAGGCATAAAAATCATGAATTATTGGATAAGTTTAATGAACTTTTGGAACAGAGTTTGGTGTATGCGAATGCAGAGTCTTTAACGGCTCGCCAACTTGCACACTCCATGAAGCAGACCAAAGAGCTAGAAATTCTGGCAGATGGAATTGCTGTAAAAATTGGCGATACGGTCTCAGCGGCGATTCACACGATTCCAATGGCGTTATCTGATGAGTTGAATAAAACTTTTGAACCTGTTGTTTCTTCTATTGCTGAAACGGCTTCCAGAATGGGAGAAAACAATCAAGATGCCTTGTCAGAAATGGCTAAACAGTTTACGGATCAAATCTCGGGTGTGAGCACTCAAGCAATGGATCAAGTAGTAACGCAATTGAATACACTGGTAGGTTCACTTGAACAAGCCTCATCCAACTTAAACAATGGCAGCAGTCATATCAATACGTCTTTAGAGTCAGCGTTTTCTGAACTGCAAAGCATTATGGGCAGTGTTTCTTCGCAGTTAAATGACGCAGCCAATCAAGCCAGCTCAAGCTTTAAGGAAAACTCCAACTTCCTTTCGAGTCAGTTTGAGAATTTCTTATCTGATGCTCAACAGCAAAATCAAGCTACTCAGGATATTATCCAACAGTTGTCAAGTTCAGTTGCTTCCAGTGCAGATGATATCTCGAATGCAATGAGTGAATCTTTTAAAATAACACTAGAAAATATGTCTGAACAAATGGCAGTGATGAATCAACAAGTAGGCGATTCTCTAAGTACGCATTCGGGGAGACTCACACAAACATTAGACCAATCTATGCAACAGATTACCGAGAATGTTTCTAACAGTATGGCTGACTCACAACAAACGATTATGAATAACTTTAATTCAATGAATGCAGAAATGAAAGATAGTGCAGCTAAGTTACAAGTTTCGGTAGATAATTGGGCTGAAAAGGCACAAGAAAGCTCAACTTCATTTAAAAATGTAAATACCTCATTAGAGTCGATTAACCATAGACTTCAGGAGTCAGGTTCTGCATTAGTAACTTCTAAAGAAGCGATCAGTCTCTCAACAGATCAATTATTACAGGTTTCACAGCGTTCTTCTTCTATTCTTGAATCAATCAATAACGCAATTACAAGCTCTTCAGAGCTTCATGAGAAATTAATAGCTTCCTCTTCAGAAGCGATGACAGCAAATAAAGATGTTCTAGAGCGTAATGGTGAAGCGATTTCTGACCTACGAAATATTTGGCAAAGCAGTGCTGGCCGTCTTGAGGGCTTGGATGCAGAGATGGAAAGAGCCTTTAACCGTCTTGTAGAAGGTCTGACCAGCAATCTTGATAAATTGTCACAGTTCTCTAATAAATTGGATAGTAACACCAGCCAATCGATAAATCAGCTGGGAGGCCTAGTTGATGAATTAACTGATGCGATTGAAGAAGTATCATCTAGATTGAGAAGATAGTTTTATGCGCAATCAACATACAGAAGAAAACTACTTTGTCTCGATGACCGACATGATGGTTGGGGTTTTATTTATCTTTATTATCATGGTGGCCTTTTTTGCTTTTCAAATTCAAACGGAAGATTCGATTCCCAAACCTGTTCACGAGAAAAAGGTTCAGGAATTAAATACAGAAATCACCGACCTGGAGAATCTGGTAGAACAGCTTAGGAAAAAAGTGACTGAGCTTGAAACTGAAATTCAGAGATTGCTTAATCTTTTATCCGTAGCGAATGAATATGAGAAATATTCAATTGAAAGTACTAAAACCCGGGAGACTGTTATTTTAAAAATTCAATCCCGTTTAAAAGATCAAGGAATTGAGGCAACTGCGAATGTAGCTCAAGGAGTGATTACAATTCCCGGAGATACTTTATTTGCTTCTGCTTCGTCTGACTTAGGTAAGCTTCCTACCGCTTTTGAACGAATCAGTAAACTTTCTAATGTAATTGATGAGGAAATTAAATGCTTTGTTTTAGTGGGTAAAAGCCAACAAATAGAAAAAGCTTGTAATCCATCTGGAACATTAGTCGAAACTATTTTTATTGAGGGACACACAGACAGTATTCCAGTCTCTCGAGTTTTAGAGGATGGTAGTCAAAACAATCTTGAACTCAGTGCAAGACGCGCCACAAATAGTTATGAAGCAATGGTAAATTTTCAGCCATCACTTATTACATATAAAAATCCATTTGCACAACAAGTATTGAGTGTATCGGCCTTTGGCGATCAAAGACCTTTAGCAACCAATGGTACACGAGAAGGTAGAGAAAAAAATCGAAGAATTGATATTCGATTTTTAATGTTTATGCCTGCGAATCAAGCTGAACTTGAATCTTTTAAGAAGAAGTTTGGAATTGAATAATGTTTAAAAACTCGCTAAGCATATTTAATTCTAAGACAACGTTATTGCCGGTTCAGCTAAATAAAATACTACATACAGAAAAAACGCTAAGACAACTTGAAAAGCTCTCGGAAGCAAGAGAATCTATAGAGATTAGCACAGCAGATATTAATCAAATTTTGAAGAGTTGGCTTGAAACGAAAACTTTGTCTCTGAGAGAGAAAAAGTCATTATTGTTTGCAGCAATGGATAAGTTTGAAGAATATCCTCACCTCAATCCTCTTTGGACTCAAATTGTCGAAGACTTAAAGCAATCAGATAGACCTTCTTTGGTTAAAGCTGCTCTGATTGCTTATTATCAAAGCTACGGCAGTAAACATTCAAAGGCTTTGCAAAACATCTTGAGAATTAAGCTAGATGTTTTGCCTAAAAAACTCTCTATAGCAATCAGAGATAAACAAGTACTTGATGATTCAGCTCCACAAAAAATTGCCACTACAATACTAGAGTCTGAAAACTCGTTAGCTGAACTTAAAGCTATTAAGTTAACAGGGTTACTTTTTTCATCTAAGTTCATGCGAGAATCTTTTAAGTTTGTTGCGAATGAAATGCTTCGTTTTGGCTATCAGTCTGAGAGATTAAATCATTTTAAAACGGTATTCTTTTCTGAAAACGATAAAGGGCAAGAAGTATTTTCTATGAATGGTTATGAGAACCTCTATGCAAAGGCATTACTGGGGTATTGGGATTCTCAATTACCTTCAAAGGAATTGAAAGAATATCTAAAACATTTATTTTTAAGTAATTTAAGAGACCCTAGAGTTTTCCCGCAACGTTGGTCATCGGTTGACGAAGAATATCAAAAAATTATCAAACGCTGGCTGACAGAAGAGTCATTTGAAATGTTAATTCAAGTTCTAGATGCAGTCGCAGATTTGGGGCATTGGAATGAGCGAAAAGACTTTTGGAGCTACTACTTAAAGAATGAATTTATATCAGATTCATGGGTTATATTTGGAACTGAAGCGCATCTACAGGCTAAAAAACTACAACGAGAAGGGCTTCTTTCAAAAAGCGCAGGATTTGCTAAATTTAAAAGAGGTTCTGGTTCAGTTCAATCTAACCACTCTGTGATTATTATGAAAATTGGCGGGCTTATTATTTCGGAATGGACGCATTCAGGTCGAGTTAGGCTGTATATCAACAATTCCATTAAAGCCCCTAAATTTTATGAAGCGGAATACAGTGCAAATCATATCCGTTACGATGGCTATCGTTTAACGTCCCAATATTCAGGGTATGGAAACGAAGTGTTTATGGATCATCATTCTAATTGGCAGTTGAAAGTAGCAGAGTTTATCAGACAAAATACTGGTATCTCTCATAAAGTCCTGAAGAAAGGTTATTACTAGTGGAAAAATTTGTATATGAATTGCTACCTGGTCAAGGAATAAAGCTATTTCTAGAACAAGAAACCAAAAAACTCTTCTTTAAGAATGTTCGAGAAAAGAAACCTACCAGCGAATGGCTTGATGACTTAAGTCACCACGCTTCAGGGCTGTCAAAGTTATTAATTGCAGCTGAAGACGGTAATGGCGTTGTTGAAGACCAACAAGACAATAGTTATAGGCTGTCTTATCAATTTTTATCGGAATTAGCTGAGCATCAAGCAAGCTCTTTAGGCCTTCCCCCAGTTGTTCCCTATACTATGCGTGTTGAACTATCTGGTCCGTTAACTCGAAAAGGAACAATTATTCGAGCCTACTGGCAAGATAGTATTGGTCGAAAAGTTCTCGCGGATAAAGATGGAAGTCTACTTTTTGTAGGGCAAGAGGTTTATCGAATTCCTGCACCAATATACAAAACTTTAAAATCGCTAAACCAGTTTAATGAAAGTTCAGAGCTTGAATTTGATGAAAAAATGAAAGCATTATCAGCACTTAAGCCGATAATTGGAGATAGTTATGATGCTATTCACCTGGATGAAAGGCTTCAAAACATTAAACTGCGACATGCCTCAGCCTTCTCTGTGGACTTAAACTACAAAGGAGACAGTCTAAATATAGATCCTGTTTTATTCTCAAAAGAGACTCTTAATCGTCTAGCAGACGAAGAATATTCACCTGAAATAGAGAATCAAATTTTCACACCTGCGGAGTCAGATAAATTTCTGAACGAGTGTTTCAATAAATATCCAGATGGAAAGGCTTCTTATCTATTAGGGAAAGATGATTTTGTTTTTATTGACCCAATGCTGCGAGAGTCTTTAAATGTTGTAAAGCAAGTTCAGCATTCAGATGAATCTGTTAAAAAACGCTTTGCACAATCACCAGCGAGCTTTATTAGCAATCACTTTGAAAGCCATAATATAGAACAGCCCATAGAGGCTGTTGAATCTTTATTCATTGAAACCTCTGCTTTTTCAGAACGAGTATTAGGTCTAGGATTATGGGTGCCTCCTGCAATGCCTGTTATTCCAAGATTAAAAAACGATTGGATGCCTGATGAGCTTTTTTTAAGGGTAGGGAACGAAAACGTGGGGTTAAAGCCAGATAATCTTCAAAAGATAAAAGGCCAGCTCGAAGAAGCCATCTCAAATGAGAATGAATCAATCGAAGTAACAGGAAATGATGGACAAAAAGTTTTTCTGAAAGCGGATAAAAATTCTGTCGATGCTGTTAATCAGTTAATTGATTTTGTTAAAAGTTATGATATTCCTGAACCAACAGATAAGCATGTTGAACCAGAAGAGCCGGATGCTCCTGCGCCAGAAGCTGATGAGCTAACCGATAAGCAAGTGCTTTTATCCGAAGATAATATAGATGAAACGCATTTCACCAAAAACTTACAAAAACGAGCTTCTTTTGAGGGTTTTGAATCTATCGATTCATTAAAAAATGAGTTAAGAAAGCATCAGGTAACAGGTGTTTCTTGGCTACAAGAAGCATGGTCTAAAGGTTACCCTGGCGTTTTGTTGGCTGATGATATGGGCTTGGGGAAAACTTTTCAAACATTAGCTTTTTTAGGGTGGCTTAAACAGAAGAAATCATTGCTTGGAAAGTCGAATACTCCAATCCTAATTGTTGCACCTGTTTCTCTATTAGAAAATTGGCGCAAGGAAGCCAATATGCATTTGGAAGAAGGTGTTTTAGGTGATCCACTTCTCCTGTATGGAAAGAATTTATCGCTGTATCGTTCTGCGAAATCACCATCTAAAGGAAATGATGTTTCCTGTGGTGGTGCGGTTCTCGATATGCAGAGAGTTTTGCAATCAGCGTGGATCTTAACAAATTATGAAACTATGCGCGATTATCACATTTCGCTGGCTTCCATAAAATTCTCAGCAATTATTTTTGATGAAATGCAGAAGGTGAAAAATCCGACATCAGCAATGACTAACGCATCTAAAGCTCTTAATAGCGAGTTTATGATTGGTCTTACTGGTACACCAATCGAAAATAGTATGGCCGATTTATGGACCATTCTAGACACTTTACTCCCCGGCGCTTTGGGGATGGTTTCATTAAAGGAATTTGTTAAAAAATATAATGTCGATGATATAGATGCATTAAAAAATCTACGTAAACAAATGATGGAATCTTCAGGAGATAACCCAGCTCCAATTTTAAGACGTATGAAGTCGGATATTGCCGATGACTTACCTGTTAAAAGAGAACAACGTATTGAGGTAGATATGCCTCAAGCACAAGAGTGGCAGTATTCTGAATTGATTAAACTTGGTAAAGCCCGAAAAATTTCAGGTCTTGAGCTTGTGAGCAAACTTAAAATGGCCTCTATTCATCCTGTGAGAGTCACAGAACCACAAGCAGAAGAATCTGAAAATTACATTCAGCAATCTGCTAAATATCAAGCTCTTATTGAAATCTTAGACAAAGCACACGCTAACGCCGAAAAAGTATTAGTTTTTATAGAGTTTAAAGATATTCATGAATGGCTGTCTGTCTACATAAAACAACGCTATAAAATGGACCACTACCCGAAACGAATCTTTGGTGATGTCGATGCACAGAAACGAATGGCGATTGTGGATAAATTTCAAGAAAAAAACAATCAGTTTGATGTTCTCTTACTTTCACCAAAAGCAGCTGGTGTTGGCTTAACGTTAACAGAAGCGACTATTGTGATTCACTTTACTAGGTGGTGGAATCCTGCTGTCGAAGACCAATGTACTGACCGGGCGTATCGAATCGGACAAACCAAAGACGTAACAGTCTACTATCCTATGGCTAGACATCCAGTTTTGAATCAAGGAAGCTTTGATTATATCTTGGACAAAATTTTGTCTAGTAAGCGCGAACTATCTAAAGAATTCTTAGTGCCTGTTTTAAGAAAAGACGATGCTGCAAGAATTGAAGCTGAGCTAATAAAAGATGGGGCTGTCCTTAATACCTGAAATTCAATATAGAGAGATAATAAAAAATACATTTAGGTATTATTTGTTACCTATTTTGAAATTGGTAAATTCCTAACTTATTGAAAATTATAGTAATGTTTGTATGGCATACTTCCGGCTATTTATAGGTTAATGCATTTGTCTGACAAGTGCTCATTTTAAAAGAATTGGAGATAAGACATGAATGAAATCAAATGCCCACATTGTAATAAAGCTTTTAAAGTTGATGAAGCCGGTTATGCTGATATTTTAAAGCAAGTTCGAGACGATGATTTCGAACAAGAAATTAATCAACGACTTGAATTAGCAGAGAAGGAAAAACAAAGTGCAATTGAGTTAGCGAAAGAGAAAATTGTCCGTGAGATGGAAAAAACGGCATCTGATAAAGAAGCTCAGATTAACGAGTTAAAAGCGAAACTAAATGCTGGTGAAACAGATAAGAAACTAGCCGTTTCTGAAGCATTAAAAAGCGTGGAAAAAGAACGTGATGAATTGGTTAATGCGCTGAAGCAAGCAAAACATGAAATGGAATCATCATCTCAACTAGCAAGTGCAAACCTTCTTAGAGAATTACAACAAGCCGAAGCAAAAAAAGAAGCCGAAATTCAGCGTTTACAGGCACAGCTAGAGGCGAGTACGAACCAGCAAACGTTGGCAATTCAAGATGCTGTGGTTAAAGTAGAGCAAGAGCGAAGTGAATTAAAAAGTCGTTTAGAAAGAACTGAGCTAGAAAAACAGTTATCAGAGCAGGCACTAAAAAAGCGTTATGAAACTCAGATTAAAGATCGTGATGAGGCGATTGAACGTTTGAAGGATATGAAGGCTCGTCTATCAACTAAAATGGTTGGCGAAACGTTAGAACAGCACTGCGAAACAGAGTTTAATCGCATTAGAGCAACAGCTTTTCCAATGGCGTATTTTGAAAAAGACAACGACGCCAGCACAGGTAGTAAGGGTGACTATATATTTCGAGACCTTGACGCTAGTGGAACAGAAATCGTTTCAATCATGTTTGAAATGAAAAATGAAAGTGATGCCACAGCGACCAAGAAGAAGAATGAGGATTTCTTGAAAGAACTGGATAAAGACCGAAATCAGAAAGGGTGTGAATATGCGATTTTAGTTTCTATGTTAGAGTCAGATAGCGAGCTATATAACACGGGAATTGTCGATATTTCACATCGTTATCCAAAGATGTTTGTGATTCGTCCACAGTTTTTTATTCAGATGATAACGCTTTTAAGAAATGCAGCAATGAGTTCTTTGCAGTACAAAACGGAATTGGCATTAGTCAAAGCTCAGAATGTTGATGTAACCAGCTTTGAAGAAGACTTAGAAACGTTCAAAAGCGCCTTTGGTAAGAATTACGATTTAGCATCACGTAAATTCCAAACAGCAATTGACGAAATTGATAAATCTATCAGTCACTTGCAAAAAACTAAGGATGCTTTGATTAGTTCAGATCGCAACCTTCGTTTAGCCAATAATAAAGCACAGGATGTGACAGTGAAAAAACTTACTCGAAAGAATCCAACGATGAAAGCCATGTTTGATGGGCTAAATGGATAATGAAGTACAAATTGATGAAATTTATATCATCAATTATAGTTTTGAAGAAAGGGAGTAAAGGTGAGTTTTCCAAGAAGCGATGCTAGCTGGCAAGATTCTGAAGAAAAAATTTTAGTGAGACACTTTGAGGCGGGCATTCCTACAGAAGAAATTGCAATAAAGCATTTAAGGTCCCCTGAAGCTATCAAAATGAAACTTTTTGAATTAGGCTTTTTATCTTCCACTAGAAATAGTCAAGAGCAAGAAGTTTTTGGTGTTGGAAACCATGTAGAAGAAGATCTTCAATATTATAAAGATCATCCAGATTGGAACTATGGCTTTAATAAAGAACCAAGATTTTATGATCCAGATAATCCGGATTGGTTGCATGAGGGAGTATGGAATGATAAGGACGGATAAATGAGAATTACACAGTTACGCCTTGAAAATTTTAAAAGCTTTAAAAAGCCAACTACTATTGATTTTGCACCAGTTACATTACTTTTTGGACCTAACAGTGCAGGTAAAAGCTCAATTATTCAAGCCATCGATTTGATGCGTGCATTATATCCCCTTAACAATCATGAATTTTCAGATTTTTTCCATAATAATTCTGAAACAATGACGGTTGGCCTAACTATTGATATAGAAGATGAGGGAGATCTTCTCGAGTCTGAATCTGCGCAACAACTTGCTCAATACCAAGAACTGTTGGAGCTTGGGAATATTGATGTCACAAGCATTGATTTTGGTTATGTTACAAGTTTGGTTGAAACGGTGGGGGTGGATGTTACCTGGAAAAATAGTTCTAATGGTTTTGATATAGATGAGTCAAATTTTACGATTCTAATTAATGGACAAAACCTATTATCATTTCAAAGTAGCAATATCTTAGTTGAAAATGCAATTGAAAAATCCTTATTTTCCGATTCTCAAAAGCCTTTAGATGCAGAGAATAACTATAAGGTAGATGTTAATGAACTTAAGAGACTGTGTAAATTGAACGGATGGATTTTAACTGATTTTAATTCTAATCATAGTATTTTTGAAGATAAAGATGCTAAAGAAGTTTTAGAGCAGCTTTTGGGTTCATTTGATTCAGAGACAAATCAAAACCTTGATTCTGGAGAATTAGTGTTTGCTTTTTCTGGTCGCACTCCTTCAAAAGATATGAGTTTGCAATTTTCTGAAACATGCTGGAGTGAAGAGGTTAAATATTCTTTTGAAAAAAAATTAATGACTGCATTTCTTCAGTTGCTTGTTACTGCGCCTTTCGAGTATATCGAAAAGGCAACTTCTGCTGCAAAGCACCTTGGTCCTTTACGTGTGGTACCGAACTTTCAAGCGATTAATCAGACTTTTAAAATATACGATGGTTCGCAAGCTTGGAGTTTTCTTGGGCAAGAATATATGAATACTCATTACCAGTCATTGGTGAATGAGTGGTTAAGTGAAGAGAATCGCTTAAACTCCGGGTATAGAATCATTGTTAGTGAACAATTTTTAACATTGAAAGAAGCATCACCGTCAATTACATATGCACCAGATGGTTCAGAAATTGATCTGTCTGAGTTTCATAAAAATAATGGGATTGATTCAATTCCAAGAGATGTTCTGCACGAAATGGGGTATAGAACTGAAGCCTCTAAAGATAAATTCGTTAGAAAAATTAAGCATGAACAGCAATGGTCAAATATTGAAAAAAAGATGGAGGAAACCAAAGTTTTCAGAAATTCCTCAATGTTTTCCGGTCTTAGGCCAATTAGTTTTATAAATATTAACAATAATCATGTAACTGATGCAGGCAGTATTGGTGTAGGAATATCTCAAGTTTTACCTGTAGTTGTATATGCTTGTGATAAAAAGACCAGTTTTTTTGCTGTTGAACAACCTGAACTTCATCTTCATCCAAGGGCGCAGTCTCCTTTAGGAGACTTATTCATCGAAAATAGTTTAGATGAACAGTCAAAAAAAACTTTTGTTATTGAAACCCACAGTGAGCATATCGTTTTACGTCTGCTAAGACGTATTCGTGAGCACGTCATAACGCCTAATCACGTTTCAGTTTTATATGTGCAAAACATTAATGGTTGCTCCGAAGTTAAAGAGCTGCGAATCGACGACGAGGGGGATTTCATAGATGAATGGCCAAATGGCTTTTTTGATGAGAGAGATGAGGAACTTTTTTAATGTTTAAAGAAGTTGCTTTTGATCCTAAGTGCATGGCAGATTATCTTTATTATAGCCTCATAAAGCAACATTTCGGTTTTAACAAGGGAAGATATGTTGCTATTAACCGTAAAGCTTGGGCAAGAGAAGCAATGTCAGCTGTTAAAGAGTCCGACCTTCAACCAGTTAGGGCTAAATCGGTAAAGAACTTTATCAATAAATTAAGTAAGAAAAAGCATGTTGACGGTTTTGTTTTGATTCCAGAAAGAAGTGGTTTTGACTCTTTTCAAGACTGGGGTGATTGGTGGGAGGAACAAAATCTAATAAAACCTTTTGACTGCTCTATTTCAGAAAGGGGTAACCCTGAATTTATAAATATTGATCAAATAATTGAAGATGTTGAGTGTTGGCAAACTTCACCATCAATATCTGTTGAAAGGACAACAAAAACTATAATTTCTGCTCTAGAACCCCTTATTTCTATGAGTGAAGAAATTGTATTGATTGATCAATACTTTCGAGTTGGTGAAAACCCCGTACTAGAAGAGCTGTTAAAAATGACTAATAGTTTTAATATTAAAAAAATTAGGATCATATCGTCTCAGAATACTGACTTACTAGAAAGAAGATTTGATGACTTTTATAGATCGTTAATAAGTGAATGTTGCACATTTGCTTGGATTACGGCTCCTGATAAATTTTTTCATGTGCGTATGTTTATTACGGATAAAGGTGCGATTAGCTCCGACCCAGGGTTTATGGCTTCCTCGGCTAGGGGGGCGCATTCAGATTTTAGTACTTTTAGTTTAGTAAGCAAGAAAGACAAAGACAGGGTTTTAATATCACTACAAGAAATTATTGAAGATAATCGCGCAAGAGAATGGAATTTAAGCTAAATAATGGATCCTCTAACTTTAATAGCATTAGCCGCTGGTGCAGGCTTTGTTTTTTCTCAAAACTCAAAACAAAACCAAAAAGCGCAAGGGCGTCGCCATAAAGAACTTGAATATTCCAGTAAAATTGTTCCTAAAAAAGTAAACAACTCACCCACTAAAATTGAGGTGTTACCCGAGTATAAGCTTGTTAAAAAGTTAGTAGATAATGGTTTTCCCTTTGTTTTTGTTACTGGTGGGGCAGGAACAGGCAAGAGCACTTTTATTGAATGGCTTCAAAATGAATATGACGGAAAAGCTCTTTTAGTTGCTCCAACAGGAATGGCTGCGATTAATATAGGAGGTCGAACATTTCATTCAACTTTTGGTCTTCCCCCTTCTTTTATATTAAAAAAAGATATCAAAACTCATCGTCAACATAAGTTATTTGAGCAAGCTAAGGTATTAATTATTGACGAGGTTTCTATGGTTGATGCAAACCTTCTTGATGGTACCAGTGCTTTTTTAAAGAAAAATCGTAATTGTGAAAAACCCTTTGGTGGAATTCAGGTTGTCTGTGTTGGAGATTTATTTCAGTTACCTCCGGTTGTTAGTAATCAAACTAAAGGGATGTTTGAGCGAATTTATGGAACTCCCCAGTTTTTTAATTCCCGAGCTATGAATGGGGTCACATATTACGGTATTGAACTGAAGAAAACCTTTAGACAAACAGATCAAGTTTTTATAGATTTATTAAGTAATATCAGAGAGGGTAAGGAAATCAACCACACATTAAATAAGTTAAATTCTGCCTGTCAAATTACAACAACTGTTCCTGATGGGGCTGTATGGTTATCGACAACTAACCAAAATGTATCTCATGCTAACGAGCTAAAGTTAAATGAACTTAATACTCCATTGCTTACATTTACAGGAGAAATGTCTGGAAGATTTAAAGGGGATAGACTACCTTCGCCAAAACAATTGAAATTAAAAGTTGGAGCTCAAGTTATTTTTACAGTAAATGACAGACATAAAAGGTGGGTTAATGGAACTATTGGAATTGTTGAAGAGATTTCAATTGAAAAGAAAGAGCTGATTATTCGTAAGCAAGATAATAACGTTCTTGTTGAAGTGGGAATTCATTCATGGGAAGAATATGATTATCGCTGGAATAATGATAATAATGAAATTGAGAGAGTCATTATTGGAGGTTATAAACAGTTTCCAGTGATATTAGGCTGGGCCATGACAATTCATAAAAGCCAAGGAAGAACTCTTGATAAAGTTCACGTTGACTTAGGTAGTGGTGCTTTTGCAACGGGTCAAGTTTATGTTGCACTAAGCCGATGTCGAACATTAGATGGACTTTCGTTAAGTCGACCTATAAAGCACAGTGATATTCTTATCGATAATGAAACAGTTAAGTTTTATTCTTTGCTGAGAGCTGCTGCTAAAAATTTGCCTCCAGATAAACTGCTATCATCATTGAGCATGTAAAAATATTAACCAAAGCGTAAGTTAATACACTTTATCTACATTATTTGTTTTTTAACCCATTGTTTTTATTATCTTTTGTTTTTGGCACGCTTGATGTTTCTTAACTCTTATTACGGTTAAACTTCAAGGGTGTTAAATATGGCGGATTTTATAAACCAATCTAATAATGAAGAACTTATTAGTGAAGCACTAATGACTCTGTTATTAGATTTTCCCCTACTAGCAAGGCAATTAGAGAGGGAAGTGAACTTAAGAAAAATTACCAATAAAGAATAGCGAAAATTTTTTAAGTTAAGAACTCTAGTAAATGAACATTACGGTGTATTTGTTAAGATTGCTTTAAAATTACAGGATGTTCAAAACTTTAAGCAAGATGGATTAATTGCCCCTTTCTATAATCAAGTATTGTTACCGCATGGGGTTGGTAAAAGATCATCACCTACTCCAATGATGAATGAATATTTAGGGCATATATAAGTGGATAACAAATCGGTTATAAGAAACACTATGCTTCATGATATTCAAAAATCAATTGAATCAATTAAATCTCATCACAGTGAAGATGCTCTTCTGCTTTTAGCAAAAAGAGCTTTAATTGAAGCCTTACTTTGCAAACTAAAAAAAGGTAATGAAGTTTCTCCCGAGTTTGCGTTTGATTTTGCATACAAGATTAATAAGGCTACATCTAAATATCTTAGAAAGCAGGAATCAATACATTAACAATTCTTCACTTAAATAAATAGACTTGATATGAATAAACAGAAGATTTTTAAATCAATTTCAGGAAACTTTGAAAGCCTCATTAACAGAGGTGTTGATAGCTTAGATTTCTGGTTTTCTCGAAATATACATCATGTAGTGATTACCGGACTAAGCCGCAGTGGTAAATCGATGTTTTTTACCAGCTTTATGTCATTGCTAAGCCAACGCTCACAACAAGGCTTTGATAACCTTCCTTTATTAAAAAGTTTGCCAAAAGAACTTATCAAGTCTGTTGAATTGAAACCGATTCCTGGAGAAAGTATTTTTCCTTTAGATGAAAGTTTAGCAAAACTACAAAGTGGCCAATGGCCAGATTCAACCAAACAGGTATTTGGGTTTGAGCTTGTTATTAGCTTATTACCAAATAATTCTTTTACAAAGTTAATTAAACGTTCAAAAGAAGTGGCGTTTCGATTTTATGACTATCCTGGTGAGTGGTTAACCGATTTGCCTATGCTACAAAAGAATTACACTGATTGGTCTGATTCTGCTTGGTCTCAACAACTTAACCCACCTCAAAAATTCTATGCTAATGAGTGGCACCAATTTGTTGAAAACTATGATTTTGATTTATCACCAAGTCCTGAAAGGGTAGAGGATTATATAGAACAATTTAAAGCTTATTTAATCAAAGCCAAAGCAGCGGGGATAACGCTTTTGCAGCCTGGAAGTATGTTACTGCCCAACCCTAGTTTTGATTGGTTGGCAAATGGTTTTGCTCCATTACCAAGTCGAATAACTTCTGACCCTAATCATCTATGGACACAAAACTTTTCTATGAATTATCTGAAGTTTCAGCAGGAATGGTTACAACCATTGCAGGAAGCCTATTTTTCTAAAGCGGATAAACAAATTGTGTTATTAGATTTACATGAAGGGTTAAGTCATAGCCGAGCCCATTTGCAGCAATTAAAAGAAACCTTGAGCAATCTAGCGAGCAGCTTTGTTTATGGTGCTGATAAATGGTACAAGCCAAAAATACTCTTTCGTAATGAGATTACCAAAGTCGCTTTTGTTGCCACCAAGGCTGACCTCATTCCTCTGTCTCAGCAAAACAACCTATTAAAACTTCTTCAAGATATGACTTCAGGAGTCAGAGCCCATTTGAAAGAAAAGGATGCAGAGTTTCAGCATTTTTTAATTTCAGCGATAAAAACAACCGATCCAGGAAAAACACCAAATTCAATTAAATTTACTAACCTAAATAATAAATGTGAAGAGTGGGAGTTTGAAGAGATACCAACCAGTTTAAAAGCCTTAGATCCTACTCATAACTATCCAGTTATTCAGTCTAGAGTCCCTGAAGATCTTCTGCCTCGTATGAATCGAGCACAAGGTATCGATCAGCTCGTTGACTACTTAATTCGTTCTTAAGTGAGGATTTTATGGAAGCACCAAATTATCAATCAAGAGTGAAAAAACGCATTCTCGATGAGCCGCAAGACAAACTAGAGTTACCGGTTGAATCTGTTATAAATGATGAATCAGAGGGCCTTGAGGAGAATGGTCATTACTGGTCTGTATGGTTAATGGTTTTAATCACAGGGATACTTGCGTTTATAAGCTTTTCCGTTGTTGAAGCGGTTTTGTTTGTGAGCGATATGTTTATTAGTCACAAGATTATAGCTTCAGTGTTAAGCCTATTTTTATTGGCCTTTGTCATTGCTATATCAGTGCTGATTTGGAGAGAGTGGAGAGGGTATATCACTTTAAAAAAGGTGTCCGATAATAAGGTTTTGTCTTTAGATGAATTGAAATCTAAAGGAGAAAAATCGGTTACTTTAAAGGCCATTGAAAAACGCATGAAGTTACAAAGCGGTAGTCCATTTTCGCGACAACTCTATTCTTCATTTCAACATACCATTCAAGAATATCATAGTAATGATGAAATATTAGAGATTTATCAAGAACAAGTACTAAAACCCACATTAGATAAGGCAAAAAAAGTGCTACGCAAAGAGTCTATTGCCGCGGGGACGATTGGCTTAGTCAGTCCTAATTCTATGATTCAAACTCTCGGCATATTATGGGTTAGCTTTAGAACTCTTAGACGCATTGCCTTGGTCTTTGGTATTCGTCCAAGTGCAAACGGAAACCTGAAATTATTCCGTATTGCGTTAGAAAACTTAGCGGCAAGTTCTATTACTGATTTGATTACTGATGAAATTGCGAATCAACTTGGAGGTTCTATTGGGAATAAATTTGCAAATAATGCAGCAGATGCAGCGGTTGCTTTATCTCTTAATCAAAGACTGGGTAAGTCGCTTATCAAGTACTTAAAAACTAATCTAGACTGAAATAATTGGTGTTTTCAATCAATGAATTACTTTAGTGTTCAAGAAACCATGATATGCAGCCGTTTTAAAGGGCAGTTACATGAGTGGGTTGATATAGAATTGTTAAAATTTTTTATGGATTTGAATTCAAGAGAAAAACTTAAATTCTTGGAAAACTATAAAAATACTGAAGAGATACTTTCTTATTTATATCTGAAAACCGTAGTGTTTAATCTGGAAGAAAAAAATTATAAGCAGATTACTAAAGAAATGAATGAGCTAGGTTTGACCGTGAATTTAGAGCGATATAAATCAGTCGTATTTATGAGTGAATGGAAGAAGAATAATTATGTTTGATACGAAATATTAAAACAAAAGGCAGTATTTTGGGAGCCAAAAGGTTAGAAACTTCATCGCCATAGTTAGCATAATGTTAGAAGTTTAAAAGTAGGGTGAATCGGTCTAAAAGTAGATATATGTTTATAATCCTGACATTGTTTTGACAATAAAACATAGAATCATGTATTTTGCTCTTTTATAAATTCTCTAAGGACTTGGTAAGCGCTCTTCTAAGGTATCTTGTTTTTAATATTTTAATGGTTAAGGTTGTGGTCAAATTTATAGAGTGGATTGTTTAACAAAATTAAGGATTGGGCCATGGATGGGCTCAATGTGGGCTCAAAAACTGATTATGAGTATTAAGTAGGATTTTTATAATTTATAACTTATTGAAAAATAATTTAAATAATTGGTACGACCGAGTGGATTCGAACCACCGACCCCCACCATGTCAAGGTGGTGCTCTAACCAACTGAGCTACGGTCGTACTATAGATTGAACAACAAGTAATGTGGTACCAGTGGGCGGACTCGAACCGCCACGCTATCACTAGCAACGGATTTTGAATCCGTCATGTCTACCAATTTCATCACACTGGCATTAACTTGTGGACGCGAATTATAGAGACTTATAGAATGCCTGTCAAATTAATCTCTTTGTTAAAAGTCTTGTATAGATTATTTGATTGCTTGGTTAAATTGAATTTGATTGTAGTTGATATAACAGCTTGAAAATAAAGACACAATCAGCGAAAATAGCGCCCTTTTATTTTATGGATAATTGGACGTTTTTATTTTAAAAACGGCTGATTCAGTGCTTTTGTGAAACGACAAGATTTCTATTTCGACCTTCCTGAGAACTTAATTGCTCAGCAACCTGCCGCTCAAAGACGAGATAGCCGTCTTTTAGTGATGTCTGATGCTGAGGCAGATAATGTTTTGGTGGATGCTAAATTTCCTGATTTGCTCTCTTATTTAAAACCGAATGATTTGTTGGTGTTTAACAATACTAAGGTGATTCCTGCGCGATTATTTGGACAAAAAGCAACAGGTGGCAAAATTGAGTTGTTAATTGAGCGAGTGGTGGATGAAAGCACCATTTTGACTCATATTCGTTCAAGTCGTTCGCCTAAGCCAGGCACTATTTTAACTATAGAAGATGCTTTTGATGTTGAGGTAATAGGGCGAGAAGAGGCTTTGTTTGTTGTAAAAGTGTTGTCTGAACAAACGGCTTTAGAGTTGGTTGAAGCGCATGGTCATATGCCATTACCACCTTATATTGAACGTGAAGAGGATGCTGAGCAGGATAAAGAACGTTATCAAACGGTTTACTCTCAAAAGCCTGGTGCCGTTGCTGCACCTACCGCAGGGTTGCATTTTGATAATGAGTTAATGGCGGATATTAACGCTAAGGGGGTTGATATCGGTTTTGTTACGCTTCATGTGGGAGCGGGTACCTTTAAGCCAGTGCAGGTGGATAATATTGCCGAGCATGTTATGCATTCAGAATATTTAGAAGTGGAACCAGGCCTGGTAAAACAGATTGAAAACGCTCGTAAAAAAGGCGGAAGAGTGATTGCTGTGGGCACTACCTCTGTGCGTTGTTTAGAGAGTGCCGCTAAGTTTAGTGATACGGGGAGTATTGCTCCTTATCAAGGTGAAACCGATATTTTTATTACCCCAGGTTATGAGTTTAAAGAAGTGGATGTGTTGTTAACTAACTTTCACTTGCCAGAATCGACCTTAATTATGTTGGTTTCGGCATTGGCCGGTTATGAAAGAACCATGGCAGCCTACCAACATGCGGTTAAAAATCAATATCGCTTCTTTAGTTATGGTGATGCCATGCTAGTTTTTCCAAAAAAGAATCAAATAGTCGACTAAATAGGACAATATCATGGACTTTGAATTAGATAATACCGACGGACGAGCTCGAAGAGGGCGTTTAAAGTTTGAACGCGGAGTGGTTGAAACCCCTGCATTTATGCCCGTAGGTACTTATGGTTCTGTAAAAGGTATGACGCCAGAAGAAATTAAAGAGACCGGTGCACAAATTATTTTAGGCAACACTTTTCACTTAGCGTTACGCCCAGGTACAGATATTATTGAACTACATGGCGATCTGCATGACTTTACTCATTGGGATGGTCCAATTTTAACTGACTCAGGCGGGTTTCAGGTTTTTAGTTTGGGTAAAATGCGCAAGATTAAAGAAGAAGGCGTTACTTTTAATAGCCCAGTAAATGGTGCCAAAATCTTTTTGGGGCCGGAAGAGTCTATGGAAGTTCAGCGTAAATTAGGATCGGATATTGTGATGATATTTGATGAATGCACGCCTTATCCAGCGGATCATAAAACGGCGCGTGAGTCGATGGAGCTTTCTATGCGTTGGGCAAAACGCTCTAAAGATGCACATGGTGATAGTTCTGCGGCACTGTTTGGGATTGTGCAGGGTGGTATGTATGAAGACTTACGCATTCAATCGGCAGAGGGCTTAAAAGAGATTGGTTTTGATGGCTATGCCATTGGTGGTTTATCGGTTGGTGAGCCAAAAGATGAGATGATGGCCACGCTTGATTTTACTGAACCTCATTTACCAAAAGATAAGCCACGCTATTTAATGGGGGTGGGTAAACCAGAAGATTTAGTAGAAGCAGTTCGCCGTGGTATAGATATGTTTGATTGCGTTATGCCAACCCGTAATGCACGCAACGGTTTTTTGTTTTCCAGACAAGGGGTGGTTAAGCTGCGTAATGCAAAGCATAAAACAAGCTTAAAACCAATTGATGAAAAATGCACTTGCTACACTTGTCAAAACTACACTTTATCTTATCTGCACCACTTAGATAAATGTAAAGAGATTCAAGGCGCGCGTTTAAACACCATTCACAATTTACACTATTACCAAGATGTTATGCAGGGTATGCGTGACGCCATTGCTGCTAATCAACTAGATGAGTTTGTTGAGGAGTTTTATGCAGGTATTGGCCAGCCGGTTCCACGATTAGACTAAATGTTTTCTTTGAAAATATGGTCTAAAAACAGCGGATTATCAACTTACCAGGCCTGGTAAGTTGATTAGCGTTTAAATAATGATTTAAAACCGCAATTAATCCGTATTTAACTTAGATTTTTTAAGCCAGCTGTGCCAAAATACAGCAGTTAAATTTTTTTATATTAGGAGTTACAACTATGAGCTTTTTTATTAGTGATGCAATGGCCGAAGGAACTGCCGCAGCGCAAGGCGGTGGATGGGAAGGCATTATTCCTCTTGTTCTTTTATTTGTGGTTTTTTACTTTTTGTTGATTCGACCTCAGCAAAAGAAAGTTAAAGAGCATAAAGCCCTTGTTGAAGCAATCAAAAAAGGGGATGAGGTTGTAACTTACGGTGGTCTTGCTGGTAAAATTCGTGAAATGAGTGAAAACTTTTGCGATGTAGAAATTGCTGAAAACGTTATTGTTAAAGTAGAACGTCAGAACATTTCTCGTTTACTACCTAAAGGTACATTAAAAGGCGAGTAAATCGCTTTAAGCAACAAGGGGCAATAAGGGCTTGCTTTATGGTAAGTTCTTTTGCCCCTTTTGTGGTTTTAGGAGAATCTTTTCTCCGGATACAAAACTGGAATCGAACTTATGTTTCAATCACAACAAAAAATCATCGCTAATCAATACCCAGCCTGGAAGTACTTGCTGTTAGTTTTGATTACGGTCATCGGTTTAACCTACGCTATGCCAAACTTATTTGGTGATGACCCAGCTGTACAAATCTCACCTGCCAAATCCGTTGAGTTTAATGCGGATACACAGCTTCAAGTAGAAAGTGCTTTACAGAAAGCCGGCATAACCGTTAAATCATCGGTCTTTGAAGGTGGTAAGTTTCTTATTCGATTTGACGATACCGAAACCCAATTAAAAGCAAAATCTATTTTAAAAGAAACCATGGGGCGTCAAGCAGTAGTGGCTTTAAACTTAGCACCTGCTACTCCCTCTTTTTTAAGAAGTCTTAATGCCGAACCTATGTATTTAGGTTTGGATTTGCGAGGAGGGGTTCACTTCTTAATGGATGTGGACATGGAAGCGGCGATTAATAAAGCCTACTTGCGTTATGTTGATGAGATTAAAGGCGATTTACGAGCAGAAAAGATTCGTTATATTTCGGTAGAAATTGAAAATCAAGCCTTAGAAGTTCAGTTTAAAGATTTGGCTACGCTTCAAGCAGGCCTGGTTAATTTAAATCAGAAGTTTGCTAATCGTTTTAAGATTACATCAGACGAAACTACCTCTGCACCAAAAGCGATTTTAACGCTTTCTGCTACAACGATTGCTGAAACTAAAAAGTATGCGTTACAGCAAAATATTACCACTTTACGTAATCGTATTAACGAATTAGGGGTTGCAGAACCGGTTATTCAGCAACAAGGTGATAGACGTATTGTTGTGCAACTACCCGGAGTGCAAGATACCGCTCGCGCTAAAGAAATTTTAGGCGCAACGGCAACCTTAGAATTTCGTTTAGTGGAAGAAAACGGTGATGCATACCGAGCGCAAAAAACCGGTTATGCACCTAATGGTTCAATTATTTATAAGTTCCGTGATGGTCGTCCAATATTATTAAAACGCCGTATTATTGTTAGTGGTGAGAACGTGATTAATGCTCAATCGGGCATCGATTCTCAGCAAGGTTCAGCCATGGTTAACGTTTCTTTAGATGGAGCTGGTGGACGTAAAATGCTGGCAACCACTAAAGAAAATGTAGGTAACCGCATGGCGGTAGTTTACATTGAAAATCGTGTCGAAACGGTTGAAGAAAATGGCGTAAAAGTTAAAAAACGTATTACCAATAAAGATGTAATAAACGCAGCGGTAATTCGAGGGCAATTTGCTAACCGATTCCAAATCACAGGATTAGATTCTCCACAAGAAGCACAAGATTTAGCATTGTTACTTCGTGCAGGTGCTTTAGCCGCGCCAATGGAAATTGTTGAAGAACGTACCGTAGGACCAAGTTTAGGTCAAGACAATATTAATCAAGGGTTTATGTCTGTTTTGGTTGGTTTCCTACTCGTGCTAGTGATTATGGCTTGGCGTTATAAAGTTTTTGGTATGGTTGCCAATGTTGCGCTGCTACTCAATTTAGTGATTATTGTGGCTGTTTTATCCATGCTGCAAGCTACCTTAACCTTACCAGGTATTGCTGGAATTGTATTAACGGTGGGGATGGCCGTTGATGCTAACGTGCTCATATTTGAGCGTATCCGTGAAGAGATGAAAAACAGCTCAATTCAATCGGCTATCTACTCCGGTTATGAAAAGGCTTTTGTTACCATTGCCGATGCGAATATAACTACTTTATTGGCCGCAGTGGTGTTATTTAGTTTTGGTACCGGACCAATTAAAGGATTTGCAATTACCTTATCTATTGGGATTATCACTTCTATGTTCACAGCAATTATGGGAACACGTGCAATTATTAACCTTTTATACGGCAATAAGCGCGTTGAAAAGATCTCAATCTAGGGTGATGAAATGAGTACAGAGACTAAAACAACAAATATTAACTTTATGGGCCAGCGCCATATTGCGATGGTTTTTTCAATTTTCTTAATCATTGCTTCTTTTGCAGGGTTATGGATGAAGGGACTTAATTTTGGTATCGACTTTACTGGCGGTACTTTGATTGAATTGTCTTATCCAACCCCCGTGGATTTAACTAAGTTACGTAGCGATTTAACTAAGGCCGATTACGGTGAAGCAGTTGTACAGCACTTTGGTTCTGCAGAGGATGTATTAATTCGTATTGCCCCACGTGAAGGGTTGAACTCTGCACAGTTAAGCAACCAGGTGATGGAGGCTTTAGGGCAAACAACGGATGAAGACATTACTTTACGTCGAGTAGAGTTTGTTGGACCTCAGGTTGGTGATGAGCTTACCCAAGATGGGGCTTTAGCGGTTTTATATGCCTTATTTGGTATATTAATATACGTTGCATTACGTTTTGAGTGGCGTTTTTCAGTGGGTTCTGTGGCGGCTTTGATTCACGATGTGGTCATTACGGTGGGGGTTTTTGCATGGACTCAAATGCAATTTGATTTAACGGTATTAGCGGCTATCTTGGCGGTAATTGGTTACTCACTAAACGATACCATCGTTGTTTTTGACCGAGTGCGAGAAAACTTTAGAACCATGAGAGATGGTAGTCCAATTGAGATCACTAACGTTGCGGTTAACCAGATGTTATCACGTACGATTATGACCTCGTTTACCACTTTAGTTGTATTGCTAGCACTGTTTTTCTTAGGAGGTGAAATTATTCATGGTTTTGCCGCAGCCTTAATTGCCGGTATTATTGTTGGTACCTTTTCATCAACCTACGTTGCAAGTGCAATTGCCCTGTTTTTAGGAATTTCTAAAGAAGACCTAATGAAAGCACCATCTGAAGGAGTTGACCGTGAAGCTCAAGAAGCTGAACTACAACGTGCATTCTTAGAAAGTGAAGCCAAGCGCGAAGCAAAATTAGCCAAGAAAGGTAAAAAGCTAGACGAAGAAGAGCTTTAACTTAAGTTCCAAATGAAACTACCAGGCCTGGTAGTTTAAAAAAGCCAGCTTATGCTGGCTTTATTAGTTAGTAGAGACCGTAGACAATAAAAATTAGGTTGTAGCTTTGGTTTAAACGTAATGCTTAAACGTAATACTTAAACCAAAGAATGCAGCCAAATAGATAGAGAAAACCCTTAATGTCATTGATTTTAGAAACCACCAAACGCAGAACCTTTGCGATTATTTCTCACCCTGATGCGGGTAAAACCACCGTAACTGAAAAGTTACTGTTATACGGTGGTGCCATACAGATGGCCGGTGCAGTTAAGAGTCGAAAAACTGATCGTGGTGCGACTTCTGACTGGATGAAGATGGAGCAAGAACGTGGTATCTCGGTTGCCTCATCGGTGATGCAGTTTCCATATAAAGATGTGATGATTAATCTATTGGATACTCCAGGGCATGAAGACTTCTCTGAAGATACTTATCGTACTTTAACGGCGGTAGATTCGGCTCTAATGGTTATTGACGTGGCAAAAGGGGTTGAAGACCGCACCATTAAATTAATGGAAGTTTGTCGTTTAAGAACCACACCAATTTTAACCTTCATTAATAAATTAGACCGTGAAGGCCGTGATCCCATCGATTTAATGGATGAAGTTGAAGATGTTCTTAAAATTGATTGTGCACCTATGACTTGGCCAATTGGTATGGGAAAACGTTTTAAAGGTATTTACCATCTTTATAACGATACCATACGTTTATTTGAAGTTGCGGATGGGCAAAATGCCAGTTCTGGTGAATTAATTGAGGGAATCAATAATCCTCGTTTAGATGAGCTAATTGGCGAGCAAGCGGATGAATTAAGAGAAGAAGTGGAATTGGTTCAAGGTGCGAGTAATGAATTTAATTTGGAAGCTTTTTTATCAGGTAAATTAACGCCTGTGTTCTTTGGTTCAGCGGTTAATAACTTTGGTTTACAAGAACTTTTAGACGGCTTTGCTAAATACGCCCCCACTCCAATCGGGCGTGAAACCGAAACTCGCACAGTAAAACCCGATGAAACCAATCTAACCGGTTTTATATTTAAAATTCAAGCAAATATGGACCCGGCGCACCGTGACCGGGTCGCTTTTATGCGAATAGTTTCAGGTAAGTATGAGAAAGGCATGAAGTTAAAGCATGTTCGTATTGGTAAAGATGTGAAAATTGCGAAAGCCATTACCTTCTTAGCGAATAAACGTGAGCAAGCTGAAGTGGCTTATCCTGGTGATATTATTGGCTTACATAACCATGGAACTATTAAAATTGGTGATACCTTTACCCAGGGTGAAGACCTTAAATTTACCGGGATTCCTAACTTTGCACCGGAACTTTTCCGTCGTGCTCAGTTAAAAGATCCTATGAAAATGAAAGCGCTTCAAAAAGGATTAACTCAGTTATCTGAAGAGGGCGCAACCCAGTTGTTCCGTCCAGTAAACAATAACGATTTGATTTTAGGTGCGGTGGGTATTCTTCAGTTTGAAGTGGTTGCACAGCGTTTAAAAGATGAGTATAACGTGGCCTGTATATTTGAACCGGTTAATGTCAATACCGCCCGTTGGGTAATTGGGCCAAAAGCCGAAATTGAGAAATTTACCTCAAAAGTACGTGAAAACGTTGCTTATGATGCCGCCGATCAATTGGTTTACATTGCACCAACCCGTGTTAATTTGAACTTAATTCAAGAGCGTTGGCCTGAACTTCAATTTGTGGCAACTCGAGAGCATTAATAGGGTGAGACCGTTGCAAAGGTCTTATCATGAGTTAAGTATTATTGATTAGAGTTTTAACTGGTTACCAATAGTTACAAACCGCCATAAACAAAAACGCCACTCATTGAGTGGCGTTTTTGTTGGTAAGGTTTTTAGCATATATTCATGCAAAATTTTCTGTTTATTAACCAGGCCTGGTAGTTTTAAAAACTAACCCATCGCTAGTCAATATCTTTAGATTTCGCTGATTAAGAAGGTCACTCGTCGATTCATGCGTTTACCTTCTGCCGTTTTGTTACTTGCAATAGGACGTTCTTCACCATATCCGTAAGTGACGATTCTATCGCGAGAGATTCCATTATCCATTAAGTGGAAGGCAACATTCTTTGCACGGTTTTCAGATAGCTGCTGGTTGTATGAACTAGAACCATCAGAATCCGTATGACCTTCAATATGAACACGTGTATTTGGGTGACGCTGTAAAGCATCTAAAACCGGTTTTAAACGTGATAGTTCATAAGGTTCTAGTTGTGCTGAACCTGAGCGGAAGTTAACGTCTTTAACTTCAACCTGAACATACTCTTGACCACCAATATTAACCGCTGAAACATCAGTATTTGGATCAGATGCTGTGCCAGCTTGAACATCACCATAGACTTGGCGAGCAGTATAACCCGCTAAAGCACCTACAGCGACTTTACCTAGGTTGTTATCCACTCCCATTGAGTTAGCAGCTAAAGCACCCGCTACTGCGGCAAGACCAGTAATCACATTTCGTTCTTGTTCGCGTTCGGCAACGGGACGATTAGGATCATTAGTACAACCTGCTGTAATTGAAATAAGGGTTGCAGTCGCCATAGCGGCAATCAGTTTTCTTTTCATATCAATCTCCAAAGGGCGAGAAAATGGGGTAAGTAAATTTTATAATTTATTTATAGGTGATTATGGACTAGCTTTCAAGTGAATTAAACTAAAGTGAAGGCATTTCCATATTTATTGCATAGTTGAGGGGCAAGGCTGTCTAAAGTATTAAGCTGATGATAGTCAGTACTTAAGCTTCTTCTAAATTAAAACAATGGTGGCTAAGCCTAAAAATACAAAGAATCCTAATGAGTCAGTAACCGTTGTTAACATAAGACCTGAAGCCAAGGCAGGGTCAATTTTCAATCTTTGTAAGATTAATGGAATCATGGCACCTGCAAAAGCGGCGGCAAAAAGGTTAATGAGCATTGCGGTTGAAAAAATCAAACTTAAAGCAATATCATCAAACCAAAATAGAACGGCAATGCCTGTCAATATAGCCCAGATTACACCGTTATAGAGACCAACCGTACTCTCTTTGATTAACAGTGAACGGCTGTTGCTTTTGGCAAGTTTACCGGTTGCTAGGGCTCGAATAACAATGGTAGCGGTTTGGGTTCCGGCAATCCCGCCCATGCTTGCGACAATGGGCATTAACACGGCTAACGCAACAACCTTTTCAATTGAGGCGTCAAATAAGCCAATCACAATAGAGGCAAAGATGGCTGTAATTAAGTTAATGCCTAACCAGAAAGTTCTACGTTTTGCTGCACGACTCGCTGGTGCAAAGATATCTTCATCTTCATCAAGACCCGCTCTGGCCATTTGTGCGTGCTCAGCCTCTTCACGAATAATATCAACCACATCATCGATGGTAATACGGCCAATGATTTGGTCGTTTTCATTGACGACAGCGGCTGAAATAAGGTCATTTTTTTCAAAAAAGTGAGCGACTTCTTTTTCAGAAGTAAAGGCTCTAATAGCCGGGATGTGTGTATCTAAAACGTCTTTTACTAGTGTGTCTTCATCATGGGTTAATAACGCGGTTAGTTTTAATGAGCCTACAAATTTTTTATTACGATCTCTAACAAATAGTTCAGCGGTAGAATCAGGCAATTCTCCCAAGGTGCGTAAATAGCGCAAAACTACATCGAGTGTCACATCGGCACGAACAGAGATTAAATCTGTACTCATTAATCCACCGGCGGTATCATCCGGGTAGGTTAAGGCAGTCTCAACCGCAGTACGGTTGTTTTCATCTAGTGAAGAAAGAATGGCTTGTTGTTTGGAAGAATCTAAAGACTGAACAATATCGGCAATATCATCGGTTTCTAAGTCTTCGGTAATGTTGACTATTTCGTGGGGTTTTAGAGATTCTAAAAGCGTTGCGGTAACTTCATCATTAGTGTGAGTAAGAATTTCACCCTGATTTTCACCATTTAGCGTTTCCCAAAGAATTTGACGATCTTTAGGCGGAGTTGATTCGAGAATCTCTGCAATTTCTTCTGCAACTAAATGCGAGAAAAAATCTTTTATCTGTTGGGTGTTATGGCTTTCTACAGCGGCAAGAAGTTGTTCAGTAAGCTTGGCTTTGTCAATGGCGGTATGGGTTTGTGTTGTCATGACCATCTCCTCACGGGCTATTTAAACAGTCAAAAATGTATAGAAAGCCCTTTATACGAGTATCGGTATCGTGCAAAGTTCTCTTTTTGTTTGTATTGTAGCAGGAGATGAGGGGATAAAAGCTTTAAAGCTTTGTAACAGACATAAAAAAACGCCCTAAACAATCAGTTTGGGCGTTTTTTTTATTGGAAAGCTTATTTTTATAAATTAAGCTTCTGCTGCTGGCATGCTTTTCACGCCACCAGATTTTCTGTTGTGATCAGAAATTTTTTCTTTATGTTTCACAATTTGACGATCTAGCTTATCAGCAAGGCCATCGATTGATGCGTACATATCTTCTGAATCATTTTGTGCAAATAAATCAGTACCTGAACAGTGAACCGTGGCTTCTGCTTTTTGAGCCTGTTTTTCTACGGTTAATATGACGTGAACGTTGGTAACGTGGTCAAAGTGTCTAGATAGTTTGCTTATTTTCTCTGTAACGTATGTACGTAGAGCATCGGTAACATCGATATGGTGGCCAGTAATGTTAATTTGCATAGTATCGCTCCTTTATTTTGTGTTTTGCGATTCTTCTCAGAGTTGGCTTTTTGATGCCAAATTAGATTTTAAATTTTTTAAAATCTTTAAGTTCAATTCCAGTATAACACCAAGATTTTAAAATCACATAGTAGTTTGTGCAAAGGACTCTTCAAATGTAATTTTTGGTCTATTTAAAATTTTCGCCAAGATAAACTCTTTTAACTTCGTTATGGCTTAAGACTTCTTGAGGTGTTCCTGAGGCTAATATAGTGCCTGCATGGAGGATATAGGCATAATCACACACGCCTAATGTTTCACGAACATTGTGGTCGGTAATTAATACGCCGATTCCTTTATTTTTAAGGTGGGTAATGATGTTTTGAATGTCTTTGACGGAGATTGGGTCAACTCCTGCGAAGGGTTCATCAAGTAAGATAAACTTTGGTTCCATCGCTAAAGCGCGGGCAATTTCAACACGACGACGTTCACCACCAGAAAGTGCTTGGCCAGGCTGTTCTAAGATATGCCCAATTTGTAAATCATCAATTAGATTTTCAAATAATAATCTACGTTGATCGCCAGAAAGTTCAGGGCGCATTTCTAAAATAGCCATAATGTTTTCTGTGACCGTAAGCTTTCTAAAAACCGAAGCTTCTTGCGGTAAGTAACCAATCCCTAATTTTGCACGCTGGTGAATAGCTAGTTTAGAGATTTCCTTGTCATCTAAAAATATTTGACCGTCATCATTTTCTACCAGGCCTGTCATCATATAGAAGGTGGTTGTTTTTCCAGCCCCGTTTGGACCTAATAAACCAACCACTTGCCCACTTGATACATCCAAATCAACTGAGGTCACAACGTGTCTTTTTTTATAGCTTTTAGCTAGTCCGCGTGCATAAAAGTGCGCCATTAAAAAGTAACCTATTTTGCGTTTGTTGGGGTTGGATTAAAGGTAACAGAGATTCGTTTTTTTTCTGTTGCTGTGCTTTGGGCTTGCAAAGTTTGGTTGGTAATATCATAGTAAAGTTTTGGGCCTGTGATAATGTGTTTTCCAGGTTCTTCAACTTGCGCATTGCCTTCAAGTAACACCGTTTTTGCAATAGGGTTGTATTGAATTTTATTGGCTTTACCTTTTAACCAGGCCTGGTCAACTTGGCTGTAACGTTTAAACGTAGCGGGTTTTCCTAGAGCGATGACTTGTTGTAACTGGCCTTTAGGATGAGAGATGTCAATGCTATCACCTTTAAGAGTTAAGGATCCTTGGGTTACGATGACATTACCTTTGTAGACACTCTTGCCAGCTTTTTCATTGGCTTTAAGGCTGTTAGCGGTAATTTGGACAGGTTGAGTTTCATCTGCTTGCTGTGAAACAGGTTTTGCTTCATTCGCTAAAGTTGCTTGACTGAATGCAAATAGTCCAAATATTAAGACAGAAGTCAGACCTAAAGATGAATGCTTTGTATGAGTAAAGTGGTTGAACAGTTTGTGCCCCATATTATTGACTCTTAGATTTTATTGGTTGCATGCTTTGAGGGTTATAGGTGCCTTTTACATCAGATAAAATTTGAAACTCTGATGTGTTTAAGTTAGCTCTTAAACCCGTGCCTGTTGTTTGTCCATTGTATTGGGTAATGAAAACTTTTTCATCACTATAAATTTGATTGGTTTTTGTGTTGTAGCTTAGACTTGACGTTTTTAAGGTACTTTGAGTTTGATTTGATTGCGTTGAAGATTGTATTGAAGATTGTATTGAAGATTGCACAATTTTAACGTCACCATAAAAAGAGACTAAATTATCATTAATGCTTTCACCGGTTTTACTGGTGAGCTTGGTTAAGGTGTTATTGTTAATGACCTGAATCACAGGAGCGCTAAACTCACTTTTTTTTAATTGCTCTTGATAGTGAATGTTGTGTGCTTCAATAATGGTTTGTTGGTTTGGTTCTTGAGGTGATAATTTCCAAATTTTGGTATCTTCAGCTTGCCAGCTGTATGCTAATGATTTGGGTTTGTCTATCGGTTTGGTTGCAAGACTTTGGGTTTGTTGATTTGTAATCCATAAAGCAACAGACGCTAAAAGTAGGGTAAATAAAATAACACGTAATCTGGAAAGTTGCATACTCGTTAGCTCTATTAATCTTCAGCCTATAATCTTTTAACCAAGGTCTCTCAAAAAGAAATCCATATGTTTTTGCCAGCTACCTTGAGAGCGCATAATCATTTCACAAACTTCACGAACACAACCCTCACCGCCGTTAAATTTAGAGATGTAATCAACTCGTGTTTTGACTTCATTATCTCCATTTAACGGCGTAACAGAAAGCCCAATACGCATAAGAATAGGTAAATCTAAAATATCATCGCCAATATAAGCAATCTCGTCCATTTCTAAATTAAGGTTATTAACCAAACTTAAAAAGGTGGGCAGTTTATCAGGTACGCCTTGATAGACATGTTTGACTTTTAAGTCTTTCATGCGATTGCTGACCAGTTGTGATTTGCGTCCGGTGATAATTCCAATTTCAACATCGCTTTTTTGAAGTAAAACCATACCATGCCCATCACGCGTGTGGAATGACTTATATTCAATCCCATCATCACCATAAAATAAACGGTTGTCGGTCATAACACCGTCAACATCTAAGATAAGTAGTTTGATTTTTTTGGCTTTTTCAAGCAAGTTAGGAGCGATATTCATAAATATAAGCCTTTGTGAAAGCTTGGTATCGTGCTATTTAGCTTGACGATACAAGGCGATTAAGAAGATTGGTAAAAGTTGGCTTATACTTTAAACAGCTGTTGAGCGGAAGTAAAGTAAGATTAGGTAGGCAATAAAAAATCCGGTCAGCAAAAAACCTTGTGGTTTATGAATTACAGCCTTACCTTTACGTGGGATAGCCATTATTAGCATAAGTAAAGTAAAGCCAAGCATGATTGGCATATCGATATTAAGAACATCTTTGTCTAAGGCAGCGGGAGCCAATATGGCCGGTACAGCCAATACGGCTAGGATGTTAAACAGGTTTGACCCTACGATATTACCAATCATTAAATCAGCTTCGTTTTTACGAGCGGCAGAAATGGCAGCGGCTAATTCAGGCAAACTGGTACCGATGGCAATAATGGTTAGACCAATAACGACTTCAGAAACTTCAAAATAATGAGCAATTTCAACGGCGCCAGAAACCATCATTTTGGCACTAACCATTAAAATAACCAGGCCTCCAATGAGATAAATTAACGCTTTGTTTTTAGTTAATTCGGGTATCTCTTCAAGCTCTTTTTCAGTTTCATCAGCTAAAGGGTCTTGCTGATTCATGGTTTTATTGGCTTTAATCATCCAGTACATGACGCCCACTAAAGCAATCGATAAAATGATTCCGTTAATGAAGCTTAAATATCCATCTAACACCAATAAATAAGCACCAATAGAGATGGCTAAAAGAACGGGTAGTTCACGTTTGAGAATGGAAGATTTAACGACGATGGGAGCGATGAGGGCTGTAAAACCAAGTACTAATGCAATATTGGCAATATTGGAACCAATCGCATTACCTACTGCCAGCCCCGGGCTATTGTCTAAAGAGGCTAAGGTGGCAACGACAATTTCGGGCATGGAAGTACCAAAACCTAATACAACCACGCCAATGACAAGTGGTGAGATAGAGAGATGTATTGCAGTACTAGCAGCTCCTTCAATAAAAATATCAGAGCTCCAAACAAGGAGTGCTAATCCAATAATGAGAAGTAAGCTAGGGAGCAACAACGTTGTTAGCATTAATCTATCTGCCTTTATTTTATAAATGATTTAAAATTAGCAAAAGATTATAACTAAAATCGTATATTAAATAAACTAAGTTTATGGCTTTGCGCAAATACATTTATGGGATGGTTAAATGGAAAACTTACAAGTTGGGGCATATGGTTGGAATTACGATTCCTGGGTAGGCAGTTTTTACCCAGAAGATATTCCCGAAGAATGGCGTCTGGATTTTTATAGTAATGCATTCAGAGTGGTATTGGTTCCTGAAATGGTTTGGTTAAGTTGGCGTGAAGATGAATTGGAAGATTTTCTTGATGCTGTAGAAGGTGACTTTAGCTTTTTCTTTGAAGTTATTGATGAATTTACCGATTCTAAACAACTTAAGCTTAATCGTATTGTTGACGTTTTTGAAAGTTGTGCAAAAGGTGTTGTGATTTTTTCAGAACAGGATGATGCTGCTGATATTGCCGCTGAATACAGTTTGTTACCTGTGACTCTAGTGTCAAAATCGATTTCGTTTGGGGCTTGGCAATGGGAGCAGCAGGGTTATATTTGTTCTGGGGAGCCTTGTGGGGTGGTTTTGGATTTATCGACAGACGCAAAACTACAAACTAACCTTCTTAAGTCCTTTATGAATAGTCTTCCCGAACACAGAGAAGGGGCGGCACTATTAGTTCGTAACGAAGCGCTTGATATGTCTCAGCTTTATAATTTAAAAACCATTGGTGAGTTTCTAGGTTACTAATAGAGACCTTTGCACGAGAGTATGCGCGAGTAAAAATGGTTAAAATTTCCCCGATTTTTGTTGAAAAACTTGCGAATAGCTAGCTATTCACTACGTTTTCCGCCGCAATCAGGCAAATTTTTCCTCATTTTTCTTTCGCACCTATCTCGTGCAAAGGTCTCTAATAAAAGACTTTGTATAGGCTTCTATAAAAAATAAATTGCTCAATGCTTTAGTCATTTTTTGTGATCTATTAATGTTACTTATTCTTAGTTATTTATTCTTAATAATGCGTTAAAATACCGGCTGTAATTTGCAATGATATATCCCAGATTTTTTAGATTTAATCTAGAAAACACACATAATAGTCATCTATTGGATGGTTTTGCTGTCCTCTTTTTGAATATAAAAAAAACAAAGATACCTCATGAGTGATCAAACTTTAATTGAAATTAAAAACCTAAGCTTTATGCGAGGTGAACGTAAAATATTTGATGATATTTCGTTGACCATTCCTAAAGGTAAAGTGACGGCAATCATGGGGCCAAGTGGAACCGGTAAAACCACTTTATTGAAGCTTATAGCCGGTCAGTTAATGCCTGATTCTGGTGAAATTTATGTTGAAGGCTTAAATGTTCATAAATTGCCACGTAAGAAGTTGTATGAGTTACGTCGCAAAATGGGCATGCTGTTTCAAAGCGGCGCCTTGCTAACGGATTTGTCGGTATTTGATAATGTTGCCTTTCCTTTAAGAGAGCACACTAAGTTACCCGAATCGGTTATTTATCCACTGGTTTTAATGAAATTACAAGCTGTAGGATTACGTGGTGCTAAAGATTTAATGCCGGCTGAATTATCAGGCGGCATGTCTCGACGAGTCGCTTTGGCTCGGGGAATTGCATTAGACCCAGAAATGATTTTTTATGATGAGCCTTTTGTTGGCCAAGATCCGATTACAATGGGTGTTTTGGTGGAGTTGATTAGCAAGCTTAATGATAGCTTGGATTTAACCAGCGTGGTTGTGTCGCATGATGTTGATGAAGTTCTTTCGATTGCCGATTATGTTTGTGTTTTATCAGAAGGGAAAATTATTGCTAAAGGGACCAAGGAAGAGCTTTTGCAAGATCCTACTGGGTATGTAAACCAGTTTATAAATGGGTTACCAGACGGTCCAGTGCCTTTTCACTATTCAACAAATTCTTACAAGACGGATATGGTGCTGAATAATGAATAATCAAAAAAGTTTGCCTTATCCTTTACAGTTTATGCAAAAAATTGGTAAACAGTTTCTGTCTATATTAAGTTCATTTGGGCGTGGGGCTTTTTTCTTGTTTTCACTATTACCTGCGATTCCATACTCTCTATGGCGAATTGATTTATTGATTAAACAAGTCTATGTAACAGGCGTATTATCCCTACCGATTATTCTTACTGCAGGATTGTTTGTTGGTATGGTGTTGAGTCTTCAAGGCTATAACGTATTGGTAGACTATAACTCTGAAGAGGCGGTTGGAACCATGACGGCGCTTTCTTTGTTGCGTGAACTTGGGCCGGTGGTTGCGGCACTATTGTTTGCTGGGCGTGCAGGGTCTGCGCTTACTGCAGAAATTGGATTAATGCGCTCCACTGAGCAAGTTTCAGCACTTGAAATGATGGCGATTGACCCTCTTAAATATATTTATGCCCCTCGTTTAATGGCCGCGATTATAGCATTGCCTTTACTAACGTTATTATTTACGGCATTGGGAATTATCGGTGGGTATTTGGTCGCCGTTGACTGGTTAGGGGTGGATCAAGGTTCTTTTTGGGCACAGATGAATAGCCATGTAGATTGGCAAGAAGATGTCATGAACGGGATTATTAAATCGATCGCTTTTGCTATTTTGATTGCGATTATTTCTCTGTTCCAAGGCTTTGATGCGATTCCTACCTCTGAAGGCGTTAGTAATGCGACAACCAAAACCGTTGTTCATAGTTCTTTGGGTATCTTAGGCTTAGATTTTATTCTCACAACCCTGATGTTTAATTAAGAGCATTTAGTTAAGTAAACAGATTCAAAAAAACAATCTTTTAAGGAAATTTTTACATGAAACGACAAGCAAAAATTGAAATATGGGTAGGGGCTTTTGTACTGATGAGTTTGGCTGCCTTAGTTATGATTGCTTTTCAGGTGAGTAATTTTAGTAGTTGGAAAGAACGTCCAAGTTATGAAGTTAGTGCACTGTTCGATAATATCGGTGGGTTAAAGGTTCGTGCTCCGGTAAAAATGAGTGGTGTAGTGATTGGGCGAGTCACCTCTATCACAGTAGACCCTAAATCTTTTAAAGCCAAAGTGGCGATGAAGATTGATCAAAATTATAATGAACTATCGGTTGACAGTTCTGCATCAATACTCACTTCGGGTCTGCTCGGAGACCAATATGTAGGTATTGATATTGGTGGAGAAGAGGACTATTTAGAAAATGGCAGCGAGATCGAAATAACGCAATCTGCTTTGGTTTTAGAAGATTTGATAAGTCAGTTTTTGGTTAAATTTAGTGAAGGTGGAGATAAGTAAATGTCGTTTGTTCGTATAAATATGCAAAAAGTATTGTTAATGCTATGGGTGAGCTTTTTCTTTATGGGAACGGCTCAAGCTCAAGCGAGTGAAATCATACAAGATGACCCGGAAAAAATGGTTTTATCTTTATCTAAAAAAGTGATTTCAGAATTAAACGACAACCGTGAAAAACTAGAGAGCGACCCTCAAGAAGTTAAGTTGTTTGCAACGGCATATGTTTTACCTTATTTAGATACCAAAAAAATGGCACGTTATGTCATGGGTAAATATTGGCGTTCAGCTTCTGAAAGTCAGCAGAAAGATTTTGTAGATGCTTTTACAAATACCTTAATTCGTTCTTACTCGCAAAGTTTGCTGAAATTAAATATTGATTCAGTTGACGTTGCACCTGCTCGTGAGGAAAAACCTGGCAGAGTGACGGTGGCCTCTAAAGTATTGCAGTCTGATGGGAATAAATCAGATGTTATTTATCGCGCCTATTTGAACAAAAAGAATAATAAATGGATGCTTTATGACGTTGCCGTTGAAGGCATTAGTATGTTGTTAAGTTACCGTAAGGCTTATGGTTCAGATATTTCAAGAAAAGGTTTGGATACAGTGATTACTGAAATGCAGCAGAAAAATGCTGAATTTAATGGAAAAGTGTCGTCGTGATAGGTCAGTTTGTTTCAATTGGCTCAGTTGAATGGAATGCTTCAGAAGGGTTAATACGTCTGCCTGAACGATTGACCATTGATGTATTACCAGGCCTGCTAAAAAAAGAAAATTGGTTTAAGCTTCCCGTTAAACAGATCGATTTTTCAAAAGTCAGAAAAGCGGATAGCGCTATTTTGGCCGTATTGTTGTCTTGGTCAGCCAATACCGAACAGCAATTAACGATAATCGATTTGCCTGAAGATCTAAAAACATTGGTTAATTTATACGATTTAGAGAATGAGTTCAGTTATAACTGATTCAATCGAATTTTAAACTCACGAGTACTTACATAAAAATAGGACTGAGGTCCTATTTTTAGTTTAGAGAGATCTTTGCACCCAAAGGCATAAACACGAGATAGGTTCAAAGGTCTCTTCGGGTAGAATTAATTTGTGCAAGGTTCTCTAGCACGCTTAACAAAAGGTTTTAAATGTCATTAGCCGTTCAGTTTAATCAAGTCGTAAAAAAATATGGCGAATTTCAAGCCTTAAAAGGTGTGAGTTTCGATGTTGAAGAAGGAGCATTTTTTGGTTTATTAGGGCCAAATGGCGCAGGTAAATCAACTTTGATTAATGCCATGTCAGGTTTAGTTGTGCCCACTTCAGGTAGTATTCATGTTCAAGGTTTTGATGTGATTGACGGTTACCGAGACAGCAGAAAACTTCTTGGATTAGTGCCACAGGAACTCATTGCAGATCCCTTCTTTACCATTAAGGAATTATTAGAATTGCAATCAGGTTACTTTGGTATGAAAGGGCCTGAACAAAACCGATGGATTAATGAGTTATTAGAGAGATTAGCTTTAGCGGATAAAGCAAACTCCAATACAAGCCAGCTTTCTGGAGGAATGAAACGTCGAGTTTTAATTGCTATGGCGTTAGTTCATAAACCTAGAGTTTTAGTTTTAGATGAGCCAACTGCAGGTGTGGATGTTGACTTACGTAGAACCCTTTGGGATTTTACTAAAGAGCTTCACAAGCAAGGACATACGATTATTTTAACCACTCATTATTTAGAAGAAGCTGAAGCTTTGTGTGATCGTGTTGCCATTATGCAGCATGGTGAAATTAAAGCGTTAGATGATACTCAGAAATTGCTTTCACAACACCCCTATCGTTACTTGCGTGTTAATGTGGCTAATCCCGAAATTGACTTACCAGGCCTGTTAGCTGAGCGTTTGGTAGAAAAAGAGTCTAACGGTTTTGTTTTTCAAGTGGACAAAGAGTCTTCAATGACAGAAACCTTAGGGTTAATGGCACAAGCGGGGTTAGATGTTACGGATGTTAGTAGCCGTGATGCAACCTTGGAAGAGGTGTTCTTAGACTTAACCTCGGAGGGAATGGCGTAATGAAGCGTTTTATAATGATGAATCTAATCGGGTTCAACTTCACTGGGTTTTGGGCTTTATTTGTTAAAGAGGTTCGCCGTTTTTATTCTGTTGTTGTTCAAACGGTATTTGCTCCAGTGGTCTCAACGCTATTGTATTTATTGGTTTTTGGGCAGGTTATCGCCTCTCAAATAGAAACCTATTCGGGTCTGTCATATAGTCAGTTTTTAATACCAGGCCTGGTAATGATGGCTATCTTACAAAATGCCTTTTCAAATACTTCATCTAGTCTTATTCAATCTAAGATGCATGGAAATTTAACCTTTGTTTTATTAAGTCCAATTTCTCCATTTGAACTCTATTTAGCCTTTATTGCGGCTTCCGTTGTGCGTGGTATTGCAGTCGGTTTAGGTATTTTAATGGTAGGGGCTATTTGGTTTGATTTGACCTGGTTAGATCCTGTTTGGATTATTTTGTTTGCCGTATTAAGCGCTGCAATGATGGGCGGCTTGGGTATGCTTGCTGGAATTGTGTCTGAAAAATATGATCAATTAGCGGCTTTTCAAAACTTCATTATTATGCCTTTGACCTTTTTAAGTGGGGTGTTTTACTCTATTCATGGTTTACCAGAAATATGGCAGCAAGCATCGCACTTTAACCCCTTCTTTTATATGGTTGATGGGTTTAGATACGGATTTTTTCAGCAGTCAGACGTATCGGTTTATTTAAGTTTAAGTGTCACAATCTTTTTTGTGGTTTTGGTTTCTGCGATAAATCTGATTTTATTGCATAAAGGCGTTAAAATACGCCAATAAAAATTTTAGAGATATAGAAATATGGCACCGGAAAAGATCAAAGAGATGATTCTTGCTACTATTCCCAATAGTAACGTTGAGTTTAGTGGTGCGGATTGTACCTCTACCATTGTAGTCACTAGCCCATCGTTTGAAGGAGTGAGTCTTTTAAAACGTGAACGTATGGTAACTGATATATTTAAAGAGCAATTTGCAACGGGTGAACTGCACGCTTTATCTGTAAAAACTAAAATAGCGTAGTTTAGTTAGGCATTGTCCCTTTAAGGAACTAGCTAGACTAAAGTCGCGAAAAAAGTATTAATTTAGAGCATAGAAAACAAAGTCGTATTTATGGATAAACTTGTAATTGAAAGTCAGGGACAACTCTCTGGTAGTGTAGAAATTTCTGGATCAAAAAATGCGGCATTACCTATTTTAATGGGTTGTTTGTTAGCAGAAACGCCTGTTAAATTATCTAACGTTCCCCATCTAATGGATGTTACCACGACCATTCAGTTATTGGCCTCAATGGGTGTTGATATCCTATTTGATGAAGAGCTAAATATTGAAGTTGATGCTTCAAACGTCACCATTAAAGAAGCGCCTTATGATCTCGTTACCACGATGCGTGCTTCAATATTAGTTTTGGGGCCTCTATTGTCTCGTTTTGGTGAAGCAAAAGTCTCTTTACCTGGAGGCTGTGCGATTGGTTCTCGCCCTGTGAATATTCATATTCATGGAATGGAAAAAATGGGGGCCAAAATTGATGTTGAGCAAGGTTATATTATTGCTAAATCAAACGGACGCTTAAAGGGTGCTGATATTTCAATGGAACCAGTAACCGTAACCGGTACTGAAAACCTCTTGATGGCGGCAGTACTTGCTGATGGTATTACTACTTTAAGAAATGCTGCTCGTGAACCAGAAGTAACCGATTTAGCAACGTTTTTGGTTAAAATGGGTGCCAAGATTAGTGGTATTGGTACAAATACCTTAGTGGTTGAAGGTGTTGAACGTTTAAACGGTGTGAATTATGAAGTTATTCCAGACCGGATTGAAGCGGGCACCTATCTTGCCGCCGCCGCAGTAACCCAAAGTAAATTAACGGTCACTAAAGTTAACCCAAGCCATTTAGGTGCGGTATTAGAAAAGTTTAAAGAAGCCGGTGCAGAAGTCACCACTACGGCGAATACCATTACTCTAGATATGATTGATAGACAGTTAAAGCCTGTTGATATTGTTACCGATCCCTATCCATTGTTTCCAACGGATATGCAAGCACAGTTTTTGGTAATGAATGCGTTAGCAGATGGTGAATCAAGCATTGAAGAAACTATTTTTGAAAACCGTTTTATGCATGTGTCAGAGCTAGCAAGAATGGGCGCAGATATTACGGTTGAAGGCAATACCGCACACATTAAAGGCGTTAAAGAACTAAAAGGTGCGCCGGTAATGGCCACTGATTTAAGAGCTTCAGCCAGTTTAATTTTGGCAGGCCTGGTGGCAGATGGTGAAACGGTCGTCAATCGTGTTTATCATATTGACCGTGGATATGAGCTAATCGAAGAAAAGTTCCATAAAGTCGGCGCTCATATTTATCGTTTATCAAATTAGAAGAATATCAAACTAGAAGAAAATAAAACGCTCTAGATATTATTGAGTTTTTGCAATGTAGACTTACCAGGCCTGGTAACTCTAAGGTGCAAAAAAAACCAAATTAAAATTATAAAAGTTTATTTAAGTTATGAATGATCAGTTAACCATTGCGCTATCTAAAGGGCGTATTTATAAAGATACTTTGCCGCTTCTTGAAGCAGCTGGTATTGAACCTTTAGAAGATCCAAGTAAAAGTCGTAAGTTAATTTTACCGACTAACCAGCCAAATGTACGTCTGTTGATTGTACGCGCAACCGATGCGCCAACTTATGTTGCGCATGGTGCAGCGGATATTGGTGTGGCCGGTAAAGATGTTTTAATGGAAGCTCCAAGTCATAACTTATTTGAACTTTTAGATTTAGAAATTGCTAAATGTCGATTAATGGTTGCTGGACCTGAAGTGGAAAAACCTCATGGTCATCGTTTAAAGATAGCAACCAAGTACCTTAAATCAGCGCAAGCTTACTACGCTCAAAAGGGCGAGCAGGTTGACTTAATTAAACTTTATGGCTCAATGGAAATTGCTCCGTTAATTGATTTAGCTGACCGTATCGTTGACTTAGTGGATACAGGAAATACCCTTAAGGCAAATGGTTTAGTTCCTATGGAGCATATCGCTGATATTAGTTCACGATTAATTGTGAATCAGCACGCTTATAAAACAAAATTTGATCAAATCAATACTATTATTCAACAGTTTAAAACAGTGATAGAGAAAGAAAATGCTTAATATTCGTCGTTTATCTGCCAATGCAGAAGGTTTTAGAGAGGAATTAGATCGTTTACTTGCCTGGGAAACGGTTTCTAATGGATCAGTTAACGATATTGTGACTGAAGTGGTAAACAATGTGCGTACTAAAGGTGACGCAGCTCTTTTAGAATATACCGCTAAGTTTGACCGTTTAACCTTAAAAACGGGTGCAGAGTTAGAAATCCCTAAAGCGCGTTTACAAGAAGCTTTAGAGCGCATTCCTGCTGATCAGCGTGATTCATTGCAGTTATCTGCTGACCGTGTTCGTGAGTATCATAAAAAGCAAGTTCAAAACTCTTGGAATTACGAAGAAGCTGACGGCACTATGTTGGGTCAACAAGTCACACCGTTAGACAGTGTAGGTCTTTATGTCCCTGGTGGAAAAGCGGCTTATCCTTCATCCGTGATTATGAATGCTATCCCTGCTAAAGTTGCCGGTGTAGATAAATTGATTATGGTTGTTCCAACACCAGATGGTGAAGTGAATGATATGGTTTTGGCCGCTGCAGCGATTTGTGAAGTCGATGCGGTCTTTACTTTAGGTGGCGCTCAAGCTGTAGCAGCACTCGCTTATGGTACGGAAACCGTTCCAGCCGTTGATAAGATTGTAGGGCCGGGTAATATTTTTGTAGCCACCGCTAAGCGTATGGTATTTGGTACGGTTGGTATTGATATGATTGCTGGGCCATCTGAAATCCTTGTCTATTGTGATGGACAAACTAATCCAGATTGGATTGCGGTTGATTTATTTTCTCAAGCAGAGCACGATGAAGATGCTCAGTCTATTCTTGTTACGCAAGATGCAGCGTTTGCAGAAAAGGTTTATGAAAGCATGAATCGTTTATTACCAACAATGCCTCGTCAAGAGATTATTCGTAAAGCGTTAGATGATCGTGGTGCGATTATTGTGGTGGATAACGAAGAGCAAGCTATTGATATGATTAATGTGATTGCTCCAGAACACTTGGAGCTATCAGTTGATGATCCAAAAGCCTTATTGCCTAAGATTCGTCATGCGGGCGCCATTTTTATGGGACGTTATACGGCTGAAGCAATTGGTGATTATTGTGCAGGTCCTAACCACGTTTTACCGACTTCAAGAACGGCACGTTTCTCATCACCTTTAGGGGTTTACGATTTTCAGAAGCGTTCAAGCTTAATAATGTGTTCGCCTGAAGGCTCAAATACTTTAGGTAAAGTTGCCGGTATTTTAGCGGATGGTGAAGGGTTAAATGCTCATGCCATGTCTGCACGTTTCCGTGTAACGGATTAGTTGAGAGCGTTACACAAAAGTCTGTACAAGAGTCTGCACGAGCAAAATGGTTAAAGTTCAGCTGATTTTTAGTTCGTACTTATCTCTTATTTATCTCGTGCAAAACGCTTATAAAGATTTAGAGAACCACCATCGCCTTACCAGGCCTGGTGGTTTTTTTATTAATTTTGCTTTATGATTAGTTGACTTTATTGAATCTAATAATTAAATTCTATGATAGGGCTTTAAATTAAAGGCCGGGTGTTTTATGTTACGAGATGAATTGCACAAATATTTAAATGAGACTTTAAATATTAAAGATTTTAAAGATTATGCGCCAAACGGATTACAGGTTGAAGGTAAGGGTGAAATTCGTAAGATTGTAACAGGGGTTACCGCTTGCCAAGCCCTGATTGATAAAGCAATAGAGTTAGATGCAGATGCAATCTTGGTTCATCATGGATACTTCTGGAAAAGCGAACCTGAAGTCATTACCGGATTTAAACAGAAACGCATTAAAAGCTTACTAGAGAATGACATTAATTTGTTTGGGTATCATTTACCTCTGGATGGGCATGAAGAGCTTGGCAATAATGCTCAATTGGGTAAGTTGTGGCATTTAGAAGATATTACCCCACAACCAGGCCTGGTAAGACTCGGTCAGCTTGAAAGAGAAATGCCTATTGAGACATTTATTGATACGGTTACTACAAGCTTAGAGCGTGAACCGTTACACTTGCCTGGTGGGCCTGATAAGGTAAAGACGATTGCTTGGTGTAGTGGTGGTGCTCAGGGGTATATTGACCAAGCCATTGCCTGGAATGCGGATATTTTTATTAGTGGTGAAGTTTCTGAACAAACCACTCATTTAGCCAAAGAGTGTGGTATCCATTACTTGGCAGCGGGGCATCATGCAACTGAAAGAGTCGGTGTAAAGGCCTTAGGCGAACACTTGCAACAAACCTTTGATGTTGAGTGTATCTTTGTAGATATTGCTAATCCGGTGTGAATTCGGTGTCAATATCGTATAAATCCTGTAAAAAGGTTTCATAAAGTAAAAAAAATATAATAAATGGTGTTTAAATAACGCTATGAAATAAATAGAATAATTTATTTTTTATAGGCTATTTAAATAGATTTAATAAGTATATAAGAAGATACTGATTTAAGTTATACCAAAGCTTCGGTAAAATAAACAGAATTTGCTTGCATATATAGGAAGACAATCATATGTCGACAGAAGAACAAAGTGGTTCGAGTGTGAATCTTCAGCGTCGTAAAATTTTAACGGGCGCTACAGGGGTAGTCGGCGCAACTGGGGCGACATTTTTAGCCGTACCATTTGTTAGCTCATGGCAACCCAGCGAAAAAGCTAAGGCGGCTGGAGCACCAGTAAACGCGGATATTAGCCAGTTACAACCTGGACAAATGTTAACGGTTGCATGGCGTGGTAAGCCTGTTTGGATTGTACGTCGTACTCCAGACATGATTAACGGTCTGGCTCCGCTTGACCAAGAACTGCGTGATCCAGCTTCTGAAAAGTCAGAACAACCACAATATTGTCAGAACTCAACCCGTGCCATTAATAGCGAATACCTAGTTGTTGTTGGTGTCTGTACCCATTTAGGTTGTGCGCCGCTCTATCGTCCAGCAATTGGTTCACCTGATGTCGGTGCTGATTGGCAGGGTGGTTTCTTTTGTCCATGTCATGGTTCTCGATTTGATTTGGCCGGCCGTGTATTTCAGTCAGTTCCAGCCCCAACTAATTTGGAAATTCCTCCACATCATTATCTTTCTGATTCTGTTATTCGAATTGGTGAAGATGCCACAGAGGGAGAAGCATAATGTCAGAATTTGAGAAAAAAGAAAATAAAGCAAAGCAAGGTACCTTATTGGCTTGGTTTGACAAGCGTTATCCTTTAGTTAGTACTTGGAATGAACACGTAGGTGAATACTACGCTCCTAAGAACTTTAACTTTTGGTATTTCTTTGGTTCACTAGCACTGTTAGTTTTGGTCAATCAATTGGTAACCGGAGTTTGGTTAACCATGAGTTATAAGCCAAGTGCCGCCGAAGCCTTTAACTCAATTGAGTACATTATGCGTGATGTAGATTGGGGATGGTTAATTCGCTATATGCATTCAACCGGAGCTTCAGCGTTCTTTATTGTGGTGTATCTGCACATGATGCGTGGTCTTCTGTATGGCTCTTACAAAGAACCGCGTGAGTTAGTGTGGATTATTGGAATGCTATTGTTCTTAGTATTAATGGCTGAAGCCTTTATGGGTTATTTGCTTCCATGGGGGCAAATGTCATATTGGGGCGCTCAAGTTATTATTTCACTATTTGGTGCAATTCCAGTGGTTGGCCCTGACTTAGCGTTATGGGTGCGTGGTGACTTTATTATTTCTGATGTTACCTTAAACCGATTTTTTGCCCTGCATGTTATTGCTTTACCTTTGGTTTTGTTGATTTTGGTCTTTATGCACATTGTGGCACTTCACCAAGTCGGTTCTAACAACCCTGATGGTGTTGAAATTAAAAAAATTAAAAATGATAAAGGGTTACCAATGGATGGTATTCCATTCCATCCATATTATTCGGTTAAAGATTCGATGGGTGCGGTCTTCTTTATTACTTTATTTGCCATAGTGATGTTCTATATGCCAGAAGGTGGTGGATACTTCCTTGAGCCACCTAACTTTGAACCTGCAAACCCACTAAAAACGCCTGACCATATCGCACCAGTTTGGTATTTCACACCGTTTTATGCGATTTTGCGTGCTATTCCAGATAAATTCTTAGGGGTGGTTGCAATGGGTGGAGCAATTGCTGTTTTATTTGCAATGCCTTGGTTAGATCGTTGTAAGGTGAAGTCAATTCGTTATCGCGGTTTATCGTTTAAACTATTATTAACGATGTTTGTGGTGAGTTTTGTTGTCTTAGGTTGGTTAGGTACACAACCTGCAACTCCAGAGTTGACTAAATTAGCGCAAATTTTTACGGCTTTATACTTTATGTTCTTCTTAGTGTTACCTTTTACTTCTAAGAATGAAAAAACCAAGCCTGTTCCAGAGAGGGTGCAATAAATGAAAAAATTACTGACTATTTTGAGTTTATGTATATTGCCTTTTACTGCAACGGTTCAAGCCGCAGGAGGGCATGGTATTGAGTTAAAACCGGCTCAAAACAATCTGAGAGATCAAGATTCTTTACAGCGTGGAGCTATTTTATTCTCTAATTACTGTATGGCTTGTCACTCGGTAAAATATATGCGTTATAACCGTATTGCTCGTGATATCGGTTGGACAGATGATGAAGTGGTGTCAAAAATGGCTTATGGCCAGAATAGAGTGGTAGACACCGTAGAAACTCGTATGCAGGATGGAGTGGCAATGCAAGTGCTTGGCACAAACCCTCCTGATTTATCGTTAATGGCACGTTTAAAAGGTACGGATTATATCTATACTTTTTTAACTGAATATTACCAAAATGAAAAAGGTGATTGGGATAATCATGTTTTAAAAGGCACGGCTATGCCAAATGTTTTAGAAGGTATTCAGCGACATGCAACACCTGAAGAGTATGAACAAGCTGCTCGTGATATCTCTAATTTTTTAGAATATGTGGGCGAGCCTGCTAAATTACAACGTTTAGATATGGGCTGGAAAGTGATTGCTTTCTTGTTAGTTCTACTGTTATTAACCTATCTATTAAAGAAAGAGTACTGGCGCGATATTAAGCATTAATGCAAACCATGCTTATTAAAACCCGCTTTGGCGGGTTTTTTTTATCTGATATATTACTACTATTATCGTGCGTATATTGCACGTTTTTTCTCTGTAATACCTTGATTAGTTCACATTGTCTAAAAACCCGAATAAACATGTACAATATAATGAACATGTTTGATATAATTTTCTTAAAAGGAGAATTATTATGCAAATAGTAAGCTATACAGAAGCCAGAAACAGTTTAAAGGCCGTCTTGGATTCAGTGGTTGATAATGCTGATTGTACAATCATTACTCGCAGAGACTCTAATAATGCAGTAGTGATGTCACAAGATTACTTTAATAGCTTAATGGAAACCGTTCATTTGCTTAAATCCCCTGCAAATGTCGTTCATTTAAAACAATCTATCGAGCAATATAGGACAGGGAAAACGGTTCAAAAAGGACTGTTCAATGATGATTGAAATTCTTTCTTGGACAGAAAGAGCTTGGTCTGACTATGAATACTGGCAGAGCCAAGATAAGAAAACCTTAAAGCGAATTAACAAACTTATTAAAGATACGATGCGTTCACCGTTTGATGGAATTGGTAAGCCCGAACCATTAAAAGAGAACCTATCAGGTTTTTGGTCTAGAAGGATAGATGAGTCTAACCGCCTTGTTTATGCAGTTGATTCAAATCAGGTTACTATCATTACCTGCCGTTACCACTATGAATAGCTTACTTTAGCTAAAGTAATAGTTCAGGTATCCCGTTATAACTAAAACTTTGAAGAAAAAGGTTTCAATGTAAGTAACCTGAACTCTTTCAGAGTGCTTAGCAACGACCGGGTATTAAACGCTTAATCAGCAGGGAAAATGAATGGCAAAAGTTAAAACCGCTTATGTATGCACCGACTGTGGCGCAGAAAGTTCTCAGTGGCAAGGTCAGTGTCAAGCTTGTAAAGCTTGGAACACGCTAAAAGAGTTTAAGGTAAGTTCTGCAAAAAAAAGTTCAGCTGGTGCTTCAAAGGGATATTCAGGAGAAACTGAGAATCAAGTTAAATCAATTAATGATGTTGATTTAGCTGAAGTTCCAAGAATTGCATCAGGTATGTCAGAGCTTGATCGTGTTTTGGGTGGTGGCATTGTTCCCGGTTCAGTCGTGCTTATTGGGGGCGATCCAGGTGTGGGTAAATCCTCTATTTTATTACAGGTTATGTGCCATTTAAGCACTCAACATAAGGTTTTATATGTCACGGGTGAAGAATCTTTGCAACAAGTTGCATCGCGCGCAAAACGGATGCAATTACCTGACGAACATCTAAGATTATTTACTGAAACGGATGTTGAAGCGATTACCCTAGCATCAGAAACAGAGCACCCTAAAGTGATGGTGGTAGATTCAATTCAAACCATGCAATTGGCAGAAGTGAGCAGTGCGGCAGGCGGGGTTTCTCAAGTAAGGGAGACGGCCGCTTATTTAACACGTTATGCAAAACAAAATAATGTTGCCATTTTTCTTGTAGGGCACGTTACAAAATCGGGTGAAGTGGCAGGGCCTCGCGTTTTAGAACATATTGTGGATACCGTGGTTTTTTTAGAAGGCCAGTCCGACAGTCGTTTTAGAACTTTAAGAGCCATAAAAAATCGTTTTGGCGCGGTAAATGAACTTGGCGTATTTGCCATGACTGAAAAAGGCATGAAGCAAATAAAAAATCCATCGGCCATTTTTCTTTCGCGTGGAGAAGATCCAGCACCAGGGTCAGTTGTTATGGTTATTTGGGAAGGCTCTCGCCCTTTATTGGTTGAAATTCAAGCTTTAGTGGATGATTCACCTTATGGTGCACCCAAGCGAGTCACAGTTGGTTTAGACCAAAATCGTATGGCTATGTTATTAGCGGTTATGCATCGTCATGGCGGTATTCAAGCGAGCGATCAGGATGTGTATGTCAACGTGGTGGGTGGGGTTAAAGTCTCTGAAACCAGTGCCGATTTAGCCGTTTTATGTTCTATTTTATCGAGTATGCGAGCGCAGCCCTTATCCCAAGAATTAATTGTCTTTGGTGAAGTGGGGTTAGCGGGAGAAATTCGTCCTGTACCCAGTGGGCAAGAACGAATTATAGAAGCCTCAAAACACGGATTTAAACGAGCCATAGTGCCATTAGGGAATGTACCAAAAGGTGGAATTCCTGGAATGGAAATTATTGGGGTTAAAAGTTTACAACAAGCTTTAGATAGGCTCTGAGTATCCTGGTTACCAGGCCTGGTAACGTATTTATTTTTAATTGCTAATTCAATTTACTTATTAGGATGATATAAATTTCAATTATCCCTTTGTGTAAGAGCTTGTTAGAATGGCGAAAAATTTTTAAGTAGCTAAAATCTTTGGAGAAAAAATGTCATTAAATAAGTCATTAAATAAACTAACCGGTGCAATTTTATTAGCACTTGCTTCACAAACAGCCAGCGCATCTGGCTTTGCATTAATTGAACAAAGTGCCAGTGGACAAGGTCTATCTTATGCCGGTGCTGCCGCTAATGCAGAAGACGCAAGTGTTATGTGGTTTAACCCTGCTGGGTTAACTGAGATACAAGGGCATCAAGTGATTATTGGTGGGCACATTATTTCTCCACAGGCTAAGTTTACTGATGATGGTTCATTTTCGTTAGCACCGCCTTCATACACAACTAAAGTTCCTACAGGAGGTATTGGTGATGACGGAGCAACAATTGGTTTTGTTCCCAATATGTACTGGAAAGGTAAAGCTGGTGATTATGATATTGGCTTAGGAATTAATGTTCCGTTTGGACAACACCTTTCTTATGATGATGATTGGGCTGGGCGTTACGTTGCAACAGAAACCAATTTAAAAACGATTAACATCAATCCAGCCATTGCCGGCAAGATAAATGACAAGTTAAGTTTTGGTTTTGGGCTTAATGCACAATATGTTGATTTGATTTTAGAGCAGGAATTTAATACAGCATTGGTAGGTGGTTCTGATGGTGATCAACCTGTAAAAATAAAGGCAGACAGCTGGGGTTACGGATATAATTTTGGTTTTTTATGGAAGCCTAAAGATACCACTAATGTTGGCTTTTCATATCGTTCTAGCGTAACTCAAGATGCTAAAGGTACGATTGATTATCCTACAGTGCTTGATTCAAACAATGGTAAGGTTTCTTCTACTGTTAATCTGCCTGCATCAGCGAGTTTAAGTGTGTCTCATGATTATAATAGAAAAATTAAATTACTAGCAGACGCGACATGGACAAAATGGAGTGACTACGGTTCACTAACCATTCAAGATGCAAGTGGAACGACTTTTACTGATACCAAACAAGACTTTAAAGATAGTTGGCGTTTATCAGTAGGTGGTATTTACCAGTTAAATGATGATATGAAACTGCGTACAGGTATTGCTTTTGACCAAACACCGGTGTCGAATGAGACTCATCGTAGCCCTCGTACACCTGATTCTGATCGTAAATGGGTTTCTGTTGGTTTAGGTTATAAAATGAGTAAATCAATGGATTTAGATGTGGCATATAGTCATCTTTTTGCAGATGAAACTAAAGTTAATTATAGTGCTGATGGTGCTAACACTTTAGTGGGTTCATATGAAGCTGCAGTAGATATTTTTAGTGCTCAATTAGTTTGGAAGTATTAATAAACTAACTTAAATTAGAGTTACCAGGCCTGGTAACTCTAAATTTACAAGGTTAAAAAGCCCGTTTAAATTTAGTTTAAACGGGCTTTTTTAGTTATAAGTAATCTTTACGGTTAATGGTTCATATAACGTTTACGAATCCAGTAATCAATGCTTAGGTATTTCCCACCACCTAAAAAGAATAGAGCTAGAAGCATAATCAAATAGGTTACTGCCCATTCAATACCATTATTGCTTACGATGAAGTTACCATGTTCGGTTAGCCAAGCGTAATTACCATACTCTTGTAAAATTTCTTTGGCTTTATCTAAGCGTTCTATGGCTCCTACGGCATTTTCATTAGCCCATGGAGAGTTTAAATCATGTACGGCTTGCCAGCCATTATTCCAGTGCACGCTGGAGGCAGCGACTATCATGGTTATCATAAGGGGAATGCTTGCCCAGCGAGTTGCTAGCCCGATTAAAATCAATATCGCTCCACCAATTTCGGCGCCAGTGGCTAGTGAGGCCATAAGAGTTGGAAAAGGTAGGCCTAATCCCCACTCGGTATTGCCAAACCACATTACGGTTTCTTCAAAGCTATTGATTTTATTAACACCAGCGACCCAAAATATGGGAAACAGATAAAGTCTAAGTGAAAGAGATGCCAGAAAACTCAAGGATTGTAAATTATCCATTATTTTTTGAAGGCTGATTGCGATATTTTTCATGTTAGCTCCCAGTAAATTTGTTTAACTTAATAAGAAGACCTTGTGGCGTGTAAAAAGTTTCATAAATAACCCCAAAACTTCTAAACAGAGAATAGAATAGATAATTCCTATTTATTAATTGACTCAATGATTTACTACTTATGTCAAAAAATACCTTTCAAAATAATGTAGAAACTCTTTATACCGATTTACCGATGGCCACTGCTTTATTTGAGCGCGATGATGATGGCCTTTGGCAGTTGTTATGGCAAAACTCCGCAGCTTTATCACTTTGGGGGGAATTTGATGTTTCTGTTAACCCTCGCTTTAAATTAGAGTTAATGGATGCTTTGTCAAAAGTGACGCCTTCAATTTTTAGCTATCAACTTCCTAATGCGATAGAGAGTTACTCTTTTAGCGCAACGCCGAATGAAGACTGCTTGCTTGTGCAATTTCTAACAACGGGTGTTAGTACAAGTAATTCATCGGACTTATTTGGAGATGATGTTTCTAAGGCAAATACCGAAAGTAAAACAGATGTTTATTCTTTAATTATTGATTCAGCAGGGTTTGGGGTATTTGACTGGGATATTGAGACAGATTTTATTCATTTTAATCAAAATGCCTATGAAGTGATGGGGGTGAGTAGCCACATTTTGGGTTCAACTTATAAGCAGATGATTGAACGTATCCATAAAGATGATGTTGATAAGGTTATTGAAGGTATAGAGGGGCATTTAGAGAGTCATTGGCCCTTACAGCTTGAGTTTAGAGTATTAAATGAGCGCCAACAATACCAATGGGTTTCAATGGCGGCTCAAGCGCAATGGGAGACGGCTAAAGCAATTCGTTTAGCGGGTACCTTAACTGATATTTCTGAGCGTAAATACACTGAACTTCAGCTCAAACAACGCGAAGCATTAATTCAACAAATGATTGATGCATTGCCAATTTATATTTATGTAAAAGATGCACAAGGTTGTTATCGCTTCTTTAATAAAGAAGCTGAAAAACTTACTACTAAACATTGCAACGAGGTTCTTGGCAGAACGGATTTTGAAATTTACCCTATTGATTTTGCTCTAGAGCAAGCGAATGAAGATAAGCGTATTCAAGATAGCGATGAAGTGGTGTTGTTAGAAAGAGAAGCTAAGTTTAAGGATAAAGCTTTGTGGATGTTTCAGGGTAAAGTGCCAATGCACGTAAAACAGGTTAACCAGTCTTACGACACTTGGTTGCTGAGTTTTGCATTAGATATTTCAGAACGTAAACAGATGGAAGACGATTTGAAAGAAGCACGTGTTTTGGCTGAGTCAGCGGCTAAAGCAAAAGCCGATTTCTTATCGGTAATGAGTCATGAAATTAGAACTCCGTTAAACTCAGTAATTGGTAATTCGGGATTATTATTAAGTGAAAATCTAGATGAGCATTTAGCGACGCATGTTGAGATGATTAAGCGTTCAGGTGAGCACCTGCTTTATTTAATTAATGATATTTTAGATTTTAATAAATTAGAAGCCGGTAAGGTCGAGTTAGAACATCAACCATTTGATTTAAAACAACAGTTGCAAACTGTGATTGATATGTCTGCAACCAATGCCAAGCTCAAACATATTGAGCTAGGCTTTAACTTAAAACAAGAATTAGCCACTCATTATTTGGGTGACGAAGGACGTTTAAGACAAATATTACTTAACCTGGTGGGGAACGCAATTAAGTTTACCTCTGAAGGGGGCGTAAAAGTCGATGTAAAACCAACAAATCAAGATACTTTGCGTTTTGAAGTGATAGACACGGGGATAGGTATTTCACAAGAAAATATCCCTAAACTATTTGCTGAATTTTCTCAGGCAGATGCATCAACAACCCGTAAATTTGGCGGCACAGGTTTAGGTTTATCGATTAGTAAAAAACTGGTTGAAGCGATGGGGGGTCAAATCGGTATCGAAAGCGAAGAAGGCAAAGGCAGTGTTTTTTGGTTTGAAATCCCTTTTAACGAAGTTGAAAATACCGAGACGCTTGAAGATCATGCTTTAATTAATCAAGATCTACCTTTGTCTATTTTAGTTGCTGAGGATAACTTGCCTAACCAATTTTTAATTAAAACTATTTTAACTAAGTTAGGCCACAGCGTTGAATTGGCAAATAATGGCTTAGAAGCTTATGAAATGGTACAAGATTCTGAACGGCATTTTGATGTGATATTGATGGATATGCAGATGCCAGAAATGAACGGTTTAGAAGCAACACAAGAAATTCGTATGCTTGAGAGTGAGGTAAAACACATTCCTATTGTGGCGCTAACGGCAAATTCAAATGAAGAGAGTTATGATTCGGTGATGGCGGTTGGTATGAATGATTTTTTAACCAAGCCGATAAATGTCGATGCCTTAAAAAAAGCATTACAAAAATGGGGTCACGGAATTGCATAATAAGGCATTGACTAAAATTGATTGCCTGTGGATAACTATTGAATAACTTTTTGAATTAAAAACTTTGCATGATAATTTTTAAGGAAACATTATTGGTAGGATTGGGTTTAAATAGTTTAAAGGGACTTAAAGGTGTGCGAATGATTATTTTGCCAAGCCTGAAAAAAGTAACCAGGCCTGGTAGTTAGGTTTTTAAAGAGACTTAGGTTTTTAATGGGATTTATAACTCTCAATATCTAGATATGCTTTCCATTCATTAAATAGAGCTTTTGTGGTTGCCGCAACGGCAGAACGTTTAACCACTTTAGGAGTGACCACGGTTTGATTGTTTAAATCGCAGCTAAACCCTCCCGCTTCTTCAAGCACAAGCCAGCCAGCCGCATAATCCCAAATATTTTGTGCGCCATGCAGATAAACTTGACCACGACCTGCCGCAATCCAACACCAATCTAAACAGACTGAGCCAAAGCTACGTTGTGATGAATACGGCGAGTTTATGGCTAATTTAGTGGCTAATTCTGGAGATAAACGTTTAAAGTCAATAATGCCACTACACTGTTTAAGTTTTTGCTTGGGAGTACTAGCAATGAGTTTTTTACCATTTAATTGAGCTCCTTGCTGAGCTCGTGCGGTAAACATTTCATCTCGGCTAGGGTCATATACCAGGCCTGCTACAATGTTACCTTCAATCATTAAAGCCAATGACACAGAATAGATGGGAATGCCGATAGCAAAATTACTGGTGCCATCAACAGGGTCTAAAATCCAGCAACCTGTTTGACTATTCATCGCGGTTTCTTGCTCTTCTGTTGAGGATTCTTCACCTAAAAAAGCATATTGTGGCCAGTGTTCAGCAAGAAAGCTTTGGGTCTTTTTTTGCATTTCAGTATCCGCTTCGGTTAACAAAGAGCCATCATCTTTTTCAACTGCACCAACTTGCTCAAAACGTGCAAGCACTTCTTTTTTTGCTAGGGCAATAATGCCTGCCTGAAGCTTTTGCCATTCCGTTTCTTGCTGAAAAGGGTGAGAATACGTGGATTGGTTAGTCATGGTCTGCCTTATTACTTTTAAGGGGTGAGTGAACAGAAAGCTTGACGGTTTCAATGGCGTTGGTAGAGGTTTCCATGACTTCAAGAACGTAATGATCGATCTTAATACAGGTGCCAGGAGAAGGGAGTTCTTCAAGTACTTCCTGAATTAACCCATTAAGCGTTTTAGGCCCATCTGTAGGAAGGTTTAACTTATAGCCTTTATTTAAATCACGAATAAATTCAGAGGCATCTATGGTCATACTTCCATCGTCATGCAGTGCAATAGTGTCTTCAACCTGTTTTGTTTTTGAGTCAGTTGAGAGTTTACCTACAATCTCTTCCAACAAATCTTCCATGGTTAACAGGCCTTGTAAGTCACCATATTCATCAACAATAAGAGCCATACGTCGTTTATGAGAGTTAAATTTAGCTAATTGAACATTTAATGAGGTGGTTTCAGGCACAAAATAAGCTGGGCGGATCATTTTAATAATATCTTTTAAGGTGACTTCAGCGCGCATTAATACTGGTAAAGCACGGCGCAGGTTTAAGATACCAATTAAATCTTCATCTAAAGAACCTCGGTAAATCGGTACACGTGTATAAGGTGATTTTTGAATGGCTTTTAAAATATGTTCAATGGGCTGGTCTACATCTACTGCATACATATCTTGTTTAGGAATCATGACATCTTCTACAGTCACATTTTCCAGCTCAAGAACACTAGATAACATTGAACGATATTGTTCAGGAAGCTGGCTGGTCCCTTCAAAGATTAACGTCTGCAGTTCTTCATGGCTTAATGCATGTGCATCATCTGCATTTTTAAGGTTAATTCTAAATATGCGTAAAAAACCATTAGCAAAAAAGTTAACCAGCCAAACGATTGGCGATAAGAGTTTTAATAGTGGGGTTAAAACATAAGCGGCAGGGTAAGCAATTTTTTCTGGATAGAGTGCCGCTAAAGTTTTGGGTGCTACTTCTGCAAAGACTAAAACCACCATGGTTAGTAAACCTGCGGCTATCGCAATACCGGCCTCACCAATAAGTTTCATGGCAATGATCGTGGCAATAGAAGAGGCAAAGATATTGACAAAGTTATTACCCAATAAGATAACACCCAGTAAGCGATCTGGAGTTTCTAGTAGTTTTTGAGCAAGCTTTGCGCCTTTGTGACCAGATTTAACTTGGTGCTTTAGACGATAACGATTGAGCGCCATCATACTGGTTTCAGAGCTAGAAAATAGAGCAGATAGAATGATAAGTAAAGCTAAAATCCCAAATAGGATTGAAATGTCTAGAGAATTCAATGTCTTTCTAATCGGTTATGAATGAGAGGGAATTATACCTTTTCATTGCTATTGAAAAAAGCAAAGAATGCAAAGCTAACTAATGGATTATAAATTGAAGAATAAAAGCCGTTCCGATATAGCTCAAAATCAATAGAAAGTACGCCCAAATGGTAAAGCGGGCGGCGGTTTGGCCGCGCCATCCATATTTAGCGTGACCAAATAAGAATAAGCCATAAACCAGCCAAGCTAATATTGCAAAAAACGTTTTGTGAATTAGGTGTTGCTCAAATAAGTTCTCTACAAAAAAGGCGCCGCTAATTAGTGCAAACGTTAAAAAGATAAAACCTGTTTTAACAAACTGTAAAAGTGTGCTTTCCATTACTTGTAGAGGAGGCAGCGCTTTCATTAATTTAGTTAAACGTTTGGCTTTAAAGTTGCGCTCTTGCACACCATATAAAATCGCTTGAGCAGTGGCAATTCCCATAATACTATAAGCGGCAACGGACATTAATATATGACTACCTAATTCTATCGGTAGTAGCATTTTGGAATTGATAGCCAAAGGTAACAAAGTGGTAAATGCGGCCAAAGGGTATATAAAAATTCCTAGTGTTTCAGTTGGCTTGTTTAGATGCGTAACTAATAGAATAGCGGCACCTAAAAGAGCTACCAAAGAAAGGCCATTACCAATATTAAAAATAATATTAGAGTCTAACCAAAGTGAATGACTTAATGTGTAAGCGTGCAATAAAACGGCAACAATTATAATCTTAATGATTTTAGGCCGAATATCCATTTGGGTTGGCGATTGAATTTTATTCCAAATAATAAAGCTGGCATAAAAGTAGAGAAGGCTAGCCAGTACAGCAATAATTCCAGTTGATAACATTGATATCAAACCCTAACGTTAGTCATAATCATAAGTAGTAAATCTAAAGAGACCTTAGCACGAGAGTATGCGCGAGTAAAAATGGTTAAAATTCACCTGATTTTTGTTGAAAAACTTGCGAATAGCTAGCTATTCACTGCGTTTTCCGCCGCAATCAGGCAAATTTCCCCTCATTTTTCTTTCGCACCTATCTCGTGCAAAGGTCTCTAATAAACAATTATTGTAACTCACAGCAAGGATATAGCACGCTTCTTTTAACGCTTAATTTATACGAATTATGATTTAAAAGATTGATTTAACTTCTACCAGGCCTGGTAGAAGTTGTTTTATGTAATTGAAAATTCAATTAATAAGAAGTTATAGCAAGTTTTATGGCAAGTTCTTTAGAAAAATTAAAGGGTGATTCACCATGTAACCTTCGTGTAATCAGCGTATTCAAAAATCTCACAATATTCAAACCTATTTACGTTTTAGTATTTCCGGTATAATGACGAGATTCAATTTTAAGTTGAGACCTTTGCACGAGATAGGTGCGAAAGAAAAATGAGGTAAAATTTGCCTGATTGCGGCGGAAAACGTAGGGAATAGCTAGCTATTCGCAAGTTTTTCAACAAAAATCAGGTGAATTTTAACCATTTTTACTCGTACATACTCTCGTGCAAAGGTCTCAAGTTAGTTTAATTACTGTTAAATAAGTTACTGTTAATTAAGTTCTAGTGGCTTGTAGTGGCAAAGTATTTCAGTCTGTTCAGGAGTTTTCATGTTTGACAATTTATCGGACCGTTTAAATAAAACCTTTAAAGCTATCCGTGGCCAAGGGCGTTTAACGGAATCAAATATTAAAGATGCTTTAAGAGACGTACGTCGTGCTTTATTAGAGGCGGATGTTGCATTACCGGTTGTCAAAAACTTTATTGCTCAAGTTCAAGAGCGTGCAATAGGTCAAGAGGTTTCTTCAAGTTTAAATCCTGGTCAAGCTTTTATTAAAGTGGTTCGTGAACAACTTGCTGATGTAATGGGAAAAGAAGCTGAACCCCTCAACTTTAATGTCGAACCGCCTGCGGTCATTATGGTGGCAGGTTTACAAGGTGCGGGAAAAACCACTTCTGTTGCTAAATTAGCTAAATGGCTAAAAGAGCGTGAAAAGAAAAAGGTTATGGTGGTTTCTGCAGATGTTTATCGTCCTGCCGCCATTAAGCAGCTAGAAACTCTAGCTGAGCAAGTTGATGTGCTTTTCTTTCCATCATCAGCAGACCAAGATCCCATTACTATTGCAAAAAATGCTCATGCAGAAGCTAAAAAGCAATTTGCCGACGTATTAATCTTAGATACCGCCGGGCGTTTACACATTGATGACGAAATGATGCAAGAAGTGCAACAACTTCACAGCAGCATTAATCCATGTGAAACTCTATTTGTTGTAGATTCTATGACTGGTCAAGATGCCGCTAATACGGCTAAAGCCTTTAATGATGCTTTACCGTTAAGTGGTGTGATATTGACAAAAACGGATGGTGATGCTCGAGGTGGTGCCGCGCTTTCGATTCGTGAAATTACTGGTAAGCCAATCAAGTTTATTGGTGCAGGTGAAAAGACGGATGCATTAGAACCATTTCACCCTGACCGAATGGCGGGTCGTATTTTGGGTATGGGCGATGTATTAAGCTTAATTGAAGAAGCTGAAGCCAAGATTGACCATAAGAAAGCGGAAAAGTTCGCTAAAAAAGTTCAAAAATCGGGAGCGTTTGATTTAGAAGATTTTTTAGAGCAGCTTCAGCAGATTAACAATATGGGCGGGGTTGGAGGCCTGATGGGTAAACTTCCTGGTATGGGCCAATTAGCCGGTCAAGTTGATGAAGATGTGGCGGCTAAAGAGTTTAAGCGTTTAGAAGCGATTATTCATTCAATGACTCGTAAAGAAAGACAATTTCCTGCTGTAATTAAAGGTTCTCGTAAACGTCGTATTGCCAATGGGTCAGGTACCTCAGTTCAAGATGTTAATAAATTACTAAAACAATTTACCCAAATGCAAAAAATGATGAAAAAGATGAAAGGCGGCGGTATGAAAAATATGATGCGCGGCTTAGCCGGTAAATTGCCACCGGGTATGGGTGGAATGGGTGGCCTGCCGCCAGGAATGCGTTAATTCTTTAACAAAGTAAAAATTAGGTCTCTCTTGAGACCATAGATATTTAAAAAGCCATTGTTTAACGCAATGGCTTTTTTCTTTTTACACTCTCTTAAGTTAGGTTTCAAATAGATGATTTTGTTAAAAATAATCTTGTTTATGGTTTGAATAAAAAACCAAACTTCTGTATAATCCCGCTTCTCGTTCATGTTTGGACGAAAATAGTAAAGAAATCAAAGAGATTTCTTAATAGAAGAAATTGTTGAAGAGGGTTTCTCTTCATCGCCTGATAAATATTTGGAGAATAAAATGGTTGTAGTTCGTTTAGCCCGTGGTGGTTCTAAAAAGCGTCCTTTCTATAAAATGGTTGTAGCTGATCAACGTAATTCAGCAACAGGTCGTTTCATTGAGCAAGTAGGTTTCTATAATCCTATTGCACGTGGAAATGAAGAAAAAATTCGTGTTGATCAGGCGAGAATTGATCACTGGGTAGCTCAAGGCGCTCAGGTTAGCCCTCGTGTTAAAAGCATCCTAAAAAACGCTTAATCATTTATTAACCGACAAGTAAGGCTTTAAACAATGTCTGCAGATAAATTAATTGTCGGTTCGATTAACGGTATTTTTGGTGTAAATGGGTGGGTAAAGATTTTTTCTCATACCGACCCACGCGAAAATATTCTAAGTTATTCGCCTTGGTGGATTAAATGCAAAGGCGAATGGCGACAAGTTAGTATTACTGACTCAAAAGTTCAGCAAGGTGGAAAAACCTTGGTGGCCAAGTTAGATAAAGTAGATGACCGAGACGTTGCCCGAGAATTTATGGGGTGTGAAATTGCGATTGAAGAATCGCAGTTAAAAAACCGCAAAGATTCACTTTATTGGATTGATTTAATTGGTAGTCAGGTGTTGTTGGAAGATGGCACCGTGATTGGTAAGGTTAAAGATTTGATAGAAACTGGCGTGCATGATGTTTTACGTGTAACGGGTGAGCATGAAGAATTGATTCCATTTGTCATGGATCAATTCATATTAAGTGTTGATACCGACAAAAAACAGATTGTGGTTGACTGGGAATTGGAAGAGCCAGAAAGTGAGATTTGATGTCATTACCTTGTTTCCTGAAATGTTTAAGGCATTAACGGAATCAGGTGTAACTCGTCGAGCAAATCAATCTGGTCTCTATCAGCTTAATACCTGGAACCCTCGTCAATTTACTTTAGATAAACACAAAACGGTTGATGATCGTCCATATGGGGGCGGGCCAGGAATGGTCATGATGTATCAGCCGTTAAAAGATACGCTGACCGCTATTGAACAGGCGTGTAAGAGTGAAAATGATGATAAACCGCATGTGGTTTATTTATCCCCGCAAGGGCAGCCGCTTACACAGCAAAAAGTAGCAGAGTTAACTCAATATAAAAATTTAACCTTGCTTTGTGGACGCTATGAAGGCGTTGATGAGCGATTGATTGAATCGTCTATTGATGAAGAAATCAGTATCGGTGATTTTGTAGTGAGTGGGGGTGAACTCCCTGCAATGATGTTGATGGATGCCGTTGTAAGACTTATTCCTGGTGCATTAGGGCATAACCAGTCAGCAGAACAAGATTCTTTTTCCGACGGATTGTTAGATTGTCCGCATTACACTCGACCTGAAGAGGTGGATGGAATGACGGTTCCTTCTGTTTTACTAGAAGGCAATCACGCTAAAATTGATGCTTGGCGACAAGCGCAAAAATTAGCCAGAACACAAAAGCGTCGGCCAGATTTACTTTCTGGAACAAACAAGTAAAAATTCGGATTCAACCTCTGGCTAATGAATTTAGTTATTGTTGGATAAAATAAAATTCAGAAAGAAAACTTTCTGATTTGGAGTAGTTTTAAAATGAAAAACGATATTATTCAGCGCATTGAATCAGAGCAAATGACTAAGGAAGTTCCTGAGTTTGCTCCTGGTGATACAGTAGTAGTTCAAGTTAAGGTTGTAGAAGGTAAAAACGAGCGTCTTCAGGCATATGAAGGTGTAGTTATTGCTAAGAAAAACCGTGGTATTAACTCTAACTTTATAGTGCGTAAAATCTCACACGGTGTTGGTGTAGAGCGTACTTTCCAAACTTATAGCCCATTAGTTGACAGCATTGAAGTTAAACGTAAAGGTGCTGTACGTCGCGCTAAACTATACTATCTACGTGATCTATCTGGTAAAGCAGCACGTATCAAAGAAAAAGTATAATAAAGAAGTGTAGTCGCTTAGAAGTTTTACTTCGAAAGCGCTTCTCGCTTCTTGTATAAAACGCCTCGTAATCTTTTGATTACGGGGCGTTTTTGTTTTTATCTCTATTTATTCTCATGCAGAATTTTCTCAATAGGGTTAATGAATAATCTGGCAAGCATTCACACCTCTCCGCTATACTATCGAACATGGCAAAAGCAATAAAATCTAAAAAGACATTTCTACACCATCCTAAAGTCACTGAGTTTCTTAGTTATTTGCAACTAACTGAAGGGCTAAGTGCAAATACACTGTCCGCTTATCAGCGAGACTTAAAACTCTACCAGGCCTGGTTAAAAGATATTTGCAATCAAACTATTGAAGGTATTTCTGCTGAAGGTATTGAAAGTTTTATGTTGTTTCTTCAAGAGGATGGCCGTAAAGAAAAATCTAATGCCAGATTGTTATCAACCTTAAAGCGTTTTTATCAATGGGGAGCAAGTAATGAGTTTTTTGATGCTGACCCAACCGCACTTGTTAGGGCTCCAAAGCTTCCAAAGAGTATCCCAAAGGTCATTACAGAAGCTCAGGTTGAGGCTTTGCTTTATTCTCCTGATGAGTACACACCTTTAGGAATAAGAGATAGGGCAATTTTAGAACTGATGTATGCGAGTGGTTTACGTGTTTCAGAGGTGGTTGAATTGCCTTTTGAGCAACTTAATTTATCAGCAGGCCTGGTTCAAGTCACAGGTAAAGGGAGCAAAGAACGTATTGTTCCTTTAGGAGAGTTAGCAATAGAGTGGCTTGAGAAATATATAAAGGAATCTCGTCCAGTTTTAACGAAAAATAAATGGGTTAATACCTTGTTTATTTCAAGAATTGGTCGCCCTATGACACGCCAAACCTTATGGCATAGAATTAAAAATTTGGCCTTTGATGCAGGTATACATGTCAATCTGTCTCCGCATACATTACGCCATGCTTTTGCAACACATCTAATTAATCATGGGGCGGACTTAAGAACCGTTCAGTTGTTATTAGGGCATAGTGATTTATCAACTACTCAAATTTATACTCATGTTGCTAAAGAGCGTCTACATAAACTCCATCAACAGCATCACCCTCGCGGTTAATTAATAATTTTTGTCATGTTTGAGTCAGGCTTATTTGGCTTTATTTACTTTTATTTAGGTATGATAGAACCCATTAAAATCCATTAAGAAAAACTAAGAGACCTTTGTGAAGGTTATAATCATAGTAATTAAGAGAGACCTTTGCACGAGAGTATGCACGAGTAAAAATGGTTAAAATTCACCCGATTTTTGTTGAAAACCTAGCGAATAGCTAGCTATTCCCTGCGTTTTCCGTCGCAATCAGGCAAATTTTACCTCATTTTTCTTTCGCACCTATCTCGTGCAAAGGTCTCTAAGAATAGCAATAAAGGCTTTAATCAATGTTTAAATCGATAAAAAACAGAAACTTATTAGGTTTGGTAACAGGTACCGTTCTATTGTGTGCCTCTACAGTTAGTTTTGCGACTGATGAGTCGAGTGCAATCCTAAAACGTTTACAAACTATTGTTCCTGGAGATGTAAAAGAGGCAACCATTACAGAGACTTCTGTGCAGGGTATCTATCAGGTAAAAGTGGGATTGACAGTTGTTTATATGTCAAAAGATGGTAAGTATCTATTAAATGGCAATATGATTGACTTAGATTCGGGTAAAAATTTAACCAAAGTAGCGGTTGCTAAAGCTCGAAAAACGGCTTTAGATGGTATTGATGAAAGTTCGTTAATTATTTATCCTGCAAAACAGGGTAAAGATAAGGCTAAACATACTATTACGGTATTTACCGATGTTGATTGTCCCTACTGCAAAAAATTTCATAAAGAAATTCCCGTTTTGAATGAAGCAGGGGTTAATGTTCGTTATATTAGTTTTCCAAGAGCGGGAGTAGGGTCTCCTTCTTATTTTAAAGCGGTCTCAGTGTGGTGCGCTAAAAACCCACAAAAAGCAATGAGTGATGCGATGAATGGTGCAGCGATTGATAAAACTCAATGTAAAAACCCTATTAATAAACATTTAGAATATGCACAAGAATTTGAGGTGAATGGTACTCCTAATATCCTTTTAGAAAACGGTACTTTGTTACCAGGTTACGTGCCTGCAAAAAAACTACTACAAGTGCTTAGTGACTCGTAAATTTATCGCTATAAAGGATGGGTATGCGTGTTTTATGATTGATTAAATAAATCTTTTAACCACGAAGACACGAAAGCACGAAGATTTCTAATATCTAATACCAACTTAAATTAACGAATAATCAAACTAAACGTAATAAATTAGACCCTGTAAATTAATCGCTTTTATTTATTTTTTTATCTTCGTGCCTCTGTGTCGTCGTGGTTAATTTTTACAATACTGGATAATCAATCACAAAATATGGCTACCCTAAAGAACCAAAAAAAGAACCAAAAAAAGCCCTCAATTGAGGGCTTTTTTGTAATGGTGTTATTTTGAGTGGTTAATGTGAGGCAATTGCAAAGGTCTCAATTTACAACTCACCCCATTTTTTACGTTTTCCAGGTGGTCTAAAGAAGCGACCCAAAATCAAACCTAATAATAATACTCCACCACCGGTTAAGAACCACTGGCGTTTTACAGAGTCATCAGATTGATCAATCTGCTCTTTCATAATTGCATTTTGGTTCTCAAGTTGCGTTAGGCGCATTTTCATTTGTTGGTTTTGCTGATCTAGTTCAACGGCATTGCTAGAAATATCTTTTAAACGTTCTAGCTCTTTACCGAGTTCAAACTTCTCTTGTTTGGTCTTAGATAAAATAGCATCGGTTTCTTCAAATCTCGTTCTTAAGGTCGTTAGCTCTTGTTCAAGGGTGTTGTATTTCTCTTCAACCTCGGTTGTTTTCTTGATTTGTGTCGCTAATCTATCTATTGCTACCGGTTGGTTTTGTAAAAGAATCGTTGGTAGCCAGCCCGTGTGAGTTTTTCCTGAGTGTTGATACTGTACTTTCGCCCAGCCTTTTTTATTGACTTCCAATATTTTTACTGGGTAGCCAGACTTAAGCATGCGCGATATTTTATACTTATAGCCTGCGCCTCTTCTTACAGGCACTTTAATAGAATCACTAATGTAGTTGGTATAACCTTTTTGAGCAGCCTGTGCGATATTGACAGGAGCACTTATAGCGACAGTCGTCGCTAATAGAATACTGAGTGTTCCAAGCTTAAAGTTGCTGAATTTTGTCATTTTGAGCCTCTAAATTTTTAAGAGCAGTTTTATAATCACTTAATTTTTTACGTTCATTCGCTACAACGGCTTCTGGAGCTTTAGCCACAAATCCAGCATTGTTTAATTTACCGCTTAAACGTTTAATTTCGCCTTGAAGCTTAGTCATCTCTTTAGTGAGTCTAGCGAGTTCAGCTTCTTTGTCAATTAATCCGGCCATAGGAATTAATACTTTCATTTCGCCGACTAACGCAACGGCTGATTCTGGTGCATTGGCTTCATCTTCTAAAACCGTAATGCTTTCTAGTCTAGCTAATGTCTTTAAGAAGACTTGGTTGTTATTTAACCAGGCCTGGTCGTTTTCATTTAAACCGGCCAGTAAAACTTCAAGGGCTTTACTAGGGGCAATATCCATTTCAGATCGGATCTTACGCACACCAATAATAAATTGTTTAACCCATTCTAATTCTGCAATAGCACTCGTATCAATTTTGCTCTCATCCGCTTCAGGATAAGGCTCAAGCATGATGGTTTCACCGTTTTTACCAGCTAAAGGTGCTACGGCTTGCCATGCTTCTTCGGTAATGAATGGTGTAATTGGGTGTAGTAAACGAAGTAATGCTTCTAATACTTTCACTAAGGTTTTACGAGTTCCACGCTTAGCCGCTTCAGAACTGTCCTTGTTTAGAATAGGTTTGGCTAATTCTAAGTACCAGTCACAATATTCGTTCCAAGTAAATTCATAGAGTGCGGTTGCTGCTAAGTCAAAACGATAAGTTGCAAAATGTTTTGCAACTTCTGCTTCTACTTCTTGCAAGCGTGAAGTAATCCATTGGTCAGCTAAAGAAAGTTCAATCTCTAAAGATTCATCAATACCGGTGTCAAAGTCTTCAGTATTCATGAGAACGTAGCGAGTTGCATTCCATAATTTGTTACAGAAATTACGGTATCCTTCAGCACGGTTCATGTCAAAGCGAATATCGCGACCTGTCGATGCTAAAGAAGCAAATGTGAATCGTAATGCATCGGTACCAAAAGCCGGGATTCCATCTGCAAATTGTTTGCGTGTTGATTTTTCGATTTGAGCCGCTTTCTCTGGTTGCATCATGCCGTAAGTACGTTTTGAAACCAGGTCTTCAAGTTCAATACCATCAATCAAGTCAATAGGGTCTAATACATTACCTTTTGACTTAGACATTTTTTGGCCTTCGCCATCACGAACTAAACCGTGCACATAAATTTGTTTAAATGGTACTTCACCTGTAAATTTCAGGCTCATCATAATCATTCTAGCTACCCAGAAAAAGATGATGTCAAAACCCGTTACCAAAACGGAAGTTGGATGAAACTTTTCTAATTCCGGAGTTTTTTCTGGCCAGCCTAAGGTTGAGAATGTCCAAAGAGCTGAACTAAACCAAGTGTCTAAAACATCATTATCTTGGCTCAGCTCAATGTCACTGGCTAAGTTGTTTTTAGCGCGAACTTCAGCTTCATCTCGTCCAACATAAACTTTACCATTGTTGTCATACCAAGCAGGAATACGGTGTCCCCACCAAATTTGACGAGAAATACACCAGTCTTGGATATTATTCATCCACTCAAAGTAGGTGTTTTCCCAGTTTTTTGGTACAAATTCAATGTCACCATTTTTCACTGCATCAATAGCCGGCTTAGCTAAAGACTCTACCGCTACATACCATTGATCTGTTAAAAAAGGTTCAATTACTGCGTGAGAACGGTCTCCACGAGGAACCATTAGTTTATGAGGTTTAATCTCATCCATTAAGCCAAGTGCATCTAAATCAGCAATAATTTGTTTACGGGCTTCATAGCGATCTAGGCCTTGGTATTTTTCCGGCGCTTCTTCGTTAATGGCAGCGTCAACAGTAAGAATGTTAAGCATTGGTAGGTTGTGACGTTTACCCATCTCGTAGTCATTAAAATCGTGAGCGGGTGTAATTTTTACACAACCGGTTCCAAACTCTAAATCAACATAGTCATCAGCAATGATTGGAATTTCTCTTCCCACTAAAGGCAGGGTAATGGTTTTACCCACTAGATGTTGGTAGCGTTCATCATCGGGATGCACGGCAACGGCTTGGTCACCTAACATGGTTTCAGGTCGGGTCGTAGCGACCACTAAATGACCAGAACCATCGGTGAGAGGATAGCGCATATGCCAAAGATGGCCTTGCTCTTCTTCAGAAATAACTTCTAAATCAGAAACGGCTGTGTGTAGAACTGGATCCCAGTTAACTAAACGTTTACCACGGTAAATAAGGTCTTCTTCATAGAGTTTTACAAAGACTTCTTTAACAGCTTCTGACAATCCATTATCCATAGTGAAGCGTTCTCTACTCCAGTCAGGAGAAGCCCCAATTCTACGCAGTTGTTTGGTGATGGTGCCGCCAGATTCTTCTTTCCATTCCCAGATTTTTTCAATGAACTTATCACGCCCTAAATCATGGCGAGTTAGGTCTTGAGCAGCTAATTGGCGTTCTACAACCATTTGCGTTGCAATACCTGCATGGTCTGTTCCCGGTTGCCATAAAGTGTCATTACCTTTCATTCGGTTATAACGTATTAAGATATCCATGATGGTGTCTTGGAAAGCATGTCCCATATGGAGACTTCCCGTCACGTTTGGTGGCGGAATCATAATGCTGTAAGGCTCAGCATCTGGTTTTTGCGGTTTAAAATACCCTTGGTTTTCCCAGGTTTGATACCATTTAGTCTCGATTGTATTGGGGTCGAAATGCTTTTCCATAGAAGTCTTAATCTGCTTGTAAATTTTTAAAATGAATAAGGCGTGATTATAACAATCAGATAGCGGGATGTCTTAACTAACTTTAGTTTGTTGATGAAAAATCTAGCTAATAAGGTGGGGAAGAAAGAGGGGGTTAACTTTTTAAAATGATACATTCAATAGAGAGGGGAGTTAACACTGATAGGAATAAAAAAACGGCAGATAAAACTGCCGTAGGTTTTTGGAGAGAGGAACATCTATTTAACTGTTAAGTAACTGTAATACAGAAGCCTTGGATTGATTGTTTTGTGACTGCATTGCAATAGCGCTATCTTGAAGTATGTTATAGCGAACTTGCTCGGTCATTGAGCGAGCGTAATCACTATCATTGATTTGGCTTCTTGCAGCATAAGCGCTTATATTTTGGTTTTGAATATTATCTATTGCAGAGGTTAAACCATTTTGTTGTGCGCCAAATTGACTTCGTTGTGTGCCAATTTGTTCTATGGCGGTACTAATGCTGCTCAATGCTGAACTCGCCCCAGATGAATTACTAATGTCAAGTCCAGTAATAGATAAACCATCACTGCTTAAGTTTGGGAGAGAAATATCAGAAGTAGAGTCTCCTAACGCAATGCTTAAACTTTGTATTTCACCGTTTAATAAATTTTGATTATTAAAAGATGTCGATTCAGTGACCTGATTGATGCCTTGAATGTTCTGTTGAAACTCTTGGTTCAGACTGTTGCGTTGAGAGTCATTTAAGGTACCATTAGATGCTTGAATGGCAAGTTCATTCATTCTTTGTAAATAAGAGGTAATTGAGCTACTCGCTCCATCAGCGGTTTGCAATAAAGATATGCCACTATTTGCATTTTGCACACCAATATCTTGAGTGTTAATCTGAGTATTAAAAGCATTAACAATAGCTTGACCGGCAGGATCATCTGCAGATTGATTGATGCGCTGACCACTCGCCATGTTTTGCGTAGCAGAAGAAATACTTGGTGAGTATAAACTGGATGTAATAGGGGAATAACCATCGATAGCCATGATAAAATCTCCAAATTAATTATTTATATGTTTATCTTACGCTTATATACATCAAAGGGAAAGTAAAAATGTCTTGTTGTTCAGGTGGTTATTGCCAATTTAAGTTTCCAGAAGGGCCTCCTTTAGTTGATAATGCGGTCTCTAATTTAGAAGCAACTTATCAATTTTTACCCTACGGAACTTTGTTGCAAAAAGGTGAAACTGTCAGGATTTGGATGGAGTCTGGTAAAGCCAAAACAGTGTTTATTGAAGAAAAAATTGCATTGCAAATAATGGATAATGGGCCAGAAGCGGTTAATCCTGACGAGAGACAAAACTTTCCTTGGCAGTTAATTGCATTGGATAGTGGGTTTTCTTATGAGGATTTAATGGATTGGAAACATCACCCTCTTTATAGTCCAGAGGAAAATGCGGTGTTATTGAGGTTTAACCACCCAATTGAAGTTAAGCCTAGTTTAAAAATGATTTGGTTAAAGTGGTTGTATAAGATTCGGAATTTATAAGCATTTATTGCTTAAATAATTAAGCTACCAGGCCTGGTAGGTTGGTTTTTTAGTTGTTAAATTAGTGTTTACAATTTAATGTCAATAAAGCGAAAAGAATAATAAGCCCCTTATTTGGGGCTTTTTTTTGAAAATGCGTTTATTGCATTACAAATCTGTCTAGGTAAACATCTTCTAAAAGGTCAGGGTAGATGTCGTGTTTTTCTAAAATTTCTCTTGCTACTTTTAATACTTCAGCACGCAATTCATCTGGTCCAGTTGGGGTTTTTAGTTTTGAATAAGTTTGGTTGCGTAATACACGATCGATATCATTTTTAAGAATGGGACGTAAGTATTCCATTTCTGTTTCCACTACCTGTGGATAGTAAGACATAAATTTGAAATCGACTGCTAGAAACTTAGCTTTACCTTCCCCGCGAAAGTTTACAACAACTTTGTCCATAGTGAAGTACTGTGGTACGTGTTCGTGAGGCGCCTCAAATTGCTTATATTTTGGTGAGTAAGTCATGCCTTCAGCTTCATCAGAGGCATGTGCCATGCTAAGTGGCATGCAAAGTAAGCTGCTAATTACTAGAGTTTTAAAAAGCATTTTTATTTGAATTGTTTTCATTGTGAGGCTCTTGACGTGAATTGAATGAATGGTTGTTATGAGTGGTTATTGGGTAACCGCAGTATATTAACGTTATTGTGCCTCATTTTTACTGTTTTTAGAAGTGTTATTCTTGATGTCTTGTGATTGAATTAGAGTGTATTTAATTTGATGTGAGGCGTGATTATTATTAATTTTAGATATAAAAAAACCCCGCTAGGGCGGGGTTTAAACTAACTCATTGAGGAGTTGTGTTTTTTAGATAAACACTATTAGTTTTTTAAGACATTAAGTTTATTTTGTAAACTCAGGGTAGGCTTCCATTCCACATTCAGATTGGTCAACACCTTCGTATTCTTCTTCTTCAGTAACTCGGATTCCCATAACCGCTTTGATGACTCCCCAAACGATTAAGCTTGTTCCAAATACCCATGCAAAGATCACACCGATACCTGTTAACTGAGCAACGATAGTTGCATCAGGGTTAGTGAAGGTTACTGCGATTAGACCAAAGATACCAACGACACCGTGAACAGAGATAGCACCCACTGGATCATCAATTTTTAGTTTACTGTCAATGAATAGGATAGCTAATACTACGATTAGACCACCAACAAGACCGATTAAAGTTGATTCAAGAGCTGTAGGAGTTAGAGGTTCAGCAGTAATGGCTACAAGACCAGCAAGCGCACCGTTAAGCATCATTGTTAAGTCAGCTTTACCAAATTTGATTTTAGACATTAGTAACGCACCGATTACACCACCCGCAGCGGCCATCAATGTGTTAACAAATACCATTGCTACCGCATTTGCTTCATCAACGTTTGAGATTTTAAGCTCAGAACCACCGTTGAAACCAAACCAACCTAACCAAAGGATGAAAGTACCCAACGTAGCTAGAGGAAGGTTAGCACCAGGGATCGCACGAGATTCACCGTTAGCGCCATATTTACCTTTACGAGCACCTAGCAGCAATACTCCCGCTAAAGCAGCAGATGCACCAGCCATGTGAACAACGCCAGAACCTGCAAAATCAAGGAAGCCTAAACCATCTAGGAATCCGCCACCCCATTTCCAGAAACCTTGCATTGGGTAAATGAAAGCGGTGAAAACGATAGCAAAAGCAAAGAAGGCCATTAGTTTCATGCGTTCAGCCACGGCACCTGAAACAACTGACATAGCAGTTGCAACGAATACAACTTGGAAGAAGAAGTCAGACATACCTGAATAGTAAGGAGCATCATCTCCACCCGCAATAACTGATGCAGTAGCGTTATCGCCACCAATTAGGAAGCTAATTCCAGGGAAGAAGCTGTTTACTGCTTCACCAGGATACATAATGTTATAGCCTACTAACATGTACATAATACAAGCGATGGCGAAAAGGCCAACGTTCTTTGCTAAAATTTCTGTTGTGTTTTTTGAGCGCACAAGACCGGCTTCTAACATTGCAAATCCGGCGGCCATCCACATTACTAATGCACCAGACATTAGGAAGTAGAAGGTATCAAGCGCGTAACTTAATTGTAGTACTTGTTCCATAATAATTTCCTTTCTTAAAGAGCGATGTCGCCAGTTTCTTCTGTACGAATACGGACAGTTTGTTCTAGAGGCATGACAAAGATTTTGCCGTCACCAATTTTTCCAGTTTTTGCTGAAGCGCTAATCGCTTCAATTACGCCATCTAATTTGTCATCACTAACAGCGATTTCTAATCTGATTTTTGGTAAAAATTCAATCGCGTACTCTGCACCGCGATAGATTTCAGTGTGACCCTTTTGACGGCCAAAACCTTTAGACTCTGTTACAGTCATACCTTGCACATCAATATCATGAAGTGCTTCGCGTACGTCATCGAGTTTAAAAGGTTTGATAATTGCAACTACCAGTTTCATACTAACCTCTCGGATATATTAATAAAATAATGTTCAGATTCTATTAAACAACTTGTGTGCCGTTTTTTATAAAAAATATATAAAACAATATGTTATGTTGAATATTTAGATATTTTTACGTTTTATTTGGTTTTTTATGGTTTAGTTTGGTGCGCTTATGGTTGTTAGTGGTGCAAAAGGAGATGAGGTGTTGGAAAGGCTACCTAAGATAGTTTTAGCTTTATTGATTCAAGGGATGGTTTTACTGGTTATTGCACTAGGAGTGTATTTAGCGCCGCTATTAGTTTCACCGCCTTACCCCTATTGGGTTTTAATCTTGATTCAGGGTTCTTTAGCTGCTCTTGTTAGTTGTAAGTTAGGATTGCCCTGCTGGTGGCGTTGGATACAGTTTTTTATTCCTGTCGGGCTTTATGCTGGCATGTTAATTAATTTTGACCCAATTTGGGCACTGGTTATTTTTGTTGTGGTTTGGCTGGTGTTTTCTAATGCATTTAAAGAGCGAGTGCCACTTTATTTAACTAATGATACAACTCGTCAAGCGTTAAGCAATTTAGTCAAAAAGAAACGAAGACAGCGCTTTTTAGATTTGGGATGTGGTTTAGGAGGGAATGTGGCTTATATGTCTCAGCAGAAACCTGTTGCTGAATCACATGGCGTGGAAACCGCTCCTATACCGTATTTAATTTCAAAGTTAGTTACCCTTTTAAGAGGTGGTCAAACTTTTGCAATGGATATGTGGAAAACAGAATTAGCCTATTACGATGTGGTTTATGCCTTTTTGTCTCCTGAACCGATGCCTCGTTTATGGGAAAAGGTTAAAGAAGAGATGCATCCCGGGTCCATATTTGTTTCAAACAGTTTTCCCGTTCCAGGAGTTGAGCCGAGTGAAGTTTGGGAGCTGTCGGATTCGCGTAAAACGATTTTGTATATATATCGGTTGTAACAGTTTTTACAAATCACTTAAGGTTGATATTAAACGACCAGGCCTGGTAGATTTACCAAAAGGCAGAAGTTTTATTAAATTTTATTTAATGCTCATTGCTATATTCATAAAAACATTTTAATGGAGTAAAAAATGCCTCATTCAATTGAAAAAGTGCTCAATTGGTCTCCCTTTGTTGAGAGGTTAACCCAACGTTATCCAGATTTATTAGAGTCTTCTAGTTATGAAGAAACCTGGGCTCAAGGTTCTTTGTATGAACGAGTCTACAGCAAGGTATTTTCTGCTGAAAGTGAAGCCGAATTATTAGAGCATCTAAGGGTGCAACGTAATTGGATGATGGGGCGCATCGCTCTTAGGGATTTAATGCAACTTTCTGTTTTGGTGGAAACGGTTTCTGCAACTTCAGAATTGGCGGATGCATTAGTGAGCGCAGCCTTAGATTGGCATTATGCAAGATTTTGTCATCGCTACGGAACACCCATAGGTCGTGAATCTGGTGAACCCCAAAAATTGATAGTTATCGGGATGGGGAAACTTGGTGGACAAGAATTAAACTTTTCTTCAGATATTGATTTGATTTTTACTTACCCAGAAGGGGGGGAGACAGAAGGAGGAGCTAAAAATATTTCTAATGATCAGTTTTTTATTCGTTTAGGGCAAGCACTAAACAAATCATTAGTAGAGGTAACTAATGATGGATTTGTTTACCGTGTCGATATGCGCTTAAGGCCTTTTGGGGATGCGGGGCCTCTCGCTGTAAACTTTTCAAGTTTAGAACATTATTATGAAATACATGGTCGAGCCTGGGAACGTTATGCCCTGGTTAAAGCTAGAGTAATGGCGGGTGATAAAAACAAGGGAGAGGAACTCTTTGAGATATTGCGTCCATTTGTCTATCGCCGTTATGTTGATTTTAGTGCAATGGATTCATTGCGTGAACTTAAACAGATGATTGTTGATCAGGTCGCTAAAAAAGGCATGGTCGACAATATAAAGTTAGGCACTGGAGGAATAAGAGAAATTGAGTTTATCGCCCAAGCCTTTCAGTTAGTGCATGGCGGTCGCGATAAAATGCTGCAAACACGCTCTTTATTGCCAACACTTAAGGTGTTGAATAAGCATGAGTTTTTAGAAAATGATGTTTATGAAAATTTAGTTGAAGCCTATCGGTTTTTAAGAACGGCTGAAAACAGATTGCAGATGTGGGGAGATCAGCAAACTCATAGTTTGCCAACAAATGATAGTCAGCAATGCTTACTCGCAAATTCAATGGGGTTTAATGATTATTCGGCATTTTATGCGGTTTTAAATGAGCATAGGGCATTTGTTGAGTCACAATTTAAGGCTGTATTTGCACAAGAAAAAGAGTGTGACGTGCGTGATGATATGAGTGTTTTATGGTCAAGTGAATTTAATGATTGGCATGAGTTAGAGGCTTTAGGGGTAGCTGAAGATTTAGCAAAGAGTTTAGCAAAAGCCTTAAATGATTTTAAAACATCACGTCAGATAAAAACGTTAAGCAAGGAGGGGATTGAACGCTTAGATGAAGTTATGCCTTTTATATTAAAAGCGTTAATTTCACCTAATATGAACTTAGTTACCCTGCAAAGAGTGCTGTCAGTAGTTGAATCTATTGCTAAACGAAGTGTTTACCTTGTGTTGATCAAAGAAAATTCGGAGGCATTGGAGCATCTAGTTGGGTTGTGTGAAGCAAGTGCTTGGTTGACTGAGATGTTAGTTAAATATCCTGCTTTATTAGATCAGCTATTAGATGAATGTGAGCTTTACTCACCTTTAAGAAAAGATGACTTGCAAAGTCAGGCTTTTGCGTTGTTGCAAGAGACAGGTTTAGACGAAGAAGTTTTTATGGATAAAATGCGTCAATGGCGTCATGCACAAGTCTTTAAAGTTGCAGCTGCTGATTTAATGGGGCACTTACCTTTAATGAAAGTCAGTGATTATTTAACTTGGGTTGCTGAGGCGGTGGTTAATGTAAGTGTAGAATTTGCATGGCAATTAATGCAAAAGCGTAGTGGATTGCCCGGTGGGTTAGAGGTTAATTCGCCTAGAAACCCCTTTATGGTTTTAGGTTACGGAAAGCTTGGCGGGTTAGAGTTAGGTTTTGGCTCTGATTTGGATGTAGTTTTTGTATATCAAGGTGTGGGTTCTAGTGAGCAGACCATTAATGCTAATGGAAAAACACTAGATAATGCGATTTATTTTATACGAATGGGGCAAAAGGTTATCTCTTTGCTCTCTACGGTAATGCCTTCTGGAAGACTTTATGAAGTGGATACGCGTTTGCGTCCAAATGGTAATTCAGGCATGTTGGTTACCGATTTTAATAGTTATATGCAATACATTGAAAACAAAGCATGGAACTGGGAGTATCAAGCGTTAGTTAGAGCGCGAGCTGTAGTGGGTGATGATGAAAGTGTTAATGCATTTGATTCTTTTAGAACCACCTTTTTAACTCAGGTTAGAGAGGTTAATTCTATTCGGCAGAGTGTTGTAGAAATGCGCCAAAAAATGAAAGATTCATTGGATAAAAGTAGTAATTCCGTTTTTGATTTAAAGCAGGGTGAAGGCGGTATTGTGGATATTGAATTTATGATGCAGTTTTTAGTATTGTCTTATGCAAATAAATATCCTGAATTAGCCGTTTATACTGATAATGTTCGTATTTTAGAAGTGGTTGCTAAATTTGAGTTGCTCTCTGCAGAGTCTGTCTCGCAGTTAACAGAAGCTTACAAAGTTTACCGTGAAAAATACCATCGAATGGCTTTGGCAAACGAAAACCCCTTGGTTTCAAATGACAGTTTTGTAGAAAACCGTAAAGCGGTTAAAAGTGTTTGGAATGATTTGTTTTTGACGTGATTAAAGTGAAGATAAAATAGAAAGTTACCAGGCCTGGTAGCTATAAAAAAACCTGCGTAAAAGCAGGTTTTTTTGGTTAATCCAGAAGGATTAAGCTGAGTAGTACATGTCAAACTCAATAGGGTGAGTTGTTGCACGTAAACGTGTAACTTGTTCCATTTTAAGATCAATATATGAATCAATTGCATCGTCAGAGAATACACCACCCATTTTCAAGAACTCACGATCTTCATCAAGAGCATCAAGAGCTTCTTCTAAAGAAGCACATACTGTGTTGTATTCAGCTTCTTCTTCAGGAGTAAGGTCATATAGATCTTTCTCTGAAGGTTCACCTGGTTCAATTTTGTTAATAATACCGTCAAGACCAGCCATTAATGAAGCAGCGAATGCTAGATATGGGTTAGCTGTTGGATCTGGGAAACGTAATTCAACACGACGTGAACGCTCTGAAGGAGCGTAAGGAATACGGATTGAAGAAGAACGGTTTTTACCAGAGTAAGCAATCAGTACAGGAGCTTCAAAACCAGGGACTAAACGCTTGTAAGAGTTTGTACCAGGGTTAGTAAAAGCGTTAAGTGCACGAGCATGCTTCATTAAACCACCAATGTACCATAGTGCTTCTTGAGAAAGACCAGAGTAAACATCACCAGCAAAGATGTTTTTACCACCTTTAGATAAAGACATATTAATGTGCATACCAGTACCGTTATCACCAACAATTGGTTTAGGCATGAATGTCGCTGTTTTACCAAGTGCATGACATGTGTTGTGCACAGCATATTTAAGAATCTGAACTTCATCAGCTTTAGCTGTAAGCGTGTTACCAGCAACGGCTAATTCACACTGTCCACCAGCAGCAACTTCGTGGTGATGAGCTTCAAGTTCAAGTCCCATTGCTTCTGCCATGGCACAAATGTCAGCACGAACTTCGTGTAGTTGATCTACAGGAGGAACAGGGAAGTAACCACCTTTAACTGAAGGGCGGTGACCCATGTTTCCACCTTCAAGTTCACGAGCCGCTTCCCAAGAAGATTCACCAGAATCTAACTTAACGAAACAACCCGACATGTCTTCACCCCATTGAACGTTGTCAAAGATGAAAAATTCAGGTTCAGGACCAAAGAATGCAGAATCAGCTACACCAGTAGAAGAAAGGTAAGCTTCTGCTTTCTTAGCAATACCGCGAGGGTCTTTATCATATGATTCCATTGTTGCTGGAGAAACAATCATCATGCGAATAATGATAGTAGAATCATTGGTGAAAGGGTCAAGATATGCGCCGTCAGTTTGCGGGATTAATAGCATATCTGAATCATTAATGCCTTTCCAACCTTCAATTGATGAACCATCAAAAGTTTCACCATCGGTAAAGAAATCTTCGTCTACTTTTGATGCAGGGATGGTTACGTGTTGTTCTTTACCGTGTGTATCAGTAAAGCGTAAATCTGCCCATTTAACATCATTCTCTTTGATCATATCTAAAATAGCTTGTGGCATTTTTTAGTCCTTTTTTCAGCTGTGAAAATAAAAAATTAACAGAAGAGATAATAGCGTGAACTGTGCCAGTATTCCAATTATTTTTATTAATCTTCTAATTTCTTTAGTTTTCAATGGCTTGACATTTTTAGATGAATTTATGGGTGAGATTTTTGGTTTTCAAAAGATTTTTTTGGTGCATGCTAATGAAAGGTATGGTGCAAAAATGAGGTTTTGAATTGCATTTAAGTCTTATTTTTTAAATTGATGCCATTAAAATATTACAGTTTTATGACAAAGATAAAGCTTAATTTTTTCAAATAAAATTTAATGTCATTTTAACGTCATATAGCTTTGTTAATATTCTTCATAAATTTATTTATATGGATTCACTTAAGGTTAGTTTTTACTTTGCTTAATGTGAAAAGCATCGCTCTTAAAGAAGGTTGGATTTTTATGTCAACAACAATTCAAAATAAGTTAGACGCAGTTCTAAGTGGCCCAGCGTTTGAAAAGCGTATTCGCCGTAGGAATATGGCGAATACGATTTCAAAATACGGGATCTCAACAGGCGGAATCAGTGTTATCTTTGCTGTTTTGCTCATTATGTTTTTCTTAATGTATGTGGTTATACCGTTGTTTATTCCACCTACCATTGAAAAGAACACAAGTTATTCAGTACCAGGTGGAACAGTAGAAAAGTCACTTTATTATGGTGTAGATGAATATCAATCTTCGGCAATAAGATTTACTCAATCAGGTAAGTTGATTGGATTTACCCTTGCGGATGGTGAAATTAACTTTACAGATGCTTTACCTTTGAATGGTGCAAAAATCACTTCTTTTACCGTTGTTAATGAACTTGATCACATCATCGCTTTGGGGCTTTCAAGTGGTCAAATACTTTTTGCTAAATATGGTTATAAAGTAAGTTATCCAAATGATGTTAGAACGATTACGCCAGAAGTCACTTATCCTTTTGGAGAAGAACCGTTACAAGTGACAGATACAGAAATTACAAGTTTAGCGGTTAAAAGCTCTGATTCTGAAGTTCGCATAGCCTATCAAGTTAAAGGCTCAAATCAGATAGCGATAAAACAATACACTAAAACTGAGTCAATGCTAACCGATGATGTCACTTTAGAGCTTGATCGTGAATCTAAGGTTTCAACTACTAGCGATGTTAAATGGTTGAAAATTGATACCAGTGGAAGAAATCTTTACCTGATTTCTAAACAAGGCACAACTGATTATTATGATATTTCTAATCTAGAATCACCAAGCCTAGTACAGCATGTTAGTTTGTTAGCTGATAGTGAAAAGCCAACAGTCATTCGTTTTTTATTAGGTGACTATTCTTTAATGATAGGAACGGATAAGGGAAATATATATCAATGGTTTCCTGTTCGTGATGAGCAAAATGAATTTTCCTTAAAAGAAATACGTAAGTTTTCAGTGTCTGAATCGGCCATTAAATCAATTGGGATAGAATTGGCTCGTAAAGGTTTTGCAGCTACCGATGAAAATGGCCAATTTCATCTACTTCATTCAACATCTGAACGTAACTTAGGTTCTCGCTCAGTGGTAGAGGGTCAAGCGGCTGGAATGGTCACGATTTCACCACGAGCAGATGGGGCCATTGTTGAATCGGCTAATGGTCAGTTAGTACATTTTGAAATTGATAATGAACACCCTGATGTTTCATTTAAAAGTTTGTGGGGCAAAGTTTGGTATGAAGGTTATGAAGAGCCAACTTATACTTGGCAGTCTTCATCAGCAAGTTCAGACTTTGAACCTAAGTTCTCTTTAATGCCTTTAACCTTCGGTACAATTAAAGCGGCATTATACTCAATGATATTTGCAGTTCCGATTGCGATTTTAGCCGCAATTTATACTGCTTTCTTTATGGATAAAGCAACACGTCAATGGGTAAAACCTTCGGTAGAGATGATTGAAGCTTTACCAACTGTTATTTTAGGTTTTCTTGCAGGACTTTGGCTTGCTCCTTATATGGAGACGCACTTGGCAGGCTTTTTTGCGATATTAGTCGTTTTACCCGTCGGTATTATCTTATTTGGTTATATGTGGTCAAGGTTACCTGAAAATATTCGCTTAATGATTCCGGTAGGCAGGCGTGCTGTTTTAATGATGCCGGTGATTATCTTTTTAGGTTGGTTCTCCTTGCAGTTAAGTGGTCCTATTGAAAATGTTATGTTTGATGGCAATATGCGTCACTGGTTAACAGCATCAGCAGGTATTGATTTTGACCAACGAAACGCAATGGTTATTGGTTTTGCAATGGGGTTTGCTTTAATTCCAACAATCTTTTCTGTAACGGAAGATGCTATTTACAATGTACCTAGTTATCTGGTTAATGGTTCTTTAGCCCTAGGTGCGAGTGGCTGGCAAACTTTGGTGGGTGTGGTTTTACCTACCGCAAGTCCGGGTATATTCTCAGCTATCATGCTTGGTTTTGGACGAGGAGTGGGGGAGACCATGATTGTGTTAATGGCCTCAGGTAATACCCCATTAATGGAAGTGAATATTTTTGAAGGGATGAGAACGCTATCAGCTAACTTAGCTGTGGAAATGCCTGAAGCAGAAGTCTTAAGTTCACATTATCGAGTTTTATTCTTAGCAGGCCTGGTATTGTTTATCTTTACCTTTATTTTTAATACCTTAGCGGAAGTTGTTCGTCAACGTATGCGCCGTAAATATGGTTCATTATAGGAGACATTGAGATGAAAGAATGGTTTAACAAAGGCGAACACTGGATATGGATGAGTTCGGCCATGGTTAGTATCAGTGTGGTTCTAGTCATTGGATTGATGGGAATGATTACCTACAAAGGCGGGATACACTTTTGGCCACACGCGGTTTATGAAGTTCATCTAGATCAAAATGGTCAAAAAGAGACTATTGTTGGAGAACTTCATGATGAAAAAACCGGACATGCAACTGACCCCATTTCAGGAGTGGAAACACCGGTTGATCAATATCTTTTCAAAGTGGGTAACCGTGATGTTTATGGTATTGATTTTAGATGGGTTAACAGTAATGTTCTCGATGGTGGAGTAGATAAACTATCCAAAGATGTTTTAGTTGTAGAACGTTATGAATACGGTAATGTTTATGGACACCTTATTAGTGCGAAACTTGGAGAAAAAACACTAAATAATCAAAATGATTTATTAGCGTTAATTAACCAACAAGTAGATAAAAGTACCGAAATACGCTCACAAATTCGCCATATCGAAAAAATTGAGATTGGTAAGGTTAACTATGAAATTGAGCAACTACGTTTTGAAGAGAAAAAACTGCGTTTAAAGAATGAATTCACACCAGAAGATGCTGCAAGAATTGATGAGGAACGTTCATTATTACAAACACAATTTAAGGAATTTCAAAAACAAACTGCGGTGTTATATAAGCAATTAAATGGTTTTGGAAGTATTACCGTTGAAATTAGTGGCGGTCAAAAACTGACGATTCCACTTAAAAAGATTGTGAGTTTGTGGCAACCAAATAATATGAACTTTATTGAAAAGATTGGTTTTTTCGGCCATTCGGTTAAAAGTTTTTTATTAGACGATCCGCGTGAAGCCAATACCGAAGGGGGGGTGTTCCCTGCCATGATTGGTACCATCACGATGGTTTTACTGATGACTATCTTTGTAACTCCAATGGGGGTTATTGCAGCTATCTATATGAGTGAATACGCTAAAGATGGGTTTATGTTAAGAATTGTTAGAATCTCAATCAATAACTTGGCTGGAGTTCCTTCAATTGTATTTGGTATTTTTGGTTTAGGCTTTTTTGTTTATATCTTAGGGGGCTCAATAGATGAGCTTTTCTATGACTATGCTTTACCTAGCCCCACATTTGGAACTCCTGGTTTATTATGGGCGGCATTAACCATGGCGTTGTTAACCTTACCCGTTGTGATTGTGTCTACAGAAGAAGGTTTGTCTCGTATTCCACGTTCGCTTAGAGAGGGTGGTTTGGCCTTGGGAGCAACCAAGTTTGAAACCATTATGAAAATCGTTTTACCAATGGCGACTCCGGCAATTATGACAGGGCTTATTTTAGCTATTGCACGAGCTGCGGGTGAAGTAGCGCCATTAATGTTGGTTGGTGTGGTTAAACTTGCTCCTGAATTACCGGTTGATTCAATTGCCCCATTTCTTCATTTAGATCGTAAGTTTATGCATTTAGGTTTCCATATTTATGATGTTGGTTTCCAAAGCCCTAACGTAGAAGCTTCGCAGCCATTGCTATATGCAACATCATTATTGCTTGTCATTATTATTGTTGGATTAAATATTGGTGCAATTTCTATCCGTAACCGTTTACGTGAGAAATATAAGGCTTTAGAACACTAATTAAACTGATATTACATTGAGTAAAGACCAAAAATTAGAACGGCTTTCTATTTTGTTCTATTCATTGGTGTAAGGGCTTTTAAGAAATATTAAAAATTCAAATTGATGTAAGTGTCATGAATCATCAATTAAATCTTATTTAAATACTATGTGTTGGTTTATGTATATTAAATCAATTAAATGAGGAAATTATTATGAGTGAAAAAGGTTTATCAATCTCAGTCGATAGAGAGAGTCAATCATTGTCTTTAGAGAGCGAAAAGATTTCAATTGAAGTTGAAAATTTAGATCTATATTATGGTGCTAAGCAAGCGCTTAATAAGATTAATATGCTTATACCTGAAAATCGCGTAACGGCTTTTATTGGCCCATCAGGGTGTGGTAAATCAACTCTGCTTCGTTGCTTTAATCGCATGAATGACCTGATAGATATTGTAAGGGTTGAAGGAAAAATGACCCTTCATGGTGACGATATATATTCAAAAAGCATGGATATATCGGCTTTACGTCGTAGTGTAGGTATGGTTTTTCAAAAACCAAATCCTTTCCCAAAATCGATATATGAAAATGTTTGTTATGGATTAAGACTTCAGGGAATTACAAATAAAAACACACTTGATGAAGCTGTTGAGTGGGCATTAAAAGGTGCTGGTTTATGGGAAGAAGTTAAAGATCGTTTAGATGAGAATGCATTGGGTATGTCTGGTGGGCAGCAACAGCGTTTATGTATTGCTAGAGCCATTGCCATTAAACCAAAAGTTTTACTTTTAGATGAACCTACTTCTGCATTAGATCCTATTTCTACCTTAGCGATTGAAGAACTTATTTTTGAACTTAAAAAAGATTTTACAATTTTAATTGTGACTCACAATATGCAACAAGCAGCTCGAGTATCAGATTACACTGCATTTATGTATATGGGAGACTTAATCGAATATACCGATACGGATAGTCTATTTACAAATCCTCAAGTAAAACGCACTGAAGATTACATCACAGGACGTTATGGCTAATTTAACCACTTAATTCTACATTCGTTAGTTTTTATAAAGTGTTTTAGTTAAAGATTAGGAAGAAATAAAATGGAACAAACAGAGTTTAAATCTCATATATCGCAACGATACAATGCTAGTTTAGAAGACCTTTTTAATCAGGTTTTAGAAATGGGTGGTTTGGTAGAAAAACAACTTGAAAATGCGGTTGAAGCTATTAAGTGTGAAGACAAAAGCTTAGCCAAAAAAATCAAGCAACTGGATAGAATTGTTAATAAAGAAGAAGTTGAAATTGACCGGCTTTGTGCAAGCGTCTTTGCGAGACAGCAACCGACAGCATCTGATTTACGTTTAGTAGTGAGTGCAATCCGCATTGCGGTTGATCTTGAGCGTATTGGTGATGAAGCGGTTAATGCTTCTAAATTAGCCATTAAAATGTCTAAAACAGATGAAGTACCTTGTAATACCTTACCAGCCTATGACTATTTAATGCAGATTCTTGATTTTGACAGAGCTATGTTGCAAAAGGTATTGACGAGCTTTGCAGAGTTAGATATAAATGGTCTATCAGATATCATTGAGTATGAAGATCAAGTCTCTGCAATAAAAGCGAAAGCTTTAGTTGAAATTCAACAGTCTTTAAACAATAATTCTGATGCATTAGCTGAATATATCATGCAAATGATAGTTTCAATTCGTTCTGCAGAACGTGTTTCAGCTCATATTGTTAATGTTTGTGAGAGTATTATTTACTTGGTTGAGGGTGAGCATGTACGTAATGTGAATTCTGAAAAGCTAAATGACTTTTTAAATAAGGCTGAAGAAGATAAAAGTTAATAAAACAAGTTTTGGAGTAACTTTTGAGTCAAAGTAAAATATTAGTGATTGAGGATGAAGCAGCAATACGTGACATGCTTAAATTCACTTTAACCTCATCTGACTTTAGTGTAAGCGAAGCGAGCAATGCTGAAGATGGCTGGAAATTGGTTTTGGAAGAAATTCCAGATTTGATATTGCTTGACTGGATGATGCCTGGTACGCCAGGTGTAACCCTAGCTCAAAGATTACGTCAAAATGATAAAACAAAAAATATTCCCATTATTATGCTAACTGCGCGTGGTGAAGAAGAAGACCAAGTTCAAGGTTTTAATTCTGGGGCAGATGACTATGTTATCAAACCGTTTTCTCCTCGAGCCTTAGTTGCACGAATACAAGCTTTATTGAGACGTCAATCACCTGATCAGTCGAAAGGCGATGAACTTATTACAGGCAATATGCGGTTAGATTTAAAGTCTCATCGTTTTTATGTTGTTGATGCAGAAATTAAGCTTGGGCCAACAGAATTTAAACTAGTACATTTTTTTATGTCTCATCCTAATAGAGTCTATTCTAGAGCGCAATTACTAGACCAGGTTTGGGGGGTAAATGTAGTGGTTGAGGAACGTACTGTTGATGTTCATATCCGCCGTTTAAGAAAGTTACTTGAGCCCACCCAAGTAGCTAACTATATACAAACCATCCGTGGTTCAGGCTACCGATTCTCTGTCGTAGAGGAATAACGTTTGTCATCTAATGGCATAAAACGTGAATTAACCTGGATTGTAAGCACTGCTAGCGTGTTACTCTTGTTTGCATTAGTAACTGATCAGTGGGTGCTATCACTTTTTATCTTTATCATATCTTACATTGCTCGCCAGTTATGGAGTATTAGACAATTTGAAAAATGGATGGATAGTCGCTTAAAAAATAGACATCCACCGGTGACCGGTTTTTGGAGTGAACTCACTTATCTAGTCTCTAAAAAGCAACGAGCTTTAGAAAAACATGCTGACCTAAATCTTTACAAATCGGAACAGTTTAAAGCCGCTTCTATGCTTATTCCTGATGCGGTTGTTTCTTTAGAAAAACACAATCGCATAGAGTGGTTTAATAGTGTTTCTAAATCATTATTGGGTATTAGAACTCACGATAAAGGTAGCAGAATTGCATCTGTGATAAGACAGCCTGAATTTGTTGAATATTTAAAAAAAAATGATTTTACTAAACCTTTAACCGTCAATTCGTCTTATCGTCCCTCTCGCACCTATGAGATGCAAATTATTCCATATTTTGAAAACCATAAATTATTGGTTGTCAGAGATATTACAGAACTTTATCAGTTAGCTCAGATTCGAAAAGATTTTATTGCGAATGCTTCGCATGAATTACGAACCCCGCTTACGGTCCTTAGAGGGTATTTAGAAGTGATGTTTGATACCCCAGGTGAGCATCAAGAACATTGGGAATTACCGCTTGAGCATATGCAAACTCAGGCTCATCGAATGCAATCGATAATTGAAGACTTACTTGCTCTATCAACAATTGAATCAGAGTCGATTACCGCAGAAAAAGAGAAAATAAACGTACCGGATAGATTAAAGCAACTTGAAATAGATGCTAAGCAATTGAGTGCTGGTAAGCATCAATTTTTCTTTGAGGTGGACGAATCCCTAGAAATGTATGGTTATCCCGAACCGTTAAAAAGTCTTTTTATGAATTTAGTCTCCAACGCTGTTCGTTACTCGCCAGATGGGGGGAATATTTATGTTCGCTGGTTTGGTACTAAACGACATTTGGTGTATGAAGTAGAGGACAATGGTTTAGGAATTTCGCAAGAACACATTCCCCGTTTAATGGAGCGTTTCTATCGAGTAGATAAAGACCGCTCTCGCGTCACAGGAGGTACTGGTTTAGGGTTGGCCATTGTTAAGCATGTTTTAGAAAAGCATAATGCTTCTTTACAAATTACGAGTGTGCTTGGCAAAGGCAGTACCTTTAGGTGTGAATTTCCACTGAGTTTGGCTCATTAGCATTTAGGCTTTTATAAAGAGGCTTTTGCTAAATCCCATGAATCTATAACAAAGGCTTTATATTATCAATCTTGAGCTTATTCAATCCAATCAATACCTAGCTACTATGCGTGGTTTTCAGACTAAATCTAAAGACTTCTTTTTATATCTCCACCCAAACTTGTGCAAATATCTCAGAACGAATGAGATTAATTACTCATAGTGGTTGTCATGAAATTGTCATATTAGTGTCAAGTTTGTTTTATGAAGGCTTTTTATACTTTGTCACGTATTCAAACAGTTTCATTTTATTTAATTTTTGGAGTTTTAATATGAAAAAATCTAGTATCTTTCTAGCTATGGGTCTTGCAGCTTCAGTTGCAACAACATCTGCATATGCAACAGCTGATCTTCCTACTTATCAAAAAGTTTCTGGTGTTTCTGGTAACCTTTCTTCAATTGGTTCTGATACATTAGCTAACCTAATGACTCTTTGGGCTGAAGAATTTAAACGTACTTACCCTAACGTAAATATTCAGATTCAAGCAGCTGGTTCTTCTACTGCTCCTCCAGCGCTAACTGAAGGGACTTCTAACATTGGTCCTATGAGTCGTAAAATGAAAACTAAAGAAATTGCGATGTTTGAATCTAAGAATGGTTACAAGCCAACTCCTATTGGTGTAGCTATTGATGCATTAGCAGTATATGTAAACAAAGATAACCCAATTAATGCACTATCAATTCCTGAAGTTGATGCAATTTTCTCTTCTACTCGTAAGTGTGGAGACAAAGAAGATGTGACTAACTGGAAGCAAGTTGGTGTAACAGGTGCATTATCTAATAAGACAATCCAGCTTTATGGTCGTAACTCAGTATCTGGTACTTATGGTTACTTTAAAAAGCACGCTTTATGTAAAGGTGATTACAAGTCATCTGTAAATGAACAGCCTGGTTCAGCTTCTGTTGTTCAGTCAGTTTCTGCTTCTTTAAACAGTATTGGTTATTCTGGTATTGGTTATAAGACAGCCGGTGTTAAGGCAGTTCCTCTTTCTAAGAAACAAGGTGGAGCTGCAGTAGCAGCTACTCCTGCGAATGCTTTAAACGGTACTTACCCTCTAGCACGTGTACTTTACGTATATGTAAACAAAGCTCCTAACAAAGGTGTTGAGCCTGTTATTGCTGAGTTTGTTAAGTTAGTACTTTCTAAGCAAGGTCAAGAAGCGGTAGTAAAAGATGGTTATATCCCTCTACCAGCTAAGTTTGCTGCTAAAGAGTTGAAAAAACTTAACTAATTTAAGTCTTAATCAGCATTAAAAAAGCCCCGTTAATTCGGGGCTTTTTAGTATGTAGAGTTTGTTAATATCTTGAAAAAGACGTTATTAAACTTCTAAATAACTTAAATCAATTCAATTTCTACATCGTTTAATGGAATCACGCTACAGGTTAAAATCTCACCTTTTTGGGTGTCGTAAGCGGGATCTTGAATTTCTTCTACATCACCAGAAATTAAACGTACGGCACATGCGCCACAGTTACCCCCTCGGCAGCTATAAGGCATATCAAATCCATTTTCATCTAATGCTTCTAGCATTGAGAATTGTCCATCAAATTCACATTCCCCTTGTCCTACTACTGTAATCTTAGCCATGGTTTAGTTCATTCCTGTTTTCATAAAAAAACATTATTTTAACAATTTAATTCATCAATCAATACAGTAAAATAGCCAAAATTTTTAACATTGTTTAAGCATTTAATTAAGCATTTAATTAATAAGGTATTTATGACATGACGTGGCTCGACTTTCAAAACCGTTTTCAAAAAATTCGTGATAACAAGGTCTTTGAGCTTTTTGTTATTTTTGTCATTATCTTTTCATCATTGATGATTGGTATCCGTACTTATGAGTTACCAGGCCTGGTAGAAACGATTTTAGTCTCTTTAGATTATGCGGTTACGTTGTTTTTTGTGATGGAAATTTCTATCCGTATGGCGGCAGAATCACGTTTTAGAGATTTTTTTAAAAAAGGTTGGAATATCTTTGATTTTGTTATTGTGGTGGTTAGCTTAATTCCTTTAGATGACTCTGAATATGCTCTAATCGCTCGTATGTTACGTTTGTTCCGTGTTATGCGTTTAATCTCCTTTATTCCTGAGCTTAGAGTCTTAGTGAGTGCCTTAATTTCCGCATTGCCTAGAATGGGTTATGTGGCTTTGTTGATGTTTATCATTTTCTATTTATATGCCGTTATTGGAAATATGCTGTATGCACAGCTTAACCCTGTGCTTTGGGGCGATTTAGGAGTTTCGTTATTGACGCTGTTTCGTGTTGCCACTTTTGAAGATTGGACTGATGTGATGTACGAGGCAATGACTCTGTATGGTTTAAGTTGGATTTACTTTATCAGTTTTATCTTTTTCTCAGCATTTGTCTTTTTAAATATGATGATAGGTATCGTCGTTGAAGTACTTGATGAAGAGCATAAAAAAATGGAAGCGGAAAACAACAGAGCGCAAGAAGTAGAAGAGTTAGTTGCTATTCAAAATCATGAACAAAAGATGGAAACAGAAATTGCTTTATTACATCAAAAACTCGATGCATTATTAGCGCAGCAATCCAATAAATAAATTGTTAAGAGATGTTTGTACCGTCGGGTGAGTATCGTCTCGTGCAAAGATCTCTTAATAACCCAATGACCAGGCCTGGTAATGTTTAGTTTGATGGTACTGTTTAAGATGTTGGTAATTTTTAGGCTGATTAACCGGCAACACCAAAAATCATTCCTACCCATGTTGTAATCGCCATAGCAATGCTTCCCCATATGATGACACGCATTGCTCCTTTTATTTTGCTTGCTCCTCCTACCCAGGCTGATAATGCTCCTAGAGTACCTAATAGAATTAATGAGGATATGGTGATGACGATTCCCATATTTTGTAATGGTAGAAAAATAACTAATATAACGGGAATAATTCCACCCGTAATGAAAGAAACGGCTGAGGCAAAGGCCGCTTGAATTGGGTTAGCGCTATGAATTTCTGATAAGCCTAATTCATCTCTAAGATGCGCATCGAGAGCATCATGCTCCATAAGTTCATGTGCTACTTGGTGGGCAGTTTGTTCGCTTACCCCGCGATTCATATAAATTAGAGCGAGTTCATGCTTTTCTGTTTCCCAGTTGTCTTGCAAAGCCTTTTTTTCAATCTCAAGGTCTGCTTCTTCAGTGTCAGATTGAGAACTGACAGAAACATATTCTCCTGCGGCCATTGCCATAGCTCCTGCGGCTAATGCCGCAATGGCAACCAGTAAAATATGTTCACGGTCAGCGCCAGCCGCAATAACACCTACAATTAAACTCACTACCGAGATAATGCCATCATTAGCACCCAAAACAGCCGCTCTTAACCAACCCATGCGATGGCTATAATGCTCTGCAATGAGATGTGTATTTAAATCTTCTGTAGTATTCATTGAGTTTGCCACTCTGTCTTTAGCATTGAGACTCTTTACAAGAGTCTCACATTAGTTGAAGTATTCTAATAAATTACCAAACCAGTAATTTATAACCCTTTTCTTGAAGCACCATCAAGGCCGCAGCGCCAACTTGAGCATATTCGGCAAAAGGACGAATATCAGCATCTGTCCAGCCAATAGTTTTCATGGTGTTACCACAAGCAATCCAGCGAACATTGTAATCTTTAGCAAAACTTTCAACACGTTGATAGATTAATGGGTCAACTTTACGCATTGGCTTTTTGGCTAAAACATGAATACCGGGTCCAATGGCAACAACGGCAACTTGTACATCATCGCCATAAAGTTGAATCATCGCTTGAATAGAGTTAAGAATATGGGTTTGGTACTCTGCATCTGATTTATTAAACATATAAACCACTTTATGCGAAGCTGGATCCCCCGGGAAACGATCGCTAGATGGACCGTTGACTTCTGGTGTGACTTTTAAGGTATGTTTTGCTGTGGTTGATGTATTTGCCTCTTCGTTGGCAAAACTGATTGCGCTAGAAAAGATGACACTTAAGCTTAATAGTAGGGTGATGAATAAACGCATAGGTCTTTCCTTTTACCTTAATAGGTTTTTAACTCTAGAGACCTTTCGCGCCGGTCTCATGCAAAGGTCTCTCTAATATTGAAATCTAAATAAACATTTAGTTATTAGTTTATTGTATGTTGATTTATTACATCAAAACATTAACTTGTAATAAAATTGTTTATATAGCTAATAAGTTAATCTTATTGGTTAATCTTAGGAAGAGATTTTCAGTCCGAGATTTAATCACGTAAAAAGACTTTAAGGAAGTAAAGAAATGATACAACCACAAATAGAGCAGGCCATTAATAACGAATTTGACGTTCAGTTTATGGAGTTGCTTAATGAAAGCCATATGCACTCAGGGCCAGCTCCAGAATCGCATTTTAAATTGACGATTGTCTCTAGTACCTTTGAAGGGTTAAATAAAGTTAAAAGACAACAAGCTGTTTATAAAGCTTTAGTAGCGTTGATGCCACAATTTCATGCTTTGGCACTTCATACCTATACGCCTAGCGAATGGTTGGAAATAGAACAGAGTATTCCGGCTTCACCAAAATGTACTGGTGGGCATTAGTTGATTAACAAACTTAAGTTTGTTCTTCGTCGGGAACGTAATCGGGGTCGGTCTCAGGATAGGTTAGATACCAAATATGACTAAATTTTTCGGCATCTAGCTTATTTTGTAATAATAGAATGGCTTGAACATATTGCTCAATATAATGGAATTTTCCTTTTCTAACCGATTGATAAAGGTGGCGATATTTATTGGGCAAAAAGTGCTTAAAGTGCGCGATTAAGCCAAATTCCCCTTCGGTTTCGCCGATACGCTTCATAACCTCTTGACGAGCTTTAAATTTAATTGTTCGTTCTTGAGATTCTAAAATTTTACTTACCCAAAAAAGTAACCCTGCCGCTAGTAAGAAGCTAATAACAGGGCGGTCATATAGAAAACTGCCCAGTAGAGTAACGGTCACCAAAATTAAAGCACTTACGGGAATGGTTAAAATGGATACCCAAATATAGTTGCCTTTAATTTCATCAGCGACTTTATCTATATTAAATTGCTGAACATCAACTTCATTAAGACGCTTTAACATCTCCTCGGGAGAAGGCGTGTTTTGTGTAGAATCTTGATTTTGACTGGTATCATCCATTTTGATTTATAACGACTTTTTCTTTTTAAGTTTAGGTTTACACTGTTGTTCACAATCAATTGTAAAACGCTGTTTTGAATCTAATGCATAAGCGGTCATTTTGCCACCCCATAGGCATCCCGTGTCGGTTGAATGAATATGATAAGCATCTATTGCACCAAGCGTTGACCAATGCCCAAAAAAAATCTCATAATCTTTGTTACGACGCTTGGGAAAAACAAACCAGGGTTGATACTTTGAATCAGAGTCTTTTGGCGCATTTTTTAGCTTAAATTCAAGTTTTCCGTTTGCAGTACAAAAACGCATTCTTGCGAAAGCATTCACGATATAGCGCAGACGATCATCACCTGCTAGGCTGTTATCCCATTCTCGAGGTTCTGAACCAAACAGTTTCTTGGCAATAAAATCTTGCCAGTTAGGTTGTGCTAACTGATTATGAACCTCTTGAGCGTAATTTCTAGCTTCAGAAATTGACCATTGCGGTGGAATGCCTGCATGTACCATCACGGCATGATAAAAGGAGTGGGTCACCATAAGAGGTTGGAGGCGCAACCAATCCATTAATTCATCGACATCATCCGCTTCAAGAATATCTCTTAAGGTATCTGATTTTGAGGTAAATTTATCTAGGCCTGAATAGGCGGCTAGCAAGTGAAAGTCATGATTACCTAAAACCATATCTGCTTTACCTTGTTCACAAAGTTGTTTAACAAAACGTAAACAAGCCAGTGATTTTGGACCACGATTAACAATATCTCCTACAAACCATAAATGATCAGAGTCCGGTTGATAGTTAATGTGTTTTAGCAAGGCTTGCAGTTCATCGTAGCAGCCCTGCAAGTCTCCAATAGCGTAGGTTGTCATTTGGTAAATGGTCTCTAAATATTAGTGGGTCGATTGTTATTTAATTTTATGGTAAACATTGGCTAGTTCAACAAACTTTTCTACACTCAGTGTTTCGGCTCTGGCTGTTGGATTAATTCCACAAGCTTCAATGTCTTCTACCTCTAAAAATCCTTTTAAGGTATTACGTAATGTTTTACGTTTTTGACTAAATGCTTGTTTAACAAGTTCAGCAAAATCGGCTTCATTATCTGCAATAAAAGGTTTACTTTTGTAGGGAAGCAAACGAACAATTGCGGAGTCGACTTTGGGAGGAGGGGTAAAGTTTTCTGGCCCAACGGTAAATAGATATTCGGTTTCACAGGCGTATTGAATCATCACACTTAAACGACCATAGGCTTTAATGCCTGGGTTTGCGGTAATGCGGTCGACCACTTCTTTTTGTAACATAAAATGCATGTCTTGAATATGGTCACTAAAGTTAAGCAGGTGAAACATTAATGGGCTAGAAATATTGTATGGCAGGTTACCAACGATACGTAATGGTTGTTCAGGCTCAAATTCTAGCAAGGTGGCATAATCAAAAGCTAGTGCATCTGTGTGGTGCAGATTGAAAGCAGGTTTGCTGGCAAAACGAATTTTTAGAGGTCCAATAAGGTCATTATCTATCTCGATAATGTCCATTCGTTTAACCACATCGATTAATGGCTCTGTTAATGCCGCTTCACCAGGGCCAATTTCAACCAAATGATTTTCAGGCTGAGGACGAATTGCGGCCACAATTTGATCAATCACGCGACCATTGTTCAGAAAGTTTTGCCCAAACTGCTTTTTGTGTTTGTGCCCAGAAGGACGATGGTTATTATTTTTTGCCATGATTGATTCTCATTGTTCCTGCGTACTAGCCATTTGAAGTGCAACTTCAATCGCATATTCAAAGCTGCGAACATCGGCTTTACCGGTTCCTGCTAAATCGAGAGCAGTACCATGGTCTACGGAGGTACGAATAAAAGGTAAACCTAAGGTAATATTCACGGCATTACCAAACCCCATGTGTTTAAGAACGGGGAGGCCTTGGTCATGATACATCGCTAGAACGGCATCGGCTTGTTCTAGATATTTAGGTGTAAAAAGCGTGTCAGCAGGCAAGGGGCCATTTAAATTCATCTTTTTGCCGAGTGTTTCTAAAACAGGCTCAATCACATCAATTTCTTCACGACCCATGTGTCCACCTTCTCCAGCATGAGGGTTTAATCCTGTGACTAAAATATGGGGTTCTTTAATACCAAACTGTGTTTGGAGAGCGTGATGGGTAATATTTAAAATATCTGTTAAGAGTGGCTGAGTAATTGCCTTAGGCACGTCGGCTAATGGTAGGTGTGTTGTGGCTAAAGCCACTCTTAGGCTTGGAGTGGCTAGCATCATAACAACTTGTTGGGTATTGCTGTCTTCTGCCAATAGCTCAGTATGTCCAGTAAATGGCAAGCCAGCTTCATTTATAACGCCTTTATGAACCGGTCCGGTAACCATCCCTGAAAATTCATTATTCATGCAACCTTGAATAGCTCGTTTGAGCATTTTAATGACGTAGTTTGCATTAGCCGGGTTAAGTTCTCCATCCACAACCGGTTCATCAGTGTTAATTTGGTCAATTAAGAGTGTTTTTGCTTGGCTCGGCTTGGCTGGCTGACTCGCGTCATAATTGATAAACTCAACCTCTAAACCCAAACGTTTTGCTCTATGAGCAAGCAGGGATTTATCAGCAATGACCACCATTTCAATTGGCCAGCTTTTTTGTGCAAGTTGAAGCACTAAATCAGGTCCAATACCAGCAGGTTCTCCAGAGGTGATTACTAAACGTTGAGTCATGTTAATTTCCGTTGTTGTTTTAAGAACTACCAGGCCTGGTAGATATTGAAACCTTTGCTTAAAAAGGTTTTAAGAAAGTCTTAATAAAGTTTCAATTAGGTTTCAATTAGGTTTATTAAAGCCAAAAAAGCAGGTGTTGAGTTATTTGGCTCAACACTCTGCTTTTAGTTGGGTTTGTTTTTTATTTTTTATTGTTTGATTTGAATAAACGCTTCGTCTTTTAAACGACGTAGCCATAAATCAAACATTTCATTTGCTTTGCGAACACGAATTGCTTGAATTGCTTTTTGTGTTTGGTCTTCGCCGGCTTTGTTTATTTCGCGTTTGTCATCAAGGTATAACAACATCCAACCTTTATCGGTTGCAAGAGGGGGTAATGCGGTCTTGATTGGCTGTTGTGCGACATCTTGACGAATGACACTCGGAATTTTATCAATCGTTCTCCAGCCTAAATCACTATTGGCATTAACTTCTGCCGGAATATCTGGGTACTTGGTAGAAAGTGCTTGAAAATCTTGCATGCTGTTTAGCGACTGAGAGAGTTTCATTAAACTGGTAGGAATTTTATTTCTATTCACATCGTCACTTAAAATAATAAAACGGAAAAGATGATACTCAGTTACTTCATCTACTTGACTGGTATCTTTTTTATCCGCTAATTTAATTAAGTGAAAGCCGCTAGCACTTTGAATAACATTACTCACTTGACCAACTTTTAGGTTTTCGATGGCATCAGCAAAGAAGGTAGGAACTTCTGATTCTTTCATCCAACCTAAGTCACCACCTTGCAAGGCTTTACCACCGTTTGAATAGCGTACGGCAAGTTGAGAGAAATCTTCTCCAGATTGAATGCGTTTTTGCAAAGATTTAATCTGTGCTAAGGCTTTTTCTCTTTGTTGAGGGGTTGCTGATTCGGGAAGCTCAATTAAGATATGATTGAGTCTAACTTGAACATTTTTTTCAGCCAGTTTTTGGCGTTTTAAATAGTTTTGAATTTCACTTTCGGTTACTTGAGCTTGGCTAATAACTTCGGCTTCTCTTAATTTTTGGATAAGCAGTTGTTGTTTGATTTTTTGACGCGCTTTTTGAAATCCACCGGACATTTCTAGGTTAAGTTGGTTGCGTAAATCAAGTAGCGATAAATTATTTTTTTCAGCTATTTTTTGCATCTGCTCGTTGATTTCTTCATCGCTAACTTTTAAACCAATTTTATGAGCACGGTCCTCTTGTAACACTTCATAAATAAGACTGTCTAATACTTTTTCTTGAAGAGCTTGAGCATCCTTTACCGGAATGTTTTGTGCAGCTAATGCTTGAGCTTGTTCATACATTTTGGCCGTTAATTCACTTTTAAGAATAATGTGGTCATCAACCACTGCAACCACTTTATCAAGTAAAACATCATTCGCAACGGCGTTAGAACTTAAGGTTGCCGTCAGGGTAAGACTAGTCAATATTGCCAGTAGTAGGGTTTGAAGCGTTTTTTTCATGCGTGTGCCTTTAAATATCCTAAATGTAGGTATTAACATTGCTGGATAAAATCTCTAAAAATTGAGTTTTTCGGTTAAAGTTTGTTTAAATTTTGTGCCAGAAGAGCTCAAACCTTTAAGCTCAAATTGCATTTGAATTCCGTCATTATACAAGCCATTTTCAAGTTGTGTACGTTCTGCAACAAATTCTGCTGCCCAACAGCAACTGTCGTAGCGTAAACCAAGTTGCATTTCATAAAAATCGTTTTCATTTAGGTCATAACTGCTGTAGATGCCTAGGTTCCAATCGGAATTGATTTGTGTGTAACCACCTAATGAAAGCATTTCTGTTTCAGATGATGTGCCTTGGTCGTACAAAGTATGGTTAATTAAAGCGATATTGTTATTTTTTTGCCATTTTAATCTTGTATTAGCATTTGTTAAATGTTGGTCATCGCTATCTAGTTGAGCGGTTGAGGCAAAATACCATTCATTGAACGCAAACCCTAATTTAACAAAAATATCTGAAACCTTTTCGGTTTCTGGAATGTCGTCTAAGGTGACATTGCGGTCTTCTAAATAAAGAATCTGACCGATTCCCATTTCTGCTATTTGTTTACCAACGGGACTCAGTAATCTGCTGGTCAACGCGGTGGATATCTGTCGAGTATCGCCAATCAGATCAGCGCCTGTAAAGCGGTTAAGGGCAAAGAGATTACTAAAGTCTAAACTGCGTTCGGCAGTATCAAATAATGTAATGTTGGATTGATCTTCATAAGGCGTATATAGGTACTGAATTTCGGGTTCTAAGGTTTGAATATAATTCTGTTTATTAAATTCAATATTACGTTCAAAGGTTAATCCACTTTTAACCGCTATTTGCGGAACGAAGCGAGTGATATTTTTATCTTGAGGTTCATTATTAAAGCCATCATCTCGCATTGAATATTGTGTTTGATTTGCGACTAAGGTTGTTTTTAAATAGCTGTAACTGTTTTGTATTTGATAGCTTAAGGTAGGAGAGGTGGTAAAACGTAAGCCTTCATATTTGTTTGTGACAGCAACGGGGGTTACAAAATCGGTCACCGTGGCATTAATATCAAAATCAAAATTACCAACTTGTTTGAGGTAACTAGCACTAATTTCGGGGCGCTTTTCATAGTTTATTGAAGCGTTCTGTAAACGTAAATAACTTAGCAGCTGAACATAGGCACTAAAATTTTGATTTTTATAATTAAGTTGTGCCTTACGCTGTTTTTGGGTTGCCGTTTTAAGGTTGGTTTGCACGGGGATATCGGCAAAAAAACTCTCGTCAGAAACTTCATCCCAATCGACATTACTAGTAAAACCATGGCTCCAGTTTTGGTTAGCTTCAATGCTTGCACGCCAACGTTCAGAACGTTTATCTCCATAAATTAAGTTGCCACTGGAATCACTAGAAACGATTCCTTCTGAAGCCGTTAATTGATCTTGTAATCCGGTTAAGGTTATTTTGGCCCCATGGGTAATGTTATTGGTTTTAGCGATGTATCTAAATTCATTTTCTAACGCTAGGCCTCGCTGAGTCATGGGAATAGCCGTTAGCGTATCATCCATATTGGGGGCGATATTAAAGTAATAAGGTATTTTGGCATATTGGTTAGAGGAATCTTGGGTAAGTGATTTATAACTGCCGAACTCAGGAAACAGTAATCCACTTGCTCGATCATCTAACGGATAATCAAAATAAGGGGTATAGAAAATCGGGACATCTTTAAAGTAAAGAGTGGTGTTTTTACCAACGACACGACGGGTTTCATTATTAACAGTCAATTCATCAAAGGTTAAGTCCCAATCTAATGATTTGTCACTGTTGACTTTACAGGTGGTGAGTGTGGCCTTAGCTAAAGCGGCTAGTTTGGCTTTTTGATCAATTTTAATGCTTTTTGAGTGTCCATGAGTGCGACTGGGTAGCATTTGATATTGGGTTTGTTTTAATTTGGCGGTTTCGTTTTTATTATTTATGACTGCCGTTTTAGCGGTAATCGTTATTTCTGGCTGATGAAGTTCAACATTGCCAGAAAAAATAGCGGTTTGTTTCTGCTTGTTTAAAACAGCTTGATCACTTAACACTACCAGGCCTGGTTGTTTTAAATTGGCGTTACCTTGTAATAAATATTCGTCTTTACTTGGCTGTAATAAACTGTCTGCTTCAATATGTTGAGGGGGATTAACCTGTTTTGGATCTTTTGGCGTAATGCTTTGAGGCTCTGCAATAAGTTGCGGGGCACAAGGATTAGTGCTCATTGAATTTTTGGCAGCCTGGGACAAAGCTTGGGTTGAAGGTTGGGTCGAAGGTTGAATCGTCTCTTGTGACCAGGCCTGGTTAGGCAAAAAGCTAAATAAACACAGTAGCGTATTAAATGTGTTGAAGCGAATTGTAGAGGTGACTGTGTTTTTATTCTTCATGCGGGTTCTATTTAACGGCGTTAATCTTGTTTATCTCATTCAGATATTTTCATTCAGAATTTGACATCTAATAGAGAATCATTAATTATTCACGGACTGCTTATTTTAACCGAGTATTTAACGAATGACTGAAAGATTTCAAATGATGTTGGATTGGATGCAAAACCTACCTGTTTTGCAAGATTGTGATGTAACCGAGCCGGTTTCGGCATCGAGTGATGCCAGCTTTAGGCGTTACTATAGAATTGAAGTACAGGGAAGCTCTGGTCATACAAGTTATATTATTATGGATGCACCTGTTGAAAATGAAGATTGTCGTCCGTTTATTGCGATCTCACAACAGTTAATTGAGATGGGGTTGACGGTGCCAAAGGTGTTAGAGCAAGATTTAACCCAAGGTTTTTTATTATTAACGGATTTAGGCAATACAACTTACCTTTCTGTTTTAGAACAAGCTCAAGAACATGAAGTTGATGAGCTTTACGGCGATGCATTAAAAACATTGGTGAATTTACAAACAAAAGGTAAAGAATCCTCACAGGAACTGCCAGCTTATAATGAAGCCTTACTTATGTTTGAAATGTCACTATTTTCAGATTGGTTGTTAGACGAGCACCTTGATATTGAGTTGGATAAACTTGAGAGCCAGGCCTGGCAAAATGTACAACAAACATTGGTCGAATCTGCATTAAAGCAACCACAAACCTATGTCCATCGTGATTATCATAGTCGCAACCTAATGGTCTTGGATAACACAAATCCAGCAATGCTTAACCCTGGTGTATTGGATTTTCAGGATGCAGTAAAAGGCCCGTTAACTTATGATGCGGTTTCGTTGTTAAGAGATTGTTATATCTCTTGGCCAGAAGAGCAGGTGTTAGAGTGGCAGCGTAATTACTTTTTACAGCTTTGCCAAGCTAATATATTGCATCGTGACGAGTGGTCAGGGTTTCAAAAATCAATGGATTTAATGGGGATTCAACGACACCTAAAGGCAGCAGGTATATTTGCACGCTTATATCATCGCGATGGTAAAGAGGGGTATTTGAATGACATTCCATTAACCTTAAATTACATTGTACAAGTGGGCAGCAAATATTCAGATACACACGCTTTAGCTAATTTAGTAGAACAAAAAGTGCTGCCTAAATTAGCTAAAATGGACTAAATGTCATTGATTACATGTTGTACACAAGCCCGATATTTTAGGAAACCACGTGAGCCAAACCTCTAATAAAACATCATCAATTAAAGCCATGATTCTTGCTGCAGGAAGAGGCAAACGTTTACGCCCCATAACTGATACCACTCCAAAACCCTTAGTTCCTGTTTGTGGGAAGCCCTTAATTGAATATCATATTGAAAAGTTAGCCAAAGCAGGGGTCAATGAAATTATCATTAACCATGCTTGGTTGGGAGAAAAAATTGAAGCTCAGCTCGGTGATGGGGCTCGCTGGAATGTAAAAATTTATTATTCCGCAGAACCAGAAGGTGGGCTAGAAACTGCAGGGGGCATAATTAATGCCTTGCCATTACTGGGAGACAAACCCTTTTTGGTGATTAATGGTGATGTTTACTGTGAAATGGAATTTGATTCTTTGGTTAATAAAGCAAAGAGCTTAGCCGAAATGAATGGTCAAATATCTACAGAAAACATGGGGCATTTAGTTTTAGTGCCTAACCCAGCACATAACTTAAAAGGTGATTTTGGTCTGGATGCTCAAAATAAAGTTGAAGCTCAAGGTGATTATACTTTTGCAGGCATCAGCATCTTAAGACCCGAGCTTTTTAACGGGATGGAAGTCGATTTTGTTCCGCTTGCCCCAATTTTGCGTCAAGCCATGCAAAATAAGAAGATAAGCGGGCAACTTGAATATGGTTTATGGTCAGATGTGGGTACCTTAGAACGTTTGCAAGAAACTGAACGCTTAATAACTAAAGGTCACTCATAGTTTTACTGCGAATAGATTTTACTTAAATTAGATTTTAGCTAAATTAGATTTTAACAGAGTCGTTTTATTTTATTCTGGAATGCCAATCTCACCACCTTTAATGGTTAAGTAACCATCGACCACATCTTGGTAGAGTTCTAGCATAATATCTTTTTCTTGTCCCATACAGCGCATGCGATGAGAAATGTAACCGACTAGGTTGCCAGTATCATCAGAAATTGGGCCAACATTGGCTCTTAACCAATAGTAATCACCATTCTTACGGCGGTTTTTTACAATTTGTGACCAGCTCTTACCTTGCTGAATCGTTTCCCACATATCCGCAAACACACCACTAGGAACATCAGGGTGTCTAAGAATACTGTGGGGCTGGCCAATTAACTCTTCTGCGGAGTAACCACTGCAGTGAACAAAAGCATCATTAACTTTTGTTATGGTGCCAAATAGATCCGTTTCAGACATGATTATCATGCCTTCTGGAATTAAAAATTCATTATCTGTGACAGCAATGTTGTCTTTCACTATATAGTCCTTTGAAAGTATTGCGTTATAAGAATTTGCAATGATGAGATTCAGGGCTGAATAACAGGCGATTTTAACAATATTCAATGATTAGGTTATAAAACCTTTTTAATTTTGTGGATAAGAAATCTAAGCAATGACAAGAATAAACAAATGGCTAAGTGAAATGGGCGTCTGTTCGCGCAAGCAAGCAGACCGTTTAATTGCAGATGGCTTGGTAACAGTTAATCAGAAAGTGGCGTTTTTAGGAATGTGTGTGGCACCAGAGGATACGGTTCGAGTTAATGGCGAAACCATTAGTATAAAACCAGAACCTGTGATTATTCTTTATCATAAACCGGTAGGGGTTGTTTGTACTCATGATTTAAATGTGACAAATAATATTGAAAGTGCTCTGAATTATCCACAGCGAATTTTTGCCGTTGGACGCCTAGATAAAGACTCAGAAGGTTTGTTATTGATGACAAATCAAGGTGACATTGTTAATAGGATAATGCGTGCAGAAAACCATCATAAAAAAGTCTACCGTGTTTGGGTTAATAAGGTTTTGACTCAAGATTTTTTATTAAAAATGGCATCTGGAGTGCCTATCTTAAAAACCACAACCTTACCCTGTAAGGTCGAGGTTGTGGAGGAATTTTCTGATGAAAACGTGTTTGAGATAACCCTAACCCAAGGTTTAAACTTACAAATAAGAAGAATGTGTAAAGCATTAGGTTATAAAGTCTGTCGTCTGCAACGCACTCAAATTATGCAGTTTGGTTTAGAGGGTTTAATGCCAGGAGAATATCGAAAATTAAGTGCTAATGAGGTTGGTTTATTGCAAAAGTCAATTGCAAATTCTAGTAATGAAAATTAATTGAGAGACCTTTGCACGAGATAGGTACGAAAGAAAAATGAGTGAAAATTTGCCTGATTCTCGACTTACCCCTTCGGGCGTCGAGTTCTTCGTTTGCGGCGGAAAACGCAGGGAATAGCTAGCTATTCGCAAGTTGTCGCCCAACGGAAGTGCCCTTGGAGTACAACAAAAATCAGGTGAATTTTTACCCTCAAGGGGCACCTAGAACCATTTTTACTCGTGCATACTCTCGTGCAAAGGTCTCATTGAGACTTTTGTAGGTCTCTTAATGCTTAATTTGAAATAACTTTTAAATGAATAAAGCTTGGCTTTATTGGGTGGTGTTATAAAATGGAATTAACTTAGATAACTTAATTAAATAAAGGATGATTAAATGAGTCATAAACATAAAGCCCTAATAGAAAAAGTATTTGCTCACCCTATCGCAACCAATTTAGATTGGAAGAAATTATCAAGTGCATTAGAGCATTTTGGTGCGACGATTGATGTTTCAAATAGCAATAAAGCTAAGGTGTTTTTAAAGGATCAAGAAATAGTATTGGGATTACCGCATCATGGACATGAGCTAGCGGATAAAGCTGAGGTGACTAAATTAAGACACTTTTTGGAATCAGTAGAGTTAACGCCAGATACGATTTAGAAATTATTTGATGCGATGAGAAGACTTTTAAGGCATTGGTTTTAAAAGTCGCTAAAGTCAGTCGCTAAAAGTCATAAGCAATAAAAAGGCCTGCAAATGCAGGCCTTTTTTATGTCAAGGTTATTGGAAAGAATTACCCTTCAACAACAACGATGTTCTCTGCTTGAGGTCCTTTTTGACCGTCAGTTACAGTGAACTGAACTTTCTGGCCTTCTGCTAGAGTTTTGAAGCCATCGCCAGAAATTTGACTGAAGTGAGCAAATACATCAGGTCCTGAATCTTGTGCAATAAAACCAAAGCCTTTTGTTTCGTTAAACCATTTTACGGTGCCAGTAGTGGTAGACATAATCTAATCCTAATTTTTTCATAAGTAAAACAAGCCTGATTATCAGGCGTAAATTCTGAAGATTGTGCAGTTACCTATTGAAATCTAAGCGAAACGTAAAACGGGACGAAATCGAAAAACAAAAATAAAAGCATTTAATCTTACGCCAATCATTATATACAGATTTACTAATAATAAAAGTGAAATTAATATGACATTACTAAAAACTTTTGTTAAAAGTTTTTAACATTGGTCGGTCTGTAATATATTGATATTAAACATCTAATTTTAAATAATACTTTAAATTCTTAACTTAGTCTTGCTTTTTATTTGCTTAATGAGACTTTTTTATAAGAGGTTTCTAGGAATAAAATAACTAAAAACAGCCCGATTCTTGATTAAGAAGTTACCAGGCCTGGTTGAGTAAAGTGTCTAAATTAATCAGTTATTGTTTATTTCAACCAACTTGATAGACGTTTACAATCAAAGTGAGTGCTTGCTTCGTATATAATTTAAAAAAATTATACATTCATCGACTCCTCCAAAGGTCTCAAATATAAAGGTTTATTTAATGTTAATGGTAGTCTCGCCAGCAAAGGCTTTAGATGAAACATCTGTGGTACAAACGCAATTACACACCCAAGCTCCTCTATTAAAACAAGCGGAAGAATTAGCTGAACAGTTAAAAGAGGTTGGCCCGGTAGAAATTGGTCAGTTAATGCACATTAGTGAAAAACTTTCTGAATTAAATTATGAGCGTTTTCAAGATTGGACAATGCCATTTCCAAAAGATAAAGCTAAGCAAGCGGCTTGGTTATTTAAAGGGGATGTTTACCAAGGGTTAGATGCTTATTCGTTATCGGATAAGGCCATTGAATACACTCAAAACCACTTAAGAATTCTTTCAGGGCTTTATGGTTTATTAAAACCTTGTGATGACATGTTGCCTTATCGTTTAGAGATGGGAACTAAGTTTGCCAATAAAAAAGGTAAAGATTTATACACATTTTGGGGTAGTGAAATTACCGAACAGTTGAATCAAGATCTATTAAAAAATGAAAGCACTACATTGGTTAATTTAGCTTCAAATGAATACTTTAAAGCGGTTAAGAAAAAAGAGTTGAATGCACGGATTATTACGCCAATTTTTAAAGACTGGAAAAATGGCCAATATAAAATCATTAGTTTCTACGCTAAAAAAGCCCGTGGTTTAATGGCACGTTATGCTGCCGATAACTTTATTGAAAATGCTGAAGATTTAAAGTTTTTTGACACGGATGGCTATGCATTTAATCCTGAAATTTCATCAGAAACCGATTGGGTCTTTACTCGAAAAATGACTGAATAGTCGCTAAAGCATTAAAAACAGCCTTTAGCTGGTCTCAACTTATATATTTCAAAAAGAAAATTATGAATAAAACTCCACAATCCGGTATTTTTAGAGAAAACTCGCATCACATGCATTTTTTAGAATATCGCTTAACAAGCAATAACTGCAATCTTATTAAAAAGGCTATTACTGAAGCAATTCAAAATATTCAGCCAGGTGAAGTTTCTTTGGTGATTAGTTTTGGTAAGCAGGCCTGGCAACTTTTGCAGCCCAATTGGACACCTCAAACGTTAGAAAATTTTATGACGCTGAATGGTGAACAAGGTCATTGTGCTCCATCTACTCAATCGGATCTGTTTTTTTGGATTCAGGGATTAGATATGGGGGTGGTGTATGACCAAGCTATGCAGGTGCATAAAAGTTTAAAAACCATTGCCGAGTTAAGCTTGGAACAACAAGGGTTTGATTACCATAAGAATTTAGACTTAATCGGCTTTGAAGATGGAACAGCTAACCCTAAAACCGACGATTTAAAACGATCGGCGGCTTTAATTCCTGCTGGGCAACCTGGTGAAGGGGGAAGTTTGGTTATGTGCCAAAAATGGGTGCATGATATGGATAAATGGGACGCGGTACCGGTTCATTGCCAAGAAGGGATTGTGGGTCGTACGAAAGAACAAAATATAGAATTAGAAGGTGATGCGATGCCTGAAGATTCTCATATTAGTCGCACTGATTTAACTGTAGACGGTGTGCCAATGAAAATATATCGTCGTTCGGCACCCTATGGAACAGTAGTCGAAAAGGGATTAATGTTCTTAGCGTTTGCTTGCGAATTAAAACGTTTTACTACCCAGTTAGACAGTATGTATGGATTAACAAAGGATAGAAAAATAGACCAACTTATTAATTATTCAAAGGCGGTATCAGGAAGTTATTGGTTTGCACCGGCTCTTGAAGATTTAAATGCCGTATTAACAGACCTTAGGTAAGAGTTTTTAGTGGTACAGTTGAAGAATATATTAAAAGCTACCAGGCCTGGTAGCTTTAATTTAAGCTATTTAAATTACGGAACCTAAGTTATTGAATCTAAGTTATTGAACCTAAGTTATTGAACCGTTGTTTGTTTATCAGCAAATAAGGCATCAATATCTTCTTTCTCAAAGCGCATATGGAAGTTGCACATTTCATTGTGAATAACAATTTGACCTTGCTCTTCTAGTATTTTACGAACTTCATCCTCTCCTAAAGATTTAAGCATATTGTGCACTCGCTCTTCATCCTTAGGGCATTCATAAACGACTTCTTCAGCGTCAAATAGTTCTAGTAACTCTTCATGAAATAGGCGGTGCAATAAGGCTTCTGCAGGAAGAGAGGTGAGTTCATCATTCTGAACGGTTGTGGTTAAGTGTAATATTCGTTCCCAACCATCAATATCATGGCCATCGGTTTCAGGCATTTTTTGAATCATCACGCCACCTAAGCTGTGCTCATTAGCGGCAAGCCAGATTTTAGATGGGAGCTGTTCTGACTGACTTAGGAAGGTTTCAAATGCTTCAGCAACGGTTTCTCCTTCTCGTGGCACGTATGATTGAAAGTGGTGTTGCGTTTGCGTGTTTTCTAAGGTCATTAAGATTTGGCCATCACCGAGTAGTTCATCTAATGTCGATTCGGTAGTGATTTCTTTATTGGTCTTAGCCATACCACGAACCTTAAGGTCATGTGTGACATCCACCACTAATAGAGTAATAGGGCCTGAACCTTGAATTTGCAAGGTAATACGCCCTTTATGTTTCATCCCATTAGCCATCAATACCGACATCGCCGTTAGTTCACCTAAAAGGTTAATGATAGCAGCAGGGTAATGACGATCTTTAATCATCTCTTGCCAGCTTTGTTGAAGTTGAATATGCTGACCACGAATGTTGAGTTCTTTAAATAAAAAACGTTGCACAGCATTAGGTGACATTGGCGATATAGGCGATGAGTCTTGTGACATGGTGATTCTCGTAAATAATCGTTGGTAAATAGAGACTCATTTTGTGAAAAAGTCTCAAATAAGGTGGCATTATTCTAGGTTATTGCGCAAGCTCTTTAGCCTGTAAATCGGCGTGGTAAGATGAGCGCACCATTGGACCGGATGCAACATTGGTGAATCCCATGGCATAACCTTCCTCTTCTACCTGTTTAAACTCTTCTGGGGTCCAGTATTTTTTTACGCCAAGGTGAAAATCACTAGGCTGTAAATATTGACCTACGGTTAACATTTCAACATCATGCGCTCTTAAATCACGCATCACTTGCAATAATTCTTCCATGCTTTCGCCTAAACCAACCATTAAACCTGATTTAGTGACTACATTGGGTTGCATTGATTTAAAGCGTTTTAATAAATCTAAGGAGGCCTGGTAGTCTGCTCCTGGGCGAGCTTCTTCGTATAGGCGAGGAACGGTCTCTAGGTTGTGATTAAGCACATCCGGGGCAGATTGAGCCAGCGTTTCTAGAGCCACAGATAGGCGACCTCGAAAATCAGGTACTAAGGTTTCGATTCTTAAGTTTGGTAAGCTTTGGCGTAATTCAGTGACCACATCGGTAAAGTGCTGAGCACCCCCATCTCTTAAATCATCGCGATCTACGGATGTAATGACCACGTATTTAAGTTGCATCGCTTTTACCGTTTCAGCCAAATGCTTTGGTTCGTTATTGTCCAATGGTTTTGGACGACCGTGAGTCACATCGCAAAAAGGACATTTACGGGTACAGATGTCACCCATAATCATAAAGGTTGCCGTGCCATGACCAAAACACTCCCCCAAGTTAGGGCAAGATGCTTCTTCACAAACTGAGTGTAGTCCTTTATCACGCATAATATTCTTAAGCTCTTTCACGCGATGCATATCTTTTGCTTTAGGCAATTGAGCTTTAATCCAGCGAGGTTTTTTAAGCTTATCCGCCGTTGGGTCTGGACGATGCTTTAAAGACTTTGTTTTGTATTGACCTTTTGGCATAGTTTGCAACTGCTCTTTTAAACTCTTGCGATTGCCAATAGCATCAAGACCAATTTCTTGTATTTGTGGAGGGTTAGACATAACTTCTACAGACTTAAGTAAATAAATAATATGGGTATTATAAAGGATTAGCGTTGGATTAGGATTGGTTTAAAACTGATTTAAAATTGGATTAGCGTTTATTGCGCTGCAGCAGTAATACTTTGACTGAGTATATGGGCAATAGCAAGACCCGCTTGATCAGTTGTAGGGCAGTTTTTAGTACTCACTAAATGGGCGAGTTGAGTCATTTTCATACCTTGTAAACCGCAGGGATTCACCTTACTGAAAGGGGATAAATTCATGTTTACGTTTAACGCTAAGCCATGATAACTTTTTTGTTTGCGGATTTTTAAGCCTAATGAGGCGATTTTATGACCGTTAACGTAAACGCCTGGAGCATCTGAACGTGCTTTAGAGTCAATACCCAATTGAGTTAGATAGGCAATAATACTGTTTTCAAGTAGCGTGACTAAAGCACGAACACCAAGTTTATTACGCTTTAAATCAATTAAAACATAGACCACTGTTTGGCCGGGACCATGATAGGTGATTTGTCCACCACGATCGGTTTGTACAATTGGAATATCAGTCTGTTGGAGTAGATGTTCGGCTTTGCCGTTTAAACCTTGGGTAAATACCGGGGGGTGTTCAACCACCCATAATTCATCAGGGGTGGCGTCAGTGCGATTATCTGTAAAGGTCTGCATTGCTTCCCAACAGGCCTGGTAGTCTTTTAGGCCAAGACTTTTTATGATAATTGACATAAGAACCCGCTATAGGTGATGGTTTAAAACATTGTTTACAAAGACAATATTACAGATGCAACGTATACAATGACACGGTTTACAGCGACATAGTTTACAGCGACATAAGCACTTCAGGGTGCTTTTTCAAATCGCCATAAATACCATGAATTTGTTCTAAACAGGTAGCGTAAATAGTAATGTTAACCGAGATAAACTTATCGCCTTTAGAGGGCGTGATTTGAATATTTTCTCTTGGAGTGTTTGGGGCGTATTTACAGGTAATTTCATAAACCACATCGACAAAGTTTTCACTGTTTTTTCCCATGGCTTTTAGTTTAAAGTCACAAGGGAACTCAATGAGTGATTCGTTGTCTGGAGTGTGTAAGTCTTTTGTCATAATTGAACCTTAAGCTTTTAGTCTTTTTGAGTATGAGCTTTAATAAAATGCTGTTTGTGTGCTTGGTAATGCTTATTCATTTTTAACCAAAGCGCACCCGGTTTACCTGTTCCAACAGGTTTATCATCTAATTGGGTGACTGGTAATGCTTCTTTAGTTGAGCTTGATAACCAAATCTCATCAGCATTATGCAACTCTTCTTGCGTAATATTGCGCTCTTCTAAAGTGATATGGTGCTCTATAGCAATCGATTCAATCACCATGCGCGTAATGCCGGGTAAAATTTTATTACTATTGGGTGGTGTAATTAAAACATTATCTTTAACAATAAAAGCATTGCTGGCCGTTCCTTCAGAGACGAGGCCTTTTTTAGTGATTAAGATTGCATCATCGGCACCTTGAGCTTTTGCAGCGAGCTTCATCATAACGTTTGGTAAAAGGGTTATGGCTTTAATGTCACATCTTAACCAGCGTATATCATCTAAAGTGACTACTTTAATACCGTTTTCAAGTATGCTTTTTGCCACAGGCTTGAGAGGGTTAGTATAAGCATAAATCGTTGGAGTGAGGCAATCGGCTGGCATATGGTCACGTTGCATTTGTACGCCACGCGTGACTTGTAAATAGATAAATTGATCTTGCCAATCGTGTTTTTTGATTAGCGTTTCTAAGATTTCTTGCCATTCACTATCACTCAGAGGGTTGAGAATATTCGTACCCTTTAAGCTATTTTTTAAACGTTGTAAATGTTCTGCAAACCAAAACATTTTTTGATTATAGACAGGAATGACTTCATAGACGCCGTCACCAAATAAAAAACCACGATCTTGTGTTGAGATTTGGGCTTCGGAAACCGGTAGGTATTGGCCATTTAAATAGGCAATCTGTTGATTAAGAGTATGGGTCATTTTGTGTCCTGTAATGACAATGCCATGCTAAAAATAAACATGGCATAAAACAGTTAAACAGTTAAACAGTTAAACAGTTAAACAGTTAAACAGTTAAACAGTTAAACAGTTAAAAAAGTTATTAGCCAAGAAGAGAGTTAATGAATAACTTAAATTGGTCAATTAATTTTTTAAAGAAAGAACCTTCTTCAACTGGGTCTAAAGCAACTAATGTTTTATCAGCAATAGTTTCATCACCTAAGGTGATATGCAAGGTACCTAATGTTACTCCTTCTTCAATAGGGGCTTTAATTTCTGGGTTAACAGAACTTTCTATTTTGATATTTTTATATTGCCCGCGTGGAATAGTGATGTATAAATCATCGGTTAAACCTACACCAATTAAATCACGTGTACCTTCCCAAACTTTTACATCATTTAAACGCTGTTTAGCGGCATAAAGTTTATGTGTTTCAAAAAAACGAAAACCGTAATTAAGAAGTTTTTGACTCTCTTGTACTCGCATTTTAGAACTTGATGTTCCAAGAACAATGGTGATTAAACGGTCGTTTTCGCGCTTAGCAGAAGACACTAGGCAATAACCTGCACTTTGGGTATGGCCTGTTTTTAAACCATCTACCGTTGGGTCTTGCCAAAGAAGTTTGTTGCGATTGTATTGAGTAATGCCATTAAAGGTAAATTTCTTCTGTGAATACCATTTGTACTCTTCAGGGAATTGAGTGATTAACGCTTTGGTGAGTAATGCTAAATCATAAGCGGTAGTGTAATGGTCAGCGTCAGGAAGGCCTGTGGCATTAACAAAGTGAGTATGTTCCATTCCTAAACTTTTTGCATATTTGTTCATCAGTTCTGCAAAAACTTCTTCACTTCCTGCAATATGTTCAGCTAACGCCACACTAGCATCATTACCAGATTGAATAACCATGCCTTTAATTAAATCTTTAACAGAGACTTGTTTACCAACTTCAATAAACATTTTAGAGCCTGGCATTTTCCAGGCTTTTTTACTAATCGTTACCATGTCATCTAAATGAATATTGTCATTAGCCAGCTCATTAATGACCACAAATCCCGTCATGATTTTGGTTAAACTTGCGGGTTCAACTCTTAAGTGAGAATCTTTTTCTGCTAGTGTAGAACCACTGTTAAAATCAAGCACAAGATAGGCTTTAGCGGCGATGTTTGGCGCAGAAGGAATAACATGTGGTGTTGCAATGGTAGGGGTGGGAAGTGCGTCAGCTGAAGCTGTTTGTACCATGGTTATTAAGCTGAAAAAGCTTAGCGTTAAAAGCGTAATTGTATTTTTTAGAGTAAGCATAGCTGCGTCTAGTTCCCTACGGTTATTGGGTTTAAATCTGAAGTGTTTTAAAGGCTTTAAAAAGGAGTAATTTAACATATTTTAAGTTGAATCTAAACGATATAACCTTGAAATATGATTAATTAAGGGCTAAAAATTAGGCATGTTTTTATTGTCAGAGAGTAAGCTACCAGGCCTGGTTGGTGCTTCTTGTAGCAAATTAATCGGTAAGTAAGCGTTTGTGGGTATGAATCGACATTAATATACCAAAACTAATCATAAGAGTAACTAACGAGCTCCCTCCGTAACTGATTAATGGTAGGGGCAGACCAACAACCGGAAGTAGACCGCTGACCATTCCAATATTGACAAAAATATAAACAAATAAGGTCATGGTTAAGCTTGCTGCAATGAGGCGAGTAAAGTTATCTTGTGCCTGAGAGGCTATATACAAGCCACGTGCAATAACAAATGAGTAAAGCGTAAGTAGGGTAATCACGCCCAATAATCCAAACTCTTCGGAAAGTACGGAAAAGATAAAGTCGGTTGTACTTTCAGGTAAAAAGTCTAAATGTGCTTGAGTGCTTCCCATAAACCCTTTGCCTTCAATCCCTCCTGAACCAATGGCTATTTTAGATTGAATAATGTGGTAACCACTGCCTAGAGGGTCTGATTCAGGATTTAAAAAAGTTAAAACACGCTGCTTTTGATAAGCGTGCATAAAATGCCATGCAATGGGGGCGCTAGCAACGGTGGCAGTAATGGCGGCTAGAATGACTTTCCATGGCAGGCCTGCAAAAAACAATACAAACAGTCCACTCATCGCAATCAGTAATGAAGTTCCTAAATCAGGCTGCACCACAATTAAGCTGGCGGTTAATGCGATTATTAAGGCACCCATGAATAAGCGTTTATAACTTGGCGGGAATTCGCTATTAGCAAAGAGCCAAGCAACTGTTATAGGTAATACAAGTTTCATTAATTCAGAGGGTTGAAATTTAGCTATCCCTAAATCTAGCCAACGTTGTGCGCCTTTACCAATGTCACCAAATAAAATCACCGCTATTAGCATGAGTATGCCTAATAGAAATAACCAAGGTGTAAATATATAGATAATATTTGGTGGGATTTGAGCAAAAACAAACATAAGCCCTAATGCAAAACCAATTCGGATAATATGGCGGGTAATAACAGCCTCATCGCCACCTGATGCACTGTAAACAATTGCGATACTGACAGTTAATAAAAGTAATAAAACTAACAGTAGCCAACCATCAATATGCAGGGCGACTAATAGGCCTTTATTTTGGCGATACATCTGTTGTGGTTGTATATTTTCTAGTTTCATTTTGAAGTAGTTTTTTGTTTTTTATCTGATTTAGTATTTTTATCAGGAAGCTTGTCTTTTAAGTATCTTTTTATTAAATTAACCCCCAAGGTTGATGCTCCTCTACCGCCATTTTCAATAATAATTGAAACTGCAATTTGAGGTTTATTAACAGGAGCAAAACCAATAAATAATGAGTGGTCATGTAATCGTTTGGCTAATTCAGAGGCATTATATTTACCTTGGTTTAAGCTAAATACTTGTGCCGTACCAGTTTTACCGGCCATTTTAAAGGGTAGATTTTTACCATCTCTGCGAGCAGTGCCCCTTGCTCCATGCATGACATTTTTCATTCCCTGGATAACAGCTTCCCAATTTGAGATTTTTTTAATTTCAATTTGCTCTGAGGGTGAATCGGTTAATTCATTTCTAAGTAAATGTGGTTGAATAATTTTTCCGCGGTTAGCTAATATGGCAGTTGCTTTTGCTAATTGCAATGGAGTGGTTAAATTATAACCTTGACCGATCGCCGATATAATTGTTTCACCCCGATACCAGGGTTTACCTTTGGTTTTTTGTTTCCACTCTTGAGACGGCAAAATCCCCTTAGATTCACCATTAATATCAATATTGGTTTTTGAACCAAAGCCAAAAGGTGCTAATGCATCGTGAATAGCATCCACACCCATAAGTAAACTCAGTTTGTAAAAGTAAGTATCACATGATTGAGCGATTGCCGCATTCATATCGACCAATCCATGTCCCCAGCGTTTCCAATCACGATAACGGTGCCCCGCAAATTCTAAATAGCCCGGATCAAAAACTGTCTTTTTGGGCGAAATATAGTTGTTCTCAATGGCTCCTAAGGCCACAAAAGGTTTAATTGTTGAACCAGGAGGGTATTGTCCGTTTATAACACGGTTAATAAATGGACGGTCTGGGTCATTAAGCAGGTGACTGTAGTTTTTTTGATTAATACCATCGACAAATAAATTTGGATCAAAAGTCGGCATACTTACAAAGGCTAAAATTTCACCGTTTTGCGGGTCGATGGCAACGATTGCACCACGTTTTTCTTTTAACAGAGATTCAGCATATTGTTGTAACTTAATGTCTAAAGTGAGTTGTATATCTTTACCGGGCGTAGCGGGTATGGTTTCTAACTTACGTAAGATTCGACCACGAGCATTGGTTTCAATTTGTTGAATACCAGGCGAACCGTGAAGAATTTTTTCGTAATAGCGTTCTATTCCTGATTTACCAATAATATTTGTGCCTAAATACTCTTTTGCATTTAACCCTTTTAGCTCTTTTTCATTAATTCTGCCAACGTAGCCCAATGCATGAACTGCTGTGCTTTTATTTGGGTAGACGCGTTTAAGGCGAGCGGTTAGGGTGACGCCAGGATGTTTATAGCTAATAACGGAAAAGCGTGCTGCCTGTTCTTCGGTAACCGAAAAAGGCAGGGTATAGGATTTTGAACGATTCCATTGTCTAAATTTTTTAAAATACTGCTCTATTTTCTCGGGCTTAGTGGTATCTAATAAATTCATTAATTCAAGTTTAAAGGCTTTAATATCATCCATTTTTTCTCGAATCATGGTAAGAGCATAAACGGGTTGGTTATCAGCTAATAAGATGTGATTGCGGTCATAAATTTTTCCACGAGTTGGCGGTAAGGTTTCAACGGAGATTCTGTTACCTTCTGCTAAACCATGGTAGCGTTCAAAGTTATACCATTGTAAATGTGCCATACGCCCAATTAAAAAGGCAAATAGAACAAGTACAAAGCCATAAGCAAAGTAAAGACGAAAGCGAAAAAGTCGCTTTTGCTGGAGGTTCTCAGCATCACTGTTGAATTTTAAGGAATCCTGCATATTAATCTTATTACCTAGTCCTTTTAGGGAGTGTTTTGCGTAAGTTTATTTAATATGCCTGATAAAACAGGCCAGATTAAAATGCCGGCAGCCGGCATGCTCCAATAAGGCACAAATGTTCCATCATCTAAAACAGGATTAAAAAATAGTGTGTTTAAGGCCTGATAAATCAATAAATAGAGCCCAATAATAAAGGCTTGTTGCCATGAGGGATAAGTGCGAAATTGCAAGCGGTTTCTAATCATCATAAACAGAATGACGCAGTATAGAAGCGCATGCGCTCCAAGTGTAGTTTGATAAAGCGCATCCGTTAGAACACCTAAAGAGAATGCCCCTATAAAATAAGTTCTATCTAAAAAATGGCCACTCCAGTATAGAACAGCCAATAAAGTCATTGGAGGCAAAATTTGTAGGGAGCTATTTAATAGCACCATACTGTCAATGATTAGCCCAAGTAAGTAGGTTAGCAAGATTAACCAACGAACCTGACTAGATCGGATGTTTACAAAACTTTCGGTCATGGCTCTTTACCTTTGCTAGATGCATCCTTTTGACTCTTTAGATTAAAGTCTAAATCAAAATCAAAGTCATTATTCCAATTCTCATCTTCTTGTTGGTTGATGATTAAGACTTTATGGGATTGGTTTAATTTAGCAATAGGGGTGGCTGTAATTCTAAAGTAAGGGTTGTCACCTTGTGTTTCAATTTGGGTAATTATCGCTACGGGATACCCCGCAGGAAAAATTCCGCCTAAACCAGAACTCTCTAAAATATCCCCTTCTCTAATAGCGCTATTCACAGGGATAAAGCCTAGTTGAGTATTGTCGTGTCCGGTACCGCTTAAAATACCACGTTGTCCAGTTCTTTGAACTCTAACTGGAATTTGGTGTTCAGGGTCTGTAATTAATAAAACTCTTGATGTGGTAGGGGTCGTTTGTATTATTTGCCCCATAATGCCTTGTGAATCAATAACGGTTTGTTGTTTTTTAACGTTATCAAGATTACCTTTATTTAAGGTTAGAAATTGAGATAAAGGATTACTGCTATAAAAAGTGACTGTTGCGATTTGTACATTTTGGTTTGTGATTTTACCGGTGGTGCCGAGTAACGACTCTAAACGCTGAACTTGCAGTTCAAGATTAATAACTTGTTGTTGCTTGGCTTTGAGTAATAACATTTCAGTCTTTAGTTGCTGGTTTTCTCTTTCAAGAGTATTAATTGAGCTAAAGTCTGTTGTGATTAAATTATAGATTTGTTGAGGAAAGGTTGCTGCTCTTTCAATGGGCGTTAAGGTGGTTAAAAGAACACTGCGCAAGCTACCTAAAATTTGACCATAGTGGTCGGCCGCCATTAGCACAATGGAAAGCAGAAATGCAATAATAAACTGCATGCCTTCCTTGTGCGAGGATGGGGATATTAGCTTAATAAGTGTTCTCCTAGGAGTGAGTTAGTTGGCCGTTTTACTCAAAAGAAAAAACGTCAACGCCTTTTTCATCCATAAGTTCTAGTGCTCGGCCTCCACCACGTGCTACACATGTTAGTGGGTCATCCGCAATAATGACAGGAATTCCAGTCTCTTCTGAAAGCAGAGTGCTTAGGTTGCGAAGCAAAGCTCCACCACCGGTTAACACAATTCCGTGTTCTGCAATATCAGCACCTAATTCAGGAGGAGTGTTTTCAAGAGCGGTTCTAACCGCACTGACAATTGCAGATAGAGGTTCCTGCAATGCTTCAAGTACTTCGTTACTGTTTAGAGTGAAACGACGAGGTACGGCTTCTGCAATGTTAGAGCCATGAACTTCCATCGTGTCAGGGGTTACTTCATGGTAAGCGGTACCAATGGTTTTTTTGATTTTTTCTGCAGTCGTTTCACCAATAATCATGCCGTAGTTACGACGAACATATTTGATTATAGCGTCATCAAAACGGTCTCCACCCACTTTAACCGAGTCAGACCAAACAATGCCGTTTAGAGAAAGTGTGGCAACTTCAGTAGTACCTCCACCAATATCTACCACCATAGAACCCGTTGGTTCACTTACTGGCATACCCGCCCCAATAGCCGCAGCCATCGGTTCTTCAATTAAGTAAACTTCACGAGCCCCCGCACCTGCGGCCGATTCACGAATAGCACGACGTTCTACTTGGGTTGAACCACAAGGCACGCAAACTAATACACGAGGACTTGGCTGAAAAAATTTAGCTTCATGAACTTTTTTGATAAAAGCTTGTAGCATTTTTTCTGTGACTTCAAAGTCAGCAATAACACCATCTTTAAGAGGGCGAACAGTTTGAATATCTTGGTTTTCTTTACCGAGCATTAATTTAGCGTTTTCACCTACAGCCACAATTGAACGACTATTGTTACTTCGTTTGTTGTTGCGAATTGAAACGACTGACGGCTCGTTTAATACCATTCCTTTCCCACGAACGTAAATAAGCGTGTTTGCGGTACCTAAATCAATAGATAGATCGTTTGAGAAAAGTCCCATGAATTTGCGAAACATAGAGTGTGGCCCTTAAAGATTTAGACTGAAAAAGAGCTTTGCAAGAGTCGATGAATGGTTAAAAAAGGCTATAAGTCTCTATCTCCAGCCTAAAAAACCACACAATAGCTCTGGCTATTCTGTGTGTTTTTTTAGACTGCAGCTAAAGAGTTCGATCTCTTTTTTCTTACATCTCTGACGCGGGCAAAAGTCTCTGAAAAATAATCTTGGCATTTTAACTTATTATGCATGAGGGTAGAAGACTAATTTTTGTGAAAAGATTACTTTTATTGTGAAAATTGACAAGTGGGTAGAATATATAGATTGAAGCTAATGGTTTTAAGGATTTTAAGATTCCATATTGGCCTCTCTGTTCGGAAAATTCCTTTTTAAAAGCGTTAATTAAACTTTAGAAGAAAACGTTAATATGGTATTTTATACGGCCAAATTTTATCTACTGGTTTTAACGAAAGTTTGGTTATGAGAGGTTTAACAAAGTCGCTTAAAAGGTTAAGCAGTCGTTCAACCAGTAGTTCAACCGTATCCGATTAGGAGTAGCGTGTGTCTTTAGGAAAAACTGAAGTCGAATACATTTCACGTCTAGCGGCTATCGAAGTTAACGAATCTGAAGTTAATGATGTGGCCGCTAAATTGTCTAATATTTTAGATTTGTTCTCACAAATGCAAGCAACAGATACCGAAAACGTATCGCCAATGGCTCATCCATTAGATCAGGTTCAGCGATTGCGTCCTGATGTGGTCACAGCTGTTGACCAGCATGAAAAATTACAATCGGTAGCCCCAAAAGTGGAAAACGATTTGTACTTAGTGCCACAAGTGATTGAGTGAGTAGAGAGACAAAATGCATAATTTAACCATTAAACAAATGAGCGAAAAATTACACGCTGGTGAAATTACCAGTGTGCAATTAACGCAACATTACTTAGATCGTATCTCTCAATATGATGCGGAATTAAATGCTTTCGTAACCGTAACGCCAGAGCTTGCTATTTCAATGGCAGAAGCGGCTGATAAAATGTTGGCAGCGGGAAACGGTGAATTGTTAACCGGGATTCCAATTGCCCATAAAGATATTTTTTGTACTGATGGCGTGAAAACCTCGTGTAGTTCAAAAATGTTAGATAATTTTATCGCACCGTATGATGCTTATGTTGTAGAGAAATTGAAAAAGGTAGGAATGCCTATTTTGGGTAAAACCAACATGGACGAGTTTGCCATGGGTTCGACTTCTGAAAGTAGTTATTATGGTCCAACCAAAAACCCTTGGGATTTAAATGCCGTACCAGGTGGTTCATCTGGTGGTGCGGCAGCGGTTATTTCTGCTGGTTTAGCGCCAATGGCAACGGGGACTGATACAGGTGGTTCAATCCGTCAACCGGCTTCATTCTGTGGAATTACGGGTATTAAACCAACTTACGGTTCTGTTTCTCGTTTTGGAATTGTAGCGTACGCCTCTAGTTTTGACCAAGCCGGACCGATGACACGTTCTGCTGAGGATGCTGCTTGGATGCTAAATGCTATGGCGGGGTTTGATGAGCGTGATTCAACAAGTTTAGAACGTGAAACACCGGACTTTGCCGCTGAGTTAAATCAACCTTTAAAAGGCCTAAAAATTGGGGTTCCTGCTGAATATTTTGGTGAAGGTTTGGATTCCGGGGTTGAGGACGTTGTTCGTAATGCCATTGCTGAAGTTGAAAAACTTGGAGCAGAAACGGTTGAAGTTCATTTACCAAACAAAGATTTAGCGGTTCCTTCATATTATGTATTGGCGCCAGCAGAAGCTTCCTCTAACTTATCGCGTTTTGATGGTGTTCGTTTTGGACACCGTTGTGAGGCCCCTAAAGATTTAGAAGATCTTTATAAACGCTCGCGTTCAGAAGGGTTTGGTGCGGAAGTTAAACGCCGTATTATGGTGGGTGCTTATGCATTGTCTGCTGGTTTTTATGATGCTTACTATTTAAAAGCGCAAAAGTTACGTCGTATGGTGCGTGATGACTTCACTAAAGCCTTTGAGTCTTGTGATGTGATTATGGGGCCTGTTGCACCTAGTCCAGCCTTTAATATTGGTGAAAAGTCCGATGATCAAGTCAGTATGTATCTTTCAGATTTATACACCATTCCGGTTAACTTAGCAGGTTTACCAGGCCTGTCTGTTCCTGCTGGATTTGTTAATAATCGACCCGTAGGTTTACACATTGTTGGGCCTTATTTTAGTGAGGCTAAACTGCTGAATATTGGTCATCAATATCAGCAAGTGACTGATTGGCATAAACAGATGCCTGAACAGTATCAATAATTAGGAGTTAACAGAAATGAGTTGGGAAGTTGTAATTGGTTTAGAGATACACGCTCAGTTAACCACACAATCAAAGATATTTTCAGGGTCATCCATTGCTTATGGAGCATCGCCAAATAGTCAAGCAAGTGCGATTGATTTAGGTATGCCAGGGATGTTGCCAGTGCTTAATGCAGGGGTGATTGATAAATCAATCAGTCTTGGTTTAGCGCTAAATGCAGAGATTGGGCGTAAATCAGTCTTTGACCGCAAAAACTATATGTATCCAGATTTACCTAAGGGTTATCAGACGACCCAGTTGGAGTTTCCAATTGTGGGGCAGGGCTCTTTAGAAATTGATGTGGATGGTGAAAAGAAAGTCATTGGGGTTACTCGTGCTCACTTAGAAGAAGATGCGGGTAAATCCAATCATGGTGTTGTTCCTGGAATGAGTGGTATCGATTTAAACCGTGCCGGTACGCCATTATTAGAAATCGTTTCAGATCCAGATATGTCATCGGCTAAAGAAGCGGTGGCTTACGCTAAAAAAATGCATGAATTGGTTCAGTACTTAGGTATTTGTGACGGAAATATGCAAGAAGGTTCTTTTCGTGTGGATTCAAACGTATCCATTCGCAAGCCAGGTGAGCCGTTTGGTACTCGTACAGAGTTAAAGAATATTAACTCGTTCCGTTTTATTGAAAAAGCGATTGAGTTTGAAATTGAACGTCAAATCGAAGTCATTGAAAACGGCGGTGAAGTGGTTCAAGAAACGCGTTTATACGATTCTGAAAACGACACGACTCGTTCAATGCGTTCAAAAGAAGAGGCGAATGATTATCGTTATTTCCCTTGTCCGGATTTGCTACCCGTAATTATCACCGAAGAAGATATTCAAGCGGTTAAAGCGACGATGCCTGAATTGCCAGATACTAAGCGTATTCGTTTTGTGTCTGAGTTTGGTTTAAGTGATTATGATGCCGAAGTGCTTACAGGCTCTCGTGACATGGCAGAATTTTTTGAGGCTGTGGTTAAGGCCACAGACAATAAAGATGCTAAGTTGTGTGCAAACTGGATGACCTCTGGATTTGCCGCCGCCATTAATAAAGATAATCTAGCTGTTACAGATGCGCCAATTACTGCAGAAATGTTAGCCGGCATGTTAAATCGTATTATGGACGATACGATTTCAGGAAAAATCGCCAAACAAGTTTTTGAAGCAATGTGGAATGGTGAAGGTACTGCGGATGAAATTATTGAAGCGAAAGGCTTAAAGCAAATTACCGATACTGGTGCAATTGAAGCTTTAGTTGATGAAGTGCTTGCGAATAATCAATCTCAAGTTGAAGCCTATAAAGGCGGCCAAGAGAAAATGATGGGTTACTTTGTAGGACAAATCATGAAAGCTTCAGGTGGTCAGGCTAACCCTGGTCAAGTGAATAAGATGTTAAAAGAGAAGTTGAGTTAAACATTATTGTTTTATCCACTTATCGACACTGACAAAGATTCCATGAGTCTTAAAACCCATGTTAATGATAAGTTTATTTAATGAAATGCAGTTTAATAACGTTTAAATAAAGCTTTTTAAGGTTACCAGGCCTGGTAATCTTAAAATAATGGCAAATTTATTAAAAAAACAAACAATAAGACTTGAAAGGTTATAAAAAATCCTTATATTGGTTGTTAAGCAAATTATGAATACCTCACAACTCTTCTAAGGAGAAAATCATGAAGCGTATTGGTTTATTTTTATTAACAAACATTGCGGTCATTGCGGTGGCAATGTTAGTAATGAATATCTTGGGTGTAGGGAACTACATGCAGGGCACAAGTCTGAATTTAAGCAACCTGTTTATGTTTGCATTAATTTTTGGTTTTGCGGGATCTTTTGTCTCTTTGGCAATGTCAAAGTGGTTAGCAAAAATGTCTACGGGTGCAAAAGTGATTGAATCACCTCGTAACGCAGATGAAAGATGGTTGCTGGAAACGGTTCAAAAACTAGCCGCTAAAGCTGGCGTTAAAACACCAGAAGTTGCTATTTATGATTCCCCAGAGCCAAATGCTTTTGCTACGGGTATGACTAAAAATAGTTCAATGGTGGCAGTTTCAACAGGGTTATTACGCAGTATGCGTCAAAACGAAGTTGAAGCCGTTCTTGGTCACGAAATGGCTCACGTTGCCAACGGTGATATGGTCACCATGGCGCTTTTACAAGGTGTTTTGAACACGTTCATTATCTTCTTCGCTAAAATTGTGGCTTACATTGTTGACCGTGTAATACTTAAAAACGAAGAAGAGGGACATAGTCTTACATTCATTGTTGTAGATATTGTGGCTCAAATCTTATTTGGTATTTTAGCAAGTATGATTGCTATGGCGTTCTCACGTTACCGTGAATTCCATGCTGATAATGGTGGAGCTTATTTGGCAGGTAAAGAGAATATGATTGCCGCACTGCGTCGCTTACAAACTATGCAGCCTGGTGAACTTCCAGATCAAATGGCCGCATTTGGTATATCAGCTAAAAAATCGTCTTTTGGTGATTTATTCAAGTCTCACCCAGACATTGAAGACCGTATTGCTCGTTTAGAAGCAACCACTCAAGACCAGTTAAAAGTCGCTTAATAAGCTCTTTTAAAATTTCATACAGAAAGCCCCGCTTAGTTGTAACTAAGTGGGGCTTTTTTATACATTTTTTATGGCATCATGCAAAGGTCAAATGAAGTAAACCTGGCTTGAAAGAGAAGTGGTTGTGGTTTTAGGCAATGCGCTTAGCTCCTTCCGCTTGAATGCGTTTAATCATGTGATAAAGCCCGGTAGATCGATTAGGCGAGAGTTGTTGTAATAGGCCAATCTTACCTAAAAATTCTAAAGGGGTGGTTGCGACTTCTTTAGGGCTTCTTCCGTTGTAGATTTTTAATAACAGTGCAATTAAGCCAGAAACAATCGCAGCATCACTTTTGGCTTGCATGAACAAGCGACCCTCTTTTTCTTCAATATGTATCCATACTTGAGATTGGCAACCGTGAATTCGGTTCTCTTCTGTCTGGTAACTATCATCCAGTTGCTGAAGTTGTTTGCCCATATCAATTAAATATTTGTAACGATCTTTTGGATTAGCAAAGTGCATAAAACGCTTGGTTAAGTCGGCTTGTACTTCTTCTATGGTTTTTTCTGGAATGGTATAGTCCACAAGTTAATCCTTTAAATTTTAATGCGACACATTTTACCAAATTACACTGGCTTTGTATTTTCGTATATGAGTAGGGTTATTTATTGAAATTTTCATATTCATAAATGGTAATTCGGGTGCGATTCAAGTAATCTATTTTTTTAATGTGAATTAAGGTGGATATTTCATTGTTAAGGCTTTCTAAAATTGTTTTTTTAACGTGTGCTTTATTATCAGTAAATGCTCACGCCGTTACGCTGCATGGTGAAAAATTAAATTATCAAGCGGTGTATGAGCCATCAAAAACGGCCGTTATGAAAGTGTTAGATGAGATGGGGGTGGATTACACCGTAGATGCCGACGGTGACTTGTTGTACACGTTTAAAGATAAAGGTTGGAAAGGCTATATTATTTTTAGCTACACAACAAATCAGTATATTCAGGGTAAAAGTCAGTTATGGAACTTGCAGGTCAGAACGCAATTTGCGACTAAAGTGACCCGCTATGAAGAGCTCGTAGAGTATGCGAATGATTGGAATGCCAATCAAAAAGTTCCCAAGATTTCGATGAAAAATCGTTCAAAAATGGTGTTGAGTGTAAATTATCCGGTGCAATTTGGCTTTAACCCTAAAGAGTTTCAAGTCAATGTTTTTAATGTTTTCAATCGCACAGCTCAAACGATAGGAACTGAAATAAACGCTATGCGCCGTTGATTCTTGTAAAGATATTTCTAAAAAAATTATCTAAAATGATAACCAACAGGGACTTTAATTAACCAAGTTTTACGGTTAATTTCTTTAGGAAAGGCCTTAAACTGGCTTTGCATCTTGTCTTGAAAGACCTCTAGTGCAGCTTGGTCTAATATGTTTTTTCCTGAGCTTTTGATTATTTTTAAATTTGTAATGGAACCATTTGAGGTTAATACAAATTGAATGGTTACATCTCCTTCCCAGTTACGCCTTTTAGCTCTTCTTGGGTAGGTGTCTCTAGCATAATTAATAATTTGTTTTCTTAATTCAAGTAAATATTTTTTTTCAGCATCCGCAATTTGTTGGTTGTTATAAGTGGGTTTTGTTGCTGGAACTGGTTTGGCTAATTTAGCTGGTTTTATGGGTTCTACTTGTTTGATAGCTTCTGTTTTAGTGTCTAAATTGTTTTCAATTTTTTTTTGAGTCTTTTGAACCAGGTTTTTTGGCTTAGTAGTAGGCTTATTTTTTTTGACGGGCTTTGGTGGCGTCTTAATAGCCTTATTCTTAGGCTTAGGCTTAGGCTTAGGGATGAGTTTATGGACTGGTTTCTGAATTGGTTTTGGCTTAATAATCGGCTTAATTTCTTTCTTAGGTTCTTTCTTAATTTCTTTTTTAAGTTTTTTTATCTGTTCTTTTATAGGTTCAGTTTTTTTTATTTCTACTGGTTTAATTGGTTTAATTAGCTCAATGGGTTTGGTATTAATTGTCGGTTCAGTTATGGGTTTGATGTTTGGTTCTTCAAACATTGCTAAGTTAACAGGAACTATTTTTATATTTTCTTTTACCGGTTTTTCTGGCACGCTCTGCCATAGCAAAATTCCTGCTAATAAAAAAACACTATACAGAGTTAAAGCGGCAAAAAATGAAATGAGGGCTCTTGTTTTCATGATTGTTGAGATTTGGTCAAAATAGTTAGGTTGTTAAGTTTTTGACCTTTTAAAATATCAACAAGTTTTACGAAGCTACCAAAGTCAGCTCTTTTGTCGACTTGTAATGTAATGGATTGTTTTTTATTCAGTTCAGTTAAGCGTAATACCATTTTTCTGAAGTCGATTGGAACTTCATCAATAAAATATTCATTTTGTGCATTGATGTATAAATGAATAGGAGCTTCGTCTTCAGCGGGTAGATAAGTTTGCGTGTTAGTTGTTTCAGGTAGCTCAATGTTTAAGCTATTTTTTACAATAAAACTAGCAGACATTAGTACGATTGCGAGCAACACTAGCATAACGTCAATTAGCGGAATGACATTGATACTTTCAAAACGTTTGGGTTTGTAATGAGCCATATTGATTGTAATTTTTCTTAATTAAATTTATTTTTTTGACTAAATCGAGAACCATATTGTGCGTTTATGACGTCAACCTTTCGCATTAATCCGTTATAAATCATAACTGTTGGGATGGCAATAGTTATACCTGCAGCGGTGGCTTTAAGTGCAAGAGCTAAGCCTATCATAATGGATCCTGTGTCAATTGCTTGATTTTGTCCCATGTCATAAAAAGTAATTAATATTCCTATGACGGTACCTAATAAGCCAATAAAAGGCGCATTAGAGCCAATAATAGATAGAGATGTAAGATTACGAGTGAGTTCAATGTTTAATATGTCTTGGTGCTCATAGTCATCTAGATTAATTGAACGATAAAACAAAATACGTTCAATCATTACCCATAAAGTGATAAACCCCATAAATCCTAATATTCCAAAAATAGTTAAATCAAGATAGGCTTTTAATAGTTCCATTGAAGAGAGTCTTCCTGCGTTTAGGTGTTTTAGGTGCTCCTTTTGTACAAAGCACTTGATTATAATGAGATCTTTGCATCCAAGGGCTTAAACTCGAGATAGGTGCGAAAGAAAAATGAGAGAAAATTTGCCTAATTTTTCACCTTAAAGGTGTACCTAGAACCATTTTTATTCGCACATACTCTCTATGCAAAATTCTCATAATGCAAGGTATTTTAATACTTTGTCATGCTGGATGGTTAAGAAAGTATTAAATTAACATAAGTTAAATTGTATATGGGTATAAATATAACCTTGGGGAAAGGTGGTAATTATGATTATTTTATATTCTTTTAAAGATGCTAGACTTCTTGAAATCAAAAAAACTAAATATCGTTAGGAGATTGTTATGAAGCGTCGCGATTTATTAAAATCGGCATTGGGTTTATCAGCTAGTTTAGTTGGTATGTCTGCTATAAATCCATTGTATGCAAACGATGATTTGGAAGGTTTTCGTGGGCCAGAAGTACCTGATGTTAATGCAATCAAGGTAAGTGACCGAAGTTATACCATCCCTGCATTAGGCTCTGTTCCAACGCCCGATAATTTTGGTATGTTCTCTAATCCAGGTTTTATTGTGACTTCTGAAGGGGTTGTTGTTGTTGATACAGGAAGCTCAGTTCAGATAGGTGAAATGGTTCTTCGCCAAATTAAGAAGGTGACTAATAAACCGGTTATTAAAGTCATTAACACGCATTTTCATGGCGATCATTGGTTAGGAAACCACGCATTTGTAGCGGCTTATCCAAATGTGGATATATACTCTCATCAACTTTGTATTGATAACTTGAAAGCAGGTGGAGATCAGTTTTGGTTTGATTTTATGCAAACTAATACCAATAATAAAATTACTGGTACGGTGGTGAGCTTACCCAATAAAACTCTAAAAGGTGGTGAGGCGATTAAGCTGGGTGACACAACGCTTAAGATTCATCACTTTGGAAAAATGCATACCGATTCTGACCTTGCTGTTCAAGTTGTAGAAGATAGCTCTTTATATACTGGGGATATGGTTATGCGCCGTGTTGCCAATATGGAAGATGGTTCTTATCTGGGTACCATAAATGGTTTGCAGAAGATGATTGATATGAAACTAAATCATTATATTCCTATGCACGGAGCACATGATAGCGTGAAGCTGCTTGAGGAAGGTAAAGAGTTTATGGAAACTATCTATAACCAAACTGCCAAGTATTATGATGAAGGGTTATCTGATTTTGAGATGAAACCTAAAATTATGGCAGAACCTTTTATGAAAAATGTGGCAAGTCAATGGCCTGGTTATGAATCAGCAATTGGTAAGTTTATTGTGGTTGCCATTGCTGAGGTAGAAAATAATCTTTTCTAATAGGTTATTTGTTTAAATGACCAAAAAGCCCGACAAGAAGAGTCTTTTCGGGCTTTTTGGTTTTTAGAGCATTAAAGATGAAACAAAATAACTGGCTAAAATAAAAAACAACCAGGCCTGGTTGTTTTATGAAGTTAGATTTATTGGTTATATGTATTTTATGATTGATTAAACAAATCTTTTAACCACGAAGACACGAAAGCACGAAGATTTCTAATATCTAATACCAACTTAAATTCAACGAATAGCCAAGCTAAACGTAATAAATTAATCGCTTTTACACTTTACAAATGCAGAGCTACAGAGCTTATAGGCATGACTTAAGATCGTTAGGCTATGATTTTCGAATCACTTTTATTTGTTTTTTTAATCTTCGTGCCTCTGTGTCTTCGTGGTTAATTTTTACAATACTGGATAATCAATCACAAAATACGGACAATTACAAAATACGGATACCCGATTTATTCAATAAAATCTAAAATAGCATCTAAACCAGAATAGTTTAAGGCTGTGCTAGCCTGTTTTTGAACGGCGGGTTTTGCATTAAAGGCTACAGAAAGGCCTGCTTCTTTCATCATGACTAAATCGTTTGCGCCATCTCCTACGGCAATCACCTGATTTGGTTTTATTTCTAGTTTTTGACAAAGTTCATGAAGAAATTCCGCTTTGGCATGAGCTCCAATAATGCCGCCAATGACTTCACCCGTTAATTCGCCGTTTTCTTCCCCTAGAAGGTTAGCGCGTGTAAAGTCTAGGTTGAGCTGTTTTTGTAATCGTTCAGTAAAGAAGGTGAAACCACCGGATACTAAGGCAAATTTGATGTCATTTTTGTGCAAGCCTGAAATCCACTTTTCTGCCCCAGGATTAAGTTTTAAACGGTCGTTATAGACATAACTTAAAGCACTGGTATCAAGACCTTTAAGTAATGATACTCGTTTAATTAGAGACTCTTCAAAATTGAGTTCTCCACGCATTGCAGCTTCGGTTATAGCCGCAACTTCAGGCTTAAGGTTTACGTAGTCGGCAATCTCATCAACGCACTCTATGCTGATTAAGGTTGAGTCCATATCGCTAATAACGAGTTTAATCTCTTTAGCATTAAAATTTTCAGGCAATAAATTAATATCCACTTTAATTTCATTAGCTAATTTCTGGATTATTTCCAGAGCAGGAGGTGTGTCTAACTCAACTCGAAAATGGTTATCGATTTTGGTTAGCTTGGTTCCTTGAGCAAAGGTACGTTCAATCACTTTGGATTGTTCAAAGTTTAGGGTATTGCTGTGAATAATTAAGGTGGCCATATTTTTCCTGTTTACATTTTCGGGTTAGGATGCGTTTTTACTAAATGAGCGTTTCTAATCGTAAAAATTATGAAATCATTAAGACAAGTTATTAAGACAAGTCATTAAGAATTAATTGTGAATGGAGACTATTTTAGTCTTTGCAAATCGATCCTGCAAAAGTTGTTGTTTGGGGAAAAATAATCCAATCCATCCAATTAAAAAGAACAAAACAGTAAAAATAAATCTTAAATTAGCAGAGTGACGAGAAATTAAGTGCTGATCTTCTGTTACCAATTGCAACTTCCATGTTCTTAGGCCAGGTGTTTGCCCTGTTTGTATCCAAAAGTAAGTTAGATAGACATAGGTAATAGCAACGATATAAACCTGAAAGGCAAGCGTTATAATGGGTTTGTCGGAAAAGGCTTGTCCTTGCCAAATTACAAATGGTACGGCGGCAACAAACCAAATTGCAATGAGTAATAAAAGATCATACAGATTGGCAAAAAGTATTTTGAATCCATTCATTGGGTTGAAAGCTTATAATTGTTTAATTAAATGTGAAAGATCACTTAAAGATATTGTACACGTTTCAGGCGTGTTAATAGTCATTGCTCGCGACTCTTAAAAAATTAAGTTAAGGAATATATTTTGAATCTACATGCTGAAAATCTTAATCTCGCTACCATCGTAGGTGGTTGGGTGGTATTTCTATTGGTGTTATTTTGGGCTTTGAAGTCAGCGCCATGGGATAAGGTAGATGGCGACAAAGGCGCACAACATGTTTTGTTGGGAATGTCGGTAATTATCTTTTTACTTTGGCTGTTTGGAGCAAGTTTAGAAAATGGAATAACTTTTCATTTTTTATTGATGACGTTAATGGTTTTAATGTTTGGTCCCCAATTCGCGATTATGGGAATGATATTGGCATTGATAGGGGTAACGATTCAAAGCGATTTAGGTTGGTTATCTTTGGGCATTAATGCTTTATTGATGGGTGTGATACCTATTTCGATTACTTGGCTTATGTATAAGTTGGGTGCAAAGTTTTTAGAAGCTAATTTTTTTGTTTATATTTTTTACAACGGTTTTTTATCCGCGGCCGTTGGCGTAGTGGTTTCTTTGGGGTTAGCTGCGATTGTTATGGCATTGAATGATGTTTACACGCCAGCGATATTAAAGCAAAGTTTTATTGTCTATATTCCTTTAATGGCAACACCAGAAGGTTTTGTCAATGGAATGTTGCTTGCAGCATTAGTGATATTAAAGCCGAACTGGATTACCACTTTTCATGATAAAACCTATATCAATGGAAAGTAGGCTCATGTTTCTTTGATAGAGGTCTGATGTGATTTTTCTTAAGAGAGACAAAAATGAGATAAATAGCTTTAAAAGCCAAGGCCAGTTCGATAAATTTTGGGCATAAAAAAACCGGCTATTAAACCGGTTTTTATCGAACAGCTAAGGAATTATTTTTCCCAACCTGCCTTTAAGCCTTTCCAAGAATCCATTTGCATAACTTCAGCGTTGGCAGATTTATACGCTTTTTTAGCGTATTTCATTGCAGCGGCTTTATCACCTTTTTTCTTAGCTTCAGCAGCTTTAGAAAGGTAAGTGTCAACATAAGACTTTTTCATTTTCTTTTGTTTCCACACATTGTTAGATGCTTTAGCTTTTGCATGTGCGGCATTAGCACCATCAATGTAATCTGCATAACTTACAGGGCTTGATTGAGCGGAAGCACATCCACCGATTGCTAATGCTGCAACTACAGCTGTTCCTACTAATAATTTTTTCATTGACTATCCTCCAGGTTAAAACGAGCTTTATAGCTTTTTAAGCTTACATACTTTTTATATTTTTTATGTCTCGGCCATTGTAATCGCATTTGACATAATGTTAAAGCTTATTACGAACACTTTTTTTCTGTTTTCGCATGGTTGTATACGTTATTAAGTTTACCCCGGTCCTGTCAATCTTTATAATACCCAGTATTAGATGAAAACAACGTTGTTTTTCAGGTTATTTTTAAGTAAATAACATGTTAAGTATATGAAAAATAATAAGTTTAACTTTTCAGTAAAGTTTTTTGGTTTTTTTTAGAAAAATAACTAATTAGCCTATAAGTTTTATATAAGGTAGAAAAAATGAGAATTTTGCAAGATGCATTAACTTTTGATGATGTTTTATTGGTTCCTGCGCACTCAACGGTGTTACCAAAAGATGTCTCTCTAAAAACAAAATTAACCAAAGAAATTACATTAAATATTCCTTTTGTTTCAGCGGCAATGGATACGGTTACTGAAGCACGCTTAGCCATTTCAATGGCACAAGAAGGTGGTATAGGTATTGTTCATAAAAATATGACGGTTAAAGAGCAAGCGCATGTTGTGAGTAAAGTTAAAAAATATGAGCATGGTGTTATCTCAGAACCAGTTACGGTTCAGCACACGGATTCGGTTGCTGATGTTGTTAAGAAAACCAAAAAGAATCGTGTATCCAGTGCACCGGTAATGAATGGCGATGAGCTGGTTGGTATCGTAACCAGTCGTGATATTCGTTTTGTTACGAATATGAGCAAGCCAGTATCAAAAATTATGACACCTAAAGATAAATTGGTTACCGTTAAAGAAAAAGAGGACCCACAAGTGGTTCTTGATTTATTACATGATCACCGCATTGAACGTGTGTTGGTAGTAAATGATGCTTTTGAATTAAAAGGTATGATTACCGTTTCAGATATGATGAAAAAATCTGACCATCCTAATGCTTGTAAAGATACGGAAGGACGTTTGCGTGTTGGTGCGGCAGTGGGGACCGGTGCTGAAACAGAGGATCGTGTTGCTGCATTAGTTAAAGCAGGTGTTGATGTAATTATTGTTGATACCGCTCATGGCCACTCTCAGGGGGTGCTTGATCGTGTAGCATGGGTTAAACAAAATTACCCACAAGTTCAAGTTATTGGTGGAAACATTGCAACAGGTGAAGCCGCTTTAGATTTAGTTAAGGCAGGCGCTGATGGTGTTAAGGTTGGTATTGGGCCAGGTTCTATTTGTACAACACGTATTGTTGCTGGTGTGGGTGTTCCTCAAATTACAGCGATTTCAAATGTTGCTAAAGCATTAGCAGGTACTGGCGTACCATTGATTGCAGACGGTGGTTTACGATTCTCTGGTGATGTGGCTAAAGCGATTGTTGCCGGTGCATCGGCTTGTATGATTGGTTCAATGTTTGCGGGTACAGAAGAGTCTCCTGGTGAAATTGAGTATTTACAAGGTCGTGCTTACAAATCTTACCGTGGAATGGGCTCTCTAGGTGCAATGGCTCAGCCTTCAGGTTCTTCTGATCGTTACTTCCAGGCATCTAATGCCGAAGATAAATTAGTACCAGAAGGAATTGAAGGTCGTGTTGCTTATAAAGGACCTTTGGCTCCCATTATTCACCAATTAGTGGGTGGTGTTCGCTCGAGTATGGGCTATACCGGTTGTAAAGATATTACAACGATGAACACGAAACCTTCTTTTGTTAAAGTCTCTTCAGCGGGTATGGCAGAAAGTCATGTTCACGATGTCACTATTACAAAAGAAGCACCTAATTACCGAGTTTAATCTTTAGTAATTTAGACTCGATTAGGTTAAATTTAAAAGGCTTTTGTAGAAAATTTGCAAAAGCCTTTTGCCTTATGAGAACAATTTTTTGTTTCTCAAATAAAACATTTTCAGATTTGGAAAATTTATGACACAAGCAAACATTCATGACCACCGTATTCTTATTCTTGATTTTGGTTCACAGTACACGCAACTAATTGCCCGTCGTATTCGTGAGATTGGCGTCTATTGTGAAGTAGAACCATGGGATATCGATGCAAAAGATGTTGAAGCTTTTGGTGCAAGAGGGATTATTCTTTCCGGAGGTCCTGAAACCGTTATTGGTGATGATGCTCCAGTGGCACCTGAAGTTGTCTTCAACCTTGGCGTACCTGTTTTAGGTATTTGTTATGGTATGCAAACAATGGCTCAACAGTTAGGTGGTCAGGTTGTTAATGCTGATGAGCATGAATATGGTTATGCCCAAGTACGAGCACATGGTCATACAAAATTCCTTGTCGATATTGAAGATGAAGTTACGCCAGAAGGTTTTGGTATGCTTGATGTTTGGATGTCTCATGGTGACCGTGTTGAAGCCATGCCGGACGGTTTCAAACTTATGGCAAGTACGCCAAGCTGTCCTGTTGCGGGAATGGCTAATGAAGAAAAGAATTTTTACGGTATTCAATTTCACCCTGAAGTGACTCACACTAAGCAAGGCTTACGTATGATTGAACGCTTTGTGGTTGGGCTTTGTGGTTGTGAAAAATTGTGGACTACTGAAAACATTATTGATGACAGTATTGCACGTGTTCGAGAGCAGGTGGGGTCTGATCAAGTTATGTTGGGGCTTTCAGGTGGGGTTGATTCATCGGTTGTAGCGGCTTTATTACATAAAGCTATTGGTGATCAATTAACTTGTGTGTTTGTAGATCACGGCTTGCTTCGTTATAAAGAAGGTGATCAGGTAATGGCCATGTTTGCAGAAAGCATGGGTATTAAAGTCATTCGAGCAGATGTAGAAGATCGTTTTATGAATGCGTTGGCGGGTGAAACCGATCCTGAACAAAAGCGTAAAATTATTGGACGTGAGTTTATTGAAGTATTTGATGCTGAATCAGCTAAATTAAAAGGTGTTAATTGGTTAGCTCAAGGAACAATCTATCCAGATGTGATTGAATCAGCGGGTTCTAAAACCGGTAAAGCCAAAGTCATCAAGTCGCACCACAATGTTGGTGGCTTACCAGATGACATGGAAATGTCTTTAATTGAGCCATTGCGTGAATTGTTTAAAGATGAGGTACGTAAATTAGGCGTCGCTTTAGGTTTACCTTACAATATGGTCTATCGTCACCCATTCCCAGGGCCAGGCCTGGGTGTTCGTATTTTGGGTGAAGTTAAAAAAGAATATGCAGACACTTTACGTTTAGCGGACAATATCTATATTGAAGAGCTAATTAAATGGGATTTATACGATAAAACGTCTCAAGCATTTACGGTATTTTTACCCGTGAAGTCAGTTGGTGTTGTGGGTGATGCTCGTCGTTATGATTATGTGGTTGCATTAAGAGCCGTTGAGACGATTGATTTCATGACCGCGCGTTGGGCACATTTACCTTATGATTTCTTAGAGCATGTATCAGGACGAATTATTAATGAAATACCTCGCATTTCACGAGTGGTTTATGATGTGTCAAGTAAACCACCTGCTACCATTGAGTGGGAATGAATAGTTTTAGAGTTAGATAGTTACTTATCAAATAGTTATTAAAGGCCTTATTAATTAAGGCCTTTTTTGTATCTATGTCGTCTATAAAAAACTTATTAATAGAGACCTTTGCACGAGATAGGTGCAAAAGAAAAATGAGGAAAAATTTACCTTATTGCGGCGGAAAACGCAGTGAATAGCTAGCTATTCGAAAGTTTTTCAACAAAAATAAGGTAAATTTTAACCATTTTTACTTGTACATACTCTCGTGCAAAGGTCTCTAATAAACTTGGCAATTTTTTTAAAATGTCTAAGATAGAATGTGTCCGTAATGATTAATTTGCAAGTATGTATTTTTAAAGCAAAGCGCCCGTTATTAGTGTTATCAATGTTATCAATATTGGCTAGTCTTAGGATTTATTAAATGAAGTGCCCAAAAGAATACTCTCAGCAGCAGCAAGATCAATTCTGGATGGAATATGCAATGCAATGTGCAAATAAGGCGGAAGCAATTGGAGAAGTACCCGTAGGTGCTGTTGTGGTTCTAGAAAATACCTTAATTGCTGAAGGATGGAATCAATCTATTCTAAATAACGATCCAACCGCTCACGCAGAGATTATTGCTATACAGAAGGCGGGTCAAGCTATAGGTAATTACCGATTAATTGATGCCACTTTATATGTTACTCTTGAACCCTGTGCTATGTGTGCTGGTGCAATGGTGCATGCAAGAGTTAAACGAGTTGTCTTTGGCGCGTATGATGCCAAGACAGGAGCGGCAGGTTCAGTCTTTAATCTAGTTGATGCACCGCAACTTAATCATCAATTACTGGTTGATGGTGGAATAAATCAAGATGAGTGCGCACAACAAATTAGTTTATTTTTTAAAAAGCGTCGCCAAGCACATAAAGAACTAAAACAAAAAAAAGACGCTCATATAGAGTGATGCAAAACGGTTATTTTTGAGTTGTTTTTGACAATGATTGATTTTTTGTCAAAAAGGTATGTGTTAAGTGAGCGAATAGAGTAAATATTTTTTAGGAAATGTTTTTTAATTATGCAAAAAAGTATTGACCCTGCAGAAGGCATAACAACCGTCAAAATTTTGCCGGGGGAGTTTTATGTTACTCAAGATAATGAACGAATTGAAACCGTTTTAGGTTCTTGTATATCTGCCTGTGTAAGAGACCCAATTGCCGGTATAGGTGGCATGAATCACTTTATGTTGCCGGTCGATAAAAATAAAAAGGGGGCATCTGATGTCTCCGATGCCAATCGTTATGGCAACTATGCTATGGAAAATTTAGTCAACGCTTTACTGAGCCATGGCGCTAAAAGAGAACGTTTAGAGTTCAAAATTTTTGGTGGTGGACGCATCATGAATTCATTAACTAACGTAGGTTGGTACAATATTGGCTTTACGTTTGATTATATTTACACGGAAGGGTTTAAAATAGTGTCGCAAGACATTGGTGATATATACCCCCGTAAAGTTTTGTACTACCCATTAACAGGGCGAGTACGTGTAAGACGGTTAAATGCGATGCATAATCAGTCCTTGGCTGACGAAGAGAATCGCTATATTAATAAAATTGAATCTAAGCCTGTAGAAGGCGACGTAGAACTTTTCTGAGGAACAATGCTATGGATATGATGGAAACATTTCGCCAAACTTACCTAGAAGAGAGTTTTGAAGGCCTTGATGTAATGGAAACAGGGCTTTTAGAGCTTCCTCCCGGCAAACCTGATAATGAAAAAATTAACGAAATTTTCCGAGCAGCCCACTCTATCAAAGGGGGAAGTGGAACCTTTGGTTTTAGTGAAATTGCAGGCTTTACACATGTACTAGAAACGCTTTTAGATGAAATGCGTGATGATCGACGTGATGTTACGCAAGAGTCGATTGATGCAATGTTGGCGGCTGTTGATATATTGCGAGATATGTTAACTAAACTACAAAACCACGAGCCAATTGATGAAGAGCGCGCAAGTCAGGTTCAATCTGTGCTAGAAGCCATTCTTGGTGGTGAGGAATCTCCCCAAACCACCGCTGAAAGCAGTGATCAGACACCTGTGATAGAGGCTTCTGGTGGTGATTGGAATATTCAAATTATTCCTGATAAATCACTATTACAAACGGGTAATGAACCTTTACGAATTTTTAGAGAATTAGAAACTCTAGGCACATTACAGGTCTCAGCAGATTGGGAAGGTTTACCAAATAGTTCAACGTTTGATCCTGAGTCTTTATACATGAAATGGGATTTAACCCTTTCAGGAGACTCGGTGAAAGAAGATGATATTAATGAAGTGTTTGAGTGGATTGATGGAGATGGCGCTGAAATTAAAATAAGCGCACCAGTAACAGAAGCTAAACCGGTTGAGAATGTAGCCGCACCGGTCGTCGAGAAAACACCAGCTCCGGCAACTTCTGCCACTTCAGAACCAGTTGCCGCTAAACCTGCACCAAAAGCGCCAAGTAAGCCGGCCGCTAAAGCAGCGGAAAACAAAGCGCCTAAGCAGGAAGGTTCTATTCGTGTTGATTTAAGTAAAATTGACCAAATGGTAAACCTTGTGGGTGAATTAGTTATTACTCAATCTATGCTAAGTCAGTTTGGAGAGCAAGCTGAACAGAGCTCTGAAAATTCTAAAGAAGCCAATATGGAGTGGGTTGATAAACTCAAAGAGGGATTAACTCATTTAGAGCGCCATACTCGTGAACTTCAAGAGTCAGTCATGAATATCCGAATGTTGCCAGTGAGTTTTGCTTTTAACCGAATGCCTCGAATAGTGCATGATGTTAGTCAAAAGTTAGGAAAACAAATTGAACTTGTCATGGAAGGTGAAGGTACCGAACTTGATAAAACCATGTTGGAACAATTAACCGACCCATTAGTTCATATCGTACGTAACTCAATCGATCACGGAATAGAAAACCCAGCAGTTCGAACTGCGGCAGGTAAGCCAGAGCAAGGTATTGTTAAAATGGCAGCCTTTCACCAGGGTGGTAATATTCTTATTCAAATTACCGATGATGGTGCAGGAATTGATTATCGTAAAATTGAAGCCAAGGCCATTGAAAAAGGGGTTATTGAAGAAGACCATAATCTCAATAAAGATGAAATTGTTGATTTGATTTTCCATGCCGGTTTCTCAACAGCTGATGTGGTTAGCGATATCTCCGGTCGTGGTGTTGGGATGGATGTTGTTCGTAGAAATATTCGTGGTTTAGGCGGATCGGTTGATGTAAAAACAACGATTGGAGAAGGGAGTGTCTTTACTATCCGTCTACCATTAACGTTAGCCATACTAGACGGTCAATTATGCTCTGTGGGAAGTCAAACCTATGTATTCCCATTGATTTCAATTATTGAATCTATTCAGGTTGATAAGGCTCATGTAAAAGGTATTGCTGGAGAAACTGAGCTTTATAAGTTACGTGATAGTTATATTCCGGTAATACGTCTACACAAAAAATTAGGTATTCAAGACGCTCAAGAAGATTTATCAGATGGCTTGCTTGTTGTGGTTGAAGATGCCGGGCAAAGAGCCGGTGTTTTTGTAGATGATTTATTAGGTCAACAGCAAGTGGTTATTAAAAGTTTAGAAAGTAATTTCATGAAAATTGAAGGAATTGCTGGAGCGACTATTTTAGGAGATGGTACGGTATCGTTAATTTTAGATGTTAGCGAAACAGTGAGTTCTCATAAAGGTGGAAATGCCAAGGTGAATGTTGCATAATGCCTCTATAGCAATGAAGGGGGGATATAAATTCCCCCTTTATTTTAAAAGCTTAAAGTATCGTAAGCTTATAATAAATTTCTAAATTTAGAGGTCAATATGTCGGAGCAAGTTTCTGATTATGCATTAGGTGCTAAAGAAGTTCAACAAACCATACTAGTTCTCAATCTCTCCATTGCTCAAATAGATCTCTCCATTACTGAAGGTGATAATTCTGTCAACACCTTAATAGATTCTTTCACTTTTATGTCTCAGCATATACAACAAATTCAACAAGCGGGAAATAGCTTAGCTGAAATGAGTGGTGAGGGTGAAAATGTTGAGCAGCATAAAAGCATTTTGTTGAGTGAAGCTGGTGAGCTATCTTTGAAAATGCAGCAAGCAATTATTGCATTTCAGTTTTATGATAAATTGAGTCAACGTTTAGAACATGTATCCTATGGTTTAACCGGGCTTGCAGATATTGTTTCTCATGAAATGCGCGTTCAAAATGAAGCAGAGTGGGAATCCTTTAAGAGCAGCGTTCGTAAAGGTACAACGATGCGAGAAGAAGAAGAATTATTTGAACTTATTTTTGATCAGCATGTTCCTACCCAAGAAGCGATTGATATTATGAAAGATCGCATGCGTAAACGTATGCATGAAGAGGAAGATGTTGAAGAAGAGATTGAATTCTTTTGATTTGAGACCTTTTTAAGAAGATTTAAAGAATTTATAAGCAAGGCTTTAATTCTCTATTTTCATCTTAGAACCCGCAATTGCGGGTTTTTTTATGCCTACAGATTGAGTTTTAAATGAAATATCTTATTGTTTTATTTACCGATAAAAATAATTGAATTCTATTTATAAGTATTATTAATAATAATGGTAACTCCAAGCAATCTTAGTCATTAAAAAACATGAGGCAACAATGAAGTTAGCACATAAAAAACACGCTCAAAAATTTTCCTTAGTCGGCCTGTTCATCGGAATTTTATTTATTCCACTTAATGCATTAGCAGCCGGTTTAATGCCGTTTGTTTTAGGTAATGCTACAGCAGAAACGAGTGTTTCTACGGCATCAGTAAAGGTTAAGCAAGCCCTTAAAGACAACGGGTTTAATATCGCAGGTACTTACTCTCCAACACAAAATGCAACGATTATTGTGGTAACAAATAATCAACTCAAAAAAATAGCAAGTTTGTCTAAACATGGTGGGTTTGGTGCAATGCAACGAGTTGCTGTCACTAAAACAGGTGGAAAAATTGAAGTGAGTTACACCAATCCATCTTATCTATGGAATATTTACCGAATGAAAGGCGATATTTCACCTATACAAACCGCTATGCAAAAAGCATTGGGTAAACAGTCTGAATTTGGAGCTGATAAAGGTTTATCTGCTGATGACTTACGTGGCTATCACTATAAAATGATGATGCCTTATTTTGATGATGAAGATGAACTAGCGGAATATGGTTCTTATAAAGAAGCGGTTGCAAGCGTTGAAGCAGGTCTAAAAGCCAAGCAAGCAGGTAGTAAAAAAGTTTATCGAATTGATATTCCGGGTAAAAATGTTACCGTTTTTGGTGTTGCCTTAAATTATAAAGGAGCGTCTGATAAAAACATTGCAAAGCAAATTGATCTTTCAGGTCACTCTCATGCGGCACATTTTCCTTATGAAATATTGGTTGATGGTGATGAAGTGATGGCATTAAACGGAAAATTTAGAATTGCGATTAACTGGCCAAGTCTTTCTATGATGGGGTCTGGTAGCTTTATGAGTATTTCCGATGCTCCTGACGATATTAAAGATGCATTAACGGCAGTAGCTAATAATAAAAAGATAGAAAGCGAAGAAGATAGCTTGTTATAAACAGCTTCTTATTTTCTCTTTAAAAAAGCACAGAATTTTCTGTGCTTTTTTGTTTTAAAGGCTTGAAAAGGTTTTTTTAGGCCTTATTAATCTTGCACATTTATAATTTATTTAATTTACTTAATCAAATTCTTAAACACCACATTAGGAGATTTATTAATGAGTGCAACAGAGACTCACGCGTTTCAAACCGAAGTAAACCAACTCTTAAAGTTGATGATTCACGCCCTATATTCAAACAAAGAAATTTTTGTAAGAGAGCTTGTTTCTAACGCATCGGATGCCTTAGATAAGCTGCGTTTTGAAGCGGTTTCTAATGATGCTTTAACCGAAGGTGAAGAAGAGCTAGCCATTCAGTTAGAATTCAATAAAGAAGCCCGCACCATTACGATAACCGATAACGGTATTGGTATGACTCGTGATGAAGTGATTGCAAACATTGGTACCATTGCCAATTCAGGGACCAAAAAATTCTTAGAGTCTATGACTGGTGATCAAGCAAAAGATTCACACCTAATAGGACAGTTTGGTGTAGGTTTTTACTCTTCATTTATTGTTGCCGATGAGGTTGAATTAACCACTCGTAAAGCGGGTGAGTCAGCTTCTGAAGGAACTAAATGGATATCTAAAGGTGAAGGCGAATTTACTTTAGAAACTGTTGAAAAAGCTCAAAAAGGTACAGTCATCACGCTTCATTTAAAAGAAGAAATGGATGAGTTCTTAGATGAAAATCGCCTTAAAACGATTGTAACTACCTATTCTGACCACATTAACTTCCCAATTAAAATGGAAAAAACGGAGTGGGATGAAGAAGCTAAAGAATCAAAAGCAACCGGTGAGTTAGAGCAAGTTAACAAAGCAACGGCAATTTGGACTCAACCAAAATCTGAACTATCGGATGAAGATTACAACAACTTCTATCAGACCATTTCTCATGACTTTAATGAGCCATTAGCTCATATGCATAACAAAGTAGAAGGTACGCTTGAATATACATCATTGCTATACCTACCTAAAAATGCCCCATTTGATTTATATGATCGTGAACGTCGTTATGGTTTAAAACTTTACGTTAAACGTGTATTTATCATGGATGACGCTGAACACCTAATGCCAACCTATTTACGTTTTGTGCGTGGGGTAATTGATTCAGCTGACTTACCATTAAATGTATCGCGAGAAATCTTACAGAGCAACAAAGTGGTTGATAAGATTCGTGCGGCCTCGGTTAAACGTGTACTTGACCAGCTAGCTAAGTTTGCTAAAGCTGAAGATCAAACTGAATACAACACTTTCTGGGACCAGTTTGGTCAAGTAATGAAAGAAGGTGTAGTAGAAGATTTTGCCAATAAAGACAAAATTGCTAAATTACTGCGTTTTGCATCAACCTACGAAGAAGCATCAAGTGAGCAACGTACCTCTTTAGAGAGTTATGTTGATCGTATGCAAGAAGGTCAAGAAGCGATTTACTTTATTGTTGCAGACACCCATGCAGCAGCTAAAGGTAGCCCACACTTAGAGATGTTCCGTAAAAAAGGCATTGAAGTGTTGTTGTTATCTGACCGTATTGATGAATGGTTAGTTTCACACTTAACTGAGTTTGAAGGTAAACAGCTTAAATCGATTACTTCTGCAGACTTAAAAGAGTTTGAAGACGAAGCAGATAAAGAAATTTCTGATGATGAAAAACAAGCTCGAGAAGCCTTAACGGAAAAAGTTAAAAAAGTAATCGAAGATAAGGTTTCAGATGTACGTATCACTCATCGTTTAACGGATTCTCCAGCATGTGTAGTGAGTGCAGAAGGCGATATGTCAGCGCATATGGCTCGTATGATGGAACAAATGGGACAAGCGATTCCAAAGCAAAATCCTGTTTTAGAATTAAACCCTGATCATGCGTTAGTGAAAAAACTTGAAGGCATTGAAGATGACGCTAAGTTAACAGAATGGTCTCTATTCTTATTAGAGCAAGCTCAGTTAGCCGAAGGTGATCAACTTGAAGAACCTGCAGCGTTTATTAAACGTATGAATGCATTGTTAAGTGAAGCTATGTAAGTTTTTACAGCGCTTTACATCACTAAACTTAGGTTTAGTGTAAATAAACCCAATTAACCAGGCCTGGTTAATTGGGTTTTTTGTTTATAGCGTTTGAATTTAAAAAGTCTGTTTGATATCTCTTCTAAAACGGCATCTGAATATAGTTACAGCAATTGATTTAACGTCTTCTGCGTTGCGAAACCCATAGTGCTAAAATTCCCAGTAATACTAACAATAAAGCGGGCAATGCCGCACCTTCATAGTTTCCTTCTAGGCTCAATTCATAAGTGTAAATAGACAAAGCACTCCAGTCGAAAGGACGTAACATATAAGTAGCTGGCAACTCTTTCATGACCTCTAAAAAAATCAAACCTGATGAAGCTATCAGGCCAGGTTTAAGTAGTGGTAAGTAAATTTTTGTAGAAAGGCGTAAGGGTGATGCGCCCAGACTTTTAGCCGATTGAATCATCTGTGGTGAAATTTGTCTTAGCCCATTGCTCACAGGCCCTTGCCCCAAAATAAAGAAGCGTAAGCTTAAGACTAAAATTAATACCCAGATACTTTGAGAAAGCCAGCCTGAAGTGAGTCCAAACTGATGCTCTAATCCAATTAAAATCCCTAATACACCAATAGCAATTACATTTCCTGGTAAGGCGTAGCCCATTAAAGTGAGTTGAGAAAAACGCTGAATCCATCGTCCAGCTTGTAAATCTCTTTTGAGTAATTCAAATGTCACCGCGACACTTAAAATGACGACCATAGCACCCAGACCAAGTCCTAAAGTATTGATGGTTAAAGACCAGTATTTAGAGTCAGTAAAACTTTGGTCAGAGATAATAGCCCAGTAAAGAAGTTGTATAAATGGTAGCAAGAAACTAATGCTAAAAATGGTAAACACTAATACAAAAATTGACCAGGCCTGGTAACCTTTTAAGGTTGTTGGCGTGATTTTTTGCCATTTATTCAGTACACGGGGGCGAGACACTTTTACCCAATGGTCGACCATAAATAGAGTCCATGCGACTAATAAAATGAGTGATGCTAATTGCATGGCGAGTTTAAGTGAGTAAAAATCTTGCCATGCGCTGACAATAGCCGTTGTTAAAGTTGGAGTGTTAAAAATAGAAACGGTTCCATAGTCGGCTAATGTTTCCATCATGACTAACATCATGCCTAAAAATAGCGATGGAAAAGCTAATGGAAATTGAATACGCCAAAAACGTCTCCAAGGCCCAGCACCCAATGCAGCAGCTTGAATATCCATCTCTGGGTAAGTACGTTCAAAATTGGGTTTCAGTACCCCGTAAACGTAAGGGAAGAACATGAGGCTTAATACAATTACTAAACTAGTGTAGCCTTGTCGAGCATCCCAGGTCATGTTAACCCCCCAAGCCCTCAATTGCGTCTGTATTAGCCCTGAATAGTCGAGCCAGCCTAAAAAAACAAACGCCATGACATAAGCAGGAATAGCCAGTGGTAGCAACAAAGCCCAGTTAAGCCATCTATGTCCTGGAAAACGGTAATGACTCATTATATAAGCGAGTAAAGTACCAATTAAACCAGCACCTAAAACTACCAAAAGTACTAGGCTAAGGGTGTTGATTAGTAGTTTTGGAAGTAAATGTTCCGCAATATGATTCCAATTTGAATCGATGCCTAAGAACCAAGAAATTATTAAAGGTAGTTGTGGCAAAACGCCTAAGGCAATTAAACCCCAGATGCCAATTTTTTTTACTTTAGGAGAGGATAGAAAACTGTAGTTCAAGATATTACTCGTACCCTGCAATTTGCATCAGTTTTACACCTTTAAATTGCTCGGTGTGCAATTTAGTGATGGGTAAGTTATCCGCTTTAAAAGGTAGAGTTGCCGTTTTTGATACCAGTTGTGCAATAGAAAACTCATGATTTAAATCGGCAAAGATTTTCTGGGCTTCATTACTTAATAAATAGGCTAAAAATAACTTTGCGTTTTCTTTGTTATTCGCATACTTGGTAATACCTGCTCCTGAAATGTTGATATGTGTTCCAGTGGTTTCCTGGTTTGCCCAAAACAGTTTAGCAACGGATTGTGGATTTTTTGATTGATTTCTATAGACATAGTAAGTGTTTACAATCCCTACAGCACACTGTCCAGAATTAACTGCTTTAATCACTTCTGAATCTTTAGCAAAAGGCTTAGTGGCTAAATTACTCACCCAGCCCTTGAATATTTCTAGGGTTTTTTGTTCACCAAAGTGGGCCACAAAACTAGCGGCTAATGATTTGTTATAAACTTTTTTACTAGTACGTAAGCAGAGTTTTCCTTTCCACATTGGATTCGCTAAATCTTCATAGGTTGTTAAGCTTTTTACGTCGACCAACTTAGGGTTATAAATTATAGTCCTGGCTCTTAAAGAGAGGCCTGTCCATAAACCATTGCTATCTTGTAAATGAGCAGGCACCACCACTTCTGTTGGGCCAAGATTAAGAGGTTGAAATAAGCCTTTTTCAGCAGCGAGTCCTAAATTCCCTGCATCAACCGTCATTAATACATCGGCAGGAGAGTTACGGCCTTCCATTTTTAAACGTTCAATTAAGGCTTCATCTTTGCCTGTCATCAGCTTAACGTTAATATTATGCTGCTTTTTAAAGCCATCAATTAAAGGCTGAATAAGGTTTACTGTGCGTGAGGAGTAAATTACTAAATCATCACTGGCTTGCACAAATGCGGTATTTGCGGTTAATGACAGAGTGGCAATGATTAAACCTAATGGCTTAAAAATAGATTTTAAAGACATCTAAAACTCCAAAATGTTAAATATTAAAAAAAGGGGAATTAAATTAAACGGTTAAATTATTTAAGCTACTAATGGTTCTAAACCGTTAGCAGTAAAGTTTAATATTCGGTTGCATAATGATTGAGCTTCTTTTAGTTCATGGGTAATCAATAAAACACTGGTTTTATTTTTCGCAAACAGCTTTTGTAAACGTCCAATAATGCGTAGCGATAAATCTTTGTCTAGATTCGCAAAAGGTTCATCTAAAAGTAATAACTGCGGTTGAGGTGCTAAAGAACGTGCTAATGCAATACGTGCTGCTTGGCCACCTGATAGCTCATGAGGGTAGCGTTTTTCAAATCCTGTCATTTCAACAAAAGCCAACATTTCGGCAATACGTTTTTGCTTGTCACTTTTAGATAATGAAGTTAAACCAAAAACCATATTTTGTTCTACTGTCATATGCGGGAAAAGAGCAGGGTCTTGCAGGACTAAGCCTAAACCACGCTTTTCTAAGGCAACAACTTGCTGCTCTTGTGACCAAATTTTTCCTTGCCAATAAATTGATCCGACTTTTAGAGGCATAACGCCTGCAATAGCTTTTATTAAACTTGATTTTCCGACCCCACTCGGCCCAACGACACCAAATATTTCACCCTTTCTTAAGGTCAAGTTTACGTTTTGACATATAGCTGTTTGAGAATGACAAAGTTGTAGGTTTTTGATTTCAAGCATATTCGTTACTCGCAATATTTTTATTTATCAGTTTGTATTAGAGACCTTTGCACGAGAGTATGAACGAGTAAAAATGGTTAAAATTTACCCGATTTTTGTTGAAAAACTTGCGAATAGCTAGCTATTCCCTGCGTTTTTCGCCGCAATCAGGCAAATTTTCCCTCATTTTTCTTTCGCACCTATCTCGTGCAAAGGTCTCTATTAGTTATATTAATCTTAATAGTAATTGATTGCAATATGTAATAATAATTATTCTCATTAGTATTTGGGTTTTAATTTTGTTATTTATTAATGATTTCATGGTTATTAAAAGACTTTGCTATTTATTCTATTGAGTGAAAGCGGTAGATTAAATATTATTTTCAGATACTTAGGACTAATTTATGGCACAATAGCGCCCAAATTCAATGAGCCGTTACTCTCTATCGTTAAGAAAAAACGCTACGCTCAAAATCGCAGTTAAATTGTTAAGTTGCCATATAGTAATAAGGAAAAAATTTTGATTTCAACAGCTAATATCACCATGCAGTTTGGTGAAAAACCTCTTTTTGAAGACATCTCAGTTAAATTTGGTAACGGAAACCGCTACGGTTTAATTGGTGCTAATGGTTGCGGTAAATCGACCTTTATGAAAATTTTAGGGGGCGATTTAGAACAAACGGCGGGTACGGTGAGTATTGATGAAAATGAGCGTGTTGGTAAATTAAAACAGGACCAGTTCGCTTATGAAGAGTTTAGTGTTGTCGATACCGTTATTATGGGTCAACCAGAGCTTTGGGAAGTAAAAAAAGAGCGCGATCGTATTTACGGCTTGCCAGCTATGTCTGAAACAGAAGGAATGTTAGTTGCTGATTTAGAAGTTAAGTTTGGTGAAATGGATGGCTATACCGCTGAGTCTCGCGCGGGTGAATTGCTAATGGGGTTAGAGATTCCGGTAGAGCAACATTATGGCCCAATGAGTGAAGTTGCCCCAGGTTGGAAACTGCGTGTTCTTTTAGCGCAAGCACTGTTTGCAGACCCAGATATTCTGTTACTTGATGAGCCAACCAACAACTTGGATATTAACACGATTCGTTGGTTAGAAACGGTTTTGAATGAACGTAAAAGCACCATGATTATTATCTCCCACGATAGACACTTTCTAAATAGTGTTTGTACTCACATGGCCGATTTAGACTATGGTGAACTACGACTATATCCTGGTAACTATGATGAATACATGACTGCGGCAACGATGGCTCGTGAACAGCTATTATCAGACAATGCAAAGAAACAAGCTCAAATTGCCGAGTTAAAAACCTTTGTAAGCCGCTTCTCTGCAAATGCATCAAAAGCCAAACAGGCTACCTCACGTGCTAAGTTAATCGACAAAATTGAGCTTTCTGAAGTTAAGGCTTCAAGCCGTGTAAATCCGTTTATTCGTTTTGATCAGGATAAAAAATTATTTAGATTAGCGTTAGAAATCCAAAAGTTAAGTAAAACATACGACAACGATGGAGAATCTAACGAAGTACTTAAAAACGTTAATTTAATGCTAGAAGTCGAAGAGCGTATTGCGGTTTTAGGGGCAAACGGAATTGGTAAAACCACTTTGTTAAAATGTTTAGTGGGTGATGAAAAACCAACCTCAGGTATAGTGAAATGGTCTGAAAACGTTAAAGTTGGTTACTATGCTCAGGATCATGCCGATGACTTTAAAGAAGACCTGTCTTTATTAGAATGGATGGCGCAGTGGAAACAAGAAAGTGATGATGAGCAATCATTACGTGCGGTATTAGGACGTTTATTGTTCTCTCAAAAAGAGATTGATAAATCCGTTAAGGTTTTATCAGGGGGTGAACAAGGTCGCATGTTGTTTGGTAAGTTAATGTTACAAAAGCCAAACGTACTGATAATGGATGAGCCAACTAACCACTTGGATATGGAATCAATCGAATCTTTAAACTTAGCAATGGAAAACTTCCCAGGAACCATTATTTTTGTGTCGCACGATCGTGAGTTCGTTTCATCTATTGCCACACGTTTATTGATAATGAAAGATGGCGGTATCGAAGATTTCCATGGTGACTTCGATTCTTACTTAAAAACACAAGGGCTTTAATCCTTTAACCTATTTTATGTGAGTAATCTCATTACCCAAAGCCCGCTAAGGTATTAAAGCTTTAGCGGGTTTTTTGTTTTTGTTTTTGTATTTTCGTGAATAGGTGAATAGGTGATTGGGTTATTACGTGAATAAGTAGTTTGGTAATTTAGTGCTAAGTAAAAACTAAAATTTTAATTAACCAGGCCTGGTTAATTTCTTCATCAAATCCTAGTTAAAATTATCGTGAACTTTATTATTAACGTGATAGGGTAAATGTTGAAAGAGTTTTGCATTCATTTTTTACAAAGCTCTCAATTAAACTAAATCGGTAATATTCAGCTCAGTTAAGTTAAGTTCGGCAAGGTTAAAGCAATGAAAATACTCGCAATACAATGGAATCCCGTTTGGCAAAACTCTGCAGAGAACCTAATAAAATTAGAACAAACCTTTGCAGAACAGTTAACGGATAAAACTAAAAATATCGACTTAGTTGTTTTGCCCGAAACCTTTCACTCAGGTTTTTCTATGCAAGCCGAGCAGTATGCTGAATCGGTTGATGGCAAGGTGAGTCAGAAGTTATCAGAATTAGCTAAAACCTATTCAGTTGCGATTATTGCCGGTGTAGCGCAAAAGCAGGTTAGAGCAGGTTGCCATGGTCAACAAGCTCGGTTTTATAATCGTGCTTTAGCCTTTAATCGTGAAGGTCAGCAAATTGGAAGTTACAGCAAACAAAAACTGTTTAGCTACGCCAATGAACAACACTCCTTTATTGCAGGACATCAGCCCGAAATTGTTCAGCTAAATGGCGAACCCTTTGCCCTATTTATTTGTTATGACCTGAGATTTCCCGAACTCTTTAGGGAGGTTGCTTCGCAGGTAAAAGGCATGATCATTATTGCCAATTGGCCACAATCTCGTCAACAGCATTGGGAGACATTACTAAAAGCTAGAGCCATTGAAAACCAATGTTTCGTCATTGGGGTCAATCGCATAGGGCAAGATGGTAATGGCTTAAATTACATTGGCGGTTCTAGTGTGATTTCCCCACTGGGAGAAGTCTTAGCCTATGCAAATGAGCAGCAAGAATGGCTTAATGTAGAGATAGATTTGCAGCAAGTTAATGAGGTTAGGAAGCAATTTCCTTTTTTAGAAGATTGTCATATTTAGTGGCAAAACAACCAGGCCTGGTTGTTTGCTTAGATTTTAATTGGCAATTTGTTTAGTGTTATTTAATGCTTTTAAGGCGTTATTAATTGATTCTTTTAAATAATGCGGATAAAAGTCATAAGCGCCAGAAAGCAGTTGGTCAGTAATGACATCTCCTTCACCATTAACAAAAATCACCACGGGCAAACTGGTTAGATTGTATAAATCTTTAAACTCCTCATTTGGCATTGCATCGCCATAAAAATCAATGGTAGTTTCATCTACGTTGACATTAATCTCAGTCATCAAAACAAAACCCTCTAAATCCCCCGAATACAACATCGGAACAATCGCTTCATCTTTTAAATCTTGGGTAGACTTTAAGCCCTTGGCTGAAAACAAAATGGCAATGGGAATATTTTGTTTCAGTGCCTTTTTACCCAATTCTTGCAAATTAGTCGCAATTGGCAAAACGCTAGTATCGCTATAAGCATTAACTGAAAACAAACTCGAAAACAAAAGCGAAATTACCACACCCCGAAAGAGGGTATAAAGGCCTGGTAAAATCAAAATTGATTTAAAAGCCCGTTCTTTAAATATATTCATTATGTTAATCCTTGAGGTTAGAAAAAACCAAATACCATCATGTGAATAATTATATTACCAGGCCTGGTAAAACAGAAAATGACTTTATCGATAGAAATAATTTACACAGAAACGTTAACTGTTAATGGCTAAGCAGGGAATCGAAAGGCTGGAATAGAAAAGCGGGAAATAGAAAATCGAGAAACAGACAATGCTAAGTTAAGCTTTCTAAGTTAAGGAGAGATGAATTAAGAGGTTTAGATTAAGTCTGAAATTCTAAGTCTAAAACTAGGCAACGCAAATTGCTTTGCCTAGTTTTAGAAGTCGTGAGTTTTTAAAAAAACTTCGTGACTTCGTAGTTAATTATTTAACTAAGCAACAATATCTAATAACTCTACATCAAATACTAAAGCAGAGTAAGGCGCGATTTTGCCGCCAGAACCTTGAGCACCATAAGCCAATTCTTGAGGCACATACAAACGCCACTTAGACCCTTTAGGCATTAATTGCAGGGCTTCTGTCCAACCCGCAATAACACGGTTAACAGGGAACTCAGCAGGCTGACCACGTTCTACAGAACTATCAAATACCGTACCATCAATTAACGTCCCGTGATAGTGAGTCGAAACGGTAGATTCTGCAGTAGGTTTATCGCCAGTACCTTCAGTAATAACTTCATACTGTAAGCCTGATTCAGTCACAAACACACCCTCTTTTTTCGCATTTTCAGCTAAAAAGGCTTCACCTTCAGCCGCAGCCGCTTGAGCTTTCTCAGCCTGCTTTACTTGCATAATATCGTTAATTTCTTGAAATGCTTTAGCAAAGGCAGCATCATCAATTGGGCTAGCCACACCAGAAAGCGCATCCAAAACACCCGCAGCAACCGCTTCAGCGTTTACACCCTCAAAAGGGTCAGAAGTCAATTGATCACCCATTTGGCGACCAATACCATAACTGACGATGTCAGCAGAAGAAGTAAAGTTATGAGACATACTAAAAAGTCCTGTTAATTAAAAAAAGGGCATCTTAGCACAAATCAACAAACGTTACGAAAAGGGCAGGTTAATAACAAATAATCTACAAACGTAATAGACTACGTACTTAAACTAGTAAGGAAGATTTTTATAGTGTAATATTCACAAAAGTGCTTTTTAACAGCAGCAAAAAACTACGTTAATAAAGCTTAACCTGTCAAAAAAACAGGCGTAGACAAAACAAAGGCAAAACAGCTTAAAAGCACCCCAATACAAAATAACAAGGCAATAGTGGCTTACAATAAATGTTAGATATAGAAATATGGGGAATATATGTTGACACTTAATAACTTTTTATTTACATGTATTTACCTTTCCCTCTCCTGGTTTTCATCTTTTTCGTTTGCAGACACTGACGGTAATTTCTGCATTGGTAAGGGGTATGTAGCAGTTGAATCTCGGGGAATGCATATAGATTCAGAAAAGCCTTCAGTTTATATTGTAACCGTTGGCCCTGAAGGTTTATCTGAACGCATGACTGTGATGGTACCTGATGATGATAGGAGCAGAGAGCTGAGGTGTGAGCCTGATAAAATCGTTGTCAGTAATGGGTATTTGATCGAATTAGTTTCCACTGGTAGCCTAAATGTTAAGCGGACAAAGATTGATAGCGAGAAACCGTTCAGCAATACATATATTCCTTATGTGAGAGAGTCAAAGGTAGTATCTATACCATCAGATGATTTAATACATCGGTATTGGCTTGTCCTAAGTGCAGTGGAGCAGCAAGTTTCTGTTGATAACTATGGTGTCATTTATCATCATTTTTCCGCGCGTGTTGTGCAGACCAATAAAAAGCATGGATTTTTTATTGGTTCTAGATTGTTGGCAGATGGTATAGATATTGAGACAGTTGATTGAATTAAAACAATAATCTAACAAGGCATTGCAGCGGACAAGCCGCTGAATTCGGCGTTAATCTGCCTGGAAAATGTCCGCTAGTGATGGCTGATTTGGAGATAAAACAGTCGACTGGATTAGGAGCAAATTTATGGATTCAACTTCACCACATAAGACCCAAATGAATAAAAAAAGTTTGAGGCTTGGGCGCATTTTCTTACTTACCTCTGTAGTACTATTCATCAGTGCATGTGATCAACTGTTCACTGACTCGCCCTTTGACGCAGACGGCAAGCTTACCACTGCTGAGCTGGGCTATTTTCTGGAGGGAATGAAAGAAGCGACAAACATCAGTGAAAAGGTGAACAGTTGTATCAAGACAGAGGCTGAACGTCGCGCAGAGATTGCTGGCGATCCGCAGACCATCGATCCGAAATCGCTGTCTCTGCCAGAGGAAAATTGGGTGCCTTTGGATAAGTCTGACAAACGGTTAATTTTGGCCCAGCTTATCGTGACCGAGGCCAGCGTATTCTGCACTGCAGGACGAGAAATGTGAGCGTTTATCAACAGGACAAGCTGGTAGTAAAAGTAAAAGGGGTCAGTACCACTGCTGTCCCACTTAGCTAAAATGAAAAAGCCTGAATCCATACAGATTGTTACAATGTAAGTACCACCAAACATATGTAATAACAGAGGATTCAGACTATGAGCTTTCATAATACAGTATTATCACAAGTCTTAAAAATGTTTCCGAGACTTGAATTTGAAAAGCTTTCAAGCATTCATGATGGGAAAAGACGAAGTGACGCTTTAAGTCGCTGGTCTCAATTTGCAGCCTTGGCGATTGGCCAGATAGGTGCACGCCATAGCCTTCGAGATATTGAAGCCACAATAGAGTCACAACCCCAACAGCAATATCATTTAGGCAGCCAAAAAATAAAACGCACGACATTCAGTCGAGCCAATGAAAAGCTAGATTATCAGTTCTATTCTGACTTGTTTTCTAAGCTTTACAAACAATGCTCTCAGCACTCACCAAAACATAATTTCAGATTCAAATCAAAGCTATTCTCGTTGGATGGTTCTCTTATTGATCTTTCCATGAAGCTTTTTCCATGGGCGGATTACAATAAGAAAAAATCAGCCATGAAACTGCATATTGGACTTGATCATGATGGCCTTATCCCAGCTTTTGCATCCTTAACAGGAGCCAAAGAGTCTGAAATGAAACAAGTTGATTTATGGAAGTTTCCAAAGGGAAGTGTACTCGTTTTTGACAAAGGTTATAACAACTTCAGCTGGCACAAAGCCTTGAGTTCAAAAGGGTTGGTATGGGTAACAAGAATCCGAGGCAATGCAAAGTATAAAGTTGTAAAAACGTTACCGACGACAAAAAACTTAAACATTATTTCTGATCAGATCATTGAATACACTGGACAGAAATCCCTTAGAGAAAACTTACCCGCTATTCGCTTAGTGAATTATTACGACCCCGTCACGCAAAAAGATTATCAGTTTATTACCAATCAAATGAACTGGTCAGCTCAGACAATTGCAGATATATATAAAGAGCGTTGGCAGGTAGAACTCTTCTTTAAATGGATCAAACAAAATCTAAAAATCAAAGCTTTTTTAGGTAACTCTAAAAATGCGGTAATGACTCAAATCATGGCCGCATTATGTGTTTATTTGATTATCGCTTTTCTTAAGTTTCAATCAGGATCGAAAAAGAGTTTTCAGCAGATTTTAAGATTACTACAAATGAATCTATTTATTAGAAGGCCGTTAATAGAACTTTTGAAGCCACCACCTAATGTAGAAAACGTGAGGCCCCAAATGAGTTTAGGCTTGGTGAGAAATTAAGTGGGACAGCAGTGGGTCAGTACCCTTTTATTTTAAAAAATATTTTATCTTATTGAATTTATTAAAGAATAATTATAATTTTCCTTTTATCAGGGATTTAAGGGTACTGACCCCTTTTCCACCAGGCCTGGTTGGTTTAGTTCATTGATTTATTGATTGGTTTGTCGATTGATTTTATTCGTGTGGCATTTCATATAGGATTGTTTGCAAACGTTTAAGAATGTTTTGAATATAGCCTTTTTTAATCATTCTATTCCAATGACCATCACAAAACTTTTCACCACGAACGCAATAGGTGATTAAGCTTTTAATGTTTTCGATTGTGGCTGATTGAATGTAGCGTTCATCTTTAATGAGGTTTTGTTGTTCTTCCGGTTTATATTCAAAATCCATCCAAATATTATTAGAGGCTTCTGCAAAGAATTTATTAACGATAGCGTGATAGATTGGGTAGGGGGTATCTATAACTCCGTTTTGATGATGTTCACCACCGCCTGTTGATTGAACCGGATTAAAGTCAGGTGAATAAAGTATTGGCAGGTATCCAGCTAAGTTTTCGATATCTCTAGTATTGGGTAAAGCGTCATCAATTCGCATAGCTTGAGTTCTTGTGTATTTAGATTAATGAGAGTTAATGATGTGATTATAGTTTAAGCTTTTATACGTAGTTAGTCTTTTTTGAAATTAAACAACCAGGCCAGGTTAGTTTTTACTGGTTAGTTTTTAAATATATGGGGAAATAGAACGCTTTTTTGTTGTAACGTTAGATTGCTAACGGTTTCAATATTTTGTTCTGGAATTTCTTCTGGGTTGGGGTAGTGTTCTATGGCTTTTTCTAGACTGGCTTCACGCAATAAATGTAGGATTGGGTAGGGCGCGCGATTGGTCAGGTTTTCTGTGTCTTCTGGTTCTGTTCCACCAAATTGGTAGTTGGGATGAAATGTAGCAACTTGAAAAATACCTTGCCATTGGTTGTCTTCGATTAGAGCATCGACATATTCTAAAAAGTCATTGTAGTCGTAAAAATCTTGTAGCATATTTGGCACAATTAATAGCGTGGTTTCTATGCTTTCTGCTTTGGTTTCGGCTAATAAATTCAACTCATTTTGCAGGTCTTCAAGCAAGCAGGCATCTGAATCACAATGTGAGATGGTAAAACGAATCTGTTGGTTTTTATAGGGTTGTGAAGCAAAAGGACATAGGTTTAAGCCAATCACCACTTTGTCTAACCACTGGTTAACATCATTTAAAATGGCTTGATTATTATTTGGGTTAGACATGGTTTTTTCTCTAAACGATGGTTTGATGCAAAATTGAGCTGTTAACCAGTTGGCTTTTATCGCCTATCAAATGAGCAAATACGTCTTCGGCACTATTTTGTGTTGCATCATAAACATAGATAAAAACTTCATCACCCGGTTGTAAGAATACGGTTTCACCAAACTTTGTGTAGGTGGTTGCCCCTAAGCTAATCATAATGGTGTTAGGTTGGCCTGATTGCTGTAATAGTTGGTGCAAGTTTTCAAGAGGCCCGGCATCTTGTTGGTGATTAAGTTTTTCAATCATCCAGTCATTCAGTTGCTCATGAAAGTATGAGTAGGTCAGTACGGAACTGTCTTTTCCGTATGGATGAATTTGTCCATCACGCTTTAAGAATGAGGCGATGTGAAAACTGTCTAATTCACAACCCGGTTTAAAGCTGGTTAAACTTATAAAATCTTGAGAAACGCCTTTGGTTGAGTGGCCCCAGTTTTTCTTTTCGCTGATTTTTTTTGCGCCAGGTTTGCGAATTGAGCAGTCATTAAACGCCGCAAAAGCTTTGGGTAAAAGTGCAGTAACATAACCTTCATCATAGGTAATATCAAAAACAATGCATACTTCAGGTTCAGCTTGCAAGTGTGCCTTATCGTCAAGATTTTTAGGGTAGTGAATTTCGCTTGAAGAGAGAGGGTAAACCCCGATTTGCTTTGTAGATCCTGTTAAATAAAAGGGGAAAAGCCCTTTTGGTGCATTGCTTGAAGCAGTTTTAACATTCACAAAGTCAGGCGTTTCTCCCGCTTGCTCTAAGTGCCCTGCAAAGTTGCCAGCCACGCCAAACCCTACCATTTTTTGTAGGGTATTTTTATCAATAGAATATTGGCTCATAGTGGTTTATTGTTCTTTTTGGTTTTTGCCTAGCATGCGTAATAACGTGGCATCTTTGTAAACTAGGTGATGTTTTAAAGCACCAGCAACGTGCAATAGAATAACGGCAATCATTAATGTGCCTGCAGTGCCATGAATTTCTTCTGCAATCTCATGAATCATTTCGTTTTCACCAATTAACACGGGTAGGGTAAATAGGTTAAAGAAAGAGACATCATGTCCGCCTGTTGTAGACATAATCCAACCAGAAATAGGCATCATAATCATTGCTAGGTAAAAAATGCCTTTTACTGCGTGGCCAAGAATGTGTTCAAATTTGTTGTTGGATATTTGCTCTGGATTAGGGCTGATTTTTAACCAAACTAAACGCAACATCATCAACATAAAAAGCCCAATTCCTAATGATTTGTGCAAATCATATAACTCAAATTTTTCGGGACTTTTTTCTAGGTCGCTCATATATAAACCAATAGCAATTAAGCCAATAAAAAGTACCGCTGAAATCCAATGGTTGGCTCGAGAAACTAAGCCATAATTTTGTTCACTGTTCTTTAACATTTTGCTATCCATTTTGTATTATTTGATTTTTTTAGTGTGGTTAAGAGACCTTTGCACCCAAGGGCATAAACACGAGATAGGTGCGAAAGAAAAATGAGGTAAAATTTACCTGATTCTCGACTTACTCCTTCGGGCGTCGAGTTCTTTGTTTGCGGCGGAAAACGCAGGGAATAGCTAGCTATTCGCAAGTTTTTCAACAAAAATCAGATAAATTTTTACCCTCAAGGGGCACCTAGAACCATTTTTACTCGTGCATATTCTCGTGCAAAGGTCTCGTTAAGTAAGACTTTAATATAAAAAGCTTGAATATAAAAGGCTTCAATACAAAAGGCTTTGAAATTTTCTGCGGTAAATTGTAACTAATTCAGGGGCTTTTGCGGTAAGCATTTCAAAGGCTTTAATAATGGCTTTTTGTGGTAAGCCTTCTTGATAAGTGCGATCTACCGTAAAAAGTTTAAATAGGCTTTGTAATGCATTTTCAGCATGACCGTTAAGCATTAAATAGCTCGCAAGGGCGTAGAGGGCATCAGAATCATTTGGGTTTCTAGCTAATGTGGCTTGAATATTTTCTATTTCTGGTGCCTGCTCTAAAACCGCTGAGAAGAATAAAATCCCTTCTAATTCTTTACCTTTAGGGTCATTTTGAGCCTCTTCAGGTAACTTGTAAAATAGGTCTTGAGCTTTGTCTAGGTGGCCTGTATGTAGATACATTTGTACTAAATCTAGGTGAATCTTAAAGTTGTTGGCGTTGACTTTAGCAGCTTCGCCTAAGAGTTTAATGGCTTGGTCATATTGGCCTTGAGCGAAGGCTTCTCCTGCTTGTAAACGTAATACTTCAGACGGTTCTTCTTGAATATTAGCCTCTAGCATAGCGCGATAGGCATCTTCTGTTAACAGTCCTTGATATTCGGTTACTATGTCACCGTTTTTAATCAGTTTACAAAAAGGAATGGTTGGCGAGCCAAGTTTTTGAGCTAGTTCAGTTTGTTGATCTGCATTGATTTTGGCAAGAATAAATTTACCGGCAAATTCCTGTGCTAGCTTTTCTAATATGGTATTGGTTAATTTACTCTGCTCATTGAGTGGTGACCAAAAATTTAGCAAAACAGGCAAACGTTTAGAGTTTTGCATAACCATTTCTTGAACATTGTTTAATGTAATATCAACAATCATCGCTTCTTGCATTGATGGTGTCCTTTAAGTGGGTTTAGTATGTTGAGCCTTAATAATAGGGTGCATTATAGTGTAAAAAACAATCAGATAAAGTTAAGCTTTTAGCATTGAGTAAACCGTGGTTAATCAATTGTTTTTATTGGAATAGCAATCGGTTAAAATAAAATCTTATTGTATTTTAAATCTATCTTCCTTTTATCTCTGCTTCAGTTTGAAGGCCGTTTATGACCACTCTAGATTTCGTTGGACTGCGTAAAAATTTAATCATACGTTATACCTTGGCTTTATCTTTGATTGCATTGCTTGTTACTCTTGCGTTTACTTTTTTGATAATGGCAATTAAAGATTCAAATAATTCTGCTTATTTGGTTAATATTTCGGGTAAACAACGTATGCTCAGCCAAACTATTGTGCTAGATGTTTATAGAATTAAAGTTGTTCGGGAAAAAATGACGAATAATTCTGATAATAATTTAAATACAGAGTTAATGGTTTTTAGTCATCGTTTAGAAAGAAACATTAATGAAATGGCTGCGGCTAATCATCAGTTAAGAACCGGAAAATTTTTAAGCCATGGTAATCATGCTTTGTCACCTGAATTAAAGGAGTTGTATTTTGGTTCGACTCAACTGGCTAAAAAGGTTGATAGTTTTTTGGCGCTAGCTCAAACATTAAATAAAGAAGTAGTTGTTGGCAAGGGATTTGAGAAAATTTCTCACTTAAGTCAGCTGTCAGTTCTTCTCTTGCCAGAGCTTGATAACGCCGTCAAAATATATCAAAAAGAGGGGGAGGACAAGCTCTCAACCCTTAAATCAATAGAAACGAATGTTTGGTTTTTGACACTTATTGCTTTGGTGATTGAAGCACTTTTTATTTTTCAGCCATTGGTTCGTAAACTCACTGAATATGCTAATAAACATACTGGATATAAGCGTGAGCTTGAATACCAAGTAGAGTTAAGAACCTTAAAGTTAGAACGTGCAAATCAAACTTTAGCAGATTTGGCATCAAAAGATGCTTTAACTGGGTTGCAAAATAGACTGAACTTAGAAAAAAGTACTGAGCGAATTCTTGAGCTGAACAAAAAATACAGCACCCCATTTGCGGTCTTAATGATTGATATTGACTGGTTTAAAAGCGTTAATGATGACTATGGTCACGAAGCTGGAGATTTTGTATTAAAAGAGAGTGCTCAAATATTAATTGAATCTGTCCGACAAACAGATTTAATTTATAGAACAGGTGGTGAGGAGTTTGTTATTTTGTTTGAAGGCACCTCTTTAGAGGATGCCAAAGCCAAAGCTGAAGACGTTCGCCAAACATTTGAAAAACATATTTTTAAATATCATGATTTTGAAATTAAAAGAACGATTAGTATTGGTGTATATCATTCTGATATAGCTCAGGTTCAAAATTTTAAGCAAATCTATAAGCTGACTGATGATGCGCTTTATCGAAGTAAAGCCATAGGCCGTAATCGAATCAATCTTTGTAAGACAAGTTCTGAAGAGGTTTTGGATAATGTTCTCCATAAAAAAGGCGATTTTGTCTTTATTCGTTTTGATGCGGATAGTTTTAGAGAGCTTGATAAAACTCGCAGCTTTAAAAATACGGATGGCTGTATTAAGCCTTGCGAAGTCAGTGAAAACGTTTTCGAATTAATGGGGGTTCAAGCTAGTAGGCTGCTTGACGGAGAACATTGTATAAGAGAGTTTTTACACCCCGATGATTTTGATTTGGTTCAAAGGTTTGCCGAAACCGGTTTGCAATTATCAGAATTAAGTCAACAATATAGCTCTAAAACCCTTTTATGGCGATCTTCTTTTAGAATTTTAAATCTTGTTGGAGATGCAAAAATTACTAGCCTAGAGGTCTATTTTGAACCGGGTAAAATTCAAGGTTCTCTAGGTTTGATTAAGCTAGAGTTGTTTGAGAGTCTAAGTCTTCATTCTTCATTTGGAGATGCTTTATTGGTCTACAATTTTCATGCAATGCTAGAAAATACCAACGACTATATCTATTTTAAAGATCGCTATCATGTCTTTACTGCGGCAAGTAAAACTTTAGTAAAGATTGCAAATGTCAAAGACCGAGCTGAGTTGGTGGGTAAAACCGATTATGACGTTTTTCCAAAAGAGTATGCCGATCAGTATTTTAAACTTGAAAAACAGATCTTTAGTGGTGAGGTCGAGGTCGCTCAAGAGTACCAGCCTACCTTAGATGATGAGGGCAATAAAGGTTGGGTAGATAATCGTAAATATCCAATCAAGGATCAAAATGGCGAAATTATTGGTTTATTTGGTATCGCCAGAGTCATATCAGATCAAGAGCATGAGTCTTTGCTTGAAGTTAATTCGAGTGATTCATTAATTGATTGATTGATTGATTGATTGATTGAGTGATTAGCCATTTTATTTTTTTAATAGAGTTTTAAGTTGATAAACCTTATCTAAGGCCATTCTGGGGGTTAACTCATTAGGGTCAATTTCTTGTAAAAGTTGTTCAACTTTTTCAAGTGCAGGGTTAGTCTCATAACTAAACATATCAAACTGCTGAGTGGGTTCAGCGGCTTGAGCGGCTTGATTTTCTTTATTAACGGGCGTTGCTGATTTTTGAGTTACGGCCTGGTTTTCCAGTTGGGTTAAATGTTGTTTAGCAAGCTGTATTACGTTTTGGGGCACTCCGGCTAGAGCCGCCACTTGTAAGCCATAACTTTGAGATGCAGGGCCATCTTGAACTTGGTGTAAAAACACAATGCTGTCTTGATGTTCAATGGCGTCTAAATGCACATTAATGGTGTTGTTAAACTGTTCGTTTAAGGTGGTGAGTTCAAAATAGTGGGTTGCAAATAGGCAATAACCTTTTACATTTTGGGCAATGTGTTCTGCAATTGACCAGGCTAGTGCTAGTCCATCAAAGGTTGAGGTTCCTCGACCGACTTCATCCATTAAAATCAATGAGTTTTCTGTTGCATGATGCAATATATTAGCGGTTTCAGTCATCTCTACCATAAAGGTTGAACGCCCAGATGTTAAGTCGTCAGAGGCGCCAATACGGGTAAATATTCGGTCAATGGGCCCGAGTTCGGCTTTATCAGCGGGGACGTAACTTCCCATAAATGCCATTAAGGTAATCAGTGCCGTTTGACGCATATAGGTGGATTTACCCCCCATGTTTGGTCCGGTAATTATGTGTAATTTACGCGTCTCATTAAATAAGGCATCGTTAGGAATAAACGGTTCGCTAGAGACGGCTTCAACCGTTAAATGGCGGCCTTGTTCAATGACCAGGCCTGGTTGTTCTGTTAGCACGGGACGCGTTAAATTTAAACGAACTGCTTGTTGTGCTAAGTTGACTAAAACATCTAATTCAGACAAGGCACTGGCACAATTTTGTAGTTCAGCTAAATGTTGGTTTAGTTTTTCTAATAGGGCTTGGTAAAGCCATTTTTCTCGAGCAAGGGCTTTTTCGCCCGCACTTAAAATCTTGTCTTCAAAGGTTTTAAGTTCAGGAATAATATAGCGTTCTTGGCCTTTTAAGGTTTGACGACGAATATATTCGGCAGGAACATTGGCACTTTGTAGTTTACTGATTTCAATGTAGTAGCCATGCACACGGTTATAACCGACTTTTAAGGTGGATATACCTGTGCGTTCTTTTTCTCGTTGTTCAAGCGCTAAGAGATAATCGCCAGCTTCATTTTTTAAGTTACGTAACTCATCAAGTTCAGTATCGTAGCCTTCTGCAATGACTCCACCATCACGAATTAACATGGGAGGGTTATCAATAATTGCTCTGTCTAATAGCTCGGCCAATTCTGGAAAAGTACTCATTCTTTGAGCAAGCTCGTTAAGTTTTTTGGCTTGATTAAGGTTGGCAAGTTGGTTTTGAAAATCGGGTAAAGCGTTTAAGGTTCTGCCAAGATGTAGGCAGTCACGCGGTCGAGCGGAACCTAAAGCCACACGGCTTAAAATACGCTCCATATCTCCCACTTGTTTTAAGGTGGTTCGCAGTTCATCGTCTTGATGGTTAGTTAAAATTGTTTCAATGGCATCTAAACGTTGGTTGATAATGGTGCGGTTTCGCAGCGGTTGGTTAAGCCAACGTTTAAGTAATCGGCTTCCCATTGCGGTAGCTGTATGGTCTAAAATTGCGGCTAGAGTATTGCTGGTTCCACCAGATAAATTGGTATCAATTTCTAAATTACGACGACTAATGGCATCTAAAACTAAGGTGTCGGTGGTTTGATAGGTGTGCAGGCTAGAAATATAACTTAAATCACTTTGAAGCATACTCTGCGCATAGTGCAAAATGACTCCTGCTGCGCTAATTGATGCCGAATGTGATTCACAGCCGTAAGCAACTAAATCTTGAGTTTGAAAATGAGATATCAAACGTTTACGACAGCTGGAAACATCAAAATGCCAGCTTGGGTATCTTACCAGGCCTGGTTGATTCAATATATTTTTAGGAAGTTGCTCTCTAAATAAATCGTCATCGGGCACTAATAGCTCAGAGGGTTTTAAGCGTTCGACTTCTGATAATAGTTGATTTAAAGAGGTCAATTGTGTGGTTTCAAATCGGCCACTAGAAACCTCTAAATAGGCTAATCCATATTGATTGTCTTGCTGAGTGATTGCTACTAACAAGTTTTCATTTTTGTCTTCTAGCAGAGCTTCTTCTACTAGGGTGCCGGGAGTAATGACTCTGACCACTTTACGTTCAACCGGGCCTTTGCTTGTTCCTGGATCACCGACTTGTTCACAGATAGCGACCGATTCACCGAGTTTAACCAGTTTTGCTAAATAGCCCTCAGCAGAATGGTGTGGAATCCCTGCCATTGGAATGGGCTCACCACCAGATTTACCACGAGCCGTAAGAGTGATTTCTAATAATTCTGAAGCTTTTTTGGCATCTTCAAAAAACAACTCATAAAAGTCACCCATGCGGTAAAACAAAAGATGGTTTTGATGTTGTTCTTTAATAGCCAAGAACTGTTGCATCATTGGGGTGTGTTTGATTGCTGAATTCACGAAGTTGTTTATCTTTAAAATTTGAGGGTTAAGGGAGAATAATATGACTTTTTGTAAAAAATAGAGTATTTTTTCAAAAGTAAGTTCAAAAACTTATTCTAGCAAAAATAAACTTTATCTTGAAATAATGATATGTAAACCTGTTCATGATAAGCTTTTTTGAGAGAGCTTTAATCACAAGTTTGAATGATTGTTTGTAATATTATTTATGATACTGAAGGAGTGCTGTTTTGAACAAAAAAATCATGTTATTTGTAACAGCAATCTTATTTGTATCTATCTTTTTTATTTATGGTGCTTTTAAAAATGTCTCAACAAATTACCAGGCAATTTCTGATCAATTAACCTTGCAGCAGCACAAGCGTGTAGCCCTCAATAAAATGTTCAATTCTGCCAGAGAACGCTCGCTTATTTTACTGCAAATGTTAGCTGAAAAGGATGACTTTGTGCTTGATGAACTTAATCAAAGTTTGAGTGCAGATGCCACAGATTTTATGCAGGCTCGCAGTCAATTTATGGAGTTAAAAATCACAGAACAAGAACGTGATTTAATGGCAATTCAAAACGCGTTAACAGCAAAAAATGCACCATTGCAGTTGGAAGTAGCTAATTTGCTTATAGGGCATGAAAGAAATAATGCTGTTTCTTTGTTATTACAAAAAGCGATTCCCGGACAAAATCAAGTGTTAGCACAAATCACTAAGATTGATGACCTTGGTAATCAATCAGAGAAAGCCCTAGTAAGTAATATTGAGAGTAAAATAAAAGATTCAGAATTTCGTTTTAGTTTGGTTTTATTTAGTTTTATTGCTTTTGTACTGTTTATATTGGTTTATCTACAGCGTATATCTAGAAACGAACAACGGCTTTTGTTGAAAAATTTAGATATGCAAAAAGAGGTTTCATCTCAATTAAGAATTTCTGAAGAACGTCTTCATACTTTTACGGATGCGCTATCAACATTTACGTTTTTATTATCTTCAGAAGGCCGTATTGAGTTGGTTAATAAAACAGCCATTCAACAAACCGGGTTAGATATTAAAGATGTTCAAGGGCTTTCGCTTTATGAAAGTTATTGGTGGGATTTTAATGTTCAAGCAGTGGAAAATCTTAAAGCTGATTTAAAACAAGCCGCAACAGGAGAAAAAATTGAAAGGGAAATGACCTTAAAATTTGGCGAAAATCAGTTTATGGAAGTTAATTTTATTATAACGCCCATTTTTGATTCGACTGGCAATATCACTAACTTAGTTGCAGAGGCGCAAGATATTACCGAACGCCAAAAGATAGCAAAAAAAATCTCCTATCAAGCATCCCATGACGCATTAACAGGATTGATAAATCGATATGAATTCGAACGTCGACTTTCCTTGTTATTACAGCGAGCGCAAAACAATGAAATTCATTATGTTTTTTATTTAGATTTAGATCAATTTAAAATTGTTAATGATACTTGTGGTCATTCAGCAGGAGATGAGCTGTTGAGACAGGTTCCCAAAATTATTCAGCCACATGTAAGGTCATCAGACACACTAGCCCGCCTAGGTGGTGATGAGTTTGCTGTTTTGTTCGAGAACAGTAATTATGAGGCGGTAATTAATGCTGCGAAATCTATGATTCGATCAATAGGTGATTACCAGTTTTATTGGCAAGAAAATAGTTTTAGAATCGGGGTAAGTATTGGAATCGTTGAAATAGATGCCGATATGACCAGTGCAGATGAGGTCTTAAAATGGACGGATTCAGCTTGTTATGCTGCTAAAGATACAGGCCGAAATACATATCATTTTTATACTCAAGATGACGAATTATTACAGATGCGAGAAAAAGAGATGGGGTGGATATCTCGCATTGAACAAGCGCTTAATGACGAACGTTTTGTTTTGTATGCACAACCTATTGTTCCAGTGATTGAGCGAGAGGGGAAGTTTTCTAGCTATGAAATATTAGTGCGTATTCAGAATGACGATGGAAGTTTAATCCCACCTGGAGCTTTTTTGCCTGCAGCGGAGCGTTATGGCAAAGTCACAGAAATTGATCGTTGGGTCTTTAAAAAGGCGCTATCAACCTTGGCTTCGTGTCCAAAGGTATTAGCCAATGTAGAGTATTTTTCAATTAATGTTTCAGCGCAATCGATGACGGATTATGAGTTTTTACAGTTTGTATTAAGATTATTTGATGAATATCAGCAAGTTTCTTCTAAAATTTGTATAGAAATTACCGAAACAACAATCATTAGCAATATGACCGATGCCATATTCTTTATTGAAGAACTGCGTAAATTAAGGGTGAGATTTGCCTTAGATGATTTTGGAAGTGGTTTGTCTTCGTTTGGATATTTAAAAAATCTGCCTGTTGATTACCTAAAAATTGATGGCGTTTTTGTAAAAGATATTTGTGAAGATTCAATGGATTTGGCAATGGTGAAATCGATTCATGAAGTTGCAACGGTTGTTGGTTTGAAAACAGTTGCTGAATTTGTTGAAAATGATGAAATATTAAAGCAATTGAAAGACTTGGGCATTGATTTTGTGCAGGGGTATGGTATTGGTAAACCTCAGCCCCTGTTAGATTTATGCAATTGATATGGGGTTTGATTGATCTTTTTAGGTTGAGCATAAATTAAGCATAAAGAGAGCTTTGCATTAAATGGATAATCGTATAAAAATGGGTAAAATTTATCGGCTTGTCGTTAAAAAACTTGCAAATAGCAAGTATTGCTAGCGATTGGCTGCATTTTCAGATAAGTCAGATCGATAGGTTTTTCCACATTATTCTCATGAGCCCCTCTTGAACAAACCTCCCGTAAAGCTAAAGAAATATATGGATATTAAATATGAAATTTGAAAATTTGGTAACCCAAGTGGGTAAGGCTTTAGTGGATTATGACTCTATGGTGGTTACGGCTGAATCCTGTACGGGTGGAATGATTGCTGAAGCATTAACTTCTGTTGCCGGAAGTACGGCTTGGTTTGACCGTGCTTACATTACTTACAGTTATGAGTCTAAACGCGAAATGCTCGGTATAAAAGAGCTAACCATTCAGAAAAAAGGTGCGGTTAGCCAGGAGTGTGTGGAAGAGATGGCATTAAGTGCTTTGCAGCAATCGCACGCAAAAGTGAGTGTCGCTTGTAGCGGAATTGCAGGACCAGGGGGCGGAGCACCTGGCAAACCCGTTGGCACAGTTTGGCTTGCTTGGGCTGTACAAGGGCAAGAAGAGGTTATTTCTCAACAGTTTTTGTTTGACGGTGATAGACAAGCGGTAAGAGAAAAAACAACTGAAGCGGCGTTAATGGGCATAATGAAATTGATTGCTTGATTGGTAATTACGGTCTCTACTAGGATTTAAATTTATTTTATGGGATAATTCGCGTTTAAAATTTTGCTAGGGCGAAGATTAAATAAATCCTGTGAAATTTATACTGTTCTAAAGCGCTTAGAAAAAGAATAAGATATTTGTTTTTAAAAGGGTTTTAGATTAAAAATAGAATTTGCTAAGCCTTTGTTTTAGCCATGTGTTTTGCCTTTAATATCTATCTTTAAAAGATTGTTGAAGGCAGGTTGGCAAACAAGGGTTTTTTATTGGAAATAATAAGAGACCTTTGCACGAGAGTATGCACGAGTAAAAATGGTTCTAGGTGCCCCTTGAGGGTAAAAATTCACCTGATTTTTGTTGTACCCCAAGGGTACTTCCGTTGGGCGACAACTTGCGAATAGCTAGCTATTCCCTGCGTTTTCCGCCTCAATCAGGCAAATTTTTTACCCTCAAGGGGTACTCACGCCTATTTTTTTCGTACCTATCTCGTGCAAAGGTCTCATAAGACTAATTTTTGATAAATCAAAATAAAGAATTTTCAAAAGCTTGAATAAAATAGTTAAGAAATGCATTAAAAGTGCATAGCTAAATTTTTATCGCCTAAGACTTATAAAGACTTATAGTCTAAGCCGAAAACCAAAAGGATCGCACTAGATGGATGATAATAAGAAAAAAGCATTAGATGCCGCTTTAGGCCAAATTGAGAAACAGTTTGGTAAAGGTTCAATTATGCGTATGGGCGACAGTACGGTGCCTCGTGATATCGAAGCGGTTTCTACTGGTTCTTTAGGTTTGGATATGGCATTGGGCATAGGCGGTTTGCCAAAAGGACGTGTTGTTGAAATTTATGGTCCAGAATCATCAGGTAAAACCACTTTAACGTTACATGCGATTGCTGAAATGCAAAAAGCAGGCGGTACAGCAGCATTTATTGATGCAGAACACGCTTTAGATCCTCTTTACGCAGAAAAACTCGGTGTGGATGTTGATAACTTATTAGTTTCTCAGCCAGATACCGGTGAACAAGCTCTAGAAATTACTGATTCATTGGTTCGTTCTGGTGCGGTAGATGTTGTGGTAGTTGACTCGGTTGCTGCTTTAACACCTAAGACAGAAATTGAAGGTGATATGGGGGATTCTCATATGGGTCTTCAAGCACGTTTAATGTCGCAAGCGTTACGAAAGTTAACCGCCAATATTAAGCGTACAAATACTTTAGTTATTTTCATTAACCAGATTCGTATGAAAATTGGTGTAATGTTTGGTAACCCTGAAACCACAACGGGCGGTAATGCACTGAAATTCTATGCGTCAGTTCGTTTAGATATTCGTCGTATTGGTGCGATCAAAAAAGGCGATGAAATCTTAGGTAACGAAACGCGCGTTAAAGTGGTTAAAAATAAGGTTTCTCCACCTTTTAAACAAGTACAGTTTGATATTCTTTATGGCCAAGGTATCTCTCGTGAAGGTGAAATTATTGATCTTGGTGTTAAAGAAAAGTTGATTGATAAATCGGGTTCTTGGTACGCGTATAACGGTGCAAAAATTGGTCAGGGTAAAGATAATGTACGTCAGTATTTAATTGATAACCCTGAAATTGCCGCAGAATTGATGGATAAAATTAAGACAGCGATAATGCCACAGCCTAAAGCCATTGACGAATCTGAAGAAGTTGCTGAGTAAGTTGCTGAGTAAATTAATCAGTTGCTTAGTTGAGGTATAAAGCCACCTTGAAAAATGCAGAAGAGTTTTTAGCTGAGTTAGCAATGAAATCAGGAGCGGATTTAGGTATTGAACCTAATCCGCATTCTGCTTTTGGAGAGAGTGATTCTTTATCTTCAGAAGTAAAAAATACCGCTGAACTCGCAAAAAAAATTGAAGCCAAAGCGGTTGCCTTATTGGCTATGCGTGAACATGGTGCTAAAGAGTTAAAACAGAAGTTATTAACTAAGTTTCCAGAAACCTCAGAGTTATTGGCAGAGTATGCAGAACAACCAGGCCTGGTTAAATTATTAGTGACTGATGTATTGACGCTTTGCCAAGAAAACAATTGGCAAAGCGATGAGCGTTATATTGAACAAGCGGTTCGTAATTATGTTGATAAAGGCCATGGCCCGCAAAAAATTCGGCAGAAGTTACAGCAGAATTGTCATGATTCAGGTCAGATTTCAGCCGCATTAGATTGGGATGAATCGGATTGGGTTGAACTTGCTCAAGACGCTTTATACAAAAAGTATGGTAGCTGTAAAAAGCCAGCTGAACAAAAAGAACAAGCAAGGTGTATGCGTTTTTTGCAGAGCCGTGGCTTTTCTCAGAGTACGATTTGGAAATCGTTTCGTTAAACTAAGATTCGTTAAATAAAAGCTTCGTTAAATAAAAAGCAGATAGAACGATTTTCCTAAGACGATTTTCTTAAGCTGGTTTTGAGTTTAGAGAAACTAAAGAGACTTTTACAAGAGTCTCTAAAATCAACTGATACTGAATTACTAGTACAGAATTACAAACAGAATTACAAAATTTATAAACTTTAAGGTTATTTTCATTATGACGAGTGCCGAACTCAGAAAAGCTTTTCTAGATTATTTCGTTAAGCAAAACCACACAGCCGTTCATTCTAGTCCGGTTGTACCAGGTAATGATCCAACATTGTTATTTACCAATGCTGGAATGGTTCAGTTTAAAGAGACGTTTTTAGGTCAAGAGCAGCGTGACTATACTCGTGCAACTAGTGTGCAACGTTGTATTCGTGCGGGTGGTAAACACAATGACTTAGAAAATGTAGGCTATACCGCCCGTCACCATACGTTTTTTGAAATGTTGGGTAACTTCAGTTTTGGCGATTACTTTAAGCAAGAAGCGATTAAATTCGCTTGGAACTTTTTGACCAAAGAGCTAAACCTTCCAGAAGAAAAACTTTGGGTAACCGTATTTGAAGAAGATGACGAAACGGCAAATATCTGGTTAAAAGATATGGGGATAAGCTCTGAGCGTTTCTCACGTTGTGGTGCTAAAGATAACTTTTGGCAAATGGGTGACACTGGACCTTGTGGGCCTTGTACCGAAATCTTTTATGATCACGGCGCAGATGTAGCGGGTGGACCTCCAGGTTCGCCTGATGAAGATGGTGACCGCTATATTGAAATCTGGAACTTGGTGTTCATGCAATTTGAACGTGCAGCAGACGGCACTTTAACGCCTTTACCAAAACCATCGGTAGATACGGGTATGGGGTTGGAGCGTTTAGCAGCGGTTATGCAGAACGTGCATAATAACTACGATATTGATTTGTTCCAAGCGATTGTAAAACAAGCCGCTAAATTAACCAATCAAACCGATTTAAGCAATAGCTCTTTACGAGTGATTGCTGACCATATTCGTTCTTGTGCGTTTACGATTGTAGATGGTGTTTTACCTTCTAACGAAGGGCGAGGTTATGTATTACGTCGTATTATTCGTCGCGCAATTCGTCATGGTTATAAGTTGGGTATGAATGATGTGTTCTTCTATAAACTTGTTCCCGTTTTAGTTGAACAAATGGGTGAAGCTTATCCTGAGTTGGTTAAAGAACAGGCTAATGTAGAACGCGCTTTAAAGTTAGAAGAAGAGCGTTTTGCAGAAACTCTTGAAAATGGTATGAAGCTGTTAGAAGAGTATATCGCAGGTATGAAAGATTCGGTTATTGCGGGTGAAATTGCTTTTAAACTTTACGATACTTACGGCTTCCCGTTAGATCTTACTGCTGATGTTGCACGAGAAAAGAACTTAACCGTTGATGAAGCTGGATTTGAAAAATCGATGGAAGCACAGCGTGAGCGTGCTCGTTCGGCAAGTAATTTTGCGGCACAAACCGCTGGTAAAATTGATTATACCGGCGAAACTCAGTTTGTGGGTTATGACCGCGATGAAGCTGAAGCTAAGGTAATGGCAATTTTTGTTGATGGTACTTCGGTTGATTCAATTGTAGAAGGCACTGATGCTGTTATTGTTTTAGGTAGAACACCTTTTTATGCTGAATCGGGTGGTCAAGTTGGCGATACGGGAAGTTTAACTGAAGGCATGAATAGTTTTCATGTGAATAACTGCCAAAAACAAGGAAAAACCTTCTTACATATGGGCACGGCAACAGCCGGTTCTGTTTCTGTTGGTCAAGTTTTAACAGCACGTATTGATGCTAATGGCCGCCGCTCTTCTGAACGTAATCACTCAGCTACGCATTTATTGCATGCAGCATTAAGAACCGTGTTGGGTACGCATGTACAGCAAAAAGGCTCTTTAGTGACTCCAGAACGTTTACGTTTTGACTTCTCACACTTTGAGCCAATTAAAGCCGAGCAATTGCTGGAAGTTGAGAAGTTGGTTAACCAAAACATTATGCTAAACAATCCTGTTGGCACCAATGAAATGGATATTGATTCGGCCAAAGAAAAAGGTGCAATGGCACTGTTTGGCGAAAAATACGGAGATGTTGTTCGCGTAGTTGATATGGGGGATTTCTCCGTTGAACTATGTGGTGGAACTCATGTTTGTTCTACAGGGCAAATAGGGCCATTTAGATTGCTATCAGAAACCGGTATTGCTTCAGGTGTTCGCCGTATTGAAGCGGTGACAGGTGAAGGTGCTTGGGCGGCGATTTATGAAGATGACAAAACATTGTTGAATGTTGCTAATACGGTTAAATCTGATAAGCATCAGGTTGAAACTAAAGTTGCTCAACTGGTTTCTGAACATAAAGAGCTTGAAAAGCAATTTAAGCAACTTCAATCTAAAATGGCCGCTTCACAAGGTGATGATCTAGCGAATCAAGCCATTAAAGTCGGTGATGTGAGTGTACTTGCTGCTAAGCTTGAAGGTGCTGATGTTAACACTCTACGCGAAACCTTAGATAAATTAAAAGACAAGCTGGCGCCTGCGGCTATTGTCTTAGCGGCAGTCGATGGTGAAAAAGTCACCTTAGTTGCAGGTGTTTCTAAAGAAGTCACTGCAACCTTTAAGGCGGGTGAGCTAGTAAATCATGTTGCTCAGCAAGTCGGTGGTAAAGGTGGTGGGCGTCCAGATATGGCTCAAGCGGGTGGTAAAGATCCAAGTAAATTGGCTGAAGCCTTGGCTTCTGTTAAAGCTTGGGCAGAATCAAAATAAGAGATTGTTTGCGATAATAATCGCAAACAAAAAAATAATATGAGAGCTTTTCACGAGAAGGATTCGTGAAAAGTTTTCAACATAAAGATATACAGAAAATGGCATTAATTGTTCAAAAGTTTGGTGGCACCTCGGTAGGAAATGTTGAGCGTATTCAAAATGTAGCAAATCAAATCGCTAAAAGTGTTCGTGAAGGTAATCAGATTGTGGTTGCTGTATCGGCAATGAGTGGTGAAACAAATCGTTTAACTGCTTTAGCAAAAGAGATGCAATCTCGCCCATCTAAAAGAGAGATGGATGTTTTACTAACGACCGGTGAGCAAGTTACGATTGCATTATTAAGTATGGCGTTGCAAGAAAGAGATTGCCCTGCGGTCTCCTATACGGGTTGGCAAGTACCGATTACCACGAATAATGTTCACTCCAAAGCACGTATTGAGAAAATTGACGGTGAAAAGATTTTAAATCAAATCTCTTTAGGTAATGTTGTTGTGGTTGCTGGTTTTCAGGGAATGACAATTGATGGTGATATTACTACCTTGGGAAGAGGTGGTTCAGATACTACCGCAGTAGCTTTAGCGGCGGCATTAAATGCTGATGAATGTCAGATTTATACCGATGTAGATGGCGTTTACACCACCGATCCTCGGGTTGTTCCTGAAGCTAAGCGATTAGATAAAGTTACCTATGACGAAATGCTTGAATTAGCAAGTTTAGGGGCTAAAGTTTTACAAATACGTTCAGTAGAATTTGCAAGCAAATACAAAGTACCTTTAAGAGTTCTGTCTTCCATGAAAGAAGGTGGCGGGACTTTAATAACGACAGAAGATAATATTAAGGATAGTAATATGGAAAAGCCTCTCATTTCAGGGATTGCGTTTAGTCGAGATGAAGCTAAGTTAATGATTTTAGGTGTTCCAGACAAGCCAGGAGTGGCTTATCAGATTCTTGGGCCTATTTCAGATGCCAATATTGAAATTGATATGATTATCCAAAACCAAGGGGTTGATGGTAATACAGACTTTACCTTTACGGTAAGTCGTAATGATAGAGAAACTGCGTTTGAAATTTTAGAAAGTATTGCTGCTAAACTGGGCGCGCGTGAAGTCTTATCTGATGACTCTATTGTTAAAATTTCTATGGTGGGTGTGGGTATGAAATCACATTCGGGCATTGCAAGTACTATGTTTAAGACGTTAGCAGATAAAGATATTAATATTCAAATGATTGGTACAACCGAAATAAAAATTTCTGTTGTGATTGATGAACCTTGTTTAGAGTTGGCGGTACAGTCATTGCATGAAGCTTTTGAATTAGATAAATAATCAGAGACCAATGCAATAGTCGATAAATAGATAAAGTTATACCCTTTCTAGAAACCTGCTTCAGCAGGTTTTTTTATACAAAAATATCTTATACTTTTAGCTAAGTATTAGAATTTTCTTATTTTACGCATAAATACGATTAATTATGTAAGTCTTAGTAAAAGTAATATACTGGATTAGCTTCATAAATTTAACTCATATATACAGGGATGCATAATGTTAGTTTTAACGCGTAGAGAAAATGAGTCATTTGTCATTGGTGATAATATCAGACTGACTATTTTAGCGGTAAAGGGGGGGCAAGTTAGGGTTGGAATTGATGCTCCCAAAGACGTTATGATTCATCGCGAAGAATTGTTATTAGAGGGTAAAATCCAAGATAATAATTATTATAAAAGCGATGAAGAGGTTGTACCAGCTTAATAATTTAAAGAGATCTTTGCACGAGAGTATGTACGAGTAAAAATGGTTAAAATTCACCCGATTTTTGTTGAAAAACTTGCGAATAGCTAGCTATTCCCTAAGTTTTCCGCCGCAATCAGGCAAATTTTCTCTCATTTTTCTTTCGCACCTATCTCGTGCAAAGGTCTCTTAAGTTATTAACTCTTTTAGGGTTGCTTTGGATGTTATCGTTGCGCTAATTGGTCTGCTTAAATATGCTAATATATTAGCTTTTTGGACTAATCATGCGTCTCATTCAACAACTTCAACATCAAGTTTTAGCCCTTCACCTAAAACGCAATAAAATCCCTCTCAAACTATGGCATCAAGCCATTCGTAAAATGCCTATTATGCAGCGATATCATTCTTCGCAACGCATGCAGATAAGACTATTAGCAAGTGAAATTCTTAGAACTAAGCATCTTATAGCCATTAAAGGAATGGTCTTTACAGATGAAATTAAGGTCATCATTGCCACTCAAGCCGCAATTATGGTTTATGGCTTTGAACTCGCTAAAGAGGGTTCTGCAATGAGTTGGTTGCGTAATTGGAGCCAAATCATTGTTTACCCAATGCCATTTTTAAATGGTAGAGAAAATATTGTTAGTCCAAATGGTGTATTGGTTAGTCAGTCAGGTTTGGAATCGGGAGAAACGCAATACCAAGGCGGAATTGTCATTGATTGGAATGATGATAAGCCTCATCGCTTAAGAGCACATGCAAATCAAGTCTTAATGCATGAAATGGCACATAAGTTAGATATGTTGGATGGTGATACAAATGGGCATCCGCCATTGCATGCAGATATGAATGAAAGAGAGTGGTTTATGGCTTTTGAAGAGGCGTTTGAATCACTTTGTCAACAATTGATAAAAGGTCGAAAGCCAGCAATTAATCCCTATGCCGCAACTAATCCCGCTGAATTTTTTGCAGTGTCTACAGAATATTTTTTTGAAGCGCCTGCCGTTTTAAAAAGAGTATTTCCAGCGGTATATCATCAATTAACACTCTTTTATAAACAAAGCCCTCAACTTGATTAACGCTCTATCAATGTTGCTTTTTGAGCATTCCAAACCATTGGCTATAAATAAAGTTAAAAAAGACTAAAACATCGTTTACAAGCGGAGCTTAACCTTGTATTATACGCACCAGAAATTGGAGACGTGGCCGAGAGGCTGAAGGCGCTCCCCTGCTAAGGGAGTATAGGGTTTGTAGCTCTATCGAGGGTTCGAATCCCTCCGTCTCCGCCATTTCTACCCGTTGAAATTTAGTATTAAATAAAGAGTTGACTCCTAGCAAATTCTCTCTATAATACGCCTCAACAAACAAAGCGCCCGTAGCTCAACTGGATAGAGTACTCGGCTACGAACCGAGCGGTTAGGGGTTCGACTCCCTTCGGGCGCACCATATTTTAAAGCCTCGTTAGAGAAAACTAACGGGGCTTTTTTATTGTTTAAATTTATTAGTTTATCGGCATAAACATTCCTATTCAACAACGTGTTGTGTAAGAGTTTGTTGCCTATAAATTTACGTATTAGGAATAATGAGAACCATTCAATTCTGAAAGAACGGGGTAAAAGCTACCAGGCCTGGTAGTTTTAAATTGAGTTTAAATTTAAATGAGACCTTTGCACGAGAGTATGCGCGAGTAAAAATGGTTAAAATTTCCCCGATTTTTGTTGAAAAACTTGCGAATAGCTAGCTATTCCCTGCGTTTTCCGCCGCAATCAGGCAAATTTTTCCTCATTTTTCTTTCGCACCTATCTCATGCAAAGGTCTCATAAAGACTAAAAAGCCCGATTTTTAGGGGCTTATTAGTATTTAAGTGGTGAAGATGTTTATGGGTTAAGGTAAAACAAATCCAATGGCTTCATGTACGTTTTTAAGCGTTTTCTGTGCTTGCTCACGAGCTGTTGATGCTCCTTGTTTTAGAATGTCGCGAAGATAGGTTTCATCATCACGAATCTCATAAAAACGTTTTTGCATGGGCTCTAAATAATCTACAACCAATTCACCCAATTCTACTTTTAAGTGCCCATACATTTTGCCTTTAAAATGCGCTTCTACTTCAGGTATGGATTTACCGCTAATTACAGAGTAAATGGTTAAAAGGTTAGAAACACCTGGCTTATTCTCTAGGTCATAATGAATTTCAGCACCCGAGTCTGTCGTGGCTTTTTTGAATTTTTTTATTATGGTTTTAGGGTCGTCTAACAGGCCGATAAAGTTGCCTTTGTTTTCATCTGATTTTGACATCTTAGATAAAGGATCTTGCAAACTCATAATGCGTCCACCAGAGGTTGTGGGCGGAATAAAGGGCTCTGGTATTTTAAAGATTTCTTTTTCAAAGCGGTTGTTGTAACGGGTTGCTAAGTCGCGCGTTAGTTCTAAGTGTTGTTTTTGGTCTGCACCTACGGGAACCATCTCGGTTTGATATAGAAGAATGTCAGCAGCCATTAATACTGGATAATCAAATAATCCCACATTGATATTTTGAGCGTGTTTGGCCGATTTGTCTTTAAACTGAGTCATTCGGTTAAGTTCACCCATATAGGTTGAACAGTTAAGTATCCAGGCAAGTTCAGAGTGTTCTGGTACGTGTGATTGAATGAAAACAGTGCTTTTGTTTGGGTCAATCCCCGCAGCAAGGTAGAGGGCTACAAAATCTAAACTACGTTGATGTAAGGCTTTTGGATCTTGTTCAACCGTAATAGCGTGCATATTGACTAACGAAAAAAGGCAGTTGTAATCATCCTGCATTTTTACCCAGTTTTTAATTGAGCCAATATAGTTACCAATCATTAAATCGCCAGAAGGCTGAATTCCGCTTAATAAAGTAGGTTTAGTATTTGTCATATAAATCTTTCTATTCTGTGCCTATGGCGGCTTTTTGAGTTATGTGAATGGACGGTATTTTCGCATTTTATAGTCTGAATAACTAGGGTAGGCTTGGTTTTTGTTATTTATGCATGACTATATAAGACTTTTTGATTAAAAAATAAATGGGATTAGTTTTTTAGTTTTCTTTTGATATTCAGCGTAGTCATTTAGTTTTTCAGTGAGCAGACGTTCTTCGTAGGTTAGCTTTATAAGTAGTGTTGTGCATAAAGATAAGTAGAGGGCTAAAGCAAACCAGTTAAGTTGTAAAATGACGAGAGGAAAAAAGAATAAGATTATTGAAAAGTACATAGGGTGGCGAATAAATTGATAAGGGCCATGTGTGATTAATTGGATATCTGGCATTGGATCGGGAACAATATTAAAGTGACCTAAATGCATGCTTTGTATAGCCCATAGTCCAATAAATACTGCGATACCTTGAATGATTAAAATTGTCATATTGAAGCTTAGCGGCAGTTCTAGAAGAAGTAGCGCAATTAGAAAAAATTGTAAGAAAACTAAGCCAAATGAAATAATAGGATTTTTAGTTTTGGTCATTGTTATGCTCTTTTTTAATTTATGAGATATTATTTGTAGTTATTTTAAGGGTTTTAAAATAATTTCTTATGACTAAAACATTAATTTAAAAATTTAAGTACCACGAGGTTTTGGATAATAAACCTCAAAAAGAAACCTTATTGATTGCAGTATCTTTAAAACACGCTAAAATGAAGTTCTATTCTGTGAACACTAAATCAATACTACTTTATGCAACGAATTATTCGTAAAATCAGCGCCTTTTTTTCAAGGGCAAAACATCTTCCCATACATGTTACAGCAGGGGTTAAACCTCCGGTCATTGTTAAACGTCAAAAACATGGAATTTCAAGAAAAGAAATCGATAAATCTGCTTTAGATGTTCTATACGGCCTAAAGCGTGGTGGCTATGATGCCTATTTGGTGGGCGGTTGTGTTCGAGATTTATTATTGGGGTTAGAGCCTAAAGATTTTGACGTGGTGACTGATGCAGAACCGGATCAAGTAAAAAGTGTTTTTAAACAACGCTGTCGTTTAATTGGGCGCAGATTCCGTTTAGCACATGTTCGTTTTGGCCGCATGATGATTGAAGTGGCTACTTTTCGTGGGCAAGGTGATGGTGATGGACGTAAAGATCGTTTTGGGCGTAAAGGAAAAGTTTCTGGCCCCGCTCGTCAAGTGGATGATAGTGGACGACTGCTAAGGGATAATGTTTACGGTACGATTGAAGAAGATGTTTGGCGCCGAGACTTTACTGTTAATGCTTTGTATTATGACATTAAGACTTTCTCAATTACCGATTACACAGGTGGTTTAGAGGATATTAATAAAGGCCAGTTACGTTTAATTGGTGACCCTGAAACGCGTTATCGTGAAGACCCTGTTCGTATGATCAGAGCAATACGCTTTGCTTCTAAATTAGGGTTTAACATTGAAAAGAAAACTGAAAAACCGATTGTGGGTTTGGCGCCTCTGTTACAAGATGTTTCTAATGCCCGTATGTTTGAAGAGGTCTTGAAACTTTTTCATAGTGGTGTTGCCATTGAGGTTTTTGAGAAATTACGTCATTACGGTTTGTTTGAACATCTATTCCCTTTAACAGAAGAGGCTCTTTTTGACGAAAAAGACGGCTTTCCGCGCATGATGATTATTGAAGCATTGAAAAGTACAGATGCTAGAATTCAAAGTGGTAAGTCTGTAAATCCTGCCTTTTTATTTGCAGCGATGCTTTGGGAGCCAATGTTACAGCGCAAACAAACTTTTTTAGATGAAGGTTTCGCTCACCAAGATGCCTTTCACGCAGCTTGTAATGATGTCATCGAACAACAAATTAAGCGTACGGCTATTCCTAAACGTTTTACAGCTCAAATGCGAGATATTTGGAATTTACAACATCGTTTGCCCAAACGTCATGGGGATAGAGCTCAAAAAATTATAGAACATCCGCGTTTTAGAGCGGCATATGATTTTTTAGGTGTTCGAGCTGCGGGTGGTGAAACCGAAGTTCAGTCTATATTTGATTGGTGGACGGTTTACCAAGAAAAAGATCCTGTTGCTCAGGTTGCTTTTGCCAACTCTGTTGAAAAACCTCAACGTAAAAAACGTACTCGTCGTAATCGTAACTTCTATCGTAAAAGAAGTCAGTCTGGTGAGGGTGATTCTTAACCCGGTTAATCATGGTTAATGTGATTTAAGATTGGTTTTGTGAGAGTTTTCTATGTCTACTAATACTGTTTATATAGGATTGGGGAGTAATCTATCTAATCCTGTCGAACAATTAAATACAGCAATGAAATCCATTGCATTAATGCCTTTTACTCAACTGATTAAACGCTCCTCTTTTTACAGTTCGAAGCCATTAGGACCACAAGACCAGCCCGATTTTATTAATGCGGTTTGTGAAATTGAAACCGAATTGGAAGCGGAAGATTTACTAAAAAGATTGCAAACGATTGAATTAGAACAAGGGCGAATAAAAAAACGTCATTGGGGTGAGCGCTTAATTGATTTGGATATTCTTCTTTTTGGAAACAATCTGATTAATAGCAAAGATTTAGTTGTGCCTCATTCACAAATTGCTTTGCGTGATTTTGTATTGATTCCATTGTCTGAAATTGCACCAGGCCTGGTGATTCCTAATAAAGGTAAGGTTGAAAATCTAATTTCTACTCTTACAGATTCATATTTAATGCCTTTAGGATAGCTTTGCACGAGATTCATTCGTGAAAAACTCTATTTAAATTAGAACGTCATTTATTCATTAACTATCTAGGAAAAGCTATGTCAATAACGCTTTTAAAACTAAAAAAGATGCATAACAGCAATGAAAAAATTGTGTGTTTAACAGCTTATGATGCAAGCTTTGCTTACTGGGTTGCGGAAGCTGGCGTTGAGGTGATTTTAGTTGGTGACTCTTTGGGGATGGTAGTGCAAGGTCATAAAACGACTTTACCCGTTACAATGGATGATATGGTTTATCACACTAAAATGGTTCAACAAGGTAATCACCAGGCCTGGTGTATTGCAGATTTACCTTTTATGTCAGATACCTCAATTGATATGACGCTAAGAAATGCTGCACGCTTAATGAAAGAGGGTGGGGCAAATATGGTAAAGCTAGAAGGAGGAGAGCGTGTAATCGAATCGGTTGCAGCGCTTTCTGCTTTAGGTGTTCCGGTTTGCGGGCATTTGGGTTTATTACCGCAGTCAGTTGAAAAATATGGCTATAAAGTTCAGGGTAAAGATTCTGAATCAGCACAGAAATTAATTTCAGATGCAATTGCTCTAGAAGCCGCGGGTGCAGAAATGCTTGTTTTAGAGTGCGTTCCCGCAGAACTGGCTAAAGAGGTGACTAAGCAATTAAGTATTCCTGTTATAGGGATTGGTTCGGGCAAAGATACCAGTGGTCAGGTTTTGGTTTTGCATGATATGTTAGGTATTACTGTTGGTCAGGCACCCAAGTTTGCAAAAAATTTTATGGCACAATCTAGCTCAATACAGCAAGCCTTAACCACTTATGTCTCAGAGGTTAAAACCGAATTATTTCCTAGCGAAGCTCATCTGGTTGGTTAACCTTAGAGCTTGAGTTTTGTAAGGTTTTATATTATTTGTAGCTAAGAAATATCGGGTATCCGTATTTTGTGATTGATTATCCAGTATTGTAAAAATTAACCACGAAGACACAGAGGCACGAAGGTTAAAAAAACAAATAAAAGTGATTCGAAAATCATAGCCTAACAATCTTAAGTCACGCCTATAAACTCCGTATTTGTAAAGTTTAACAGCGATTAATTTATTACGTTTAGTTTGGTTATTCGTTAAATTTAAGTTGGTATTAGATATTAGAAATCTTCGTGCTTTCGTGTCTTCGTGGTAAAAGGTTTGTTTAATCAATCATAAAATACATATACTCGAAATATCTTAGTTAATGTTTTACTCTCCCTCAATTTATCAGAGGGTTATTTAATTGATTCAGTGTTCTTAAATAAGGTCTTTATGCAAATCTTTGAAGAAGTGAGTGCGCTACGTTCGCAAGTCTCTGATTGGAAAAAATCTGGTCATAAAGTTGGGTTTGTTCCAACCATGGGAAATTTACATGATGGTCATCTCAGCCTCGTTAAAAAAGCACAACAAACTTGTGACAAAGTCGTGGTGAGTATTTTTGTTAACCCGATGCAATTCGGTCCTAATGAAGATTTTGATAGTTATCCACGTACATTTGATGAAGATCAGGCTAAATTGGCTCAACTGCAAACTGATGCGGTCTTTTACCCTAGTGTTGAAGCGGTATATCCTAATGGATTAGCTCAAACTCAAGTCAGTGTGCCAGAAGCACTTACTTCTTTGTTAGAAGGCGCAAAGCGTCCTGGGCATTTTGATGGCGTTACCACCGTTGTTGCAAAGCTATTTAATATGGTACAAGCAGATAAAGCTTTTTTTGGACAGAAAGATTTTCAGCAGTTAGCGGTCATAAAAGCAATGGTCTTTGAGTTGGCAATGCCGATTGAAATTATCTCAGTGCCAATTGCTAGAGATAAAGATGGATTGGCCTTAAGTTCTCGTAATCAATATTTAACTACCGAACAAAGAAACGTTGCTCCCAAGTTATTTACGACTATACAAAATATAAGGGTTGCTATTGATTCTGGCAATCTCAATTTTAATGCTCTATGTGAATCAGCAAAACAATCTTTATTGACGGAAGGGTTTGATCAAGTGGATTATGTTCAGGTCTGTGATGCCATAACATTATTACCTGCAGATAAGCTAACCAATAAAAAGGTGATTCTAGCCGTGGCACGTTTAGGAAAAACCCGTTTATTGGATAATATTTTGCTTAATGCTTAAATATAGAGCTTTGCTCTAGGCTTTTGTATGAATAAAAAACCGCATAAATAGGATGTTTTTTACAAGAAATATTCTCTCACCGCGTTCATGCAAATTATTTAAATATAAACTTAACGATATTAAAGAATATAACTTATGAGTTTTTCAACCTTAATAGGCCTTGTTGCCGGTATTACTATTGTTTTAATTGCAATGGCCATGGGTTCGTCTATCTCGATGTTTGTAAATCTACCAGGCCTGATGATTGTAGTGGGCGGGACTATTGCGGCAACGATGATTCGTTATTCAATGGCTGATAGTTTTAGAGCGATTGGGATGTCTTTTAGTGTGCTAAAGGTAAGCTCTGAAGTTAAAGATTTTCATGAATTAGTGGATATTACTGAAGATTTACTGAGATTAGTTCGAGGTAAAGGTGTCCTTGCGATGGAGTCATATGAACTAAATAATCAGTTTTATAGTTCTGGCGTAAAGATGTTGGTTGATGGCTATTCACTGGAGATGGTGAAACAAACATTAAAAGAAAAAAATAAATTATTAGTAGAAAAAGCGGAAACCAGTGCCGGTGTATTTCGTTCTATTGGTGACGCGGCACCCGCTTTTGGAATGATAGGAACCTTAGTGGGTTTGATTCAAATGCTTTCTAATTTAAGCGACCCAGCAGCGATTGGACCTTCGATGGCAGTTGCTATGTTAACCACTTTATATGGCGCAATGATAGCGAATCTTATGGCACTACCGATTGCCGATAAAATTGAGTCTTGGGCGCAAAATGAATCCGATCGTGAGTTGCTGATTATTGAAGCGATTGATAGTATTGGACAAGGGCATAATCCTGCCGTTATGCGTGATTTGTTAGCTCCTTATCTACAAATAAATAGCAAGGCCAAAGCTGATGGCGAAGAAAGCTAAAGGTGGTCCAGCCTGGTTAGCAACTTTTGCCGACCTAATGTCTTTATTGATGGCGATGTTTGTGCTGTTATATGCCATGTCTAGTACTGATGTGCCTAAATATAAAGCGGTTGTAGAATCTCTTAATGAAACCTTGGGAAACGGTAGTGAATTGACTCCGGAGCAGGAGCAGTTTTTTAATTCCATCTTATCAAAAGAAAAGGTTGAAGAGGTCGATAAGGTTTCTGATTCTCCTCCAGTCGAAGTTTCACAGGTGGATGACTTAAAACCTCTATACGATAGCTTAATTGAGACCTATTCTGATGCAAGTCAAAACAATGAAATCAAAATTGAGTACGATGCGGATAACAATCAAATTAAATTAGTGTTTCCAGAACAAATCGCTTTTGACCCAGGTAGGGCTGATCTAAAATTACGTTTTGAGAACTTGCTTAGAAAATTTTTTGCTTTTAGAGATGAGCCGGTCGATTTAAGAGTCATTGGACATACAGATAGTAGACCCATTTCGGGTGGTCGTTTTAGATCCAATTGGGAGCTTTCTAGTGCTAGAGCCGCAAGCGTTATTGAATATTTAGTTAGGGATGGATCTATTCGTCCAAATCAGGCAGAAGCAGTTGGCTTGGCTGATACTCAGCCTATTTCATTAGGGAAAACGGCATTAGATTATGCTAAAAACCGAAGGGTTGAAATATTAATTGCGCCGCAACACTCGCGACCTAAATAGGGTTTTAGTTAGGGTTTTAGAAATAAAAAAGCGGAGCTAAGAAATCTTTCTGAGCCCCGCTTTTAGTCATTCAAGCAATCAATAATGAAATTAACTATTAACTTATTAATGGTTAACTTATTAACGGTTAACTTGCTTTAGACATATCCACAGTTTGTGTAGGAATGGTATTGCGTGTATGCGTTATTTTGTTATCAGCATCAAAATAAACAAGTTTAGGCTTAAAGTTATCCGCTTCAGCCTCACTCATAGCAGCATAGGTTGCAATAATCAATAAATCATCCGGATTTGCTTTATGGGCAGCGGCACCGTTCACAGAAATAATTCCACTGTGATCTTCTGCACGTATCGCATACGTTGTAAAACGTTCTCCATTTGTGATGTTGTATATCTGGATTTGTTCGTATTCTCGAATCCCAGCCACCTCTAATAAGTGACCATCAATCGCACATGAGCCTTCATAGTCTAGTTCAGCATGTGTGGTAGTCACACGATGTAGTTTCGATTTTAATAGCGTTACTTGCATATAATTCTCTTTTGCTCGAAGAATGAGATCACCATCACTCAGTTTATAGTCTAGTTAAACAGTAAACTGCGAATAATTAATTTTTTAGCAAGATATTATACTGCTTTTTTTATAAATTTTTAATGATTAAGTTTGGTTTATTGAGCTATAAAATATATTACAAGAAAAATTAGACAATAAAAAACCCCGCATAAGCGAGGTTTAAAGGGTTTTGAATCTGAAAAGTTTACCCGGTATTTCGCATACCTGCCGCAATGGCATTAATACTATTGAGTAGTGGTGGTAGCCAAATATCACGTTCTTCTTCTGGCAGTTCAGTAGATTTGTAACGAGAAAGTAAGACCATTTGAATATTATTTAAAGGGACTAAATAAGGGTTACGTCTCTTCAAAGAGAGCGCAATGGTTGGTGTTTCAGCCATCAAATATTCGTTCCCTGTAATTTCTAAGATACGGTTTACAGAACGTTTATGTTCATCGGCAATCATGCTGTAAACTTGTTGAGCAATTTCTTGATCTTGTCCAAGCTTGCTGTACTCTTTACCAATAGTTAAGTCTGTTTTATAAAGAGCCATTTGAATATTGCTGATTAAGGCTTTAAAGAACGGCCACTTTTCATGCATTTCTTTAAGTTGTCCATCACCATGTTGGTTAATCCAATTATCTAAAGCGTATCCTGTTCCTTGCCAAGCGGGGAAGGTCAGTCGAGCTTGTGCCCAACCAAATATCCATGGAATGGCACGAATTGATGATTTAGATAAGTTTCCTTTCTTACGGTGAGAAGGACGAGAACCAATGTTCAATAAACCAATTTCTGTAACCGGAGTTGCTTCATAGAAAAACTCAAAGAAACCTTTAGTATTGTCAGTTAACTCGCGGAAATTATGTTCACCATCTTTAGCTAATTTAGCCATAGACTCTAAGAATTCTGGTTTGTCTTTCGTAATCGATTGTACAAGTCCGGTGCTCGCTTTCATTAGGCCTGTTACCCCTAGTGAAAGTTCATACATAGCCGTTTCAGAGTTGCTGTATTTGTATGATAAAACTTCACCTTGCTCTGTAAATTTGATTGAGCCACGCACAGTTCCGGTTGGTTGAGACAATATCGCAAAGTGAGTAGGACCTCCACCACGACCAACTGTTCCACCACGACCATGGAATAAGCGACAATCCACTTCATACGCATCGGCAAGTTTCATGATTTGTTGTTGGGCTTGATATAGGCTCCAAGCAGAAGAAAGGTTACCACCATCTTTAGCAGAATCCGAATAACCAAGCATAATTTCTTGTTGATTACCTGAAGCCTTTAGAAGCGCTTTGTAAGTGCTGTTTTCAAATAACGCTTGAGTGACAGGAACAATATGCTCTAAATCTTCAATGGTTTCAAATAGTGGAGCAATTTGAATGTCACAATAAGGTTCACCTGCATTGTAGCCTGCCAGGCCTGCTTGATGTGCTAAGAATAGTACTTCCATTACATGGCTAGCTTCGTGCGTCATTGATATAACATAGTTGTTAAACGCTTTTGGACTAATCTCTTTACGCATTTCACGGACAACATTAAAGACTTCTAAGACTTCTTTTGTCATCTTATTTAAAGCAAGGTGTTGGGTATCAATAATGGTGGCTGAAGAAACATGCTTTGCTAAAACTTCCAGTCTTTCTTGCTCACTTAAGCTAAAGTAATCAATATTAAGATGAGATAGTAAGTCAGCGACCGCATCACTGTGTACATTAGATTCTTGGCGAATATCTAAACGCATTAAGTAGAAACCAAATGTTTTGACTAAGCGAATTAAATCTTGAAGTTCTTCATTAGCGACATTTTCATCACCATGATTGCATAAAGAGTCATAAATGAGCTCTAAATCTTCAAGGAGCTCGTCTTCTGATTGATACGCAAAAGAGCCTTTATCAATAGGTGAATCATCTAACCAAGCTTCAATATAGTTAATATTTTGCTTCAAGCGGCCTTCCATGATGTAAAGAAAACGACGGTAAGGTTCATCTTTAAAACGTTCTGAGCGCTTTTGAAAAACCTTTTTAATTAAGTCGGCATCTACAATCATTGAACGGTTGATGATTTCTTGAGAGATATTACAAAGATGACGTGAGTGAGTAAGTTTTGAGCTCAGTTCAAAAATACGTTTTCTGTATTCGTAAATGGCCGCGCGACTTTGAAGTAGTAACGCTTTTACCGTTGTGTCATGGGTTACAAATGGGTTTCCGTCACGGTCGCCACCTATCCAAGAGCCAAAAGTAAGGAAGTTTGGTGTTTCAATTTTATCATTAGGGTAGTGTTTAGCTAATGCTCTTTCCATATAGTTGTAAACAACAGGAACCGCTTCAAACAGAGATTTTCGGAAGTAATAGATACCATTGCGTATTTCATCTTCAACGGTTGGTTTTTGACGACGAACTTCATCGGTTTGCCAAAGCACTTGAATTTGGGATTCTAGTTGCTGATATAAAGATTCTTTTAGGTATTCATTGTTGTAAGTATCTGCTTCATTTAATGTGCCAATATCTAAGAAGATTCTTCTTAGGTTATCCATGACTGAACGGCGTTTAGATTCTGTTGGATGGGCCGTAAATACCGGAATGTAGTGCAGTTTATTAAGTAGTTCTTGAACCTGGGAGGCATCTAAGCCTTGTTCTTTAAACTCTCCAACAGTGTTAAGCACTGAACCGGTCCATAGAGGACCATCGGATTTAAGTTGGCTTTGTCTTTCGTGATATTGGTGCTCTTCTTCCGCTAAGTTTACTAGGCTAAAGTATAAGTTGAATGCACGAATAATGAGGTTTAGTTCATCTGGATTACGAGATTCTATAAACGTCTTAAGTTCTTGACGAAGTTCTGGGTTATCTTCTTTTTGGAGAGAAATATAGCCTTTTCGAAGCTTTTCAATTGCATTATAAGTTTCAACACCTACTTGTGAAGTGATGACTTTTCCTAGAATATTACCTAGAAGTTTGACTCGCGCTCTTAACTGCTTATCACGATTTTCAGCTGCCATTTTTACTCTCAGTTATCTAAACAAAATTAGTTAAGGATTATAGCAGAAATTTGTATGAATTAAGCAGGCTAGGGCTAATAAAATTTTATTGATGGTCTGTTTTTGGATGATTTTTAGGGTAGGATTTTTAGCATTAAATAAAAAAGCCCTCAATAAGAGGGCATTTCATTAATGACAATTTACCAAAAGGTATGGTCTTTAATTATTTTGCTTGATAGCTTTTAACGCCATTTAGAATTTCTTGACGAGCATCATCAACATCTCCCCAGCCATCAACTTTTACCCATTTACCCGGTTCAAGATCTTTGTAGTGGCTAAAAAAGTGTTCTACCTGTTCTTTTAGAAGAGGAATATCTTCTACTTTCTCTATTTTAGAATAGATTGGTGATAATTTATCGACGGGAACAGCGATAACTTTGGCATCTTCACCTCCATCATCTGTCATTTTAAAAATTCCGATTGGACGACAACGAATTACTGAACCGACCATTAGAGGGTGTGGTGTTACCACTAATACATCAACGGGGTCGCCGTCATCGGATAGCGTGTCGTTAATGTAACCATAGTTTGCTGGGTAAGACATTGTTGCACCTTGAAGGCGGTCAACCCAAACTAAATCAGTGTCTTTATCTACTTCGTATTTGATTGGTGCGGCGAATGCAGAAATTTCAATGATAACGTTTATATCATTAGGAAGGTCTTTACCTGCTGGAACTGCTGAATATCCCATGTTTTATTTCCTTTGTATTTACTACTAAGAAACGATGACACCAAGAAAATATAGGTGTGATTCGTTCAGTAGTCATCTATTTAGAGTGAATTTATCGTATTGATAACGTAAAACACCCGCATAAATTCTCCGTTTAGACAGCAAAAATGGCGTCTTCGTGGTTAACTTTTAGCGGGTGTTTTCGGCTTAATAAATTAAATTAACTTATTATTTGTGGTATGCCACAACTTTAGCTACTTCGTTTTTAGAACCAAGGACAACCGGTACGCGGTCATGGATACCGTCAGGCTGAACGTCCATGATGTCCATGCGACCAGTTGAAGATGCTCCACCAGCTTGTTCAACAATCATAGACATTGGGTTACCTTCGTACATTAAACGAAGTTTCCCTGCTTTTGATGGATCACGGCTATCATATGGGTACATGAAAATACCACCACGGATAAGAATACGGTGAACTTCTGCAACCATTGAAGCAACCCAACGCATGTTGTAACGCTTACCTAATGGACCTTCTTCACCTTGTAAACAGTCGTCAATGTACTGCTTCATTTCTGGTTCCCAGAAACGCTGGTTAGACATGTTGATAGCAAACTCAGCAGTATCTTCAGGAATCTGAAGTCCTTCTTTAGTTAGAACGAATTCACCAACATTGGTATCTAAAGTGAATAAGTTAACCCCTTTACCTGTTGTCATGACTAATAAGGTAGAAGGTCCGTAAAGAACATAACCCGCAGCTACTTGCTTACGACCATTTTGTAGAAATACCTCTTGGTTATCACCAGGCGTAGCATCTTGCGCTTCTAAAATTGAGAAAATTGTACCAACAGAAAGGTTAACGTCGATGTTTGAAGAACCATCTAATGGATCAAAAGTAACAAGGTACTTACCATCAGCATGACCTGCAATAGTGTAATCTTCTTCTTCTGAACCAACACCACGAACATATGGGTTAGCAACTAAAATGTCTTTAAGAAGATCGTTAGAGATTACATCTAACATCTTTTGTGTTTCACCTTGAACGTTTTCGTCTTCTGTTGCACCTAAGATACCAGCCAATTCACCTTGACCTAATTTATATGCGATGTCTTTGCATGCAACCATTACGTCTTTGATAACAAGCTCTAATTCAGAATTTACACCATCCGCAGCTAGTACTTTTATTAATCTTTTCATCGAGGGTCTCTCTGTTTTAAATTGAAAATTGTAAACCTTTAAATTCTAACATGGTGATGGTTGATTTATCAATTCAATATCGTTACGGAGTTTTTTCTAAATTCATAGACCCGTTGCAACAGTCTCCTAAAAAGCGAGTAAAAATCATCGCTATGAGTAATGTACAATAGGCATTCTATAGAAGATGTAATGATTAAAAAGAGTCAAAGATGAAATTTATTGTTAAGTTGTTTCCTGAAATAATGATTAAGGGTGGTCCCCTAAAAAAACGCATGATTAATATGCTTTATGAAAACCTACGTACACTGCTTTTTAGAATTGATGACTCTATTTTAATTAAACGCTTTTGGGACAAAATTGAAGTTCAGGTTGATAAAAAAAATATAGATGCTGTTCGTAAAGTATTGCAGCAAACTCCCGGTATTGAAAAGTATTTAGAAGTTGTCCAATATGAGTTAGGTGAAGATTTACAAGCCATTGCAGAAAAGGTTGCTGAGCATAAACTTGATCAAATTGAAGGAAAAACGTTTGTCGTTAGAGCAAAAAGAACTGGAGAACATTCGGTTACCTCTATTGAAATTGAGCGTTTTGTTGGGGGGTATTTATATGAGCATGGAAATCCAGCGGGGATTGATTTACATAATCCAGAAGTGAAAGTAGAGTTTGAATTAATTCAACAAATATTAAATGTCATCACTTTAAGACAACCAGGCCTGGGTGGATTCCCTATGGGTATTCAGGGAGATGTGCTTTCTCTTATGTCCGGTGGTTTTGATTCAACTGTAGCAAGTTACCTGACAATGAAACGTGGAATTAAAACCCATTTTATCTTTTTTAACCTTGGCGGAGCCGCGCATGAAGTAGGTGTGAAGCAAGTCGCGCTTTATTTATGGGGGCAATTTGGTGCTTCCCATAGAGTTCAATTTGTTTCAGTGCCTTTTGAAGAGGTGGTGGAAGAAATATTTAAATCTACCCATGAAAGTTATATGGGTGTGACGTTAAAACGTCTTATGATTATGGCGAGTGAAAAAGTGGCTGATGCCATGGGGATTGATGCCTTGGTAACTGGAGAGAGCGTGGCACAAGTAAGCAGTCAGACTTTGCGTAATCTGGCTGTTATTGACGAGGTTTCTGAAAAACTTATTTTACGACCTCTAGCAACGATGAATAAACCTGAAATAATTAAAATAGCCGATGATATTGGTACTAGAGAGTTTGCTGAAAATATGCCTGAGTATTGTGGTGTGATTTCTAAAAATCCGGTCACAAATGCCTCTTTTTCTAGAATGAAAAGGGAAGCTAAACGTTTTAATTATGATATTTTAAATAAAGCTGTTGAACAGGCCTTGACTATTCCGGTCGATAAAATTATTGAAGATGTCAACAATACGGCACCTGTGGATGTGGTTAATGAACCTGGTGATGCTCTAGTGATTGACATTAGAAGAGAGTCAGAAGTTTCGTGTGCGCCATTAGATATTGAAAATATCAATATTCCTTTTACAGGATTAAATAGGGCTTATAAAAAATTGGACCAATCAAAACAGTATGTTCTGTTTTGTGAAAAAGGTGTAATGAGTCAGTTGCATGCTCAGTATTTGAGAGATGCAGGTTATGGAAATGTTAGAGTGTATCGTCCTGTTTCGGGGCCCACCCATTAAGTTTTAATTGGTTGGCTTACTCTGTGTTTTAGTGGACTGGTCTTTTTCTTTGAAAGCCTCTAATTTTTGTTGTTTTAATTGATGTTTCTTTTCAGCAAGTTCTTTAGAGAGTTTTAGCGCGATTTTGGTTTTTTGAATTTTTGTTACATAGTTTACTGTTTCCTGGCCAATTTCTTGTCTAGCCATTATTTCTACATTGTAATTCCATTTGTTAGGGTTTAAGCCTCTGGCTTCCGCCATGCGCTGTAATTTTCTGATTCTTCCTGGACCAGCGTTATATGCAGCTAATGTAAAGTTGATTTTGTCTTCTTCAGAATATTCAGGTTTGTCGAAGTAAAAGTCTCTAATAAAGGCTAAGTATTTTATTCCTGCAAGAATATTGGTTTCTAAATCTTGAATATTGGGGATATTTACGATTTTCGACTTAGCCGTTGAGGGCTTAATTTGCATGATGCCAACGGCATTTGCACGGCTTACTAAGTTTTGTTTAAAACCAGATTCTTGGTAAGCTTGCGATGCAATTAAATACCAGTCGAAATCAAAAAACTCAGCGTATTTTTCAAAATAGTACTGTAAACAAGGTGTTTCACTTAAGGCACTTAAAGATAATGGTTGTTTTATCCAATAAGGGTTTTTAAAGTATTTTTTATATAGGCTGTTACCCAAGAATTTTCCAGGTCGAGCGTATCTTTTTATAAATTGATTTAAGGTGTTTTTAAGTTTGGGTAAATCTTTGTTTATCGCCCATCCAATATGCCCCCCATGGTGAAATATAAAGTTTTTATGAATTTGTAGATTTTTATATATGTTTGCATAAATTTCCGCAATATGGCTATCTACAACGGTATAGTCAAATAATCCTGCATTCACCATTTCAAGTATGTCCTCAGCCTCTAGCAAAGGGTTAGCTTTAATAATTTCAATTGCGGGTAGGCCTAATCTCCCTAGGGCTTGATTAGCACGCTCTAAATTTACAATGTAGCTACTGTTTGAGACAACAATGACTTGCTTGCCAGATAGCTCTTCTAAAGAAGCTGGTTGCGGGATGTTTTTATTGGAAACAAGAATTTCTTGAACGTTTTTTATGTAAGGTTCGGTAAAATCAATGTAATTTTTTCGCTCTGGAGTGATTGTTAATCCTGCGGCGACAATGTCACCATAACCTTTTTGTAAATCGGTAATGAGTTCGTCAAAAGGATGAGCTAAGAAGACAATATGAGTTTTATACCGTTCTTTTCTTGGGCCACGGTTAAGGTATTTTTCAAACTCTTTCATTAAGTCATGTTCAATTCCTCTGTCACCACGTTTAGTGTGAAAAAAGTTTGTTCTGTTATAACTGACTAATACACGAAGAATTCGGCGCTCTTTAATCTCTTTAAGGTCGCCAATAAAAGATTGGTTTATTCTTTCTCCTATCGTTTTGCTTTTTTCAACGGCATAAGCAGACTGGCTTAGTAAGCCTAGAATCGCTAAGCCAACGCCTATTTTAAATAGCAGCAAAAAAGAGAAAAAGTGAGTCCGTTTCAAAGGCCAATCCTGTAACGATAAAGTAGATATCCATTTTAGAGGAGTTGCTAGGTTAATAAAACTTTAATTTTAACTCTTTATTATAGAAACCTTTGCACGAGAGTATGTATGAGTAAAAAATGGTTAAAAACTCACAATAACAATCTTTTACCTAGGTTTTTTGAATTAAGCAGATTGTTTTAACTACATTTTTCTTTGAAGGTTATCTTGTGCAAAGGCCGCATATTCATGATAGAGAACAATTTTTTTCTAAACTTATTAGAAAACGCTTAAATAAAAACTTTGATAGTTTGCAATCTAGATACAATTGAATTTATGAATAAATTGAAATTGGTAATTAATTTTTGGGAGAGATGAAATGCGAAAAGTAAAATATGTAATTTTAGGTGCAGGTACTTCAGGTTTAACAGCATTAGGGATGATCCGTAAGCAAACTGATGACTTTGTGATAATTAATGGCGGGCCTCTTGGTACAACCTGTGCAAGAGTGGGGTGTATGCCCTCAAAAGCGATGATTCAATCGGCTAATACTTTTTATAATCGTTCTAAGCTAAATGAGTTTGGTATATCTGGTGGTGAAAGTTTAGAGGTCAATACTGAACAGGTTTTGCAAAGAGTTAGACGTTTACGTGATCGTTTTACTAAAGGCGTTCAAGCAGGTTCAACGGATGGTTTGTCTGAAGAGAACTTTATTGATGGTTATGCGAAATTTATTGGTCTAAACCTCTTGGAGGTAAATGGTCAACAGATTCAAGCAGAAAGAATTATTATTGCGACGGGTTCTCGTCCAGTTGTTCCTGGTCCATGGCAAGTTTTAGGCGATAAATTACTGACCAGTGATGAAATTTTTGAGTTAGAAACATTGCCTAAGCGTATCGCTATTGTTGGCCTGGGAATTATTGGTTTAGAGTTAGGGCAAGCGTTGTCTAGATTAGGTGTTGAAGTTGTTGGTATTGAAATGCAACATACCGTTGGTGGCTTAGCTTCCCCTAAGGCAATTGATAAAGCAATTGAGTTGTTTTCAAAAGAATTTGCAATACATTTAGGTGCTGCGGCCCAGTTAGAAACTACAGAGTCAGGTGTGTTGGTTAAATTTGGTGATAAATCATTTGAGGTTGATGCTGTTTTAGCTTCCTTAGGTCGACGTCCAAATATTGATTTACTAGATATTGAAAAAACCGGTGTAACGCTTAATCAAAGAGGAATGCCTAACTTTGATATTAATACGATGCAGATTGATGATACCACTATGTTTATTGCTGGAGATGTCAATGCATATCGTCCCATTTTGCATGAGGCAAGTCATGAAGGCAAAATAGCGACTCTTAATGCGATGAATTATCCAGAAATTAAGTCATTTGCTAGAAAAACCTCTTTAGGCGTGGCTTTTACAGACCCTGATATTGGATTTTTTGGTGCTAATTACCGAGATTTGGATTTAGATGAAGTTGTGGTTACAGACTTTAATTTAGAAAAAAATAATGGTCGGGCCATTGTTATGGCAGAAGATCACGGTGTAATTTGTTTGTTTGGAGATAAGGCCTCTCGCAAATTAATTGGTGGAGAAATCGTGATGCCACACGCTGAGCATATTACTCATTTATTAGGGTGGGCGGTGGAACAGCAAATGACAGTGTTAGATATTATTAAAATGCCTTTCTATCATCCTGTCTTAGAAGAGGCCGTAAAAGCTGCTCTTTATCAATTATATTCTCAGTTGTATTCTAAAGAGGAGAGAGGAATTGAGGCGGAATTAACACTATTAAAATAATTCGCTAACTATTTGTTATAATGGCGCCAATTTTTTTAAACCTAACGTTCTGAAAATTCTCACTGAGTGGAGTTTTAATAAGTGTTAATAGAAGAGCGTTATTAAATTTAGATGGTATTCGTGAGTAAAGAAAATACATCGGGTCAACAGGATCCACATGCACAGCGTGAAGCTGAAAAGTATGAAAACCCAATTCCAAGTCGTGAGTTTATCTTAGAAGCTTTAGAAGAGTCACAAAAGCCTTTAAGACTATATCAAATCGCTAAAGCTGTTGATGTTGATGAAGATGATGAAGAGCGTTTTGAAGCTTTATCGCGTCGAGTTAAGGCAATGGTTCGCGATGGTCAGCTGATTCGTAATCGTCGTGGCGCATTTGGTATTATTAAGAAGATGGATCTAATTAAAGGTCGTGTGCTTGGTCATCCAGATGGATATGGTTTTTTAGTTCCAGATGAAGGTGGTAAAGACCTTTTTCTTTCTGAGAAAGAAATGCATAAAGTTCTTCATGGCGATACTGTGATTGCATCGGTTATTGGTGAAGATCGACGTGGTCGTCAAGAAGGCGCTATTGTTGAAATTACAAGCCATAACACAACTCAAGTTTTAGGACGTCTAAATCATGAAGATGGGCTTTCATGGGTAAGACCAAACAATAATCGTCTAACTCAAGATGTGTTTATCCCTAATGATGGCTTGTTAGAAGCGCAAGAAGAGCAAGTTGTTTTGGTGGAAATACTTCATCAGCCCTCGGCTCGTTCTGGACCTATTGGTAAAATTATTGAAGTCGTTGGTGATTATATGGCGGCTGGAATGGAAATTGATTCGGCTATTCATGCGTACGGTATTCCAAATGAATGGTCTGCTGAACTTGAAGCAGAGTTGTCGTCAATTCCTGATGAAGTCACCGAAGCTGATTTAGAAGGTCGTAAAGATTTACGTGGTCTTCAATTGGTAACGATTGATGGCGCGGACACCAAAGATTTTGATGATGCGGTTTTTGCTAAGCGCCGAAAAAATGGTTGGCGTCTAGTGGTTGCGATTGCGGATGTTTCACATTATGTAAAACCTAATACGGAATTAGATAAAGAAGCATATAAGCGAGGAAATTCAGTTTACTTCCCACAACGTGTTGTGCCTATGTTGCCATCAAAGTTATCTGATGGGCTTTGTTCATTAAATCCTAAGGTTGATCGTCTATGTATGGTTGCTGATTTAGCCTTAACTGAAGATGGTAAGCTTGAGAGAAGTCAATTTTATCAAGCGGTCATGAACTCAAAAGCACGTTTAACGTACACTCAAGTTAACGATATACTTACTGATGAAAGCAGTGAATACCGTGAAGAGTTTGCTGAGCAAGTTCCTTTGTTACATGATTTACATGATCTTTATAAAGTGCTAAAAGTTGCTCGTGCTGAACGCGGTGCTTTAGAGTTTGAAACGACAGAAACTCGTATGGTTTTTGATGAAAATCGTAAAATTCAAGAAATTGTGCCTGTTGTTCGCAATGACGCTCACAAGTTAATTGAAGAGTGCATGTTAATGGCTAACGTCGCTACTGCTCGTTATTTAAAATGGCATAAAATGCCAATGCTGTACCGAGTGCATGAAAAGCCAATGGAAGAGCGTCTTAAGAATTTAAGAACTTTCTTAGGAGACTTTGGTCTTACGCTAGAAGGTGGTGATGAGCCAACAGCTCATGATTATGCTGATGTCGCGGCAAAGGTTGAAGGAGAATCTCACGAACACTTAGTTCAAACAGTCTTGTTGCGTAGTATGAATCAGGCTGTTTACCAACCTGAGAATAAGGGGCATTTTGGTCTAAACTATGAGCACTATGCTCACTTTACTTCTCCAATTCGTCGTTATCCTGATCTTCTTATTCATCGTGCAATCCGTCATGTATGGAGCAAAAAAGGCGTAGAAGCATTTGATTACAATGACAATCAAATGGTTGATCTAGGTCAGCACTGTTCTGATACAGAACGAAGAGCAGATGAAGCGACTCGTGATGCGGTAACCTTCTTGAAATGCGAATTTTTATCGCACCGAATTGGTGGCGAGTATGAAGCCGTTGTTTCTGCAGCGACTAACTTTGGCCTATTTGTAGAGTTACAACCGCTCTTTGTTGAGGGGTTGGTTCATATTACAGAGTTAGGTGAAGATTATTTCCACTATGATAACGCACGACATTGTTTAAAAGGTGAACGTACCGGTAAAGTGTATCGTTTAGGTGATCGCATTAGGGTTCAAGTTGCTCAGGTTAATTTAGATGACCGTAAAGTAGATTTGCGTTTTCTTGAAAGTTTAACTGAACATGAAGAGACAGATACGCCTCAGACAGATGAAGTTGCTGATACTGAAACGAATGAAGGTAAAAAGCCGGCTCGCAAAAAACGTTATAACCGTAAAAAGAAACGTTCTAGTTCTAAGTCAAAAGCAGACTAAGGATTAACGGATGAAGCAAGAAGTTATTTATGGTTTACATGCGGTTGAAAAGTTTATTAAACAATCACCGCAGTCGGTTTATACCATTAGTTTTTTGAAAGGACGTTTAAGTAATCGTCAACAAGCATTACATGACCAAGCTAAGTATCTTGGGTTAAATCTAGAGTTAGTGAGTAAATCTGCCTTCAATAAGGTAGATGGAAATCACCAGGGAGTGATGGCTACCGTCGCTAAGCAAGCTGATTTAACGGAGTCTGATTTAAAGGCTTTAGTTGAAGAAACCTCTAACCCCTTGTTTGTCTTTTTAGATGAAGTTCAAGACCCTCACAATTTAGGCGCTATTTTAAGAACAGCAGACGCTGTTGGTGTCCATGCTGTAATTATTCCTAAACATAACTCAGTTGGAATGAATGCAACCGTTCGAAAGGTGGCATCTGGTGCTGCAGACAACGTTAAGCTTATTGTAGTATCGAATTTAGTGCGAACACTTAAAGAGATGCAGCAAGCAGGTATGTGGATGATTGGTTTGGCTGGTGAAACAGACCAAACTATCTATGATCATGACTTGACTGGATCTATTGGCATTGTAATGGGAACAGAGGGGAGTGGTTTAAGACGCTTAACTCGTGAGGCTTGTGATCATTTGGCAGCTATTCCAATGGTTGGCGTGGTTGAAAGTTTAAATGTTTCAGTTGCCACTGGTGTGACGGTATATGAAGCTTTTAGACAGAGAGCTATTAAAGCTAAAAGTAAAGCTAAAAGTTAAATTTTGTCTTCTACAAATAGACATTTATTAAAAAAAGCTAAAACAAGCTACAACAAGCTAAAACATAGAATAATTTAAACCATAAAGAGACCTTTGCACGAGATAGGTGCGAAAGAAAAATAGGCGTAAGTACCCCTTGAGGGTAAAAAAATTGCCTGATTCTCGACTTACCCCTTCGGGCGTCGAGTTCTTCGTTTGCAGCGGAAAACGCAGGGAATAGCTAGCTATTCGCAAGTTGTCGCCCAACGGAAGTGCCCTTGGGGTGCAACAAAAATCAGGTGAATTTTTACCCTCAAGGGGCACCTAGAACCATTTTTACTCGTGCATACTCTCGTGCAAAGGTCTCATAAATAAGCATTTATAGAATTACCAGGCCTGGTTGTTTTATAAATGCTTTTTTATTTGCACATCGGTCTCATTAAGTCATCCAATAGGTCATCTATTAAGTCATCTTGAATTAAATTGTGTATATGTCACCATTATCATCAATTTTGATTGCAACACTTTTTAATGACTCATCCCAACATGGGCCATCAATGCATAAGCCATCTTCAATATTGAAGAAGGCATCGTGCACAGAGCATTTCATTGTTTTTTCAAATGGATTTACATCAATCTTATAAGCTTCGTTTAGGGGTACGTCTTGATGTGGGCAATTATTTATATAGCAACGTACACTGTCTTCGTATTTAATTAGCACTAAAGAGTCACCGTTTTCACTCGTGGTGACAAGTGTTTTCGCATTGCTTAACTGTTTGATGTTAGCTAAGGGTTTTTTAGTCTCTTGTTCTGCGATAATATTGTCTAACCCTGGTTGAAGGCATTTTTTAGCGGCCAGTTTACTTGCAAAAATAACAGAATCTTTTAAGCTTTTCTGCCCAATTAGAGAATGAATTAATGCGGCATTAAAGGTGTCTCCTGCTCCAAGAGTATCAATAACCGGGCTTACTTGCTCTGCTTCAATATGTTCTATATTTTGATTGATTGCTTTATACCAAACCCCTTTTGTTCCCCAAGTACAAACCATGTTTACGTTATCTAACGTAAGACTTTCTAGTAATTCTTGACCGTTGTTGAAGCCTTTTGCTTTAGCGTAATGATGCGAAAAAATGAGCAGGTTAACACTGGAAAACAAAGCCTCTATTCCATCCCTGGATTTTTCAACTTCTAGGGAGATAGGCTGGTGTGTTAGGAATGTTTTAGCAATATTTATCATGCCAGGTAATTGAGTTGTGTTGCGACCTTCAAAGTGTAACCAGTCATATTCTTCAATTTCAATTTTTGCAAAGAAATCAAAGCTTAGTTCTGGTAAATCACGATAATGAACAATCGTCCGATGCCCATTTTGAGCATTGAGAGTCACAAAGGAGGTGGGGGTTCTACCTTTAATGAATTTTTGGGTATGTTCTGTAGAAATATTTCTTTGATTAAGGCCTGCTATGAGTTGTTTTGATTCGTTGTCCGCAGCGACTGTGGTGCAAATTTCGGTTTGATGTCCTAGTTGATTAAGCACATATAAGGTGTTATTGATATTTCCGCCTGTCTCTACGTCTTTGTTTTGAGCACGTAACTCTTCATCTTCTTGTGGATGATGGTCTACAGTTAAGATAATATCAAGGACTGCATTTCCTATACCTAAAATTTTAGACATCTAATATTTACCGATAATTTTTATTATAAGGCTGGTTGAGCTGATTGGTTAAGCAGCACGTTTTTCTTAGCTTGAATTTTAACATAGCTCTAAAAACCTTGCTTTATCATGTGTTTTCAAAATAAAAGTGAATAAAGTAAAAAAAAGCTTGACATGAAAATAGAGCGACTTAAATTTTAATAGTTATATTTTGGTTTATTTTTGTTTTATAAGTAATTGATATTTAATGTTTAAGTGTGTTTTTATTGAAGTTGTAATAAGTGCGGCTTTTCTAAGAATTCTTTTCCACAAAACCTGTGGATAACTTTGTGTGTAAAGTTAATAAAGGTGCCTTAAGTTCTTTATATTAGCTATAAAATATTAAACTGCTTAAAAAATAAGCAGTAAGGTTTTGTTGTGAATTATAGAGAATTACAGACTCTATTTTATGGAGTCATTAACAGAATATCGGTAAATGATTTTGAGATATAGATGACAAACAAAATAAAAGATATACAATTATTGATTCAAAATAATAAATTGAGCGATTAGTTATTCGCCGTAAATATTCATTAGGCTATGTATGAGTGAAATTAAATCTGCATTTAACGCAAGTTGTTTAAATTGTGGTTTGCAAAAAATATGTTTTCCAACGGGATTACTAAAAAGTGATATTGATCGTCTTGATGATATTGTTGACAGAAAATCCCCACTTAAAAAAAACCAGCATCTTTATGAAACTGGTCAGCAGTTTTCATCTATTTATGCTATCCGAGCAGGTGTCATAAAATTATATTCATATTCAGATCATGGTGAAGAAATTGTTCATGGATTTTACTTACCTGGAGATGTAGTTGGATTTGATGGTTTAGTTGATAAACAGTATTTATATAATGCGATTGCTTTAGATACCACGAGTATTTGTAATTTACCGTTTGACGAATTAAGTGAGCTTTCATTAAAAATACCTAATCTTAATCAGCAGCTTTTAACAGTAATGAGCAAAAAAATGCAAGAAGGAAGAATGCATTCTGAGCTCTTAGTAAAACGTAATGCAGATCAAAGAGTCGCTCAGTTTGTTTGGAATATGGCTAATCGTTATAAAAACCGTGGATATGGGTATGACGAATTTCGTCTAAGTATTTTGCATAGAGATGTTGCACTTTATTTAGGTTTAACGCCTGAAACAGTCTCCCGAATTTTGGCTAAATTTAATGCAGAAAAAATTGTGAGCTGGAAGAAAAAAGAAGTCATTATTTATAATGAAAAGAAATTGAAAAATATTGCGGGCATAAATGATTGTGATATTTGTAAAGAAGTGGGTTAATTGATTTCAATCAATATCTAAAATTATTGACTATGTTGTAATCAATTTATGGAAACGTTTGTAATTGGATTTACGCTTTCATAATGTAGCCCGTTTCCCCGGCGTTTAGCCGGGGTCTTTTTCAACTCGTTCTTGAGTTGCTTGTCTAAGTTTTCATAATGACAAAGTATCATTTTTAAATTTAAATATTTTCTTCAATCCCTAAAAAAATCTCAAATTCTTCATTTTATCTCTAGCGTTTTTAATATAATTAGGTGTATTATTAAGTATAAGTTTTTTTAATTTAGGGAATAAAGCCATGTCTTTTAGAAGCATCTCACAATTATTTTTAGTTGGTTTTTTAGGTTTTGCATTAGTGGGTTGTAGTTCTACACCCAAAATGGATGATGACAACAGTAAAGAAATGGCATCAAGTCAAGTTGATGCAGATATTGCAGCAGCAAAACTTGCCGCAGCTGAAAAAGCAGCCGCTGATTTAGCTGCAAAAAAATCTGAGCTTAAAGCCATGATTGATGGTAAAGCCGTTCATTTTGATTTTGATATGTCAGATATCCGACCTAGTGATTATGCGTTAATTAAAGCTCATGCAGATTATATGGCGCTTGAATCAGGTTCTTCTATTACGGTAAGTGGTTATGGTGATGAGCGTGGAACACGTGAATATAACTTAGCGCTTGGTGAACGTCGTGCTAATGCGGTTAAAAATGCTTTGGTTGCTGAAGGTGTAAGCCCAAGTCGTATTTCAGTTATTAGCTTTGGTGAAGACAATCCGGTTGCTGAAGGACATAATGAAAATGCGTGGGCTAAAAACCGTCGTGCAGAATTCAAATACTAATTTTTAATTAAATTAGGCCGTTACCAAAAGCCTTTCTGTTTAAGCAGGAAGGCTTTTTTGTTTTTAAAACTATCTGTTTTAATGTTTTGGTATAAGAACTGTTAATTTGAATATTAGCAACTATTACCAATAGAGACCTTTGCAACTATTTTATGTAGAAACCGTTTAAGAAATATATTTATCCCCAGAGAACTTTATTTGAGCATATTCTCGAGTAATACTCTCTATATCTTGTGTGAGCTGAATCCAATATGAATAATCAAAGTCCTATAGAACACTTCCTGAAAGACTACAAAACTCCAGATTTTAAAATAGAGAAAATATTTTTAGAATTTAATTTAGCGGCTATGAATACCCGTGTTTCTAACACAATGCAGGTTCTAAATGTGTCTAATCAGACACAAATGGTGTTGGACGGAGAGGGTTTACAGCTGGTCTCAGTTGTTGTTAATAAGCAAAACATTACAGATGAATGTAAGCAGAATAGTGAGAGCTTAACCATTCCTTGTATTGGTTTAGAATCATTTGAGTTGAAAATTGTTACTCAGATTGAACCTGAAAACAATACCGCCTTAGAAGGGCTTTATAGAACAAGTGGTAATTACTGTACTCAGTGTGAAGCGCAAGGTTTTAGAAAGATAACCTATTTTTTAGATCGTCCAGATGTGTTAACGCTGTTTACAACAAAAATTATTGCGGATAAAAATGAAAATTCGGTATTACTTTCCAATGGTAATTTAATTGAGTCAGGTGATTTAGATAACAACCGACATTATGCGGTTTGGGAAGACCCATTTAAAAAACCGTGTTATTTGTTTGCTCTTGTTGCAGGAAATTTAGAATATATTCAGGATACTTTCCATACTCAAGATGGCAGAGCTGTAGACTTACGAATTTATGTAGAGCCTAAAAATATCGATAAATGCCAACATGCTATGGACTCTTTAATTAAGTCAATGAAGTGGGATGAAACGCGTTTTGGTCTAGTCTATGACTTAGATATTTATATGGTTGTTGCGGTTGATGACTTTAATATGGGAGCCATGGAAAACAAGGGATTAAATGTTTTTAATTCAAAATTTGTTTTAGCTAAACCTGAGACAGCAACAGACGTTGATTATGAGGGGATTGAAGCCGTTATTGGGCATGAGTATTTTCATAACTGGACAGGGAACCGAGTCACTTGTCGAGATTGGTTTCAGTTAACGCTTAAAGAAGGCTTAACGGTTTTTAGAGATCAAGAGTTTACTGCTGACATGCTTTCTCCTTCAGTTAAACGTATTGATGATGTAAAGCGTTTGCGTAGTAATCAATTTCCAGAAGATGCCGGTCCAATGTCTCATCCTATTCAGCCGCAATCTTATATTGAAATGAATAATTTCTATACGATGACGGTTTATGAAAAAGGGGCAGAAGTGGTTCGGCTTTACCATACTTTGCTAGGAGAAAAGGGCTTTAGAAAAGGGATGGATTTGTATTTTTCTCGTCATGATGGTCAAGCGGTTACAGTTGAAGATTTTAGAAATGCTATGGGGGATGCCAACGATATTGACTTATCGCAATTACATCAATGGTATCTACAAAGTGGTACCCCCGTTCTAAACGTTAAAACCGACTATGAGTTTGCAACAAAAGAATTTACGATAACTTTGTCACAAAGTATTCCAAAGTTAAAAGATGAATTTAAACCATTACTCATACCGGTAAAAATCGCACTATTTTCTAATGAAGGTGAGGCTTTAAGTTTTGATATTTCTTCTGAAGATAAAGCAAATACAATAGTCAAAGGAACAGAGGTAACTCTAAAACTTACCTCAAAAACAGAACAGTTTAGGTTTAAGAATGTTGAATCCAATCCAGTTGTTTCTTTGTTAAGAGGTTTTTCAGCTCCCGTTATTTTGGAGTATGAACAAAGCGATCAGGATTTAGCAGGATTGGCTCGTTTTGATTCGGATAGTTTTAATCGCTGGGAGTCCATGCAAACCTTAGCTTTAAGAGAGATTAAACACAATATTCATTTGTATGAAGAGGGTCAACCTCTGACGGTTTCTGATACCTTTAAAAAAGCATTTAATAGTGTTTTGCTAGATGTTAATGTTGACAAGGCACTTAAGGCTCTTGCTTTAACACTTCCAGATTTAACGTATATTGGAGAACAGTATCAACAGTTAAATGTTGATGCAATCTATCACGTTCAACGTTGGTTAAAGCAAGCGATTGCTACTTTGTTTGAGCAGGAACTTTTTGGCCTATATACGCAATTAAATCAAGCTCTAACAAAGTATCAATACAACAAAGAAGATATTGCAATCCGTAAACTTAAAAAGGTTTGTTTAGATTATTTGTTGTTATTACCAAATCAAATTCAACTAGGTAAGCAACAATTTTCACAAAGTCAAAATATGACTGATGTTTTAGCAGCACTAGAAGCTTTATCGCATACAGATAGTCGAGAAAGAGAGGTTTGCTTAAGCGCTTTTTATGACAAATGGAAAGACGATACTTTAGTGTTAGATAAATGGTTTAGTTTGCAAGCAGGTTCGCACCATATTCATTCGCTTCAGCATGTTAGAGAGTTGGTTAACCATAAGGATTTCAAATACACTAACCCAAACCGCGTGAGAAGTGTTTTGGGAGTATTTGGACGTTTGAATATGTTAGGTTTTCACCAAAAAGAGGGTGAAGGTTATCGTTTCTTAGCGGAACAAGTGATTAAGTTAGATAATCTTAATCCCCAGGTTGCAGCTAGAATTGTGGCTCCTTTTACTCATTGGCAACGATATGATTCTGAAAGACAAGAACTCATGAAGCAAGCATTAAAAAGAATCCTTGAGACTGAAAACCTTTCAAAAGATGTATATGAAATTGTTTCAAAATCTTTAAATGTTTCTTAATGGACGCAGATTCGGATGATATGTTTAAGCATGAGGATATATGAAAAAAACTCTTAATATTATTCTCGCTATGGTAATGACTTTGCCACTGGCAAGCTTTGCCTATGCTGAAGAATGGGATGAGTTTTTTCGTGATAGTGAGCCTAAAAGTTTAATTGATCTTGGAGTAGGTAAGTCTCAGCCTCAAAATAAAGTTGAAAGTCAGCAACGTTTACAGCAAGTCAGTCGTCTGGATCAAGAGATTTTGATCTTGCGAGCAGAAATGTCGAAACAAAATGGAGACTATAAGCAGGTTGCTCAATATTTAAAACAAATCAAAAAACAATTCATTATTCCCGCTTTTCAAAAAAGGGTAGATCGATTAGAGGCTTATTTATCAAATCTACCCCAGTCTCCTTCATTATTGTCGGTCTTTTCATTTTCTAAAAATATTGATTTTCCAATGCATGACCCTAGCGCAGTTGTCGCCATTGTTTTACCGACAAGTGGACGTTATGAACGTGTTGGCCTTGCATTACAAAATGCTTTGCAGAGCTCTCTTAATGAGGCGGGCTTTAAAGGAAAGCTAGTGGCTTTAGATTCTAATTTATATTCCACCGCATTTGATTTGTGGGAAATTCTTAAATACTACGAACCAGATTTTATTTTTGGACCGATGCAAAAAAATAAAATTCAACAGTGGCAAGAATTAGAGACGGGAGTTGCGACGCTTTATTTTAATGAAACTGAACATTTAGCCAGAAATGAATACAGTCTTGCACCAAGTAAAATAGCGGGTCTAGAACAAGTTTTTCAGGTTTTGAATCAAGCTCAGTATCAAAATATTATGGTTCTTAGAGGTAATGATGAAACTTCTGAAAACGTTGAGCGAGCATTTAACCAGGCCTGGTTAGAATTCAATCATTCTCAGGGATATATCTTACAAACCATTAATAAAACGGTAGGGCAATCCATTGATATTGGGTTAAAGGTTCAAGAATCCAAAGATAGGCATAGATGGTTGCAGTCGGTTTTAAATCAAAAATTGGTCTTTAAGCCCAGAGTCCGTCAAGATATTGAAGCAATCATCTCTTTTGTACCTGAAACCAAAGCGATTCAAGTTGCACCGTATTTAGATTTCTTAAATTCTCCAGTAGATATAGCCCATATATGGTATCCAACCAAAACGCCCAATGCCAACTACTTAAAAGAAAATATTGATGCATGGTCACAAACATTTGTAATTTTACCTATCTCATTAGGCGGCAGTTTAGAAAAACAACCGCCTAGCACTTCAAAAAATAAAAATGGCCTGTTTTATGCTTTAGGAAAGATGGCTATAGAAATTGTCAAAAATCCGAGTATCTCCTCTACGGTAGATACTTTGATCGATACTAGGTTTGGAACTTATGTTCGAGACGCTAATGGACAATTTTCCCTATTGCCAACTGTTTATTGGGCAGATAACGGCATCTTTGAAAAGTTTTCTATTCAACCAGAATAGATTTGAAGCTTTTTATTTCGTATCGCTCACAATGACTAAGATTGAGTTTTATTAGTTAATTTTTTCATTATTTATTTTTTACTTAAATTAAGTTTTTACATAATTTTATTTTTTAAATAATGAAAAAGTTGTTAAGGAATTAATGCGTGGCTGAGCAAGACGATACATTTGACCCTAATGATCTAGAAAGTATTGATGCTTTATTGGATGAGGCTGAGCTAGAGGCTGTCTCTGAAGAATCAGATGATGACCCTGTTCTAGAATCACCAGAGCTTGATACAGTTGATGATTTACCTGATATGGAAGAGTTGGCCGATGAATCGACTGATCTTCCTGATGAAAGTAATGAAAGTGATGACATTCTTGATTCATTAGAAGGTTTAGATTTAGAGGACGAGCCAGAGGTGGTTGATGTTTCTGAACCAAAGGAAGCAGAGGTTGTTGAAGAGCCTGAACCTGTTGTTGAAACAGATAATATCGTTCCGAATGTTGCTGAGAAAAAAGTAGCAGCGGTTGATAATACCGATGAATTTTTAGAAAAACGTGCAAGTGCTCAAGTAGCACAAAACTCCAATATGGCGGCAGAAGATATGGATTCTATAAAAAAACTTATCATAATTTTTGGTTCAGTTTTAAGTGTACTGGCTTTGTCTGGTATCGGAATTGGTTTATGGGGAGCATTAGCGGCTTCCTCTGCAGGAATGGATGAGGAAACCTTAACATTAATTGAATCTATAAAAGTCTCTTCTGAGGGTAATAATGAACGAATTCATGATGTTGATAAAACGGCTCAATCTGTAGAAAAGAAATTAGATGCAATTAACTTTCAAATAGAACAATTAGTTGCAGATATGGCGAAAACAAGTTCTGGAACGGATGGACATAATAATGAAATTATTGATCCTTTAGGACTTGGGGGGCATCAGGATTCCCACGCAACAGAGAAAACAGGAAATGATTCTCATAATGCACAGAATACTCATGCGGTGAAAACCACTCATGATTCACATGCAATGAATACTAATAGTCATACCCAGACAGCACCACCTTCTTTACCAGCGGTGGCGGCGGAAAATCCAGAGTTAATGAAAAAAGTAACTTCGGTTAATTATAAATTAATCAAGGCACAACGCCGAATTGATGAAGTGAATGGTCGCGTTAAAAAAATTCAAGATCAATATAAAGCGTTAATGCAAAGTATTAAAACAGTTGAAAAGCAGGTTTTAGTTGAACAAGCTGAAAAGGCTAAAAAGCAAGCCGCGATGAAAGAAGCGAAAGAAAAAAATCGATATCAATATTCTGCTCCAGATGCGGCATTTTATGACCAGTCGGTTACGGATTCTTATCCATAGTTAAGATTTGTGAGTATTGCTTATGAAATTGAAATGGTTGTTATTAATGCTTGCTTTGCAAGTGGGGTTGAGTGCTTGTAGCTCAAAACCTGTAAAAATAGCTAAAAATGCATTGATGAATGTTGGTGAAGATGTAGGTTTGATTGAGAAATCAGTTATGAAAGTTCCCGATTATTATTCAACCAAGCCGTTACCTAAAAAATATGAACCCGGTGTTAAGTACAATTTAAAAGACTTAAATTGTTCTGAGACACAAAATAAATGTTAATCAATTTAAAGAGATCTTTGCATACGAGGTGGCTGAACGAATAAAAAATGGATAAAAACCAACTGATTGTTGTTTGAATACTTGCCTATAGCTTGCTATTAATAGCTATTAACTATGTTTTTCGACTAAATCAGACAATTTTTACCAAATTTTTTTCGCGCCCATCTCGTGCAAAGGTCTCTAAAAAACAGTTTTGAGTAAATAGTGGAGTGTAAGACCATGAAAAAGAAATTATTTGTAATTGCTGGAGTAGCAGCTAGCAGCTAGTAGCTTAGTGTTATCTGGGTGTATTCAGATTAAGTCAGATGAACCCGCGTCAGCGGCTAATGTTCCTCAGCCAATAATGGTTGAGACTAAACCTGTTATGGCTGAAGCAACACCTGTTGCTCCCGCTCAAAAGCCAGAGCTGTTAAAAGTAACGGGTATTGGTTATGGTGCTGAAAGTACTTTTGCTGCTTATACACCAGGTCAACGCCGTTTAATGGCTATTAGATCTTCCAAGTTAGATGCATACAGAGCTCTTGCCGAGCAGTTATATGGTATTAAAATTGATAGTAATACTTCTGTATCAACCTTAACCGCCAAAAATGATAGTTTTCGTGCTCGAGTCAATGCGGTTGTTAAGGGGGCTAGAGTAGTAAGCGTGACGCCTATGGCAGATAGAAACTACGAGACTGTTTTAGAAGTTTATGTAGACAAAAAATTCTTTGAACAAGCCTTTGTTTATACCGCATCTAAAGCCTCTATAGTAGAACCTGAACAGGCTTATAAAGTAAGCTCTTATTAAAGAGTTACCAGGCCTGGTTACTAATGAATTGGTCAATTAGTTGATTAGGTTTGAGTACGCTAGATTGAGGTCATTATGATTTTAAAAAAAATCTTGATAGCAACCATTTTATCGCTATTTGTTTGGCAAGGAGTTGCCGATGCGGCAAGTATTAGTACTAGAGTTAGAATACTTGAAAGCAAAGTCGCTAAGCAGGACAAGCAAATTAGAGCCTCGACTCAGTCACAAAAAAATAGTGAAGTGAAGGTTGATAAAAGCTTGGCTAAGATGCGAGCTTTAGAGAAAAAATTATCAAAACTGTTAAAAAAAGATGATAAAAAGAAGGTTTTTGAACGTTCTGATAAACGCTATGCTTTTCCATAAAACTAGATTTTTGGACTTTAGTCTATAATTTTGCAGATAAAATTTTTACTCAAAATAAAACCCCGATTTATATCGGGGTTTTTTATGCTTTAACAAGAGCGATGCTTAATAAATATGATTTTTATCGCATAGGGAGTTAGAAGCAGAAGAGAGGATAATTGCGGTTATTTTTTAAGCTCTTTATTACGTTTCTTTTGCGCAAATTCAATTTCTTTTGCTTGAATAAAATAGACAAGTTTCCGTCGGTCATCTTCAGCTAAATTTTGGTAAGAAAGTGCAATGGTCGAGCCTTCTGAACCATCTGAGATAGGTGCAACACTGATAACGTCGCAGCGAACTAAAATAGGGGTTTCATTTGGAAGTGGTTTAATCAGTAAATCAATCTTATCTGATAATTTAACGTTCTCTTCTACATCAATAGCAATTCCACCACCACTCAAGTTTACCAAGCGCTGAGGAATCGCTCTAGTTAGTTGCCTTTCATCAATTGTTTGTAAAAGAAAGTTGATCTTACTATTCATTGCGGTCAATGCTGTTGCTAGCACTGAACTTTTTTGATTAATATGAGAAATAACTTCGTTTATTTGCTCATCAAGTTGAGACAAATTTTCCATGAAATATTCTTCAATATATTTTGAATCAGGTGTACTGGGAAGAAGTGTTTCAGATGCTTGTTCTAACGATAAAATACGATAGCTACAAGGCATAATGACATCAATTCGGTAATAAGAGCGTTGGTCTTTACGCATAAATCTTCTCTCTAGTCATCACACAAGGTGTGATTATGTATTAATAATGTTTTTTGGTTAGTTTATACAAATAACGTAACGAATGAAAATTCTTTAGAATATTTTATGAATTTATAAGCAGTAAATGAGCCAATGGCCAAGTAAATCGTTAAAATAGAGAAGAATGAGGGAGTATTATTGACTAAGGGAAAAGAGTGAATTGTTAGGCTTTACCCAGTGAGCTTTGATAACCAGAGCGAGTTTTCTCTCCGCTTGAGCTATAGAGTTTCGCATCATCTTTTGGCTTACCAGACATTAAATCTAAAGCATGTTGATTGATATTACTTAGCATTTGAATAGACATTCCATTGGCTAAATTTTTATCATGACAATTTTGAATTAATTTAATTAAAGCTAGGGTGTTGTTTTGAATCTCTGTAGGTAGGGTATTAAAAATTGAAGAATCTGGCAGAGAGTCTAGGGTGACATTGCTTTTTTCAAGCATTGAATTGAGTGTTTGGTTTTTTTCTTCAATTTGATTTGCTAAATCACTTTTATGAGAGCTTGCATCAATAAGTTGCTGAGTTAGATTTTTTTTAATAGCTTCTGTTTCAAGGTCTAGAGTATTCAAAAATTGATTTAAAAGTTGAGTCATTGACTCTGTTTGTGAGGAAAACAGATTCATGTCAAATTCGCTTGGCTCAATTCTTGAATTCATTATTATCAACTAGGCTTTAGCAAACAATGCTTCAGTTTGAATCAGTTTTTCGGCAACCTTTTGAGAGTCAACTTGATAAGACCCATCGTTAATTGCAGCTTTTAGAGCAGCAATTTTTTCAGAGTTATCAACATTAACATCTTGAGATTTAGTTTCAAGTTCACGAGCTTGTGATAAAAAATCGGTTAAAGTGACCTTGTCTGTAGAGTTTGGGGTGGCAGTGTTGACACGCTCATCAATCTCTTTAGCGGGTGCTTTTGGCTGGTCGTTAGAACGACTAGGTAGAACACCTGTTGTTAAGTTTTTAATATCCATTTTAATGGCCTCACACCTGATATTTTGTTTATGTTAACCGTAATTTAACGTCTTCTATTATATGTATCGGTAAAAAAAAGAAAAGCTTTAGTAAAAGTTTACACTTTTTTTAAATTTATTTTCTTTGTGTAAACTGCACGGGAGCGGATGTTTCCTTTTTATATATTGTTTTAATGTTTCTATCATATTGTTATGTCGTTATGAGCTGTCAAATTTATGGCTTCTATGGAACTAATACTGTATTCGGAGCAACAACTATGCCTTTAATGGTTTTTTTAGAGGAATTGTTTTTTATAGAGACTTGTTCATCCACGACAGCATTTTTTAAAGCCGTTCCTGTTGTTTTAACTTCAATTTCACCAATACGAGTGATGATATTTACTTGTTGATTTTTAAAAACCCAATATGGAGGCTGCAAATCTCTAATTCTTAATACTTGATTGGGTGCTATTGATTTTTTAGCTCGCATACCAATTGCTTTTGAAATATTTACCATGCTACCTGAAGGTATTTTTTTATAGTGAATAAGTACTTGTTTTACATCCTCTTCTTTTATAACGGCTTTTTTTAGAATTCCTTGAGTGGAGATAACAACGGGCTGTTTTCCGTTAACGGTAACGGGGACATAAACACGCCAATTTGGATTTAAGCAAACAGCGCTAATCGTCATTCTACCGGTTACTCTATCTAAATTTTTGTCCTCAATTTGAATTTTCCCTAGACAAGGTTTTAATCTTGTTTCAGGGGAGAGTTTTCTGAGTTGAATGGTAGGTTCAAATATTTTTTGGTCAATTTTTTGCTTTACATGCTGGGTAACCAAGTCGTGGATTTCATCGATAGATTGAAATGCAGTACTTTTGTCTTGGTAAAGATTCGCTTTGGGGCTAGCAATGCTGCTTTTGCTAAACGTCACAAGAAGCAATGAGATAATGGTAAATAGATAAATCGAATTTTTCATATGAACAGTCTAACATGGGCGTAAAATTCTTTGAAAGAACTGTTGTTATTAAATCAATAAGATATACTCATTTTGCGTTGAGTTAAATAAGTTAATGCATAAAAATAAAACGAAATAAGGTGACGTTAACATGTCGAGCTTTTTAAAAGGTGTTGATCAAAGGACTTCTTTGGCAGGTATGAACCGAATGGAGCTGTTACTTTTTACAATTAAGGGTCAGCAGTTGTTTGGAATAAATGTATTTAAAGTTCGTGAAGTGATTCGGACGCCTCATATTTCTAGCGTACCTAAAGCGGACTCAAGGGTAGTTGGTGTGTCAGATATTCGTGGGCAGACGATGCCAATGATTGACTTGGCAAAAGCTTTAGATCTTGAGCCTATTGACCCAAATAACTACTCTAATAGCTTAACTATCGTGACCGAGTTTAATAGTTCTGTTCAAGGGTTTTTAGTTGAAGATGTTGATCGGATTGTACATTTACGTTGGGAAGATATTTTGCCACCACCTGATAGTTTGCTGAATGTTAATTATTTAACAGGTATTACTCGTGCGCAAGAGCAAATAGTGCAAATTGTTGATGTCGAAAAAGTTTTAGCGGAAATCTCTGGTTTAAGTGATGATAGTTCTGATGAATTTATAAACAGCCATGTTGATAAGACGGCCGGGCATGACTATTTTGTATTAGGTGCAGATGATTCTTCAGTAGCTCGTAGCCAACTAAAGGGGATTCTAGATAAAATGGGCATTGCTAATAAGATTTTAAATAACGGTAAGTTAGCATTAGAATTTTTACAAAAATGGGCTGATGATGCTGAAAAAGGAATTTCTCCAAGGGTTTCGGATCGAATTTTGATGGTAATCTCTGACATTGAAATGCCTGAAATGGATGGTTATACGCTTACCACGAATATACGAAAAGATGACCGTTTAAAAGATTTGTTTGTTGTTTTAAACTCTTCACTCAGTGGAGGGTTTAACGAATCTTTAACCGATAAAGTAGGAGCAAATGTGTTTTTATCTAAGTGGCATTCAGATGAGTTAGCCAATGTTATTGTTCAACGAATTGAAGAGGTCAGTAAGGCTTCTATAAAACAGGCATAGAGTTCGTATGAAATATCCTTTAGTATTTTTTATATTAGCTTTATTTTTTTCGCATAGCGTTTTATCCGCAAGCATTGATAAAGAATGTATTGATAACCCAAATAGACCCGAAATGTGTGCTGAACCTGATTATGGAGATATTGATCAGGCTGAGAGTACGGCTAGTTTCGCTCAGGAGAAAGATGATAGTCATTTAACGTCTAACAAGGGATTTTCTGACGAAGGTTCCTGCGTTGTGGTTAAGGGCATCGCTTCTTCCAAAGAAGTAAGTGAAGCGTTTGCTAGAAAAATGGCAATTAGAGATGCTTTGCAACAAGCCAGTTTACAAAATAATGCGGTGGTAAAGACTGATCAATCTGTTGAGTCTTATCAGTTAACCTTAGATTCTGCACGTTTTACTTCATCTAGTAAGATTAAAAGCTTTACGGTTTTAAAAGAAGGGTATGAAGAACCAGTAGATAAATATGGTGCCACTAAAAAATTACCGTTAAATTATGAAGTGACGATGAATGTCTGTCTTACTGAAGAAAGAGGTGTTTGTGCGAATATACCCGGTAACCAATATCAACCCCGTTTAGCGATTGCTCCGGTGGTTTTTCCGCACGCTTATCAAGCTAATGATGTTTCAAATCTTTTAAATGGTTATCAGTTAGAGCTGGATAGACGAGTGCGCAATCAAGGTTATAAAAACTATTCTTTATTACATCAAGTGGTTGACATTCAGCCCAATGTTCAAGTTTCTCCAAATCTCGATCCTGAATTAATATCGACCATTAGAGATAATACCGGAGCACAATATTTGCTGTTAACGGTTATTCGGTCAATGTCATCGCACTCTGAGGATGGAATTAAAAATAACGTTAAACGTTTTTATAATTTGCAGGTTCAAGATAATACACGTTATATAGAGGCCGATTGGTATATGGTGGATTTGATTCGTAATGAAATTGTTCACCAATCGCGAGGCGGATTTGATGTTGAAGGTGACGTAAGGGTTGGTCGTGATAAACCATTTGGAACGAATGCTTTTTTTGCTACAGATACGGGTAAGGTTTTTCACGCATTACTTGAGCAAGAAGTAACCGATGCCATTGATTATTTACATTGTAAACCCTTTGAAAGCCAAGTGATTGATGTGCGTGATGGAGAATATGTTATTTATTTAAGTGCGAATTCAGGGGCAAAAGTTGGAGATGACCTTGCGGTTTATCATAAAACCGGAAGACCTGTGCGTTTTAATGGTTTAGTGCTAGGAACGGACATGGTTCCTGGAGCATTTCTTAAAATTAAACGAATTATGCCAAGATTTGCTGTCGCTGAACTGACGGCTAAAAAAGGATTGGTTCAAGTGGGAGATACGGTTAAGACTTGGTAGTTTTTAATCATTCTTAAGCGTATTAACATAAACATAAAACATAAACATATAAAATAAATTAAGCCGCTTTTGAGCGGTTTTTTTGTGTGTCTATTTTGGTATTGTCAAAGTTATCAGGCCTGGTAATTAATTTTTATTTTTTTAAGTTTATGATAATTATACTGTTTTTTATAGGGCGGCAATTTTTTCCTCTTTTTTTCACTTTTTTATTAAAGTTTTCATAATTCTGCCGATAACTGCAGCTTTTTATAAAACTTTAGACGTTTTTTAGGGGAAATGTTAAAAAATCTTAATCTTGGCATTGCTGTTGCTAAATCAACCTTAAATATTAAGAGGTGTCAAAAAACACTCACTGAAGAAACCAGAAGGGAATGATGATGGCTGAATCAATTTTTGGCATACATGAACAAGCCTTAAAAATTAGAACAGAACGGGCAGAGTTATTGGCAAATAACCTAGCCAATGAAGATACTCCTAATTTTAAGGCGAAAGATATTGATTTTAGAAAAGCTTTGCAAGACGCAAGTGGTCAAATGAATAGTCAATATCAAACAGAAATGAGAAAAACTAATCCTGGTCATATTGATGGCGATAGCAATGGTTTTTCATCAACATCCCAATATTTAATGTATAGACAATCTACTCAGCCATCTTTAGATGGTAATACGGTAGAAGCGCATATTGAGAAAGCTCAGTTTATGGAAAATGCTATGCAACAGCAAGCAACTTTAGAGTTTATCAATGGCAAGATTTCAGGTATTCGTGGCGCATTGCGTGGTGAATAGATTTTGAATAAGGAGTGTTAAAAATGTCAATGTTCAAAATTTTAGATATATCTGCCACAGGAATGCATGCTCAAACGGTTCGTTTAAATACAATCGCTTCTAATATGGCTAACGTGGATAGTATTAGCTCCAATAAAGATGAAGTCTACAAATCAAAACAGCCTGTTTTTCAGACTATTTTAGAAGGTAATATGCATGAACCAACGGGTGGAGTAAGGGTTAAAGAAATTGTAGAAAGCCAGGCTCCGTCGTTAATGGAATATAACCCAAATCATCCTATGGCAGACGAGAAAGGGTATATATATCGTCCGAACGTTAATGTGGTTGAGGAGATGGCGAATATGATGTCGGCTTCTCGATCTTATGAAACCAATATTGAAGTAATGAATACGTCTAAGCAGTTGCTTTTGCGTACTATCCAATTAGGGAAATAGGTAAGGAGTTAAATTATGGCTGATTATTTTCCAGATATTACGACGGGCAATGCTGATTACTTAGAGGCAATGCAACAAGCTTCAAATCCAAGTTCAAGTGCGCCTAGCAATGTTATGGGGCAGGCAGATTTTTTGAGATTGTTAACGACACAATTACAAAATCAAGATCCATCTAAACCGATGGATCCAACTGCATTTGTAACCGATTTGACTCAGATGAGTCAGTTAGAAGCAACAACCAATATGAATGATTCAATATTGGCTATGACGCAATCTTTTCAAAATTTGCAAACTATGCAGGCGGCTTCAATTATTGGTAAAAATGTTCAAGTGAGTGGTGAAGATTTTTCACATGTTCAAGACCAAACTTCGCAGTTCAGACTTAACTCGGATTCTGCTTTAACGGATGTCACTATTGTGGTAAGTGATGATAATGGCGTAGTTAAAGAACTTAGTATTCCAAGTATGCAGGCAGGTGAAAAAACAGTGGACTGGAATGGTCTAGATAATGTTGATGTCAGTAAACCTAGTGGTGTTTATTCATTAACCGCTTATGGCACTAATGCAGATGGTGACTTGCAATCAATCGATACGGTTGTTGCTTCAAGAGTGAATTCGGTTGGCGTTAATAGTGACGGCACAATGACTTTAACCTTGGCAACAGGTGAGAGAGTCGCAATGGATACGGTTAGAGAAATTAGTGGTTAGAAATTTATAGTAATAAATCCCTCGTTATTAAAATAAATATTAAACAGTTTTAAAACACACAAACTAAGCAAGTTTGTTGTGGAATACACAAGGAGAATATCATGGGTGTAGCTTACGATTTAAACGCGTTAAGTGGTATCAATGCAGCGTCAAGTGGTTTAGGGGTTATTTCAAATAACTTAGCTAACGCACAGTCGGTCGGCTTCAAAGGTTCAAGAGCCGAGTTTTCGGACCTTTTTTCGGGTTCACAAAACTCACCAGGTAACGGCGTGCGTGTGGCTGCAATTACCCAAGATTTTAGTCAGGGAACCATTAATGGTACCGGTCGTGAGCTTGATATGGCGATTGATGGAGAAGGTTTTTTTGTTTTAGCTGACCAAACCGGAAAGTATGACAATGTTTATACTCGAAATGGTTCTTTTAAATTAGATAAAGATGGTTTTTTAACCGCTCAAGAAGGGAATCAGGTTCAAGGTTATTTGTTAAATGAAAGTCTTTCAACTGAGTCAACGCCTGTTTTTGAGACAACCTTAAGTTCAATTGACTTGGATGCATTAAACCGGGAGCCTAAAGCAACGGATGAAATGAGTTTTGACATTAATCTGGATGGTCAAGAAGCAAATAATAGTGATCCAACAGATTCCAATAGCACAACTAATTCTTTAGGAACAACAACTAATTTAAAAGCTTTGGTTGATCCTGAAAACTCAGGGCCTTATGCAGGTTTTCCAGATTTTTCAACCAATAAAATTATTCATGATTCTTTAGGTGGAGAGCATCGTCTGACTACAAACTTTTACAAGCGTGATGTGGTAAATGCTAACTCAGACGTGGGTCAAAATGCGGATGGAACCTATATTACTGACGGAACTGGAACAGGGGTTAAATATACGAGTTGGGTCGCTCAGATGACCATAGAGGATTACGATGAGACGACTGGTACCTATGTAACAAGTGGTCATCAGGCTGACTCTGCAACAGGAGCTTTGATTACAGATAACGCCGGTAATAACTTGGCTGGAGCAATATATGAGTTACGTTATGATACTAGCGGTAATTTAATTGATGTTCGTGAACCAGATGATGGAACACTAGATACCGCTGGTACTGGGCGTGATGATGATAATAACCCTTTAGATGAAGCAAACTGGTCAACAACGGGAATATTGCCAACGATGAGTTTTGTTATTGATCAGCCATTAACAGGCGCAACAGATCCTTTGGGTTCTGCAGATGCAGGTAATGTTAGTATTGCTATGGATTTTGGAAATATGACTCAGTTTTCAGGTTCTTACAACTTGCGAGGAGTAACTCAAAATGGTTTTAAAATTGGTGATTTGGTTGGATTAAGCACCGGTTTAGATGGAACGATTGAAGCACGTTATTCTAACGGGCGTTCAATACCTGTGGCTAGATTAGGTATTGCTAACTTCTCAGATAAAAATGCGATGGAAAAATTGGGTGGACAAACTTATGCGGAAACCTTTTCTTCGGGTACTGTTCAGTTGGGATCACCGCAAGAGAATGGATTTGGAACCATTCAAGCTGGATCATTAGAATATTCAAACGTTGATGTGGCAGGTGAACTGGTTAATATGATTCAGACACAAAGAACTTACCAGGCCTCTGCCCAGGTTATTTCAACTTCTCAAACATTAACGCAAACTATTTTAAACTTGTAAAGTTAAAAACTTTTTCTGGTCTTGCCGGCTTTTTAGCCGGCTTTTTTATTTGTTAAAACCCCTCTATATAAGCTTATCGGCTAATTTCTAAAACCTTTAGTGAAAATATAAATTATTTTGGCATAGTCTCTGCTATTACCTGTTTGAACGTAAATAGCGTGTCAAAATGCTAACACACAAGGGAAACACATTTGGGCGTTAGACCCACTTATATAAGTGTTTCAATTTATAAGGGATGATATTTGTGAAGTAATTAATCATCCCATTTTTGACTAGATAATTTTGACTAGATAATAATTAATCCTGGAGTAAGTTGTCATGGATCGTATGTTGTATATCGCAATGAGTGGTGCCAAAGAGGTTATGCTTTCTCAAGCTAATAACTCTAATAACTTGGCGAATGCAAATACTGATGGCTTTAAAAAAGACTTTAATATTTTTAGGGCACAACATGTTGAAGGTCCTGGTTGGGAGTCAAGAGCATACTCTTTAGATGAACGACCTGCTACTGATTTTACTGCCGGTGCGATTAAAGTCACAGGCAGAGATTTAGATATTGTTACCAAAGAAGACGGTTTTATAGGAATTCAAGCCCCAAATGGGGATGAAGCCTATGTAAGATCTGCGAGTATGCAAATTCTTGAAAACGGCAATATGGTTGATGTAAAAGGTAACCCTGTCTTAAATGAGAGTGGTACGCCGATAAATGTGCCGCCGGTCAAAACAATCACAATAGGTGATGACGGTACTATTTCAATTGTGCCTGCTGATTCACCCAGTAATCAGTTAGTGGTTTTGGATAGAGTGCGTTTGGTTAAGCCTGATATTAAAGATTTAGAAAAAGGACTGGATGGTTATACTCGTTTAAAAGACGGAGCACCTCCTGTTATACAAGAGCCTGTTATGGTTGTGAGTGGCGCTCTGGAATCTAGTAATGTAAATACTGCAGAAGCTTTGGTGAATATGATTGAGCTATCTAGAAAGTATGAGATGCAAGTCAAAATGATGTCAACGACTAAAAGTCATGCACAAAAATCCGATTCACTATTGTCGATTCGATAAGTTAGAGAGGCCTTTGTAGGAGTCGTGGATGTAAGAAAAAAGTGAAAGAATTCTTTAGATTTAGTCTAAAAAAATTGCGTAATAGCTACCTATTAGGCGGTTTTTTTAGGCTGAAGATAGAAAATTATAGCCTTTTTTAACCATTCATCGACTTTTGCAAAGGTCTCTTAGAGGAATAAGAAAATGAATAGAGCACTATATGTTGCAAAAACAGGGTTAGAAGCCCAACAGTTTCGCTTAGCGGCTATTTCCAATAACATCGCAAACGCCAATACTTATGGGTATAAAACGGGGCGAGCTGAGTTTGATGATCTGTTGTATCAAAATGTACGTCAACCAGGTGCTCAAGCGTCACAAGATGAGGCCAATACTTTACCATCTGGCTTACAGTTAGGTACAGGGGTAAAAGCGATTGGTGTGCAGAAAATTCATACTCAAGGTAACTTGATGGTGACGGATAACCAGTTAGATATTGCGATTGAAGGAAAAGGTTTTTTTCAGGTATTGGATCAAGATGGTAACTTGATGTATACACGTGATGGTTCGTTTGAAGTTAACCAAAACGGTGATGTTGTGACTTCTTCAGGTTATTTGCTAGAACCTAATATTAATATTCCTCAAGACACAACTGAAATTTCGATTACCCGTGATGGAGCAGTCTATGTTAGCGAACCTGGTAATGTTGCACAAAACCAGGTTGGACAGATTGAGTTAGCGAGTTTTATTAACCCAGCAGGTTTAGAGTCATTAGGGCATAACTTTTACTCTGAAACTACGGCTAGTGGAACGCCTAATATTAACAATCCTCAAACGGCAGAGGCTGGAGCATTAACTCAAGGTGCATTAGAGGCCTCAAACGTAAATACGGTTGAAGAGTTAATTGGAATGATTGAAGCACAGCGTACTTATGAAATGAATTCAAAAGCCATTTCAGCAGCAGACGGTATGATGCAATATCTAAATAACAACACATAATTTTAATCAACACTTGTAAATGTCTTTTTAAGACAAGGGTGAATAAAATGAATATTCAAAAAATAAATGTCAGCAGGTTTGTTTTGTTGCTGGTGGGTTCTGCTTTTTTAGTGGGGTGTTCAACGCCTCCACAAAGAATGCAGCACATGAGTTATGCGCCAAATTACCCGTTAAATATTCCGCAAGCGGCTCAGCCAAAAAATGGGTCCTTGTATCAGGCAGGAGCAATGACTTTATTTAATGATGCTCGAGCTCATAAAGTGGGTGATATTATTACAATTTCGCTAAGCGAAAGTATGACTGCTAAAAAGAAAGATGAAGCAAAATACGATAAATCTAATAGTCAGGATTATGGTATTACCACTCCTTTTAGTGTGACCACTCCTAATAATGTTGTTGGCAGTGCTGTGAGTACCTTGACCTCTCCCGTTAACGGCTTAAGCATTGGTTATGGGTCAGAAGGTTCCTTTTCTGGGAAGAGCGATGTTAAGCAAAATTCAAGCTTAACAGGTTCTATCGCTGTGACGGTGGTTGAGGTGATTCCAAATGGTAATTTAGTGATTCGTGGTGAAAAATGGATTACGATTCATGATGGTGATGAAGTGGTGCAATTTGCCGGTATTATTCGACCTGAAGATATTCAACCAGATAATACGATTACGTCTGAAAAAGTTGCTGATGTTCGTTTAGTTTATAAAGATGTGGGTATGACGGGTGATAATGCTAGAACGGGAGTCGGTACTCAGTGGTTAACAAAATATTGGCCTTTGTAGATTAAAGGTCTCTATTTTTAAATAAAGTTAACTATTTGAAATGTTTAGATAAGTAGTCTAATATGTATCTATTGTTTATTTTAAATAAGCTAATATTTGAGTGTAACTCGATTTCTTCTTAATCCTTTTTACTGGCCTGTTTTTAAATCTCCTTTTTGCGGGTCGGTTTTCTTTTCTTAATGATATTTTATCTTTTTATATTGCTAAAAACCTTAAGTTACCTGGCCTGGTAGTTATTTTATGAATATAAAATGTAAAGTCTAAGTCTTTGTTCGGTGAAACGGTTTTAACTAATTTATGTCGCAAAAAATTTGTTATCGGCTGCCATCATGCTTACTTTAGCTTATCTATTAAATTTGGCATAAGGTATGCTAGATCTTTAGTAGAAAGCCTGAATTCATAAGAAATTCAGTGAATAAAAATAAAAAGCTTAAAAAAGCTAATTAAACCAGAAGAAAATAGCCTGATAAGGCAAGGGAATCAACATGTATAGCAAAAGAATAGTCATGTTTTTGACATTACTCTTTTTATGGAGTAGTTACAGTTATGCAGAACGCGTTAAGGATATTGCAGATGTTGGGGGCGTGCGCTCTAACCAATTAGTGGGGTATGGCTTGGTTGTCGGTTTAAATGGGTCTGGTGATAAAACCCCTTTTGCTGAGCAAAGTTTATTAAGCATGTTGAATAAATTTGGTATTAAAGTTCCTGCAGGGGTAAAAACTAACTCTAAAAATATAGCTGCCGTTGCAGTACATGCCGAGTTGCCTGCTTTTGCAAAGCCTGGCCAAAAAATTGATATTACGGCTTCTTCTTTAGGTAATGCAAAAAGTTTAAGAGGTGGAACCTTATTGTTAACTCCTTTGAAGGGAGTTGATGGAAATGTTTACGCTTTGGCTCAAGGAAACTTAGTTGTAGGAGGCTTGGATGCCAGTGGGGCAGATGGATCAAAAATTACGATTAATGTTCCCAGTGTTGGACGTATACCAGATGGTGCAATGGTTGAACGTACCGTACAAACAGGTTTTGAGTTAGGGAATACGATTACTTTAAATTTAAAAGATGCAGATTTTACCACTGCGACTAACTTAGTGAATGCGGTTAATAAAATGTTAGGAGCAGGTACCGCCAGCGCGATTGATGGGGAAACTGTAGAGGTTATGGCGCCTCGTTTACCTAATCAACGAGTAGCCTTTTTGTCTGTTTTAGAAAATATTGAAGTGGTCTCGGGTCAAGGTGCCGCAAAAATTATTGTTAATTCAAGAACTGGAACGGTAGTTATTGGACAGAATGTTACTGTTAGCCCTGCCGCAGTGACTCATGGTGGTTTAACCGTTAAAATTTCAGAAAATACTGAGGCCTCTCAGCCTAATCCTTTTGCAGGTGGTAATACCGCGGTTACTCCCAATTCAGTCGTAGATGTTAGCTCTAATGGGACGGGTAGAATGTTTAAGTTTCCAAAAGGCGTTTCTCTAAATGATATTGTTCAAGCGGTTAATAAGGTAGGTGCTGCACCGGGCGATTTAGTCGCTATTTTAGAAGCATTAAAACAATCTGGTGCCCTAAAAGCAGATTTAATGATTATTTAAAGCTGCTAGGAGTAATATAATGAATATAAACAATCGCATAGATACGTTGATTAATCAAAATAAAGCTTCAAATGCGGCACAAAATTATACTGATCTTCAGGGGTTAAATAGTTTAAGAGAACAAGCAAGAGAAGATCAGCGGGCAGCTCTAAAACCGGTAGCTGAACAGTTTGAGGCAATTTTTGTACAGCAGATTTTTAAAGAGTCTCGCAAGGTGAGTTTTGATGATGGTTGGCTAGATGGTAATCAGGGCGACTTTTACAAAGACTGGCATGATAAACAGTTGGCGCAAGATTTAGCCGCTAAAGGAACCTTAGGTTTTGCCGATACAATAGTAGAACAGTTGTTACCAAGCATTCCTGCTGTGAAAAAATTAGATAATCAGACTAGCGATTTAGTTGAGTCTGGTTCACAAAAACCAGTTGAGACAAAAAATAATAATCAACCTTCAACTGAAGATGCTTTAGCATTAAGGTTTGCTAAATAACGGTTCTAATCGTTAATGCTTTTGCTGAATACACGTTTAAGCTTAATATTCTGACCAGAATGAGGACGAAATTATGGCTGATATGTTAACTATCGCCTCACTATCATTAAATACCTTTAAGAAAGCACTAGAGGTGACAAGTCATAACGTTGCCAATGCTTCTACAGAAGGTTATAACATGCAGCGTGTCATTATTCAGAGTAGTGCGCCTGGTAATGCTGGTAATAACTACCAAGGTAGTGGTTCGACGGTGGGGGGCATCGAGCGAATATATTCTGAAGCGCTACAAACTCAACTCTATTCTAGTCAAACGCTTAAACAACGTTACGAAACACAATTGGATTTATCAACTCAGGTTGAAGGAATTGTAGCGAGTAATGATGAAGGGGTACAAGAGTTTTTGAATCGTTACTTATCTTCTCTTCAAGCCTTATCAGACAATCCCACTTCAACAACAAGTCGTCAACAGGTTCTTGATGAAGTCGGTAATTTAGAGAGTCATATTAATAACTTAACCTCTGTTCTAGGGGATACAAATTACCAAACAAATAACCAAGTTAGCGATATTATTGAAGAAGTAAATAATCGATTACAGTCAGTTCAAGAAATGAATACTCAAATCGATAATGTCCTTAAAAATACGACTAATGCCCCCAATGATTTGATGGATCAGCGCGATCAAGCGATTTTAGAAATTAGCCAGTATATGGATATTAAAACCTACTACCATGACAATGGTAGTGTTGATATTTATGCTGGGAATGGCCAAGTTCCATTGCTTTCAAGTAATACATTAATGCAATTAGAAGCGAGTCGTAGTGAATTCCAAGACGAGAATAGAACTGAAGTTTATGCTTATATTGGAGACCAAAAACAGTTAATTAGTGACAAAATTGTAGGTGGTGAGCTAGGTGGTGTTTTAGACTTTAGAGATAATATGCTTGGCAAAGCTCAAAATGATTTAGGCTTAACCTTAAATGGCATGGTTGCTTCAATGAACTGGCAACACTATCAAGGTTATGATGCTAACGGAGATGCTGGAGGCAATATCTTTGCACCCTTGTCCACTAATGCAATAGACAGTGTAAAAAATACAGGGACTGTTTATGGTACGGATATCTCAGTGAGTTTTAATCCAAACCCAGGTGTTTCTGAACCGCCTTATGATGGTTCTAGCGCACTTGCCAGCCAACCTGCTACCTATGGTGACAAACAAACTTATTTGGACAATGCCAATACCGAAGTGGGGAATTTTGAGCCTAGAGAATACAAGTTAATGTATAACCAAGGTACTGATTCTTTCGATTTTTTTGATTATATAACCAAGCAAGCGGTTGTGGATAGTTCTGGTAATCCTATCTCTGTAGCAAGGGGCTCATCAGCCAATGTTGAAGGGCTTTACTTTGATTTTACCGGCGTAACCAATGTACCAGCAGATGAGGACTCTTTTTTGGTTAAGCCTCATAAGCAAATTTTAGAAGATTTTGCCAAGGTTATTACAGAGCAAGAAAAATTTGCAACTCGTGGACAGAGTCCAATTGACTCGAACTCTGACGGAAGCTTAGATGATGAGGTCCCAGCGGCAGCGGCGAAAGGAGATAACGTTAATATTGCAAACATGGCGGGCTTACAGTCAGCTAAACTGTTGTTTGCTGGTGCTGATGGTAAAGCCACTGAAAGTTTGCTGGGGGGCTATTCAAAAATGGCGGTCAACGTGGGTATGTATGTTCGTGGTACCGATATACAGTATACCGCTCAAAGTAATGTGTACGATGTAATGGTTGCTCAACGAGAGTCATACTCAGGCGTTAGTTTAGATGAAGAAGCTGCTAATTTGGTTAAGTATCAACAAGCTTATCAAGCATCTGCACAAATCGTGTCTACGGTTCAAGAATTATTTCAAACCTTACTAGGTATTTCGAGGGCGTAACAATGAGAGTTTCAACGAATTTATTTCATACTCAGGGTTTACAATCCATTCAAAAGCATCAGCAGGATGTTCTAGATGCTCAATTAAAATTGAGTACGGGCAAACGAATTAATGCTCCAGGAGATGATCCTGTGGCATTAAATCAAATACATTCAATCAATCGCACTATGACCTCTATTGATCAATACGCAAAAAATGGTGAATTTGCAAAGTCTCAATTGACTCTTGAAGAAACGTCTATTGATGACACGATTAATTCTATGCAAAGGGCTCGTGAGTTAGGTATTCAGATGTTGAATGGAACCTATTCGGATGAAAATAAAAAAGCAACGGCTGCAGAAATTGATCAAATTGTTTTACAAGCACAAAGTATGATGAACTATACAAATTCTGAGGGTGAAAAGATTTTTGCTGGTAACAGTGTTTTTGCTGATAAAGCTTTTATTGAAGATCCTACTAATCCAGGTTATTACACGTATATAGGTTCACCAAATGCGACCAATACTGGTGCTGCTGGCGCTGATCAGCAGGCACTTTATGGTTCTAGATTTGTGCAAGTAGGTTTTGATGATGATAATGTTCTCACTCCTGATGATAAAGGAGACCCTAGTAGAGTGAGAGTGACGGATAATGGATCAAAAGTTTTCGCAGTTGACTCATCATTAGACACAGCAAATTTAGATAATACTACTGGCGTAGATAACAATATTCTTAATGTACTTGTGAATATGAGTAACTTATTAAAGGGTGGATCGTCTCAGGCTATGGCGGTAGAAAATGGTAACCCTACAGGCTCTGCTCCTACTTTAGATGATGTGGTTTCTATGTTAGATACTTCTCTTGAATCATTAACAAAGGTTCGTGCTGAGGTTGGTGGTCGTCAAAATCGTGTAGAATCTCAGTATGATGCCGGTGAGTCATTTAAATTAGCACTTGAAGAGCGCCGAATGGGGCTAGAAGACATGGATATTGTTCAAGGTGTAACCGATTTAACTCAATATCAAAACGCTTTACAAATGGCTCAGCAAGTATTTACACGTGTGCAAGATATGTCCTTGTTTAACTATTTGCGATAGATTTTTAAAAAAGTGGTATTGCTCTTGCTAAAGCCTCCTATATGGAGGCTTTTTTGTGAACAATCAATTTAGAACAATATCAATATTAGCGATGCTCTGCAGTTTGTTGGTGCTGAGCTCTAGCTATATTTATCATTTACAAAATTGGTTGGTGTTTAACGCTAAACAAGATTCTAATGTTTTTAAAAACAATATGTTACCAAATCAAGTTGGTGTGGGGATTCGCTCAATTGTTTCAAGCAATACAGGTAGTTTACCCTTGTCTAGGGAATCAAATTCCAATATAGGTATTGAGCAACCTTCTACAACATCCTCTGCTAATATTTTGACACCCAATGTGGGTGATGAAGCTGAAAAGGAAGTGGCTAGGTTTACTGATTTGTCTAGCATTAATATAAACCCCGGTATGAATCAAGATGTTTTGATTCACTCAAATCGAACAATACCCACCATTGTTGAACTTGAAGATGAGTTATTAGTAGAGTTTTCTTCGGATTATTCTAACTATGAAAAACAAAAAGTGTTGTCAAGATTATTGGTTGTTCCTCAAAGCCTAAACATAACTAAAATATTGTCTTCTGATCCAATCGAAACCGCAAAAAAACCTGCTTTATATAAAAAAATACTTGATCAAAATAAAAAGCCAATTCGTTATCCGGCTCAGGCTTATCGTTATGCTGAATATTTAATGCAAAATGAGTCAGAAGTTATCCAGGATGAGCTAGGCGTATTTTTTATTGTAAAAATTCCTTTGAATACTCTTGAATTGCCTGAAAAAGTTAAAAAGTACCAGGCCTGGGTAAACTTATATGCAGAAGAATACAACGTTGAACCCTCTTTAATTTTCGCAATCATGGATGTTGAGAGTGCCTTTAATCCATTAGCCGTTAGTAAATCAAATGCATTAGGTTTAATGCAAATTAAGTCTGATTCTGCTGGAAAGGATGTTTATCAATATGTTGATGGCGTTGGACATAAGCCTTCAAGAAATGTTTTATTTGATGCAAAAGAAAATATTCGTATAGGTAGCGCTTATCTTGCTCTTCTAAAAAATAAATACTTAAAAAACATTACGGATAAGAATAAGAAAGAAATGTTAATGGTATCTGCCTATAACGGTGGCTTGAACAAAGTTTTAAAAGCATTTGATAGAAATGAGAAAGAAGCGATTAACAAAATAAATCGCTATTCTGAAAATTATGTTTTCCGAAAGCTAACTAAGGGAGACTTGTCTTTAGAGACAAGACAATATTTACATAAGGTTAAAAAAGCTAAGAAGAAATATGCAGAAATTTTAAACCTAACTGCTCAAAGTTAGTTCTTGATGGAATAATTCCTCAAGTTCTACCAAATGATTTTGTTGAATATGTTTTAAAGATTCTACTAAGCTAATTGTGTCATGTTCGGCATTATGTTCATGAAGGTTTAAATTAAGATTAAAGTGTTGATACAAAACACCACTTGAAATATTTTTACTAAGATTAAAATCTTGAAAAATAGGCCGTAAATCGTAGGATTTTAACCAGTTGATATCCAATTGATTTAAATGAGCGGTTTCTTTAAGTACATGTAAATCATTGCCCCAGCTAAAAAAAGGAATTGAGCCATCTTTTGAAAAGGATTTGAGCTTTTCAAAAAGTTGCTCAGAATTGATTCCAGTGTCAATATCTTGTTGTTTGATATTGGTTAGCTCAGTGATGTAATGAGAAAGTTGGGTATTAATCCTGGGTTTAATATATAAATTAAGTATTTTGGTGGTGTTAATTTTGTTTTGGGTAATGCTAATAAGGTGTGCTGAGAACTGTATGATTTCTTTAAACTCCCAGTCTTCGCTCCAGCCTCTTTGAGAGGATCCCGGCCAAGCTGTAAATTCGGTATCGTAAATAATAATTTGCATATGTTTTAAACAATAAACCTGGTGTGTTAAGAAAAATAAAAAAACGCCGTTAACTAACTATAACTAATGATATCCTGTTCGGGAAATTTTAAATAGAAAAGAAGCTAAAATTTATGTTTGATAATAAAGCAATTCTAATCACAGGTGGTACAGGTTCATTTGGCCATAAATATGTCGAAACAATTTTGGCGAGATATAAACCCAAACGTATTGTGATTTACTCAAGAGATGAATTAAAACAATATGAAATGCAACAGAAGTTTGATTCTGATGTAATGCGCTACTTTATTGGTGATGTTAGAGATGCAGAGCGTCTTAAGCAAGCGATGAGTGAAATTGACTTTGTTATTCATGCAGCGGCTCTTAAGCATGTTCCTGTTGCAGAGTACAACCCCATGGAATGTATAAAAACGAACATAATAGGTGCTGAAAATGTTATCCAAGCGGCTTTAGCGAATAAAGTAGAAAAAGTGATTGCTCTATCAACAGATAAAGCCGCTAACCCTGTTAACCTGTATGGTGCAACTAAGTTGGCTTCTGATAAGTTATTTGTTGCTGCAAATAATATTGCAGGGAAATTGCCAACTAAGTTCTCGGTTGTTAGGTATGGTAATGTTGTTGGTTCTCGTGGTTCAGTTGTGCCATTTTTTCAAAAATTAATTGACGAAGGTGCGAATAAGCTTCCAATAACGGACACAAGGATGACTCGCTTTTGGATTACGCTTCAACAAGGTGTTGATTTTGTACTCAAAAATTTTGAAAGAATGAAAGGTGGCGAAATATTTGTTCCTAAAATCCCCTCTATTCGTATTATGGATTTAGCGGAGGCGATGCTACCCAATGTTGAGCATGACGTTGTGGGGATTCGTCCAGGTGAAAAACTTCATGAAATTATGTGTCCTGAAGATGATGCTAATCATACCTTTGAATTTGATGATTACTACGTTATAGCACCGTCAATTACATTTACCCAACGTGGTAATGATTATTCAAAGAACTCTATTGGGGAGCAGGGTAATAAGGTCGCAGAGAACTATGCCTATTCTTCTGGTTCTAATCCAGACTTTTTAAGTGTTGAACAAATTCAACATTACAACCAAATTCGATAAATATGAAGATTCCATACGGCCGACAGTCAATTAGTCAATCTGATATTGATGAAGTGGTTAAGGTTCTAGAGTCCGATTTTTTAACTCAAGGCCCTAATGCAACTGCATTTGAAGCTAATATCGTACAGTATTGCGGCGCTCAATATGGCGTAGCGGTTAATAGTGCCACGTCTGCATTGCATATTGCTTGTTTAGCATTAGGGTTAGGCAAAGATGATTGGTTGTGGACAAGCCCTATTACTTTTGTAGCGAGTGCCAATGTAGGTCGTCTTTGTGGAGCACAAGTTGACTTTGTGGATATCGATTCGCAAACCTATAATTTGTGCCCTTTGGTTTTAGAAGAAAAACTTAAAAAAGCTCAACAACAGAACAAGCTTCCAAAAGTGGTTATGCCGGTTCACTTTGGTGGTCAATCTTGTGATATGCAAGCTATTTATCAGCTATCAAAGAAATATGGTTTCTATATTATCGAAGATGCTTCTCATGCAATCGGAGCAAGTTATTTAGAGACAAAAGTAGGTTCTTGTCGATTTTCTGATATTACGGTATTTAGTTTTCATCCTGTAAAAATTATTACTACTGGGGAAGGTGGTTTAGCAGCCACTAATGATAGTGATTTGGCTAATAAAATGCGTTTATATGGTTCTCATGGAATTAGCCGAACGTTTAACAACCAAGAAGATGTTTTGAGAGGCGGTTGGTTTTATGAGCAAATTGAGCTAGGTTTAAACTATAGAATGACCGAAATGCAAGCCGCTTTAGGTCTATCTCAGTTAACGCGATTAGATGAATTTGTAAAGCGTCGTCATGAAATTGCGCATATTTATTATTCTCAACTTCAGACGTTGCCTGTTGTGCTTCCAAAACAGATAAGTGATAGCCATTCTAGTTTTCATCTTTATCCGATACAACTGCTTGATGAAGAGCAACGTAGAGACGTTTTTAACAGAATGCGCGCTAAACAAATTGGTGTGCATGTGCACTATATTCCCGTTCATACTCAGCCCTATTACCAACAACAAGGCTTTAAGTGGGGAGATTTTCCTAATGCAGAAAACTATTATAAAAAGGCATTGAGCATCCCTATCCACCAATCAATGACAGATGAAAATTTATTAACTGTGATTCAATCACTAAAAGAGTGTATCCAATGAAAATTTGTGTAATTCCTGCTAGGGGCGGGAGTAAACGAATACCAAATAAAAATATTAGAGAATTTTGTGGCAAACCTATTATTGGGTGGTCTATTGAAACGGCTATAAATAGTGGCTGCTTTGATAAGGTTATTGTTACTACAGATGATGAAAATATTGCAAAAGTGGCTAAGTCGTTTGGCGCGGAAGTCCCTTTCTATCGCCCCTCTGAATTAGCCGATGATTATACTGGAACGGTTGCGGTTATTCAGCATGCCGTTAATTGGGTGTCTGAAAACTGGGGGGAAGTTGAACTTGCTTGTTGCTTGTATGCAACAGCACCATTTGTAAGAACTCAGGATATTCAGTTCGGACTTGATAAAATTCAAAAAGAAGAGTCGGATTATGTTTTTTCAGTTGCTAGCTTTGAATCACCTATTCAGAGAGCAATTAGAATTAACCGGGCTGGAAGAGTTGAAATGATGTATCCAGAATATTTGAATTCGCGTTCTCAAGATTTGGAAGAAGGTTTTTATAACGCTGGACAATTTTATTGGGGGACAGGTGAGGCCTGGTCGGCCGGCAGAAGGGTATTAAATGGTAACTCGGCACCAATTGTTGTGCCTAGAGGACGAGTACAAGATATTGACACGCTAGAGGATTGGGAGCACGCAGAACTTCTATTTAACTGGTTGGTTGAAAAGAATAAGTGATTGCTCTAAAAAAAGTAAGAATAGTTTTAATACCTTCTTAAGTTTAAGAGATGGTTAAAAAATAGATTGTAGGAGCTATATATGGCATATAAAACAGAACAAGAAGAATTTTGGGCTGGAGATTTTGGTGAAGAGTATTTGGTTAGAAATGATGGGCAGGAGCTACTAGCTTCTAATTTAGCATTCTTTGCTAGGGCTTTACGAGGTGCCGGGAAAATTAAATCGGTTGCGGAGTTTGGTGCAAATATTGGTATGAACCAAAGGGCGTTGGAGGTTATTTATCCTTGTTTAGAACGCTTTGCAATTGAAATAAATAAATCTGCAAGCGAAAAACTAAAGACTCTTATCGGAGATGATAATGTCTATAACGGTTCTATTTTTGATTACAATTTTGAAAAACAATACCAACTTTCGCTGATTAGAGGGGTGTTAATACATATCGAACCAAGTATGTTAGAAGTTGTATATCAAAAGCTCTACGATGCATCTAATCAATATATATTGTTAATAGAATATTATAACCCTACACCTGTAGAAGTACCTTATCGAGGACATGCAGGGAAATTATATAAACGTGATTTTGCAGGAGAAATGATGGATAAATATCCAGATTTAAGATTGCTTGATTATGGTTTTGGATATCATCGTGATCCAAGTTTGAATAATATGGTTGATGATAGTACTTGGTTTTTGATGGAAAAAACGAAAGTATAAATTAGGTTAAGAGATAAGGCTTGCTTGAGTGGAGTTAATTTAATGAAGCGTTTTTGGATAAGAGTTGATGCTTCATATGAAATTGGGACAGGGCATGTTTATCGATGTGTTCAAATTGCCAAAACTCTGCAACAGGATGGTTATGATGTAATCTTTATTTGTCGTGCTTTTGATGGCAATTTAATAGATTGGATAAAGTCTCAGTCTTTTTGTGTTTTAACATTGCCAAGCGAGTTGCCTACTAAAAATCAACTTCAATCAGAAGAACCTGTTTTAAAACATGGATATTGGTTACATGCGAGTCAGTTAGATGATCTTTTGGTAACTTATAAATCAATGATAGGTCATCTCGATATTTCAGATAAACACGTTAGCTATGTTGTTAAGAATGAATGGATGCTTATTGATCATTTTGGATTGGATTATCGTTGGCATTCAGCTATGAAGGTTAAGACAGGAGTTAATATTGCTGTCATTGATGGACAAGCTGATAGAAAACACGATACTGACATATTAATTGATCCTAATGAGTGTAATAAAGTAACAAAATGGCAGGGTTTAATCAGTGATCAATGTAAGCTTTTTCAAGGGTACTCTTATATACCTTTATCCCCAGAATTCAATAATTGTACTAAGCCAAGAAAGAGAAAAGAATTAAATCACATTCTAATTTCTTTTGGAGGTGTTGATAGTGATGATTACACTTTAAAAGCATTAAATGTTTTAAAAAGCTTTAATTTTAGAATAACCATAGCCGTTGGAAAAAACTATAAAAATATAGAGCATATAAGAAAAATAGTTGAATCCTCCAGTCGTATGAATTTATACGTGCAAACAAATAAAATGGCAGAATTGATGTTGCAAGCAGATTTGGCCATTGGCGCTGGAGGCACGATGATTTGGGAAAGGTGCAAAACAGCATTGCCTTCTTTAATAACGGTTATTGCTGATAATCAGTTGAAGCAAGTAGATTGTGTTGAAGAATTAGGCATTGGAAAGAAATTGAACCCAGAAAATTTTGAATTACAGCTGAAAGAACAGATAATTAATTTGCAAAAGAACTCTAGTGAACTAATGGAAATGTCTAGCAAAGAAATTGACTTAAACAAGAAAAGAACATCATTGAAATGGTCAAGCGTCTTTAAACGTTAAAAAGATTTAAAGATTAGCTTAGATATAACATTATGAAAGTATTAATGAAGCCAATATTATGAAAACGATTGCCACAAAATTACATCAAAACACTTTAGGTTATTGGGAGGTTATTGATAAACCCTCTGAATCAGATTTGGAAGCATATTATGCAAAAAAGTATTATCAAGAGTTAAAAGGGGCACATCAGAAGCAATATACTGAATCTGAATTAGCATTTTATAATGCAAAAGTTAAACAGCGTTCTGCGATGATTGACAATTTATTGCCGCACTTGCCTAATAAAACGATGTTAGATGTCGGTTGTGGGGAAGGCTTTGAAATAGCATATTTTCACCAAAAAGGCTGGAAGGTTAAAGGTATTGATTTTAGTTCTGATGGAATGTTAAAACAGAACCCTTCTTGTTTGGATTATTTAGAAACAGGGAATATTTACACATTACTTGATAAGGAAATAAAATCGGGCGCTCAATATTCAGTAGTATGGTTACAGAATGTTTTAGAACATGTTATTGATCCTCAATCTTTATTGAATCAACTTAAAAAGTTAGTTAAACCTGGTGGTTGTGCAGTTATTACTGTGCCAAATGATTTTTCGGATCTGCAAGTAAATGCACTAGAGACTCAAAAAATTAGTACTCCTTTTTGGGTCGCACTACCTGACCACCTTTCTTATTTTAATGCGGATAGCTTAAGACGTTTGACAGAGTTCTGTGGTTGGGAATGTTTATCTATTACAGGAGATTTCCCTATTGATTGGTTTTTGATGAATGGTAAGAGTAATTATATTGAAGAGAAAACTGCTGGAAAATCAGCGCATCATGCAAGAGTTGCATTAGAAAATTTAATAGACCAACAGCCAATGGATAAAGTGCTTAAATTTTGGCAATCACTCGCTGACGTTGGAATGGGTCGAAACATTACAGCCTATATAAGTCCTAAATAATAGCCGTTACTACTAAATATCTGAGAATAACGATGAAACCTAAACAGCCTTTTCCTTTTATTACTTTACCTAGCCGCACTGAAAAACCACGACAAAAAGGTATGACTATGGTGCTTGATAAGCACCTAAGTTTATCTGAAGCAAAGAACTTGATTGAAAGCTCAGCATACTATATTGATGTAGTTAAGCTTGGCTGGGGGAGTTCATTACTTTATGACGAATCTATATTGAAGCAAAAGGTCGCTCTGTATCGTCAACATGACATAAAAGTTTGTACGGGTGGAACATTTATGGAGCTTGCGTTTGAACAAAACAAAGTCGACGAAATGTTGATATATGCAAAGGATATAGGTTTTGATTCAATAGAAGTGTCTAATGGAATTCATCCTAATTTAACTCTTTCACAGAAGAGTGAATTGATTTCAAAAGTGTCGAGAGCGGGATTTTATACGTTTTCAGAAGTAGGCAAAAAAATGTCTGAAGAAGATTATAAACTTTCTTATTCAGATAGGATTAAACAAGTTTTGGCCGATATTGAATCAGGTGCTGACAAGGTCATTATGGAGGCTAGAGAGTCTGGGAGTGTTGGTATTTTTGATGCTAATGGTAAGGTTAACGTTTCTCTTGCGAATAGTATATTTCAAAATATTGATCCTGACCTAATCATATGGGAAGCACCTAAAAAAGAACAACAAGTTTGGTTGATTCATCAACTTGGTAGAGATGTAAATATTGGCAATGTAGTTCCCTTTGAAGCAATGAGCTTAGAGTCCTTAAGACTTGGTATCAGAGCAGATACCTTTCGAGATTACTTAAAAGATGCGGTTGTTGTGTATTTAGAACTTGCCGTTGGTGGAGCTTTAAGAGCTCAACGTCGTGATGATATTGTAATTGTTGTCGATGCATTACGGGCGAGTGCGACCATTATTGAATGCTTTGAGCAAGGAGCTAACCAAGTAACCCCAGTAGTAAGTGCTGATGATTTGCATGGTGATATTACTATAGGAGAGCGAGGGGGAGAAAAATTATACGGCGCAACTTTTGGAAACAGTCCTTTTGAAATAAGTAAGCAAGATTTGAAAGGAAAGCAAGTGGTTCTGTCTTCAACGAATGGAGCAGAATGTATTTGTACCGCTAAAGGTAATACCAATAAAGTGTTAATTGGTTCTGTTGTTAATGCAAAAGCCGTTGCTGATTTGGCTTTTAAAATGGCTATAGAGCAGAATAAAAATATCACTATATTAGCTGCAGGCCGCAATAATTTACCCGCTATCGAAGATAGAATTGGTGCGACTGAAATACTTAAACATATTGCAAGTCCAATTATAAGAGGTTTCCTCGAACCTCATTACTCCAATGATATTGAGAGAGAGTTTATTAGTAGTGATAGTGGTATGAACCTCGCTAGGTTAGGATATATTCAGGATGTTATTTACTGTGCAAGACAGGAAACGTCTTCACTTGTTCCTTGTTATGATGGCAAAACAATATCATTAGTTGAATAGGTTTAGTATGACCCAGAAAAAAACTTTATTAATTATTGGTGCAGGACATGAGCAAGTCCCGGCAATACAAATAGCAAAATCTAAAGGCCATAAAGTTTGGGTTACAGATTACAACCCATCGGCTCCTGGCATTCAGTATGCAGATCATTTTGCAGAAATTAGTACAGCAGATAAAGAGGCAAATTTAGCTTTGGCTATAGAAGCCAAAATAGATGGAGTAATGACTTTAGGTTCAGAATTGGCTGTACCGGTGGTTGCTCATATTTGTGAAAAAATGAATCTAAACGGGGTGTCAAAAGAGACTGCTTTGAAAGCGACAAATAAGAATGTTATGCATGACGCTTTTAAAAGTTTTTCTGTTCCTTCATCAGAATCCCAGAAAATTGAAAATCTAATTGAACTAGAAGCTTTTGTAGAAAAAAAAAACTGGCCAATTGTTGTAAAACCCAGTGATAGTAGCGGGCAAAAAGGCATTGGGATATATGATGAATCATCAAACCTTGAACAAGCTTTGATAGAAGCTATCAAGTATTCTAGCGATGGTTCAGCGATAGTTGAAGAATATGTAAATGGACCTGAAATTAATGTTACTGCATTGGTTGAGAATGGAAGAGTCCATTTTTTATCATTTTCTCACCGCGTTACAGCAGAATCACCTCATTTTGGTATTGCGACGGCTCATAAATCGCCAATAGGATTAACTGACGCCATGCTGTTAGATGTAAAGAACACAGCTTTAGCTGCGATTGAATCAATTGGATTGAAAAATGGTATTGCTTATCCTCAAATCATTGCCTCTCCTGACAAAGGTGCAAAAATTCTAGAAATAGCCGCCAGAATTCCCGGAGGTTATATGAGAGAAGTTGCGCTTCTTCAAAGTGGTGTTGATATGATCGAAGTTGCAATAGACCAGGCATTAGATGAGTTTAAAGGTTTTAAGGCTTATCAGAGCCATCCAAAATATAAATCTGTTATTGTTAAATTTTTAACGGAATTAGATTTACCAGGTAGGCAATCTGTGTCTTTGGTATCTGGTTTTGAAGGGCGAGAAGATTCCATGGAAGGGGTGTTTTTATCAGATTGCAGACTGTTGCCAGAAGATTTGATTCCAGATCTGAACTCTTCATCTGCTCGTTTTGGTGCAGTAATCACTTATGGTGATTCTATACATGAGACTGAAAGTTTACTTGAGAGAGTCTTGTCTAGGGTTGTTTTAAAGTGAGTGTTTTTATTATTGCTGAGATTTCGGCCAACCATAACAATGACCTTGATCTTGCATTGAAGACGGTTCAAGCAGCGATAGATTCCGGTGCGGATGCTATTAAAGTTCAGACGTTTAAACCCGAGTCTTTGGCTCTTGATGTTGATAATGAAATCTTTGGTCCTAAAAAACAAGGGGCATGGAAAGGTTGGCGACCTTGGGATTTATATCAAAAAGCAGCCTTACCTTATGAATGGCATATTCCTATAAAAGAATTAGTCGAGTCTAGTGGTAAGGTGTTCTTTTCAAGCCCATTTGATTTAGATGCAGTAGATTTTTTAGAAAGTTTGAAGGTTCCTTTATATAAGATTGCTTCATTTGAAATAAATGATATTCCTCTAATTTCTAAGGTCGCATCAACAGGAAAGCCAATAATTATCTCCACAGGTGTAGCAGGTTTGGATGAAATTGAACAAGCTGTAGAGGCTTGCCATTTTGCCAATAACTTTGATATTACTCTTTTGAAATGTACCTCAGAATATCCAGCTAAAATTAGCGAGGCTAATTTAAATAAAATGCTAGATTTAAAAAAACGTTTTCCTGTAAAGGTAGGGCTCTCAGATCATTCAGAAGGTTTTATTGTCCCAATAGTTGCAACAAGTTTAGGTGCTGAAGTAATTGAAAAACATTTTATTTTAGACAGGTCTAATGGAGGCCTGGATTCTGTATTTTCTATGGAACCCGCTGAGTTTTCACAAATGGTGGATTTAGTAAGATCCTCAGAAAAGGCTTTAGGTAACGTAAGTTATGATGTCTCTGAGAATGATCAATATAGAAAACGTTCACTTTTTGCTATAAGTCCAATTAGAAGAGGTGAAGTTTTTACTGCTGAAAATGTTAAATCTTTACGTCCTAATATCGGACTAGCACCATTAAATTATTATGAAATTATAAATAAAAAAGCTACTCAAAATATTGAAGTTGGCGCTCCATTAAAGCAAGAGCATATTGAGTAGTGCACAAGGAAATATGAATGGCCTCATTAGTATTAAATGAATTCCAAGAAAATATTTTTGGTGAAAAGTATTTTGAAGAAGTTAATCATCTAACATTTAAAAACTTAGCTTCGCAAGAAGTTTTTGAATCAAATTATCCATCTTTTAAAAATACAGAAGAGCAACTCTTTATTATTATTGGCTCAGACTCTGGCTTGCTGTATGAGTATGTAAAAAAGAATTTTGATAAACCAAATGTTCGATTTATTTTTATTGATTTCGAATCTGTGATCGAAAAAACTGAACTCGTTGAGGGTAATGGTAAAGCTAATTGGGAAGGGAATTGTCGATTAGTTAATGAGCATTTTGATTTTAATTTATTAGGTTACGAGTTTAATCAATATATTTTACGTCGTAATATTTCACTAATTAAGTCTTTGGCGGTAATGGATGCTAAGCCTGGTAGCCCGTATTTTCAGTTATGGGAAAATATGCAGGTAAATTATACGGCTTATTTAAGACAGTGTTTTAACTCAAATTCAGCTAAGGTTTTTGAAGAAGAGCGTATTTTAAATGCTGCACATAATCTTATACCAGCCTCAAATTTGTTAGGGGTTTTAAAAGGACGAGATGCGATTATTTTGGGTGGAGGACCCACACTAGATGATTCTATTGAATGGATTAAAGAAAATCAGAACTCATTGGTTATTTTTGCGGCAGCACGTATTGCGCTTAGATTAAAGAAAGAAGGTATTGTTGCAGATTTTTTTGTAACGGTAGATCCTTTTGATTGGAGTTTTGACAACTCAAAAGGGGTTCTAGAATATGCTGAAGAAAGCGTTCTCGCTCATAGTTTTCATGCTCAACATAAAATAGTAAGTCAATGGCGTGGATTATCCATTTATATGGGTCCCAAATATGGTTGGAAAACAGAACATTATAATGACTTTGGCAATATTGAAGCTGTAGGGCCGACAGTAACTAATTCAGCGTTACATTTGGCCGTTGGCTTAGGTGCTCAACGTGTTTTTTTATCAGGGATAGATTTTTGTTTTGCTTATGGTAGAACTCATGAATCTGGTAGTGATGAAGTGAAGTTAAAAGACACTTTTGGTAAAAGCAGTAAAGCTAAAGTTGAAGATAATGCTGGCAATCTTACTGAAACAGGAGACGATTTCTATTCTGCCATGCAATCTATGCAACAAGCAGTTGGTATTTATCGTCAAAAGTACAATACGGAAATCATCAGTTTAGGCTTACATTCTGCAAAAATGACAGGAGTTGCTTATCAACCTTGTTCCGAATTAACTCTTAACCAAGATGATAAGAAAGAATGGTTTAAAGAGCTAAAGCTAAGTATAGAAGTAATGGGTTCTGAAGTATTATCAGCAAGTAAAGAAACTAAAAAAGAACTTACTAGACAATTAAGACGTTTTAAAGAGTTGAATAAGCTTGCTAAAGAGGCAAAATCAAAATCTAAAAAAGTTTACAGAGATCAAAGCATAAATATAAAGGGTGCTGACAAAATTAAACGCTTTAAACGCAAAGTTGAAAACCTTATAGCGGATGATGGCGATATGTTAATGAGCTACCAAGCGGCATTTTTTCATGATTCATTTAAACCAATCGAAGATGAGTTGAATATGAGCCATGAAGATGTTGTTGAACAGCTTGAAGGCTTTTTTGGAGGAGTTGAAAAGTCTAGCCACCACTTTTCTAAATTATTAGAACAAGGTATTGAAAGAGTTGAACTATACATTGACGAACTACAGGGTACTAAATCACCTGAAAAGTTATTTGCATCTTGGAAGAAATGGCATGAATTTGGGCGGGCTGTTATTTGGCAGGAGTTGCATGGTTACCCGGCTAACAATAAAGCTAAAACATCTCTTGAAAAGGCAATTACTGAGTTTAGAAATGAATATGATAAAAAAGATCATAACTATTTATCTCGCGTAAAAAAGAAAGTAAGTAATGTATCTACTTTATTGATTAGGGCTAAAATGGCTTTAGAGGCAAATAATGAAGCAATTTTGCTAGAGCTTATTGAACACTCCGAATCGCTTGACTCAAACAATGCTCAACAGAAAGAAAGTTTTATTAACTTACTAAAAGGTATGAAAGCCCAAATCGTTGGCGATTATCCAGAAGCCAAAGAATACTATCTATCTGTAGAAATGTCGATCTTAAGACATGAAGCGCTTCAGTTAGGTCTTTCAATGGCTATGAACCAAGAAAATTATGAAAACGCTTTAATTATGTTAGAGCAATTGTGTGCAATTTCTTTGGATTACATGATTCCCTATGGTGACATGTTGGTTATATTGAAGCAATATGATTTGGCTGTTCAAGTTTATATGCTCTTTATACAAAACAGACCTGAAAATATTTTAGCTAAACTAAAGTTAGCTCAGGTTTATATTCAGTTTAATGAATTTTCTTTGGCTACTGACTTATTAAGAGCCGTTTTAGAGTTAGAGCCTAACAACCAGACTGCTAAGCATCTTTATAAAAGTATTCAATAAAGCATTTTATGACGAAAATACTTTCTCAAAAAATAGAGTCTTGTAGTCTTATTTGGGATAAGGCGCAACATAACGCATTTACAGATTTGATTTTTTTTGACCAAACTTGGTTTTGTGGGTTTCGTGAAGCTTCTTCTCATATGTCTTATGATGGTTCAATTAGAATTCTTAAGTCTCCTGATGGCGTTAACTGGAGTAGTTTTCAAGAACTATTTTGGGCGGGTGGAGATTTAAGAGATCCTAAATTTTATATTAATGCCAAAAATCAACTTGGTATGCTTTCAGGCATGCGGGTAGCTGTTTGTCCCAGCTTTAATCAAGGTATTGTTTCATTAAGTTGGTCTTTAAGCGCTTCTGGTTTTATCCTTAACCCGGTTATGGATCATGACATAGGGGTTTGGCGTTGGAGTGCATCTAAAAATTTTACAGATGGTTATTTGTATTCTGTCGGTTATGCCCGCCAAAAAATTAAAGGTGCTCTTTATCGCTCTAAAACAGGCGAAAAATGGGAACAGCTAGTGTTTCCTTTTTTTCCTCCGTCAGATTGTTTTGCCAATGAAACGAGCATTGTATTTTCCGAATCAGGTAAAGCGACTTGTGTCGTGCGAAGGGATCGAGTTGACTGTTTTTCTCTATTAGGTACTTCTGAGCCTCCTTATATGGAATGGCATTGGTCTGAACTTAATGTTCAACTTGGCGGCCCTAAATTAATTAGATTTAAACAAAAAAATCTGATTAGTTACAGAATAATAGATAACAATGATGCGAGTACTTGGCTTGGTGAAATCAATCCTCATGATGAGCCCATATTAACACCTCTTTTAAAGCTTCCTTCTGGAGGGGATTGCAGTTACCCAGGCCTGGTTATTCAAAATAATCATTTATATGTTAGCTATTATTCATCACACGAAGACAAAACAGCTATCTATTTTGCATGTATTCGCCTATCTTCCTAAATCAAACACGCTTTACCCCTTTTTTGCTCGCTACTAGTAAAAATTCTCAATTTAACTTTTTTCTCATTCTATTGTTTTTACCACTTGTCGTTAGCCTATTGTATTAGTCCACTTCATCTCGTTTAAATGTGTCGTTTATTCATTTCTATTGTTTTTGCTTAAAAAAGTTAATTTTTTTCTAAAGATATTTTTCATAAGCCGATATAGGTATTGAAGGCAACAAAGAGTGCCTCAAAAATTATAAAGTTAAAACACATACACACAGGCAAGGATAAATATCATGGCAATGGTAATTAATACAAATATGGCATCACTGAATGCCGTTCGAACGCTTGATTTAACATCAAGAGAGCAAACAACTTCAATGGAACGTTTAACAAGTGGTTTACGAATTAATAAATCAGCAGATGATGCTGCAGGTTTAGCGGTAGCAACGGGTATGACAACCCAAATCAGAGGTACTGAAATGGCAATCCGTAATGTCAATGACGGGATTGGTATGTTGCAAACGCTTGATGGTGCTTCTGAAGAAGTAATGAATATGCTTCAGCGTATGAGAGAGTTATCGGTTCAGTCAATGAATGGTACCTACAACAAAGACAATAGACAGCAAATGCAGTCAGAAGTAAAGCAATTACAAAATGAAATTCAGAGAGTTTCTGATACCACTAAATTTAATGGTATGAATATCATGAATGCAAGTAGTTTTAGTGGAGCTGTATCAGCGAGTTTTGCTGGAATCAGTGCAGGTGCATTGTCTACCGCTGTTGCTCTCTCTACTGCGATGAGAATTCACGCGGGTTGGGAGGCAGGAAGTGCTCAAAGAATAGGAATCCCACTTCTAAACTTCTCAACTCTAAGTGCGATTGCTACTGGCATCAAATTACATTCAGCGGGTGTGGCATCTTATGCGTCAGGCGTTGCATTAGCGTCAACAGCCATGCTAGCGATTGATGGCAGTTTATCAGTGCTCAAAACGATGCGAGCTAACTGGGGTGCGCTACAAAACCGAATGGATTCTACCGTTTCGAATTTAGCGAATGTGAATGAAAATATTCAATCGTCAAGATCAAGAATTATGGATGCAGACTTTGCTCGAGAAAGTGCTAACTTAGCACGTACGCAAGTTCTGCAACAAGCTGGAATGAGTATGTTGAGTCAGGCAAATCAACAGTCCCAGCAAGTATTGTCGCTTCTTCAATAACTATTGAAGAGGCAGCAGGTTTCATTAACGGGTCATACCGTAATTGAAGAAAGAAACCAAATTAAGCGTTTGCTTTTAATGGTTTATTTATTAAAAAAAGGAGATTTATCATGGCAATGGTAATCAACACAAATATGGGTGCAATTAATGCACAGCGTATTCTTGAAGGAACATCTAGAGAACAAACAACCTCTATGGAACGTTTGACTTCGGGTCTTCGCATCAACAAGGCTGCTGATGATGCAGCAGGACTTGCAGTTTCAACCGGTATGACCACACAGATTCGTGGAACAGACCAAGCTGTTCGTAATGCTAATGATAGTATTGGGATGGTTCAAACACTTGATGGCGCTACAGGTGAAGTGGTAAACATGCTTCAACGTATGCGTGAACTAAGTGTTCAGTCTATGAACGGTACCTATAATCTTGATAACCGTAAACAAATGGATTCTGAGTTCTCTCAGTTACAAAGTGAAATTCAGCGTGTGGCAGATACTACAAAATTCAATGGTATGAATATCATGAATGCAAGTAGTTTTGGTTCCGCTGCTTTAACGGCTTCATTTGCCGCGACTAGTGCCGGAGCTTTTTCAACTGCTGCGCATGGTTCAGCTTCTTTTAAAGCGCATGTTGGTTGGGAAACTGGCTCTACTAACCGCATTGGTATTGCAATGCTAAACTTTTCAACTTTAAGTGCGATCGCTTCAGCTATTTCTTTGACAAAAGGTGCTAGTGCAGTAATAACGACATATGCTTCTGGTGTTGCATTAGCTTCAACAGCCATTACTGCTATTGATGGAAGCTTGTCGGTTATTAAAAATATGCAGGCTAACTGGGGTGCAATTCAGAATAGATTAGATTCAACGGTTTCTAACCTTTCTAACATTAACGAAAATATTACGTCTTCTAGATCACGTATTCAAGATGCTGATTTTGCAAAAGAAAGTGCTAACTTAGCTCGTACACAAGTTCTACAGCAGGCAGGTATGAGTATGTTGTCGCAATCTAATCAGAACTCTCAGAACGTATTATCCTTATTAAGATAATCGTTTAAGATATCACTGATAAATTAGGAGGGACAGGTATGTATATTAACTCAATCAATACCTTAACTGGTCAACAATCAACTCAAGGGCTAGCGGAAGTTAACTCAAAAGTTGAGGGTAAAGTGCCAGCAGAGACATCAGTCGTCTCTCCAAAATCAATTGCGGTTGAAGATACTCCTGAGGCATTAGGTTTACAAGCTGAAAATTTAAATAAAATTTTAGAACAGCTCGGACAAACTATTACTTTTGGAGTGGATCAAACTACCCAGTCTTCTGTGGTAAAAGTAGTTGATAAAACGACTGATGAATTAATTAAACAATATCCCTCAGAAGGGTCTTTGAAAATGATGAAAAACATTCAAGATTACCTAGAAAGGGCACAACAATTTGGAGGTTTAACAAAAGAGGGTTTGACAGGTGGTCTTTTCAATGAAATCATATAGGTATATATGATTCATAGGAGAAGGTTATGGCAGATATAAATGTTATACAACCAAATTACCTGAATAATTCAAATATTATTAAGCCTTCAACAGATACCGGGGCTTCACGAGATGAAGTAAAAGCTCAAGAGACTAATGTATCTCAAAAAATTGAGAATGCAAAAAAATCTATTGATATTGCACAATCAAAAGAAGCTACGGGACTATCTGAAAAAGTCGAGCTGGGAAATGTAGTTGAAAGACTCAATAAACAGTTAGAAAAACTTCAGAATTATTTACGATTTGAGAAAGACGATGCGTCTGACAAGATGGTTATTTTTATTAAAGATACTCAAACTGATGAAATTATTCGTCAGATACCATCAAAAGAATTTCTAGACATTTCTAAAAATATTACAGATTATTTAGAAATGCAAAAGCAGCTATCTGAAAAGGTGGCTATGCCAACCGGCTTGTTAACTAATGAACAGGCTTAAATTTTTCCCTTGTGTGTTTAGCGGCCTTTTGGCCGCTTTTTTTGTTTTACCTACCCCATTATAATTTCTTATTAAAGTTCCCCTTTTTTAGGCCGATATAATTATTATAAATTGGCACTAACAGTGCTTTAAAAATATAATAATTAATGAGATTGATTGACCAGGAGCAATGTTATGGCAAATGAAATTGGTACGACGCTTGTCAATAGCTTGACCAATAGTACTTTTGATATCGGTGCGATGTCTAAAAGTCTAGCTGAGGCAGAAGTCGCAGGTCCACGCGCCATTCTTGAACGAAATCAAGAAAAAACCAACACTGAATTAAACGCTTTTAACTATCTAAAACTTAATTTAGATGCATTTAACAGTTATGTTGCTGACCTATCAAACCCTGAGACTTTTTTGAAAAAAACAGCCACCTCATCTGATGAGAGTGTGGTGTCTGTCACAGCCAGTTCTGATGTGGTTCCAGGTTCTTATCAAATTGAATCCAAGCAATTAGCTCAATACCATACGCAAGTGGTTAATAAGTCTTATGCATCGCCTTACGACTCAATTTCTTCAGGAACACTACAAATTCAAACAGGTAGTGAAACTCATCAGATAACGGTGGATTCATCCAATAACACCTTAGAGAGCTTGCAGAAATATATAAATAATGGCGATTATGGTGTGAATGCTTCTGTGATTAATAATGGCGGTAGTTATCAGTTAATGTTTACTTCCAAACAGCAAGGTGCTGCAGGGGAAGTTTCTATTTCTGGTTTAACGGATTTTGATGTTGATGGTTTAACAACCACTTCTGAAGCGCAAGACGCCATTATGGTTGTTAACGGTTTAGCGGTATCTAATAGCACCAATACTTTTGATGAAGTGATTGATGGCTTGAGTTTTAAATTAAATTCTGCAGCGGCAAACCAATCAAATACGGTTAGTATTTCAAATGATACGGATGGAGCAGTAGAAAGCATTAATAGCTTTGTTGATGTCTATAATCAGCTAGATACAATTTTTGATGAATTAAGTAGTTATGATACTTCTGACTTAACGGAGGAACAATTACAGTCTGACGAATATAAGTTTTATGGTGATTTGGCAGGAAATAGTACGCTTAAACAAGCCAGGTCAAATTTAAATGATGCTCTAACGGGCGCGATTTCAGAAATTTCAGGAAACTACAATTCACTAATCTCGGTGGGTATTAAGAAAAACCTAGATGGTCAACTAGAGTTAGATGATTCGGTTTTAGATAAAGTTGTAAATAATAATTTTTCGGCGCTATCATCTTTGTTTGCAAAGGGTGGAAGTAGCGATGATGGTTTAATTAATGTTATCAGTGGTTCAACAGATACATTAACGGGTTCTTATCAGCTTGATGTCACACAACTGGCTGAAAGAGCGGTTGTGACTACTGGTGCTGCAAACCCTTCCTCTGATGAGCAAGTGGCTTCCGATAGAATTATTGATACGGCATCAGCGTTACAGATTTCTTCAGGTGCTTCTTTAGATATTTCAATTGGCGGAGCTCAACAAATTATTGACTTATCGTCATTAGCAGGTAGTTATGCTGATAAAGATACCGTAGCCTCAACATTACAAGGTGCAATTAATGGCGCGTTTGGTTCTTCACTTGCTACCGTTTCATACGATGTTGCCCAGGCACGCTTTGAAATCGCTGCGAATTCGGGTTCAGGCAGTGTAGTGATTAATTCTTCGTCAGGCTTAGCGAATCAAGGGTTTACCTCAGCTAAGCAATATAATGGCGAAGCATTGATTGATTTAACGTCTGGCACTTTAAGTTTTGATGTTGCCGTTGATGATTCAAGTGTTGCCACTATCGATATGGTTGCAGGAAAGTATACCCATTCAGAACTCGCCTTAAGTATGGCGAATGCCATTAATAATAATTCAGTAATTCAAGAATCAGGGAATTCAGTTAGCGTTTCTTCAGATGGTTCTGCACTATCGATTGCATCAAAACGTTTTGGTGGTTTTTCAAATATAGATATATCTTCAGTGTCTGCTGGTTTTTTAAATTCTGGATTGGCGGTTGATTCTGATGCGGGTCAAAGCGTTGATGGAACATTGACTACCGAGAGCGGGACAATCAATATTGGTGCTTATGCTGATTCTACCGATGGCCGTGTAATCAAAATTAGCGATTATGCCATTATTGGTGGTGAAGATGCTGAAGTTAGAGGCCTTCAATTCGAAGTACTCGGTGGTGAGTATGATGGCGGTGGGGCTTTAATCACTAATCGTGGAGACTTGAATTTTGCGAAAGGTTTTGGAGCAAAATTAGAAGAAGCGATTAATGGATTATTTGATGAGGATACCGGGGTTGTAGCCCGTAAAGTATCTTCACTTACGGATAAATTAGATGTTTATACTGAAAAGACAACCGATCTTGATGCCCGCTACGCTAAGTTAGAAGCTAAATATCAGCTTCAGTTTTCGATGTTACAGACGATTTTGTCAAATGCAGAATCGACAAGGAATTCACTAATAGCACAATTTAATAATAGTAGTAATTAAATAAATAGCGACCTTTGCAAGGGTCTAAAAGAGAGTTTACCAAGAAAACACGATAGATTAAGTGATGAACTTGGCAAAAACCACAATGATTAAAATGATAAACAAGGAAGTGTTAGATGAATGCTTTATTAAAAAAACAATTTGCTCAGCAGTATGCAAATAACTATGTTGAAACATCGGTTTCTGAAGCATCTCCTCATAAGTTAGTAGCGATGCTCTATGAAGGTGCACTGCGAAATATGAAAGTAGCTAAAGTATTTATAGAACAAAAAAACTATGAGAAAAAAGCCTTTCATCTTAATAAAACGCTTTCGATTATAAATGGGTTGAAATCTGGTGTGAATCTTGAAAAAGGTGGCGATGTAGCGAGTAATTTTTTTGAGCTTTATGATTATTGCTATAGAAGCGTGTTTGATGCATCAAGATTAAATGATGCCCAAAAACTGAGTGAAGTGATTGAAATAATGGAAGGTTTAAATGATTCATGGAAGCAAATGCCTGTAGAACTGGCAGAGGCTAGTGCCTTAAAAATTGAAAGAGAAGCTAAGCTGTGAGCCCCGTTGAAAAAACTAAAATAGAGTTATTGGCAAGGTCAAAAAATATGTTGGTTGCTGCCGAAGAGGGTGATTGGCTAAAATATTCTGATTTTGAATCAGGTTGGCAAGAGCTTCTTGAGCTAAGAATAATTGAATTTGGCAGCGGATTAAATTCGATTAGTCAAAGCTTATTGGATGATAATCAAAAGATTCAAATACTAATTAAACAATCACAATCTGTACTCAATGATGAATGGCAGAATAGTAGTCAATCCATTTCTTCATTAAAACAGTATCTAAAATAAATCTATAAAAAATGCCAAAATTTTGACATCTGCTAAAAACCTGTATATAAAGGGTACCTAAGTGTCAAACAATTTAAATGGCGGCTAGATGTCACAAGAAATTTTTGCTTCACTCGTTGGTTCAGGATCAGCGATGCAACAAGTTAAAAAACTAATCCTTCAAGTAGCACAAACTGATGCAACCGTTTTGATTCTGGGTGAATCCGGAACCGGTAAAGAGGTGGTGGCTCAAGCCCTTCATAATGCTTCAGATAGAGCGTCTAAGTCTTTTATTCCTATCAACTGCGGTGCTATACCTGCTGAACTCTTAGAAAGTGAACTTTTTGGTCATGAGAAAGGCGCGTTTACAGGCGCGATTACGGCTCGTAAAGGTCGTTTTGAAATGGCTGAAAAAGGCTCGATTTTTTTAGATGAAATTGGGGATATGCCTTTGCCGATGCAGGTTAAACTGTTGCGTGTTCTGCAAGAACGTATTTATGAACGGGTAGGTGGTAATAAAAGTTTTGAATGTGATGTGCGTATTATTGCCGCAACGCATAGAAACCTAGAAGAGAGTATTCAAGCGGGAGACTTTCGAGAAGATCTCTTTTATCGTTTGAATGTTTTTCCAATTGAAATGCCTTCTTTGCGTGAAAGACCCGAAGATATTATTGAGCTTTTAAACTTTATGTTGGGCCGAATTGAAGGTAATGGCCGTAAAATTCCCTCTTTTTCTGAAAAAGCTCTAATTGCGCTTCAAAATTATAGCTGGCCTGGTAATGTTCGTGAATTAGGCAATTTATCAGAAAGACTCTCTATTTTGTTTCCTGGTTTACCAGTCGATTATGAAGACTTACCTCCAAAATATCAGGTAGATTTACCTGAAGATGCTCAATTGCTGGTTTCACAAACAAGTAGTGAATCTCAAGTTCATGATAAAGTTTCAGATAGTGTTGTTGTTGCTCAATTGAAAGAGGGGGAAACTCAAAATAATGTGACTGGAAATGCAGAACAACCAGGCCTGGTTGAAAGTTCACCCGATTTAGAAGAGGGCTTAGATTTAAAATCTTATCTGGTTGAAATGGAAGTGCAGTTAATTCAAAAAGCACTATCACAAACTGATGGAAATGTTTCTCAGGCAGCAAAACTATTGCAAACGAACCGAACAACGCTAGTAGAAAAAATTCGTAAATATGATTTGTCGTAAAAGTTTTAATAGTTAAATTTCTTGGGTGAGTGGAATTGATTAGTACTGATGAACAAGAACGTTTAAATGAGTTGGAAGCAGCGTTTGATTTATTCAATCAAACGTCAATACAGTTAACGTCGTCTTACGATTCTTTACAGGCGCAGGCTGCGCATTTACAAAAACAGCTAGCTAAAAGCGATAAGCAAAAAAAACAAGTAGCCGATAAACTTAGCCGTTTACTTGAGTTGTTGCCTGCGGGTGTGATTGTTTTAAATGACAATAATCAAATTCTGGAAATGAACCCAAGTGCACAGACAATCTTAGGAGAAGATGCTATAGGCCGTGATTGGGATGTTGTCACAAAAAATGTATTTTTGAATTCAAATGAAGCAGGTGAGCTGATTACTCATGATGGGTTGTTTTTTCAACTTTCAGAAACGCCTGTTAATAAAGAGTTAAATCGTATTCTTCTTATTCAAGATGTTACCGCAGCAAGACAGCTTCAAGAACACGTTAGTCGTCATCAACGATTACATTCTATGGGTGAAATGGCAGCATCTTTAGCTCATCAAATTCGTACTCCTCTCTCCTCGGCTCTACTCTATGTTTCGCAAATGAATTCTGAACATCTTGATGACGATAAACGTGAAAAATTTGTCGGTAAGGCATTAAATAGCTTAAATCATTTAGAGTGTTTAGTTAAAGATATGTTGCGTTATGCAAAGGGGGGGAAAGGCAGTGAGAAGCCGATATTGATTGATACGTTACTGGCTAATTTAGAACAGTCTGTGGAAACTCAAGTAACTCAATCTAACAGTACTATTCGGTTCAATGCCTTTATACCAGGCCTGGTTGTTACCGGTGATCAAGATGCTTTATTGACGGCATTGCAAAATTTGATTGGTAACGCTATTGATGTGGTTGGAACGTTTGCGCATATCGAGGTGACCGTTAATAAAGTATCGGACGAAAAAATTGATTTAGTGGTTAGTGATAAAGGGCCAGGAATTGAGAACGAACGATTAGAGAAGATTTTTGAGCCTTTTTATACGAGTCGAGCTAAAGGCACAGGTTTAGGATTAGCTGTTGTAAGAGCAATTGCTGAAGCACACGGTGGCGAAGTGTGGGTTAAATCAATAGTAGGTTATGGCACTCAATTTGGTTTGCGTCTGCCATTAACTTCTAAAAAGGAAATTGCATGAGTATTGCTAAAATTTTAGTTGTTGAAGATGATTCTGAGCTTCAAGAGGCGTTGGTTGATACTTTAAGTCTGAATGGTTTTGAAATAATCAGCGTAAGTAGTGCTGAAGAAGCCCTGACTGCTTTGGATGATGAAATTGGTATGGTTTTTAGTGATATTCGTATGGACGGAATGGATGGTTATGCTTTGATGATGCGCATTAGAGCCATAAAACCTTATTTACCAATTGTATTGATGACGGCTTATGGAACGATTGAACAAGCGGTTGATGCAATGAAAGCGGGTGCTGTAGATTATATTGTTAAGCCTTTTGAAGCGGATGTTTTGGTAGAAAAAGCAAAAATTTACTTTAACCGGGATGCTTCAAATGAAGACGATTTTATCGTCGCTGATCCGGCTACACAACAACTAAAGACAATGGCAAAACGTGTGGCTGAAAGTGAAGCGAGTGTTTTAATAAGCGGAGAGAGTGGAACCGGTAAAGAGGTTTTAGCTCGCTATATTCATTTACAATCACCGCGTGCAAAGCAACCTTTTGTGGCTATTAACTGTGCTGCGATTCCTGAAAGTATGCTGGAAGCGATGTTGTTTGGTTATGAAAAAGGTGCTTTTACCGGTGCGGCAAAAGCGATGCCTGGAAAATTTGAACAAGCCCAGCACGGAACCATCTTTTTAGATGAAATTGGTGAAATGAAACCAGACTTACAGGCTAAGCTTTTAAGGGTGTTGCAAGAAAAAGAGGTTGAACGTATTGGTAGCTCTAAAGTCATTGAATTAGATGTTCGTGTGCTAAGTGCATCAAATATTGATATGAAAAAAGCGATTGCGGATGGTGGGTTTAGGGATGATTTGTTTTATCGATTAAATGTTTTTCCAATGTGTTTGCCTCCATTGAGAGAGAGGCAAAGAGATATAGCCGCTATTGCAGAAAGATTAATACAGAGACATTGTGGTATGAATCGTGTTCAGCCTATGATTTCAGCTCCTGCAATGAAACGCTTAATACAATATACCTGGCCTGGTAATATTCGAGAGTTAGATAATGTTATTCAACGTGCTTTGGTGATGATGTCAGGAGATACGATTCAAGAACAAAATATTATGCTTGATGATGGGTTTGATACAAACTTTAGCTCGAGTATGAATGACGCTTCTGTTGAGCAAAGTGATCAAAACGTGACTGCGGACGAGAAACCTGTTCAAGAAACTCCAAAAGAAAATTTTACGCCGACTGAGTTACCTATGGATTTAAAAGCGAGAGAGACTCAGTTAATTTTAGAAACCTTAAAACAAAATTCAGGGCATCGTCAAAAAACGGCTGAAGCGCTTAATATCAGCCCTCGAACCCTGCGTTATAAAATTGCGAAACTCAAGGAACAAGGGGTTGACGTCCCTTAGATTTAAAAGGTTATCGGCCAAAGCAATAATAAGTTTAGTGAAAAGTTGGTTTTTTGACAAAAAAGTGGCATATCAATTGCTGAAAGACATTTAGAACTATGTAATAATGAATTACAATTTTTAGATTTTTTTGAAATAGCACACTGCCTTCTGGAGTTGAACATACAGATGAACCCGATTGATACGCAAAGTTTAATGTTACAAATGCGCTCTTTAGCTGCTCAAGCAGAAGCTAAGCCGGCACTTGATGTAACAGAAAATGTAAAATCCGGTGAGGATAAAGGGGCTAATTTTGCCGATTTACTGGCGGAATCTGTTCAGTCTGTAAACCATGAGCAACATAAAGCCGGTGATATGAAAAAAGCCTTTGAACAAGGTGATCCAGAAATGGAATTATCTGAAGTAATGTTACAAGTTCAAAAAGCCAGTCTGTCTTTTCAAGCAATGACTCAAGTTAGAAATAAATTAGTCGAAGCTTACAAAGATGTCATTCATATGCCTTTATAGTCTAAAAACGATATACCGTATTAAATATTAAAGGAGACCTTAACACGATTAGGGGATGTAAGAAAAAAGTGAATGAATTCTTTAGAATTAGTCTCAAAGGACCTCTTAATAGCTAGCCTAGCTATTGGGTGTATTTTTAGACTCAAGATAGAGTATTATAGCCTTTTTTAATCATTCATCGACTCTTGTAAAGGTCTCTAAAGACAAGAAGAATTTATAATGGCTGAACAGCAAGCTGCACTTGATAACTCTCTAAATACCCAACCTCCGTCTGGTGTGGGTTCTACGCTGTTAAATAATCTTACCTCTTTATCTGTGGCCAAACAGGTCAGTTTAGTTATAGCATTAGCGGCATCTCTTGCTTTAGTTGTTGGTATTGTCCTCTGGTCTCAAAGTACTCCTTACACTTTACTTTTTGGTAGTGTGGATGCAAAAGATATGAACGAAATCGTTCAAACGCTTGAACAAGATGGAGTTAAATATCAAATTGATCAGTCTAGTGGTGGAATTTTAGTTCCTACCGATAAAGTTCATTCATTGCGTTTAAAACTTGCCGCTGCAGGTTACCCAAAACAAGCCGCTACGGGCTATCAAATATTGGATGTTGAACAAGGTTTTGGTATTTCTCAATTTAAAGAAACTACTCGTTACCATAGAGCCTTAGAGGGTGAGTTAGCGAAATCAGTTTCTTCTATCAATGCGGTCAAATCTGCCCGAGTGATGTTAGGTTTACCTAAACGTTCTGTTTTTGTGAGAAAACAGCAAAAGCCTTCTGCTTCAGTCGTTGTTAAGCTTTACCCTGGTAGAACACTGAATGAAGAGCAGGTGAGCGCTATTGTTTACTTGGTATCATCCAGTATTCCTAATATGGAAGTGAAATCGGTTACGGTTGTTGATCAGCATGGCAATTTGTTAACGGGCTCTCAGTCTAGTACCGGTATGCTAAATATGAGCATGAAGCAGCTTGACTATACTCGCCAGGTTGAAGAGACACTCTCAAATCGTATTATCAAATTATTAGCCCCAATTGTTGGTGGAGAAAATAAAGTTCGAGCTCAAGTTACTGCAGAACTAGATTTTACTCAGCAAGAACAGACTCGTGAAAATTATGAACCTGATCCCGAAGCGGTTAGATCTGAACAAGAAGTTAAAGAGATTAACCGTAATCAGGGCCCAACAGGTATTCCTGGAGCTTTAACTAATCAGCCTCCTAGAGCAGGTTTAGCTCCTGAACAAGGTTATACTCCAGATGGAGATCCAAATTTAAAGAGTTCAAGTGAAAAGAGAACTAAGAATTATGAAATCGATAGAACGGTCAGTCATATCAAAAATTCCGTTGGGAATATTCACCGATTATCTGTGGCCGTTGTACTTGATGATAAAACTAGTTTAGATGAGAATGGTGTGATTGTTCGTCAACCACTTGATGATGAAGAATTGCTACGTTACAGAAGACTAGTGAGTGATACGGTTGGGCTTGATGAAACTCGTGGCGATACATTAAGTGTTGTAAATGCATCCTTTATGGTTGCGCCAACAGAAGAGCTTGAATCGGCTCCAATTTGGCAAGAATCATGGTTCTGGAATTTAGTTAAACAATTGTTAGCAGGCCTGGCAGTTCTAATTATTATCTTTGGTGTCATTCGCCCAATGCTAAGAGACCTCTCGAAGAAAGAAGAAACCTATTTAGAATATCCAGAAGATGTTCCTGAGGAAGAGGAACAGCTTGAGAATGTCGATGAAATTTCTAAAGCCCTAGAACAAATGAATGAAGAAGTTGAGCAAACAGCAGTAGAGTCAGAAGCTGAATCTCAAGCTGAGCATGAGTTGCTTGAAAAAGTAAGGGCAATTGTCGCTGCGGATCCTAAAGTGGCCGCGCATGTGATTAAGCAGTGGATGTCTGGAGAATAAAATGCCTGAATCAATGATAGAAGAAATGGGAACAGAAAGTGATATCACTAATCTTGATAAAGCGGCTATTTTGCTGCTTTCTTTAGGTAAAGATTCTGCTGCTAAAGTGCTTAAGCACTTAAATCCCAGAGAAGTTCAACATATTGGTTCTGCTATGACATCGGTAGAAAATGTTTCTCATGGCGATATCCATCAAGTCATGAAGAATTTTCTAGACGAGATTGGTGATGATGCGTTAGGGGTTGATCCTAGTGAATATGCTCAGTCACTGATGGCGGATGCTCTTGGTGATGGTGGTGGACACCTTATGGATGCCGCGCTACTAGGTGATCAGGTTAAAGGTTTAGAGGCCTTAAAATGGCAGCATCCTTCAACCATTTCTAATATGTTGCGTAATGAGCACCCTCAGGTGGTTGCAATTGTACTGTCTTATTTTGATTCTGATCAAGCCGCAGAGGTATTGCGTGGGATCCCTGAACGCTTTCAGTCTGAAGTTATTTACCGTATTGCAACGCTTACAACCATTCAACCTCGTGCATTATTTGATTTAAATGACGTGTTACAAAATGCATCAAGTGATGGTGAAGGCGGCAAACTTGCAACCATTGGTGGTGAAAAACGAGCTGCTGAGATTTTAAACTTGGTTGGAAGTGGTGTTGATTCTCGAATTTTAGATGATATTGCCATTGAACATGATGATGTTAGTAAGGCGATTCAAGACAAAATGTTTGTATTTGATGATATTGGTGGCATAGATGATCGAGGGATTCAATCTCTTGTGGCTGAGGTACCAAGTGATCTATTGGTTGTTGCTCTTAAAGGTGCCGACACAGAGATTAAAGAGAAATTTCTTTCAAACCTTTCAAAACGTCAAGCCGATATTATGCGTGACGACCTAGAAACCGGTGGACCAGTTAAGCTTAGCGCAGTTGAAGATGCGCAACGAACTATCATACAGACCGTTCGCCGTTTAGCTGATGAAGAGAAGATTATGATGCCTGGTGGTGGTGAGGAGTTTGTGTAGGTGGATGAGCATACTGTGAATGCAGAAAAGGATTTTCAAGAAGAAGCCATTCCTGTCACTAAACTTGTTCAATCTTCGGATTTAAAGTCACCGAGTATAGAGCCTTGGAAGTTATCTAGCTTTGAATTAGATGAACAAGTAGAATCGACCAAAATGTCAGAAGAGGTTTATGAAAAACTGCATCGAGAGATTGAACCGGAGATTCAAAAGCAAGCGGAGTTAATTAAGAAAGAAGCTTATGATTCAGCCTTTGATAAAGGTTATCAAGAAGGTTTAGAAAAAGGTCTTGATGAGGGGCAAAAACAGGGTGAATTGGAAGCTAGGGCAAAAGTGATGGAAACCATTGAGCCTAAAATTGAACAATTTGATTCTATTTTATCTGCGTTACATAAACCTTTTGATTCTTTAGAAAATCAACTCTACTCAGAGTTGGTTGATTTTGCTTTGCATGTTGCCCAAACCGTTATTAAAAAGAATGTCATTGATGATAAAGATTGGGTTCTGAAGGCGGTTCAGGAATCGGTTGAGCAGCTTCCAGAGTCATCTAGTAAAATTAATGTCTATTTACACCCTGATGATCTCGCCTTTTTACAAATTTCAAAACCCTCAATCTCGGAAAAATGGCAACTACACGAAAGTCATAATGTTGAACAGGGAACTTGCTTAGTCAAGCAAGATTATTCGACTATCTTAAATAGTTGGATAGCTCGTTTTGAAGAGATTGTAGAGCAAACTTCTCAATATACTATCAATGAATTGGAAGAGTCTGACTCGCAGGTTTAATGAATCTTTCTTTAAATCTAACTCAATGAGACCTTTGCACGAGAGTATGTACAAGTAAAAATGGTTAAAATTTACCTTATTTTTGTTGTACCCCAAGGGCACTTCCTTTGGGCGACAACTTGCGAATAGCTAGCTATTCACTGCGTTTTCCGCCGCAATAAGGTAAATTTTCCCTCATTTTTCTTTCGCACCTATCTCGTGTAAAGGTCTCACTATGATTTAGTTATTTATTTCAAATAGAAGAAAACTATGGAATTAACTGACCGTTTAAATACTTCATTGAGCAATCGTCTAAAGCATTTACAGAATGTTACGATTAAAGCTCAGCCACTAAAAGTGGCTGGACGGTTGGTGAGAATGGTTGGTATGACTTTAGAAGTGGTGGGGACTTTTGCTCCTATCGGTTCTCGTTGTCAAATTATACGCGGAGTAGATTTAGAACCTATTGAAGCCGAAGTGGTTGGATTTCATGAGGGTCGTCTTTTTTTAATGCCTATTGGAGATACTAATGGACTCTCTCCAAATGCTGAAGTTTTGCCTGTTGATGGTGGTGTTAAAGTTGGTGTAGGGCAGGCGATGTTGGGTCGTGTAGTGAATGGAACCGGTGACCCTCTAGATGGTCTTGGAGCAATTGATGTAACGGATTATGTTTCTCTCTCTGGCGAAAGAATTAATCCGTTAAGCCGTCATCCCATTACAGAGCCTCTCGATGTGGGTATAAAGGCCATAAATGGTCTTTTAACTATTGGGAAAGGCCAGCGTATTGGATTAATGGCTGGTACCGGGGTAGGTAAAAGTGTTCTATTAGGTATGATGACTCGATATACCGATGCGGATGTTGTTGTAGTTGGATTAGTAGGTGAGCGAGGTCGAGAGGTTAATGAGTTTGTTCGTCAAAACCTCGGTGAAGAAGGCTTGAAACGCTCTGTTGTGGTTGCGACACCCGCTGATGATCCTCCTTTAATGAGATTGCATGGTGCAATGCTAGCAACATCAATAGCTGAATATTTTAGGGAGCAAGGTAAAAATGTTCTCTTATTAATGGATTCTTTGACGCGTTTTGCCCAAGCCCAACGAGAAATTGCTTTAGCGGTTGGAGAGCCTCCGGCAAGTAAAGGGTATCCGCCTTCTGTTTTTGCTAAGTTACCTCAACTTGTTGAGAGGGCTGGCAACGGTAGTTTAGGAGGTGGGTCCATTACCGCTATCTATACAGTATTGGCGGAAGGTGATGATCAATCAGATCCTATTGTTGATTCAGCGCGTGGAGTATTGGATGGCCATATTGTTCTATCGCGATCAATAGCAGATAGTGGACGTTACCCAGCGATTGATGTTGAGTCTTCTATTAGTCGTGTTATGGTTGATATTGTTCAGGAAGAACAGCTGCAAATGGCTAGAAAATTTAAAAATCTTTATTCAACTTACCAGCAGAATCATGACTTGATAAGTGTAGGTGCTTACCGAAAAGGCGCTGATAAATTGATTGATGAGTCAATTGTTAAGCATCCTGTATTAAATGATTATTTGTCGCAAGGTATTCATGAATATTATTCTGTAGATCAATCATTAGATAACCTTGCTCAAGCCTTGTCTTAAGATTGCTAGTAATGATGTTGCTAATAATGAGTTTGGTAATACTTAAAATTGGTAATATTTAAGGTTGGCAATCTAATCCAAATTGAAGAGTTTTTTTGTGGCTAATCGTTTAGACAGATTTAATAAAATTATAGAGCTAGCCGAGGTTGAGTTAGATCAAGCGGCTCAGAGTTTTGCGCTTATGCAGCAAAAGTTAAGTGACGCTTTAGCACAAGTAGAATCTTTAGAAAACTACCAGTCAGAATATGCTAAAAAACCGAGTTTATCTTCTCAAATTTCCCCAATTCAATTACAGACACATAACGCTTTTGCTGATAAATTAATTCAAGCTTTATATTCCCAAAAACAACTGGTTAAAGAATCAGAAAAAATGGTTGATTTAGCCAAGCAAAATTGGATTGAAAAACGATCTAGAGTTAAGGCCTTAGAGGCATTAACTAAACGTATTGAGGCTAATGAAACCATCAAGCTTAATAAGGCAGAACAACGAATGATGGATGAGTTAGCTACCCAAAAACATATCCAGAAAAAAACGGGTTTTATTTAAGCTTTATTTTGTAGGCACACATATTGCTTTTATGCAGTTACTGAATAATAAACCGGCGAGAGTCAAGTATGCTTATATCTTCTAATGTTTTAAAGCCTGAACAATCAGCGGAAACTTTGAATCCGAGTGTTAAAGGGCAAGGTTTGCCACAAGAGGCAAAGTTTTCAGATTTGTTTGCATCAATGTATCAGCCAACTGAAGAGAAAATAGAAAGCGATTCGGAAGATTTACCTTCTATTAACGTATTTAATATTAGTGATTCAGATTCCTCTTCGACAGAAATGATGGATGACGATCACATAATGAACTTGGTTGAGAATATAGTAAACTCAGCCCAGTCAAAGGATGTTTTAAACTCTGATAATAATCTTACGGAGGAGTCCGTAGATATAGATTTGTCTGTTGATGCTATTGCTGATGGCATTATTGATGAAGGTATTATTGATGATACTGCTACTGAATCTGTCGATGACATGGTGGGAACATTCGTGGGCAGTCAAGAGACCGTTTCGGTAAATGGAGTTCAAGCACAATCCCTAGCACTAAAACACACAGATAATAGTCAAGAAGACGGGTTGATTGATGAGAGTAGTGATTTTGAATCTACTCAAGAAGATCCGGCTATGATTGCGGCTAATGCTCCTTTGCATGTAAATAATGCACATAGTGTCGGTCTGGATTCTAAAGCATCAAGTGTTTCACTAAATGGAAATTCTGCACCACAATCGCAAAATCAAGCGCAAACTCAAACCCAGTTTGGGAATTCAGCTAATGAATCTCAAGCATCTGCTTCGGGTTCTTCGCAAAGTAACCAGTCATTTTCTCAAAATGGCTCTCAGCAAAATCAATTTGCGCAGCAGCAAGCACAAATGATGCAGCAGACAATGAAGGCGCAAGCAGTTGAGCAGCAATTAAATGTTAAGGCAACGGATGAGTTGATTGTAAAAGCAGATTCTAAAGAAAGCCTTTTGGGGGCTAGTTTTAGTTCTTTGGAGGGACGCTCTCAGTTGCCTTTAGGTTTACAAAGTATTACTTTACCGGTTAAGTCGCCTCAATGGGGGCAAGCTTTAGGGCAACGTGTGGTTTATATAGCAAATAACCAGTTGCAAAAGGCAAATATTACCCTAAATCCAGAAAAACTGGGGCCGGTTCAAGTTAAGTTACATATGGATAAAGATAATCAACTTCATGTAACGATGCATGCGCAGCATGCAACGACCCGAGAGGCGATGGATAACGCCTTACCAAGGCTTCGAGAAATGTTGGAGCAAGCAGGAGTTAATTTAGGTTCGCTTGATGTAGGGGATGATCGCCAGTTTTCTGAAAACGCTGAATCAGAATCAAGTTATGGGCGTTCTAACGGACACAGTGAAGAAAATGAAGTGCAGCAATTAAATGAATCTTCCACAGCGAAGGTAGTTGCTACAGACAATATTGTCGATTATTACGCCTAGGAGCGAATTATGAATTTTGTAAAAAGTCTTGCAGTGATATTTGCTTTAACCACAACAAATGCATATGCTGATTCAGCAATTATGGGGTTACCTACGTTTGGCTTTGTTGTTATGGCAATGGTTGTTACTGCGGTCGCAGTTGGTGCTTTGGTATACTTATTAACTTGCGGTAAATCGAATGCTTGTGATCAATCTGAACTCGTTTCAGCTTTAAAAAATATTGTTCAAAATGAAGACCTTGCTACGACGGTTAATGTAAATGATTCAGACCCGAAGTTGATAGGCATTTTAAATGCTCTATTAGAAATGGCATCAAATCAAGTTACTAAAGAGATGATAGAGAAATCAACATTTCAATCTAAAGTCTCAGATTTAGAGATGCAGATGGAAGAGTTGAATGAAACTTTAGCCAATTGTTATGCTCAGCAACAGGTATCAACACCAGCTGTTTCTGCAGCCTTTGATAATAGTGAACTTTTGACGTTATCTTCAACGCTGTCTTCAAAGCTAGATGCACTAAAAGCAGGTTCCAATCGCGGTATTGAATCGGCTGCTAATGTAATCAATGAAGTCAGTGGCCTGACTAATGAAGTGACTCATGCTTCTGGAGTGATTAAACGTTTAGAGGAAGATAGTAGTAATATTGGAACGGTTTTAGTGTTAATTCGTGATATTGCAGAACAAACTAACTTATTAGCGTTAAATGCCGCAATTGAAGCTGCTCGTGCAGGTGAACATGGAAGAGGTTTTGCGGTAGTAGCCGATGAAGTGAGAATTTTGGCTGGTAAAACGCAGCAAGCTACAACCGAAATTCAAACAATTATTGAAGAATTACAACAACGTGCGAGAAATGCGGTTCAAGTAATGGAGAATGGACAAAACAGAGTGGGCTCGACTCAAGAAGAAGCTGGAAGGGTAAATGAGATATTTAATGGTATTGTCGAAGAGCTTTCTGAGTTAAAATCTGCTCAGCAAGAATTATCCGCCGTTATACAAAATAGTTAGACGTAGAAAATTAAAGCAATAAATATCAAGATTAGAGGGAAGAATTAAACATGAAAGCGATAGTAGGTACACTTGTTGTAATCGGTACCTTGCTGGGTGGTTATTTACCACACGGTAGTATTGGTATTATGATTCAACCACTAGAAATGGTTATTATTTGTGGTGGTGCTCTAGGTGCATATATTATTGCTAACCCTGGCTGGGTTGTTAAAGCCGGTTTTGGTCAAGGTGTAGGCTTAGCTAAGCCACATCATGTTAACCAAGAACTTTTTATGGAGTTGTTGGGCTTAATGTTTAAAATATTTAACAAGGCTCGTAGAGAAGGGTTAATGTCTATTGAAGCTGATGTTGAAGACCCTCACGCAAGTGAACTGTTTAATAGTGCTCCTAAAGTTGCGGCAGATCATCATGCGATAGACTTTATTTGTGATTATTTACGTTTAATGATTAGTGGAGCAAGTAATCCTTATCAATTAGAAGATTTAATGATTTTAGAGTTAGATGCCCATCACCATGAGGCAATGATGCCAAGTGGTGCTGTGGGTAAAGTAGCTGAAGCGCTTCCTGCCTTTGGTATCGTTGCAGCGGTACTGGGTATTGTTATTACTATGAGTTACCTTGATGCCGGTCCTATGGAGATTGCTCACCATATGTCGGTGGCATTGGTTGGTACCTTTTTAGGTATTCTTATTGCCTATGGTTTTATTGCGCCAATTTCATCCGATCTGGCAAACCGAGCTGAAGCAGAGAGTGCATTTTATGCTGTTATTAAAACTTGCTTAATGGCTAACTTAAATGGTTATGCTCCGCAAGTAGCGGTTGAGTTTGGTCGTAAAGCGGTGCCAAGTCACGAACGTCCAACTTTTGCTGAAGTTGATGAGTTTTTGCAAAGCCAGAAGTAATCATTAAACAACCTTAAGATTAGTTGAATTACTATGTCAGATGAACAATCCATAATCATAAAACGCTTAAATAAGTGTCCCCATGTTGCACACGGTGGGGCCTGGAAAATAGCGTTTGCCGATTTTATGACCGCCACAGCCGCTTTCTTCTTAATGCTATGGGTCTTGGGTGGAACGAATGATGAAGAAATGAAAGCGATGGCTGAATTCTTTAGAGATCCAACGATCATTGAATCTTCTCCAATGTCATTAGTTGAGTCAAAAGAGGCGGGTAGAACTTCGGATGCAATGATTGATATGGGCGGGTTTAAGGATTCTCCAAAGGGCGAAGAAGGTGACGAGGATGGTTCTGGTAAAGCTCAAGAAAAAGCTGAAATGGAAGCCATGAAACTTGCTTTAGAACAAAAGATATCGGAAAGTCCAAGCCTAAGTGAGCTTAAAGATCAACTAAAAATAGATGTGACTCCGAATGGTTTACAGGTTCAAATATTAGACGATAGAAAGCGTCCAATGTTTGGTTCAGGAGTAGATTTACCAAAAGAGTATGCTTCTAAACTACTTCAAGAGGTTGGAAAGGTTTTGGCCTCAACGAATAATAAAATTAGTATTGCCGGACATACGGACTCTTCGGGTTATCACGATAGTTCAGAATATACTAACTGGGAGTTATCTGCAGATAGGGCAAATGCTGCTCGAAGATTATTACTCCAAGGTGGTGTTAGCTCAGATCGAATTGCTCAGGCAGTGGGGATGGCGGATACGGTGCCGTTTGATAAAGAAAATCCGTATAATCCAAGAAATAGAAGAATTAGTATCATTGTATTAAATAAAGAAGCCGAAGAGCGTTTACGAAGCTTAAGTGATGCGCCTAAGGTTGAAGACTTAAGTAGTGAAATGCTACTCACTCCTAATTAAACTAGTGACAAGCAAAGGGAAAGATTATGTCAGAAGAAGAAGTTAAAGAAGAAAAGAAAAGTGGTGGCGGAAAAGGTCTAATCATTGTTTTACTCGTTGTTGTTATTCTTCTTTTAGTTGGCATTGGTGTAATGGCTTTTTTATTACTTAGTGGTGATAAACATGCAGATGAGAAAGGTGCTGATACCGAAGTACACGCTTCAGCTGAGCATGGAGATGGTAACGGCGATGGTCACGGAGAAGAAGGTCATGATTCAGGGCATGCTAAAGAATATTCTCCTAAGTACAAACAGTTTGAACCACCTGCACCTGAAGCGCCACCAACGTATTTCACAATGGATAAATTTGTTGTAAATTTTTATGGAGATGGTCAGGCAAAATTCTTAGCCGTGGATTTGAAGTTTCTATCCTATTACCCACAGATAGTTGGTGAAGAGGGGGAAATGGAGCATTTAAGACCTATTTTAAAAAATGATATAGAGCGTTTGTTGCGTAACCAACACTATAATGAATTGGATAAACCTGATGGGCCTGATAAATTGCGTGCTGAGATTTTAGAAGTGACACGTAAGGTATTGGAAAAACATAATATTTATCCAGATTTATTGGAAGATGTTTACATGACTCGATTTGTCATGCAGTAAGGCGATTTAAATGGATGATATCTTAAGCCAAGATGAAGTCGATGCCCTTTTAAAAGGGATGGGCGGTGGTGATGTTGAGACTGAGGGAGATGATACTTCAGGTGGACAGAGTGCCAAAGTCTATGACTTTACAAATCAGGAACGTATTGTTCGTGGTCGTCTGCCTGCTTTAGATATTATCAATGAAAGATTTGCACGCGGATTTCAACGCCACTTTAATGAAATGATTATGGCCAGTGTAGAAGTGACTGCTGGTGAAGTTAAGATCATTAAGATGATTGATTACCTGCGAAACCTTTTTGTTCCGACAAGCTTGAATATTTATCGTATTAATCCTTTAAACGGGGTGTCATTATTTACTTTAGATTCAAAGTTAATTTTTACGGCTGTTGATATTTATTTTGGTGGCACAGGCCTGTTACCTTTTAAAATTGAAGGGCGTGAATATACTCCGGTTGAAATGAGTATGGTTCGAAGTATTCTTGATATTACTTCAGAAAACATGCGAAAAGCCTGGGGTCCAGTTATGGACGTTGAAATCGAGTATATGCATTCTGAGATGAATCCAAAATTTGCTGGAATTGTGGATCCGACAGATATGATTATTGTTAGTCCCATCAATGTTCGATTTGAAGGGGTTGAAGGGCGTGTAGATATTGTCATGCCTTATGCGATGCTTGAACCTGTAAGAGATAAGCTCGAAGAAGGTATGCAAAACCTTCAAGGTGAAAGCGATAATCGTTGGTCAAGAACGCTTAAAGAAGAAGCGAAGAATATTGAAATTGATTTAAGTGTGAGCTTGGCAGAACTACAAATGAATGTTGATGATCTCATGAAAATGGAAAAAGGCGATATTATTCCTTTAGAAATGCCAAAGACCGTTACAGTAAAAGCGGAAGATATTGCAATTATGCGTGGCAAACTTGGTGAGAGTAATAATAAAAAAGCCGTTAAAGTAGAACAAGTCTTACGTCACCCCGCTTATCAAGAGCGAACGATAGACAATGTTAAGGAGTGGTACGATGAGTGATGAAGAAGATTTAAGCGCGTGGGGCGACGCCTTAGCAGAACAAGCCGATGCAGAAGATGGTGAATCTGCAGAAGCTGATTGGGGAGATGCATTATCTGAACAAGCTGATGCTGAGGATGCTAATGCTGAAGCAATTAATTCTGCTGCTTTTGATGAGCTTGCCGCTGAGCGTGGTAATAGTAAAGATAAGGTTGATTTAGATGTTTTAATGGATATCCCTGTGACTCTGCAATTAGAAATTGGTAGAGCTAAAGTATCAATTAGAAACTTGCTTTCTTATACGCAGGGGTCGGTTGTTGAAATGGATCGTCTGGCTGGTGAGCCTTTAGATTTACTGGTTAATGGAACCTTAATTGCTCATGGTGAGGTTGTTGTCATTAATGATAAGTTTGGTGTGCGTTTAACGGATGTTGTTAGCCCACAAGAACGTATAAAAAAATTAAAGTAATTTAAATGAAACTATTTAACCAGGCCTGGTTGTTTATTGTTTTAACCTTATATTCATTGTATTCTTTAGCTGAAGATACTGCGAATGTAGGAGAAGCCGTGACTCAGCCAAGTGAGTATTTTGGGCAAATTGTTTTATCTTTGGTTTTAGTTTTATTAATTATTTTTATTTCGGCATGGCTGTTGAGAAGGTATGGTCGTTTCCCAGGTGTAGCAGAAGGCAATTTAAAAGTTCTTGGTGCTTTGTCAGTAGGTCAACGAGAACGAATTCTATTATTACAAGTGGGTGAGGAGCAAATCTTAGTTGGTGTTACAACAAGTAGAATTTCTCGATTGCATCAACTTGAAGTCCCTGTTGAAGTAAAGGATAATGTTCCTATTAGTGGGCAGTTCTCGCAACGTCTACAAGAAGCATTAAAACCTAAGGATAATAAGCAACAGACCCGTGAAGATAATTAAATCATTTATTCTAATTGCTTTGACCTTTTTTCCTATCTTAGCTTGGGCTATGCCAGGCATTCCAGCATTTACCGTTGAAACAGATGCAGCGGGTAATCAAGATTACACCTTAACAATTCAAATATTACTGTTAATGACCGGGTTAACTTTGTTACCCGCGGCATTAATTGCCACCACCTCATTTCTTCGTATTGTGATTGTTTTAGCTCTCCTTCGTCAAGCATTAGGTACACAACAAACACCTTCAAACCAAGTTCTGATAGGTTTATCACTTTTTTTAACATTGTTTATTATGACACCGGTTTTAGACAAGGTTTATGACTCAGCGGTTGCGCCTTATTTAGATGAACAGATGCAATTTCAAGAAGCGGTAAAATTGGGTTCTAAACCAATGCACCAGTTCATGTTACAACAGACTCGAGAAGATGATCTAGGCATGTTTGCAGAAATGGCAGATGTCACCTTAACAGATCCACAAACCGTTCCTTTTAAGGTGCTAATTCCTGCCTTTATGACGAGTGAGCTTAAAACCGCCTTTCAAATTGGTTTTATGTTGTTTATTCCCTTTTTGATTATTGATTTAGTGGTGGCGAGTTTATTAATGTCGATGGGTATGATGATGTTATCTCCAATGATTATCTCTTTACCATTTAAGTTAATGCTCTTTGTATTGATTGATGGTTGGGCATTAGTTGTGGGCACTTTAGCTAATAGTTTTGTTGTCCCCGGAGGGATATGATGCAACAAGAATTCGTATTGTCATTAGGACAAAAAATGCTTGAAGTTACCGCAATGTTAGCAGGGCCTTTATTAATACCTGCTCTGATTATTGGTTTACTTGTTGGTATGTTTCAGGCCGCAACGCAAATTAATGAAATGACTCTTAGTTTTATTCCAAAACTTGCTGTGGTTGGGGTTGTTTTAGTCGTAGCCGGCCCTTGGATGCTAACAACTTTAATCTCTTTCACTAAAGAGCTTTATCAAAATATTCCAGCTTTAATAGGCTAAGACATGACCTTTAACTACCCAGAATTTCTCCAGCTGGTTGGTTTGTACTTTTATCCTTTTGTGCGCATTGGCGCAATGCTATTTATTATTCCTTTATATGGTATTAGAGCCGTTCCTGTTCGAAGTCGAGTTATCCTAGCTGTTTTTTTAACGATTGTTATCTCTCCCGCACTGTCTTTACCGCCACCTGTTGATCCTTTTACTTGGAGAGGAGTGTTGTTTATCCTTCAGCAGGTCTTAATTGGTTTAGCAATGGGGGTGATTTTTTTAGTGGTCTTTCAAGCTTTTGTTGTGGCAGGTCACTTGATTGCAATGGGGATGGGTTTGGCATTCGCATCAATGGTTGACCCTGGCAGTGGTGCACAAGCACCGGTTGTTGCTCAATACTTTACTATAGTGGTTACTTTGCTCTTTCTGGCTATGAATGGGCATCTTCTCGTTATTCAGGTAATTGTGGATAGTTTTGAGTATCTGCCCATTGGAATTAACTTTTTAAATGCAGATAGCATACGACTCATAGTTGAATTTGGGAGTTATATGTTTTCAGCCGGAGTGTTGATTGCATTACCTGCAATTACCGCTTTGTTATTGATTAACGTGTCTTTTGGAGTGGTAACGCGAGCGGCTCCAGCACTAAATATCTTTGCGGTAGGTTTTCCAGTTACCTTATTAACAGGCTTAATCATGCTGACTTTAACAACACCGCTCATTCTTCCGCATCTGCAGGAACTTATTCATAGAGCGCTTGATCTAATCCTGCAATTAAGGTTAACAGGAGGCTAAGCGATGGCAGAGAATGCTGACGGTAGCGAAAAATCCGAAGAACCCACCCAGAAAAAATTAGATGATGCCCGCGATAAAGGACAAGTTCCCCGATCAAAAGAGTTAACCACTTTATTGATGACGCTTTCCGCAGCAATATTTTTATTGATGTATGGAGGGGTAATGATGCAAGGATTTATGAACCTTGCGACTCAAGGACTTAGTTTTAATCGAGATGTAGCATTTGATGAGTTAAAGCTTTTTGATTTAATTATTGCGATTGTTTTGGATGGCATCTATTTAATTGCACCGTTTGTGTTAGTGATGGTCATTGTTGCCTTGATTTCACCGACTTTGTTAGGAGGGTGGTCGTTTAGTGCTAAAGCAATCGCTCCTAAAGCGAGTAAATTAAATCCTGCATCCGGTATTAAGCGTATGTTTTCTGCAAATGCCTTATTGGAGCTTTTTAAAGCCTTAGCTAAGTTTTCGTTAGTTATTTCTATGGCGTCTTATTTTTTGTATTTTGCTTTTGATGAAGTGCTTGGTTTAGGTGTTGAACCATTACAATTTGCTATGGCGCATTCCGGCAGTTTAATTGTACAAGCCTTTATTTTTGTTAGTTTATCTCTTTTAGTGATTGCCATTATTGATGTACCGTTTCAACTATGGCAACACAATAAGCAATTGAAAATGACTAAGCAGGAAGTGAAGGAAGAGCATAAACAACAAGAAGGTAATCCAGAGGTTAAAGGGCGTATTCGCCAGGTTCAAAGGGAAATGTCTCAACGCAGAATGATGCAAAAAGTCCCTGAAGCGGATGTCATTATCACTAACCCAACACATTTTGCCGTGGCACTACAATATGACCCTGAAAGTATGCGAGAACCTTTGGTTGTGGCGATGGGAAGTGATTTTATGGCCGCCCAAATTAGAACCATTGCTAAAGATAACAATATTACTATTGTAGAAGCCCCCCCGTTGGCGAGGGCTTTATACTATAATGCAGAATTAGACCGCCCAATACCTTATGATTTATTTAAAGCAGTAGCCTCTGTACTCGCTTATGTTTATCAATTAAAAGAGTCAGGGAAAACAGATGATGTGGATTTTGCAAATTTGCCAATTCCTGATGATATGAAAACAGAATGAGACTGATGTGAATGTCCCATTTTTTAGGATGCTAAAGTTACTTAATGGATTTTAAACAATTAATTAGCAAAATTAAGGCAAACTTGAGCAGTGGTTTAGGAATCCCTATCGCTGTATTGGCCTTATTGGGTATGGTTACCATCCCTTTGCCGGCATTCCTATTAGACGTATTTTTTACTTTTAATATTGCACTTTCTCTGGTGGTGCTGATGGTGACGCTTTATGCCAAACGTCCACTAGATTTTGCCATTTTCCCGACCATTATTCTTTTAGCAACTCTCTTTAGACTATCCTTAAATATCGCTTCTACGCGAGTGATTTTACTTGAGGGTCATAATGGTGGTGCCTCTGCGGGTCAAGTCATTGAGGCATTTGGTGAGTTTGTTATTGGCGGAAATTATGCCGTTGGTATGGTTGTTTTTGCAATACTCGTTGTTATCAACTTTGTGGTTATTACCAAAGGTGCAGGCCGCGTTGCTGAAGTAAGTGCTCGTTTTACCCTTGACTCGATGCCGGGTAAGCAAATGGCAATTGATGCGGATTTAAATGCAGGTTTAATTACTCAAGAACAAGCTCAGGTGCGACGTTCTGAAATTGCAACAGAAGCAGAATTTTACGGTTCTATGGATGGTGCGAGTAAATTTGTTCGAGGAGATGCCGTTGCCGGAATTATCATATTGTTTATTAACTTAATAGGTGGATTTGCAATAGGGGTTGGGCAGCATGACCTTTCATTTGCGGATGCCGCCCAGGTATACACAATTTTGACGCTGGGTGATGGTTTAGTTGCACAAATACCGGCTCTGTTATTGTCCACCGCAACAGCCATTATTGTTACCAGAGTAACCGGTGGTGACAAAAAAGATATGGGCGAACAGATGCAAATACAGATGTTCTCTAGCCCTAAAGCTTTAGGAACAGCGGCAGGCGTTGTTGGCTTTTTAGGACTAATTCCTGGAATGCCTAATGTTGCCTTCCTTGCTTTTGCAAGTGTTGCAGGAGGAGGAGCATATTTAATCCATAAACAGCAAAAAAATCTAGAACAAGAGGAACCTGTCATTCCTGATGAAATAGAGGAGGAGTCAAAACCCGCTGATTTAAGCTGGGATGATGTTCAATCTATAGATGCTCTAGGCTTAGAAGTGGGTTATCGTCTTATCCCAATGGTGGATCAAGCACAAAATGGGCAATTATTAGATCGTATTAAAGGGGTAAGACGAAAAGTTTCACAAGAGCTCGGTTTTTTGGTTCCACCGGTTCATATTCGAGATAACCTTGATTTAAAACCTAATCAATATAGAGTTATGTTAATGGGGGTTCCTTCTGGAGAGGGAGAGGTTTTCCCCGATAAGGAATTAGCCATTAACCCTGGTCAGGTGTTTGGAGAAATTCCAGGTGTTGCAACAAAAGATCCAACCTTTGGTTTAGAGGCGGTGTGGATTACGTCGTCAGATCAAGATCAAGCTCAGGCATTAGGTTACACCGTGGTTGATGCAAGTACTGTGGTTGCTACGCATGTTAGCCAATTAGTACAAGACTATGCCTTTGAGTTATTAGGGCATGATGAAACGCAACAATTACTGGATAAATTAAAAGCGAATTCGCCTAAGCTAGTAGAAGAGCTTGTGCCAGATAAGTTACCTTTAGCAACGGTGGTTAGAGTGTTGCAAAACCTATTACAAGAAAAAGTTTCTATTAGAGATATGCGTACCATTTTAGAAACCTTGACCGATAAATCGTCAATAACACAAAGCGCAACTGAACTTACTATTCATGTAAGAACGGCTCTAGGCCGCTCGATTATTCAAGACATTGTAGGCCAAGACCAAGAACTTAAAGTGATAACTCTTGAACCAAGCTTGGAACAGTTATTGCTCCAAGCAGCCCAGGGGGCACCTGAAGGGCAGTTAGCTATTGAACCAGGCCTGGCAGAAAGATTGCATGCTACTCTAAAAGAAGAGTCTCAGAAGTTAGAAGTAACAGGGCAGACTGCGGTATTGCTGGTAGCACCGCAAATACGCTCACAACTAGCAAGATTATTTAGATATAGCTTACCTAATTTATATATTTTGGCTTATTCAGAAGTGCCAGAAAACCGACAGATTAGTGTTGTCGCCAGTGTAGGACAGGGAGGCTAATGTGAAAATTAAACGTTATTTCGCACCAAATATGCGCAAGGCGATGAATTTAGTTAAAGAAGAGCATGGTGATGATGCGGTGATCCTTTCAACTAAAGATACCGATGATGGTGTAGAAGTGGTTGCGGCACTCGATCCCGATTCGAATGCGTCTCATGCTGAACAGCCTGTTTTACATAGTGGAAGTACTTATCAATCGCCAGAAGTTTCACAAAACCAGCCGATACAACAGCAGGTAAATAGCTCGGCAGAATTAGCTCATATGGCTGATGAATTGAAAGCGGTCAAGAATATGTTGGAAAACCAACTTTCTGGATTAGCTTGGGGGCAAAGTGAGCATAATGATCCCGCTAAGGTTGATTTGTTAAAAAGGTTGTTGCAGCTGGGTTTAGGTTGGGATTTAAGTGAAAAATTAGTGAATGGCTTGCCAGTTATTAATCAGCAGGCCTGGTCAAGATTATTAGCAAAAATTGAATTAGATATTCCAACAGAAGAACGCGATATTCTTGAAAAAGGTGGCATTGTTGCTTTAGTGGGTCCAACAGGTGTTGGTAAAACAACGACCATTGCAAAAATGGCAAGTCGTTTTGTTATGCGAAATAGTCCAAGCGAACTGGCATTAATTACAACAGATTGTTATAAGATTGGTGCTCAGGCTCAGTTAAAAACGTTTGCAGAGCTAATTAATGTTCCTGTTCATATCGCAAAGACACAAGGTGAACTTTATGCATTGTTAACTTCGTTAAACAATAAAAAGTTAATTTTGATTGATACCGCAGGAATGAGTCAAAGAGATTTGCAGTTATCGCAACAAATTACATCGGGTCATCAAGGGGTGACAACGGTTAAAAATTATTTAGTGATGTCAGCCGCAACACAATTATCTGTAATGAAAGATATAGTAAAATCATTTAGTGAGGTTGTATTAACCGGTTGTATTTTGACCAAAGTTGATGAAGCGGTACAATTGGGTAATGTGTTAACAGTCTTAATTGAAGATCAATTACCTATTATTTACATGTCTAATGGACAAAGAGTTCCAGAAGACTTAGAGCCGGTGAGGACAAGAGAATTGATTGACCGAGCAATCGTCTTAGGACAACAAAACACACAACATAAAAATAGTGAGCAAGCATTCCGTTTAGGAATGGGTAAGGAGATTTCAGATGCTCAATGACCAAGCAGCAGGGTTACGCGCGATGCATGCAAATAAAACACAGTCAAATGATTCAGTTCCTCAGCCAGTCCGTGTTATAGCGGTTGCAAGTGGTAAAGGTGGAGTTGGTAAAACAAATGTTTCTGTTAATCTAGGTATTTCATTAGCTCAGCAAGGTAATCGCGTTTTGTTGATGGATGCGGATATGGGGTTAGCTAATGTAGACATTATGCTTGGATTGCAAACTAAGTATAATCTTTCACATGTTTTAGATGGCGAAAAAACCTTGCAAGAAGTCATTGTTGAGGGTCCTGGTGGTTTAAAGATTATTCCTGCGGCATCAGGTGTTCGTCGTATGGCACAACTGAGTGCAATGGAAAATGCAGGCATTATTAATGCCTTTTCAGAATTAAGTGATGAACTTGATATTCTTGTTGTAGATACCGCTGCCGGTATTGCCGATAGTGTGATTAGTTTTTGTCGAGCGGCACAGGAAGTAGTTGTGGTTGTAACGGATGAACCCGCCTCAATTACTGATGCTTATGCATTAGTTAAAGTGTTGAGCCGTGACTACAATTTATCTAAATTTAGATTGTTGGCTAATATGAGTAGAACTCCTGCTCATGGTCAACAGCTTTATGAAAAATTTGCTCGAGTTTGTGAGCAGTTTCTTGACGTAAGTATCGATTATTTAGGCACCGTACCATTTGATCATGATTTACGTGAAGCTGTGCAAAAACAAGTTCCTGTAACAGTGTACCGTCCGAATAGTTTAGCGGCTAAAGCTTTTAAAGGGATGGCAAATAAAATAGAAACCTGGCCTATTCCTAGAGGGGTAACTGGCTATTTACAATTTTTTGTAGAAAATTTATTTCAATCTGGGCGTTAAACAAGGCACCAATAAGACAATGACTGGCACAAACGTTTACAAACAAGTACAAAAGCAATCCAATAATGAATTGAAGGATTTAGAGTCCTATTTGCCATTAGTAAAACGAATTGCTTATCATTTGAAGGGGCGTTTGCCGGATAGTGTTTTTGTAGATGATTTGATTCAGTCGGGTATTATTGGACTTATTGAAGCTATGCAGAAGTTCAATGCTAACCAGGGTGCAAGCTTTGAAACCTATGCAGGAATCCGTATTCGTGGCTCGATGTTGGACGAAATTCGTAAAGGAGACTGGACGCCACGCTCCGTTCACAGAAAATCTCGAGAAGTCAGCGAAGCTATTTCTAAAGTAGAAGCACATTTTGGTCGAGAGGCTAGGGATGGTGAAATTGCTGACGAGATGGGGGTTGACATAGAGCAGTATTATCATATTTTGCAAGATACAAATTCTGTTCAATTGTTATCCATTGATGAGCCTGATCATGAAGAGCTTTCAGAAGGAAGAATGGTTGCTAAAGCCTCAACTCCTTTTGGAGAGTTGGTAGAGAATGGTTTTCAAGACGCTTTAGCAAAAGAAATCACTAACCTTCCTGAAAAAGAAAAATTAGTCATGGCTCTATATTATGATGAAGAACTAAACCTAAAAGAAATTGGTGAAGTTTTAGAAGTCAGTGAATCAAGAGTCAGTCAAATTCATAGTCAGGCCATAAAGCGCATACGTTCTAGAATGGTTAACTGGATATAATTTTAAAGCTCATTAGGATTATTGTGTGCATATTGATAGAGATTTAAAAATTTTGGTTGTTGATGACTTTTCAACCATGCGAAAAATTGTTAAAGATTTACTTAATGAGCTGGGTTTTTATCATCATGATGAGGCTGATGACGGTGAAACCGCTTGGCCTATGATCCAAACTGGAAAATATGATTTTATTATTAGTGATTGGAATATGCCTCAAGTGTCCGGCATAGAATTACTAAAAAAAGTTAGATCTGATGTAAACCTTAAAGATACCCCCTTTTTATTAATTACCGCAGAAGCTAAACGTTCGCAAATTTTAGAAGCCTCTGATGCCGGAGTAGATGCTTATATTGTTAAACCTTTTACGGCGGCAACTCTTAACCAAAATATTCATGAAATACTGCAAAATTTTAATAACTGATGGTAAATATTATTTATGTCGGCTAAATTGTAGTAATCAAATCAAATCCTCAAAGCTCTCTTTATTTTATAAATTAGCTTTTCCTATATAGGTTTTTATTTAAGGATAACCATATGACCTTTTCAACTCAGATAACGCTTGATATGGCGCAAGATTTAGTTTTAGCGCTTCAAACTGAAGACTTTTCTAAAGTAGAAAGTATTATTGATACAATGACGAATATTAGAGAATCTGAGTTATATCAGCAGGTTAGTGAATTAACAACTAATCTACATCAAACGCTTGATGAACTGAATGATACTAGTCTGTTAATGCAAACAAAACACGATATTCCTGATGCCACAGAGCGATTACAGTATGTAATACAGACAACCGAAGAAGCCAGTAATAAGACTTTAGATGAAGCAGAACAAGCATTACAGTGTTTAGATGGTGTAAATGTTTTATTAGAAAATGAAATACCTGAGAAATTCTTAGAAACATTAAAACCTGAACTGAATTTAGTAGCCTCTAAATTGACAAATATTATGCTTGCACAATCTTTTCAAGATCTTACGGGTCAGGTTTTAAATAGAGTTATTTTAATAATTAGTTCTTTAGAGCAAAGTTTGATTGAGTTGATTGATCAGTCAAGCCATGACTACCATAGTATTCCTGATAAAGAAGAAAGTTCTGAAAATAAACATCAAGCAGAAATGAAAGGCGTTGGCCCCAATGTTTCTCAGCAAGCAAAAAAGGATATAGTTGAATCTCAAGACGATATTGATGACTTGTTAAGTGACCTAGGGATTTAGGTTGTTTGATTTTTTATAGCGATATTTTTAACCAAGAATATAAACAAGAGTTAGGTTTTTTTACCCTCAAGGGTTACCCAGAACCATTTGCACTCGTATATACTTTCGCGCAAAGATCTTATAGTGATTACATGGCAATTTAAATGGCATAGTGATTGCTATAAAATTTGGTAAATTAGTCCGATCACACTATTTTAAGAAATATCGGCTTTAAGAATTACCAAGAGGTGAACACTGTGGATGAAGAGATTTTACAAGACTTTTTAGTTGAAGCATCTGAATTGGTGGATCAACTAAATGAACAGTTAGTAGACTTAGAGCATTCACCCACTGATGCAGACTTACTTAACGCTGTTTTTCGAGGCTTTCACACCGTTAAAGGTGGCGCTGGTTTTTTAGGGATTACGCCTTTAATTGAAGTTTGCCATAGAGCTGAAAATGTATTCGATAAAATACGCAACGGTGATGTTAGCTATGATGCCCTAGCGGCAGATGTCATATTACGTGCTTTTGATGTTATTAGCGATTCGATTGAACGCTTAAATGACGGAGAAAGAGAGCTTCCTGCAAATAATCCTCAACTTCTTGTTGATCTTGACGCTTTAACCAAAGGTAATGCCGCTCCTGTTGTCGAAGCGCCTAAACAAGAAAGTAGTCTTCAATTAGCAGAAGGAGTTGATCCTGATGGTGATATGACAGATGAAGAGTTTGAAGCCTTGTTGAATCAAAGAGATTCAGGAGGGGCTTCTGATAATTCATCTGAAAACACGGGATTGTCTTTAGCTGAAGGCGTTGATCCCGATGGAGATATGACTGATGAAGAATTTGAAGCTTTACTGAATCAACGTGATTCAGCTTCAAATGACAATGTAGCAGATTCAAGCACCTCTAAACTCGCTTTACCAGAAGGGGTTGATCCTGATGGTGATATGACGGATGATGAATTTGAAGCTTTATTAAATCAAAGAGATTCCGAATCATCAGAAAAAACCCAGCCAAAAGTTGAAGCAGTATCTGCTCCTGTAGCATCAAATCCTTCAACTCCTCCCGCTCCCAAGCCTGCAGCGAGCTCAACTCCAAAAACACCACCAGCTAAAGCAGCACCAAAAAATAACACGGAATCCACCGTTCGTGTTGATACAAAAAGACTTGATGAGATTATGAATTTAGTGGGTGAGTTGGTGTTGGTTCGTAATCGTTTATTGACCTTGAGAGGGGCCGATCAAGATCTTGAAGATATTTCTAATGCAGTAGGCAATTTAGACCATGTGACAACTGATTTGCAAGCGTCAGTGATGAAAACAAGAATGCAGCCAGTTAAAAAAGTCTTTGGTCGCTTTCCTAGAGTGGTTCGTGATTTAGCTAGAAAGTTAGGTAAAGAAATTGATCTTGAACTTCAAGGTGAAGATACCGATTTAGATAAAAATTTAGTGGAAGCACTTGCTGATCCACTCGTTCACCTAGTTAGAAACTCAGTAGATCATGGCGTTGAAATGCCGGATGATCGAGTAGCAAGTGGAAAGCCAAAAAATGGAACGGTTATTTTGGCTGCTCAGCAAGAAGGTGATCATATTCTGTTGTCTATTACGGACGACGGAAAAGGTATGGATCCTGATATGTTACGCCGAAAAGCGGTTGAAAAAGGCATGATGGATGAAATTAGTGCAAATCAGCTAGATGATAAATCAGCGTTTGAACTAATTTTATCAGCAGGGTTTTCAACCGCTGAAACCATTAGTGATATCTCTGGTCGTGGCGTAGGGATGGATGTTGTTAAGAATATGATTACCAAATTGAATGGTAGTATTGATATTCACTCTGTTTTAGGAAAGGGAACAGAAATTAGTATTCGTGTTCCTCTTACGTTAGCGATTCTGCCTACATTAATGGTTTCATTTAGTGAAGATAGTTATGCAATACCATTAACAAGTGTGCAAGAGATATTTGATTTTGACAGTAGTAAAACCAATAAGATTGACGGACAAATGATGGTTCGTTTACGAGAACGCAGTATCCCGTTGTATTTTTTATCAGAGTGGCTTTCACCGCAGACTGTAAAAGAGGATTATCGCGGGGATAAAGTGATTATTGTTTCTGTTGGTAATCAGCGAGCAGGTTTAGTTGTAGAGCAAGTAAATGGTCAAGAAGAAGTTGTTATTAAGCCGCTTGGAGTAGGGTTAAAGCATGTTGATGGCTATGCAGGAGCTACTATTACCGGCAACGGAAATATCGCGTTAATTCTAGATTTACCTGGCGTTGTTCAGCGTTTTCAATAAGGAAAGATTGAGATGGAAATGGTAAAAGAAAACCTATCTACATCAGTATCTTCAATGACAGCTATGGAAGAAGATGAATATACAGGGCCAAGTGCGCGTTGTGTATTATTTACCATGGAAGATGAAATTTATGGTGTTCATGTCAAAAAAATACGAGAAGTTTTACGAGTGGGTAATATTCGTAAAGTAGAGGGAGCAGATTATCATATTCTTGGGGTAATCAATGTTCGAGGCGTTATTGTAACTGTGGTTGATACTCGAATTATATTTGGAATGCCTTCAAAAGAAGTGACGGATCATTCTCGAATTATTATTGTGGAACTTGATGATGAACGCACTGTTGGAATGTTAGTTGATTTTGTGATGGAAGTTAAAGATATTCCTGAAAATCGTTTTGAAGCTTTATCAGCGACAAAAGAGAATGCATCAAGATATATTCAAAGCATTGCTCACTTTGAAGATAATGTGATTATATTGATTGAAATAGATAATTTATTTTCGTAGATAAAATTGAGTTTTAACGTAATGATTGTTGATAAGCCGCTTTTAAGCGGTTTTTTATTGCACTAAACAAGGTAAAACAGAACGATTAGAATTTAGACAGGAGTAAGCTTTATTTTTTGGGTATCCATATTTTGTGATTGATTATCCAGTATTGTAAAAATTAACCACGAAGACACAGAGGCACGAAGATAAAAAAAATAAATAAAAGTGATTAGAAAATCATAGCCTAACGAACATAAGTTATTTCTATAAGCTCTGTATTTGTAAACTTTAAAAGCGATTAATTTATTACGTTTAATGTGGTTATTCGTTAAATTTAAGCTGGTATTAAATATTAGAAATCTTCGTGCTTTCGTGTCTTCGTGGTTAAAAGATTTATTTAATCAATCATAAAATACATATACCCTATTTTTTTAAAGGTTCTTTACCACTCAACTGATAAGCAAAGATTAACACTTGAGCAACCGCTTCATACAAAGCTTCAGGAATTTCTTGGTCTAGTTCAACTTGGCTGAGTAATTCAACGAGTTCTTCATTTTGTTGAATAGGGATGTTGTTGGCTTTGGCGGCTTCAATAATTTCTTGAGCAATATAACCTCGACCTTTAGCTGTGACTTTTGGTGCGCCACTTCCTTCATATTCGAGTGAAATAGCTAGATCATCTGCTAGGTTTTCTTTTTTACTCATGAGAATTTTCGAAGAAGTGGTTTGGAATTAACTATTTTAGACATAAAAAAAGCGGTTAAAACCGCTTTTTTTAAAAAGATAATGCTTTTTCAATACCAATCTTTTTGGCACTGGTCGTGAGTATTTCTGGCGTGTTTTGCCAAACAACATTTTTACCATTTTCGTTAGCAGTATTGACTAGGGCTAATAAACTTTGCAGTCCAGAAGTATCAATTGTTTCTAATGTAGAGGCATCAATTTCAATTTGGTCGCCAGCATCATTAAATTGTTTATTTAACTCATTATATTGAGCATCAATATGATGAATAGTTAAGCTTTCTGGAAGTTGAATGGCATCGCTCATGATATAGCCCCTATCAAAGTTAAGAGATTTAAAGCACTCGGTTAATAACGGAAAGTAATTTTTCTGGGCTGAAAGGTTTAACAATCCAACCAGTAGCACCAGCTTCTTTACCTTTTGTTTTCATGTCACCAGAAGACTCGGTAGTTAAACAAAGTATTGGTGTGAATTTAAAATTTGGCATAGCTCTAAGTGCAGTGATTAATTCGATACCATTCATGTTTGGCATGTTGATATCGGTCACAATTAAATCAAAATGATTTTGTTTTGCGATTTCTAATGCAACAGCACCGTCTTCAGCTTCAGTTACATCATGCCCGGCAGATTTTAAGGACATGCTTACCATTTGTCTCATCGATTTAGAATCATCCACAGCTAAGATTTTTGACATCTCACTACTCTCACTTTTTTGAAATTGTATATTTAAATATAGTTAAGTTTTGACTAAGTTTTGAACATTATACCGTCGGTTATTCTATATTTAAGGCTTTTTTTATGTAGGTTAAAATACCATCATTAATTAACTGGTCTACATGTAAAACAATTACCATTTTATCGGCAACAGTTGCCAGTCCATTTACATATTCTGTGTGAATGGTACCAGCCATTTCTGGAGAGGGTTGAAGTTGACTCTCTTTTAAAGAATAGACATCTGAAACACCGTCAACAACCAGTCCAATGATTTTTTGAGAACCGCTGGCATCTTGTGAACGTACAATTATCACAACCGTTGAATCATTGTAGGTTAGGTCTTGCAAACCAAATCGAACTCTTAAGTCAACAATCGGTACTACAGAACCCCTTAAATTAATGACTCCCATGACATAATCTGGGGTGTTAGGAATTGCTGTGGTTTTTTCCCAACCTGTAATTTCTTGAACACGCAGGATATCAACGCCATATTCTTCGCTGCCTAATACAAAGCTTAATACTTGATCATCAACGGCTTCGTTTTGCTCTATGTGCTCTTGAATAGCATCCAAGTTTTTATCCATGTTGGCTATCTCTCTTTGATTTGCTAGTTTTAATATTAAAATTAATCAAAATTATCTTAAATGATAAACATTACATTATAAATTGATAGGTTGGGTTTAGTTAATTAAAACATTCCTAATAAAACATTTTTAATAAAACGTTATAAAAGAGTATTGAACTAATGCCCTTTTATAGTATGAAAAGAGTAAAGCAATTATGCTGCCAATTTTTAAATGGTTGTTTAGTCAGGTTTTAAATTTTAATGTCAATTAAGGCCATTTTAGTCGAGTTATCTGTCTTAACAGGCTTTTGGGCAGAAATTTGAATGTTATTCACGGTGAGATCATTAGCAATTAAAGCCTGTTTAAGAGTATCTAGCTGATTAACTACCTTGTCTTGTAAAGTTTCAGTCTCGCACCATAAGTAACAATCAATATTGCCATTTTCTGACAGCTTTAGTTTTACGGAAAGTAGACCTTCATCAAGTGTTGAATCAATATAAGCTTCCCATTGATTATTTTTGTGTTGTTGGATTTTTCTAAACTCTATATTGTCTTTGATATGGTTGGGTGAACTTTCATAAGGCATTTCTAAAGGAGTGACCAATGGGTTTTCAAAAAGTTGTACCTGTTGAACGGTCAGTCGGCTTAAAGCTTGATTAAGCAAGTTAGCCAGTTTGTTTAAACTAGTAGAAGGTTTTTGTTGTTGTAGTTCAGAAACTTGCTGTTGTAACTGAAGAACTTGATTTTTTAGGTCATTTTTCAGTGTGGCTGAAGACTCTTTTTTGGATGGAGAGGCTAATTTTGATTCTAGAAATAGCCCACTATCACTGAGCTTTTGTTTTAAACTCTCGGCATTTAATGTTAAGTTTTTTTTGGTTGCTTGATCCAATAACTGTTGTAACGGGATTTGAAGGCTAGGCGGCAAAGATTGCAAGAGGTTAATTTGTTGAAACACTTGAGATAATGGTGCTTGAAGGGGTATAAATTGCCGATAAGCACTTTGTGCTACATTTGGAGTATTTGAATTACCGCTTGTATTGGCTTGTGGTTGGGTAATTGATAATTTAATTTCAGGGGATACCTGATTCACTTTAACTTGAACAGTGCCTGATTGAGTAACCGGTTGTTTGGTATTTGCAATAAAAGTTTGATTGCCAATGTTTAATTGAGCTTGATTATTGCTTAACGGTTTTATGGTAGCCGTTAATAATTGGCCTACTTGAAGTAAGTTTGACAATGGCGCATTAGATTTAACTGTTAATGCATTTGCTTGGATTAAATTATTGGATACGGTAACCATCGTTTAATTCAAAATTAAAAAAGCTTTACTTGCAAGGAATATCTGACAATTATATTTAATATTTGTCGGTTGAGCGATTTAGTCCCGACTAAATACAATTTATGAGTACAAAATAAGCATATCAAGTGATAAGCTTAATTCTATTAAGGTAATTTATTGCTTTTAATTTTTATTTGAGACCTTTGCACGAGATAGGTGCGAAAGAAAAATGAGGGAAAATTTGCCTGATTGCGGCGGAAAACGTAGGGAATAGCTAGCTATTCGCAAGTTTTTCAACAAAAATCGGGTGAATTTTAACCATTTTTACTCGTACATACTCTCGTGCAAAAGTCTCTATTTATATATGAGTGTTCAAAGAATGAGTGAACGAGAGTTTGATTTTAAAGATCAAGATTTTGGCCGTGTTAAAACCATTGTGTATGATTTTGCCGGCATTGATTTAAATGATTCGAAAAAAAATCTAGTTTATAACCGATTATCTAAGCGTATTCGCTTTTTAAATATGCAAAGTTTCTCTGAATATTTAGATTTTGTCGATAGTCAGGGTGAAGCGGAATTTGTTCATTTAATCAATGCGATTACGACAAATTTAACATTTTTCTTTAGAGAAAATCACCATTTTGATTATTTGGCTAAAACGGTTATACCAGGCCTGGTAGAATCAAATTCAAGCTCTAAAAAAATACGCATCTGGTCTGCAGGGTGTTCAACAGGAGAGGAACCCTATTCTATTGCGATTGTTCTAAAAGAGTCTATGCCTCCGGGATGGGATGCAAAAGTTATTGCTACCGATTTAGATTCTAATGTTGTCAATACTGGGCAAATGGGGGTTTATAAAACGGATCGTCTTAAAGGTGTCAGCGAAGAGCGTAAGAAACGTTGGTTCTTAAAAGGTTCAGGCTCCCAGGCTGGTTTTGTTAAAGTTAAGCCAGAACTACAAGATATTATTGAATTTGGACAGTTAAATTTGATGAATGATTGGCCAATAAAAGATTCTATTGATGTTATTTTTTGTAGAAACGTCGTTATTTATTTTAATAAACCGACTCAAACTAAACTCTTTAGCCGTTACGCGGATAGGCTTCCTGACAATGGGCACTTGTTTATAGGTCATTCTGAGTCTTTGTATAAAGTAAGCGACCGTTTTGAACTATTAGGGCAAACCATTTATAAAAAAGTGAAATAACCACCAATACTAATTTAATATTAAGGGTATCCAGTGAATACGCCAATTAAAGTTTTAATCGTTGATGATTCCGCATTAGTCAGACAAATGCTTGAAGAGATGTTGTCAAGTGATCCTGCATTACAGGTTATTGGAACCGCATCAGACCCCTTTGATGCAAGAGAGAAAATTAAACAACTGCATCCAGATGTTTTGACGCTGGATGTTGAAATGCCGAAAATGGATGGTGTTACATTTTTAAAAAACTTAATGCGATTGCATCCTGTTCCTGTTGTTATGGTTTCAACGCTAACTGAAAAAGGGGCCGATGTCACTTTTGAAGCAATGGATTTAGGGGCGGTTGATTTTGTGACCAAACCTAAAATTGACTTAGCTCATACCTTTGAAGCATATACTTCTGAAATATGCTCAAAGGTTAAGACCGCCTCAAGAGTGAGTCGAATGATGTTAGAACGTCAATATGCACGTTATGTTGCCAACCAAACCCGAAAACCAACTATAGCCTCATCGAGTATTTCCACAACAAAAACAACTCAATCAATAGACTCTGCTGCATCCAAACCAAGCTTTAGTAGCCGCCATTTTAGAACAACTGATAAAATTGTTGCTTTAGGTGCTTCAACAGGGGGCACGGAAGCAATAAAAGAAGTGTTAATGAGGTTGCCGGCAAGTGCACCAGGCATGGTTATAACTCAACATATACCAGCAGCATTTAGCTTACCCTTTGCTAAACGTATGAATACCATTACAGAAATGACCGTGACACAAGCTGAAGATGGCGAGCAAATTTTGCCGGGGCATGTTTATATTGCACCTGGGGATAAACACCTGTTAATTGCGCGTGATGGGGCGCGTTATGTTTGTCGTTTAAATGATGGACCTCCGGTCAATCGACATAAGCCATCAGTAGAGGTTATGTTAAAAAGTGTTATAGAGAATGTTGGACCTAATGCAATAGGTGTGATGCTTACCGGTATGGGGGCAGACGGTGCTACCGGTATGAAAGAATTACAAGGAACCGGTGCGCCAACCATGGCTCAAGATGAAAAAACTAGCGTGGTATGGGGAATGCCAGGAGAGACCGTTAAGATAGGTGCGGCAGACTTCGTTTTGCCATTAGAAAATGTTGCCAGTAAGATTATGGAGCTTTCTGGCCGCTAGAAAGCTAGAAAGTTCTGATAAAATATTTCATAAAACAATAATTGAATATTCAAAAAATCTAAAACCTGTGGTTCATTGATAAACCATAGGTTTTTTTATGTTTATAGAGACCTTTGCACGAGATAGGTACGAAAGAAAAATGAGGAAAAATTTACCTGATTGCGGCGGGAAACGCAGGGAATAGCTAGCTATTCGCAAGTTTTCCAACAAAAATCAGGTGAATTTTGACCATTTTTACTTGTACATATTCTCGCGTAAAGGTCTCTTATAGAGACCTTTGCACTCGTTTATTGCACAGGCCTCTTTGAATGTATAAGCTTATTGTTTACCGTTTCATTCTAGGGTGAGGCTTGGCATATTACCTGCTTTATCAGAGCACAAACCCTTTTTATTTATTCAATAGCTTATTAAGTTTTAGCAAGTGAAAACATGTTTTAAACGAGATAGCTTCAAGGAAGATTATCATGCTTGATATGATTAAAACCTATTGGCCCGCCTGGTTATTTACGTTGCTAGGTGTGGTTGTAAGTTTTATGGGAATCCCGTATATAGGCGCTATTATGCTTGTCTTAGTCTCTGTTATATGGACTGTGCTGGTGGCAAATTTTGCCAAAGCGAATGTCAATACACAAAAGGATGAAAGTCAGCATGTGCCCGCTCCTGCAGTTCAAACAGCCGTTAAAGGATATGATAAAGAAGCCATGCTTAAGGTGATTACGGCAGATGAATCTCTTCGCCTTATTATGAATGATGTCGATGCGGTCATTTCCCAAGAAGTAGGCATTGTTGATGAAGAACTTCTTCAGGTGAAGACCTTGGTGTCAGAGGCGATTGAAACGTTAAATGGAAGCTTTTCAGGCTTACATGAACAAACTCAAGCAGAGTATCAGCTTGTGGTTTCACTCTTGGATAATTTGGGTGGAGGCGAAGACTCTGATGAAATGAGTATTCAAAAGTTTTCATCAGAAATTAAAGTGGTTTTACAGTATTTAATTGACTTACTTACCAATGCTAGTGAGCGTAGTAACCAGACAGTTGCAAAAATTGATGAAATGGTCGGGCAAATAGAGTCTATCTTCCACCTTCTTGAAGATGTTAAAGGGATTGCCGATCAAACAAACTTACTAGCGTTAAATGCTGCTATTGAAGCTGCTAGAGCAGGGGAAGCTGGACGAGGATTTGCCGTGGTTGCCGATGAAGTTCGTAAACTCTCTTTAAATTCAAATGTATTAAATGAACAAATTCGTAAACAAGCTGAACAAGCAAGAGTAACGGTTGACCAAGTCAGAAGTATTGTAAGTGAAACCGCAAGTAAAGATATGGAACATGCCGTATCTTCTCAAAATAAAGTTGGAACTATGTTGGGTGACCTTGAAGAGATGAACGGTGGAATATCTTCTAAGTTAGGAGATGTTTCTGGGATGATTTCTGAAATTGAGCTGAGTGTTTCTAACGCTGTGCGTTCTTTACAGTTTGAAGATATTGTTAGGCAGTTAGTTGAACAAGTGATGAGTCATTTGCAAAAGCTGAATCAATTTTCAGGTGAAATTAGAGAGTTTATTGAAGAAAGTCAACAATCTCCAGCTCAATCTGAAAGTGAACACAAACAACGTATTGAAGAGTTTAGAACCAAAATACATCAAAAAAGAGAAGAAATTCAAGAAACTCGTATGAGTCGAGTTAATACAGAGACGATGGATGAGGGTGAAATAGAGTTATTCTAAGATAAGACAAAACCTCAATTTGTTTAAAAATTATTGTAATCCCGCTTTTTTGCGGGATTTTTGGTTTATATGAATCAATAAGCCTGTTTAAAGCTTATATTTACATAGCCATATTGCCCATGTGATTGTTCCAAAGACTTCCAAAAATTAAGCTAAAAATAATCCCCGTCGCAAAAACCACATACCAATAACGACGCATCTTAACTTGCATCTCAGGTTCTTCATCTGGTCTGTCTTTAAAAAAGACAATCATAAAACCAACGGCAGAAATAAACCCGGCAATATTCGCTAAGTGGTAAAGACCTGTTAGCATAGCAGTAATGCCAAGGATAAGAATAACAGCATAAGTGACAAGTAATAAGCGCATTTAACGTCCTTTTTTTGCTTGGATTTTGGTTAAATCCATTTTAAAGAGATCTTTGAAAAAGACACTTTAAGTTTTTTATAATTTATAGAGACCTTTTCAAAGATCTCTAAAAGATGTGGCACATATTGAGACCTTTGCACGAGAGTATGAACGAGTAAAAATGGTTAAAATTTCCCCGATTTTTGTTGAAAAACTTGCGAATAGCTAGCTATTCCCTGCGTTTTCCGCCGCAATCAGGCAAATTTTCCCTCATTTTTCTTTCGCACCTATTTCGTGCAAAGGTCTCATATTGTAGTTAAATTATGGGATTGATTTTCGTTTTTAGGAATAAATTATGTTTAAAATCATATTTTTTGTACCAGAAGAGTATGTTGAGGTGGTTAAGCAGGCAATGTTTCAAGCCGGTGCTGGCCATATTGGTGATTATGATTGTTGTGCATGGCAAATAAAAGGAGAAGGGCAGTTTAGACCTTTAAAAGGAAGCTGTGCTTATATAGGTAACCAAAATGAACTGTCAAAAGTAGAAGAGTACAGGGTGGAATTAGTCTGTAAAAAAGAGTGTATAAAAGCGGCAATGGTTGCATTAAAGAGTGTTCACCCTTATGAAACGCCAGCTTATGAGGTGCTACAAATGATTGATGTATTAGGGGAGTATTGCTAGAGTCGATGAATGTATAAAAAAGAGTGTGTTAACAATATTGAGACTTTCAAAATATCGTCATACTTTTATATTAGAATTTGTTGATATGATTGGCTTGTTAGATTATTATGTGCGCGTTGTTTCATTACAACACTCCTCTAAAAGAGCTAAGATTGTTCCCCTTATTATGGAACCCCCGGTCGAGTTTATCTTAACCGGGTTTTTTTTTGCTTATTGTATTTATTTGGTAGCGTCAAATTGGATGAGTTCAATCGTGAACAATAATGTTTTGTTTGGTCCGATTCGTTCTCCTGCACCTTTTTCACCGTAGGCTAAATTTGAGGGAATAACCACTTCCCACTTATCGCCAGGTTTCATATGTTTTAAAACTTCTCCCCAGCCCTTGATGACATTACCCATTTTAAATTTTAGGGGTGTGCCACGTTTGTATGAGCTGTCAAAAACCGTTCCATCAATAAAAGATCCTTGATAGTGAGCAAAAATCGTATCATGCTCTTTAGGAGATTCGCCCTTACCAGACTTGATGACTTTATATTGAATGCCATTATCTAAGGTCTTTACATCAGGGTTTTTGGCATTTTTTGCCATGTAGGCTTTGCCTTCATCAAGGTTAGCCTTGCCTTCGGATTGACGTTTAGCGATTTGTTTTTGCATCATACCTTTTTTAACTTCGGTAATTGCTTGCATCATCTCTTTTTCAGTAATACGAGGTTTTTTATTATTTAAGGCGTCTTCAAGCCCGAGCGTAAAAGCTTTAATATCGATATTTAAACCTTGTTTAGCAAAGTTTTTTGCAAGGTCAGCTCCTAAAGTGTAACTGGCTTTTTGTTCCGTTGTTGCTAGAGGTTCAGCGGCAATTGCATTTTGGTATGCAAATAAGCCTAATGATAAAAAAATAATCTTTTTCATTGAAATGCCTTTTGAGAAATAAGGGTTAATACTGCTTTAAGAAATTGAATCTGCTATTAAAAAAACCTACCAGGCCTGGTAGGTTTTTTTAATAAAACCGTAAAGGTCTTTAATTATAAGTTGTCTAAATATTTTTCAGCATCAAGTGCCGCCATGCAACCAGCGCCAGAAGAAGTGATTGCTTGTTTATATACCTGATCCATAACATCACCAGCGGCAAAAATTCCAGGAATGGAGGTTTGAGTGGCATTACCTTGTAAGCCGCTTTGTACTTTGATGTAACCGTTAAGCATATCCAGTTGGCCATCAAAAATACTTGTATTGGGAGTGTGTCCAATCGCGATAAATACACCAGCAACATCAAGTTCTTTGGTTTCTCCAGTTTCTGTACTTTTTAAACGTACACCGGTTACACCCATATTATCTCCAAGCACTTCATCTAATGTTGAATTAAATTCGATATTGATATTGCCATTTTCGGCTTTTTCTTGAATATGTTTGGCAAGAATTTTTTCAGAAGAGAAGCTATCACGACGATGAACAATAGTGACTTCTGCGGCGATATTAGAAAGGTATAGTGCTTCTTCAACGGCAGTATTACCGCCTCCAATGACAGCAACTTTTTGATTGCGATAGAAGAAACCATCACAAGTTGCACAGGCAGAAACGCCTTTACCTTTAAACGCTTCTTCTGAATCTAACCCTAGATACCTAGCTGAAGCACCGGTAGAAATAATCAAAGCATCACACGTATACTCGCCAGAGTCTCCAATAAGTTTAAAGGGTTTTTGGTCTAGTTCTGCAGTGTGAATATGATCAAATAAAATTTCAGTACCAAAACGTTCTGCATGTTTCTGCATACGCTGCATTAGGTCAGGTCCAGTTAAGCCTTCAGGATCACCAGGCCAGTTATCTACTTCGGTTGTGGTTGTTAATTGACCTCCTTGCTGCATTCCTGTAATCATTACCGGATCTAAGTTTGCACGAGCAGCATAAACAGCCGCTGTATATCCCGCAGGACCAGAACCTAAAATTAATAATTTGCAATGTTTTGTGGCCATAACAATTTCCTTTTTACGAATCACATTATTAAATCGTGATTATATTGAAGTGAATTAACAATGAATGCTGACAGCCTTATCTTTATACTCTATCAAGGTTATAGTCAGATTATCATCTTTATGTATGCTAAAATTTTAGCAGTTTTTAGAAGATAAACGAGACTAAATTGCGTTTATCCAAAATACTGAACAAGTTCAACTTCTTAAATATTTGAAATAGGATAAAAGTCTCTTTACATGTCTTTTAAATCAGCAAAACCTGAAAATAAGTTAGCTACGCCAGCAAATGAAAAAGTGACCACCATGAAACGGTTTGGTTGGATATTGAAAGATGGCGTGGTGTTAAGTTGTATTGGCTTAGCATTTTTTCTATTTATTGTTCTATTTAGTTATTCACCTGCCGATTCCGGTTTTGACTCTGCGGGTGAAGTTCAAGATATTCAAAATTATGGTGGAAAAACTGGTGCATGGTTATCATCCATGTTGCTTTATGTTTTTGGTGTATTTGGCTTTTTAATCCCATTTGGTATTTTGCTGGCTGGCTGGGTCACACTTAAAATTCGAACGGGTAATGAATTAGATTATCTGAGGTTTATTTTAAGTTTAATTGGGCTCCTTTTGCTTATTTCAGCCGGAGCAGGTCTAGCGAATTTATATATGCAACCTAATGCCTTAATTCAATTGCCCTATTCTGCAGGAGGGGTTTTAGGCTATGAATTAAGCAGTGGCTTGGTTCATTCTATTGATTTATTAGGGGCGACTTTAGTCTTGTTGATTTTGTTTGCGCTGGCTTTCAGTATGTTTAGTAGTTGTTCATGGTTAACCATTATTGAATTTACGGGTGAGTCTGCGATTAAATTGACTGAAAAAGTAAAAAGTTTATTTCAAGACAAAGTCATGGAATCGGAAAAAGTTAAGGATAAGGTTAGCAAGATTCAATCTCAGGTTAAACAGAGTGTCGCTAAAATACCGGTAACTGGCGACGATGCCACTGAAGCGAGAAAACAGTGGTTAGCTAAAATTCTGCCAGCTAAAGAGTCAAAAAATCAAACTACAGATCAAACCACTGATAAAAATACAGAAGACATTCAATCTAAAAATTCTACTCAATCTATTAGCGGTGAACCAACGATTGACCTTAATAAAATGGAACCCGTTGACTCTAAAGAATATACAGCAACTTCTCATGAGATACTCTCAACGGCAGAACCTCTAACTCAAACAAAAGAAACTAAAGGTTTGACCGTCGGAACAAAAGAAGTCCCAAAAGTCAGTACACCTATTGTTGAAAAAGCTCAATTACCAAGGTTAGATTTATTAGACACCGCACCTAGTTATGATGAAGGGTTTAGTAAAGATGAGTTAACCGCCTTATCAGGATTGCTTGAGCAAAGACTGCTTGAGTTTGGAGTAACGGTACAGGTTGAATCTGTGCAACCCGGTCCTGTGGTTACTCGTTTTGAAATTTTGCCGGCTCCTGGGGTAAAAGTCAGTCAAATTAATAATTTAGCAAAAGATTTGGCTCGCGTGCTTTCGGTTAAATCGGTGCGAGTGGTTGATGTCATTCCTGGTAAATCCGTAGTCGGTATTGAAATACCAAACGAACAGCGTGAAATTGTTGGTTTTAGAGAGGTGTTAGCTTCTGATGAGTTTCAGACAGCGTCTTCACCTCTTACGGTCGCTTTAGGTCGAGATATTGCCGGTAAGCCTGTGGTGGCAGATATTGGCAAAATGCCTCACTTATTAGTTGCCGGTACAACGGGTTCTGGTAAATCGGTTGGGGTTAACAGTATGATTTTGAGCTTGTTGTATAAAAGTACAGCAGAAGAAGTTCGTCTGATTATGGTTGACCCAAAGATGTTGGAATTATCGGTATATGAAGATATTCCACATTTATTAACGCCAGTGGTAACCGATATGAGTGATGCTGCCAATGCATTGCGTTGGTGTGTATTTGAAATGGATCGCCGTTACCAATTAATGGCTAAATTAGGCGTGAGAAACATTGCAGGATTTAACTTAAAAGTTAAAGAGGGCATAGATAGTGGCAAGCCTATTATTGACCCACTTTACCAGCAGGCGGCAAATTTTGGTCACGAACTAGGCGAAGAACCGCCAACTTTAGAACCCTTACCTTATATTGTTGTTGTGGTCGATGAATTCGCCGACATGATTATGGTTGTCGGTAAAGAGGTTGAACAGCTTATTGCGCGTATTGCCCAAAAAGCCCGTGCAGCCGGTATACACCTTATTTTAGCGACACAACGTCCATCGGTTAATGTTATTACCGGTTTGATTAAGGCCAATATTCCCACCCGTATTTCATTTATGGTCAATACTAAAATCGATTCACGTACGATTCTTGATCAAGGGGGCGCTGAACAGCTTCTAGGAATGGGAGATATGTTATTTATGCCTCCTGGCTCAGGTACACCTCGCCGAGTTCATGGTGCTTTTATGAAGGATGAAGAAGTTCACCGAGTGGCATCTTTTATTAAAAGCCAAGGAAAACCTCAATATTTAGAAGCCATTACCCAAGCTAATAGTGCTGCAGAAAATGGCGGTAATGCTGACAGTGACGGTGAGCAAGATGCGTTATACGACCAAGCGGTAGAGTTTGTTGTTAATGGGCGAAGAGTCTCAATTTCATCGGTTCAACGACGTTTTAAAATAGGTTATAACCGAGCGGCTCGTATTGTTGAATCCATGGAATCTGCCGGAGTCGTATCTACAGCCGGTTCTAATGGAAACCGAGAAGTATTAGCCCCAAAACCACAAGAAAATTAATATTTAGAGAGCCATTCATGAAAGCACTATTTAAAGCTTCAATTAGCGTATTGATTATTTCCAGCAGCTTGCTATTTAGCTCGCAAGTGTTTGCTAAAAAAGACAACCTGGGTGCGGATTTGCAAAATTACGTTAACCAGTTGCAAACCTTCAAAGCCGATTTTGTGCAAACTCAGCCAGACGAAGAGGTCTTTTCAACCAACACATCAATTGGCCATTTTGAGCTAAATCGTCCTGGGCAATTAGTTTGGGAATACGCCAAACCTAATGAACAAAAAATAGTGGTTGATGGTAAAAATCTCTGGGTCTATGACGAAGATTTAGATCAAGTTACCGTGCGTCCAATTGATGATGTTAAAGCTGAGCTTCCATTAAGTTGGTTACTCTATAAAGAGCCAATTCAATCCAAGTTTATGATTATTGAATCAGGTGATAAAAGTGGTACCAAGTGGTTTAATTTAACGCCTAAGCAACCTACGTATTTTCAAAGTATTGAAGTTGGAATGAAAGATGGAGAGATGACTCAAGTATGGATGTACCAAAGTGCCGATAATATTACAAAAGTAAGGTTTTCGAACATTCAATCCAATCAAGTGATTCCCTATAAAACCTTTCAATTTAAGCTCCCAGAAGGCGCAGATTTAGTGGGTGAACCTTTGTAATGTCTGTTTATCAACCGCTTTCAGATCGATTAAGACCGACCGCATTAAATGATTATGTAGGGCAAAAACATCTACTTGGAGAAAAGCGTGCCTTAACTCGAATGTTAGATTCTGGGCGTTTGCATTCCATGGTTTTCTGGGGGCCACCTGGCGTGGGTAAAACCACCTTGGCTAGGTTGATTGCTTTACAGTCGGACTTACAGTTTATTAGTCTATCTGCTGTTTTGGATGGTGTTAAAGAGGTTCGCGCGGCAGTTGAACAAGCCAAATTACACCGCGAACAGTTTCAGCAAGGTACGCTATTATTTGTGGATGAGGTACACCGTTTTAATAAAGCTCAGCAAGATGCTTTTTTGCCTTTTGTGGAAGATGGAACTTTTGTGTTTATAGGTGCCACCACAGAAAACCCTTCGTTTGAACTTAACAATGCCTTGCTTTCAAGAGCAAAGGTTTATGTGTTAAGAACGCTAGAAGAGGAGGAGTTAGCCACTGTTTTAGAACGTGGCAAGATGCTCCTGCAAGCCGACTTAAATAGTGATGATAGTCTAGTAGAAAACGGTGCTAATGTTGAAATTGAAATAGAAGCGAAAGCTGCTGAACTTATGATTGAAGCCGCTGATGGTGACGCAAGACGACTCTTAAATAGTCTAGAACAAGCGATGGATTTTGCCGAATATGAAGCAAAACAAAACCTACCAGGCCTGGTTAAATTAACGACAGATAATTGCAAAGAGGTTATTCAAGGTGGCGTAAGACGCTTTGATAATGGTGGTGAAGCCTTTTATGATCAAATCTCTGCTTTGCATAAATCTATTCGGGGTTCAGATGCAAATGCCGCATTATACTGGTTAGTAAGAATGTTGGATGGAGGGGCCGATCCTCGTTATTTGGCTCGCCGATTAATTCGTATGGCGAGTGAAGAAATTGCCAATGCTGACCCTAAAGCTATTCAGGTAGCGGTTAATGCTGCAGAAGCCTACGAGCGTTTAGGTTCCCCAGAAGGGGATTTAGCTTTAGCACATGCCGCAACTTATCTGGCTGTAGCGCCTAAATCTAATGCGGTTTATATGGCGTATAAAGCGGTTTTAGCAGATATTAAAGAACATGGTTCACATGAAGTCCCTTTGCATTTACGTAATGCGCCTACTAAATTAATGGCAGAGTTAGATTACGGTCAAGGTTACCGTTATGCGCATGATGAGCCAGAAGCTTTTGCCGCGGGTGAATGCTACTTTCCGGATGATATGTTAGAAACTTCTTACTATGAACCCGTTGAACGTGGTTTAGAGATTAAAATTTCGGCAAAGATGGCGCATCTTCGTCAATTGAACGAAAATGCTATTTATAAAAGACGTAAATAATAAGAGACCTTAGCACGAGACGGTTGCACGAATAAAAATGGTTAAAAACCGCCTGATTGTTGTTGTACCCCAAGGGCACTTCCGTTGGGCGACAACTTGCCAATAGCTTGCTATTAGCTACATTTTTCGCCTAAATCAGACAATTTTTATCACATTTTTCTTTCGCGCCCCGCTCGTGCAAAGGTCTCAAAAAAACAGAAAGGATAAAAAAATGATGACTGGGCTAGGTTGGTTTGCCGTTGCGATGGGCGGTGCTTTGGGAGCCATGGCAAGATTTGCAATGTCTCACCAAGTTTACCAGTGGTTTGGGCGTGAATTTGCCTGGGGAACCTTGTCAGTTAATATGTTGGGTTCTTTTATTATGGGATTAGCCGCTGTCTTGTTAATTGATAAATTGGGCGTTTCTACAGAATGGCGAGCCTTCATTATGGTTGGTTTCCTAGGCGCCTTTACCACGTTTTCTACCTTCTCTTTTGAAACCATGCAGTACATAGAAATTGGCGAATTGAATAAAGCGTTAATGAATATTGCCGTGAGCATGATTACTTGTTTAGTCGCCGTCTGGCTAGGTATGTTGGCTGGACGTCAGTTCTAACCTTTCTTTTGTTGCACACTCTTGCGCAGGCCTCAATAAGCAGTTAATAAGTCATCAAATAAACAACCAAATAAACAATCAATTACAAAATATGAATACGCCATAAATGTCACTTTATCGACCATAAAAATAAAGACATAATTATTGGTCGATTCTCGTTTCATCCTTCCTAAAAAAACAGTAGAATCAAAAGTTCGATTTGCGTTTAAATTTCACATTTTTTATAGAACTTTCGCGTTTTAGTTGCGTAAAGTTATTTTAAGAGACCTTTGCACGAGAGTATGCACGAGTAAAAATGGTTAAAATTTGCCTGATTTTTGTTGTACCCCAAGGGCACTTCCGTTGGGCGACAACTTGCGAATAGGTAGCTATTCCCTGCGTTTTCCGCCGCAATCAGGCAAATTTTACCTCATTTTTTTTTCGCACCTATCTCGTGAAAAGGTCTCTTTAAAAATGTGTTGTTTGCGAATATATCTAAGGAATCTAAGTTTATGGTAAGCAGCGATACCACTCTACAAGTTACACCTCTTCACGCACTGCACCAAGAATTGGGTGCAAAACTTGTCCCTTTTGCAGGTTATGACATGCCTGTTCAATATCCGCTAGGCATAAAAAAAGAACACCTGCATACTAGAGAAAAAGCTGGGCTATTTGATGTTTCTCATATGGGACAGGTCATTATCAAAGGTGATAATGCCGCATTGGCTTTAGAGCAATTAGTGCCTGTTGATATTATCGATTTACCAAAAGGTCAGCAGCGTTATGCTTTGTTTACAAATGAGCAAGGTGGCGTAATGGATGATTTGATGGTGACGAATGCTGGAGACCATCTGTTTTTAGTGGTTAATGCCGCTTGCAAACAACAAGATATTAAACACCTAACAAATTATTTGGCAGAGCCGTGTGAAATAGAAGTATTGCATGACTATGCGTTATTGGCATTGCAAGGCCCTAAAGCCGCAGAAGTCATGGCCAGGTTAGATTCTGAATCTAGTCAAATGGTATTTATGACGGCAAAAACGTTGACGTTAAATGGCGTATCTTGTTTTGTTACACGTTCAGGTTACACTGGTGAAGACGGGTTTGAAATCTCTGTCCCCAATCAACATGCTAAGGCTTTAGCGCGACTTTTATTAGGTGATGAAAATGTGGAAATGATTGGCCTAGGTGCACGAGATTCTTTACGTTTAGAAGCCGGATTATGTCTCTATGGACACGAATTAGATAATCAAACTACGCCAGTAGAAGCCAGCTTAATTTGGGCATTATCTAAGACCAGACGAGAAGAAGGTACCAGGCCTGGTGGTTATTTAGGTGCTGAGGTGATTATGCAACAATTGGCTAACGGGGTTGAGCGTAAACGGGTGGGCTTAAAGCCTTTAGGTAAAATGCCCGTAAGAGATGGCGCAGAAATTATTGATGAGCAAGATAAGGTGATTGGTGTTGTAACTAGTGGTGGTTTTGGAGTGAGTTTAAATAGTCCCATTGCGATGGGGTATGTGCCTGTTAAATATGCACAAGTGGGTACTAAACTAAATGCACTCGTCAGAAATAAAAAAGTTGAGTTAGAAGTAGTCAAATTACCGTTTGTTAAACAGAATTATTATCGAGGCTAAATGATTAACCAGGCCTGGCCTCTATGAATATCTTAATTGTAAAAAAACAGAGTAGGAGTAAATTATGAGCAATATTAAATACAGCGCAGAGCATGAATGGGTTCAAGATAATGGCGATGGCACAGTTTTAATTGGTATTACGGATTTTGCTCAAGAACAGCTAGGTGATTTGGTATTTGTAGAAATGCCAGAATTAGGTACAGAAATTAGTAAGGGTGAAGAGATTTCAGTGATTGAATCGGTTAAGGCGGCAAGTGATTTATTTGCACCCGTTGATGGAACGGTGATTGAAGTCAATGAGTCTTTAGACGATGAGCCCGAGTTAATCAATGAAGATGCAATGGCTAACTGGATTATAAAAGTGGAATTATCGGATTCAAAGGATTTAGACGATTTAATGAATGAAGACGCATACAACCAATTAACCGAAGAGTAATGGCTATTGTTTATTTAGTCGACTAGCTTAGTCTATTCAGGTTAAGGTTAACGTTAAGGTTAAAGTAAAGGGGTTTAAATTAAACCGTCGACCTAATTAGACCCATTGAATTAGACCCCTTGAATGGTAAACCGGAGAGTAATATGGCTCAAACCACTGTATCACAGCTTGCTAAAGCTTCGTTAAACGAACTAGAGCAAAGTGAAGCCTTTGTAAATCGTCATCTTGGGCCAGATAATGCCGAGCAAATTGCGATGTTAAAGACGCTTGGTATGAACTCAATAGCGGAGCTTATTGATCAAGTGGTTCCGGCTTCTATTCGTCGTCAACAGGCAATGGATATTGCAGAAGGGTTAACCGAACATCAGTCTTTAAACAAGCTTAAAAGCATCGCTCAAAAAAACCAAGTTCTCAAATCTTTTATTGGTATGGGGTATTACAACACCTTAACGCCGCCAACGATTCAACGCAATATTCTTGAAAATCCTGCCTGGTATACCGCTTATACTCCTTATCAAGCCGAAATTTCTCAAGGTCGACTGGAAGCCATGCTGAATTTTCAAACTATGGTTTCTGATTTAACCGGGCTGGAGTTAGCTAATGCCTCAATGCTAGATGAAGCCACGGCTTGTGCCGAATCCATGACGTTATGCCAACGTATGAGTAAAGCCAAAGGCAAGGTGTTTTTTGTGGCTGAAGATTGTCATCCACAAAACATAGCGGTGGTTAAAACACGAGCAGAACCGCTTGGTATTGAGGTTGTGGTGGGTAATCCGTCAAAAGGATTTGAAGACTATGATTTGTTTGGGGTGTTGCTGCAATATCCTGGAACTTACGGCGAAGTAAATGATTTAACCTCCTTGATTGAAAACCTTCATGCTAAAAAAGCTTTGGTTGCCGTATCGGCCGATTTATTAGCCTTAACTTTATTAAAGCCACCTGGCGAGATGGGGGCGGACGTAGTGGTTGGTAATACTCAACGTTTTGGCGTGCCTTTAGGTTACGGTGGGCCTCACGCAGCTTATATGGCTACCCGTGATAGTTTTAAACGTTCTATGCCAGGGCGATTAATTGGGGTGTCTTTAGATAGTCGTGGTCAAAAAGCTTATCGCTTAGCTTTGCAGACTCGAGAGCAGCACATACGCCGCGAAAAGGCGACCAGTAATATTTGTACTGCACAAGCTTTATTAGCGGTAATGGCAAGTATGTATGCGGTATATCATGGTGCAGAAGGCTTGACTAAAATTGCCTATCGAATTCATCGCTATACCCAAACGTTTGCTATTGGAGTAACTCAGTTAGGCTTTAAAGTTAATAATTTGGTGTATTTTGATACGGTAAATATTTCTGTGCACGGCAACGCTTCTAATGTTGCAAAAAAAGCGGTTCAACAAGGTTATAACCTGAGAGCGATAGATGCCAATACCATTGGTTTGTCATTTGATGAAACGACAACACTTAACGATATTGAAGCGCTTTGGAAAGTGTTTTCTGGTGATGAATCGCAAAGCCTTAATTCTCAAAAACTGATTGAAAATCAATCGATTGTCATCCCAGAAAAATTACAAAGAAACTCAGAGTTTTTAACCCATCCTGTCTTTAATGAGCATCGTTCAGAAACTGAGATGATGCGTTATATGCGCCATCTTGCCGATAAAGATTTAGCTTTAGATAGAGCCATGATTCCGCTTGGCTCTTGCACAATGAAGCTAAACGCTGCGGCAGAACTTATGCCCATTTCTTGGCCAGAATTTGCAAATTTGCACCCCTTTGTACCGCTTGAACAAGCTCAGGGTTATCAGCAAATGGTAAGTGAACTCGAAAAAATGCTTTGTGAAACGACCTGTTATGATGCCGTTTCTCTGCAGCCAAATTCAGGGGCGCAAGGCGAGTATGCTGGCCTATTAGCCATTCGTGCATACCATCAGAGTCGGGGAGAGTCGCATCGTGATATCTGTTTAATTCCTGCGTCTGCTCATGGCACTAATCCGGCTTCTGCACAAATGGCCGGAATGAAAGTGATGGTAATTAAGACCACTGTAGACGGTGAAATTGATTTGGATGATTTACGAGCCAAGCTAGAAAAACACTCACAACAAGTGTCGGCCATGATGATTACTTACCCATCAACGCATGGTGTTTTTGAACAAAATGTAAAAGAGGTCTGTGATTTGGTTCATCAACATGGCGGTCAGGTTTATATTGATGGTGCCAATATGAATGCCATGGTGGGGGTTGCCGCACCGGGACATTTTGGGGGAGATGTTTCCCATTTAAATTTACATAAAACGTTTGCCATTCCGCATGGCGGTGGCGGCCCAGGCGTTGGCCCAATTGGTGTGAGAAAGCATCTAGCCCCCTTTTTACCAGGGTGTTCCGTGGTTGATTCAGAGAATGAAGTAAATTCAGAGAATGAAGCTAAGCAGGTTGGGGCGGTATCAGGTGCTCCATGGGGTAGTGCTGGCGTATTGCCTATTAGTTGGAGTTACATCGCAATGATGGGGCGTGATGGTTTGGTAGACGCCACCTCAGTTGCTATTTTAAATGCGAATTACATTGCTAAACGATTAGTTTCTCATTTTCCTGTTTTGTATAGCGATAAAAATGGTTTAGTGGCGCATGAATGCATTATTGATTTACGCCCCATTAAAGAAGAATCTGGCATTTCGGTAGATGATATTGCTAAGCGTCTCATAGATTATGGTTTTCATGCGCCAACCATGTCTTTTCCTGTGGCGGGTACTTTAATGATAGAGCCCACTGAATCGGAATCTAAACTGGAACTTGATCGTTTTTGTGACGCCATGATTGCCATTAAGCATGAGATAAACGATGTGGTTAATGGCGTATTGGATGAAAATGACAATCCGCTTAAAAATGCGCCCCATACAGCCGATATGTTAATGGCTGATAATTGGACTCATCTCTATTCCAGAGCCTTAGCTGCTTATCCGCTAGAGAGCTTGCGTGAAACTAAATACTGGTGCCCGGTTGGAAGAGTTGATAACGTGTATGGTGATCGTAATTTAGTTTGTTCTTGTCCGCCATTAACCGATTATGCGGAAGATGAGTTACAAGGAGATTTGTCATGAAAAAATCCATTGTTATTAGTGTGCTGGGTAATGACTCACCAGGCCTGGTTAAATCACTTTCACACTTGATTGTGGCTCACCAAGGTGACTGGGTAGAAAGTCAAATGGCCAATTTAGCAGGTAAATTTGCAGGGATACTTAGGGTAGACTTGCCAGCTGATCAGTTAAAGGCTTTTCAAGCCGCTTTACAAAATGATCAATCGTTAGGTTTAAGTGCTATTTTTGAAGAGAGTGGTAGTAATCCTATAGAAGAACAAACAGAACTTGAAATTGCCTTAGTTGGACAAGATCAGCTCGGAATTATTCACCGTATTTCTTCGGCATTAAGCCTAATGAATGCCAGTGTAGATAAGTTGCATACCGAAATTATTGAAGCAGCGATGACTGGGGAAACTCTATTTAAGGCCGATATAAAAATCCATATACCCTCAGGCGTTAAAGAGAATGACATCCAAGAAGTGCTAGAAGAACTCGCGAATGAATTAATTGTAGATATTCAATTAGTGCACTCTGATACTTAAGTTGAGAACTTTGCTGTGCACAATGCAAAATTAAACTTACCAGGCCTGGTAGATGATAGAATATCACGCAAAATTTATTGGTTATTTATAGCCAAAATATCGCTTATTACTGAATAGACTGAATTACAAAAATAGAGAAACACAATGTTAGATGCAAAGCTACTGAGATCAGATTTAGAAACGGTTGCCCAAAAATTAAAAACACGTGGATTTGAATTAGATACCGCAAAAATTCAAGCCTTAGAAGAACAACGTAAAGCGTTGCAAACTAGAGCCCAGGAATTACAGGCAGAACGTAATAGCCGTTCTAAGGGCATTGGTAAAGCTAAAGCACAGGGCGAAGATATTGCCCCTCTATTGGCAGAAGTAGAAAGCTTAAAAACTCAGTTAGAAGAAGCCGAAAAAGCTTCTGAAGCCGTGCAAGCTGAAATTGAAACTATTTATGCAGGTATTCCAAATTTACCTCATGAATCGGTTCCCGTTGGTTTAACAGAAGATGATAATGTAGAAATCCGTAAATGGGGTGAGCCAAAAACGTTTGATTTTGAAGTTAAAGACCATGTGGAACTCTCAGAACAGCGTGGTTGGTACGACAACGATGCCGCCGTAAAAGTTACTTCAGGTCGTTTTTCTGTGCTTAAAGGCCCTATGGCTAAAATGCAGCGCGCTTTAATTCAGTTAATGTTAGATACACATTCAGAGAACGGTTACGAAGAAGTTTATGTACCTTACCTAGTTAACCAAGATAGTTTGCGTGGCACAGGGCAATTACCTAAGTTTGAAGCGGATTTATACAAAATTAGCAAAAATGATGAGCACGACACCAGTGATCGTGACTTATATCTTATTCCAACGGCAGAAGTTCCTATCACAAACTTAGTTCGTGATGAAATACTTAATGAAGCAGACTTACCCATACGAATGGTCGCTCACACACCGTGTTTTCGTTCAGAAGCCGGTTCTTACGGACGTGATGTTCGTGGGTTAATTCGTCAACACCAGTTTGAAAAAGTAGAGATGGTACAAATTGTTCATCCAGAGCAATCTCATCAGGCGTTAGAAGACTTAACAGGGCATGCAGAAGCAATCCTGCAAAAATTAGGCTTAGCTTACCGTGTTGTTAACCTATGTACCGGTGACATTGGATTCTCTGCGGCTAGAACTTATGATTTAGAAGTCTGGTTACCAGGCCAAGCGGCTTACCGTGAAATTTCTTCATGTTCAAATTTTGAAGATTTTCAGGCGCGCCGCCTAAAGGCTCGTTACCGCTCTAAAGAAGGTAAGCCACAATTAGTGCATACCTTGAATGGTTCTGGTTTAGCCGTTGGACGAACTTTAGTTGCGGTACTAGAAAACTACCAAAATGAAGATGGAACGATTACAGTTCCAGAAGCTTTACGTCCATATTTAGGTGGTGTTGAGGTTCTATAATGCGGTATCTTAATCCTAAAAAAAGCCTAATAACTCTATACTATTTGAATTTTTAGACTAAATCTAAAGAATTCTTTTACTATTTTCGTGCATTCTCGACTTGTGCAAAGGTCTATAAAAGGATTAATTAATCAAATAATATCAAAGCGGATAGCGTTAGTGTTTGAATCGTTAAGTTAAAGGTAAGTACTATAGGTAAGTATTAAATGAATGCACCAGAATTGCCACAATTTACATACTCAAACAAAAAAGTTGATCAGTTACTGAGCGACGAGTTGTATTCACACGCTTATGGTACCGTTTTTATTCATACGGTATTTGGTTTATTAGTGGCGGTAATTTTTTTTAGTAAGGTTAACACAATTTTTCTTGGATTATGGTTGGGTGTGTTGTTAGCGAATATGCTAATCAGGTATACCTTTATCCGTGTTTGGTTGAAGTCTTCTACTGAAGAAAGAAAAAAGTCTTGGATGCGATATATGGCATTCGGAACATCGCTTACGAGTGGTGTTTTATGGGCCTCTTCGGTTGCTTTTTTAGATTTTCATTCATTGCCATTTGAGTCTTTAGCTCTAAGTTTAATGGTGATGTCTTTGGCGGCCAGCGCTGCATTGTATTCTGCCTATTTTATTCCTGCTTTTTATCTTTCTGTAGTGCCTTATATTGGTAGCCATCTCGTTTATCACATATTGCATTTTAGTTTTGTCTCAATGGTTGTCAGTTCCGTGCTCATGGTTTTTTTGGTTATGCTTCATGGCCAGGCAAAACGTCTGCATGGCACGCATAGAAATAAAATCATACAAACATTAAAAAATGAATTTTTAATCGCCAGACTAGAGGAAACTAATCTTAAATTAAATGAATCTTCCAGAACAGATTTTTTAACGAAAATGTTAAACAGACGTTCGTTTGATGAAGCTTTGAAAAGAGCTTGGAGGGTTTATCAAAACAAGCAACAACCAATCAGTTTAATTATGTGTGATATCGATCACTTTAAACATGTTAATGATACTTTTGGGCATATAGTTGGAGATAAGGTGTTAGTGAGGGTTGCTAATAATATTAAGCAGCAGATTCGCTCAGAAGACTTGTTGTTTCGCTACGGTGGAGAAGAATTTGTGATTATGCTTTATGATACAACCATTGCTGAAGCCGAAGTTATTGCTGAAAAAATTCGTCATAAGGTTATGAATGACCCAATTGAAATGGAAGGTAATTTAGAGTCTATAACACTGAGTTTAGGAGTGAGTTCTAAAGTCCCTGTTAAGGGTTTTAATTCTTTGGATTTATTGAATGAATCTGACCTTATGTTATATAAAAGTAAACAAAATGGTCGAAATAAAGTGACTTCAGTTCGTGATGAAAGCAAGTAATTAGTGAAAGAATTCTTTAGGCTGGTTATAAAGGTTATGTCCTTTTTTATGCACTTATTTACATTTGCAAAGCTTTCAAGTCAATTGAAAGTGAATAAGAGCTTTTTAAAGGCCACTATTTTCCCATTTTCAGTGCTAACGCCTTCAGACTCTAATAAATCGATTTTTCTCTCTATTCCAAACGCATAATTCCCAATAGCCCCATTGGAATTTACAACGCGATGACATGGTACATTGATAGGATTAGGGTTGTTAGCCATCGCATTGCCTACTGCTTGATAGGCTTTAGTATTCAGAGCGTTGGCAAGTGCTTTATAGGTTGTTATTTTGCCCTTAGGTATTTTCATTAATAGAGCATAGCATTGCTCATTAAAACTTAAGTGATTGTTTTTAATGTTCTTTGATTTCATGTTTATTACCAGGCCTGGTTTTTTATTATTTTACAAAAAAAATACAAAAAAACTTATTAAAACGCCTTGCAATAATCATTAAGACCTCTATAATACGCCACATCAAAACAAGGTGGACTGGCTGAGTGGTTTAAGGCGGCAGTCTTGAAAACTGTTGTGGGTTTGTAGCCCACCTGGGGTTCAAATCCCTAGTCCATCGCCATATTCTTAAAACCTCGTATTGGGAGTACCTAATACGGGGTTTTTTTATGTCTAAAAGCATACCATATAGTTAATATTCTTGTTAATGCATTACGTATCTTATCGCGCCTTTCATCAACGGCTTATCTTTATTTTAATTTTTTAAAAATCTGAAATAGTCATACTTTCTCTGTAGTAAATGTAATATTTTTAGTGTATTTTTATAACTATGTATTTGATTTTTATAGCATTAGTATTTTCTAATATAGTTATTTAATGACCAAAAAATAAAAAGCAAGGGGAGTGTTGATGGGTGCGCTTAGTGATAGAAAGGGGTTGTTTGGTGTAGGAATTTTGATTTTTACCTTAATGACCTCTGTGAGTCGTGCGGATGGCTTGTTGGATTTATATCAAGTTGCTTTAGACGCTGATCCGGAATTAAAAAAAGCAACCTTTGATCATCAAGCTACTTCTGAAGTTGTTCCTCAAGCATGGGCAGGTTACCTTCCAACCGTTTCTCTTGATTATGATACTGTGACGACAACTCAAGACATTGTGAGTAGTGATAATACCGTGTTTCAAAAAGGAAGTACTTCATTTCCATCCAATACTTTAACCTTAACGTTGACTCAGCCAGTTTTTCGATATGCAAATTATTTAAGAATTGGACAGGCGAAAGAAGAGCTTAAACAAGCTGATGCTGAATTGATTCAGGCGCAGCAAGATTTGATGTTGCGTGTTTCAGAAGCTTATTTTAATGCGTTGATGGCTGAGGATACTTTGACTTTTTTAGAGGCTGAAAAAACAACAGCAGCCAAGCAGTTAGACTTAGCCATTGGTCGTGAAGAAAGTTCATTGGGACGTGCTGTTGATCGCTATGATGCCGAAGCACGTTTGGCAACAGTTGAAGCTGATTATGCAGAAGCCGAACTAGACCTAAAGAATGCTTATGATGTGCTTTATGAAGTGACTGGTAAAGAGCCTAAAGAATTAGCTCGTTTGGTTGATGAAATTAAATTAGAGTCACCAACACCGGGTAATGATCAATTTTGGATTGATTCGGCAATGAATAAAAATCCTGCGGTGGTCGTTCAGCGTCATTCAGTTGAAGTCTCTAGAATGGAAATTGATCGGCAGAATGCTGGGCATTACCCTACGGTCGATTTAATTTATAGAGTGACTAAACAGGAGACTCAAGGGACTCTGTTTGGTGGTGGTAGTGATGTTCAAACACAAGAGGGTATGTTGCGTTTGAATGTACCTATTTATGCGGGTGGTTCGGTCAGCTCAAAAAAACGTGAAGCGGTTGCAAAAAGCTCAAGTTCTAAGTCTGAATTAACAAGATTACTTCGTGTATCGCGAAGTGATTCAAGAAAGGCTTTTTGGGGAGTTGTAAATTCAGTAACACGAGTAAAAGCGTTAGAAAAAGCGGTTGTTTCTCAGGCCGCAACACTCGATTTGCGTCAAGCCGCATACGAATCTGGTATAGAAACAACGATGAATGTACTTGATGCTGAGCGTGACTATTATTCGGCTAAGAGAGATTTGTCACAGGCAAAATATGATTATCTTTTAAATGGTTTACGTTTAAAGGCATTAGTAGGTATTTTGACTCAAGAAGATATTATTACGGTCAACAGCTGGCTAACGAATTAAGTTTTCCTTTTTAGTCAAAAAGAATGTGGAAAAGTCATTGCAGGATGCATTGATTTGATATTTTTACTGATGGTGCGGGGGCGTCACAATGAGTATTAAAAGAAAAAATAAGGATATAAAAACAGCATCAGAACGGAAGCCAAAACTTCAGTTTGAAGCTTTAGAAGCCAGGATTTTACTGTCTGCTGATTTAGGTGTTTCTGCAGCGGATTTAGAAGGTCCTTCAAGTCCGATTGAAAATGAAGTTATGACTTCTGAAATTCATTTGGACGGTTTTGATAGTTCTGAATTTGAGCCGAATACGATTGCCGTTGAAGACAGTCTTACTCGCCTAGCTGAAACCATTGTTTCTGAAACCTCGAATGCCCCAGAAGATTATGTTGATGCCCAGGTTTTAAATGAAACTGATGAAGAAGCTGATAGTGTTGTAATGACCCCCGATGCAATCTATCTAGCTGAAAAAATGATGGCTTCTGAAATTGTCATTGTTGATGCCGCAATTCCTGATTTACCATCTGTTGTAAATGAACTTTTTAATGCGGATTCTTCGGAAGAAGTGCTTAATCAAGAGGACGTTACTCTTACGCCTCCAGAACTACCTGTAACTGCGGTTGCTGAATCTAGCGAAGCCCCACAACTAAATAATTCTTTTGATTTGATTGGTGCAAATTTTGATCGTCAGTTAGAAATTAATGCGGATCGTGAGATTAAAGTATTTGTATTAGATAGTAGCAAAGATGGTCTTGAACAAATTAGCTCTATTCTCGATTACTTTCAAGGTGTTGCAGCCGTACATTTGTTAAGTCACGGTTCTGCAGGAGCGCTATTTTTAGGTAATACAAAAGTTAATGCACAGCAGTTAAGACAAAACGCTGAAAAATTGAAACTTTGGGGTAATTCCTTAACTAAAGATGCGGATTTATTACTCTATGGATGTGATGTTGCCAATGGAGAATTGGGTCTTGAATTTGTGGAACAGCTAGCTGTTGCAACAGGTGCGGATATAGCTGCATCTGATGATGCAACAGGTAACCTTGAAAATGCCGATTGGAAGCTAGAAAAAAATATTGGTGAAATTGAAACAACCAGTTTTGTAAGTCGTGCATTGAACGGTATTTTAGCAACGACTCCAACGGATGGTAATGACACGTTAGCGGTAACATCCGGCACCATTGCCGGTTTAAAAGGTAATGACTCTTATACTTTTTCATCAATGCCTTCAAGCACTGTTACTCTTAAAGAGTTGAATAACGAAGGTACTGATACTCTTAACCTCTCCAATGTTACTAATGACCTTAAAATTGTTATTAAAAAAGATAACCAGGTAAAAGTTTATGTTGGTACAACCTTAAAAATCACAGCAACCTATATTGAAAATATTATTGGGGGTAAGGGTAATGATGCGTTTGTAGTAGAAAAAGGAGCGAGTTTAAAAGGATATATTGATGGTGGTCTTGGCTCAAACTCTCTTACTTACACAGACCCTAACCCAGGTTTATTTTCTAATACAACTTATACCGGTTCTGTTATTACGGATTTTGGCAATAACGCTGACCAAGATGGTAAGTCCACAGCGATTGACGGTTTTGCAGCCAATGGTATTAAAAATATTGATTCAGTTACCGGCGGAAAAGGCAATGATTTCATAAAAGGTGGGACAGGTATTGATGATTTGTCTGGTGGTAAGGGTGATGATGCTATTACGGGTAATGCTGGTATTGACAACATTCAAGGTGATGCGGGTAATGACTGGTTAGATGGGGGAATTGGTACCGATACAGTTCAAGGTGGCGCTGGAGAAGATACATTAATCGCAAGTGTTGGTGGAGATACGCTCTCTGGTGGTGCTGGTAATGATACATATCAGTTTAGTGATAGTTTTGATTGGAATGCAACAAAAGTCACAGAACTCGCAAACCAAGGTGCGGATATTCTTGATTTTGGTTTAGTAACGGCGGATTTAACCTTTACAGTTAATGACCTCTCAACGACAGGAGCCACTATATCTGCTACGGGCAAAACCATTACAGCGGCGAAGCAAATTGAAAAAATTGTAGCCGGTAGCGCTATTAACACATTTAATTTTCAGAGTAATTGGTCTGAATTATTGCTAATAGAATCAACAACCGCTGCAACGATTAATATTGATTTTAGTGCAGTAACGGAAGATTTGTATTTCACAATTAGAGCAGATGGTTCAGTTAAAGTCACTGACAGCACAAGCCGTAATTCAGGGCATAGTGTGATTGTTGATAATGTTGATAAAATTATTGGTGGGCAAGGTACGAATACATTCACCCTTGAACAAGGCACAAGTTATGTAGGTATTCTTACTGGAGGCGCTTCAACCAATATTCTTGATTACAGTCAGTTTGGTGTGGCAATAGACTTAATTGCATCGACAACTGTTTTACCTGGTTTTACTGCTGCAACGACGTTAACGGGTACTTTTGATATTGTTGGTAGTGACCGTAAAGATATTTTAGTGGCTGATGCCAGCGGCCAAAAACTCTCAGGAGCTAAAGGCGATGATTTTCTTATAGGTGCAGCTGGGAATGACGAGCTTTTAGGTAATAAAGGTGACGATGTTTTTCATGGTGGGGCAGGAAACGATAGTTTTGTTGGCGGTACCGGTGATGATACCTATTATTTTAGCAATAATTGGGGACAAGATACCGGCATTACGGAATTAGCAAGAGAAGGTTTCGATACAATCAGTTTTGCTGGTATGGATCAGATAACGCCTTCACCCCTATCAACTATTAACGCCTTTTCAGGAGTCACTCAAGACCTGAATTTTGTATTTGATACAGGTGCTCTAGATATTTCCCAGGGATCGAACTCTTTAAATGTTACTAATACTAGCTTGCCTTATATTGAAAATTTGTTGGGTGGTTCGGGCAGCAACACTTATGAGTTTAAAAACAATTGGTGGCAAGCAACAGGCAGTGTTGCTGATGATATTAACCTTGATGACACCGCTTCCACAAATGGAACGCTAGATTTTTCAGACGTGACTTCAGATTTAAAATTTTTAGTAACCGATGATAATGGCGTAACGGTTGTTACCGTATCAACAATCGTTGCAGGAAAAGAATACAAAGTAAGTGCTCGCGGTATTGAAAACCTGATTGGTGGTAAAGGTGATAACCAATACTTATTTGAAGGTAATGCCAGTCTTTCAGGTTCTTTAACGGGCTATTCAGGTACTGGTGCTAATGCAGGTACGGCAACACTGAATTTTTCAGACTTTGATGATGGCTCAAGTCATGGCGTTAAGGTAGATTTAAGTACCGGTGTGGCCAAAATCATTATTAACCCTGCTGATGCAACACAAGATATCTCATTTATTGGTAGTTTTAGTAATGTTAATGATTTAGTGGGTTCTGATTATGCTGATGAGCTGACTGGTGATAACAAAGACAACAACCTTAAAGGTGGTGATGGCGCCGATACATTAATTGGTGGTTCAGGTGTTGATACCTTAACGGGTGGTAAAGGCAGTGATGATTTACAAGGTGGTGTGGGTAATGATGTTTATGTTATTGAAAAACAATGGTCAAAATTAGATATTGCACTACCTCCAACACAAGCTGATAGTATTACAGATGCAAGTGGTGCAAACACTTTAGATTTAACTGCAATTAGTAAAGATCTTAAAGTGACTTTTAAAGATGATGCTACATCAGGAACTAATGTCACGGTTTCAGCTGTTGTAGGCTCTTTGGCTGGTGTCGATGCAAAAAATAAAGTCTCCATTAATCAAGCTGGTAGCGATTGGATAATTAATACCGGTTCAGGAGATGATACTTTTATTGTCACCGATGGAGCTGATTTTGCCGGAAGTTTTGATGCTGGTGATGGCATTAATACTTTAGATTATTTTAATGGTACGGATTCACTTCATACAGACAGCTATAATCAAGCAGTAACGGTTAATTTAGAAACAGGTAGGGCAACTGGTTTTAAAGCTGCAGATGATAGCGTCGTTGGTATTAGAGATGTTTATGGTTCAGGGTTTGGTGGAGCAGACAATCTAACCGGTGATAACCAAGATAATACGTTCTATGTTGGTGAGTGGGGTGAGGCTGATGGCAATGCTAACAGAAGCCATACCATTGTTGGTGGGGGCGGTGAAAATACCGTAAGCTTTACAACCTTTACAGCAAGTGATTTCGCCTTTGTTGCAGATCTTTCTGCTGATCTGGTTACTCATGAAAAAGCCGATGGAACGGTACAAAATGTGGCAACCATACAAGACATCGCTAATTTGATTGGTGGTGCAGGTAGTGACACATTAATTGGTGATGCCTTAGCAAATATTTTAAACGGTGGTGCTGGCGATGATACGCTTCAAGGTGGTGATGGCAATGATACCTATCAGTTTGATTCTAGTTTTGGGCTAGACAGTATTGTAGAGAGTTTAGCTGAAGGTAAAGATGTTCTTGACTTTACAGGTGTAAGTGAAGCATTAACCTTCAAAAAAGGCGATACATCGTCGCTAACAGAAATTGATTTGGCAACCGCGCTTGCACAAAATGTCACGGTTACGGACGGGACTAATACCTTAACAGCAGACTTTAATGTTGAACGCTTTGAGGGTGTAAAAGATACTGATACCATTGAACAAGTCAATGTCACCGTAGAAGTTGCTGTTCAGGATGAAATGATTTCTGGATTAGAGACCTTTAAAGATTTCATTGATCTTTTGCCTGACCATGGTGATTTTGATGGATTATTAAACCTAAGTGTGCCATTAATTGGTCAAAACCTGGGTGACTTAATTGATGATGGTGGTGTCACTGCAACTGAGTTTAAAGATAAAGTTGCAGCTGAGTTAGAAATTAGAATTGATGCATTAAAAACCCTTTTCTGGGGCGAAACAACAGAGCCTGCTCAAGGCGCCAAAACTGATTCAAATACGGATGCTATTCTTGCGCTTGTTGATGGTAATGGATTACCTCTTTTTACGATTGCTGAAAACACGCGTTTACTTGAGTTTGGTACAAGTATTGAATTGTTTAATCAAACAACCAATCAAGCGCTTGATTTGGGCGCAACTTTAAGTGAAATACCGGCCGTTGATGTTGATCTTAACCTGAGTGTTAATGGGCAAATGATGCTTGATTTCAACTTTGGTGTATTGCCACAAGACGCTAGCCAGCCAACACAAAATCTTGAGTTTAATTTAGCGGATCCAAGCGTTAATTTTAATATCACTGTATTCGATAATGATGTAAATACCACATTAGATCTTGGACTTATTCAAGCCGGGGTTGATAGCGGTGAACTAGCACTAAACTTAGCATTAGGGTTAGGTGCGGTTACTGACTTAAATCAAACGACACTTCAAAATGTGGTGGATGGAAATACTGCCATAACAGGTGTGTTCAGTTTACAAGCAGATAAGAGCACGGCGATTACTGCTGAACTTCCGGTTAACGTTAATGCGTCAGGTTTAGGGATTGATTTGCCTAACTTACCTGTTATTAGTCTATCCACACCTGAATTACCTGAGTTTCCAGATCTATCGGCTTTATCTTCTTGGTTAACAGATATTGACTGGAGTTTACCTGATCTGAGTGAAATTTTTGATTTGGGTAATATCAGTATTGATCAATTATTCCAAATGTTAACGTCAGGGCTCCAATATTTACTGGATAACTTTGAATTTAATCTAAATATACCAGGCCTGGGTTTAGACATTGATTCTCTATTCTCAAAACTAGGTGAGTTGATTCCAAACTTCAATGGTTTTGATACAGGCATTGAACAATTTTTACAAGATTTGATAAATGCCCTTGACCCAACCGCATTTACAGGCGGATTAGATTCTCTTGAAGTTTGGTTGAATGATTTGATTTCAGGTCTATTCCCTAGTATATGGCCTGATATTTCTTTACCGAAATTCGATTTAGGGTGGAATGGTATTGACCTTGGTTTAGATTTTAATTTTGACGTAGGTATCAATGATCTTCTAGCTTCATTTAGCCTTCCTGAACTTGCGCTTGCTTTTGATATGGACTTGTCAGATTTAGCCAGCTATTTTGATTTACCAACAAACTTTTTGCCAGGTGATTTAGCAATTGAATTTAATGCAGGAGCAGAATTAGCGGTTGATGCTGGCTTTGACATGGATTTGGAATTGGAGTTTGCAGCGCAAGAATTTACCCAAGCCGTAATTGCAAATATGGGATTGTCTGGTCTTGATTTTATGCATTATGCGTTTGTTGGAGATGATAGTCAGGTAAGTGTCGATGCGTCTGCGAGTGCATCTGATATTGATATTGAAGCAATTTTAACGATTGATGATACTTTGCCTGATATCGGTTTTTGGGTAGAAGATGGTGTAGCCGTCATTTCAGCGGGAGCAGGTCTTACATTAGCGCAGACGAGTAGTGGACGTTATCAATTAAGTCAGTTTGCAACCCCGGCAGCAAACCTGTTTGTAATTGAAGCAGGAGGTGAGGCTACGGTTGACTTACCTATGTATTTAGGTACAGGTAGTTTGCCAATTGGTGGTACGACACTTGATTTAAATAGCGATGGTATTGCAGACAATACATTACATGCAGGTTTTGATTTTGGTACGGGTGGTATTTCTTCTCCAGAAGTCATTGCACCTAATTTTAGTAGTTTTAATCTCATTGCATTTTTGAATGATCCAACTACAGTCCTCACAGGTTTAGAGGGAATGTTTAGTAATATTAAGTCTTTAATGACAGATCAGTTAGGCCAACTTGGTCTACCTCTGGTTGGCGATGTTATGAAAAATGCGGGTGCATTTGTTGATGAATTGCGCGATAACTTACTTGGTGTTAAGAATAGTGGCATCTATGAAACTGGCAAACTAGGAGCTGAACTCACAGAGGCAGCGGCAAATGGTGATGATGTTATTAGCTTAATTCGTGATGCTTTATTTAATGAATTAGGTGATTACCTACAAGTCGTTGTATCAGATAGTGATGGAAATCCTGCTTTTAGTGATGCAGGAACACCGTTATATCGTGAAGTTGAAACTTCTGATGATATTGGTTTAGTTTTAACAGCTGATGGCGCTTTAACTTTCAATGTATTGTTAGCAGGTAGTGTGTTTGAAGGGCTTGATGATTATGTTGAACGTACTGCAGATTTAGATGGAGACGGTGAGCTAGAAGTGATTAAACGCTTCTTAGAAGTGCCAATTGACTTTGATTTAACAGCACCAGGATTAGGTTTAAAAACAGGGCCTGATGACACGATTGAAGTGAGTTTAGATTATTTCTTTGGTCTTGGCTTTGGTTTTGATATGGACGGCTTCTTCCTTGATACTGCAGGCGTTACCCAAGAAGGTGATGAACTTGGATTAATTCTAGAAGCTTCATTGAGTAGTGGTGCATCTCTTACAGGGGTGTTGGGCTTTTTGCAAATGAGCTTAACAGAGGTTGCTGACGATGATGGTAGTAGTGGGTTACGAGGTAAAATTGCTGTTGATCTTAAAGATGGTGATAATGATGATAAATGGCGCATTGGTGAAGCATTAGGTCTTGCAGCTGGTATATCTGCCTATGCTAATGTGGATATTTTTGCAGAAGTGGATATGGACTTTGCAGGCAAGGATATTTCATTGCCAGGCATGAATACGACCATTCATTATGATCAAGAATTAGCCAATGTTACCTGGGAGTCCGGGGCAACATTTGCAGCTAATTTCTTTGAAGCACCGGAAGTTGTTTTAGAAGATGTTACGTTAAATGTTGGTGATTTGTTTAGCGGTTTTATTGGACCTGTTGCGTTAGAACTAGATCCATTCTTGGGTAAGGAATCTGAAGTTCGCCGTGTTATTGATATTTTAACCACGCCGATTGATTTAGGTATTACTGAACTCAAACTGCTTGATATTGTTGTGCTTTCAATGAATCTAAAAAGCCCAGGAACTGGGGATGCGTTGAAGAAAGTTGTTGAGGCTCTTCAAGGTGTGTCTAATTTTATTTCTCTTGCAAGTAATGCTGCTAAGAGTAATACGCCGATTGAAGTAAATTTTGGGACGTTTGATTTAAAGGGTGGTTTAGTTACTTCTGATAGCAACACGATTACACAAAATAGCTATGAGAAGAAAGAGGGAACTGGTGAAAATTCTAAAGACAAAGTAGCAAATAGTAACGCAACAGAAAGTCAGAAAACTCTTACCACTCAGTTAACAGCAACTGGAGGAGATATCCTATTCCCAATTCTTTATGATCCAATGACAGCTGTTGGTTTGTTATTAGGTAAAGACGTTGACTTATTTATTTACGACACACCTGATTTACAATTTAATGTTGAGTATGAGCAATCGTTCCCTGTATTTACTGGTTTGAATGCGGTTTTAAAAGGAAGTTTAGAGGCTTATACGGATTTCTTCTTTGGTTTTGATACAACAGGTATTCGAAGTTGGTTTGATTCTTTTGAAAGCAATGATTACGACTTTTTGGATTCAGCAGGTGATTTAGATGATATTTTTGATGGTTTCTTTATAGCGGATGTGGATGTTGATGCTAACGGTGTCTTAGGAACTGAAGATGTTTCAGAAGTTGTTTTAAAAGTTCAAATTGCTGCTGGTGCCGCATTGGGTATAGGTGGTCTTGTTGAGGCTGGTGTTTTGGGGGGTATTGAATCTATTATTGGGTTAAATCTACATGATAAACCAGCTCCTGGAACAGGTGGAAATACAGGTATACCTGCCGTTTACGACGGAAAAATTCGTTTTGATGAAATTTCCCAAATTATTCAACACAATCCACTCTGTCTATTTGACATGGAGGGTGTTATTAATGCCTTCCTAGAAGCCTATCTTTGGGTAGGGGTGAAAGTATTTGGTTCTAAAATTACCTTATTCTCAGCTTCAGAGCGTTTTGTAGAATATGAAATTGCTTCGTTTGAATATGTTTGTCCTGATCCCAACCCAACAGTTGCAACGCTTGATAATGGCGTTTTAACTCTAGCTTATCGCGATGATAACGGAAATGCAGCAGATTTTGAAAAATATAAAGTATACCTAGATACCGTTGAATACTTTGATAATGCTGGCAAAAAGACTGGTGAAGAAGAACGTATTTTTGTTACAGGTAACGGCCATACTCAAACATGGGCAAAAGGAGATGTTAGTAAAATTGTTTCAGAAGGTACTTCTGGAAATGATGTCTTTGAAGTTGATACTGAGGTGAATGTTGATTTTGATATCGGTGGTGGAGCAGGTAATGACATTATTATGTTTAACGGTAACCAAAATAGTGACCGAAACCGCATAATTCGGGGTGGTGAAGGTAACGATACTATTGTTGGTAGTGCTATTTCAGATAGGATTTATGGAGATGCTGGTAACGACAATATTAAATCAGGTGACGGCGTAGATATTATTTATGGTGGAACAGGTGATGACTTTATTTGGGTTGAAGGTACTGAAGTAGCTACTTCTGGTTTGGCAAATGGGTTTGCAAACTATGTTGATGCAGGAGCTGGTAATGATCAAATCTTAGGTGGAGATGGTGCTGATAAAATTTTAGGTGGCACTGGGGATGATACGGTTGATTCAGGCGCTGGAAATGATTATATCGACGGTGGTGATGGAGCCGATTATATTGATGCTGGGGAAGGCGCCGATGTGATTTTGGGTGGCGCTGGTGATGACGGGCTAAACTGGGAAACAGGCGACGGTGCGGATAACTTTACTGGTGGTAAAGGTTCAGATGAAATCTTTATGGCTGGTTACCAAATTAATCCTGATGAGTTTTATAAAGAGGATAGTAGTAACTATATAGTCGATGACGGTGCAACGGATACCATTGTCGTATCAGATAGTAATGGTAATACGAATGTGAGTTGGCAGCATGGTTCTGGTCCTACGGTAACCTTAACCAGCTCCGGTGTTGAATTGTTGAGTATGGATAGCGGTGACGGTGCAGATGATATTTCCATAGGAAATTTGAAAGATACGGATACAGCTAATGTTAGTCTGAGTACAGGTACTGTTCGTTCGCTTAAAACGGTAGAGCGATCTGTTCAGGAACGTGATGAGGATGGTAATTTAGTTAAATCCTCTCAAAAACTTGATTTTAAAATCCTTGATTCTCAAGACGATGGTGATATTGATAATGTTACTGTTGAGGGCACCCAGGGTATTGATGATTATCTAATCAGTACTGTTGAATCTACGGGTATTGATGGTAATACGCAAACTTCTTTGAGATATGAGCAATTAGATGGTGGTAAAGATGAAGCACAAAAGCCAACAAGTCATGTAATTGTTGATGTTTATAATCTTGGTACTTCAGATAAAACTCTCTTAGAAACCCTTGCAGGTAACGATTCGATTGATGCTCAAGGAGTGACTAATGCTTTGGTTGCTGAGCTGTTTATGGATGGTGGTGCGGATGACGATACCATTATCGGTACGAGTTTAGCATCCACTTCAGATGTCATTATTGGTGGTTCAGGTTCTGACCGAATGACTGGAGCCGTAGGGGTAGATAAATTCTTTGAGCAAAGTGTCATTGGTGATAGCAATATTGCAGGTGATGTAGATGTGTTGGTAGAAAAACGAGATGCAGACTTTACTTTAAAAAATCAACAGCTTGTGATTGATGATTCAAACTTGTCTGGCCAGAATGGGAATGAGACCGAAAACTTTGCACAAATATTTGAAAATGCAGAGTTAACAGGCCTGGATAGTGCCAATAAATTTGAAATAACCGACTGGTCTGGCGGCGGTATTTTAGATGGCGGTAAAGGTGGTGATAGTTATACCTTAGAACTTGCACAACTTGCTGAAGGGCGTCAATTTTTAAATATTGACGATACTGGTGCAAGTGGAATTGACTCATTGATTTATAAGGGCAGTACTGGTGATGATACTATCCAAATGGATACTGTTTATAAAAAAGAACAAGACGTTGAGAATAAATTTACCGACAGTCGTTGGACTGACTATGGTGAACATGGTGATGGTTTATTGATTGCACACTTTGATTCAACGGATAACTTCACTGAGGTTAACCTTGATGATGAAGATGCTCTGATGAATGTTAAAGAATCCGGCCTTTCTGAAGGTGCAGATTACCAGGTCATTAACTATAACTCTGTCGAAGAGGTCACCGTATTTGGTGGAGAAGGTAATGATAAATTCATTTCGGATGGTACCGCTAGTCAGGTCGATGTCTATGGTGATGCGGGTGATGATCAATTCTATATAGGCTCTGTGCTTAAAACAGACACTGTGCTGGTAGAAGGTCAAGAGGTTACCATTGTTGAAGAGATTACTGACGGTGTAAACTTTAATGGTTCGGCCTTCTTTGGTGGTGAAGATGATGATTACTTTGAAGTAAATCATAATGCTGCAGATATTGGTCTTTATGGCGACAACGGTGACGATACCTTCTTTATTAAAGCGCTATTAACACTTGATGACGATGGTGAACTATTAGACATTGATAGCGGTGTTGCAAATGTATCTGGTGTTTCTGTAAATCAAAATCCAAATGATACTCGTGAAGTGGATGTTGATACGCTAGTTTATGTAGAGAATGCCAACGTTACTATTGATGGTGGCGCAGGATTTGATTCAGTAGCTATTGTTGGAACGGTATTGAGTGATACCTTCTATGTGTTTGTAGAACGAGATGAAACCACGGGTGAAACGATTCAACGTATCTATGGCGCAGGCATTAAACTTCAGAAACTACTGAATATTGAACGTCTTCAATTATTAACTGGGGGCGGAGATGATACCGTTTTCCTATACGGTGTGGATATGGGGCTGATTGGCGATATGGTCGTCAAAACCGGTTCAGGTAGTGATACCGTTCATGTTGGTGGCCCAGAACAAATAATCAACCTAAATTTCCCTAAAAATAGCGATTTGTTCTATTCACAAGTAGAAGGGTTTAAAGTTGATCAAGATGCGGAGGGTAACTACCTTTATGCAGGTATGGTTGCAGGTTTGCCATTCTATCGTATTGATGAAGTTGACCGTGTTGTGCCTTTTGAGGTACAAAACCCAGCGCGTACCTTGCAGATTACCATGCCAGAATCCTACGATATTAATGCTTTCACTTCTCCTGTTTTGATTGATGGTGGAGAAGGTGTGCGTGATGAAATTATTTTTAATAATCAGCAGGGTGCAAATAATATTCGTTTCGCGAATACTGAATTGGAAAGAAAAGAAGTCGTTTTTGATTACAGTAAGTTCAGTTTAACAAGTGGTTCAGGAGACTTTGTAGGGACTATTTTAAATGATCCTACTTCAGGATCAGTAGCGCAAGAATTACTAGGATCTGCAGTTGGAGATTATATTCGTTTCCAAGATCGTTATTATGACACCTCCTTAGTGGATACCTTAAATGCTAATAATCTTTCTCAACTAGTGATTCCAGAGGGTTTGAGTTACTTCAATATTCAAAACACTTTGCAGTCAGATGGAACATTAAGTTTTGCACGTGATCAATTAATAGATTTAGCGACTAAATTTAACTTGTCACTGAGTTGGACAATCGTTAATCACCCAGATCCAACTCGTGCTGATCCTAATGGTGATGGTGATTACTCAGATGGTGAGAAACTTTATGAATTGCTAAGTATTAAAACTGCAGATGGTGAGACGGTTGCATTTGAGGCTCAGCATAAAGAGACTGTTATTTTTGATATTAGTGGCAATATGTCGATATTAAAAGACTTAACAGCCTTAACACTTAAAACGACATCGACCTTAACCGTTGATTTTTCAGACGATGCTATTAGTAGTGTTGAATTGATTCGTTCTGATGATATGAATACATTAGGAGTGATTGGCGCAGCACCGGAACTTCATATAACTGGTATGAATGACATTACCTTGAATTTAAGTGAAAAAGATCAAGTGAATGGATCAGTGCTTGAAGTGGATAATGAGTTATTTGGTACAGAAAAAATTACCGATCAGACAGGACAGACTCAAACTCTTAACACGACAGATAAATTATTTGTAGAAGGTGGAAGTACTGCGGATGATATTCGTATACAGCAAACTTTAGCAGAGGTTATTGTTCATGGTAATGATGGTAATGACACTATAACCGTCGGAAAAGATGGGCGTTTAGACCAGATTAAAGATCAGGTTTATCTGTTTGGTGATGCGGGTGAAGATAGCATTATCTTGGATCGTGAACAGGATGCAAGTGATGCTGATGTAACGATGGATAAAAATCTATTAGAACACTCTAAAGGGTTTGAGCAGTTAAGTAGAATTACTAGTGCTTTGAGTTTACAAAATATAACGGCCGATGAAAATACTTTATTAGAAGAGAATTTAAAAGAAGCTTCAGACCCTTATGCGGATGCCGCTTTTTCAGTAAACCAGAATGATTTAAGAACAGCAGCTGATGAAATTGCAGAAGATACTTTAACGAAACTTCTTAAAGTACTTGAAAATGGTAAGCAGCAGCTTGCTGACTCTACTCAAAATGCCGTTGACACGCTTCGTGAAAACGATCAAATGTTGCTTGAGAATCAAATCAAGCTTTATACCCGTTCTAAGTATTACGATGACAATAACATTGATACAGCTATTTTAAATAAGCTCACGAGTTTGGGCATATTTACGTCATTTTCTGTTGAGTATAAAGTTGATCTTTTCTTCCTAGAGCACACTTTTTATGAAAACTTTGATTGGAGAAGTATTCAAAATGGGTTTACTATTGCTGAAGATTGGTTGTCAAACTTTGCTAATAAAGTTGATATTTCTGATGGAGATAATAGCCAAACGGTAACGTTAGATGCCTCTTCAAACAAATCGTTTATACAACAACTTTTAGAAGATAATGCAGGTAACAGTGATCTCTTTGGTTTAATTAATGATGCAGTAACTAAAAATAAACAGGAAGTATTTACAGCAGAAGAAACGGAAAGTGATTGGTTAACCGTTACATTTTCTTTAGACATGTATGCATATAACCATTGGACTACCGATAATGCCGCAAGGGCTTATGCAAATATCTATGACGATTTAGTCAATGACTATTTAGGTACTTCTGGTATCTATAAATCATTGCTTGAATCTAGAGGCTTAAACAACACTGAAATAAATAATCTATACAATCAATATAGTTCAAATACAGCGATTAGAGGGTTTGATATAAGTAACCCTCTTGCTGGAGATAAGGCTTACTACAGCCCAGATCTGATTGAGTCGATTGATAACATTAATCTTGATTTGTCAGCGTCTACTTTGTCGCATACGACTCAGGCTGTTCAAAATCAATTAAATGACTTAAATCTTAATATTCAGAATAGTTTTGCCGATCGTTATGACGATAAGTTTGATAGTTTGATTTCTAAAATTAACGGCGTGTTAAATGCTGGTAATTTCTCTGAAGCGACTCTGAAATCAATCAGTAATGAACTAGAAAGCTTAGTTAATAGCACAAATCCATATTCTGGTTCAAGCCTACAAGCTGACCAGCAGATGGTATTAGCTCCAGTTTATAATTTACTTGCTGGGAATACTGAAAACGGTTTGGCTGAGATTATTAGTGATGTTGCAGACTTGCATACCGCAATTAATAGCGCTGATTTTAATGCAATTATTGCGGCCGCTCAAGCGACAACTAACTACAGTGATGATCAAGCGCTCTTTAGTACCGCTAATTATGCTCTTGCACAAGACGCCTATAGTAAGGCTTCAGACATAATTGATAAGTTCTTGATTTATTCTGCCGGTCAGGTTGATATGGGTGAACTGTCTCCTGAAACCATTGAAGTACTTAAACAAATTAAAATTCTTGATAGAGCGGCAACTCGTTTTGACGCATTTGTAGATGCTCTTGAAACAGGATTTGATTTTAATGCATTTAAGTCTGATTACTTGGCTAATCAACAAGAAGTTCAAACCTTTATTGCAAACCATCCTGAGTATGTAGCTTATCTTCAATCAGAATCACGATTTGAAGCTATGGCGGGTTCTTTAACTCAAGATTCCAGAGACACAATTACGCTTTCAGCGTTAAATCAACAACAGTATAACTTGCTAACTTCTGCTTACCAGGACGCCATTGCAAAACGTAATTGGTTAATAAACGGTGGTACTTACAATGGTGAATATTACCAAGGTCTAAAAAATGAGTACACCGTTCATATAAATTATTGGTGGTTCTGGGGGGAATATCGCACCATTCAGCTAGATTACACGGTTGATCAACGTTTCACTCAAGCCAATGCTTTGGTGAGCGAACTAGCTAATCAGTTAAACCAAGCTTATGGTTTTAAAGTAGAAAGTGATAGCCAAACCGCTAGACTCAATAGTTTATTAACAGGGTATTCCGGTGAGGAAACTACTTTAGAAGGTAAAATTGCTGATCTTGGTACTCAATATGAGACAGCTAAAGACGAGCTTAATGCGCAATATCTAGTGCTGAAAGAGTTAAGTAAGTTTGCGGTTGAAGTGATTAAAGCTCGTGGCCCAGACCAAGATATAGAAGGGTTTGCTGACGATAGTAGCCTTATTTCTGAAATGGTTTCCTTCTATGATGACTACAATATAATTGATGAAAATGCCTCTCAACTTCCATATGAAACAAACCAGTTCTTGAGTGAGGTTAGAGATGAACAAGGTGAACTAATTCGTGGAACCACTCAGAGTTCAGTTATCTTTAAGGAAGATAATCGAGAATATACTGATATTACCTCGGTGTCCGGTCTGACTGAACAAGGTGCAGATATTCATGTTGGTTACGATGATGTTGAAATGCTTACAGTTAAAACAGGCTCTGGAAACGATCAGGTTCAGGTTATGGATACTCTTGGTCAATTAACTGCTGAGGTACATATTGAAACAAATGGAGGTAATGATCTAGTCACTGTAACAGATGAAAATAACACGACTGAAGGGGTAACATCTCAATTAATTGTTGATTCTGGATTGGGGATTAACCGCTTAGAAATTAATGATATTGCTGATTCCTCCGGCGATACGATTACTATGACTAATAGTGAACGAGCTGGTTATACTTCTGTTACAGGGATTGCTGCAGGAGATATTCATTATGCCGGTGCATATGGTGATGGTGTCTTATTACAAGCGGGTCTTGGTGCCGATGATATTACCGTTGACGGAGTGATTGAATATGCTCACACAACAATTAAAGCGGGTAAAGGTGACGATGATGTAACAGTCACTGTCAATAATGTACGTTCAAGTATAGAGACTAAGTTAACTATTCAGGGTGAAAATGGTGAAGATATCATCGATGCGATTGATTCAGGATTTGGAATCACTATTGAAGGTAATCTAGGTAATGATACTATTTATGGCTCAATGCATGATGACTTAATTTCAGGTAATCAAGACAATGATTTTATTGTTGGTGGGTTAGGTTCTGATGAAATTTTCGGTAATGCTGGAGAAGATATTATTCTAGGTGACTTAGGTTCTATCACTGATGAAAATGGCAATGAAATGACTCAGCGTGCAGGTATTCTAACAAGAGTTGAATCGACTATCGGCGGGGATAATGACACGATTGATGGCGGGCTTGGCAATGATACTATTATCGCTAGTGGTGGTGACGATAAAGTGACTGACAGTGGTGGGAATAACACAATCTTTGGAGATCATGGCCTGGTGACTTACCTTGCTGGTATGACGGCCGCTGTTACAAGTCGTCATATACAAGAAGGTGGTAATGACAATGTTACCGCAAGTGATGGAGACAACCTGATTATTGGTGGTTATGGCAATGATACAGTTGCTGCAGGGAACGGTAACAATCGGGTATTAGGTGATAACGGTGAAATGTTATTTACTGATGGAATCCTCCAAACGATTACCACTTATGATACAGACTCCCTAACAGGTGGAGTCGATAAAGTCACCTTAGGAAACGGTAAACATATCGTTATAGCTGGTACTCATGGTGACACGATTAACTCCGGAATAGGTAATAGTATTTTAATGGGTGATAATGGGACGGCTACATTTACATTAAGTGGTGAGCGTACTCAGGTTGTAAGTGAAGTCAGTACCTTAGGTGGAGATGATCGTATTACTGCCGCTGGTGGTGATAATTTAGTTTTAGGTGGTGTAGGCAATGACAATATCAATACCGGTGCAGGGGCTGATTCAATTTTTGGTGATAACGGTCAATTAGAGTATCTTGACGGAATATTAAACCGAACTGAAACTACCGATGTGTCTGAAAGCACAGGTGGAATTGATACCATTGAGTCTGGTGATGGTAACAATACGGTATTTGGTGGAAGCTATGGTGATACGATTACGTCTGGTGTTGGGAATAGTATATTAGCCGGTGACAATGGATTTGTTCAGTTAAATGATACTGGTGATCAACGTGTAGAAGTTCGTTCAGAGCTAAGTACGCTAGGTGGTGACGATGGTATTTCTGCTAGAGGTGGAAATAATTTAGCGTTTGGTAGTGTTGGAAATGATCTTATAGAAACTGCAGATGGTGATGATGTCATATTTGGTGATAACGGCGTTGCATTATATAAGAATGGTCTAGCGGACGTTTATACTACAACCGACTTAACCTTAGCAACTTCTGGTAACGATAATTTAATTGGTGGTGCGGGTGATGATCTTATCTTTGGCGGTCTAGGTAATGAAGTTATTTATGCTGATGCGGGTGATGATAAAGTTCTAGGTGACTTAGGTACTGCTAATTACAATACTGATGATTCAAATCCTTTAACACTTGATCGAGTTTTTAGTGAAAACTCTGAGATAGGTGGGCAAGATGAAATTCATGGTGGAGACGATAACGATATTATTATTGGTGGTGCGAATGATGATAATTTGTTTGGTGACAAAGGCGATGATTTTGTATCTGGTGATGGAGGTCAAGCTATATTCAAAAATGCGCAATTAGAAAGTGTTGAAACTATAGAGCTGTTTATTGGAGGTGATGACCAACTTAGTGGTGGAGCAGATAATGATGTATTAATGGGTGGCTTTGGTGATGATTTGTTCTTTGGTAACCTTAGTGAAGACGCAATGATTGGTGAATATGCTCGTGCATTAATTGATTCATCTCAGGCAGGCTTTGAAAATGGAGTCTTTGTAGTGAGACTTGCACAAGGTAATCTTGATTTAATTGCAAGTAATCAGTTTGGCCTATATAACGATAAGTTAGAAGGGCTAGGATTTACCCCATTATCAAAATTTACACCGCTAAGTTCTTCTGGTTTGAAAGCCGATGCTGCAACGTCTTTATTTACAAGTGATGGTGAGCGTAGACATTATAGTGGTGTAGCCCAAGATAATATTATTGATATACTCAATAATCTACCTGCGACAGGCTCTGGTGGTGATGAGAATACTGATGATGAAGACAATCAGTGTTACGACGATCAGGGAGAGGTGGTTGAATGTCCTATAGAGGAACAAGGTACTCCTGAAAGTGGTCAAGAAGACGCTCAACCTGAAATAGATCAGGATGGTAATATTGAAGGTAAACCTGAATCAGTTCAACCAGTAAAAGAAGAACCTGCGGTAGATCCTCAGCAAAATTCTCAAGAGGATAAAGATAATAATCCTCAAGATAACTCTTCTGAAGAGGGGAGTGATGTTGTAGCAGCGGTATCAGCAATGGCAGGATGGGCTCTAGCCACGGGTAATACTTCAGGCAATATTAAAGTTGCTAAAAAAGGCTTTGATAAACTGAGCCACCAACAGCGTAAATTGATGCGTTGGGATGATCAGAATCAATGCTTTGTAAAAGATAGCAAATAAGGAGATCTTCACACGAGAGTAAGCAGGAATAAAAATGGTTAATATTCATCTGTTTTTTCTCGACGAAGAGCTGAGAATTAGGGTTTTTTAACCTCAAGGGGGATTTAAACCTACTTTTCGTTCGTATATTCCTTGTGTAAAGGAATTATAAAATTTTAATGCAGCTTTACCGGTTAAAAAATTCAAAGGTAATGATATTTTCTCTAAACAAAATGAAGGAATAATAGATGGCAACTGATAAAAAACAGGTAAAAAGTCCTACAGTACGTTGGGATGATTCTAAAATGAAAAGTACCTATGCTAATGTTTGTAATGTATCAAGTACAAGAGAAGAAATTACATTACTTTTTGGGCTTAACCAGGCTTGGAATGCCGCTCAAAAAGAATTGACGATAGAACTATCGGACCGAATTATCTTAAATCCATATGCCGCTAAACGTATGGCAAATTTGTTAAACAACGTTCTTAATCAATATGAAGAACGCTTTGGTGAAATTGGAGAAGGTAATTCAGATATAAGTGATGCCGACAAGGCTCATTAATTTACTCCTTTCATTTAATGGTACCCCAAACCTTAGGGTACCTTTTCATAACTAAATGAACACAATTCCTGTGTTTTATTATTATCTTATTAATTCACCTTAAGTATAGAATGTTAAAAACATTACCCACTATGGTATTGTGTATAGAGATAATTGATAACGATTAAGATTTAAAATACCGATGAAACTTGAAGCTGAATCAACAAATGAATGTTTACGCCAGGCCTGGATAAGTTTCAGTACCTCTAATAGCTATGAAGAATATTGCCAGTCCTGGTTGGAACTTATGTGCCCGCGTATATTTGGTGTTCAGCAGGCTTTTTTAGTTCTTGAAAGAGGTGATGAGGGTTTTGTTCCTACGGCCGCATGGCCTGCTAAAAGTAAACCAAATGAAGAGCTTTTAGCTTTAATTGAAGAGGGTATAGATAAGGCTACAGGGTTAATGCATTTGTTATCCTCTGGAGGCCATGGATTAGCATTTCCAATTCGTTTAGATGATAAATTAGCAGGTGTCGTTACCCTATCTCTTGACGCATCTCAAAATGAACTTCCAGAAGTTATGGAAAAAGTTCAATGGGGTAGTGCTTGGATTGAAGTCATGCTAAGAAGGCACAATGCAAAGGCTCAGGCTCAGCAGTTAAATAGAATAGAAAGTGCAGTTGATTTATTAGGTGCAGTTTTATCTGAAAAAGATTTCAATGGAGCTGCAATGACTTTTGTTAATGAGCTGGCTGCTACTTTTAAAAGCGATCGAGTTAGCTTTGGAATGAGTAAGAATAGCAAAATAAAAGTAACGGCTCTTTCTCATAATGCTAAGTTTGGAAAAAAAATGAATCTTATTCGTCAACTTGCCGGTGTGATGGATGAGGCGATTTTACAGCGGGCTATCATTAATTATAATCCTAATGAGAATGAGGGTAAGCTAGTTGTTCGAGAGCATGCTCAATTTTCTAATTCTTATGGGAATGCCAATTTACTCACAATTCCTCTGCATTCAGGTAAGTATTATTTTGGTTCAGTTACTCTAGAGCGTGATGCAAACAATCCATTTGAAGAAGATGAAGTTGGTCAAATTAGAAGTATTGTGGCTTTATCTGGCGAGGCTATACAAAATAAATATGAACAAGATCGAACCTGGTATCAACATCTTTGGGAATCTTTTAAAACGCAGTTGATAAGACTTATTGGCCCTGGTTATTTAGGTCGTAAATTAACCTTGTTTATTGTTGCTTGCGTTGCTATTTTCTTCAGTTTTGTCAATGGTACTTACCGCATAGCTGCGGATAGTATTTTAGAAGCTTCGGAAAGGCGAGCGGTAGTCGCTCCATTTGAAGGGTATTTAGAAGAGGCTGACGTAAAAGCGGGTCAGAAAGTGCTTAAAAATCAAGAAATGAGTCGTTTAGATGATCGCGATTTGACTTTAGAAAAGCTTGGATATTTAAGTGAAGAATCAAAGTATCAGCGCCAATATGAAGAAGCGGTTGCTCAAAGGGACCGAGCGGAAGCAAAAATAGTTCAGGCACAATTAAAACAGAATAAGTCTCAACTTGATTTGATAGAAAGCAAACTTAAGCGAACACGAATACTTGCTCCATTTGACGGATTAATTGTCAGTGGTGATTTAAGCCAGCGACTAGGTAGTGCTGTTGAACAGGGTGAAGTTTTATTCGAAGTTTCACCACTAAATGCCTATAGAGTAATATTGTGGGTAGATGAACACCGCATGGCAGACCTTTCTGAAACAATGACGGGACAAATAGTACTTAACTCACTACCAGAGCATACCTTTAATTTTCAAATTAGTCTTGTCACTCCTGTTACCGAGGCGAGGGATGGAGGAAACTACTTTAGAGTTGAAGCGATATTATTTGATCCGATATCACAATTGCGTCCTGGAATGAAAGGTGTGGGGAAAGTTACTGTAGGTGAACGTAAACTTATTTGGATTTGGACTTATTCATTGATGCAATGGATTAAGTTAAAAATATGGTCTTGGTGGCCATAAATGTCAGTAACCTTATTTAGTCCATCTTGGCATAAGGTTGCTCATCTCAAACCGCGTTTGCGGTCCCATGTAGAGATTAATCGACATGTCTACCGTGCTAAAGTTTGGTATGTTATAAAAGATGATGCAACTGGACAATTTCACCGATTCACACCGGAAGCCTATTCTTTAATAGGTCTAATGAATGGCAAAAGATCGCTTGATGATATTTGGTACAGCGCGGGTGATCAGCTAGGCGATGATATGCCTTCACAAGATGAAGTGATTCAGCTTCTGTCCCAGCTTCATAAAGTTGATGCGATTCAAGCGGATGTGATTCCAGATGTATCTGAAATGAATGATCGTCGACGTAAAGATAAAAAAAATAAAGCACTTGCTGTTCTTAAATCTCCATTAGCTCTAAAAATCCCTTTAATTGATCCTGAACCGTTTTTGAATCGAACCGCTGGCTTAAGTCGTTTTATATTTAATATTCCTGCAGGAATAATTTGGTTAATAGCTATTTTATGGGCACTTTCTCAGGCGCTGGTTCATTGGTCAGAATTAACTGAAAATTTGGCAGATAGGGTTCTTGCAGCTGAAAACTTAATTCTAATTTGGTTGATTTATCCATTTGTTAAACTGATTCATGAAATGGGCCATGCTTATGCGGTAAAGCGTTGGGGAGGTCAGGTACATGAGATGGGCATTATGTTTCTAATTTTTATGCCTGTTCCTTATGTAGATGCTTCTGCATCTGCTGCTTTTAGAAATAAGTATCAGAGAATGTTGGTAGCTGGAGCAGGGATCATTGTTGAGGCATTTATCGCAGCTATTGCAATGGCTGTTTGGGTCTATTCAGAGCCTGGTATCGTTAGAAGTATTGCATTCAATGCTTTGCTTATAGCAGGGGTTTCAACATTGCTATTTAACGGGAATCCATTGCTAAGATTTGATGCTTACTATGTCTTAGCTGATTACCTTGAAATTCCTAGCTTAGCTCAAAGAGGTAATAAATATATCGCTTACTTATGGAAACGTTATTTATTTTCTTTTGAAGATGAAATGACTCCTGCTCATGTTAAAAGTGAAAATGGTTGGTTAGCATTCTACGCTTTGGCTAGTTTTGTTTATCGTGTATTTATAACATTCACTATCGTATTATTTGTTATTAGTGAATTGTTTTTTATTGGGGTGCTGTTAGGAATTTTAGCTCTCTATAATATGTTTGGAAAGCCTTCAGTGGCTATACTTAAGTATTTGATGATGGATAAAAAAGTGCAAAAAAATAGAGGGCGTGTTGCAACCGTTATTGGTTTATTTTTATTAGCTATTTTGGTGCTTTTATTTATTATCCCTGTTCCACGAATGACTGTCGCACATGGAATTATATGGGCTCCTGAAGAGTCTCGAATTATTACTGAAAGTAACGGTTTTATAAAAGATATTGAAGTAAAGCAAGGTGAACGAGTTAAAAAGAATCAAGTCTTGTTAAAAGCTGAAAATACTAATCTAAATGCTGAAATAGAAGAATCCGTTGGTCGAGTTAAGGAGCTAATGGCTAGATATCAGGCTGCTATTGGTGTAGAGAGCCTAAATGAAGCTGAAATTATAGCTAGAGAGCTAGCTCAGTCAAAAAAAGAACTAGCAAGAGGCGTTGAGGAGTTAGAAGCACTTAATATAAAAAGTCCCAATGATGGTACTTTTTATTTAACTTTAGTAGATCCTTTAGATAAGTTTATTCCTCGTGGTACGTTAATAGGTTATGTGTTGAAGCCAGGAGAATATAGAATTAGAGCAGTAGTAGGACAAGATGATGTGGAATCCGTAAGAAATGATGTTAAAAGTGTAGAAGTTCGTACCGCTGAAAAGTTTAATCGAGTTATGGCAGCAAGCTTAACAAGAGAAGTGCCTAGCGCACAAAAAGAGTTACCAAGTTTAGCTTTATCAGTTGAAGGCGGAGGCGAATTTGCCTTGGATCCATCATCTCAAGAGCAAGTAGAATCTTTTGATCCTGTATTCTTATTTGAGCTAAGACTTAAAGATGGCCAGTACAGAATTGGCGAAAGAGTTTATGTAAGATTTGAACATTCCCCTGAACCCATTGGTTATAGAATTTACCGCGGTATTAGAAGAACCTTGCTAAGGGAGTTAGAGTTTTAATGATTAAAGCAACTTCTCATGGTCCTGCAGATTATCGTTTTCGTCCTGAAAAAAAAGTTATCAATAAAGAGTGGTTAGATAAGCTTTGGCACCGTTTTAAAGGTTTATTTGAGTCTAGTTCTTGGCGTTTAACATTACGAAGAAAAAAATTTCTGAAAAAAGTTTCAGTTTTTGCAGAAGAATGTAAAGAGTTATCGGATGAAGTATTAATTTTTCGTGCTCATGACTTGGGTGAGAGTATAAAAAAACTAGGTTTTAGAGATATTCTTGTTGCAGAAATATTTGCCATAATTAGAGAGTTATCAGGCCGAACTCTTGGTATGAAACACTTCAATAGTCAATTGACAGGTGGGTGGATTATGCTTCAAGGACGCATCGCTGAAATGAAGACCGGAGAAGGAAAAACATTAACCGCAGTTCTGCCCGTCATAACGGCTTCTCTATCTGGCTTGCCCGTTCATGTTATTACTGTAAACGACTATCTTACTGAACGAGATGCGGATGAAATGTCGCCTTTATATGAAAAGCTTGGCCTCAGCGTTGGTGTGATAACGCATGAGAAAACGCCAGGTGAAAGAAGGGAAGCGTATCTTAAAAATATTACCTATGTTACTGGTAAAGAACTCGTGTTTGACTATCTAAGAGATAGAATGAAGCTAAAACAAACTCATCATTTAAGGATGCAGGTAGAATCCTTAAAAGACTCCAAGCTGGAAGGAAAGTTGCAGTTAAGAGGTTTACACTTCGCTTTGGTTGATGAAGCGGATAGTGTACTTATTGATGAGTCTAGAACCCCGTTAATTATTTCAGGTGTACAAAAAAATGAAGATCAAGATGTTTTTATAGAAACAGCATTTGATGTCTCAAAAGAGCTTAAAGAAAATGAAGACTTTACAATTGACAGAGATAAAAGAGAAATTAATTTTACCGAAGGCGGAAGAGACAACCTTAAAAAATTGACTTCGGATTTTGGTCCATTATGGAAAGGAGCAATCAGGAGGGAAGAAATTGTTCATAAGGCGTTAATGTCTAGAAATCTTTATCAATTAAATAAGGATTATTTGGTTAGAGATGGAAAAGTCGAGCTGATTGACCCACTCAGTGGTCGGGTAATGGAAGGTCGTTCATGGGAGGGAGGTTTGCATCAGTTGATTGAATTAAAAGAAGGTTGTGAATTAACTCAGCAAAGAACAACGCTAGCTAAAATTAGTTATCAAAACTTTTTTCGACGATATCTAATGATTGGTGGAATGACCGGTACGGCACTAGAAGTTAGAAAAGAGTTATGGAATGTTTATGGGCTAGCTGTTTCAAAAGTGGCTACTCATCGACCAGAAAAACGCAAAACATATCATCATCAAGTTTTTAAAACGGAAGATGAACGCTGGACGGAAGTTGTAAAAAGATGTCAAGAAAAGATCAAACAGGGTCAGTCCATTTTAATTGGTACGGACTCAGTCGTTAGCTCTGAATTAGGTAGCGAATATTTGAACAAAGCGGGTATTCAACATCAAATTCTTAGTGCTAAACAAGATAAAGAGGAAGCTGAAGTAGTAAAGACAGCTGGACTTCCTGGAAGGGTTACTATTGCTACAAGTATGGCTGGACGAGGAACTGATATAAAGTTGGATCCTATCGTCAAGCAGGGAGGTGGGTTGCATGTAATCCAAACAAATCATTATGAATCTATTCGTGTTGACCGACAATTAGCTGGACGATGTGCAAGACAAGGTGATCCAGGTAGTTATGAAATGATATTAACGCTAGAAAATCAACCAATTAGAACTATTCAAGCAAAAAGTTTATTAATGACGATAAACTCTATTGGTTTAAAATCACATACAGCACAGTCTATTGCTTTAAAAGCGTTAAGAATAGAGCAACAGTTTGTTGAAAGGCAAAATTACCTAGCTCGTCAAGCGACTCTTGAGTATGATTTAAAACAGAGTAATTTACTTGCTATAACAGGACCTATAGATTGATGATTAAACAATTGAAGATTAAAAGATTAATTTTTACCATAATTTTATTCAGTTTTAGCTCTGTGTCTCTTGCTGAAATGTCAGAAGCGGAACAAATTTTAGCTACGAAAGACATTTCTAATGAGATAGATAAGAAAAAAAATAAGACTTCAGATTCATGTTTATTAACACCAAGCAGTGATATTCAGGTAGCAAGTCCAGTTGTTGGCGTGATTAAAAGTGTAAGAGTTAAAAGAGGTGATAGAGTAAAAGAAAATCAAATATTGGTTAAACTCCATTCGGAAGTTGAAAAAGCAACTTTAAGGCTTAATGAAGCACAGGCTGCTTATGGAAAAAGAACAATTAAACGTAATATTGATTTATATAAACGTAAATTGATTTCTGAGCAAGAAAAAGACGATATTATCATCAATAATAAAATCTATAGTTTTGAAATGGCTCAAACAAAAGAGCTATTAGCACAGAAAACAATTAGAAGCCCTATCACTGGGGTTGTGGTAGAAACTTTCTTAGATAAAGGGGAGTATGTTGGAGAAGACCCTGTTATGCAAGTCGTCGCTTTAGATCCCCTATATGTTGAAGTTGTTCTGCCTGCATCAATGTTTGGATCGGTTAAAAAAGGGGATGTTGCCAAAGTCACGCTTGATAAACCTTTAAATAGCTCTCATAACGCAAAAGTTATTATTGCCGATCCCGTTTTAGATGCTGCAAGTGGAACTTTTGGTGTTAGGCTTGAATTGCCAAATCCAAATTATGCATTACCTTCAGGATTAAAATGCCGAGTCGATTTTTGATGAAAGCAGTAAGTTAAGCTGAAGAATTTAAACAAAATTTAATTGTAAGAGATGCCTTTTGACTGAAATTGAAAAAAATCGTGGGCAAATTTTTCCCTTTTTTATTTGGATCAAAAAAATAAGACTTGAGAGATTTATCATATGTATACCAAAAACATAGTGTTTTTTGTTTTATTAAATATATTTTTTTTAACCAATGTATACGCATCAGAAATAGATGTAAAAGGGGTAAGTCTTAAAATGCCTTATATTGAAGATTATGTACTTGTTACTGAAAAATCGGATAAGGGATTTTTTAAACTCTTTAAAGCTTTTACATCTAGCAAGAATAACCTTCAAGTGGCTTATATTCAAACAGATGAATATAATGCAATAAAAAAAGGTTCATCAAAAAGTCTGCAAAATTACAAATTAGTTCAAACCATCAAGCGAATGGAGAAATATAATTTCTCATCTAAAGATTTTAATAACTTAAAGGCGAAAGTAAACGCAGACTGGATGGTCGTTGCAAAGAGGGCGAAAGAAAAGCTACCTAATGTTGTTGCCAAGATTAGCGATGCGATAAAAAAGCAATATGATAGAGATTTTAGCTTTGATGTAAATGAGATTATTCCTGTTGATATGTTTGAAACAGAAAACTCTATAACAAGTATAAATATAGGGAGTGTTTCTTCCACATCAAAAAAATACAAGATGGTTTTAGCCAATACGATAATTAAAGTTAAAGGGCGGCTTTTGATCATTATGTCTTATCGAAGACTTGATAAGATAAAAGATATAGCAATGCTAAAAAAATCTGCAATTCATTCACGAAACCTATTTATCAAAGCTAATAAGTTGTAAAAGTTTCAACTTAATCTGACAGAACAACAGTCAAAGACCCTGTAAATTTATTTTGCTTTGTAGCTATAAGGGGCAGGAGTCTCGTTATAGGTTTTGATAGCTTTTTGCATTTTGGTAATGTTTTGTTGAAGCTGAGCTTGCTGCTGCTGCAATGTTTTTAGTTCATTGATAATGCTGTTATTCGTAGTTCCTTGTTTTGTATTTGGTGTTTTAAGTCCTAAACGAGTTTGAATTTCCTTCAGAGTTTTTTCTTGTTTTCTCACTAACCAGCTAATACCGTTTAACTTTTTAACTTGAGCGGGTGTTAAACCTGATGAAACCGTTTTTGATGATTGCTTAACTTGAGATTGCAAAGAGTTTTGTTTTGTTATTATTTTTTCAACCAGGGCTTTTAACTCGGAAAAGTCATGACTAGAAACTTGGGCAGAAGTTTCATGACTTGATTGTGTTTTGTGTAAACCATCAGAAGGTACTTCATGTTTTGGTTGTGAGTCATGTGAGCTATGCGAGTTATGTGTATCAATGCTTGTATTTTGATGACTAGGTGCTGTTTCTGCATGGCCATCTTTAACAATATGAGTTTTCTCAGTATGGGTAGGTTTATGAAGTGTTGTTTCATGTTTTGGTAAAGGATGCATTTCTGCTTGCTTATGCTGACTTTGAGAATGCTCTTTGTTATCTATAGGTTTATTTTCGGTGTTTTCCTCAAGCATACCGGGTTCTGTAGGATGAATATTGACGCGTGTATTAGCTTCTGCTTTATTTAGTTTAGAAACTTGAAACGTCATTGATTCAATCACGGAGGCAAGTTCATCTACTTTTAAGGTGATTTTTTTATTTAAAAGGGTATTTTCAGTGGCAATAATATCTAATACTTCACCTTTAAATTGAGCTTGCTCTTTTTGCATAGCATAAAACAAGTATCCCATTACCCCTAATACAATAAGGCTAAAGACGATAGAGGTTATAAGCATAATAGAAAAACTGCCTTTTGCAGCTTGAAAATCTTTAGAGGCGTTACGTACTGCTTGCCTCCAATTGAAGTTAGAGTCAGTTAATTCAATGGTTTGAGCTTTAAGAAGTTCAGCCTGTTTAATAGAAGATTGCGCCGCTTGATGACTTTGAGTTGAAGCTTCTTGTGCAGTCTTTGCTGCTTCTAATGCAATAAGACTTGCGTCATTAGATGCTTTTTGATTTGCTTCTTGGGCTTTTTGGTTTTGGTTAGAAGTGTCTTTTACAGTCGATTCTAAGGCTTGAGTAGACTCCTCAAGTTGTTCAACTTCTTCTAATAAATCATCGACGATATCGCTCATGGCTTCTACCTAGTCAGCTTTCATTTCTTGAATTCTTACTTTAATGCTCTCGTTAATGGTTTTTAGATGAGCATTTTTTTGTTTAATTTCATTGAGTTGTTCTGCAATGTCATTACTGCTTTGGTTCATGTCGATATTCGAAATATCAACGCTATAACCAGCTTTTTTAGCGGCTTCAAAAGCCCTTTCTGTGGCATTGAAGGTAGCTTCAATCGCTTCTTGTGTTCTTATTGCAGAGGCTTGTGCTTGTTTAGAGGTTTCAAGTGCTAGCATCGTGGCTTCTTGTGCGGTTTGTTTAACCTCTTGTGCTATGGTCTGTATGGATTGATCAATCTCAATAGATTCTTCCATATTAGAGACAGAGTCGCTAGCTTGTTGAATAAGAGTTAAATCTTCTGAGTCATCTTCAGTTTTAATGTCAGAATCAGAATTCAATGTTTGATCATTATTAGGCGTTTCAATTAGGCTTGATTCTTCTTCAGATAATTCAGGTTCTTCTTCGTCAATTGATTCCTCAGTAGTTTCATCTGTTGAATCTATTATTTCTGGAGTAGCTTGTTCTTCAGATGTTTCTAATGATTCAGTGGTTGGTTCATTTATAGACTCATCTATAGATTCTTCTATATTATCTTCATTTATATCCTCTTCATTTATATCCTCTTCATCTAGAGGGGCTTCACTGTTCAAATCAAGATCATTTAAATCAATGTCATCATCTATTGCTTCCATTTCATTTTCAACGTCAGTTTCAATATCAGTTTCAAAATTAGCAATATCAGTTTCTTCTGAGGTAGCAGATTCAATTTCATCTGTTGTTGGTAATTCATCTAAATCAATATCTTCTATGTCTTCTAGATTATCAAGTTCAATGTCGTCTAGATTGATATTTTCATCAGTATTTTCAGATTCACTTTCAACAGGAGCTTCAATATCATCCATGCCTTCTAGCATGCTTTCTAAATCATCGATATCAGTCTCTTTTTCATCGGTTGTAGCCTCTTTAACTTCAACTTCTGTCTCAATTTCACTATTAGCTTCATTCATTAATTTATCAATATCATCAGAGCTATCCATATCATCTAAATTAATATCGTCTAAGTTCATATCATCTAAGTCTATTTCCACGTCTTCAGAACCTAGTTTAACTTCTTTGGTATCATCGTTATCATCACCACTTGGCAAATCATCAATAGCACTTAGCAATGCATCAGCATCAAAATCTTCTAAGTCATCAAGGGAATCGCCTAGATTCTCAACAGAATTATCATCAGTTATTTCATCCATCATAGACAGCATTTCTTGGGTTGCTTTGTCATCTTTATCTAAATCAATTTCTGACATGGCTACTATTCCTATCCGCTTAAAGTGGGTCAAAATATAATTTTGACGCTTTTTTTTGTTATTAATTTAATACTGAATAAAGCATATTGTATGCCATTTATTGAAGTGCCTAGCGAGTCTAAAATTCGTTGGGGGAATCAAATTGTAAAGTCTGATTGGTAATAGGATGTGTGAATTTTAGGGTTTTTGCATGCAGCATGAGACGGTTTGCTTGAGATAAACTATCAGGGTCTGCATAAAGGTTATCGCCTAATATGGGATGTCCTAATGTTTTCATATGAAGTCTTAATTGGTGTGATCGTCCTGTAATGGGAGTAAGTTCTACTAAAAAAGTATTTTGGTATTGTTCAAGTATTTTCCAATAGGTTTGCGCACCTTTACCTTGTTTAAAATCAATCATTTGAAGTGGGCGACGTTCCCAGTCACAACGCATAGGAAGGTTTATGACCCCTTTAGATAAGCTTGGATGACCTGAACAGATTGCTTGATAGCTTTTTTGCGTTTGGCGTTCTTGAAATTGACGACTTAAATGACGATGTACTTCTGCTGAGCGGGCAACAACCATTAAACCAGAGGTATCCATATCTAATCGATGAACAATTTTTGCATCAGGATAAAGGTTGCTTAAGTGAGAAAGTAAACATTCTTGTTTATCAGGGCCACGACCAGGGACTGATAATAGTCCACTCGGTTTATTTGCTACAATTAAATATTCATCAACATAAATAATCCAGCTAGGATCGAACTGAAACTGCTTCATGGTCAAAGGGTGCATTTTAGAGGGAGGCCTTGTAAACTAATCAGGTTATTTTAAACGAATGTTGATATTAAAAGAGAATTTTACACGAGTTGCACTTGTGCAAAAACGCTCTAAAAAGTTAAGGGTTTAGGTTTAATGAATAAAGTTTTAGTGCTGTTTGTTTGTCTTGGCAATATTTGCCGTTCGCCTACCGCTCATGCTGTGTTTAGAAATTTGGTTAAAGAGCAGGGTTTGGAAGATATTATTGAAATTGATTCAGCAGGGACGGCTGCCTATCATATTGGAAAACATCCGGATACTCGTTCAATGGAAACAGCACGTAATCGAGGTATTGAGATGCTCGATTTAAGGGCGAGAAAGGTAGATTTTGGCGATTTTTATCAATACGATTATATTTTAGCGATGGATGATGAAAATTATCATAACTTATTAGATTTAGCTCTTCCCGAGCATAGCGAAAAGATTCAAATGTTTTTAGATTACACGAATGATTATACAGAATCTGAAGTACCTGATCCTTATTATGGTGGTTCACAAGGTTTTGAGCATGTGTTTGATTTAGTTGAATCGGCTTCCAAGGGGCTTCTAGAACATATTAGGTTAACTCATTTGAGTTAACCTATATGGATTTATCTCACGTATAAAAAAAGCACCGAAAGGTGCTTTTTTTATGGTTAAGGTGTTTTTATCCTTAGTTCAGAAAAACGATTTTAGAATTAATCTTGTGAATCGGATTCTGTAGCGTTTTCTGAAGGTTTAGAAGAAGGTTTTCTTCGGTTTCCTTGAGTGCGAGGACGACGAGAACGTCTTCTTGGTTTTGGAGTCTCATCAGTTGCAGCGGAATCAGATTCTGTTGAGGCTTCAGCATTAGATGTCTCTACCGTTGTTTCCTCTGAACTAGTTACGTCTGAACTAGTTTCTTGACTAGCTGTTTGCAAAGTCTCAGAATCTTCGGTTGTATCAGATTCAGCTTTTAGTTCTGGTTCCGGTTGAGCAATTTCAGAAACACTGGTTTCTGATTCAACCGTTTTCTGGTTGTTATTTACTTCATTTGAATTAACTTCATTCGCGTTTTCTGGGACGGTTGTTTGCGTTGCATTAATAACCGTTTCTGTTTCAACTTTCGATTCAGTGATGGCTATCACTTCGTCTGTCTTTGTTTTAGTACCAGGAGCAGGGGATTTAATTGACATCTCTGCTGCACCAGCAGGGGCGCGTCTGCGGCTATTATAGCTACGGCTATTGTAGCGACTACGACGTTGACCACCTTTACGACCACCTTTTTTCTCTTTTTCTTGAGAAGGTGTTGATTCGGAACCTTGTTTATTCTTAGACTTATCAGAGGTTGGTTGGTTATCTAACGCTACATTTTTTTGAGTGTCGTCATTAGTATTAGTCGTTTCATCACGGTCACGACGATTACGGTTATTACGTCTTGGTTTACGAGATTTCTCTTGAGACTGAGTATTTTGTTGACGAGAAGAATCAGATTCCGAATCACGATTTTTTTGATTATCATTACGAGAATCTTCATTACGATTACGGTTGTTTTTTCCACGACTATTACGGTTGTCGTTACGACCTTCGTTATTACGACGACGGCTATTATTACGATTACGGTTATTACTACGTGGACGAGGTTTAACCTCTTCTTCTGGTTCTTCTTGGCCAAATAAAGATTTCCAAACGCGAGCAAATAACCCAGGCTTTTGTTCATCAGTGGTTTGTGAAGAAGGTGCTGAAGAGGGTGGTGGAGCGGTAGGCTGCAAGTTTTGTACTGCAGGTTCTTCTTTTACCGGTTTTTTAGTGGGTTCTGCTTTTTGCTCAATTTCAGGTATAGCAACTTCTTTAATTTCGTAGCTAGCATTCTGAGGAGCTTCTTCCCCTGTTCGGGTACGCTCGATAACATATTGTGGTGTTTCTAAGTGTTCGTTAGGAACAATTAGGATATGCAGGTTATGGCGATCTTCTATTTTAATGATTTGGTTACGTTTTTCATTGAGTAAGAAGGTAGCAACATCAACAGGTAATTGAACCGTTACACGGCGAGTATTCTCTTTCATACTTTCTTCTTCAAGTAATCGAAGAATGGAAAGACCTAGAGATTCAACACCACGGATAACACCTACACCATGACAACGCGGGCAAACGATTTGTGTAGATTCTTCAATAGAAGGGCGCAGTCTTTGGCGCGACATTTCAAGCAGTCCGAAGCGTGAAATCTTACCAATTTGTACACGAGCACGGTCTGTTTTAACCGCTTCACGCATTTTGTTTTCTACTTCACGCTGGTGACGATTTGAGTGCATATCAATAAAGTCAATAACCACTAAACCACCAAGGTCACGTAAACGTAATTGACGTGCAATCTCACAAGCGGCTTCCATGTTAGTATTATAGGCAGTGTCTTCTATATCACTCCCTTTAGTGGCGCGGCTTGAATTGATATCAATAGCTGTTAAAGCTTCAGTAATATCAATAACAATAGAACCACCAGAAGGCAAGGTCACTTCACGCTGATAAGCAGACTCAATTTGAGATTCAATTTGGAAACGTGTAAACAGCGGAATCGTATCTTGGTAAGGTTTTACCTTATATACCTGTTGTGGCATAACGTGTTGAATAAAATCACGAGCTTTGTTGTAAACTTCCATGTTATCAATAATGATTTCACCAATATCTTGGCGAAGATAATCACGGATTGCTAGAATAACAATATCGGATTCTTGATGGATAAGGAAGGGCGCTTCATTTTCTTTAGCGGCGGCTTGAATCGCATCCCAAAGCTGTATTAGATAGTTTACTCCCCACTGTAATTCTTCAGTGTTCTTGCCTACTCCTGCTGTGCGGATGATTAATCCCATTCCTTCAGGCGTATCCAAATCACGTAGTGTATCTCTTATATCCGTTCGTTCATCGCCTTCAATGCGACGAGAGATTCCACCCGCTTTAGGATTGTTTGGCATCATTACCACATACGGTCCAGCTAGCGTAATTTGAGTTGTTAGCGCTGCCCCTTTATTGCCACGTTCTTCTTTTTGAACTTGAACAATAATTTCTTGGCCTTCTGTTAGTACATCTTTAATTGATGGACGGCCAGAGCCTTGTTGTTTTTCAGGAAAGTATTCTTCAGCGACTTCTTTAAACGGAAGAAATCCGTGACGTTCTGAGCCGTAATCAACAAAAGCAGCTTCTAAGCTAGGTTCGATTCGAGTAATCTTACCTTTGTAAACATTGGCTTTTTTCTTTTGGTGGGTGGGGGTTTCTACATCTAGGTCGTAAAGTGTTTGACCGTCAACTAGGGCAATACGAGTCTCTTCAGCTTGAGTCGCATTAATGAGCATTCTTTTCATGCTTTTCTCTTTATGGTTGAGCTGAACCATATTTTAAATAGACGAATGCAAACGAGAGCCTTATTACCAGGCCTGGTGAAAGTTATTAGGCGAGTTGTTACCAGAATTTTCTGTTTAAAGGTTAGTGTAAAATAAGCATCTATGCTGTTTCTAACCTGGTGTTGTACAAGTTTTTCTTGTTAGAGTGAATGCCGTATTGCATTTCACTATGGTGTCATTTTCTGGGGTAACATTGTTATCGAGCTAAACGGTGTTTTCTTATTTTTTATGTATTGCCGTTTTCTCTAGCCGTGAGGATTAATTAGTAATCCAATTTTTAAAATACTTTCAACCTGTTTTTTCTCGTATCGCTTACAAAGAGACCTTTTACGAGTTGGTTGTACGAAGAAAAATGGTTTTTACTACATTTTCTTCTTTCCAATCGAGCAAAGCTCTTAAAAAGTGTCTTAAGGCTTGATTACTTTATTCAGTTTTTTGGCTGATATAAGCGTGATTAGGCATTGCACTTGTAAGTTTTGCTAGTACGTTAAGTTTAATTGGATTTTGTCTGCTTAAACTAGCTTAGTACGGGTTGTGTATCGTCTTAAATTTAATATGTCTGGTTCAGAGTTTTTAATCAAATCAGTAGATATATTAATGAGTTTACTCAATTTAATCATACTACTGGTTAAAAATTCCTGCACTTAATCGTGTGCTACGAGTACATCGCTTAAAAAATAAGCTATGCAAATATATCATTCATTTTGTGGCTATGCAATGACAAGTTTGTGATATAGGGTTAAACTGTGCGCAAATTTTGTAAAATTGTTTTTTAAGTTTATAACCTAATCGATAAAAATCCTCTCTATATTGAGTGTTTGGTAGAAAGTATGAGTGCAAAAGTAAAGTTAGTTGATGTTGGAACTGAAGATGCCGGTCAGCGCTTAGACAATTTTTTAATGCGCCATTTACGAAAAGCACCAAAGACCTTGATTTATAGAATTATTCGTAAAGGAGAGGTTCGTGTTAATAAAGGACGAGCAAAAGCCAATACACGATTAGAATCTGGCGATGTCGTTCGCATACCTCCAGTTAGAGTTCCTGATAAAATTGAAATTAATGAATCTGATATTCCCCTATCGCAACAACAGCGTATTGAGAATAGTATTATTTATGAAGATAACGACTTAATCGTAGTGAATAAACCTTCAGGTGTTGCGGTTCATGGTGGCGGAGGTATTCAATGGGGTTTAATTGAGGTCGTTAGAGTTTTAAGACCATTAGCAAAGCGCCTAGAATTGGTACACCGCATTGACAGAGATACCTCAGGCTGTTTATTAATAGCCAAAAAAGCATCCGTATTAAAGCATTTGCATGCTCAAATAAGAGCGGATCAGTTTGATAAACGTTATTTAGCTATCGTTATGGGGCAGTGGCCAAAAAACCTGCAAAAGATTGATTTACCTTTAAGAAAGGATCACTTAAAAGATGGTGGTTGGCATGTAAATGTTGCTAAAGATGGCAAGCAAGCAATTAGCTATTTTAGAGTCGAAGAACATCTTAAAGGGGCGGATTTAGTTTCGGTTAAGCTTAAAACAGGAAGAACGCATCAAATAAGAGTGCATGCTTTAGCTAATGGGTGTGCATTGATGGGCGATGATAAGTATGGCAACCGAGAAGTAAATAAAAAATATCGTCCACTAGGTATGAAACGATTAGCGCTTCATGCGCAGTTTTTAGGTTTTACTCATCCGGTAACGGAAGAGAAAATGCTCTTTGAAGCTCCTTTGTGGCCAGACTTTACAAAAATTATTCAAACATTAAAGCTCTAAAGAAATTAAACGGAAAATGACCATGCAAGAATTAAGTTCTTCGACAACGCCAATAAATAAAAAGTATAAAGCCGTTATTTTTGATTGGGATGGAACCTTGATGAATTCTGAAGCTCGGATTGTAGATACCATTCAAAAAGCGGCCAAAAAGTTGGGTTTACCGGTACTTTCTTATGATGAATCTAAACAAATCATTGGATTAAGTTTAGAAAATGCAATTTTAGGGTTGTATCCAGAGTTAACGCAATCACAAGCGGTAGCTATGTCAGAGGCATATTCAAAATGTTTTTTAGAAGAAAGTAGTGTGGAAATGGTGCCATTTGATGGTGCAGAAGCATTGTTGTTAAATTTAAAACAACAGGGGCTCAAACTTGCTATTGCCACTGGGAAAAGTCGTAAAGGTTTAAATGCTGTGCTGGATGAGACTGGCTTTGGTATTTATTTTGATATAACTCGAACTCCAGTGGAGTCCGCGTCTAAACCTAATCCTTTAATGTTGACCCAAATTTTAGACGAGCTATCAATCGATGCTTCAGAGGTGATTATGATTGGGGATACGACTTTTGATATGGAAATGGCTCTAAGTCTTAAAATGGATCGTTTAGCGTTAAGTCACGGGGTGCACCAAGCTGAAGTGTTGCAGTCATATAACCCTGTCGCAATACTGGATTCATTGCATGAGTTAAATATATGGTTAATGCGACATGTTTGATCGTTAGTCGTTATTACCAGGCCTGGTGACTTTATGAGAAGTTTTGTTCACGAGAAGATGTTTTGAAAAAAAGTAAATGTAAAGCCGCTTACTCAAAGCGGCTTTTTTTGGTTTAAACGTTTTATGAAACTGATATTTAATTTGATATGGGTAATGGGTAGCCCATTTCATAAAAAATATCCGTTAACGCCATTAAAGGTAAACCTATTAAAGCGTTCGGGTCTCGGCTTTCTATTTTGTTGAATAGAGTAACTCCCAATCCTTCAGATTTAAAACTACCTGCACAGTTGAGAGGTTCTTCAATCCTTAAGTAGTTTTGAATAACATCATCAGATAATTCACGAAAGACAACTTTAGTTGTATCCAAATATTCAAAACGTTCATTGCTTGCTGTATTTAATACGACCAGGCCTGTATAGAAAATGATAGCGTTATTGCTGAACTGCTTAAGTTGATTAACCGCATTTTCAAAAGTATGGGGTTTGCCGATAGGTTTATTGTTAAAAACTGCGCATTGGTCAGAAGTAATAATTATATGGTTTGGGTATTTTTCTGAAAATACATCAGCTTTTCCCTGCGCCAGTCTTAAAACCATTTGCTGAGGAAGTTCATTTTTGAGAGGGGTTTCATCAATATTGGGTGCGTCTTGAATAAAGGGCAGGTGAAGTTTATCAAGCAAAAGCTTTCTAAAGGGAGAAGTTGAACCCAATACGATAGATGGAAGAGTTGCCTTGTTTTGCTTGCTAGTCATTAAATGCTCAATTATGAATTTTTAAATTTATTAGTTAACAGAGACCTTTGCACGAGAGTATGCACGAGTAAAAATGGTTCTAGGTGCCCCTTGAGGGTAAAAATTAACCCGATTTTTGTTGTACCCAAAGGGTACTTCCGTTGGGCGATAACTTGCGAATAGCTAGCTATTCCCTGCGTTTTCCGCCGCAATCAGGCAAATTTTCTCTCATTTTTCTTTCGCACCTATCTCGTGCAAAGGTCTCTAACAGATTGTTTTTATTGTAGATATTTTATCAAATTTATTTTGTTATCCCTTGAATGATAAAAAACTCTTAAGCTTTTAAAAAATATGCACTTTTTTTGCTTTTTTAGAGAGTTTTTTTTGACTTCAAAAGGTTATACGAGTATGATTCGCGCCTATGTTTAATAAGCTACCTGAATTAATTGACCCTATTTACTCGGTAAATCATAATAAACGATTTACCGGACGAGTCAACCAAAGCCGTTTAAAACGCGTGGTTGAGGCGGTTAATGAAGCCGATCGTGAGGTCGATGTTCAGATAGATTTCTTCTATGATAAAGTGCTCAGGTTTCCTGCCTTTACCATGAAGATACAAACCAGTTTGAATTTGCAATGTCAGCGTTCTTTGAAAGCATTTGACTTGCCTGTAGATACTGAAATTAAAGGTGTCTTTACAGAAACGCTGGCGTTAACACAAGATTTACCAACGGATGTTGAGGTTTACGAGCTTGAAAGTGAAAAGATTTCACTTCATGAGTTAGTAGAGGACGAATTGTTATTATGTGTGCCATTGGCACCTGTTGATAGCACAAGTTCTGCACCGGATTATGATGGTGCAGCTAAGCAGACAAAAGTTGAAAATCAGCAAGGGCAAATCGTTGATGATGAGCCCGAAAAGCCGAACCCATTTGCAGTTTTGCAAGGGTTAAAAAAATAGATTTAAAGATTATAAACTTAGGAGATTGCCATGGCAGTTCAAAAAAGTCGTAAAACACCTTCAAGACGCGGAATGCGTCGTTCTCATGATTCACTAGATGCGCCAACGTTAACGGTTGATGAAACTACTGGTGAAGTACATCGTCGTCACCACGTAACGGCTGATGGTTACTATAAAGGTAAAAAAGTAGTTCAAGATAAGGCGTAATTTATCTTGGCTACTACTATTGCCATCGATGCTATGGGTGGTGACCACGGTTTAACGGTCACTGTCCCAGCCTCAATCGATGCACTTAACACTTTCTCTGACATTCATATCATTCTAGTTGGTCAGCAATCTCTTATTGAGACTGAACTTGCTAAACATCAATACGATAGTTCTAGAATTTCCGTTCAACATGCTGAACAAGTTGTTGAAATGGATGACTTACCATCTAAAGCCTTAAGAAATAAACGCCAATCTTCAATGCGTATTGCCCTTAATTTAGTTAAGGATGATAAAGCACAAGCGTGCGTTAGTGCCGGTAATACGGGTGCATTAATGGCTGTGGCTAAGTTTGTTCTAAAGACCATTCCTGGAATAGATAGACCCGCTATTTGTACTTCTATGCCCACCATGAAAGGGCATGTACATGTCTTGGATTTAGGGGCTAATGTAGGTTGTACTGGTGAAAACCTTATGCAGTTTGCATTAATGGGTTCGGTGTTAACTAAAGCCGTTGATGACAATCCAAAGCCAAAAGTAGGCCTGCTGAATATTGGTGAAGAAGAGATTAAAGGTCACCAACGTATTAAAGATGCGCATAAACTGCTGGCTGATACCTCAATTAACTATATAGGTTATGTTGAGGGTGATGATATTTACAAAGGCAATACTGACGTTGTAGCTTGTGATGGTTTTGATGGTAATATTGCTCTAAAAGCCAGTGAAGGTGTTGCGAAGATGATTTCTTTCTACTTGAAAGAAGCCTTTACAAAAAATCTATTCACCAAATTTGTTGCATTAATGGCTTATCCTGTACTTAAGTCCTTTAAAAGCAAAGTTGATCCTAGAAATTACAACGGCGCGTCTCTTCTTGGTTTACGTAAAATCGTGATTAAAAGTCATGGTGGTGCTGACCAGTTCTCATTTTTAAATGCTATTTCTGAAGCCCGTTTAGAAATCGTCAAAAACGTACCTGAGTTAATTTCAGCCGAAGTTTCTGGACTGCTAAAACAGCAGCTTGATCAGCAAAAAGAAAATACTGAATCTAAAGAAACCGCTTAAACTCAAGCTTGTTTTGGTGGTTTAGATTTGTATTTTGTTGTAAGGTAATCAGTCAATTTAGACTTTCAATCAGATAAGAATAATTATGAATCAAAAAATCTACAGCCGTATTATTGGTACGGGCGGGTACTTACCAGAAAAAATTCTTACGAATTTAGACCTAGAAAAAATGGTTGAAACAAGTGATGAGTGGATTCAAGAACGTACCGGTATTCAACAGCGCCATATTGCTGCCGAAGGTCAAACAACTTGTGATTTAGCTGAAGAGGCTTCTAAGCGAGCCATTGAAGCCGCTGGAATAGACCCTAGCTCTATTGATTTAATAGTCTTTGCCACGACGACTCCCGATAAAGTTTTCCCTAGTACAGCTTGTTTGTTACAACAACGTCTTAATATTAAAGGGTGTCCTGCATTTGACGTGCAAGCCGTTTGTGCGGGTTTTGTTTATGCATTAAGTGTCGCAGATCAGTTTGTTAAGACAGGTATGGCTAAACGTGCGTTAGTGGTTGGCTCAGAAACCTTATCTAGAATTACTGATTGGTCGGATCGCAATACCTGTGTTTTATTTGGAGATGGATCTGGTGCTGTGATTATTGAAGCGTCTGAAAAACCAGGTATCTTATCAACTCATATTCATGCCGATGGTCAGTATGAAGAGCTACTTCACGTTCCATCTGGTGTTTCAAAGTTACCTACTACAGATTCAGTTGCAGAGCGTTCAATGCAGATGAAGGGTAATGAAGTCTTTAAAGTTGCCGTTAATACGCTTAGTCGTATCGCTAAAGAGACGCTAGAAGCTAATGGTCTTGAAAAAGAAGATATTGATTGGTTAGTGCCTCACCAAGCGAACTTAAGAATTATTATGGGAACCGCTAAAAAGCTCAAGTTAACTGAAGAACAGACGGTCATAACGGTTGCTAAACACGCTAATACATCAAGTGCTTCTGTTCCATTAGCACTAGATGAGGCAATTCGTGATGGTCGTATACAGCGCGGTCAAACTATATTATTAGAAGCCTTTGGTGGAGGATTTACTTGGGGCACTGCGCTTATTAAATATTAAAATAGACCAAGTTTAAAATAGACCTTTAAAAGAGTCGAAATAGTTAAATGTTACTCTTTTTTGTTCGTGTCTATCACCTTAAAAGGTTTCATTAAATTAATGCAAACTAAATTAAAATTTACAGGAATTTAAAAATATGTCATATGCATTCGTTTTTCCCGGTCAAGGTTCTCAATCTGTGGGAATGTTAGCTGAGTTAGCAGAATCTCATTCACAAGTTCAAGAAGTGTTTACTGAGGCATCAGATACATTAGGATATGACCTTTGGGATGTTGTGCAAAATGATGTAGATGGTAAATTAAACCAAACTGATATTACACAACCCGCTATGTTGGCTTCAGGTATTGCTGTTTATCGTACCTTAGCGGCACAAAAAAACCTTGAACCTGCTTTTATGACAGGGCACTCATTAGGGGAATATACCGCATTAGTTGCCAGTGGATGTATGACTTTAGCGCAGGGTATTGCTTTAGTTGCTGAGCGTGGTAAGTTTATGCAATCGGCAGTTCCAGCAGGCCAGGGGGCAATGGCTGCGGTTTTAGGTTTGGAAGATGAACAAGTTGTTGCTGTCTGTGAAAAAGCAGAAGGAATTGTTGAAGCGGTTAATTTTAACTCACCAGGCCAGGTTGTAATTGCGGGTAATAAAGCCGCGGTGGATGCAGTCATGGAGTTAGCAACAGAGGCAGGTGCTTCACGTGTTGTGCCTTTGCCAGTTAGTGTGCCTTCGCATTGCTCATTAATGAAACCTGCAGCAGATCGACTAGCTGAGTCATTATCGGGTATGGAACTTTCAATGCCTTCAGTTCCTGTGCTACATAATGTAAACTTTAATCAAGCTCAGTCAGTAGACGAAATCAAGGAATTGTTAGTTCAGCAATTATATCGTCCTGTTCAGTGGGTTGAAACGGTAAATTCTATGAAAGCTCAAGGGGTTGAGTCTCTATATGAACTTGGTCCTGGTAAAGTGTTGATGGGATTAAATCGCAGAATTGATCGTAAGATGGGCATGAAAGCAGTATTTGACAATGCTTCTATAGAGAAAGCACTAGCAACTCTATAAACTGAGGCCTTTGCAAGAGTCAAAAAGCTCTCAAGATAATTATTTAGAATTCGTTTAATTTGCTTTTATATTAAAAGCGTGCATCAAACAAGGTGGGAAAAATGTTGACAGGAAAAGTGGCTTTTGTAACAGGTGCAAGCCGAGGAATCGGTAAAGCCATTGCATTAGATTTGGCTGCAAACGGTGCGACCGTAATTGGTACCGCAACCTCAGATAAAGGTGCTGAAGCAATTTCAACATATCTTGCTGAAGCTGGTGCAACTGGGGCAGGTAGATGCCTTAATGTTACAGATGGTGAAGCAATTACGACGGTTTTAGCAGAAGTGAGTAAAACGTTTGGTGTGCCTACTATCTTGGTAAATAACGCGGGGATTACTCGTGATAATTTATTAATGAGAATGAAAGACGATGAATGGGATGATATTATCCAGACTAACTTAAGTTCTGTTTATCGTATGAGTAAAGCTTGTTTACGAGGCATGATGAAAGCGAAAGGTGGTCGTATTATTAATATTGCATCAGTGGTTGGTGTTATGGGTAATGCTGGACAAACTAATTATGCGGCAGCTAAAGCGGGAATTATTGGTTTTAGTAAATCATTAGCTCGTGAAGTGGGTGCTAGAAATATCACCGTTAATACCATTGCGCCAGGTTTCATTGATACAGACATGACAAAATCCTTACCAGAAGAGCAGAGAACGGCTCTTACTGCACAGATTCCACTACAAAGTTTGGGTCAACCAGAGGATATTGCTAAATCGGCTACCTTTTTAGCCGGAGAGGGTGGTGCATATATTACCGGACAAACGTTAAATGTTAACGGTGGTATGTATATGATTTAGCTCTTTAAAAAGAGTTATAAATCATAGGGTTATTTTTTTATAAAAAATATTGATGGATTGAAGTTCGCTAAAACAATAATAATGCTTGAAAATAATTCAAGATAAGGCGAAAATACGTTCAAATTTTTAAAATGTTTATTTTTATCATATAAAACAAGTTGGAGAACTCCATGAGCAGTATTGAAGATCGCGTAAAGAAAATCGTAGTTGAGCAATTAGGTGTAGAAGAAGATCAAGTAACAGCTGATGCTTCATTCGTAGATGATTTAGGTGCAGATTCTCTAGATACAGTTGAATTAGTAATGGCTCTAGAAGAAGAATTTGATTGTGAAATTCCTGATGAAGAAGCAGAAAAAATCTCTACTCTAGCTCAAGCGACTTCTTACGTAGAAGCTAACCTATAAGTTAGAAATAAGTAATTGGCTGTAAAGTCAGATACTTCTCAAAAGCCGTTTTAACGGCTTTTTTTGTATTTAACGTTTGAGATATACTTTCGTGCAAGGGTCTCACTAAAGTTTAAGAGGGTGCTATTTTGTCTAAGCGTCGAGTGGTTATTACAGGTCTAGGTGTTCTTTCAGCAGTAGGATTAAATGTTGAAGAGAACTGGTCAAATATTTTAGCGGGTAAAAGTGGAATCGATTTTCTTACTAAATTTGATACAGGCGCCTATTCAGTAAAGTTTGGCGGTGAGCTAAAAGGGTTTGATGTGTCACAACACATTGTGCCAAAAGAAGCCAAAAAAATGGATCCTTTTATTCATTACGGTATTGCTGCGGGAGCTCAGGCGATTAAAGATTCTGGCCTAGAAATTACCGAAGAAAATGCTGGCCGTATTGGGGTATCAATGGGTTCGGGTATTGGTGGTATTGGTTCAATTGAAAAGCAACATAATGCGATGCTTAAGGGTGGACCTCGACGAGTTTCGCCGTTCTTTGTTCCCAGCTCAATCATTAATATGACATCGGGTAACTTATCTATTATGTATGGTTTAAAAGGGCCTAATCTTGCCATTGGAACAGCCTGTGCAACCGGTACTCATAGTATTGGTGATGCTGCTCGTATGATTCAGTATGGTGATGTTGATGTGATGATTGCGGGAGGTTCTGAATTTGCGACCACTGAACTTGGTTTAGCAGGTTTTGCCGCAGCTAGAGCGTTATCTACTCGGAATGATGATCCTCAAACAGCTAGCCGTCCTTGGGATAAAGATCGTGATGGTTTTGTCTTGAGTGATGGTGCTGGTGCTTTAGTATTGGAAGAGTATGAACAAGCCAAAGCTCGTGGTGCTAATATTTATGCGGAAGTTTTAGGTTTTGGAATGAGTGGCGATGCTTATCACATGACCATGCCAGCGGCAGGTGGAGAAGGTGCAGGTCGTTGTATGGTAACGGCGTTAAATAACGCGCAGTTAGATCCTACTAAAATAAACTATATTAATGCTCATGGTACATCAACACCCGCTGGAGACGTTTGTGAGACAGGAGCGGTTAAATCAGTATTTGGTGACCATGCATATAATTTAACCATGAGTTCAACAAAATCAATGACAGGCCATGCTTTAGGTGCGGCGGGTGCAATGGAGGCAGTGTTTACTGCTTTAGCTATTAAAAACCAAACCTTACCACCAACAATTAATCTAGAAAACCCTGAAGATGGTTGTGATTTAGATTATGTTGCCAGTGGTGCACGTGATGCTAAGATTGATTATGCTTTATCAAACTCGTTTGGCTTTGGTGGTACTAATGCAACCTTAGTGCTTGGTAAAGTTTGATAGTACAGTCTATAAGAGACCTTTGCACCCAAGGGCATAAACACGAGATAGGTGCGAAAGAAAAATGGGAGAAAATTTGCCTGATTGCGGCGGAAAACGCAGGGAATAGCTAGCTATTCGCAAGTTTTTCAACAAAAATCAGGGGAATTTTTACCCTCAAGGGGCACCTAGAACCATTTTTACTCGTGCATACTTTCGTGCAAAGGTCTCTAAAAGCCGAATTAGGCATGATTATTTGATTGTAAATCTTAGAACTCAAGTAAACTAATACGACTTGTTTATTTTTGAATTTAGGATAGAGATTAATTCATGACTTTTTCGGCTAACCATCCCAACTATACCTTTAAATACGGCAGCCAGTACTCAATCGTATGCAATCTCAGATAATCAAAGTATTTAAACTCCCAGAGCTTCCAGGCCTGGTAGAACAGGATATCGATTTAACACAATTACATGAGTTAAATCCTGATCGTTATCCTTTTTTGCTTGAAAGTGTCGCCAAAGGTGGCTTGGGTGAGTTTGATATTTTGTTTGCTTATCCCCAGCAGAGTATGCAACTAGATAATCTTGCTGATGCACAGAGATTCATCAAGCAAGTTCAAACTGAGTTTAAATCACATATTAATCGCACAATCGATAATCCAGCTAAACTGCCTTTTATCGGTGGCTGGTTTGCTTATTTTAGCTACGATTATGCACAAGTGGTTGAGCCCGTTCTAAATCTACCTCAATCTAAATTTCCTTTAGCTCATTTAACGCGTGTGCCAGCGGCTATTATTTTAGAACACGCTACGGGCAAGATGACTTTGATGGCAGAACCCGAATTTGCTGATGTCATTCCACAAATTGAGGCGGATTTAACTAACGTTATTTTAGCTAATAGTAGCCAAACACCATCCAATCTTAAGGCTAATCAACAAGCTAATAGTCAACAAAAAGTTCAAGTCATTGATACACAAGAAGAGCCAGAAGCTAAATACTTAGCCGGCGTTGAAACTATCAAAGAGTATATTTTGGCGGGAGATGTTTTTCAGGTGAACTTATCTCGTCAATGGCAAGTTGAGCTTGCGCCTAACTCAGATTATTTATCAGTATACCGTGCATTAAAAAAATCTAATCCAGCGCCGTTTGCCTCTTTAGTTCATTTTAAAGATGGTGGGGCTGGTAATCATCACCAGGCCTGGCAGATTGTGAGTTCCTCTCCGGAGCGTTTAGTTAAATACCAAGCGCCTTGGGTAGAGACTCGTCCTATTGCCGGTACACGTAAACGTGGTAATAATGAAGCAGCTGATAAAGCTTTAGTCACTGAGCTGATTGAACACCCAAAAGAACGTGCTGAGCATATTATGCTAATTGATTTAGAGCGTAATGATTTAGGACGAATCTGCCAACCAGGTTCGGTTGAGGTAAATGAACTGATGGTGGTTGAAACCTATGAGCATGTGCATCATATTGTTTCTAATGTAAGAGGTAAGTTACAGCCTGATCTTTCACCGTTAGATATTGTGCATGCCTTATTCCCTGGCGGGACAATTACTGGGTGTCCTAAAATTCGTTGTATGGAAATTGTGGCTGAGTTAGAACAAATGCCTCGTGAAGCTTACACAGGCTCTTTAGGCTATATCAATTTAGATGGTTCATTGGATTTGAATATTCTGATTCGTACGATGATTCAATTTGAAGAACAGGGTAAACCCATTGTTCAATTTAGAGCTGGCGCAGGAATAGTGACTGATTCTAAAGCTAAAAATGAGCTTACTGAAACACGTCATAAAGCCAAAGGACTCATTAAGGCCTTTGATTTTAGCCAAAGCGATACCGAGTTTTAAAATGTCAGGAGCGAAGTTAACAAACAAATTGATAAAATTGGATACTTGGGTCAATGGCGAGTCAGTCAAAAGTCTCTCAATTCATGATAGAGGTTTGCAATACGGTGATGGCTTTTTTACCACTATTTTGGTTCGTAACCAACAACTGCTGAATTGGCCAGCCCACTGGCGACGCATTGAAAAAAGTTCTCAAGCACTGTTTCTTCCAACCTTAGACAAAAGCTTGCTACAAAGCTGGATAAGAAGTGCCTTAAGCGAATATTTTCAAGCTAATAGTCAATCTGATTGTGTGCTTAAACTAATGGTAACCCGTGGAACAGGTGGTATGGGTTATCAAATGCCTGAAGAGATTCATCCAAACTGTATTTTTTTGATTAAACCCGCTCCCAATTTTATACAACAGGAATTTTTAGCAACCAACGAACCAATTGAAAGCATGGTGTCTATAAACCAAGCAAGCTCAAGTAGTCAACCAGGCCTGGTAGGTTTAAAAAGTCTAAATCGCTTAGAGAATGTGTTAGCAAGAACAGAAGTGACACAACATGGGTTTGATGAAGGTATTATGCTCAATTGCTTAAATAATGCCGTTTGTGGAACACAATCCAATCTGTTTATTATTAAAGCAAAAAGCGTGTTTACTCCAAAGCTTGATGTAAGTGGAGTAGAGGGGACAACCCGTTATCAATTGCTATTTTTGTTAGAAACATTAGGCTATGATGTTCAGCAAGTTGATTTAAAAATAGAGGATATTCTGCAAGCGGATGAACTCTTCTTTAGTAATGCTGTTCGTGGTATTCAGCCGGTTAAAAGGTTGTTAGAGAGTCAATTTGAGTTGCAGCAAACTCAGAAAATACACCAGGCCTGGTTAAATTGGCAACAGCAAAATGCTACTCCTATTGCTCAATTAAAATAATCCATTAAATTAATCAATTAAATTAATCGACTCTAGCAAGGGTCTCTAACAAACGAATTTCAATCTAATTTTATGACAAACCAAACAGAACAAAATAATAAAAAAGAACCAGACAAAAGCGCTAAACAATCTAAATTTGGTGTACTTAAATGGATGTTTATTTTTTTGTTGGTTGTTGTTTTAGGTAACTTAGCCTGGGCTTATAGTCAATATCATCAATTTATTTCCATGCCCATTGCGCACCAAAAAGCCCCAATCCAATTATCGATTGCTCCCGGCAGTTCGGTAACTAAGGTGGCTTATCAACTGCATCAACAAGGTTTTATGCAACACCCTAAGTGGTTTACTTGGTACGTTCGTTACCTAAATAAACAGCAAGTCATTAAAGCGGGTGAGTTTCAAATAGAACCTCATTGGACGGTTGGTGAGTTAATTAAAGGATTGGAGACCGCTAAAAATATACAGTACCCCGTTACGATTGTTGCTGGGCAAACGGTACAACAAACCCTACAAATGATTCAAGCGTTACCTAAAATTCGCAAAGAGTTAAATATTGATGATGTGAAAAGCTTGCAGGCGCTATTTAATATAGACAAACCGATTAAATCAAAATATCCATACGCAACAATTGAAGGATGGTTACTTCCTGAAACCTATTATTATCAAGCCGGAGATAGTGATAAAAAGATTGTTTTAAGGGCTTATCAAGCATTACAAGACTCCTTAGACCAGGCCTGGCAAAAACGTCAGAAAGGTTTGCCATATAAAACGCCTTACCAAGCCTTAATTATGGCATCGATTGTTGAAAAAGAGACGGGTTTTTCTGCAGAACGTCCGTTAATAGCGGGCGTGTTTGTGCGAAGAATGAAGATTGGTATGCGTTTGCAAACTGACCCAACCGTTATTTATGGTATTGGGCAAAGTTATGATGGCAATATTCGCAAAAAAGATTTACTTAAAAAAACCGCTTACAATACCTATAAGATTGATGGCTTACCACCAACTCCCATTGCATTACCCAGTGCAGAAGCGATTCAAGCCGCGCTAAACCCGACTAAAACAAAAGCGTTATACTTTGTGGCTAAAGGTGGCGGACAACATCATTTTTCTAAAACTTTAGTAGAACATAATAAAGCAGTAAGAAAGTATTTATTAAAAAAGTAATTACTCTAAGAGCTTTTTGCTGTAAACGATTAATAAGGATTCACTATGTCAGGCCAATTTATTACCCTAGAAGGTACCGAGGGTGCGGGTAAATCAACTAACTTGGAGTTTATTAAAGAGTGGTTGACTCGCCAAGGTATTGAGCACCTTGTGACACGTGAGCCTGGTGGTACTGAAATTGGTGAAGCCATTCGTGAAGTTTTACTCAATAAAGCCTATACCGCTATGCAAGCTGAAACCGAATTGTTGTTAATGTTTGCAGCTAGAGCACAACACCTTCAAGAAAAAATTATACCTGCATTACAGCAAGGTAAATGGGTAGTGTCAGATCGTTTTACGGATGCTACCTATGCTTATCAAGGCGCGGCTCGTGGAATGTCTTTTGAACGTATTGCTGAAATAGAGCACTGGGTTCAAAAAGGTTTTCAACCTAATACCACCTTTATTTTTGATTTGCCTATAGAGATTGGCATGGCACGAGTGGCCTCTCGTGGTGGAGAAATCGATCGTTTTGAACAAGAAAAACAAGAATTCTTTGAAAAAGTACGAGCGGCTTATCTGCAAAGAGCGTCATTAGCGCCGCAACGTTATCGTGTTTTAGATGCTAGCCAAAGTCTAGAAAAAGTACAGCAAGATATAGTCTCCCGTTTAGAACTCATGCAACAAGCCGCGGAGCAAACGGCATGAACCAATCAATGTCTGTGTATGAATCTTATCCGTGGTTAGCCCAACAGTGGCAGCAGTGGCAACAGCTGTCCGGACGTTTAGGTCATGCTTATTTGTTAGCGGGCCCGCAAGGTATTGGAATTAATGCCTTTGTTAAAGAGGTGGCACAAGCCGTATTATGTAAACAGCCACAAAATGGTCAAGCTTGTGGGCAATGTTCAAGTTGTCATCTATTTGCAACTCAACAGCATCCTGACTTTTTTGAATTAAGACGTTTAGAAGACAAAAAAGATATTTCAGTTGATCAAGTCAGAAGTTTAATCTACAAACTAAATGAAACCGCTCACCAAGGCGGTTATAAAGTGACTTGGGTCGAAGGTGTTGAGTACCTTAATCAATCTGCTTTTAATGCATTGTTAAAAAGTTTAGAGGAACCGGCTCCACAAACTTTATTTTTGTTAAGTACGCATCAAATAGACCGTTTGCCGGCCACTATTAAAAGTCGCTGTCAGCAATTAAGTTTTACACCACCTGCGATGCAGGACGCCATTGGCTGGTTGCATAATCAATATCCCCAAGGCGATGAAGTTTTAATAAAACGCGCTTTACGTTTAAATTGGGGAGCGCCACTGCTAGCTTTAGATTGGATTAAAGACGGCATGTTTGATGAAGATAGCCAGTGGAAAAACGATTTAAAACAGATTCAAAGTGGGGGTAAAACTGCTTCTCAAGCGGTTGCCGAATGGCTTAAATGGCAACAACCAGAAAGAGTTTTTGACTATTTTTACCAGTGGAGTGTTTCTGTGGTGCGTTCAGTCATGTATCAGTCACAAAACAAAGCCAATGAAATGAGTGTTTCTAATGGTCAGGTGCAAAATTGGTTACGTTTTCAACAAGCGGTATTAACCGCTAAACAAAACTGGTTAGCAAATGCCAATAAAGAGTTGGTAATAGAAAGTCTCTGTTTAGAGTGGTTAAGCATTCAACAAAGTGAAGAGCCTTTACAAACGGTTTTTCAATCGCATATTCAAAAAGGAGCTTTAGCATGATTGTGGATTCACACTGTCATTTAAATATTTTGCCAGAAGAAAAGGTGGGTAACATTGATGAGGTGATTGCTAAAGCCCAAGAACTCGGAGTAGAGCGAATCTTATGTGTGGCGATTAACCCTAGTCAGTGGCATGAAGTGATCGGTTTAGCCGATAAATATGACTGTGTTTATGCTTCAATTGGCGTACATCCCTGTGAAGATAAGTCAGTGGTGGTAACCGATGAACAAATTCTAGAAGCGGCTTCTCACCCAAAAGTCATTGCCATTGGTGAGGTGGGGTTAGACTATTTTCACTTTGAGGGTGAAGAAGATATGAGCTGGCAACATGAACGTTTTAAGCAGCATATTCGTATTGCCAAACAGTTAGATAAACCTCTAATTATTCATACTCGACACTCCACGCCAGACTGTTTAACGATTCTTGAACAAGAGGGCGCGCAACAGACTGGTGGGATTATGCACTGCTTTGTAGAAGATTTAGCTACCGCCGAAAGAGCAATGGCAATAGGGTTTTATATCTCTTTTTCAGGGATTGTGACCTTTAAAAATGCTAAAGAGCTAAAAGAGGTCGCAACAGCTATGCCGCTAGATAAAATGTTAGTAGAAACCGATTCTCCTTATCTTGCACCCATGCCATTTAGAGGTAAAACCAATCAACCGGGTTATACGCACTATGTGGTTCAAGAAATTGCAGATTTAAAAGCCTTACCTTTTGATACGGTAGCTAATGCCACAACGGCTAACTTTAACCGTCTATTTAAACTAGACTAGCGTTAAAAACCAATCTGAGCCCTTTTGCACAGGTTTGGGTTTTAAAAACGAGAAAAAAGTCTATCGGTTTGCAGAGGTTTCTCTTCTGCAAATAAAGGTATATTGCCAATTTTTATCGAATTTTGAACTTGTGTAAAATTCTTTCTTTCAATTATTTATTTCAACTAAATGAGCACGCTAATGAGAAATATGGCCGCTGAAAAACCTAAAAAAGTCAAGGTAACCGCTTTATCTGAACGATCTTATACCTGGCAACGCATTTACGATTTGGTCGTGGAGCATAAGCCTGAGCTTATTAAGGCAAATATCATTGCTTTTTTTGCCATGTTGGCAACAGTACCTTTGCCTCTGCTGTTACCTATTCTAGTGGATGAGGTTTTACTCGATAAACCTGGTTTTATTGTTGGGTTTTTACAAAGTTTAGTTTCTTCTGACTGGTATGGCCCTGTTTACTATATTGTTGCCATTACCATTTTTACGATTATTTTAAGAGGCCTGGGCTTAGGCTTTGGTGTCTGGCAAATGCAGCAATTTACCGTGATTGCTAAAGATGTCACTTTTGGTATTCGTAAAGATTTACTCGCTAGAGTGCAAGGCGTTTCCATGGCGCAATATGCCTCAATAGGCAGTGGTAGTGTTTCGGCGACTATGCTGACTGACGTTAATACCATTGACACCTTTTTAGGCACCACGGTTAGCAAACTTATTATTGCGATGTTTTCATTAGTGGGGGTGAGTGCGGTACTATTTTGGTTAAATTGGGAATTGGCTGTTCTTATTTTGTTATTTAATCCGATTGTGGTTTATTTCACCATGATTATGGGTCGTAAAGTTAAAACGCTTAAAAAAGATGAAAACACTGCGGTAGATGCTTTTCAGCAGTCACTGACAGAAACATTGGATGCTCTTCAGCAGGTAAGAGCTGCCAATCAAGATACCACCTTTTTTGATAGAGTGCGTACCTATGCCTTCTCAATCAAAACCCATTCAGAAGCATTTACCTGGAAAAGTGATGCCGCTAGCCGATTCTCATTTATGATTTTCTTGGTTGGCTTTGATTTGTTCAGAGGGGCTGGGATGTTAATGGTGGTTTTTTCTGATCTTTCAATTGGGCAAATGATTGCCGTCTTTGGTTACCTATGGTACATGATGGGCCCCGTGCAAGAATTGTTGGCTATTCAATACGGTTACAGCGCAGCCAGTGGCGCTTTACAGCGTATAAATGAGGTTTTAGATTTAAAACAAGAGCCAAGATATGAACAGAAAATAAATCCATTCAAAGAACAAAACTCAGTATCGGTTTCTGTAAAAGAGTTAGCGTTTCATTACCCTGAAAAAAATGAGGATGTACTTAAGGGCTTGGATTTTAAAATAGAAGCAGGAGAAAAACTGGCTTTGGTGGGCGCCAGTGGCGGAGGTAAAACGACTTTGGTACAGTTACTGCTTGGTTTCTATGAAGCAACGGCTGGGGAGGTTTGTTATAACGATATTCCAATCACCGACATTGGTCAATCGGTCGTTAGAGCCAATGTTGCTACGGTTTTACAACACCCGGCGCTGTTTAACCAAACAATACGTTTTAACTTAACTTTAGGGCAAGATTTACCGGATGAAATGTTATGGCAAGCGCTTAGTCAAGCACAACTTGCCGATACCATTCAGGCTTTGGATGAAAAATTAGACTCTATTGTTGGTAGAAACGGAATTAAGTTGTCAGGTGGGCAACGCCAGCGCTTAGCCATTGCACGTATGATTTTGCAAGACCCTAAAGTGGTGATTATGGATGAAGCAACCTCGGCTCTAGATATGGAAACCGAAAGACGTTTATATGAAGATTTAGCGCCATTCCTCGAGAACCGCACAACGTTAATTGTTGCGCATCGTTTAAGTTCTATCCGCCAGGCAGATAGAATTATGGTGTTTGAAGACGGACATATTATCGAATCGGGTAGTCATGATGAATTAATGGCTCAAACAGGAACTTATCACAAACTGTATCGCTAATAGAATTAGTAAAGCTCTAAAACTGGAGAATAAAATGTTTACACAAAAAAATGTACTAAAAGGCATAGGTTTTACCTGTCTCTTTATGACATCAGTCGCTTTTGCCGGCAAAGGGCCTTCAGTAAAGACTGTGGATGGTGCATCCACGGTAACTGCTGAGCAAGCCAAAAAACTTTGGCAGCAGGGAGCATTATTTATTGATACCCGAAAAGATTCAGATTGGGAAGCGGGACGAGTGCCTGGTGCGATTCATATCAACGTAAAAAAACCAGAATTTAATAAATATAATATTTTGAATCATATCGGTTTAGATGATGCCGTTGTCTCTTACTGCAATGCTGAAAAATGTCACCGTGCTTCTGCAGGGGCTAAAAAACTTGTTGGATTTGGTTTTACTAAAGTTTATTACTATAGAGGTGGTTTTCCGTCATGGAAAAACGCTGGCTATCCATACGAGTAACACAAAAAGTAGAGTAGATTATTATGTTTAAATCATTAAGAACCCGAGTTGAAATTTATACGGTTTTAACCATTCTCTTTACCGCGGCTATTTTAATAGGCGTTTTCTCGTATCAGTTGTATCAGTCAAAGCAACATTTGCTGGATGCGATGGCAAGTAAAGAGAATGCTATTTCTAAAACCGTTTTAGATAAAACTGTTTCACAAATGGAAAAAAACGTATTTGCGTTCACTCGCGATAAAAAATTATTTGCAGCGATTGAAGCTTCAGATAACCAAGCCATTGCAGACAGAGTAGGGCCAACGGCAAACCGTTTAGAGGCAACTAAAACAGCGTCAAATGTTCGTGTATTAACTGTAGGCGGCAAGGTTTTATTCAGTAGAAATAAGAATGACGGTGGTTCTATTGATTTAGCTTTAGCAAAACAATCTGCTTCTGAACTTATTATTACGCGTGGTTTAGAGTCAGTGAATAATGAGCCAGAAATTCATTTTAGCTTCCCTTTAACTAAAAGAGGGCAAGCGTTTGCAGTGGTTGATTTGGTTATGGATTATGCCATGTTAGCTGAGAGTATCTCTAAAATTGGCCAAAACCATGTTATGTTGTTTGATGTTAATGGAAAGTTGATTAGTCAGCAAGACCAACCGATAGTAACCGATTTTTTACAGTCGGGAGTTGATGTCTCTCAATATAGTTTAGATAGGTTTGCTTATAGTGATAAAAGCTATACTAGTGTTACTCAACCGCTTGAAGATGTTAGTGGTAATACCGTAGGTTATATTGCAACATTAACGGATGATACGGAAATACACGCCGCGCAAGATTTCTCTTTTATGTTAGGAACGATAGCGGTTGTTTTATGGATTCTTATTGCCTTTACGCTAACCAAAGTACAATTTTTAAGAGCCTTTAAGCCCTTGGAAAATATGAAAACAGTGGTAAATAATATTAGCCATAATGGGGACTTTAGTAAACGTATACCGGTTGTATCTCAAGATGAAGTGGGTGAAGCCGCAGAAGCCATTAATGAAATGGTAGATACCCTTCAAAAAGCTATTTCAGAGAGTAACTTAGTTATGAATGCGGTTGCGAGTGGTGATTTTTCTAAGCGTATTACTGGGCAGCATAAAGGTGATTTAGAAACGTTAAAAGAGGCGGTTAACCAATCAACCCAGTCAGTAGAGTTTATTATGAATGAGATTCTTTCACTCGTGAATGCACTTAGTGAAGGGGATTTCTCAGCCAAAATGGATGAGGGTGTGGAGCCACGAATTCGTAATCAAGTAGAAAGCTCTTTAGGAATGATGAGCGCTGTTATTTCTAATGTAAACGAAGTTTTAGAAAATATGGCAAAGGGTGATTATTCAACACGAGTGACGGCAGAAGCTAGTGGAGAACTTAAATTGATGGCAGATAGTGTTAACAGTCGAGTCGTTCAAACAGACCAAGCATTGGGTGAAATTTCTGATGTAGTTACGGCGCTTGCTGATGGTGATTTAAGTAAACGTGTTAACTCAAACTTTGCAGGTAAATTTGGCGAGGTCTCTAAATCACTTAATGGCTCAATTGATAATCTTGCCAAGTTAATTTCTGATACAACCTTTGGTGTTCACAACTTAACCAATAATGTTGAGCAAATTTACCAAGGTAGCCAGGACTTAAATGACCGCACTCAACGTCAAGCGGCTTCATTAGAAGAGACTACCGCAACCATGGATCAAATTATGTTTGCGGTAAAACAAACTACCGATAATGCACAATCAGCCAATCAACTTGCTACATCTGCTCGAAATCAAGCGGATGGGGGTGCAGAAGTGATGCGAAGCACGATTGAATCCATGGGTGATATTAAGGAAGCGAGTCATCGAATTGAAGAGATTATTAGCTTAATTGACAGTATTGCCTTCCAAACGAACTTATTGGCATTAAATGCGGCTGTTGAAGCCGCAAGAGCTGGAGAGCATGGGCGCGGGTTTGCCGTTGTAGCTGGCGAAGTGAGAAACTTAGCCGGTAAATCAGCTGATGCTGCTCGAGATATTAAAGGCTTAATTGAAAATGCGGTGAGTGCTGTTGATGAAGGAACGGAAAGAGCGGAACGCTCTGATGAAGCCTTACAACATATTATCGAAAGTATTCGTAAAGTGAGTGATATTGTGGCGGACATCTCAAATGCCTCTGGAGAACAAGCTCACTCAATTACCCAAGTAGGCCAGGCAATTGGTGAAATTGATACGGTTACACAACAAAATGCGGCACTGGTTGAAGAGAGTTCTGCAGCATCAGAAACGATGAAAACAGAAGCCTCAACGCTAGCCAGTTTAGTAAGTAAATTTAAGGTGTAAGTGTCTTTAACGCCATGCTTTAGAAAGGTATTCTAAAACTAATAAAAAACCGAGTTAAAACTCGGTTTTTTTTTTGCGTTTATGATTAGTTATCTAGATAACTAACATTAAGTAAATTAAGTAAATAAGCTACCAGATACCGTGTTTGATTTTCATAGTCAAGCACCAATCTTATATTCTGGATCAAAGGGTTTACCACTCTTCAGAATAGCATAAACCAGATGAATTAATTTGCGCATTACCGCGGCAACTATCTTCTTACCTGCAACCCCTCTTTTTCTCAGGTTGTCTGCAAAGGCTTTTAAGACAGGGTTGTATGCAATACTATTTACCGCAGGCATGTAGAGACACTTCCTTAAATTCGCATTGCCCATTTTGGAAAGCGATGAGCGATTTAAACTACTACCCGATTGCTGTATTTGTGGAACAAGACCAGAGTAACAGGCTAAGGCCTTTGCATTATCAAAACGATAAATGTCTTTGATATGAGTGATGAGTTCAATCGCTGTTTTTTCACCCAGTCCTTTAATGGACTTTAATAATGCCATCTGCTTAGCCAATTCAACATCCTGTTGAACGCAGCCTTTCATTTGGGATTGAATCTTTTCAATCTGCTTTTCTAACTGTTTAATCTGAGCTATTTGAATTTTCTGTACTTCAATTTCTGTCGAACTTTGCATTTGGTTTTTAATGCGGGTTTTTGTTTGAATTAACAAGGATTGAAGTGCTGAGAACTCTTGTAGCTTAGCGATAATCGGACTGTCAGGCTGCCAAGGTTTGAGTTTGTGTACTTCACAAAAATCTGCGATGAGCTTAGCATCTTCACTGTCGGTTTTAACACGCTTTAGTTTGGATTGAGCATAATGTTTGATTTTAAATGGGTTGATCACATACACAGGGTATTCTTGTTCGTAAAGATGCAATGCGAGGCCTAAATAGTATTTCCCGGTGGCTTCCATCGCGATGTGTGGAGAATCAAAAAGGCTCATCCATTTGATAAACTTTTTAAACCCCGCTGGGGTGTTATTAAAAGTGACACTTTGCTTTTGAGTTGAAACCGCTACGTCAAAGGTGTCTTTGCTGATGTCTATGCCGATGTATATTTTCATGTTCGAAATACCTATTTTATGCTAGGATTTAATTTCGTTTAGTAAGTTCACACTATGGCTATACTAACCTTATGAATACAGGCTAGGAGTCTTGTCCTGCCTAAGATACCGTTCAGTTTATAGTGTGTGGGGATAAAGGTCTTAATCTGATAACCTGGATCACTCTGGGTGTCATTGGCCTGGTAGCAAGATCTCTTTATCCCTTTACTAAGCGTCCTTAATAAATTCTCCACTTCTGGAGAACACTTTCAACATATAAGGCCTGGTAGCTTAAATTGTTGGCGTTAATTTACTTAGAGACCTTTGCATGAGATAGGTGCGAAAGAAAAATGAGAGAAAATTTGCCTGATTGCGGCGGAAAGCGCAGGGAATAGCTAGCTATTCACAAGGTTTTCAACAAAAATCAGGTGAATTTTATCCATTTTTACTCGCGCATACTCTCGTGCAAAGGTCTCACTTAGCTTTACAATCTAAGTGATAAGCGACCTGCATTGTGTTTTCTAATAAGGTCGCAATAGTCATTGGACCAACACCACCTGGTACCGGTGTAATCCAGCTAGCGCGTTCTGCGGCCGTGTCATACTCAACGTCACCACAAAGTTTACCATCGTCCATACGGTTAATACCTACATCAATCACAATAGCACCATCTTTAATCCATTCACCTTTTACCATGTTTGGAATACCTACGCCAACAACAACCAAATCAGCCTCAGAAACCTTTTGAGGTAAATCTTTAGTTGCACTGTGGCAAACGGTTACAGTGGCACGTTCGTTTAACAGCTCAAGCATCATTGGAACACCAACAATATTTGATGCTCCCACCACAACCGCATTTAATCCACGTAAAGGTATACCGGTTTTAGCAAGCATCGTCATTACACCATGAGGAGTGCAAGGAGCTAATTGAGGCATACGTGTCGCTAGTCGACCCACGTTATAAGGATGAAAACCATCCACATCTTTACAAGGGTGAATACGTTCAATAATCTCTTCTGGATCAATATGGTCAGGAACGGGTAGCTGAACAATAATCCCATGAACATTCTCATCTGCATTCAATTTATCGATTAATGCCAAAACGTCCTCTTGAGAGGTTTCAGCAGGAAGGACTTCAGACACGTCATTAAATCCGGCCTTTTGACAAGCTATCTTTTTATTACGCACATATACTTGAGACGCAGGGTCTTCACCCACCATAATTACAGCCAGGCCTGGTCGCTTGTTACCCAAAGCGACTTGCTTCTCAACTTCTTGTTGAATCGAATCACGTAATTCAGCCGCAATGGCTTTACCATCTAAAATTTTTGCAGACATAGTCTTAATCATCCCATTACATAGTAAAAAATTTGAGGATTATAATAACCGATTTTGTCATATAATTTTTTTGGAATCATTTATAACTGATATATATAAACTAAATACTGGTTAAACAATAAACCTAAATAAAGTTGAAAATTCTCACTTTAAAATAAGAATCAATAAGTTATCAAGCAATGCTTATTAAGCTAGAAACAAGCAGTAAATTAAATTGTAAAAAAACAAAAAAATATTCATGTTTGTTGTTGACAGAATAGGGGGTCGTCTATACAATACGCCCCATCTTACGGAGTGTAGCGCAGCTTGGTAGCGCACCTGTTTTGGGTACAGGTGGTCGGGGGTTCAAATCCCTCCACTCCGACCATATTCTTTTTGAACTGAAGATGGTCACCATCTTCAGTTCGATAGTCAAAAGGTTCGATAACGCGCCCATAGCTCAACTGGATAGAGCATCGCCCTTCTAAGGCGAGGGTTTCAGGTTCGAGTCCTGATGGGCGCACCATATTTTTGGCGTGTTCATCACGCCATCTATGGCGGATGTAGCTCAGTTGGTAGAGCCCAGGATTGTGATTCCTGTTGTCGCGGGTTCGATCCCCGTCATTCGCCCCATTTTCCTTTATTATCAATAAGTTAGATGGTGCTCCAAATAATAAGAATTATTATTTAATCCTCTATTTCCTATTCCAAATTTAATCTAAATATTCCTTTTTATTTTTCTAAACCAAGTTTAAAAAAACTTATATTTTTCCAATTCTTTTAATTATTTTTTTGGTCTCGTGCCCAAATCGTGCCAATGCGGTGCCAAACTATTAATAATTGAACATCGCTTTAAATCAGTATTCAAAATACTTAATCTGGGATGTGTTCAATAAGATCTTCAATAGAACATTCAAAATATGAGCAAAGCTTGTCTATATTTTCAATCGTAGTGTTAGTTGCTTTTTGATTAAGAATTTTGGATAGGGTAGTTCTACCAATTCCAGTCGCTTCTACAATTTCTTTAATAGATATCTTTTGTCCTCTTTCGAATTCTTTGGACTCAATAACTGTTTTTAATTTAAATCTAATCATTTCTGATAGTCCTTTAAAAAGTTTATTTAAAAACTTGCATAAAAGAACTAAATGTGTAATATAGTAAACAAATGTTTATTATATTGAACATTTGGTTTTAATATTGTTAATTATATAGGTGATTTATGAGTCTAACATATCTGACAACAACCGAGTTAGCGGTTCGTATTAAATATCATCCAAGGACTATTAGAGAATCTTTGGTTGATAACGTCTTATTAGAGGGGCAGCATTATATTCGTCCCTTTCATCAAAGAAAACTACTTTTTATTTGGGAGAATATCGAAAAGGATATGAAAGATTTAGAGGATACATTCGAGATACCAATGGCGAATGGAGGTGTTTGTTATGGCTAGTATAAGAGTAAGAGATGGACGTTTATTTTTTGACTTTAAGTATAGAAAGAAAAGATGCAGAGAACAAACTCTTCTAAACGATTCACCGTCTAATAGGAAGAAGTTAGCCCAGGTTTTACGCAAGATTGAAGCTGAAATTACTTTGGGTACTTTTGAATATGCTATGTATTTTCCAAACAGCCCAAGAGTCGAAGAGTTTGAGGTAATTAATCGAGATATGCGTCGCAGATCTGGTAAAGGAACGCAGTTATTCAAAGAGTTTGTGTCTGTTTGGTATGAAGAAATGAAAATTGGTTGGCGTGATAGCTATGATCAAACGGTCGTTAAAATCTTAAATGGCCGGTTAATGGAAGTTTTTGGTGAAAAGGAAGTCAGCGAAATCACTAAAGCAGACTTATTACAGTTTCGAGCACGTCTTGGGGAAGAATCGGGTAGAAACGGTAAAAAGATGTCGCCATCACATATCAATCGTCATATGTATTTAATGAGAATGATATTAAGAGAAGCCGCTGACCGGTTTGATTTTAATACGCCTTTCAAAGGAATAAAAGCTTTAAGGAACAATAAGCCTGATATTCATCCATTTAATGTATCAGAGGTTAACTTGATTATTAATGGTGTTGACCCTTGGTACCGCTACTATTATACGGTTAGGTTCCTAACGGGTATGCGAACAGGGGAGATAGATGGACTTAAGTGGAAATATGTAGATTTTGACAATCGCATAATCAAAGTTCGTGAATCTTTAGTTAAAAACAAACAGACTTATACCAAGAATGATTTTTCACAACGTGATATTGAGATGTCTTCAACTGTTTACGAGGCTTTAAGAGAACAGTATCAACGTTCTGGACATTTGGACTACGTGTTTGTGAACTCAAGAGGAGACCACCTGAACTATCACAATGTGTCACGACGTATTTGGCATCCATTGTTGATTGAGTTGGGGTTAGAACGTCGTAACCCTTATCAAACTCGACATACCGCAGCGACTCTTTGGTTAGGAGCGGGTGAAAATCCCGCTTGGATTGCTAAACAAATGGGGCATTCAACCACTGAAATGCTGTTTAGAGTGTATGCACGCTATGTACCAAATTTAACGCGTAAAGATGGTTCTGCTATGGAGCGATTGTTAACCAGTTCGGTTGAAGTGAATCATGATCCATTACCTGCCTCTAAGTACTTAGAAGAGATTGATGTTGAGAGTTTGGATCAAGATGATGATTTTTGGCAGCAGTTTGTTGATAGTGAAGGTGATGATCTAGGAGGTATCGCATGATAAATCAAAATCAAACCAATCCTTTATTGGTAAGACAGCATCCTTGTATGAAAGGAACAGCCGGAATTTTTCCTGAATATGAGGTTGAAGACCCAAGAGTTGTTAGTCGTTTAGTCAATAATCTAATGTATTTATTTAATGTCCATGAGGGCGATTACCTGACTTTTGTTTTAGGTCATGGAGAGTGTTACACAAATAAACAAGCGATGCAGCACTGGGTTTACGATCAGCTTGGCTCATCTGCAATAGGGCATGATGATGTTCTTGCTTTTTTATCTGGGCAGTTAAAAGAGCAGTTGATGATGGAGGTATGCCAATGAATCCTATTATGCTTTACAACCAACAAAAAAGACTACAAGTAGGTAATGGCAAACAGCTTATTGGCTATGCTGGTATCTTTGGACAAGATTTAGGCTGCACTGATTACGGTTGGTGTCAGGTTAGTCTAGTAGATCAACAGCACCTAACCCACTATATCCGCGTCGATAGCGAAGATTACGCTGAAATCAATCAGCGATATGAAAGCCTAAACCTTCAAAATAATGAATCACTCTACCTATGGTTAGAGCAAGGTAATGATGGCTCAGTTCTGAACTGGCGACTGTTTAAAAGCACGTTAACGCTTGAACAACTCTATCCAATCTACCAGGCCTTATATGTTGAAAGTGTTCTCCAGAAGTGGAGAATTTATTAAGGACGCTTAGTAAAGGGATAAAGAGATCTTGCTACCAGGCCAATGACACCCAGAGTGATCCAGGTTATCAGATTAAGACCTTTATCCCCACACACTATAAACTGAACGGTATCTTAGGCAGGACAAGACTCCTAGCCTGTATTCATAAGGTTAGTATAGCCATAGTGTGAACTTACTAAACGAAATTAAATCCTAGCATAAAATAGGTATTTCGAACATGAAAATATACATCGGCATAGACATCAGCAAAGACACCTTTGACGTAGCGGTTTCAACTCAAAAGCAAAGTGTCACTTTTAATAACACCCCAGCGGGGTTTAAAAAGTTTATCAAATGGATGAGCCTTTTTGATTCTCCACACATCGCGATGGAAGCCACCGGGAAATACTATTTAGGCCTCGCATTGCATCTTTACGAACAAGAATACCCTGTGTATGTGATCAACCCATTTAAAATCAAACATCATGCACAATCCAAACTAAAGCGTGTTAAAACCGACAGTGAAGATGCTAAGCTCATCGCAGATTTTTGTGAAGTACACAAACTCAAACCTTGGCAGCCTGACAGTCCGATTATCGCTAAGCTACAAGAGTTCTCAGCACTTCAATCCTTGTTAATTCAAACAAAAACCCGCATTAAAAACCAAATGCAAAGTTCGACAGAAATTGAAGTACAGAAAATTCAAATAGCTCAGATTAAACAGTTAGAAAAGCAGATTGAAAAGATTCAATCCCAAATGAAAGGCTGCGTTCAACAGGATGTTGAATTGGCTAAGCAGATGGCATTATTAAAGTCCATTAAAGGACTGGGTGAAAAAACAGCGATTGAACTCATCACTCATATCAAAGACATTTATCGTTTTGATAATGCAAAGGCCTTAGCCTGTTACTCTGGTCTTGTTCCACAAATACAGCAATCGGGTAGTAGTTTAAATCGCTCATCGCTTTCAAAAATGGGCAATGCAAATTTAAGGAAGTGTCTCTACATGCCTGCGGTAAATAGTATTGCATACAACCCTGTCTTAAAATCCTTTGCAGACAATCTGAGAAAAAGAGGGGTTGCAGGTAAGAAGATAGTTGCCGCGGTAATGCGCAAATTAATTCATCTGGTTTATGCTATTCTGAAGAGTGGTAAACCCTTTGATCCAGAATATAAGATTGGTGCTTGACTATGAAAATCAAACACGGTATCTGTTATGACTTTGATTCGTTGTATCAGCTGTTTGAGTTGATTGAGACCTTAAGTGTTATTCCGTTGAGAATGTTTGCAAGAGAAGTGTTAATGGATAAACCATTGATGACGGCTTTTGTGAATATTCCTGCCAGCAAACGTCATCACCATAGTTTTCCAGGAGGATTACTGATGCACTCGTTAGAGTGTGCCTTGATGACTCAGCAAACCGTTGGGTCACTTATTGATGTTTCAATCAAAGAGAAAGAAGTCGCCGTTACTGCGGCACTGTTTCATGATGTGGGAAAGGTTAAAACCCTTGGGTCAACTCAACACACATCAACAGGGCGACTGATTGACCATGAACAATTTACACTCATGCTACTGGCTGATCCACTCAATACCTTGCAAGAGTATTGGAAAGAAGGGGCTGAAACCTTGCAATACTTATTAACTTGGACAGAAAAACAAGGTGTCTGTCGTTTTGTGTCTGGCAATGCCATTAAGATGACAGACCGGCTAAGTACCTCAGCGTCTTTAAGAAACATGGCGTTTAAGGATAAGCCAGATTATTTTCATTTTGCCGAACTCAGTATTGGCTCTAATAAACATTATCTCAATCGTTTGAATTAAATCTTAAATACACCTTCCTCAACGTTGTTCAAAAGTTGACCGAATTTTGGAAAACGTTATATTCATTGAGAAAGGTGTTATTTAATTAATTAAAGGAGGGCTTTATGGCTTATCAAAACAAAGTTGAAATGATGTGGGTTGAGCGTTTTATAAAATTACTCATAGCCGTTGTCATCATTGTGACATTCATTATGACAATTTACAGTGGCAAGCTATATTTCCAGGAACGCACACAAGTAAAAAATAACGTTGCAGTCTATTATCAAATTCCCCAAGAGAGTGTAGCAGGGCTTCAATGTTATAAAGGCTTGCTACATTATCCAAATCAAGGTAATTTTTCAGGCCTACTAAGCTTCTCTCCGGCTATTAGGTGTCATAAAGAGGAGCTTGAAGCATTAAAACAAAATAAATATCAGACAGAGTTTTACCTTTCGGTGTTTATTTTTTTATTTTCAACTGGACTCGGCTGTTTATATAGAAAGTTAAACTAAAAAATTGGAGTGGCTAAGCTATTCCATACCAGGTTTGTCATATCAGGCCTGGCTTTTTTAAATAAAAAGAGACCTTTGCACGAGAGTATGCACGAGTAAAAATGGTTCTAGGTGCCCCTTGAGGGTAAAAATTCACCCGATTTTTGTTGTACCCCAAGGGCACTTCCGTTGGGCGACAACTTGCGAATAGCTAGCTATTCCCTGCGTTTTCCGCCGCAAACGAAGAACTCGACGCCCGAAGGGGTAAGTCGAGAATCAGGCAAATTTTTCCTCATTTTTCTTTCGCACCTATCTCGTGTTTATGCCCTTGGGTGCAAAGGTCTCACAAAGTAAGTTAATAGGGTTGTTTTTTGTGGGTACAACCGAACGAACCTTAGCCTCTCTTACCAGGGTAAACAAAACATCCGCAAGCTATTATTTTCAGCGTTTAAGACAGTTGATCTATGACAATAGTGAACAACAAGAATTGCTTGAAGGTGAAGTTGAAGCAGATGAAAGTTACTTTGGCGGAAGACGTAAAGGTAAACGTGGCTAGGGGTTGGATGCAAAAGTTCGGGTGTTTGGTTTTTTAAAGCTTAATGGTAGGGTTTATACGGTAATCATACCTGATGCTAAAACAAGTACTTTAATGCGAATCATCCGTCAAAAAGTAAAAACCGATAGCATCGTTTTGGAGTGGTAAAACATCAAATAAGGCGGAGTAGATTTACAGGTTAAATTGCTCTGAAGATGTGGTCAAATTTACTTGACCACTTAACACTTTACTCCTAAACTTCTCTAAGCAATTTAGATATGCGTTTTTAATCGTACATTGTGGGCATTTAACCTGGAACTATAATTTTTGATTTGTTGGGTAGGACTGAATCCTCCAGTAAATTACAACGTAAGTTTAGTGGAATAAAGTGGTAAACCTAACTGAAAAAAGTCTTAATCCCTGCGCCAATCCAAAAACAAACTCATCAATTAAACATCGGTTTATTGAGGGGGTTATTGTCTTTGTAAGTTTGGCAACATTACTGTTTTTTCTGTATGTCATCGATTTAACCCTATTTGAGAATTGGGTGTTGTTATTAGTATTCTTATTTATCGCTTATTTGTCTTTTATTTCGATTAAACAAAACGCTTTATTTATTCGCCGAGCTATCTTGAATCATTCGCTAAACGAGGGCAGTTCAGTTAAATCTACCTTGTGGAGCAGCCGTTTAGTTTCGATAAAGGCAATGTTTTTATCAATAGGGGCCTCATTTATTATTTTGGGCTTATCGCATGAACTAACAGAAGATATGGGGTGGTTCCTGTTACTAGACTTATTTTTATTAGTTTTTATTAATTCCTATATTCGACATAAATATCAAGCACACTTTGTTAAGCAGAACCAAATTTTGAGCATGACTAATCTCACGTTTTGGATTAATTTACTGATATTCTCTGCACTTTATAGCTGGCTTCAATTCAATGCTGCTCAGATTGATTACAGAGGCCAGTCTTTTGATGATTTCTTTGGGCAATTTACTTTAATTGCCAGTCAGTCAGTCAGCCCATTTGCCGGTTATCCTTTAGCAGCCTATAGCTTAATCAATGAGTTTCCTCTTTTTTTAATTCAAAACAGTTTGCCAAAATTTGGCCTGTCATCTGATGTTAAAGCACTTGCATGGTTGGTATTCTTTTTAATACAAGCTTTGCAGTTTTATGTCTTTTTTAAAGCATTTACAGGGTTGATGCTTGTTATTCAGGCGCAAAACAACAAGGGTTGGACCATACTGGGTGAAGATGGCTTGCGTAAAGGGTTTTGGGGCACAATTGTTTTATTTTCAATAATCACTCTTTTAATTATGTTTGTCGGGGTAAATAAAAATAATCAAGCAGACGAACTTGCTAATGTAGCAACGCATACCCTTGAGCTTTGCAGTGAACAAGACACGTTAAACGAGCAAAGAGATGTTGAAGCTAAGGGTTTGCAGTTTTTAAATCAACAACAAGCCAATCTTGAAAGTTCTTTAGCACAAACCATTAATACCGAAATAGAGACTGGATTTAAATCGGTAGAAGGTGGCATAGATCGTTTTCTGGATTGGAACTACAGCGTAAAAGGCGGGTATCAAAAGTTATTTTATTGGGCATCTGGCGATTTAGATTCGATGGTTACTGAGAAAATAGGTGAGAGTTTTGGTAATACGTTGTCATTAAACCTTGAAACGAGTCATTTAAATATTACCAACAAATATCAAAGTAAAATGAATTTGGTGCTAGAAAAACAAACTCAACTTTTAAAGCAAGAACTGCAAAAGAGTGAATGTTTTAACAACGAGTTAAAAACCACATTAACAGATGAAATTACGCAATTAAATTATGCAGGCAGTGGTGCTGGCTTAACGGCGGTTGGTGGGTCTTTATTACTCATAAAATCAAAGATAGTATTAAAGTTAGTGTCCAAAATGGGAACAAAAATTTCAGCTAAAGTATTTGCAAAACTTGGTACAAAAGCAACGACGGCGAGTGCTGCTGCGGTAGCGGGTGCAGCTTGTGGGCCATTTGCCCTCCTGTGTGGTGCAGCAATAGGCACGGCTGCATGGGTCGGAACCGACCTAGGGGTTGAATCTGCTGATGAATTTATGAATCGTGACCAAGAAAAATTAGAATTAATGGCTTTAATGGAAAGTACCAAAAAAGAACTTAAACAAAAATTGATTAGTTATTTTTCTGCACAAATGGCAAAAGATTTTAATAACTTAAAAGGTCGACAAGAAAAACTATTTATTCCATCACGCGATGGTATTTGAATGTAAAAGTCATGCTAAACGGACTGCTTTTTATTTTGACCTTGTGTCTTGTCTGTTTAAGTTTAAGCTATGGATTTTTAGTCTATATCTTTTGTTATTCTTTAATGAAACCATTGGCTTTAGACCCCAAAACTCTTAACTAGAGCAATGATAAAAGGTGTCACTAGTTGAGTTCATTCATTTACAGATTTGGGATGTCTTGGTGTGTTCTTCGGTAAGATTTAATAATCAAATTTTATGTTTGATAATTTTTTTAGGGGCTGTCCTAGATAACTAAAATTATCTAAGATGACACTATGAGAAAAAGTAGACTGAGCTGGTACAAACAAAGCAAATTAATAAAGTTGTTTGTTGCGGGAACAACTGCACGAATTGCAGCCTCACTTGCCGGGGTGAATAAAACATCTGCAAGCTATTATTTTCAACGTTTACGACAGTTAATCTATGATAATAGTTAACACCATGAATTGCTAGAAGGTGAAGTCGAAGCTGATGAAAGTTACTTTGGCGGAAGACGAAAAGGTAAACGTGGCTACGGATTGGCTGCAAAAGTTCGGGTGTTTGGTTTTTTAAAGCGAAATGGCAAGGTTTATACTGTCATCATACCTGATGCTAAAACACACACTTTAATGTCAATAATTTGTTAAAAGGTAAAACCTGCCAGCTTTATTTTTGATGATTAGATACCTAATATCAAAACGAGAAACGCACTCGTTTTAAAGAGCAGTGTCAGATTAAGTTTAAACTTTTAAATTTCATAAACCCGCTATGGAAACTCAAATTTACTTTAGCATTTTTACCTCTTTTATTCTTGGTTATTACAAGCTCTAATGCTTTATCATGAGATGAGTTTAAGGAAGGTAGTGGGTTGAAATCATGTATTTTAATTCCAAAGTCGACGAAATCTAGAACAGATTCGTAATGATATTCCCTAATATATGTATTCTGCTCAATAATCTCTTTTTGAAAGGTTTTAGAGTTTGATGAAAAAGCTAAAATAGGAATGTTAAGAGTCATTGCTAGCTCCTTTAATGCCTTCAGGCTTTTGGTGATTTGAGTGCTATATTTCTTGTTAAGGTGTAGATCATCAATAACAATTAAGTTAACGGAACTTTCTGTATCTTCATTTATTGAAAAAGTGTGGTCAAGTTCCAGAGATAAAGCTAATTCTTGGAGCGCTTTGAGTGATGTGGTTTTTCCAGGGTGAATTGTTACTTTCCAATTGTCACTAAACGTTTTTACGGCTTTGTTTAATTTAGGCCAATCTTCTTCTTTAATTCGACCTGCCCTTAGTCTATCAATATCAATCTCACTATTTAAAGCCATAATTTTAAGCATGATTTCTTCATTTTTATCACCATTGCTTACAAATAGTGTAGATGCTCCTTGCATAGAAAAATTATGGAGTAGATTAACTGCCAAAGCTGTTTTCCCTGATGCTGCAGCCCCTTGAAATAAAACAAGGTCTCCACCTTGAAGGTTCCATAGAGCTTCATCTAATGCATCAAAACCGGTATAAAAAGTGTTTTTATCTTTTTCTTCATTAAACCTTCGGTCCAAATCATTAACAAAATTTTCCAATAGTTGCTCAGTATTAAATGTGCTCACTTTTTATCCCTTGATTATTTAAGCGTATTTGATTTTAACAACTAGGTATATTTGAAAATATAGCAAAATAGGCGTTAGCGACAAGTGTTGTCGTTACTGCTCTTTTAATCATTTAATTAGTTATGCTAAAAGATAAAATGTGATTAGTGCTAAGGCCTGAAAACACTAGACACTTTTTATGGTAAAAATTACATTAACCGTAAAAAGGAATAACCATGGCCAAAGGCATTTATTATTCAGAAGAGTGTAAATAAGAAGCAAGTAATTATGTTATTCATCATAACTTTCCTGTAGCCGAGGTCACAGAGTGATTCTGTATCTCATCTAAAACTCTTTGGAAATAGGTTAAAACTTTTTCCAGCTTCTAAAAAAGACTTGATGAGGTTGCTTTTGAGCTGAATAATAGGCTAGAAGATACTTAGGGTTTAAAAAGCTATATCAAGAAATTAGCAAGATGCTGTGGTGACGGGTTGAATCCTCTGCAGGGTTCTTTGACAACGAGTCAAATAACGATAAGCTTTCATAAAAACTCGTCAGAACAATTACTCCGTTCGTATTTTGTGTTCGGCTTTGTCGGTTCAACCTATTGTTATTCTTTCTGATTAATTGAGTAGAGTTTGCTAAGTGCTTGACTAGCATTAATAAATTCTTGTCGAAGGAAGGTCGGTTCTAACACTTCGATGTCTGCCCCAAAACCATTAAGCCACCATCTAAGTTGCTGTGTGTTATCAACTGATGCCGTTACTTCATATATTTCATCATCCAGTTTTAAAATCGATTGATTCTCTGATAATTTTACTTCTTCTAAATGGTTAGCAATCCACTTATTGGTTCTGATCTTTAAAACCATTTTTTTGTTTGAATCTTCAATTGGAAAATGAAACTGACCGCCATCTATATAGTCTTTTAAAGAAAAGCTACTTGTTTGAATATTTGAGGTCTGCGTGTTTTCTGCCTTTATAAAACGATGCAGAGCAAATTGCCGAACATCTTGATATTTCCATAAAGTACCAACTAAATAAATTACCTGATCCACAATTACAATACCCAAGGGGTTGATGGTGTAATCTCTAGGCTCCTCTAGTTTAGGTTGGTAGTGCGTTTTTATCTGTGTTTCTGAAAGAAGTGCCAAGTAAATCACTGAGAGAATTTCATTCTCTATTTTAGGAGCAATAAGTGGCTGAGACCGGTTAATGGTTGCAACCTTATCTGACCAACTTGATAGTTCATTCTGTTTTAAATTACCAAGTAATTTGTCAGCATTTGAAAAGTAGGGTGAGAGTTCTGACAGCACACTCGGAGGCATAAATTTCTTAAGATGTGTTTTAACCATCTGAAAGCTTAATGCAACGGTTGGTTCCATTTCAGGAAGTTCAAGCTTTTGAGCGTCTCTTCGCCAATACCAACCTGGAATGTCTTTATTGCCATCGTTTTCAATCGGGAATAAATTCGCCAAAGATTTGAGGTCTCGTTGTAATGAGCGACGATCTATAACAAAGCCTCGACCGCTAAGTTCTTCTAATAATGTACTGACTGATTTTCTTGCAGGGGCTTTTGGTAGAAGTCGTAACGTTTGAATTTTTCGAAAACAGGCATCGTTCATTGCATTTTCTCATAGTTCATTAAATTTAGTGGCGACAACTAATGTCGCTTACTGTGTCATGTGTGGTTATTATTTGTCTTTGTTAAGCTTATACTCATTTCTAAGAAAAGTAAATTGTAGTTGTAAGAGGTAAATTATGAAAAAGTTGTTGGGTCAAAATAATAATCAGGTTGCTTGTTTTGATTACCCTGAGGATGAAGTGCTTGCGTTTTGGGCTGCTAAAATACTCAGCTTTTCTCATGTTAAAAAGGGCCTATTAAAACCAGTCAAAAGGTTCCGAAATCATATTGACTTTGATGACATTGAAATCATTTTAAACCTCAACTTTGAAAAGGTGGATGAAGAGCTAAAAGGGCATTTGGTGGTTGAGTTTTGCAATCAATTTTTAAAAAATCATAAACAGTCTCAATTGGTTTTTCCATCGGCATTCAATTGTAATCTTGAAGTCTTAGCTAAAACACTGGAACTGTCAAAAATTGATATTGCAGTCTTAAGATTTTTTACCATTTTTGAAGCCAATCGGTCGCTTAGAGATATTGCAAGTTTTCTCGGGGAGTTAAACCGTCGACAGCTCATTGAAACGCTAGCTTGGGTGTTGGATGAAAAGCAAAGTCAAATATCAGAGGCGCTTTCAATGAACTCTGTTTTGGCGCAAACTGGTTTGGTGAGAATAGATCGTAGTGGTGTGGATGAACTGAATCGCAAAGTAGATGTTATGTCGCGTGCGGTGGATTTTGTTATGACCCCCCAGGCAGATACTCAAGAGTTGCTTTACTCATTTTGTCAACTTAGTGGCTTACCATTGCTCTCATTGAAAGACTATCCGCATTTAAGCGAAAACACAGCAGACATTGTTGATTACCTTAACCATAATCGACATAAAGGCATGAATATCTTGATTTATGGTCAGCCAGGAACAGGTAAAACCCAATGGGTGAAATTGGTTGCACAACTTTTAAATAAAACCTTGTATGAAATTCGTTCAGAAGATGAAGACGGCGATATGGTCACAGCGCAAAAACGTGTTGGAATGTATCAACTGGCTCAAAGAGCCCTAAAACAACAGACTGAAGCGGTACTGTTGTTTGATGAGGTGGAAGATGTGTTTGTATCACACAATACAACTTTTTTTAAACGCGGTATACAAGGTAGTCAAAGCAAGTCTTGGTTAAATACTTTGTTGGAGGAAAACTCGGTTCCGGCTTTTTGGATCAGTAATCAAGTCGATCAAATTGATTCGGCCTATTTGCGACGTTTTGATTTTGTGTTGGAAATAGAAACGCCACCAAGAAGTGTGCGTTTACAGATTATTGAAAAAACGTTTAAAAATTTAAATGTGAGTCAATCTTGGATGAAGGCTTTGGCAGAACATAAATGTATCACGCCAGCACTGATTACCCGGGTGGCTGAGGTAGTCATGAAAACACCTACTTTGCAAAACGTAGAACAAGCCGTGCTTGAGTCAAAAATTATGGAACGAATCAATGCCAAACTGGAAGTTCAAGGAACAAAAGCGATTCAACCTCAAAAAGCCAATACTGTTGATTATTCGTTGGAGTTTCTAAACACCGAGATGGATTTAAACGACTTGGTAAGTGGCTTACAGCAAAACCCTACCGGTCGATTGTGTTTATATGGCTTGCCGGGCACCGGCAAAACTGCATTTGGGCACTATGTCGCACAGCAATTAGATCGACCTCTGATGGCTAAGCGTGCATCAGATTTACTGTCACCCTATGTGGGAGAAGCAGAAATGAAAATTGCCAAAGCTTTTGCTGAGGCTAAAAAAGAAAACGCCGTTTTACAAATTGATGAGGCCGACAGCTTTCTTCAAAATAGAGAAAATGCTCAGCGCAGTTGGGAAGTGACTCAAGTCAACGAGCTTCTTACTCAGATGGAAAACTTTGAAGGTGTGCTGATTGCCTCAACCAACTTAATGGATAATCTGGATTCTGCTGCTATGCGTCGATTTGATCTTAAACTCGAATTCAAACCGCTTGCACCGGAGCAAGCTTGGAAGTTGTTTTTGAAAAGTCTGCCGGCATCAGTATTGTTAAAAGATACGGCTGAATTCAAAAGCAAGATTAAAAACCTAAGTGTTTTAACGCCTGGAGACTTTGCGGTCATAAACCGGAAAAATAGGCTTTCTGGCCAACAAATGACGATTGAAAAAATTTTCAAGGCGTTAGAAGAAGAGTGTAAATTCAAACCGAGCTACCAGCGTTATCAGGGAATGGGGTTTATGTGTGATTTAGCTGCGTCTTGAGTGGCATGAAGATCGGTTTGAGTTAACGGTTAATGAAAGATTTTCTCACCAGTGATTTATATGCACACCCATCCTAATTTTCGTGGTTGATAGCGCACCAAGCAAAATTTAATGTACTGCGCATTTTAGAACTTAGCATAGGGTTCAATTGAAGATATTGGGTTGCTTATATAAATTGAGACCTTTGCACGATAATATGAACGAGTAAAAATGGTTAAAATTCACCTGATTTTTGTTGGAAAACTTGCGAATAGCTAGCTATTCCCTTGGTTTCCCGCCGCAATCAGGCAAATTCCCCCACATTTTTCATTCGCACCTATTTTGTGTAAAGTTCTCAAATTATTATTTGTCACGGCATCTTTTCTTCAAAATCTTTCAATATAGAGGTGGTTTAACATGAAGTCTGAACATTATTATTCCGAAAATGAAATACCGTTAAAAAAATATTATGTTTATTTGCTGATCGATCCAAGGGACGATTCAGTTTTCTATGTTGGCAAAGGGCAGGGTGATAGAGCTTTACAGCACGCAAAGTTAGCAAAGGACAATTCTGAGAACGCAAAAGAGAGCCAAATTAAAGACATCCAATTAAAGGGGCTAACTGTAAAAGAATTAGTGATAGGGCGGTATGATTCCGAGTCTGAGGCTTTTGCTGTAGAGGCAACATTAATTAAATGGGTTTACGGCTTTAAAAACCTTACTAATTCGGTTCAAGGGCACCATTCTAAATCGATTCGATTTTTTGGAGACTACGAGCAAGTTGACAATATAGACATACCCGTCAAGAAATACACTAACGATGGTCAGTATACTGAGTCATATAAGAAACTCGTTGTAGAAAATAATGTCATTGAATCAGTTGAGGATTTACGAGATTATTTTATTCAAAGAACTCAAGGGTTGGAATTTTCCGCCGTGGACGATAAAGACCCCAGGTTTGTTCTGTTCAGATGGCTTCATAAAGGCTTAAGTATAGCCATTGCAAGACCGCCGACTAAAGCAAAGTTTTCAGTTATCTTATCCTCTCCACATGGCACAAAAGATGAAAAAGAACAAATTTTAAAAATATGTGAAGTTTCAAGTTTTAATTCAAAAAAATATGGAGATTATGCCCGGTATACACCGGATACAAAATCTGAAGACTATCAAGTTTTATTGGAAGGTTTCTTTGAGCAAAAGCGTGTGTTGGAAGATTTTTTTAGTGGTAAAAACCATTAAAAATAATAACTAGACAACAATCTGGTATTTATCAGGCCAAGTGCGAAATACTGAACCATAAGAAACATTTGAATGCTGGTATCTATCTTTTTGATGACAGACTAGCGAATGGCGGTAATCGATTTAGTGGCGAGCTCTTAAATATCAAGCCAAGTAATGAGCAACCTTTCGGCTGTGATAACTGGAGTGATGTTCATGGTTATTTGCACCGTAATTTACAGTTAGAGCAATACAGCTATGATTATAATGATCTTGTGTTGATCAGAGAAGCTTGGCTTGACTGCAATTCTTTAGGTGCTTGCAATCAAGGCCGTCTGGAATAAATATGACCATTACCTTGATAACACGTGCATCAAATTCAAGGGATGCAGTCAGTAAGTGATATTGCAAAGGTAATTTAAAACATGATTGTAGAGCAATTTCCTACTGTGAAATAGCAATATGCCTAGCATGTAACATGCATTCAGTCTATAGAGCGCAACCTTTCTTTTTGTAGCTCTAGTAGCGACAATTAATGTCGTTACCAAGTTAAATAAGGGTTAATTATTGGTTATATTTAGATTATACTCATAGCAAAAAGGAGTTTGTTATGAGTCATCAATCTGATAAGACGCAGTTTCCTAAAACCTTATTACAAAAACAGATAGAAAGTGCTTTTCTAGCAGTGAATATAGAATTGATTGCACATCAACTTGGCTATAAGCTAGAAGCTTTCCAACATCGTCTTTCAAAGCATTTAAATAATTCATTTCTAGGTCTAGATCAAAGTTCTTTTGATTTTAAATATTCCGGTGCAGAGTTTCTTAAAGCCTTAGCTACTGAATTGAAGATTGGTCAAAAAGTTGTGATTGATTCACTCGATTGTATTGATCGATTTCTTTCAAAGTGCCAGCAATCAAAGGTAAGTCTTTTTGTGGTGACAGACTTTGATATCAGCAAACGTCGTTTGCCAATTTTTGCGCTTGCATGTTTAGAACATAAGAGAAGGAAAACCTTTGGTTGCGATGAGTTTATTGATAACAAAACACAAATGTTAGATTATGTTTCGTTTTGGGTAATCGATCATTATCAGCATTACCAAGGAGTCCTTGATGAATGGGGAGAGATTCAATCTTACCTTTATACAAATGAAGACGGAGACCATTTTCATTTTTCTCCGAAGGGATATTTTCATCAAATAAAAGAAGATGAAAAACTCCTCAAATTATCTAAAGCCAGTGTTTCAATCTAGAAAGGTCAAATATGAAAACCAAAAGAATTATTCCAAATTATGCCCCTTGGATTCCATTGGATAAGCGCATTAGTTTCCCTCCAAGAAAACCCGAACTTCGTCGGCCTCTATTGTGGTTAGCACGGGAAGGTGATGAGCTATTTCTAGTAAATGAAACAGACGAGATATTGGATAGCGTTATTGTTCAGAAGGGTGGGTTTCAAACCGTTGATGACGAAGCTTTTACCCTCTCTTCTGATGAATTTTATGACTATAAAAATGTTAATCCACATGATGCTGTAAAAGTTGATGAATATGATGGCCTTTACGATTTAGATTTCATGATTCAAGTGCATATAAAAGTCAAATCCAGAGGTTTAGGATGCCTTGAGATCACCTCGCCAGCAGAAAAAGGTGGGGTAAAAGAGACGGTTCTGATCTGGGATACAAACGAATCAGGAAAATATGTCAATGTTTCCAATTGTGAGGCGCTACCAGCTTGAGTTTTATCTTTACTTGGAAAAGAACCAAGAGCTAAATTGGCGAACGTTTATATTCCCAATAGGTTTCTACTAAAGAGATTTCATGGCGGTTTGAATATATATACCATTCATATCAATAATTTAGTCAAGGGACTCGAATGCAAACGATTAAATACCTTAAGAACAGTTTTCATTATTTAGGTAGTGGCTCAGATATGGCACATCATTCCTTTGATGCCTTTTCGATAGACGATAAAATTCATATTGTCTATTCACTGGGTATGAAAGAGCAATCCGTTGCGAAACGAAAGAAAAAAAATCTAAGGTTAAATCCCGATGCTTATTTATGGACGCCTTTTGCTGCTTTTATTTACTCTGATTAATTGAATGTTAAAAACTTTAGACACACTTTTTAACGAAGTGTATAGATTTGAATGGTCATGAAAATTAATGATGTCTAGTCGCGATGAAACGTTTATATGTTGTAGAGTAATGTCTTAAAACCAGAAGCTATGGCTTTAGTAACTGAACAAGGCTTCAGCGTCTCAGAAGCGGCCACCAAAAGGCTTAGTTTTCCACTTAGGTCATGTTCCGTAATATACCAATAAACACTTTAGAAAATGGCTGGAACAATACAAAATTAGAGCCAGTATGAGCGATGTTGGTGCTTGTTTGGATAATGCCGTTGTTGAACGTTTTTTAGTCAGCCTAAAGCATTATTGGATGTTAAAAATTTATCAACCCACTCGCAAACACATGAAAAAAGATGTGGCAGAGTATAGAAATATTACAACTTGAATAAGTTTCATAATGCTAATGGTGACTTGTCACCAATAGAATATGAAAATTCTTTAGGAAAATTTCCTAATGGAATTGAGCAGAATATTAGGTTATTTGCAGCATAATTTAGACATTACGATTATTACTTGAATCCGCAATGTCTAAAATACGAAAGACATTTAGCAATTATCTTCAATTTTTTGTTTCATTGAATCAGCAAGCTCATCATTTTTTAATACATTATTGACAAAGTAAATTATTGATTGTGCCTCATCACAGTCTTCAGCATTAATAATTTGAGTAATTAAGGTTTCGCAAGTTTCACCAAGAGTATCATCTTCCATAAGATTATTTTGTTTGATGAATTCTGCAAATGTTTCAAAATGGTAATAGGCTTCTCCAGCGATCATCATTCCAATCATAGTAGAAATAGCATCTGAACAGGTGTCAAAGTCAGCTTCTAATAAAGCTTCATAAACTTCAAGGTCACAAAAAATATCATCTTTTAGTGTTTCAAGATGTTCACCCTCTAAATAGTTATATTCTTCGATTTCATTCAGAATTTCTTTCCATTCGCTATTTAGCTCCTGCATATCCATAGTGTTTTCCTTTAATTTTTATTTACGTAGTTTTTAAAATTCGCGCTTTCAAGTAAGTGTAATTTACACTAAATTAATAATTAAAATTAATAATTAAAATTAATAATAACGCATGTCATTTAATTTGAAAAATAAAAGACACCATAATAGCGACGCTAATTGTCGCAATTAATATGTAATGACCCAGCGGATTTTGCATTTATTTACGATTGGACGAGAACAAAAAATGACGAAATTAACCTTTAATTCATATCTATGCTATGGATTAGAGTTGGAGTCAGCGCTATTGGCGGTCTGGCTGATTTTGGCTAGGAATTGATGTATGTTCAACCTGGCCAACCTAAAGGGTTCATATTAACGGTTTAATCGAAGTGTTCTGTATGAATGGTTTAACAATACCTTTTAGAAAATATTTAACCATCACAAGAGTTAACCACAAATTTCTATTCGACGTGCATTAACGAAGAATCAAATGCTGCTGCAATAGGTGGTGTAGCACCTTCATTTTATTGGAGTAAAAAATAAAGTTATCTCTGATTTAATGACTTAATATTCACATAATATTTCTTTATTCTCATGTCTTAAAAGTTAAGAGCGACCACTCAGAATAAATCCTTACTTGGTTGCGACAATAGTTGTCGTTATGTAGCTGGTTGAGAGTCTTGTTTTGTTTTTTATTATTTATAATAAAGCCAACAAACACAAAAAAGAGCGAGTAGAACTGGATGTTTATCAAGGTATTTAAATCGGCTCATCTTAAATTCGAAATGGTGGTTTAGAGTTTGAAAAGATTAAAGTTTTTAGCCAAGAGATATGGTCATAAGGTCGCTGCGCAATACCTTTCTAATGAAACAAAAAGAAAACATCAATTAGAACAGAGAATCGTTAATAAGATAGCTGAACTAGACCCAACCAAAGGCAAACGATATACACAATGGTTATTGCGTGAATATATTGTCGGTGCATTTGACTTGAAAACCATTAACAAAAGTGAAGTCAGACAAAGGTTGGTGGATTTTGAACGATATAGCATCATGCTATCTTCAAAGGATATCGGTACCTATAACTGGCGTAAACTGATTAAAAAATTAGAACCTTACCAAAATGTTATGGGAGCAGAAACACTTTCTAATAGAGAGGTTCAAAGACTTTATAGACAACGTTTAGTTGACACTTTAGCTGTGCACATCTGGTATGAAAACAAAAAAATAAAAACCAAAGTGATTCAACTGCTTTCTGAAGAGGCGGCGATTTACTATGGCAAAGGAACTCGTTGGTGTGTGTCGGCTAAAAAGAACAATGCGTTTGATTACTACGCTAGCCTAGGCGATTTATTCTTTATTCAATTTAAGGGTAAGAAATTTTTGTTTCAAGTCTCTTTCTATTCTGACAAAGTCTCATTCTCTGTTGCCGATGCGAAGGATCAATTTCTTGTTTTTAGTGATAAAAGTGCAGGAATTTTCCCTTTTAGAAAAGAAGATATTGAGTTTGGACAAATAGTAGAAATATTGCTGGTTTGGTGTTCTTTAAAAAAAGGAATTTCGCTGCGTTTAAGTCGGGGGACTGTTTTTGAAGGTGAATCTATTAATGAAACACTAGTTAAAGGGTTAACTTTTAACTTTATTTTGAAAAATTCAAAGGTAACGGGTAGTACCTATAACAATGGGTTCTACCTGCCAGATCGAAAACTAGATTTTATTCAAACTTTAGTGTCTATTAAACAAAGTTATCCAGACGAAATTAGGTATCGAATGCTCGCTCGCTTGTCATTCAACCCCCCCGAGTACTTATTTGAAGAGCTGGTTATTTGCTATCCATTTCTTATTTTTATTATGAACTATAAGAATAAACAAAAACTACAAGAGCTTGCTTCTGAGAGCAATGAGATAAACAGTTTTCTAGAAAATGAAGCTTACTAGATAGACCAAAATAATTTTAAAAAATACTTATTCAACCAGTAAATTACATTATCATTTGCAGTTCATAACTTGTATGATGATGTGTCTTTAACGTTTTTAGTATAGTAATTTTTTTTATCAAGAATTACTAAAAGGACTCGAATGCAATCCATTAAATATTTAAAAAACAGCCCCGATTATTTGGGGGGCTGGATTAGATATGGCACACCATTCTTTTGATGCCTTTTCGATAGATGATGAAATTCATATTGTCTATTCATTGGGTATGAAAGAGCAATTAGTTGCGACTCAAAAGAAAGAAAAGTTAAGGTCAAATCCGGATGATTATTTATGGACGCCTTTTGCTGCTTTTATATACTCTGATTAATCTGGTACTAAAAACTTTTAACACTCGAAGCTAGTTGTAAAATATTTAACAAGGGAATTTATGATTGATTTTGTTTTAGTGCCAGATGGATTGTCGGGAAGTTTTGTCAGAAATAAACTTGCTAAATCCCGTCTGAATGGAGTGAAAGTTGGAAACTTTTCTGCTCTATTAGAAACGCTTAAATCCTTGTGGGTTTTTGATGTTTCTGATAATGATTGGGATAAAAAGCTTCTAGAGAGCGCTCTAATGATGGATTCAGCCTTTTGGTCTCAATCCATCTCAGTAGATGAACAGAGTGTTATTCATCATTTAGATAAAAGTCTAAAACATATGCTCTCTGCTCTTCCCCTAAATGCTTCTTTCTCAAAAATCAAAAAGCCAGAAAGCAAATCAGAAAGATACTTTAATGATCTCGTGGACTTGCATAAAAAGATGCAGCGTATCAGACCGTTGAATCAAGAGGTAGCCAAAAAATGGTTGAACCAGGTCAACGGACTTTCTTTAGATACAATTAATCTATATTTGAATACAGAGTTGTTTCAGTTTGATACTTGGCAGCACGAAGTAATTAATGAATTGTCAAAAAATGCAGAAGAACTAACTCAAAATCAGTCACTTATTCTCGATGTTTTAGAAAACACTTCTAACGAATACGAGTCTAAATTTTCGCCGTTAAAAAATTCTCTTTTCACTTCTAAAGACCCTATTGATATCCCGAATGGGTTTAATGGTTTAAAACCTCGTGATGATTTAGAGGCCTGTGAAGTTGTCGCCTCGATGATTCAAAAGGCAATCAAAAATGACATCTCTTTTGATGAAATAGCCGTGGTTTATCCTTCTGGTACAAATTACCCTATTTGGTTAGCAAAAGTATTTCAACAAGCGGGTATTAGCGTATCAAACTTACCCAGTCAGCAAACAGTGTTCGATTGGCAAACTGCATTATTAAGAGACTTAGTGCTTTTACAGGCTCAAAACACGCCACCTATGGCAAGAATGAGTGTTTTAAGTAATCCGTTGATGCCTTGGAGAAACCATAAATCTCGTATTTCAATTATTGAAAATGAGTTAGATGATAATGTCCGTGCTGTTGCTAATGAAATTTCAGAAGGATTTATTGATTTATTAGAACAAAAAACAAAAGACTCTAATGAAACTATTCAATGGTTAACAGAGATTGCAAAACACTTCAAACCTTTAAATGAACTAGGGCTAACGAATGAAAGATTTAATGATAAGTTAAAGCAGTTAGAAAGCTGGTTTGAGCTTTATGCCAAAGATTCTTTTGTTGAGCAGTGTCAAAAATTGCTAAATCAGTTGCAAGCGCATTCGATCAACTTGTCCTCTGAAAAAAATCATTACCTTAACGCTGTAACCGTTTTAGCTTCAAATGAAGTCTTATTAAAACCTGTCAAGCATCTATTTATAATTGGCTTTAATCAGGGGCATTACTCGTCAAATGCCTCTGCATTAGCGAGTAAAACGGTTCTAAATAACCAGGCCTGGTCATTATTAGGCAAAAAGGTTGGGTTAGATTTGAACTCCTTTGAACAAAAGGTGGATTTCGATCAATATCAACTTAAAGAATTACTTGGTAAGGCACAAGAGAGTTTAACAATTTTAGCCTCTCAGCAAGATTTTGAAGGAGGGCGGCTGCACCTAAGTGAAACCGCTCTAGATGTAGCACTTTGTTTTATGCCGCCTGAAAAAGTGGATCCGGATTCTTTATTTGAGACATTACCAAAAGCTAATCACCCTTTACTTGAGTTTGCAGAAGTCATTATTCCTGAACACGCTTCTATCAATATTGAAGACCTAGATTTAAAGACTAATATATTGAATTTACATACTGATGAAGACGGCAATCAAAGGTCAGAATCACCCAGTAGTTTTGAAACCATGATGGTATCTCCTTTAGCCTGGTTATTGGATCGTCAGGGAATTAAAGACAAGGGGTGGAATGTTCAAGAATTAGATGTCATGCTTCAAGGAACAGTGGCGCATAAAGTATTTGAATTGTTTAAAGAGAAGCAAGATAAAGCGTTTTCAGACAGTCTATACAATCAACTTTTTCAACAAGCAGTGACTAAAGAGGCATCGTTTTTATTAGAGTCAGAATGGCGTCTAGAGCTTGTTCAACTTAAACAACAAGTTAAGCCAGCGTTTGAAAAATTCATTAGATGGTCGTCACAAACTGGTTGGCGAATTGCTGAGGTAGAGCAACGGTTCTCAGGTGAAATTTGGGGAACCCCTGTTAAGGGGTTTGCCGATGCGATACTGAAAAAAGAGACAAGTGTATTGGTGCTTGATTATAAAAAATCAAAATCTAAAGATCGCCTAACCCGACTGAGCCGTGGGTTCGATTTACAGACCTATATCTATCGAGAGCTTTATCAACAGCAATATGGCCAAACTGAAATTCATAGTGGTTATTACAACTTAAATGATCAGGTTATGGTACTTGACCAGATTCAAGCCGTTGACTCAGATATTAAGGTTGTTGCACCTGATATTAGTATTGAAGAGCAATCTGTTAAAGCACGCAATCTAGTGCAAAATCGCCTATCACAACTCCAATCTGGGCAGGTAGAGCTTAATAGTAATCAAGACCAAGCTAATTGGGAAAAAGAAGGTATTAAGGCTTACGCTTTAAAAGACAACCCCGTTGTGACCCGTTTTATGAAAGTAGTTGAGGGCGAATAAGAATGAAATATACCGATAGCATCGATAGCAACCCAGAAACACTTCCTAATCTAACCATGGTCAAAGCGGGTGCTGGAGCAGGCAAAACTTTCCGCATTCAGCAAGATTTAACACAGTGGATTAAAGACGGGTTGATTCGCCCAGATCGTATTTTAGCCGTGACCTTTACCCATGCCGCAGCCAATGAAATGAAAGAGCGTATTCGTCAAAACCTAATAAAAGAGTCCATGCGTGATGAGGCGAATAAAGTTCAAAATGCCACTATTTCAACCATTCATGGTTTTGGTGTAGAAATTATTGAAAGCTTTGCTTATGAACAAGGTATTTCGCCAAAACCCAGACAGTTAACAGAAGCAGAACAGAACCAGTTAATTCGCAAGGCTCTTACGCAAGTTGAAGCGATTAACCCGCTTTTAAATAATTTAAAGCAATATGGTTATACGGGTAATTTTAATGGCAATGACTATACTGATGGTGCAAGCCAATTAAAAAATAGAATACTCAATGTCATTCGTAATCTGCGTTCTTTGGGTAAGGGCGGTGAAGCTGTATCAGCCCAATCCTCTATTGATTTATTAGAGGCTTCACAATTGGCTTTAAAAGACATCTATGGTTTAAATTTATCCAAAGCTGAAACATTAAATACTGCTTTGTGGTGTGCGATTAACTCAATACATGCTCAATATCCAGACTTAGACGTCCTAGAGGAACAATGGGCTTCCAACTCAGCTACCCGAAGCTTTCTTTCAGCTTTAAGAGAGGCAACAGAAGAGAACATCAAAACCGATTGGAAGCTTTGGACAAAATTACAAACGATTGCAACCGCTCCAAAAATATTTGGTAAAAAGCAAGAGCATGAGCACGCACATCTAGCTTTAGCCGTTTGGCAAGCTGCAGATAAGCTCTCAGTTCACCCAGGACCTCTTGATGATGCGTTAAAGCATGTGTCTGCTTTGTTAATTTCAGCAATTGAATCACTGTCTCTTTATCAAACATCAAAACAAAAAGCTGGCCTTATCGACTTTAACGATATGCTGCATTTAGCGGAACAAGTATTAAGTTCATCAGAGTTTTTAGCTGAGGCCAAATCGAATTACGATTGTTTAATCATTGATGAGTTTCAAGATACCAACCCACTGCAATTCTCTTTATTAAGACAATTTCAAAAAGCAGGCCTGCCAACTCTTATTGTGGGTGATTTAAAGCAATCGATTATGGGATTTCAAGGCTCCGACTCTAGATTGTTCTCTAGCCTTTTATCTGAAGGACTAACAGATGAAAACGTTTGTGTTGATGAACTTAACAATAACTGGCGTAGCACGCCCGAACTGATGCGTTTTATTAATGCAATTGGCAATCAACTTTACCAATCGCAATATCAATCTTTAAGTGTTGTCGATGAAGCCAAATATCAATCAGAGCTTGCTCCTGTTCAGCAACTCCTATTTAACAAAGATAATTGGGGAGCTCAAAAGTCCAAGAACAAAGCGAGCATTCAAGAAGAAGGGCAGTTTGCCTTAGCAAATCATATAAATGAGTTGTTGCAACAAGGTATACAAATAACAGATAAAAACACGAGGCAGAAAAGAGCGCTTAAACCTAGTGACATCGCAGTACTTTCTCCAAAGCATTCAAGATTGTCCTCTTTCTCAAAACAGTTGAAAAAACTGGGTATTCAAACCAAATTAACTCAGCCTGGTTTTCTCGAATCGGAATCGGTGCAATGGGTTTTGTGTGGACTGCAATTTGTTTCTAATCCCAAAAACCAATTCGCACTTTTAAACCTAATTACCTCAGAGTATGCCCTTGTTCCATTGCAAGAAGCACTAAAAGAGTTTATTGAAAATAAGCATTTTAAACATCCCGTTGTCCAAGCTTTAAAATCCGTATCAGCAGAGTTACGCCTAACGGATTTTAAAACAGCAGTTATCACTGTGATTGAGCTTTTAAATATTTGGGATAAAGTTCAAACTAGAACCGATGCAGCTCAACAGCGTGCAAATCTAATCAAACTCATTAGCTTGGCGGAAACCTTTGAGCAAGCCCAGCCAGAATCACTACAAGCGATGGGCATTTACGGTAAAAATCTAGAAACGTTTAACGTATGGTTAAAAGAAAGCATCAAAGACAACCAGTCAGACATGAACAATCAACCGCATATACAGCTAAACGCCGATGAAGCCGTTGTATTAAGTACATGGCACGCATCCAAAGGACTTGAGTGGCCGATTGTAATGGTCTTAGATGCCCATGATGATAAAAAACCTAAAGTGCCATCCATTGATATGGCTTATTCAGCTGACGATGTCGATGGTATGCTCGAGAGTAGCTTTGTACGAATTTTAATGGATTTTGATGACAAAACCACTCAACAAAAAATGCTCGATGAATTAATGGCAGAGACTACTGACACCTTAAAAAACCTCACCTACGTAGCATTAACGAGAGCAAGAGAGCAGGTTATTTTACCTTGGTTTGATAATGGCAAAGATAACTCTATGTTGTCACTCATTGCCCCATTATTTGAAACGGATAAATTTGAATATCAGTCCAAAAATATGGTGATGATTGTTGAGCCAGAGATCATCGAAACAGAAGAAGAAAAACGCAGAGTGATTAAATTAGCTCAAAATAAACAGCCAAAGGCTATTTCAGCCACTATCTCACCTTCTCTTCATGAAAATAGCTCAGTAACGGATACCATATTAAAAACAACGGTTGAATCCTATGGTTCAGGTATTGATTTGAAGGATTGGGATAAATTAATCGCCGCCAATGAAGTGGGTGATTTTATGCATCGATTTTTTGAGATATATTTCATGAACCCAGCGTTGTTAGAAAAAGGCTTTGAAACGCTGTCTAATGCATTGAATATAAATAAAATAAAGCTTCAAATTGAGCCAATGTTACAAAGTTACCAGGCCTGGTTAAATGCAATTTTAAAGCCAATAAATATAAAGTGCGAAGTACCGATATTAGCCGTAAATGAACTTGGTCAAACAGTCAGTGGAAGCATTGATATGCTGATTGAAACCGAAACAGGGTTTTGGATTATTGACCACAAAACCGATAAAAAAACAGATTTTACTAAACATTCAGAACAACTAAAAGCCTACGCTCAAGCGTTAGCTTTAGATAAACCGATTATTGGTATTGCTATTAATTGGGTGCGCACAGGCCAGTTTGAGATATTGGATATTAAATAATGAAGTATTACGCTTTTTACTTTTCTCATAGTAATGATGAAAATTATGTATCAGCCAAATAGACATGTATCAAATGTTTGGTTACCTACATGAATATGTAGTGGTCGTATAATAATAGTTTTATTTTTGCAAAAAAATGAATTGAAGACAGAACACACAAGAGACAGATATGAATCAAGATTTAAGAAAAGAACGGCTAGAAAACCTATATAAGCTGCTTATTATTGACAGAAAACCAAATCTGACAAGTTGGCATGACAGTTATAAAAAAATTGTAGAAAGAGTTAAAATAAGAGGAGATGCCATAAAGAATAACAAATCCCTAGATAGCTCAGAAGATTCAGATTTCTTGCATGACTTGATTTTTAATCGAAATAATGGCGTTTCATCGTTACGTGCAACGCCATTTAGTGAGAAAAACTATCAAGCAGCTATCAACAATAAAGACTTTTTAAACCTTATTTCTAACATCATTCAAGCTCCAGATAAATCAGAAAATTACTCTAAATTATGTGACGGTTGGAAGAAGTTATTAAAAACGGATGATGGTAAGGAAGGAAATCAAAACTCCTCTGTGATTAACAGAGTTTTTGCGGGCTGTTCTACCAATGTATCTTCAACCGTAAATCCTACCTATTTTAACGAAGTATATGCTTGGTTTATTAAAGAGAATTTAATAGACAAGGATGAAAATGAGGGAAATTGGTTTTCTAAAAATATCAATCTAATGAACCAGCTTAAAGTTATTTTCAAGACAGAGTTAAGTGATGAGCAAAATTTAGATTTTGATGAATATTGGCTTAGTATTTTTGTATGGTATCTATATGAAGAAATAGTAAACCCATTTTCACTTAAAAAACAGGTAATAAAATATGGTGCTCCGGGAACTGGTAAGACTTATTCAGTAAAAAAACAGACAAAACTGTTTTTCACTGTTTGGAAAGATGAGTTTGCACTTGACTCTAATTTTTACTTTGAAAATCAGATGAGTTTAGTTCAGTTTCATCCCTCTTTTAGTTACGAAGATTTTATTGAAGGACTGAGACCTGACACAGAAGGAAATCTATCATTACATAATGGAATTTTTAAAGAGTTCTGTCAGAAAGCAGCTAAATGGGAAGTTGATTATTATAATTTACAAGAACCTAAATGTGTTGATGGGAAGCCTGTTGTTTTCGAAAATCTAACTATTGCCGACTTAGAAGGTTTGGGTTTAGATAAACAGCATTGGGAGTACATTATTTCAAACCCTTTAAAAAATAAAAAAGTGGTTGATGCTATCCCCCCGTTCTTCTTTGTTATTGATGAGATTAACAGGGCAGAATTATCAAGGGTATTTGGCGAGTTAATGTACTGTCTAGAGTATAGGGGTATAGATGGAAAAGTTAAGACTCAATACTCAAATTTAAATGACTCCAAAACTGGAATGATAAAAGTAGGTGAGGAATACCAGTTTTTCATTCCTCATAATGTGTATGTCATTGGCACCATGAATACTATTGATAGAAGTGTTGAAAGTTTTGATTTTGCATTGCGTCGGCGTTTTCGTTGGGAAGCCGTCAAACCAGATACCTCTGTACTTAGAGATAGTCTACCTAAGGCATGGAAGTCGTTAGCCGACAATCTTAAAGAATTGAATGAAAACATCACCATGCAACCATTGTTGGGAGAGGATTACTGTATTGGTCATGCATATTTAATGAATCTTTCATACTCTAAAGAACATACCCTCAATCAAGTGAGAGAACTTATCTGGGAAGATTCAATTCTTCCTTTAATTGAAGAATATCTAAGAGGTTCAGGTCAAAACGAATTGATTGCTAAGTTCAAGAAGGCTTTTGGGCTATGAGGGAGGAGTGGTTATATAACTTCTTAAAAGATGGCGTCCTCTTAGATAACCAAAATTATAAAACGCTTGATGGGAGGCTTAAAAATAATCGGCTGGGTGAAATTGCTTTAAGAGAGCGTAAAAGTCGAGAGCGACACACAGAATTGAACAGTAATAATAAAAGTTTAGATTTTTTATATTGGGTGTCATTAAAGTTCGAAAGTCTTACTTCTCAAAAGCCGTCATATAATTTTGTTTTGTTTTCTGATAAAGAATATGAGCACAATACAGACGAACCGCTAATTAAGTTATCAGGCAATAGTTGGAAAAACTTTAAGCTTGAGACAGGCAATCTTATTGGAATTGTATCAAGAGGACAGCACTCTTTAAAAATTAGTTCACGTTTCGGGGATCAGTTTCTTAAATTTATAATTGCTGATGCCGATGGCTTTCTAGAAGTCCTAGATTCAGGAGCTGAAAAACTTCTTGGTACTAATGAATGGTTAATTGCTTATTTGTGGAATATTAAATTAAAGCGTGCTTTTAGGTTAGGGCTACCTAAAATTTATGAGACCCAAAATGAAGTTATTTCAAAAGTGCGTGGCACTATAGATCCTCTGGATTATTCACTGAATAAAAAGCTTGGCAGGTATCAATGTTCATACCGAGAGCACAGTTATACAAATTCGGCTCTAACACTGTTCATTGAAGCTTACAAAGTGGTTTCTGAATTCAATTTTAGTCAAAAAAATAGAAGTATCTTTAACTCTTTAGTTACGGCCAATCAAGGGATAAAACGCACAAGGAGAGAGCTTCTGGATACTCATTACTTCAGCAATCCTTTTTATAAAGATTACAACGTTTTGATCGATCTTTCAAAACAGTTAATCCAACATGGCGGGGCTGATTTTGATTCTAATAGCGATTCAAGTGCCTTTTTGTTTGATGTTTCTATGTTATTCGAATACTTCATTCGAAAACGTCTTATCCGTGATGGTTATTCATTAATAAGTAAATTTCAAACAATACCAAAGATTGCCACAGGAGCAATTGGTTATAAACGGGAACTTCAACCGGATATTGTTATTGAGCATGAAGGTGGAACATATGTGTTTGACGTCAAATACAAATCTTTTGACAAGGTTTACGGTGTTAAAAGAGAAGATTTATTTCAGCTGCACACCTACATTGGACAAGTGGGAAATAATTCAGACGTCAGAGGGTCTGGCTTTATTTACCCAATGAATGCTTCTAAATGGCCTGCTGAACTAGAAGAATCTCAGGGAATTATTTCTAGTGTAATAAAGCAAAAGGGCAAAGAAATTCCTTTTCATGTCATATTCCTTAAGATTCCTGAGCAAAACACGCCTGACTTCAATGAAAGCATGAATGAGCAATGCAACATACTTCTTAAAGTGTTCAAAAAAAAGGTGGTTATGTCTTAAAACACTAGACACTGCATGGCTATATCATCTAGAGTAGAAGCTAAGGTTTTTAAAATATCTACCTAATGATTTAGATTGGACGGTGATTAAATGAACTGCTTTAATTGGACAGGACACTTTAATAATGGACAATTGTCTTAATTATTGAGGAGTAATGATATGTCCTGATGGAATTGACCAGAACAGTTATTCTAGCCTATTTCATAAACTGTAGATGGAATGCAAAAGTATTGAAAAATGGTTTGGTTGTTATAGCAATTTTTATTGTATTAGCAGCTTTCAACACACCTAAGCTATTCATAGGTATATTTTTTATACTAATTGGCTACGTATCAATGGTTGTTTTTTTAAATGTCCAAAATAACGTTAATTAAGATTGAAGGATAAGAATTTAAATGAATGTTCATGAAGCAAAATTAGAATTAGCGATACTAGAGACCGACGTGGTGGAAACCAATAGGGCTGATTTTGTTACCTATTTAACTAACTCTGGAATACCTCAAGAGATTATCAACAGAGTGACACAGTTATGGGATGTTACTAAACGAATAGGCGAAGAGGTGGTTTCAATTGGAAAAATTATCATATTTAAGATTTGGGAGTTTCTGAAGGCAAATCCTCATTTAAGTGCAGGTATGGCGCTAGGAGCGTCAGTAAGTATATTAATACCTTTTGTAGGACCAATTCTAGCTCCCTTAGCCACAGCGGTTGGCGCCTTACTTGGTGTCCGTTTGGATAACTATAGTGACGGAAATGAAATGGCTAATAACATGACAGGTGTTGCTCATGAAGCTGTACTTTTAGCAAAAAAGTTTTTTGATTTATTTGTAGAAATTGTTGATGCTGTGAAGGTTTATCTAGATGCGCGAGAAGCTTAAAAAAATTCCAGCTAAATTCAAAAGTATAAGAGAAAAGCCTAAGAACTTTGAAAAGCAACCAGTTACTTCGAATAAAAAAATAAAAAAAGAAGATTACTTAGCCGCGCTTGAAAGATTAAAAAAATCACCAAAAGATCGAATTGGAACACTATCTGAAATAGGTATTACTTGGGCAGGGGCTACTGCAGGATTTGTTTCAGCAGGTGCTATCGCGAGTGCTGCTGGTGTATCCACTCTTCTTGGTTCCAGTACTTTGGCGGGTATTTTGGGTGGGGTTTTTGTGACCTCGACGCCAATTGGTTGGTTAATTGGAGGTGCGGTACTTGCCGGTGGAACCGCATATGGACTAACCAAACTACTTCGCAGTAGTGCCAAAGCTGATGAGGAAAAATTAAAAAATATCACCGCCATTGAAACAAAATTATCAGAATTAAATAAAACTCAAGAAAAGCATGACACGGAAAAGCAAATGACTCAATTAATAGAGTGTTTGCAAAGAGCTGTTGAGTTGGAGTTTTCTCAAGAAAAGTCTAATAAAATCTTGGTAAGTGTTTTTAACAGAAAGATGCGAGCTGAGAAAGCTATTGATCTGGTAATGAACTATGTAAATTCAATGTCTCATGAAAAAACATAATAAAAAAGGATTGTTTCTTAATATGTAAGGTTTACTAAGAAATAACATGTAGAAGTTCAGACTTAATCTGGCACCCCTCCGACTAATTTCATATAAGTTATTGGCTCAAGTTTATAGTTGAACTCTTATCTTTGAGCAAACTCATTAATAAAGCGATTTTGTAAATCAGGCTGTAAGTGGCCATAGTGTTTTTCAATCATATCAACACTTGTTGTCGCCAGCTTTGCGACACTCAGTAAGTTTGCTCCATTCATTATCAAATGACTGATAAAGTTATGTCTTAAAGTATAGTTTTCAAGTTCTTTTGGCAGTTCTCCTAACTCTATAAGTTTTTTCCAGGGTTTATATAAATTGTAGTAAGGCTTGTTTGTTTTAGGGTTCGCAAATACATAACCATGTTTCGGTGATTTATGTTGTTTGTGCCATGTTAAAAGTAATTTTATGCATTCATCAGATAATGGAATGGTTGTAGGGTGTTCTTTTTTGTGTTTTGTTTTATTGATGACTTTTGTTAGGCTTTTGAAAGAAAAGTTAATCTCATCCCATTGCATGGTTAAGGCATCACCTGGTCGAAGGCCGGTATAGTACAAAAAGAGCATAATGGGCTTGACATAATCAACGTATTCTATTCCTGAAAGGTCATTAAGAAAACTTTTTCCATGAGCACGACTGTTTTGATTTTGCGTTCTTTTTAATTGCTGATATAGGTCTAAAGCTCTAAAAAATTGTTCTGTTTGAGTTTTATCTAGATAAGTGCGTTTTTGACGTAATACTCGCTCTTCTTCAGGAGTCGATTTTCTTAGGTTTAAAGAATATCCACTTAAAGGGTTTGAATCGAGTACACCTCCAATTTTGACTGCGTGGTTAAGCATAGCATTGAAATAAGCAAAAACTTTCTTAATTGTTTTAGGGTGTAGCCCGCTAGCTTCTTTTTTAGTTTGCCAAATCTTGATGTGTCGTTTAGTTATAGTTTGCATGGGTTTTGTTAACAGCGGCCCAAAGTGATTAGATAAATCTGCTCGAATATTTTTACCATCCGCTTTTTTATTTAATTCAGCATCATAAATTTCTTTCAAATAATTCAATGCAGTGTTTTCTTTTACTTGGCGACGAGTTTGAATAGTTGTTGAAATATCTTCACCAGCTGCAATTCTACCTACGTATTCAAAAATTAACTTTCTAGCTTTTTCGATAGTTAGGTCAGGAAATCGTCCCAATGAAATAGTCTTTCTACCACCAGTTGGTGATTCGTATCGATAGTATAAATAAAGACCATTTTTAAGATTTCTAGCGTGAAATCCTTTTTGTTCTGTATCGTTATATCGATCACCGTATTTTGAGTTATTGATGAATTTTTTTAATTCTGTTTTTGTAATCTTTTTTTTCATGTTATTTATCCTTTTTCGCGGGGCATAAATTTTCATGCCCCGTATATGCCCCGAAATTGAATAAATTTTATAAAAGAATATTAAACCTTGTATATACTTTTATTTTTTAAGTTGCTGAAATATATAGAAATGATAAGAATTATAAAATTTCGTTAAAAACGGTTAAAAATGCTTTTTAAGGATTGTGATTCCTGTTGTCGCGGGTTCGATCCCCGTCATTCGCCCCATTTTTCTTTACTATTCAGCAGTTTAGTCCTTTTTTAAATAATAAAATTTATTATCTAATTCTTCATTTCTATTTAAAAATTATCAAAAAAATCTTTTCTATTTTCCAAGTCTTGAAAGTTTTCTTTTTGGTCTAGTGATTAAATGGTACTAATGTACTTTTAAATCCTTCATGCTTTAGCGCATCTTTAAATTCATAGTCAATTTCTGAAACAGAGATAGGTTAAATATGAAATTTAATTTATGATTAAAGTTTGTCTATGAGACCTTTGCACGAGATAGGTGCGAAAGAAAAATGAGGGAAAATTTGCCTGATTGCGGCGGAAAACGCAGGGAATAGCTAGCTATTCGCAAGTTTTTCAACAAAAATCAGGTGAATTTTAACCATTTTTACTCGCGCATACTCTCATGCAAAGGTCTCTCTATATTGTTAATTTCAATATTCGTTGCTTAAGATTAAAATTCAATTTAATGACTTAGTCGGATAGGTTCATCACTCTATTAGCTCATCGATAAAGTTAAGCCTGTCTTGAATATAGGTTTGATTTGTCAGATTCTTAGTTGTGGCTTCCAGTATTAAATGAAGGGGGAAGTTATCAATTAATTAGGAAGCCGGTTTAGATTTTTATTGCAAGCTTATGAATTCATAAAAGGATAGTCAGTGTAACCTTTTGCGCCAGGAGTGTAGAAGGTGTCTGGATCAGCTACGTTTAATTCGGCGCCAGCTTGAAAGCGTTCTGGTAAATCTGGATTTGCAAGGAAAGGGACTCCAAAGGCAACAGCCGCTAAGCCATCTTTGGCAATGGCATCTTCTGCTTCTTGAGCATCGTAACCCATATTACAGATAATATTACCTTTATAAGCGTGTAAGACCGGGCTAAGAATGTCTTGGTTTTGTACACCAAAAAAGTCACTACGCATTACATGCAGGTAGGCTAGGTTATATTCATTTAACTTTTCTGCAAGCCATGCGGTTAATGCAACAGGATCGCTATCTTGCATGCTGTTGAAACTGTTTAAAGGTGAGATTCTTACCCCAATTCGACCACTTTCCCAAACGTCTAACGTAGCTTCGATGACTTCTATTAGTAAACGTGCTCGATTTGCAATAGAGCCTCCGTATTCATCAGAACGTTGATTACTTCCGTCACGTAAAAATTGATCAAGTAGATAACCATTTGCTCCGTGAATTTCTACTCCATCAAAACCAGCTAGTTTTGCATTGATTGCGGCCTGTTTGAAACCTTCAATAATTTGTGGAATTTCATCTAACTCTAAGGCATGAGGGACGGTATAGGCCAGTTTTCCTTCTGGGGTATGCACTTCTTCGCCTTCAATAGCAATGGCGCTAGCTGACACAGGTTGTTTGCCATTATTTAAAGCTGGGTGACAAGTACGTCCACCGTGCCAAATTTGTAAAAATATTTGTCCACCTTTTGCATGAACCGCATCAGTTACTGTTTTCCAACCGTTAATTTGTGCTTGGGAATAAATACCGGGTTCAGCATAAAAAGATGAGCAACCTTCCATAGCCATAGTGGCTTCAGCAATGATTAAGCCTGCGGAAGCTCTTTGGGCATAATGTTCGGCCATTAAGGCATTAGGAACATGGTCTTGCTCTGTTCTGGCTCGAGTTAATGGAGCCATAATCACTCTATTTGGCAGGGTAATCGCACCAAGTTTTAGAGGTGTAAAAAGCTTTGGAAATAGTTGAGTTGTGGCTTGGCTTGGCATAATGAATCCTTGTTAAATATAATATATATTGGATCGAAATTGGGTTTAATCTTTAGAGAATTTAGCTTTTTATACATTTATGGACTCTTAAAAAGGTCTCTTTTAGTCATGATTCTCTTTTTAAAAGTGTTATGAAAATATTACTTTTACATTATATGATTTGAATAATTATTGTATAGTATTTGTCTAGATTATTAGCTGAATTTTGTAACTTAGTATAGGAGGTTGGTGTGACCGATTCAATCAATATGGATTTAAGTCAGCGGGTATTTATAGACTCAGAAGCCATGGATTGGCTAGGTAGTAGGGCTGATGGGGTGTTGCGCAAACCTTTAGAACGAGAGTTTTCTGAACATGGCAGAACAACTAGCATTGTGCAATTCATGCCGGGTTCAGAATTTCCTGAGCACACTCATCCTTTAGGTGAAGAAATACTGGTTCTAGAAGGCGTATTTTCTGATGAGCGTGGAGATTATCCTGCAGGAACCTACATTCGTAATCCACCTAATTCTAAACATTCGCCGTTTTCAAAAAAAGGCTGCGTTTTGTTTGTAAAACTAGATCAATTTGACCCTATGGATACGGAGACGGTTATCATCGATACAACAACTTCTCCCATGCAACCGGGTATCGGTGGTTTAAAAGTTCTATCATTACACCAACATGGAACGGAAGGTAGTGCTTTGGTTTTTTGGCCAAAAGGTGAACGTTTTCAACCTCATAAACATTGGGGAGGAGAAGAAATCTTAGTTTTACAGGGGACTTTTCAAGACGAACATGGAACATACCCAAAAGGCAGCTGGTTAAGAAGTCCGCATCTAAGTGAACATTTTCCATTTGCAGAAGAAGAAACGCTTATCTACGTGAAAACAGGGCATTTATAAACTTGAGAATAGGTAAGCTTTAGAATAGGTTTTCAAGTGGCGATAAAGCCACAAATGCTATGATAAAAACATCTCATTCGGCGCCCAAAAAGATACCTGAAAAAGCAGATACAGCAAAGTTTTTACATTTCATTTACAGTCTGTTTTGCTATAGATATACAATCATTATTTTACGGATAACCCTTCATGCACCTTAAGCAGATTGCCCCAACAAGATATGATATTTGGTTTTTACCTTTAGGTGGAACTGGCGAGATTGGCATGAACATGAACCTATATGGACATGCAGGGGAGTGGTTAATGGTTGATTGTGGTATTGGCTTTGACTCAGAAAATGGTCGTAATAGTTATATTGCCGATGCAGAGTTTATTGAAAAACAAGCATCAAGTTTACAGGCTCTTGTTATAACGCATGCGCATGAAGATCATATTGGAGCAATTATTGAGTTATGGCCAAAATTAAAAGTACCTATTTTCGCGACGCCATTTGCGATAGAGATGATTTTTAATAAGTTAAGTAAAGAACCCTGGTTGGCTCAAGTTCCTTTACATATTGTTAACTTTAATCAATCTTACCAGCTCGGTAGTTTTTCCGTTACCTGGTTGCCTTTACCTCATTCTATTCCTGAATCTAGCGCCTTATTAATTGAAACCGATATTGGTAATATTTTGCACACTGGTGACTGGAAAAAAGACTCTAACCCAGTGTTAGGCTTACCATTTGATAAGGCAATTTTTTCAGCACTAAAAAAATTGCCCATTGATGTCCTTGTAGCCGATTCAACGAACGCAACGAAACTAGGCCAAAGTGTTTCAGAAAGTAGCGTCTACCCCGATCTGTTAAAAACTATCCAAGCGCAAACAGGCAGGGTAGTTGTAACCTGTTTTAGTAGTAACGTGGCTCGATTTGTGACTTTGGTAAGAATTGCTCATAAATTAAAGAAACGTTGTGCTGTGTTTGGACGCTCTTTAGAAAATATGGTTTCTATTGCTAGACGTCTAGGTTATTGGCCAGAAGAGTTAGAATTGGTTGATCCAAAGCATATTGGTTATTTGCCAAGAGAGGAGGTCATGGTGATTGCCACAGGCTCCCAAGCTGAGCCTCGGTCAGCCACTCAAAAGTTAGCATTAGGCTACCACCCTTGGCTTTTTTTAGAACCTGGCGACAGCATCATTTACAGTGCCATTAAAATCCCTCCCAATAGAAAAGCGATTGATGAGCAAATTATGCATTTTAAGAACCAGGAAGTAAATGTGATTCATGCTGATGATTCCAAACAAAATGGTTTAGTATTGCATGCTTCTGGACATCCTTGTCAGCAAGATTTGCTAACGTTTTATGGGTTGATGAATCCCAAAATGTTAATACCTACTCACGGAGAAAATGAGCATTTAAGTGCCCATAAAAATTTGGCTGAAAAGGCAGGAATAGAAAAGGTTTTAGCAGGAGAAAATGGGGATTTATTTAAAATAAAACCATTTGCGAAGAAACTCGATCATTGGGTAGCGGTAAATAAAATACAAGTAGGCTAACGAGCCAATTTTATCTAAAATTTGTGTGAATTAGTATAAAGACTAAAGACTAAAGGTGAACCAATGTTGAGATTACAAACTTACTTTTTAGGTTGTTTTTTGTTGCTAAGCTCATTGAGTGTGAGTGCTAATTTAACGACGGCAATAGAGGCTTATGCGTCTAAAGACTATCAAACAGCCTACAAACTATTTTTACCGTTGGCTAAGGCAGGAGACCGTTACGCACAATATGGTTTAGCTAAAATGTACCAAAACGGGAATACCGGAGATGTAAGTTACCTAAATGCCTTTAAATGGTATCAAAAAGCAGCTAAACAAGATTACGGAATTGCCCAAAATAATTTAGGTTTGTTGTATTTAAACGGACAGGGTACCGAAAAGAATCAACGTCTGGCTAAACATTGGTTTAGCGCCGCGTGCGAAAACCGTTGTTCAAAAGGCTGTAAAAACCTAGAACTATTAGAATTTGAGAAATAATGATTAAGTCATGACTGAAAAATTAATTAAAGCCTATTGGGTCTTAAAATGAGCTTAAAAACTCAATTTTCTTTTATTAATATAAATTCGTAATAAGGTTTTAGCTGGCCTTCAAATGCATAGTTAAAGTCATAATGGTTTGGTTTTGAAGCGGTTTGAGGCTTTGCTGGCCTGATAGAGCTAATCGGCCTAATCGGGGTTTGCTTTGCAAGGCGAGCATTAACGGAATTTAATTCAATACTTTCTTCAACAATCATTGGATAATAGCCGTCTAAAAATTTACGCATATAAGGCCCACGCTGAAGAGAAAAGTGGTTATCCATTAACTTTAAGGTTTGGCTTTCTCCTTTAATACAGATTTGAGCTCCTCTTTTGACATTCATTAAAACAACTCTGTTATCAAGTGCGGTAGCCTTTTCGATATCTTGGTATGAAAGGATTTTTAAGTTGCGAGTATGCTTAGGGTTATAGGACACTTCTATTTTAGGGACAGGATCAAGTTGGTAGTGGCATTGAGAAAATTCTAGCCAACCAGTCTTCAAGCTTTGTGAATTTATTTTGAGTGAGTTCTTAAGCCAATAATTATCTTTACTCGCCTTGTCAGTCCATTTTAATTTTTCTGATGAGACGGTCATCGCATCAAGATTGGAATCATCTAGTAACCAAGCTTTTTCTTCTGCAGTTAAGCCTTCTAAACTTTCGCTAATTTCAATTTCACTCATAGCCTTGGTAGTCATGAATATAAGGGCTGTTGTAATCATTAATTTAGAGAGTATTTTCATAAAGGTTTCACCAAATATGTGAATTAATTGCCTAATAGAGACCTTTGCACGAGACCATGAACACATAAAAACAGCTATAATTCTCTATCTTCAAGCTAAAAAATCCGCCCAATAACTGGTTATTATGCGTATTTTTTAGCCTAAATCTAAAGAATTCTATCTTGTTTTTCTTGTGCCCCTGTCTCATGCAAAGATCTCTAATACTTTAGCATATAATGTAAATATGTATTATTAATGTATAATTTATGTAATGCATTGGTACAGTAAAGTGATTAATAAGTACTAGACAAAAGTACTAAACAAACGTACTAAACAAAAGAACTAAATTAAATAAGGTAATTCGATGAGTACGCCATTGGAATCAAAACAACTTGCAAAAATTCTTACTTACCTGGGTACCTTGCCATTTTGGTATGGCATTTTATCCGCATTGAATTTAACCCCCTTAACTTTAGAGCTCAATAGTCATCTGCAGCCTTTCGATATATCACAGGTTTTAATGATTTATACCTTGGTGATTTTGAGTTTTATTGCGGGGATTCATTGGGGCTTTGCACTTAATTTTCATGAGGACTTAGACTTAAGCGGTGCTAATCATGCTGAATCAGTTTCCTCTAAAGGCCAACTCTCTAATCGCTTATTAATCAGTTCTAACGTCATCGCGCTTTGGGCTTGGATTGTTGTTGCGTTTTTTGAAGATTACCAGGCCTGGTTGGGGCTAGCCATTGGGTTTGTCGTTTTGCTGTTGATAGATAAAGCTTGGATAAAGTTAGATCAATCCATTCCCTGGTTTTGGACATTACGTTGGCATGCTAGTTTGATTGCAATTACCTGCTTATTGATGAATGCCATGATGAATGGCATATTATGACCAGGCCTGGTAACTTAGTAGAAAGTTGGCCAAAAGACGACAAGCTTAGTGACTTTATCTTTTTAGATGTTGAAACGACTGGAGGTAAACATCAACGAGATGGTATTACCGAAATTGGCTTGCTGCATGTTTGCCAAGGCGAACTGGTACAGACGTGGCACAGTTTGATACAGCCTTTAAAATCGATTCCTCCATGGATTACTCAATTAACGGGAATATCCAATCAAATGGTGCAAAATGCACCTACATTTAAAGAGGTTGCAGAAGAGTTAGCAGGCCTGGTAGATGGTAAAATACTGGTCGCACATAATGCTCGATTTGATTATGGTTTTCTGAAAAGTGAATTTAAGCGAGTTGGCATTGAGTGGAACGCGTTAACGCTCTGCACAGTAAAGCTTTCTAGGGCATTATTTAAAGAACACAAACGTCATGGTTTAGATCAAATTGTTGAGCGCTTTGATTTGCAATGTGACCATCGCCACCGTGCGTTGGATGATGCAAAAGTGCTGTGGGATTTTTTTCAATTGTTACCGCAATATCATTCTCAACAGACTATTTGGCAAGCGGTTAAGTCACAACTTAAACAACCCAGTTTTCCACCCAATTTAGCCCCAAAAGTACTTGATGGCTGTGATGATGTTGCTGGAGTTTACCGTTTTTATGGTTCTGCAGGTCAAGTTTTATATGTGGGTAAATCGGTTAATTTACGTAGCCGAATTTTAAGCCACTTTAATGGTGATTACCGTCATTCTAAAGACTTACAAATTAGCACAGAAATACATGATTTAGATTGGACGGTTTGTAGTGGTGATTTAGGTGCACAGCTTTTAGAAGCTCAAGAAATAAAACGCTTAAGTCCTAAGTTTAACGTTAAATTGCGTAAGCTCACTAAGCTTTGGAGCTTAGTAAGTAATCTTGATAAACAAGGTTATGAGACGCTTCAAGTAGTCAGTTTAAATGGATTGTATGCCGATGATTTAAGTGGGCTGTATGGTTTGTACCGTTCAAAAAAACAGGCGATTAATGCGATTGAAAAACTCGCTAATGAACAAAGTTTATGTCATCGTCTAACGGGTTTAGAAAACAAAAAAAGTGGTGCTTGTTTTGCTCATCAACTTAAAAAATGCAAAGGAGCTTGTGTCGGCAAGGAATCTGCTCAAATCTACAATTTAAGACAGTCTATGGGGTTACAACCTTTGCAGCAAAAAGCTTGGCCGTGGAATGAAGCGGTTATTGTTAAAGAGTCTAATGCCTCAGACAGTGAAAGTGATGAGCAAATCCTTCATGTCATTTATCAATGGTGTTGGTTAGGCAGTGTAAGTAATGAACAAGAATTGCATGAATTATTGGAGACTCAGCAGCAAGATTACGTGATTGATTTAGATCAATATCGTATATTGTGTAAGTTTCTACTCACTCCGCCAAAAGGTTTAACCATTACACCAGTAAGTGTTGGTCTAGATTTGGTTGAAGAGAATATATTGTGACGAGTAATATGACGAATAATATGACTATTTATGAACAGTTTTATGGATGGTTTAATCAACAAAGAGGTCTGTCATGACAAAATTAAATTTATTGGGTAGTGCTTTAGAGTTGTGTTCTGAACAACCGTTAACAGGGTTTTATCGCGATGGAAACTGTCGTACTGATGAATTTGACCGAGGGCGTCATGTTGTATGTGCTCAAGTTACCGAAGAGTTTTTAGAGTTTTCAAAACAGCAGGGTAATGATTTGAGTACCCCAATACCAGGAAGTTTTCCAGGATTAAAACCCGGTGACTTTTGGTGTTTATGTGCTTTACGTTGGGTAGAGGCATTTCGAGCGGGAAAAGCCCCCAAAATACGTTTTACAGCTACGGATGAAGCTGTATTGAAATACGTAAGCCTAGAAGAGCTCAAACCTTTTGCTTTGGATTTACACTAGAATCCAATTAAAAGAGGGGGTGACTTTTTTATACCATTCTCGTTTACGTTTTAGCGAGGTTGTTCGTAGGTCGCGATACGCTTAAATTTGTAGTAACTATTTAAACCGCTAATTCCAACACTTTGACAGGCTTCTAAATCTAAGCCACCATCCGTTGTTTGTGGATGGATATCTAAAATAATCTCTTTTATCTCACCTACAATTAAACGCGTTTGATTGTGTTTGATTTCTATTTCTTCAACAAACTCTAAGCCGTATTTTATTTGTGATTCTTTAACAAAGGGTGCAATAAAGTTATCTAAAAATTGTTCTTGTATATCACAAGCGTCAAATTCAGACTCATTTTTAGCGTACTTAGCAGAAGTTAAATGTGCTTGTTGTGCAAAATCTGGGTGAATGTGATTAATTGTGTAGTAGCCTGTTTCTTTTATATTTTCATAAGTGTGGCGAGGGACTTCACCAGGTGGGCGTAATATAAAACCGATTAAAGCAGGATTACTTCCTAAATGAATAACAGAGCTAAATACTGACAAATTGGTTTGCCCAGCGTTGTCGACTGTACCGATTAAGTTAGCGGGTTTAATACCGGTAATTGAATTAATCAAGTGAATCCGTTCTTTTAAAGTCAATTCATCGATTTGTTGTGAGTTTAAGTGCATTTTTATTCCGTTTAGAGGTGTTTTAAAGAACTTACCGCACCTCGTAAAAAGTTTAGAGGCCTGGTAACTGCGCTGTTATGGTTTACATCGTTAAGCCAAACAGTAAAGCAAGATCTTTAAGCAAGATCGTTAAGCAAGATCGTTAAGGACAAACATCTAATATTTTCTTTAAGGTAGATCGTTAGTTATTTGACTAAACAACTCGTTTACATTGACCTTGGCCCGCAGTTTACTGGCAAGTAAATATAATCCACCGAGTTTACGATGGAAAAAAAGTGCGTCGGCTGGTGGGGTGTGCCAGTAGTCTTTTTCCATGCTTAAATCCATACCTTTATCTTTAATACGACGGGCTAAATCTGATTCAGAAAAATCATACTCGCCATTAAACTGTAGCGGTTCGCAGGCGTTTTGAAAGAGCTCTATAACCGCCAATTTTTGCTCAGGTAAGATTTCTTGATTAAAAAAACCTATTTGTTCTGCTGCAGTTTCCACTTGCCTTAAGTTATTAGTTTGCGCACCTCTCATCAACTTAAGGTAACCGTTGGAAATTTGTTCGCTGTAATGTCTAGTTGCCCCAAAGTCTAAGAGAACGATACGTTCAGTTTTTGGATTGTATTGATAGTTGGCATAGTTAGGGTCGGTTTGAACTAGCTTAAAGATAAACATCTCTTTAAAAAGCAGATCAAACAGTGAGTGCATAATAAAATCTCTTTCGGATTGAGAGGCATGAACTCTTGATTCAATCGCTACGCCCTCCACAAAATCCATAGTCAAAATAGATTCATTACTTAACTCAGCGTGGACTTGAGGAATGGTAAAACGACTATCATCACCTAAAAGTTTGCGGTATTGGTTCAAACAGTTGGCCTCATAGTGATAATCCGCTTCAGCGTGAAGTTGTAGCTTGGCTTCTTCAAGAATGGGTTTCATATCAACTGATTTTGGAATCAGCCGAGACAATTTTAGCAGGCTAGATAAATTGTTAACGTCGCTATCAATACTGGTTTTAATGCCCGGGTATTGAATTTTTAAAGCGAGGTGGCGACCATCAACGGTATGAGCTTCATGTACTTGACCAATCGAAGCGGCTGCCACAGGATAGAATGAAAATTGTTGAAACTGATCTTGCCAATCCTCTCCCCAGGCAGTTTCCAGTTGTCCCATAAGTTGATTAAGTGGCATAGATTTGGCCTCAGAGCGTAACTTCGAAAGAATAATTGCCAACTCTTCTGGAATTAAATCTCCTGCATCCATTGAAAGTAATTGTCCCACTTTCATGGCTGCCCCTCGCATTTGGGCTAAATGGTCGGCTAACACTTTGGCATTATTAACACTAAGTAAGAGTTCTTTTGATGAAGGTTTTTGGCCTTTTATGACTTGTTTAGAGCCTTCAGTAATCATGTTCCCCACAACACTACCAACCATTTGACCAACTTTAGAAAGGCGGTGTATACGGTTTTTAGGAATTTTTGCACTTTCTAAAGAGGCTTGATTGTTGTGAGTCATTCCGGTTCCTTGATGCCAATAAGGCATGTTTACATGCTTTAAAATTATACAAAAATTATAAATAAGTTATACTAACAATGATAATTATTGTATAGCATTTTTAAGTTGGACTCACAATTTATGACAATTTCAAGTAATGGTTCGGTCTTTTCGGTGTTAATTTTAGGTGCTTCAGGTGGTATTGGCAGCGCAATGGTTGATGAAGTCTTTACTCAAAACCCCAAAGCCCATATTTATCGGTTTGCAAGAGATTTAACCAAGCTCAAACCTATCGCTGAAAAACGCGCAGGACAAATTATGGATTTTAGTTGGGATTTAGATGAGCCAACCGTTTTTGAAGAAGCCCTTGAGCAAATAAAGCAGAGCGGCAATGTTGCTAAATTGAAATTTGATTTAGTCTTTATTGCCAGTGGTTTTTTGCATGACAAAGATCAGCGGCCGGAAAAATCTTACAAACAAATCTCAGCAGATAATCTCTGTCGGAGTTTTCAGATTAACGCTGTTGGTCCTATTGTTATGCTGCAAAAATTATTGCAAAAAATCGATTTGAAGCATCCTTGTAAAATTGGCGTGCTTTCAGCTCGAGTGGGCAGTATTAGCGATAATCGCATGGGCGGATGGCATAGCTACAGAGCCAGTAAAGCGGCTTTAAATATGTTACTGAAAAACGTTGCTATTGAGTTAAATCGAAATAAATCTAAAATTACATTGGTTGGGTTGCAACCAGGTACAACCGATACTGAACTATCTAAGCCTTTTACTAAAAGAATCAATCCAGCTAGCCTACAAACGCCGGAATTTACAGCGCATAAATTGTATATGGTTTTACAAAATTTAACTCCGCATGAAAGCGGTAAGTTATTCGATTTTAATGGTGAAGTTTTTGAGCCTTAATCTCAATTTTTGAATATTTCGTAATTCAAATTTTTCGTAATTCAAATTTTACGTATAGATATTTGACCTGAAGCCACCAGGGTTAAAGCGCCATTGATTTCGATTTTGGCATGTCCATGAGAATCAAAACCTCTGTAAATCCCATGTTCAGTTTTTAATGCATCTGTATTGGTTTGATTAGGCTGTATAACCTGAACGGATTCACCCAGATTAAAAAAGCCATGCTTTACCCAATATTCATTAAGTTCTTGTTCATCATAGTGAACAAGTTTTGATTGCTGAACTTTTTGATGAAAAAGACTAAATAAATCATTAATCTCAAACCAGCTTGTACTGCTAGAAGAGGCGACTTCATTCATGATTTCTGGAGAGTCTCGGTTAACGCCAATTCCAATGATAAAAGCACGGTAGTCTTTTTGCATAACTTGTTCAATTAACATACCAGCAACCTTACCTTGTGAATTGAATAAATCATTGGGCCATTTTAAATACAAAGTATCACCGGTTAATTCCACTAGGCTTTGATGCAAAAGGGCGGCAATGTGTAAACTTACCAGGCCTGTTAAAGGATATTTTTGCGGTAGAGGATACGCAAGCGAGAAAATGGCGGATTTGTCATTAGTTAGCCAATGTCTTTTTTGTTGCCCATAGCCCGCGGTTTGCTTTTGTGTGGTACAAAATACGGGTTGTTGTGGTTGGTTTTGGGCAACGTAGTCTTTTAAATATCGACTGGTTGAATCGACGTTTTCAAGTTGAATGATTTGGTAATCTTTAGGCATATTTTTCTCGTATATTAACGATATTTATTGGGGCAAACCCTTTAACTTATTGTTAATTTATTTTTAATTTATTTCAAATTTTGGGTTTTCGTTGTCTATGAGTTTGTAAAGAACGTCCCGCCTTTTCTTCTAGAGGTTTTTCTGGCCAGCGGTGTTTAGGGTATTTACCACGCATCTCTTTAGCAATCTCAAAATAAGAATTTTGCCAAAAATAGTTTAAATCGCTGGTAATTTGAATCGGTCTGCGAGCAGGTGAAAGCAGTTCAAAGCTTAATGCGACCTTGCCAAAACCGATTTTAGGGGAACGCAATTCACCAAATAGTTCTTGCAGTTGAATTGAAATAGTGGGTTGTTTTCCAATGGTGTAATCTATGGCGACATTTTTCCCAGAAGGCGCTTGATAATGGGTGGGTGCTTGTTGTTCTAATGCTTGGCTGGCTTCATAGCTTAACTTGGCTTGCAGAAGCGCCAGTAAGTCAATTTTTTTAAGGTCCGTCCATTGTTTAACGGAGCTTAAATAAGGCGCGCACCACTGGTCAAAATCGTCTACTAATTCTGTTTGGCTAAAACCTTTATAGTCATCGTTATATTGGGCTAACCAATTAATGCGCTTTAACCAAGCTAGAGTTGCCTTATTCCATGGCATATCTGCCAGTTGGTTCTGTTTTAAGTAATCGATTATCGCAGATTGAATTTGTTGTTTAGAGAGCTCTGTTAGTTCAGTTTGTTGTATAGTGATAGCGCCCAATTTTTTGGTTTTAATACCTTCTACTCGTTGTTTACTAGGATTAAATTTAACCAAAGAGTGTTGAGTGATTTGCTCAGTAAATAGTTCTTCAATTTCTGTTTGACTAATAGGCATCGCCATAAAAACCTTACCATCACGTCTTTGTCCATCTAGATTGGTGACCACCAAATATTCGTTTTGAATAAGGCCATCTTGTTCTGGTAAAAAAGTGCCTTTTCCATTACTCATTAAATAGCGGTTGTCTTGCTGACCACGGCGTTTTGCTATTCTATCGGGGTAAGCGATGGCAATGGCTTGTGCCATTGTGGGAGAAAGAGCTCCTGAAATTCTAGATATTGGTTGTTCTTGAGTCGGGTTCAATGGCTTTTTATTGAGTCGTTTGTACCAGTTTTTACTATTTGTTAAGGCTTCTTTAGCGGCAGATTTAACCAGGCCTGGTAGACTGCCTTTAGGGTTTTGTTTATAACCGTTAAACGCCTGAATACGGTCTTGTAAGTTGGCACTATAACTTTGAGATAATAAATCTCTTTCACCTAGAATGGCGGCAATATCACAGAGCTGTTCTTGCTTAGAATTATCCGCTTGTGGGTAAAGTAATAATTTGGCTAAACGCGCAGATAAACCCAGTTTAATTGCTTTGTTGGGCGTTAAAAAACCTAAGGTTTGTAAAAGTTGTTGTGCAATCTCAATATGAGCTTTTGGGGGAGGGGTTAACCATTGCAGCTCAAATAGATTGGTGACACCCCACATAGCGGTTTCTAAACAAAGGTCGGTTAAGTCAGAATTTAAAATGGATTCTTGTTCAAAATCGGCTCGTGTGGTTTGGTCAGATTCGGTCCATAAGCGATAGGCATTTCCTGCCTGTAAACGTCCCGCACGCCCCGCTCTTTGTTTAGCAGACGCTTTGGATATTTTTTGAGTTAACATGCGGGTCATACCACTGCTAGAATCATAACTAGCCTGTCTTACCAAGCCAGAATCTACCACAATATGAATCCCCTCTATTGTTAAGCTGGTTTCAGCAATATTGGTAGCAAAGATAATTTTACGCTTTGCGTTTTCACTGGCTTGTAATGCTAAATTTTGTTGTTGCGGGGTTAAACTGCCGTGCAGGGGAATAAGTTGGTAAGGTAGGTTAGGCCAAGCCTGCTCTGCAAGTTTTATGGCCTGTGTAATTTCGGCTTTACCAGGTAAAAAAACTAAACAATCTCCCAAATGAGTTTGCATAGCAGTATTTAAGGTGCTGATTAAATGCTGATTAATTAATGACCAGCCAGAGTTGTTTTGAGATTGTGCGGTTTTTACTCCCGCAGTTAAATAATGATAATCCACCGGAAAGCTTCGCCCAGGGCATTCAATCACGGGAGCAGAATCTAGAAATTGACTTAAATTATCGGTTTCCAGCGTGGCCGACATAACCAGTAATTTTAAATCTTCACGCAGTGCAGACTGGGTATCTAGAGTTAATGTTAAGGCTAAATCCGCCTCTAAAGAACGTTCATGAAACTCATCAAAAATGATTAGGCCTGTATCGGACAGTTCAGGGTCATTTTGTAAACGCCTAATTAAAATACCTTCAGTAATAATCTCTAATTTTGTCTCTGAGCCACTTTTTTTATCATTTCTAACTTGGTAACCCACTGTTTTGCCAACAGGTTCATTCAGTTGCTTGGCTAAAAAACTCGCTAAAGCCCTTACGGCTAAACGGCGAGGTTCTAACAAAATTATTTTTTGGTCTGTAAAGCAGGCAGTTTTTAATAGGTGTAATGGCACTAGCGTTGATTTACCCGCTCCCGGTTCTGCTTTAAGAATGGTATTGAGATTATTGGCAACGGTTTGTTCTATTTGCGGTAATAATGCATGAACTGGCAGGCCTGGTGTTTGAGTCATAAAATACTTTTGATAATGGTAGAGAAATTTGCACCTATCTCGTTCAAAGGTCTCTTAAAATATAAATATTGAAAGTTATTCGCTATAAAACGTCTCTTATTATGAGACCTTTGTACGAGATAGGTGCGAAAGAAAAATGAGGTAAAATTTGCCTGATTGAGGCGGAAAACGCAGGGAATAGCTAGCTATTCGCAAGTTGTCGCCCTACGGAAGTGCCCTTGGGGTACAACAAAAATAAGGTGAATTTTAACCATTTTTACTCGTGCATACTCTCGTGCAAAGGTCTCATTATATGAGAGCCAGCGTATAAAGATTGTAATTAATCGTTTGCTTTTAATAACCAATCTTACTAGGCTATTGATATAGAATAAATTCTTAGAACAACAACAAAGGCAACAACAAAAGCAACAGCAAAGGCGCGAGTATGTTTGAGTTAGCAAAACAACGGTTAGCATCGGTTTTTAAATATATTGATGTTAATGAAGAGGTTATTGAACGTTTATCGGTAGCTAAGCGATCAATTATGGCCAGTATTCCAGTGCGAATGGATAACGGTGAACTTAAAATTTTTACCGGCTATAGAGTGCAATACGATGATACACGAGGCCCAACTAAAGGCGGGATTCGTTATCACCCCAGAGTGAACTTGGATGAAGTCACCTCACTTAGTTTCTGGATGACCGTTAAATGTGCTGTTGCGGGTTTACCTTTTGGCGGTGCAAAAGGTGGCGTAATGGTTAATCCTAAAGATTTATCACGTTTAGAGTTAGAACGTCTTTCTCGTGGTTATATTCGTGCCTTCGCCGATGTAATTGGTGAAAATAGAGATATTCCTGCGCCAGATGTTTATACCAACAGTACGATTATGGGCTGGATGGCCGATGAATATAGCGTAATTTCACGTCGACAAGTCCCATCAGTGATCACGGGTAAACCCATACATCTAGGGGGTTCACAAGGGCGTGAGTCGGCAACGGGGCAGGGCGCTTTGCATGCGTTAAATGAATATGTGCATCGCCAAGGCTTTAATAAATCAGAGACGACCATTGCCGTTCAGGGGTTTGGTAATGTTGGTTATCATTTTGCACGTTTAGCTAAAAAAGAGGGCTACCGTATTGTTGCCTTATCGGATTCACAAGGTGGGATTTATAGTTCAACGGGCTTAAATGTAGACGATGTTTACACCTACAAACAACAATCAAATAAGCTGGCATCTGTTTATTGTGATGGCTCGGTATGCAATACGTTGGAATATGAAACGATTAGTAATGATGAGTTATTAACCCTAGAGGTGGATGTGCTGGTTTTGGGTGCTTTAGAAAACCAAATTACGCAGTTAAATGCACATCAAATAAAAGCAAAAACTATTTTGGAAATTGCTAATGGTCCGGTTACACCTCAGGCTGATGAAGTATTAGAGGCTAATAATATTGATGTTATTCCCGATGTATTAGCGAATTCTGGCGGCGTCATTGTTAGCTATTTTGAGTGGGTGCAAAACCGTTCGGGGCTTTATTGGGATAATGAAGAAGTAGAAGAAAAACTGCATAAAATCATGCGCAAAGAGTCCAATATTATTTATGACTTAGCATTGCAGCATCAATGCCCGTTAAGAACGGCTGCTTATATTCATGGTATTGAGCGTTTGGCCGGAGCGATTGATCAGCGTGGTAATCGCAAATATTTTAAAAAGTCATCGTCTTAAGTTAACGCTTTAGCTGAGTTCATAAAAACCGGTTTTACCAAACGTGATATGCTAAGTTTTCATTTAAGACAGTCATCATTGGGGTAAGACATGCGGTTTCGTTTAAGGACAACAAGTCCAATATTTAAAGTAATAGGTTTTTTATTTATGTTCAGTTTTTTAAGCAATGTATTCGCTGCCAATAGCGAGTTAGCTGTAGGTGATAAAGCGCCGAGTTTTACGCTTTTAAACCAATCGGCTAAAAATATTTCGTTGCAAGATTACCAAGGAAAATGGGTTGTACTGTATTTTTATCCAAAAGACGATACCCCTGGCTGTACAACTGAAGCCTGTAGTTTTAGAGACAACATAAACCATTTGATTGCACAACAAGCGGTGGTACTAGGTGTTTCTTTAGATAGCCAAAAAAGTCATGAAGAATTTGCAAAAACGCATAACTTGCCTTTTGATTTATTGGCGGATGAAAGTGGAGAAGTCACTAAACAATACGGTTCTTTATTAGATTTAAAAATTTTAAAGTTCGCTAAACGCCATAGCTTTATTATTGACCCAAAAGGTCATATTGCCAAAATTTATCGAGACGTTAACCCTAAAGAACATGTAGCTAAGGTTATGGAAGACCTACAACAATTACAAAAGAATGGAGATTAAAAAGGTTCTTTTTGAGTTAATGAAAAAAACGGGGGTCTGATACCACTATTTTTTTAGGGTATTTAAGTAATCGTCAATTAGTTTCTTTCTCAACTCAAATGACATACCTTTATGAGTATTTAGTAGATTTTTTAGTGGTGAAAAAACACCACCATCCAGTCCATTTGTTGTCGTAGGTATTTTCAATTTTTTATGTCGTTGGTAGGTAAATATGAACGGCATATTTACACTCAAACTCCGATAGGCTGAACGTACTTTTCTATGTTTATAGCTCCATCTTTTAGATTCCTCATGAAAGGTTTTTTCTTTCAAAAACTCTGAGTGTTTTGAATACCACTCATCTAGCATTTCCTTGAATAAGGATTCATCCACATATTGAATAAATGAAGCAACTTCTTTTAAGTCTTTAGCCGGTGTCAATTTAGGATTCTTTGTTAAATAGCGTGTCATTGTCGCTTGCATATGGAAAATACATAACTGTATAGGGATACCCGAAAAAGCCTGAATTAAGCCTCTTCTGCCATCTAGAACCACCGCTTTAATACTAAAGCCTTCGCTTTCTAATAAATCCTTAAGATCAACATAACTCTGAATCGTTTCTGTTTGGACATATTGCCAAGCTAACACCTTAGAAGTAATCGCATCTTTAAAAACAAGCACGCCAAACTTATCCATTCTTTTCCCAAAAAAGGTGGCGTCAGCAATGACGATTACCTCACGGGGAGTAAGCGGTATTTCGATTGGCTGGTACGCTTTAATGTAGTTACGAATAGTTGGAATACTCAGCTGATATTTATCTGCTAAATACTGGAGTGATTGTCGGTGATAAAAATATTCTACAAATAGTTTTTGAGTGAACTTTTTAGGTCGTCTTTTAAGTTGAAACTTGGATTGGCATTGATGGCAAAAGTAACGTTGAACTCCGTTCCGCTTGCCTATCTTTTTAGTGTGATTTGAACCACATTTTGTGCATTTTCTTGCAAACTTTTAAAACTCATTTTAAATATTTACCTAAAATCCCTTTATTTTAAATGACTTAGGCCTGAAAACAGACCCCTATTTTTTTCATTAACTCTTCTTTTTTAACTCTCAGTAACATATTTAACTCAATAAAAAAGCCCGCTCTTCAAATGAAGAGCGGGCTTTTGAATTGGTGGAGCTGGGAGGAGTCGAACCCCCGTCCGCGAAGCCGCCATCTAAAAATCTACATGCTTATTTGGTCTATTCATTTAACCTTAATGCTACCCGGCCAGCAGGGATCATATTAGGCGAGTTTGTTAATTTGATGCTAAATACCCAAACACGTACTTAACACGGTTCTATGTAAGATGATACAGCGATCAGGGGCCATAGACAACTTGCCTGAGCTGCACTAGCGGCCTAAGCTGCTAGAGAGTAGTTATCGTCGTTTGCAACTATAACAAAATTGAAATAAAGATTTACGTGCATCATTCAGGCACGACATGCATCTCAAATTTTGAACTCCCCGTCGAAACCAGTACAGCCCCGAATTTGATATTCAGGATTTGTATCGCTTATAACTGTAAACAGCCGATTAAAAGGGATAAATCTCAGAGTTGCATTATTATTGGGGGTGAATCAAAATTATTCAAGGGATAGAGGTGATAAATAGGCTATTTAGCATGAAATAAGTGCTATTTAACTAAATGAGAGCTGTTTCAAGGCAATTACACGAATAAAAATCGTACAAAACCCCCTAAGAGTTGAGATAGAAGAAGGGCGTTAAGTTAAACCTGTTGACTGTCTGATTAAATTTTCTGTTTAATCAAATCTAATCTTTACACGTAATGCAATCTTTAACCTAAAAATCGTTTTTGAGGATTCGTTGTTTGTCTCGGTTCCAGTCACGCTCTTTCATTGTGGCGCGTTTGTCGTGGAGTTTTTTACCTTTGGCGATACCTATGGCGAGTTTCACTTTCCCTTGTTTCCAATAAAGTTCTAGCGGAATCACAGTTAAACCATCCACATCGACTAATCCACGTAAACGATTAATCTCTCTACGGTGCATTAATAACGGACGAGTGCGGAGTGGATCATGCACATTATGTGTTGAAGCTGTAATTAACGGAGTGATTAAAGCACCGAACAACCAGGCCTGGTCGTTCTTAAACATGACATAACTTTCACCTAACTGTATTTTGCCGGCTCTAAGGCTTTTTACTTCCCAGCCTTCTAGGCTAATACCAGCTTCTAGTGTGTCTTGAATAAAAAATTCAAAACGGGCTTTTTTGTTTTTAGCGATGCTGTTGGATTTAACTTGAGGTTTCTTTTTGGCCATGTAATTTTGTCTTTAGTGCAATAGTAAGTTTATTTTAGAAATGAATTATACCAGGCCTGGTTAAGGCGTGTTGGTTAAGGATTGCTAGTCAAAGCTTGTTTAAACGTCATGGTGATTATGTTTATGCTTTTCAAGTGTCTTGGTTAATTCCGTGTCAACTATTTAAGTTTACGTTCAGTTAAACAAAAATCCATAACTTCACTTGGTACCACCTTCATCATACGTTGTGTGTCCCAACTAAACTGACGTTGCCAGCCTTGGGAGGTTTCTAGCTCAAATTTTACAGGAGTTTGATTTTTTACCGCTTGCTGTATTTGTTTAAAAAAGTCTCTGGCGTCTTCAGGGGTTTTTCCCGGTCTAAAGCTAGGCATTTCTTGGTAAGTAAAAGAGTAGAAAAAACTCATACCTAACAGGCCTGGTTTGATTTTATTGGCAGTTTTAAACAGATTGGTTAGATGATTTTTTTGACCGCCAACAGAAATATCATAGGTTTCATAGTCATCATTTGTACTGACTTTTAAGTCCTACTTATCATCATAAATATAACCATGTTTGGCGAATTTATCTGAGGCATTAGGTAGCTCATTGTCACTCATTAAATTTTTTGTTTGTTCCGTGTATTGCAAGCTAAAATTAGTAAAATAGGGTTTACAACGCAATTGAATGGCGGCTTGTTTACCAAAATTGGCCGGAATAAAGAGCACCTTAGCTTCTTTAATTTTGTCGCTAAAGTCATCCGTTTGGTATGTGACCAACCAGCTGTCTTTAATAAAAGGACTGCCTTTAGTTGGGTTTTCAATTAATTGTTCTTCACCCGCTAGGGCTGCCTGACTACTTAATCCTATAGCCATAAATAGGCTAAATATTAGCGTTGTTTTTGCCGAATTTGTTTTAATTAACTGCATGCACGGTTCCCCTAAAAGCTAAATTCATTTGGTTAGTGTTATTTTATTAATGTTATTTCATTCTAACATTGGGTTTATTCAATCGGTCTAATGAATTGAGCTTTGTTATAATACGTCCCTTAATTTTATATCCCAAGTATTCAAACGCCTATGAAGAAAATTGCTCGCACCGCTTTATTGCCTTATTCGGCACAACAAGTTTTTGATTTGGTTAACGATGTTAAATCGTACCCTGAATTTTTGCCATGGTGTGGTGGGTCAGAAGTCATTTCACAAACGGATGTTGAAATGGACGCGAGTGTTACGATAGCTAAAGCGGGGATTAAACAAACCTTTAAAACCCATAATCACCTAGTGCCGGGCGAAAGAATTGAGATGCACTTAATTGAAGGACCTTTTAAAGCGTTACGTGGTGAATGGGAGTTTAAAGTATTAGATGTTGATGCTTGCAAGATTATTTTTGAAGTGGAGTTTGAAGTGAGTAGCGGCATATTAAACGCAGCAATTGGTCCAATTTTTGAATATATTGCGGCAACAATGGTGGATTCATTTTGCGAACGTGCCAAGCAAATATACGCTTAAGCTTAAAAAGGTATTAATATGAGTGATATGCTTTCAATAGAAGTAGCTTACGCTTTAGAAGATGTACAGTACTTGTTTAGTGAAAAGGTAAAACAAGGTACAACGGTCATTGAGGCTTTAAATCAATCTAAGTTATTGGTTGAATTACCAGGCCTGGTCATTGATAAAGTGGGAATCTTTGGTAAGTTAGTTTCATACGATACCGTATTACGAGAGGGCGATAGAATTGAAGTGTATCGCCCATTAAAAGTAGACCCGCGTGAGCGTAGAAGACAAAAAGTTGAAGAAGAGCGCAAAGCCGCTAAGTGATCTAGTTAAGTTGAATTAAACAAGCTTACAAATAAACAAAAAAGGCCTGAATAATAATTATTCAGGCCTTTTTTGTTTATTTGTTGTTTATAGGGTTTGAACTTATGTATAAGATTTTAGCTAATTGATTTAGCATTAATGAGTTTTAAAACCAACCTAAACCTAGCCAAGAGTTGTCTTTTTTTAGCTGAACATTGTCGTTGCTAGTCTTCCAGCTATCTAATAAGTCGTCATTATCAAAATTAATTACTAGGTGTTTAGCAAGAATTTTGGTTTCTGAATTTTCAGCAGTAGTGTAGTAAAGATAATCCCAATGCTTTGGGTTAAAGGTATCTTGTCCCATTGGAGGTCCTAGAAGTTCTCTAACTTGACCTTTTGTTAATCCCTCTTGTAAAAGGTTAACCGATTCTTGGGTCATAATGTTACCTTGAGTTAACGGAGCTTTATATGGCGCTAGATATGAGCAACCCGAAAGTAAGCTTAAACTGAATAATCCCGCTAAAAATAATGAACTTGAGCGGTTAATTTTTTTAAGAATCGAATTTACTTTTGACATGCTTTCCTCAAATTGAACAGTAGCTTTAAATCAAGCTTGGTGTAAAGCTTAGTGTAAAGCGTAATAACCAGCTTTACAGGGCGCTTTTTTAACGTTAATAAATTTTAGTTAAAGATAATTTAAGGTATTATACACACTATTCTTGGTACGCACCTTTTGAGATGTGAATTAAATTTTATATCAATTCTATCGGCGATTCTGACGTATTACTTAGTATTTAAATGTACTATATATGCGAATTAAATAAGTGAAATTAGGGGTTTTTATGAGCGGAGTAGAACTTAAAAAAGTGGGTTTAAAAGTCACATTGCCTAGGCTTAAAATTTTAGAAATTTTAGAAAGTGCAGGGGATGAACACCACTTAACCGCTGAAGACGTTTATAAAATTTTATTAGAACAAGGTGAAGAGGTCGGTTTAGCAACGGTTTACCGAGTATTAACCCAGTTTGAACAAGCCGGAATTGTTAGACGTTTAAATTTTGAGAATAATATCTCTATTTTTGAACTTGATACAGGTGATAACCACGACCATTTAGTTTGCCTAAAAAGTGGCAAAGTAAAAGAGTTTGTTGATCCGGTTATAGAAAGCAGAATTCAAGAAATAGCGAAAGAGAATGGTTACGAATTATCGGGTCACAGCTTAGTGATTTACGGAACCTTACCGCAAGAGTAAGAAAATTACGGTTTTGGTGGTTAACCATTTGGGGTAGTTTTTTAAAAAGTAATTAAAGGTAATTATTAAAAAAGGGTTTGATTCTTTATGAGTCAAACCCTTTTTTAATGCCGATGCTTTGTTATGAGTGATGTTTTATAAACCTAAGCCGTTTTGTTCTGTGCGGTTGCTAACATCTCTTTAGCGTGATTTAGAGTTTGTTCGGTAAGCGTTAGGCCGCCTAACATTCTGGCGAGCTCTTCGGTTCTTTGCTGAGGTTCAAGTTTATTTACTTGGGTTGTTGTCACTTCGTTTTCCGTCTTTTTAGCGATATGTAAATGATTGTGGCCGTGTGAAGCAACTTGAGCTAAGTGGGTTATGGATAAGATTTGTTTGTCATTTCCGAGCTGTTGCATTTTTTGCCCCACGACCTCAGCAATGCCACCGCCAATGCCTACATCCACTTCATCAAAAATCAGCGTTGGTAAACTGGCTACTTCTGAGGTGGCAACTTGAATCGCCAGACTAATCCTTGAAAGTTCACCACCAGAGGCCACTTTAGCTAAGGGCTGCAAGGGTTGACCTTTGTTGGCGGTTACTAAAAATACCGTTTTGTCTGTACCTAAAACGGTTGCTTGGTCACTGTCTGTTAATTGCACCGCAAATTCACCGTTAGGCATTCCAAGGGTTTGCATACCTTCGCTAACAATTTTGGACAAGGCTTTAGCGGCTTTTTGGCGCGATTTTTTAAGTGTATTGGCTTGTTTTTGATAAGTTAACCAGGCCTGGTCAAGTGCTTCTTTTAGTGTTTCTAAGGAAGCATCAGACTGTTCTAAGCGCATTAAATCATCTTGGATTTGTTGGCGTTTTTCAACGAGCTGTTCAGGGTCAATATTGTATTTTTTAGCCAAACCAAAAAGGTGAGATAAACGTTCTTCAACAAAACTGAGTTGTTGAGGGTCTAAATCAACTTGTTCTGCTTGGTGTTGAATTTCGCTTGCGGCTTCTTGAACCTCAATTAAACTGCTGTTTAATTGTTTAATGGTGCTTTCTAAGCTTGGGCTAAACGCCAAAATACTTTCTAAGCTTTGTACTGCATGGTTAAGCGCATCGACTGCGCCTTGTTCCTCTTCAATTTGAGAGTAGGCATTTTCACAAGCTTGTTTAATTTCACTGGCATGAGAAAGTTGGCTTTGTTCTTCAGACAAACTTTCAAATTCACCCTCTTGAGGGTTTATCTCTTCAAACTCGCTGTTTTGAAAATTAAGCAGTTCTAATTTACTTTGATAATCTGCTTGTTCTTCTTCCAGTTTTTGTAGTTCACGAGTGAGCTTTTGCCAGGTTTTAAAGTCAGTTTGAGTTTGTTCTACCAGGCCTGGGTGATTGGCGTAAGCATCTAATAAATCTAATTGTTTATGACTGGATAATAACGTTTGGTGTTCGTGTTGACCGTGAATATCAATTAAAAAACTACCTAAGGTTTTAAGTTGGTTTGCGGCAACAGGGTAACCATTTATATAAGCTTTAGATCGGCCTTCTGAGGTAACGGTTCTTCGTAGATAACATTGAGTTTCATCATCTAACTCTTGTTCTGTTAACCAACTCTGCACCTGTGGAAGTTGTTCAATATCAAATAGCGCCGTAACATCCGCTTTAGGGGTATTGTGCCTGACTAAACTACTGTCGGCACGTTCGCCTAAGGCTAGACCTAATGCATCTAATAAAATAGATTTACCGGCACCCGTTTCACCCGTTAAGGTGGTAAAGCCGGTATTAAACTGTAGTTGAAGTTTCTCAATTAACGCTAGGTTTTGAATAGCTAGTTCTTGAAGCATAACGGTATCAATTCTATTTAGTAGTAGTTATAACGTGAGACGCTTTACAAGCCTCTCAACGTAGTTTAAAAAAGCCTAATTAAAATATACCAGGCCCGGTAAGTCTGGCTTAAGGCTCTCTATTTGGTGCTTATGAAAGTTTATCGCCCCAGCGCAATTTGGCTCGTAACAGCTCAAAGTGGTCGTGTCCTTTTGGATGCAGTAATCTCAAATAATGAGGGTTACGTTTTACAAAGGTTTGATGAGAGGGTGAAATATCTTGCGTAATTTGACCATCACAAATAATTTGTGCGGTTTTTTCACAATATTCATGTGCTCGCAGTTCAATTTCACTGTCACCACTAATCACATAAGGACGGGTGCTCATGGTATGTGGGTTAAGCGAAACCAAAGAAAATGCATCTAAATTGGGATCTAAAATTGGCCCACCTGCAGACAAAGCGTAAGCGGTAGAACCGGTAGGTGTCGCTATAATCATCCCATCAGAACGTTGGCTATTTAAAAAGCGACCATCTACAAAGGTTTCAAACTCAATCATGCGAGGTGAGTCGATTTTATGAATCACCACATCATTAATGGCGCGTTCTTCAAATATTAAATGGCCCTTATCAAAAACACTCACTTTTAACACATTACGGCGTTCTTCCTGATAAACCCCAGCAAGCACTTCTTCCATCGTAGTTATCATGTCGTCGGGTGAAATATCGGTTAAAAACCCTAAACGACCTAAGTTAATCCCTAATATCGGAATGTCATAATCGGCAATATTACGTGCAACATCTAAAAAGGTACCATCACCGCCCACCATAATCGCTAAATCGATTTTTTCACAGAGTGCTTCACGTTCTAAAAGTGGGGCGTGTTTATTTTTTGGAAACTGTTCGCAAGAGGGTTTATCTAAATAAACAGTGCGTGAATGTTTAAGCAAAAAGTCAACTAGTACACCAATGTTTTCCCAACACTGATTACCCGAGTACTTTCCAAAAATACCAATATTCTGAAACATTTTCTAATCCATCCAAATGGCCAAACTCAGCTCTTTAAAGAGTGAGCGGCTTAATAAATATTGAACTAAGTCTTGAATAACCGCCTAAGCATCATATAATTTAGCAGTCTACTACTAAGAGTGCTGAGATGCTAAACGACCGTTCACAACTTTTGTTTAAAAATTTAATGGGATTATACCTTAATGATGGTAAGCCGGTAGGGTCAACTACGCTAGCTAAATTACCCGACATTGGTTTAAGCTCAGCAACCGTGCGTAATGTGATGGCAGACCTTGAAAAAATGGGGCTTATACACTCACCACACACATCAGCGGGAAGAGTGCCAACCGATATTGGTTACCGACTATTTATTGATTCTATTCTTACCTATGAGCCCGTATCTCAGAAGAAAGAAGCCCTTATTCGTAATGAACTTTCTACAGGGTTAAATCAAGATGCACTTATTGAAAGTGCCTCTAAAGTCTTGTCTGGTATAACGGGAATGACCAGTTTGGTGTTAATGCCTAATAAACAGCAAGAAGTTCTAAAACATATTGATTTTATTCAGCTCGGTGCTAATCGAGTATTAGTGGTGTTGGTGTTTAATGATAATGATGTGCAAAACCGCATTATAGAGCTAGAAAAACCGTTTAGTGGTGATGAACTTCAGCAAACTGCCAACTACTTAAATGAACACTGTTTAGGTAAAAATTTAGCTGAAGCCAAACAATTTTTAATGTCTAGAATGGATACGATTCGCTCTACCACCAATGATTTTATGAGCTCTATTGTGCAAGCCACTGACTTTGTTTTAGAAAGTCAGTTAGAACAAAAAATGCCCTTTTTAGTGTCAGGTAAAACCAATTTATTAAACTACCAAGAACTCGCCAGTTCAGAAAAATTAAAAGCCCTTTTTAACTCATTTGATCAGCATAATGAAATGGTCTCACTGCTAGATAAAAGTATGCAAGCCCAAGGTGTACAAGTGTTTGTAGGCCACGAATGCGGCAATGATATTTATGAAGATTGCAGTATTATCACCACGCCATATGAAGTAGAAGGCGAAATTCTAGGTGTGCTCGGCGTGGTAGGACCAAGCCGAATGGACTACCAAAAAGTCGTGCCTAGAGTCGATATGACTGCCAAAATCTTAGGTTCTCTTCTTAAAAAGTAAATTCATAACTTCCCTCTTTAAATTTCCTTTTTATTCAAAACGTTTAAGAAAAGATAGCCAAACAACTTAATAGAGCCACTGCTCCAAAAGCAAAAGGTGGCGACAGGAAATCAAAGAGGTTTAAGAATGAAAAAGTATAAATCAATCGAGTCTGACCCTATCGATTGAGTAGGATTTTAATTTAATGGAATTTAACTATTCAAACAAGTTAATGCTGCTTGTTTACAATTAAGATCTCTGCTTAGCTATCTTATAAGCTTGTTGTTTATCTCGTTTGCCAATCGCAACCACAAATACAACTACGCGTTCATCTTGAACTTGATAAATGAGTCTATGACCACTATTACGAAGTTTGATTTTGTAACAATTTTCCAGTTCACGAAGTCTATTTGCCTCAATTCTTGGGTTTCTCATTACGTTTTCTAGTTTCTTCTTTAGTTGTGTACGAATACTAGCATCGAGTTTATGCCATTCTTTTAACGCTCATTGGTCAAATTCAAGGCTATAGTTCATCAAGTTTTACTGCTACTGGAATTGGACTTTGCAAGCGTTCACGGGCGATTTTTAATAGAGCTTCATCATCATTACTCAATAAAACGGGCTTAAACGGTAAAGAATGATTTACGGCTACATACTCAAGGGTTTGGCGTAATAGTTCGGACGGTGTGACGTTTAATTCTTGTAAAGCATTATAGGCTTCAGATTTTAAAGCATCATCCACTCTTGTGGTAATGGTCCCCATGTTTTGTTTCTCCTCTGGGTATTAGTTAAGGCGCACTTTCAAATAAGTTTGGTAACAATATGTAATAACAAATGTCATTACATTATCATAATAATTGCATGATTGACAAGTTGTACAATGACTTTTTATAGAATTTAGGTCGTTGGGTTTTGTGAGTGAATTACTGAGAAGATTGATTGGGTAAAGAAACCAAGAGATATGTACTTAACTATTCTGTGAATGCACGAGTAGATATGACCGCAAAAATCTTATGGAAAAAGGGGCAACTTAAAGTAAAGGGGTCAGTATGAAGTTCCCCCAATAAACTGGACGGTTAGACTTTATCATAAAAAGCCATTTCGTAATTTAAAGGCGATTCATAATTGAGATAAGAATGCCTTCTTATTTTGTTGTAAAAGACTTCAATGTATTCAAAAATGCTACTTTGAGCTTCTTCTCTTGTTAAATAGCTTGTTTGATAGACCAACTCTGATTTTAAGGTACTAAAAAAGCTCTCAGCCACGGCATTGTCGTGACATTCTCCTTTTCTGCTCATGCTTTGGATTATCCCGTTGCGCTTAAATAATGCTAAGTAAGCATCAGATCGATAGGTAGAACCTTGATCAGAGTGCAGTATTACCTTTTGTGCTGACGGTTTCGCCTTCATGGCCATCTTGAGCGCCATTGATACAAGATTCGTATCGTTACGTTTGCTCATTGCCCAGCCATTTACTTTGCGTGAATATAAGTCAATAACCACAGCAAGGTATAACCAACCTTGTCGGGTATAAACAAACGTTGTGTCACTCACCCATTTTTGATTGGGGATAAGGGAAGAAAAGTTACGGTTGAGAACATTCCCTGTAAACCCTCGCGTATTACGTGCGATTTTAGCCACTGCTGTCCCACTTAATTTCTCACCAAGCCTAAACTCATTTGGGGCCTCACGTTTTCTACATTAGGTGGTGGCTTCAAAAGTTCTATTAACGGCCTTCTAATAAATAGATTCATTTGTAGTAATCTTAAAATCTGCTGAAAACTCTTTTTCGATCCTGATTGAAACTTAAGAAAAGCGATAATCAAATAAACACATAATGCGGCCATGATTTGAGTCATTACCGCATTTTTAGAGTTACCTAAAAAAGCTTTGATTTTTAGATTTTGTTTGATCCATTTAAAGAAGAGTTCTACCTGCCAACGCTCTTTATATATATCTGCAATTGTCTGAGCTGACCAGTTCATTTGATTGGTAATAAACTGATAATCTTTTTGCGTGACGGGGTCGTAATAATTCACTAAGCGAATAGCGGGTAAGTTTTCTCTAAGGGATTTCTGTCCAGTGTATTCAATGATCTGATCAGAAATAATGTTTAAGTTTTTTGTCGTCGGTAACGTTTTTACAACTTTATACTTTGCATTGCCTCGGATTCTTGTTACCCATACCAACCCTTTTGAACTCAAGGCTTTGTGCCAGCTGAAGTTGTTATAACCTTTGTCAAAAACGAGTACACTTCCCTTTGGAAACTTCCATAAATCAACTTGTTTCATTTCAGACTCTTTGGCTCCTGTTAAGGATGCAAAAGCTGGGATAAGGCCATCATGATCAAGTCCAATATGCAGTTTCATGGCTGATTTTTTCTTATTGTAATCCGCCCATGGAAAAAGCTTCATGGAAAGATCAATAAGAGAACCATCCAACGAGAATAGCTTTGATTTGAATCTGAAATTATGTTTTGGTGAGTGCTGAGAGCATTGTTTGTAAAGCTTAGAAAACAAGTCAGAATAGAACTGATAATCTAGCTTTTCATTGGCTCGACTGAATGTCGTGCGTTTTATTTTTTGGCTGCCTAAATGATATTGCTGTTGGGGTTGTGACTCTATTGTGGCTTCAATATCTCGAAGGCTATGGCGTGCACCTATCTGGCCAATCGCCAAGGCTGCAAATTGAGACCAGCGACTTAAAGCGTCACTTCGTCATTTCCCATCATGAATGCTTGAAAGCTTTTCAAATTCAAGTCTCGGAAACATTTTTAAGACTTGTGATAATACTGTATTATGAAAGCTCATAGTCTGAATCCTCTGTTATTACATATGTTTGGTGGTACTTACATTGTAACAATCTGTATGGATTCAGGCTTTTTCATTTTAGCTAAGTGGGACAGCAGTGGATTTTAGCCCTTTTATGCTTGATTGACGTATTGGCATAAAGCCCATTTTCTCTCATCATTTTGGCGACTTTGTTTAGGCGAATAGAAATGTTGTTTGCTTTAAGCTCTTTATAGACTCTAGGCGAACCATAGTTTCTACGGCCCGCTTTATAGGCTTCAATAATTTTCATCAAAAGATAATTGTTCTGCTTACTTCTGAGACTCACAGGTGCTTTTTTCCAGTGATAAAAGCCACTTTTGGATACATCCATGCACTGACAAAGTAGTTCAATAGGGTAAAAAGTTTGTTGCTGTGCAATAAACTTAAACCTTAATCCTTTTCGTCCTCGAAGTAAGCTTGAGCCTTTTTTAGAATTTCATTCTCCATGGCTGCAAGTTTAAGTTCTTTTTGGAGACGATTATTTTCTTTAATTAATTCAGAGACAGTCAGTTGGCGGTGGTCTGAATCTTCGTCAGTGGCGGTTCTCTTAAACGCTTTGCTTTGTTTAGTATCCAATTGCTGTCTCCATTTGTATATCATATTACGACGAATTCCGAGATCTCGTGCGAGATGAGCAATTACTGTATCAGGTTGACTGGCAAGGCGTATAGTTTCGAGTTTAAACTCTTTGGTAAATGCGGTGTATTTTCGGTTCATTTGTAGACTCCAAATAGTAATATTTAGTGTCCAGTTTTTTGGGGGAACCTCAGTACCCTTTAATTTGTTTTATTTAATATAACGTATTGAAAATAAACAGTAAATATAGTTTTTGGCAATAAAAAGGGTACTGACCCCTTTAACTATAAACAGGTTCTTATGCATTTTTTTGTTTTAAGACTTCTAGCTTTTTCAGCTGTTTTTTCCTTCCAGTAATTTTTCTGAAGTTGCTACACACTCAATTTCAATCAATGAGGGCAAAGCCATTTTTTGTAGGGTTAACTCGTAGTAGACTTTAGTTCTGAATTTGGTTTTTTCCATTGTTTTTAGACTGATAGAGTTTGGAATCAACCTCTTGGATAAGGGTTTCATAAGTCTCTACTTTTCTTTGGCTGTACTCTTTTATACCAATGCTGCAGGTACAATTAAAACTAATTTCTTCGTTAAATAAAAAATCAGTTTGATTAAATTCTGTTTGAATTTTTTGACAAATATCATTTGCTTGAGCTTTATTGGCCTGTTTTAGCAATATGGCAAACTCATCACCCCCAATACGGAATCCATAATCTGAGTTTCGTATGCCGCGTTCAATCAGTGAGCCCATCATTTCTAATACTTTGTCGCCTGAGTAATGACCGTAATGGTCATTAATGTGTTTAAAATCGTCTAAATCCAAGTAAGCAATACTAAAGCAGTAGTTAGGGTCTCTATTTGCGAATGAAATCTCTTTACGAATAATATCTTCAAAAGAGTCTTTTCTAAAAAGATGCGTCAAACTATCAAGACGCATATCGCTAATTACTTTGCTGGCGTACTCAAACGTGATGGCATTATTGAGCATAAAAGCAAGCTTATAAATGCTGAGTAATGAGTTGTAGAGTGGCAATATTTCTAAATATTCTTCACGTTTTAGAAAGAAAAATAGATTTTCAGTATTGATAATGACGCGTTTTTCCATTTCAGTAAAAAAACGTTGTTTTTCAGGGGTTAAAAAACGAATAAATGGTGCCCAATCGTATAAAAATTCATGCGATAAGTCGTGATTTTCGCTGTCATTTTTGCTAATAGCAATTAATAAGTTTTTTAACCACTCTAGCTTTTTAAAAATGACTTCTTTAGGTAAATAGTGGTTATCAATGGCTTTTGCTTGATCTAAAAAAAGATCTAAATCTTTTTCGTCTTCTTCAAGCATTTTGTTGAGATAACCTTTTGCTGTAAAGGCACGCATAATTTTAAAGTATTCAAATATTTCATCCATTAATTCATGGCAAGGTTCGGCTTTTTGGGAGCTAACAATAAAATGCTCTTCAAGTATTTCTGTTGCCTTAATAAAGTCAATATAAGGTACGCGAATTTTATAATGAAATTCCCCCAATTGAATGTAATTTCGCTTGAGTTCTTCTTTTCCTAAATGGAGAGTTTGTAAGAAGTGTGATTTTTGTTTAACGATCAACTCTTTAATTTGTTCATTAGAATCAAAAAATACCGACATTCTTTCATTATTTAGCATGGCATCGTAAAACGTCTCAAAAGAAGGGTCGATGTACTTTTTAATTTCTTGTAATCGTTTAAATTGAGGCATGTTAAATAGTCTTTACGTTTTTTAAATATATTAGAATCAATTTGTCTATCATAGAGGTTTTTTTCTTACGAAAGTATATATTTTACAATTTAAATAATAAAGAGACCTTTTCACCCAAGGGCATAAACACGAGAGTATGTATGAGTAAAAAAGGTTTTAGGTACCCCTGAGGGTAAAAATTCATCTGAATTTTATTGCAATCTTCATGAAAACGAAGGTTACCAAGAAAACGGGACGCTACCCTTGTTCATTAGAATAAAAACAAGGATTACCAGGCCTGGTAGCCTTTGTCTTTTAGTAAACTTGAAGCAAGATGCTACAATTTGTAGTGGTTAAAGTTTAAAGGAGAGTAGTATCGCAACGTCAAGCGTGCGTTTAGATCAATCCTTGGTTGAGAAGGCGAATATCTGGGGTAAGGCACACCACCGTACCACACCTAAACAAATTGAATATTGGGCTAAGATTGGCGAGATTATGGAAGACAATCCCGACTGGCCTTTTTCTTTTGTGCAGCAGGCTTTATTGGCTCAGTCCGAGCGATAGGCATGCAAGTTGGAACCGTTTGATTTAGATGCGTGAGTTGCAGTTATTACAGACGCCAAGTTTTAAAAAGGCTTTTAAAAAACTGCACGCCAACCAGCAGGCTGAAGTCAAAGAAGCGATTCGCTATTTAAAGAACAACTCAGAAGTGGGTGAACAGAAAAAAGGTGATTTGCGTTTTTTACGAGTTTATAAGTTTAAGAGGGTTGGCCAGTTAACCTTGCTTGGTTATGTTTCTGAGCAAGAGCGTTTAGTCTTGGAGTTATTAGGATTGTTGACTTTAGGAAGTCACGAAAACTTTTACCGTGATTTAAAGCAATCTTATGCAATCTTAAGCAATCTTAAGACCTTTCATTTAGTGGATTACCTTATATTAAATTCTACCTATATTAAAATAGACTTATATTAAAACTATGCCTCAAAAGGCGAGTGCTCTTAAAAGACTTTCACGTCACAAAAATTCATAAAGGATATATTTTAATGGCAAGGAATAAAAATCATAAAAACCAAACTGCAAACGAGTCAGAAAAAATTGTAAAAGACCCAAATGCTTTTTGTTGGTATGAAGATGATATTTTAGTTTTAAACGTTTTGGGAACGCCAAGTGCCAAAAGAGATGTTATTGGTAAGCCCAAAGCTAATCAACTGAAAATAAGTGTAACGGCTAAGCCGGTAGCGGGAAGAGCGACTGATCATATGGTTAAATTTCTTTGTCGTGAATTTGGGGTAAATAAGTCAGATATAGAGGTTGTTTTTGGCCGAATGAATGTTAATAAACAGCTACGTATAAAAGACCCTAAAACTCTCCCATCGGTTATTGCCAAAGCCTTGGCTTAAAAAGCCAAAGCATATAATTGTGGTTTGTTATTTTGGGTATAGGTATTTAATGATTAATTAAACAAATCTTTTAACCACGAAGACACGAAAGAACGAAGGCATGAAGATTTCTAATATCTAATACCAACTTTAATTTATTGAATAACCAAGCTAAACGTAATAAATTAATCGTTTAATTTTCTATCTTTACCAGGCCTGGTAAATTGATTTAAAAAAAATCCTTTTTTGCCTTGAATTACTCAGGGCTATCCCTTATAAAACTTCCGACTAGAAATTTACTGGAGATAACCATGTCTGAAAAAGAGCAAAAAATGAATGATGACGTAAATGCAGAAACTGTTGAAAATCAAACGGCAGAAGAGACTTTACAGCAGGCTGAAGAAGCATTAGAAAATGCGCAAGAAGCGGTTCAAGATGATATTGCCGCTTTATTAGAAGAAGCAAAAGCTGAAGCACAAAAGCATAAAGATATGGCTTTACGTGTGCAAGCAGATATGGAAAACTTGCGTCGTCGTACCCGTTTAGATGTAGAAGGTGCTCATAAATATGCTTTAGAAAAGTTTGTTAATGCGTTAATTCCGGCAATGGACTCTATGGAAATGGGAATGGAAGCCGCTGCAAAAGAGGGTGCGACCATTGAGAGTATTAGCGAAGGCGTAGAGATGACGTTTAAGCAGTTAATTGACGTTTTACAAGAGTTTAATGTTGAGCGAGTAGACCCGACAGGTGAAAAGTTTGACCCTCAGCTGCATGAAGCAATGACCATGATTCCATCTCCTGATCACGAAAGTAATACCGTAATAGATACTATTCAAAAAGGATACACGTTAAATGAACGTTTAGTTCGTGCAGCTCGTGTAATCGTTGCTCAGTAAGCATTGTTGTGCGGTGAATTTTTCAGCGAAAGTTAGGTAAGTAAGACTTTCTGCTGAAATTAGTAAAAAAAATCAAATTTAGACTTGAAAGCATTTTTAACAGCCTTATATACAAGTCAACAAACAATTTAAACATTATTTTAAGAATTAACTTTTGACCCGACTTGGTGAAATTAAATTGACCAGGCCTGGTAACTTAAGTTTGCAATTTGGAGTGAATCAAATGGCTAAAATTATTGGTATCGATTTAGGAACAACCAACTCATGTGTGGCAGTAATGGAAGGGAAAGACGTTAAAGTTATTCCTAATGCTGAAGGTGTAAGAACTACACCGTCTATTATTGGTTACACGGCTGACGGTGAAGTTTTAGTGGGTGATTCTGCTAAACGTCAAGCGGTAACTAACCCAGAAAATACTATTTTTGCAATCAAGCGTTTAATCGGTCGTCGTTCAGATGATGCGGTTGTTGCTAAAGATAAGGATATGGTTCCTTATGCAATCGTAGCCGCTGATAACGGTGATGCTTGGGTTGAAGTGAATGGTAAGAAATTATCTCCTCAAGAAGTGTCTGCAAAAACATTAATTAAAATGAAGACTACTGCTGAAGATTATCTTGGTCATGAAGTGACTGAAGCGGTGGTAACGGTTCCTGCTTACTTTAACGATGCACAGCGTCAAGCGACTAAAGATGCGGGTAAAATTGCTGGTTTAGAAGTTAAGCGTATTATTAACGAACCAACGGCCGCTGCACTTGCGTACGGTATGGATAAAGCGACTGGCGATAGTAAAATTGCCGTATATGACTTAGGTGGTGGTACTTTCGATATCTCTATCATTGAAGTTGCAGACTTAGACGGTGAGAAGCAAGTAGAAGTACTTTCTACCAACGGTGACACTTTCTTGGGTGGTGAAGATTTCGATAACGTAATCGTTGAACATATTGCTGAAGAATTCATGAAAGATCAGAATGTTGATATTAAATTAGACAAGTTGGCTTTACAGCGTGTTCGTGAAGCAGCAGAGAAAGCAAAAATTGAGCTTTCTTCTCGTGAGCAAACAGACATCAACCTACCTTATGTTACTGCTGATGCAACCGGTCCAAAACACTTAAACATGAAAATTACTCGTGCTAAGTTTGAGTCTTTAATTGAAGACTTAGTTAAGCGTTCAATTGAACCATGTAAAATGGCTCTTAAAGATGCAGGTCTTTCTGCTTCTGAAATTGACGATGTTATTTTGGTGGGTGGATCAACTCGTGTGCCAATGGTACAAGCAGCGGTTAAAGAGTTCTTTGGTAAAGAGCCACGTAAAGATGTAAACCCTGATGAAGCCGTAGCTATTGGTGCAGCGATTCAAGGTGGTGTACTTTCTGGTGATGTTAACGATGTACTTCTATTAGACGTTACTCCTCTATCTCTAGGTATTGAGACAATGGGTGGTGTAATGACTAAGCTGATTGAGAAGAACACAACTATCCCAACACGTAAGTCACAAGTATTCTCTACTGCTGAAGATAACCAGTCTGCCGTTACAATTCACGTTGTTCAAGGTGAACGTGAAATGGCTTCTGGAAACAAGTCTCTTGGTCAGTTTAACCTAGATGAGATTCCACCAGCACAACGTGGTATGCCTCAAATTGAAGTAACATTTGATATTGATGCAAACGGTATCTTGAATGTGTCTGCTAAAGATAAGAATACAGGTAAAGAGCAACATATTACTATCCAAGCTTCATCTGGTCTTTCTGAGGACGAAGTTGAAGCAATGGTTAAAGATGCAGAAGCTCACGCTGAAGAAGATGCAAAACTAAAAGAGCTAGTTGAAGCACGTAACCAAGCAGATGCGATGGTTCACGCAACTAATAAAATGGTTAAAGATGCTGGCGATTCTGTTGATGCAGCGGAAAAAGAAGCGATTGATACAGCAATTAAAGCCGTAGAAGAAGCCATTAAAGGTGACGATAAGGCTGCAATTGAAGATTCAGTTGCTAAATTAGCTGAAGCAAGTCAATCAGTTGCTCAAAAAGCACAAGCACAGCAGCAAGCGGGCGGTGCAGAAGCTCAAGAGCAAGGTTCAACAGACAATGCAGATGACGATATTGTCGATGCAGAGTTTGAAGAAGTGAATGACGATAAGAAGTAATTCTTAGCGATAACCACTAAGGCACGAAGACACTAAGTTTTGATGGGTTTATTTTAAATTTATCAAAATGGAAAGGTCTTCGTGCTTTTCTATTTAAAACAATAAGTTTGTATCCGAAAAAACGCTTTTAATCAGTGCTCTTGATAAAAAGATGATTAAGAATTTTTTTGATATTAATTTCAATAACATATCGCTGAGTTTAACTAAACCTAATTTTTTCTTCGAGTCTTCGTGACTTTGTGGTTAAAAAAGATATGAATAAAACGTAAAACGAGAGATCGATGAGTAAAACCTGTTACTACGAAATCCTATCCGTTTCCAAAACGGCATCTGAAGGTGAGATTAAAAAAGCCTATCGCAAAATGGCGATGAAATATCATCCTGATCGTAACCCTGGTGATGCTGAAGCTGAAAATAAATTTAAAGAAGCCGCTGAAGCTTATGAGGTTTTGTCTGATGCACAAAAACGCGCTACTTATGATCAGTTTGGTCATGCTGGTTTAGAAGGCGGTGCAGGTGGCCACGGTGGTGGATTTGGCGGTGGTGGTTTCGGCGATGCGTTTGGGGATATCTTTGGCGATATTTTTGGCGGCGGTTTTGGCGGCCAACGTGGGCCACAGCCAGGTCAAGATTTACAATATGAGCTTGAAGTTTCGCTTGAAGATGCGGTAGCGGGTACAACGGTTGATATTCGTATTCCGACTAAAGATGTTTGTGATGCGTGTGATGGTTCTGGTGCGGAACCGGGCAGTTCTGTAGAAACCTGCCCAACTTGTCATGGTGCTGGTCAAGTGCGAATGCAACAAGGTTTCTTTGCCGTTAATCGTGCATGTCCAAGTTGTCATGGTTCAGGTAAATTAATTAAGACGCCATGTAAAAAGTGTCATGGTGAAGGCTATACTCACGATAATAAAACCTTGTCAGTTAAAATTCCTGCGGGAGTGGACAACGGTGATCGTATTCGTCTACAAGGCGAAGGTGAAGCTGGCGAGCCTGGTGCACCACGCGGTGATTTATATGTGCGTATTCGCGTCAAAAAGCATGCTATTTTTGAACGTGATGGTAATACTCTCTATTGTGAACTGCCGATTGGTTTTGCAACCGCTGCCCTAGGGGGTTCAATTGATGTGCCTACTTTAGGTGGTAAAGCTAATTTGAAAATTCCAGCGGGAACTCAGTCGGGACAACGCTTTAAATTAACCGGTAAAGGTGTTAAATCGGTACGTTCATCTCACATGGGAGATATGGTAGTTTTAGTTAATATTGAAACACCGGTTAAGTTAACGTCTCGTCAAAAAGAGTTATTACAAGAGTTTGATGAAAGCCTGCAAGGTAAGCATCATAAACAGCACAGTCCTCAGGCACATAGCTTTTTTGATTCAGTTAAATCGTTTTTTACGGGCGATGATGACGATGATAAAAAATCCAAAAAAGATAAAGATGAGCCTTGGAATTAGTAGAATACTGGACAAGCAAACTTAAAGAGAACTTGCTAAGAGGTGGTTTTGCGAATAAAAATGGTTTTTATCACCTTTTCTTTCGCGCCACATTTGTGCAAAGGTCTCTTGAAATCGTAAAGGATAATAGATGAGAGTAGCAATTATTGGCGCTTCAGGTCGCATGGGAAAAAACCTAATTGATGCGGTCAATCAAACTCAAGGGTTAACGGTAAGCGCTGCAATTGAGCGACCAGATAGCTCACTAATTGGTGCAGATGCCGGTGAATTGGCCGGTGTTGGTAAGTTAGGGGTTGCTGTTGTTGGTTCGATTGAATCGGTTGTGGATGACTTTGATGTGTTAATTGATTTTACCTCTCCAAAGGTCACCGAGCATAACCTTGATGTTTGTATCGCTCACAATAAAAAAATTGTGATTGGAACGACGGGGTTTGATGATGCAGGCCTGGCTGCAATTGATAAAGCCGCTGAAAGTATTGCGGTTATTTTTGCCGCCAACTTTAGTGTTGGGGTTAACCTTTGTTTAAAACTATTAAAACAAGCGGCTGAAGTGTTGGATGAAGGCTACGATGTAGAGGTTATTGAAGGTCATCATCGTCATAAAGTGGATGCTCCATCAGGAACGGCTTTACGTATGGGTGAAGTGGTGGCTGATACTTTGGGTCGTGATTTAAAAGAGTGTGCAGTTTATGGTCGAGAAGGTATTACTGGCGCACGTGATCCTAAAACCATTGGTTTTGCGACGGTGCGAGCTGGAGATATTGTAGGTGACCATACGGTGTTATTTGCCACAGAAGGCGAGCGTGTAGAGATTACGCACAAAGCATCTAGCAGAATGACATTTGCTAATGGAGCGGCGCGTTCTTGTAATTGGATTGCAAATAAAGACAAAGGGTTGTTTGATATGCAGGATGTTTTGAATTTGCGTTAATTCAAGTTTGCGTTAATCTAAAGTAAAACTGTATTTTAATAATGCAGTGTGACTTATTCCTTTAAAAGGTATTCAATTCTTGTGATTGAATACCTTTTTTGTTTTTATCGGCACAAATTAAATTCTATGAACCGAATTATTCCTTTTTATCAGGTACAAATTTTAAAACATTACCGTTAATACAGTAACGCTTATAGGTTGGGGCTGGGCCGTCGTTGAATACATGGCCTAAATGAATTCCTGAGCTTGCACTGCGAACTTCTACTCTTGCCATGCCCATACTATTATCGGTATGTTCGGTAATAGCGCCTTTTACGGGGTTAAAGAAGCTTGGCCATCCTGTTCCACTTTTAAATTTAGTGTCACTTCTAAATAATTTAGCCCCAGTTATTGGGTCAACAAAATATCCAGGTCGGGTCTCATCTAAATGCGACCCTGTGAAAGGCATTTCTGTGCCTTCTTCAAATGCGATTTTGCGTTGTTCAGGAGTGAGAAGTCTAAATCCTAACCATTTCCAAAATCTTGCTTTATCTCCGTTATAACCGGTAAAGCGCGAAACTTCTTTGCCATCTTCAAATAACACGATAGTGGGTGTCGCAAAAAGTGCTTTTGCTAATTTCCAATCTTTTGGAGGATTAGGATTTAAAGTTGCAACAACGGGTACTTCAGATTTCCAGGTGTTGAGTATATCAGCCTTAAATTTTTTACAATAAGGACATTCTTCGGCTTCAAATACAATTAATTGACGTTGTTTATTGAGATCGCTTGCTTTGAGTTGAGGGTGTTTTTTGGTTTCAGAACCCGGGTAAGCGACGCCTGTTCCCCCTAAGCCACAATAGCCATTAGGGTTCTTTTTAAGGTAGTCTTGGTGGTACTCTTCAGCGGCAATATAGTTAATTAAAGGCGCAATTTCAGTGGTGATTTTGGGGAAGCCTGCATTGCTTAATGCCTTTTGGTAAATGGCTTGAGTTTCTTCAGCTAGGTTTTTTTCAGCATCGGTTTGGTAGTAGATAACGCTGCGGTAATTTGACCCCATATCATTACCTTGACGATTACCTTGGGTAGGGTTATGGCTCTCCCAAAATTTAATGAGAATGGTTTTTAAATTGACCATTGACGGGTTGTAGGTCACTTTGATGACTTCTGCATGGTTACGTTTGTTAGATAATCCCATCTGAATTTTCTGTTCAAGTCCGAGTATGTCTCTATAGCCGGCCTTTTTGTCGTCTCCGCCAGCATAACCACTCTCTACATCAATGACGCCAGGTATTTCAGACATGCGTTTTTCAGCCCCCCAAAAGCAACCCATACCTAACACAATGGTTTTACTCTCAATTTGTGTGTCCATCATGTCATTTTGATTTTCCATGTCAGGCTCCTTTGCACAGCCAGGTAAACTAAGTGTGAGTGGAATAAATAGGGTAAGCAGCCATTTTGAAAGCGTGCTTGTTGTTAAGTTTAATAAGTGCATGGATGATATCCTTAATATGTTTTTAATTGTTCTAGCATCATAATAGACAGCTTATTTTAAAATTTCTTACTAAAAAAATTTAAACTCCATGATTGCTTCATGATTTTAGGAGCGTCCATAATAAAAGTGACGTTTTACATTTTTTATAAAGCCTTGATAGAATGAAAGAATAGTTTGTTAACGAGAGATATGAAGTGTTATTAGTGAATAACCAATTTTTAGCGGTGGTTTTGTGTTTTTTGTTAGCAACGTTAAGTGGTTGTTCAAGCACACCGAATAAATCCTCTTCGTCTTTTAAGCTCGCAAAGCCCGTTAATCTTAGTGATTCCAGTAAGGTGAAAAGTCTTGTGTTATCACAATATAGACTGTGGAAAGGAACGCCTTATGAATATGGAGGCACAGACTTAAATGGAGTGGATTGTTCGGCCTTTGTGCAGAATACGTACCGCACTAAATTAGGTTATCAACTTCCAAGAACAACTCGTACTCAAATTAAATTAGGGCACAGAGTGTCAAAAAATAAATTAAAAATAGGCGATATTGTGTTTTTTAAAACAGGACGTCATTCATTACATAACGGTATTTATATAGGAAACTCTAAATTTATTCATGCGTCATCCAGCAAGGGTGTTACTATTTCTAATTTAGAAAATCGCTACTGGCAAAAAACGTATTACACCTCTAAACGTATTCGTTAATTTTATTTAATCAACTATTTGTATGCTTAAATCTTGCTTAAATCTTGTTCTAATCCAGTTTGAATTTACCTAGTTTGGTAGATAGTTTTACTTGCTGTTTAGCTTTAATTAAATAGTAAGTTTAAATTAACCAGGCCTGGTTAAATTAAAAGCGAAAAATGACCCGTAAATACAAATCTTAAAACTAACTAAATGCTGAATTTATGCGGTGATTAATATAGACTTTGTAAAGCTTATGAAGTACAATCCGCGTTATTAATTTTTGCGACTGAAATTAAGCAGTTATTGGCAATTTACGGAGTATTTAGCGGGAATGATTAAGGTCATTTAGCAACAGAAAACGGAGTGAGTCTTCTATGAAGGCTGGCTCCGTTTTTTTGTATGCGCCGTAAATAATGTGCGAATACTTAAAAATTTCAATTCACTTTGGATGGATGAATCAATGACACAGGCTTTGCTGGCATTAGAAGACGGTACCCTTTTTTGGGGAACTTCACTAGGTGCAGAAGGGGAAACGACAGGGGAGGTTGTTTTTAACACTTCTTTGACGGGTTACCAAGAAATCTTAACGGATCCTTCTTACTTTAAACAAATTGTTACTTTAACTTACCCTCATATTGGTAATGTTGGTGTTAATGCTGAAGATGAAGAATCTTCAGCTATTATGGCACAGGGGTTGGTGATTAAAGATTGCCCTCCATTAATGAGTAACTTTCGTGCTGAAAAATCTTTGCCTGAATATCTAAAAGAGCAAAATGTGGTTGCTATTGCAGATATTGATACCCGTAAATTAACACGTATTTTGCGTGATAAAGGTGCTCAGTCTGGTGTGATTGTTGCCGGTGAAAATATTGATGCTGAACAAGCGGTTGCCAAAGCAAAAGCGTTTAGTGGTCTTAAAGGTTTGGATTTGGCTAAAGAAGTCACTACTGCCGAAACCTATGTTTGGACAGAAGGTTCTTGGTCTTTAGGTGAAGGACATGCAGATTGTTCTGCCAATAATGATTTTCATGTAGTCGCTTATGACTATGGCGTTAAGCGTAACATCCTGCGCATGATTGCCGACCGTGGTTGCAAATTAACTGTTGTACCAGCAAAAACGCCAGCCGAAGAGGTATTAGCCATGAATCCAGATGGTGTTTTCTTATCGAATGGTCCTGGTGATCCAGAACCCTGTGATTACGCCATTGAAGCTATTCAAAAAGTACTAGAAACAGAAGTGCCTGTTTTTGGTATTTGCTTAGGTCACCAGTTATTGGCATTAGCCAGTGGCGCTAAAACGGTAAAAATGAAGTTTGGTCATCACGGTGCTAACCATCCAGTACAAAATGTGGATAGCAAAAAAGTGATGATTACTTCTCAGAACCACGGTTTTGCTGTTGATGGTGAAACCTTGCCAAGTAATCTAAAAGCAACGCATAAATCATTGTTTGATGGGTCTTTACAAGGTATCTCTCGTACAGATAAGTCTGCATTTAGTTTTCAGGGACATCCAGAAGCAAGCCCTGGCCCGCATGATGTAGCGCCTTTGTTTGACCAGTTTATTGATAATATTAAAAACGCGAAAAACGCATAACGGATAGTAGGAATTAGAATGCCAAAAAGAAGTGATATAAAAAGTATTATGATTATTGGTGCTGGCCCTATTATTATCGGTCAAGCATGCGAATTTGATTACTCTGGAGTTCAGGCGTGTAAAGCGCTTAAAGAAGAAGGCTATCGAGTCATCTTGGTTAACTCAAACCCAGCCACTATTATGACTGACCCTGAAATGGCGGATGCTACTTACATTGAGCCCATTGAGTGGAAGACCGTTGAAACCATTATTGCTAAAGAACGTCCAGATGCGATTTTGCCAACAATGGGTGGGCAAACTGCTCTTAACTGTGCGTTAGACCTAGATGAAAAGGGTGTATTAGCAAAATACGGTGTGGAGTTAATTGGGGCTAATGCCGATGCCATTGATAAGGCTGAAAACCGAGATCGTTTCCGTCAAGCCATGACTAAAATTGGTTTGGATATGCCTAAGTCTGATGTGGCTCATAATATGGAAGAAGCTTGGGCTATTCAAGCTACGGTTGGTTTTCCAACGGTTATTCGTCCATCGTTTACATTGGGGGGGTCAGGTGGTGGTATTGCCTATAACAAACAAGAGTTTGAACAAATTTGTAAGTTTGGTCTAGATTTGTCTCCAACTAAAGAACTTTTGGTTGAAGAGTCTATTGAAGGCTGGAAAGAGTACGAAATGGAAGTGGTTCGAGACAAAAATGATAATGCTATCATTGTTTGTTCTATCGAAAACTTAGACCCTATGGGTGTGCATACAGGTGACTCAATTACGGTTGCACCGGCTCAAACCTTAACCGACAAAGAATATCAAATTATGCGTAATGCTTCGTTAGCGGTATTGCGTGAAATTGGGGTAGAAACCGGTGGTTCTAACGTTCAGTTCTCTATTCACCCAGAAACGGGTCGTATGATTATTATCGAAATGAACCCTCGTGTTTCTCGTTCGTCGGCATTAGCTTCAAAAGCAACCGGTTTTCCAATTGCTAAAATTGCCTCTAAATTGGCAGTAGGTTATACGCTAGACGAATTATCAAATGATATTACTAATGGAGCGACTCCCGCTTCTTTTGAACCGACTATTGATTATGTCGTGACAAAGGTTCCGCGCTTTACGTTTGAAAAATTCCCACAAGCTCAAGATCGTCTGTCAACGCAAATGAAATCAGTAGGTGAAGTCATGGCAATGGGCCGTAACTTCCAAGAGTCTATTCAAAAAGCATTACGTGGTTTGGAAACAGATAAATCTGGTTTTGATGAAATCATGCCTTTAGCCAGTATGGCTGAAAAAGATGTAAAAGATAAACTTCGTCAAGAATTACGCAACCCTGGTGCTCAACGTCTTTGGTATGTAGCAGATGCTTTCCGTGCCGGCTGGGATTTAGAAGCGGTATTTGAAAGCTCTAAAATTGATCCATGGTTCTTGTCACAAATTAAAGAACTGATTGATATGGAAGATGATATCAAACAGCGTGGTTTAGATGCCTTAGATGAAACGTACTTACGTAATCTAAAACGTAAGGGTTTCTCTGATAATCGTTTAGCTAAACTTTTAGCTACGGATGCGGCATTTGTTCGTAAGTTCCGTCATACTCTTAATATTCGTCCTGTCTTTAAACGTGTGGATACTTGCGCGGCTGAATTTGAAACGTCTACTGCCTATATGTATTCAACATACGATGAAGAATGTGAAGCGCAGCCAACTGATAACGATAAAATCATGATTTTAGGTGGTGGTCCAAACCGTATCGGTCAAGGTATTGAATTTGACTATTGCTGTGTACACGCGGCAATGGCTATGCGTGAAGATGGTTACGAAACTATTATGGTTAACTGTAACCCTGAAACAGTTTCTACGGATTATGACACTTCAGACCGTCTGTATTTTGAGCCATTAACACTGGAAGATGTACTTGAAATTGTGGAAGTTGAACAGCCTAAAGGTGTGATTGTTCAGTATGGTGGTCAAACACCACTTAAATTGGCCGAAGACCTAGAAGCGGCAGGGGTTCCAATTGTAGGAACCTCTCCAGAGTCTATCGATTTAGCTGAAGACCGTGAGCGTTTTCAGAAGATTCTAAACGATAATGATTTACTGCAACCGCCAAACCGCACCGCAACCAATGCTGATGAAGCTGCAATTCTTGCAAAAGAGATTGGTTATCCATTAGTGGTTCGTCCTTCTTATGTATTAGGTGGGCGTGGTATGGAAATTGTGTATGACGAAGAAAATCTTATGCGTTATATGCAAGCCGCTATTGATGTTTCTAATGAATCTCCAGTATTACTTGACCGCTTTTTAGATGATGCTGTTGAGTTGGATGTTGATGCTATCTGTGATGGTGAGCAGGTTGTCATTGGTGGTATTATGGAGCACATCGAACAAGCGGGTATTCACTCTGGTGATTCAGCTTGTTCATTACCGCCTTACAGTATCTCTGCTGAGATACAAGATCGTATTCGTGTTCAAGTTGAAAAAATGGCTCATGCTTTAGGTGTAGTTGGTTTAATGAATACTCAGTTTGCCGTTAAAGGTGATGATATTTATGTACTAGAAGTTAACCCGCGTGCTTCACGTACGGTTCCTTTTGTATCAAAAGCCATTGGTAATCCATTAGCTAAAATTGCAGCACGTTGTATGGTAGGTCAAAAACTATCTGAACAAGGTTTTACATCTGAGATTAAACCTGAGCATTACTCGGTTAAAGAAGCGGTTTTCCCATTTATTAAATTCTTGGGTGTAGATCCTATTCTTGGGCCAGAAATGAAATCGACAGGTGAAGTTATGGGTGTAGGTGAAAACTTTGCACAAGCTTACTCAAAAGCTTCATTAGCAGCAGGAACGGTTCTACCTCGTACGGGTACGGCATTCTTAAGTGTGCGCAAAGCCGATCGTGAACATGTAGTGGATTTAGCTAAGTTATTAATTAAAAAAGGGTTTAACGTTGTTGCAACACGAGGAACAGCAACGTCTTTAACTGAAGCTGGCATTGAATGTGAAACCGTTAACAAGGTGACAGAAGGTCGTCCAAATATTGTTGACTCCATCATGAATGAAGAAATTGCTTTAATCGTTAATACATCAGATGGTTCAGTTAGTATTCAAGATTCTTCGAGTATTCGTCGTGAAGCTTTAATGCACAAAACCTGCTATACAACGACTATTGCCGGAGCTTTTGCAATGGTAGCCGCTATGGATTATTTAGATGATCAACCTGTAACTCGTTTACAAGATATTCACTAAATTCACCTTAAACAAACCAAACGCCAAAGTTCTAAATTATTGAACTTTGGCGTTTTAGGTTTTAAAGGGCTTTGTCACTATACAATCAATATCGTTTTGAAGTTAAGCAAAGCTCTCAATATGAGACCTTTGCACGAGAGTATGCACGAGTAAAAATGGTTAAAACTTACCTGGTTTTTGTTGTACCCCAAGGGTACTTCCGTTGGGCGACAACTTGCGAATAGCTAGCTATTCCCTGCGTTTTCCGCCGCAATCAGGCAAATTTTCCCTCATTTTTCTTTCGCACCTATCTCATGCAAAGGTCTCAATGTAAAAAATAAATAAAATGAAAAGGATATGATGTTATGCAAAAACATCCTATGACAAAAGAAGGTGCGGATGCACTTCAGGCGGAACTTAATAAACTAAAAAAAGAAGATCGTCCGCGTATTACACAGGCTATTGCTGATGCTCGAGAACATGGCGATTTAAAAGAAAATGCTGAATATCATGCCGCGCGTGAACAGCAAGGTTTGGTTGAAGCTCGTGTTAGTCAAATTGAAGGCCAGCTTTCAAATGCACAAGTCATTGATGTAACAAAATTGACGCCAAATGGAAAAATTGTCTTTGGTGCGACTGTCACGGTTTTAAACCTAGATACGGATGACGAGCTAACCTACAAGATTGTTGGTAATGAAGAGGCTGATGTTAAGCTAAACAAGATTTCTGTTAACTCTCCCATTGCTCGAGCACTCATTGGGAAAGAAGAGGGTGATGAGGTTGTGGTTAAAGCACCTAGCGGAAATATTGATTATGAAATCGTAGAAATACAATACATTTAGGTAATTAGATAACTTTGCGAGACCTTTGCATTTATCTTGAGCAAAGTTCTCAATTAATATGAATTATCTTAAATTGGTTTTTACTTAGTTGAATAACTATGTAACCAGGTCTGAAACCTACCAGGCCTGGTTTTTTTATAATTAAGTTTGGTTAATTACTAGCGTTGATGCGTTGAATAGGAATCTCTTGAATTCAAGTCTTAATAGAAAAGCCAATAGGAAGTCCAATGAGTAAATTAAGTGTTATTAGGTCAATCTCAAACTATTACACAATAAGTCTTATTGTTTATAGTGCTTTACTCAGTTTGTTATTAAGTATGGGTTATTTAGTCACTCCGGTTTTATTTGCCAGTTTAAGTTCAAAACTAGCGGGATTCATAGCAGGTTTTCTCTTTAGTATTTCGGGCTATATTTTAGTGGTTACTTTACTGCTCTTAATGGTTTGGCGTTTGTCGGTAAGAAGAGTGGCGTTCTCGGTTATTTTTGATTCTATTTCATTATTGTTAATGGGTATTTTGTTGTGGTTAGTTGCTCCATGGATGGCAGAGATTAAAGCGAAATATCCCAAAGGGTTAGATGATACGGCGGCAGATTGGTCTCTTTTTGCCAGTTTGCATGGTGTCTATCAGTTGGGTTATCTTATTGTTATTATTATGCTTATACTCTCTATATTTAAAACACTTAAGGTAATGAAGGCTTAGATATCTAAGTGATAAAAAATGTTTATAAGCATTTCATTATTTTCTAATTCGAATAGGCTTGCAATTTGAATTAAAAACCGTCAGAATTGACGAGTTACAGCGAAAAATTAAAACCTCGGAGTTTATTTAAAAATGAAAAACTTAACACTTAAAGCATTATTCATTTCTGCAATCGCGGCAATGTCTATGAATGCTCAAGCTGCAGATGATGTATATAGTCAGTGTATTACTGATGCTGAAAATGTAATTGCTACGGCACTTAAAGAAGGTTCTACTGCTGCACAAGCTTTAGAGCAAAAAACTGAAGTTGCAGCATGTATGGCTGAATTGACTAAAATTGAAGCTAAATATGGCGATAAAACGGTAGGTGTTAACCCTTCTTCAGTTATGACTCCTGAAGACCGCGCTAAGTGGGCTAAATTGTTTGATGCAGTTGATGCTAAACAATATAAAGGTGTTCGTTACCTTCAGGCAACTTACTACCGTTAATTTGGTATTAAGTGTCCTATAAAAAACCGGCTTTAAAGCCGGTTTTTTTGTTTTAAAGAGTGACGTTTTAATGGCGTTATTTATGTTTATCCTCTGTAATGATCTCACAATACTGTTATGAAAAAGTCCAATACTAAAAATCTGTTTGAAGCTGTCTATGCCTGTTTGATGGAGTCAGATTTAAACCTAAAAGTACAGCAACTCTCACAATTGCAAGAAGATTGGGCAAATGAGTTATTTGATTTATCACCAACTAAAAATGTGTTTAGAGTAAAAGATGCGGGTCGTCCGCTAAAACCTGATTTAGTACCGCCAAAAGACTTACCACGTCGTCGTTTAGGGTCAAAAGAGGGGCATGCTTCTTTAATGCACTCTATTGCTCATATAGAATTTAATGCGGTTAATTTAGCTTTAGATGCTATCTACCGTTTTCAAGAGATGCCGTATGAGTATTATCGTGATTGGTTGGGAGTTGCGGGTGAAGAAGCCTATCATTTTCAAATGGTACGAGAACATCTGAATAGCCTAGGTTATGAGTATGGTGATATGCCTGCACATGATGGCTTATGGATGACAACTTATGAAACGGATCACGACTCTTTAATTCGCATGGCATTGGTTCCTAGAACGCTTGAAGCCAGAGGTTTAGATGTTACCCCTCCAATGATAAGCAAGTTGCGCTCTATTGGAGATAAACGAGGTGTTGAAATTTTAAAAATTTTACTACGTGATGAGATTGGTCATGTAGAGGTGGGAACCCGTTGGTTTAGATATTTATGTGATCAACGTGATTTGAATCCATTTGAAGCTTTTCAAACGATTATACGCGATTATTTTCATGGTGATTTAAGAGGCCCATTTAATTTTGAAGCTCGACAGCAAGCCGGTTTTTCTGATGAAGAAATTGAATGGTTAAAGACTATAAAATAGAGTACCGACCCTCTCGTGAAAACAACTTAATCTGAAACAGAAATCATGAAACCTTCGTTTAATAAACTCTCAGACAAACAACGATTAAGAATTCAAACTCGGCATAGAGTTTCAGTAGAACGCTATGGTTATCAGCCACAAGCTTTATATTGGAGTAATCGTGAAATTCAAGAAATACGCTTTCAGAAGTTAATTGAGATTTTACCTCCTGCCAATCAAATAAATCACCAGGCCTGGTCATTATTAGATGTAGGTTGTGGATTTGCTGACCTGTTAGACTATTTAAAAACAAACCATTATCAACCTGATTATACTGGGATAGATATCTCTCCAGAAATGGTACTTGGAGCTAAATCTATGCATCCTGATTTGGTTATTAAAGAGGGAGAGTTAAGTGATTTTGATTTCAATTGCTCTCAATTTGATTATGTGATGTTATCCGGAGCACTGAATGAAGTGGTTGAAACTGAAGTTGAAGGTACTCATGAGCAACAAGGTGAATATGCCAAATCAGTCATTAAAACAATGTATTCAATCAGTAGGAAAGGTGTCGCATTTAATTTATTGGATGCACGTCACGAATGGGTAAACAGTCGTTATGACTTACAAAGTTTTTTACCTAATCAGATTGTGAGTTTTTGTCAGGGATTTGCTAATCGTGTTGAATTGGTTGAGGGTTATTTAGAAAATGACTTTACGATTTATTTGCGTAAATAATTACGGTAGTTAAAAGATATGACCCAATTGCGTTTTGGTATAGATCTAGGCGGCACTAAAATTGAAATATTAGGTTTGATAACGGCTGATAATAAAGAATCACAGACGGTTTATCAAAAACGTATTAATACGCCAAAAGGAAATTATTTAGAGACAGTTAACGCAATTGTCCAATTAGTTTTGCAGGCTGAAGCAGAACTTAAATTTACATTAGAATCGACTCTTAAAACAAACACTATCACGTCAAAAAAAAATACCCAAACTTCAATCTTACCAGGCCTGGTAGGTATTGGTATTCCCGGAGCAATATCTTCTAAAACGGGTAAGATCAAAAATGCGAATTCAACATGGTTAATGGGTAAAGACTTACAAGCTGATTTGCAAAGTGCTTTAAATCGGCCTGTAAAACTAGCGAATGATGCAAACTGCTTTGCACTTTCAGAAGCAACGGATGGCGCCGCTAAAGGTGCTAAAGTGGTTTTTGGAGTGATTATTGGTACGGGTTGTGGAGGAGGCATCGTGATTAATGGTCAAATTCTCAATGGTATTAATGCCATTGGAGGGGAATGGGGGCATAATCCTTTACCGTGGCAGTCTGAAAAGGAGGATTCTCATCTCTGTTATTGTGGATTGAGTGGCTGCAATGAAACCTTTTTATCTGGAAGCGGGTTTGAAAATCATTATTTAAAACGAACTGGTCAGGTTAAAACTGCAAAAGAGATTGTGGCATTAAGTGAACAGGGTAATAAGGTTGCTGAACAGTTAATGCAAGATTACATCAAGTGGTTAGCTAAAGGTTTGGCGAGTGTGATTAATATTATTGACCCAGATGTCATTGTGTTGGGTGGGGGAATGTCTAACATTGAAAGACTTTATACAGATGTTCCAAAAATCTGGCAAAACTGGGTGTTTAGCGATATGATTGAAACCAAACTCCTTGCTCCTAAATACGGCGATGCCAGCGGTGTAAGAGGTGCGGCTTGGTTGTAAATACGGGTATATGTATTTTATGATAGCTTAAACAAATCTTTTAACCACGAAGACACCAAAGCACGAAGATTTCTAATATCTAATACCAACTTAAATTTAACGAATAATCAAACTAAACGTTATAAATTAATCGCTTTTAAACTTTACAAATGCAGAGCTGCAGAGCTTATAGTCATGACTTTAGAACGTTAGGGTATGATTTTCGAATCACTTTTATTTGTTTTTTTAATCTTCGTGCCTCTGTGTCTTCGTGGTTAATTTTTACAATACTGGATAATCAATCACAAAATACGGATACCCAAAAAAATGAATCGCCATTCGCTATGGCAATTAAGTTCACAAATTTTGCTTACATCAATTTTTAGTTGTAGTTAACCACCTATCCAGGTGATTAGCAAAGTTTTGCCTATCTGCTTGGCTTAAAGCATTCGGGCCACCAACATCTACGCGACTATTTCTTAACCCTTCCATAAAGTCACGCATATTTAAACGAGAGCGTATATTGGATTCAGTATATAGCTCACCTCTTGGACTCAATACGGTTGCACCTTTAGCAACGGCTTCGGCTGCTAAAGGAATGTCGCTGGTAATTAATAAATCATTTTGAGTAATTTGCTGAACAATTTTATTATCAGCAACATCAAACCCAGATTCTACATGCTGAAATTTAATGTAAGGTGAGGGTGGAATTCTCATGGCATGATTCGCTACCAGAGTAGTATGAGTTTTGGTTCGGTCAGCGGCTCGAAACAAGGTTTCTTTAATTACCACTGGACAAGCATCGGCATCTACCCAAATATTCATAGAGTTCATTCTTTGTGACGTATAATATAATTTGGATTTTAGCATAGCCAAGTTGGTTACACGTTAACAATGACTTGTAGCTAATGAACTGTAGTTAATGACCTTTAGTTAATAACCTTTAGTCTGCTGGCAATTCGTAGTAATTACCAGGCCTGCTAATTTGCTGAAGTCTAAGTGAATTTGAGGTTTAAATAAGCTTTAATCTAAATGGCTTTAATAGACGTCTTACTGTAAGCTACACGCTCTAGTTAACCCCCCTGGCAAATAAGATAAATTCGTTTATGCTCCTTTGCCAATTTGCAAAGAGTATATTATGGATTTCGCCTCCCTTGGTTTATCAGAATCAATTCTAAAAGCCGTAACAGAATTAGGTTATGAAAAACCTTCTCCAATTCAAGAAAAAGCCATCCCAGCGGTGATTGCTGGTAACGATGTTATGGCTGCCGCACAAACCGGAACAGGTAAAACTGCCGGTTTTACCTTACCTTTAATTGAACGTCTTAGCGGTGGAGAACGCCCCAAAGCAAATCAAGCTCGAGCTTTGGTCTTAACGCCAACCCGTGAATTAGCGGCTCAGGTTCAAGAAAGCGTAAATCTTTATAGTAAACATACCGAGTTAAAGTCAGATGTGGTGTTTGGTGGAGTAAAAGTAAACCCTCAAATGATGCGTTTAAGACGTGGTGTCGATATCTTAGTCGCAACCCCCGGGCGATTGTTAGATTTGTATGGTCAAAATGCAATCAAATTTAATCAGCTTGAAGTCTTAGTATTAGATGAAGCAGATCGTATGTTGGATATGGGGTTTATTCATGATTTAAAACGTATTATGAAAGTGTTACCTAAAAACCGTCAAAACTTACTATTCTCTGCGACATTCTCACCTGAAATTAGACAATTAGCTAAAGGCTTAGTGAATAACCCTGTAGAAATTTCGGTAACGCCACCAAACAGTACCGTTGAGAAAATTGATCAGTGGATTTATGCGGTAGACAAAGCTCAGAAAACCAAAATTTTAATTGATTTAGTTATTGATAATAACTGGGAGCAAGTACTCGTATTTAGTAAAACCAAACATGGTGCTAACCGCATTACCAAGCAACTTGAAGCGGTAGGGATTAGTGCCGCCGCAATTCATGGTAATAAAAGCCAGGGAGCAAGAACTCGTGCATTAGCTGATTTTAAATCAGGTGCAATTCGAGTGATGGTAGCTACTGATATTGCCGCGCGTGGTTTAGATATAGATCAACTTCCGCACGTAGTGAATTATGACTTACCTAATGTTGCCGAAGATTATGTTCACCGTATTGGACGAACAGGAAGAGCTGGGGCAAGTGGTGAAGCAGTATCATTAGTTTGTGCAGATGAAGATAAGTTGCTATTTGCCATTGAGCGTTTAATTGGTGAGTTGCTTGAGCGTAGAACGCTGGAGGGGTATGTCCCCACTCATCCATTAAAACAATCACGTCTTAATCCGCGGCCTAAAAAGCCGAAGAAACCCAAAAAACCAAAAGTAAATCATCAAGACGGACAACGTTCAGGTGAAAACAGCAGAGGGCATCAGACCTCTAGCCAGGCACCTAAAAACAACAATAACCGCACTAGAACACCTAGAAGAGGTTAATTTATTTATTGGATGAGTGCTTTACACGAGTATCGATCTTTTGGACAGCGCTCTAAATAAAGTTACCAGGCCTGGTAATTTGTTTAATTAACAAAAAATAAGGACTCATAATGCAAAATATTGAAACCTTAGCAGTATTAGATAACTTAAAACAATCAGAAGAGGCTTTGTTGGTTTTGTTTGGTGGTAAAAACTGTAATGTTTGCCATGCGATAAAACCGCAAATTATTGAGTTAATTGAAACTAATTATCCAAAAATAAAAATGGTCTATGTTGATTGTCATGTTACTACAGATGTCTGTTCGCAAAATGGGGTGTTAAGTTTACCAACTCTACAGGTCTATTTCACCGGACAACGTTTTATTGAAGAGGTGAGAACCTTTAGTTTGCAAAAGGTGATGCAAGACATAGCAAGACCATATTCAATGCTTTTTGAAGATTAATATTTTCATGTATAGGTCGATTGGTATATGACCTAACGTTTTCCGTCACCACCAGCCTTAATCAAGAGAATATCTAACCAAGAATTTGGTAAAAAACGTTTTAAATAAGCAAACACAATAGTTGGTATGGTGACTCGATAACGGATTTTTGCTTGTTGACTTTGGAGGGCGTGAACGACACATTTACTAACGGCTTCAGGTCCTAAGGTAAATGGAGCGCTGGGTCCAACCGTTTCTAATCGACTGACCATTGCCTGGTATTTTTCTTTGTGAGCACTCTCATCTATTGAAATCCAATGTTTAAATTGTTCATAAGCATTCTTTCTAAAATCAGAGAGAATTGGGCCTGGTTCAATTAGACTCACTTGTATATTATCCTGTTTTATTTCTAACCTTAAAGTATCTGCAAAGCCTTCAATGGCAAACTTGCTGGCATTGTATGCGCCACGATATTGCATAGCAGCAAACCCTAAAATAGAGCTGTTATAAATGATTTTTCCGTAGCCTTGTGCACGCATAATTTTAACAACGGCATTGGTAAGTTCTTGCGTACCAAAAACATTGGTTTGAAATTGGTATTCCATGGCTTCTCGGCTTAAGTCTTCAACCGCACCAGGTAATCCAAAAGCTCCATTGTTAAACAGAGCATCAATTTTGCCATTAGTTTCTAGTAATATTTGCTTTAGAGCAAACTCAATGGATTGGCTATTAGCTAAATCTAACTGTATACAAGTGATGCCTTCATTGTTGATACGCGTGACATCGTCTTGCTGTCGACAAGTTGCAATAACTTTATATCCCATTTCATGTAATTGTTTAGCACACTGATAACCAATACCCGTTGAACAGCCTGTAATAAGAATGTTTCCAGGAGGTAAAATTTTATTGATAGGTAAAGCTTGCGTCATTTAGGATTCCAATAATCGTTTAGATTTAGATTAGTTTGATTATAGGAGATTTGGATTAACTAAAGTAGTGCTTAAATGACTGAATTGGAGTAATTGGATGGAGAGATTAGTTTGGATGCAGCTTATCGTTATTATCGTTAAGCTGTATCCAAATAAATAATAAAGAGAATAGCTTTATATTTAGCCTTCTTGCTTGGCTTGAGCTTCTGCTAGGTCGGCATGGACTTTATCCATATCTAGTTCTAAAAGTTGACCAATACCTTCTTCAAGTGCACTTCCTGGGATGGCACCTGGGTTTGAGAAAACGACAATTTTTTCACGCATAAACACTAATGTTGGAATAGAACGGACTTGGAACATACCGGCTAATTCTTGCTCTTCTTCTACGTTAACTTTGCAGAAGGCAATATCAGGGTATTTCTCAGAGATTTCTTCAAATACCGGACCAAATTGTTTACAAGGGCCACACCATTCAGCCCAGAAATCGAAAATGACGATATCGTTGTTTGCAATGGTTTCTTCAAATTGTTCAGTTTTTAGATTAATAACAGCCATGAGCCTTCCTTTCAGTTTGATTCGTAGAACATTTAATGGTGATTGCTTATTTTACAGAGACGGGTTGCCGCCTTCTGTCAGTAATGCTGGGTTTAAGTATTGTTTTAGGGTTGCTTCATCTAAGTCTGTCATTTCCATGGCAACCTCCAAAACTGGGCGGCCAGAACGATAAGCTTCTTTAGCTATCGCCGCGCCTTTTTCGTAGCCTACCACAGTATTTAAGGCGGTAACTAGAATTGGATTTACATCCAGTGCTTTTTGAATATTTGCAGTATTTACGGTAAAGCCTTTAATAGCTAAGTCTGCTAATTGAATAGAGCTTGAAGCAGCAATTTCAATACTTTGTAGTAGGTTGTGAACAATCATTGGTAACATCACATTTAACTGAAAATTACCTGACTGTGCGCCGACTGTAATCGCGGTGTGATTACCCATAATTTGCGCAGCAACCATGCAAACCGCTTCTGGAATAACCGGGTTTACCTTACCAGGCATGATTGAACTTCCAGGCTGTAAGGCGGGTAATTGAATTTCTCCTAAGCCCGCTAAAGGCCCTGAATTCATCCAACGTAAATCATTGGCTATTTTCATTAGACTAGCAGCAAGTACATTTAATTGTCCGCTAAGTTCAAGAGCGCTATCTTGCGAGCTTAAGCCTACGAAAAGGTTATCCATAGGTTCAAAATCAATTGCCGTAATGGTGGCTAAGTTAGCTGATACTAAACGTCCAAATTCAGGGTCTGCATTAACGCCCGTACCAACCGCTGTTCCGCCTTGAGGTAATTTTTGAATACGTTTTTGTGTATCGTGTAAACGTTGAATATTGTCATTAATTTGGGCTTTCCATGCACCTAATTCTTGACTAAGTTTTACTGGCATAGCATCCATTAAGTGGGTACGCCCCGTTTTGACAATATTTGCCAATTCAATTTCACGGTCTTCAATGCTTTCTACTAAATGTAATAGAGCTGGTAATAACTGTTCTTCTAAAGCAATGGATGCGGCAACATGAATCGCTGTTGGAATAACATCATTTGAGCTTTGGCTCATATTAATGTCATCGTTTGGATGAACTTCCACTCCCGTTAATTGTTTTGTTAAAGAGGCCAAGACTTCATTCGCATTCATATTGGTACTGGTACCAGAACCGGTTTGAAAAATATCAATGGGAAAGTGTTCACTAAAGTCACCTTGAATAACTTTTTTAACCGCCGTTTGAATCGCATCCGCTTTCTCTTCACTTAAAAGACCTAGCTCTAGATTACTGTCCGAGCAAGCAAACTTTACATAGCATAAAGCATCAATAAAGGCTTTTGGCATAGGAATGCCGCTAATAGGAAAGTTATTGATTGCACGCTGTGTTTGCGCACCATATAAGGCATTTTTAGGGACTTCTAAGCTGCCCATGCTATCTTTTTCAATACGAGTTTCAGAAGAGGAAATTGGTTGTGACATAGTTTTAAGTTCTTTTTAAATTGTAATCTGACTTTTAGATTCTGAAAAGAGCAGCAACTAAAAACAGAGGATTGGTGTGCCGAAAAAGTTTATTCATGGTTAAATAGTTTGAAATAAACTAAGACAAAATAATGCCAAATATTTTACGCCTGTTTTTAATAAAAATATAGCCTAACCTTAAGCGAAGAGTAATGAGTAGTTTACAAACTAAATTAGCCAATGAAATGTTTGATAACAACCTGTGGTGGTCTTATTCCATTATTGAGGGTAAAGAGAATCTAGGACTATCAAAAGGTTTACAAAACCTTTTGGGAAGACCGGTGACCGTGCTTGAAGATATTATGGGTGAGTACGAAACTGAGTTGCTTAGATTAAAAATATCAGAAGCTTATCAAGATGAAGATGCTGAAAAATCGGATTTTGATATGCGTTTTATTGCCAGTTATGAAACCTTAAAAGGCAAGCGCTCTTTTCAACATCAGTTAAGAATCTTTACGTTGAGTGGTGAGAAAATTATTTGGACAACCTGTCTTGATGTTTCCGAAATGGTAGCCTTAGAACGTGAGATGGTTGAGGCTCAAGGCCGGTTAAATTTAAATCAACTTTATGAAAAACAAACGGCTTTAGAAGAGCGTAACGCCTTTATTACCCGTTCTTATAATAAGCAATCTCGTTTTCTTGCGTTATTAAGTCATGAATTACGTTCACCACTATTAGGTATTAGAAGTTTGGTTAAACGCATTCGCTCCGAAATGGATGTTTCACCTGACGTTAAGACTTTGCTCAAAACCATTAGTATGACGGCAGAACAGTCTACTTATTTAGTGAATGATATTTTGACTTATTCACAAACTGAGTATGACGGAATTACGCTTCATCCAACTGAAGTGTGTTTGCCAGAATTATTAGAAAATGTAAAACAACTGGCTAAATCTATTGCTTCAGATAAAGACTTAATTTTGTCTTTAGTTTATTTAGGTGAACATGAAAAAGTGATTGTAGATGGGGTGCGTTTAACCCAAGTTTTAATTAATTTAATTGTGAATGCCATTAAATTTACACAGTATGGAGGGGTGAACATTGAAGTTCGTGAGTTAGTGAATAACCGTTTTGTTTTTAAAATCACTGATTCCGGTGAGGGTATTTCTCCAGAAAGACAAAAACAGATTTTTGAACCTTTCGCACAATTGGAATCCGATAATGGCAAATATACTTCAAATACTCAGTTTTTAGGCGCTGGATTAGGTTTGTTTGTTGTAAAACAGTTGGTTGAGTTAATGGGCGGGAAAATTAAAGTGACTTCTCAAAAGGGAGTCGGAACGACATTTGAATTTGATTTAAAGATTAAATGTGTTGATAGCCCAAGTCGTAGTTTATCAAGCAAAACTGATGAAACTCAAATGACCGAACTTATTAAGTTAAATAAAAGTAAAACTCGCTCAGAAGACTTGCCGTTAAAAAATAAAAAAGATGTGAGTAAATACAAGGCGGACGAGAATCAGGAAAGTCCTAAATTAGATCAATGTCGTGTTTTGGTTGCAGATGACTCAAAAATTAATCGTATGGTCTTAGCAGGTTATTTAGCAGACTTAACGTGTAATGTGGTTGAAGTAAGAGATGGTAGAGAGGCCTGGAAGGTTTTTCAAGAGCAGGATTTTGATTATGTCTTACTAGATATTCAGATGCCATATTTGGATGGTGTAGAAGTCAGTAAAAAAATTAAACAACATTATGATGAGGGGAAATCTAAGCAACTTAAAGGCGTATTTGCGATTACGGCAGGGGGAGATTCATCAGGATTTATATCAGAACATGAAAAACCTGAAAGTGTTGGATTTGATGCTTGGTTGGTAAAACCCGTTAATAAAAAACAGATTGTTGAACTCTTAGAACAAGATTATAGACCCTTAGAAAAACATTCAAACTTGAAAAGTCTGGTTAGTGACCATACAAAACCATTAATTAACGAAATTAGTAGCGAAATTGGTAACGAAAGCACTGAAGAAGTTAGCCAGGAAATTGAAACTCAACAAAAATTAGCTTTAATCTCTGATGTACCTAAACAATTTCATCAATTAATTGAACCGTTTATTGTTGAGATGAATGATGGCCTTAAGGAACTTGAGCAATTTAATGTTTTAAATAATCGTGAAGCCATTAAAAAAAAGGCGCATTATCTAAAAGGTAATTGTATGTTGTTTCAGTTACCAGGCCTGGTAGATCTATTTAGGCATTTGGAAGTGCTTCAACAAGAAGATAAATTATTTAGGTTTGAAAAAACTCAAAAAACTTTACAAAATGTTGCATTAAACGTGAAAAGCCTTGAGAATTCGGTATTAATTGGTCATAATAAACAAATATAAAAATTAAAATTTCTTACTTTATAAGTAAAATTTTGTAAGTAAGAATTCTAAATAAAATTAATAAGTTAGGTAGAGACGATATGTCTAAGAAAATTAGTGTTTTATTAGCTGAAGACCATGCTTTAGTTAGAGCTGGGTTTAAGTCAATTATTGAAGGTGAAACAGACTTTGAGGTTGTAGCCGAAGCTGAGGATGGCCTAGAGTGTTTAGAATTAATTAGAGCCAAAACACCTGATATAGTTTTACTTGATTTGTCGATGCCTAAATTAAGTGGTGTGAATGCGATAACTCATATTCAAAAACGTTATTCTGATACTAAAATAATTGTATTAACGGCCGCTGAAACCATTAACGTTTGGCGTGAAGTTTTAGATATGGGAATTGATGGAATCGCCATGAAATCAATTTCACCTAAAGAATTAGTTTCTGGAGTTAGAAAAGTGATGAAGGGTGAGACGTTTATTCACTCTGAAATTCAACCTATTTTAGAAGCAGACGGGGGGCTAAATAACAAACGTTTGTCCGTTCGTGAAAAACAAGTTGTTAAGTTAGTTGCTGAAGGTTTCAAAACAAAAGAAATCGCTGAACAGCTAGAAATTAGTGATCGTACCGTGTCTAAACACCGTGAAAACCTAATGACTAAAATGGGCATGACCTCTACAGCAGAGTTAACTAACTATGCTAATGAATCAGGATTAACTAAAGTGGGTCTTGAAGAGATTGAATAATTAATCTAAGTATTTACCTAAGTACTTAATTAAGTACTTAACCCAGGTATTTAATCCAATAAAAAAGGCGTTTTAAAACGCCTTTTTTTATGTGTACAAATTAAATTTAATCTGGCAAGACAGCAGTTAATTACTAACCTAGCTTGATAAAAATTCATTATCAGATTTGGGTTATTTTCCACTTTTGTGATACTTATATTGAAGCTTGGACAAACGCCTTAACTCCCCTTGTAATAAATGGTGCAAGGTTCTTAGTGTAGTGAACGGTAAAAAAACGCTGCTGTTTGAGCGTAGCGAGTTCAGTGTTTTCAGTTCACAAGCTTAGAACTTGCCCATTTATTGAGTGGGGTTTGTTTTTTCTTGTCTCTGCAGCCAAGTTCTTCGTTTGGTTACTTTTTTGCCAAATTGCAAAAAGTAACGGGAAGCCTAAGTGACAATATTTAAGGCAAAGGCTAATATTTCAAAGGCTTCTCAATCGCCGTACTGTCTGATTAAATCTAAACTTTTACATTTTATGCGTAGATTTTATTTGTTTTAGGTTGGTTCAACTTCGGTATTATTTTCTTCAGAAGTTGTTGATGGTGTTTCATCTAAGCCTTTGTTAAGACCTAAAAATTGATTTTTAAAGTTCTGTAAACCATCTTGCACTAATTGATAAGTACTATCGACATTGTCGGCAATATCTCCTTTTAAAACATCTAAGTCACCTAATAGTCCTTTAGCTTCATCAAACCCTTGAGTTAAACCACCGCCAACTACGTCTAAAAACTTATCCATTAATGCTTCACCTTCTAATTCAGGATGAATTGCTTGAAATCCAGGTAGAAAAGCTGTAGCACCACTTACAATACGTTTAGCCGTGTTTTCAGGTGTCCAATATTCCATTCCACCTTGAGATTTTAAGGCTTCTTCGCTAATCGGTGCGGTATCTGTTTCAGCATCTTCTGTAGTTGGTTTATCAGCCATTAAAACTTTGTTTATTTTGTCTATGGCGGCTTGATAAGTTAATTTTAAAGATTGTGATTCAGCTGCTTGACCATTACCAAATAGGTGTGCAACCAAGCTGGCTTGGCGTTCATTTCGAATCGTCATTTGAGAGGCTACTATCTGTGTTTTTTCAGTAAAATTCTCTTGACTATCAATTGCATTAGGGTTGTGGGTTCTGGCTTGCTCAGTGGGTAGCGCAGAAAGCTTTTGGTAGGCATTTATAGAGGCTAGGTTTTTAGTATCAATTGCCATGAGATTCACCTTTTCTGGTCGAGTGAGTTTATTTAGCGTTGGTCATTTACATTTTGCAATACATGAGAGTAATGTCGTTTTTTTAATTTTTGTAACGTCTAATGTTAGTGTAAATAGAACCGCTACTCAGTTTAACGGCCAATAGTTGGATAACTTTAAGAAATATTTACATAAATTATAGTCAAAATGACAGGTTTTACGAAAAGATAAGCGTGAAAATGCATGAGCTTTTTGAGAATTAAAGCATAAAAAACCGATTCCTGTTATGATTTACCGCAATTTTTAAAGTGTAGTATGGAACTAAATCAATGGAATTAAACCCTATTTATAACCGAATTGAAGATTACCAAGCTCGTAGTGAAGTGCTTAGGGGGTATCTTTGACTACGATGTAAAATCTGAACGTCTTGAAGAGGTTTCTAAAGAGCTTGAAGACCCAAATGTGTGGAATAACCCAGAGCAAGCTCAAGCTTTAGGTAAAGAGAAATCTCAGCTTGAGAATATTGTTTCAACCATTGACGATTTAACCTCTGGTACAGAAGCCTCGAAAGAGCTCTTGGAAATGGCAGAAATGGATTCTGATCAAGAGATGGTGGATGAGGTTATTTCAGAATTAGATCGATTGGGTGAACGTTTAGATAAACTTGAGTTTCAGCGTATGTTCTCAGGTGAAATGGATCCAAATAATGCCTATTTAGAAATACAATCAGGTTCAGGTGGTACTGAGGCTCAAGACTGGGCCAACATGATTTTACGTATGTATTTACGTTGGTGCGATAGTCATGCCTTTAAAGCTGATATTACTGAAATTTCTGCGGGAGATGTTGCAGGAATTAAAGGGGCGACAGTCCATATTAAAGGTGAATACGCTTATGGTTGGTTAAGAACAGAACTGGGTGTTCACCGTTTAGTTCGTAAATCACCTTTTGATTCTAATTCAAAACGCCATACTTCCTTTGCATCGGTATTTGTGTCACCTGAAATTGATGATAGTTTTGAAATTGATATCAATCCTGCGGACTTACGTATTGATGTTTATCGTGCAAGTGGAGCCGGTGGGCAGCACGTTAACAAAACAGAATCGGCAGTGCGTATCACCCACTTACCCAGTAATACGGTTACGCAGTGTCAAAATGGTCGTTCTCAGCATCAAAACAAGGCTGAAGCAATGAAGCAGTTGCGTGCAAAATTGTATGAACAAGAGATGTTAAGTCGCAGTGCTGAACAGCAAGAACTTGAAGAGTCAAAATCGGATATTGGCTGGGGGAGTCAAATACGTTCTTACGTTCTTGATTCAGGACGAATCAAAGATTTGAGAACGGGAGTTGAAACCGGAAATACGCAAGCGGTTTTAGATGGAGCCTTGGATCAGTTTATCGTAGCCAGTTTAAAATCAGGAGTTTAATTTAGTAGAGACCTTTGCACGAAAGTATGCACGAGTAAAAATGGTTAAAATTCACCTGATTTTTGTTGAAAAACTTGAGAATAGCTAGCTATTCCCTTCGCTTTCCGCCGCAATCAGGTAAATTTTACCTCATTTTTCTTTCGCACCTATCTCATGCATAGGTCTCTAATAGACCTTGTTATTTAGCCTTTTTTGCTGGTTTATAGGCTTTTTAAAGGTCTATCTTTGCTTATTACACTAGAGTTTATTGGTGTAAAAGCTTAAAATACACGCAATTTATTATTACCAATGAGACCTTTGCACGAGCAGGGAATGTAATAAAAAAGTCAAAGAACTCTTTAGCCTGAAGATAGAGCGCTATAGACTTTTTTAACCATTCATAGACTCTTGTAAAGGTCTCTCAATGTACCAGGCCTGGTTGTTTTAAAGTAACCAGGCCTGGTTGTTTGTTTTTAGAGAGCTCATAAATCCTTTAAGGTGAGTTTTCATTATGTTTTAAGAGAGAAATTTCATGTCGGAAACGAAAAAGAATGTGCCTGAAGTAGATGAAAATAAAATTATTGCCGAGCGTCGCGCTAAATTAACGGCTTTAAGAGAAGATGGGCATTCGTATCCAAATACCTTCCGTCGTGAAAACGAAGCGCTAGATCTTCACGCTAAATATGACGAAATGACTAAAGAAGAGCTAGCTGAAGCTGAGCCAGTAAGAGTTAAAATTGCGGGTCGAATGATGTTACGCCGCATTATGGGTAAAGCAAGCTTTGCCACCTTACAAGATCAAACAGGGCGTATTCAAGTTTATGTCACTCGTGATGAGTTACCAGAAGGTTTCTACAATACTCAATTCAAAAAATGGGATTTGGGTGATATTGTTGGTGCAGAAGGTTATTTATTTAAAACCAATACCGGTGAATTATCGGTGCATGTTCAACACATTGAATTAGTCACTAAATCGATTCGTCCTTTACCAGATAAATTCCACGGGTTACAAGACCAAGAAATACGTTACCGTCAGCGTTATGTTGACTTAATTGTAAACCAAGAAAGCCGTGATACTTTTATGCTGCGTTCTAAAATTGTTCAACACGTACGTAACTTTTTAATCCGTAAAGAGTTTATGGAAGTTGAGACTCCAATGATGCATGTTATTCCAGGGGGCGCTACGGCTAAACCTTTTAATACGCATCATAATGCTTTGGACATGCCTTTGTATTTGCGTATTGCTCCTGAGCTTTATCTAAAGCGTTTAGTGGTAGGTGGTTTTGAACGTGTATTTGAAATTAACCGTTCATTCCGTAATGAGGGCTTATCAACGCGCCATAATCCTGAATTTACGATGGTTGAATTTTATGCCGCGTACTCTGATTATCATCAGTTAATGGATTACACAGAAGAACTTTTGAAAGAGTTAGCTGAATTAGCGGTAGGTTCAACTAAGGTGCCTTATCAAGGACAAGAGTTTGATTTTGGTAAGCCTTTTGCACGTTTAAGTATGAAAGATGCAATACTTCAATACAATGAAGGTGTGACGGCCGACCAACTTGATACTTTAGAGAGCGCAACGGCTTTAGCAGAGTCACTTAATATTCATGTTTTAGAAGGCTATGGTTTAGGTAAAGTCATTACTGAAATTTTTGAAGAAACGGTTGAAGAGAAGTTAATGGATCCAACGTTTATTACGGAGTATCCTGCAGAAGTTTCTCCTTTAGCGCGTCGTAATGATGAAAATTCATTTATTACGGATCGTTTTGAATTGTTTATCGGTGGCCGTGAGTTAGCTAACGGATTTAACGAGTTAAATGATGCTGAAGATCAAGCTGAACGTTTTAAAGCACAAGTTGCCGCCAAAGATGCGGGTGATGATGAAGCGATGCATTATGATGAAGACTATATTACGGCCTTAGAGCACGGCATGCCACCAACTGCAGGGGAAGGGATTGGTATTGACCGTTTGGTAATGTTATTTACGGATTCGGCTTCAATTCGTGATGTGTTATTGTTCCCGCATATGCGTCAAAATTAATCTTTTAAGATTAAACAAGGTATTAAAAAACCCCACTTATCTGAAAGGATAAGTGGGGTTTTATTTTTTAAGGATAAAGATTGTTGTTGATTATCAAAACCGTATTTTTCTTTCTCATTCCATTATTGAAAAGTTCACGATTTATTCATCATCAGTAATGCTGTATGGCAATGGTTCAATCGTGGCCGCTTCTCCAGACTCTGTAAATAGGTCTCCTTCTACAGATTCTAAAGGCTTTAATGTCCCTATCGCTAGACATAAAGTACCGTTAAAAATATCTGGGTTTGCATTCACAACCATTAGCTTATAGGCTTTTTCATTTTTGTCTTTTAATGTCAGGTTGTCGCCAGGCAATAATGAAACGACCTCATTTAAGTGAATACGTAACATACGTTTTGTGACTTTACCGCGATAATGAATTCGGGCGATGATTTCTTGTCCTGGAAAACAGCCTTTTTTAAAGTTAATGGCATCAAACTTATCTAAGTTAAAAAACTGAGCCGTTAGCTGTGCACTTGTTGCCGCAGTAACTTCAGGCACGCCAGCGGCAATATTTAAGAGATTCCAGTCATAGTTGTTGGTAACATCCGCATTATCACGAATTTTTTTCCAAGCTAACTTCATCTGTTCAGCAGGGCCAAATAAAGCATATTTATGATACGGGCCGGGTACTTTAACCACTAACACATCTTGCATATCATCTAGCTCAATCATGCCAGACTCAAAAATATCTTTAACTTTTGTGCTTAAACGACGTTGTATGTCTAAATCACCAAATTCGCCAGCAAAACCAACTTGAATTAATTCTTGTGAAACCTCGGTTAGTTTTACATCAGAACGTAAAACAAACATGGTTAAACGTTTAAGGATGGACTCTCTTAAGGAACCATCAAAATTAAGGTAGTAATCACCTTGGTACTTAAACACTAAGAAGTTGGCAAGCACTTGACCTTTTGGGTCACAATAAGCGGAGAACTGTGCCTGATTATCACTGACTAAATTCACATCACTTGTTAGCTGCGCTAGTAAAAATGTTAGCGCTTCACTGCCTGAGACTCGAATCAAAGCTTGGTGCGTTAAGCTAGTGACAACGGGGCCATTTTTGATGATAAAACGTTCAAGTTCAGGTTGGCCAAAACTGCAAATTTTGCCTTGTTCATCAAACTGAGCATTTTGAGAGGTTAGAAATTCAGACCAAATAGGGCTTAAAGAAGCTGGTGTTGTCATTTTATTGTCCTTAATTTGTATTTGATGCATATGATACCGTAATAAAATATCTTGGCGTATTTCTTGCGTGTAGAATTTGTAGAATATTATAGCAAAGTGTCTTATAGCAAAAATTCGTCAAATATAATTTTTTAATGTAGATGAGACCTTTGCACGAGAGTATGCACGAGTAAAAATGGTTAAAATTCACCTGATTTTTGTTGAAAAACTTGCGAATAGCTAGCTATTCCCAACGTTTTCCGCCGCAATCAGGCAAATTTTACCTCATTTTTCTTTCGCACCTATCTCGTGCAAAGGTCTCTAGATGAATTTAATTTAGCTTTTTAGTATGACACAGTAGTATAAAATAAAAACTGTACGTTTAGATTAACGTTAATAATACTCTTCAAGCGTATGTAAGCTCCTTATGTTTAGGGAGAGATTAGGTAAAATGGAGACAACCTGTGTCAAGTTCTAAACAAGAATTTTTAACCTTTATTATTGGTAAAGAAGAATTTGCGGTAGAAATTCTTCGTGTTCAAGAAATTAGAGGTTGGGTATCACCAAACCCGTTACCCAATGTCCCGCCTTATGTAAAAGGCGTTGTTGATCTTAGAGGAACGGTTGTTCCCATTATAGATTTAAGAGAAAAGTTTAAATTAAAAGTGAGCTATGATGGCACTACGGTGGTTATTGTTGTTCATGTTTTAACGTCTCAAGGTGAAAGAGTGGTTGGGTTAGTGGTTGATGCGGTGTCTGATGTTCATCAGTTTGATATTAATAACTTACAAGATCCACCTGATATTTCCAATTCTATGCATAGCCAATATATTTTAGGGTTAACCACAATTAAAGATAGTCAAGGTCAAAGTAGTGCGGCACAAATGGGCACGGCTGAACAAAATTTGTCTGATAAAGGGCGAATGGTTGTTGTGGTTGATTTAGACAAGCTTGCCGCTGATGGGTTAATTGATGATATTGTCGCTAATGCAGAAAATATGCCGTCTGGAAATGGTTAACAACATATTCTCAATAGGTTTAAATGTAAAAACTTAGTCTTAGTCAGACAGCACCGAGATTGAGAAGCCTATTAAATATTAAGCCTTTGCCTTAAATTTTGTCACTCAGGCTTCCCGTTACTTTTTGCAATTTGGCAAAAAGTAACCAAAAAACAAACCCCACTCCATAAATAGGCAAGTTCTAAGCTTGTGAACTGAAAATGCTGAACTCGCTTCGCTCAAACAGCAGCATTTTTTTACCGTTCACTACACTAAGAACTTTGCACCATTTATTACAAGGGGACTTATGGCGTTTGTCCAAGTTTCAATATTAAGCATCAAAAAGTGAAAAATAATTCAAATCTCATTACGATTGGATATTAAATTGGAATAGTACTTTATTGTTGTCCAGCCAGCTTTAGTTCAATTTTTTAAATTTTAAAAGCAAAAAGCCGATTCAATCTGAATCGGCTTTTTTGTATTATTGCATTTAATCATTATCGAATCTTGCAAAGATTTCTGTTACCAAATACTACTCAGAATAGGTCACACAGTTACGATCATTTTCCCAGACGGTTAGGCTGTGCATGTTGACTTCAGGGCTTTTAATTCTTTTTTCGATCTCTTTATAGAGATAGACAGCAATATTTTCAGCAGTAGGATTTAGTTCTTTAAAATGTGGGTGGTCATTTAAGAAGGTATGATCTAGCTCTTTTACGACTTCCTTTGCATGACCTTTAATCTCTTTAAAATCGATTACCATGCCAATTTCATTAAGTTGAGAACCCGCTACTTGCACTTCAATTTTCCAGTTATGGCCATGAAGTTTTGCACAGTCACCAGGATAACCTTTTAGGCTATGAGCAGCAGCGAAATCAAGTAATGTTTTTAAAACAAATGTTTGGGCCATAATAGAGTCAATCTTCTCAGTTTTTAATAAAGTTTTACCACCCGTTAAGAGGTCAGCTAGTAAGATGAAACCTTTGTTCGAGTTGGTGATGCAAGAAAGATGTAAGAAAGAAATAAAAGAATTCTTTAAACTAATTCAGAGAATTCTAGCCTTATAAATTCTAACCTAATAAATATATCGACTCTTGCAAAATCTCGCTACACAAATAGTTGTATTTTAAGCCTTGCTGCGAGAGGTTGCTGATTATAACTAAAATGATTAACGATTAAAAGCTAACTTTTTGAAAGCTAAGATTTTTCTTAACTTCTTTAATCTTCAATTTATTGATCAGTTAATGTTTTCTAGCGGCAATGTACTCTATTAATGTTATTAAGAACGGACTTTTTAGCTTTAAAATAGAGAGTTCTTTTTTGGCTTGTGTAATTAAATCGTCTCTATATTCTTTAGCTGGTTGTAAACCGAGTAATTTGGGGTAGGTTGATTTGTCGAGTGCGATGTCACTACCTTGAGGTTTGCCTAAAGTATCGGTATCGCCTTCGATATCCAAAATATCGTCTTGAACTTGAAAGGCTAGACCAATCAATTCTCCTAATTTAACCAGGCCTGGTTGAATAGTAGTGTAGTTTGGAGAAGCGGTAGCCCCCATTAGTAATGCGCATTGAATTAGCGCTCCTGTTTTTAGATAATGCAGTGCTTTGAGTTGTTGCAAGCTAATCGACTTACCTTCGGCTTGAATATCTAATACCTGGCCGCCAATCATTCCTAAAGGACCGCTAGCGAGAGAGAGTAAACGAATCATTTCTATGGTTTGAGAAGGAGCTAAATTTTTGTCTTCTGCTAAAATTTGAAACGCTAAAGTTTGTTGAGCATCGCCTACCAGAATTGCCGTCGCTTCATCGTATTTTATGTGGCAGGTAGGTTGCCCACGGCGCAAGTCATCATTATCCATTGCTGGTAAATCATCATGCACTAATGAATAGCTATGAATCAGTTCAATAGCACAGGCTGCAGCATCCACTTTATTTAAAGGAATCCCCAAGGCTTCAGCTACTGCATAAATTAATGCAGGTCGCAGACGTTTTCCTTGGTTTAGTGTTGCATATTCAATAGCGGGGAATAGGTTATTTGTAGTATCGATTGTTAAGCTATCTTTTTGTTGCTTAGCAAAGAACCGTAAATGGTGTGTTAAGGCTTGATTAACACGTTCTTGATATTGGATTAGTTGGTCTAGCAAAAATCTTCTCCATAAAAAAGGCCGTCTAATAGACGGCCTTTTTATCAGTGCAAAGTTTTAAGCAGATAAGCTTTAAACCTTTACAAAAAATGCTGTTAATTAATGGATATATTTTAATACATTAATGTTGAGCATTCAGCTTTTAACGAAATTATAGTTCGTCAGAGTGCTCGCTTAGGTATTCAGCAACACCATCAGGAGTGTCTTTCATTCCTGAATCGCCTTTGTTCCAACCAGCTGGACAAACTTCACCAACTTCTTCGTGGAATTTTAGAGCTTCAACCATACGAACCATTTCATCAACGTTACGACCAAGTGGTAAATCATTAACAACTTGGTGACGAACAACACCATCAGTATCAATTAAGAAAGCACCACGTAAAGCAACATTACCAGGGTGAACAATTCCGTATGCTTCCATAATAGAACCACCAAGGTCTGCTACTAGAGGGAATTTAACTGGACCAAGTCCACCTTGATTAACAGGAGTATTACGCCAAGCATTATGAGTGAATTGAGAATCTACAGAGATACCTACAACTTCAGTTCCTAACTCTTTAAATTTTTCAACACGGTGGTCAAAGGCAAGAATTTCAGAAGGACATACAAATGTGAAGTCTAATGGGTAGAAGAAAACAACTGCGTATTTACCAGCAATGTGGCTTTTTAGATTAAAGTCATCAACAATAGAACCATCTGCTAAAACCGCAGCTGAAGTAAAGTCTGGAGCCTGTTTAGTGACAAGAACTGACATAGTATTATCCTTATTTTAGTGAGTGATTTCGAGTTTTTTAACCCAAATAGTATAGTCAATTGGTGGGTCTTATTCTAGTTAAATTATGGATAAATTTGAGTTTGATTTTATTGTTTATTGGCGGTTAAGGCTTAGTATTTAACATAGAGAAATTTATTTTCTTTAAGTTTGTATGATTTGCAGTCGATATACTCTAAATAAGAAGGCGTTTTTTTAGCAAGAAAGTTTTTTTGAGTTTAAATTAAAAATTGCGGTTATTACTTGAATCCACGGTTTGTATAGGTAGATGATTTTTGACAAATCAACAGTGCGTTAATTTTTAGTGAATTCTAGTTTACGATTTTGAGAGTGAAAATATGTTTATAGTCTATAGCCCTGAAGGGCAAAGCTTTATTGGAGCTGTGCAAAATTTACCTGTGCTTAAGGTTGATCCAGCTAAGCGAATAAATAAGGTTGAACAGTCTGAGTTAGGGGCTTTAAAAACTGATATTGAGTCTAAATCTCAGAGTAATCCAAAAAACAGTGCGTTAAACGCTTATAAACAAAATCAATCAACATCTTCAGGTAAAGCTGTTGTTAAGGTTGCAGAAGTAATGGTTTCGCCGGTTGTCACAATTAATGTGAATGCTTCTTTGGAAGAGGCTTGGCAAATTATGCACAGCAAAAAAATTAAACACTTACCAGTTTTAAATAATGCTGAATTGGTAGGAATGTGTTCTCAAGAAAATTTGTTAACTAGGATTATTGTGGGTAAATCTGGTGAGTTAGAAGGGGTTAAACCCGAAAAGGTGGTTGATGTTATGCATACTGAAGTGGTAACCACTAACTTAGATACCGATATTCGCCATGTTGCACAAGCGTTAAATCAATATCAAATAGATGCGCTTGTTATTATGAGCGAGTATCATCAAATTATTGGAATTGTTACTGAGAGTGATTTAATTAGGCGACTAGCTAAAGAGCCGCCAATTGAAATTTACACTTAATATTTAATCTTAAAGTTGATTACCCTAGTTTGGGTTTTAATATGGTTGGTTTAGGTATTTTGTGTATATGTGGATAATCTAAATTATAGTGAAGCCCGCGACTTTCTTTACGTTTTTGAGCACTAATCACGATGAGTTCAGACACAAGTACTAAATTTCTAAGTTCGAGTAAGTCGCGATTAAGCGTGTGTTGACGGTAATATTCATCGACTTCTTTGTGTAAATTACGGATTCTTTGACGTGCTCTTTTTAAGCGTTTGTTTGTTCTAACAATACCCACATAATCCCACATAACTCGACGTAATTCGTCCCAGTCATGACTCACGAGTATTTTTTCTTTCGGTTCGGTTGTTCCACTACTATCCCATGGAATGACATTTTTATGCTTTAGCTCTTGGTTATCAAAGGTGTTTTTAATACTTTGTTGTGCCATTTTGGCAAATACTAAACCTTCCGCTAAGGAATTACTGGCTAGTCTATTCGCTCCATGTAATCCTGTGTATGCGGTTTCACCAATGGCATAAAGGCCATCTAAACTGGTTTTGCCTTCAAGGTCGGTAACGATGCCTCCGCAAGTATAGTGAGCCGCAGGCACTACGGGTATTTGTTCTTTGGTGATATCAATACCAATTTTTTTACAACGTTCGTAAATCGTTGGAAAATGGTTTTTCAAAAAACTAGCCGGTTTATGAGTAATATCTAAATAGACACAATCTACACCATGTTTTTTCATCTCTTGGTCAATGGCTCTGGCAACAACATCCCTTGGTGCAAGATCGGCACTCTCATGGTATTGCTGCATAAAGGGTTTGCCATTGGGGAGTTTTAAAATTCCACCTTCACCGCGAACGGCTTCACTAATTAAAAACGAACGGTCTTTAGGGTGGTAAAGGCAAGTAGGGTGAAATTGATTAAATTCCATATTTCCAATCTTACAGCCCGCTCGCCAAGCCATGGCAATGCCATCACCTGTTGAAGTGTCTGGATTACTGGTATATAGGTAGGCCTTACTTGCTCCCCCCGTAGCTAACACCGTGAATAAAGATGAAATCGCAATAATGTTACTGTCGGTTTGATTAAGAGCATAAGCACCAATACATCGGTTTTGACGCTTATTTTTAATCAAATCAATAGTCATATGTTCAGGTAATAATGTGATGTGAGGGTGGCTTTTAACTCTTTTAATTAAGGTGCTTAAAACAGATTGCCCTGTGTGGTCAGCGGCATGTATCACGCGTCTATGGCTGTGCCCACCTTCTTGCGTTAAGTGAAAAGGGAAGTCACCTGCTTCGTGGTTATTGGGCTTTTCATTATCCAGACTAAAGGGGACACCTAAGTCAATTAACTCTTGAATTGATTCTGTAGCATGTGATGCAACAATGGCAACGGCTTTGGGATCACAAAGACCTGCACCTGCAATTTGAGTGTCGGAAATATGGGCTTCAATGCTATCAAAAGGGTCTAATACTCCAGCAATTCCACCTTGTGCGTAATTAGTACTGCCTTCGCTTAAAGAGCCTTTTGCAAGTACGGTAATTTTATGTTCTTCAGCAAGTTTTAGGGCAAGTGATAGGCCTGCAATTCCACTGCCTATAATAAGAATGTCGGTGGTTAATGTGTTAGATGGAGCTGGCAAATTATTTCCTTAAAAGTAAAACTAAAGAGTTTAAATCGTTGTTAATACCGATCGTTGTTAATACCGATATTATATTGAAGAATATCTTTCTTGAAGGTGAATATTTATTTTAAAAGGTTTGTAATGACCAGATTGTTTTATATAAAACAATGTTAATGTTGAAATTAAGAATTGTCGTCCTTATTAAAAACCAAGAATTATTACGAACTAAGATCGTCTTTGTCACCGTTTAAAATTTTAGGAATAGAATGGAAAATCAAGATAGTCATATTTTGCGTGAGCAAGGGATTGTGGTTGGAATAGAAGGTGACCATGTGCTTGTTCAAACTCAAAGAACCACCGGTTGTTCGGGTTGCTCTTCAGAATCGGGTTGTGGAACATCAGCCTTGGCAAAGCTATTTACCTCAACCAGTAAAGCACCAATTAGAGTTAAAAATCGAATTGAATGTCATATGGGTGATACGGTTGAATTAGTATTAGATGAGTCACGATTGCTTCAACATTCGTTCATGGCATATGGATTACCATTAATTGGTCTGTTTGTTTTTGCAATTGGCTTTTCTAAAATAGCTTTGCATTTATTAATGCTAACACCAGGCCAGGCAGAGTTGTCGGCAATTTTTGGTGGCTTTTTAGGGTTGTACTTAGGTTGGTGGTTAACTCGAAAAATTTATAAACCCGTTATGCCAGAATTAAGTAAGGTCATTGCAATATCAACTTAAAAATTAAATTAGGAGATCATTTAATAATGAAAAAATTATCCCTGCTTTTTAGCGTTTTAATTAGTGCTTTAGTGGTTCTTCAGCCTATTAATAGCTATGCGAATAGTTATACGTCTCAAGCTAACAAATTCGGTTTGCCTGATTTTAGTCAGCTTGTTGAAGATACTAATCAAAGTGTCGTCAATATTAGTACTACCAAAATGGTTGAGAGAGCTGCTATGCCTCAGTTTAGAGGTATGCCTGAAGATTTATTACGTCACTTTTTTGGCATGCCGCAGTTTAAAGGCGAGCCAAGGGGGAATGTTCCTGAACAACCTCATAAAGAAGAATCTCACTCACTGGGTTCTGGTTTTCTTATCAGTGCAGACGGTTATATTTTGACTAATAACCATGTTGTTGAAGGGGCTGATGAAATTATTGTAAGAATGCGAAATCGCAAAGAGTTAGTTGCCAAGGTCATTGGTACGGATCCAAGAACGGATGTTGCCTTGATCAAAATTGATGCAAAAAATCTTCCTTATGCAAAAATTGGTAATTCAGACGAATTAAAAGTCGGTCAATGGGTATTGGCAATAGGCGAACCATTTGGTTTGGATTTTACCGCATCTCACGGGATTATTAGTGCATTAGGTCGTGCGTTACCTGACGATACTTACGTACCATTCATTCAAACCGATGTTCCCATTAATCCGGGTAACTCTGGAGGTCCACTTTTTAACTTAGATGGCGAAGTTGTTGGTATAAACTCTCAAATATATAGTAAAACAGGTGGTTCAATGGGGCTATCTTTTTCAATCCCTATTGATATTGCTATGAATGTTGTGCAGCAACTTAAAAGCAAAGGAAAAGTCACACGAGGTTATTTAGGTGTACAAATTCAGGAAGTAACAAATGATTTAGCGAAATCATTTGGTTTAGCTAAACCACAAGGGGCTTTAGTTGGACAAACTTATCCAGATACTGCTGCGGAAAAAGCAGGGATTGAATCTGGAGATATTATTTTAGAATTTGATGGTAAGGCAATTAAAAAATCTTCGGACTTACCGCCTATTGTGGGTATGACACCCATTACTAAAAAGGTTAAGGTTAAAGTCTTACGCCAAGGTAAAGAGAAGTTCTTTACGGTCAGACTTTCTTCGTTGGATAATGCGGATGATATTGCTGCCAATGCCAGTGGTAAAGCCTATAGCGATAATCGATTAGGTGCCTTGGTTAAAGAACTTAGTAAAGAGGATTTAAAATCATTAGGTCTACCATTTGGTGTGGTTGTCACTGATGTTCAGGGTGGTCCAGCTAAAAAAGCAGGAATTCAATCTGGAGACATCATTGTTACGATTGATTTTAAACCTGTTAAAAGTGCTTCTGGGCTTAAAAAACTAATGAAAACTTTACCAAAAGGGCATTCATTACCGGTTAGAGTGGTTAGAAAAAACCGTTCATTATTCTTACCATTAATACTAGATTAATTGAGGTTTTACAGTGATGGTAAATAGGTAATAACTCATAAAAAAGGTGGTTAAGTTATATTTGAGGTTAAGTTAAGTCATCGCTAAGATTTATCAATGCGAAAAACCTTAAATTAGCGTAAAATACCCGCCATTCATTGATAACCAAATCAACCTTGCGAATACTTATAATTTAGCAAGGTTGAATTTAAAGGGGCAGTGGCCCCTTTTTTTGTAGTATTTTTTTCTTTAAGAGACCTTTGCACGAGAGTATGCGCGAGTGAAAATGGTTAAAATTTACCCGATTTTTGTTGAAAAACTTGCGAATAGCTAGCTATTCCCTGCGTTTTCCGCCGCAATCAGGAAAATTTTCTCTCATTTTTCTTTCGCACCTATCTCGTATTTATGCCCTTGGGTACAAAGGTCTCATTAATTTACTAGTGAAGACCATTGCTGGATATTATTTGCAAGGTGATTGCACGAATAAGTAAATTAAAATGGTAGAGCCCCTAAAAAATGGGTTTTTAAGATTGAGTTGGAGCTTAAATGTCAGACAGTTTAAAACATATTCGAAATTTTTCGATTATTGCGCACATTGACCATGGTAAATCGACCATTGCAGATCGTTTTATTCACTTATGTGGAGGATTGACTGATAGAGAAATGGAAGCTCAGGTTCTTGATTCAATGGATATTGAAAAAGAACGGGGTATTACTATTAAGGCACAAAGTGTTACTTTGGAGTATAAAGCCAAAGATGGTGAAACCTACCAATTAAACTTTATCGATACTCCTGGACACGTAGATTTTTCTTATGAAGTTTCCCGTTCTTTAGCCGCCTGTGAGGGCGCTTTATTGGTTGTGGATGCCTCTCAAGGGGTAGAAGCACAGACCGTTGCTAACTGTTATACGGCTATTGAACAAGGCCTTGAGGTTTTGGTTGTTCTTAATAAGATTGACCTGCCAGCAGCTGATCCAGAACGCGTGATTGAAGAAGTTGAAGAAATTATAGGTGTTGAAGCGGTTGATGCTGTTCGCGCAAGTGCTAAGTCTGGTATTGGTATTGAAGAAACTTTAGAAGAGATTGTTGCCAAAATTCCGGCTCCAAAAGGTGATCCTGATGCACCATTAAAAGCCTTAATCATAGATTCATGGTTTGATAACTACTTAGGTGTTGTCTCTTTAGTTAGAGTGATTGACGGTAAAATTGGTAAAAAAACCAAAATGAAGGTGATGTCGACTAAAGAAGTTTATTTGGTAGATGATGTGGGAATCTTTACTCCAAAACGTAAATCAATGCCATCGCTATCCGCTGGTGAAGTTGGGTACGTGATTTCGGGCATCAAAGATATTGACGGTGCACCCGTTGGGGATACGTTAGTTGATGCTACTCAGCCAGAAGTTGAAGCTTTACCCGGTTTTAAAGAAGCACAACCTAGAGTATTTGCCGGTTTATTTCCCATTTCATCTGACCAATATGAAGACTTGCGAGAGTCTTTGCGCAAATTACGCTTGAATGATGCCGCGTTACATTTTGAACCAGAAACCTCAGAGGCTTTAGGTTTTGGCTTCCGTTGTGGTTTCCTGGGCATGTTGCACATGGAGATTATTCAAGAGCGTTTAGAGCGTGAATACAATATTGACCTAATCACAACGGCTCCTACGGTAATTTATGAAGTTCTTACTAAAGCGGGGGATGTTATCACTATTGATAACCCATCTGAACTGCCAGATGCGGGTGTTATTCAAGAGATTCGTGAACCGATTATACAAGCCAATATTTTAGTCCCTAATGAATATGTGGGCTCAGTAATGAAGTTGTGTATTGAGAAACGCGGTGTTCAAAAAGATATGCAATATTCAGGTGGCCAAGTTTCGATTAATTATGAACTCCCACTAAACGAGGTGGTGTTAGATTTCTTTGACCGCTTAAAATCTTGTAGCCGTGGATATGCTTCGATGGATTACGAGTTTAAGTGTTTTCAAGCTGATGATCTAATACGTGTAGACTTTATGATCAATAGCGAAAAAGTGGATGCTTTAGCGGTCATTGCTCACCGAAGCTTTGCGACCCAACGTGGAAAAGTCATTATTGAAAAATTAAAAGATGTCATTCCTCGTCAAATGTTTGACGTTGCCATTCAAGCCGCCATTGGCGGTAAAATTATTGGTCGTTCAAATGTAAAAGCATTACGCAAAAATGTAACGGCAAAATGTTACGGTGGTGATGTTTCTCGTAAGAAGAAATTACTACAAAAACAAAAAGAAGGTAAGAAGCGCATGAAATCAATCGGTAGTGTAGAGTTGCCGCAAGAAGCCTTCTTAGCGATATTAGACACAGGAGAGTCTTAATTATGAGCTTTGAGTTAATCTTAGTGATTGTAACCGCTGTCACCGGTGTGATTACTTATGTGGATAGAGTGGTTTGGCGTCCCAAACGTTTGTCGGCAATGATGCCTGACAAAGAACCCATGTTAATTGAATATGCTCGTTCTCTTTTTCCAGTATTTTTAGTGGTACTGGTATTGCGTTCATTCATTATTGAACCTTTTAGAATTCCATCGGGTTCAATGTATCCAACACTACAAATTGGTGACTTTATTGTGGTTAATAAATTTGCCTATGGTGTTAAGTTGCCGGTTTTGCAAACTAAAATTATTCCTACCTCTGAACCTGAGCGTGGAGATGTAGTGGTGTTTAGATACCCAAATGATCCCGATGTTGATTACATTAAACGTGTTATTGGTCTGCCAGGCGACAAAATTACCTACGTTGATAGAACACTTTTTATTAACGGTAAAGTGGTACCACAAAAATTTATTGGCAAATATCATGGAACCGAGTCAAGTGCAGTTATGAATGGCGCCTCTGTGGTTGAAGAAACGTTTGATGATGGTAATGTTCATAATATTCTGCTGGATATGGATAAATCTTCACGAAATATGGATACCGTTACCGTACCCGAAGGTCATTACTTTATGATGGGTGACAACCGTGATCACAGTAATGATAGCCGTTTTTGGGGGTTTGTTCCTGAGAAAAACCTCAAAGGGAAAGCGTTTGGTATTTGGATGAACTGGGACCATAAGTTACATCTAAATCGATTAGGTACAGGAATTCACTAATATGGCTAAGTCAAACGGTAAGCTCTCAGTTGAGCGTCTTGCTAAATTAGAGCAACTATCCAAAAAATTGGGTTACCAATTTAATGATATTTCAATATTACAGCATGCTTTAACCCATCGCAGTATGGGCGCTATCAACAATGAGCGTTTAGAATTTTTAGGAGACAGTCTGGTTAATTTTATGATTGCTGATGTCCTGTTTCATCAGTTTAACCGTTTACCTGAAGGCGATATGAGTCGTGTACGTGCTCACTTAGTTAAAGGCGATACCTTAGCGGTTATCGGTCGTGAATACAAATTAAGTGATTATCTAGTATTAGGCCCTGGCGAACTTAAAAGTGGTGGGTTTAGACGTGATTCAATTATTGCGGACTCGGTAGAAGCCATTATTGCTTCAGTTTATGAAGATGGTGGTCTAGATGCTTGCCGTCAATTAGTCAGTCGTTTTTATCAAAAACGTTTACAAGTCCTTGACCCTAAAAAAGTGGGTAAAGATCCCAAAACACGCCTACAAGAATACCTACAATCGCAAAACGAAGACTTACCAGAATATAGCATTATTAGTGTTAATGGCGCTGCTCATAATCAAGAATTTACCGTTTCTTGTTATGTAGGAAAACTGAATTCTAAGTTTGAAGCGATTGCCACTAACCGTCGTAAAGCTGAACAAAAAGCCGCAGAAATTGCTTTAGAAGCGCTTGGCGAACTATAATTAATCAAATAACCATTTGATTAAAATGAGAAAAACATGTCTGATAATGAATTGTCTTTAGAAAAAATCTTAGCTGGTAGTGACGCGGATAATAACCAAAATAACGCATACCAAGCCGGTTTTGCTGCTGTAATTGGTCGGCCAAATGTTGGAAAATCGACCATTATGAATGAAATGCTTGGTCAGAAACTGAGTATTACATCGCATAAGCCACAAACGACACGTCACCGTATTCATGGTATTTATACCACTGCCGAGCATCAAATTATTTATGTAGATACGCCAGGTATGCACTTAGGTGGCGAGAAATCAATTAATGACTATATGAACCGAACTGCCAATAGTGCATTTGCCGATGTAGATGTCATTCTGTTTGTGGTGGAAGCTGGAAAGTGGACAAAAGAAGACGATGCGGTAGCCAAAAAATTGGCGTGTATTGATGTCCCTGTAGTCGTTTTGATGAATAAAATTGATAACTACAAAAATAAAGAAGACCTTTTTCCATTTTTACAAAAAGTGGGTGAAAGGGTCAAAATGGACACCTTAATTCCTATTTCAGCCTATAAAAAAAGTGGCTTAGATTTAATTAAAAAAGAAGTTTTAAAATACCTACCTCATCAAGATAAAATTTTTCCAGAAGAGTATGTCACGGATCGCTCTCAGCGTTTTTTAGCGGCTGAAATTATTCGAGAAAAACTAATGCGAACCTTAGGGGAAGAAGTTCCTTACGGTTCCACTGTTGAGATTGAACAGTTTAAGTACGATGAAGAAGAGGAGCGTTGGTTAATTAATGCACTAATCTTGGTTGAGCGTAAAGGTCAAAAACAGATTGTTATCGGTAAAAAGGGCGAATTAATCAAACAGATGGGAATCCAAGCACGTAAAGACTTAATTACGTTATTAGATGGCCGAGTTCATTTAGAGTTGTGGGTTAAGATCAAAGAAAACTGGTCTGACAATGCACGTGCTTTAGCCAGTTTAGGCTACGATGACAACTATTCTAGTTAAGTGAGCACCTGATTCTATGCAAATAGAACAGCCTGCCTTTGTTTTACATTCGCGTCCTTATCGAGAGACTAGTGCTTTAGTCACTTTTTTTACTCCTGAATATGGCAAAGTTAATGGGGTTGTCAGAGGGGTTAGAGGTGGACGTAAAACGGCTTCTCAAAAAACCGCTATATTGCAACCCTTTCAACAGTTGACCTTACAATGGCGAGAAAAAGCAAATAACGCCAGCGATTTACTCAATATTCAACAAATTGAACTTTCAACCTTACGTTTTCCCCTGCAGGCGGAAACCAATATTTGTGGTTTGTACGTTAACGAACTCCTCTACCGTCTACTTTTCCCGCAGGTGGCTACCGAAGCCTTATTTGATGTGTATCAACAAACCCTCTATCAGCTTTTAGCTTCTAAAAATCGAGCTGACCAGGCCTGGTCGTTACGTCAATTTGAATTTCAACTACTTACTGAAATGGGGCATGGCTTGCAATGTGAACAAGATGTTCATCAACAAGCGATATTAGCTGAATCTACCTACCAATATTATCCGCAACAAGGTGCCGTGTTATTGCAGAATGACTCTGAACAGCAAGGCGTATTAATTCAAGGTGATTGTTTATTGGCATTACAAGAGATGCGTTACTGTGAGGACTGTTTGCCGCAGCTTAAGCGTTTGTTTAGAGCGGTTTTAGCATTATATTTAGGCGATAAACCGATTATGACACGAGAATTATTCAACTAAATTCATTAATTTTCAATGTTATTTTGTGAACAATTAGCGATAATACTCTACGCTTTTTTCTACACTCAGAAACTTTTGCACAAGCCATCAAAAAAGTGAAATTTTAGCCTTTTTGTTTTTTTATGGCCTCGTGCAGTAGTCTCATACTATTTTTAAGGAAATTAAATGAATCCGATTTACTTAGGTTTGAATATTGATCACGTTGCTACTTTACGTCAATCGCGCGGAACTCGTTATCCCGATCCTGTTAAAGCTGCGCTAGATGCAGAAATGGCCGGGGCTGACAGTATTACATTACACTTACGTGAAGACCGCCGTCATATTCAAGATGCCGATGTTGTGCAAATTTCAGCAATGCGTCAAACCAAAGTAAATTTAGAAATGGCTGCAACAGAAGAGATGGTAAAAATCGCTATTGAACAGCAACCAGAGGATGTCTGTTTAGTACCTGAAAAACGTCAAGAATTAACGACTGAAGGTGGTTTGGATGTAGCAGGACAAAAAGCCTGGTTAACCGAGGTTTGTTCACGTTTAGCTGCAGCAGGTTGCCGTGTATCGCTGTTTATTGATCCTGACGAAACACAAATTGCAGCTGCAAAAGAAGTTGGCGCACCCGTTATTGAATTACACACAGGGACTTATGCTGACTTAGAAAATCCTGCCGATGTTGAGGCAGAGATTGAACGACTTCAAAAAGCCGCCACTTACGGAAATAGTATTGGTTTAGTTGTCAATGCAGGGCATGGTTTGCATTATCATAATGTACAGCCCATTGCCGCTATGAAAGAAATCGAAGAGCTTAATATCGGCCACGCAATTATTGCGCAAGCCATTTATTCAGGTCTTCCTGACGCGATTCGTGAAATGAAGCGTTTAATGGTTGAAGCTCGTCAAAACGCTTACTTACAAGATTAAGTTTTACGATGATTGTGGGTGTAGGTACAGACATTGTTGATGTTGAGCGAATTGCTAAAGTCTATGATAAGCAAGGAATTGCATTTGCTGAGCGTTTGCTTTCAAAAGCTGAGTTAACTGAGTTTGAAAATCAGCTCTACCCAGAGCGATTTTTAGCAAAACGCTGGGCATTAAAAGAGGCCGTTTCTAAAGCGTTAGGAACGGGGATTGCTCAAGGCGTTCGTTTTAAAGACATGACGGTTGGCCATAAAGATAGTGGTCAACCTATTTTATTTTTGGAAGGTTCAACCCTAGAAAAATCAAATGAACTCTGCATTACCGATTGGGCAATTAGTATTAGTGATGAAAAGCATCACACCGTTGCTTTTGTGATTGCAGAACAGCGTTGAATATTTGGGAGTTTATTGTATGAATAAATCATTAGTGACTAATTTAGCGGCTCTAGTTTTACTGCTTTTAGGTTATATGTTTGAAAATACTTATTTATTGATGTTTGGTTTATTTGCACTTTCAGGTGCTTTAACCAACTGGTTAGCGGTTTATATGCTGTTTGAAAAAGTACCAGGCCTGGTAGGTTCTGGCGTGATTCCAAATCGTTTTGAAGAGTTTAAAGCCGCGATTAAAACCTTAATGATGGAGCAGTTTTTCAGCAAAGAGAATATTGATAAATTTGTAGCCGGTAGCGCACAAAATGCTAAATTTGAACTTAAACCGGTTATTGAAAAAGTCGATTTATCGCCATCTTATGACCGTCTTGTTGAAGTGATTATGAACTCCTCCTTTGGCTCTATGTTATCTATGTTTGGCGGTGAGGAGGCCTTAACACCTCTAAAAGAACCTTTCATTTCTAATATGAAAAGCTCATTAATTGAAATGACACAAACCGATGATTTTCACCAAATGTTACAAGAAGAGCTAGACCAACCCGATGTAATGGCCGATATTCAAACCAAAGTAGCTGATATTATTGAGGCTCGTTTACAGGAGTTAACACCTCAATTAGTAAAAGAAATGGTACAACAAATGATTAAGCAACATTTGGGTTGGTTAGTAGTTTGGGGTGGTATTTTTGGTGGTTTAATTGGTCTACTTTCTAGCTTTTTTATCATGATGCCATTGTAAAACTCAGTAAAACATCCTTACAAAGAAGGTTTTCACTTCATAAATTCAGCCAACTTGTTTAGGCTTGGCTGATTTCTCTATTCTGTGCTTTAGCCACAGGAGGTATTGGTTTATTGTGTTCATCTATAATGGCTCGAATATCTCTAGGGCATACCAATAGAAATGTTTTTGAACCCCCTAAAATAGTGATTATGGTCTTTGCTTTGTTAACCATTACGGCGATTGTTCGGGTGGTATTTCCGCTTGTTGATGCTAACCACTATGTTTTATGGATGCATCTTAGCCAATGGGGTTGGGCAATTCGTTTTATGCTCTTAAGTATTGCATATTGGCCAGTTTTAACTAAACCAAGCCCGGTGAAAAATAGCGGAATTTTGTTATAGCGGAATTTTGATATAGCTAAAGGGATTTTCTAAGAAACTCCACGCGCTGTTGAATTGCTGTACGTTTTTTATTATCCATATTCGCAAGATGCTTTATTTGTAAAGCCATTCTTGGGTGTTGGCTAAATTCGGTTTCGTGTTTGAGCAAAAAAGCCCAATATAAAGTAGTAAATGGGCAGGCTTTATCTCCAATGGATTCTTCTGGTTTGTAAGGGCACTGACTACAATAAGGGCTCATTTTTTGGATGTATTTTCCTGTGGCAACATAAGGTTTACTCGCCATAAAACCGCCATCGGCATATTGGCTCATACCCATTACATTTGGTAGTTCAACCCATTCAACCGCATCTACATACATCCCCAAATACCACTCATGCACTTCAATCGGATTGGTTTCCCAAAGCTGTGCAAACAGGCCGGTCACCATTAAACGTTGAATGTGATGGCCGTAACCATGCTCTAAAACTTGCGATATAGATTGTTGTAAACAGAGCATATCGGTTTTACCTGTCCAGTAGAAAGAGGGTAGCTTTTGTTTTGCATCTAGATGATTCCATGTTTTCCACTCTGGCATAGCATGCCAGTAGAGTCCTCGTACAAATTCTCGCCAACCCAAAATTTGACGTATAAAACCCTCAACTGCTTCAATAGGAGCATCGCCATTATGATAAGCCTGTTCGGCAGCTTTAATGACTTCAAGTGGTGAGATTAGTTTTAGATTCAAGCTACTCGATAATAATGAATGATAGAGAAAAGGTTCATCAAACCACATCGCATCTTGATATTGCCCAAAGAGTGCTAGACGGTTTTCAATAAAATCGGCTAAAGCTTGTTGTGCTTCTTGGTGAGTCACGGGCCAATTAAAGCTTTTCAAGCTGCCTGAATGATTGGCAAATAAATCATCTACTAACTCTAGAACTTCTTGAGTAATCTTATCTTTACGAAATGTTGGCGCTTCAACGACCAGGCCTGGGCCTTTTTTACCAAAACTACCGCGGTTTTTAGCATCAAAATTCCATTTTTCACCGCAAGGTTTGCCATTCTCCATTAATATGCCAGTGCGCTTTCTCAGGTGGCGAATCCAGTATTCCATAACAGGTTTTTTACGCTGCGACATCCATTTACTAAACTCTCCTGGAAGGCTTATAAAATGGCGATCAGCTAAAACATTAAGTTTGTGTTCAAAGTGATTGGCAGTTGTTTTTAACTGCTTTAAAACTCGGTAATCTCCCGGTAAAACCACTTGGATGTTTTTAACGGAATTTTTGGATAAAAATTCACTTAAACTATCCGCTAAATTGAATGGATGTTGGTTGTTTTTCTTTGATAGTGCGAGGTAATGAACAGGCCAGCCTTTATCTTGAAGACGTTCTGCAAAATGACGCATAGCACTTAAGAACAAAGCGATACGCTGAGGGTGTGATTTTACATGTGTACTTTCCTCAATAACCTCAGCCATCCAAATTAAATCTTGGTTTGGGTCAAATTCATCAAATAGAGCGGAATTTAAATTGAGTTGGTCGCCCAATACAATGCAAAGATTACGGATTTTATTCATGGTTTTTCCTGGATTTGACGACGAATTTGTTTGGCACTGCGTTGACATTTTTCACTGCAATAGATGACATTTTCCCAATCTTTTGCCCACTTTTTACGCCATACAAAAGGGCGCTGGCAAATAGGGCAGAGTTTGCTGGGAAGGTTCTGTTTTTTGATACCTTTCATTTTTTGTAACGGCTCACTAATGCCCCTTTAAAATAGGCTTAACTGATTATCTGGAACGGCTTGTTTCGCAGTGTTACCAGGCCTGGTAGTTTTACTTTTGGGCGTTTTAGAAGGTGTTTTTTTCGGCCTTTTAGCACGGCTACCATGGGTTATAAAAACGCTTTTAGCTTGTTGTCTGGCATTGGGATCTTTACGCAGAGTAGCCAGTTTGTTTTTAGCTCGTTTTGCGCTCTCATCAATGTCTACCAAGGGTGCAGGATAGTCTTGACCAATAAAAACCCCAAAATGGCTTTGCCACTCAATTGGCATAGTCCAAGGTTGGTGAATGTATTCCACTGGTACGGCTTGTAATTCTGGGCACCAGGTTTTAATGAAGAGACCCAAAGGGTCATGATCTTTACCTTGTTTTAACGGGCTGTAAACACGCATGGCATTAATCCCTGTAGTACCAGACTGCATTTGAATTTGGCTGTAATGAATACCAGGTTCATAATCGGTAAAGAGTTGAGCTAAAGGTGGCGCGATTAAACGCCAATCTATCCAAAGTTGATAACTTGCAAACGACACCACCATCGCACGCATTCTAAAAGGTAACCATCCAGTGACTCTTAGACTTCGCATACAAGCATCTATCATAGGTACGCCAGTTTGACCTTCTAACCAGGCCTGCAAGAACTCACCTGCACTAGGGTTGTCTAGTCGCAAATTTTCAGTAGCAGCGTGCAAGCAGTGCTTTTCCATCTGGGGTTCAGTTTCGAGTTTTTGCATAAAATGACTTTGCCAAAAACACCTTGAAATAAAGGCTGTTAACCCACGTTGTTGATTAACAGGGGCTTGAGTTTGCCTAAATTGTGCCGCTTGAATAACTTCTCGGATAGACAGAGAACCCCACGTTAAGTGTGGGCTTAACCGTGAGGAGTTTTGTGGTGCTTTTATGGGGTTGGCGATATCAAAAAGATAGTGACCTACTCGCTGGGTCAGAAAACGTTGCAATAGCTTTAAACCCAGGGAGCGCCCACCTTTTTGTATTTGCTCTTGTTCACAAATTGCAGAGGGTAATAACAAATAATTTGGTAGGGTAGTTTGTTCTTGAACAAAAGGTAACGCTTCTGGTTCCGGTAAGCAGGCCTGGTTAAAATGATGGTTAGCCTGGCTTTGCCAATAATCACGCTGGCTTTTACCTCGATGAATAGGGTGTTGTTTAAATTCATACCAGGGAATGTCGTGGCTCTTTAACCAGGTAATAAGCTTTTGGTCTCGAGTATAACTCCATAAGTTGCCCGTTTCTTGGTGGCTCCAAACGCCTGAAATTTGGTAGTGACTCTTGAGTTGTTTAAATACATCAATCACGTTGCCATACAATTGGATTAAAGGTTGTCCCAATCGGCTTAAGTCATGGTTTAGTTCGATTAAGCAGTCTTGAACAAACCGCCAATGGCGAAGACTGGCATCTTTTTGCGACCATAGTTCAGGTTCAAAAATGTAAATAGGCAGAACCAAGCCTTTTTGTGCAGCCATATAAAGAGGTGCGTGATCCACGGTGCGTAAATCTCTTTTAAACCAAACAAGTTGTATAGTCGGTTTTGTCATGGTGGTCATCTTAGCGTTATGGCGAATTACTCAGGGTTTGCCTTTTAAAAATCCACAAACCGTGTGCTTGTAAAAGAAAAGTACAATAATTATACTTTATTTATACCATAGTTTTACAAAGGTTGTTTAAATAGCGTTTTATTAATTGATATAGGCGTGCTAAACTTTCTTTGAAGTCTTGTTATTTAATGGCGCATTTAAACTGTTTAAAGTGTATTTTAATCACGACTTTTTATATAAATCAGGGGGTCAAAAAATGGGTTCGAAATTTAAGTTCAGTTCTTTATCAGCGCTATTTGCCGTGGCTTTTTTAGGTTTAGCCGCACCAATGCATTTAGCTTTTGCGGGTTCAGAAAACACCGCCAGTGGTGCGCCAATTTATGTGAGCGATGTCGGCTTTGCAACACCAGAATCGGTTGAATATTATGCAGGTGAAGATGTTTATTTAGTGGCTAATATTAATGGCAGCCCCTTTGCTAAAGATGATAACGGTTTTATTTCTAAAATCTCTCCAGACGGTGATGTACTTGAGCTTAAGTGGTTAGATGGAGCGGCAACAAACATTGCTTTAAATGCGCCAAAAGGGATGCAAATCATGGGCAATCGATTGTTGATTGCAGATATTGATAAATTACGTGTATTTGATTTGCCATCGGGTAAGCAGTTAGCAGATATTGCTGTTGAAGGTGCTAGCTTTTTAAATGGTTTATCGATGGCCGACCAAAATAGCGTGTATGTAACCGACATGGGGGTTGCTCCAGGGTTTAAAAGCTCGGGAACAGACGCAATTTATCAAATTGGTTTAGATGGTCAAGTTTCTACACTGGTTAAAACTACAAAGCTTAATAAACCCAATGGTATCGCCGCACATAATGGTGGTGTAATCATTGGTACATTCGGTAGTGGTAAGTTAGTTTTTATGGACGATAAAGGAGAAACCCAATCAATAATGACTTTAGAAGGGGGTCGTTTAGATGGTCTTTTGAGTCTTGATGATGGCTCGATTATTACTTCAAGCTGGGAAACTTCAAAGGTTTATCGTATTGCTTCAGACAAAAGCGTTACTAAGGTTATTGATGGCTTGAAATCTCCTGCAGACCTTGGTTTAGATACAAAACGCAATCGAGTGTTGATTCCATTGTTTAAAGGTAATGAATTAGTGATTAAGCCATTAAACAAATAGCTTTATTTGCACTAAAAAAATTAATATGAAACCCAGCATTCAATGGAATGACTTGGTTTTTTAAAGTATTACATACTTACTATATCATCAACTTTTATCCACCACCCATGTCCTTCAATATTAGCCGCTTTAAAATGCGTCAAACTTTGCAATGGTTTTGGCATGTCTTTAATAAGACTGCCAATTTGTTTATTAATGGGTTGAACGTTCTTTAATATTTACGCCATCTTCTACCGCATCACTAGGGTGGTTGATTATTTTTTCGCCTTCTACCAGGCCTGTTAATATTTGCACGGTTAAACCATTTCTTTGTCCAATGTTAACTGACTGTCTTATTGCTTTATTGGCTTCTTTTTTAAATACAGCCCAGCCGTTTTGATAACGAAATAGCGCGCTTTCAGGTATTTGCAGTACGTTGTCTTCATGCCATAAGATAAATTTGGCTTCTACTCGGTAACCATCCCCTAAGCGTTGCCACTGTTTGGTTGGCGAGGTAAAGCTGCAGATAACCCAAACACGCTGTTCTTCAACACCTAACGCAGAAACTTTTGTAAATCCAATGGGTTCTATTAACTTAACCACACCTTTAAGCGGTTGAGCTCCGCCCCAACGGTCAAAGAGTACGGTCATGCCGGGTTTGATTTTAACGGCATCAGCGGAGAGTAGGTCAACCTCTACCTCTAAGGCGGTTGGATCTCCCACTTCTAGTAACGCTTGTCCGGTTGTTACTGGGCCTTCGCATTGGCGGGTGACTTTTAGAATTTTACCTGTAATTGGCGATTTGACGGCAACACGATCTACGTTTTGTTTTTGTGGTTTAGCCGCCGAATATTCTAGCGTGGTAAGTGCGGCTTGTAGTTCAAAGTTAGCAACTTCAACAGCAAACTTAGCTGAACGTTGTTGTGAATTTGCGGTAATGGTTGCAGTTTTGGCTTCATCAAAAGTTTCTTGTGAAATAAGGCCTTTTTGTAAAAGAGGTTTAAAACGTTGTACTTTTTCTTGTGCTAATTTAGCGGTAGCTTGGCTAGCAATAGCTTGTTGTTTGGCTGATTGTAAAGATGCTCTTGCAGCCATGACTTGAGCCTCTGCTTGTGCACGGCTTCGGGCATCTAATACTTGAGATTCAAGAGGGGTTATGGCTAAAAGGTTTTGCCCTTGAGTGACGTTATCACCTACATTTAAATGCATGCGACAGGTCATGCCATTAACTGGGGAACTGATTACATAGCGATCAATAACGCGGGTTTTTCCATCTTCTTGAATGGTAATCGTCAGCGGGGCTTTTTTTACCGTTGTCGTTTCTACCATAATGGGTTTAGGCCAAAATCCCCAAATAAGTAATCCAATCAATAAAACGACCGTAATTAAAACGCCAGGGTGATTAAACAAGGGGGTATTGCGTAATGACATCTTCATAGTAAATTTCTCAAGTTTATTCTTTGGCTTTTAATACCGCTACCATATCAAGGTGCGCTAAATTTCGCCATATCATTAAGGCTGAAAGTAGTGATGAAACAATCACGACTAGTGCTGCAGTGGCATAAACATTGTTTTCTAAAACAAAAGGGATGCGATATAAATCGCTATCAAACTTCATTGCAAGATAAGCACAAAATCCGTTACCAATTAAAAAACCAATGGGGATTGCAAATAGGGTAATGATTGCCTGCTCACCTAAAAGAATATAAGCAATTTCGCTACGACGTAATCCTAGCACTCGCAAACTCGCCAATTCTCGGTTACGCTCGGATAAAGCAATGCGCATACTGTTATAAACCACACCAAAAGCGATGCTTCCACCCAATAAGGTAGAAACAAAGCTAAAGAGCAATATGGTGTCATTCATGGTTTGGTAAAAGCTTTTAATGGCCGACTTTTGTTCCACTACACCCACCACTTTAGGCATATTGGTTAGGTCTTTATAGACCTGTTTTTGATATTTTTCATCTACTTTTAAATAGGTTCCTGAAATGACATCGCCTTCTTTAAGCAGTCTGTTTAAAGTGTGGCGTTGCATATAAACATTGAGACCTAAATACTCTTTGGCAGTACCCACCACGGGGACCTGTAATATTGGGCGGTTGCCCTCTAAAACTTTTATGGTAAGAGTGTCACCAACCTTTATATGTAATTGCTGTGATAAATAGTCGGTAATGATTACACCTTGCTCAGGCACTTTAATGGGTTTAAGTTCACTGTCTAACAATTTGGTTAATACTTGATTAGGTTCAACCCCTTTTACAGAGGTTCTATAAGAGCGGTGTTCAAAGGTTAAGTTAGCCGATATATTGCGAAACCCCTCGGCTAATTCTACGCCTTGTATGTTTTTTACAGAATAAAGTGAACGGGTTGAGGTGGGCTCGGTGTATAAAGCCATTAAGTCTTCGTGTTGGCTCATATTATATTGCACGTCTAACATCTTATTAATCGCACCTTTTTGAAAACCACTTACCATCATAATTCCACAGGCCAAACTAATCCCAATCGTTGTTAAAAAAGACTTAACTGGATGGCGTTCTAAATGGCGTAAAATCATACGAGAAGATTGAGAAAAGTGCGTTTGTATTCCCAATTTTTCAATTAGCGTTGGGCGATAAGTCATCGGTTGTTCTGGTCGCATACCTTGTGCAGGTGATAAACGTATCGCATTATTTACGGCATATAACGTGCCCATTAATGCAACGCCAAAACTCACTAGGGTAGCCGATGCAATGACCTCTGGTTTAAGTAAATAATGCATATAAGGTAAGCTAAAGATATTCATGTAAAGTCCGCTTAAACCTTTTCCCATCCAAATACCTAAAGCAATTCCGAGTATTACGCCAATAGTAACAATCATTAACACCAGCTTGCTGTAATGCATGCCCACAGCGATATTGCTATAACCAAAGGCTTTAAGCGTTGCGATTTGTTCCCTCTCAAGTGCAATTAAACGGCTAATGACAACATTTAATAAAAACGCGGCTACCCCTAAAAAAATAATAGGAAATAGAGTCGCCATATTTTTTAATTGTTTAAGTTCTTGGCTTAAATAACGGTTGGAGAGTTGATCTTTTCGTGAGTAAGCGCCAATACCCCCGTAAGGGGCGAGTAGGTTATCTAGTTCATCAATAACATCTTGAAGGTTGGTGCCTTTAGTTACCGTTAAACTAATATCGTTAAATGCACCGGTCATATCATAAGCACTTGCTAAAGGTGTGCGAGCCATCCACATAACACCATAACTTTTATAGTCAGGGAACATTGCTCCAGGTGCAATTTGATAGATATATTCGGGCGATAGTCCAGTGCCTGCAATAGTCAGCGATTTATTGCGACCATTGATATTTGCTTTAAGTTTATCTCCGGGTTTGAGTTGGTGGGCATCTGCAAATTCTTGGCTAATAATGATTTGATTATCACGATTAGGTTCTAAGGGCTGACCATCTTCTAGGTAGATTTGGTTAAGCAGGCTCTTTTTCTTATCGGGTTCAGAAATAATGTGCCCGCTCACCGGATCATCATAGCCAGCAATATCAAGGTTTACATAAGTAACTACTCGGGTTTCGACTTTATCTACACCTGGTATATCCTCAATACGTTTTACCAATGAGATAGGCGCGCGTTTTAACGAGGCAAAGACATCCGCAAAGTGATTGTCTTGATAATAATTTTCACGAGTTTCATAGAGTGAGTGGTAAGTACTGAAAAAAGTGATAAAAATAGCAACACCACCGATAATGACCATTGCAATTGCCATGGCTTGCATCCGCATATTCCAGAGCTCTCGCCAAAGCTTTATATCAATTGCATTCATGGTTAACCTCAATTACCAGCTTAAATCTTTAGGTGATATTAAGGTTTTATTGGTATGAATATCTGTGATTTGACCATCGGATAAGCTAATGACTCGATTAGCCATTTGAGCAATTCCCGCATTATGAGTAATGACAGCTGTAGTGGTACCTAATTCTTGATTTACACGTTGTAATGCTTCTAATACTTTAATGCCTGTTTTTGAATCTAATGCACCAGTCGGTTCATCACACAATAACACATCTGGGTTTTTAGCAATGGCACGAGCAATGGCAACACGCTGTTGTTCCCCCCCAGAAAGTTGTGCCGGAAAGTGGTCAAAACGCTCACCTAAGCCAACTAATTCTAAGGCTTGTTCAGGTGTCATCGGTGCTTTCGCTATTTCAGTAACAACGGCTACATTTTCACGAGCAGTTAGGCTAGGAATTAAGTTATAGAATTGAAAAACAAAGCCCACGTTAAAGCGTCTATATTCAGTAAGTTGGTGCTCCGAAGCCGCGCTTAAATCAATGATTTCATCTTTATCATCCAAAACCTTGTGATAAATAACCGACCCTTTTGTGGGGGTATCTAATCCGCCTAAAATATTTAAAAGCGTTGACTTACCACTGCCAGATGGACCTAGTAAAACGGAGAGTTCACCCTCATAAAGTTTAAGATCTACACCGCGCAAAGCATGCACCTGTACCTCACCCATTTGATAGATTTTAGTTATGCCTTCTAGCTCAAATACCACTTCTTTCTCTATAGACTGAGAAAGTTGGTTATTTTCTGATATCTGGGTTTGGGTCGATTGCATATTGGTCGCCGTTGCAGTTAGGTTAATTAACTCTTTAAGTTAAGTATATATCACTTAAAATTAACGAAAAAGAAAATCAACTCTCTAGAGACTTTAAGACTTAATACAAATCATTTTTTGCTAGCAAGCTGCAAATAAGGTGGGGGGAGTTAGTAACAAAGAATTTAAATGTTCGCACACAACATCAATGCGGTATAAAGGCTTAGTTGGTTTAAAATCCCAGGCCTGTTAACTTAGGCTTTAGGTTGGTTTAAAATCTTGTGTAGCCAGTAATGTTTAATTTTTTCCCATAAAGGTTTACCCATTAATAATATAGCAATATAAAAAGTCACTTCACCCATTATGATTAAGGCGGTAATCATGCCAGCCATTTCTGCAATACCAAACTCTAAAAAAGGGATAATAAAAACTAGCATCCAAGCGATAGTAGAAATAGCAATTAGCGTGTAAGCTAACGGCTTAATAAAAGGTGAAAAACGTGCTTTTAATGTCATATGATTAAATCTACATCTAATTGGTAAATAAAATGAAAATGAATACTATACCAGCAGGCCTGGTAACGTTGGTTTTAAGCATTGTTACAACTGTCTTGTTATTATCATCTTGTAGTCAGGCTAAATTGCCCGTATTACAATCAGAGGATGTTGTTGTGGCTTTTGGCGATAGTTTAACCGTTGGTTACGGTGTGCAAAAAAACCAAAGTTATCCTAGTGTTTTAGCCAAAATGACTGGGTTGAATATTATTAATTCAGGTATTTCGGGTGAAACCACCCAGCAAGGATTAGCTCGTCTTTCTAAGGTTTTAGTGGAATATAAACCCCATTTAGTGATTCTATTAGAAGGTGGAAATGATGTTCTTCAAAAAGTTCCAGAGTCTCAAATAAAAGCCAATCTAGCTCGCATGATTAGTATGATTCAAAACAGTGGTTCTGCCGTTTTATTGGTGGGCGTGCCGGAGAAAAAACTCTTTGGTAGTTCGCTAGAGTTGTATTCAGAATTAGCCAATCAATTTAATATACCGCTCGAAGAAGATATTGTGGCTGATCTAATCAAACGACCATCCATGAAATCAGACTATGTTCATTTTAATGCTCAAGGCTACCAAGCATTGGCGCAAGCCATACACAAACAGTTAAAAAGTAGCGGAGCCATTCACTAGACTATAATTTACTATACGAAATTAGAAAAATGGAATTATAGCAAACAGAATTAGAACAAACAGAGCGCAAAGGTCTTATTAAATATAAAAATGAAAACGAAATTAATCACCAAACAAGGCTTTAAAAAACTTCAAGATGAACTGGATGAACTTTGGCGTAAAGAACGTCCAGCCGTTACTAAAATAGTAACTTGGGCCGCCAGCCTGGGCGACCGCTCAGAAAATGCAGACTACCAATACAATAAACGCCGTTTACGAGAGATAGACCGCAGAGTGCGATTTTTACGTAAGTTTTTAGAAGAAGTAAAAATTGTAGAATACAGCTCGCAACAGGACGGCAAAGTGTTTTTTGGTGCCTGGATAGAGCTAGAAGACGAAGAAGGTAATATCCTTAACGTTAGAATTGTAGGCCCAGAAGAAATCTATGGAGCAAAAGACTATATATCCATTGATTCACCCATGGCCAGGGCCTGCATTGGCAAAGCGGTAGATGACGAAGTCATTGTCAGTTTGCCAACAGGCAAAAAAACTTGGTTTGTGAACGATATTAGTTACAACCCAGAATAATCATTTAATTCAACTGAATTTGGCTTGGATTTTGGTTAACTAAGTTTGGCTAAAACATTATGTAATTCAAATTGTTAAGTTTGATAATGCAAGCTACCAGGCCTGGTAGATTTACAAAATCAGGTACATAAAAAGTTCATATAATAAATCAGCTAGAGCAGTATAGTAATTATTAAATAGGTTTTTTAGGCTTTAATTTCAAGTAAGAAGGATTTGTAAAATGGAAAGACTACAAGAAACTGGCGCCATGATGGGGCGTCTTATGAAGGATATGCCAAAACAACTACAGAGTTTTGGAGCCTTTGTAAAAGGGGCAGAAGCGGATGGTGCGCTCGACGAAAAAACTAAACACTTAATGCTTTTATCCTTAGGTGTCGCATTTCAATGTTCTTGGTGTATTGCCTTGCACGTTAAAGGAAGTGTTGATTCAGGTTCAACCAAAGAAGAAATTCTTGAAGCGGCCATGATGGCGGTGGTAATGGGTGGCGGCCCCAAGTTGATGTACATTGAAGTGGTTTACGAAGAGTTAGATAAGTATTTTAGCTAGGTATTTTAGCTAAAACTTGTTAAATTGAATGTCTCGAAGATTAAAGTAATCAAAGTGAAAGGGCTGTATACATATGTGTTACAGCCCTTTTTTATTATCTCGGTTTAAAGATTAAGAAGATTAATAAGATTAAGTGGTCAAAGCCGTTTTTTGTGGGTGTCCGATACACAAACATAGGTAACACATTTTGTAATCTATTAAGCACTCAAGGAGGTGATTATGACATGGAAAAATGTGAACCCTATGGAACAACGTATTTTATTTATTGCCGATTATTTAAAACACAACTACTCAGTTTTCAGTGAGTTATGCCCAAGCTTCAATATTGAGCATCACAAAAGTGGAAAATAACTTAAATCTAATAATGAATTTTTATCAAGTTAGGTTAGTCATTAACTGTTGTCTTGTCTGATAAAGTGAAAGCACGTAATAAAAACTTTAAAGCACAGATTGAGTCACTTACTGGTAGAAGGGGGTCACCAAAAAAGCTTGGAAGACCAACAGGTTGGCGTAAAGTGAAATAAATTGTTTTAGATTGTAATGCATGTCATACTTGTCATACATTTTTAATTAAAGGATTGAAGTTATGCTTTCTGTAAGATTGGATTCGGATACGGAGAAGTTTTTAGAAACATTGGCGAATGAAACGCATCGTTCTAAAAGTTTTTTTGTAAAAGAAGCGTTGAAAAACTATAGAGAAGATATGGAGGATTATTACGAGGCTCAAGTTCGTAGTAAAGATGAAAAACGTAATTTAATTTCTGTTGAAGAATTGGAAAAGTCTCTTGGCCTCTGAGGTAAAGTACCAACTCGTTTTTGATGATAAAGTCATCAAGGATTTGAAAGGTATCAATAAGGTTTGGCAACAAAGAATTATTAATGCTATAAAAACTAAGTTGGTTAAAAATCCTTTTCAGGGTAAAAGATTGGTAGGTGAATTATCATCTTATTATCAGTTTAGGGTAGGTAATTATCGAGTCGTTTATGAGTTGTTTGAGGAAGAAATTTTGGTAACGGTGATTCGAATCCGACACCGAAAAGAGGTTTATCGTTAAGTTTGACTGGATGTTTAAAAAATTAAGCAAGTAGTTGTTTATGTCTAGTTTGATATAAATAGTTTTTTGATTTTATGGCACCCCGCAAGTGGGGATAAAAGCCTGGTTGATTAGTTTTCTTCTGGAAACCAAGCCGATTGTTGGGCTTGTTCTAGTGTGGTTTTGAATTGGTCGTGAATCTTTTTTATCCAATCTTTTTGTTTGGCTTTAGCACAACCGCCAAGTGAGTTTAAGGTTTTTTTAAAGTCTCGTTCTTGTGAGGCTTTTTCTTTGCGTACATCATTATTGATGTAGTCTTTTATGAAATTATTGGCGGTTAAGCTGTATTTGGTAATGTATAAACGATTAACTTTATTGAAGTTTTTGGCCACGCTAATACCTCGACAACGGCGGTTGTAAAAATCTAGTTTTAAAGCTGTCAAGACGAGAGAGGTATGTAATTCTTGTTCTGCGTTTTGTAGGGATTCAGTTTTGTTGACTTGGGTATCCGTTTGAGTGGTAGGGGTTTCTGCTAATGAGATATTTGAGTATAAAAACAGGGTGGCAATGAAAATGGTCAGCAGACTACGAGAACTGCTTGGCTGGGCGTTGTGTTTTGATTTGTTAGCAAACATATATATTATCCAATAAAGGTCTCTTAAATGTTTCAGATTATCTTTAGTTTACTGGATATACTTTAGTTTTTGAATGCTAATTGTAACGATAGTTGAAAATGAAATATTTAGCTCTAAGCATAACTATAAAAAAGCCTCGTTTAAGTGAATTCTAAACGAGGCTTTTGGGTAGATTGGTCTAATTGAATTATTTAACTAATTGTTTTGCCCAAGCTTCCATTGTTTCGTTGGCGATAGGATTTGGTGCTTCCATAAAGTTAATTACAAAGTGATCACCCATGTCAGTTACACCAATTGAACGTGGGCGAACCGCAACAGGGTCCGCTGAAGGTAACTGCATACCAAAACAAAGAATTAGGTTTTGCGCATCTTGAATGCCTTCACCAATTTCACCATTAATGCTTTTTGTATGACTAAAGTGATCAAAACGTGCAATGTTAACGGCTTTTGGGTGTGCTTCTACTTGAGCGTGTAGAAAATCTAAAATAGCTGGAACATTGTCAAATTTTGATTCTTCTTTTGTGATTTCTAGTGCAAAAATAGGGTATTTTTCTTTAAAGATTTTTTGTTTCATTTTGGGTTCCTTAGTAATAAAACGGCGAAAATTAGTGTTACCAGGCCTGTATAGCCCCTTGCGGGGTGTGGTGAGTATAAATTTCAGGCCGGTAAAGATTTTTAACGATATTGGCGCAGATACATCCATTCAAATGCACGTTTAGCGAAATGCAGTAGACGACATGGTGGAAGTAAAGTTGTGCCTTTGTCTGTACGTTTAATTAAAATACCGTGAGTGAGGGTATCGACAATACAGATTAATTCATGTTTAAATTCTTCAAAGTCTGTTTGGCCATTTAAAGATTTAACTAAATTTTTTGCCGCTGCAGTGGCTTGTAGATCAGCAGCGTGAGCTTGTTTAGCTTGCCAATCTGGCCCTGGGAAACTTCCTGCATCACCAGCTACATAAACATCATCATAGCCTTCTACTTTAGCGTGCATGTCGGCTACAATCATTCCCCCAGCAGATTTTGGTAATTCTGAGTTTGGTAACCAAGCAGGTCCTGTCATTCCAGGCATAAATAAGATTAAATCAGCGTCAAATTCACCACCTTCGGTTTTAACCTTATTAGCTTCAAAACCGACCATTTTATTGCCTAGATGGGTTTCAATACCTTTTTTATTCATCATCTTAACTAGGTTGCCAGGAACTTTTGGCCCAAGGCGTTTGCCAGGCTCTGGTGCAGGGTTAAAGAAGACAATTTTAAATTTATCACGACGGCCTTGACGACGAAGTAGATTGTCTATTCCAAACAAGAACTCAAACATTGGACCACCCCGCATGGCTGATGGCTCTTTAGGATTACCACCAAAGCCAATTGCTATGGTGCCCCCCGTCATACCGTCTAAACGAGATTTAATTCGGTTGGCAGCATCAATTCCTTCACAAGGAGTAATGGCATGTTCAATACCAGGTAGTTTTTTAATAAAGCGACCACCCGTTGCAATAATTAAACCATCGTTTTGATATTCGCCATTAGAGGTAACAACAGTGCGTCCGCCGTTAGTGATATTTTCTACGCTAGCTTGAATAAACTGAACTTTTTGACGATTAAAAAAGTTGTGTAGATTGATGCTTAAATCATCCCCATTACGAATCCCAGCTGGGATCCAAATTAAACTAGGGTAGTACATAAAATTTTCGTTTGGAGCAATAACCGTAATGTTTGAATTAGGGGCTGCTTTACGAGTTTGTTTAATAGCCGTTAATGCGGCAAAACCTGTTCCTAGGATAGTAATATTCATTTGGGGTATTTCCATTAGTTATACTTTGTCTATTATAAGTTTAATTTATAAACAAGGGAGATAAACTCCATTCAAATTTATATATGAATCATAACAAAAAAAACTTATGGTCTTTTAAGAAAGAGAAAAGAAATAGAACGATTGATTTAAAAATCAAAAGTGTGATATCTACAGAGTAAGAATTGTTGTCTGGTGAAATTAGCGCTAGTAGGGTTAAGTGAGAAATTTAATAAAAGACTTTAATAAAAGTATTTAATTGAAACTGATGTTTAATATTAGTTTTTATTGTTTTATAACAATGCTTTATTTGTTAAAGTTAATTTTAATTGTGCTTCATCTTGTTCTACCTTGTAAGCCGCCAGTGTGTAATAAAATAATGTTTGAACCTGGTTTTATATTGCCTTTTATAAGTTCTTGGTAAAAGGCATATACCATTTTATTTGTATAGATAGGGTCTAATAAAATGGAGAATTGACTTTCAAATTCGGTTTGAAATTGCCTGCTTTCTGAAGACTGTTTGGCGTAACCACCTCCATGATATTGGGTGAGCAACCTCCAGTTTACCGGTAGGGTTTGATTTGGATTAACGTCATTGTGGTATTTTTTTTGGGATGCTGAGTAAATCAAATTTTGAATTTGGGGAATTAAATAGTCGGCATTTTTTAAAACAGCAACACCCAAAATATGGCGTGATAAAGTTTTGGTTTTATTCTCAGATTTAGTGTTTGACTGGGGTGTTATTTTGGGTGTTATTTTAGGTGTTAAATTTTGGCTGGCGTGAACTAATCCGGCTAAAGTCCCACCTGTTCCCGTCGCGGTAAAAAGATGAGTCCAATCAGGGCACTGTTGAGTGGTTTCTGTCATTAAATCATCAAACCCTAAAACGGCCAAATCATTTGTACCGCCTTCTGGCAATATATAAGCCTGTGGGAACTGTAACTGTAAATTTTTTAGCGTGTTTTCATCTGATTTTTGACGGTAATCTTGTCTATTTATAAATTGTAATTGCATCCCATTAGCTGCTGCTGTTTTTAATGTGTGACTCCACTTCTCGGGATGATTTGCTAACTCATCTCCTCTAATAAATCCTATGCTTTTAAAACCCATATGATTAGCGGCAGCGGCTGTGGCTACTATGTGATTAGAATAAGCGCCACCAAAGGTTAATAAGGTGGTTTTATTCATTTTGCGTGCTTGTTGTAAATTGTATTTAAGTTTATGCCATTTATTGCCTTGTACTGTTGGATGGTTTAAATCATCACGCTTAATCCAAACTTTAACTTGGTATTTATCAAACAGCCTTGAATCTAGGGGGGTTAAAGGCGTTTTAATGGGGTTTTTGGCTGTCATATTTTTTTAATTTTGTTACAATTTGTCGTTTATGAAATAGATTTTAGTCTATTTTTAATTTTTAGACTGCGGTACGACAGTCAGTTTTTAATATCAAATTTTATCTCAATAATTAGCTAAAAGCTCAACGAGGAGTCGAATGGAACAGCTAACAACAAGCTTGGATGTAATGTTTATCCTACTAGGTGCCATTCTAGTACTATTTATGCATGCAGGTTTTGCATTCTTGGAAGTGGGTACGGTACAGCATAAAAATCAGGTAAATGCCCTGGTTAAAATCATGAGTGATTTAGGCGTATCGACCATTGCTTATTTCTTCATTGGTTACGGCATTGCCTACGGGGTATTTTGGGGCTTTAACGTTGATGGTCAATTAACTCAAGCTATGACTGAAAAATCTGGCTATGAGTTAGTTAAGTTTTTCTTCTTAATGACTTTTGCAGCAGCTATTCCGGCCATTGTTTCTGGTGGTATTGCAGAGAGAGCTCGTTTTTATCCTGTATTAATGTCAACTTTTTTAATCGTGGCATTTATCTATCCGTTTTTTGAAGGCATTTCTTGGAATGGAAATTTTGGTGTACAAGCTTGGTTAGAAGAAAGTTTTGGAGCTGGTTTTCATGATTTTGCGGGTTCTATTGTTGTGCATGGCGTTGGCGGTTGGATTGCTTTAGCCGCAATTTTAGTGCTAGGAGCTCGTCACAACCGTTATGACAAACAGGGTAATATTCGCCACTCTTATCCACCATCAAGTATTCCATTTTTAGCTTTAGGTGCATGGATTTTATCTGTGGGTTGGTTTGGTTTTAACGTCATGTCTGCTCAAGCCATTGAAGGAATTCAAGGTTTAGTGGCTATGAACTCTTTAATGGCGATGGTAGGTGGTATTTTAGCGGCAACCTTTGTTGGTGATAAAGATCCAGGTTTTGTTCATAATGGACCTTTAGCAGGCCTGGTAGCAATTTGTGCGGGTTCTGATATTGTGAGCCCTTTAGGCGCATTAGTGATTGGTTTAGTGGCTGGAGCTCTTTTTGTTAAAGCCTTTACATGGACGCAAAAAACCTTAAAAATTGATGATGTATTAGGGGTTTGGCCATTACACGGTTTAGTTGGTGTTTGGGGTGCGCTTGCAGCAGGTATCTTTGGTTCTGAAACTTTAGGTGGTCTAGGCGGAGTCTCCATTGTGTCTCAGTTAGTGGGAATAGCAATGGGAGTGGGTATTGCCTTTGTTGGTGGTTACCTTGTTTACTTACTAGTCAATGCATTTTCTGCAATTCGTATGAGTGATGATGAGCAATATGAAGGTGCGGATTTATCTATTCACCGTATCCATGCTAATCCACCGCGTGATGACTATTAAGATGAGACCTTTGCACGAGAGTATGCACGAGTAAAAATGGTTCTAGGTGCCCCTTGAGGGTAAAAATTCACCTTATTTTTGTTGTACCCCAAGGGTACTTCCGTTGGGCGACAACTTGCGAATAGCTAGCTATTCCCTGCATTTTCCGCCGCAATAAGGTAAATTTTTCCTCATTTTTCTTTCGCACCTATCTCGTGTTTATGCCCTTGGGTGCAAAGGTCTCAAAATGCATTTAGAAATGTAGATTTAATTACGTTAAATACTAAAAAAGCCCGCACTTAGTTGCGGGCTTTTTTGTTATAGTGTAATTAACATTTAAAGACCTAAAATAAGAGACCTTTGCACGAGAGTATGTACGAGTAAAAATGGTTAAAATTCCCCCGATTTTTGTTGAAAAACTTGCGAATAGCTAGCTATTCCCTACGTTTTCCGCCGCAATCAGGCAAATTTTCCCTCATTTTTCTTTCGCACCTATCTCGTGCAAAGGTCTCAATAAGAAGAAAATATCAACTTATGCAAAAGCTAACCTCTGAAGAACTTTATCGTTTTACTGACCTTTCTCAATCAGATTTTAATCCGTTAAATACTAAAGGAAAAGATGCTGAAATCTTAGATTTTATGAAGCACTTTCATCCTAGAGCGTATCAGTCTCTAAACTTTGGTTTGCACATGAAGCGCAATCATAATCATATCTTTATTATGGGTGAACCTGGTATTGGCCGTATTGGTATGACTAAGGCTATGCTAACCGAGTCGGCAAAGCAAAAAGAGATTCCTAATGATGTGGTGTTAGTCTCTGATTTTGGTGAATCAAATAAAACCCAGTATCTTTATTTTGAAGCAGGAGTTGGGATTGAGTTTAAAACCGCAGTAGAAGCTTTTGTAACCCAGTTAAAAACTCAGTTACCGGTTTTGTTTGATGGCCATGCCTATCAGTTAAGAAGTCAGGCATTAGAAAATGAGTTAAATGAAAAGCAAGAGGCGGTATTAGAGCCAGCTTTTGAATTAGCGGAAGAGTTGAGTATTGCCATAAATCAATCGGAAAATAATTTTGTTCTATCAGCCGTTATTGATGATAAGAATTATCGCGCGGCTGAACTTAAAAACTTTGATGAAGAGATTCAAAGACATTTTTTAGACGCTTTTGACAAAGTTGAAGAAGCTTTGAATAAAGGTTTAACGCATTTTCCATTTTTACAGCATGAATACATGGATGCGGGAAAACACTTAAACACCGATGTAGCTAATGAGCATTTAGAACCTTTAATACAAACCTTAAAGATGGAGTTTGCAAAAACACCTGAGGTTGTTGCCTATCTTGATGACTTACAAAATAGCATTGTTTCTAAATTGCATCTGTTTTGGGATCAAAATGCAGACCAGGTTACTGCTAATAATCAATCAAGTATGGATGAATTACTCTCTGAGCAGCAGGGCTTATCTATCTTTGAAGTAAACTTACTGGTTGATCATCGTGATTTAAAACATGCGCCTATTATTTATGAACAAAATGCCACTACGCCAAAACTTTTTGGTTATACCATTAATTCCGCAGCGGCAACGGCGACAGATACCGTAAGTCTAGCAATGAGCCACCAGGCGGGGCTATTACAAAAGGCGAATGGCGGTTACTTAATTTTAAATATTCAGTCTATTTTGAAAGATCCTGACATTTGGTCTAATTTGAAAGCAGCATTAATGGGTAAAAAATTAAGTTTTGAAGTGCCTTCTTCAAGCAGTGTTGCTCCTTATCACTTGCCTGATTTTCCACTGAATCTAACTTTAGTTTTGGTTGGTCAAGCCGCGCATTTTTATGCTTTACAAGAGATTGATGCACAATTTAGTCGTTTATTTAAAGTACAAGTAGAATTTGAAGTTGAACTGGCTAGAACACCAGAGCATGAAGTGACATTGGCTAAACAGCTGGCCTCAGAAATAGAAGGTTGGGATGACTTGCCGGTTAAACCCTCTGCATTTGAGCGTTTAATTGAATATGCTTCACGAATGGCCGAAGACGAAAGTCGTTTGTACAGTAACAAAGCTATTTTAAGAGATGTGTTAGCCGAGGCAAATGCTTTTGCAAGAGCAAATGGTGAAGAATTTATTAGTCGTCAGACCATTGAAGATACCATACAGCAACGTGAATTTCATACTGGGTTAATGGAAGAGTATTACCATCGCGCTATTACAGAACAGCAGGTGTTAATCTTAACGGAAGGCGAACATATAGGAATGGTGAATGGGTTAACTGTTTTGACGGTTGGTCGTCAATCATTTGGTCAGCCAGTTCGCATTACTGCACAAGCTTCACCCGGAGATGAAGGTGTGGTGGATATTGAGCGTGAAGTTGAGATGGCTGGCCCAATACACTCTAAAGGAATGTTGATTCTATCAGGCTACCTCCGTGGTCGATATATGAAGCAACGTGCTCTAGGATTTAGTGGTTCTATTGTTATGGAGCAATCTTATAATGGAGTAGAGGGTGATTCAGCCTCCTCTGCAGAGTTATTAGCTTTAATTTCATCAATAGCACAGTTGCCAATGCGACAAGATTTAGCGATTACGGGTTCCATTAACCAGTTTGGTGAAATTCAGCCAATTGGTGGTGTGAATGAGAAAATTGAAGGGTTCTATAAAATTTGTCATGAACGAGGCTTAACGGGAACGCAAGGGGTGATTATTCCATCAGCCAATGCCAGTCATTTAATGTTAAACACTGAAGTGCGTGAAGCGGTTGAACAGGGCGACTTCCATATTTATACAATGAGCCATATTGATGATGCAATTGCGCTATTTACCGGAGTAAAAGCAGGTAAATTAACTAAAAAAGGTAAGTTTAGTAAAAATAGCGTGAATGCTCGGGTGGTTAAGTCTTTAGAGGATATGAACTTAAAGCATGAATAATGTTTAAAAAATGCTCAATAAATTTGTATCTAAAAAATCGCTACTCATTATATTAAATGTAGCGGTTTTTTTATTTGAGCTATTAACTATTCGAGGTATTAAACTATTTGGTAAATAACGATAAAAGATTAGCTCAAAAAAAGTGTGGTTAGAATAGTCTAGTTAGAATAGTCTAGATACCTCTTCATCAGAAAGCTCCATGACTTGTTTTTCTAGAGAAGTTAGTGCAGAAAGCAGTGTCTCAGAAATATCAATTAATTTTTCCATCTCTTCATTCGCTTTTTTTGCATTTTTTTCGCGGATTTTATCTTCCGAAGAGAACATTTTGCCAAAAAGGCCTTTTGGCTTTTGAATTTGACCAAACATGAGTTTAAAAATTTCCATATACGTTTGGTGAAGCATTGCGTGGGGCGCATCAATCGAAGAGTAGCCTGGAATGCTTGAAAGCATTTGCCCTTTACCGTAATACCATTGTCCAAATTTACAGTTGGTATGAATAACGGGTACGTGGTTTTGGTCCACAGAAAATCCATTTACAATAGCTTGTGCATAAGCTCGCCACTGAATATGAGCAGCCTTAGCAGCCCTTAATTGTATGACGATGTCCTTCTTAGTCATTGTTGGAATCCCTTATTAATTTAGTTTTTATACTTTTCTTACTTTGATTCTAGTTAAGAACAGAGATAAAACAAGTCAAATTTAATCAAACTTTCAAAAAAAAATATTAATAAATATTATTGCTTATTTGATAGTGTTATTCTCTTATGTATGGTGCTGTTAATAGGGTTTATTGGGTTTATTGGGTTTATTAAGATAAAGTATTTTTTCTTGCCTTCCAGTTTTTGATAACGTGAAATCGCCAAAGAAACTTCACAATTAAATAAGACATTAACCCTAAAACTAAGCCTACAACAGCGCTACCTAAGTATAAGGGAATCCATAAATCACCTAGAACATTAACAACCCAGTGCCAGCTTAATTCAAATGCCAGGTCTTCCGTCGCATCCTGGCCAAGAATATAGGCTCCAACCAAATAGTTAAAATAAAAAATTGGGCCCATGGTTAATGGGTTACTTATCCAAACTAGGGCAACACTAATTGGAAGATTAGCTCTAAAAATAACAGCAAAAATTGCAGAAGCAATCATTTGAGAAGGCACGGGAATAGACATCCAAAAAAGGCCAATGATTAAAGCCTTAGAAACAGAATGTCTATTAAGGTGCCAAATATTAGGATTGTGTAGCCATTTACCAAGAATACCAAGGCCTTGCATCTTTTTAATTTTGTCAGGGTTGGGTAGATAACGTTTAATGAGTTTTTTTGGCATGTTTATTCAGTTTATTATCGGTTTATTGTGTAGTGTTATTCTATGTTATCAGTTAACAACTTATCTACCCTTTTGGAACGGTTGGGTAGGGTTTATTTTGACCCTATTGCCGCTATTGCTATTCTTTTTAATAAAAAAATTAATAAATAGTTCATCATTATTAAATTCAAAATTAAGGGCTTATAGCCTCTCTTCTAGAGAAGGTGGATTAACTCTTGTTAATTTTCTATTTGGTTTTATTGTTGGGGTAAATATTGTCTTCTGGCAAAATACACTTTCTCCGCATATTGATTCACAATTCTATAATCAAAAAGCTTTGTTAGAAGCCAAGCTTATTCAATCCCCTAAAGTTTCTCAAACGCATCATTTCTATAAACTGGCATTTGTTGCCAAATTAAACCGAATAACACAACCCCATGTAAGTGGTTTTAAACAAAATACCAACGACCAGGCCTGGTTATTGATAAAACCCATTATTAAATTTAGTTGGTACATGAATAAAGAAGAATACCTTAGTCTAAAAAAATTACCTAAAACGGGTGAGGTATGGCGATTTTATGCAAAATTAAAAAGTAATCACGCCACCCTTAATCCTGGAGCACGAGATTACGAGGCCTGGTTGTTTCAAAACCATATCTTGGCAAAAGCCCCTATTTCAGGGGTTAAAATTAAAAATAAGTCTTTGTCTGCTATTACTGCAGTATCGGCATTGAAATTACAAGATAGAAGCAACTGGAGTTATTTAGTTTGGCGTGAACACTTGGCAAGTTATTTATCGACGCTTTACGGAAAAACGGATAACCACGGAATATATAACGCATTACTTATTGGGGATAAAACGCAAATAAAAGATTCGTTTTGGCAATTGTTTCAACAAACGGGAACAATTCACTTAATGGCTATTTCAGGCTTGCACATGGGGATTATGGCACTGATTGGTTTTTGGGTTTTTAAGTTATTTTGGTGGTTAGGGGCTTACCGTCAAAAATTAATGATCTTGCCAACCTTTACCGCTTTAGGGGGAATTTTGTTTGCCACCGGATATTTAATATTTTCTGGAGGCGCTATTCCCACTCAAAGAGCTTGGATTATGGTGGTAAGTCTATTAGCTTTTTTGTTGATAAGAAGAAGTTTTAGACCTTGGTATGCCTTAGCGATGGCGGCATTTTTAGTGGTTTTATGGGATTCTCGCGCTGTCTTAAGTACGGGGTTTTGGCTCTCTTTTTCTGCGGTTGCGATGATATTTATTAGTTTGCAGTTTTTTAAAGAAAAGCCTAAATGGCAACAACTCATTGCCATGCAGTTTATGTTGTCAGCGGGCTTAGCGCCCTTAATTATTTGGAGCTTTTACCAAGTTCCTTTATATGGATTGTTAGCGAATTTGGTTGCAGTGCCATTTGTCTCCTTTATAGGTTTACCAGGACTGTTATTAGGCGTTTTTCTAGGCCTGTTTTCTACTGATTTAGCTCAGTTTTATTTTAAAAATTTTGACTGGTTATGGTCGCAACTTTGGACGTATTTAGAATGGATACAGGCTTTACCTAAGGTTAATGTTCTGAGTCTACAACACTCTTGGATTTGGCTTGCTTTTGTATTATTGGCCTTAGGGGCACTTTTATCTGTTTTTAGGTATATACAAAGACGGTGGGACATTTCAGCTTGGTGGCTAATTCCTATTTTAAGTTTTTATTTTGTGGCTCTAATTTTTTATCCGTACACTTTGGAAAGACCCCTGTTTGACGCCAAAAAGCATAATCAGCATGCCTGGTTAACGGTTTTGAATGTTGGGCAAGGGCAATCTATTGTGATTGAAACCGCAAATCATGTGGTTGTTTATGATACGGGGGCCAAATGGGGAAATACCACCGACGCAGCTAAAGCCGTGTTATTACCTTATTTAAAATCAAAAGGTTGGCAGTCTATTGATTTACTGATGATTAGTCATAGTGATATTGATCACGCAGGCGGGACTAAAAGCGTTTTAGATAATATAACGGTAAAACAACGATTCAGTGGTCAACCTAAAGAAGTGAATCAATTAGTGGGTTTTGATGATTTATCAAAGGATAAAGATGCAGCTAGATTTACGCAGTGTAAAAGTGACCAGGCCTGGTGGTTTGATGGTATTAAATTTGAAGTGATGTCTCCGTACCCAACCCAAACGAAAGGCCTAAAGTCTGATAACGATTTATCTTGCGTTTTAAAGATAACCAATGATAAACAAAGTGTATTAATAACCGGGGATTTAAGCCAAAAAGGCGAGCGAATTTTATGGCAAAATTATCAACACCAAACAGAAAAACTTCAAGCCAATTTATTAGTAGCGGGACATCATGGCAGTAAACATTCCAGTTCTACTGAATTTTTACAAAAAGTAAATCCAACTAAGGTTGTTTTTTCTGCGGGGTATTTAAACCGCTATCATTTTCCTAACCAAGCGGTAATTCAACGTTTGCAAGCACTCAATCCACAAAACCCAATTAAATGGTGGAACACGGCTTGTTCTGGTGCGGTCTCATTTGAGTTAAATAATTTTGCTATAGATTTGCGTTATCAAGCACGCAAATCGCTACATAAATGGTATCATCACACCTGTTTAAAATCTCAGCAAGGAACCTATTATCAGTGAGCTGGCCACAATTTTGGATTAAGAACACTTGGCAAACACAGTTATTGTTACCGCTGGCAAAATTAGTCTGTTGGGAGGCTTCTCGCCGCCTTAAAAAATTTAAAAGCGCTCCTCCGTCAAATCAAACTCAGGCAAAAGTGATTGTAGTGGGAAATATCGTTGTAGGCGGTACAGGTAAAACGCCGTTTATTATTTGGTTGGCAAAGAGTTTGCAAGCAAAAGGCCTAAAGGTAGGTATTATTAGTCGAGGATATGGCGCTAAAAATAACCAATGGCCTTATTGGGTAACGGGGAGCAGTCAGGCAAGCGATTGTGGCGATGAACCCTTAATGTTGTATAAGCAAACGGGGTGTGCTGTCGCGGTTGCACCAAAGCGTTTACAAGCATTACAGCTGTTAAATAAAAAAGCTCAATGTGATGTTGTGATTAGTGATGATGGTTTGCAACACTATGCTTTAGCACGAGATATAGAGATTGTGTTAATCGATGCTAAAAGGCAGTTTGGTAATGGTGAATGTATTCCCGCTGGCCCCTTAAGAGAACCCTTAAAACGTATTACCAAAGTCGATTTTATTGTATGGAATGGCTTAGCGAAAACGGAATCTATTCCTCAATTAGACATCGCACAATCAAATCCTTCTACCATGCAATTGCAACCAGCCTGTTTTAGAATGGTTGGATGGCCGGATATTAGTCTAAGTATTGAAGATTTTATAGCTAGATATTCAGAAAAATCGGTTTTAGCGGTTGCGGGCATTGGTAACCCCAAACGTTTTTTTGATACCCTGCAAAATATGGGTTTAAAAGCACAGGAACAGGCATTTGATGATCATTATGCTTATCAAAAAACCGATTTAGAAAAGCTCATTAGTCAGTCTGGTGAATCAATAGAACGAAAACCGTTGGTTATGACGGAAAAAGATGCGGTAAAATGTACTCAATTTGCAGAATCTGAAAAGCATTGGTGGTACTTACAAGTGGCTGCTGAATGCGATGAACAGATTATTAAAGAGATTATTCAACGTTGTAAGTAAAACGCTTGATAACTTAGGCAGCATTCAATTAATAAAATTAGAGAGCTTGGTACGAATCCCATTCGTGTAGGCTAACAATTAATTATAAGAGTTAAAAATGGATCCAAAATTACTAGAAATTTTAGTCTGTCCGGTGAGTAAAATAAAACTTATCTATGATAAAGACGCTCAAGAGTTAATCTCTACCGCAGCCAATTTAGCTTTTCCGGTTAGAGACGGTATTCCCATTTTATTGGAAGACGAAGCTCGTCAGCTAACTTCTGAAGAAGCGGAAACGTTTCGTAAACAAAAAAGCTAAGCGCTAACGTAGAATCTTTATATGTCATTTTGCATTATTATTCCTGCCCGTTTTGAATCAAGTCGTTTACCTGGTAAACCTTTAATGGATATTCACGGTAAACCGATGATTCAATGGACTTGGTTACAAGCAAAAAAATCGGGAGCGCAACGTATTATTATTGCCACCGAGTCAGTGCAAGTAAAACAGGCCTGTGAGGGGTTTGGTGCGGAGGTCTGTTTAACTGGTGACCAGCATCAGTCAGGCACAGAGCGTATTGCCGAAGTGATTGAACTCTCTGGTATTGCAGAAGATGAAATTATTGTTAATGTGCAGGGTGATGAGCCCATGTTGCCTGCTGAATTAATTCATCAAGTGGCCGAAGGCTTAGAAACTCATTCACACATACAAATGGCCACCTTATGTGAGCCTATTCATTCTGTTGAAACCGTATTTGATCCACACGCAGTGAAAGTTTCTAGAGATGTTAATAACTTTGCGATTAACTTTAGCCGTGCACCACTGCCTTGGTCCAGAGATACCTTTTCTCAAGAGATTAAAACCTTACCTACTAATTGGGCATATAAACGCCATATTGGTTTATACGCTTATCGTGCAGGTTTTGTTAAACAGTATGTGGCTTGGCCAGAGTGTGATTTAGAACATGTTGAAAAATTAGAGCAATTACGTGTGCTTTGGCATGGGGTTGATATTTTAGTTTTAGATGCGCTATGTGATGCTGGTGTTGGTGTGGATACCGCTGACGACCTAAAGCAAGTTCGTAGCTTGTTAGCCCCAAATTAATCTCAGATTTTTATGCTTAAATACCTTACCTTAATGGCCGTTATTTACTTTTTTTACTGGCTAATTAAACAAAAAATCCGTAACCGTAAACTAGAAGCGCAAGGCATTGTGGTTGAGCAAAAAGGCTTAAGACCCATCACCCTAATGAGTATTGTTATGGTGGTTATGTATGGCGGTTATATGATTTATTTTTTGATTTTTGCTAATAATGCTTAATTTTTATTAGGCGTTTTTTTATCTAACGTTGTCGCGCATTATTCTTTTAGAGACCTTTGCACGAGATAGGTGCGAAAGAAAAATGAGGAAAAATTTGACTGATTGCGGCGGAAAACGCAGGGAATAGCTAGCTATTCGCAAGTTTTTCAACAAAAATCGGGTTAATTTTAACCATTTTTACTCGTGCTTACTCTCGTGCAAAGGTCTCTTTTAGTTTATCTAGGGCAGTTGGCTCTCTTGCTTGGTCTATTAAACTACATAAACCAGGCAAATTCTTAATAAACCGTGCAGTTGGTCGTTGGTATAAATTATTATTTAAAAGAAATATATGTTGGTTTTTAACGGCATCCAAAAATGGATATTTTAGCCATTGCTGTTTCCAATTATTTTGAAATTCTTTTTGCCCACCTATTAAAAAGACCTTTGGGTTGCTTTGAATGACGCTTTCAATATTAATTTGTGGCGCTAATATGGGTAGGTCTGAAAAGATATTCTGTGCGCCACAAATATTCATCGCTAAACTAATAAATTGTTTGCCATTAACGGTCATTAAAGGTTTTTGCCAAACCTCATAAAACGCAGAGACTTTCTGTTTGTGATGATAAAGTGTTTTTAATTGATTTAGGGTTGAATTTAATTTTTTAGCGTGTTGGTTTGCAATCATTGAAGTACCAGCTTGTTGACCAATTTGGCTGATGAGGTTGGGAATATCTTGTAAGGACTGTATTTGTGTTAACCAAACCTCTAATCCAAGTGATTTTAATTTTGCAATATCTTGCGGCCTAATAGATGATTTCCATGCAATGATTAAATCGGGTTTGAGAGCCAAAATCGCTTCTATATTTATGGTCTGATAATTACCCACAGAAGGTAGTTTTTTTGCTTGCTCAGGATAGTCAGAATAGTCGCTTACACCAATCAGATATTCCCCTGCACCAGCAGAATAAACCATCTCGGTAATATGAGGTGCCAAAGAGATAATGCGGTGTTTTGGTATAAATTCGGCTGACCAGGCCTGGTAATTTATAAAAACTAAACATAAAGTCAATAACGGAAATGCGATGAGCTTATTCCAATTAAACATTATTGTTCTCAATATAATTTTTCTAAATACTATTGTTCTCAATATTATTCCGCCTAAATAAATAAGATTGAAAGCGCACTATAAATCCACACCTTTTTGTGCCTTAATACCACTTGTATAAGCGTGTTTTTCATCTTTAATGTCTGAAACAGTATCGGCTAAATCGCGTAACTCAGAAATTGCGGTTCGGCCTGTTACTACAACATGCTGCATCTCAGGTCGGTTTTGAATGGTGTCTAGTACTAAGTTTTTATCGAGATATTCATAACTTAATAGATAAGTAAGTTCATCCAATACCACTAAATCGTAGCTTGGATCATTTAGCATTTTAGTGACGACTTCCCAACCTTTTTCAGAGGTTTCAATATCTTGTTTTCTATCTTGGGTGTCCCAAGTAAAACCGTCACCTAAGACATGCCATTCACAATTAGGTTGTTGTTTAAAAAAAGCCTCTTCACCCGTATCAGTACGGCTTTTAATAAACTGACAAACCCCAACTTTCATCCCATGACCTAAAGCACGGGCCACCATGCCAAAACTTGAAGTTGATTTACCTTTACCATTACCGGTAATCACTAATAAAATGCCTTTTTCATCATTAGCACGTTCAATTGAAGCATCAATTTGGGCTTTTTTTCGCTCCATGCGAACCTTGTGATATTGGTCTTGTTTTGTATTTTGTTGAGTCATATTGTTTCTCTAAATTTAAGTACTGTCTTATAAATTATTGCCAGACAAACATAAAACACGATGATGAGTATATACCGTGTTTTATGTTATGAACGTTTTACATTAAAGACTGCTTTGAACACCAATAAAGAATTGGCGACCACCGTTATTATAGATATCTTGAACAGGGGAACTTGTATCATAAGTAGAAGAGTAATTTGCTACTGCATTTGTATAATTTTCATTAAACGCATTTACAACTCGGCCATAGATAGCTAGATTTTTATTGATACGGTAACTTGCTGTTAAGTTAGTCGTAAAGTAATCACCTATTTGTGCACTCTGTCCATTGGCTTCATTTCTATCATTCATTTGCCCAATATAACGTGTTTCAATACCTAACACCGTGTTTTTAAATCCATCATAACTTACATTTAAGTTTGCTTGAGATTCTGGACGACGTCCTAACCATTTATTATTGGAATCTTTTGCACTTAATGTTTCATATGATAAATATAGCTCAGTATCCAGTGTATTAAAATAGTGAGAATAGCTAATTTCCATGCCTTTTAAATTACTTTTTCCTGATTCGTTGTAATAACCAAAACTGGTAGAGTCATAGGAATATAAATCACTAATTTCATTATTGTAATAACTAAGTTGAAGACCATAAACTCCTAAATTAACCTCATATCCCTCTGTTGTTTCAGGTTGAAGATTAAATCCTGGTACAGGATGAGTGTACTGATATAGTGATGGTGCGTTATAAGCGGTTCCATATTGTCCACTAAGATAAACATCAGGCGTAAAGTAGTTCTTAAAGCCAATCTTGCCAGTTAATTTATCATCAAAATTGTTGTCATAATTATCTTTTCTGATAGATTCGGTTAGGATTAAAGAACCATTGTTAAAGTGGTTTGTATTTGATACAAACAATCCAGTGGATTGATATTCAGAAGTAGATACACCGTAATAGTCGCTTAAACCATTGGTGATGGTTTGGGTTAACCCAGCTGCAAAAGTTTGATTTTTTAAATATTCATAATTTGCAACAGCGCCTTTTTCAGTTATATCGCCTTTGTAATAAGCTGTAGAAAATGGGTCAGTTACTGTTCGATCAATTTCAAATTTACTTAGGTAAATTCGCAGATTAAAACGGTCTTGGTTATAAATGTATTGCAATTTACGCAAAGTACTATTCATGTCTGAATTAGAAAGAGTGTCATTAGTGTCAATAGGAAAACCTGAATCAAAATCAGTATTGGTGGTGCCTTTTTTAATAAACGTTTCCAAACGATGATGCTTATTTAAGTTAACGCCTAATTTGAGTGAAAAATCTGTTTGAGAATAGCCATCATTTTCACCATCACTGGCATCACCGTTTACAGGCATAATTGTTGAAAATCCATCGCTATTGATATTTGAAATTGAAAAAGCAAAATCGCCTTGTTCATTAGCAGCACTTAAACCAGCAACCAATTTTTTTGTATTGTTTGAACCTAACTCAATATTAACTTGACCTTGTTCACCTGATTTAGCTTGCGTAGTAATAATATTAATAACACCTGCGGCTGCATTTGCACCCCATACACCTGCTTGCGGGCCTTTTAAGATTTCAATGCGTTCTATGTCTTGTAGTGCCACTGAGTTTAGGTTTGCACCAAAGCCAGAAGGGTCATTAATAGCGATTCCATCAACCATTACAAGAACTTGCCCTGATGAAGAACCTCTCATTTGAATACTGGTAGCTTGAAGAGGTCCACCATTATTATATAAGTTAACACCTGGTACTTGCTGCAATGCTTGCTGCAGCGTTTGATACTGCTTTTCTTTTATCTCTTCGCGTGTAATAACGTTAATTTGGCTGGTGATTGATTGAATGTTTTGAGACATATTGTTTGCTGTCACAACAATCTTGTCTAAATTTGTGGTTTCAGCAAAGACGTTTTGTGAAATGGTAGCAACTAAAATAGCCGCAGATATTTTTGAGAGTTTCATGATATTCCTTCAATTCATAAGTTTTAATGAACGAAGGCAAACGGACAGGCCTGGTTAGTGATAACCGATTCCATTAAAAGGAATAGAGGTCTGCTTAGATAAATTACTTTGGCATCTTTGCATTGATAATGTGCAAAGAGTATTTGGCTTATCTCCGTATTGCCCACCGCAATCGGTTTTGGCCTGAAATTACCAGGCCTGGTAGTTTCAGGCCGGTATCCGGGCTTAAGAGCAATTTCAGATTGCCTTCTCAGAACGAACGTTCCAATGGCTAAAGTAATCTGTTTTCTCTATCACCGTTGCGGGGGCAGCGCTGGAATAGAAGGATTAAAACCCTTCGCACCATACTTCCCGTTTAACTTTACCCTTTTGAAAAGCTTCAATTAGTAAAGCACCTGAAAAAAGCTAGATTGTACTTAGCTAGATTTGAAAAACAAGGGTTTCTTAATAAAAACGTAAAGAAATATGAATGTTATTTGAGAAAGGTTTGCATAACCAGGCCTGGTAGAACCTAGTTATAACGATTGAGTTTTAGGCTAGGTAGTTGTTTTTAGAGGTTTCGTAAAGATTAATTAAGCTTTCTACTTCAGATTGTTGGTATTCACGTAAACCACTTAATACCATGCTTTTGCAACCAAAACCAACTTTTTGATCGCCGTCTAAAATATCAAATTCAATACGAACTTTACCGCGTTTGCCGTTAACCTCTAAAGTTGAATTGCTTAATTTTAGCGATGGTGCTTTTATATCTAAATGCTCAAATTCAAACGCCATACTTTTATAGATAACGGTAGGGCGTTGTGGGTTAATCATGACATTATGCTGTTGCATTAATGGCACTAATATATGCGGAAAACTGTGACCAGAGAACGCAACATAAGCTCGTGAAAAACCTTCAATAAATTCCATGTCTTGAGAGGTCTCACCTTCTCGGTTGACTTCTAAATAGCTTTTGTCATTAACATCTTTAATAGTGAATGTTTGTGCATCCGTTTCTGGAAAAGCTAGCTCCACTCCTTTTCCTACCATGCCAGTGTAATTAAATTGCATTTTTTTTGATAAACCTAAGCGAGCCAAGGTCATCGCAAAAAGTAAATCTCCGGGTACACAGAAACGTTTTGATTCAGGGTTGTGCAATGGATTAAAGTCGTTAGAGACTTCTTTTGCAAAACGGCTACCTTGCTCTGGAGTAATTTGGATTAAATTGTTTTGAATGGTATGAAAAGCGTCTAAGTACATGTTTTCTCGATAAACTAAAAATGGGGTAAATCATAAGATTTTTTAAATAAGCGAGGAATCATACCCAAATATATGAAAATAATCATCTTTTTAATGAAAATAATGAGTCGTTTTATTTTTATTAAATTGGTTAATTAAGCTTTAATAGGCTTATTTGTGTTCATCTTTGAGGACTAAGTTAACCAATTTATGAACTAAGGGTGAAATGAGAAAAATGGTAGGGAAGGCAACGGCAAATGCAAATAACCAGGCTTTTAACCATATTTCAATAATATTTTCGACGAACCCTACATTAAATAAGCTGATAACTAAAGACATAATGCAGGACATGAGGAGTGACATAAAAAATGAAAAAACGACTTTATGATGTTTTTGATGAATCATTTATTAATCCTTGTTTTTTTGTTTTACGTTGAGGGTTTTCACGAGCCAGGGGTTCAGAAAATAGCGAGAATTTTTTAAGCAGAAGATGGAAGATTATAGCCTTTTTTATGCATTCATCGAATCTTGCAATGGTCTCATCTTAAAAGAGGTGTATGATTAAATCATAAAGTAGGATTAATTCTCTTTTAATTACAGGGTGTTACCGGTTTTAATCTATTGCTGATCTATTTTTAAATTATAAATTTGCCCTGTAGAAGTTATACAAGTTTGTATTCTATGGTTTTTGACTCAAGTTGATTTCAATAGGAGGGTTTATGAAATTTACCTCAGTTATGATTTTGAGCTTAGCTTTTTTATTTAGTCCATTAATCTATTCAGCCCCTGTTAATGTCAATATAGAGGCATCATATGATATTGCAGAATCGCTTGAAATAAGCCAGAGCTTAGCAGAATCAATAGCCATGCATTGTGAAGTATATGAGTGTACGGAGGCTGAAGATATACAAAATTTAAATGGTATGACACAAGCCATTTTTGACAGGATTCGGTTAGATTTACGCTTTAATATCATGGAGCGTAGCTTAGATTTAAATGGAGATTGCTAAAGCCATAGGCAAAAATTAAATGGTTAGTTTCGATAAATAGTTTCAATCAAATGATAGCCAAATTTAGTTTTAATAGGTCCATGAACCGTTAATACAGGAAGTTTAAACACGACATTATCAAATGCTTTAACCATGCTTCCTGGTCTAAACTCACCCAAGTTTCCCCCTTTCTTTTTAGACGGGCATAGAGAGTGTTTTTTAGCTAATGTGCCAAAATCAGCGCCTTTTGCAAGCTGTTGTTTGAGCTTTTCAGCTTCTTATTTTGTTTTAACTAGAATATGTCTTGCGCAAGCTAAAGCCATTTTTATCCTTTTTTATTTTTTATCTTGAAAAGTATTTGTTGCAATTTTTGATTAGCTTAGTGCAAGTTAGTTTTATATGCGAATACTTACACCTGGCCTGGTTACTTTGAGACCTTTGCACGATATAGGTGTGAAAGAAAAATGAGTAAAAATTTGCCTGGTTGCGGCGGAAAACGCAGGGAATAGCTAGCTATTCTCAAGGTTTTTAACAAAAATCAGGTGAATTTTACCCATTTTTACTCGTGCATACTCTCGTGCAAAGGTCTCACCTTATATTTATCTAAAGACATGGTCAATAATGCTATAATTTGCGCTATTTATTTCTTACCAGGCCTGGTAGTTCGTTAGGCCGGTTTCAATAGCATTTAACAGGTTTTTAGATAGATGAGTAATAACGGTAAATCCGAAGCAGTTGATCGCCCAGTAAACTTTATTCGCAATATTATTGACGAAGACTTAGCTCAGCAAAAGCATAAGCAAGTTCATACACGTTTTCCACCAGAACCTAATGGCTATTTGCACATTGGTCACGCTAAATCAATCTGCTTAAACTTCGGTACGGCTGCCGATTATAACGGTAAATGTAATCTTCGTTTTGATGATACTAACCCTGCAAAAGAAGACATGGAGTATGTTGATTCTATCAAAAATGATGTGAACTGGTTAGGTTTTCAGTGGGCGGATGAAATTTGCTATTCATCAAACTACTTTGATCAATTTTATGCATATGCTACTGAATTAATTGAAAAAGGTTTGGCTTATGTTTGCTTTTTAAATGCAGAAGAAAGCCGAGAATATCGTGGTTCTTTAAAAGAACCTGGTAAAGATAGCCCATATCGCGATACTTCTGTTGAAGAGAACTTAGCTCTGTTTACCAAAATGAAAAACGGAGAGTTTAAAGAGGGTGAGTGTGTATTGCGTGCCAAGATTGATATGGCATCTTCTTTTATGTGTATGCGCGATCCAACGCTTTATAGAGTGCGTTTTGAACACCATCACCAAACGGGCGATAAATGGTGCATTTACCCAATGTACGACTTTGCGCACTGTACCTCTGATGCGATTGAAGGCATTACTCACTCTTTATGTACCTTAGAGTTTCAAGACAACCGCCGTTTGTATGACTGGGTATTAGAGCATTTAAATGATTTTAATAAGCCAGACCGCCCACATCAGTATGAGTTTTCGCGCTTAAACTTAGAATACACGGTAATGTCTAAGCGTAAGTTACATCAGTTGGTGGATGATAATTTGGTAGAAGGTTGGAATGACCCTCGTATGCCCACTATTTCTGGTATGCGTCGTCGTGGTTATACGCCTGCATCTATTCGTGATTTTGCCGAACGTATTGGTATCTCTAAAGTCGATAGTATGACCGAAATGACGGTTTTAGAAGCGGCAGTACGTGATGACTTAAATAAAGTAGCACCGCGTTCAATGGCCGTATTAGACCCTATTAAATTAGTGATTGAAAACTATGAGGGTGAGCCACAAGCATTAATGGCGCCGATTCATCCGCAAAACGAAGAGATGGGTAAACGTGAAATCTTCTTTGGTAAAGAGTTGTATATTGACCGTGCAGACTTCTCTGAAGTGGCACCAAACCGCAAGTTTATGCGTTTGGCGTTAGATAAAGAAGTGCGCTTACGTAATGCGTATGTGATTAAAGGTGAACGTGTTGAGTATGATGCAGATGGCAATGTGACGACGGTTTATTGTACCTATGACCCTGACACGCATGGTAAAAACCCAGCGGATGGACGTAAGGTAAAAGGCGTTATTCATTTTGTTGAAGCTTCTAAAGCGGTGCCTGCTGAATTTAGATTATATGACCGTTTGTTTACAGTAGAAAACCCAGCAAAAGAAGATAATTTTGAAGCGGTGATTAATTCAGAATCATTAAGTGTAAAACAGGGCTATATTGAACCAGGCCTGGTTGATTCAAAGCCTGAACAGGCGTACCAATTTGAACGCGAGGGTTATTTCTGTAGAGATAATCAATCGGGAGAACAACAAGTTTATAACCGCACGGTTGCCTTGCGCGATACTTGGTCAAAAAAGTAATGACTTTAATTTAAAGCCAAGAGAGGCCTTTGCAAAGGTCACTAAGAGACAAAAAGGAATAAATAACATGATGCGAATTTGTGGTGTAGAGCTGAGTGGTAATGATGCGGTAATTAGTTTACTAACCGTTGATAACGAGATTTTTAACCTACCTGAGTGTCGTGTGCGTCGTATTACCTGCCAAAACCCAGATACCGTTAATGACCTGCAATATTTTCAAAAGACGTTCAAGCAGTTAATGACAGATTATCAAATTGATACCGTTGTCATTAAAGAGCGTATGAAAAAAGGCAAGTTTGCGGGTGGAGCTAATGGCTTTAAACTTGAAGCAGCGATTCAGTTGATTGATGGTTTAAAGGTTGTTTTAATGTCTGCAAGTGACCAAAAAGTGCATTTAAAACATTATCCTTTACCAATTAGTTTTGCAGAAACAGGCCTTAAAAAATTCCAAGAGACGGCTTTTATGGCGGCATTTTCTTATTATGCCAGTAAACACGAATGGTAAGTTTTTGATACCACAAAGACACAAAGACACGAATTCACAAATCAGGAAGTCATGAAGAGAGTAAATGTTTAAATGAGATAACTTTCTCTCAATAAGAGCGATAAGTCGCTAAATGGCAACTTAGTTTTAAATTTACCAGGCCTGGTAAAAACTATTTTTAAAACTTTCCTGTCTCTGTAGTCAATACAAAATAATCCAAATGAGTAATCCCATGCCAAGCAATTTTGAACATCTTGATTTACCTAAGTCTCAGTTAAATAACCTTACCCAATTGGGCTATACATCGATGACCCCAATTCAGAACGAGGCGTTACCTTTGGCATTGGGTGGGCATGATTTAATTGCTCAAGCCAAAACGGGGAGTGGTAAAACAGCCGCGTTTGGTATTCCGATGCTGAATAAATTGGATATGTCTAATATGACCGTTCAAGGTTTGGTTATTTGCCCAACAAGAGAACTAAGTAATCAGGTTGCTGAAGAACTTAGACGTTTAGCTCGTTTTCAATCGAATATAAAAATTATCGTCTTATCGGGCGGAATTCCCATGCGTCCCCAAATTGCGTCTTTAGAACATGGTGCACATATTGTTGTGGGTACACCAGGGCGTTTAAAAGATCATATTCAAAAAAATAATCTCGATATTTCACAAATCCATACTCTAGTGTTGGATGAAGCTGACCGTATGTTAGAGATGGGTTTTAAAGTAGAGATGGTCGATATTATTGGTTATACGCCACACACGCGCCAAACCTTATTGTTTTCGGCAACCTTTCCCGATGATATTGAATACATTAGTCGCCGTTTTCAAAAGAATCCTATGCAAATTGCGGTTGAGTCACATCATGATTCTGCAAGCATTGAACAGTTGTTTTATATGTGTCATCACAAAGATAAGCTGGCGAGTTTAGTGCGTATATTGTCAGTGAATGAATTTGAACATGCGATGATTTTTTGTAATACCAAAGCGTTGGTACAAGAAGTCATGGATTTTCTTGAAGAGAAAGGTTTTGATGCCGTTGCCTTGCATGGCGATATGGAACAGCGAGAACGAGAGCAAATTTTGATTCGTTTTAAACACCACAGTACCAATTTTTTAGTAGCAACAGATGTCGCTGCTCGAGGTTTAGATATTGAAGCGCTACCCGCGGTTATTAACTATGAATTGCCACGTAATCAAGAGACTTATACTCACCGTATTGGTCGAACAGGGCGTGCAGGTTTAGAAGGTAAGGCGATTACTCTTTTTACTGAAAAAGAGCGTTATAAATTAGACCACTTGAGTAGCTATCAAGGTCATGCTCTGGAATATGAATCTATTGAACGTTTGCCGCAGTCTCGGTCTAATCGAGTTCAGCCAGAATATGTAACACTTTATATTTCTGGTGGTCGTAAAGACAAAGTGCGCCGCGGAGATATTTTGGGAGCAATTACTAAGCAAGTTGGTTTAGAAGGCAAACACGTGGGAAAAATAGATGTGGTTGATCACTCTAGTTACGTGGCCATTGAACGTGGTTATGAAGCAGAAGTCGTGCGTGGTTTAAACCAAAATAAAATTAAAGGCCGCAAGTTTAAAGTAGGACGTGTTTAATTTGTAAAAGCTTAGATTTAATCAGACAGTACAGCGATTGAGAAGCCTTTTAAAATATTACGCCTTTGCCTTAAATTTTGTCACGCAGGCTTCCCGTTACTTTTTGCAATTTGGCAAAAAGTAACCAAAAAAACAAACCCCGCTCCATAAATGGGCAAGTTCTAAGCTTGTGAACTGAAAACGCTGAACTAGCTACGCTCAAACAGCAGCGTTTTTTTACCGTTCAATACGCTAAGAACCTTGCACCATTTATTACAAGGGGACTTATGGCGTTTGTCCAAGCTTCAATGTAAAGCGCCGCAGAAGTGAAAATAATTCTAATCTCATTATGGTGGGGTATTAAATTAGAATAGTATTTGACTGTTGTTCTGTCAGATTAAGTTGAATTTTCTACTTTTAACCATTGAGCCACTCGTTTTTTGTATTAAAATCTGGTTTATAACCATTTTCAGTCTTGCAAAGCCGTTTTTAAAGGTCTGTTATAGAGCATTCACTTTTTCTAACATAGCGGCAGCATGTCCGTCTGGTGAAACGCCATATTCAACATAAGCTAATGTACCGCTTTTATCTATAATAAAAGTCGAACGAACAATGCCCATTTTAGAGACACCATTTTTTTCTTTTAATTGCCAAACATCGTAAGCTTCGCAAACTTCGCCTGAAGTATCGGCTAATAGTGCAACCTTAAGTCCAAACTTTTCAATAAAAGCCTGGTGGCTGCCGCAATCATCTTTGCTTACCCCAATAACCACGGTATTTGCCTCAGAAAATTCATTGGCTAAAGCGGTAAAGTCATTGGCCTCAATCGTACACCCTGGGGTATCATCTTTTGGGTAAAAATATAGTACAACATTTTTATGTCCTTTAAAATCAGCAAGATGAATCATCTGGTTATTGTGATTAGGACTTGAGATGGCTGGTGCAATTTGTGAGACTTTAAGCATAATAAAAACCTTTAAGTGAATATGAGAGACCTTTCTTTACAAGAGTGGATGAATGTAAAAAAGTCAATAATCCTCTATATTTAGGCTAAAAATCTAAAGAATGTTTTCACTTTTTTACCTCTCCGGTTCGTACGAAGGTCTTTATGAGTGATTTATAGAGACCTTTGCACGAGATAGGTGTGAAAGAAAAATGAGGGAAAATTTGCCTGATTGCGGCGGAAAACGTAGGGAATAGCTAGCTATTCGCAAGTTGTCGCCCATCGGAAGTACCCTTGGGGTACAACAAAAATCGGGTGAATTTTTACCCTCAAGGGGCACCTAGAACCATTTTTACTCGTGCATACTCTCGCGCAAAGGTCTCTTATAGCATTTATATTAACGAATATTATCTTGAATATCGCCCTTAAAATAATTATGGGTATTCCTCTTAAACAAGAACTCTTGAATTCGCATATTAAGAGCAGCTATACATAAATTTACGCCATGAGTTTATGTATCAGTTAGAATGGATTTATCTTGTAATATGAGACCTTCGCATGTGTCTATGGGCTCCAAAATTCTAGGAATATAATTTCTTCGTGACGTTTAAATTATCAAATAAACTTATTTATTTCTTGAGTGCTTCAGTCTTTTTTTTAGGATTGCTAATCTCTTGGGAGTGGAAAAATCATTCAGAAAGTAAACATATTGAAATTTTGGAGAATACGTTCAATCAAGTTTCTGTTAATGCGAATAATACGATTACCAACGCCTTAAAAAGAGAGCTTGAACGTTTAAATAGTTTGGCCGCCTTGTTCAAGCTGTCTAAGAATATATCTAAACAAGATTTTGAGCGTTATGCTGAGGTGTTTCTCACCAATGAGAATCATAACTATGCCGTTTTTAGATACGTTTCTTCTATTGAAGAAAATGATAAGTTGATTGGCTCAGATGTTCATTTAAATGCCTCTGAAAAACAGGCTATGTTGCTTGCTGAACAAAGCAAATTAACAATCGCTACCACTCCACATTCTGTTATTCAATCTAACACAAATGGTGTTAACACCCTTTTTTATCAAGCCGTCTATGATAATCAACAAACTTTTAAGGGTTATGTTGTCTTACGCTTTAATCTAAAACGTTTTATTGAAAATCTTCGTGCTAATTCATTAATTGAGAAGAATCTTAGACTGTCTTTTTTTGATAAGCAAAGTCCTTTAGACTCATTTTTCTCTTCTGGAAAGTCTTATGATAAGAGTGGAAAGCTTTATCGAGAGAATGAGTATTTAATGCCTTTTGCCGATAAATCTTGGAAAATGCTAATTGCAATAAATCTTAAAGATATACCAGAATACAAAATACTCAGTCATCAATCGTTGCAAAAATTCTGGGTAAAAGGATTAGGTCTTAGTCTTTTATTTAGTTTACTCATTTTCTGGTTATTACGTTTTTGGTTAAAAATCAAGCAAAGAGAAACCATTCTTAATAGCCAGAAAAGGCATTATCAAGATATCATTAATCAAAGTTCAGAAGCGTATTATTTACTAAGGTGTGATGGCTCTATTTTGGATGTAAATGATGAAGCTTGTAAGGTATTAGGTTACTCTCGAGAAGACTTGTTGAGAATGAGTATAAGCCAAATTGATTGTAAATATAGTGCTGAGGAAATAGCTGATATTTGTGCGGGCATTGAAGTGGGTAAAAAGCGACTCTTCCAAACGATTCATCAAGATAATAATGGGCAACAAATTGATGTTGAGGTGAGTGCTAATAAATTTAAAATGAAAAATGAATATGTCACGATTGCATTTGTTCGAAATATTACAGAGCAAATTATTAATAGAGACTTAAGTTTAAGTAATGCTCAGCTTCAAAAAGAAATTAATAAAGCAACACGGGATCTGAATGACCAAAAGCAAGCTTTTGAAACGATTTTTGAAAAATCTGCTGATGGAATTTTTATTAGTGAGGGTCGTCATGTTGTAGATTGCAATCAAGCGACAGTGAAAATTTTTGGTTATAAATCAAAAGAACAACTTTTAAGTTTGCCTAACAGAGTCTTTGCGCCTAAGTATCAACCTGATGGAGAGCTTTCATATCGTAAAGGTTTTAGGATGTTACAGATCTGTTTAGAAAAGGGAACTCACCGTTATGAGTGGGTCAATAAACGAGCAAACGGAGAGGAATTTTGGACGGATATAGTATTAACACGCCTAGAGTACTTTGGAAGAACGGTTGTTCACATTGCATTTAGAGATATCTCTAAGCCTAAACAACTTGAGAGCAAATTGAAATTGGCAAGAGAGCATGCAATTGCGGCCAATAAAGCAAAGTCAGACTTCTTAGCTAAGATGTCTCATGATATTAGAACCCCTCTTCATGGAGTGCTAAGCTATTCACAATTAGGCGAATCTCGCTATTTAAGCGCTTCTCAAGAACAGTTACAGCGTTATTTTAAGAATATTAATAGCAGTGCGCAAAGATTAATGTCATTACTAAATAATGTCTTAGACTCTGAAAAACTAGAGTCAGGAATGATGCAGTTCGATTTTAAATATCAAAATATTAAGCCGGTCATTTTAGCGTGTATTAATGAACAATCTCCTTTGTTAAAAGAAAAAAATATTGAACTCATTGTTCAAGAATCTGACTACATGGCAGTCTTTGATGAAAGCCGAATTGCCCAGGTTATTTCCAATTTATTAAGTAATGCTATTAGGCACACCCCTCAAAACCAGAAAATTGAAATTTCTGTTGAGACTAATGGTTCTGAGTCAATCGTATTTTCTTTACAAGATAGCGGTGATGGAATAAATTCCGATGAAATTGATCTGATATTTGATAAGTTCATCCAAAGTAAACTCTCTGCTGCTAATACAGGGGGGACGGGGCTTGGCTTAGCCATAAGTAAGGAAATTATTTCCGCTCACAAAGGTAAAATTTGGGGTGAAAATTGGACTGTTCAAAATGCCGTTCAAGGTGCGGTATTTAGGTTTACGTTACCTGTACCTTTATACGCAGTAGATGGAGTTAATGATGCCTCTGAATAAATTTAGGTTTTTTGATAAACCTCTTATTTTGGCTGTTGATGATGAACCGATGAATCGATTTATCATAGAAGATATGATTGAAAATCGCTACCAACTTACTATGCTTGAAAGCGGAGAGTTGTGTTTAGACTTTGTGAAAGATACGATACCAGACCTAATTTTATTAGATATTAACATGCCGGGAATCTCTGGCTATGAGGTCTGCAAAGCGCTAAAAGAAAATCCTGCCACTCATCATATCCCCGTTATTTTTTTAACCGCAATGATGAAAGTTGATGATGAAAAAAAAGGTCTGCAAATGGGAGCGGTAGATTTCATTACTAAACCGTTTACAGAGGCGATTTTATTAGCGCGAATTAATACTCAGCTTGAACTCAGTTTTACTAGAAAAATATTGGAACATCATAATCAAGTCCTGAAAAAAGAACGCTCTTATATAGAGCAGATTTTAGAAAGTATGCATGCTGATAAACGTTTTGATTCAAATAACCTAGACGTTATGTCTCTACCCATTGAAAAATCTAGCGGTGATATAGTCCTATCGGCAACCAATCAAGATAATCATCAACAGATTTTAATGGGCGATTTTACCGGGCATGGATTACATGCCGCTATTGCTGGCCCTTTGGCTTCTTCCCTGTTTTATGCTTTAGTTGAGGAAAATCATTCTGCTGAATTTATTCTTAAGGTGATAAATAACGAATTGTTTTGTAAATTACCGACTAATCAATTTTTAGCTGCAGTTTATATTGATTGGGATAAAACTCAAAACCAGGTAACTATCTGGAATTTTGGATTGCCTGATGCTATCTTTTATGACCAACAAACCTTCACTTTAATTCCTTCTATATCGCTTGCATTAGGGATTGTTGAGTTTAGTCAACATAACGTCCAGCCGGCTAGATTTGATATAACGATGGGGGATAAATTGTTTGTTTATACCGATGGAATTAGTGAGGCGATAAATACACAAAAACAGTATTTTGGGGCAGAAAATGTCTTGAAAGTTATTGATGAGATTGCTAAACAATCGTTATCAATTGACATAATGCTAAATCGTCTTGAGATGTTTAGTGAAGGTCAGCCACTTAAAGATGATGCGACTATGCTTGAATTGAGTTTTAATGCTTGAACAGAGTTTTAATTGTTAGGTCGAGTCTGTATGCGTTGGTTTGTAGGCTTAATAAAAATGCTTAACGGTGCTTGATTGTGGCTTAAATATTTTTCGATAACTCGCTATTAACTGCATTTTCTCTGTAATACAGCTTCTCTAGCAAGCTGATCCGCAATGGTATTGCCTTGATTTCCATTATGGCCTTTAACCCACTGCCAGTGAATATCTAAGCTAGTTGTTAAGCTGGATAAGGCTTGCCATAATTCTTTGTAGACAACCGTTTTTCCTGATTTAACGCGCCATTGATTTTGACACCACACGCTATACTTTTCAGTTAAACCTTCAATAATAATTTTAGAATCGGTGTATAGAGTGTTACACGAATCGAGACAAGAATGCTGAGTCATTTCTGATTGATTAGAATACATTGAATTTTGACTTTTCAGGTATTCAAGGGCATTGCGTGCAGCGGTTAACTCCATCTCTAAACTGGAGGTTTGACGCTGCCAACCAGAGTCTCTGTAAACTTCTTTGTCATTTTCAAAGATAACTAATCCCCAGCCCCCAATATCAATTTTTTCAAAATAACCTCCATCGGTGTAGATGGTAACCTTTGAATTTACAACATTAGAGTTAAGCATTTTTAGGGAGTCGCTGGGCATTTTGTAAAGCTAATTATTAAGGGCGTGAACCAAGTTTTAGCGGCAAAGATTTATCTATACTGTATTCTTGCATAGAGCCATCGTAGAGTTTGATATTGTTGAAGCCAATACTTTTTAACATGGTAAACGTGCGTGATGCTCTATGTGCGGTATCACAGTACACGATAATAGGTTGGTTTAAATCATTAATACTTTTCGCTCTTAATTTCTCTAATAACTTATCTTTAGGCTGTTGTTTATAACCATCAGTGGTATTCACGGCCATAGACCAATCAAACCATAAAGCACTTGGAATATGCCCACTGCGTTTCTGTTTAGCAATTCCTTCATATTCCTCTTGGCTTCGGGCATCTATTAACGCGGTTTTATTGTCTTTAATAGCCGCTATTACTTCAGCTTTATTAGCGGTTAAGGCATCCGTTGAAGTGTTAACCGGAACTTGGTAATTAACTTTTTTAGGTTGAGTAGGGAGTTTTTGTGTGACTTTATTGCCGCTTAAAACCCAATTAACAATCCCTCCATCTAAAATATGAACTTGTTTGTGATTGAGTTTTGTAAATTCCCAGTAAAGCCGGCTTGCATTTAAACCACCCATATCATCATAAATCACAATATTATCGTTATTATTAATGCCTAATTGAGAAAATACATTTGCCATATATTTATCACCGCCACTTAAGCTGAGTCCATTCTGTGGCTTGATTAACCAGCTATAGTTCACCCACATTGCATTAGGAAGATGAAATTTTAGGTAATTAGCTCGATCACTTAAATCAATAACTTTAACTGAAGACTGGTGCTTTTTAACCCAGTTAGCGGATACAAATACTGAATTTTGTGCAGCTTTGGTTAAGGGTGACATTGCAAGCAAAAATAGACTTAAAAACAGCAATGAGATATTTTTTGATAGAGATGTCTTTAAAAGATTTTGAATCTTTAACATATGCGTATCCTTGAGCTAAATCAGTTATTTAAAGAGTAGTTGTCTTAAGCAGGCTAAATAGGCTTGTTCATCAGGTTCAACTTGATCTCGCTGAGCAATCCAAAGAGATTCTGCTAAACAGTCCATCATGGCATGCTCTGTCTTGTGAACATCGCCCAAGCGTTCTCCAAGTTGTTGGTATACTGCTTGAATACCTGCGGGTCTATCCATAGAGACTTGTTCTTGTAAACCTAAATGCATTCCCATGTGTAAAAAGGGATTGGTTTCACCATCTTCAGGTTTGTATTCATTACCAAGATGTTTCTCATTTTGTAACATGGATTGGTATTCAGGATGGAGTTCAATCACATTAGCCACCATGGTTTCCATGGCATCCATCGGTAAACCATGACGCGCTTTTTGCCAGGTATCGGCATAAAATTGTCTGAGTTTATCTCTTTCAGAAGTGTAAAACATATTAACCTTTCATCGTTTTACCAGGCCTGGTAAGTTTGTTTTGAGGGGATCGTTGGTAATTAGAGACCTTTGCACGAGAGTATGCACGAGTAAAAATGGTTAAAATTAACCCGATTTTTGTTGAAAAACTTGCGAATAGCTAGCTATTCCCTAAGTTTTCCGCCGCAATCAGGCAAATTTTCCCTCATTTTTCTTTCGTGCCTATTTCGTGCAAAGGTCTCAATTAAATAATATCATTAGAGAGTAGATTATGAGTTACTCAAAAACTTGCTTATTTAAGCTACCAAGCCTGGTTATTCTGTTTTTTCTTTAAATTCGCATAAGTCATAAATACAGCAAGCACCACAATGGGGTTTACGAGCCGTACATGTGTATCGCCCGTGTAAGATTAAAAGATGGTGTGCGGGAATAAGGTACTCTTTAGGGATGTTTTTGAGTAGTTTCATTTCAACTTCAAGAACATTTTTACCTGGTGCCAATTTAGTGCGGTTTGATACACGAAATATATGGGTATCCACAGCCATTGTTGGGTGCCCAAAGGCAGTATTTAAAACGACATTGGCTGTTTTACGACCAACACCCGGTAAGGCTTCTAAGGCTTTACGGTCATCTGGTATCTCAGAATGATGTAGGTCGATTAACATTTTGCAGGTTTTAATGATATTGGCACCTTTGGTATTAAACAGACCAATGGTTTTAATGTACTCTTTTAAACCTTCTTCCCCCAAAGCGTAGATGGCTTCTGGTGTATTGGCAATAGGGAAGAGTTTATCTGTCGCAATATTCACCCCTTTGTCAGTCGCTTGTGCGGACAAAATAACCGCAATTAATAACTCAAAAGGGGTGGAGTAGTTAAGTTCGGTTTCCGGGTTAGGAATAGCTTCACTTAGGCGTTCAAAGATTTCAAGACGTTTCGCTTTATTCATGACGTTATTTGGTGACCATTGAGGTAACAGAGACTTGAATGCCTAATTGGTTTTGTTGTTTGGCAATTTTGCGGGCGTCAAACCAGTTTTTAAAAGCGATAATAAGTCCTAAACCAATAAAGGCACCTGGAGGTAATATGGCTAATAATACGCCTTGATAATTATCACCAAAGTGTATGGTCCAACTACGAGCATCTTCACCAAACATTAAGTAAGCTTGATCAAAAAGAGTGCCGTTGCCGATCACCTCTCGTAAAGCACCTAGTAACGTGAGGACCAATAGAAAACCTAAGCCCATAAAGAATCCATCAACAATGGCTTTATCGATATTATTTTTAGACGCATAAGCCTCCGCACGGCCTAAAATAGCGCAGTTGGTAACAATCAATGGAATAAAGATACCTAAGATGCCATGTAGCGTATGAAAGTAAGCATTCATTAATAAATCAATGACCGTAACCATCGTAGCAATAATAGCGATAAAAACAGGAATACGAATTTCATCTGAAACATGGTTACGTATTGCAGAGACCAAGGCATTAGATAAAACTAAAACCAGTAGGGTCGCTAGACCAAGCCCCAGGCCATTAATAGTATTATTTGACACAGCTAATAGCGGACAAAGCCCAAGAAGGGCAACGAGTGCTTGGTTATTGTTCCAAAGTCCATTTTCTATTATGATTTTGTAATCATGCCAAAATGGCTTTTTATCAACGGCTGTTTCATTGTCAGCAGGGTTGGTCGTTGTTGCATTACTCATACAAACGTTCTCCTAAATCATTAACCACCAGTAATGCGTGTTTTACGGCGCCTACCACGGCTCTTGGTGTAATGGTTGCACCTGTAAATTGGTCAAAATCACCGCCATCTTTTTTTACTGCCCAGCGTGGATCATTGTCATCACGCACTTTGCGGCCATCAAATTCTAATACCCACTTAGTTTTATTAATCTCAACCTTATCACCCAGGCCTGGTGTTTCTTTATGCTTTATGACGCGTACGCCAGAAATACGACCATCAGGATAAACACCAATTAATATATAGATGTTGCCAGAATATCCATTGGGTGCGATGGCACTAAAAATCGCTCCTGCTGGTTGTTGGTCTTTAAAGGCACGATAAACGGTAACTGGTTGTGACGTACCCAATAGTTTTAAATAGTTAGGGTCATTGATTGTATAAGTGTTTGCAAGCGGGTCGTTATTATAAAGTGCTTTCGGTAAAACTTGACCAAAGGTATTTAGTAAGTTTTCACGTTCCGCTTTCTCAATAGCCGGGGCGGTTAAGGCTTTAATACTTAATAGCAGGATAATGCTTAAAAGCACAAATAAGGTCAGTTTACCTGCTGAACTAAACATTGTTTTAATAAGTTGTTGGGTTGTGTTATTCATTAAATCAACCTCTAACGTTTGTGGCCAAATACACGTGGTTGAGTGTATTGGTCTATTAAAGGAACCGCAATGTTCATTAATAAAATCGCAAACGCGATACCATCAGGAAAGGCTCCCCAGTTACGGATAACGTAAACCAATATGCCTATTCCGCAAGCATAGATAAACCGGCCTTTTGGCGTTGTACTGGCCGTGACGGGATCAGTAATAATAAAAAATGCTGCCAACATCGTTCCACCACTCAATAAGGTGAAGCTCATTGGTGGATATAGGTTAGGGTCAATTTGGTTAAAGATAAAACTCATTAGGCCAAGAGCACCCAAAAAGCCAACAGGAAATTGCCAGCTGATAGAACGGGTAATTATCATCCATACACCACCCACCATAAAGGCGACATTTACCCAGCCCCAGCTTGATAAACCAAATAAATGACTCGACGCTTCAGTTCTAATTGAATCTACAACCGTAATGCCTTGAGATAATCCTGTACGAACTGAATTTAAAGGCGTTGCTCCGGTAAGAGCATCCAAATTCATGCCAGGAATATGCCCTGTAAAAATGTAATAAGCAGATTCCAGAAAACTAATAGAGTGGCCACTTAAACTACTTGGCAAGGTCCATTGAGTCATTTGTACGGGGAATGAGATTAAAAGAAAAGCATAACCTAACATGGCAGGGTTAAAAGGGTTATAACCCAAGCCACCATAAAGATGTTTACCAAAAATTAAGGCAAATGTACTACCACTTACAATAATCCACCAAGGGGAGTCAGGAGGAATACAAAACACAAGACCCGTTATGGTAATTAATCCACTCATATCGGTAATAAAAGGTAGCACAGGTCGGCCACGCATTCTTAGCATAACGTATTCCACTATCAGTAAGGTCATTACCGCTAGTATCCATTGCACGACAATACCAAAACCAAAAAGGTAGATATGTGTAAAAAGTGCAGGTAAAGCCGCAATCTGAACTTGCAACATGACCTTACGAACATTTTGATTATTATGAGTGTAAGGTGAAGAACTTAGTTCGGGGGCATTCACGATTGAGTATCCTCAGAATTTTCTTGAATTTTTTTTAACGCAGCTCTTTCAGCGGCTTTTTTAGCTGCATTGGCCTTAGCTAATTGCATTGCTTTTTGTTTTTTATCTTGTTTATCAGTTTGTCTATCAGTTTGTCTATCAGCTTGTTTATCCACTTGTTGGGATGAAGCTTCAGTGATTGGCTGATTAGATTGCTTAGAGTTAGATGCATCCTCATTATTTTGCGCATTCTTAGTTTGGGCTTTTGATTGAGAATCTGCTTTGCGCTTTTTAGCAGCGGCTCTTGCTGCTTGCATTGCCGCTTTACGCGCCGCTTCTTTTTTGGATGCTGGGGTTTCTTCGGTGTTTTGAGTTAAGTTTGTCGTTAAGTCTGGCGCTTGCTCTACCTCTGTATCTTTTTGAGTCGCTTTTTTTGCCTGAGCACGTTCTTTTGCAGCAGCCATGGCGGCTGCTTTGGCTGCTTGTTTTGGGTCTTTAGATACGGACGGTTCTACATCACGCGTTTTGTTGTTATCTAAAGAATCAGACTGTTTTTTAGCTTTTTTTGCATCGGCACGTTTTTTAGCCGCCGCCATGGCTGCTGCTTTGGCTGCATCTTTAGGGCTAGATATATTGCCATTATTATCCCTAGCTTGTTTCGAAGCTTGATGAGTAGCTTGTTTAGCCGCTTCAATGGCTTTTCTTCTAGCAGGCGGGATATTGTCAGAAGTAGCCGACGTAGCCGTTTCATCTGCAGAACCAGAAGCGGTGTTTTTGGCCGCAGCTCTTTTTGCTGCTGCCGCTTTAGCCGCTGCAGCAGCTGCACTTGCTTTGCCTTTTGGTTTAGAGGTGCTTTCTGAATCAGCTTTGTTTTCAGCCTGTTTTTTTACCGCATCTTTTTTCGCTTTTAAGCGAGCTTCGCGTTCTTGTTTTTCACGTTCAATTCGTGCAAGTTTAAATTCATGACGTTGTTTAGCCAGTTCAGTCGCTTTTTCTTCAGCATGAATTTCTTTAATTTCTGATTTTGCGTGGCGGTAATACTGCACTAACGGTATATGACTTGGGCAAACATAGCTACAACAACCACATTCAATACAATCAAAAACGTTAAGCTTTTCTACTTTTTCAAACTCATGGGCATAACTGTGCCAGTACATCTGTTGTGGTAGTAAGTTAACTGGGCAAGCATCCATACACTCACCACAACGAATGCAGGGCATTTGCATCTCTACTGGCTCAGGAGGATTAGCTAAAATACAGTTAGTGGTTTTAATTACCGGTACTTGGTTGTCTTGAACCTTAAAGCCCATCATTGGGCCACCCATAATTAACGGATAATTGAGTGGAAATTTTGGCTTTGCTGCTTGAGCTAAGGTTTCAAAAGGGGTACCAATTAAGGCTTTAATATTAAAAGGTTCTGCTAAACCTAAGCCGGTTACGCTAACTAAGCGAGAGGTAAGTGGCTCGCCAAAACGAACTGCATTATGAATGGCGGCAAAGGTAGCAACATTCATCATTAACAATCCAATATCGACCGCATGAGCTTTATGCGGCATTTCGATTCCGGTCAATTCTTGAGTAAGCTGTTTTTGCCCTCCCATTGGGTAAACCGATTGAACCACAATAATTTCAACTAAAGTATCTTTAGCGGCTTTTTGCATAGATTTTATTGCGGCAGGTTTATTACTTTCAATACCACATATAATTTTGCTTGAACCTAAAGCTTGAGCGGTAATCAGCGCACCTTGGATAATGGCATTCGCTTCAGTTTGCATGATTAAATCATCACAAGTAATAAAGGGTTCGCACTCTGCGCCATTGATCAATAAGGTGTGGATTTTGCCAGGTTCATTCGGAATTTTTGCATAGGTTGGAAACCCTGCGCCCCCCATGCCAACAATGCCCGCGTTGAGCAAAATCTCTTTTAATTCTTTTGGATTGTTTGGGCTTTCACCGGAGACCTTGAGTGGGTTTTTTATGCTTTCATCTAAATGGTCTGGTTTGATGATGATTGCAACATCCTGCAAACCAGAAGGGTGCGGAAGAGTGTAGTTTGCAATCTCTTCAATTACCCCCGAAGTAGGAGCATGAATAGGTACTACTAAGGCTTTATTAGCATCTTTAGATGAACGAGCAATTAATTGATTTTTTTTGACGGTTTGCCCAACTTTTACCAAGAGTTCAGCAGGTTGACCTACTTGTTGTTGTAAGGGCATGACTAGACGTTCTGGAATAATCGGTTCACGAATTGGCTGGCTAGAAGAGAGCTCTTTTCGATATTGTGGGAAGACTCCACCATTAAAACTATGCAACCAGCGCTTTGCTTGAGGGTAAATAGGAGCAATTTTGTTAACAATACTGGCCAAAATAGACATTAAACCTCTCCTTGATTAGGCTTGTTGATGTCGCTTTGCTGGTTAATGGTTTCTATTGCAATCGTTTCGTCAGGTTCTGGCCATTTCCAGTTGCGGGTTGATAGAGGAATTGGCTGCATATCAATACAATCAACCGGGCAAACAGGTACACAAAGCTCACAGCCGGTGCACTCTTTTTCAATGACGGTGTGCATTAATTTAGTTGCGCCTAAAATAGCGTCAACTGGGCACGCTTTAATACATAACACGCAACCAATGCAAAGATCTTCGTTAATGCGAGCAACTTCTTTAGGTTTGTCTTCCTCTTCGACGGTTTCCATCTCTTTAGGTTCAAGACCGGTGATTTCGGAAATGAGAATCATGACTTCTGTCCCGCCTGGAACGCATTTATTTACCTCAGTTTCGCCTTTGGCAAGTGCTTCCGCATAGGGTTTACAGCCTGGATAACCGCATTGACCACACTGGGTTTGCGGTAAGATTTTGTCAATACGTTCAGCGGTGGGATTACCTTCTATTTTAAAGCGTACCGAGGCGTACCCAAGCAAAAGTCCAAATACTATCGCAAGCCCAACAAAAATTAAAATTGCTTCTATCATAAATCTTTACACCAATCCACCAAAGCCCATAAATGCCATAGACATTAAGCCTGCTGTGATTAAAGCAATAGGAGCACCTTTAAACGGTCCTGGAACATCAGCAACCTCAACGCGTTCACGAATGGAGGCAAATAACACCATGACTAACGTAAAGCCAATAGCGGCTCCAAAGCCATAGAAAGCAGAAGCAATAAAGTCATTCTTTTCACCCACATTCAATAATGCCACACCTAAAACGGCGCAATTGGTCGTAATCAGCGGTAAATAAATCCCTAATACTTGGTAAAGAGCAGGGCTGGTTTTATGAATGGCCATTTCCGTAAAGCCAACGACTGCAGCAATCGCTAAAATAAAAGCGATTGTTTGCAGATATTCCAACCCAAAAGGTTCTAAAAGATAAGTAAAGATTAGGTAACTTAAAACGGAAGATAAAGTTAATACAAAAGTCGTTGCTAGTCCCATTCCTAAAGCTGCATCAGTTTTTTTAGAAACCCCCATAAAAGGGCATAAGCCTAAAAACTTGACTAATACAAAGTTATTAACCAGTACCGTGCTGATTAAAATGAGAATGTATTCTTTCATTAACAGTGTTTCCTTTTGAGTTTAATCCAAATGGTATTCACCAGGCCTGGTTACTTGACTCTTTGCCCTGGAATAGCTCCTTCATCGGGAGATAAAATATATAAGTCACTGCCACCTGGACCGGCTGCTAAAACCATACCTTCAGATAGACCAAATCGCATTTTTCTGGGTGCTAGGTTTGCCACCATAACCGTGAGCTTGCCAATTAAGTCTTCTGGTTCATAGGCGGATTTGATTCCTGCAAATACTTGACGTTGTTCAAGGCCAATGTCTAATGTTAATTTGAGTAACTTTTTAGCTTCAGGGACCGCTTCAGCGTTAACGATTTTGGCAATGCGTAAGTCAATTTTAACAAAGTCATCGATTGTTATTTGTTCTGCAATCGGTTCAAGTTCATTGCTTACTTGTGCGGTCTCTTGTTTTTGTTGTTTATTTGATTTTGGTTTTTTATCATCTTTTTTACCGTCAGGTGCCGATGAAGTATTCGCTAAAGACTCTGCAGATGCTTCAATCATTTTTTCAATCTGCGGCATTTCTAAACGCGTTAATAAGGCTTTGAATTTAGTAATCTCATGCCCCATTAATGGCTTTTGAATCGCATTCCATTCCCAAGATTCCAAATTTAAAAACGCACGAGCTTTATCCGCAGTTTCAGGTATAACCGGAGCCAAATAACTCATTAACGCACGGAATAGGTTGATTCCAACACTAACAGACTCTAATAGCTCAGTCTCTTTGCCTTCTTCTTTAGCTAAAACCCATGGTGCAGTTTCTGCGATATATTCATTTGCCTTATCCGCTAATGTCATAATTTCACGCATTGCATGACCATATTCACGTTGCTCATATAAATCAGCAATCTCTTCAGACTTAGCCGTAAAAGATTGATATAACTCATTAGCATCATTAGACCAAGATGTAGCTAACTTGCCATCAAATTTTTTAACGACAAAGCCGGCACAGCGGCTAGCGATATTGACTACTTTACCCACTAAGTCAGAGTTAACACGTTGTGCAAAATCTTCTAAATTAAGGTCAATATCATCAATGCGACCACTTAATTTAGCTGCATAGTAGTAACGTAAATATTCTGGGTTTAGATGCTCAAGATAGGTTTTGGCCATAATAAATGTGCCACGAGATTTAGACATCTTTTGACCATCAACCGTAAGAAAACCATGTGCAAAAACTGCATTAGGTGTTCTAAAACCCGCACCAGAAAGCATCGCTGGCCAGAATAATGCATGGAAGTTAATAATGTCTTTACCAATAAAATGATAAAGTTCGGTAGTTGACCCTGACTTCCAGTATTCGTCAAAATCTAACCCTGTTTTATCGCAATAAGCTTTAAAACTAGACATATACCCAATAGGGGCATCTAACCAAACATAAAAGAATTTATCTTTTTCTCCAGGGATTTCAAAACCAAAATAAGGGGCATCACGTGAAATATCCCAGCCACGAAGTCCAGACTCTAGCCACTCATCAAGTTTGTTGGCTATTTGAGATTGTAAGTGACCCGCTCGAGTCCATTCCTTAAGCATATCTTCAAACTGTCCTAATTCAAAAAACAGATGGTCAGTCTCTTTTTCAATAGGCGTTGCACCTGAAACCGCTGATTTAGGATCAATTAAATCAGTTGGGCTATAGGTTGCACCGCAGACTTCACAGTTATCTCCGTACTGGTCTTCAGAATTACATTTAGGGCAAGTTCCCTTTACAAAACGGTCAGGTAAAAACATCTCTTTTTCAGGGTCGTATGCCTGAGTGATGGTTTTACGTGAAATGTAACCTTTAGCGTTTAACTCATTATAAATGTATTCGGCAAACGTTTTATTTTCAGGTGAATTGGTACTATGGTAGTGGTCAAACTTAACATTAAAACCAGCAAAATCTGCTTGATGTTCTTCTGACGATTTAGCAATTAACGCTTCTGGTGTAATACCTTCCGCTTGAGCTCTAAGCATAATGGGGGTGCCATGCGCATCATCTGCACAAACGTAGGTGCACTCATGTCCACGCATTTTTTGAAAACGAGACCAAATATCCGTTTGAATATACTCAACAAGATGACCAAGGTGAATAGGGCCGTTGGCATAAGGTAGTGCACTTGTGATTAGGATTTTTCTTGGGGCTGTTTGTGCTTCTGACATTGCTGAGTTTCCACTTTACAAATTCGGTTTTAAGCATGGAGCGAACAAAGAGAGGTTGCAATAACGACCATCTGTTCGATAATAGGCTTAATGAGTTTTTAAATTAAGCCAGATATTATATTGTTTTTTAGGTGTATTTGTATGGATTGTTTGCAGTAAAGTTTTGGAGTTTTCGCCTTGTTATAATTTAAATTGAGACCTTTGCACGAGATAGGTGCGAAAGAAAAATGAGAGAAAATTTGCCTGATTGCGGCGGAAAATGCAGCGAATAGCTAGCTATTCGCAAGTTTTTCAACAAAAATCGGGTGAATTTTAACCATTTTTACTCGTGCATACTCTCGTGCAAAGGTCTCAAATTAGCTTTAAATCCAAATGAAAGCTATTTTATATTTTCTGTGTCAGGTATGCTTTTATTCAATATAAAAAGCAAATTCATTAAAAATGATAATGACTCTGTTAAATTGCTAGAGTTAAAAGAAGATGATTTATGAGTATCGTGGTTCAAGAACAAGATGACTTAATAACCCTTAAACTAGATAGTAGTTTTGATGTAAGTCAGTATGAAGAATTTAAGTCTATATGTGAAAAATATAAGGCACCTGAAAATTGTTTTAATTTAGATTTTTCAAAAACACATTATATGGATAGCTCTGCATTAGGCATGCTGTTGCTTTTGCGAGAGCAAACGATGGGTAATAAGCGTAAGGTAAAATTAATTAATGTGAGTGGAACGGTTCTTAAAATTCTTGAAGTGGCTCAGTTCAAAAAGTTGTTTACAATTAATTAATTAATTGATTAATTGAATGATTTTTTATTATTTTTAAAGGAGCTAAAGGAGCTTTGCTTGAATGCAAAGCTCTTTATGAGTGAAATTAATTATTTTGAATGACTATATTAGGGAACACATTAGCGTAGTTACGTTTTTTAATGCCGATTTGGGCACTAATTTTGTGAGCCATTTTACGATATTTTAAGGCGATATCACTATTGGGTTCAGCAGTTACAGTCGGTTTACCTTTGTCAGACTCTTCACGGATGCGTTTATCAAGCGGAAGCGCACCTAAAAAATCAACCTTATATTCTTTAGCCATGTTTTCGCCACCATGAGCTCCAAAAATAGCTTCTTCATAACCACAGTTGCTACAAACGTGGGTACTCATGTTTTCGATAATCCCCAATACAGGAATTTCGACTTTCTCAAACATCTTTAAGCCTTTTTTAGCATCTATTAACGAGACTTGTTGTGGAGTGGTGACAATGACTGAGCCAGTAACGGGTATTTGTTGAGATAAAGTAAGTTGAACATCACCGGTTCCTGGAGGGAGGTCAATTATTAAATAATCCAAATCATCCCAATTTGTCTCTTTTAATAATTGGGTTAGTGTTTGAGTCACGATGGGGCCACGCCAAATCATCGGTGAATCTTCTTCTATTAAAGCACCAATAGACATAACCTGAAGACCATAAGCCGCAAGGGGTTGCATACTTTTACCGTCTGGGGATTGAGGTTTTTCTTTAATATTGAGCATGGTTGGAATGCTTGGACCATAAATATCGGCATCTAATAAGCCAACGGTTGCGCCTTCCTGTTGAAGCGCTAGGGCAATATTGACAGAAGTTGTCGATTTTCCTACGCCACCTTTTCCTGAGGCAATAGCAATAATGTTTTTTATGTTTGCTAAAGGAGAAACTCCTTTTTGAGCATCATGCGAAACAACTTTGGTTTGGAAGTTAACGGTTACGTGGTTAATTTCACCAAGTTGAGTCAATTCGTGCACAATATTTTGTTCAATACTTGGCCAAAGACTTTTACATGGGTAAGGCATAGCAATGGTCAAAGAGAGTGTATCTTTTTTAATTTTTAAGTCACTAATCGCATTGAGAGAATCTAGGTCTTGTTGTGATGTTGGATCAACAATGGACTTAAATTTTTTGGTGAGTTGTTCTTGTAATTCTTGCGAAATACCATTGCCAAAAAGAGAGTTTAGAATACCCATTTATTTACCTCTACCGTTAAAAGAGACCTTTGCACGTGAGAATGCACGAGTAAAAATGGCTAAAATTCACCTGATTTTTGTTGAAAAACTTGCGAATAGCTAGCTATTCCCTGCGCTTTCCGCCGCAATCAGGCAAATTTTACCTCATTTTTCTTTCGCACCTATCTCGTGCAAAGGTCTCTAAAAAATAATTGTGGTTATTTTAACAGCTAACACTTGGATAAAAAGGCTATAAAAAATAAGGTTTATGAATACCTTTTGGATTAAATTATTAAAAACCACCAGGCCTAGTAGGTTTAGAAGCAGGGTAATGGCTAAATAATAGCGTGATTGATGGTATAATTTTGGCCGTTTTTTACAAACTTTTTAAGTCTATAAACGGGTTTTAAATCTTATATGCGCCAGATTATTGAGCAACTTCCTAGTTATTTAGCCGACCAAATTGCCGCAGGTGAAGTTGTTGAGCGCCCAGCTTCTGTAGTCAAGGAGTTGTTGGAAAATGCGCTTGATTCAGGGGCGACTCAAGTTGATATTTTGATTGAAGAGGGTGGTGCTAAATCAATCGTTGTTGCGGATAACGGTTATGGAATTCCCAAAGGTGAGCTTTTACTGGCTGTTAGTCGTCATGCCACAAGTAAAATTAAATCAGGATCAGACTTGGCAGCGGTAGAAACCTTAGGCTTTAGGGGTGAAGCTTTGGCGAGTATTAGTTCAGTTTCGCGTTTTGAAGTGGTAAGTCGACATGAATCAGATTCTGCAGCTTGGAAACTGTCGGCAGAGGGTGAAGGAAAATGGGGGCAAGCTCAGCCTACAGCAGGTAAAATTGGTACTCGTGTGAGTGTTAATGACCTGTTTTTTAATACCCCAGCACGTAAAAAATTTTTACGCACAGCTAAAACCGAATTCTCCCAAATTGACCAGTTAGTTAAGCGTGTCATGTTAAGCCGTCCCGAGGTAGGGTTTAAACTGGTCCATAACCAAAAGATGGTTCGTCAGGTCTTTACTGCAAATGATAGTGCAAGCTTGCAAAAACGACTGAGTCAATTAATGGGAACTAGCTTTGTTCAACAATCTCTTGCGATTGAATTTGAGACACAAGATATAAAATTGTCTGGTTGGGTTGGTTTACCTACGTTTAATCGAAGCCAAACAGATATGCAATACATTTTTGTAAATGGTCGTATTGTGCGTGATCGTTTACTCTCTTACGCGGTAAAACAAGCGTATGCTGATGTGCTTTACCATGGACGACATCCCGCATATTTGATTTTTATTGAGATGCCTCATGATTTAGTTGATGTAAACGTGCATCCAGCAAAATATGAAGTGCGATTTGCGAATGGACGTTGGGTGTATGATTTTTTACGCCGCAGTGTGAGAGAGGCGGTAGCAAAGCCTGTGGTCTCAGAAACGGGAACTGGAGCATCTTTAGAATCAGTTATAAATCCAGGTGGTTTTCTGAATCAATCTGCGACCTCTCAAGAAAGTATGCGTTTTCAAGCGCCAGTAGAAGGTTGGCAAAATTCAAATAGCGCAGGCGGAAGTTACAATGCTAACTTAGGTGAGATAATTCAGCAGCGTCGCGAGGATGGGGGAATGCTTGATTCTTCGTCTATGAATAATGCATTGAACGTATCAGAATTAAGCGGAAAATACGCCGCTGAACAAGAACGAACTAATGCAACGCCAGGCAATACAGAACTTGGCAATACAGAATCGGGTAATGCAAATATGCCGATGCTTGGTTTTGCAAAAGCTCAATTGCATGGTGTGTTTATATTGTCAGAAAACCAGCAAGGCTTAGTTTTAGTTGATATGCATGCGGCTCATGAGCGGGTGGTTTATGAGCGCTTTAAAGCCCAGTGGCAAAATGACCGTTTAATTAGTCAACCATTATTGGTGCCTATGGCAATGGCATTTGAACAATCACAAATTGCAATTTGGGAAGAATATCAAGCTTTATTTGCAAAGTTAGGCTTTGAACTGGAAGCGCTTGGACCGGAGCAATTAAAAGTAACCGCTGTGCCTGTATTATTAGCAAAAAGTGATATACCAGGCCTGGTAAATGACATGATTTCAGATTTAGCGGTTGCAGGGCAAACTCAACAGGTTGAAGAACGTATTAATCATATTTTATCGACTATGGCATGTCATGGTTCGGTAAGAGCAAACCGTCAGTTAACGATTGCAGAAATGAACGCTTTATTGAGAGAAATGGAAGTCACTGAACGTTCAGACCAATGCAATCATGGCCGACCTACCTGGGTTCAATTATCCATGAATCAGCTCGATAGTTTGTTTATGCGTGGTCAATAATTTTACAAAGAGAGCTTTGTACGAGCTATATTTGCACAAGCTATAGAAAAAGAACATTTAATGAATTTAAAATATCAAAACCTAGTCAACCAATTAATCGCTAATAAAAAATGTTTAGCTATTATGGGACCCACAGCTTCGGGTAAAAGTCAGTTATCAATGTTGTTAGCTGAGCAAATGCCAATTGAAATTATTAGTGTGGATTCGGCACTGATATATCGTGATATGGATATTGGTACAGCTAAACCTAGTCAACAAGAGTTAGATTTAGTGCCACATCATTTAATCAATACGCATGATGCTAGTGAAACCTACTCGGCTTCTGAATTTGTGGAGGATGTAAATCGTCTGGTGACGGAAATCTATACCCGAAATAGACTGCCTGTATTAGTAGGTGGAACCATGATGTACTTTAATGCCTTGCAACAAGGTTTGTCAGATTTGCCTCCTGCGAATGAAAAAATAAGAGAGAAATGGTTACAGATTTGGCATGAATCTCCAAATTTATTACATGAAAAATTATTAGATATTGACCCTGTTTCAGCAGAAAGAATTCATAAAAATGATCCACAAAGATTGGTTCGTGCGATAGAGGTTTATGAAATTACGGGTAAAAGTCTAACGGAGTTTAGAGCTCAGCCCAAAAAAGGCTTGCCTGATTTTGAGTTGATAAAAATTGCGTTAATACCCGAAAACAGGGCTAAGTTGCATAAACAGATTGAAGTACGTTTTTTGTCAATGATTGAATCGGGTTTTTTACAAGAAATGAAAGGTCTTTATCAACGAGAAGACTTAAATGAAGATATGACTTCTATACGCAGTGTGGGTTATCGCCAGGCCTGGTTGTTTTTGGAGGGTGAATACGATTATGAAACCTTTGTTTATAAGGGCTTAGTTGCCACCCGTCAACTTGCTAAAAGGCAATTAACCTGGTTAAGAAAAGAGCCAGATGTGACGGTTATTGACCCTTATAAAACCTCACCAGAAGAACGCGTAAAGTTAGCCTTATCGTTGTTAAATTCAAAGGTGTGATTAATTGTGAGACCTTTGCACGAGATAGGTGCGAAAGAAAAATGAGGGAAAATTTGCCTGATTGCGGCGGGAAACGCAGGGAATAGCTAGCTATTCGCAAGTTTTCCAACAAAAATCAGGTGAATTTTAACCATTTTTACTCGTGCATGCTCTCGTGCAAAGGTCTCAGTGTAATAGTCGTTGTGTTTTATCTGTAAATAAAACGATTTGATAATCACAATTTTAAGCAGTGTGGTATGCTTTTCGCTAAACTTGTTTTTGGTAGGCTAAATTGGTCAAATCAACCACATAATTCATCTTCAGCTTTGTCATCTTCGGTTTTGGATTTGAATTTAAATGGGGCCTTAAAAAGGTCTCTAAATGAGTTCTTAAAATAATAATAAGAAATCAAAATAATAAAAATAAAATAGGAATTATCATGGAGAATAAAAAAGTGGCTAAGGCATTGCCTATCCAAGACCCTTACTTAAATGCGTTAAGAAAAGAAAAAATAAGCGTTTCAATCTATTTGGTTAATGGGGTTAAGTTGCAGGGTAGAGTAGATTCATTTGATCAATTTGTGGTTTTGTTGAGAAGTAATGTAACGCAAATGGTTTATAAACATGCGATTTCAACCATTGTTCCAATGCGTGATCCTAAGCCTTATGAAGCGTTTAGTGAAGATAATGAATCTGCCAAAGAGTAAACTAAAGCTTAAAGATTAATTTCATTAACGGGTTTCTAATTTTGGCTAATTTTAGCTAAATTTGATAAAGTGCGCAGCTTGATTATTATTAGGTTACCCAAAAAGGGTTTACCAGAGAGCGTTAATGGAATTATTTGATCGTCTTGAACGACGTGAATTAGAACGAGCCGTTTTAGTTCATGTTGATTTTCACAATGAAGCTGATAGAGAAGAACTTGATGAGTTCTATGAGTTAGTGGATTCTGCCGGTGCTGAAATATGCACACTCCTCACAACTAAACGTCAACACCCGGATTCAAAGTACTTTATAGGTAAAGGTAAGGCTGAAGAGATTCAACAGGCCGTTGAATTATATGAAGCTGATGTTGTGATTGTAAACCACGCTTTAACGCCTGCTCAAGAGCGTAACCTTTCGGAATTAGTGGGTTGTCAGGTGTTGGATCGAATTGGTTTGATTCTAGATATCTTTGCTCAAAGAGCCCGTTCGCATGAAGGTAAGTTGCAGGTTGAACTTGCTCAGCTTAAACGTATGGCTACTCGCCTAGTAAAAGGCTGGACTCACCTTGATAGACAAGGGGGAATTGGAGCAAGAGGACCAGGTGAAACTCAGCTAGAGTCTGATAGGCGTCTTGTACAAGGTCGAATCAAACAATTAGAATCTAAGATTGAGAAGGTTCGTAAACAGCGTGATTTAGGGCGCCGTTCACGTAAACGTTCTGAATTGCCGACTATTACCATTGTTGGTTATACCAATGCGGGTAAATCAACCTTATTTAACTATATGACAACCGCAAATGTGTATGCGGAAGATCGTCTGTTTGCAACTTTAGATTCTACGCTTAGGCGTGTTCATTTGCCCGGAGCGGGGCCTGTTATTTTTGCAGATACTGTTGGTTTTATACGTCACATTCCTCATGATTTAGTCACCGCCTTTCGTTCTACCCTTGAAGAAACTCGTGAAGCTAGCTTGTTAATTCACTTAGTCGATGCTGCTGATATGCATCGTGAAGAAAAAATGACTGATGTTTATGATGTCATCGCCGAAGTAGGGGCAAATGAGGTTCCACAGTTAGTTGTATTCAATAAAATTGATTTGTTGGAGCCGGCTATTGACCCTAAAATTGATTATGATGAAGAGGGTGTTGCAAAACGTGTATGGGTTTCAGCTCAAAAAGGTCTGGGTGTAGAGCTGTTAATGGAAGCAGTGGCTTCATTTTTTAAAGGTTCTTTCTATGAGGTTGATTTAATCTTACAACGAGATGCCGGAAAAAAACGCTCTCAGCTTTATCAACTAGGAACCATTTTGGAAGAAGGTTTTGATGAAGAAGGTAATAGCTTGTTCACTATGAACCTGACAGAACATGAATGGAATCAAATTAAGAAATGGCCAGAACTGATTAAAGCTGAAGTTAGAAACAATCAATAATTAAAAGAGAATGAGAGACTAAATCCAAAGAATTCGTTCACTTTTTATTCATACTCTCATCATGCAAAGGACTCAATCTAAAAAACTTGTTTATAAATTATTTTAATAGGTGACATTTAAAGTGTTACTCTCTAAAATAACAGAATTACAAATCGCGATTTTATTGCTAGGTCTAACCAAGTGATGATTAATAACTAAAATTGCATAACCAATGTGAAAGCATGGAGTAAATTAATGGCTTGGAACGAACCAGGTAAGTCAGGGCAAGATCCTTGGGGTAACTCAGGAAAACCCGGCAACAACGGTAATAATGGCGGTGGTGATAATAAACCACCAAAAAAACAAAATGACGACGACTTAGATGTGTTACTAAAAAAAGCTCAAAGCTTATTAGGTGGCGCGGGTGATAAATTTGGTAACAATGGCGGCGGAATTGGTGGCATTGGCGGCTCAGTTATTGTGGCGGTTATTGTTGTGGTTTGGTTATTGTCAGGTATTTATATTGTGGATCCAGCAGAACGTGGTGTAGTTACTCGTTTTGGTTCATTTGTAGACGAAACCAAAGCCGGACCGCATTGGCATATGCCTTATCCAATTGAAAAAGTTCGTATCGTTAACGTTGATCAGATTCGTACCGCTGAAATTGGCTATCGATCTGGTGTTTCGCAGGATTCACGTGGTCGTTCTGGTTCTGGTAGTGTTCTTAATGAATCATTAATGCTGACCAAAGATGAAAATATTGTTGACTTGAAAATTGCTGTTCAATATCAGGTGACGAGTGCTAATAAATACTTGTTTGATGTAACGGATCCAGACACAACATTACGTTCTGTGACGGAAAGTGCATTACGCGAAGTTGTTGGTCAAAGTACAATGGATTTTGTTTTGACAGAAGGTCGTGATGAAATTGTTAAACGTGTTAAAGATTTAGCGCAAGAAAGATTAGATGCTTATAAAACCGGTTTAATGATTACCAGTGTGAACTTACAAGAAGCCAAACCACCTGAGCAAGTGCAACCAGCCTTCGCTGATGTGGTTAAAGCGGGTCAAGATAGAGAACGTTCTATTAACGAAGCAGAAGCTTATTCAAATGACATATTACCAAAAGCACGAGGGCAGGCTGCTCGTCAGCTTGAAGAAGCGAGTGCTTACCATGATCAGGTCATTGCTCAAGCGAAAGGTGAGGCATCTCGTTTTACGAGTATTGTCACTGAGTATGAAAAAGCACCAGAAGTGACTCGTAAGCGTCTTTATATAGATGCTGTATCAGGCGTATTAAGTAGTACAAGCAAGGTGTTTGTCGGTTCTGAAAGCAGTAACAACCTTCTTTATCTTCCATTAGATAAAATGGTAAGTGGGCAATCATCAGTTCCTTTTAAAATGTCAGAAACTCCTGCTTCAGCTCCAACCGTTTCTCCAACTCCAACCGCGCAACAAAATAATAACTCACAAAGAACGGGTATTCGTGAATATCTAAAAAATAGGGAGCTACGTTAATGAAATCATTATTTTCAATTTTTGTGGCAGCAGTTTTATTTGTTGCTAGCAGCTCTGTATATGTTGTCAATCAATGGCAAACGGGTGTGGTTCTTCGTTTAGGGGAAATTGTAAAAGCAGATATAGAACCTGGTTTACATTTTAAAACGCCTTTTATTAACAATGTTCGTCTGTTTGATTCTCGTTTACAAACATTAGATGCAGCACCTGAAGATTACTACACCGTAGAAAAGAAAAAGCTAGAAGTGGATTCTTTTGTAAAGTGGCGTATTGTTGATGTTAAAAAGTTTTACACCACAATGAATGGTGATAATCGTTTAGCAGGTATGCGTTTAGGGCAAATTGTTCAGTCAGGTTTAAGAGATGAATTTGGTAACCGTACGGTTAAAGAAGTTATCTCTGGTGAGCGTGTTGAAATTGCACAAAAAATTAAAAAAACCACAGACCTACAAGCAGAATCATTTGGTATTGAAATTGAAGATGTACGTATTAAACGTATAGATTTGGCTAAAGATATCAGTGAATCGGTTTATCAACGTATGAATGCGGAACGTAATCGAGAAGCAAAAGACTTACGTTCAAAAGGTACCGAAACGGCTGAAAAAATTAAAGCTGATGCTGACCGTCAACGTGTTGTAATCTTAGCTGATGCGTATAGCAAAGCTGAGATTTTACGCGGTGAAGGGGATGCTACAGCAGCAGATATTTATGCGAAATCTTATGGTAAAAACCCTGAGTTTTACGCTTTTTATCACAGTATTAACGCTTATAAAAAATCATTTAATAATAAATCAGATGTAATGGTCGTTGACCCTAAATCAGATTTTTTCAAGTACTTTAACGAGTCTGGAAAATAAATTATTAAAGAATAAGTATTGTGAAAGGTGGGGTAACCCACCTTTTTTATGGACGTATGTTAGAAAACACATTATTTGCAGCAATTGCTTTAGTATTAATTTTAGAAGGGTTACTCCCGTTTGTGTTTCCAGCTATTTGGAAACGTATGATGCTAGAAGCCATGAAAATGTCTGATCGCGATTTGCGTGTAATGGGGTTAGTTTCTATCTCAATTGGATTAGTGTTGCTGCTATTTTTTAGTGAATAGCAACGAGTTGATTTATAATAATATGAGACTTGTACACACCCATCGAGTAAAGGTCTAAGTATGTCCCCAAGAATTTTAATAAATAAAAAGAAGTTTTGAAATGCAGCAATCAACGTGGTTTACGCCCGAAGGTTTAGAAGACCTCCTACCACCTCAAGCACAAAAATTAGAGTTTTATCGACGCAAGCTCGTTGATGGTTTTGAACTTTCTGGTTTTGAAATGGTGCTTCCACCTCTAGCAGAGTTTACTGATTCTTTATTAACGGGAACAGCAGGTCATATGGCTGTTGATACTTGCCGTTTTACCGACCAAGAGAGCGGTCGTATGATGGGGGTTCGTGCAGATATGACTCCTCAGGTAGCCCGTATAGTCAGTAATCGTTTAAAAGCAGATTCAACTATTTCACGTTTATGTTATGTTGGAGAAGTTTTAAAAACGCGTAACAATAAAGCTAAAGGCTCCCGAAGTCCTATTCAAGTTGGTGCTGAAATTTTTGGTCATCAGGGTGTTGAAAGTGATATAGAAATCATTGAATTAATGCTTGAAAGTATGAAACTTTTGAAACTGCCTGATATTAAAGTTAGCTTAGGTCATGTGGCGATTGTTACTGAGTTAATGACACTTGCAAATTTCAGTGATTCACAATCAAGTGAACTTATTAATATTCTGGAGCGTAAAGCCATACCTGAGTTTGAAGCCTTTATTGCTCAGATTCATATGAGTCCAATATTAAAATCTAAATTCGAACAGTTGCCAAAAATGTGTGGGTCGGCAACAGAAGTTATTGCCTTAGCTATGCATGAATTAGCGGGTTTATCAGCTGGTTTAGATGCGGCAATTGCAAGATTAGATACGGTTATTGATGCTATTGCTGAAATTAATGCCGTACCAGTGCATTTAGATATGGCTGAAATGCGTGGCTATCAGTACCACACCGGAATTGTATTCGCTTGTTATAGTGGTAGTAAATTACAACCAGTTGCTAAAGGCGGACGTTATGACAATATTGGGTCAGTTTTTGGCTTAGCACTGCCAGCAAGTGGTTTTAGTTTAGATTTGCGTTCAGCACTAGATCTTTTAGAAGAAGTCACTTTAAACGTAACCGAAACAATATACGCTCCTTCATTAGTTGATAAGTCTCTTCAAGAAGCGATTGCAGATTTAAAAAAACAAGGTTTTAGAGTAATTAAATCTTATGATTTATCCTCTTTAAATAAAGGTGTTAAAACGCTGTCAAAGCAGTCTGGTCAATGGAGCGTTGAAACGTTATAGTTTTAGCTTAACCAAAGAATTTATTAAAAGTTATTAAGAAGTATTTTATGTCAAAACGAAATATTGTTGTTGTTGGTACCCAGTGGGGCGATGAAGGTAAAGGTAAAATTGTTGACCTTTTAACAGATCGTGTTGCTGCTGTTGTGCGTTTTCAAGGTGGTCATAATGCAGGGCATACACTGGTTATTGATGGTAAAAAAACAGTCTTACATTTAATTCCCTCTGGAATTTTACGCGAAGATGTTGAATGCTTTATAGGTAATGGTGTTGTTCTAGCACCAGATGCATTAGAAAAAGAAGTTAAACAATTAGAAGAGACGGGATTAGCAGTTCAATCACGTTTAAAAATTAGTGAAGCTTGTCCGTTAATTTTAGATTATCACGTTGCTTTAGATCAAGCGCGTGAGTTTGCTCGTGGTAATAAAGCGATTGGAACAACGGGTCGTGGTATTGGGCCAGCTTATGAAGATAAGGTTGCTCGTCGTGGATTGAGAGCGGGTGATTTTAAAAATATGACTGCCTTTAAAGCTAAATTGAAAGAAACTTTGACCTACCATAACTTTATGTTAGAAAACTTCTATAAGTGTGAACCGGTTTCTTTTGAAGTGCTTTGGGCAAAATGTGAACGCTACAGTCAAATGATTCTACCCATGCTTGCAGATATTCCTAACCTTATTAGTGAATACAATGCGGCGGGTAAAAATTTAATGTTTGAAGGTGCGCAGGGTACTTTATTAGACATTGACCATGGAACATATCCATATGTAACTTCATCTAACACCACAGCTGGTGGTGCAGGCCCAGGGGCAGGTATTGGACCAACAGAATTAGACTACATTCTAGGTATTACTAAAGCGTATGCCACTCGAGTAGGAAGTGGTCCATTCCCTAGCGAATTGTCTTACAACTGTGATACAGATCAAGGTGATCCAATTGGTAAAGAATTGGGTACACGTGGGTATGAATTTGGTGCAACTACAGGCCGTCAACGTCGTTGTGGATGGTTTGATGCAGTCGCTTTACGTCGTTCAGCTCAAATCAATGGTTTAACAGGTATGTGTTTAACTAAACTTGATGTTATGGATAGTTTAGCTGAAATCAAAATTTGTACATCTTACTCGCAAAATGGTGAAACATTACTGCTTCCACCTGCTAGTGCTGATGAGTATGACACATGTAAACCAAATTATGTCACCATGCCTGGTTGGCAAACTTCTACAGTAGGTGCACAGTCATGGGATGAATTGCCTGTTGAAGCAAAAAACTACATTCAGTTTTTAGAAAAAGAAGTGGGTATTCCGGTTTCTATTTTATCAACAGGCCCAGATCGTTCTGAGACCTTGGTTATAAATGACCCTTTTGCCTAAATTTTACGTCTCGCTCTTAAGCTTGATAGCGAGAAATAATTATTTTACATGCATAAAAAAGCCCTCTTAATTGAGGGCTTTTTGGTTATATCGGGTTATTTTAATTTAGTGAGACCGTTGCACGAGAGTATGAACGAGTAAAAATGGTTAAAATTCACCTCATTTTTGTTGTACCCCAAGGGCACTTCCGTTGGGCGACAACTTGCGAATAGCTAGCTATCCCCTGCGTTTTCCGCCGCAATCAGGTAAATTTTACCTCATTTTTCTTTCGTACCAATCTCGTGCAAAGGTCTCTAAGTGTTTTAATTTAAAACTCGATTGATAACGCTAGATAGCTTTTCAGGATCAAAAGGTTTGACTATCCAACCCGTTGCGCCAAGTCTTTTCCCTTCGGCTTTCAATTCTGAGCTAGCCTCAGTGGTGAGCATTAACACTGGCGTGAATTTACTATTAGGGTGTGCCCGAAGTTTTTCTAGTAGCTCTATACCAGTCATAACGGGCATGTTTACGTCTGAGACGATAACATCAAACTGCTGTTTTTCAATGGCTTCATAACCTTGTAAACCATTTTCTGCTAACGTAATGTCAAAGTCTTTCGCCAATACAAGATTAACTAATTTTCTCATAGAACTGGCATCGTCAACATAGAGTAGTTTCTTCATTTTTCTCTCTTTTGTTTATGATTGAGTGTATATGCCTTTTGGCTACTAAATTCTCATTTTACTAAACTAAAAGAGCATGAGTTAACTAATATTTTTAGTTTTGCCATTTTGATTAATGGAGTCATTCTTGTATGTTTAAGTGAATCGTTGCTATTTTGGGTATTTAATTCTTTTAATATTGAGTAATAATGCTGAAACGAAAGTCATTGCTTGTTATTATAGAAAGCTGTTTTTTTACATTAAAATGAATCAAAGGATTAAGCATGTTACAAGCTATTCGTGATCACGCTCAAGGGTGGATTGCTTGGGTGATTGTCGGATTAATTATTTTAACGTTTGCATTATTTGGAATTGACCAATATGCGCGTGGTGATAAGGTCGTAGTGGTTGCAGAAGTGAATGGCGAAGATATTACAGCCAATCAGTTTTTAACCTTATATAACCGTCAAAAGCAAAGACTTCAAAAGCAATTTGGTGATATGTATGATCAAGTTGTTAAAGATGATGAATTACGTAATCAAGTTTTGGATGCATTAATTGAATCTGAAGAGATTCGACAATGGGCACAAAATAATGGCATGGTTATTAGTGATCAACAACTGGCCTCCGCTATTCATGAAGCTAGTGTGTTTCAAGAAAAAGGCAAGTTCTCACAAAAAATCTATGAAGAGGTTTTGTTAAGAAATGGTTTGAATGTTGCACGTTTTGAAAATGAACAGCGTCAGTTTTTATCTGAAAACCAGTACCGAAACTTAACACAAACGTCTGCATTTTCGACCGATTCTGAAGTTAAGCAGTTAGCGAGTTTGCAGGGCCAAGAACGTAAAGTTAATTATTTACGTGTTGACCAACGTCCTTTCTTTAAGACCGTTTCTATTTCAGATGAAGCTATCGCAGAATCTTACAATAAAGACATGGCTCAATATGTTGAACCAGAAAAAGTTTCAATTGACTATATTGAACTTTCGCAAGAAAAATTAGCAGAAAAAATGCCTGTGACAGATGAGATTATTGAAGGTTTTTATGCTGAAAATAAGAGTCAATTTACTTTGCCTGAAAAACGCCAAGCTAAGCATATCTTAATTTTAACTCCAGCAGATGTAGAAGATGCAGACGAAAAAGCTAAAAAAACGATTACTGAAGTTCAAGAGAAATTAGCTGCTGGTGAGTCTTTTGAAAAACTAGCTAAAGCTTATTCTCAAGATCCTGGTTCTGCCAATACGGGTGGTGATTTAGGAACTTTTGAACAGGGTATGATGGTGCCTGAGTTTGATGAGGCGGTTTTCTCAATGAAAGAAGGTGAAATCAGTAAGCCTGTTAAAACAGAATTTGGCTATCACCTTATTAAGTTAGTAAAAATCATACCAAAACAAGCTCAGCCCTTAAAAGCCGTAAAAGATGAAGTTACTAAGCAATATCAAATGCAAGAAGCTGAACGTCAGTATTTTGATTTATTAGAAAAGTTGAATACGATTGTTTATGAACAATCTGATAGCCTAGAGCCAGCAGCAACTGCAACAGGGCTTAAGGTTCAGACTTCGGATTTCTTTAGCCGTGAAGGTGGTTCAGGTGATATCTTGAGTAATGATAAAGTGGTTAATACCGCTTTCTCTGAGGATGTCTTAAAGTCAAGATTAAATAGCTCATCTATTGAGTTAGGTTCTAACCGTGCGCTAGTTTTAAGAGTAAATACTCATAAGCCAGAACGTCAAAAAGCACTTTCTGAAGTTTCAGCGTCTATTAAAGAGGAGTTAACCCGTAAAGCCGCCATTGCTGAGTCAGCAAAACTAGGTGATGCACTGCTTAAGAAAATTATGTCAGGTGAATCAGGTGAGTCTCAAATGCAAGATGGTGTTGAATGGAATACTGTGGGTTGGATTGCACGTAATGCACAAAACCTACTTCCTCAAATGGTATCTGAGGCATTTAAAACGCCTAAGCCAGTTGAAGGTAAGCCTAGCTGGACTAAGTTTGCTTTAGGTACTGGTGATACTATTTTATTGGAAGTAACTGACGTTAAAACTAAACCATTAACGGAAGAGCAAAAAGCCCCATTGAAAAAGGCGTTTGCAGAACTATTCTCAAATTCTGAGTTATCAGCACGTTTAGCCACTTTAAAAGCAACTTCTGATGTGGTTAAAAAAGAAGTGTATAAAACAGTAAAATAAGTGTTTATAAACGGTTTGCTTGCGGTCGAAAGCTTAAGCTTTTAACCAAAGCAAACAAAAGCAAACTAATAAAAAACCCGAGTTACCAGGCCTGGTAACTCGGGTTTTTTTATTGAAAAATTTGTACCCAAGGGCATAAATAAAAGGTGGTTACGAATAAAAAACGTTAAAAATCAACTAGTTTTAAAAAATTGAATTTTATCTGAATAGATAATAGTCAATTACCATTCTAATTTAATAACCAAAGATAATGGGACTTGAATTATTTTGCACTTCTGTGATGCTTAATATCGAAGCTTGGGCAGACGCCATAAGTCCCCTTGTAATAAATGGTGCAAGGTTCTTAGCGTAGTGAACGGTAAAAAAACGCTGCTGTTTGAGCGACGCGAGTTCAGCGTTTTCAGTTCACAAGCTTAGAACTTGCCTTTTTATGGAGTGGGGTTTGTTTTTTGGTTACTTTTTGCCAAATTGCAAAAAGTAACGGGAAGCCTGAGTGACAATATTTAAGGCAAAGGCTAATATTTAAAAAGGCTTCTCAACCGATGTACTGTTTGACTAAATCAGACAGTTTTTTACAATATTTTATTTAGTTCACCATTAGTTATTAGCTCTCTTAAAACTAAGAATCAAAATGATTTTCTACATCATTGTTGTTGGGACGATGCAATGCTTGGGCGGATTGTAAGTATTTTTTACGAGACCAAATCAATCCCCAACGAGAACCTTCTACTTGATACCAAAGCAGAGCGGAGCGAATACCAGCCAATAGTAAGGCACGAATTTTATTCGCTGTTCTAGAGTTTTGGAGATGACCGTGTTGGCCATTAACCATAATTTTTGGAGTCACGGGACTCACATTTTCAGAGTAAGCCCTTGCTAGGGTAGCAATCACATTCTCATGTAGTTCACCAAATTGCTCAGTTTGCATTTTTGCGGTTTCTAAAATACCAAATATAGAGTTTAGTGGAGATTCTAATTCTTTTAGTTTTTTGGCCAAAATCATTAGGTTCAACACATAACGTGTAATTTCTATATTACGATTTTGAATCGCCTGATCTGAACTCATTTGCGCTAATAACGTGTTGACACCCAGTTGGAGATTCTCTACGTTACCTCCAAACACACCGATGGTGTCTTCAGGGCTGTCTACAAATAACGAGTTAATACAAGTTTTGTAAGCGAGTTCATCTGCTTTACCTGTTGTTGCAAGTTCATAGACTAATTGCGAACATTGGTAAATACCCACTAGGGCAATCGTTCGGTCTTGTTGTGTATATTGACTCATTATGTTCTCATTAAGTTAAGTCGTGGACTAAGTAGTTGACTAAATACGCTCATCTAATGAGTGTAAACGTTGTTCAATAATACCACCGCCTAAACAATCATCTTCAATATAAAATACGACCGACTGACCGGGTGCTATAGCGGTTTGTGGCTCATTAAATTTCACCACTATTTTGTCATTTTTATGTTCAATAATCTGACAAGGTTGTTCGGCCTGTCGGTAGCGTATCTTAGCTTTTAATGGCGAGTTAAGAGCAGGGCATTCACCAGAAACCCAGTCTAAAGTATCCGCAACCAAATATTGATGTTGTAATAACGGGTGTTGCTTTCCTTGAACGGCAACCAAGACATTATTTTTTAAATCTTTATCAGCGGCATACCAAGGATTATTGCCTGTTCCATGACCACCTCCAATACCTAAGCCTTTTCTTTGGCCTAAGGTGTGATACATCAAACCATCATGTTTACCAATTACATTGCCTTGGTCATCAATAATATCACCTGGTTGAGCAGGTATAAATTGCTGTAAAAAGTCTTTAAATTTACGCTCACCAATAAAACAAATTCCGGTGCTGTCTTTTTTGTCATGAGTGATAAACCCAGCTTCTTCAGCAAGTTTACGAACCTCGGGTTTTTCTAACTCACCGACTGGAAACATTGATTTTTGTAGTTGATGTTGTTGCAAAGTGTATAAAAAATAACTTTGGTCTTTATTGTCATCTAATCCTTTTAAAAGGTGGCATTGGCCATTTTCATCACGAGATACACGGGTGTAATGTCCTGTTGCAATAAAGTCTGCACCTAAAGACATAGCGTGTTGTAAAAAAGCTTTAAATTTAACCTCTTTATTACATAGAATATCAGGATTAGGAGTACGGCCTGATTTGTATTCCGCTAAAAAGTGTTCAAAAACGTTATCCCAATATTCACCTGAAAAGTTTTCAATGTGTACTGGGATATCTAACTTTTCAGCCACAGCCATAGCGTCTTTTAAATCTTCCGCAGCGGGGCAATAGTCCTCAGTATCATCGCCTTCCCAGTTCTTCATAAACAGACCTTCAACGTCATAACCTTGTTGTTTCAATAACAAAGCAGCAACCGACGAATCGACACCTCCAGAAAGGCCAACAATTACTTTTGTTTTGGAGTTGTCTTGAGTTGAATTCATGCTGTTTTATTACCTAAATTTTTATGTGTTTATGTGTTTGGTACAGTTTTAAGCGTTTTAGAGACCTTTGCACGAGATAGGTGCGAAAGAAAAATGAGGAAAAATTTGCCTGATTGCGGCGGAAAACGCAGGGAATAGCTAGCTATTCGCAAGTTGTCGCCCAACGTAAGTGCCCTTGGGGTACAACAAAAATCGGGTGAATTTTAACCATTTTTATTCGTGCATACTCTCGTGCAAAGGTCTCTTTTAAATTAACGTATGTGATTAATGAGGGTAAGATTGATGTTTTTCAATCCTGTTAGTTTAGCAGAGAGTCACAATTTCTGCGACTAGCATAATAGGTCTTTGTTGGCTAAAGGTCGCATATAGACTGATTCTTTAAAAGTGTTGATTCACCTAAAGCAAGGTTACCTAATTTCCACTGACCAATTTGAATGCGTATCAAACGTAAAGTTGGAAAACCCACTGTAGCAGTCATTCTTCTTACTTGACGATTTTTGCCTTCGGTAATCGTTAATTCAAGCCAACTGGTCGGAATGTTTTTACGTTCTCTAACAGGAGGGTTTCTTTCCCAAAGCCATTTGGGTTCTGAGACTTTACGAGATTTAGCAGGCCTGGTTAAACCATCTTTTAAGTTAACACCTTGCTCAAGTTGTTTAATGGCTTGTTTGGTAATCTCACCTTCTACCTGCACCAAATACGTTTTAGGTTGTTTAGTTTTTGGGTTAGCTATTTGTTGCTGTAATTTACCATCATTAGTCAGCAGCAAGAGTCCTTCAGAGTCACGGTCTAATCGTCCTGCGGCATAAAACCCTGGTTGATTAATATAGTTAGCCAAGGTTTCACGCTGTTCTTTAAACTCAGGTTTGTCCGTAAATTGGCAAAGTACATTAAACGGTTTGTTAAAAAGCAGTAGATCTGACATAAATGGGGTGCTTACTTTGTTAATTATGGGTTAATTGCTTTTTTAATTGCTTTTATTAAGCGGAGCAGATGATAAAATAGTGGAAATTTTAACACTTTTTAAGACTTTTGCAGGTTCATCGAACTTGTTCAAAGCTCTATTCTAATATTATCGTACTCAACGACGAGTCCAAGTAAACTATGGGAAATTGTATGTCAGAAAAATCCAAGATTATTTATACCTTAACCGATGAAGCTCCAGTTTTAGCGACTTACTCATTTTTACCAATAGTAAAAGCCTTTACTGGTGCGGCAGACGTTGCTGTTGAGACACGAGATATATCATTAGCCGCTCGAATTATTGCTAACTTTCCTTCTTACTTAAAAGAAGAGCAGCGTATTGGAGATACCTTAGCTGAGCTTGGTGAAATGACCACTAAGCCAGAAACCAATATTATTAAATTACCAAATATTTCAGCATCGGTTCCTCAGCTTGTTGCTGCAATTGCTGAGCTACAAGCACATGGTTATGCGGTTCCAAATTACCCCGCTGAACCTCAAAATGACGACGAAAAAGCCATTAAAGCCTCTTACGCCAAAGTATTGGGTTCTGCCGTAAACCCCGTGTTACGTGAAGGTAACTCTGACCGTCGTGCACCATTAGCGGTAAAAAATTACGCACGTAAAAATCCACATTCAATGGGTGCTTGGTCAGCGGAATCTAAAACGCATGTTGCTTATATGTCAGATGGCGATTTTTATGGTTCAGAAAAATCAATTACTGTAGCCGATGAAACAACATTTAAAATTGAGTTTGTCGCACAAGATGGTTCAGTAACTGAGCTTAAATCAGCAGCACCGTTAAAAAAGGGTGAGGTGTTAGATGCCGCCGTTATGAGTCAATCGGCTTTAAGAGCCTTTTTAAAAGAAGCAAAAGCCAAGGCTAAAGAAGAAGGTATTCTATTCTCAATTCATCTTAAAGCTACTATGATGAAAGTCTCTGACCCCATTATTTTTGGTAATGCGGTAGCGGTATATTTTGAAGACGTTTTTGCAAAACACGCAAAAACTTTTGCTGAAATTGGTGTAAATGTAAACAACGGATTAGGCGATGTTTACAATAAAATCGCTACTTTACCTGCGGATAAACAAGCTGAGATTGAAGCAGATATCGCCGCGGCTATTGACGCCGGGCCAGATATTGCCATGGTCGATTCCGATAAAGGTATAACCAACCTTCAAGTTCCTTCCGACGTTATTGTTGATGCATCTATGCCAGCAATGATTCGTACGTCCGGCCAAATGTGGAACAAAGACGGTAAACAGCAGGACACAATGGCCGTTATTCCAGACCGTTGTTACGCAACAGTGTATGAAGAAACGATTAATTTTTGCAAACAACACGGAGCATTTGATCCAACTACAATGGGTTCTGTACCAAACGTAGGGTTAATGGCTCAAAAAGCAGAAGAATATGGTTCACATGACAAAACTTTCCAAGCAACCGGTAAAGGGGTTATTCGCGCCGTTGATGCTAATGGCAATAACTTATTAGAACAGCCTGTTGAAGAGGGTGATATCTTCCGTATGTGTCAGGCTAAAGATGCTCCTATTCAAGACTGGGTGAAATTAGCGGTTAACCGTGCACGTGCAACGGGAAATCCAGCGGTTTTCTGGTTAGATAGCGAACGTGCTCATGACCATCAAATCATTGAAAAAGTAAACCAGTATTTAGCGATTCACGATACAACCGGTCTAGAAATTCATATTATGGATCCTGCTGAAGCCACTCGTTTTACGCTTCGTCATGTAAAAGAAGGTAAAGATGTGATTTCGGTTACCGGTAACGTACTCCGTGACTATTTAACCGATTTATTCCCAATTTTGGAGCTAGGTACGTCAGCCAAAATGTTGTCTATTGTTCCACTAATGAATGGTGGTGGATTATTTGAAACCGGTGCAGGAGGTTCAGCGCCTAAACATGTACAACAGCTAATTAACGAAAACCATTTACGTTGGGATTCATTGGGTGAGTTTTTAGCATTAGCCGTATCGCTTGAACACCTAGCTAACAACTATAACAACCCAAAAGCGCAAGTACTAGCTAATGCGTTAGATAAAGCGACGGGACAATTTTTAGATAACGACAAATCACCATCACGAAAAGTCGGTGAAATCGACAACCGTGGGAGTCACTTCTACTTAGCCATGTATTGGGCACAAGAGCTGGCTGCACAAAATGACGATGCCGATTTAAAAGCACGCTTTACTCCAGTTGCAGAAGCCTTAACGGCAAATGAAGCAACTATTGTCAGCGAGCTAAATGAAGTACAAGGTACATCTGTTGATCTGGGAGGTTATTACCAACCAAAAACCATAGAAACAGCAATGCGACCAAGTGCGACTTTAAATGCAATTATTGATGCTATCTAAACCTTAATTACGCATTTAGTTTTAACTATAAAACCCGCAAAAATTACCAAAAAAATGTTAATTCGTGCGGGTTTTTTATGCTTAAAATTTGTACGAAAAATGTTCTTACAAAAGCCAAAAGGAACTATAAATGCCTGGCAAAAATTAATATAGAGTCGATATTTTTAGCTTTTTTTAAGAAAGAATTGTATATACTGAGACCTTTGTACGAGAATATGCACGAGTAAAAATGGTTAAAATTTACCCGATTTTTGTTGAAAAACTTGCGAATAGCTAGCTATTCCCTACGTTTTCCGCCGCAATCAGGTAAATTTTTCCTCATTTTTCTTTCGCACCTATCTCGTGCAAAGGTCTCATACTAAATTATGTTTATCGTATTTTTTAAGCCGCTATAAATTGGTTTTACGTGCTTATTTAGAAAACCTGGTTCTAGTTAGAACGTAATGTTTAGTGAGATATATATGTCAAATTGTTGTTCAAAATCGTGTGAAATAAAAACCTATCCTAAAAAACATCTATGCCCTGTTAATGGTAAACAATTCGGGCTAGTGTCTCCTACAACGATAAAACATCACATTAAAGAACCCTGGTCATGGCAAGAAAAAGATCAAGGGTATTACTTTTGCTCTGATCCTGATTGTCTTGTTGTATATTTTGGTCAGGATAATTCGATTATCGAAAGTTCATCTGTTAGAACGCCTATTGGTTTAAAAGATAAATCAGAAAATGCATTAATATGCTATTGTTTTGGAATTACAAAATCAGATGCAATAAATAATCCTCTTACCCGTGAATTTGTATTAAATGAAACTAAGAAAAAACAATGTGCATGTAAAACAAAAAATCCATCTGGAAAATGCTGCTTGTCTGAATTCAAGAACAATAAATAGTACAGCAGGTGTGTTTTAAAAATAACTTTACTCTGATTTCAATTAATTAAAAAACATTTAATACTAGAAAGGGCTAAACATTAAGATGCTGTGCTTGAATAAGTAAAGAGTAGCCCATTTTTTATCTAAGGTTGATTTTGTATGCAGTATGAAAATGATCATAAATTTCTGAATAAAAGAACTCGTTTAATTTCTTTATGGAACCCGGTAGCCATTGCAATGTTAGTGATTATTTTTGCGTTACTTGCATGGCTGGTGATTAAAACACCTTATTTAGTAAATCCTTTATTTGTTGCAGAAGCAATAAATCAAAACGCAATAAGCCAATCAACCTTGTCAATGTCTGTGATGATGTTACCTGTGGTTGTTTTGTTTTTATTTTTAGTTGTGACAATCTTCGTTTTATATGGATTTGTAATGATTTCAAATGAAAAACGTTATTTGGCAATTATAGATAGGCTAGAAAGTCAGGTTAAGGGTGTTAAAAATCATGAATAATCAGGAATAAGCTATGTATGGTTCTGATTTCTTTCAAAGGTCTCTTTTAATTTAAGTAAATGTTTTAACGCATTAATTCTACCAGGCCTGGTAGGTTGTTTTTTGAGAGAAGGGGCTTAAGATTCAATAATTAAATTCGCTTCTTTATTAGGAACGCCATCCCATTGGTCGGCATCTTTTGGGGCAGGAATGACTTCGGTAATCACTGGCCAAATAGAAGCAAGATCGATATTTAGTTGTCGATAATGTTCCATTCCTTTTGGTAAAGCATCTTCTTGAAAGATAGCTTCAGCAGGGCATTCAGGTGAACATAGGTCACAATCAATACACACTTCAGGGTTAATGGCTAAAAAGTTTGGCCCTTCATGAAAGGCATCGACTGGACAAACTGCAACACAGTCGGTGTATTTGCATTGAATACAATTTTCGGTAACTACAAATGCCATATGCTTTCTTAGCCTTTATGCGTGAGTTTCTGTTAAAATTTCTCGTTTAAAATTCTAAATGAACCTGCCTATTCTTCCCGAAAGTATACTACGGATAAAGCGATAGATTGCAACCTTATATAGGCTTTAAATAAGGTCTTAGTCGCTATAATTTTTTTGGATATCCCATGATTAGAATCACCAATGTCAAACTTCCTTTAGATCATAATGAAGCTCAGCTTGAAGAAGCGGTCTTATCTGCTCTTGAAATTAATCAGAAACATTTGATTGATTTTACGGTCTTTAGGCGAGGTTTTGATGCCAGAAGTAAAAACAAAATTACCTTGTTGTTTACCATTGATGTCAATGTTGCCAATCAAGAAGCGCTTTTGGAAAAGCATTTGGATAATCAAAATGTCAGATTAACCCCAGATATGAGTTATAAATATGTCGCTCAGGCACCAGAAAATTTAGCAGAACGTCCAGTGGTGGTTGGTTTTGGACCTTGCGGAATTTTTGTTGGTTTAGTTTTGGCTGAAATGGGATATAAACCGATTATTCTGGATCGTGGTAAAGAGGTACGTGAACGGACTAAAGATACCTTTGGTTTTTGGCGTAATAGAACTTTAAATACGGAATCTAATGTGCAATTTGGTGAAGGTGGCGCGGGAACTTTTTCAGATGGTAAGTTGTGGACTCAAGTTAACGATAAAAAACATTATGGCCGTAAAGTATTAAATGATTTTGTTGATGCGGGTGCGCCAGAAGAAATTTTGTATGTAAGTAAACCGCATATTGGTACCTTTAAATTGGTTGGTATGGTTGAAAAAATGCGTGCAAAAATCATCGAATTAGGTGGTGAAATTCGTTTTAACTCGCGAGTAGATGATTTGCATATTGAAGATGGTCAAATCACTGGGTTAACTTTGGCCGATGGCCAACGGATTAAATCAAAGCATATTGCTTTAGCTACCGGCCATAGTGCACGTGATACTTTTGAAATGTTATATAAAAAAGGCGTTCATGTTGAAGCGAAATCTTTTTCAATTGGGTTTCGTATCGAACATAACCAATCGGCAATTGATGAAGTTTTGTTTGGTAAAAATGCAGGTAATCCCATTTTAGGTGCAGCTGATTACAAATTGGTACATCATTGTAAAAATGGACGCTCAGTGTATAGCTTTTGCATGTGCCCCGGTGGTACGGTCGTTGCCGCAACTTCTGAAGAGAATAGAGTAGTGACTAATGGAATGAGTCAATATTCACGTAATGAGCGCAACGCTAATAGCGCCATTGTTGTTGGCATAGACCCAAGTGATTAACCAAGTGATAGCCCGTTGGCAGGTATTGAGCTGCAACGTCAATTAGAAAGTGCAGCTTATGTGTTGGGTGGCGAAACTTACGATGCTCCTGCGCAGTTGGTTGGTGATTATTTAGCCGATAACTCTTCTAACAATTTAGGCAAGGTAGAGCCGTCTTATAAACCGGGAGTGAAACTGACTGATATGACAAAGATTCTCCCCGATTACTGTCGAGAAGCCATCCAAGAAGCGATTCCCGCTTTCAACCGTAAAATTCGCGGTTTTGCTTTAAAAGATGCCATGTTAACCGGTGTAGAAACGCGAACTTCTTCACCCGTATCTATTAAACGTAATGCCGATTACCAGAGTGTCAATACAAAAGGGCTTTACCCAGCAGGTGAAGGAGCGGGATATGCGGGTGGAATTATGTCGGCAGCCATTGATGGAATTCGTATTGCAGAAGCAATGGCATTAGCAATCAATGAAGAACATCAATAATCACAATCAAGAATCAATCGCTAGACTGTGTTCAATGAAACAATTTTACACCTTAAAGGCATGCCGGTGTATTATGTGTACCGTAATTTGAATAACCAAAACCTATAAAATCCCTGCTATGAAAACACCTAAAAGAATTCTCCCCCTAATTGAAGACGGACTAGTTGATGAAGTGATTCGCCGCTTGATGAGTGGTAAAGAAGCTGACGTTTTTATGGTGCGTTGTGGCAATGAAATTCGTTGTGCCAAAGTCTATAAAGAAGCCAGTAAACGCAGTTTTAAAAAAGCGGTGGAATATCAAGAAGGCCGTAAAGTCAAAAACAGTCGACGTGCCAGAGCCATGCAAAAGGGTTCAAAATTTGGGCGTCAGCAACAAGAAGATATTTGGCAAAATGCTGAGGTTGATGCGTTATATAAATTAGCGGCCGCTGGCGTTCGTGTGCCAGAACCTTATGGTTGTTTTGATGGTGTTCTGTTAATGGAATTGATTACTGACGAAGACGGTGATGTAGCTCCTCGTTTAAATGATGTCTCCATGTCAAAAGAGCAGGCAATAGAAGATCATGCTGAAATTATGCATTATGTGATGTTGATGTTATCAGTAGGTTTAATTCACGGTGATTTATCTGAATTTAATGTATTGGTGGATGATTATGGCCCGGTGATTATTGACTTACCACAAGCGGTGAATGCGGCGGCCAATAACAATGCCAAGCGTATGTTGACTCGAGATGTTGATAATATGACCCGTTATTATTCTCAATATGCGCCAGAGTTGTTACAAACAAATTATGCCAAAGAGATGTGGGCACTGTTTGAAGCCGCTGAGTTAAATGCCGACACCGAACTTACCGGACAATTTTCAGAAGTTGAAAAAAATGCAGATGTTGATTCTGTTATGGAAGAGATTAAGGCGGCTTTAGAAGAGGAACAAAAACGCCAAGAACGAATAAAAGAGAGCTTAGGCGATGCAGAAGTATAGATGAAGAATCATAGGAAGTTAGTTTGAATAATATTTTACAAACAGTGTTTTTATTTATAAGAAAATGGATTTGGATTTTTGTACTAGGGCTAATTGGCTTTTTTACATTTGAAGTACTGAGCAGTTTTGCTTTGGTAACGGGAATAAATGTTTTTTTTGGCATTGTTATGGTGTTTTTATCCGGACCGATGCTCATTGCTGGGGTGATGGGCAATGATTCTGGTCGTGGAGGCTTTGATGTTAAGCTTCTTCAGTTTTTATTTATCTCTTACCCTCTAGTTTATATCATTGGTGTCATCAGCAGTATTTCGGTTCTTTACCTTGACCCATTTGATCACCAACAAACGACAGCAATAGTGTTAGCATCAATAAGCGGCATTCATTTGGTTATTGCGTGGTCTTTTTTTGGCGTTAAATTAATGCAAGAAAAGTTAGAAAGAGAGAGACGTTAGAAAGAAGCGTTATAAATAGAGATTTTTGCAATAGTCGATGAATGGTTTAAAAGTTTGTTATTCTCTTTCTTCAGAAAAAAACGCTTAATAGCTCGCTATCTTGTGGTTTTATTAGACGAAACCTAAAGAATTCTTTTACCTTTTTCTTACATCCCCAAATCGTGCAAAGGTCTTAAATTAAATAAGGTCCTAATTTACTTAGGTCTTAAATAAAGATAGGTCTTAAATAAAGATAGGTCTTAAATAAAGTTAGGTCTTAAATAAAATATCAGGTAATCAATAAATGGCAAAAAAGTTTTATGTAGTATGGCAGGGTAGACAGCCTGGAATTTACACTGATTGGAATAGCTGTAAAGCCCAAGTAGATAAGTTTGCAGGGGCAAAATATAAGTCGTTTCCAACTAAGGCAGAGGCAGAGCAAGCTTTTGGCGGTAAAGGTTCTTATGGAGCCTCAAGTTCTGCCGCCTCAGGATCAAAGTCTACGTCAAGAGCGCAAACTCCAATTAAAAAGAAACCCGCTACAAATGGTATTAAAACCTACACCGCTACTGAAATTAATGCCATGAGCTTGGATGTTAAAATGTTTACCGATGGCGGTTGTGAACCTAACCCTGGCCAAGCAGGTTCTGGTATGGCGGTGTATCGCAATAACAAAATTGCTGAACTTTGGTATGGGCTTTACAATCCAATGGGAACAAATAATACCGCAGAGTTAAATGCTTTACATCAAGCGTTAATCATGGCAAAAACAGAGGTTGAACTCGGGCATTCAGTTGCCATTTTATGCGATTCAAAGTATTCCATTCAATGTGTTACTCAATGGGCAATAGGTTGGCAAAAGAAAGGCTGGAAAAAAGCGGGCGGTGAGATCAAAAATTTAGAAGTGATTAAAGCGATGTTTGCTTTGCATCAAACCTTAAAAGATAACATTCAAATACTGCACGTAAATGGTCACGTTGGGGTAGAAGGCAATGAACTTGCTGACAGAATGACCATGGTAGCGATTAATGAGAAAGAAACTGAGTTTGCACGTTATCCTGGCCCTATTAATGTGGCGGATATTTTAAAAATGCAACATGGTTAATTGATTGATGAAAAATGGGTTAAGAAAATTAAACCGATTTGGTCAGTTTTTCTCATTAGTATATTAATTTAGAATCAGTTTAAAAACACAGAATTAAATATTTACCGCACCCCGAAGTGATTATAAAGGCCTGGTAAAATCATAAAACCCATCCAAAATTAGGACAATTTACATGCAAAACACAACCAATAATGATTCAGCTTCACAAACCATTAAATTGACTGAATACAGTCATGGTGCAGGTTGTGGCTGTAAAATTTCGCCAATGGTTTTAGACAGTATTTTAAAAACTTCTATGAATATTGTTCCTAACCCTAATTTATTGGTCGGTAATAGCACAAAAGATGATGCTGCGGCTTATGATTTGGGCAATGGTACATCTGTTTTAAGCACCACTGACTTTTTTATGCCGATTGTTGATGACCCGTTTACCTTTGGACAAATTGCCGCAACCAATGCCATTAGTGATATTTACGCTATGGGTGGTAAACCACTTATGGCGATTGCTATTTTTGGCTGGCCGATTGATATCTTGCCTGCTGAAGTAGGGCAACAAGTGATTGAAGGTGGTCGTGCAACCTGTGAAGCCGCAGGTATTCCATTAGCTGGCGGGCACTCTATTGATGCTCCAGAACCTATTTTTGGACTAGCGGTAACCGGAATTGTTGAAAATACACACCTTAAAAAGAATGCATCAGCAGAAGCAGATTGCGAATTGTTTTTAACTAAACCTGTGGGTATTGGTATTTTAACCACTGCTCAAAAACAGAAAAAAATTCAACCAGAACACATGAAAATGGCAATTGAAGCCATGACCACTTTGAATAAACCTGGGTCTGATTTTGCCAAAATCGAAGGGGTTACCGCTTTAACAGATGTAACGGGTTTTGGTATTTTAGGTCACTTAATTGAAATTTGTGAGGGGAGTGGAATTGCCGCACAAGTTGAGTTTAATAAAGTGCCGATTTTGCCAAATGTTTTAAACTATTTAGAGCAAGGTTGTACACCAGGCGGAACAGGGCGTAACTATGCCAGTTATGGTCATAAAGTCTCACCTGTTGAAGGTGAGTTGAGTGAAACGAAAAAAATGATTTTATGTGACCCGCAAACATCCGGAGGTCTATTGGCTGCCGTTCGTAAAGAGGCGGTTGCTGAATTTAAAGCGGTTGCTGCTCAACATGGCTTAGATTTACAACCTATTGGAAAGACCGTTGCATCAGACTCTCAGTCTCATGTGGTTGAGGTTATTTAATGACCGTTCAGATTACTGAATTTACTGATGATTTACCGCAGACGGATGACTTTAAATCAATCGTGCTAAATCAAACGCCATTAATTGATGTGCGTGCACCCGTTGAATATGTTCAAGGTGCGTTTATCTCTTCGACTAATTTGCCCTTAATGAATGATGATGAACGCCAAAAAGTAGGGCTTTGTTATAAACAAAATGGTAATGCTGCCGCTGTAGCGTTGGGGCATCAGTTAGTTAATCAGCAAACCCGTGAACCCAGAGTAGAGTCCTGGATTGAGTTTATGGATGCCAATCCAACCGCATTACTTTATTGTTTTAGAGGCGGTATGCGTTCTAAAATTTCGCAACAATGGTTGCAAGATGCTGGGCGTGAAATAGTGCGATTAAAAGGCGGTTATAAAGCCTTTAGACGTTATTTAATTGATTTCATAGATTCAGTACCATCAGAGTTTGAAAAAGCAGGGATTGAACCTGTTGTTTTAGCTGGAAGAACCGGGTCAGGCAAAACCTTGGTGATTCATCAATTAAACAATGCTATTGATTTAGAAGGTTTAGCTCATCACCGTGGTTCAGCCTTTGGTCGACATGCCACACCACAACCGACTCAAATCAATTTTGAAAACAATCTAGCAATGGATTTGATCCGTTTTATGGAAACTCAACCGAAACATTTAGTTATTGAGGATGAAGGACGCAACATTGGTTCGGTAAACTTATCTAAAGAACTGTTCGAATTTTTAAAAAGTGGTTCAAGAGTGGTGGTTGATACTTCAATAGAGGAACGTGTTGCAATTACTTTGGATGAATACGTGATTGAGGCACAAGCGGAATATAACAATATTGCTGAGTGGGAAGATTTTATGCGTGGCGCTATGCAACGCATTCAAAAACGTTTAGGTGGCGAACGTTATCAAAGAGTCATGAGTCAATTTGATTTTGCTATGAAAACTCAGTTAAATCAAAACACAATTGAAGAACACCAGGCCTGGATAAAAACGTTATTAGTCGAATACTACGACCCAATGTACGACTATCAAATGCAAAAAAATAACAAGTCGGTTATTTTTAAAGGCAGTATTTCAGAAGTGGTTGATTATCTAAATAACCTAGATGCTTAATTATTAACAGGCCAAATATAGGCGTTAGTTATTTGGGGTTCTCAATAATTTTTAATTAAAAGAAATCTTTGCAAGAGACGGCTGCAGGAATAAATATGGTTAAAAACCGCCTGATTGTTGTTGTACCCCAAGGGCACTTCCGTTGGGCGACAACTTGCCAATAGCTAGCGATTGGTTAGGGTTTTTGGCTAAATAAGACAACTTTTACCACATTTTTCTTTCGCGCTCCACTCGTGCAAAGGTCTCTAAAAGTTATAACGGCAAGCGAATCACAAAACAGTTTTTGTTTTCTCTGCGTCTATACACAAATTGCCCATGATGCTTTTCAATAATAGAATACACAATAGATAAGCCTAATCCGGAGTAATTTGGTTGTTTGTTTTGTGATGGCTTATCTTGAATCTTAATATTAAATATATTGTTAGGTTGTAATAAAAAATCGTGCTGTAAGTCTTGCTTTATAAGAGCTTGATCTCCTGTATCACACACAGATATTTCTAACCAATTTTCTGTTTTTTTGCAGGCTAAATCTATATCGTCCGTACCGTATTTTATGGCATTGTCTAGTAGGTTACTTATGGCTCGTTCTAGTTGGTTAGCATCAAATGTATAAATAAATAAACCATCAAAATTTAAGGTGAAATTTCTAGATGGATTATTATTTTGATACTCTATATAAATATCATTACAAAACTCATTAATCGAAAGCTCTTGTTTATAAAGCGTGTTTTGCGGAAGTTCTAGTTTTGAAAACTCAAATATTTGATTTAAGTAATGTTTAAGTTTTAGACCATTTTGATAAGCAATGTTTAGGTTGTTATCCTCATACACTTGCATGCTTTGTTCGATGTAACCTAATAAATTGGTTAACGGTGTTCTTAGGTCATGGGATAGGCTAGAAATCATAAAACGTCGCTTTTGATATATACGATTAAGCTGTTCCATTTGCCGAGTTAATTCAGTAGACATGGTCACAATATCTGAGTGTAATTGATCTAATTCATCACTAATTTTTTTGGGTGATTGTATGGTGTTTTTTCGGTTTTCTGAAAAACGGGTTACGCCGTAAGAGAGTTGGTTAATTCTTTTGGTCAAATGAAAAATTAATAGGCCGCCTAAAATAAAGCCCATAATTGCACTAACCACAAAAGCAAGAGTACTGACTTTAAGTAAAATGCTTTCCTGTAATTGCCTGTTTGCTTCTTTTTCGATTTGGCTTTGAATAATGACATATAAAAAACCACCATTAGGCAATTGCGCAACAGAAAATGGGTTTTTTTCGTCTAAGAATCTAGGGTCATCGCCCATTGGAAAGGTTTTTAAAGGTTGATGGTTTAAGAAATAATGAATAGGTTGTAAATGAACTTTTTGCAGTTTGATTTTTTTTGGATCGGCAGAAAAATCAACAATATTTCCTTTTGCGTCTAGTAAATAGAGTTCTAAGTGTGGGTTAAGTAACATATAACGGTTAAAAGCTGTTTTTATAGCACCTGAAACGAGCTTTTGTTTTTCAATAATTTTAAAATCTTCAATAATGGTTGTCGCAATATTAATGTGTAATTTAGTTTGTACCTGTTCCAAATAATAGTTTGAAATATTCATGCTAATGGCAAAGTACATCGCGCTCATTAAGGTAAAAATAAGGGCAAAATATAGCGTGTATTGTTTGATGAGTTTAGATTTAAAAAGTTGCGTCATATAGTTTGTAATGATTGGCTGTTTAATTTGTAGCCAATTCCCCAAATAGTTTCAATAATTTTAGGTGCATTAGCATCCACCTCTATTTTTTTTCTTAAACGATTTAAATGCGAGTTAACGGTATGTTCATAACCGATATAATCCACACCCCAAATAGTATTTAATAAATCATTACGACTAAACACTTGGTTTGGGTTTAAGGCAAATAATGTCAGTAGTTCAAATTCTTTAACCGTTAAAGTAATGACTTTATTATCAAGGCATACACGGTGCTTTTTAGGCGTTATCGTTAATTTACCTAGGGTAATAGTTTCTTCAGTGGTTTTAACTGTTTCAGCTGTTTGAGAGCGTCTTAATAGCGCTTTAATTCTGGCTTTTAACTCGGCTAAACCAAACGGTTTACTTAAATAGTCATCAGCACCTAATTCTAGACCCATTACTCGATCTCTTTCATTAGAACGTGCGCTAATAATTAATATTGGTGTGGTTTGATCTTGTTCTCTTATAGCCTTGCAAAAGGTTAATCCATCGCCATCAGGTAACGATAAATCAAGTATAAATAAGTCTTTAGCATGAGATGTTGAATAGGTTGTTGCAGATTGAATGTCGGTAGCCAAGTAGCTACTGCCATCCAATGATTTAACTTGCAAGGCGATGAGCTGAGCGATGTCAGTATCATCTTCAAGAATAAGGGCGTGAAAACTACCTTTCATAAAATTAACGTACCTAATATTAAAAATAACTTTGAAGAAGTTTAATATAACGTTGGTTGTTATATTAGATTCATTTATAAATTAGATACGTTTTCTTGTTCATTAATTCTTTTCTATACGAGGAGGTAGCATGGCTGGTTTATGAAAAACCCAGTCTTGATTTTTAACGGGGGTATGGCAAGCAATGCAAGAATCTTGAGCCGCTTTGGCCGTGTTACCAAAAGGAACTTGTTCTAACCCAACCCAACGAGCCCAACCCCAGCCCCCAGTTTGTGCCCATTTATTGGTGTCTTTAAACATAAATTCAGCATGAACAAATTTACCTGGAATGGTTGCTGTTGGCCAATGTTTATCTTTAGCGTCTTTCCAAACCAACTTGCCTAAAATAGCGCCATTAGGCCAAGGGTTTGTTTTACCGTCTTTAATTGCCTGAATAGCCATAGGGTTGCCTATTACAGAACGAATGGTTTTGTTGTCTTCACGATGTGTCATAGACACAATTGACCAGTCTTGATAGCCAGCGGGAAAATCGATGCCATTGGCTGTTGGTTTTGGCATATCAACCGCAAAAGCAGAAAAAGATGTAAAAGCCGTTAATAAAAAAGTACTTTTAACTAGATTTTTTAATTTAAATATTTGAGTGTTCATAATCATTCCTTATGTAACGTTCCTTATGTAAGTTTCAGACACATTATGAAAATACTGAGCATAAAAGTCCTCACAAAAAGTTAACAACGTATTGTTAATTTAAAAATAGAAGTCTATAAAGTGATAAGAACATAGAATTTTTAAGAATAACTCAGTGCTTTAAGGCTATTATAATTCCTTCACTTTTATTATATTCAACGTTTTTAACGGGATTAGCACATGGCTTTAAAACCAACTATTTATAAGTTTCGTACTGCATTGTCAGATATGGATAGAAATGTTTACGACACACTCAATTTAACCATTGCCATGCATCCTTCTGAAAACGTAGAAAGAATGATGGCTAGATTTTTAGCTTATTGTTTAAATGCACAAGAGTTTTTAGATTTTACAAAGGGATTAAGTGCCATTGAAGAACCCGATATTTGGGTTAAGACGTTAGATGATCAGCTAATGTTATGGATTGATATTGGTGAACCTGCATTTGATAGATTAAAGAAGGCTCAAAATTTAGCTAGAGAAGTTAAAGTTTATAGTTTTAACACTAAGTCAGAGGTCTGGTGGCAACAAGGCAAAGATAAATTTAGTCAGTTAGAGGTGAGTTTTTATCGGTTTGATAATGAACAAATCCAAACTCTAGCAGGCCTGGTAGATAGAACCAGAGCTTTCAGTTACGGTTAGTGACGGGGCAGCATATATTGCTACTGAAAGAGGTGAGTGTGAAGTGAGTTGGCAGGTTTTACAAAATATTACGTTGTCAGAATGAACTTAAAATAACTCTATTTCATTATCTGTTTTATGTATTTCAATACGGTTACGACCATTTTCTTTGGCTTTATAAAGAGCTTCATCAGCGTATTTATAAATTTCTTCAACAATGTAGGTTTCAGTAGGATCTAAAATCATTAACCCCAATGATATAGTAATTCTATAAAATGGCGAGTTTCCTGAATGCTCAATATTGCAATCATAGATTGCCTGTCTAGCGTGTTCACTGATTAAAGCCGCTTTTTCAGGGTTCTCAGTTCTAAATAACACCGCAAATTCTTCACCACCTAATCTAAAAACATAATCGCCTGCGCGTTTAAATATTGATTGGGCAGTAGAGACAATGGTTTTAAGTACTTCGTCACCGGATTGGTGACCATAGGTATCGTTATATTTTTTGAAATTATCGGCATCAATCATTAAGAAACAAAGAAAAACATCGTCTCGTTTAGCGCGATCAATTTCAGGCTGTAATATTTGATTGTAATAACGCCTATTATGAGCTCCTGTCAGCTCATCAGTAATGGTTAGGCTTTCAATGTACTTATGGTCGGTAATATTTTGTCTAATGGCAATGTAACCGGTTATTTCGCCACATTCATTTTTAAGTGGTTCAATATTGGCGGTAACCCAATAGCTTTCGCCACTTTTAGACAAGTTTTGGATTTCACCTTGCCAGGTGTTACCCGCTTGAAGGGTTTGCCATAATTCTCGATAGAGTTCAGGAGGGGTCTCAGGATGTCGAACAATATTGTGGTTTTGCCCAATAAGTTCTTCTTTACTGTAGCCTGAAACTTGGCAGAATGCCTGACTCACGCTTGTGATAGTGCCATCTAAATCAGTGGACGATGTAATAACGTACTGATTAATTGTATCGGAATAACGGTGAATCTCATTCAATAAAGATTCAAGTTCTCCAATAAGTTTTTTTCCATCTATATGACTGTTACTTAACATATTAATTGTTTTACACTGTTTGTGTCGTTTTATTAAAATACAAGTGACTTACATGAAAAAATAAGCTATTTAGTTGGGTTTGGAAAAGCATAAAAGAAGGTAAAAAAATTAAAATTCAGCGTCATAATAGACATTTTGCACATCATCTAAATCATCTAAAAGCCCAATGAATTTTTCAAACATTTCTAAGTCTTCACCTTCAATTGTTTTACTCATTTGCGGTAAGAATTGAATTTCATCTACTTCAAATTTAATTTCAGGGAAAGCTTCTTTAAGGGCATTTTTAGCTTTTGCATATTCTGTATGTGGAGCAAATACACTGATTTTTCCATCTTCAGCTTCAATATCATTGACATCAACATCGGCCATTAATAAGGCTTCTAAAACGGCTTCTTCGTCATCGCCAGCAAATACCAATATTGCCGAGTGATCAAACATATGTGCAACACTGCCTTGTGTACCAATTTTACAGTTTGCTTTTGTAAAGCAGTGGCGCACATCACCAAAAGTACGGTTAGGATTATCGGTTAAACACTCAACAATGACCATTGTGCTACCCGGACCATAACCTTCATAACGGGCTGGAGAGAAATCCTCACCACCACCGCCTTTGGCTTTATCAATGGCTTTATCAATAACGTGAGCAGGAACTTGATCTTTTTTAGCTCTGTCAATTAGTCCTTGAAGGGCTAAGTTTCCTTCAGTTTCCACACCACCAGATTTGGCACACACATAGATTTCACGGCTGTATTTACTGTAAACCTTTGCTTTTTGATCTGAGGTTTTGGCCATTGATTCTTTGCGGTTTTGGTAGGCTCTTCCCATTATTAATGCTCCATTAAAATATACGAAGCGTAAATTTTACACAATTCCATCATTTTTTAGGAGGTTTTGCTCTAAAATCACCCTAATTAAATCAATTTAATGGGTTTTATAATGAATAGACAAAAAAAGATACGCCAAAAGTTTGAAAAAAAGTTAAAAAAGGCTAAGGCAAAACGTTTTCCAAAAAATAAAGAGCCTTATATTGCGAAAGCCGATCGTGAATCTATGAATGATTCAAAAGAGGAAATAGAAAACCCTCAAAATGAGAATGAAGCTTAAAACCTAAAAGTACCCATACAAAAAAAGCCGTATTTATCCAAGTTAATGAATAAATACGGCTTTACTGTTTCAACGTGACTCAAGTCAATGAGTCGGTAGACTAGACTAGGGTTTAGTTAAGCTTTTTTCATAAAGGCGGCAACTAATACCAGTTGTGTACCATTGACTCTACCTTCTATGTGAAGAGGGTTATCTGTTAAATGAATATTTTTAACTAGCGTTCCACGTTTAGCGGTAAAGTTAGTGCCTTTAACATCTAAATCTTTAATTAAAGTAACATCATCACCTTCATTAAGAACGGTGCCGTTACTATCTTTAGTTGGTAAGGTATCATCATCATCGTCTTCTTCAGCAAGACCCGCATCAGCCCAGGCCTTAGCATCGTCTTCAAGGTACATCATGTCTAGTAAATCTTGTGGCCAGCCTTCAGCTCTAAGAGCATGAAGCATGCGATAAGATAAAACTTGAACCGCTAATGTTGGCGACCACATGCTGTCATTTAAACAACGCCAGTGATTAGCATCTAAAGTGCTAGGATCTTCCATTTGAGATTTACAAGTACCACAAATTAATACGGATTGTTCTTCAGAACCGTCACTAGGTGTAACTTCAAATACAGATAAATCATGTTCTGCACCACAAAGTTCACATTTGTTACCGCTGCGTGCGATTAAGGCTTGTTCTACGCTCATTTGGAGTTCCTTTACGTTAAAATATTTAATATGGGCGCGTATTATGCCTTAAAAGTCACTAAAAGTCATTAAAAGACTACTAAATACTGCCTTTGGTTTTAAGGAAATAATCGGGTTACTTAAAGCACCAGGCCTGGTAACTTATGATTAAAAATTGGCTTTGATGTTGATTTAATTATGTTGCTTAACTTTAATGGTATTAAAATTAGAATGATTTAAAAATAGAAAACAAGTATGAGTTGAGTAGTCAGTGTTGAATTTAGTTAAATAAGCCCTTATCTATCTAAAGACGTTAAGAGAAAGACGCATAGGCTGATATATGAATGGATTACGGCAAGATAGATTAAATATGTTTTCCTTCTCACAGGAATTGTTTTTGCTTTAAAATTTAAATATTGTCAGCATAAAAACTTGTAAGAGTTAATTTATTATATTCTGTACAAATATTACGATCTGTAAAAGAGACCCTTAAAAAGGTCTCTAAAATAAAAAGAAAGAGATTAAATGCCTTATTCACCAGAGCAAGATGACGGTAATTTACTGTTAGAACATGCTAAACCTAAAGTAAAACCACCTAAAAAATATCAAGTAGTATTAATGAATGATGACTACACACCAATGGATTTTGTTGTTGAGGTTTTACAACGTTTTTTTGGTTTAGATGAGCTAAAAGCCAATGCCGTTATGTTAGCCGTTCATCACGATGGGAAAGGGGTTTGTGGTGTTTATAGTAGAGAAGTGGCTGAGATGAAAGTTCAGCAAGTAAATAGCTTTTCTCGTCAGCACAAACATCCATTAATGTGTCAATTAGAAGTTGCTTAAGCAAAGGGTCAAAAAAATATGTTAAGTAAAGAATTACAAATGACTCTAAGCAATGCATTTAGTGTGGCGCATGAGTATGAGCATGAATTTGTTACCTTAGAGCATTTATTGTTAGAGCTTATTGGTGTGCCAGCGGTGCAAGAAGTGATTAATGCTTGCGGTGCAGATGTGATTACGATTGAAGAAGGTTTAGAGAAATTTTTAGAATCTGAAATGGTTTCGCGTAAACCTGATGAGTTGCAGCCAACAATGAGTTTTCAGCGTGTCATTGAGCGCGCCATTTATTTGGTGCAATCTAACGGCTATCCAGAAGTAACGGCCGTTCATGTATTAGCCTCCTTATATGCAGAACAAGATTCTCAAGCCGTGTTTTTATTAGAAAGTAACGGTGTAGAACGTGTTGATGTACTGAGCTTTTTATCGCATGGCGTTACGGCCAGTGAAAGTGATGACTATTTACCGGCAACCAATGAAGATGAAGCTCAATTAGAGTCGGATGGCGAAGCTAAAAAATCACCTCTTGAAAGTTTTACCAGTAATTTAAATCAAGCTGTCGTTGACGGTAAAGTTGACCCTATTATTGGAAGAGAGTGGGAATTAAATCGTACATTAGAAGTATTAAGCCGACGTCGCAAAAATAACCCCTTATTAGTCGGTGAACCCGGCGTAGGTAAAACTGCGGTTGCAGAAGGTTTAGCCTATCAAATTGTGCATGAAAAAGTACCAGAGTCTTTAGCTGATGCGGTTGTTTATAGTCTGGATATGGGTGCCTTGTTAGCTGGTACGCGCTACCGAGGCGACTTTGAAAAGCGTTTTAAAGCTTTATTAAAAGCCTTAGAATCAGAAGAACATGCTATTTTATTTATTGATGAAATTCATACCGTCATTGGTGCTGGAGCAGTGCAGGGTGGCGCAATGGATGCATCTAATTTAATGAAGCCCTCTCTTTCTTCAGGGCGTTTACGATGTGTAGGCGCCACCACCTATGAAGAGTTTCGTGGTGTATTTGAAAAAGATCGTGCCTTGGCTCGTCGTTTTCAAAAAGTCGATGTAAAAGAACCCACGCATCAAGAGAGTTTTGAGATTCTAAAAGGTTTAAAACCAAAGTATGAAGCGCATCATAATGTTAAATATACTCTGCCAGCATTAAAAGAAGCGGTTGCACTGTCGGCACGCTATTTAACCGATCGTCATTTGCCAGATAAAGCGATTGATGTGATAGATGAAGCTGGCGCTAAACAAGTTTTAGCGGTAGCTAGTAAGCGTAAAAAACAAATTGGTGTGCACGAGGTTCAACAAGTTGTAGCAAGTATTGCACGTATTCCAGTGTCGCAAATTACTCAAAAAGAAAAAGACAAATTGTTTGATTTAGAAGCCAATCTAAAACGGGTTGTGTTTGGACAAAATCATGCAGTTGAAAAGCTAACCTCTGCGGTTCATTTAGCTCGTTCAGGTTTAAATAATCCAAATAAACCCACGGCATCTTTCTTATTTGCAGGGCCTACAGGTGTGGGTAAAACAGAATTAAGTCAGCAGTTAGCTAATCATATGGGAGTGGAGATGCTGCGCTTTGATATGTCAGAGTACATGGAGCGCCATACCGTTTCTCGTTTGATTGGTGCACCTCCAGGCTATGTCGGTTATGACCAAGGCGGCTTATTAACCGAAGCCGTCGCTAAAAACCCTCATTCAGTGGTTTTACTGGATGAAATTGAAAAGGCGCATCCAGATGTCTTTAACTTGTTATTACAGGTAATGGACCACGGAACCCTAACCGATAACAATGGCCGTAAAGCCGACTTTAGAAATATCACGTTAATCATGACCTCAAACGTGGGGGCAGAACAAATGGCACGCAGTAGTATGGGCTTTACCACTCAAGACCACACAATGGACTTTGATGCCGAACTCAAAAAAGTGTTTACCCCCGAATTTAGAAACCGTTTAGACGGCATTATTCAGTTTAATCGATTGTCTGAAGAATCAATGGAATCGGTTGTTAACAAGTTTATTTATGCCCTAGAGAATGCTTTGGCAGATAAAAAAGTCAGTCTAAAAATTAGTGATGCAGCAAGAGCATGGTTAGCCAAAAAAGGCTATGACCCTCTAATGGGTGCACGACCAATGGAACGTTTGATTCAAGAGAAAGTAAAACAGCCTTTAGCTGAAAAGTTATTGTTTGGAGAGTTGCAGCAGGGCGGTGAAGTGTTTGTTGACTGTAAAGAAGATGCATTAACCTTTGAAAAGGTTGAAGATTAACCTGTTATTAATATTTCCTAAATGAATCATTTCTAGGTTCTGCCCTGTGCTTACAAAATATAGATAGCCACAGGGGTTACCAGGCCTGGTAAAACTGTCTCAATACATTTAATTATCCAAAATTGCCTATGTCCAATACTGAATACGCACAAAAATAAGTAAAAATAGTTACTTGTTAGTGTGTTTTGCATTAATATGCGTTTATGTTTCTTATTTTTTCACTTCATCTATTTTTGCAGCGTTTCACTCATGCGAATGCTGTCGTTTTCGCAAACACTTTGCAAACCAAACTAAGCTTTGTATTACCTATCACCCAAAAACGCTTAAATTCAAGTGAAAAGCTCTATAAACGTTCTTTAATCTCAGAAGATCAGTTGCTACAAGTCAAACAAGCGCAAATCGAACAAACTCAAGACCTCAATATAGAAAAGCTCAGAATTGACAGTATCAAAGCCCAGTTAAGGCAAGTTCAATCTCAGCAAGCCTCACTACAAAGCCAAACCAAACAAGCTCTGTTACAGCAATTGGTGGACGCCAATAAACAAATCGAAAACCTACAACAAGAACAAATCAAAGCACAACAACGTCTAGCGCTTTACGAGATTAAAGCCCCAATAGACGGTACCGTGCAACAACTTGCTACCCATACCATTGGTGGCGTGGTCACACCCGCCCAAGAGCTTATGGTCATTATGCCTAAAAACCAACAGCTAGAAGTCGAAGCCATGTTGTTAAATAAGGATATAGGTTTTGTGCATGAAGGCCAAGCGGTAGAAGTCAAAATAGACACCTTTAACTTCACCAAATACGGCGTAATCCACGCCAAAATTAATAATATCTCCAGTGATGCCGTACAAAATGAAGATTTAGGCCTTGTCTACGCCATGCGTTTAAACATAGAAAAAAATCAAGTCTATGTCGATAACCAACAAGTCAAACTTAGCCCCGGTATGCAAATCACCGCAGAAGTTAAAACCGGCACCAGACGTATTATTGAATATCTGTTAACGCCTTTACTGCGTTATCAGAATGAAAGTATTAGGGAGAGGTAAATATGATAAATGAGCCGAAAAAGCATAAATCAATCGAGTCTGAAAGCATTGATGTGCTAAGTTTTTAGGAGAGGACAATGTACTTTTTTCACATACTTGTTATTGTTTTTATTGCTTTTCTATTGTCTTTTTCCTTTAGAAAAAAACTGAATTGGAGCGAGTTTAAAAAAATAAGAATGAATCGTCCCTATCTACGCTCTAGATTTGTTGTGTGTATTAGAAAAACTATTAAGATTGTTTCTCCGCATTTTTGGGGTCGAAATGCTTACACAAAAGAGGGGCGAAAGTCTGTCCCAGTTGGCTATGCGTTTCTCAATTTTCTTCAAACCATTTTTATATTATCTCCTTTTCTGATGTTAATTGAAACTGGGTTATCAGATATTAAGTTGAATAACGTATCTAATGGCGAGTACATAATTCAACAAGCTCTAGTTGAAGAATTTAAAAAATCATTTACTAGAAAGAATGGAGCAACACACACTGCAAAGTTTAAGCTCGTTTTTGAGGGTGGAGCCAAGCAAGTTTTTAAAGCAGACCCAAATATCTTTACGAAGAATTTTGCTGCTTCAGAATTATCTATGCTTGAAGGTCATAACGTTGAGGTAGCCTATTTTGAAACATTATTTAGTGGTCCTTACGTTGTTAGTCTGCGATATAAATCAAAAGAAATTATATCTATAAAAAACGCCTTGAATGAATACAAACAATGGGGAGTTTCTTACCAGAATATTATTTTGTTTTTATTTGTAGCGCTATTTTCAGCAATCTTGAAGTTCAAACTATATGGCTACAAAAATTTTTATAAGAGAATTAAATAACATTAAGGATAGTTGGCATGAGCACCAATACCGTAAAAGCAAATGAAGATATTAAAAAAAATGGGACGCTACCCTTTTTTATCCCTGAAATAAATGTTATTCTCTAACCATGCCTAGATTAGCCCGAGTTGTTATACCCAATATTCCTTATCATATTACCCAGCGTGGTAATCGACGTGATGATGTGTTTTTTGATGATGAAGACCGTGAATTTTATTTACAAACGTTAAAAGAATACGCTAAAAAATTTGCAGTTGAGGTTTGGGCTTATTGCCTAATGACCAATCATATCCACCTTATCTTGAAGCCTTCAACGGAAAAAGGTTTGCAGCAAGTACTGAAGCCTTTACATATGCGTTATGCACAATACATTAATAAAAAGATGGGTTGGAAAGGTCATTTATGGCAAGGTCGGTATTTTTCATCCGCTTTGGATGAGGCTTATACTTATTCTGCTATACGTTATGTTGAGCAGAATCCAGTAAGAGCTGGAATGGTTAAGGACGCATCAGAGTATGTTTGGTCTAGTGCGAGAGCACATCTTGGATTAGAGTCTAATGAAATTTTGTCATCCATACCCGCTAGCCATGCACCCAGCACGGTAGAGCAGTGGCATGAGTATTTAGGTGAAAATAATGCCAAAGAATCAATAGATATCATCAGACGTAATATAGAGAAAGGTTTACCTTGTGGAAATGCCGAGTTTATTGAAAACTTGGAACAACAATCGAAAAGAGATTTGAGTTATAAACCAATTGGAAGGCCTAAAAAAGGGTAGCGTCCCCTTTTATTAGTTTATTGGGGGAACTTTATAACGTCCCCTTTTTCCAGAGCAAACTGAGTCAAAGCAAAAACCACTTTCATGGGGTGAGCTTAAAGAGAAAGTAACCAGTTGGTTTAGCGGCTGGTTTTAAGAAATAAAGATAAAATTTTTTTAGATAAGTAGCATTTAGAGATTAGAGAGGATAGCACAATGGCAGATGTAATTAGATTAGGCGTGTTTTTAACTGCCATTTATGTAAATAATGCTTGTCAATTAATGTAAAAACCGGACAGTATTCTTTATTTTTTTTTGATAAGTTATTGATTTTAAATTAATAAAAGTTGTGTTTTTTAAAAATACTGTCCTATTTCTCCAAGAAAATTTGTTATTAACGCGGGTTCATTCTTTCTGGTGGAGCAACAACCTGGTATTGCTGCAAGTGATGATCATAAATATACCATGAACCTCTGGCATTATAATAAATACGGTGTTCATAACGCACCACTCTATGGTTTGTGGGGATTTGATTTACTCTAACACCTATTGGTGCGGCAATAACTTCGTAGCCGTTTGGTGAGTTGCGGTAAAACACACCATTAGAATAATATTGGTCTGGGCCAGCAGGCGCATGTTTTTTGGGAAGCGTGGCAATGATGCTGCCAATCACAACACCTGCACCTAAAAGAATTAGGCCGTCCGCATTGCCACCACCACCATGACCGCCGCCACCCATGCCTCCTCTTGGTGCAGCGCAAGATGATAAAAGTAAACTGCTCATTAGGCCTAGAATAATAATTGTTTTCACGATTGTGCTCCTGCAATGTCTATTTGCTATATTGAGTTGTGACTTTTATCTTTGTGGCCTATTGTTTGCAGGTACGCAAGCTAATTCACCTTCTCCTTGAGGCGGAGCTTTACATGTACCTGTCATTTCACCGCGAGATGATGTTACCGTACAGCTTTGTCCTGCACTTTTACTTTCACAGGCGGTAAATGCTTCAGCAGGAGGTTTTGCTCCTTTGCCATCTTTTTTGCCACCACCTTGTTGATTAGGGCCGCTAGCACAGGCGGTGATAGAGAGTGTTGTCATTAAAATAAAAATAGATGATTTACCAGGCCTGGTAAATTGAGTTTATGTTTGCAAGAGGCTATATGAAAAGGGGACGCTATGAAGTTCCCCCAATAAACCCAGACTCTATTGATTTTAGACTTTGAACTCACCTCTGCTATTAGTAGAGCTAACAAAATACAGATAGCCACAGGACATACCAGGCCTGGTAGAACAGGTTGAACTAAAAACTTAAATCGTTAATGGCAGACTAAGTAACGCAACCTCTATATACATTGGGCAATAAAAAACCCCTTAGAGCAATTTGCGCTAAGGGGTTTTTTATTTAGAAAGGTTTTTAATTTCTCAACTTACCGGGTTTATTTACCGCGGTAAGTAATACGTCCTTTAGTTAGGTCGTAAGGGGTTAGTTCAACTTTAACAGCATCGCCTGCAAGAATTCGGATATAGTTTTTACGCATACGTCCTGAGATGTGTGCCAAAATTTGGTGACCGTTTTCTAATTCTACTTTAAACATTGTGTTAGGTAGAGTTTCTAGAACGACACCGTCGAACTCAATTACGTCTTGCTTAGCCATATTCTTATTTAAAACCTTTTCTATAAAAAATTGTGCGCGGATTATAACAAACTTATTTGTTTTATTTCAAATAATTAACCGTTATTTACTGATTTATCCTTATGAATAGTGTTAAAAGCGTTTTTTGCAGGGGATTGTGAGAGTAGTTGTGAGAGTAGATGAGTGAAGGATAAAGGCGAAAATTTTCTATCTTTAGTCTATAAAACAGGTTAGTAGTTGGCTGTGATGCAGTTTTTTAGATTAAATCTTGAGAATTTTGTCACTTTATCCTTCATTTTTAGACTCGTACAAAGGTCTATGGAGTTTATTTGGCTTGGGTTTGAATGTGTTGATTAATCCATTCAGACCAATTAGGTGCTAGTTGCCATTTATTGGGTTTGAAAGTTTGATGGGTTGCTTGGGTAATTAAGTTTTCAAATTTATCTCGGCTAATAAGTTCTGCACCTAGGCTATTTAAGTGCGGTGTTTCAACCTGAGTATCTATTAAATGAAAGCCCCATTGTTTAAGTTGTAATGTTAGGGCTACAAGTCCTATTTTTGAGGCATCTGTTTGTTTGGCAAACATGGATTCTCCATAAAACATTTTGCCAATGGCGACACCATAAAGCCCGCCAACTAGTTGGTTATCAATCCAAACCTCTACGGAGTGTGCATGACCCATATTGTGTAATGTATTATAGGCTTGAAGCATTTCTTCACTAATCCAGGTTCCATCTTGATCGTTTCTTCGAATTTCTGCACAGGCTTGCATCACCTCAGCAAAGTCTTTGTCTAGGGTGACTTTAAGACGGTTTTCTCTTAGGTATTTATGAATGGTCTTTTTTAGACTGCGGTGAATCTTAAGGTGGTTAATAAATAGTACGCTGCGTGGATTAGGTGTCCACCATAGAATAGGTTCACCTGGGTTAAACCACGGGAAAATTCCTTTGCTGTAAGCCATTAAAAGCCATTCTGGTGTTAAAGCACCGCCAACGGCTAATAACCCATCTGGGTCTTGCATAGCCAGCTCGCTAGGCGGAAAGTTAACAGGTTTGGATTCAAGCCAAAATGGAACAAGATTTGGTGGATTTATCATGGTTTTCTGTACTGTTTTTTATTTTGTATTCTTTAAGTAAGCAAATTTTGTGCAATTCAGTGAATTTAAGGTGAATACATTTTAATGGTGCTAAGAATTTTAGTTTATAAAAAACTATTTAACTTAATCTCAGTCGATTCTAAAGATAAGATAGAATATCACAATTACACCATTAACCCTTTTTGATATTGTTTGAAGCGATTAGAGAGCTTTGCAATTGAAAGCTAAGAATTGAATTCCATTTATGACCCAATTTGTTCACCTGCATGTCCATTCCGAATATTCTGTTGTTGATAGTACTTTAGGGATTAAGCCCTTAATCACGTTAACTCAAGGTTGTGAACAGCCGGCAATGGCGTTAACCGACCAAAATAATCTATTTGCCTTAGTTAAGTTTTATAACGCTGCTAATGGTGCGGGTATTAAACCAATTATTGGTGCGGATGTTTATATTGAAGATGAGCAGGGTAAGGTCTTTAATGTCGTTTTACTCTGTCAGAACCCTCAAGGTTATCTGAATTTATCACATATTATTTCTCAAAGTTATCTGCATAATCAAAAACTCTATAAAAACGATATGTTGGCGTTGATTAAACGTGAGTGGTTAGCGGAGTTTAATGATGGCCTAATCGTTCTTTCAGGTGGCCGAAAAGGAGATATTGGACAGGCCTTATTAGCCGGAAAACCAAATTTGGTTGCCAGTAGAATGAAGTGGTGGCAGACCTATTTTGAGAATCGATTTTATATAGAGTTGGTTAGAACAGGGCGTGATAATGAAGAGCGTTATATTGCCCAAGCGATAGACGTTGCCATTCGTTACGAGACGCCTGTAGTTGCGACCAATGATGTGCGTTTTGCCAAGCCAGAAGATTTTGAAGCGCACGAAGTTCGTACTTGTATTCATGATGGTTATATTTTAGATGATCAAAACCGCCCAAAAAATTACTCTGAAGAACAGTACTTTAAAACATCACAAGAGATGGTTGAACTGTTTGTCGATATTCCTGAGGCCATTGAAAATACGGTTGAAATTGCCAAACGTTGTTCTTTAGACCTAACTTTAGGTACTTATTTTTTGCCTGACTTCCCTGTACCTGAAGGGATGACGATGGATGAGTTCTTTATTGAAGAGAGTCATAAGGGATTAGATGAGCGTTTAGCCTTTTTGTTTGGTCACTTGTCTAAAGAAGAATTTGAAGAGAAACATAAAGAGTATTACGCCCGAATTAAGTTTGAGTTAGATATTATTTTGCAAATGGGGTTTCCGGGGTATTTCTTAATTGTTGCCGATTTCATTCAATGGGGTAAAAATCAGGCTATTCCTGTAGGGCCTGGGCGTGGTTCTGGTGCGGGTTCGTTGGTGGCATATTCACTTAAAATTACCGATTTAGATCCCATTCAATACGATTTACTGTTTGAGCGTTTCTTAAACCCTGAGCGTGTTTCTATGCCCGATTTTGATGTCGACTTCTGTATGGATCGACGAGATGAGGTAATTGATTACGTTGCGCAGCATTATGGTCGTGACCATGTGTCTCAGATTGTTACTTACGGAACCATGGCTGCTAAAGCAGTAGTGCGCGATGTGGGGCGTGTATTAGGTTTAGGTTATGGGGTGGTTGATGGTATTGCTAAATTAATCCCTAATGAGCTTGGCATTAAGCTTGCAGAAGCGCTTGAAAAAGAAGAAGAACTTCAAAATAAATATGACAATGATGACGATGCACGCCAACTTCTAAAATTGGCTCTTAAGTTAGAAGGTACGGTACGTAATACAGGTAAACACGCGGGTGGTGTTGTTATTGGTCCCAAACCACTAGACCATTTTTGTCCGGTTCTTTGTGAACCAGATGGAACGAGTGTGGTTACTCAGTTAGATAAAAATGATGTAGAAACAGCAGGCCTGGTTAAATTCGATTTCTTGGGATTAAGAACCCTAACGATTATTGATTGGGCGTTACAGTCTATTAATGAGAATAAAAAACCAGGTGATGAAGGTTTTGTTGATATTGCGCGCATCCCTTTACAAGATGAACCTACCTTTGACTTGATTAAAACCGGTAAAACAACTGGGGTGTTTCAGCTTGAATCGAGCGGAATGCAAAGTTTGATTGTTAGGCTTAGACCAGACTGTTTTGAAGACATTATCGCTTTGGTCGCGTTGTTTCGCCCGGGCCCGTTAGAGTCTGGAATGGTTGATAACTTTATCGCACGTAAACACGGTAAAGAAAAAGTCTCTTACCCGGATGCGCAATGGCAGCATGAATCTTTAAAAGAGACCTTAGCGCCAACATACGGTGTTATTTTGTACCAAGAGCAAGTTATGCAGATTGCACAAATCTTAGCGGGTTATACGCTGGGTGGTGCGGATATGCTGCGTCGTGCAATGGGTAAGAAAAAACCTGAAGAGATGGCAAAACAGCGTTCTGTATTTAAGGATGGTGCAGAAAGTATTGGTGTTGATGGCGAGTTAGCCATGAAAATCTTTGACTTGGTAGAAAAGTTTGCCGGTTATGGTTTTAACAAATCTCACTCTGCCGCTTATGCTCTAGTTTCTTATCAGTCTGCATGGTTAAAAACCCATTATCCGGCTGAATTTATGGCGGCTCAGATTTCATCTGATATGGATAACACGGAAAAAGTGGTTCATATGGTAAACGAATGTTATGCAATGGGCTTAACCGTTTTACCACCAAATATTAATACAGGACAAGTTCTCTTTAAACCCTACGGCGAAAGAACCGTTAATTATGGTTTAGGGGGGATTAAAGGTGTGGGAGAGGCTGCACTGGAGGGCGTGATTTCTGAGCGTGAGGCCACGGGTAAATACAAAGATTTATTTGATTTTTGTTTACGTGCGGGTAAAAAAGCCAATAAACGTGTCATAGAAGCACTGATTCGCTCGGGGGCTTTTGATGAGTTGCACGATAATCGAAATGCTATGTTGCAAAGTGTACCTATGGCTCTTAAACAGGCTGAGCAGCAACATAAAAATGATGAAGTGGGTCAAAATGACTTGTTTGGTGACATGCTTTCTGTAGAAGAATCAGGAGAATCTCAGTTACTTGAGGTGCCTGAGCTGCCAGAAAAACAAAGGTTAGCCGGTGAAAAAGAGACTTTAGGTCTTTATATGACTGGTCACCCTATTGATATGTACCAAGAGGAATTAAAACGTTTAGTACCTAATCGTTTGTCTAGTTTGCGCCCTGAAAAATGGAAAAAAGTATCCGCAGCAGGCCTGGTTGTTGAACTACGAAGTAAAGTGACACGAAATGGACAACGTATGGGCTTTATTTCATTAGATGATAAAACAGCGCGTTTAGAAGTGGTTATGCGCCCAACTGTTTTTGAAGCGATTAGAGAGACGATAAAACCTGATATGGTGGTTATGGTGCAAGGTGAAGTCGCAGAAGATACGTTTAATGGTGGTATTAAGTTAGATGCTGAAATTGTGGTAAGTTTGGCTGAAGCTCGTGTTGAAAAGGCAAGGGCCATTAAGCTTAGGGTGAACGCCAGTGAAAAACCCATAATGATTGAAAAGGTTAGCCAGTTACAAACGTTGTTAGGTGCTTATCAAACTGAAAAAGGACTGCCAGTGGTGGTTGATTACACTAATGACTTAGCTACCGTACAAATGAAAACGCATGTATCTAATCAGTTTTTTCCGGATGACGATTTGATAGAAGCGTTAAATGCTCAGGGTTGGTTCCCAGAAGTGGTTATATAGATGTTTATATAAGTGGTTATATGAAATGAGAGGTTTATAAGTGGCTTTTTGGTTTGAAAAAAATAACTTTAGACGTTTCCGTCGAATGGATATGGCGGTTAAGTTATTTGTGACGCCTGCTGATCCCATTAAGGACAAAGAGTTGTTTGCTTTAGGGATTGATTACTTTCCTAATACCGTTCAAAAGAAAATAGCTCGTAATCAAAAGCAACTTTTATCATGGGTTAATCATATTCAAGAACAAAAAGAGATTCTTGAACCGGTTTTTTTGCAGGTTGTGGATGCCGCACAATTATTGGGTGAAGTCGTTAAATCCATCTCCAAAGGGCATAATCCACTTTTAGATGAGCAAATGACACAGCAGATAATGTTAAATTTGAAGTCAGTAGGCAGAATTGCTTCTCTTGAAGAGCCGGCACCAAAAACGTTTCAATATTTCTACGAAATAGAAAAAAAGCTAACGCATTTTTTTCGTTTACTACTTCTATCCCTGCACAAATCGAGTTCAAATCAATATCACAGTTTTGATATTTCACAGCCTGATTTTAAAATTGATGGCATGACACAAAGATTTACCCAACCCTCTTTTCAAAAAATTCCCCTTGTACAGGCAATTTATTTTATGAGTGAATTGGTGAGTACTTACTGTGATATATTTCAGGAAATGAATTCAGATTATTACTTAAGAGAGCATCCCGAGGCATGGAAAGAACGTGATGTGACCATTAGTGCAGGTGGTTTTTCGACCATGTTTCCTAAGCGGTTTTTACCAGGCAGACCTTTAACCTCTTATATTTATTTTGCCGAGCAAGCTAGAACAATAAAGGTTAAAACTCAGTTTGCTAGGGCGGAAAGTAACTCTACGGAAATGCTTGAGTTAAATGCTTTTTATTTTGAGTTTCCTGATCAGCAGGATCAGAAATTTTTAGAACTTGAAATTGAACGTTTACAAATTGATAAAACGGCAAATCATTGTATTAATCATCAATTCTTATTAAGTCTTGAGGGAGCATAAATGGCCGTTATTGTAGAACCCTATTTTATGAATGAGTTACCATTCTCTTTAAGAGAAGTGACGGCAGAAGTTTATTTAAGAGAGGGGTTAGAGCATTTAGTTGAAATGCGTTTTAAAGAAATTGATAACCACTATAAAAGTAAGTATTCATTCAATACTAAACAGTGGCAAGTTGTTTTAAATACTTCTATCTTAACGCAGCTCTCTGCGTTTACTTTGGGCAAACACCTAAGTGCAGAGGACTTTAAGCAATTACGTTATTTAGTACAAGTGACTTTAGAGAAAGAAGACGCCAAACCCGATGAGGTGTTGGCGTACTTAGAAGAGCATGCTCATGTATTGGCTTCTTGGTACAGTAAATTAATTAAGTTGAGCCGTAAGGTTTAATATTTAAGAGGGGGTCACTTCACATTGTAGAGATTGAGAAGCCTTTTTAAATTTAAACCTTTGCCTTAAATTTGGTCACTCAGGCTTCCCGTTACTTTTTGCAGTTTGGCAAAAAGTAACCAAAAAACAAACCCCACTCCATAAATGGGCAAGTTCTAAGCTTGTGAACTGAAAACGCTGAACTCGCTGCGCTCAAACAGCAGCGTTTTTTTACCGTTCACTACACTAAGAACCTTGCACCATTTATTACAAGGGGACTTAAGGCGTTTGCCCAAGCTTCAATATTAAGCATAACAAAAGCGGTAAATAACTCAAATTTCATAATGATTGTTTATCAAGTCAGGTTATGAATTGATTGTTGTCCTGTCGGATTAAGTTCAATTTTTTTCAATTAAAGATTTAACAATTTTTATTCGTAGATACTCTTGAGCAAAGGTCTTTTTTAGTCATAAAAAGAGCAGAATTCGTCTAATTCAATTCTAGTGGTTCTGTATTGGTTTACGGGGTGGTTAGTATCTTTATATCCTATGGCCATGCCACCAATTAATTTTTTGTTTTTGTCTATTTTTAAGGTTTCTTTAATTAATGTCGGAAACTCGCCCAGCGCTCCTTGAGGGCAGGTTGCTAGACCGGCTTCTTCAGCTAAAAGCATAATATTTTGTAAAAACATGCCGTAGTCTAAATAAGAGCCAGTTTCTAAACTCTCGTCAATAAAAAATAACAGCATAATGGGTGCATCAAAAGCTCGATAATTGGCTTCCCACTGCGCTAAACGTTTTTCTTTGTCTTCTCTTTGAATATCTAAAGCTTCATACAGTTTTTTTCCAGTTTCAACTCTGCGGCTTTTATATGGCTGAACCCACTCTGTAGGATAGTAGTGATAATCCATTGATTCCGTGTTTTTATTTCTAAATGCGTTAATCATGCCTTCTGAGAGTGTTTGCTTAGTTTTGCCTTGTACCACTGCAACTTGCCAAGGTTGCATATTTACTCCTGAAGGAGCGTGCTTAGCGGTATTAATCAAATTTTTAATCACCTCTATATTGACGGCTTGCTGGGTAAATGCACGAGTTGAATGGCGCTGTTTTATCGCTTGACTAACGTTCATTAGAACCTCTTAAATGTATTGATGTGTTAGAGCTTTGGTGTTTGATTATGGATTTTTCTATTATAGAAATTGCGGATTATAGCTGTTTTTATCTATTTATCGGCTTTTACAAAAGGCTTTTTTTATTTTAAATTGATTTAAACCATTTAATTTCTATCCTAGAGTGGTAAACTTTGGCTAATATTTTAGCTCAGTATTATGGTGTTTTTATTTAGGCCTTAATTATCGAGTTATCTTTGCCAATTTGCTGTATAGGTACCTTTGCACGAGTCGATAAAAGTAAAAATGGTTAAATTTTTTAGATTATATATAGAGAATTTTTTCACTTTTTCTTACATCCTTAACTTGTGCAAAGGTCTCATATAGATTGTTATTTTTAACAGGAGATATTATGTCAAACATTGAGTCTATTCTTACTGAAACACGTATTTTTGAACCGACTGAAAAGGTTAAAAACAGTGTTGCAATTACTGAAGCGGTATTAGCTGAAATGCATAAAAAAGCCAGCGAAGATCATGTTGGTTTTTGGTCTGATTTAGCAAAAGAAAAACTCGAATGGTCAAAACCATTTACAGTCGGTTTAGATGACTCAAAAGCACCCCATTATGAATGGTTTACCGATGGTGAAATTAATGTCTCCTATAACTGTATTGATCGTCATTTAGAAACTAAAAGCGATAAAGCGGCTATTATTTTTGAAGGTGATTTAGGTGATGTTCAAACCTATACCTATAAAGAACTACATGACCAAGTTTGTCGTTTTGCAAATACTTTAACTGCGCAAGGTGTAGAAAAGGGTGATCGCGTCATTATCTATATGCCAATGATTCCTCAAGCCGTTATTGCAATGCAAGCTTGTGCACGTATTGGTGCTATTCACTCAGTTGTGTTTGGTGGTTTCTCTGCTGAAGCGTTACGTGATCGTATTGAAAACGCCAATGCTAAACTTGTGATTACCACTAATGGTAGTCGTCGTGGTGGTAAAACGATTCCGTTAAAAGGTGCGGTTGATGCAGCTTTAGAAAAAGGTTGTGATCATGTTAAGAAGGTCATCGTTTATCGCCGTACTGATGACGAAGTTGAAATGAAAGAAGGACGAGATATTGACTGGATGGACGCTGAAGCAGGCATGAGTAACTATCATGAACCAGTTCCGGTTAATGCAGAACATCCACTGTTCTTACTTTATACTTCGGGTTCTACTGGCACACCAAAAGGCGTTCAGCATAGCACTGGTGGGTATTTACTTAATGCGCATCTAACAAATGAGTGGATGTTTGACTTAAATGATAACGATGTCTTTTGGTGTACTGCAGATGTGGGTTGGATTACAGGGCATACTTATGTTGCTTATGGCCCATTATCGGTTGGGGCAACCATGCTTATGTTTGAAGGTGTGCCAACTTATCCTGACGCAGGTCGTTTTTGGCAGGTATGTCAAGACCATGGTGTGACCGTTTTCTATACTGCGCCAACCGCAATTCGTGCGTTAATGAAGTTTGGTGCAGATCTTCCTGAAAAATATGACTTATCTAAGTTACGTTTATTGGGTACTGTTGGTGAGCCAATTAACCCTGAAGCTTGGATGTGGTATCACGAAGTGATTGGGCGTGGAGAGTGTCCAATTATTGATACTTGGTGGCAAACTGAAACGGGGGCGCATATGATTGCTCCATTCCCAATCACTCCACTTAAACCAGGTTCTTGTACTAAACCATTACCAGGTATTGAAGCGGCTATCTTAGATGAAGAAGGTAATGAACTTGGTCTTGGAGAGGGTGGCTTACTTGTTATTAAAAAGCCATGGCCTTCAATGATTCGCAATGTTTGGGGTGATGAGGAACGTTATAAGAGTACATATTTCCCATTACAAGATGTTCCTTATTACGTTGTGGGTGACAGCGCATATCAAGATAAAGATGGTTACTTCTGGATTTTAGGTCGTGTTGATGATGTATTAAATGTTTCTGGTCACCGTTTGGGAACAATGGAAATTGAATCCGCTTTAGTTTCGCATGAAAAAGTTGCTGAAGCCGCTATTGTAGGCCGTCCACATGATATTAAAGGGGAAGCGGTTTCTGCCTTTGTAGTATTAAATGTGGATATCCCTAATGGTGATGAAAGAACGGCATTGGTTGCTGAGTTACGTGAACACGTGGCAAAAGAGATTGGTCCAATCGCCAAACCTGATGATATTCGTTTTGGAACTAACTTACCTAAAACGCGTTCAGGTAAAATTATGCGACGTCTTTTAAGAACGATTGCTAAAGGTGAAGAGATTACACAAGATACTTCAACACTTGAAGATCCTTCAATTCTTGAGCAATTTCAGCAACAAAAATAAATTAATTTAATTTAGTTTTTCTTTATCAAAACCGAAGCTACCAGGCCTGGTAACTTCGGTTTTTTTATTTTTTATCATTTAATTCATGGGGATAGTTTATATCTTTTAGGTTTTGGCTACATAAATCGTTGATTTAGAATTATTTATATATGTATCCATAAATAAAACTTATTTTAAACTTAGGCTTAATAACGTAATAATTGCGCAGATTCTGTTTTTATAGAGACCTTTGCACGGATAGGTGCGAAAGAAAAATAGGCGTGAGTACCCCTTGAGGGTGAAAAATTTGTCTGATTCTCGACTTACCCCTTCGGGCGCCGAGTTCTTCGTTTGCGGCGGAAAGTGCAGGGAATAGCTAGCTATTCGCAAGTTGTCGCCCAGCGGAAGTGCCCTTGGGGTACAACAAAAATCAGGTCAATTTTTACCCTCAAGGGGTACCTAGAACCATTTTTACTCGTGCATACTCTCGTGCAAAGGTCTCTTATAGACAGATTAAAAAATAAGAATCTCATTGAGGAGAGGTATTGTGAATAATAAAGAAAAGTTTTCAGCTATTTTATTAGCTGTCTTCACAGTCTTGTACTTTGGTATTGCGCTGATGGTTAGTGCAACGTTCAAAGACATTGCTGCGACAGATGTGGCGGGAATGCCATTAGCAATCTGGGGCGGGTTATTGGTCATCATTACAGGTGTAATCATTACTCGTATGTATCTAAAAAAGATGGATTCTGAGGAGAACGAATAATGGAAAACATGGTTGCTCTAATTATTGTTGGCCTTGGTATAGCGCTTTCGATTTGGATTAGTTTTTATCACCGTGGTTCTACAGGGAGTACATCAGACTTCTACGTAGCTGGTGGAGGCATTTCGCCAACGGTAAATGGTCTAGCAATGCTAGGTGATTACGCTTCTGCTGCAAGTTTTTTAGGTGTGGCTGGTGCGGTTGCTCTTATGGGGGTTGATGGTTGGTGGCTTGCTATCGGTTTCTTTGCAGCATGGATTGTGGTCTTAATTGCCATTTCTAGTCCTTTGAAAAATGTGGGTAAGTTCACGGCTGCCGACGTATTAAATGCACGTTTCTCTGAAAATACTAAGAAGATTCGTACCGTTGCAATGTTTTCAACGTTAGTACTTTGCGTTATGTACTTAGTTCCACAGATTGTAGGTGCGGGTCATTTATTTGGTCTACTTCTTGGTTGGGATTATCTACCAACTGTATTGGTTACAGGGTCATTGATGGCATTATTCGTAATCATCGGTGGTATGAAAGGAACTTCATATAACCAAGCGATTCAAGGTTCAATCCTATTTGCTGCAATGCTTTTCTTACTGATTTTTGGTGTAATTCACTTATTTGGTGGTAACCCAGCGGGCGTAATCGAAGCCTCTGAAACTATGGTTCCGGCAAAACTAGCAGCAGGTAATGCGGCAGCGGTAGCAGCAGCAACGGCAGCAGCCGGTCCTGGTGAAGCGGTTGAAGCAGTTCGTGCAATTATGGCTGATGCTCCATCTGCGGTAACTCCAGGTGTAGGTCTTCGTGACTTTGCTAACCAAGCGTCTTTAGTTATTGCTCTGTTTTTTGGTGTTTTAGGTCTTCCTCATATTTTGATTAAGTTCTACACTGTATCAAGCGCATCTGACGCTCGTAAATCAGTTGAAATCACTATTTGGGGTTTAGCAATATTCTATGCAGCTATTTTCTTTGTTGGTTTGATTGCAATGTACGCTTTATACCCTCAGTTATTACAAATGATTACTGATGGTGAAATTGGTAGAGCTAAGAACATGACCATGCCTATGCTTGGTGATATGCTTGGTGGTCAGCTTCTAATGGGTGTGATTGCAGCTGGAGCAATGGCGGCAATGTTAAGTACCTCTGCGGGTCTATTAATTTCTGCAACTTCTTCATTAGCGCATGATTTATATAAAGGGGTTATTAATCCAGACTCAACGGATGAAGAAGAGCTTAAATTTGCAAAAATGGGTGCTTTCTTCCTAGCAATTATTGCGATTGGTATGTCTGTATGGCTAAAAGAAGAAAACGTAGCGATGCTTGTTGGTATGTGTTTTGGTATTGCAGCCTCTACTTTTGCACCTGTTCTAGTACTTGCGGTTTGGTGGAAAGGTTTATCTAGCCAAGCGGTTATCTATGGTATGGCAACTGGTCTAGTACTATCTTTACTATTCACATTCTCTAAGTTCTTTGGACTTAAAACAATGTTAGGTTTAGATGTATTAGTTAACCCTGCACTTTACTCTGTTCCTGTTGCAATCATAGTAACAGTTGTTGTTAGTATGATGACTAGCGATAAAGGAAATATTGAAGAGTTTATGGCAAAAGCTCACGCAAAATAAGTTATCTTATTTTTCGTAATAAAAAAGGGGCTTTTAGCCCCTTTTTTTATTGTCTTAAATATTTGTTCTAAGTGAACTCTTAGATGTATGATTGTATTAATGTAGAGACCTATGTACGAGAGTATGCACGAGTAAAAATGGTTAAAATTTATCTGATTTTTGTTGGAAAACTTGCGAATAGCTAGCTATTCCCTGCGTTTTCCGCCGCAATCAGGCAAATTTTCCCTCATTTTTCTTTCGCACCTATCTCGTGCAAAGGTCTCATAGCAATATAATCATAAGGGTTAGAATAAAATGGCAATGACGCAACAACGAAACTTTCTGATTCAAATCCCACCGTTTAATCAATTACCCCAGCCTCTTTTAAATGAACTTGCCGATAGTATGGATGTAGTTTATTTTCCTCAAAAAACGCTCATTGAAGTTTCTACCTCAATATCTGAAAATTACCTTTATTTGCTTATAAAGGGCAAGGTAGCAGAAATTCAAAATGAAGAAATTACTTCTCGATATAGTGTGCGTGGTTTTTTTGGTGATACGGCTATTTTGGGCAAAAATGAAATTCAAGCACATTATGAAGTTCAAGAAGAGGCAATAGCCTATAAGCTTCCAGCAAAACTTTTTTTGAAAGCGTTTGAAGATAATCACGAATTTTCTCATTATTTCAATTCGTCTATTGTTGAAAAGTTAAACCGTATTCATGAAGCGATACAATCGGCTACCTCAACAGAGGTCATGATGGATACAGTTTGTTCGGCACCTTTACAAAACTATGTTTCGTTGCCTCCAGATGCAACTTTGCATCATGCCGCACAACAAATGGTTAAACATCGAACAGATGCTTGCATTGTTGAATTTGACGATTGTGACGATTGTGACGATTGTGACGATTCTAACAATTCAGAAATAGGTATTGTTACTTCTACCGATATTTTAAAACTTATGGCTAATAATGAGCCAGATATCGCTTCTTTAAGGCTAGGCGGTCTAGCGAATAAACCGGTACAAACTGTACATGAATTTGATTATTTGTTTAATGCATTATTAAAAATGACGCGGTTTCAAATTGATCGATTAGTGGTAAGAGGTGATGAAGGCTACTTAGGATTTTTACATCAAAAAGATTTAATGAGTTTATTTGCCAATCAATCAGGCCTGGTGTTATTAAAAGTTGATCAGGCTAAAACCGTAAGTGATTTAGTAGTACTAGGAGAGCAAATTGATGGGCTAATTGGAAATTTACATCATAAAGGGATTAAAACTCACTATATTGCCAAACTGGTTAATGAACTTCACAGAAAGATGATTAATAAACTCGCCACACTTTTACTCCCCAAACATCTATTAGAAAAGGTTTGTGTGTTTGTAATGGGAAGTGAGGGGCGTTCTGAACAGGTGATAAGAACAGACCAAGATAATGCTCTTATTTATTCTGATGGATTAACCGAGATTGAGCTTGAAGAGGTGGCGCAGTTTTCACAAACGTTTATAGCCACTTTGCAACAAATGGGTTTTCCAGCCTGTCCTGGAAATATTATGTTGTCTAATGCTTATTGGCGAATGAGTCAAACAGACTTTGCGCAAAAAGTTAAAGATTGGTTTGCTAACCCCTCTGAAGAGAATTTTATGTATGCGGCTATCTTTTTTGATGCAGAGGTGGTTTTTGGACGTGAAGAATGGCTAAAACGACTTAAACAAATTTTGTTGGATGAAAAAGAAAAATACTCTAATTTTTTACGCCATTTTGCAGTATCTGTTTTACGGTTTAAAACCCCTGTAGGTTTTTTTGGTGGATTGGTTGCAGAATCTGAAGCGGGGCATGAGGTTATTGATATTAAAAAGGGGGGGATTTTTAGTATTGTGCATGGTGTTCGTTGTTATGCCTTAGAAGCTGGAATTGAAAAAACCAACACTCACTGGCGAATAAAGGCGTTAATGGATGCGGGTGTCTTTGATAAAGAGTTTGGTATTGAGTTAGGAGAAACCCTTAACTTCTTAAATACATTGCGTTTAGAATCTATGTTGAAGCAGCTAGTAGAGGGTGTTGAACTTCCTGATAATAAAATTAGGTTGTCAGAATTAAGTCATATGCAACAGGACTTGCTTAAACAGAGTTTTGTGGTTGTTGAGGGATTTAAAAAACGAATTAATCATCATTTTGCATTGGATGGGTTAATGTGATGGTAAATGGTACGTTAAATAGTATAACGGCGTGGTTAAAAAGTTCAAAATTAAATCGGCTTAAGCGTCAACTTAAAGACCCTAATTACCAATTTTTGTTTGATGTTGAACCAGGGGTGTTTGTTTGTTTTGATTGTGAAACAACGGGTTTAGATAAAAAAAATGATCGCATAATTACGCTTAGTGCCATCAAAATTATGGGTAATGAAATCCAAACAAGTCAAAGTTTAAATTTAGTTATTAAACAGCAAGAAGCTATTTCAGCAGATAGTATTGCGATTCATCAAATTAGAAATTTGGATGTTGAAAATAGTGAAACTCTTTATGAGGACGAATTTGAAGCGATTAAGAATTTTTTGCATTTTATAAAGGGTGCAACCTTAGTAGGGTATTATCTTGAGTTTGATGTTGCTATGGTCAATAAAGTGATTAAGCCCCAATTAGGAATTCGATTGCCTAACCCACAGATTGAAGTTTCAGGTATGTATTATGAGCATGCTATGCAAAAGTATCGGCGATCTTGTATTGAGCCAAATATTGATTTGGGGTTTGATCATATTCTAAAAAAACTAAATATACCCAATATTGGTCAACATGATGCTTTTAGTGATGCATTAATGACAGCACTTATTTTTGTTAAATTACAACAGGATAGTTAAATTAATTTGCCTTTTTGTATGCCTTTTTCTTGGTATATGGTCAATAAAGATTCTACAAAAATTCATGCTTAAGTTCTTGACAAATAAACAAAAAACGATATAATTCGCGCAGATTTTTTAAAAGTTTTATCGAGGGTCGCTTTAAAAGAGTTTAAAGCGGTGGCTTGAATTTTAAAAAACCCCGTCTTTACGGGGTTTTTTGTTATTTGAACTTTATAAATTAAAACCTTACTGGAAAGAGTTTTACGTGACGATTGAAGAAAAAATTAAAAACGCCTTAAAACCTACTGTTGAATCCATGGGATTTGATTGGTGGGGTATGGAATATATGCCTGCTGGTAGACACACTTTATTACGTGTGTTTATTGAAAAAGCAGATGGAACTGTAAATTCTGATGAAACATATGCTGTTTGCAAACAGATAAGCGCTATTTTAGATGTTGAAGATGTCATTAGTAGCGAGTTTCGTTTAGAAGTCTCATCTCCTGGTATGGATAGATTGCTATTCACTCCAGAGCAGTACACACGTTATAAAGGTGAAGAAGTTCAAGTTCGTACTAGTATGGCTATTTTAGGTCGTAAACGTTTTAAGGGACCTATGTCGACAGTGACTGAATCCGGTATTGAATTAGAAGTGGATGGTGAAGTATTTGAGATTCCATTCGATTTAATTGATAAAGCGAACGTAGTACCTAAGTTTTAACCCCATTCTTTATTGAAATTAACAGATTTTTTAAGATAAATAGATTTTAGTAGTAACAGAATTAGAGCGAGACAGAAATGAGTAAAGAAATCTTAGCCGTTGTTGAAATTATGGCCAATGAAAAAGGCGTTGATGAAGAAATTATCTTTGACGCGATTGAAACGGCATTAGCGACAGCAACCCGCAGAAATAATGATGATGAAATTGATGTTCGTGTAAGTATTGATCGCCACACAGGTGATTATGAGACTTTTCGTCGTTGGGAAGTGATTGAAGATGATGTTGCGATTGAAGACAACGTAGGTTGGTACATTCGTGAAATGGATGCGGTTGATGAAGATCCTAATATTGAAGTCGGTCAGTACATTGAAGAACCAATGGAATCGATTGAGTTTGGGCGTATTGGTGCACAAACGGCTAAGCAAGTAATTATTCAAAAAGTTCGTGAAGCTGAACGTAAGAAAGTGGTAGAAGTTTACGAAAAACGCGTTGGTGAAGTATTAACGGGTCAGGTTAAACGCATTGATCGTGGTGATGTTATTCTTGATATGGGTGAAAATGTTGATGCTGTTATCATGCGTAACCAACTTGTTGGTCGTGAAAACTTCCGTATTGGTGATCGCGTTCGTGGTTATTTACAAGAAGTGTCTTTTCGTCCTCGTGGGCCTCAATTATTTATGTCGCGTTCTTGTAATGAGATGCTGATTGAGCTGTTCAAAATTGAAGTTCCTGAAATTGCAGATGATTTAATCGATATTATGAGTGCAGCTCGTGATGTTGGTTTCCGTGCAAAAATTGCTGTTCGTGCCAATGACTCACGTCTTGATCCTATTGGAGCTTGTGTAGGAATGCGTGGTGGTCGAGTTCAAGCGGTTACTAATGAACTTGCCGGTGAGCGTATTGATATCATTTTATGGGATCCTAATGATGCTCAGTTTGTTATTAATGCAATGGCTCCTGCTGAAGTGACTTCAATTATGGTAGACGAAGATCGCCATACGATGGATTTAGCGGTTGATGATGAACAGCTTTCTCAAGCAATTGGTAAGAATGGTCAAAACATTCGTTTAGCAAGTGAATTAACTAGCTGGGAACTTAATGTCATGACTCAGTCAGATATGGCTGAGAAACATAAAAGTGAGTCAAAAGGTCAAATTGATATTTTTGTTGATGCGTTAGATATTGATGAAGATTTTGCAGAAGTTCTTGTCGCGGAAGGGTTTACTAGCGTTGAAGAAGTTGCCTATGTACCCGCTGCAGAAATGCTAGAAATTGATGGTTTTGACGAAGACTTAGTTGCTGAATTAAAGCAACGTGCAAAAGATGCATTGTTAACGCAAGCGATTGCCGCAGAAGAAAAAACGGCAATGGCAGAGCCTGCTGAAGACCTATTAGCTTTAGAAGGTATGACTGACGATATGGCTAAACAATTAGCAGGAAACGGTATTGTTACTCAAGAAGACCTAGCCGAGTTGGGTACAGATGAGTTATTAGAGTTTGTAGAGATGGATGAAGCAGCTGCAGGTGAATTAATCCTGAAAGCTCGCGCTCCATGGTTTGAATAATAAAAAGGAAGAGTAATGGCCAAAGTATCAATAAAACAATTTTCAGAGACGCTTAACCTTTCTGTTGACAAACTAATCTCTCAACTTAATGAATCTGGTGTTAAGGGTAAAACTGAATCAGACTCTCTTTCAGAAGAAGAGAAGCGCACATTATTAACCTATTTAAAAGGTTTACACGGGGATGTATCGGGTGATGCCCCTAAAAAAGTGACTTTGCGTCGTAAGCAAACGCTAAACCTTTCAGCGGGTTCTGGTAGCGGAAAGCGTACCGTAAATGTTGAAGTTCGAAAAAAACGTACTTACGTTAAAAAACCAGAAGCGGTTGAAGAAGTGGTAGAAGAAGTGGCTGAGCCAGTTCAAGAAACTCCAGTAGTGGAAACTCCAGTGGTTGAGACGGTGCCTGAAAAAGTCGCTGAAAAAGTAGCAGAAAAAACTCCTGAACCAGAAGTTAAAGAAGCGCCTAAAGCAGAACCTGAACCTGAACCTGAACCTATAAAAGTAGAGATTGTTCCAGAAGTTGTTGCGCCTGCTCCTGTTAAAGAAGACCACTCTAAGTCAACTAAAAAAGCTAAAGACAAAAAACATCAAGACAATCGTAAGAAAAATGACGGTACAGATGGACCTAAAGGAAAAGCGGCTCCAAAAGGACGTAATTTTAACGATAAAGGTCGTCGTGGTGGTAATAAAGGTCGTCGTGGCCAAGTTGATAAACGTCAGGCTGCTCAAGCTGATAAGGAACATGGTTTCCAAAAACCGACTGAACCAGTGATTAAAGAGGTTAAGGTTCCAGAGAGTATCTCTTTAGCAGCACTTGCAGAACAAATGTCTGTTAAAACCGGTGAAGTTATCAAGTTTATGATGATGGAACTAGGGACTATGGCTACCATTAACCAAGTTCTTGATCAAGAAACGGCTATGTTGATTGTTGAAGAGATGGGGCATAAAGCGATTGCTTTCACTGAAACAACGGTTGAAGATGAAGTGGTAAACCAAGACTATGATGGTGCAACTGTGACACGTTCTCCAGTGGTAACTATTATGGGTCACGTTGATCATGGTAAAACATCATTGTTAGATTACATTCGTAAAGCTAAAGTCGTTAGTGGCGAAGCGGGTGGTATCACTCAGCATATCGGTGCCTATCATGTAGATACCGATAAGGGTGGGGTTACCTTTATTGATACTCCAGGTCACGCCGCGTTTACTGCAATGCGTGCTCGTGGTGCAGATATTACAGATGTTATTGTTATTGTTGTGGCGGCTGATGATGGTGTTATGCCTCAAACTAAGGAAGCGATTCAACACGCAAAAGCTTCTGGTGTTGGTATGGTGGTTGCCGTTAACAAAATGGATAAAGAAACCGCTAACATGGATCGTGTCATGCAAGAGTTAGCTGCTGAAGAAGTTATTCCTGAAGAGTGGGGTGGAGATGTTCAATTTGTTCCTGTTTCTGCTAAAACCGGTCTTGGTATTGATGACCTGCTTGATGCCATTTCGTTGCAGTCTGAAATGTTAGAATTAGAAGCGCCTACCGAAGGACCAGCTAAAGGTGTGGTTGTAGAATCACGTCTAGATAAAGGTCGCGGTACGGTTGCAACAGTTCTTGTACAGTCAGGAACTTTGAAAAAAGGTGATATCGTTCTTTGTGGTATGGAATATGGTCGTGTACGTTTATTGGTTAATGATGCAGGGCAATCGGTAACTGAAGCCGGACCTTCTATTCCAGTTGAGCTGTTAGGTCTTTCTGGTGTGCCTGTTGCTGGTGATGAAATGATTACCGTTGAAAATGAGCGTAAAGCACGTGAAGCCGCTTCATTCCGTCAAGGTAAGTTTAAAGAGCTTAAGATTGCACGTCAGCAAAAGTCTAAGTTAGAAAACATGTTTAATAAGATGGCTGAAGGTGATGTTCAGCACATCAATATTATTCTTAAAGCAGATGTTCAAGGGTCAATCGAAGCGATTACAGATGCCTTAACTAAACTTTCGAATGAAGAAATTAAAGTCCATGTTATCTCTTCAGGTGTCGGTGGTATTAATGAATCCGATGCTAACCTTGCGATTGCCTCTGACGCGTTAATCTTTGGTTTCAACGTTCGTGCTGACGCCTCTGCAAAACGTATTATTGATAGCGAAGGTATTGGTCTTAAGTACTACAGCATTATCTATGAAATTGTGGATGAAGTTAAACGTGCTGTTGAAGGTAAGTTGGCTCCAGATATTCAAGAAAACATCGTTGGTGTGGCGGATGTACGTGAAGTCTTTAAGGCGCCAAAAATTGGTCTTATCGCCGGTTGTATGGTTACAGAGGGTGTCGTTAAACGTAACAACCCTATCCGTGTATTACGTGATAACGTGGTTATTTACGAAGGTAATCTAGAGTCATTACGTCGTTTTAAAGATGACGCTAATGAAGTTAACAAAGGTATGGAATGTGGTATCGGTGTTAAGGATTACAATGACGTTAAAGTGGGTGACCAGATTGAGTGCTACGAGCGCGTAGAAGTCAAACGTACCTTAGATTAAACTAAATTTAATCAAATAGATAAGGTTTTTATAAAGTTACCAGGCCTGGTAACTTTATAAATCAAGTCCTTGATTCAAATTGCCCCAGCTATTTGGGGCTTTTTGATTTTAAACGAGAAAGAAATATGAGTAATCAAGCAGTGAGTCGACCAACACGTGTGGCTCAAGAGGTTCGTAGAACCATTGCACAATTAATTGTGCAAGAGGTTAAAGATCCTCGTTTTCAAAATATTAGTATTACCGATTGTAAAATCAGTAAAGACTTAAGTGTTGCAAAAATTCACTTTGCCTTAATGGGGTTTAATGAAAATGACCCTGAAGTAGCAGATGCATTAGCCGCACTAGAAAAGGCACAAGGGTTTTTCCGTTCAGAGATTGGTAAACGTTTACGTTTACGTATTGTGCCGCATATTCGTTTTTACTATGACAATATTCCAGAGCATGCTCAACATATGGAAGATTTGATTAATAAGGCACTAAATACATAAATGGCTCAGCAGTTTAAACGACCACCTAAACGTGTGGTAAACGGTATTGTGTTACTGAATAAGTCGGCAGGCGTATCTTCTAACGGTATTTTGCAACAAGTGATTAGAGCATTTAATGCAAAAAAAGGCGGACATACCGGAGCACTAGATCCATTTGCCACCGGATTGTTACCCATTTGTTTAGGCGAAGCGACCAAGGTCTCGGGTTTATTATTAGATTCAGACAAACGTTATACCGCTACGCTTAACCTAGGTGAACAATCTGATACCGGAGATATAGAAGGCGAAATCATTCAAACTTTACCGGTACCTGAGCTTTCAGAAGAACTTATTAATCAAGTTTTTTCTCAGTTTTTGGGTGATATTGAACAAGTGCCACCCATGTATTCTGCACTTAAGCATAAAGGTAAACCGCTCTATTTTTATGCGCGTCAAGGTATAGAAATTGCACGTCCTGCTCGCCCCATTCGTATTATTCGATTGTCTTTAGTCTCTTTTACCGCTAATCAAATTATCTTTGATGTTCATAGTTCTAAAGGAACTTATGTTAGAACCTTGGGTGAAGATATTGCCAAGGCTCTTGGAACAGTCGGTCATTTAACCGCTTTACACCGTACCCAAACGGGTAGTTTAAAGGGGGATGATATGTTGACTTTAGAAGAGATAGAAATTCAACTAGATGATTGTCTGCACCCGATAGATGAAGCCATCCAGCACTTGCAAAGATTTGATTTAACTTCTGAACAGGCTGATTTGATTCGTCATGGAGGCAAGTTAGAATTTGCTAAACCTGAGACCAATTTAGTACGATTTTATGAAAATGATATTTGTATCGCCGTGGGCGAATGGCAAGCTGAAAAACAGTTATTAAAACCTAAGCGAGTTTTTAATTTACCTGAGAGTGAAGCCGGTTAATGTTATTTACCAAAGCTGATGGCATCTTAGATTTAAGAAGTTTAGAAGACTATAAAGCAGGGCATCTAAATAACTCTACTTGGTTAAGTATAAATGATTTGCCAGAGAGTCTTAACGCTTTACCTGCCGCACCTGCTTCTCTTTATCTTGTAGGAGATAAAGATCAAATTGAAGCGGCGAGTTTGCTGTTAGATAGTAAGTCTTATCAAGTGACAGGTTCTTTAGTTATAGAGTCTCAAAAGGCTATGCAACAATGGGCAAACAAACTACCAGGCCTGGTAGAAAACGGCTCTCAATCAAAAACGCTTTGGTCTCCAAGCTTACTGGTAAAAGAATTTGTCGATTTAATTCATAATCAATCTTTAACCTTTGGTGAGGTTGATAAGGTTGGTAAGGTCGTATACCGCCCAAGTGTTTTAGATATTGGATGTGGCGGCGGTAGAGATGCTATTTTTCTAGCCAAAAATCGGATGAATGTTATTGCTATTGATCATGAAGCAAAAGTGCTCAAGCGGGCTAAAGCATTAAGTTCTCTATCAGGAACTTCCGTTAAGTTTAAATGCTGCGATATTAAAAAACAGGGATGTTTACCTGAGCAACAGTTCGATTTAATTACGGTTGTGCGTTTTTTAAATCGTGATATGTATGACTATATTAAAAAAGCTACCAGGCCTGGTGGATTTGTTCTGTTTCAAACTTTTGTAGAAGGTGTGGAGCAATTTAGCTCGCCTAAAAACCCTAACTTTATTTTAGGTAAAACTGAACTTGCTGAAGTTTTTGCGGGCTTTAATATAATTATTGATAGAATAGATAAATTAAACGATGGACGGCCAGTGCTCTCATTTATAGCCCAAAAAGCCTGTTCGCAATAATATAAGAAAATATACAAAACAATAGATAAGACGTAATGACTAAAGTTAAAAGCGTTATTTAGGAGAATATTTCATGATATCAATGTCAGAAAAAGAACTGTTTAAATTTTTTCAAGAACATACTATTTGTGAGTCACTGACTAAAGATGAAGTGGGGCGCTTAATTCCTTACCTTCAAGAGAAGGAATACGAAGGAAATCAAGTGATTTCAGACGCTGGCGAAGTGGGTGAAGCTTTAGGGTTTGTGATAGAAGGAAAGGTTCAATTCACAAGTTCTGATGGCCAAGATAAAGCACCTGTTGGTAAACAAGGGGTTGGAACTTTAATTGGTGAAATGTCTTTCTTTGACAGAAAACCTCGTAACTTACGTATGGAATCATGCAAAAAAGGGGTTACATTCTTAATGTTAAGTCGTCCTATGTATGACCGCCTAAAAGTAGAAGAAGCCTATATTGCAGTAAATATACTTGAAAATGCAATTGTGAGTTTAGATAACTTAGTCAGACATATGGGAGATGATATCTCTGCACTAAGTCATTATATGCATGGAGTTGGAAAGCGTTAAATTTCCTACATAAGACCTTTGTTCGAGTAGTTTGCGCAAAGGTCTTTATATAAAGTCTTGTATTTTAATTAAAAATCAGTAAAATGCTCGGATTCGTCCCTATCATCGGTTGTGGAGGCGATTTTTTATTAAGACCGATCCAATGGAGTAAACATTATGTTTGACGCAGAAGCTAAAGCTAAAATCGTTGCTGAATATGCAACAAAAGAAGGTGATACTGGTTCACCAGAAGTTCAAGTTGCACTTTTAACTGCACGTATTAAATACCTTACTGAGCACTTTAAAGAACATAAACAAGATAACCATTCTCGTACTGGTTTATTACGTTTAGTTAGCCGTCGTCGTAAGCTTTTAGATTACGTTCACAAGAAAGATGGTGAAAGATATTTAGCGCTTATCAAGCGTTTAGGTTTACGTAAGTAATTCATTGTTAAGATAATTACTCAACATAACCTTAAGCTCAAAGAAAACCCTGCAATGCAGGGTTTTTTTTTGCCTAATTTTTTTGCTGATTTTTTCTCTAAATTTCATGCATTAGTTTTAATTGATGAGTAATAAATAGTAGAATGATTCAGCTTTGGGTTGACACGCATTGCCTGTAACCCGATAGCCTGAATCCCTAAATAGTCCTAAATTAAAATAGCTTAGAACATTTCATCGGGTTTATTTAGGGATTCAGGTTTCAGACAATCAAATACAGAACCTTTCCAAAGCATTGAAGATGAAACCACTGATATATAAAAGGACACAATATGGCCAAGTTTACTAAAACATTCCAGTACGGAAATCACCAAGTTACATTAGAAACCGGAGAAATCGCACGTCAGGCAGACGGTGCCGTGATGGTTGGTATGGGTGAGACTCGTATTTTAGTTACTGCAGTAGCGGCTAAAAGTGCAAAAGCAGGACAAGACTTTTTTCCACTAACGGTAAATTATCAAGAAAAAGCTTATGCAGCTGGTCGTATACCTGGTGGCTTTTTAAAACGTGAAGGCCGTCCTTCAGAAAAAGAAACCTTAACGTCACGTTTAATCGATAGACCGATTCGTCCATTGTTTCCTAAAGGTTTCTTAAACGAAGTTCAAATTATTGCAACGGTGGTTGCTCTTGATCCAGAAGTGGGTACCGAAGTGCCAGCCATGTTAGGAACGTCTGCCGCCTTAGCTATCTCAGGTATTCCATTTGATGGTCCTCTTGGTGCTGCTGTTGTGGGTTACCGTGATGATGAGTATTTATTAAATCCCAGCCCAGAAAGTTTGCAAACTTCTGATTTAGAACTTAGCGTTGCGGGAACTAGCGATGCTGTATTAATGGTTGAATCAGAAGCTGCAGAGCTTCCAGAAGATATTATGTTAGGTGCGGTTATGTTTGGCCACCAGCAAATGCAAGTCGCTATTGATGCGATTTCTGAATTTTCTGCAGAAATAGGTAAACCTCGTTGGGACTGGCAACCTCCTGTAATAAACTTTGAGCTTAGAGATGCTGTATTTGAATTGATTCGTTCTGATGTTGAAGCCGCTTACTCTATTGCGGATAAGATGGAACGTTATGCGGCATTAGATGCAGCTAAAGCTAAAGCCATTGCTAAATTTGGGGTATCTGAAACTAACGAAGCTGGTTTTGATGAAAAAACAATCGAAGGCAAGTTTGCTAGATTACAAAAAAATATCGTTCGCGGCCGAGTCATTGCTGGTGAACCTCGTATTGATGGTCGTGATACTCAAACCGTTCGTGCGATTAATTGCCAAGTAGGTGTATTACCTCAAGTACATGGTTCAGCTCTGTTTACTCGTGGTGAAACACAGGCATTAGTGGTAACAACATTGGGAACAGAACGAGATGCTAAGATTGTTGATGACTTAACCGGTTCTTATCAAGATCGTTTTATGTTGCATTACAACTTCCCTCCATTCTCAGTTGGTGAGTGTGGTCGTACGGGTAGTCCAGGTCGTCGTGAAATTGGTCATGGTATGTTAGCTCGTCGTGGTGTAGCGGCTTTATTGCCAACAGCTGAAGAGTTTCCATATACCATTCGTGTGGTTTCAGAAATTACGGAATCAAATGGTTCAAGTTCAATGGCATCGGTTTGTGGTACTTCTATGTCGTTAATGCATGCAGGTGTCCCTATTGCCGCACCAATTGCAGGTATTGCGATGGGCTTAATCAAAGAAGAGAGCGGTTTTGCAGTACTTTCAGATATTTTGGGTGACGAAGATCATCTAGGTGATATGGATTTTAAGGTAGCGGGTACTGAAGAAGGTATCACTGCATTACAGATGGATATTAAAATTAAGGGTATCACAGAAGAGATTATGCAGATTGCGTTAGAGCAAGCTAAAGCCGGGCGTTTGCATATTCTTGGTGAAATGTCTAAAGCAATCAGTGGTTCAAATGAGTCTGTTGGTGCAACGGCACCACGTTTCTTTATGGTAAAAGTAAAACCAGAAAAAGTACGTGAAATTATTGGTAAAGGTGGGGCAACCATTCGTGCTCTTACTGAAGAAACAGGCTGTACTATTGAAATTGATGATGACGGTAACGTTAAAATTGCGGCAACGGATGATGAATCAGCCAATGCGGCAAAAGCACGTATTGCTGAAATTACGGCTGAGCCAGAGATTGGTACAACCTATGATGCCGTTGTTAAGAAAATCGTTGATTTTGGTGCTTTTGTTGCCTATATGCCTGGTCGTGAAGGCTTAGTTCATGTGTCTCAAATTGCTGAAGAGCGTGTAGAAAATGTGAATGACTACTTAAAAGAAGGTCAAGAAATTCGTGTTAAATTAACCGACATTGATAAACAAGGTCGCGTTAAACTTTCATTAAAAGATGCTGATAAAGAATAAATGCTAATGAGGTAGTCGCAATAGTGATTTTATCTCAATAGTATTCTTGTTAAAGGTCGCCTTATGGCGGCCTTTTTTGTTTATAATCACTGAAAATTATGTAAAAGGTCTCTTTTAAATAAACGGAAACAGTATGAGCGAAAACAAAATCCAATCGGCACAGACTTCTCACCCAGCATTTGAGTTTAAAGGTGAACACTTTATTGACTCTCTAAATCTTACTATTCAGCATTTTGAACACAAATTGACTGGTGCGGCGCACTATCATTTAGCTGCAGATGATCCTCAAAATGTCTTTTTAGTTGCCTTACGCACTGTTCCAATGGACTCAACCGGTGTTGCCCACATTTTAGAACACACCACTTTATGTGGTAGTAAGAAATATCCAGTACGTGATCCATTTTTTATGATGATTCGTCGTTCTTTAAACACTTTTATGAATGCGTTTACTTCAAGTGATTGGACAGCGTATCCATTTGCGACCGAAAACCGTAAAGATTTCCAAAATTTATTAGACGTTTATATGGATGCCGTGTTTTTCCCTAATCTTGACGCGTTAGATTTTGCCCAAGAGGGTCACCGTTTTGAATTTGAAGAGATGACTAATCCAGAGTCAGATTTAACATACAAAGGAGTGGTCTTTAATGAGATGAAAGGGGCGATGAGTTCGCCGGTTTCAACTTTGTGGCAGACATTTACTACAGAACTTTATCCAACCTCAACTTATCACTATAACAGTGGTGGTGAGCCGGAGGATATTCCAGATTTAACCCATCAGCAGTTGTTGGATTTTCACAAAAATCACTACCATCCTTCTAATGCGGTATTTATGACTTACGGCGATATTCCCGCTGTTGAACACCAAACCCAGTTTGAAGAGCTTGCATTAGCGCGTTTTAAAGATACCGTACCGCAAGTGCATGTTGGGCTTGAAAAACGTTATGCAGAACCAAAAATGGTTGAGGCGACGTATTCATTGGATGAAGAAGATGTTTCAGCCAAAACTCACATTGTTTTAGGTTGGCTATTAGGTTTAAACCAAGACCCGCTTAATGTACTTCGTGGTCATTTGTTGTCTTCTGTTTTGTTAGATAATAGTGCTTCACCACTGCGTAAGTTATTAGAAGAAACTGAGCTGGCAAATGCACCTTCACCATTATGTGGTTTAGAAGAATCTAACAAAGAGATGGCGTTTGTTGTGGGTGTGCAAGGTTCAGAAGCAGAACACGCCCCCGCAATAGAATCTATGATTTTGCAAGAACTAGAGCGAATTGCTGAAGAGGGCGTTGATCAATCTCAAGTAGAAGCCATGTTGCATCAATTAGAGTTATCGCAACGAGAAGTGGGTGGTGATGGTTATCCTTATGGTTTGCAGCTTATTCTTCATTCTTTAGCAGGGGCACTGCATGATGGTGATCCCATTGCATTGTTAGATACGAATGCCGCCTTAAAACAACTAGAAAATGAAGTTAAATCTCCTGACTTTATACCAGGCCTGGTTAAATCATTGTTGCTCAATAACTCGCATAGAGTGCGTTTAACCATGTCGCCTGATAAAACATTATCCACCCAAAAAGAAGAGGCCGAAAAAGCCAAGTTAGCGGAGATTAAAGCGAAACTGAGCGATGCTGAAAAGCAAGCTATTATTGAACAAGCGGTAGCTTTAGAGGAACGTCAATCACAAGAAGATGATCCAACTATTTTACCGGAAGTGACCAAAGCTGATATTCCCGCAGAGATTAAAGCGTATCAAGCAAATAACGTTAATATTGGTGAAATGGCTGTTAAAAGTTACCAATGCGGTACAAATGGATTAACTTACGAACGCTTGATTATTGATTTACCCGACCTAAATGAACAAGAGCAGCGTTTAATGCCTTTGTTTAATAGCTGTTTAACCGAAGTAGGTACGCAACAACGTGATTATATTGAAATGCAATCCTACCAGGCTGAGGTGTCAGGTGGAATTTCTGCACGTTCTAGCGTGCATTCAAAAATTGGTGACCCGCAAGGTTGTCATAGTCACTTTATGCTGTCATCAAAAGCCTTAAATCGCAATCAAAAGCCAATGGCTGAACTTTTGCATGAAACTTTGAATGAAGCACGTTTTGATGAAAATAATCGTTTAAAAGACTTAGTTTCACAAATTCGAGCTTCAGTTGACCATGGCATTACCGGTAATGGTCATGGCTTAGCGATGATGGCGGCGGTGCAAAACTATACACCAGCGGCACGTTGGAAATTTGAACGTTCAGGTTTTTCAGGCATTCAATACATTAAAAATTTACATGAAGATTTAAAGTCTGATGAGGCAATGGCGGATTTCTCTGCAGGTTTATCCTCTATTCAAAATAAAGTCATTCAGTCTAATAAACAGGCATTAGTGATTAGTGATGAATCGGGTAGTGAATCAGCACTTACCTCTATGGAGCAAGTTTGGAATCAGTCAAATACGGTTAAACAAACCGCAAAATTTGAATTTAATGCGAGTCAAACCCCTGTTAACCAGGCCTGGGTAACGAGTACTCAAGTTAATTTCTGTTCTTTGGCTTACCCAGCGGTACCTTCAGATCATGAGGATGCACCTAAGCTTTCAGTATTAGGAGCTTGTTTACGAAATGGTTTTTTACATTCTGCTATCCGCGAAAAGGGCGGTGCTTATGGTGGTGGAGCTACCTACAATGCAGAAGCCAATGCATTTGTCTTTTATTCTTACCGTGATCCACGTCTATTAGAAACTTATAGCGATTTTAAACGTGCTCACGAATGGTTAATGAGTAGTGAAGCTACTCAAGCTAAAGTGGATGAAGCCATTTTAAATGTAATTAGTGCTATGGATAAACCGGGCTCTCCTGCCGGTGAAATGAAGAAAGCGTTCTTCCAAGATTTGTATGGTCGTACTCATGATGTGCGTATGGCGTATCGTCATGGTGTCATCTCAACTACCGTTGCAGAGTTAAGAGAATTGGCCGAAAAATATATAACCGCTGACAATACTTCATCGGTAGTTTTAACCAATACGGGAGGAGCTGAATTATTAGCCGATTCTGAATTTGAGATTATTACCCTTTAGCTGAGTTGAGACCTTTGCACGAGAGTATGCGCGAGTAAAAATGGTTAAAATCCACCTGATTTTTGTTGAAAACCTTGCGAATAGCAAGCTATTCCCTGCGTTTTCCGCCGCAATCAGGTGAATTTTTCCTCATTTTTCTTTCGCACCTATCTCGTGCAAAGGTCTCAAGTTCATTTAACTCGTTAAACTTGAGATAACTATTGATGCCCCATATTGTTATTGAGTACAGTAAAGATTCTTTTGAATTTAAAGATTTACCCTCTACTCACAACAAAATGGGTCAATCACAGCGTTTACCTTTGAATACACCTTTGAGTATGCCTTTGAGTATGCCTTTGAGTATACCAGGCCTGGTAGATTCTGTTTTTGAAGCCGTGGCAAATACCAATATTGTTAAGTCAGAGAACATAAAAGTCAGAACCTATGCAGCCGAGTTTTATAAGCTTGGATTAAATAATACCGGTTTTATTCATGTTGTTTGTAAAACCCATTCAGGTAAAACTGAAAATGAAAAAAAAGGGTTATCTCAAACCATAGTAAACGCGCTTGAACGGATGGTTAAATCAACCGCTAAACATTCAATGGTGATAACGGTTGAAGTTGTTGAGATGGATACGCCAAGTTATTCAAAAACCTTGGTAGAGAAGTAGAGATGTATAGAAGTAAAGAATAAGATTTTGTAAGATAATGTTTTTAAATAAAAAAGGGAATTTTATTCCCTTTTTTTATGTCTTTTATTTAGGCTTTTTTATCAAATGGTTATTCAATAAAAACCAAGTATTGAAGCTTCCATAAATCAAACAGCAGTTTGATGTTGCCTTCAATATCGCCAGCTAACATAATCTCTTGTTGTGTTAAAAACGATTGATTGGCTAGCTTGGCAATAAATTTATCGTTGGCACCAAAGGTATTCCAGATTGCTCCGTTAATATAAAGTTGAGTCGTACCTTCAATTTCGGCATAGGCAAAACGACAAACCGCATCTTTTAACAGGCCTGGTTCAACTTGTAACGCCCCCATAAAGTCTTCAAAGGTTGGTGTTTCTTCTTCAGTTAATGGTTCTGGAAGTTGCTGTGCAGCAACTTGGTCTAACTGAGTGGCAAAACGTCCAAACCAAGTTTTCATTAGTGTTTTATCATCTAAAACGCTTTTTAGCAGGGCTTGAGCTTGCTCACTAGCATCATCGGTAATTTCACCAGGGTTTAAGTTTTCTTGCCAAGTAGGATCAATATATAAATCTTTAAAACTTCCCATCTCTGATAGATGGTCACCAAAGCTATCCCAAAGTTCTTGCCCGCGATAGGTGCGGTAACCAATAGAGTAGGTCATGCATTCATCATCTAAAGCCACACCGTGGTGTCCCCATTTAGGGGGAATATATAGAATGTCACCTTTTTCAAAAATGTAATCTTCTTCAACCCTAAAGGTTTGCATTAAACGTAAATCAACACCTTGAATGTAGTTGTCTTCAGAGCAATCTTGTGAGGTGAGTTTCCAATTACGTTTACCAGCCGCTTGCAGTAAAAATACATCATAGTGATCAAAGTGTGGGCCAACGTTGCCACCTTTGGTAGCGTAACTAATCATAATGTCATCAATTCGCCAGCGAGGTAAAAAGTCAAAATCATTTAATAGATCCGTGACTTCTGGTACTAAACGATCCATGCCTTGAATCAATAACGTCCAATTGTCTTCAGGTAAATTTTTATAAGTTAATTCATCAAAAGGGCCTTTTTTAAGCTCATAATCGGTTTCTGATTTTTGAATGACAATACGGCTTTCCACCTCGTCTTCTAAAGACAGGCCTGCTAATTCTTCAGCAGAAACCGGTGTTTCAAAATCAGGCAAAGCACCACGAATCACTAAAGGTTTCTTTTGCCAATATTGGTTTAAAAAAGTAGAAAGACTTGTTTTATTAAAATGAATCATTATTTTTTATTTTTTATTTTTAATTATTAAATTGTCTGGTAAATTATAACTGTTTCCTAATATCTTTGATGACTCAATCTTCCATTCTTTTATTGAGTAATTTCTTTTTTTAATTTGTGCAATTATTTGGATTATGCAATGACTCCTAAATTAAAAGTTCGTTTGGTTTTTTTGGTTTTACTCTCTATTTTTATCGGGGCTAGTTATTTTTATTTTCAAAAACAAGCTAATGGATTATCTGACGATGTGGTCAAGCTCAACGGAAGAACTGAAGCCGACAATTATTTAGCCTCTACTAAAGTAGCCGGTAAGGTTATAGATTTAAAAGTAAGAGAGGGCGATGAGGTAAAGGAAGGTCAAGTTTTGGTTGTTTTAGACGATGCTCAAGTTCGTGCGCAAGTTGCTCAAGCAAAGGCGGCTTACAATGCTACTCAAGCTCAATTAAAAGCGGTCGAGATGAATTTTCAGGTCTTAAAAAAACAAGTTCCATTACAAATTGAAACTGCAGAATCTGCTGTTGTATATGCTCAAGCCGTTTTAAAAAGTGCTATTGAAAATGCTTCTCAAGCAAAGCTTGATTCTCAACGTTATAAACGTTTATATGAAAAAGGGACTATTCAAAAACATCAATATGAGGCAGCATTATTAGCTAAAAAAGTCGCACAAAATGATGTCACTATTGCTCGTGCTGCATTAGATCAAGCGCAAAAAGCCTTAAATGAAACCCAATTGGGTTGGGATCAGGTTGAAGCTAAGCAGCAAGATGTTAACACGGTACAATCTCAAGTAATACAAGCCAAAGCGGCCTTAACTGAAGCCAATAGCGTTTTAGATGATATGACGATTAAATCCCCAACGGCTGGAGTAATTACAACTCGATTGGTCAATAAAGGTGAGGTGGTTGCATCAGGTAGTGGATTATTTAATATTGTGAATTTAAATGAAGTTTATTTAAAAGGCTATATCGCTGAAGGCAAGCTAGGATTGGTACATTTAAATCAAAAAGCAGAGATTGTTATTGACTCTTTACCGGATGTTAAGTTTCCTGCCACTATTCGCTATATTGCATCGCAAACCGAATTTACCCCTAAAGAAGTTCAAACCAAAGATGAACGCGTTAAATTAGTATACGCAATTAAGTTTTATTTAGATAAAAACCCAAAACATAGAGTCACCCCTGGTTTACCTGCTGATGCATATATCCAGGTTAAATAAAAATGTCCATAGCGGTTGAGATAAAAGATTTTTCAAAATCTTATAAAAAAATACAGGCTGTAGACGATATCTCTTTGTCCATTCAAACTGGAGAAATATACGGTTTAATCGGCCCTGATGGAGCAGGTAAAAGTACTTTAATGCAAGCTGTAGCAGGCGTATTACGTTTTAATTCTGGTCAAATTAGGGTGTTTGACCAGCTAATTGATTCCGATAAATCGGCTGAAAAAATAAAACATAGTCTTGGCTTTATGCCACAAGGTCTTGGATTAAATTTATACCCTGATTTAAGCATTGAAGAAAATATTGATTTTTTTGCTAATCTAAGGGGGGTGTCTTCAGAGACATTGCAGCAACGTAAAAAAATGTTGCTTGAGGTTTCTAACTTAAATAAGTTTAAAGACCGAGCAATGAAAAACCTATCTGGTGGCATGAAGCAAAAGTTAGGTTTGGTTTGTACATTAATTCATCAACCTCGTTTTGTGATTTTAGATGAACCTACAACTGGAGTCGATCCGGTTTCTCGCCGAGATTTTTGGGAAATGTTAAATCAGTTGGTGCGAGAAGAAAATATGACCGCATTAATTTCTACCGCCTATATGGATGAAGCTACCCGTTTTAATCGCTTAACGGTTATGCATAAAGGGAAGGTGCTGGACAGTGGAACCGCTGATGAAATTATAGAACGTACACCAGGTTGGCTAATTGAAATTGAAAGTAAAAATCCTAAAGAATTACTGCCTAAAATATTAAGTCACTTTCCCCAAGCAGAAGAATTTGGGCAAATGATTCGTATTACTGGGTTTGATATAGCTGTTGAAAAAGCTCAGAAAATTATTGAGAGCTTAATAGATGGCAAAAAGGACAGATGGTATTTTGTGCCAATAGGTTTGGAGGATGTTTTTATTCATCGCTTAAACCACGTTTTAGATCAACCAGAAACCGTCACACAAATGGACTTAAATCAGGGTTTAACCCCATTAATGTCCACTTCAGAACTTTCCGAAGAACTTATTAAAGCTGAACAATTGGTAAGACGTTTTGATAAGTTTACCGCAGTTGATAAAGTTTCTTTTAATGTTTCTTCAGGCGAAATATTTGGTTTATTAGGAGCAAATGGGGCGGGTAAGAGTACAGTAATTAAAATGCTTACCGGTATTTTACCGCCTTCAGAAGGCAGTGGCTTTGTTGCAGGGCACGATATGGCGACTTCTTCTATGGCCATTAAAGAGAGTATTGGCTATATGTCGCAGGCATTTTCACTCTATTTAGATTTAACGGTTAATGAAAATATTGATTTATTTGGTCGTATCTATGGTTTATCTGGACGTCGATTAAAAGAACGCAGTCATTGGGTCTTGGCAATGGGACACCTGGAAAATGTACAAAATACAACTGTTGGTAGTTTGCCTATGGGTAAACGTCAACGTTTGGCATTAGGTTGTGCCTTAGTTCATGAACCAAGAGTTTTATTTTTAGATGAACCTACTTCTGGTGTTGACCCAATTGGCCGTCGGGAGTTTTGGCAAATTCTTGTTGAACTTGCTAAAAATACAGGGGTTGCAATTTTAGTTACCACTCACTATATGCAAGAAGCAGAACATTGTCACAAATTAGCGTTAATGCAAGCAGGTAAAGTGGTGGCATATGATTCACCTAAACAGCTTAAACGTGATTTAAAAGAAAGGAGAGGAAGTGTGCTGAGTTTTAAAGTTTCAAATCCTTATACTTCTTTATCCTTATTACAAAAGTCCGGGTATAGCAAAGTGGCACTATTTGGCAGTCGTGTTCAACTGTTTAGCCAAACAGTAACAAACACTCGTAAAACCGTATCAGAGATGTTTGTAAACAATAATATAGAAATAGAAAATATCATGGTTTTAGAACCCACCTTAGAAGATGTTTTTGTCGATAAGATTGAATCAGCTATAAAGTAATAAAGGCATACCTGTTCATGATGAATTTACAGACAGTTTTAACCATCACAAAAAAAGAGATGCTTGAAATTTGGCGGGACCGTGTCTATTTTATAATGGCTTTTGTGTTTCCGTTCATTATGATTTTAATTTTGGGTTTTGGGTTAAGTTTTGATGTAGAAAAAATGCCCTTTGCAGTGCTAGATTACGATAATTCTGATCAAAGTAGAGATTATTCATATAAATTTATTAGCTCTCGTTATTTTGACTATAAAGGTAGTATTGATTCGGTTAAAAAAGCTGACGAGTTAATTAATACTTCTAAAGTCAGGTTTGTATTGGTGATTCCTCCTGAATTTTCTAAAAATATTATTAATGGTTATAGTGCAGAAGTTCAAGCGCAAATAGACGGTATGTTTAATTACCGTGCTTCTGTAGTGTCAGGGTATATATCGGCCATTAATGCAAACTATAACTCAGAACTTATACAACAGTGGGCTATGAAAAGCCAAGGAATGACTAGTCAAGCCATTAGTGATCTAATTTCTCCCGTCTCATTAGAAACCCGTTATTTATATAACAATGAATTAAAAAGCATTTGGTCAACAGGAACAGGGCTAATCGTTTTGGTTATGCTCGTTTCTCCGGCTATGCTTGCCGCTTTAGGTGTAGTAAGGGAAAAAGAAACGGGTTCAATTTTTAATATTTATGCTTCAACAGCATCCCGGAGTGAATTTATTACCGGTAAATTATTACCTTATATTGCTATCTCTTATATCAATATATCTATTCTCTGTTTGTTGGCTCTTTGGGTTTTTCAGGCTCCTTTTAAGGGGGATTTATCGGTATTATTAGTTGCCAATTTCTTTTTTGTAGCTAGTGCTGCTGCGATAGGTGTCCTTATCTCGTCCTTTGTAAAGTCACAGGCTGCTGCGGCCTTAATTTCTATGTTGGGTACAATGATTCCTGGCATTATGTATTCTGGTTTAATGATGCCTGTTGCTTCAATGTCATCAGAAGCGGTTATAGAAGCGCATGCTTTTCCAGCAATGTATCAGTTAGAAGTGATTTGGGGGGTATTTTTAAAAGGTCAGGGATGGCCGGAATTATGGCTAAATATCTTAATATTAAGTGGTTTTTTGATCTTATTATGGTTATTGGCTGTTTTACGGTTTCGTAAGAGGGTTAATGGATGAACTTATTATGGTGGCGACGCGTTCTTTCGCTAACAAAAAAAGAGTTATTGCAATACAGTCGAGATATTATTTTGGTTATTGCAACCTTATATTTTTTTACAGGTGAGGTTTTCATTGGTGGAAAAGGGGTCTCTTTCGATTTAATCAATGCTCCAATTGGTTATGTAGATTACGATCAGAGTGAAGCAAGTCGAGAATGGCTCAATAAATTACGTCAACCATATTTTGATGTGAAAGGAAGCATTGATAACGATAAGGATGCACAGCATTACCTAGATAACAGCTCACTGTTAGGCGTTATGGAAATACCACATAATTTTCAAAATGATTTATTGAAAGGACAGTCTACAGATATTAGTTTTCAGCTCGATGCCAGTAATGTAATTTTAGGCAATCTAGCAAACAGTTATGTAAGTTTATCTAATGCAAGCTTTAACCAAGAATGGATGCTAAAAAAACTTAAAATAAATGATATAGATGAAATGGAGTCACCTAGTGTTGATGCTAAAAAAATGATTCTATTTAACCCCGAAGGTAAAAGCTCATGGTTTATGGCTATTTCAGAAATGATGACCGTTATGACTTTGTTATCTCTGTTTTTAACCGCGGCTATATTGGTTAAAGAAAAAGAGCGAGGAACCATTGAACAGCTTTCTATTGCACCTTTGACACCGTTTCAAATTCTTTTACCGAAGATTTTGGCGGTTGAGATTATTCTATTAATTGGTGTAGCGTTATCACTGTTTTTAATTGTTATTCCTGTTTTTGAAGTACCGTTTCAAGGAGAGTTTTGGCTGTTTTTCTTAGTATCAGCAGTTTATATTTACGCTATGTCCGGTTTGGGAATTTTTATTGCCACAGTTAGTAAAAACCTAGCGCAGGTTATGATTGTTTCAATTATATTGATTATGCCCATTGTTTTACTCTCTGGTGCATTTACTCCGCCCGAAGCTATGCCTGAATGGGAGCAACCGATTGTTCATTTCTCGCCGCTCTATTATTACATTAATATGGGCTTTGGTATTATTCTTAAGGGGGCTGGATTAAACTTGATATGGACTGATTTACTTTCACTATTTGCTTTAGGTACCGTTCTATTCATATTTGGTATTAGCCAGTTTCGCAAACAATTTGAAAATTAAAATATAAGCAAATACGTAAAATAAAGGCATAAAAAAACCCACCAGGCCTGGTAAGCCAAAAGTGGGTTTAAAATACTAAAAAGTATTAATAGCAAAATAATAGAGATACAGGTTGCGAATAAAATGTGCGAGGTTCAAGGCTAAGAAAAGGGAGTGTACAAATGTACACGACCGTTCTTAAACAAAGAAACTCGCCATTTTAGGCGTGAGATGTACTCTATTATCGGCCTTTAAGCATGGTGATCGCTAACTCTATATTTTGTGCTTGCTGAGCCGCATTACCAATATAAGTAGCCGGCGTTAAATCACGTAAATACTGTTTAGCCTCTTCAGGTAAACCTTCTAGACCATCTACAAAGTTTTGCATAATCTCTTTGTTTACACGTTGACCACGCGTTAAGTCTTTTAGTTTTTCATAAGGTTTTTCAAAACCGTGACGACGCATAACGGTTTGAATCGCTTCAGCTAATACTTCCCAGTTAGAGTCTAAGTCTTGCGCCATGGCTTCAGCATTGACTTCTAATTTACTCAAACCTTTCATTGTAGACTGTAAAGAGATGATTGTATGAGCAACACCGACACCTAAATTACGAAGTACCGTTGAGTCGGTTAAGTCACGCTGCCATCTTGAAATAGGCAGTTTCATTGCAAGGTGTTCAAAGATTGCATTTGCCATTCCCAAGTTACCTTCTGAATTTTCAAAATCAATTGGGTTAACTTTATGTGGCATAGCAGAAGAACCAATCTCACCCGCAATGGTTTTTTGTTTAAAGAAGCCAATAGAAATATAGCTCCAAACATCACGGTCAAAGTCGATTAGGATGGTGTTGAAACGTGACATAGCGTGGAAATACTCAGCAATATAATCATGTGGCTCAATCTGAGTGGTGTAAGGGTTCCAAAGAAGGCCTAGGCTCTGAACAAACTGTTCTGATAATTCATACCAGTTAACATCAGGGTAAGAGGCTAGGTGAGCATTAAAGTTACCCGTTGCACCATTTATTTTACCCATGATTTGTACATTCATTAACTGCTTAGCCTGGCGTTGTAAACGGTAAGCCACGTTAGCCCACTCTTTACCTGCCGATGTTGGAGATGCTGGTTGACCATGAGTACGAGCCATCATTGGTATGTCAGCCATTTCAACACCCATTTCAACTACTCTTGCGATTAACTTATCCATTTCAGGAATAATCACAAATTCGCGTGCATCTTTAAGCATTAAGGCATAAGACAAGTTATTGATGTCTTCAGAAGTACAAGCAAAATGCACAAATTCAGAAACCGCCATTAACTCTTCATTACCAGCAAAATGTTCTTTAATTAAGTACTCAACCGCTTTAACGTCATGGTTAGTCGTACGTTCAATTTCCTTAACTCGTTGTGCCATCTCTAAGGAAAATTCATCAACTAGTTTAATTAGATGAGCTTCAGCTTCAGAACTAAGTTTTGGTACTTCTGGAAAACCAGGATGATTTGCCAACATACGCAACCAAAACACTTCAACTTTTACACGGTTTTTAATTAAACCAAACTCACTAAAAACTTCTTTTAAGTTACTCAAACGAGCCCCGTAACGACCGTCTACAGGAGAAATTGCGGTTAATTCTGAAAGTTGCATATGTTAAGTTCCTCTTAGCAGCGAAGTGCAGTAAATTTAATGGCGGCTATTATACCTTAAAAATACGGATGAATTTTAGCCTTTAAAAAGCTGCGAACTCTATTAAATAATGATTTGAAAGTAGGGTGAGAAATGCATTTATTATTCGACTCTAAGTTATCTATTTCAAGCACAAATCAAATACAATTTTTATTGTATTTTTTGCACCACCAAGTAAGTACAATTATTTAAAATTTCAAAAAGATATGAGCATAATTGGCAATTAGTTCAATATTGAACTAAAATTCGCTTTGATATAAATTATCTCATTACACATAAAAAAGAGTAAAAATATGGCCAAAGGCATTATTAAACGTTTTGACTTCCGAAAAGGTTTCGGATTTATTGTTGACGATAAGAGCGGCGAAGATTTCTTTTTTCACAAAACTGCATGGCAGGGCAATGGCCAAATTCGTCAGGGTGTTGCTGTTGAGTTTGTTACAAAAGATTCAGAAAAAGGCCCACAGGCAGATAATGTAATGCCTTTAGATGGTGGTAAAGGCGCTAACCAAAAAGGCAAGCCGAATAAAGCTTCTATGGAAGATCGAGTAGCGTCTTTAGAGAGTTCTTTAACTACCTGGAAGATTATAAGTTCATTAGCTCTTGCTGGCGTTATTATTCTTGGGCTGAACATTATTCTATAAGCTGTTCGCGCTGAAATAGTAAAAAATAGAAAATTTCATTTATTTGGATACGTTTTGAATAAATGAATTAGATTTAAAAAGCGATGAAATATTGCGCTAACTAAAGAGTTAGTTTTTGAATTGTTATTTTTAAAAATATCTGTTAAAACTAAACTCTATTATTTTTAAAACTACCAGGCCTGGTAGTTTTAGAATACATCAATTCTTAATGTTTTCTTTAACAAAATCTTTAATTTTATTTCTTAGCCAGAGGTTTGCTGGGTCAGAATGATTGCGCCTATGCCAAACTAAATACATTGGAATGGAAGGGCTTTTAAATGGGAGTTCAGACTGTTGAAGTCCGTGGTAACCTAATTTTGACATCAAGCTAACCCCTACGCAAAGCATTTCACTATTTTTAAGAAAAAGGTAAACGGCGTTAAAGTTTGAAACGGTTACTTTTGCTTTTTTAAGTTGATCTTTTATAGAAAAATTTAAGGCGGTTGATGTAGATTTATTATCTTCAAATTTAATGTCTATTAAATCACTTGTTAGAAACTCTTCTAAATTTTTAGGAGCATTTCTCATAGCATCATCATAGAAGCAAACCAGATGGTCTTCAAATAACCGAATTTGATATATGTCTGGGCCATCAGGAGGATAGGGTGTGATCAGAAGTTGACAGCGATCCTGACGAAGTAATTTTGCAGCAGGGAGACCAGACGCAATAAATTGCGTATGAATAGTGATATCTTTATCTAGGTTTTGTAGAAGGTTAGGAAAAATTAAATCTCTTTGAAAGTCATTGGCGGCAATAACATATTCTAATTCACGTGTCGTTGGATCAAATGAGCGCTGATCTGTTAACCCTTTCAGTTCATCTAATACATTTTGTATGGGCTCTCTTAGGGCCGTAGCTCGTTCTGTTGCAGAGATGTGTCTTCCTGAACGAACAAATAATGGGTCACCCATTGCAATTCTAAGTTTAGAAAGCGTATGACTTACTGCTGACTGGGTTACATTTAACCTTTCTGCCGCTTTGGAAATAGAAAGTTCCTCAAGAACAATTAAAAACGTTCTAAGACTGCGTACATCTAAGTTTAAGAAATCGATTTTATTCATAATATATATGAGTAGAACACTGTTTTTTAATGTTGTCAAAATATTCATAATGAATTCAACACCATAACCAATGAGGAAAATATGATGAATATCAAGGTAATAACATTATCGACACTAATAACTCTTATTTCAGCAACTCCTGTCTATGCCCAAAATGACATTAAACCAGGTGAAAAGGTTTACCCCATTGAGTCTAGATTGAATGACTATACTCGTCCAACAACGTTTACCCCTCAACAAGCAAACCCTGTAAATGGTGCTATTTCAGAAAATATAGTGACCACAACACAAAGAATTTTAAATAAGGAAGCTCCGTTTCTAAAAAAAGGAGTCGTCAAGGCCCTCGGTGTCGCTCAATCAAGTCCATGGGAAATGGTGAGTGATGAGGGAGGTGAATCTCATCATCAAACCGCACCAAATCCTTTAACTTATTATGCGGCAGGAATTTCATCTAGTTTATTAACTCAAATTGAAAGAGGTATTAAGGTATTAGATTTAAACGTTGAGAACGTAAAAATAGAATCAAAAATCTATTTTAGATGGGCTGATACTATGACTAATAAATGGTCAGGTTATACGGATAAAGTTGTTTCAAATATTCTGATTAAGAGCAATGAATCACCTGAAAAAATAAAAGCATTGAAAGATATGGCGATAAAAGCATGGGCGGTTGGTGAAGGTTTAGCTAATAAAACAACGATTGATGCCGGCATTGTAGTTAATGCTGACTCCTGGTCTGGTCAAAAGCCTAGTCAAGGTAGAGTAGATTCTCCCGTCTCGATAGAGAAAGGTTTTAAATTGACAAATATCACACCTGATTTAAAACTAAAAACGCTTAAGGTTGAAGACGATCTTGCAGTTGATATGCATCATTTGCCTAATCCATTGCTATTTAGTGAAATTAGCATTGTTGAGTCTGCAAATGATGCCGATAGACCTTATATGCATAGAGTTAGAGCGAAATCATTAACTCAAAACTATAAAACATGGGAGCTTTATTCTGATGATAGTCGTGGCTATGCAGGTGTCGCAAAGGCTCCTACTTCATGGGAGTATTTCACGATTGGTACTTCTTTCTGCCTAATGAGCCAACTTACACCTAATCAGATGTATTTTCAAAAACAGGGTGTGAAAATTGACGATTACCGAGTGGAGCATCAATTTAATTACCAGCAAGATAATTTCATGACCCCGACAATGACAGGGTATTTAAATGATGTTATTACCAGAGTGATTGTTAAAAGTGATGCAAGTAAAGCTGATGCAGAGCGATACGCTAAACAGTCACTACGTACTTGTTTTGCAGGAGAAGGTATTATGAATAAAACAGAAATGCAGACAAACGTTTATTTAAATGGTCATTTAGTTGAATAACTTTTTAACATTCGCTAGAAATTAATTAACTTAAAAAAGTCACCAAGCCTGGTGGCTTTTTTTGCATTAAGCAACTTAATAATCCATTATATTTACAAGTATTTTCCATTTTACTCGTGTTTAAATTTGAAACTAAGGGCACAAGATATTTTTGTGCAAAAAGGTGTATTCCTTTATAATTCATTAAAAATTATTTAAGGAATTTAAATGAGCTTATATACAAAATACATGCAGGAAATCGAGACTCGCAAAAACGAGCTTGGACTTCACCCAAAACCTATCGATAGCGCTGAATTACTCTCCGAAATTATTGACCAAATTAAAGATACTACCAATGAGAATCGTGATGATTCTCTAAAGTTTTTTATCTATAACACACTTCCAGGTACAACTCCGGCAGCGGTTGTAAAAGCACAGTTTTTAAAAGAGATTATTTTAGGTCAAGAAGTCGTCGCTGAAATTACGCCGGCTTTTGCTTTTGAGCTGTTGTCACATATGAAAGGAGGTCCATCGATTAAAGTGCTTCTTGATTTGGCGTTGTCTGATGATTTAGAAGTGGCTAAACCTGCTGCTGAGGTTTTAAAAACCCAAGTATTCTTATATGAAGCTGATACAGAACGTCTTGAAACTGCTTATAAAGCAGGAAATGAGATTGCTAAAGATATTCTTGAGAGTTATTCCCGCGCAGATTTCTTTACCAAACTTCCTGAATTAGCGGAAGAGATTAAGGTAGTGACTTATGTAGCTGCGGAAGGCGATATTTCTACTGATTTACTTTCTCCAGGTAACCAAGCGCACTCTCGTTCAGACCGTGAATTACATGGTCAATGCATGATTACCCCTGAAGCTCAGGCCAAAATTAAAGAATTACAAAAATCTAACCCTGATGCAAAAGTCATGTTAGTCGCTGAAAAAGGCACTATGGGGGTAGGTTCTTCTCGTATGTCAGGTGTTAACAACGTGGCGCTTTGGACGGGTGAGCCTATTAGTCCATATGTACCCTTTGTAAACAATGCGCCTATCGTTGCAGGAACAAACGGTATTTCACCTATTTTCTTAACAACAGTTGATGTAACCGGTGGTATTGGGATTGATTTGCAAAACTGGGTTAAAAAGATTGATGCTAATGGTAAGGCTGTATTAGATGAAAATGGCGATGCAGTTTTAGAGCAAGCTTATTCTGTTGATACAGGAACGGTGTTAACCATTAACACTAAAGAGAAAAAATTGTACAACGGTGGTACCGAATTAGCGGATATTTCAGCATCATTTACACCTCAAAAAGTCGAGTTTATGCGTGCAGGTGGTTCTTACGCGGTGGTGTTTGGTAAAAAGTTACAAACATTTGCTGCTGAAACCTTAGGTGTAGAGGCTCCATTAGTTTTTGCACCGGCTAAAGAAATTTCAAATGCTGGTCAAGGTCTAACCGCGGTAGAAAAAATCTTTAACAAAAATGCGGTGGGTGTTGTTTCAAAAACGCCATTACATACGGGTTCAGATGTTCGTGTAAAAGTGAATATTGTTGGTTCACAAGACACTACTGGTTTAATGACGGCACAAGAGCTTGAAGCGATGGCCGCAACAGTCATTTCACCAACGGTAGATGGTGCTTATCAGTCTGGTTGTCATACGGCTTCTGTTTGGGATTCCAAAGCTCAAGCAAACATTCCAAAATTAATGAGCTTTATGCATAATTTCGGCATGATTACCGCTCGTGACCCTAAAGGCGTTTATCATCCAATGACGGATGTTATTCATAAGGTATTAAATGATATTACGGTAGATGAATGGGCCATTATTATTGGTGGTGACTCTCATACCCGTATGTCAAAAGGGGTTGCGTTTGGAGCTGATTCTGGAACCGTGGCACTTGCATTAGCCACCGGTGAAGCAACGATGCCTATTCCAGATTCTGTAAAGGTCACCTTTAAAGGTAAAATGAAAAGCCATATGGATTTCCGTGATGTGGTTCATGCTACTCAAGCTCAAATGTTAAAAGAGTTTGGTGAGAACGTGTTCCAAGGTCGAATTATTGAGGTTCACATTGGTACATTATTAGCTGACCAGGCCTTTACTTTTACAGACTGGACAGCGGAAATGAAAGCCAAGGCTTCTATTAATATTTCTGAAGACGATACTTTAATTGAGTCTTTAGCTATTGCTAAGAGCCGTATTCAGATTATGATTGATAAGGGTATGGATAATGATATTCATATGCTTCAGGGATTAATAGAAATAGCAGACAAACGTATTGCTGAAATTAAATCTGGTGATAAGCCGGCTTTAAGACCTGATGATAATGCAAAGTATTATGCTGAAGTTGTTGTGGATTTGGATGAAATTGATGAGCCAATGATTGCTGATCCTGATGTAAATAACCCTGATGTTTCAAAACGTTATACGCATGATTCAATTAGAGGACTTTCATCTTACGGTGGAATGAAGAAAGTAGATCTTGGTTTTGTTGGCTCTTGTATGGTTCACAAAGGTGATATGCAGGTTATTGCACAGATGCTGAGAAATCTTGAAGCACAAAATGGCTCAGTGGAGTTTAAGGCTCCGCTAGTTATTGCACCACCAACCTATAATATTGTTGATGAACTTAAAGCGGAAGGTGATTGGGAAATTCTACAAAAATACGCAGGTTTTGAGTTTGATGACAGTGCACCTAAAGATGCAGCACGTACTTCATATGAAAATATGATGTACCTTGAGCGCCCAGGTTGTAACCTCTGTATGGGTAACCAAGAAAAAGCAGAAAAAGGTGATACGGTATTAGCGACGTCTACTCGTTTATTCCAAGGTCGTGTGGTTGAAGATTCTGACGAGAAAAAAGGGGAATCTTTGTTAGCCTCAACTCCTGTTGTTGTGCTTTCAACCATTCTAGGCCGAACACCAAGTTTAGATGAATACAAAACTGCAGTAACCGGTATTTATTTAACGGATTTTGCACCACCTGTAAAAGAGTTGAGTTCAGCCACAGCTACTATTGAATTTAATATTTAAATTTACAGAATAAGCGTAAGGGGTTAGGTTAAAACCGTTAATCCCAATAAAAAACCGACTATGACATCTTAGGTTATAGTCGGTTTTTTGTTTATTAAGAGTATTAATAATCGGTTCGTTAAATTACTGTTTATAATATCTAAAATTTATCTAAACTCGATTGGTTTATATCTTTGGTAAACGTTAAGGAAACATAATGCATTTAAAAAAAATCACGACTGTTATTGTTTTAGGAACGGTTCTTAATGGATGTTCTTCATCTCAAATATCAAGTGATAGTGATTCAAATTCAAAACAGTTTTCTCAGGCCGAAGTTGATTTAATGATTGAGCAGGCTAGGGTAGATGAACAACAGAGAATCAATTCAGAATTAAATCGTCAAGCGCAACAAAAACGAATTTTTAAAAGGCTATTGGCCGAAAAAAATGGAACAAAGGTAAGTAGCAAATCCACTGAAGTTGATAAGCCTACAATGCATTCTGAAATACATAAAATAATTCCCACTTCACGTAAACCTGTGCTGTATAAAAAAATGGATGGTGTTTCTTATTATCGTTGTGCTGCAAATTCTTTAGTACCAATCAAAGATATTGATGGAAAGTTTATTTATCACCCAAATAAAAGGGAGTTAACGGCTACTTTATGTAAAGCCAATCGTGATAAAAAAACCATGCTTGCACTGCAAACTGCGTTATACAACCAAGGGTATTTAGTTTCGGATAGCTTAACCAAAGATCAGCTTATCGACGGTATTTGGGGTGAAACTACATTGGTTGCAGTTAAGAAATATCAACAAGATCATGGTTTGTTATTTGGTCAATTAAGTATACAAACGCTTGAGCATATAGGGTTGTTTAGAGAAGATAAAATTGTTGATGATATGCTCGGCGTTAAACAGATTAAGGTTGTAAAACAAGAGCCTATTGATGAGAGTGAAATCGCTTCTGCACAATTTTCTGATGAAGAGAATGTAAAAGTTAGTCATAAAGAGGTGGCAACAAGCGAGACTCCCGATGAGGTGAAAGAGGTTGCTGAAAATGTAAATGCGTTAGTTAAAGATAAAAAACAAAGACAAGATAAGAATCCGTCACAAATCTTAGAAGCCGCTAATTCAGTAGAGAAAACAAACAATAAAAATGAGATAGAAATTGCAAGGATTGTGCCTAAATCTCGTAAACCAGTTTTGTATAAAAACTTGGAGGGAGTTAACTATTATCGTTGTGCAGCAAATGCGTTAGTGCCAATTAATAATGGTTCTGAAGGCTGGCGTTATTCAAAAGGTAAGAAAGAGTTAAGTGCAACGCTTTGCAAAAAAAGTCGTGATGTCGCCACAATGACGGCTTTACAGTATGAACTTTATGATAAAGGCTATCTTAAGTCAGATTCATTAACTCAAGATCAGTTGATTGATGGCGTTTGGGGTGAAACGACTTTGGTTGCATTAAAAGATTATCAGCAAAAAAATGGCTTACTGTATGGTCAATTAACCATTGAGTCTCTTGAAAATATAGGTGTTTTTGAAGCGGATTCCAAACGAATTAAACAGGTCTCTCAAAACTTGGTAAACTCAAAGCCTCAAGAGAAAAAACAAACACAAGAAGCAGATGAAATTAAAGAAACCGAAGCTACAAAGCCGCTTAGTGTTAAGAAAGCATCTCCGTTGTTAGAGACTGAGAATGAGGTTGGTAATGAGGTTGTTAGTGAGGCTGTGGCTGAGAGTACGACCAAGAGTAAGACTGAAAGTAATGACGTTTTTAACCCAATCATTCTCAAGGGTATAAATGAAAACTCATTTAATGTGACGGATATTCCTAAAACAAGTCATTACGTTGTTTATGGATATGTAAAAGGCGAGAAAGTCTGGCGTTGTCGCGCTCGAGCAGACATCCCTAAAAAATTAGACAATGGAAAATTAGTTTATAACGGACTTAAAGAGTTTAGGGCGACTTTATGTAAAGCAAGTCGTAGCGCAGACATTATCAAAAGCCTTCAGTTGTCCTTAAGAGATAAGGGGTATTTAAAACCAAATCCTCCATTAGATTTAGTGGTGATTGATGGTATTTGGGGAATCAACACTTTAAGCGCTGTTAAGGCTTATCAAAAAGAAAATGGATTAGCTTACGGGCAGTTAACGCTTGAAGTTCTTCAACACTTAGGTGTATTTAAAAAAGAGTAAGTCTTAAAGGGCTATAAAGATTGCTACCACGCTCGTCAAAGATATAGCTATTTAAGACATAGATTAGGCATTAAAAAGCCGACAAATGCCGGCTTTATGGTTAAGTTAAGATGGGTGTTGTTAAAGCTACCATGCCTGGTAGCTTAATAAAAACATGATCTTTTTTAATGCATTGTTGATAGGTATAAAGAAAGTTTACTGGCTGTTTGAGTGCTAATGTCACCCATAAGCTCTTCAATGACACTCTTTTTACCTTCATAGTAGCGAATATTATCATTTCCAATAATATCTCTAGTAACAGAACCTAAGTCACCAAGTCCATCAATTAAGCCGTTTTCAGTCGCTTCATCACCAAGCCATACTAAACCTGTGTAAGTTTCAGGAGTCTCTTTAATTCTGTCGCCACGACCATCACGAACTGCTTTAATAAACTGTTGGTGAGTACGTTCTAAGATATGTTCTTGAAAAAATTTACGACCGGCTTCATCTTTTTCACTGAAAGGGTCAATAAAGGTTTTATGTTCTCCAGCATGCATAGAGCGGTTTTCAACCCCTATTTTATCCATTAAACCAGTAAAACCAAATGTATCCATGCGTACGCCAACCGAGCCTACCATAGAACCTTTATTGGCATAAATTTTATCAGCAGCAACCGCAATGTAATAACAACCTGAAGCACACATATCTTCTACAACCACATAAACGGTTTTTTTATATTTAGTTTTAAGACGTACGATTTCATCGTTTATTAAGGCGGATTGAACAGGACTTCCACCAGGCGAGTTGGCTTGAATAATTACAGCCTCGCTAGATTCATTTTTAAAGGCCTCTCTTAATAAAGGTTTAATGGTTTCAGCACTCGTTTTTGTGCCAGGCATAATAGCGCCATCTAATTTAACAACAGCAACATGAGGTTTGTTTGAACTTAGATTTTCAAATTCTTCGCCAGAAGTTAGATTTTGGCTAGCAATATAGATAAAAAATACAATGTAACCAGCTATCGCCAGCTTAAGAAAGTTAGCAAAGCGTCGGCTCCAACGCTCTTGTTTAACTAGAGACTCTACCGCTAAAGCTAAGCGGCTAAATCCTTGTTGTGAGTTTTCAGACTCTTGAGACATTATTTATCCTTTATAATGATAGTTCACAATTTATTTAAGCAATCAATTCTAACCGTTTTCTAGTATATGACCCAAGATAATATCTCTCTAAATCACAAAAAAAATGACTCAGTTGATAATTCAGTACCTGCAATATCTGCAGTAGATGAATTTGATATTGAAGCTTTTTTAAAGCAGTTAACCCAAAGGCCTGGTGTTTATCGAATGATAAATAGCAAAGGTACGATTATTTATGTGGGTAAGGCTAAAAATTTAAAACGCCGTGTGTCGAGCTATTTTAAAAAGCAACATGATGAGATTAAGACGGCAAAAATGGTGCAGCAAATAGCACGGGTTGAAGTCACCGTTACGGATACCGATAGTGAAGCTTTTATATTAGAAAACACATTAATAAAACGTTATAAACCTAAGTACAATATACTTTTTAGGGATGATAAGTCTTATCCTTATATTTTTGTTTCAACCACCAAAGATTTTCCGGCTTTAAGTTATCACCGTGGTGCAAAAAGACGTAAAGGAGAATATTTTGGCCCATTTCCCAATGCCTCAGCAGTCCATCAAACATTACAGTCTTTGCAAAAGATTTTTCCGGTTAGACAGTGTGCTGAAAGTGTTTTTAATCATCGATCTCGACCTTGTTTGCAATACCAAATTAAGCGTTGTTCAGGGCCATGTGTTGAAGGGTTGATTAGTAAAGCGCATTATCAAGAAGATGTACGCCATACACTTGGATTTTTAAAAGGTAAAAGTTTTGAGGTGATTGAAGAGCTTGGGCACAAAATGGAACAGGCTTCAGAAGAGTTAGAATTTGAGCAAGCTGCTCGTTATCGAGATCAGGTTTCGGCTTTAAGAGCAATACAAAGTCAGCACTTAATTAACCAACCGGGCTCAAAGGATATGGATGTTATTGCCATCGCTGAACAGGCTTCTCAGGTCTGTGTGTGTTTAATGATGTACCGTGGTGGAAATTTATGGGGTAGTGAACACTATTACCCCAAATTAACCGATGGTTTTGAAAAGCAGGAGGTTATGACGGCATTTATTACTCAGCATTACCTAGTGCATCCTATTCCCGCTGAGTTGATAGTGGACTGCGAGTTACAAGACAAAGAAAGTATCCAGGCCTGGTTAAAAGAACAACGTCAAAAACCAGTGTTTTTGAAGAGCGCTCATAATCAAGTTAATAAAGGCTTGGTTCAGCTTGCTATGACTAATGCTTTGTCTGGTTTAAAACAACATATGACTCAACGGGCAACGCAAACGCAACGAGTGGAAGCATTACAAGAATCTCTAGCGTTAGTTAATCCGCCAAATTATATGGAATGTTTTGATATTAGTCACACGCAAGGACAAATGACAATTGCCAGTTGTGTGGTGTTTCATGATGGTATTCCCAACACCCAAGCGTATCGAAAATTTAATATAGAAGGCATTCAACCGGGTGATGATTACGCTGCTATGCATCAGGCAATGCAACGCCGTTATGCTCGTTTAAAGAAAGAAAATGCCGTTTTGCCCGATTTAATTGTAGTTGATGGTGGTAAAGGGCAGCTTACTCAAGCGATAGATGTTTTAAAAACGCTAGAACTAGAACATGTACCTTTGGTTTCTGTTGCTAAAGGAGAAGGGCGTAAAGCTGGTTTAGAGATTCTTTACACTCCTTATAATTTAGAGGGCATTGATTTAGAGTCAGATGATATAGCCCTGCATCTGATTAATCACATAAGAGATGAAGCGCATCGTTTTGCAATCACATCACATAGAGCAAAACGAACTAAAGCACAAACACAGTCAAGTCTAGAATCAATAGAAGGCATTGGGCCTAAAACACGCAAACAATTACTGGTACATTTTGGTGGCTTAGGCGAGGTTAAAGAAGCTTCGGTCTCAGAGCTGCAAAAAGTCAAAGGTATCAGTTTAGATAAAGCACAAAAAATTTATGACTTTTTTCATGGAAGTCTTTAGCAAAGTTTATTAATTTCAATTAACCTGGCTTTTTAAAGGTGTGGTAGTATTTACGCCATTAATTTAATTCTTAAAAAAGAGTAAAAAATGTCAATTAAATCACTGCCAATGATGATGACTTGGAGTCGAGTAGTACTGATTCCCGTTTTTTTGGTTTGTTACTATGCACCAATAGAAGACGCCCGTTTTTGGGCTGGTTTGGCCTTTATGATTGCGGCAATAACGGATTGGTTTGATGGCTATTTAGCAAGAAAACTTGGCTCCGATAGTAAATTAGGCGCTTTCTTAGATCCTGTTGCCGATAAGTTGATTGTTGCCGCTGCTTTAATTGTTGTTGCAGCGGAGTATCACGATAATATTTACGTTATTATTTCAGCCGTTTTGATTATGATGCGTGAGATTGGTATTTCAGCACTACGTGAATGGATGGCTGAAAATAATGCAAGAGATGTCGTTGCGGTATCTAAATTAGGCAAAATCAAAACAGCCTCTCAATTAGCCGCTTTAACGTGGCTACTTTATGGTGGGGAGCTTTGGGGTATAAACTGGGGTGAACTTGGTTTCCCAATGCTTTACTTCGCAGCAGTTTTAACGGTGATTACTTGGGTACAATATACCTTAGCCGCTCTGCCTGAAATTATTCGTTCAACAGAATCATAGGCTTAGCTGAGTACAATAATTTTTGATAAATTAATTCAAAAACTTTTTAATTTTTTTCAAAAAAATAGCTTGACCTTTATGGGCTACTCCCTATAATACGCACCCATCAAGCGGGAATAGCTCAGCGGTAGAGCACAACCTTGCCAAGGTTGGGGTCGCGAGTTCGATCCTCGTTTCCCGCTCCAAAGATGGCGGAATAGCAAAGTGGCTATGCAGTGGATTGCAAATCCATCTACCGCGGTTCGACTCCGCGTTCCGCCTCCATATTCTTCATCTTTAATAAAAGATGAAATACTCAGTGTTTTTCACTGGACACCTGCCCAGGTGGCGAAATTGGTAGACGCAGGGGACTTAAAATCCCCCGGTAGAAATACTGTGCCGGTTCGACTCCGGCCCTGGGCACCATATTCTGAAAGCTAGATTAGATAATTCTAATCTGGCTTTTTTTATGTCTAAAATTCAACATTTTATTTATTTAGCTGTAGTTGCTATGAGTAATTTTAAAAGATAAATAGTTAATATACAGTCATTTTTATCTAACAACTCATCTTATATTTTGCCCCTTGATGCAAAACTCTTTCAAACACTTTTAACAACATTCTTATCTTTTACTGTGATTTATATAGCTGGTTTATTAAACTTATTTTTGCACCAAATTGGTTAGATTGTTATATTTTTAGGGGGTTATCTATTCTTATTTATTGCTTTTTATATATAAGTTTATGTTTATGAATACTAATAAAATCTTGGCATACTATTCGTTTTGAATGCAATAAAAGTAATTTAAAAGGTTAAAAATGATGCAGCTAGCATTTTCAGTATTATTAATTAGTGATGACTTAAATGGTACCGGTTCTATTCAAGAGGGCTTGGTTGCTGCCGGAGCTTCGCAGATTTATAAATGTTCTTCAGATGATCATTTTTTGCAGAAATTAGATTCTGTTCATGTTGATTTAATTGTGTTGGACGTTGATAAACCAACGGTTGAATTGTTTGAGAAGTTTTCGTTAGTTCGAGATTTTTGTCCTAAACCAGTAGTTTGTTTTAGTAATGATTCGGATTCTAAAGTGATAGAAAAATCGGTTAAGGCGGGAGTAGCAGCTTATATCGTTGATGGAAAGTCTCCAGAGAGGGTTAAGCCAATTATTGATGTCGCGATTATGCGCTTTAACGAATGTCAGGCGGTAAAAAAGGAGTTAGCCTCTGTAAAGGACAAGTTGGCCGAGCGAGCTGTTATAGAAAAGGCTAAGGGTCTATTAATGGAGCATAAAGGTATGAATGAAGATGAAGCCTATAAAACACTAAGAAAAATGGCGATGGACCAGGGCAAGAAGATATCCGTTATCTCACACGAGGTGTGTGGTGTGCTTATTGGCTTAGAGGGGGGAGAATAATCTTTACTTGATGTTTATTGATGTTTATTTGGATATTTTTAGCAAAAATTATTCAGATTTGTAGTCTTCAGTCCAAGTGAAATCAAATTCAATTTGATTGAGTTCTAAATCCTGTTTTTGCATTTTCTCTTCAAGCTCGCGTTTTTCTGCAACAATATCGATTAACGCTTGGTTATTGTCTTCTAACTTATGCATTTGTTCTAAACCTAAGTGATAAAAACGCAAAATTTTCATCGCTTGTGGGTCGTTGTCTTCAACCGCTTGTTTAATATTGTTCAAGGCATTTGATACGTACATCAAGTTACGTTTAAGGCGCCAAGCGTAAATAGCCTCTTTCATCCACGGTTTGTTGGCAAAAAACACTTTTACAATTCCCGCCGTAATCAATAAACCTACAAAAGCACCAATAAAGTTTAAGACTAAATGATTGCTGGAATACTCTCCAAACCAATCTACAGCCATTGTTGCAGTGATAAACCCAATGATTATGAAAATAGCCATTACCATTAGCGTTGCTTTACGGGTTTGTTTTCGGTAATAAACTGGATCAATCTCTTCTATTTTAAACATCTTATACCACAGTTTTTTTCAATAAATTTATGGACAGCGATTCTACTGATTTACGGTAGGCTTGTCATCCGTTAATTGAGATTGATTTAGAAACTTGAAGAGCTTTGGGTTTTGACTATCAATATCATAGTAGCGCTTACAGGCGCTTAATAAATTTTGCTGACAGCTTTGAGCGTACCATTCTTTGGCTAAAGAAAGGTCTCGTTTTACTAGAGTTCCGGTTAAGTAGGCGTTACCTAAAATAAAACTAGCTTCAGGGTCTTTTTGTTGAGCAGCTTGTTTTAAATGATTAAGTGCTTTGGGAAGACTTTGTTCAACGCCTTTGCCTTCAATAAGGCGTTTAGCCATTGCGATTAAGGCTTTGGAATTTTCGTGTTCAATTGCTTTATGTAGCCAAAATAAACTTTTATTGTCATCAATATTTGTCCCCACTCCAGATTCATAAGCCATCGCTAAACGAAACATTGCATTAGGTTCACCCAGTTCTGCTGCTTTAGTAAACCAGTAAAATCCTTTTTTTAAATTTTGTTTTACGCCTTGACCTTCGTTATATAAAACTGCGGTGTTATATAAGATTTGCATAAAAAGCGGTTGATGCAATGCTTCTTTAAGTACTTGGCGTGAAAGCTTAAGGTGCCAGTAAAAAGCGTATTTAAGATTCTGTTTGTCGTTATTTGGGTTAGCAAATAGGCGAGCCATGTCATAGCGTGAATTAGCATCACCGTTTACCGCTTTAAGACAGGTTTCTTTAGTGTCATCTTTAAAAATTCTATTACAGGTATTAGTGTTAAATGCCGTTTGGGCATGACTCACAATGGGGGCTAAAAAAAGAGTGATGTAGAGAACGAGAGTGAGTTTTTTCATAAAAGGAATTCTATTCTTAATTTTTGATTCTATTCTTAACTTGTATTTTGAATTTGTTATTGAATATTGGATACGTATAAATGATTAACATGAATAACGAATATACGTATCATAATCTATTTTTAGATATTTTTTTTAAAATTGATATTTTGAAAATACTTATTGTATAATCAAATCCGATTTACAAAATTGATTTATGTCGGAGTGCCTTTAGGCTGAGATCGCGAAAGCGGGATCCGTAGAACCTGATCTGGATAATGCCAGCGAAGGGAACAATCAGATTATTGCAATCCTTGTGAAAATAAAATAATGTTCAAGCGTCTTTACCCATGTAAGGCTGTTCATTTTTTATGACTTCATAATCTGAATCTACATGTCTAAACAGCTTCGCCTTTTATTTAAAACATAAAAATAAGGCTAAGTTATGAGTTCAAACAACCACCAATCTACTGATCGTCGTCAAAGGCGTGCTGAAGCTGAAGCATTTATTCAAAATGTTTCTGGTCAATCTTTTCCTAACTCAAAAAAAGTTTACGTTGCAGGGAAGTTACACCCAATACAAGTCGCAATGCGCCAAATTGAAGTCACGGATACTTATGTCAGTGGTTCTGAAGAGAATCCAGTTTATGAAAAAAATGAATCTGTACCGGTTTACGATACTTCTGGACCTTATACTGATCCAAATATAGAGATTGATATCTATAAAGGATTGCCTAAATTTAGAGAGCAGTGGATTGATGCACGTAACGATGTTGAAACCTTAGATTCAGTGACATCAAAATATACTCAAGGTCGTTTAGCTAAAGAAGGTTTAGAGCATATTCGTTTTGAAAATTTACCTCCTGTAAAACGCGCTAAAACAGGTAAAAACGTCACTCAAATGCATTATGCTCGCCAGGGAATTATTACTCCTGAGATGGAATATATTGCGATTCGTGAAAATATGAAACGTGCAGAAGTGCGTGATGAGATATTAACCCAGCAACATGCGGGAGAATCTTTTGGCGCGAGTATTCCTAAGGAAATTACGCCAGAATTTGTAAGAGATGAAGTAGCTCGTGGGCGTGCGGTTATACCTTGTAATATCAACCATTCAGAGTCTGAGCCTATGATTATAGGCCGTAACTTTTTAATTAAAGTGAATGCAAATATTGGAAATTCATCGGTCGGTTCTTCTATTGCCGAAGAAGTTGAAAAGTTAGTTTGGTCAACTAAGTGGGGGGCGGATACGGTAATGGATTTGTCTACCGGACGTAACATTCACGAGACGCGCGAATGGATTATGCGTAATTCGCCAGTGCCGATTGGTACGGTTCCCATCTACCAGGCTTTAGAGAAAGTAAATGGCGTAGCAGAAGACTTAACTTGGGAAGTGTTTAGAGATACTTTAATTGAGCAAGCTGAGCAGGGCGTAGATTATTTTACGATTCATGCGGGTGTCCTATTACGCTATGTACCAATGACTGCAAAACGCGTTACCGGGATTGTATCTCGTGGTGGGTCAATCATGGCTAAATGGTGTTTAGCGCATCATCAAGAAAACTTTTTATATACCCACTTTGAAGATATCTGCGAAATTATGAAAGCCTATGATGTGACGTTTTCATTAGGTGATGGTTTACGTCCAGGTGCGATTGCTGATGCTAATGATCAAGCGCAATTTGCAGAATTAGAGACTTTAGGTGAGTTAACTAAAATTGCATGGAAACACGATGTTCAGGTGATTATAGAAGGTCCAGGTCATATTCCTTTGCATATGATTAAAGAGAATGTGGATAAGCAAATTAAAGAGTGTGATGAAGCACCATTCTATACTTTAGGCCCATTAACGACTGATATTGCTCCGGGTTATGATCATATTACTTCAGGTATTGGTGCGGCCAATATCGGTTGGTATGGTTGCGCTATGTTGTGTTATGTCACGCCAAAAGAGCATTTAGGTCTGCCTAATAAAGAGGATGTTAAAGAAGGCTTAATGGCTTATAAAATAGCCGCTCATGCCGGTGATTTAGCGAAAGGTCATCCAGGCTCACAAATTCGAGATAATGCTCTTTCAAAAGCACGTTTTGAATTTCGTTGGGAAGACCAATTTAACTTGGGATTAGACCCTGAACGTGCTCGTGAATATCATGATGAGACCATTCCTCAAGAGTCCGGGAAAGTTGCTCATTTTTGTTCTATGTGTGGACCTAAATTCTGCTCTATGAAAATCAGTCAAGAGGTTCGTGATTACGCGGATGCTCAAGAAAAAGCCGCTGAAACAGGTCAGATTACTGAAATTTCATTAGAATCCATTCAATCAGGTATGAAAGAAAAGTCTAAAGAGTTCAGAGAGGCTGGTAGCGAAATCTATCAAAAAGAGGCGTAATTTATGCAAGCTATTAAACCTAAAATTGCCATTTTAGGGGCTGGTTTGCTAGGCAGAATGTTAACGGTCTCGCTTATGAATGATTTTGACATTACTTTGTACGACAAAGATGATGGTGATGCTCAACAAAGCGCAGGATTTTTAGCGGCTGCTATGTTGGCGCCGTTGGCGGAGTCTGCTGATTGTTCTATTGAAATTATGCAGATGGGTGAGCAAGCACTATCTTTATGGCCTGAGTTTTTAGACAATTTAGAGATGAATGTTTACTTTCAGCAAACGGGGAGTTTAATGGTGGCATTTGAACAAGATTTAGCTGCTTTAAAGCAGTTTAAATCTCGTTTAAAAGGAAGGGCTTTTCAAGAGATGGATAGTCAACAAATTCATGCTCTTGAACCCGAATTAAACACAAGTTTTTCAAAAGGGCTTTTTTTACCCAATGAGGCTCAATTGGATAATCGTCAATTACTTGAGGCCTTGGGTTCTGAAATTAAAAAACATGACATTAATAAAAATAATGTCGTATGGCAATACAACGCAAATGTTGAGGTAAATGAAGAAGTGGTTTTGGTTAACCAAAAACCGTTATCTGATTTTGATTGGGTTATTGATTGCAGAGGAGTTGGATTACAAAAAGATTTAGCTAATAGTGATTCTTCTAAAGAGTTATTAGATGGAGTGAGTCCCTTTAGGGCGGTGAGGGGCGAAGTGATTCGTGTGCATGCTCCTGAGGTCAATCTAACCAGGCCTGTTAGATTGATGCACCCTCGGTATCCTATTTATATTGCTCCTAAAGAAAATCATAATTTTGTGATTGGTGCCACTCAAATTGAATCAGAGGATAAGCGAAATCCTACAGTGCGTTCCGTATTGGAATTATTGTCTGCTTGTTTTAGTGTTCATAGAGGCTTTGCAGAAGCTGAAGTTATGAGTATTGATTCGGGTTTACGTCCGGCATTTTTAGACAACCACCCCAAAATTATTCAGCATAAAAACCGACTAACTGTTAATGGATTATTCAGACATGGATACCTTTTGGCACCGGTAGTTGTTAAGGCTTGTTTAGAAGTTATTAACTGTAATAACAATAAGTTAAAACCCAACACTGAATCTATTTCAAATCTACCAGGCCTGGTAGTTAACGGCAATATCTATAAAAAAGCGACTGCAGTAAACGTAGAAATGGTCTCTTGAGAAATAATAATGAATATTAATATTAATAAACAGCAATATACTTTTGAAAAAGAAGTGAAGTTAATGGATGCCTTGAAACTTTTTGAAGTCTATCAACCTTATGCCATTTTGTTAAATGATGAATTTATACCACAATCTGAGCATGAATTTACCTGGTTAAAAGATAATGACAAGGTGGATGTCGTTGGTGCAATTCAAGGAGGTTGAGATGCAAAAAAGTGAACAAAATACACCGTCAGTTTTTAATACAGAAACAAACCAAGATAAGTTGTCAATCTATGGAACTAAGCTAGATAGTCGTTTGTTTGTGGGTAGTGCTATGTATCCATCGCCTCAAATAATGAAAGAGGCTATCAAAATATCAGGTTCACAAGTGGTTACTTTATCCATTAGTAGGCAAAATCCACATGAACAGGGTGGGCATGGTTTTTGGAGTATTATTCAATCTTTAGGCGTACATCTTTTACCCAATACTGCGGGTTGTCACTCAGTAAAAGACGCGGTAAATATGGCTAAGATGAGTCGTGAGCTATTTCAAACTGACTGGATTAAGTTAGAGCTTGTTGGTGATGATTACAATCTACAACCTGACCCAATAGACTTAGTTAAAGCCACTGAAATATTGTTAAAAGATGGTTTTAAAGTATTGCCGTACTGTACAGATGATTTAGTCATTGCTCGGCATTTAGTAGAGTTGGGGTGTGAAGTGTTAATGCCTTGGGGCTCGCCAATTGGCACGGGTAAGGGGCTAATGAACCCTTATGCTTTACAAGCTATTCGTGATCGTTTTCCGGAAACAACGTTAATTGTTGATTCTGGAATAGGGCTTCCTTCTCATGCTATCCAAGCAATGGAAATAGGCTATGATGCAATTTTACTCAATACAGCAATTGCTAAAGCTAATCAACCGGTATTGATGGCCAATGCTTTTAGAAAGTCGATTGAAGCGGGTAGAGAAGCCTATTTATCGGGACCTATGGCAGAACAACAGTCAGCTCAGCCGAGTACTCCAACCATTGACTCTCCTTTTTGGCATTATTCAGAGTAAGCGATGTAAAACGTTTATTTCCAAATTGACAGCTATAGGCCTCTCTTGTAGACTCAAGCTTCATTTATTTTGGATTAGTAATAGTGGTTAGTTATGTCTTCTAGTATTCATATTGATATAAACGATTTCTCCTTGCCCGTGGTTTATTTATCCAATTGCAATATTGAAATGATAAATCAAGAACTTAAAGAACTTGCATTATGTGATTTGGATGAAGAAACCGCCATTCCTTGTGTTATCTCAATAGATCAAGAAGTGATGAATCCTACTTTTTTAGCTCAAACGTTAGAATGCTTTAGACAAAATGGACTTTTGCCTATCGGCTTAAAGACAGAGTTAGATAGTCTTAAAGAACAATCAAGTTACGCAGGTTTAGCGCTCTTTAATCAAAAATATAAACAACTGAACGCTTTTGCTAATCTTTTTAGTAGAGTCGATAAATCAAATTTGTTTGATGAAGCTAAATTATTGACTGAAGCTAATAATAATTCCCAAGATACGCCCCAAATCGTTAATGGTAATGTCCTGGCTGGTGAGCAGGTGTATGCCAAAGATAAGGATTTAATTGTATTAGGTGATGTGCTTAAAGGGGCTGAAGTGATTGCCGATGGAAATGTTTATATTGGCGGAAGCTTGCAGGGCAAGGCATATGCCGGTAATTCAGGCATGATGAATATTGATGAAATTAGTATTCGAGCCTATAATTTTGAGCCCCAGTTAATAAGTATTGCAGGCTTTTATCAGCTTTATGAAGATATACCAACTCAATATATTGGCCTGGCCGTAAAAACCCTATTTGAACGTCAAAGATTTAGTTATCAGTTAGAGTGAGACTCTTTGTAAGAGTTAATACAAAGTTACCAGGCCTGGCACTAGTGTCCGGAATAATATTTCAGTACCACAATTCATATACCAGCCTCCCATAGCGGAAGTTGGTATTTCTTAAACTCTTCCCGTTGTTGTTTTCGCCTAAAGTATTCACTCTGCTGAATAGGTCTTTCAAACAACCCATGAGCAAGCCGCCAAAACGTTACTCTCAACGGTTCTGCTGACTTATTTTTCATCTGTTCAAGCTTAATCAATAGATACACAATAAGGGCTGATAGCACTTGGATACGAACAGCATTACTGTTTTGGCCAATGAAGCTTTTGATTTTGAGGTGTTGTTTAATCCATTTAAAAAATAATTCAATTTGCCAGCGTTGCTTGTATAGATGGGCAATCTCTTGAGCTGAACGCTCGAAGTCATTGGTAATCAATACCAATTCACCTTTATTATCGTCACGTTTGACAACAACACGGCGCATCTGGAATTGACCAAGACGTTTTTTCTGGCTTGAACCACTAAACTCAATGCATTGGTCTTCAAGAATATGAGGGGCTTTTTCATCGAGTTCGTAGGATTGTATGACGGTAATTGCCGCTCTTTTTTTCAAACGACAGACCAGCTTGATTTTTTGATCATTGAGCTTTTTCCACCAGAGGTAGTCTAAGTACCCTTTATCCATCACATAGGTTGAACCTGGTTCTAAATTCCACTCTCGTGCTTGAGTAATATCAGGAATATTGGCCTGTGTGATTTCAAAACAAACAGGGACTTGGTTGGATAGTTCTAGTTGCATATGCAGCTTAAAGCCTGTGACTCGAGAACCTTGTACTGCCCAGTCAAAACCTTTACCGAGCAGTTGAATTGGAGAAGAGTCTATTAGATAGGTAAAAGCGTGGAGTTCTTTTCGTAATTGTCGATTCACACCAGCCATGAGTTGTTGGCAAAGTGCTTGGTAGACATCAGCAGAGCGTTTACGGTTTGCTTCAGATAATGTGCTACGTTTCAGCTCTTTTACGCCTAAGTGGTAGTGGTGAGAGGATTGGGCGTTAAACCCTTCAACCAACTGGCGTAATGATTTAGTGCCACTAAGTTGTGCGTACATCATCGCGACTAATTGATTCCAGCTACTAAACCCTTTGGCGTGTTTGTCGGTTTGATATTGATGAACAAGTGATTGAAAAGTGGTACGAATGGGTTTTAAAAATTGGGCAAATCGGGTAGAGTTAAACACAGCCGTAATCTCATTGTTTTTGAAGTCTATTTCGTGGTGGAAATACTTCTATCCTAGGAGTTACGGCTTTTTTGTCAAGGCTTTTAATATTTATTCCGGACACTAGTGCCAGGCCTGGTAACTATTTATTTGGCGTGATTTTTACTAAAACACCAAATAATGGGTGGTCAATATAATGTAATTCACCCGGTTTTATTTTTCTTGATTCTTTAATGTTAAAGCGCCAATGAGTTGGAGCCTCTCCAGCAGAAATACCTTGATTTTGTGCAAATTTTTCTAAAATTTTAGAGGGGATACGACGTTCTAATTCTAAGTCAAAATCAACATGCGCAAAACGAGTTTTGTATAAACGCACCGTTCCTATTAAGTTAGCCCCTCTTTTTTGATCATTTTCAATTAGAACCGTTGGCGCTTTTTTATTGGCGTAAGCCAGTTGTGACCAGGCCTGGTGAAAGATAACGCGGTAACCTCTTTTATTTAATTTCGCTTCTGTACCAACAAGACTTTGATTTCTGCGGTTTATCCATAATGGCTTTTGGTTACGAGTGAAGATAGAAGTGCTGTTTTCAGTAGAGGGTAGCTCTATTTGATCGGGCCAATGTTCTTCAGTCCAGCCTTTTAAGTTTAGATTTTCAAACACGATGACTTCAATTTTATAAGAGGGGACTTGCGCTTGCGCTTGCGATGTAAATAAGGCAAGGTTTGCAAACAAGATTGCAACTGCAAGTTGGTTTTTTAGAATTGATAAACGTTTGAAGGTTGACACTATTTTATTAGACATGTTTGACTCATAAAGCTTGTAGTAATAAATTTCCAATCAATCAATAGACTGAAAGGCTTTGTATTTAGACGGTTAGGTTAGTGCTATGCTTTTGATCACTAACTCAATGGCAGATATTCTCTGCTCAATATCTGGCATTGTATCGAAAAAGCTTAACTCCGTTTGTCCTTTTAGTTTAAATTGCTTAGGCTGTGATTGAATCAACTTAATTAATTTCATAGGATCAATATCGGGTTCGGCATTAAATTGAATACGAAGCATGGCTTCGCCAGCGTCCAGTTTGGTGATCCCAATAGGCTCTATTAACAGTTTTATACGGGTGACTGCAAATAGGTTTTTGACCGAGTCGGGCAATAAACCAAAGCGGTCAATCATTTCTACTTCCAGTTCACGTAGGTCTGCTTTATCGTGGGCACTAGCAATACGTTTATAAAATACAAGTCTAGTATGCACGTCGGGTAGATAATCTTCTGGGATAAGAGCGGTAACCCCTAAATCTACTTCGCTTCCACTATGCAATGCGGTATTAAGTGCTGGATTTTTACCCGATTTTAGGGCTTTAACAGCTCGTTCAAGCAGTTCACTGTATAACCCAAAACCAATTTCTTGTATTTGTCCTGATTGACCATCACCAAGCAGTTCACCGGCGCCACGAATTTCTAAATCATGACTGGCTAGCATAAAGCCTGCGCCTAAGGTGTCGTGTTTGGCAATTGCGGTTAGACGTTTATCGGCATCTTTGCTAAGCATGGATTTACCGGCGGTAAATAGGTAGGCATAAGCTTTATGGTGAGAACGACCGACACGACCTCTTAGTTGGTGAAGCTGAGCGAGTCCAAATTTATCGGCACGGTTTATTAATATGGTATTGGCAGTAGGGATATCGATACCCGTTTCTATAATCGTGGTACAGACTAAAATATTGTAACGACGGTGATAGAAGTTTTCCATGACTGCTTCAAGTTCACGTTCGTGCATTTGACCATTAGCGAAAGTGACTTTAGCCTCAGGAATTAATGCCTCAATGTGCTCGACCATTTTTTCTATTTTATCGACCTGGTTGTAGAGGATATAAACTTGCCCACCACGACGAATTTCACGTAAAGAAGCTTCTCTAACAACATCATCATTCCACTCTTGAACAAAGGTTTGCACGGCTAAACGTTTTGCAGGAGGTGTGGCAATGATAGATAAGTCTCGTAAATCGTTCATGGCCATGTTTAAGGTTCTTGGTATGGGGGTTGCGGTCATGGTGAGCACATCAACTTCGGTTCGCATTTTTTTAAGCTGTTCTTTTTGTCTTACTCCAAAACGATGCTCTTCATCAATAATAATTAAACCAAGATGTTTATAGTCCACATTTTTTTGGATGAGTTTGTGAGTTCCAATAATAATATCGACATTACCCTCTTTTAAATCTTCCAGGGTTTGTTTCTGCTGTTTTGGCGTTTGAAAACGAGAGAGCACATCTATACGCATTGGCCAGTCGGAAAAACGGTTTTTAAAGTTTTCTAAATGTTGCTGCGCAAGTAGGGTGGTTGGAACTAACATGGCTACTTGTTTACCATCGTAAGCAGCAATAAATGCTGCTCGCATTGCCACTTCAGTTTTACCAAAGCCTACGTCACCACACACCAATCTATCCATAGGGAGTTTTGAATGCATGTCTGCAATAACGGATTCAATGGCTTGTTGTTGATCTGGGGTTTCTTCAAATGGAAAACTAGAAGCAAAACGTTGGTAAGCCTCTTCGGGAGTGTTAAAGGCATAACCAGGCCTGGCAGCTCTTTGCGCATAAACATCTAATAATTCTGCGGCAACATCATGAACTTTTTCAGCGGCTTTACGTTTGGCTTTTTCCCATTTATCACTTCCTAAACGATGTAGTGGGGCGGTTTCTGGTGTTGCGCCGGTGTAGCGGCTAATTAAATGTAAAGAGGAAACGGGTACATAGAGTTTGGCATCACCGGCGTATTCAATCATTAAAAATTCTTTTTTATCGCCTTGAATTTCTAAAGTTTCTAATCCAAGATAACGGCCAACACCATGGTCTATATGAACAATTGGGCTGCCTAAATCGAGCTCAATTAAGTTACTAACGGCGGTATTGAAGTCATCATGCTTACGTTTACGACGACGCTTTTGCACCACCGTTTTCCCAAAGATTTGCGTCTCTGAAATTACGCTAAATTGTTCAGTATGTATAGAGGTTTCTAACGGACTAACAATGATGCTGTAAGGTTCAGTAGAATCAATAGCTTCTTGCCATGTGTTAACAATTTTAGGGTGTTGTTGATGTTTACCCAGTAGGGTAAGGAGAGTCTCGCGTCGTCCGGTAGACTCTGCACTATAAATCACTTTTTGATTATAGCGATCTAAAAACGCATTGAGTTTAGCTAATGGGTATTCGCTATTTGATTGAACAGTTAGATCGGGAAGCGGTTGAGTATCAAAAATAGAGGTTGTTTTCTCTGAGCAAACGGATTCTAGGGTAATTCTATGGTGTTGTTTTAGTTCAGCTAAAAACTGATCAGGTGGTAATAATATCTCTACCGGTTTTAGTAGTGGAAAGTCAGGGTTATGTTGGCCAATTTCATAACGTTCTCTATAGTCCCTTAGGGTTTGATCAAGAGTGTTTTCAGTGTTGCCAAAATCAAAAAAGAGGCTGTTTTTAGGTAAATACTGAAATAGGCTGGTCAAATTTTCATGAAACAGCGGCAAATAATATTCTAAACCACCAATGTTTTGAACCTCAGTAACACTTTTATAGACCTGCGCATTTCTAGCATCATTACCAAAATATTCTTTAAACTTATGTCTAAATAAATCAACACCTTGTTTAGTAAAGTTAAATTCTTTTGCAGGTAAAAGCTCAATTTTTTCTATCTGTTCTATAGAGCGCTGTGTTTCTGGATCAAAGCTACGGATTGTTTCGACTTCGTCATCAAAAAGGTCAATTCTAAAAGGGGTTTTGCTGCCCATTGGGAATAGGTCAATAATGGCACCACGAACCGCAAATTCACCATGTTCATATACCTGACCTACTCTTTGGTAACTACCCGATTCTAATTGTTGGCTAAAACTTTCAACATCGAGTGTGTCACCAGTTTTAAGTAAAAAGGTAAATTGTTGAATGTAATCGTGAGGTACTACTTTTTGCATAAAGGTGGCAATTGGAACAATTAATACACCTTGGCTGATGGTAGGTAGACGATATAAGGTTTTTAGGCGTTCAGAAACAATGTCTTGATGGGGGGAAAATTGATCATAAGGCAACGTTTCCCATTCCGGAAAGGTTAATATCTCCGTAGAATCAGCAAGAAAAAAATGTAAACTTTCTTGTAACTGGTTAGCTATTTGCGAATTTTCAGTAAGAATGACAACCAGGCCTGGTGATTTCTGGATGCGGTTAGCAATGGCTAAAGTGCTTTCAGAATGGGTTAATGGAGCCCAATATGAACGATGGCCTTTAATGGATATTTGATCGGTCTTTAGTAATGACGCAAGTTTTTTCATGCTTTTAGTGGATTCTTTGTCAAAAATTGAGCCCAATATTTTAAACTACTCGTACTTTTAAAACTGACTAAATTATTAACAGAGCCTTGTAAGAGTTATAAATCATTAAATTTAGGCGTTACTTTCGGAGAGACCTTTGCACGAGATAGGTGCGAAAGAAAAATAGGCGTGAGTACCCCTTGAGGGTAAAAAATTTGCCTGATTCTCGACTTACCCCTTCGGGCGTCGAGTTCTTCGTTTGCGGCGGAAAACGCAGGGAATAGCTAGCTATTCGCAAGTTGTCGCCCATCGGAAGTGCCCTTGGGGTACAACAAGAATCGGGTGAGTTTTTACCCTCAAGGGGCACCTAGAACCATTTTTACTCGTGCATACTCTCGTGCAAAGGTCTCTCTGAATTTAAGAATAGATAAATTTTTTAATAACAACTTGATTCAAAGGTTCTATGTGAGGTGAATGTGGGGAATTGGGCGTTTTCTTGGGTGCAGATTATGGCTCATAACAAAGCTAAGTTATTAACTACTTGGATAAGTGTTACCGTGTTAAGTTTACTGGGAATGGTAAATTTAGATGTTTCTAATGTATTAAATGATTTGGTTATCTTTGCGTTAAGTTTGCTTGTGATGAGTGCCGTTGTAGGTTATTTACTAGATTCTCCTAAGGTGGTTTTATTGCAACTGGGCTTGAGTGTTTATATTGCCTTTATGACATTTGGTGTGCTTGGGTGGTTGGGATATGCATTAAACCAGGAGTCTCTGCTTGGTTTGGTTGTGTTGATGACGATGTTAAGTAGCAACCTTGTTCATATTCTTAGTACGTTATTGCGCGAAATGGCCAGGGGATTGTTTCAATATGATGCTGTTGCAGAAGCCCTTAAATTAAACACGGCACCTATCTTTTTGTCTAACTTAACCACGGCACTAGGATTTGTTTTTGCTGCCTGGTTGGATTCTCAATACCTTGATTTAGCTTGGTTGGTTGTGGTTGGTGTTACTTTGAGTTTTTTAATTAGTATTAGCTGGCTTCCAATGGTTTTATTAAACTGGCTATTAGAGCTTAGAGTGGGTAATTCATCTGATCGTCATGGTTTGACCTTTGTTGCAAAATGGTTAGAGAAAAAAACACTGTACCGAAAAATATTGACTATAACTGGCTGGTTGTTGGGTTTATTGTTAATAGGGCTTAACTTTTCTGCTTTAAAAGAGTTAGAGCAACTCTTTTGGTTAACGTTTTTATTTGCACTCTTATTTTGGTTTTTTTGGAAAAGTGTTAAGTTGGCTTTGTTAAATGTTTGGGTCAATTTACTGGCACTACTTTTAGCCATAACATTATTTTCCTGGTTTTCAGGGGAGGCTAATTGGAGCCTGTTAATATGGATGGTTCCACTTGGATTGATTGTAGATGACGGTATCCACTTTTTTTCACGTTTTGCTCGCGCCAAATATACGTTATTTTCCGATCCAAAATCAGCCGTTATTTTTGCTATGGCAAGTGTTGGTCGTCCAATTTGGATTACCTCTTGGGTGCTTTTTTCTGGCTTAGCAGTTTTATTACTGAGTAATAATCAGTTGGTAAACCAGGCTAGCCAGTTAACCATGCTAGCGGTTGTAATAGCCACTTTTCTTATATTAACCGTGCTCCCAGCAATGTTAATGACAAAAAATAAACGTTAAATTTAAATGGCTTGTAGAGTTTAAGTCATTGAACCCACAAGATATTGTTATCGAGTTATTAGTTAAGTTGATTTGTCATTGATAAATTTTATTTTCTTTTATAAGTTAAATATCGCAATATAAGCACAATTATCTCTATACTGTGTTTTCAAGAAAGCTTGATTATTACAATATCTCATGAGATTTTCATTCATATAATAATTAATAATATAATTAATAATAAAAAATAATTACGAGGCATAAACATGGCAACAGTAGTTGTAGTTGGTTCTAGTACCGGTGGTTTACCAATGTCTTACGATATTCGTAAGCATTTAGACAAGGGTCATACTGTAAAAGTAGTAAACGCAATTGATGAATTTAACTTTGTTCCGTCTAACCCATGGGTGGCAGTGGGCTGGAGAAAACCAGAAGACATCTCATTTAAGCTTGAACCTTATTTAACACGCAAAGGTATTGAGTTTTACAACCAAACTTGTGTTGGTTTAGATGCTGATAATAACAATATTACTTTAGATGATGGCACAGTAATGGATTACGATTACCTAATCCTTTCTACAGGTCCTTCTCTAGCATTTGACGAAGTTGAAGGTTTTGGTCCTAAGAGTCACGGTGGTAACACGGTTTCTGTTTGCACTACCGCACACGCTGTTGAAGCTTATGATCAATGGGAAGAGTTCTGCGCAAATCCAGGCCCAATAATTATTGGAGCGGTACAAGGGGCTTCATGTTTCGGTCCTGCTTATGAGTTTGCCATGATTATGGAAACAGATTTACGTAAGCGTAAAATCCGTAGCCAAGTTCCTATGACTTTTGTTACTGCTGAACCTTATATTGGTCACTTAGGTTTAGGTGGTGTTGGTGATTCTAAAGGTTTAATGGAATCAGAAATGCGTAACCGTCATATTGAATGGATTTGCAATGCAAAGACAACCAAAATTGATGATGGAATCATGTATATTGATGAGCATAACAACCAAGGTGAAGTGATTAATAAGCACGAGTTGCCATTTAAATATGCAATGATGCTACCTGCATTTAAAGGTTCTAAGTTCCTACAAGAATTAGTGGATGCAGATCCAGAAAAAATGGGTGGTCCATTAGTTAATCCTCGTGGTTTTGTTAAGGTTGATAAATATAGCCGTAACCCGACTTATCATAATATTTACTCATTAGGTGTAGGTATTGCGATTCCTCCAGTTGATGCTAAGTGTCCTGTTCCTTGCGGTACACCTAAAACTGGTTTAATGATTGAGTCAATGGTGACTGCTATTTGCCATAACATTGAAGCGAACGTAGAAGGTAAAGAACCATACGAAGAACCTACTTGGAATACAGTATGTCTTGCTGATATGGGTGATTCTGGTGCAGCATTTGTTGCTCTTCCTCAAATTCCACCACGTAACTTAACGTGGGCTAAGAAAGGTAAGTGGGTTCACTTAGCTAAAATTGCATTTGAGAAATACTTTATCCGTAATATGAAGTCTGGTAACTCTGAACCGATTTATCAGAAATACATTATGAAAATGTTAGGTATTACGCGTCTGAAATCAGATAAATAATATTTAGCTAGTCATAGTAAAAAACGCCCTCAATTAGCAGGGCGTTTTTTTTTGCCCTCGTTTATAATACGCAAGCTATGACGCTTGCATTCACTCTTCACTATCTTGATCTCCTTGGTACAGTAGTTTTCGCTATTACTGGGCTATTGGCTGCCCGCAGAAAACAATTAGACTTATTTGGTGCAATCGTTATTGCAATGGTTACAGCGATTGGTGGCGGAACTTTGCGCGACTTAATTATTGATGTTCCTGTCTTTTGGACACAACAAGTCATTTATATTTATATTGTTGTAATATCGGCACTCTTTCTATTCTTTTTTGCACGTTTTAAACGCCTTCCTATTCGGATGCTCTTGTTTTTTGATGCTTTAGGTTTAGCGGTTTTTACCGTAATAGGGACTCAAAAAGCCATGGCCTTAGGTTTTGCTGACCCTATTGCAATCATGACGGGTATTATGACTGGCGTGGTAGGTGGTATTATTCGTGATGTTTTAGTTGGTGAAGTTCCGTTAGTGTTCCGTAAAGAAATATACGCTACAGCCTCGTTTACGGGTGCGAGTATATTTTTATTGATGGAGCATACCGGGTTTACGATAGAAGTTGCGGTGATTGTTTCAATAACTATTACATTGTTTATGAGAGTATGGGCAATACTCTTTAATATAGAATTACCAGTTTTCATCTCTTACAAAGCACCTGAACAGAGTTATGCCAAGAAAACGCAACAACAAAAATTAGAAAAAGCAAATAACACCAACAATAAAAATAAGGCTAAATAATAGGCTAATCTATGGTCAAAATCCCGTATGAACTTTTATTAGGTTTTCGATATACACGTGCAAAACGTCGCAATGGATTCATCTCATTTATTTCACTATCATCAATGCTAGGTATTGCTTTGGGTGTAACAGCGTTAATTACGGTTTTATCTATAATGAATGGTTTCCAAGAAGAACTCCGCGACCGTATTTTAGGTATGACTGCTCATATGACGATTAATGAACGTACCGACCGCCTGGAAGACTGGCAGACGCTTTACAACCAAGTCATTAACCAACCTCATGTAGAAGGTGCGGCTCCTAACATTATGGAGCAGGGGATGTTAACCATTGGAAATAAGGTTAATGGCGTGGCCATTCGTGGAGTTTTGCCTGAATTTGAAGGTCAAGTTGCAGATATCGGAAGCGAGATGAAGTTTGGAAGCTTAGATGATTTGCAACCCAAAAAATACCATATTATTTTAGGGCATGAGTTGGCTTTAAGTTTGGGAGTTTCTATTGGTGATAAGGTCACATTAATTGCTCCGCAGGGAAGTGTTTCTCCAGTTGGTGTGGTTCCTAGAATTAAACGTTTTACTGTAAGCGGTATTTTTGAAGCGGGTATGCATGAGTATGATAGTGGCTTGGCAATTATTCATATTGATGATGCTAAAAAAGTCTTTAAATATGGTAAATCAGTAAGTGGATTACAACTTAAACTGGATGACTTATTTAATGTCGGTCAAGTTAAATCTGAACTAGCCGGCGTTGTTGATCGTACTTTGTATATGCGTGATTGGCGTCAACAGCACAGTAATTTTTTTAAAGCAATTGAGATGGAAAAACGCATGATGTTTATTGTGTTGACTTTAATTATTATGGTGGCTGCGTTTAATATTGTTTCAACCATGGTTATGGTCGTAACAGATAAACAAAGTGATATTGCGGTTCTTAGAACGATTGGCGCAACTCCCATGAGTATTCAGTTGATTTTTATTATACAAGGACTAATTATCGGTATGCTTGGTGTCATATTGGGGTTAATAGGGGGCTTAAGTTTGGCTTTAAATATTGATGTGATTGTGCCTTTTATTGAGCAATTGTTGGGCTTTAAGTTTTTCCCCCCTGATATTTATTACATTAGCTCAGTACCTTCAAAGTTAGTTTGGTCTGATGTTTGGTATATAACCAGTTTGGCTTTCTTATTAACCTTGCTTGCAACATTGTACCCGGCAAGAAAAGCATCAAAAGTGAATCCTGCGGAGGCGCTTCGTTATGAGTAATCATATTCACAATGTTGTATTAGAAGCAACAGGGTTAGAAAAGACCTATCAAGACGCAGAAATTGAAACTGAAGTTTTTACAGAAATTGATTTTCAGTTAAAAAAGGGTGAAAAGGTAGCTATTGTAGGGGCATCTGGTTCAGGCAAAAGTACACTGCTTCATCTTCTAGCGGGTTTAGATTCTCCTAATAAGGGCAAGGTCACACTTAACGGTGAACCCTTTTCTGAAAAAAATGATGTGGTAAGAGGTAAGTTAAGAAATCGCTATATGGGTTTTGTCTATCAATTTCACCATTTATTTTCAGAACTGACCGCGTTAGAAAATGTCATGATGCCTCTACAAATTAGGCGAGTTTCTACCAAAGAAGCGACTGCAAAAGCTAGAACATTACTTGAAAGAGTGGGGTTATCAGAAAGAGCGTTACATAAACCAAGCGAGTTATCTGGTGGTGAGCGTCAACGTGTAGCGATTGCTAGAGCTCTAATAACGAATCCAACCTGTATTTTAGCGGATGAACCAACCGGTAATTTGGACTATATGTCTGCGGGTCAAGTGTTTGACTTACTTCTTGAACTTAATGAAGATTTAGGTACCGCGTTGTTAATTGTTACCCATGATCGTAACCTGGCTGCCCAGATGGATAGACAAGTCACCTTATTAGATGGTCGCTTAACGACATCTTAAATTTTTAACTTAAAATTGGATATCTGTGTTAACTCTTCAAAACCTTTCTATTAGAGCGGGTGTTAAACCGCTTTTAGACTCTGCTTCTCTTACGGTTCATCCTGGACAAAAAATTGGCTTAATTGGTCAAAATGGCGTTGGAAAAACGACATTGTTTAAAACTATTTTAAATGAGGTTCCAATCGAATCTGGCAGCGTAGGTATTCCACATAATTGGTTGATAGGTTGTGTAGAACAAGAGGTTGCTGCTAAAGAGCTTAACTCCTTAGAGTATGTTACATATGGTGACTCTTTATATGCTGAAAGTACCGATAACGTTAAGCAAGCTGAATCTTTAGGTGACAATGAAGCCTTGGTTTCAGCTTACGATGCTTTAGATAAAATATCGGGTTATCTAGTTCCTAATAAAGCCAAGCAACTGCTTTATGGTTTAGGTTTTACGGATAGTGATTTTGATAAAAATCTATCGGCTTTTTCAGGAGGTTGGCAAGTTAGACTCAAGCTTGCAAGAGCTTTGATGCAGCGTGCAGATTTACTTCTACTCGATGAGCCTACAAACCATTTAGATATTGAGGCCGTTGCGTGGTTGGAGCAATGGTTAAAATCTTATGAAGGTGCGGTTCTTATCATCTCTCATGATCGTGATTTTTTAGATCAAGTAGTGCAAGGTATTGCTCACATACATAACCAAAAGATTACCTTCTATTCAGGGAATTTTGCTGCATTTGAACGCCAGCGTAATGAACAGTTAATGCAGCAACAAGCTTTGCATGATAAGCAAAAGCAGCAAATGCAGCACTTAAAAAGTTTTATTGAACGTTTTAAGGCAAAAGCAAGTAAAGCCAAGCAAGCCCAAAGCCGTGTAAAAGCCTTAGAGCGAATGGAAGAAGTGGCTGCGGTTCAGGCAATGAACCCATTTACTTTTAAGTTTCTTTCACCAGATCATCAACCTGATCCCATGATGAATATTAATGATTTATCATTTTCTTATGGCGACAAGGCAATTTTGAAATCAGTAGATCTTGTTTTGCGTGCAGGTGATCGCATTGGTTTGGTTGGGGTAAATGGTTCAGGAAAAACTACTCTTTTAAAGCAATTGGTGGGAGAATTAAAACCACAATCAGGCAAGGTGATTGTAAGTAAAGGCGTTAAAATCGGTTACTTTGCTCAACATCAGATTGATTCTTTGCATTTTGATCAAAGTCCACTTCAACATTTGTTAACTCAAGAAAATTCTCCATCTGATCAAGAATCACGCGATTTTTTGGGACAGTTTGGTTTTTCCAATACCCAGTGTTTAGAGTCTATAAAAACCTTTTCTGGAGGTGAGAAAGCTCGATTAGCTTTAGCCCTTATTGTCTACCAAAAACCAAATTTAATTATTTTAGATGAACCGACTAACCATTTAGATATGGAAACTCGCGATGCTTTAGATATGGCTATTCAAGAGTTTGCTGGCGCAGTTATTTTGGTAACCCATGATAAACATTTACTAGCTAGTATTTCTGACCAGTTTTGGTGGGTTCATAAAGGTAAAGTCAGTCTTTATCATGGCGATTTAGACGGGTATTTACAAGAACAATTAAAAGCGATTAAGCAAGCACAGTCAGAAAATAAAACAACCAGGCCTGGTCAATCTAAAAAAGAGTTGCGCCAACAAAATGCTCAACAAAGAAAAATATTAGAAAATCAAATAAAGCCCTACCAAAAAGAGATTAAGCAGCTTGATAAAAAAATGGAAACCTTGCAAAAGGATTTATCAAATTACCATACGATGATGGAAGATGAATCGTTGTACGATACGGCAAGTAAAGAAAAGTTATCTGAATGCTTAAAGTTGCAGGCAATATGTAGTCAACAATTAGAAGCGGCTGAAATGCGTTGGCTAGAATTAGAAGAGTTAATTGAAGAGGTTAAAAAAGAGTTAGAGGAGTGATGAATTGCATTTAGGGTTTAACCTAAGATGCAATTCAATTGTTTTTAACGGAAAGATGGTCCGTGTTTAAAACCTAGTTTACGTAAGATTAATACCATTGGGCAAAAACCCGTAATAGAAGAAAAAACAAGGTTAGCACCCACAAAACCGGTTAGGTACAACCATACAGGCGTGTGATAAACACTAAGTATGGTACTCAAAAGAACCATGGTTCCTGCTACAAGTAATACAATTCTCTCAATTGTCATTTTAGATTCCTTAAATTTAAGTTTAATTTCTGTTATTTGTTTTAGTCGTTATCTAAGTCATTCAATAACTAAGACTTAAGTATCAATAATTCTTGGCTGCGAATTCTATCAGTTTTTAATATATACTCAAGAAAACCCATTAAAATTACACTTTTCTTATTGTTTTTACTCCATTTTATGAGTTTTACTTTAAATATGTACGCGAAATCCGTATAATTCTGTCTCTAAATTTTAACGATTAAGATTTGTCCTTTAAAAGAAATTTTAAGACGTTTTTTAATTAATCTATTAAAACTATCGAACTTTGAGATTTAAAAATGCAAGTAACTGTAGAAAAGCCAGAACAAGGTCTTGAGCACAAAATGACGGTAACGTTCCCATCTGATAATTTAAGTGCAGATGTTGAAAAACGTTTAAATGAAATTCGTCGCACGGTAAAAATGGATGGTTTCCGTCCAGGTAAAGTACCACTAAGCGTAGTTAAAAAACGTCATGGTGCACAGGTTCACCAAGAAGTAATGGGTGAAGCACTACAAAAAGCATTTTACGATGCAACTGAACAAGAAAATATTCAAGTAGCTGGTTACCCAATGTTTGATAGTCTTGATGACAAAGATGGTCAAGTCACTTTTACCGCTCGTTTTGAAGTTTATCCTGAAATTACACTTCCTGAATTTTCAGGCGTAAAAGTGGAAACAATCAAATCTGAAGTAACGGATAAAGATGTTGACGGTATGATTACTCGTCTTCGTGAACAGCGTATGGCTTGGAAACCTTCTAAGAGTGGCGCCAAAAAAGCTAAAATGGGTGAGCAAGTTATCATCGATTTCACTGGAAAAATCGATGGAGAAGCCTTTGAAGGTGGATCAGCTGAAGATGTTCCATTAGAGCTTGGTTCTGGACGTATGATTCCTGGTTTTGAAGATGGAATCGTTGGTATGAAAAAAGGTGAAGAAAAGGCTATAGAAGTGGCTTTCCCTGAAGATTATCACGCAGATTCTTTAAAAGGTAAAACAGCTGTATTTGATATTACTGTTCACTCTATCTCAACGAAAGTTCTTCCTGAAATTGACGAAGAATTTGTGAAGTCATTTGGTATTGAAGATGGTTCTGAAGACTCTTTAGTTAAAGAAATTAAAGATAGCATGGAAAAAGAACTTGCTAGAGCTGTAGAAAGTAAAAATCGCGCCGCGGCTTTAAAATCACTTCAAGAAGTTGTTGATGTAGAATTACCTAAGTCTTTGATTGAACAAGAAGTTAAAAACTTGATGGACCGTGCCGTACAAAGCATGCAGGAACAAGGCGTTAAACCTGAAGATGTTAAAATCGAAGCCGTTCAATTCGAAGATGAAGCGAAAGAGCGTGTTAAGTTAGGTTTGATCTTAGGCGATATTATCAAAGCTAATAATATTGAAGCATCAAATGAAGAAGTTGAAGCATATATTGCTGAACAAGCTTCTTCTTATGAAGATCCTTCTGAAGTGATTGGTTGGTATGCACAGAACCCTGGCGCACGATCTGAGATTCGAGGTGTTTTAGTTGAAGGTAAGGTTGCTGCTAAAATTATTGAAGAAGCAAAAGTAAAAGAAGTGACTAAAGCTTTTGAAGAAGTTATCAATACGCCTGCGTAATTCAATTTATAACTCAATTTATAACGCTGTATAGACTTCAAAACTTAACCCTGAGCATATATTTCTTATTTGTGCTTGGGGTTAAGTTTTTTTTTGCCTCAGAAAAGGCTAAGATACTCCTAAATACAAATTTAATATAAATGAGACCTTTGCACGAGAGTATGCGCGAGTAAAAATGGTTAAAATTCACCTGATTTTTGTTTAAAAACTTGCGAATAGCTAGCTATTCGCTGTGTTTCCCGCCGCAATCAGGCAAATTTTACCTCATTTTTCTTTCGCACCTATCTCATGCAAAGGTCTCAAATAAAACCTACAGGACATAAAGCAGTATATGGATAACATGATTCAAAATGCACTCGTACCAATGGTAATTGAACAGACTAGCCGTGGCGAGCGTTCGTACGATATTTATTCTAGACTTTTAAAAGAACGCGTTATCTTTTTAGTTGGACAGGTAGAAGACCATATGGCCAATTTGATTGTGGCTCAAATGTTGTTTCTAGAATCAGAGAATCCTGATAAAGATATTCATTTATATATTAACTCTCCAGGCGGTAGCGTGACAGCGGGTATGGCTATATACGATACCATGCGTTTTATTAAACCTGATGTAAGTACTATGTGTATTGGCCAAGCGGCAAGTATGGGGTCTTTCTTATTGTCGGCAGGTGCGAAGGGTAAACGATTTGCATTGCCTAATTCTCGTGTAATGATTCATCAACCTTTAGGTGGTTTTCAAGGGCAGGCAAGTGATATTCAAATTCATGCTCAAGAAATCTTACAAATTAAAGAAAAGTTAAATAGAGCGTTAGCTGATCATACCGGTCAGGATATTAAAACGATTGAGCAAGATACAGATAGAGATAATTTCATGAGTTCTGAACAAGCTTGTGACTATGGTTTAATCGACAAAGTATTAACAAATCGTTAAGGCAGTAAAGTATGAGTGAAGATAAGACATTGTATTGTTCTTTTTGCGGAAAAGGGCAAGATGAAGTTAGAAAGTTAATCGCAGGTCCGTCGGTTTATATCTGTGACGAGTGCGTTGAGTTATGTAATGACATTTTGCGTGATGAATTTGGTGAAGAAGATATTAGCCAATTTGAACTAGAAAATTTACCTACACCGCATGAAATCAGTCACATTCTTGATGATTATGTTATTGGCCAATTTAATGCTAAAAAGGTACTTTCTGTAGCGGTTTACAATCATTATAAGCGTCTACAACAAGCACACGTTAAAGATGATGTAGAATTAACTAAAAGTAACATTCTTTTAATTGGTCCAACAGGTTCTGGTAAAACACTTTTAGCACAAACCTTAGCGCGTTTGTTAGATGTTCCTTTTGCGATTGCAGATGCAACCACGTTAACAGAAGCAGGTTATGTTGGTGAAGATGTTGAAAGTATCGTATTAAAATTACTACAACGTTGTGATAATGATCCTGAAAAAGCAGAGCGCGGAATCATCTATATTGATGAAATTGATAAAATCACCCGTAAATCTGAAAACCCATCAATTACCCGAGATGTATCTGGTGAAGGTGTTCAGCAAGCTTTACTTAAATTGGTTGAAGGTACAATGGCTTCAGTTCCTCCACAAGGCGGACGCAAGCACCCAAACCAAGATATGATTCAAGTGGACACCTCTAAAATATTGTTTATTGTTGGTGGCGCTTTTGAAGGTTTAGACAAGATTATTGACCAACGTACGGAAACCAATATTGGTATTGGCTTCTCTGCAGAAGTTAAAACTAAGGATAAACAGCTTTCAGTCACTGAGAAATTCCAAAAGATTGAGCCAGAAGATTTAATCAAATTTGGTCTTATTCCAGAGTTTGTGGGTCGTCTTCCAATGATTGCCTCCCTTGAAGAATTAGATGAAGCCGCTTTGATTAAAATTTTAACTGAACCAAAAAATGCTTTAGTGAAGCAGTTTCAGAAAATGTTTGAACTGGAAGGTGCTGAACTAGAATTTAGAAAAGATGCGCTATCTGAAATTGCGAATTTAGCAATTGAAAGAAAAACCGGAGCGCGTGGTCTACGTTCAATTTTGGAGCAATTGTTGCTTGATACGATGTATGACCTACCAAGCTTGAAAAATGTAGAAAAGGTCGCTATAAATAAAGCAGTGATTCAAGGTAAAAAATCACCGTTGCTTGTTTATAAAGAAGAGCAGTCTAAAAAAGCATCGAGTGAATAGAAAGTTGAGACCTTTGCATGAGATAGGTGCGAAAGAAAAATGAGGGAAAATTTACCTGATTGCGGCGGAAAACGCAGGGAATAGCTAGCTATTCGCAAGTTTTTTAACAAAAATAAGGTGAATTTTTACCCTCAAGGGGTACCTAGAACCATTTTACTCGTACATAATCTTGTGCAAAGGTCTCAGTTAAAATAGCCCTTTAAATAAACGTTTTAAACCCAGCTATATGCTGGGTTTTTTAAAGACAAAATACCTGATAAGGGATAATAATGGATATAGACCAAGTAAGTATGAAAATGAATGTACTAATTTTACCATTAAGAGATGTAGTGGTTTTCCCTGGAAATGTAATGCCATTATTTGTGGGCAGAGAAAAATCAATACAGGCCTTAAATGAGGCTATGCAAGGTGATAAACAAATATTTTTAGTTACTCAAAAAAGCGCCGAGCTAGATGTCCCAACCCTTGAAGATTTGTACTCTGTTGGCACCATGGCAAACATATTGCAGCTTTTAAAACTGCCTGACGGTACGGTTAAAGTTTTAGTTGAAGGGGTTCAACGCTTTGAATTGACTGGCTTATATGCAGAAGAGAATGTACTACTTGGTGATATTAGTGAAATTGAATCTAATGAAGAAAACGAAACAGATTCAATTGTGTTGATGCGTGCTTTGAGTGAACGCTTTGCCTTGTTTGCGGAACTAAAGAAAAAAATCCCTTCCGAAGTAAAAACCTCAGTAAAAAAAGAGACAGATCCCGAACGTATGGTGGATTTAATTTCTTCAAATTTAAAGCTCTCAGTTGATGAAAAACAGTCCCTACTTGAGTTAACGTCTACTAGTGATAGATTAGAAAAAGTCTTAGCGCTAGTTGAAACAGAGCTTGAAATGCTAGAGTCTGAACGCAGAATTACCAGTCGTGTTAAAAAACAAATGGATAAAACTCAGCGAGAATATTATCTCAATGAAAAAATTAAAGCCATTCACACGGAATTATCAGGTGATGAAGAAGCGGTTAATGAATTAGATGAAATTAAACAGCGCATAGAAAAGGCTGGGTTAACGGAATCTGCAAAAAATAAAGCTAATTCAGAGCTTAAAAAACTTAAATTAATGCCAGCACAATCTTCTGAAGCGACAGTGGTCAGAAATTATTTAGATTGGTTAATTGATATTCCCTGGAAAAAACGTAGTCGAGTATCAAAAGACTTGAATAAAGCCGAAAACATTCTTGATGCTCAGCATTATGGTTTGGAGAAAGTTAAAGAACGTATTATTGAATACCTCGCAGTGCAAAAGCGTGTTGGGAAAATGAAAGGGCCAATCCTTTGTTTAGTTGGGCCTCCTGGTGTAGGTAAAACCTCATTAGCACGTTCTATTTCAGAAGCAACCAATCGAAAGTATGTTCGCATGTCATTAGGTGGTGTTCGCGATGAAGCGGAGATAAGAGGGCACCGTAAAACCTATATTGGTGCTTTGCCAGGTAAAATTATTCAAAAAATGCATTCAGCAGGCACTAAGAACCCTCTATTTTTATTAGATGAAATAGACAAAATGTCTAGTGATATGCGCGGAGACCCAGCTTCAGCATTGTTAGAAGTGCTCGATCCCGAACAAAATAATGCCTTTAACGATCACTACCTAGAAGTCGATTACGATTTATCTGATGTAATGTTTGTTGCTACCTCTAACTCAATGGATATTCCTGAGGCGCTATTAGACCGTATGGAGGTGATTAACTTATCTGGTTACACTGAACCTGAAAAACTCAATATTGCTAAGCAACATCTTTTACCTCGTGCTTTAAAAGACCATGGTTTAAAAGAGAGTGAGCTAGAAATTGAGGAATCGGCTCTGCTCGCTATTATTCAAATCTACACTCGAGAAGCAGGGGTGCGTTTACTGGCTCGGGAACTTGCTAAGATTTGTCGTAAAGCGGTAAAACAAATCGTGACTAACGAAGCTGATGCCGGCAAAATTTTAGTTACTTCAAAAGAGCTCGAGTCTTATTTAGGTGTAGCTCGTTATCGTGTTGGTTTGGCTGATTCAGAAGATAGGATTGGTCAAGTCTCAGGATTGGCATGGACAAGAGTAGGCGGAGATTTACTGCGTATTGAAGCGACAGCAATGCCAGGTAAAGGAAAACTCTCCAGTACAGGACAATTAGGTAGTGTAATGCAAGAGTCTGTACAAGCGGCAATGAGTGTTATTAGAAGTCGTTCTAAAACATTAGGTTTGGATGATGATTTTTATGAAACTAATGATCTACATTTACATTTTCCAGAAGGGGCTATTAAAAAGGATGGTCCTAGTGCGGGTATTGCTATCTGTACGGCCATTACTTCAGTGTTAACTAAAATTCCTGTTAAAGCGAACGTAGCGATGACAGGAGAGATTACATTGCGTGGTGAGGTGCTTCCAATAGGTGGATTAAAAGAGAAATTACTCGCTGCTCTGCGTGGAGGCATTAAAACCGTATTAATTCCACAAGATAATGTGAGAGATTTGGCAGACGTACCTGAAGAAGTGAAAAATCAACTCGATATTCATCCTGTTCAATGGGTGGATGAGGTTTTAGAATTAGCCTTAACTGAAGAGCCAAAACCTATAGACAGCGTAACTGAAGCCATAACTTATACTGATGATAAAGCCCAAAAAACACCGCAAAAGGCTTCAAATCGACATTAATTAGTGAAAATACGTTTTTTTACTTGACACCATTTGGTGATGATTGCTATAAATGCATTAGCCAAAGGTGGTGGATAAAAAATATATTAAAAACTCATGGAGAAAAAAATGAATAAATCTGAATTAGTAAGTGCAATCGCAGAAGAAGCTGGTTTAACAAAAGCAGATGCAGCTAAAGCATTAGATGCAACAGTAGCTTCTATCACTAAAGCAATGAGTACTGGTGATTCTGTTGCTATTATCGGTTTTGGTACTTTTAAAGTAGGTGAGCGTTCTGCACGTACTGGTCGTAACCCACAAACTGGTGCTGAAATGCAAATTCCAGCAGCTAAAGTTCCTAAGTTTACTGCTGGTAAAGCGCTAAAAGAAGCAGTTAATTAATAACTTAGAAATCAGCTGTCAAAAAAATGTAAAAAAACATTTAAATTTGATTGACAAGCTCTCCTAGAACTCTATAATACGCCACATCAATTAAGCACAGCAATACAGGCCACAAGCCATGTAGAGCAAGTTTAATTGGGTGATTAGCTCAGTTGGGAGAGCATCGCCCTTACAAGGCGAGGGTCACTGGTTCGAGCCCAGTATCACCCACCATGGAGTAGTAGCTCAGCTGGTTAGAGTACCTGCCTGTCACGCAGGGTGTCGAGGGTTCGAATCCCTTCTATTCCGCCAAATTTTAAGGCTAGTCTTTGACTGGCTTTTTTATTGCAAATCTTCAGGAGTTTGCAGTAACTATAAGATAAGCATTTTAAGCTCAGTAGAGCATCAAAAATAAGACTTATCGAATATCCTGGGTGATTAGCTCAGTTGGGAGAGCATCGCCCTTACAAGGCGAGGGTCACTGGTTCGAGCCCAGTATCACCCACCATACAATACGGAGTAGTAGCTCAGCTGGTTAGAGTACCTGCCTGTCACGCAGGGTGTCGAGGGTTCGAATCCCTTCTATTCCGCCATTATTTAAAAAGCCGCTAGAGGTTACTCTAGTGGCTTTTTTTATATCAGTAACTTCATTAAAGATTATTCATCTTGTTTACACTATTTATTACTCTTGGAGACCTTTGCACCCAAGGGCATAAACACGAGATAGGTACGAAAGAAAAATGAGAGAATATTTGCCTGATTCTCGACTTACCCCTTCGGGCGTCGAGTTCTTCGTTTGTGGCGGGAAACGCAGGGAATAGCTAGCTATTTGTAAGTTGTCGCCCAACGGAAGTGCCCTTGGGGTACAACAAAAAACAGGTAAATTTTTACCCTCAAGGGGCACCTAGAACCATTTTTACTCGTGCATACTCTCGTGCAAAGGTCTCCTTGGATTTGAGTCTGTTAGAGATAAAAAACCGCAATAAAATGCGGTTTAATTGGCTTTATTCTGGTTTAAGAATCCTACCAGGCCTGGTAGGAACTGAACTAGGTTGAAGCGGTGATATTGTATCCACCATCAACATAGGTAATCTCACCTGTAATACCTGAAGCTAAGTCTGAACATAAGAATGCAGCAGTATTACCGACTTCTTCAATCGAAACATTGCGGCGAAGTGGAGTAGACTGAGCAGCCTTGTCTAACATGCTTCTAAAGTCTTTAATTCCGGCGGCCGCAAGAGTTCTGATTGGTCCAGCAGAAACGGCATTAACGCGAATCCCATCTTGACCAAGGTCAGCAGCTAAGTAGCGCACAGTGGCTTCTAGTGATGCTTTAGCGATTCCCATTACGTTATAGTTTGGTACTGCACGTTCTGCACCAAGGTATGAAACCGTCATAACTGAACCATTTTTTGCTTTTAACATCTCATAGGCAGCTTTTGTACATGCTGTTAAGCTGTATGCACTAATGTCATGAGCAATACTAAAACCATTGCGTGTAGAGGCATCAATCATTCGTCCTTCAAGTTCTTCACGTGGTGCGAATGCCACAGAGTGGACTAGAATATCCAAGCCCTCAGTCCAGTTTTTAGCAAGCTCTGTAAATGTTGCATCTAATTCTGCATCACTTGCAACATCTAATGGAAGGACAATACTAGAACCAAGTTCATCAGCAATTTTTTCTACACGACCTTTTAGCTTTTCATTTTGGTAGGTTAAAGCGATTTCAGCTCCTTGCTCATGCATTTGCTTAGCAATACCGTAAGCGATAGATTTATTATTTGCCACACCGATAATTAAGGCTTTTTTTCCAGTTAGGAATCCCATATTGTTCTCCAATAGTGATTTTAGACAAAGACATTCAATGAGTTCTCTTATTGGGTAAAAACTCAATTAAGTGAATTGAATGCCATTAAAATTTATAGGCATTATAACGCTAAATTATTGGTTATAATGCTTGAAGTTATTAAAATTGATTACGATAGAAACACGATTTAAGTATTAACTTTATGAGACCTTTGCACCAGAGTATGCACGAGTAAAAATGGTTAAAATTCACCCGATTTTTGTTGAAAAACTTGCGAATAGCTAGCTATTCCCTGCATTTTCCGCCGCAATCAGGCAAATTTCCCCTCATTTTTCTTTCGCGCCTATCTCGTGCAAAGGTCTCATTATTCTATTGTCACGGGGCTACTAAACGTTGTATTTATTCTGCGTTATAAGCTATAGATTTAAACCATAGATTTAAACCATAGATTTAAAACACATAGGTAAAAAGTTGTTTAATACGACATATCAAGAAAAACAGAATGACAAACAGAGCTTCACATTATTCAAATGGAGTCTTCTGTTGGTTTTTTTATTGTTGTCTGTTTCTATGAAGTCTTATTCAAATAATTGGAATTCACCATACACAAGCCAACAGGTCAATAAACAGACCTTGTTTAGCTCTTTTAGTTCTCCTCCCAAACATCTTGACCCCGTTGTGTCTTATAACTCTAATGAGTGGGCTTTTTTAAGTCAGGTTTATGAACCACCATTGCAGTACCATTATTTAAAAAGACCTTACCAAGTAGAGCCGCTTACGCTGACAAAAATGCCTGAGGTTAAGTATTTCAATCAGTCAGGTGAGGCTGTTTTAAAAAACAGTTCTGATATTAAGTTTTCAGAGTATCTGTTTGAATTAAAAGATAATATTAAATTTCAAAATCATCCCGCTTTTGTTAAAAATGCGAGCCAATACCTATATCATGATTTAACGCCACAAAAACTGGCTTCAATTCATAATGTTAATGATTTTGCACAACAAGCTACACGAAATTTAGAAGCAGCAGATTATGTTTATGCCATTAAAAGAATGGCTTTAAGGCAGAACCATTCTCCTATTTTAGATTCAATGCAATCATATATTGTGGGGTTAAAACCTTTTTCTAAAAAGGTTACAAAGGCTTTTTCTCAGCAATTAAAAGCATCGGGAACAAAAAGTAAAGAGACTTATTTTGATTTAAATAAGTATTCTATTAGTGGTGTGCAAGTCATTGATAAAACGCATTTTAAAATTAAAATAAGGGGTATTTATCCTCAGTTTTTATATTGGCTAACCATGAATTTCTTTGCGCCAATCCCTTGGGAAGCAGATAAGTTTTATAAACAACCAGGCCTGGTAGAAAAAAACATTACGCTTGATACATCACCCGTTGGAACGGGTCCATATTATCTTGCAGAAAATAATCCCAACCGCATTATGCGTTTATTAGCTAATCCAAATTTTCATGATGAATTTTATCCAACTTCTGGGCTTACTAAAGATTCAGATACTGCTTTATTAAAAGATGCCGGTAAACGTTTACCCTTTATTAAAGAGGTGGTTTACAGTTTAGAGAAAGAGAGCGTACCCTTATGGAATAAATTTTTGCAGGGTTATTATGATGCTTCAGGTGTAAGCTCAGATAGTTTTGATCAAGCGGTTTCTGTCTCAGGTTCTGGATCGATGAATCTAACTAAAGCGATGCAAGTCAAAGGGATTAAGTTTTTGAGCCAGGTAGAGCCTACCATTTACTATTTTGGCTTTAATATGACAGATCCGGTGGTTGGTGGCTATTCTGCAAAACAGCAAAAGCTACGTCAGGCTATTAGTATTGCTGTTAACTTTGAAGAGTATATCTCCATCTTTATGAATGGAAGAGGGATTGCCGCTCAAGGCCCAATCCCGCCAGGTATTTATGGATATGAATCTGGAAAAAAGGGGATGAATTCTTTTTTATATAATTGGAATGAGAATCATGCGAGCCGTAAATCGATAGAATACGCTAAAAAGCTTTTGGCTGAAGCGGGATACCCAAACGGACGAAAAGCTAATGGTGAGGTGTTATCGCTTTATTATGATACTGCGGCAACCGGGCCAGACAGCCAATCACAATTAAATTGGTACCGAAAACAGTTTGCTAAGTTGGGTATTAATCTCATTATTAGAGCCACAGATTACAATCGTTTTCAAGATAAAATACGTCAAGCAAAAGGGCAGATGTTTAGTTGGGGCTGGAATGCAGATTATCCAGATCCTGAAAACTTTATGTTCCTGCTTTATGGAGGAAATGCCACCATCAATACCAATGGTGGAGGGGTAAACAGTGCTAACTACGATAACCCTAAATTTAATAAATTGTTTGAGCAAATGAAGACCATGCAAAATGGTCCTGAGCGTTTAGCCATTATTAAAAAAATGGTGCATTTAGTTCAAAAAGATGCTCCTTGGGCTTGGGGGTTCCACCCTAAATCTCTTGCTTTGTATCATAGTTGGTATAAAAATGTCTGGCCAAATGCTTTAGCAAATAACACCATAAAGTATAAAAGAATTGATGTCGAACAACGTTATGCAAAACAGCAAAAATGGAACAGCCCAATTATTTGGCCCATTATTTTAGTCATAATATTTGTTTTACTATCGATTTGGCCTCTTAAAAAAGCCTATCAAAAGCGTCAACAGATTATGCTTAAAAATAAAAAATCACACGATTTGAAATTAAAAGGCGAGGTCAGTTGATGTTTGCCTATATTGTAAGAAGGCTGTTATTTGCCGTGCCTATTTTAATAGGCGTTAATTTAATTACCTTTGCTTTATTTTTTATGGTGAATACACCTGATGATATGGCAAGAGCTCAATTAGGTGCCAAACAGACAACTCCTGAAATGATTCAGTCATGGAAAGTGGATCATGGTTATGACAAACCGCTATTTATTAATACAACAGAACATAGTCATGGATTGTTAACCGATACTTTGTTTATGCAAGAATCCCTAAAGTTATTTAGCTTTGATTTTGGGCAATCTGATTCAGGGCGCCAAATATCTGCTGATATCTATGAAAGAATGTGGCCAAGTTTAGCCATAGCATTGCCTACCTTTATCATTGGTTTGGTGACCAATATTGCAATAGCTCTCCTAATCGTTTTATTTAGAGGTTCTACCTTAGATAGCATTACCATGGGGTTGGCTGTTGCTATTATGTCAATTTCAGGACTTTTTTATATTATTGCCGGCCAAGTCTTATTTAGTAAAACCTGGCACTGGGTTCCTATCTCAGGCTATGCAGAAGGATTAGAGGGAATTAAATTCCTGATTTTGCCCGTGTTAATTGGGGTTTTTTCCGGTATTGGTGCGGGTATTCGTTGGTATCGTAGTATTTTCTTAGAAGAAATTAATAAAGATTATGTTAGAACGGCTCGAGCAAAAGGTTTGTCGGAGATAAAAGTATTATTTGGACATGTTTTACAAAATGGACTATTGCCTATTTTAACCGGTGTCGTGGTAGTGATTCCAACCTTATTTATGGGCAGTTTAATCATGGAATCCTTCTTTGGTATACCAGGCCTGGGTAGTTATACGATTGATGCCATTCAATCACAGGACTTTGGTATTGTTAAGGCAATGGTATTTCTAGGGTCTGTTCTTTATATCGTTGGTTTAATTTTAACGGATATTTCTTATACCTATTTTGACCCTAGGGTGAAGCTCTCATGATGTTAACTTTCTTGTGGACAGACATCATGATTTGGAGCTTATTTGCTCTTATTATTCTTGGTATTTATCAAATATCTAAAGATGCTCAAAAAAGAATACAGTGGAGAAATGTCTTTAAATCAAAGACGGCCATGATTTCTGCGATTATTTTATTGTTTTATTTTGCAATTGCGTTAATGGACTCAATGCATTTTAAATTTGAATCTGCTGAAAACAATACCTTAAACAAAGAGCTTGTTAGCGTTCTTGATATGGGGTTAGAGCACTTAATTCTCAATGCCGAAAGAACTTATTCAGCACCGTTTGCTTTAAAAGAGTACAGCTCTAGTGTGATTTACAATACAACCGGAAATGTTCAGCAAGTTTACCTGCCGTTAAAAAATGTAGCAAAACATATTGATATGCAACAAAGTCTAGTTGCCTATGATGTGATTACTCAAACGGGTTGGGCTTTTTTAATTGCCTTAGTCATCATTATTGCAATTATTTTGATTCACGGTTATTTTCGTCTTAAAAAGCTGGCTATGAGCTCGGCAAGAATAAAAACCGAAAGCCTGCCTTGGTCTGTCGCTTACATAACATTGTTTCTCTTGATTTTTATTGGAACGTGGTTTTATTTATTAAGCTTTGATTATCATGTATTAGGCACCAATAAAGTAGGGGAAGATGTACTTTATCAATCGTTAAAAAGTATTCGCACAGGCGTGCTAATTGGAGGGTTAACAACCGTTGTTATGCTGCCTTTAGCGTTGCTTTTGGGAATAAGTGCAGGCTATTTTAAGGGGTGGATAGACGATGTTATTCAATACCTTTACACCACCTTAAACTCTATACCAGGAGTATTGTTGATTGCGGCGGCGGTATTGGTCATGCAGTCAATAATGAGTACGCATGCTGAATGGTTTGGTAGTACTCAAGAACGTGCTGATATACGTTTATTGTTTTTGATATTTATTTTAGGTATGACCAGTTGGACAGGACTTTGTCGCTTATTGAGAGCGGAAACCTTAAAAATTAGTCAAATAGAATATGTTACTGCCGCTAAAGCTTTTGGTTTAAAACCCTTTACGATTATTCGCAAGCATATCCTTCCAAACTTAGTTCACCTTATTTTAATTGCTCTAGTCCTAGACTTTAGTGGATTAGTTTTAGCAGAAGCGGTTTTATCTTATGTTGGTGTAGGAGTCGACCCAACCATGCCAAGCTGGGGTAATATGATTAACCAGGCTCGTTTAGAAATGGCGCGTGAACCGATGGTTTGGTGGTCGCTGTTATCCGCCTTTATCTTTATGTTTATTTTAGTGTTATCCGCAAACCTTTTTGCCGATAGAGTTCAGTGGGTACTAAATCCACGCTCTGAAAAATAGGAAAAACCATGTCTGAATCTACCGTTTTAAGCGTACAAAATCTAGTATTAAATATTGGCCAAAGTTGCTTAATAGATGATATTAGTTTTGCTATAAAGCCTGCGGAAATTTTTGCTTTAGTGGGTGAATCGGGGAGTGGTAAATCACTAACCTCACTTGCAATCATGCGTCTACTTCCAGAGGTTATTACGGTAGATTCTGGTGATATTGTTCTACAACAACAAAACCTATTTGAATTACCAGAATATCAAATGCAAAAAATACGTGGTAAGCAAGTCGCGATGATTTTTCAAGAACCCATGACTTCCTTAAACCCGGTAATGAAAGTAGGTGATCAAGTTGCGGAAGTACTTCAATTGCACCTGGGTTTAAAAAAACATTCAGCGCGAAAAAAGGTAATCTCTTTGTTTGAAGAGGTGGGTATTCCGGATGCAGAAGCTCGCTTTGATTGGTATCCACACCAACTCTCTGGTGGGCAAAAGCAGCGTGTAATGATTGCAATGGCATTAGCTTGTGAACCAGATTTACTTATTGCAGATGAACCCACAACAGCTTTAGATGTCACCATTCAGGCTCAAGTGCTAGATTTATTAAAGTCGATTCGAGATAAACGAGGCCTGTCTATTTTGTTTATTACCCATGATATGGGTGTTGTGTATGAGATGGCCGATACGGTTGCTGTCATGAAACAAGGTAAAATTGTTGAGCAAGCAGATAAACAAACTTTTTTCAATCAGGCCAAACACCCCTATACACAAAAATTACTAGCGGATGCGGTACCAAAACAAACCTTAAAACCACAGTTAAATTCTACAAAATTATTAGAACTTAATGATTTAAAAGTACATTTCCCAATTAAAAAAGGGTTATTTCAGAGAATGGTCGGAATGGTAAAGGCTGTAGATGGTGTGAGTTTAAGCATTGAAAAAGGTCAAACTTTGGCTTTAGTTGGTGAATCAGGTTCTGGGAAAAGTACCATTGGTCAAGCGATTCTTAAGCTAGTTAATACAACTGATGGCCAAGTTTCTTATGCGGCAGATATCGATAATCAAATTAACCTCACCAATTTATCTGAAAGACAGATGAAGCCGCTACGTAAAAAAATTCAGGTCATTTTTCAAGACCCTTTCTCGGCATTGAATCCAAGAATGACCATCAGTGAGATTATACGTGAAGGAATGGTGAGTCTTAAGGTTGGAAGTCAAAATAAACAAGATCAAGACCAACGTATTGATGAACTGTTAAATCAGGTAGGATTATTAACCGAACACAAGCATCGTTATCCGCATGAGTTCTCTGGAGGTCAACGTCAACGTATTGGAATTGCCAGAGCCTTAGCCGTTGAACCAGAGTTAATTATTTGTGATGAACCTACTAGTGCATTAGATGTAACGGTAAGAGCTCAAGTGTTAGCGCTTCTTGAAGAGCTGCAGAAAAAGTATCAATTGTCTTATTTATTTATTACCCATGATTTATCGATTATTCCAAGCATTGCTCATAAAGTTGCCGTTATGCAAAATGGAAAAGTCGTTGAGCAGGGCACTGTAGAAGAGATTATGCATAATCCACAACAAGACTACACAAAACAACTTCTTAATTCTGCCCCAGAGTTGATTCGCAAAGTAATGTTTGCCTGATATCTTTATAATATCTGCGTAATAATTTTGTATTGGTAAATATGGATAACCATGACCTTTTTAACCATTCATAGGCTCTTGCAAAAGTCTCTTTACATATAGAGACCTTTGCACGAGAGTATGTACGAGTAAAAATGGTTAAAATTCACCTTATTTTTGTTGTAAAACTTGTGAATAGCTAGCTATTCCCTGCGTTTTCCACCGCAATAAGGTAAAATTTTTACCCTAAAGGGGTACTCACGCCTATTTTTCTTTCGCACCTATCTCGTGCAAAGGTCTCATATAAATTTAAATATTTAAGTTACCAGGCCTGGTACATTGATGATTTATAGCTTTTCAATAATTCCAAAATCAGGAGAGGCGGTCATGCTAGGCTTTTCAAAAATACTTGCTAAAATATAACTTGCCATATCTTCTGCTGAGATTAAGTTATTAGGATTTTCTCCTGGGAAAAGCCTACCGCGAGATTCCGTAGCAAAAGTTTCTAATTTTGCAATATAGCAGTTTGTATTGGTTTGTTTAGTTTCAGCTGCAACGGTTTTAAGTAGTTGTTCAAGGCCTGCCTTAGCTACGCCATAAGCACCATAATATGCAGGGTGCGCTTTAATATTGTTATCACTAATAGCAATGAGCTTACCTTTAGGTGAATTTGTTAATAAAGGTAAGGTTTGTTGTATTAAGTGAAAATTTGCATTTAAGTTTGTGTGCAAGACTTCATACCATTGCATATAGTCAAAATGCTCTATCGGCGTAAAGGCGGGCAGTGTTGCTGCATTTAAGAAAACACCGTCTAAATGCCCATATTCATGGTTCAGATTCTCCGTAAGGGCTTTATAGTCATCAATATTCGCGCCCAATAAATCCATTGGATAAAGAGCAACTAAATCAATGTTCCATTCAGATTCTACAATCTCGTCGTAAAAAGCGTTTAAACGTTTTAGCTCCTTATCCAGTAAAATAACTTGATGATTTAATTTAATTAATTGTCGAGCTAAAGCGTTACCTAAGCCTTGTGCCGCACCGGTAATTAGATATGTTTGCATAATTTAGTCTATAACCTTACACGTTCGGTTTGTTGAATTAACTGGATAGTTTTAATAAAGCTTACAAAGATTTAATAAATTGTGACAGTTCATAAGGGGTATGAAAAAACATATCTGCTGGCCAATCTTTTTGAGTGGCTTCTGTTGGTAAATAACCATACATGGCGGCAGCGGTTTTCATCCCTGAATTTATGCCCGCTTCAATATCTCGTGGGTGGTCACCTATATAGATACACTCTTCAGGTTTTACACCACATTGTTCAGCCGCTAAATACATGGGGTCAGGGTTTGGTTTTCTGACGGGTAGGGTATCACCACAAATGACTGATTTAGGTTTACTTTTAAAACGATAATTTTTTAGAAGCTCTTCAGTTAAGTGAGAGGGTTTATTGGTTACGATGCCCCAGGGGATATTTTTAGCGGCAAGTATTTCTAAACCAGAATCTAAACCAGGAAAAATTTGGGTATGGTGATTAATATTATCTAAGTAGTGTTTTAAGAATACCTGTCTACGCGTTTCAAGCTCTTCATCTTGTAACTTAGGAAAGGCAAGTTGAGTCATGGCTAAACCGCCCTTAGAAACTGTACTTCTAATATCTTGATAATTAAGTACGGGTTGCTTATATTCTTGACAGGTTAATTTTAAAGCATATGCAAAGTCATAAGAGGTATCGAGTAAGGTGCCGTCTAAATCAAATAGAACACATTTTATGGACATAAATTTTCTCTGGCCTGTTTAGGTAGTATGTGTAGTTGGATTTTAACTCTAAAGTGCTTTTTGGTAAGCTAAAAGATAGTTAACACTCAGGTCATCATTTAAACCGTAATGATTAAGAAGAGGGTTAAACTCAATACCACTAGCATCTCTAAGGTAAAGATCGGCCTTTCTTGCCATGGCATCCATCTCAGCAGGCGTGATGAATTTTTCATGGGTGTGAGTTCCTTTAGGCACTAAGTTTAAAACTTGTTCAGCAGCAAAAATCGCTAATAAATAGGATTTATAGTTGCGGTTTAGCGTGGAAAAAAACACCCAACCACCTGGCTTAACACATTCTGCAGCAGCTTGAATTATAGATGACGGATCAGGAACATGTTCTAACATTTCCATACAGGTGACTATGTCAAATTGTTCGTTATTCTCTTTTGCAAATTCTTCTGCGGCAATTAACTGATAATTAACCTTAACCCCAGAATCTAATCCATGAAGTTTGGCAACTGTTAACACCTCTTCAGCTAAATCAATTCCGGTTACATCAGCACCATTGGCCGCTAATGATTCAGAAAGAATACCTCCACCGCAGCCAATATCAACGATTTTTTGATTCTTAATTTCATGATGTTTACGCATAAACTCTAAACGAAGTGGATTTATTTTATGCAAAGCACCAAATTCACCTTCTAAATCCCACCAGGTATTTGAAAGTCGATTAAAGTTATCTAATTCATCTTGATCTGCATTATTAGTTTGACTGCTTTCTAAGGCCATAATTTGCTCTTAATTTATTCAAATGATGTATAAAAAATAAATATCAATCGAAAATTATACGAGATAATCTATTTTCAATGCGATTTTAATGTCTTTAAATCAATAAAAAGCATTTTTTTGAATTTAAATAGCCCTCAGGCGATTTTTATGCATTCTCGATAGGGGGAAGGGTTTGAGATTAAGTTGGCTTTAAAGGCGTTATTTGCTATATAATTAACGTTTTATAGATTTTATTCAAAAAGATGGATATTAGATGTCAGAGTTTGCACGTGAAATTATTCCAATAGCTTTAGAAGATGAGATGGAGCAATCCTATTTAAGTTACGCAATGAGTGTAATTGTAGGGCGAGCGCTTCCAGATGTAAGAGATGGTTTAAAGCCAGTTCACCGTCGTGTTTTATATGCGATGAGTGTACTAAGTAATGACTTTAATAAGCCATATAAAAAATCGGCACGTATCGTCGGTGATGTAATTGGTAAATATCACCCGCATGGGGATACGGCAGTTTATGACACGATTGTTCGTATGGCTCAGCCATTCTCGTTACGTTATATGCTGGTTGATGGTCAAGGTAACTTTGGTTCGGTTGATGGTGATTCACCTGCGGCTATGCGTTATACCGAAATTAGAATGGCCAAGATTGCGCATCAGCTATTAGCAGATCTAGAAAAAGAAACAGTTAATTTCGCAGAGAACTATGACGGCTCAGAATCGGAACCTACCGTATTACCAACACGTATTCCAAACTTATTAGTTAATGGTTCATCCGGTATTGCCGTTGGTATGGCTACCAATATCCCTCCACACAACTTAACTGAAACCGTTAATGCCTGTTTAGCATACATTGAAAACCCTGAGATTGATGTAGCAGGCCTGATGGAACATATTCCTGGTCCAGATTTTCCAACGCATGGTTTAATTAATGGAACATCTGGAATTCGCGAAGCCTATGAAACTGGACGTGGACGTGTCAAAATTCGTTCTAAAACAGCTGTTGAAAACGATAAGTCTGGCAAATCACAAATTATTGTTAATGAACTGCCTTACCAGGTTAATAAGGCAAAACTGATTGAACGTATTGCTGAATTAGTTAAAGAGAAAAAGATTGAAGGTATTACCGGCTTAAGAGATGAGTCTGATAAAGACGGTATGCGTATCGTTATTGAGCTTCGTCGCGGTGAAGTGCCAGAAGTCATTATTAACAACCTATACAAACAAACATCAATGCAAACAGTATTTGGTGTAAACATGGTTGCCTTAATTGATGGCCAGCCCAAACTGCTTAATTTAAAACAAGTGGTTGAAGCTTTTGTTAAACACCGTCGTGAAGTGGTTACTCGTCGTACCATTTTTGACTTACGTAAGGCTCGTGAAAAAGCTCATATTTTAGAAGGTTTAGCGGTTGCGTTAAACAATATTGATGAGATGATCGAGTTAATTAAAGCCTCTCCCAGCCCAGCAGTTGCTAAAGAGCGTATGCTTGAAAAAGCGTGGGCAATTGGAAAAGTGGTTGACCTTCTTGAAAATGTAGAAATGAAGGACGTACGTCCGGAAGACTTACCAGAAGGTTTTGGTGCAGAGGGTACTACTTATAAATTATCGCCAACTCAAGCTCAAGCTATTCTTGAAATGCGTTTACACCGTTTAACGGGGTTAGAGCAAGATAAAATAATTGAAGAGTACAAAGGCTTAATTCTTAAAATCGCTGAGTTCTTAGAAATTTTAAGAAACCCTGATCGTTTGACTGAGGTGGTTAAAGAAGAGTTAGTTGAAGTCATAGAAAACTTTGGTGATGCTCGTCGTACAGAAATTGATTACAGCTATCAAGATTTAGATGCAGAAGACTTAATTGCGGTTGAAGATCGTATTGTGACTTTGTCGCAAGATGGATATATTAAAACTCAACCATTAAGTGATTATCGTGCACAAAAACGTGGTGGTCGTGGTAAGTCGGCAACCGCCATGAAAGAAGAAGATGAAGTTGGCCAACTATTTGTAGCAAGCACGCATGACATGTTGTTGTGTTTCTCAAACAAAGGTAAATTGTACTGGCAAAAAACATGGCAATTACCTTTAGCTAGCCGAGGAAGTCGTGGTAAACCGATTATTAATGTTTTACCTCTAGAAGCAGATGAGCATATTACTTCTGTACTACCGGTTAATGAATTTGATGATCGTGTTGTCTTTATGGCAACTCGTAACTCAGTTGTTAAGCGCGTAGCTTTAAAAGATTTCTCTCGCCCGCGTGCTAACGGGATTATTGCGGTTGATCTACTGGACGATGATGAATTAGTCGGTACAGCATTAACCGATGGTGAACAAGAAGTTATGTTGTTTAGCAATATCGGTAAGGCGATTCGATTTAAAGAAAGTGATGTTCGTGTAATGGGGCGTACAGCCCGTGGTGTTCGCGGTATGAAGCTAGCTGATAATGCTAAAGTTATTAGTATGCAAATAGCCAGACCAGGAGCATTAATTCTTACTGCGACAGAAAATGGTTTTGGTAAATGTACTCCTGTAGAAGATTACTCAACCATTAATCGTGGTGGACAAGGTGTTATCTCTATTAAAACAACTGAACGTAATGGTTCGGTCGTTTCTTCCGTTTCAGTTTCTGAAGATCAAGAGGTTGTATTAATAACAAATAAAGCCACATTGGTGAGAACTCGTGTTGGTGAGATATCAGTTGTTGGTCGCAATACTCAAGGTGTTAAGTTAATTAACGTTGGAAAAGGCGAGCAGGTTGTAGGGTTAGCCGTTGTTGATATTGAAGATGACGAAGAGCCTTTAGATGAAAATGGCGAAGCCAATATGGTTGATTCAACAGTAGCTGAAGCTACCACAGATTCAGCATCTAGCGACACTCAAGAAACTACTGAAGAATGATTAAAATAACCGACTATTTAATCTAAATAGTTGGTTATCTATATGGGTGCCTTCTTAAATAATGAAGGTATCCTTTTGATATTTAAGGATATAAAAAATGGCGAGAGCATTTAACTTTAGTGCTGGTCCAGCAATGTTACCTGAAGCGGTAATGCGAAAAGCAGAGTCTGAATTTTTGAACTGGCAAAATACAGGTATGTCAGTGATGGAGATGAGCCATCGCAGTAAAGAGTTTATGGGCGTGGTTCATAAAATGGAAGCAGACTTACGTGAAGTCATGCAAATTCCTGATAACTATAAAGTGATCTTTACGCATGGAGGAGCTTCATTGCAGTTTGCAGCGATTCCAATGAATTTAGCTCAACAAAATGACACTGTAGATTATTTAAATACCGGTGTTTGGTCAACTAAAGCGATTAAAGAAGCTTCTCGTTATGCCAATGTTAATGTTGTTGCGGGTGAAAAAGAGTCTAATCCCACAGAAGTTCCTGCAAAAAGTGAATGGAAGTTTTCTAGTGATGCGAAATATATTCATATCTGCGTCAATGAAACCATTACGGGTTTAGAGCTTAAAGATGAACATTTAGAGACAGTATTTGCACAAGGTAAACCTGTTATTGCGGATATGTCATCCAATATTATGTGTCGCGAAATAGATGTCAGTAAATATGCCATGATTTATGCCGGTGCCCAAAAAAATATTGGGCCTGCAGGTTTAGCTATTGTGATTGTACGTGAAGATTTATTAGGAAAAGCGCGTTCAGATACTCCTACATTGATGAATTGGAATGTATACGCTAACAATGAATCTATGTTTAATACACCAGCAACCTATTCTTGGTATTTAGCAGGCCTGGTATTTGATTGGATAAAAACAACGGGTGGTGTAAAGCATTTAGCGGATGTTAATGCACGCAAAGCCACCAAGCTTTATGAATACATAGATTCAGAAGACTTCTATAAAAATAGTATTAATCCATCAGAACGTTCTTGGATGAATGTTACCTTTAATCTAAAAAACAATGACTTAGATGCAGTATTTTTAGAGAAATCTAAAGAAGCAGGCCTGTTAAGTTTAAAAGGTCATAAAGCATTTGGCGGTATGAGAGCAAGTATCTATAACGCTATGCCAGAAGCAGGGGTTGACGCTCTAATTGAGTTTATGCGTAAATTCGCTGCTGAAAATGCATAACCACCTTGTAAATAGGTCTCAACGTATTTTATCGTTTTAATTCATAGGTTAATAATGACAACTGAACAGGCACAACTGACAGAAATCCGTAATAAAATTGACTCTATTGATGAGCAGATTCAGCTTTTAATTGGTCAACGAGCAGAGTGTGCTCAAAAAGTTGCCGATATTAAAACTCAAGGTGGAAATGTTGATGCCGTATTTTACCGACCTGAACGTGAAGCTCAGGTTTTAAGATCGGTTAAAGCACGTAATACTAGTTTGTTGCCAGATGTTGAAATGGCAAAGCTTTTTAGAGAAATTATGTCAGCCTGTTTGGCTTTAGAACAGCCGGTATCCGTTGCTTATCTAGGGCCAGAAGGAAGTTATTCTCATGCCAGTGTTGTTAAGCAGTTTGGCTCATCAGCTCAAGCGATTGCCGTAACCACAATCGAAGACGTTTTTGCTACGGTTGAAAAAGGTGAATCCAATTACGGGATTGTTCCGGTTGAAAACTCATCTGAAGGCGTGGTGAAATCCTCTCAAAATGAGTTGATTAAAAGCAACCTTAAGGTTTCAGGGGAAGTTGAGCTGCCGATTCATCACTGTTTGATGTCAAAATCCACTTCTCATAAAAGCATCAAAAAGGTTGTAGCCCACCAACAAGCTTTAGGGCAGTGTGAAGGCTGGTTAAAGAATAATCTACCTTGGGCTGAAGTGGAAGCAGTTCAATCCAATGCTTTGGCGGCTAAATTAGCACAATCAGATAATACGCTAGCAGCCATTGCTTCTGAACAAGCAGCTCAGCTTTATCAGTTAATTATTTTAGATTCTCATATAGAAGACTATAAAGATAATTCGACTAAATTTTGGGTTATTGGAAAAGAAGAAACTCAGCCAAGCGGTGAGGATAAAACAGCGTTAATCATTTCTATTCACAATAAATCAGGTGCGTTATTGGATATTTTGAGCTGTTTTAGTCAGCGTAATATTAATATGACACGCATTGTCTCTAGGCCTTCAACGGATAAAACTTGGGATTATCTATTCTTTATTGATGTTTTAGGGCATCAAAATGATGAAAATTTAAAAGCGGCCTTGCAAGAAGTTCAATCTAAAGCGGCATTTTACAAACTTCTGGGATCATTCCCCGTTTCTCCCTTATAGTCATTTTGACATGATAAAAGTACAAATATGAAATCAACTCCATTATTATTTTGTGATCAAGTTCAACCTCAAGTATTAGATATTAATCCTTATGTTCCTGGAAAACCGGTAAGCGACCTTCAGCGTGAGCTTGGCTTAGAAAATATTACTAAATTAGCCTCTAATGAAAATCCATTAGGAGCTAGTTCTAATGTTATCAAAGCGATTCAGGATGAGTTGTCAGAAATTGCACGTTACCCTGATGGAAGCGCCTATGAACTCAAACAGGTTTTAGCACAGTTTTTAAATATCGATTCTGCACAGCTTGCTATTGGTAATGGATCTAATGAATTACTAGAATTAGTTGCTCGAGTCTTTGCCGGGCCTGGCGATGAAATTATTTACTCGCAATATGCTTTTGCGGTTTACCCTATTTCTACGCAGATTGTAGGAGCAAATGGAGTAGAGGTTTTAGCCAAGAATTGGGGGCATGATTTACCCGCGATGCTAGACGCTATTACGGATAAAACCAAAGTGATTTATATCGCTAATCCTAATAATCCAACGGGGACTTATTTTAGTAAACAAGAGTGGCAAGCTTTTATTAAATCGGTACCAAAACATGTCATTGTGGTACTGGATGAAGCCTATCTTGAATATGCACAGTCTTTTCTGGATGATAATACTTATTTTAACGGCGTTAATGATATTGAGGCTTATCCTAATTTATTAGTTTCGCGAACGTTTTCTAAAACGTATGGTTTAGCTTCGTTACGGATAGGTTATATGGTGGGAAATCCAGAAACCATTCAGTATATTAACCAGGTTAGAGAGCCTTTTAATGTAAATCATTATGCGCAAATTGCTGCAAAGCACGCTTTGGCAGATCAAGAATTTGTAAAACAAGCGGTAAAAGTTAATCAAGAGGGTATGCGTCAAATTCTTAGCGCTTTACAAGATTTATCGATTGAATTCATCCCTTCGATTGGTAATTTTGTTTGTATTAATCTTGGTTCAAAAGCGCTTGAGTACAATCAAAAGCTTTTAGAGGAGGGAGTCATTGTTCGTCCTGTGGCTAATTATGGAATAGCTGAATACTTAAGGGTTTCCATTGGTACTCAAGTTGAAAATCAATACTTTATAGATGCACTAAAAAAGGTGTATCAAACCTTATGAACGTTGAGTTAACGACTATTAATAAATTAAAAAAAATAACGATTATTGGTGTAGGTTTAATTGGTGGCTCTTTTGCCAAAGGCGTTAAACTAGCAGGCCTGGTAGAAGAAGTTGTTGGTTTTGGAAAAAACACGAAAAACCTCGAACTTGCTGTGAATTTAGGTGTAATTGATAGTTTTAGCACGGATATAGGTCATGCCGTTAAGGACAGCGATTTAGTTTTTCTAGCGGTGCCTTTAGGGGCTATGAAATCAGTCCTTCTTGATATGAAACCATATCTGTCTGAACAGACTATTATTACAGATGGTGGAAGTGCTAAAAGTAGCGTCATTCTATCTGCTCAAGAAGTTTTTGGTGAACTTCCAAAGCACTTTGTGCCCGGTCATCCAATCGCAGGAAAAGAAAAAAGTGGCGTTGCTGCTGCAGAAGCAAACTTATATATTGACCACCGTGTGATTTTGACGCCAACCGTCAATACCTCGCAAATGTCCTTAGAAACTGTTAAACACTTATGGACTTCACTAGGGGCTAATGTGGAAATTATGAATGCTCAACAGCACGATGAAATTTTTGCAGCGACAAGTCACTTACCTCATCTTTTAGCCTATTCTTTAGTTGATATGCTAAATGAACATGAAGAGCTAGGAGATGTATTTAAATATACTGCGGGTGGATTTAGAGACTTTACTCGAATTGCTTCAAGTGATGCAGTGATGTGGCGGGATATTGCTGTATATAATTCTGATGCGATTACAAAGTGGCTTAAAAACTATGGTAATGCAATTGATGAATTAACTAAACTAGTCGAGCATAAGGATGCTGAAGCACTTTATCGCCTTTTTGATGATGCCAAGAACGCTCGCGATAAACACATTGTAAACAAATAATTATTAGAGACCTTTGCACGAGAGTATGTACGAGTAAAAATGGTTAAAATTCACCTGCTTTTTGTTGTACCCCAAGGGCACTTCCGTTGGGCGACAACTTGCGAATAGCTAGCTATTCCCTGCGTTTTCCGCCGCAATCAGGTAAATTTTTCCACATTTTTCTTTCGTACCTATCTCGTGCAAAGGTCTCTATTTAATAAAAATACTCAGAACAAAGACAATTAAGAATAGATAACTATGTCAAACATTAAATTTAAAGTACAACCTGGTGGCACTATCAAAGGGCGCATTCGTGTGCCTGGCGATAAATCAATTTCACACAGAAGCATTATGCTAGGCGCGCTAGCAGAAGGCACAACGACGGTTACCGGTTTTTTGGAAGGTGATGATGCCCTGGCTACATTGCAAGCTTTTCGAGAGATGGGGGTTGAGATTGAAGGTCCTGACAAAGGCAATGTCACTATTCATGGTGTCGGTCTGCGTGGCTTAAAAAAGCCTAATAAACCTTTAGATATGGGGAATTCTGGTACTTCTACTCGTTTATTAGCCGGTATATTAGCTGGGCAAGATTTTGATTGTGAGTTAATTGGTGATGCTTCGCTTTCTAAAAGACCAATGAAGCGGGTAACTGATCCGCTGAGATTAATGGGTGCAGACCTAGAAACTCAAGAAGGCGGAACTTTACCTATGACTATTCATGGTAAAGGCAAGACCTTAAAAGCGATTGATTACACTTTGCCGATGGCTAGTGCACAAGTAAAGTCTTGTGTGCTTTTAGCCGGTTTATTCGCAGATGGACAAACTTGCGCTTTAGAACCTGCACCAACACGTGACCACACTGAGCGTATGTTGAATGGTTTTGGCTATACAGTACATTCTGAAAAGCTAGATAATCAAAGAATGAAGGCTTGTCTAAATGGTGGTGGAAGATTGACGGCTCGTCATATTGATGTGCCTTCAGATATCTCTTCGGCAGCATTTTTTATGGCCGCTGCTGCAGCTTCTAAAGGGTCTGATCTAGTCATAGAACACGTTGGAATGAACCCTACACGTGTTGGAATTATTGATATTCTTAAATTGATGGGTGCAGATATCCAGCTTGAAAACTTTCATGAAGTTGGTGGAGAACCCGTTGCAGATGTCCATGTTCGTTATGCACCTTTAAAAGGTATTAATATTCCAGAAGAGTTAGTTGCCTTAGCGATTGATGAGTTTCCAGTTTTATTCGTCGTTGCTTCTACTGCAGAAGGGCAAACCGTCTTAACCGGTGCCGAAGAATTGCGAGTAAAAGAATCAGACCGTATACAAGTTATGGCAGATGCTTTAATTGCAGTGGGTATTGATGCCCAACCAACTCCCGATGGAATGATTATTAATGGTGGTACTCAAAAAAACCAAAATGCAGTCATTCAAAGTCATCATGATCACCGCATATCAATGGCCATGACAATTGCGGGCTTGAATGCGGTGTCTGAAATTGTTATTGATGATTGTGCTAACGTTAATACATCCTTTCCAGTTTTTGTTGATCTTATTAATGAAGTTGGTATGAACGTAAATGTTTTTGAGGAATCTTGATTATGTCTAATATCCCAGTAGTCACCATTGATGGTCCAAGCGGCGTTGGGAAGGGCACCTTAGCCCAATACCTAACATGTAAAACGGGTTATCATTTATTGGATAGCGGTGCAATTTACCGTGCTTTAGCTTTTGGTGCCGTTAAAAATACAATGGCATTAGATGATATACCAGGCCTGGTAAAACTCGCGGAAACACTTCCGGTTGAGTTCAAAGCAACCAGTATTTTATATGATGGTGAGGATGTTACCTCTAAAGTCCGTACTGAAGAAGTGGCTGGTGTTGCTTCTACAGTCGCAGTAATTCCTGAAGTACGTGCCGCCTTGTTACAGCGACAAAAAGACTTTGCAGAGTTACCAGGCCTGGTAGCGGATGGTCGTGATATGGGAACGGTTGTCTTTCCGGAATCACCTTTAAAGCTGTATTTAACGGCTTCTGCTGAAGTAAGGGCAAAAAGACGTGTTAAACAGTTGAAAAACCAAGGAATTGATGCTAACATTGTTCAGATAACTCAAGACATCCAAGAAAGGGATGAGAGAGATACAGGTCGAAAGACAGCTCCTCTCAAACCTGCAGACGATGCAATTGTGATAGATACTTCGGATTTAGATATCCAAGAAGTGTGTCAAAAAGCGATGTCTTTATTGTGGGAGCGAAACTTAATGAAATAAGTTTTAATCTTGGCAAGTTATTAAAAATCAGTCTTAATTGATTGATTTTAAAAGTTTTTCTAAATCCCTGGTCTTTTCTTAGTCCGGGGATTTGTATTTTCTGCTGGCTTTTGGGAAGCTGGCAATTATTAACTGACCCGACTATTTACTTAAACCCCATTTGCGGTAAGTAAGCGGTATGAAAAATTGGTAATATTATCCATGAGTGAATTATCTTTCGCTGAATTATTTGAAGAATCATTTCAAGAAAAATTTAACACAGGCTCTTTAATCATTGGTACCGTTGTTGGTATTGATAAAGAAACTGTACTTGTAGACGCAGGCATGAAGTCTGAGTCTTCTATTCCTAAGTCTCAATTCCTAGACGCAAACGGTGAACTTGAAGTTGCTGTTGGTGATGAAGTTGAAGTTTACCTAGAATCTTTAGAAGATGGTTTAGGTGAAACTCGCTTATCACGTGAGAAAGCGAAGCGTGCTAAGACTTGGGATCGCCTTGAAACTGCTATGGAAGAAGGCGAAGTTGTTACTGGTCTTGTAACTGGTAAAGTTAAAGGTGGACTTACTGTTGACGTTGAAGGCGTTCGTGGTTTCCTACCTGGTTCTCTTGTGGATATTCGTCCAATTCGCGACTTTGGTTTCCTAGAAGGTAAAGAAGTAGAAATGAAACTTGTTAAGCTTGATCGTAAGCGTAACAACGTTGTTGTTTCTCGTCGTGCAGTTATTGAACAAGAAAGTTCAGCAGAACGTGAAGCTATTCTTGCTAACATGGAAGAAGGTGCTACTCTTAAAGGTATCGTTAAGAACCTTACTGACTACGGTGCATTTATTGACCTTGGTGGTGTTGATGGTCTTCTACACATTACTGATATGGCTTGGCGTCGTGTTAATCACCCATCTGAAATCGTACAAGTTGGTGATGAAATTGATGTTAAGGTTCTTAAATTCGATAAAGAACGTAACCGTGTATCTCTTGGTCTTAAGCAGCTTGAAGAAGATCCTTGGGCAGATATGGTTTCTCGTTACCCAATGGGTGCTGAAGTGGCTGGTAAAGTTGCTAACATTACTGATTACGGTGCTTTCATTGAAATTGAAGATGGTATTGAAGGTTTAGTTCACACTTCTGAACTTGATTGGACTAACCGCAACATCCACCCATCTAAAGTGGTTCACCTTGGACAAGAAGTTCGCGTTAAAATCCTTGATGTTGATCAAGAGCGTCGTCGTATCTCTCTATCTATCAAGCAGTGTACTGTTAATCCTTGGGAAGGTTTCTCAGCAACTCACGCTAAAGGCGATAAGATTGCTGGTAGCATCAAGTCTATCACTGATTTCGGTATCTTTATCGGTCTAGAAGGTGGTATTGATGGTCTTGTGCACCTAACTGATATCTCTTGGAATCAGCCTGGTGAAGAAGCGATTCGTGACTTCAAAAAAGGTGATGAGCTAGAAACAGTTATCCTATCTATTGACCCTGATCGTGAGCGTATCTCTTTAGGCCTTAAGCAGTTAGAGCAAGACCCATTTGGTCAGTTTGTTGCAGACAACGGTAAAGGTTCTATTGTGACTGGTACCGTTAAATCTGTAGATGAAAAAGGCGCTGTTATTGATGTAGCTCCTGAAGTTGAAGGTTACCTTCGCACTTCTGAGTTAATGGAAGATACTCGTGATGCTTCAAGCGTTCTTAAAGAAGGTGATGAAGTTTCTGCGAGAATTACTAACATTGACCGTAAGAACCGCTCTTTATCTCTTTCAGTTAAAGCTAAAGAAGCTGCTGAAGAAGCTGAAGCAATCAAAGGTTACTCAGAACAGCAAGTTGTTGCTGGTACGACTCTAGGTGATCTTTTCAAGGACAAAATGTAATTTAAATTACATTTAACGTCTTTCTAAAGGGTAGCCTGTTACTTTACAGGCTGCACCTTGGTCTCTCTAATGCTTCACATTAGATTTATTGAAACTCTCAATATACGAGAGATAAATAAGAGCAATACAATATGACCAAGTCAGAACTTATTGAACTCATTGCAAGAAAACAAACTCAATTCGCCCAAAAGGACGTTGAGATTGCAGTGAACCAAATTGTTGATTCTATGATTGATACTTTATCTCAAGGCGAACGTATTGAAATACGTGGTTTTGGAAGTTTTAGTTTACATCACAGAAAAGCAAGAGTTGGACGTAACCCTAAAACAGGGGAAACGGTTGAATTAGATGATAAACGAGTTCCACACTTCAAGCCTGGAAAAGCTTTAAGAGAACGAGTTGATGACTCTAAGGAAAATACAGATATCTTGCTGTAAACATTAAAAAGGGGTGAGTTTTCTCCCCCCTTTTTTTATTTATTCCTCTATAATCTCTCTATAACTTCTTTGTAGAGATTCATATATGCTAAAACTTTTCTCACTTTTATTTATCATATCCTTTTTGATAATAGGTGTTGTTTTAGGGGTTCTTAATCCCACTTCAGTAGAATTAAACCTCCTTATTACTTCTGTTAACTTACCTTTAAGCGTCATTATGGCAGTTTTGTTCATTATTGGGTTAGTTGTGGGTGCTGCGATTATCTCAATGCAGGTTATTCGTTTACGCTGGATCGTTAGACAAAAAACTAAACAAAATCTAAAACTCTCCGATCAAATTATTCAATTAAAAAAAGCCAATATTCAAGTTAAAGAGTCTTCAACTAAAGAGTCTAATCAATTGGTTTCACTAGAAAAATAGAGTTATAAAATGACATCAAACATATCTTATTCTACATTAGACCCTAAAGTCTTAGTTGCATTAGACTTTGCCAACGCAGATTCTGCTCTTCAGTTTGTACAAACACTTGATAGCTCAACTTGTCGTTTAAAAGTCGGAAAAGAGTTGTTTGCGGTTGCTGGGCCTCAGTTTGTAAAAACATTAATTGAGCTGGGCTTTGATGTATTTTTAGACTTAAAATATCATGATATTCCTAATACGGTTGCTAAAGCGGTTCAAGCAGCTGCTAGCTTAGGGGTTTGGATGGTAAACGTTCATGCGCTTGGTGGTCGTAAGATGATGCAAGCCGCTAAAAGTGCTTTAGATGAGTTAACAGATATTGAAAGAAAGCCTCTTTTAATCGCGGTAACCATTTTAACCAGTATGGAACAAGAAGATTTAGCTGAAATAGGGCTACAAGGTTCACCAGAAGAAAATGTATTACGTCTGGCTAAATTAGCAGAAGATTCAGGATTAGATGGAGTGGTTTGTTCAGCTCAAGAAGCTCAACCTTTACGTAAAATCGTTAATCAAGATTTTTGCCTAGTCACACCTGGGATAAGACCAGAAGGAAGTGCTGTTAATGACCAAAAGCGCATTATGACTCCTGCACAGGCTATGGCTTCAGGTTCAAGTTACTTAGTCGTTGGACGCCCAATCACTCAAGCAGACAACCCTCAAGAAGTACTTAAGCAAATTAATTTAAGCTTAAAAAAGTAATCTAACCCGATAACGGTTAAATATGAAATTACTTTATTATTAGTTTTGCTAAGTTGATTATTAAAAACTTTGGCAAAACAAGTACTTTCGTACAATTCTTATTTGTATTAAAATTAAAACTCGTTTATAATTCGCGCCTTTCAGGCTGTATGTCTGAAGAAATCCTTGTCTCACTGCATCTTGTTATATAGATAACGAGCCATGTCAGGAGACTGTTTTATCATCCATAAGGAGAAAATGAATGCGTCATTATGAAGTCGTATTTCTAGTGCACCCTGATCAATCTGAACAGGTTCCTGCAATGCTAGAGCGTTACCGTGCCCTTATCGAACAGTCTGGTGGTCAAATCCACCGTTTAGAAGACTGGGGTCGCCGTCAACTTGCTTACCTTATCAATAAGGTACACAAAGCACATTACATTATGCTTAACATTGAATGTTCTCAAGAGATTCTTGATGAACTTAACAATGCTTTCTATTATAACGATGCGGTTTTACGTAGCATGGTTACTAAGCAAAAGACAGCCATTACTGAACCTTCAGTAATGGTTGCTAAGAAAGATGAGCGTTCTGATAAGCGTCGCGATACTCGCGATAATAAGGAGTAAGAAATGGCTAGAGGATTTGGTAGAAAAAAATTCTGTCGTTTTACCGCTGACGGCGTTAAACAAATTGATTACAAAGACTTAGATACTTTGAAAGCATATATTACCGAAACAGGTAAAATTGTTCCTAGTCGTATTACTGGAACAAGCGCTAAGTATCAGCGTCAATTAGCAACAGCAATTAAACGTGCTCGTTACATTGCATTATTGCCATACACTGATCAACATAAATAATTGATTTGTGGTAAATAAGAGATAACAGAAAGCATGCTAGGAATAGCCAACTATGCAATGAAAGGCCAAATGCAGTCTATTATTGCCGTCGTTTTATTTTCAGCTTTAAGTGTTTTCTTAGCACCATTCGGAATACTGGTTGGTGCAATTATTGCCTTGGTTACATTAAGAATTTCTGTAACGGAAGGTTTTAAAACCCTGGTTTGGGGTGTGGTGAGTAATATCGCTTTAACCGTAATGATTTCGGGTAATTATTATCCTGCAATCATCGCGATTATTGAATATATGCTACCAATTTGGTTAATGTCTATTGTCTTAAGACAAACAAATTCATTAGCTCTATCACTCCAACTAGCGATGGTTATTACTGGTATAAGTGTTGTCTTGTTTCATATAGCAACACCTAATCCAGTAGACTGGTGGATATCATTGTTTAATCAATATATCTCACCAGTTCTAGAGGCTTCACAGATTCCATTTGATGCTACTCTGTTACCAGAATTAGCCCAAATGGTGACTATGTTAATTTCTGTCTTTATGATTATTTTGTGGTTTTCCATTCTAATCATAGCAAGATGGTGGCAAAGTGAGCTTTATAATCCAGGCCAGTTTAAAACTGATTTTTACCAAATGTCGTTACCAAAATCGACTGCTTATACAGCGATTATATTAGCGATACTTGGCTTAATTAGTGGTACTGAAGCGGGTCTGGTTTATGATTTATCTGGCATAATCATTGCCGGTTTGATGTTTCAAGGCATTGCCATTGCACATCACACCGTTTCAACAAAAAAGCTTAAAAAAGCTTGGTTAGTTGGGTTGTATATATTGTTATTCTTATTCCCACAAGCGATGTTGGTTTTAGCAACCATCGGTTTAGTAGACACTTGGGTCGACTTTAGAAGCCGATGGGAAAATGAAGAACTATAGAGGTTTAAGCTATGAATGTTATTCTGCTTGAAAAAGTACAAAATCTAGGATCTTTAGGTGATCAAGTTTCAGTTAAATCTGGTTATGCTCGTAACTTTTTGATTCCTCAAGGTAAAGCAAAAGCAGCAACTAAAGAAAATGTTGCTGAGTTTGAAAAAATCCGCGCTGAGCTAGAATTAGCTGCAGCGGCTGAATTAGCAGTTGCACAAGGTGTTTACGAAAACCTAAACGGTCAAGTCGTAACTATCGAGTCTGTTGCTGGTGAAGAAGGTAAATTATTTGGTTCTGTTGGTACTCAAGACATCTCAGATGCTCTTAAGGCTTCAGGATTTGATATGGAACGTCGTGACGTTCGTATGCCTGAAGGTGCTCTACGTCATGTAGGTACTTATGAAATTGATGTTCAATTACACACTGATGTAGTTGCTTCAATTACAGTAGAAGTTAAAGCGACTGAAGAGTAATTTTTTCGCTTTATCTGCTTTAAAGCGGAGTGTACTTGTAGTGAGTACCTCCGCTTTTTTATTGTCTTAAATTCTTCTGGATAAGACTTCTCTCTGTATCCATTTCACATTCATAAAAAATTAGTGATTATCTTTTGTAATCTTAAACAGAAGTTATAATAGTTTCTTTCAAAACAAATTTAGATTAAATGACTTTCTATGGCCAAAAATAACTCTTCAACGAATAATGTCGATGAACTCTTTAAAGTTCCACCTCACTCAATAGAAGCAGAACAATCTGTTCTTGGCGGTTTGATGCTATCTAATGATGTGCTGGATGATGTTGTTGTGATTGTGAATGATGGGGATTTTTATACCAAACAGCACCAGGTCATTTTTGAAGCTATTTTTGAACTTAGCCGTAATAACAAACCTTTTGATTTAATCTCTGTGGTTGCTTACTTAAGTAATGTTGGCTTACTAGATACCGCTGGGGATAAAAGTTATTTAGCTGAATTGGTTAAAAATACACCCGGCTCAGCTAATATTCTCTATTACTCTCAATTAGTTCGTGACAAATCCATTCTTAGAAAATTAATTCAAGCAAGCAATGAAGTTGCTGAAACCGCTTATTTTCCTCAAGGAAAAGATATTCGTGATGTTTTAGATATTGCCGAAGCTAAAATAATGGGAATTGCAGAACATGGTGAGGGTAAGGAACGCCTTTATAAATCAATGGATGTTCTTTTAGAATCGGCAATCAACAAAATTGACGAACTCTTTAATTCAGAAGGCTCTATCACCGGCCAAGAGACCCATTTAACTAAGTTTGATGAACTGACGGCAGGTTTACAAAAGGGCGATTTAATTATTGTTGCTGGACGACCTTCTATGGGTAAAACCACTTTCTCAATGAATATGGCGGAGAATATAGCAACCAAAAACAATACACCCGTTGCCGTGTTTAGTATGGAGATGCCTGGTGAATCTCTAGCCATGAGAATGATAAGTTCTATTGGCCGGATTGATGCCGGGCGCATGCGAACAGGTAAATTAGCTCAAGATGACTGGCCTAAGTTAAACAAAGCGATTAACGTTCTTTCTCAAGCAAAGGTTTATATTGATGATACACCTGCGTTAATGATTACAGAATTACGCGCTCGAGCTCGCCGTATTGATAAAGATGTACGTGATTTACAGCGTAAAGAAGCCATTGAAGCGGGGGTTGAAGATCCAGAAAAAGTTGTTACCGGCCTGGGATTAATCGTGGTCGATTACCTTCAGTTAATGCGTGGCTCAGCGAATTCAGAAAATAGAGTAAATGAGATTTCTGAAATCTCTCGTGGTTTAAAAGCTCTTGCTAAAGAACTAAACATTCCTGTTATTGCTTTATCTCAGCTTAACCGTAGCTTAGAGCAACGCCCAAATAAACGTCCTGTTATGTCTGATTTACGTGAATCCGGGGCGATTGAACAGGATGCCGATTTAATTATTTTTATCTACCGTGATGAAGTCTATAACCCCGATACTGAAGACAAAGGAATGGCTGAAATTATTTTAGGTAAACACCGTAATGGTTCTTTAGGTACGGTTGCATTAACCTTTATTGGTCAATATACCCGTTTTGAAAACCACGCGGCATTTGATGTGCCTGATGAGCATTATTAACTTCATAATTAAATTCATAATTAAATTGGTTACTTTATGACCTATCGTCCTGCAAAAGCCTATTTGTTTTTATCGGCCCTAAAAAACAACTTAAAACGAGTGCAAACAGCAGCACCTAACAGTAAAGTTATAGCCGTAATTAAAGCAAATGGTTATGGTCATGGAATGGAGCGTGTTGCTCATCAATTAAGTACTGCAGATGCTTTTGGCGTAGCGTCTATAGACGAAGCGATAATGCTCCGCCAAAAAGGTTTTTTACATAGAATTCTATTATTAGAAGGCTTTTTTTCAGAAACTGAAATTCCAGAAATTATTCAAAACCGTTTAGATATTGTTATTCACTCTCATCACCAATTAAACTGGCTTTTAAACAATGCAATTTCAAGCCAATTAAATGTATGGATTAAAGTTGATACAGGAATGCATCGTTTAGGTTTTGAACCTTCTGAATTAACCTCAGTGATAACCAAGCTTAATGTCTCACCAAATGAGTTTTGTATCCAAATTATGTCACACTTTGCTTCAGCAGACGAGGTCTCTGAAGAAGCTAAAGCGTTTACCCATCAGCAAATTACTACCTTTAATGAATGTTGTTCAGAATTTAACTATGGTAAAAGTTTAGCCAATTCTGCCGGTATTCTCTGTTATCCTCAAAGTCATTTAGATTGGGTGCGTCCTGGCATTACTTTGTACGGTGGTGGCTCTATTCCTGGCTTAGAAAAGCAAGCAGAAGCGGTCATGCAACTTGAATCTGAAATCATCTCTATCAAAACTATTTCAAAAGGTGAATCCGTTGGCTATGGTAATACTTGGATTGCACAGCGTAAAAGCATCATTGGGGTGGTGGCGATTGGGTATGGTGATGGCTATCCAAGACATGCTCAAACAGGCACTCCTGTCTTAATCAATGGCGAACGCGTCTTTTTAGTCGGTAGAGTGTCTATGGATATGATAACCGTAGACTTAACCGATATGAAAATTCAGCCTCAAATAGGGGATTGTGCGGTACTTTGGGGGAAAGCGTTATCCATTGATGAAATTGCTCATCACGCTTCAACGATCAGTTATGAAATTTTGTGCGGTATTACCAAACGTGTGCCTATGATAGAGGTGAAATAGATAATGGATAAAACTTTATTACTTGATTCTAACCGAATGCTTTTTAAGGGTTTTTTTCAAGTCAATTTATTAGAATTTAGTCACAGTCTTTATCAGGGTGGTTCGAGTCCAATTGTTAAGCGAGAAGTATTTAAACGCGGGGAAGCCGTTGTTGTACTGCTTTATGATTTAAGCTTAGAACAAGTTGTTTTAGTAGAACAATGCCGAGCTGGAGCGGTTGAAAAAGCCTTAAAAAATAATGATATTGACCAGGCCTGGTTACTTGAACCGGTTGCCGGCATGATTGACTCTGGTGAAACCAAAGAACAGGCCTGTATTAGAGAGTGCCAAGAAGAAACCGGAATAATGGTTTCTAATCTTGAATACATTAGCCAGTTTTACCCTAGTCCTGGTGGCTGTGATGAAGTGTTATATTTATTTGCTAGCGATATTGATAGTTCAGACACACATAGCCACGCTGGACTAGCCAGTGAGGACGAAGATATTCGTATTGTTAAGTTATCGTTTAAAGATGCTAAACAACAATTGACGACAGGGCAGTTTAATGTTGTCAGCACTTACGTTGCACTTCAATGGTTGTTTTATCAAAAACTACCAGGCCTGGTTGAATAATTAATAGCGTTAATATCGTCAATTTCTAGAAAAATTTGTAAAAGAATCTTTCCGACTTAACCTTAATATTTAGCCTCAATATTTAACCCTAACATTCAAACTTTAAGAGAATCATATGCTTTGTCTTTTTAGAAACACCAAACTTCACCCTAAAATAAATCAGGTTGTGATTTTACTGAGTTTAATGTCAGTTATTGGCTGGTTATATTTTACGTTTATAGAAAAAAGCCTTATGCAAAAATTATTTGCTGGCCAGGCTTTAATTGTGGATTTAGTGTTTGGATTACCGCTTATCTTAGCTTTGGCCGTGGTAGTTTATGCCACCGTTTTCTGGGCTCTAAAACTCATTATAATCTTCACTATGCCAAGCGCTATTATTCATATTGATTCTGAAGATGAAAATAGTAATTATCTTGAAGAAGATATTAACGAACTAGAAAATCAGCACGGTAAAGAGTATTGGAATCAGAGTGAAGAGTCTTTAATTAGTGATGAAAAGCAATTGGATTCTAAACCTACTCAATCCAGCAACCATTCTAATAATGATGATTCAAAATAATGCTAAATTTTAAGGTTTTGGTCAATTTATGAAAATGACTTGGTTTTCTTTTAAAGAAGAATCTAACCTGTTAATTAGATTGGCTTTTCCAATATTATTAGCGCAACTTGCGTTAACCGGTTTAGGTGTGGTTGACACCATTATGTCAGGAAGAGTGGGGACTAATGATTTAGCGGCTATTGGGCTAGGCACAAGTATTATGCTTCCAGTCTTTATGTTTGCTACCGGTGTTTTATTAGCAATTACCCCAATTATTTCAAAGGCAAAAGGTCAAAATAATACAAAAGCTATCCCATTGTATTTGTTTCAAGGGTTATGGCTAGCCTTACCTTTAGGAATCACTTCTCTAGTGATACTCATGAACCTGGACTGGTTATTAAATTTACTCTCTTTAAACGCTCAAGTTTATCAATTAACCCAAGATTATCTTTTTTACATCGCCTTTGGTATGCCAGGTGTTGCACTTTACCAAGCGTTAAGATTCTTTTGGGAGGGACTAGGTAAAACGTTACCGACCATGTGGATTAGTTTTTTAGCTTTACTGCTAAATATACCGCTCAATGCCGTTTTTATTTATGGATTAGGGCCGGTAGATGCTATGGGTGCTGCCGGATGTGGTGTTGCAAGCACACTGGTTATGTGGGCGATGTTTTTTATTGGTATGGTGTATGTATTAAAAAATTCAGAATATAAACCGTACTTAAAAGATTACAAAATTCTTAAATTACAAACCTGGAAAATCAACTGGCAGGAAGGTATTAAACCTATTTTAGCTCTTGGTATACCAAACTCTTTAGCTTTGCTCTTTGAAGTGAGTCTTTTTAGTTTTATCGCGGTATTTATAGCCCCCTTAGGAACAATGATTTTAGCGGCTCATCAAATAGCACTCAACTTTACCTCCTTGACATTTATGGTACCGCTTAGTTTGGCCATGGCGTTAACAGTAAGAGTAGGCTATGGCTTTGGTGAAGCTAATCGCAATAAAGTTCATATAACCCTTTTTACAGGTTTCGTATGGGCAATTTTTATTGGATCTGTTTTAGCCTCAATCAGTTTTATCTTAAGAGTTCAAATTATTGAAATTTATACCTTTGATCAACAAGTTTTAGTGATTGCCTCAATTTTATTGATTTTTGCGGCAATGTATCAGGTTTTTGATGCCGTTCAAGTATGTGCTGCTGGGGCTTTAAGAGGCTTTCATGATACAAAGATTACTATGTGGGTTACTTTAATCAGCTATTGGGGAATTGGTTTAGGGCTGGGTTATATCTTTACGTATACCAATTGGATTGTAGAGCCTATGGGAGTTCAAGGCTTTTGGCTTGGGATTGTTTTAGGGTTAATTTTAGCGGCTATTTTGCTTAGCCTACGATTAAGACAAATTTATTATGTTCACTTTAAGTAATCTAATTACAAAACAAACACTAGACCCCGCAGATTCATGTTTGTGCGGCAGTCAAAAAAGGTATTGTGATTGCTGTCTGCCTTTTCATTTGAATGAGACAACACCCAATACTGCCGAACAGCTTATGCGATCTCGTTTTTGTGCTTTTGAATTGCACCTAACAGATTACTTAATTAATACCTGGGACAAAGCTACCAGGCCTGGTAACATTGAATTTACGCCAGGTTTACATTGGACTAAGTTGGTTATTAATGGCAAAAAACAAGGGCGTAAAAAAGATCAACAAGGCTGGGTTACGTTTATTGCTTACTACCAAATTGGAGCTGATCAGGGCTGTTTGCATGAAAAGAGCTTTTTTAAACGTAATCAAGATGGTAACTGGCAGTATGTGGATGGTGAAATAAAAAATGAATGATCACCAGAAGAATAAGAATTTACTTCAGTTATCATTCTCCCTCTTTGTTTTTAAAAAACTTATATAAAAACCACATGGCTAAACTCACGACAATAATACTTACACCAAGTAATCCCAATGTAATTAACAGCGCAGAACCTACACTTTCCATATTAGGCATATTTATCTAACTCCTTAGTCATGTTTCAGTATCTTTTTTAATCAAAGCATTTTACAATAATTTTAATTACAGCTTAGGTAAATCATTTAAATATTATGTCGCTTACTATTTCAGAACTAGAATCAGAAAGAGCCAAAATTCTTGAAGAAATCGAATCTAAAGCTAGCAAGATTTCTCAAAAAGCCCCTTCAAAAGAAAATTCCCCCTCATTAAATGATTGGTTAAATGCCGCAGAGGATGTTATGCCAGAAAAACCAGAACGTAAACCTAAAGCGAATTATAGTAACCAGCTTCTTTCTAGCCCTAATTCAAATAACAAGTCATCCATTATCGGCGTAGTTATTATGCTGTCTTTATTTTTGACTATTTTGGGTGTTATTTATATTGCCTACACCAGTATTCATAAAGAACTTCAAGAAGTACTTGCAGCCAAAGAAGAGAGTATGGCTAAAATTCAAACACTTGAAAGTGATATGAAAAACCTAAGTGAAGTGGTCGCATCGGGTGGAAAGTCTGAACTATTTACCCAATTAGAAAATAAAGTCGTTGCGTTAGAAATAAAGGTATCTCAATTACAGACTGCAATGAAAGGCCTTAACTCAACTAAAGTGTCTATAGCTTCTGATTCAACCTCCTCAACAACTTCAAAAGATATTGAAGATTCAGCTGCGACTATGGCTTTAGAGACCCAAAGCAGCACAAGTCAAAATATCGTAACAGAAGCCGTTTTAGATCAAAAATTAAAGGTTTACACTCAACAGCTTGAATCCAAGATTGATAAAAAATTAGAGATTATACTTGAGCATTTAAAAAATAACGGCGATTCAATAAATGCCGTTCCAATGATAAACTCGTCAAAATTAAAGCCTACTGAAAAAAGTGCACAAATAGAAACCCCTACGGTTAAAACAGTTAATACTCCTGTTATTGACGAACCTTTAATCAAACTTGTTAAGAGCACAACGAGTCCAGCGGCTCCTAAAGCACCCAAAGCTCCAGTAGTTAGTACTTCAAAAGATGTTAATTGGTTATTACAACAGCCTAAAATGCACTATATTTTACAGTTAGCAAGTATGCCAGATGCTGATTCTCTTAAAAAGATAGTGAGTAAAAACCAACTAAAAGACACTAAAGTATTACCGCAAACGCGCAATAATCTAACTAACTATGTTTTAGTCTCTGGTTCTTTTGCAGACAGAGCGAAAGCTAATGCTTTGGCAAAAGAAATTAAAACCAATACAGGAATTACTCCCTGGATTCGTAAAGTACGCGATTTATCATCACGCATCCAGTAAAACTTAATTCGATAGAGTTAGTTAGGAATTAGGGTAATTCAGAGTTAGGCCAAAGTTCTCTTGGCCTAGTAATCACACTCAGTCACTTCATTAATAAGCTTTTCACTTTGGCTGTATTGCCTTGCACAAATAAATAAGCATTAAGAAACATAGCAATTACAGCTCAGCATTACAACAATAAATCGTTTTTAAGCTTGTAAGGTTATGTGATGAATTTGAGAAATAAGGGTAAAAACTAATCGATAACTAAAATGACATTGGTTAGTAGAATTAGCTTCGGTTAACGGGTAGATTCACAACAAACCGTACCCCTTTAAATGGCTTATTAAGATAGGTTTCAATGTTTTCAGCATAAACATTACCGTTATGAAAGTCTGCAATGAGTTTTACTATATACAATCCCAAACCTAAGTGTGTCTCTTCAGCTTGGTTCAGCGTTCTCATTGAAGTCATGCCATCAAACACTTGATTTTCATACCCTTCAGGCAAAAATTCACCTGAGTTCATTACTGAAATTTGGATATTATCACCTAATAGTTTGCAATGAACAGTAATGGGGATTTTATTGTCAGAAAAATCCGCGGCATTACTCAGTAGCTTATCCATTAACTGTTCAATCATAAAACCATCACCGCACAATTGAACACTATCTGGAATACTGCATTGGTAGTCTAAATGCCAATTTGTGTGCAAGGTTTGAGTGTTTTGCAGATAGTGATTTAGCATTACGCCTATCGGAAAATTTTCAGGCTCTTGACTTTGTAGACTGTCTTCAATACTCGTTGCCTCTGAAAGAGAGCTAATAATCTGTTTTAATTGAGCTAATGCATGTTGAGCATACCCTAATTGAGGGTTATCACTCCCTTGTTCTAATAATGATAAGGCCATAGAAAGACGATTTAACGGATTATGAATTTCGTGACGCAATGTTTTAGGTAGTTGCTTTAGATAACGTTCATAAGCACTTAACTGCTTAAGCATTTCGTGAATATGATGTCTAAGGTCTGAAAGCTCGTCGTTATAAACCAAAGTCCGTTTATCTGGAAAAGTTAACTCTGTAATACGACCTTGACTACTAAAAGTACGTTTCACATCATTGTCTAAGCGTATGATTCTATTTGATAAAGAGGCCGTATGTATCAAGGCACCAATAATGACAATCAAGAAAATAAAGGCACCAATACCAATTAGTCTATAAAAATAGTTTAGGTTGTGACTAAAAAGTGTTTCCATTCTTTGTTCTAAAACAATTGCTCCTATAATTCTCCCTTTAATAATCAATGGGGTAGATGACATCAATGAAATTGGCTGCTGGTTATCATCCATTCGATATTGTTGAACGGTTTTGCCTGCTAAAGCCGTTGTGATTAGCTTATGTTCAGGAGTCGCACTTTGAGGATATGGATAGGGTAAAGAGTAGGGCAAGAAAGTGGCTAACGTTTTAATCAATATCTTACCTGATGAAGTGAATAGATCAACAGACTTAGTTGGTTCATGATCGGGAAGTTGTCCCACTACATAAGTGGTTTGGCGGTTTTCATTCACAACCCATAAAACTGAATTCGTTAAATTTAAATGACTTAAACGGGTAGGCATTCCTGATTGTATCTGAAGCGCCCAAAGATCGGTTCTATTTTCTAAAATAAGAGCTAGGTTTTCTACCGTTTGTTCTTGAACAATCGCTTGATTATTCAACATGATACGATGTAAATCTATGGCAAAACGATAAGCTAGAAAGGGGAGTATTGTCAACAATAACAATAAGATAAAGAAACGAGTTCTTATGGATAATCGTAAGCCATGATGGGAGATAAGCATCTAATTGTAATGTCCTAAAATATGAACCTAGCCGTATAAACTTAATCGCAACATTAAGACTTATCTTGCCAACTATAACCACGTCCATATTCATTGTGAATTAAATTAAATTCAGGTGTGATTTTTTTGAATGCATTTCGAATTCGGCAAATGTGAGTATTAATGGTGTTTCTCTCAACAACGCCTTGTGTAGAGGACTGAAGTGCATCATAAGAGATAACACTACTTTCACCCGCCATAGCAAACTGCTTCAGCATTTCAAATTCTGTAGCGGTTAAATCCAAAGGTTTGTCATGCCAATAGGCTTTAAACTGCTCAGGAGCAAGTTCAAGATTTACTATTTTTGATTTTTCATCATTTGCATTATTGGATTTTGGAGCTCCGGTAATGCGAAGTAAGTTTTTAACCTTCACTATTAATACATTAAGACTAATCGGTTTAGGCAAGTAATCAATCGCACCTAAAGCATGACCCGTGTAAATATCAAATTCAGACTGTCTTTCAGATAAAAATATAATAGGGATAGGTTGATTATAATTTAATAGATGCTTAGCTAAATCAAACCCTCCATCAACCTCAGAACCTAAGATAATGTCTGAAATAACTAAATCAGGCAAGGATTCTGCAAAAGACGCTTCTGCATCTTCTCGATTAGTAAAAGGAGTGATTGTAAAACCTTGCTGTTTAAGCGCTTCAACTAAGCTGTTTAGTTGGCGTTCATCATCTTCTATAACGGCAATTTTATAATCGGTGTATTGCATCATGTATTCCTAATTTAATATATCAAAGACATCTGTTTGTAATTTTAAGCACTTAAAACTCGAACAGTATCATATCTTGTCTTCGACCTTATCGAATGTATTGAAAGTCTAAAACCTGCATATTCATAATAATTCCAGCATCCTGAATAGGTAGAACAATGGCATCCTCACCAGAATCATTATGATGTGAGTGCCACCAACCAGGAGGCGTTACAAATGCTGAGCCTGGTGTCCACATTGCCTTAATAGGGTTAATAATTTCACCATTTTCATCAACGTCTTTACCAATCATTGTATACGTTTCTGGCCCAGCACTAACACAAAAATCTAAAGCAATTGAATTATGACGGTGTGCTTTTTGTACAACGCCAGCAGGTAAAACATTATAAAGCGCCCATAATGTATGGGTTAATGTCATTGTTTGCGGGAAGTGTGGATTGGATAATAAAAACCCCGTTCTATTTCTACCTTCAGCTACTTTTCTAATATCGTCAAGCTCTTTACATAAACGTTCTTTAGTGTAAAGAACAGGTTGAAAACGCTCACTAGAAGGCTTAACACCTAAATAATGCAATAATGGAGCATCATTTACCCAATAAATAGCCGTGTCTTCGGAAGCGGTATGAAGGGCATCTGGCACACCTGGTAAAGTAAATAAATCTCCAGTTTTCCATTCAATGGTACCGTGTTTCATTTGGGTACGACCTGATCCGCGAATGATGTAAAACATTTGTGACGTCACTGACGCATCGGTTTTAATGGTATCTCCAGTTGAAATCTTAATGTAATTAGCCATTAAGTTTGGAGAGGTAGCGGGATAATCGGTTTCTAATTGTTTAGATAAATCAAATGGAACAATTCGAGTCTCACCACCTTGGTGTAATTCACTAGGGTAATCAATAACATCGATTTTAGGCATAGGAGGGTTAACAGCAGACATATACTCTTTTACTTCAGCCTGGTGTTCCCATTGCTGTTGCGCGGCTTCTTGAATTTGTTCAATATTTAGTCTATTCATAGTTTTATTCAACATCATTAAATTAATATATTAATATTATAAAAGCACCATTGTGAAAATACTAATTATCTGAGCTATCAAATGGTGAGAATATATAGAATTCTATACTGTGGGAAGGAAGTAAAAAACCACTATTTTAAAAGGTTTATAGTGGTTATAAACAAAACGTAATGTTCAAAGGGAGTTTTGTATGAGATGTATACTCGTATAAAGCGCTCTTTAAGTTCTAAAACTTAAATTTATTTAACTTTTTACGTTCGCTAGAAGAAGGGATTTTTAGAGCTTCACGGTACTTGGCAATCGTTCTTCGAGCAACAACAATCTCTTTTTCTTCGAGTAAGCTCATTAACTTGCTATCACTTAGGGGTTTTTTAGGGTCTTCACCATCAATTAACTCTTTGATATGGGCTTTAATCGAAATAGCAGATTGATCCGCACTACCATATTGGCTAACCCCTGTAGAAAAGAAATACTTCAGCTCAAATGTTCCCCGAGGGGTTTGAATATATTTTTGATTGGTCGCACGAGAAATAGTTGATTCATGTAACTCTAAATGGTCAGCAACTTCTCTTAAAACAAGCGGCTGCATAGCATGCTCGCCTTCTTCAAAAAAGCGTTCTTGTTTTTCAACAATAAATTTACCAACTCTTAATAGCGTTTCACCACGACTATGAATGCTTTTTATCAAGCCCTTAGCCTCAATTAACTGTTCTTTAATCTGCTTAGACTGGTCATTGTTTTTAATACTACCTGCCAAATCAATGTAAGCACTATTTATAGAAAGTCTAGGGAAGGCGTTGCTATTTAATTCAACCAACCACCCATTTTTCGCTCTTTTTAGTCTTAAATCAGGAACAATGACTTCAGATTGAGTGCTTGAGAAATCACGACCAGGACGTGGATTTAAAGTTTGAATCAGCTTAATTAAATGAGAAAGCTGCTCATCATCTAAACCGTAAAGCTTTTTAATCCTTTTTGAATCATGAAAAGATAACCAATCAAAATTCTCTGTAATAAGTTGAATCGCCGTCATAACATAAGGCGTTTTAGGCTGATTGGCTAGCTGAAGTAAAAGACTTTCTTGCACCGTTCGAGCACCGACACCTGTGGGTTCAAATTGTTGTATAACCGTTAAAACAGCTTCGACTTCTGCTTGTGAAGTGATGATACTCGGTTCATTATCTGAAATAGATTTATTGATATCTTCTAATGAATTAGATAAGTAACCTTCATCATTAATATCATCAATTATGTAAGAAGCAATAACCGATTCATTATCATCCCAAGGGTAAATATCAGACTGCCAGTAAAGGTGGTCATGCAATGATTCTTCAGAGGCGGTATAGGTTTCTGCGCTAGTATATTCTTCATTGGATTGATTAGAAGAGGGTGTATGGTCGGTATAAACTTCTTCCCAATCATAATCAACTTCTAAATCATCTTTGATATTGTTGGATTCATTAATATCCAGAGGAGCTTCAACCTCATCTTTCTTCTCTGTTTTATCTTCTTTAGAAGTATCTTGAGGGTTTTCTAATTCTTCAGTTTCTTCGTTTTCCTGGTCAAACTCTTCACCAATCTCCAGCATGAAGTTTGTCTCAAGAGTCGCATCAATTGTCTGTTGAACTTCAAGAGCAGAGTACTGCAATATTTTGATCGACTGCTGTAATTGAGGGGTCAGTTTTAACTGCTGACCCATGTTAATTTGTAAGCCGGGCATTAGTGCCATACTGAAGAAAGCTCCTCAAAAATTAGAATAGTAAAAACAAATATTGAGACATTTGCTCGAGATAGGTGCGAAAGAAAAATGAGGTAAAATTTTCCTGATTGCGGCGGAAAACACAGGGAATAGCTAGCTATTCTAAAGTTGTCGCCCAACGGAAGTGCCCTTGGGGTTCAACAAAAATCAGGTGGATTTTTACCCTCAAGGGGCACCTAGAACCATTTTTACTCGTACATACTCTCGTGCAAAGGTCTCATATAATAGATATAATAATCAAAATAATTATAAAACGTAAGCTAAAACTACATTTACGGCATGAAATTCGCTCATAGCCATAAATCGTTGCTTAAAACTACTCAGTTTTTTTAAGAAAAAGCCTGAATTAATAAGAGATTCAAGGTTTATTAATCAGTTTAGAGGATACAAAATGTCAATAAAAAAAGACGCTAACGCCATTATTGACCAGCTTGATGAAAATGCTAGCTGGGATGATTTAGTGAAAGAACTTTACTTAAATAAGAAAATTACACTTGGAATGACTGACTTAGAAGTTGTGCAAGATAATTTAAGTGAATCAGATGTAAATGCGATTATGGGTCGTTTAAAATCAGCTAGCACACAACCTGATGACATGCGTAACACTAAAACCTATACACCAGGTGATTCAGCAACGTTAGGTATGGTTGCCGGTGTAGTCGCTATTTTATTTAGCTTTGTATTTCCTCCAATTGCTTGGGTAGCGGCACCAATTGCGATTGTGGCCGGAGCAATCGGACTTAAGAACAAAGAAGATAAAGCCTGGGTTGCAATCTTACTGGCATTAGTCTCAATCGTACCCATTTTAATTTTATTGTCTGACCATGTTGGTATTAACTAGGTTTATAAATTAGCTATAAATCCAAACCTAGCAAACGTAACATGCAAAAGTAAATGAAAAAACCGAGTAAAAACAATAGTCTTTTACTCGGTTTTTTTCTTTTATCTTTTTAAAATAAATTAAAAGGGCGTATACACAACTTAAAGCCCATCAATCAATGAAAAACCACCTTTTAAATACATATCCTTAATCTCATCTGGAATATCTTCTTTTCGACTTAAACCATCTTCAATGACCATAGCTGTCCATTCCTCTGAATAAATTTCATGGCTTTCTTCAGATTCGGGGTTAAAAGCAGTCATATAAATAAACTCACTTTCTTCAGGTTCAGAAACCTCAACTAAAAAAAGTGCAGCACCTTGATATTGACCCTGGGTAACTTCATAAACTCCTGGCTTGAATTCATTTAGCGGCTTCATAATCTTAAATCCTATTTAATGTAGAAAATATAATCGGGGCTTAGTAATATTTTTACTCAATGAATTTTAAAATAGAAACTGATTAAATAAAATCAGATTTAACAAATTTAAATAATTTAAATAATAAAAAACATTTCAGGGTAAGTATTTAGTTAGCATCACGAATGAATGGAGTGTCAACACTTTATGATACCTAGACTTTTTTCCATTCGAGCTAAATGCTCCATTCTTTTTTGTTCGAATTTCACCGGCGATAAATAACCGTTCGTACTGTGCGGCCGAATATGGTTATAGTGGCCCATATATTCAGCAATGACTTGTTTCATATCCTTCACTGAGATTAGCTTTGGATGCTGATAAATCGTTTCTACTTTAAGTGTCTTAAAGAAGCTTTCAATCACAGCATTATCCCAACAATTTCCTCTACGGCTCATGCTTTGTTTTATGCTCCAATGCTTGAGTAACCGTCGATAGCTATTACTAATGAACTGACTTCCTTGGTCGGTATGAACCATAAGCCCTTTAGGTGGCTTACGATTCCACAAGGCTCTTTTTAAAGCCGTTTCAACCAGCTCTGAGCGCATATGAGTATCAATTGCCCAGCCAACGACTTTCCTCGAATAAAGGTCAATATAGGCCGCAAGGTACAACCAGCCCATTGATGTTTTGATGTAGGTTATATCTCCAACCCAAACTTGGTTGGGGTAGCTGACTATGAAGTTTCTATCCTGGTCGTATTTTCTGCGGCTCATCTATTTGCTCCTTTTGATAATTATAATTTATCATCTAGGTACTAAATAGTGTATCCACTCCAGAAAGCAAAGCTTTAAAATATAATTAAATACAATAAAAACAAATAGATAACTAAATTGGGAACTAAAAAGAACCTTAAATCAACTCTACCTAATATTCGTATAATATATATTATGTTAAATTGAATTTTGCACAAAAACGACATGATTCTGGTAAATACCCTATTTAGTGAATAATCTTTGATAATGTATTTTTTGGCGCCGGTTTGCTTCTTATTAAGATTGATTGGCGAATAAGTTTCGAAGAAAATTACTCGTAATTAACAGCGGCAATTTAAGATGTAATTGTGATTTTAAAATGGACGAATAAATTTGAGATAAATAGCTTAGCCTAGTATTGATGGCAAAATCTTGAATCAAACGATAAGTTACCAGGCCTGGCACTAGTGTCCGGAATAAATATTAAAAGCCTTGACAAAAAAGCCGTAACTCCTAGGATAGAAGTATTTCCACCACGAAATAGACTTCAAAAACAATGAGATTACGGCTATGTTTAACTCTACCCGATTTGCCCAATTTTTAAAACCCATTCGTACCACTTTTCAATCACTTGTTCATCAATATCAAACCGATAAACACGCCAAAGGGTTTAGTAGCTGGAATCAATTAGTCGCGATGATGTACGCACAACTTAGTGGCACTAAATCATTACGCCAGTTGGTTGAAGGGTTTAACGCCCAATCCTCTCACCACTACCACTTAGGCGTAAAAGAGCTGAAACGCAGCACATTATCTGAAGCAAACCGTAAACGCTCTGCTGATGTCTACCAAGCACTTTGCCAACAACTCATGGCTGGTGTGAATCGACAATTACGAAAAGAACTCCACGCTTTTACCTATCTAATAGACTCTTCTCCAATTCAACTGCTCGGTAAAGGTTTTGACTGGGCAGTACAAGGTTCTCGAGTCACAGGCTTTAAGCTGCATATGCAACTAGAACTATCCAACCAAGTCCCTGTTTGTTTTGAAATCACACAGGCCAATATTCCTGATATTACTCAAGCACGAGAGTGGAATTTAGAACCAGGTTCAACCTATGTGATGGATAAAGGGTACTTAGACTACCTCTGGTGGAAAAAGCTCAATGACCAAAAAATCAAGCTGGTCTGTCGTTTGAAAAAAAGAGCGGCAATTACCGTCATACAATCCTACGAACTCGATGAAAAAGCCCCTCATATTCTTGAAGACCAATGCATTGAGTTTAGTGGTTCAAGCCAGAAAAAACGTCTTGGTCAATTCCAGATGCGCCGTGTTGTTGTCAAACGTGACGATAATAAAGGTGAATTGGTATTGATTACCAATGACTTCGAGCGTTCAGCTCAAGAGATTGCCCATCTATACAAGCAACGCTGGCAAATTGAATTATTTTTTAAATGGATTAAACAACACCTCAAAATCAAAAGCTTCATTGGCCAAAACAGTAATGCTGTTCGTATCCAAGTGCTATCAGCCCTTATTGTGTATCTATTGATTAAGCTTGAACAGATGAAAAATAAGTCAGCAGAACCGTTGAGAGTAACGTTTTGGCGGCTTGCTCATGGGTTGTTTGAAAGACCTATTCAGCAGAGTGAATACTTTAGGCGAAAACAACAACGGGAAGAGTTTAAGAAATACCAACTTCCGCTATGGGAGGCTGGTATATGAATTGTGGTACTGAAATATTATTCCGGACACTAGTGCCAGGCCTGGTTATTTTAAGTTATGAATTTAATGACTTGAATTTTTGCTTTCTTATTTACTTTCCTAGACATATTAAAGGATAGATCAAAGAATATCTAAAACATTTTCTGGTGGTCTACCCATGACAGCTTTATCTTCAATTCTTACAATCGGTCTTTCAATCAATTTTGGGTTAGCCGCTAAAATATCTAGCCACTCATCATCACTTCGCGAATCTTTCTTGGTTAAACCTAATTCGCTAAATAATGCTTCACCGGTTCTAATAATATCAAAGGGTTTAACCTTCATGAGTTCACAAAGTTCAGCTAATTCAGATTTACTTGGTGGGTTTTCTAAATAGCGTACTTCATTAATGTTGATATTATTTTCATTTAATATCTTAAGTGTGTTTCTGCTTTTAGAACAACGGGGATTATGATAAATAGTTGCTGATTTCATATTACTCTCCAAGACCCTCTATTGCTCAGAACCCTTATTAGATTCATTTCCTGAGTCATTTCCCGTTTCATTATCTAAACGTGTATTTAAAGCTGACTCTACTGCCTCAATACGAGACTTACATAATTGATAAGCCCTGGTAGCATCATCAACCATAGGAACTAACTCATCAATATCTACCTCACCACTGTTAGCGAGTTTTTGTGCAATCTCTTGTAATTTTTGATAATTATCTTTAAAACTTTCAGCTGTTTGACTCATAGTGACGCCCTTCTTATTCGGGTTTAAATATTGTAATTACTTTGCTCTAGATTAAAATTCGAACAAAACTCTCTGAGACCTTTGCACTAGATAGGTGCGAAAGAAAAATGAGGAAAAATTCACCTGATTGCGGCGGAAAACGCAGGGAATAGCTAGCTATTCGCAAGGTTTTCAACAAAAATCAGGTGAATTTTTACCCTCAAGGGGCACCTAGAACCATTTTTACTCGCGCATACTCTCGTGCAAAGGTCTCTCTAATTAACTTGTTTAATTTTTTGGTTTTTTACAACTTCAGCTTCGATAATACCATCGCTAAACTCAACCTCAATAATAGGTTGCTTTATGGCTTCTTGAGCTGACGTAATTGGCTCCCCATTCGAATTCTTGACCAGGCTAAACCCTCTATTTAATTGAGACTTTGGCCCTGAACTTAAGATAAATGCAATCCATTGAATGATCTGTTGTTTTTGAGTAGATAAAGTTCTCTTTGCTTCTTGGCTAATGGTTTGTTGGAGCTGATTAACTTCATTTTCAATCAAGTCTACTTTTCGTTTAACTTCAGAGTTAATTGTTTGATGTAAGGTATCAATTAAGTTTGAAACTCGAGATATTTTAGATTCACTCAGTCGGCTAATTTCATAATGAATGGGCTCAATACGTTTTTGCCAGCGATATACACAACCTAAACTGTTTTGAGTAATATCATGATTAAGCTTATTGATTTTGTAATGTAGATTTTGCACCTGTATACGACTGGACTGTTCAATATGAGTCCAGTTTGTTTGTGCATTTTTAGCTTGTTGTATGATTTGAGATTTTATAAAACCTATGACTTTACTTGGTGTATCAAAACGACTGTGGGCGACTTCATCCAGAATTGTATTATCTCTTTCATGCCCAATTCCTGCTAAAACAGGTAATTCAATCAAGCACAATGTTTCAGCTATAGATTCAATGTTAAGTGAATTTAAGTCGAGTTTAGCTCCACCGCCCCTAATAACGACTAGGGCATCAAAGGGATTAGTTTGATGAAGCGACTTAACTGCTGATATCGCTTCAAGCATTTCATTTTCAACTGACTCACCTTGAAAACTGCTGTAGAAATAGGTGAATTCACATAAACCAAGCTGCTGCAATTCATCAGCATCCGCTCTAAAATCACCTAAACCTGCAGCCTGTGGTGGTGCTATAACAGCAATTCGGAAAAAATCTAATGGCAAATAGTGAGATTTATTTTGTTGATAGATGCCCTTTTGAATCAAACTTTTACGGATTTTATTTAATTTTTGTTCTAATTCACCTAGCGTATAACTAGGGTCTAAATCCTGAATAACCAGAGAAAACCCGTACTGTTCATGAAAGTTAATTTCTGCTAAAAAGAGTACTTTCTGACCAATTGCAAGCTCACTCCCAGTTTCTAGATTAAATCGCTCTAACAATCGATTAGCCTGGCTTTGCCAAATCATTGCTCTACAGTTAGCTACCGCTTGACCACTGTCATTCGTTTCTGATAATTCCAAATAAACATGACCACGTCGAGTATTGATGTTGGCAATCTCAGCAACCACCCATACTCCACCAGGAAAACCCTGCCTTAAATTAGCTTGCACCTTACTTAATACAACGGATAGCTTAGCGCCCTTTTGTTCTTTATTTTCATTTGAGCTATAAGGTTCAAAAGCGAGATTTAATGATTGTTTATCGATGTTTACATTGGTAGTTACATTGGAAGTTACATCGTTAGATTCGGCGTGAGCATTTGATTGAGGTAACCATTTTTGAAAATCATCAAGCTTATCACTCAAAGCTTCAGGTACATACCAGCGCTTACTTACCGCATCCCAACGAGCACCCAGCGATTTTGCTTGGTCTTTTTCACGAAACGGAACCTCTAAAAAAGTCATGTACGATCTTCCATGCGTTTAATTTCTTGAGACACCATTTTATAAGCTTCTTCCACAACATTAACTCCGGCAGTTGCTTTAAAAGCATTTTCTGACAAATGACGTCGCCAGATTCTTCCACCAGGCAAGCCATGAAAAAGCCCTAGCATATGGCGTGTTACTTGAATAAGCTTACCGCCATTAACTAGATGTTGTTCAATATAAGGGTACATATTATCCAGCACTTGGTCTCGCGTAATAATGGGTTTATCTTCACCATAATATAACTGATCAACTTCGGCCAATGAATAAGGTTGCTCGTATGCCGTTCTACCAAGCATAACGCCATCTACAGCAGGTAACGATTGATATTCATTGTAATGTTCTACGGCTTGGGAATGAGTTTTTAACCCACCGTTGATAGCGATATCTAAGTCTGGAAATTCAGCTTTTATTCTATGAACCCAATCATATTTTAAAGGAGGAACTTCACGATTTTCTTTAGGTGAGAGTCCTTGTAACCAAGCTTTACGGGCATGAATAATAACCCCATCAACCCCTGCTTTTACCAGGCCTGCTACAAAATTACGTAAAATTTGAAAATCTTCTTGTTCATCAATACCTATACGAGTTTTAACCGTAACAGGAATGCTCACTTTAGCTTTCATGGCGGCAACATTTTGGGCAACAAGTTCAGGATGACCAAGCAAGCAAGCTCCAATCATATTATTTTGCACACGATCACTTGGACAACCTACATTTAAATTAATTTCTGAGTAACCCCACTCTTCACCTAAGGCCGCGCAAGTCGCTAAATCTTTAGAATGACTACCACCAAGTTGCAACACAACTGGTGCCTCACAATCATTATGCCCCAAAAATCGCGGTAGATTATCACCATAAATAATAGCACCGGTTGTTACCATTTCACTATATAACCAGGCCTGGTTACTTAATTGACGATGAAAAAAACGACAATGTTTATCTGTCCAGTCGAGCATAGGCGCAACAGAAAAACCTACTGCACTATTAGCATGAGTTAAGTTCTTATTTACAGCATTTTTTGGTATTTTTAACAAAGCTTGGTGAGTCAAAATAAAATCAACTTGAATTATTCGTGTTTAAAAATTAGGCGTATTATCGCATTGCAAGGCTCTATAAACCAGTTCATTTATCACCACTTGTTTACAGATAAAATCTTTTAGTGAAAATACCATCTTATAAGTAAAAAAACTCGTTAAAATATTTTGCTATAAAAATAATATAAAACTTGGCACACAGATGAATTCAACCCAATCTCTCTATAATGAAGTCTTTAAAGATTTTAGTTTAACCAAAGAGCAGCAAGATAAAGGCATGCAAGCTTGTGCGATGGCGTTAGAGGCAGATAACCTTCCTGAAAAAGGCGTAGTACGTAGCTATGCCGTGGCACATATACTGGCTAACCTTAAGCTAGATGAAGAAACCCTAATCGCTGTTTTAATCAGTGACAGTAATCTCGAACCCATCTACCCTATTGAAAACATTATTGAAGTATTTGGAGAAAGAACTGCCAAGTTAGTTGAAGGAATTCGTAAACTTAATCAGTTTAAAGATTTTGATGTCGATAGAAAATCTGATGATGTTCAGAATGAGCGTTTGAGACAGATGCTTTTAGCCATGACTACTGATATACGTATCATGATTATGAAACTAGCCTATCGAGTGGCTCGTCTTAGAGAATTAAAACATGAAGAGGAAGCGGTTCGTCATCAAATAGCCGCGGAGACAGAATTAATCTTTTCTCCACTTGCTAACCGCTTGGGGATTGCCCAATTAAAATGGGAGCTCGAGGATTTATCTTTTCGATACCTTCACCCTGAAGAATACAAAGATATAGCCCATCAATTGCAAGCCAAGCGTTCTGAACGTGAAAACTACATTAATGTCGTTTTAGAAACTCTTGACCAAATGCTTAAGCAACAAAATATCAACGCTAAAATATCTGGACGCCCAAAACATATCTATAGCATTTGGAAGAAGATGAACCGTAAATCACTTCCAATTGAAGAACTCTATGACCTACGAGCTGTTCGTATTTACGTTGATAATGTACAGATGTGCTATGAAGCATTAGGACTTATTCACAGTCGCTGGAACTATGTTAGACACGAATTTGATGATTACATTACCACCCCTAAAGAAAATGGGTATCAATCAATACACACTGTCATTATTGGACCAGAAGGAAAAACTGTTGAGATTCAGATACGCACTCCAGAAATGCATCACAATGCGGAGTATGGAATTGCCGCCCATTGGCGATATAAAGAAGGTGGAAACAGTAATTTTGATGAAAACCTAGAGCATAGTATCGCTAATGTAAGACAGTTGTTGGAAAGCTCTGACGATCCTGATGTATTTAAAGAAATAAGTACCGAGCTGCAAAGCAAACATATTTATATCATGACACCATTAAATGAGATTATAACGCTCAGACAAGGTGCAACGCCCTTAGACTTTGCATATCAAATACATACTGAATTAGGACATCGTTGCCGTGGTGCAAAAGTAAATGGTCGCATTCAACCACTTAGTTATGTTTTAAATACGGGTGATAAGGTTGAAGTTTTAACCATTAAAAACGGTGAGCCTAGCCGTAACTGGTTAAACCCTAATTTAGGGTATCTAACCAGCTCAAGTGCACGCAACAAAGTTAGAAACTGGTTTAATAAACAAAATAAAACCGAAAACACCACAACAGGTGAGACGCTATTCAACCGAGAAATAAAACGTTTGCATGCTGAAAACATATCCAGTAAAAAAATTGCTAATCGTTTTAGAGTAGACTCTGAAGAAGCATTATTTGAAGACATTGGTAAAGGCAGAATTAATGAGCGCCAGTTAACCAGTGCCATTCAATCCGAGCTCAGACCAGAAAAAGAACACATTCGACAGCAGAAAATATTTAGCTTTGACCAAACCGTAAAAGAACAGGAACAAGCAGAAGCTTATGTTATTGGTGCTATTCATCTTAAAACAAATTTAGCACCCTGCTGCAGCCCTAAGCCATTTGATGACATTGTCGGCTTTGTTACTCGTGGACGAGGTATTACGGTTCATAGACATGATTGCGCCAATATACTCAACCTATCTCATGATGACCAAAGACGAATAATCGAAGTATCTTGGAATAAAGCACAGGCAGAACAACCCTCTTTTACGGCTGAACTTCAAATTGTTGCTTTTGATCGTAAAGGCTTGCTGCGCGATGTAATGACCACTTTAACAGAGCTTGATATTAATTTAATATCATCTCAAACCAAAACTAATACACAAGAGAACAGTGTATTAATGAATCTAACACTAGAGTTAGATTACTCAACCAACTTGGGAGATTTGCTTGATTATATTGAGATTATCTCCAATGTAGAATCGGTATCAATTAAAACCGATTGATTGGATTCTATAAAATAAAATCTTTACACCCAAGGTCTCAAAATAACTTAAAAAAACAACCAGGCCTGGTTAAGTATGAACTTCTAAATAAATGATAAAACTCTGTTTACCCCCCACCACTTTCCAACTTATATAAATGGAGTTAATGAAAGTTTTACTTTTTTAACATTGTAAAATTTTTAGACAATAAAAAACCCGCTAACGATTTCTCATTAGCGGGTTTATTTATATGGCGTCCCGTAGGGGAGTCGAACCCCTGTTACCGCCGTGAAAGGGCGGTGTCCTAGGCCTCTAGACGAACGGGACAGATTGTTGCTAACCAACTACTTTCGATTAAATCGATAGGGATTGGTTAGCAAGTTCTAACAGCCTCAAAAGAGGCTATTAAAGTCTGTTGATGATTGTTATGGCCTAGGTCATCAACACACTTAAAATTGGAGCGGGAAACGAGGATCGAACTCGCGACCCCAACCTTGGCAAGGTTGTGCTCTACCGCTGAGCTATTCCCGCATAGTGGCGTCCCGTAGGGGAGTCGAACCCCTGTTACCGCCGTGAAAGGGCGGTGTCCTAGGCCTCTAGACGAACGGGACACTATAATGTGATAAAACTAAATTCTATCAATTGCCATCAGCTTTGATTCCCGGCCTAGTGGGTTTCTGACGGACTATATTATCAACTTGGTGGAGCTAAGCGGGATCGAACCGCTGACCTCAACACTGCCAGTGTTGCGCTCTCCCAGCTGAGCTATAGCCCCTCGAGCTGATGCGTGCGTATTATATAGAGTTGCGCTGTTTCGTCAAGTATAAATTGTAAAAAAAGCGTCTCTTTTTACAATTTAAATTTTACTGATGTTTTAAGCACCTGTTTGTAATATCTTTTTTGAATTTTGGCCTTTATAAAAGCCATAATAAAAACTAAAAAAGCCGCTTAGGGGGTAATCCTTAAACGACCTTTAATAAACACATTTTACTCAAGTAAAAAACTTATTGAGCTGGAAACTATTGGGCTAGCTTACGCTTTTCGATAAATTCTAAAGCCATATTTAAACGTGTCATACAACGAGGTTTGCCAATTAACTCGGCCGTAGCATCAATTGCAGGAGATTGCCCTCCTCCTGTTATTGCAACACGTAGTGGCATCCCCACTTTTCCCATGCCTACTTCTAGTGCTTCTGCTGTTGCATCAATTTCGGCATGAATCGCTTCTGCGTTCCATTCTGTTAAAGCACTTAATTTCTCTAAAACTAAACGCAATGGTTCTTCTGCAGCCGGTCTTAGATGCTTTTTAGCTGCCCCCGCTTCAAACTCTTCAAAATCAGAATAGAAATATACTGAACCGTCAGCCATTTCTATCAACGTTTTAGCGCGGTCACGTAATAAGTCGGCCACATCAGTTAAAGCAGGCCCCTGACTTAAATCACAACCTAGTTGCGCTACAAAAGGCGATAAGTGCGTTGCTAAATACTCTGCTGGTGCAGACTTTATATGCTGTTCATTAATCCAAGTTAATTTTGCGGTATCAAACGTAGAGGGTGAACCATTTACAGAGTCTAAATCAAAGTGCTGTACCATTTCATCAATGGAAAAAACTTCTTTATCACCATAGGACCAACCCAAACGCACTAAATAGTTAAGCAAGGCTTCTGGTAAGAAACCCTGTTCCTTATACTGAAGCACGCTCACTGCACCGTGACGTTTAGATAAACGACTACCATCTTCTCCTAATACCATAGGGATGTGGGCAAATTTTGGTACTTCTGCGCCAATCGCTTTATAAAGATTGATTTGGCGTGGGGTGTTATTAAGGTGATCATCACCTCGAATAACATGCGTCATTCCCATGTCCCAATCATCAACTACCACGGTAAAGTTATAGGTTGGTGTACCATCAGGACGAGCGATAATTAAATCATCTAACTCTTTGTTATTAACAATGACTTCACCTTTAACAAGGTCTTCAATTATTACATCACCCTCTTCTGGGTTTTTAAAACGAATAACGGGCTTAATTCCTTCTGGAGGAACACCATCAAAATTTCGGTAACGACCATCATAACGAGGTTTTTCGCCGGCTGCCTTTTGCGCCTCACGCATTTCATCTAACTCTTCTGGAGTTGCATAGCAGTAATAAGCTAGATCTTTATCAAACAGTTGTTGAATAATTTCTTTATAACGATCAAAACGGTCAGTTTGATAAATAGGCCCTTGGTCATAATCAAGACCTAACCAACTCATACCTTCTAAAATGGCATTTACTGACTCTTCTGTTGAACGTTCTAAGTCTGTATCTTCAATTCGCAGAGTAAATTCACCGCCCTGTTTTTTAGCATAAAGCCATGAATAAAGAGCTGTTCTAACGCCACCAATATGTAAATAACCGGTTGGACTAGGGGCAAAGCGAGTACGAATCACAGGAAGACTCCAAAATATAAGATAATCGAAAAACGCTTATTATAAACGCTGAGAGGGTAACGAGAAATTGAAAATTAAGATATACGCTAAATTTGTTTAATTGAGACCTTTCTTTAACTCTTTTAACTCTTTTAACTCTGAGCTATTTTATTCTCATTAAATTCTATTGCGGCTTTTACTAGCCAAATACTTAGCATAATAATTAAGCTTAATACGGCGACGAATATAAATATGCTATACACAGCCATAAACTTACTCTCTAAAGCTTGAGCAAGGTATTGAGATGCTAAACCATAAGCGGCTAATGGATAAACATAAGACCAGCCGGCCATAGTCAAGCCTCCCTTCATAAAGAACCGGTAATTGACAAGCCAAATTAATAACATCATTGAGGCAAAGCCATAACTAAACCAAGTTACGATATTAACAGCCTCAAGAGTAATTATTCCTGAGTGTATATAAGCATCAGAAATAAATAATGAAGCGACACAAGCTAAAGATGGTGGCGCCAAAAATATAAACAAACTTGGTCTTAATTGGACTTGTAACGGCACACTAAACATTAACCGGTAAAAAAGTGATGTTGAAAATGCCAGCCATAGAAACAAGCCAATTGAAAAGAAGAAATAGCTAAACTCATAGACCCAGGGTGTTTGTCTTGTACCAAACTGACTCATTAACGCAATCACAATCACAAAATTGGCAGATAATAAAATAAACCAGGTTGGTTTATGATGATTCAGCTGAAGATTAGAATCAAACAACCAACCATTAACTAAAAAAATATTCATTAAGAAATGCATCAAAGCAACAAAAAGAATGGTGTAAAACAACCAGGCCTGGTCAATTAAATAATAGCTATCTAATACTTGATAAACACTCATTAAAAATAGAATAGTCGTTAAGCTTACCGAGGGTAAAAACGATCTTCTAAAAGGGTCATACCATTCCAGAATTAATTTATTTCGATTAGTGGCTCTGATTAGATGCCATACGTAATGAGTTAAAACAAATACAAACGCAATCCATCCATAAAATAATATTGCTATTGAGAAATCAAACTCTATATTAAATAACTCTTGAAGATGCCTTGCATTTAGTCCTGCACCAATCAATCCCATGGGCATACCAAAAAACAAAATACTAGGTAGGTAATTTAAACGCAATCTGACACCTTATTGATTATAAAAAATGGTTAATTTAAATCTATGTAAAAATTCTATCTTATAATACTTGAATTAACAGCATAAAAAATGCTTTCTATTAATCGTCATAAGTAGAGTACTTACTATCATGCAAAATCAAAATACCAGTCGAATTGCGAATATTCCTATTAACTTATTTGGTGCAGTTATGGGGTTTTCAGGATTAACGCTTGGATTTCAAGCAGCAAACCATCAGATTGGTATATCTATTAATGTGTTTTATAGTTTAGCCCTTTTTACGACGACTATTTTTGCCATTTTAACGATTGCCTATTTTACAAAGTTACTAAAAAACTCCAGCCAAGTCATTGCCGAATTTAATCATCCCGTTTTATTACATTTTTTTCCTACGTTTAGTATTAGTCTGTTATTACTAAGTTTAATTTTTAGAGATATCGCTTTTGATTTAGCTCAAATCATGTGGGTTATTGGTGCTGTAGTGCAATTTGGTTTATTAATTTATATTCTCAGCAATTGGATTCATCATGAAAAATGGCAAATTACCGATATGAATCCCGCTTGGTTTATCCCCGTGGTTGGCGCTATTGTTATTCCACTGGGTGCGGTACACTTTGCTAATGTCGAATTAGGTTGGTTCTTTTTTAGTATAGGCTTGGTTTTTTGGATTATTCTTAGCAGTATTGTAATGTATCGTTTGTTCTTTCATCCGCCATTACTTAAATTACTTGAACCTACCTTATTTATATTAATTGCCCCCCCTTCGCTTGGATTTTTATCCTATATGAGTTTAAACGGTATGGCAGGTGTGGATGAGTTTGCCAGAATTCTCTACTACACCGGTCTGTTTTTAACCCTACTATTATTGAGTCAAATAGTGCGTTTTATTAACGTCCCCTTTTCAATCGCATGGTGGGCTTACACGTTTCCTTTAGGTGCTATTACTCTGGCAACTTTTGTTATGTATCAACAGCTTGGACTAGCCTTTTACAGTTATGTTGCAATGTTTTTACTCTCAATTTTATCTGCACTTATTTTCCATTTAACTCTCAAAACCTTAACTGCCATTAAAAATAAAAAACTCTGTTTACCCTTGCCTTTACCCCCTAAAGCAGACTAGTTTTATTTAAGAGCTTTGCACAAATTAAGTACGTTTTATAAAAACATTAAGCATTCTTTTTATTAATTTTGGCAAAGCTGTTTTATCATTTAAGTACACACAAAAAAAGCGTATTAGACCATTATGATTCAATATCAAATTTCAGCCTTTGACCCTAAATCACACTATTTAAAAGTAACTTTAGCCATTTCAAACCCCATCCAGCCAGTTCAAAACCTGCGCCTACCTAACTGGATACCTGGTAGTTATTTAATTCGAGACTTTGCCAAACATCTTACTGAAATCAAGGTTATCAGCGCTTCCGGTGATTCCATTGAACTGCATACTATTGATAAGTCAAACTGGTCTTTTTCAAGTTTAGAGGCGGTAACCGTTGAGTATTACGTTTATGCTTGGGATTTATCCGTTCGCGGAGCTCATTTTGATGAATCTCATGCCTTTTTTAATGGTACTTCTGTTTTTTTAGAGGTAATAAATCAAAATAGTCAGCCTTGTGAAGTAATTATTGAGCCTTCTTCAGTTACCAAAGAAAATAACTGGAAAGTCGCCACAGGCATGCCTCAAAAGCAGGTTGATGACAATGGTTTTGGTTTATATCAAGCAGACAACTATAGCGCATTAATTGATTATCCCGTTGAGATGGGGACCTTTACTGAAATTTGTTTTGAAGCTTGTGGTGTGCCTCATAAAATGGTCATAACCGGAATTTTTGAGTGCGATGAAACACGTTTAAAACAAGACTTAATTAAAATATGTGAAACGGAGATAAATTTATTTGGACAACCTGCTCCCGTTGAAGATTATCTATTTCAGGTTATGGTAACGGGTAGTGATTACGGTGGATTAGAACACCGTAACTCTACAGCCTTGATTTGTAGTCGCGACGATTTACCTTATAAGGGCATGGGTAAAGCAACTGATGGCTATTTACAGTTCTTAGAACTCTGCAGTCATGAGTATTTTCATACTTGGAATGTGAAACGCATTCAACCTAAGCCATACCAAGCAAGTGATTTACAAACTTCCGTTTATACCAATCAACTGTGGTGGTTTGAAGGAATAACCTCATACTACGATGGTTTAATCTTACACAGAGCAGGATTAATTGACACACAGACATACCTACAAATCTTAGCTAAACAAATGACTCGAGTTTACAGGATGCCAGGACGTTTCAAACAATCCGTTGCAGAGTCAAGTTGGTTAACCTGGACAAAGTTTTACCAACAAGACGAAAATGCGCCTAATGCGATTATTAGCTATTACACTAAAGGAAGTTTAATTGCTCTGGCACTTGATTTAACCATTCGCAAAGAGACCAAGGGTAAAAAATCACTAGATGATGTTTTATTAAGCCTTTGGAATCAGTTTGGCAAAAGTCAAACAGGACTAGAAGATGGACAAATAGAATCAATTTGTTCAGAAGCTAGTGGAATAAACTTAACGCCGTTCTTTGAAGATTATTTATTTGGCACTAAAGACATCCCTTTTGAGGATTTATTTGCAGAATTTGGTTATCAGTTTGAATTAAGAGCATTAACTAGTTTAGATGATTTAGGCGGTGCTTTAACCAATAATTCTAATAGTTCTGCAGATTCAGCAAGTGTTAATGACGATAACAGCCTACCTAATTTTTTAGGTGCCAATGTTAGCCCTACCCTCCAAGGAACATTAAAGGTGACGCATGTTTGGAATGAGCAGCCTGCTTATCATGCTGGTTTATCCGCAGGAGATCAAATCATCGCCTTAAATGATTTACGTATCGACACTAAGTCTCAACTAGAAAAACTATTAGCAAGACATGACAACTCTAAACCATTGCGTTGTCATTATTTTAGAAGAGATGAATTAAGAACAACTCATATTCAACTGGAGATGCCACCTAAGGATAGAGTGACTCTTAGAAAAACCGATTCTCAAAACAAAACCTTAACTTGGCTAACTGAGCGAGCTTAGCAAACTAGCTCACTGCTCAACTTATTCACTTAGGTCTTTGCACGAAGTAGAGACAAGCAATTTATACTTCGTACAAAACCCTCTACATTACTTACAAAATTGACATCATGCCTAATAACAAACAACTTTTAGAACGTATCGATCAACTAGAAATGAATCAGTCATTTCACGATGATAGCATTGAAGCCTTAGAGCGAACCATTGCACTGCAACACCAAGAAATTCAACTTTTAGAAAAAAAGTTGTCATTACTAACCGATTACATTAAAACCATTAAACAAGAGAGTATTAAAGATCCACAAGATGAAACTCCACCACCGCATTATTAGATTTTAATGATAGAATTCAATCTATGAAAAAAATCATCTTTTTAATTATTGTCTTTTTTGCCTGGAAACACTTTTACTATATTGGTAATGCGCCTGAATTAGGGCCTGGAGTTATCGCAAGTGGAACGCCTTACCAAAACTCAACAGATCAAAGATCGTTTCGTAAAGGAGACTATACCTATTATCCTCGAGCTACTTTTGAAGTAGAAGCTAGAGTACTATCTGCATCTCGTTATTATTTTGACCAAGAAGCACGAATATCCCCTATTGATTTAGCCCTTGGCTGGGGGCAAATGTCGGATGAAACGATTATCAATCAGTTCGATATTTGGCAAGAAAAACGTTGGTATAAATGGGAAACGGATAACTTACCTATCCCTAAAAATGAGGTCATTAATAGTAGTGCAAATATGCACCTAATTCCTGATAATGAGGTCATTGCTGAAGAGTTCAAAAAAATTCGTAATGGTGACTTAGTCAATATAAAAGGCTACTTAGTAAATGTTAAGAAAAACACTGGCTGGAAGTGGAAAACATCCATGGTAAGAAGTGATCAAGGTGCAGGGGCTTGCGAAATTATTTATGTTAAAAGCTTTAGTATCGTTAACCCCTATGAGAGGCTGAATTATTAACCTTTTTTACATATTAAGCGATTATTAACGCGTTAAAAGCTCAATCAAAATAAAACTTACCAGGCCTGGTAAGTTTTAAAAACCTATAAACTCTAACCGGGTTTTATTACTTTCTACGTTTATTAAAACCATCACTCAAGTCATGAATGGTTCGTTTAGATGAGGGTTTTCTAGCAACGGGTTTAGAATTAGAGTTCATACGCTTTTGCTTTCTTTCACCCGCTTGTTTATTGCTGCGTAAATCTGGACGCGCTTCTTCTTTCAAATCAACAGACTTTAATAACTGGTTAATCTGCTTCCAGGTCAAGGCTTCTGTTTTACCTTTACGGAGCGCTCTAGGAATTGTAAATTGACCATAACGAACACGATGCAAACGACTGACTTGAACACCTACTGCTTCCCAAATTCGACGAACTTCTCTAAAACGCCCTTCTTTAATGGTGACTTTGTACCATTTATTGATTGATTCGCCCTCTAATGTAGTTTGCATCTTAGATACTTTTGTAAATTTTGCTGGACCGTCATCGAGCTGCACGCCCTTTACAACCTGTTGTAACGCATCATCACTAACCTCACCAAAAACACGTACAGTATATTCACGTTCAACCTCATAAGAGGGATGCATCATACGATTAGCTAATTCGCCGTTATTGGTTAAGATTAATAAACCACTCGTATTTAAATCTAAACGTCCAATACTAATCCAACGACCATTGATAATACGAGGTAACTGTTCAAATATCGTGTCTCGTCCTTTATCATCATTACGCGAACATACACGCCCTTCAGGTTTGTTATACAAAATCACTTGGGTTGGTTGTTTTTGTAAACGCGTTTCTTTAACAGCCTGGTCTCGCACTTTTATTTTGTCGTCGGGCGTGGCACGGTCTCCTAGTTTAGCGGTACGGCCATTAACTTTAACCAAGCCTTCACTAATAAGCGTTTCAACTGAGCGTCTTGAACCAAAACCAGCACGTGCTAGAATTTTTTGAAGCTTTTCATCTGTGGGTTGATTCATATATTTTCTCTTTATTCAGTTTTGCCATTGGCGACTTTGTGATTACAGTAAATAACTTTATACCTATAGCCCAACGATAGTAAAAATCATATCTTTAAACATGCTATAAGGCCCCATTAATAGAGGCGTTAATAAACCTAAAAACATAAGACCTAAAATAATAAAAAAGCCATATGGGGCTAATTGATTATATTGCCAAGACAATTTCTTAGGTAAAAAGGCCGATAAAACTCGGCTACCGTCTAGCGGTGGTATTGGGATGAGGTTTAACACTAATAATATTAAGTTAATGCTAATCCCTGCTAAACCACTGTAAATTAAAAACAACCCTATATCTGGGGATGAAGCCTGTAAAACCATACCTACTTTAGCAATCACAGCCCAAATTATCGCCATAATTAAGTTAGATGCTGGGCCAGCTATGGCAACCCAAGCCATATCTCGACTTGGATTTTTAAAATTGCGAGTATCAACGGGAACCGCTTTAGCCCAACCAAAAATAAAACCTCCTAAAAAAAGCAAGGCTAAAGGGACGACAATCGTACCAATGGGATCAATATGTTTTATTGGGTTTAGTGTTAAACGCCCTAACATTTTAGCCGTTTGGTCACCAAATTTAGAAGCCACCCAACCGTGAGCCACTTCATGTAAAGTAATTGCGAAAATAACGGGTAAAGCCCAAACCGCTATTTTTTGGATAATCGTTAATTCATTCATTCTAAAAAGGTTCCCTGACCTTGACGAACCAAAACAGGTTCTTCTTCGGTAAAATCAATAATTGTTGTTGGTTCAAAACCACTAAAACCACCATCAAGCACCGCATCTAAACAATGAGCATATTCTTCTTGAATACTCCAACCATCTGTCATTGGAGAAGACTCCTCGGGTTGAATTAAGGTTGCCGTTAGCAATGGTTTATCAAAATATTTTAATAAGGCATTAGTGACAATATTTGGCGTAACACGCAAACCGATAGTTTTACGTTTGGGTGCTTGTAAACGTTTAGGAACTTCTCTACTTGCTGGCAGGATAAAAGTGTATGGCCCTGGCAAGTGATTTTTTAAATAACGGAATTGTGTATTTCCAACTTTGGCATACTCTGATAAATTGCTTAAATCGCGACACATTAGAGTCAGTTCATGCTTTTCATCAAGATGTCTTATTTGACGAATTCTATCCGCACCATCTTTAATGTCTAATAAACAACCTAACGCATAACCCGATTCAGTTGGGTAAGCAATTACCCCACCTTTATTTAGAATATCAACAACTTGTTCCAATAATCTTGATTGTGGATTATCTGGATGAACACTAATATATTTACAACTTCTAGCCACAACAAACCCTAAAAAACATACGTCAAAAAAACAAGCGCTAATTATACGCTATTTCTTCTCATACAGCGGGCTTGAAAGGAAAATGGAGTAAAAATTACCTCACTAAATCTAAACTCTCCACTAGTGATTAGATATTGTCAGATTTATCGGCGGCAATCAGACTTTTAATCAGTCTTGTATTATCTAGCTTTATTCTTGCAACTAATTGATGTAAAACTCTATTTAAATAATAGAGCTTCTAAATAACTCCCATACTGGTTTAACCGTTTGAGGCATAGGCGCTAACCAACCCAACCCGCGCCAGCTATGTTCAGGGCGATGAAAATCAGAACCTAAAGAAGCGTAGAGTTCATTCCTTAGGGCTCTTTCAGCCATACCATTAATATCCGCACAATGTCTTGGTTGATTAACTACCTCCATTGCTTGGCCACCGGCTTCTTTAAAATCAGTTATTAGACGATTTAATTTATTACTGGTAAATTTGTAAATACCTGGATGAGCGATGACCGCAATGCCATTTGCTTGATTTATCCAATCAACCACTTCAGCTAAATCAGGCCAGGTAACGCCTACATGCCCTGGCTTACCTTTTTTTAGATAACGATCAAAAGCTTGTTGACCCGTTTTAACCAATCCTTCTTGTTGAAGAAGTTGAGAAAAATGGCCACGCCCTACAACGCCCTCACCGACTAAATTCCAAAGCTTATCTTCAAGATTTTCAATTTTTATATGGGGTTTACTAGCGAGTTTTTCAATCATGCTATTCGCGCGTTCATGGCGTAACTCCCTTATGGACGTTAATCCATTTTGTAAAACTTGGTTATTTAAATCAAAATCTAAACCAACTATATGAATGGTATGGCCATTCCAAGTGCACGAAGCCTCTACACCGGTAATTAATTGAATATTGTTTTTATTCGCATAATCTAAAGCTTGTTCGTAACCTGAGGTAGTATCATGATCAGTAATAGCTAAAGTGGTTACTTCATGTTTTAGTGCTAAGTCAATGATTTCTTTAGGTGATAAACTGCCATCAGAGGCCGTTGTGTGGCAATGAAAATCAACTTTCATAATTTGTACCTTTTAATCCTTAGCAAACCCATATAGAATCCCTCTAAATTAACATAAAAAAACGTTTGGCTACATGAAATTATTATTTGACCTTTTTCCCGTTGTACTCTTTTTTATTGCTTACAAGATGTACGACATCTACACGGCTACCGCCGTAATTATTGTTGCGTCTATTGCGCAAGTTGCCTATTTCTACCTTAAGCATAAACGTGTAGAAAAAATGCATCTTATTACCTTAGCCTTAATTTTAGTTTTAGGTGGATTAACCTTAATCCTGCAAGACGAAGACTTTATTAAGTGGAAACCCACTATTGTTAACTGGGGGTTTGCACTAGTCTTTTTAGGAAGCCACTATATTGGTGAAAAACCCATTATTGAACGCATGATGAGCCAAGCCATTGCTTTAACAGACAATATTTGGATACGATTAAGTTGGCTTTGGATTGTATTTTTTATCATCTCAGGAGTTACCAACCTTTATGTTGCTTTCAATTACGACACAGATACCTGGGTAGACTTTAAACTTTTTGGTTTAATGGGAATGACACTAGTCTTCATTATTATTCAAGGCATATATATTAGCCGTTATATTGAAGAGTCGGATTCAGAGGCTGAAAAACAAGCCTTGCAAGAAGGTCATTCTGATGATGAATTAATTGAACAGCTTAATAAAAACCATTCAACTCAACCAAATGATAAAAAGGACTGATGGATGTTATATTCAATTTTTGCTTACGATAATGAAAATAGCCTACCATTGCGTGAAAAAGCACGCCCTAAGCACATTGCCCGTTTAAAAGAACTTTATGAACAAAATCGATTAGTCATAGCGGGACCTAATCCAGCTATCGATAGTGTAGAACCCGGTGAAGCCGGCTTCACCGGTAGTTTAATCGTGGCCGATTTTCCATCATTAGAAGCCGCAAAAGACTGGGCTAACAACGACCCTTATTTAGAAACTGGCGTTTACAAAGAAGTTCATGTAAAACCCTTTAAACAGGTTTTACCCGAGCCAACCGATTTAAACGAAGAATAATTTAACAAGACCTTATTGAGATTTTTGCAAAAGTCGATGAATGTTTAAAAAAGGCCATAATCCTCTATCTTCAACCTAAAGGATTCTTTCACTTTTTTTCTTACATCCACGACTCGTGTTTATGCCCTTGGGTGCAAAGATCTCTTAATTGTTTTACCTAAAGAGAGAACACTATGTCTAATCTTGCTTATTTAATTCCAAAACGTAATCAAAAAATGCAACTGCAAGCCGCTGATCCCATAGAAATGGTTGATATAGATTTTGTGTCTATTCCGGTTTTAGGCTGGACCTCTGCTGGTGAACCGATACAAATGGAAATGGACTACGACACGGTTTCAGTTCCGGCAAGTATGGTTAAAAAAGAGACTTTTGCATTAAGGGTAAAAGGTAACTCAATGATAGAAGAGAACATCGAAGATGGTGACATTGTCATTATCGAACGCCGCTCTTCTGCTGAAAATGGTGAATCTGTTGTTGTTCGCATTAACAATGAAGAAGTAACCATGAAAAAACTCTACATTGAAAAAACTGGCGTTAGATTACAACCTGCAAATGCAGATATGGAACCAATTTTTCTTAAAAATGAAGATATTGAAATTTTAGGAATTGTTACAGGTATACTTCGTCAACCCTAATTTAAGAGTCCTTTACACAAAAGTATGAACGATTTAACAATAGAGCTACTCATTACTGGTGGAACGCTTGATAAAGATTATCATGCTATTCGTGGTGAACTGGTATTTTCTGAAACTCACCTATCAGAACTGTTATCTGAAGCAAATACAACACTTGATATCCAATCACAGGTTTTAATGCTTAAAGATAGCTTAGAAATGACGGATACTGACCGTGAGATAATTTACCAGGCCTGCTTAACCAGCCATCATTCTCACATCGTTATCACTCACGGAACTGATACTATGTGCCAAACCGCTGAGTATTTATTAAACCGACCAGGCTTGTTAAATAAAACCATTGTATTAACCGGTGCAATGCGTCCTTTTAAATTAGGTAACTCCGATGCCAGCTTTAATATAGCGAGTGCTTTAATGGCCGTACAACTTGCAAAACCCAGTGTTTATATTGCTATGAATGGTCAATTATTTACAGCCCAGCAAGTTCAAAAAAATCGTGCATTAGGTTTGTTTGAAACTATTTGAGACCTTTGCACGAGAGTATGCACGAGTAAAAATGGTTCTAGGTGCTCCTTGAGGGTAAAAATTCACCCGATTTTTGTTGTACCCCAAGGGCACTTCCGGTGGGCGACAACTTGCGAATAGTTAGTTATTCCCTGCGTTTTCCGCCGCAAACGAAGAACTCGACGCCCGAAGGGGTAAGTCGAGAATCAGGCAAATTTTTTACCCTCAAGGGATACTCACGCCTATTTTTCTTTCGCACCTATCTCATGCAAAGGTCTCAATTAATAAACACTCTCTATTAATTTCAGACTTTACACAAAACGAATCTAGCCTAGATTTCATCTAACCCAGACTAAGTTCCCCTTAAATCAAATAACCGAATCACCTAAGCGAGTTAAAAATGACCGTAGTTCTGGCGTAAATCACTGTTGTATTAATCTGGACCACAACGCCTTTAGCGATTGTGTGGAGCGGGGAGACCGATTGGTTTTTTGGGGTTGCTTCACGTACTGCTTTAGGCGCACTTCTTATCTTGCCGATTTTTTACTGGTTGAGAAAAGAGCCCTTTCAGTATGATTTTGCGGCATTAAAAGTTTATTTTTTTGCAGCCATGCCTATCTTTGGAGGTATGACATTAATGTATTGGGCGGGTCAATATCTTCCTTCTGGTTGGGTAGCAATCATTTTTGCCATGACCCCGGTAACGACTGGCGTATTTGCTTATTTTTTATTGCCTAACCAACCACTGACCTTACAAAAAATAATGGCGGTATTTTTAGTTTTAGCCGGATTATTAAGCATTTTTATTCCAAATATTGATTTAGATTTAATGCATATGCAATTGATGGCGATTGGTGTCGCTTTGATAGCGGTTAGCTTTCACTATTAGGAAGTGTCTTAGTTAAACGGTGTGGTACAAATTTACCTGCATTAAATGTTGTAGTAGGCGCTTTATGGTTTACTGTCATTGGGCATTTTTTAATTGCACCCGGCACTCTATTTGACTGGCCGGCACTTATGCCTAGAGAAGTTTATGCAATTTTATACGCCGCATCAGTCGGTTCAGTAATTGGTTTCTTACTCTACTTTTATGTTCTAAGAAATGTAGATGCAATGAAAGTAGCATTAATCCCCGTTATAACCCCAGTGTTTGCTTTATTATTTGGTTATTTATTAAATAATGAGAGCTTAACAGTAACAACTTGGCTAGGAACAAGCCTAGTTATCACTGGATTAATTTTATTTGAATGGCGTTTTAGAACAAAAGAATAGTTGCCAAAATTCATATAGAAACCCGAAAAAACAGATTACTTATATGTAAAGACTTGGATTTAATAAGATAGTACAGTGGTTGAGAAGCCTTTTAAAATATTGAGCCTTCGCCTTAAATTTTGTCACGCAGGCTTCCCGTTACTTTTTGCAATTTGGCAAAAAGTAACCAAAAAACAAACCCCGCTCCATAAATGGGCAAGTTCTAAGCTTGTGAACTGAAAACGCTGAACTCGCTACGCTCAAACGAAGAACTCGGCTGTAGAGACGAGAAACAGCAGCGTTTTTTTTACCGTTCTCTACACCAAGAACCTTGCACCATTTATTACAAGGGGACTTAAGGCGTTTGTCCAAGCTTCAATATTAATCATCACAAAAATGAAAAAAACTCTTATCTCATTATAATTGGTTATTAAATTAGAATCGTAATTGACTGTTGTCCTGTCAGATTAAGTTCAATTTTTAAAAACTTATACAAATTGATGTATAAAATTTAACTTATACAGATTACTAAATGAATGACCAGGCCTGGTAGTTTATCTAAGATAAACTACCCGTTATAAATCATAAGCTTACCACTCTAAGCCTTTAAGATATTTAAACAGCTCTCTAGCAGACTTGGGTGGTTTAGATTGCGATTGTTCTTTTTTAGCATTACGAATCCACTGACGTAACTGCTGACGGTCTGCTTGAGTGTATACGTTCAAAAACTCATGCAAGGCGTCATCGCCTTCTTCAATCAAACGATCACGCCATTTTTCCAATTTATGAAAGTGCGCATTTTGCTGTTTCTTTTTAGCTTCAATTTCAGCTAATTTTTCTTTAATTTCGGCAATTAAAGGTTCATCCTGCCTTAAATAACGACCTATATAAAGTTTTTGGCGTTTTAATGCCGGCCCTTTATCCATGCGTTTTAATAGCAAAAGAGCATCTTGCAGTGTGGTAGGAAGTTGTAATTTTTTAATTTGAGGTTCTGTCATTTCTGACAACTGCTCACCCAAATCCGTTACCGCTTGAGCCGCTCTTTTTATATCACTTCGGCTTTCAAACTCCTCTTGCTCCCAATCCGGAACTTCTTTTTTTGCTTGAACTCGGCCTACATTACGTGGTCTAACCATTCGTTTCTCCTATCATTTCTATCCATTCTGCCTCAGTTAAAACAGAAATGCCAAGTTGTTCTGCTTTGGTTAATTTTGAACCTGCTTTTTCGCCTGCAATAACATAGTCTGTTTTAGACGAAACACTTCCGGTGACTTTAGCCCCCAACGTTTCAAGTTTTTGTTTTGCATCCGTTCTAGATACTTGCTGTAATGTTCCTGTTAAAACAACGACTTTTCCTACAAAATTAGAATTATTAGAAACCTTATTGTTAACAGGCGTTGGCCAATGAATTCCGGCAACGATTAGTCCATTAATCACTTCTTCGTTATGCGGCTGTTGAAAGAAGGTCACAATATGATCAGCTACAATTTCACCTACATCAGATACGTTCAAAAGCTGTTCATGATCAGCGGTTTTGATCGCCTCTAAACTTAAAAAATGGTTAGCTAAATTTTTTGCTGTTACTTCACCTACTTCAGGAACGCCTAAAGCAAAGATAAAGCGTGCTAAGGTTGTTTCTTTTGATTCTTCAATAGCATCAATGACTTTTTGCGCAGACTTACTAGCCATGCGCTCCATACTTTCAAGAGTTTTAGCCTCAAGTCTATACAAATCATCAGGGTGTTTTACTCTGCCTGAATCACACAATTGATCAATTAACTTATCACCTAAACCAACAATATCCATCGCTTTACGTGATACAAAATGCTGTAAAGCACGTTTGCGTTGTGCCGGACAATAAAGCCCGCCAGTACAACGATAAACCGCCTTATCCGATTCTTTAATAACCTCAGAACCACATTCTGGGCAAGAATGAGGCATAACAAAGTTTTTTGCGTTGTCAGGACGTTGTGCTAACACAGGGCCAACCACTTCAGGAATCACATCGCCTGCCCGTCTAACAATAACCATATCGCCAATACGTACATCTTTTCGATCAATTTCATCTTGGTTATGTAGCGTTGCATTAGAAACAATAACGCCTCCAACAGCAACCGGTTCTAATCGAGCAACAGGCGTTAAAGCCCCTGTTCGCCCAACCTGAATTTCAACCTCTAGCAATTTGGTCCAAACTTCTTCTGCAGGAAATTTACGGGCAATGGCCCAACGTGGTGCTTTAGCAGTAAAGCCAAGCGTTTGATGTGTGTTTAATGCATTAACTTTATAAACAATTCCATCAATTTCATAGGTTAAATTAGGCCTTTTCTCAATCAACATATCATAGTATTCAGACATACCCTTAGAGCCTATAACCACTTGAGCATCTGGATTTGTTGGCAACCCCCAAAGCTTGAATTGATTTATAACGGCATCATAAGTTTCTGGAAGTTGGCTATTGTCACTAATTTGACCCCATCCATAGAGATACAAACTTAACTTTCGTTGAGCTGCTATTTTAGGATCAAGCTGACGTAAGGTACCCGCTGCAGCATTTCTTGGATTTGCAAAAGGTTTATCACCACGTTGAATACTTTCGGCATTTAACTGGTTAAATACTTTTTTCGACATAAAAACTTCGCCACGAACTTCAAGAATATCAGGCCAACCTTCACCTAACAAATGTAGTGGTACCGATTGCATCGTGCGAATATTATGAGTAACATCCTCGCCAACCAATCCATCACCACGTGTAGTCGCTTGGGTAAGTTTGCCGTTTTCATAGCGTATATTAATTGCCAAACCATCCATTTTAGGTTCAGCCGAAAACTCAATTTCTGAATCTGTATTTAAACGTTCTTTTATTCGGCGCTGAAAATCAAACAAATCTTCTTGAGAAAAAGCATTATCTAAAGAAAACATGGGGACTGCATGTGTTACCGATTCAAAATGAGACAAAGGTTTATCACCGACTCGTTGAGTGGGTGAATCCAGCGTAATCCATTGAGGATTTTCGCGTTCTATAGCAACTAGTTCTTGATAAAGCTCATCATACTGAGCATCACTTATCAAGGGATTATCTAGCACATAATAAGCATGATTTAACTTGGCAAGTTTTTGCTTTAACTCATTTAATTTTTTATGCGTTATTGTAGGCATGAAGGTACTTTTGGCGATGTAAACGGGAGGTAGGTCATTAAAATTTATAACAACCCTTTTTAGAAAATAATGTATTTAACTAAACACTAGTCAACATAATTAAAAATAACTAAGCAATCGGTTCAGATTCGTAATCTAATGCGGCATCTCGCATGGATTGTAAGTCAGATTCTTTAATTAAATGCTTATCCATATCATATAATCGGCCTTGTAACCGTTGAGAGATTTTGCGTGCCATCATAATTAAATCATGCATAGCAGCAGGTGCTCTGACAGTTGTCGGCAACTCTAAAATCATGGCAATACCTGGTGTTGCGTACCCTTCAAGATTCTCGACAGGAAAGGTTCCTGGTTCTAGCATATTGGCGACTTTTATAAAGGGATTACCCATATTATCTTTTTTAACAAATATAGCCTGTTCAGAGTAACTTAAGCCAACACCCAACAATGCCTGATTAACTGCATTCATGGGAAATTCTTGGCCAGTACTTAACACCATAATGACATAAACCTCTGGCTCTTTATTGGTTGAGATCTTTTTTGTCTTGGCATTGAGTTCTTCTTCAGGAATTCCAAAAGAAGGTTTAACAAAGTCAGAAGAAGCCAAACTTTCGTCAACTTCACCCGTCATACCCGGATCATCTACCACTAAAACGTGATGTTTTCCCTCATTTTGGCTATCCTTACGAGCTTCATCATTAACAACACTTATCGACGCTTCAGAGCTATTGTCTTGAACTTGTGCAGCTAGCTGAGATTCTATGCTAGCGGAGTCTGTTGAAGTGTGTGAATCTTCAGGGATATCAAACTCCTCTCCAAAAGAAAGAACGCCTTGATTACGGTGAATGTCCAATTCATTTTCATCGTTTGCAGTTGATACACTCTCTAGTTTAGACTTCTGTTCTTGTGAGCGGTTTGAAAGGGGTTCCTGATTTGGCGATGGCTGTTGCAATTCTGAATTTGAGAACCCTTTACCTTGGGTAATGCGTTGTTCTGTAGATGCTGATAATGGAATGTGAGGATTTCCAAGATTATTTAAAGCTTCAGCTGCTTTGTCTGAATCTTTATTTAGAGTGCTTTCAAGCGGCTTATTTTCAACAATCGTGGTTGGGTTAGCCGTTTCTGAATCGTGTGATTGAGAAGCAGAGTTCGATTTAGAGTTCTTTTTTATCGCATTTTGGCGGCTACGGCTTAAAAAATATAAACCAGCAATGACAACAACAGCAAAAATTAAAAGTACTTGTTGTAATTCATTCATTTAAGACAACTCCAAAATTTCAAAATCCCCTAAATATAAACTTAGAAAACAGACTTTAAAACATTTCTTTTTTTGAAAATACGTTAAAAATAAAGGGCTTATCAGTTAAGCATTTAATTTAGCTGACAGCAAACAACCTAAAAAACTTATGCTAGGTGAAGCCGCTAATAATCTAATCGATAATTGTACCTTTTTTAAAGGACTTTTTGCCAAAGAATTAGCACAAAATACGCTTAAAGTTCTATTTAATCCTCTATGAATATAAACTCATAATACCAAAATTATCGGCTTTAATTCTTTAACCGTATAATGTTTAAAATAAATATTCTGAGTTACAATTCAAACTGTGAAATTTAAGGTTAATAAAAATGATTCCCACACAAAAAGACAACCTTCCCTTTAAGAATTCAATCCTTCAAAAACAAGTTATTCTTGGTTTAGATATTGGAACTTCAGGAATAAGGGGGTGTGTTGTTGAAAGAGTTTTTGACCAAAAAGAGATGCTTGAGAAGATATTGTTTGAAACTCATATAGCGATGCCTGCAGCGAAACCTGAATTTAACGAACAATCAAATACAGTAGAAATTTCTCAAGACCCTCACGTTTGGATTAACCACCTTGAAAAACTCCTAAAAAACTTAGAACAGAATTTTAACAGTCAACTTATTACCCATTTAGTCGTGGATGCGACCTCTTCCACCGTTCTCTTAGTTGACCAAAAAGGTAATCCTTGCACTAGAGCATTAATGTACAACGATTCACAATCTAGCAAACCTGCGCAAGATATTGCGCAATTAATCACACAGTCACAAGAATATTCTGGGGCTCAAGGAGTCTCAAGTACCTTAGCAAAGGTCAGCACCTTGCTGATGAAAAACCCAAACTTAAAACAGCCTATAATTTGCCATCAAATTGATTTTATCAATCATTATTTATGCGGTGTATTAAATATTACCGATGAAAACAATGCCTTAAAACTGGGTTATAACTCCGTCAACCAGGCCTGGCCAAATTGGGTTATGCCTTATCTTAATGGCATTAATTCTCAAGTCACTCTCCCTCTAGTCGTTAAGCCAGGTGATTTTTTGGCAAAAATCATGCCTTCAATATCTAAAAATTTTGGCTTTAATAAAGAGTTGACGGTCATGGCGGGTACAACGGACAGCATTGCGGGGTTTTTAGCCTCTGGAGCGATTAATACAGGAGACGCCGTAACGTCTTTAGGCTCAACAATGGTCATTAAAGCGATCTCTAACGAACCGATATTTGATGACAAGTACGGACTTTACAGCCATAAACTAGGAGCACATTGGTTAGTGGGTGGCGCCTCTAATACGGGTGGAAAAGTATTACTAAATGAATATGACCTTAAAGATTTAATTTACTTGATAGAGAATACAGCGGATTCATTTATAAGCAAATACTTGAAAGAGGAAAATGCAAATTATTATCCGCTAAATGAAAAAGGTGAACGATTTCCGATTTCCAATCCTGAACTTTCGCCTTCAATGCCGTCTCGACCAAATTGCAAAAAAACAGACATTTATCACAGTGATTCTTGCCTTAAGCAACACCAGTATTATGTATTAAAGATACTATTTGGTATGACAAACATTGAAAAAATAGCTTACCAAAAATTAGAAGAAATGGGCCTACCTAAAATTAAAAGGATTTTTACAGTGGGCGGTGGAACTAAAAACCTAGCCTGGATGAAACTAAGAGAATTCCTAATTGATGCGAGTTTTACCAAATCAACTCATCAGCAAGCGGCTTATGGTGTAACCAAATTACTTGAACCTATAAAACAATAGGAGGTGATATTTACAATATTTTAGTGTATCTTTTGCAACGATTAAAACCAGAATTATAAATTGAAACTTAGGACAATATTATGACAAGCCCTGAAAATTTAATTAATGCATTAAACGAATCGCCTGTAGCATTCACTAAAGTTATGGAAGTAATTGATAATCACTATAATTTTTGCCCAACAGCATTCACAAATGGAAATACAGTTAACGAAGAGAACACCAATAATGGTTCATGTAAGGTCTTTTCTTTTGCTCAACTGCACAACTTATCTGAGCAAGCGACTCTAAATGCCTTTGGTGATTACTACTCCATAGATGTTTTACAAAACCCTAACAATGACGACCATCAAAATATTCGTAACTTCATGAAGACCGGGTGGAAAGGGATTAAATTTAATGCTCAAGCTTTAACGGCAAAATAAAAACAAACAGGCCTGGTAAAAGACAAAATGAAATAAAAAACCCGCCTAAGATATTAATTTCTTAGGCGGGTTTTTATTCTTAACTCTTAACAACTGATTTAAGCCGCATGTACTTTTTCAACTAGAGCTAGATCTAGATAAGTATGATTTTGCGCATCTCCATCTAATACAGAAAATGGATTGGTTGAGTCACCCATTTGATCTAACACTAAATCTGCCGCACTAAAATCATCGTCTTTAGTGTATTCATTAATGGTAATAATTGTTTTTAAATTTGCTCCAATAGATGATTGAATGCCGTTTGAAGAATCTTCAAATGCAATCGCATCCGCAGGAGTCAAATTCATTTTCTCTAATGCCCAATTGTAAATATCTGGTGCAGGCTTTTTAGCTGGCACAATATCACCTGCAGCAATGACTTCAAACCAGCTTTCTGAATCTGGCCCTAAAGTATTTTCAAGTAACGCGGTTACGTTTTCTGGTGTCGTCGTAGTCACGACTGCCATGCGCATACCTTCTGCTTTAGCTTCATTAATTAAATTTTCAACACCTGGACGTAAAGGAATTTTTCCTTCCGCCATCAGCTGTGTATAAAACTTGGTTTTGGCAGCATGTAGACCTTTTACAAAATCATCAAAATTTTCTGGCTTTTTAAAATCGGTATTAAATTTTTCTAAGTAAAAACGAATACGTTCCTTACCACCAGTGACCGCTAATAACTCACCATATAGAGCCTCATCCCAATTCCAATCTAAACCAGCCCCTTCAAATGCCATGTTAAATGCAGGACGATGTCCATCACGCTCGGTATCAGCCAAAGTACCATCAACGTCAAATAATAATGCTTGTAATGCAGCCATTTTTTACTCTCTTTTTGTATGTATATATATTCAGTAAGCTAATTAAACTGAAAACAGATTCTGCTTTATTCACTGCTTAATTTCAAGTCATATTAGTTATAATAACTATAAGAGACCTTTGCACGAGAGTCTACGTGTGTAAAAATGGTTATTAAATATTTCTTAGGTAAACTTACTAAATTTAGCTTGTTGAAAGTGTTTAAAACTGATATAAAACACGGTTAAGAAAAACGACACAGTTCAAAACATTACAAAAACTATTTTTGTGTCGTAGATTTAGGAGAGAGAAAATGGAATATAGCGTCGACTTTATAGAAAACTACCCTGCTTACCAGCCAAAAAAGGGTGAAGAATACATGAGCCCAGAAATGCTTGAGCATTTTAAAGGTAAATTACTTGCCTGGAAATCACAACTCATTGAGGAAGCAAACGAAACGGTTTCTCACCTTAAAAAAAATTCAGACACGCCTGCTGACCCTAATGACCGTGCTTCTCAAGAAGAAGAATTTGCTTTAGAACTTCGTACTCGAGACAGAGAACGTAAGCTAATTGCCAAGATTGATAAATCGCTAAGATTAATTGATTCTGGTGAATATGGATATTGCAAACTTAGTGGCGATGAAATTGGTTTAGGCCGGATGGAAGCACGTCCTACCGCTGATTTGACTGTGGAAATGAAACGTAAACAAGAAATCCGTGAAAAACAGGGTGTTGCTTAATTTTGAAACAAATTAAACATTTCAACTTTCTTATTCTGTAACATCCTAGTCGATAGTTAAATGGGCAAATTATTTTGCCCATTATTTTTTATCCAAACTAACCGAGTTTAATGTATTGAATACAGCCGATCTTATTGACGCCCTGCTCAATCCAGAAACCTACCCTCATCCCGTCGACTTAATTACTACGATTGAAACTCATATCTCAATTGTATTTTTAACAGGTCCCTACGCATACAAATTAAAAAAACCTGTCGATTTTGGTTTTTTAAATTTTTCTACCATTCAACTAAGAAAAAAATTCTGTGAACTTGAATTAACCCTAAACAGGCGAACAGCTCCACAGCTCTATCTAGGTATAGATAAAATCGTCAAGCAGGGTTCAAACATACATTTAACCCCCCTCACTAAAGGCAAAAGTTCTAATGACAAAAGTTCACAAGACAGTTCTCATTCAGTAAACGAAGACACTGTTGATTACTTGGTTAAGATGAAACAATTCAACCCTAATGATGTGCTTGGACGAATGTTAGGTGAATCAAGTTTAAATGAAGACATGATTTCTGCTTTAACTGAACAGATTGCAAACTTTCATAAAATGGCACAACCTGTTGAATTAAACACTGAATACGGAGAGCCTAAAATTCAGCTTCAACCTATGTTGGATAACTTTCCTTCTTTAAGCCAATACTTTTCTGATTCTGCAACACAACAAAAACTCACCTCTCTTTTAGCTTGGACCAATCAAGAATTCTCGATTCATAAACAAAACCTCAAAGAGCGTAAACAAAATGGTTTTGTTAAAGCGTGTCATGGTGATTTACATTTAGACAATATTACCTTAATTGACAACCAACCAGTTCTATTTGATGGCATTGAATTTAATGAGTATTTTCGTTGGATAGATGTCATGAGTGACTTAGCCTTTTTGCTCATTGATTTAGATTTTAGAAAACAATTTGCGACTAGCTACAAAATTCTATCTCAATACCTTACACAAACTTTAGATTATAAGGGTTTGTATTTGCTAAACTTTTACCGAGTTTATCGAACGATGGTTAGGGCAAAAATTACCGCTTTGCGCGCTGAGCAACTGCCTTTAAATAGTTTAGAACAAAAGTGTATTGAACAAACTGCATTAAGTTATATTGACCAAGCCATTGGCTACACTCAACCCAATAATAATGTTCCTAAACAAAAACCAAAGTGTATTTTATTACAAGGCGTGTCAGGCTCTGGTAAAAGCTATTTTGCGAATCAATTGCTAGATGAGTTAGGTGATTTTAAAGCGATTATCTTAAGCTCAGATCGTATTCGAAAAACCTTATTCGGTATAGATGCCCATCACAGAGTCAGCGAAGAAGAAAAACAACAGCTTTATTCAAACGAAATGAACCGCAAGACATACAAAGCTTTAGCGGATAATGCCAAAATTTGTATGGATTTAGGTTTTAACGTCATCTTAGATGCCACTTTTTTAAAGCGCCACCATCGAGAAACCATTCATCAAGTCGCCAAAACTTGCTCTGCAGATTATTTTGTATTTTCACTGCTATCAACAATAGAAACCGCTAAACAATCTATCAATCTACGCCAAAAGTTAAACAACAACCCTTCTGATGCCACTATCAACGTCATGCTTAATCAACTAAAACAAGTTGAAGAACCTAGAGCCGATGAAAATGCCTTATTAATCAATATTAATGAATTACGCCAACGTTTTCCTAAAGAATCTATTCAAGAATTTTTAAATTTGCCGATAAAATAGAGTATAACTTCTACATTAAACGCTGCAGAGCATAGGATATTTATGCAACATTTTGCACAAAATTTTATCTTTTATAGATGCCTGGCGCCTTTATTAATCTTTAGCTTATCTATCAATACTTCATATGCTGAAGACGCCGCTTCGACAAAACCTGAATCTCAAAAACCACTTAAAGAAGTTCAATTTCTTGGCTTAAAGTTAGTTGATGCCAACTTGAATACCGTAAGAAGTCATCTATGGGATATCGGTGGGTTTCTTCAAGCCAAAACAACGGTTAAACAACGTAATATTGATAAATTTTTTCCCTGGTCAGAAATGAGAGATAGTTACCATGTTACCTTTCAATACAATCATGCAGGTGATGTTGTCTCTGTTAAACGAGTTTACCGCCCCTACTCTATCGTTAATAGCAATAAACGCACACCCATTGAAACAAAAGATGTTGCACGTAAACTGATTGGCGATTTAGGTCAACCAACGCAAAGTATGCGTAAAGGCTGGGGTGGAACTCTCTCATATCAAAGTTATATTTGGCAGGACGATGACGTTAAAATCATTTTAGATCGCGAAGGTAGTGAACGATTAGGGAACATTTTTGTTGAATACATTATTAAAAGCCATGATCGCTACGCGGTAATTAAAAAAGATGATAAAGGTTAGTTAAAGACTAACCTTAAGTTGAGGCTTTTGCCTATAAGTATGCTCAAATGAATATTAATAACCAGGCCTGGTAATCATTATGACCACGATTAATACAGCTCAAAACAACACATTTATGGCATCTAGCATTGCTAATAATGGCATAAAAGAAGGCTTTAATAAGCTAGGGACAATAAGCCAAGAACTTAACCGAACTTTGCCCAATTACCAGCTTGATAATGACAAACAAACAGCGTTATCAGCAAGCAACAAAGTAGATTATGAAGCTTTAAACAAAGCCAGTTCAAATTCATTAGAAACCAACATGATTGGCATTCATACAACAGAAAACCACATTAAAAGCTTAGTCAAAGTACTTGAAGTTGAAAATAATCTATTTGATGATTCAATGGGCAAAATTTTTGATAGCTGGGCCTAAGCAAGACTCCCTAACCAACAACCAGAAAACAAAACCCAAAATAATCTAATGACAGCCTTGATTAATACCGCGTTTCTTAAAATACTGCTGATGATATTCCTCGGCTCTCCAAAAAACCGCCATTTCCTCTAAAGTCGTGACGATTGGCTGGTTAAAATTGGCTTGCTGCTTTTCAATAATTGACTCTGCTGCTATTTTCTCATCTTGGTTTTCATAGAAAATAACCGAACGGTATTGAGTCCCACTATCTGGGCCTTGCCGGTTTAAAGTGGTTGGATTATGCATGCTAAAAAAGTATTCTAGTAACGTCTGGCGAGACGTTAACTCATCATCAAATGTAATCAAAACCACCTCGGCATGCATTGTCTCAGTTCTACAAACTTGCTCATAATTGGGTGATTCGGTATTTCCTCCTGCGTAACCTACTGCAGTTTCAATTACGCCGGGTTGTTTTGAGAAATCTAGCTCCACCCCCCAAAAACAACCTGCACCCAACATTAAATGTTTAATACTCATATTTTCTCCATTATTTATAGTCTCATCTAGAGACCTTTGCTCGAGATAGGTGCGAAAGAAAAATGAGGGAAAATTTACCTGATTGCGGCGGAAAACGCAGGGAATAGCTAGCTATTCGCAAGTTTTTCAACAAAAATCAGGTGAATTTTGACCATTTTTACTCGTGCATACTCTCGTGCAACGGTCTCATCCATTATCTATGAAGATATTAAAGTCGCTCTGCAAAAGCTTGAATATCTAACCAGGCGGTATCCATATGAATAAAACGGTGATCGCCTCCGGTAAATATTATTGATTCAAACTTTGAATTCTGATCTATACCCGCTTTGCATTCATGACTCTTTACATAACTCTGAGCATACCTCTGTAAAGCAAACTCAACATCAATCACTTCATCATCTGTATCTAATAATAACAAAGCGGGAATATTCTGCTGTAAATCAGAAAAATTAAAACTCTGAATGGCTTCAATATAGGCCGCATCAATACAAAAAGCTTCTTCTGTAGCTGGATTAATATGACTACCTAAATTTTGTGTAAAGATAGGCGTTGGATTTAAAGCGGGATTAATCATTATGTATGGAATTGCATATTTTTGGCCAAAATATTGTGCGTAATAGCCGCCCATGGATGAACCTAGTAAAATCACCTTACTTGATAGACTAAGGGCATGTTGTATACAGCGATTAATTTCTTCCACACTCGCTTGCGGTGAGGCAATTGGATAGGTAGGTGTATAAACATCTTTAAAGCAGGATGAATTCTGCTTAACTTTAGATTTTAACCATTGACCCTTTTCACTATTACCGCTACTTAAAAACCCGTGTAGATAGACACCAATACAATCTTGCATTCTGTTAGAATCCTCTTATGATAAAACAGCCTAAAATTGTTCACAGAACCCCTTCGCAAAATACCTTTAATGCTGCCAAAAAATTGGGTTTAAGTGACTTTCAAGCCCGATTAGTTGCCAATAGAACGGATGAAACTGAGCAACTTGAAGAAATTATTTTTCCAAAATTAAAACACATCCAGCACCCTTCTGCTTTAAAAAATATTGAGCAAGCTTCAGAGATTATTGTTAATGCCATAAAAGGCAATGGTGTCATAGTCCTGGCTACGGATTATGATACCGATGGCGTTACCTCAGCATGGGTTGCTACTACCGCACTATGTGAATATTTTGGTTTACCACAGTCTCGCATTGTTCATGTGATTGGCGACCGAAAAACAGGCTACGGAATTACTGATGATGTTGTTAAACGTATTCTCTCAATTAAGCAGCCCGTCGATTTGGTTATTTCTGCTGACCAGGGCTCAAGTGATGAAGAGAGAATTGCTCAACTCAAAGCTCATGGAATTTCTGTTTGTGTCACAGATCACCATCAAATTCCAATAGCAGGTGTTCCTAAAAGTGCAATTTGTACCGTTAACCCTCAACAAACCGGTTGCGAATACGACAAAACCGTCGCGGGATGCTTTGTTATTTTCTTAGTGATGACTCAGGTAAGACAAACCTTAATTCAACAAGGATTACTAGACAAAGAAAGCCCATCTTTAAAATACCTAGCACTTAACGTAGCCTTAGGCACAGTCGCAGACAGCGTAAGCCTAAAAAGCCCTAACAACCGAGCGATTGTGCATGCCGGTTTACAATTAATTAATCTGTTTCAATCACCTGCTTGGCAGGCATTACGTCAGTTAAATGATAACCAAGGTTTACCTTTTGACGCTGAGTTTTTAGGCTTTCAGGTTGCCACCAGAATTAATGCCGCTAGTCGTGTCAGTGACGTAACCACAGCGTATAAATTTCTAACAGCTTCAAATGTTCATCAAGCTATGAATTATTTAGATCAACTCGATGCTGACAATCAAAATCGTAGATCACAACAAGAAGTGATGCTAAAGCAAGCTCACCAACAAGCCAAAGAACGATATACAGATACAACCTACTCAATGACCTTAAAAATGGACGGTAATGCAGGAATTCAAGGTATTATCGCATCACGTATAGGCGAACAATATGGCGTGCCTACTGTGGCAATGACAGACCTTGAAGATGGAAATTTAGCCGGTAGCGCACGTGGAATTGTGCCAAACATAGATTTACGTGAAGCGTTTCAATGGATGTCTGAACAAAAAACCGATCTCTTTATCTCCATGGGAGGACACAAAGGCGCTGCTGGCTGCATGATTCCTATTGCGTTTTATGATGAATTTAGTGATTTATTTGAACAAGCGATTAAAAAGCAATTAGGTGATTCTGCTCCTATTCCTATTATTGAAACCGATGGCGAATTAGATGACTGGCTATTAACACCGCAATTAATTGAAGAGGTTAATGCCTTAGAACCCTATGGTAGAGAATGGCCTAAACCTTTGTTTTCAGGAAATTTTACGATTGTACAATTAAGAGAAGTTGGTCAAACCAAAACCCACCTTTCATGTAAATTACGTACTCAAAGCGGTAAAATCATTCAAGCTATCTACTTCAATGCCAAACAGCATCAAGATGACCCAACCCTATTCAGTCCTGGGGACTGGGTGCAAGGTGTCTATAAACCAAGCATAAACCATTTTGGCGGACGTACAAGCCTACAGCTTCAGTTGCAGTCGTTGCAGCAAGCTTAAGCATTTGTCATAAGTACCGCAAATAACATTCTATCTTCATACTTGACCTTTATGCTTATTGATAAAATTACTAACTATTTAGATTCTTTAAATAAGAATAGTTATGCAATAGAATCCTAGAGCTTTAATTAAGCTTCAATAATTCTCGGTAAGCTTTTTTCGGCATGATTGTCGCCATATTTCTGGAAATATTATGAAAACCTATTTAGATTGCTACCCTTGCCTTATGAGGCAAGCACTTCAAGCTTCTCGTTTCGCAAACCTAAGTGAATCTGCTCAACAATCGATACTAAAATCGGTTATGGAGTCACTTTCTGAGCTACCTGAAGGTACTAGCCCACCCGTCATCGCCCAACTCATACATCGAATCGTTCGTGCTGAGTCTGGTCATAACGATCCATACCGAGCGGTCAAAATAACCAGTACTCAAAATGCCTTAAATTTGTATGATCGATTACGCATCCAAATTGATGAGGCGATTGATCCGATTGACCTCGCAATAAGGTTAAGTATCGCTGGTAATATTATTGATTTTGGTATCTCAGACCACTATGACCTCGAAGACAGTATTCATCGTGTTATGACTAAACCATTGGCTGTGAACGATATAGAAAACCTGAAAACTCGATTAAAAACCATTAAATCGTTGCTCTATTTAGGTGATAACAGTGGGGAAACTGTCTTTGATCGACTTTTGATTGAAACCTTGGTTAAGCACTACCAACTTCCTGTCACCTATGTCGTTAGAGGCTCTGCAACTATTAATGACGTTACATACCTAGAGGCAACTGAAGCTGGCTTAGATAAGGTATGTTCCGAAATCATTGATAATGGATCAGATGCACCAGGCACACTACTTGATGATTGTTCAAGTGATTTCGTAACACGTTTTAAACACGCTGAATTAATTATCGCTAAAGGGCAAGGGAACTTTGAAAGCTTGAGTGAGGTTGACGCACCGTTGTTCTTTTTGCTACAAGCAAAATGTAATGTTATAGCCAATGAGTTAGGGGTCCAAGAGTTTGACTTAATCGTCAAGGGACCAAAGGGTTAGCTGGAGAGTCTTGTTTTTAAAACGCTTGATAGCAAGCGCTTTAAATTCATTTTAAATTCACGTTAAACTCATATAGGTCAATTTTTAAATCATTTAGCAGTATTAGAATTCAAGTACTGACCCAACCTGAAAGACAAATGCCTGTTGAGGAAAACGGGTTAAAAATCGTGCAGAAACTGGCAGACCTGTACAGTGTGAAAAGCCAATTTTTGGCATTTTTTTCACTCTTTCTTCAGTTGCCATTAACCTTGGTTCAGATGCTTTAGCCAAATGGGTTCCCCCCATCATTGCGTATATTTCGTCATTTGGAAATTTCATTTCAATTTGGTTTAAGGTATTTATTACACCAGCATGGCAACACCCTAATAATACAACCAAGCCTTTTGAAGTTTTAACAACTAGACTCATATCATCCTTAAGCGGGTCTTTTACCAGAGCACTACAACTTGGTGATGTACAGACTTTTAAACGCTCATCCCCTTCATTTTCCAAAAGCTCTAATCTTGGGATTTCTCCTGTTGTGTAAACTGCATCTGTAACTTGGATGACTTCAGATTCAAGGTGCCATGTGACATTAACCAAAGACTCTTTAGAAAACGGCATATCAACTGGTTTTAGTGACCCATCAGGACGTTCACTAAAACGTTGATTGAAAATATCAGGATGACCATATATAGGTCTAGGGCCGATTAACTCTATAAGCGACTTTAACCCGCCTGTATGGTCGTAATGTCCGTGACTTAACACAATATTGGTAATACGGTTTGGGTCAATACTTAGCTCTTGCATGTTGTGTAACAACACATCGCCAGATTGACCCGTATCAAACAGTGTGACATTACTGTCTTCTTCAATTAACACAGACATACCATGCTCTCCCCAATAACGGGAACTTAAAGCCACTGAGTTTTCGACGAGGCAGGTAATTTTTATAGACATAATAGACGCCTTATAGCAGTTTGATGTTGCAGAATGTTTGACTGATTAAGCTTGCCCTCGCCCCACAACCAAACGCCATTAATACCTGGTACCTAATATTGTGTCGCTCGTCATTCAGATCATCACTAAGCTAAAAAATTAAGAATTTCTTTTTCAATATCTACTTTATTGATTACTATTGGTTGTGCTATAGGTTTATCAAACAGCCCTGCAATTTGAGCAGGCATTGCCACATTCGCATTATCAGCAATCATCTGTAAAGCATCAATGTCTTTTTCCACTGTTTTACCGGTTAATGCGTAAGAAATAACCGGTGAAAATTTTGTCCACTCAGCCGTTGCATAAGCAATTGTTTTAATGGTTTTATCTTTACGACAAGTGTCGTAAGCCTTAAAACAGGTTGCTGTATGTGGACACATTAAATACCCTACAGAAAATGCCTGTTTGATATAGTCTAAGCCTTCTTCATCAGTACAAAAATCGGCCGCAAAAATGGACTGAACTTGAGCTAACTCTTCTGGAGTTAATTTATAAAATTTATCACTATCCAATTTTAGCATTAACTCTTTAGTTCGCTCTGCACCAAACAAATCAAACAAAATACGTTCAATATTGGAAGACTTTAAAATATCCATAGCGGGTGCAATGGTGGGAATAACAGAAGCATCACGTAAGTCGTATTCACCCGTGTTAATAAATTTAGTTAATACATTATTATTATTGGAAGCGATGTGAATTTGCTTAACTGGTAAGCCCATTTTATAAGCGTAATAACCCCCTAAAGCGTTACCAAAGTTTCCACTAGGAACATTTAAATAAACCTTATCTCCTAAAGCAATGGCTTCTTGGCGGACTAAATCTAAATAGCTGTAGACATGGTAAATAGTTTGAAAGATGATACGCCCAAAGTTCACCGAATTTGCAGCTGACAAAGATATATTGTGCTCTTTTAAAGAAGCTTCAAAGGCCGGTGAGGTTAACAACATTTTGAGTGCTGACTGCGCATCATCAAAATCACCGTGAATACCAATAACTTTTAAATTTTTGGCATCTTCGGTCACCATCTGTAAACGTTGTACATCCGAAGTTCCACCGTCTGGATATAAACAAGCTACTTGTACATTTGTTTGATCTTTAAATGTATCTAAAGCCGCTGGCCCCGTGTCTCCACTCGTTGCCGCTAAAATGAGATATTTTTCATTACGTTGTTCTGCAATAGCGGATAAAACCGAACCAAAAGGTTGTAAGGCCATATCTTTAAAAGCGCGTGTTGGCCCATGAAATAATTCACTAACATATAAATCATCGTAGACTTTAACCAAAGGAACCGGTTGTTTTGGGTCATCAAAATGATCATACAGGCTTAAGGCTTTATCAATAATTGCCTCATCAATATCGACTTCAAAAAGCGATAAGATTGATTTAGCGACCGTTTTGTAATCTGAATCAATATGAGATTTAATGAAAACTTCGTCAAAAATGGGAAGACTCTCTGGTGAGTAAATACCACCAAATGAGGACATTGGGCTTAAGATAGCCTGGGCAAAAGTGATTGAAGCAGGTCTTTGACCATCATTACCACGTGTTTCAATAAAATTCATAACAAACCTATTTATTTGATTTTGAGACTATTTCACCTGTCACTGACAAAAGTAAAAAAATCTCGTTAATTTAATTAGCGAGAATTATACAGAAATATGCGCTAAATTTTAGGGGTATCCATATTTTGTGGTTGATTATCCAGTATTGTAAAAATTAACCATGAAGACACAGAGGCACGAAGATAAAAAAATAAATAAAAACTATTAGAAAATCATAGTCTAACAAACTTAAGTCATACCTATAAGCTCTGCATTTGTAAAGTTTAAAACCCATTAATTTATTACGTTTAGTTTGGTTATTCGTTAAATTTAAGCTGGTATTAAATATTAGAAATCTTCATGCTTTCGTGTCTTCGTGGTTAAAAGATTTATTTGATCAATCATAAAAACATATACCCAATTTTAGTTGATTGTGTCTCTTTTGCTTAGCTCTAAAAAGAGATTTAATACTTCGTGCAAACAGACTAAACCTGACTAAGCGATTTTTTTAGACGCCAAAATCGTTTGAGATTAGAAGGCTTAATGTGACTACGATAAGTTTGTCCTAAATCTAACAGTAAAGAATCAATATTACCTGACTTGACTGCGTTTAATAATGGAGCAAACCAATCCACTTCTAACTGCTTCAAAAGCGTAATCCAATCCTCTAACTGTAATGAATCTAAGTCGTCAGAAGTACTATTTAAGCTAATGAAATGCTTGTTTATTTTTAAATCATTATTCGACTGAATTTGCTTTAACCAGGCCTGGTAGTTTGCAGGTTCTGAAAATGACAATGAACCTGTTTGCTTAGCCATTCCTGACAAATAGACATTTTGAGAATAAATAGCGGCATCAGTTCTGCGTAAAACCTGACTAGAATCGATTTTACCCTCTCCCCATATCCATACACTGTTAATTTCAGGCCATCCTTTTTCACGGCGTTTTTCATTAATAGGATGAGTATAGAATAGCATTTGCGTTTCATTAATTAATTGACGCCAATACTGAGAGGCATTGCCCTTTGGATAGTGTTCATTCACTGACTGATAAGCAAGTTTTTCTATATAGGTTGTTTGAATATCAACCGGTTGTTTTATCGAAAGGTACCAGCGAGTTGCCGTTGCCCAAATTAACTCCACTTTATCTTCTGCAAAATGTTCATTAAACGCGGTAATTAACGATTTTGATTCATCATCCGTAATTTGCAAGGTATTTCCAGGTATAAGCACTAATGTATCTCTATCAGGAACCATCTGCACAGGGTCAACACTTAACCAAAATAGTGATTCATCATAATCCTTTATTTCAACGCCAGCTTTGGTTGCCGCAATTGAAAGACAACTAGGTTGGTGAAACAAAAAACTCGCTTGCTCGTAAAAATTTTGCGGTTTAACGGCAAATCTATCCGCCTTAGCTAGTAACGTTTGTAAACCTGGTAGAGATAATACTTTTAAAGCTGACTGAGCCTCTTTTACTCTTAAATGATTAAGTAAATCTGGAATCCATAATGTAACGGCGTGTGACAAATTAAAAACTCCTATAAAAAAGTCGGGCATGCCCGACTTTGAGAAAATCAACTATGAAGCTAAAGCAAAAACATGACTTGATTAGCTTAGCGTCTCAATACGTATACGCATAATATCAGCATCAATCGCCTCTAATTTAGCTAGAGATTCTAGGGCTTCATTAATACGAATCTCTTTCACTTGGTTGGTAATAATCACTAAGGTTGCATCATCAGTATTATTATCACAAGGTTCTTGATGAATATTTTCCATACTAATATCAGATTCAGCAAACACGGCTGATACAGTAGCCAGAACGCCTTTTTGATCTTTTACCAAGCAACGAATGTAATAACTCGTTGAAATTTCATCAATTGAAACAACAGGAGCTGATTCAAGCTCGTCAGCAGCAAACCCTAATGCAGGGACTTGATCTGCGGCAGGTTGGTCTTTCCAACGAATAATATCAATAATATCTGCTACCACTGAACTTGCTGTAGGCCCAGCTCCTGCTCCAGAGCCATAATACATAGTTGGCCCCACGTGATCACCTTTAGCCATCACAGCGTTCATAACACCATTTACATTAGCAATTAACACATCACTTGGAACTAAAGTTGGATGAACTCTTAATGAATAACCACTCTCAGCTCGACTTGCAACCCCTAAGTGTTTAATTTCATAACCTAACTGCTGGGCAAAACGAATATCATCAGCAGTCACTCTACTGATTCCTTCGGTATAAACTTTATTAAATTGAAGCTCAATACCAAAAGCAATTGAAGCAAGAATGGTTAATTTATGAGCGGCATCAATCCCTTCTACATCAAAAGTAGGATCAGCTTCTGCATAACCGAGTTCTTGAGCAACTTTTAAGACCTTAGCAAAGTCAGCGCCCGGCTTTTTCATCTCGGTAAGAATATAATTGCCTGTACCATTAATAATTCCGGCAACCCACTCAATTTTATTAGCGGCTAGACCTTCACGCATTGCTTTAATAACAGGAATACCGCCAGCGACAGCTGCTTCATAATTAACAATCACATTATTCTCTTTAGCTAGCGCAAAGAGTTCATTACCATGTTCTGCAATTAAAGCTTTGTTAGCGGTAACAATGTGCTTACCATTCTTAATCGCCGTTTCTAAAAATTCTTTGGCAAGGCCTGTTCCACCCATTAATTCAACAACGATATCAACATCAGGGTGATTAACAACATCAAAAGTTTGATCGGTTAACGTAATGCCAGCTGTATCAACATTGCGAGGACGATTTAAATCTCTAACGGCAATAATCGCAACTTCAATCGACTGACCAAGACGACGTTGGATTTCAGGCAAAGTGTTTTGCAGAATATCAACCGTTCCGCCACCTACAGTTCCTAATCCTAATAGCCCGATTTTGATTGTTTTCATTCTTTTTTCCTATTGTTGCGATTATTTAAGTCACTCTAACGACAAAGTTCTCAGTGTATTTTTAGTCTTGTTTGATTAAACCATCTTTACGGAACATATCGCGAATTCCACGAATGGCTTGACGTGTTCTGTGTTCATTCTCAATTAAACCAAAGCGTACATGGTCATCACCATAATCACCGAATCCAATTCCAGGTGAAACGGCTACCTTGGCTTCTGATAGTAATTTTTTAGAAAATTCAATTGACCCCATTGCTTTGTATTCTTCAGGAATCGGAGCCCAAACAAACATTGTGGCTTTAGGTGGCTCAACATTCCATCCAATAGCATTTAACCCCTGACATAAAACGTCTCGACGAAGTTTATACATATCTGAAATTTCTTGAACGCACTCTTGTGGCCCTTCTAAAGCAGCAATAGCTGCCACTTGAATAGGCGTAAAGGTACCGTAATCTAAATATGATTTCATGCGCTTTAATGCATTAACTAATGTAGGGTTTCCAACCATAAAGCCAACACGCCAGCCAGGCATATTATAGCTTTTAGAAAGCGTATAGAACTCAACAGCAATATCTTTTGCTCCTTCAACCTGCAAAATAGACGGTGCTTGATAACCATCAAAAACAATATCCGCATAAGCTAAGTCATGAATAACCCAGATATTATGCTCTTTAGCAATTGCCACTACCTTCTCAAAGAACTCTAAATCTACCGTTTGGGTAGTTGGGTTTCCTGGAAAATTTAAAACCAACATCTTTGGTTTTGGCCATGAGTCTTTTATCGCTTTTTCTAATTCGTCAAAGAAACAAGTATCAGGAGTCATTTTAACGTGACGAATATCAGCACCCGCAATAACAAACCCATAAGGATGAATTGGGTAAGCTGGATTAGGCACAAGAACCGTATCACCTTTATCTACCGTTGCTAACGCTAAGTGTGCTAGACCTTCTTTTGAACCAATCGTAACCACCGCTTCAGTTTCATAATCTAACGCAACATCAAACTTAGTTTTATACCAATTACAAATTGCTTTACGAAGACGAGGGATACCCTGCGAGACAGAATAACGGTGCGTACCTTCTCTTTGAACAACCTCAATTAACTTATCAACGATATGTTTCGGTGTATCTTGGTCTGGATTTCCCATTCCAAAATCAATAATATCCTCACCTTTGCGTCTGGCTTCAGCTTTAAGTTCACCAACAATATTAAAAACATAGGGAGGAAGTCTGTTTATTCTTTGAAAATCGTCTGACACGAAAGTACACCTTCTATCACGGGGATCTCAGGTTCGGAAACTGTTGATTTTTATGCCAAAATCACACGAATTAATAAACCAAATCGTGCTTGGCTTTACGTTTCTGAGAGAGAAAATAAATAAAGGAATAATGATACAGCATCATAAATTTTCGTCAATTGAAAATAACGCTTAAATCACGCTTTTTAGGGAATTATACTGCTACATTAACAATACAATTTACTATAATGACTAACTGACTTACCTATTAACTCTGAGAATTAATTATGAAATTTACTGAACATCGTGACTCAAATGTATTAGCTGTAAAAAGTTATCAACCAGGCCTGGTAAAAGTAAATAATATGGAGTTTAGTCAAAGCTGTTTTATCACGAAAAAAAGCTACAATGACCAATGGAAATGTTCAAATATAAGCGAACTTAGCACCGAACTTATTGATGAATTATTAGCTGAAAAACCAGAAGTCATTATTCTTGGAACCGGCGATACTCAAGAGTTTCCTGAACCAAAACTTTTTGCATACTGTGCATCTCAAGGTGTTGGGTTAGAAGTGATGGCTAATGATGCGGCGTGCAGAACCTACAATGTGTTAACAACTGAAGATAGAGATATTTTGTTAGCATTAATCATAGATGTTAAATAAAAGTAACCAGGCCTGGTTACTTTTATTTAAGTTTTAACCATTGAACGCTGAATAACTGAGACCTTTGCAAGAGAGTATGTACGAGTAAAAATGGTTCTAGGTGCCCTTTGAGGGTAAAAATTCACCTTATTTTTGTTGTACCCCAAGGGCACTTCCGATGGGCGACAACTTGCGAATAGCTAGCTATTCCCTGCATTTTCCGCAGCAATAAGGTAAATTTTTTACCCTCAAGGGGTACTCACGCCTATTTTTCTTTCGCACCTATCTCGTGTTTATGCCCTTGGGTGCAAAGGTCTCAATAACTATTGTTTTAACACTTTTTTGATATCTACTTTACGGCCTTGATAACGAGCTTCTACATAAAGCTTAGGTCGTTTTGTATTCCCCGTCGCTCCCATTAGAGCAACCTCTTGCCCAGAATCAACATCATCGCCCTCTTTAACTAATAGAGCACTGTTATGCGCATAAATAGACATATAACCATTGTTGTGTTTAATAACTAACATCCAACCATAATTAATAATACCATTCCCCGCATAAACGACCTTTCCTGGTGCTACGGCTCTTACCTTTTGCCCGGGAACCCCGTATATCTCTAAAACAGATAATCCGGCATGATCTCTGATGTAACGATAGGCAAGACCTTTATGCATCGGCCAAACCCAAGCTTTACTTTTCTTTGAACTTTTGTGGGTATTTATTGACTGATTACGCGAAATTGCCTTAGCTGTCGTTTCTTTTTTTGCCGATATTTTGCTACTTTTAGGCTGATTATTTTTAACTAGTTTAGTTTGAGTCTTTTTAAGTTTTTGCTTTTCTAAATGTTTAATTTCTTGTTTTTTAGTATCTTGCTTGTTTTTAGAAGCTTCTTTAACCGAGGAAGTTTTCTTTTTTGAAGAGGTTACATCTTCTATCGGCAGAATTAAATCTTGATTAATATAAATAATATAAGGAGGCAATAGGTGGTTTTCATTAGCGATAGCCGCAATACTCGAATCACACTTTACAGCAATACCACTTAATGTATCACCAGCAACGACACGATATGGTGAATGACATGTATGCACTTTTTTATTTGTATCAACAATAGGCTTTACTTCATCTGCATGCCTAGATTGATATTTGGTAGGAGAAGAACAAGAGACAATGACCAAACTTGTCGTTAATAAAGTCATTACCTTTAGAACTGATTGTTTAATACGCGTCATAGATTTGAAGTTCTTTATTTAAAAATTTATGTGGTGAAATAAAAGTTATTTGCACAATTAAGGAATCAAAGTCACAATGATTTGATAATCATTATTGCGAGTAAAGTGTTTTATAACCAATATACACTATAATCAATACTACTAAGCCCCAACCGATCCAGTCAACCCATTTTCTAACACTTTCTTCCATTTTTTTACCACCCCAACGCATTAGACTGGCGACCAAAAAAAATCTTGCTCCACGACCAATAAATGAAGCGACCATAAACGGTAATAAAGCCATTCCACTAGCCCCAGCAGAAATAGTAAATAACTTATAAGGAATAGGACTAAAGCCGGCAATAAAAACAATCCACACTCCATATTCATTAAACCAATTATTGATTTGTGCCAATTTGCCTTGATAACCTAAATCTTCTATTAGAGGTTGCAATAAATCCATTGCCCAATAACCAATCACATAACCTAACAACCCTCCTAACATTGAGAATATGGTTGTTAACCAAGCATAATAAAAGGCCTTATTAGGCTGAGCCAAGCTCATCGGCATTAACATGACATCAGGAGGAATCGGAAAAAAAGACGATTCAGCAAAACTTAATCCACCTAAGTAAATTGGCGCCTTAGGGTGCTTAGACCATTGCAATGCTTTATCATATAAAGTTGTAAAAATTTTCAAGATTCAATTCCTTGCTTCATTGGCACAAACATAACTTCACCTAAACAGATTTCCGTTATACCGTTTATTGTTTTTTCAAAGCCGTAAAGTCTTTGTTCTATTTCGCCTATAGGCATGACTAAACGCCCTCCTACTTTAAGCTGCTTGATTAACTCTTGAGGAAGTTCGGCAGGTGAGGCTGCAGAAATAATTGCATCAAAAGGCGCTTTATTTGGCCAACCCCAGTGCCCATCACTTAAGGAGAATTCAACATTATCGAGTTCAAGTTTATTTAAAACGCCCATAGCACGTTCAGACAAAGGTTGAATACGCTCAACACTGTAAATTTTATCGGCTAATAATGACAAAATAGCGGTTTGATAGCCTGAACCGGTACCTATTTCTAAAACGTTTTTAATTGGAAAAGAAGATGCAAACAACCATTCTGTCATTTTGGCAACCACCCAAGGCTGAGAGATGGTTTGACCATAACCAATCGGTAAAGCCGTGTCTTCATAAGAACGTGAAGCCATTGCTTCATCTAAAAATAGGTGCCTAGGTACAAGACGCATTGCTTCAAGAACCTTTGAATCATTGATACCTTTTTCAATAAGGCGATCTACAAGACGGCTACGAGTTCTTTGAGAAGTCATACCAAGGCCTTGATATATCTCAAAAGCAGCATTAGGGTATTGCATAAACTAGTTTCATTTAATTATATTTTTATCGAGTTTTCTTAAAAAGCAAATGCGCTATAAGACGACTTGTTTTTCCCAGTTTTGTAGCGTTTCCATCATTTCATAATGACTTAAATCGATTTTTAAGGGCGTAATGGAAGCATAGCCTTGCTCAACCGCATAAAAATCAGTTCCATCCCCCGCTTCGGCGGCTTCTCCAGCAGGTCCAATCCAGTAAATTGGCAGGCCCCTAGGGTCTGATTGTTTTACAACAGGCTCAGAAATATGACGACGCCCTAAACGGGTAATTTTTATTCCTTTTAATTCTGATAAAGGAATATCAGGAACATTAATATTAATAATAGTATCTTGAGCAAGCATGAGAGATGGTAAATCATTAAAAAATGTTAACAAGACATGCGCAGCCGTCTCAAAATGCTGATCTCCACAAAGCGAAATAGCAATAGAAGGTTTTCCTAAAAAACGGCCTTCTGTCGCTGCTGCAACCGTACCTGAATAAAGTACATCATCCCCCATATTCGCACCAGCATTTATACCAGAAACCACAATATCAGGTTGATAATCTAACCCGCCATTCATACCCAGGTGCACACAGTCAGTTGGTGTGCCATTCACACTATAGACATGACAAAGCGGGTCATTACTTAAACTGGTATGAAGATTCATACGAAGAGGTTCAAGTAAGGTTAATGAGTTACTAGCGGCACTACGATTGCGTTCGGGAGCCATAATATCCAAACGCGAGAACTCAATATTTTGACGTAAACATTTAAATGCTGCTTGAATTCCTAGTGCAAAATAACCGTCATCATTAGAGAGTAATATTTTCATTATCTTTAACCCTTAAAGCATTTAAAATAAACCAACATAAAAATAAAGCTCTTAGCACCTTGTTTAGAACAAAATATTAAGAACAAATTAATACACGGATTATATAGTTACCATTATGTCAGTAGAAGATAAATCTATATTTCTTGAGGCTATGAAGGATGTTAAGCCTTTAAATACCACTAAAAAAAATGAGAGTTACAATCCTAAAGCAATTAATGCGGCTCAAAAAAGTGTATTAAAACGTGTAAAGCGTAAAGCGAATCTTGAACAAAAAAAACAAACAACGTTAGAAACTGAAAAAGACTTTTCTACCTCTAAAGTCAGTGCTTTTGAAAGCATTCTTTATCACCAAAAAGGGATTCGCCTTCAAGAGTTGTCTAAACTCAAAAAAGGCGAATTTAGTATTCAAGCGGTACTTGATCTTCATGGTTTTACACAGGATACTGCCGAACAACAAATCATTGAATTTGTAAGCCATTGTTATCATGAAAAATACCGTTTTATTCGTATAATTCATGGTAAAGGCTACAATTCAGAAGATGAATACCCCATTTTAAAAAATTTAGTTAATCAACTTCTTCGACAGATTAAAGTCATTATTGCCTTTGCAAGCACCCCAGAAAAAGATGGTGGAACCGGTGCTGTTAACCTATTTTTAAAAGCCCATTAAATGAGTTAACTGATAAATCATTTAGCGCTATTCACTTTAATATCTTGCTCTTCTTCAACTTCAGGCGTTTTTAGCTCAATAACTTGAACAAAAACTTCATCTTCCTTAACCATTCCTAAATTTTGTCTAGCCAATGTTTCAATTGCCGCTGGATTGGTTTGCAATGACTTAACCTCTTTAGCTAACTTTACATTTTCTAAACGTTGTTCCTCTAAAGACTTTTCTAAGGTATTTAGCTGGTCCTGCAAAACAAAAAGCTCGCCGAGCCCTCCATCGGAGGACAATAAGCGAGCTTGCAAAACAACAATAAGAATAGCTAATGCAATATAAATCTTTTTCACATTGCAGACCTAATCTCTGTCATTACTTTAAGTTGTAAAATGTTTCTTTACCAGGGTAAACAGCTTCATCACCCAATGCTTCTTCAATACGAATCAATTGGTTGTATTTAGCAATACGATCCGTACGAGATAATGATCCTGTTTTAATTTGACCACAACCGGTTGCAACAGCAATATCAGCAATAACCGTATCTTCAGTTTCACCAGAACGGTGAGAAACGATAGCCGTATAACCCGCTTTTTTAGCCATCGCGATAGCTTCAAACGTTTCTGTTAGAGTACCAATTTGGTTAATTTTAATTAGGATTGAGTTACCAATGCCCTTTTCAATCCCTTCTGCAAAGATTTTAGGATTAGTAACAAATAGGTCGTCACCAACAACTTGCAAACGGTGGCCATCTTTTTCAGTTTGGTATTTAAAACCATCCCAATCAGATTCATCTAAACCATCTTCTATTGAGATAATTGGATACTTATCAACCCAAGTAGATAAAAGATCAACAATCTCTTTTGAGGTTAATTTTTTATTTTCTGAACCTAAGTTATACATACCATCTTCATATAATTCAGATGAAGCAGCATCCATAGCTATCATAATATCTTCACCAGCTTTATAGCCAGCAATTTCAATAGCTTCTAAAATTACCGTTATGGCTTCTTCATTAGATTTAAGGTCAGGAGCGAATCCACCTTCATCACCTACCGAAGTGTTATAGCCTTTGTCATGCAATACTTTCTTAAGTGCATGGAACACTTCCGCACCGTAACGAATTGCTTCCGACATCGTTGGCGCACCAACAGGCATAATCATAAATTCTTGGAAATCTACAGAGTTATCTGCATGCTCACCACCGTTAATGATATTCATCATTGGAACTGGCATTTTATAAGTATCTGTTTTTAGGTAAGCATATAAAGGCAAGTTTTTAGACTTAGCAGCGGCTTGAGCAGTGGCAATTGATACTGCAAGAATCGCATTAGCACCTAAACGCGCTTTATTGTGAGTTCCGTCAAGTTCAATCAAAATGCCATCAATCGCAGATTGATCGGTTGCATCTTTACCAATTAAAGCGGCTTTTATTTCAGTATTGATATTATTAACTGCTGTTAATACACCTTTGCCACCAAATTTAGATTTATCGCCATCACGTAACTCAATTGCTTCACGAGAGCCTGTTGACGCTCCAGAAGGTGAAATACCACGACCCATTGAGCCATCATCTAGAATAACATCCGCTTCAACCGTTGGGTTTCCACGAGAATCAATGACTTGACGGGCTTTAATATCTTTAATTAATGACATTCTTTAACTTCCTACTTCTTTTTTAAATTTATTTGATGGGGTTATTTTATCGAGTATTTATTACAACTCAATGACAAACTAAAACGAGCTTCTATTCACTTAATAAGCTACTTTCAATAAACCCTTGTTTTTTTACCGTATCATCCAGCATTTTTAGTGTCTCCAATAAAGGCTGAAGATTACCAATAGGCCACATATTTGGACCATCACTTAATGCATTTTTTGGATCAGGATGAGTTTCCATAAATACCCCTGAGACACCTGCCGCAATTGCAGAACGAGCCAAAACAGGAACCATCTCTCTTTGCCCGCCTGATGTTGTACCTTGTCCACCCGGCTGTTGAACTGAGTGCGTTGCATCAAAAACAACGGGACACCCCGTTGAACGCATAGAGGCTAAGCCTCTCATATCTGAGACCAAGGTGTTATAACCAAAAGAAGTACCACGATCGCAAACCATAATTTGTTCATTACCTACTTCATGGGCTTTAGCCACAACTTGATCCATGTCCCAAGGCGCTTGAAATTGACCTTTTTTAATATTAACGGGAATACCTTGACGGCAAACATTTTGGATAAAGTTTGTTTGGCGCACTAAGAAAGCTGGCGTTTGCATCACATCAACTACCGAAGCGACTTCATTCAAAGGAGTGTCTTCATGTACATCAGTTAACACGGGCACGCCAATTTCGTCTTTCACTTTTTGTAAAATTCTTAGACCTTCTTCTACCCCCAAGCCTCTAAAGCTTTTTGTAGATGAGCGGTTTGCTTTGTCATACGAAGACTTATAAATAAAAGGAATACCTAAATTTTCAGTCATTTCTTTTAACTGGCCTGCTGAATCAATAGCCAACTGTTCTGACTCAATAACACAAGGTCCCGCAATTAAAAAGAATGGTTGGTCTATACCAACATCAAATCCGCATAATTTCATTTAATTAACCTTTTGATTTATATGTATTAGCCGCTTTTACAAATGCCGTAAATAACGGGTGACCATTTCTTGGTGTAGAAGTAAATTCAGGATGGAACTGACAAGCAACAAACCAAGGGTGATCTGCAATCTCAACAGTTTCTACTAAACTGCCATCTTCCGAACGACCAGAAATTATTAATCCGGCCGCTTCAAGCTTAGGAACATAGCCATCATTCACTTCATAACGATGTCTATGACGTTCACGGATAATATCAGCACCATAAACTTCGTGAAGTTTTGACGTTTTATCAAGCAAACAATTCTGGCCGCCTAAACGCATAGTTCCACCTAAATCTGCATCTTCAGTACGTTCCACAACTTGGCCGTTTTCGTCGGTCCATTCAGTTATCAATGCCACTACAGGATGCGGTGTATTTGGATTTAGCTCTTTACTATGCGCGTCTTTTAAACCGGCTACATTTCGTGCATATTCAACGACAGCCATTTGCATTCCTAAACAAATGCCTAAGTAAGGAATCTTGTTTTCACGAGCATATTGAATTGCCAAAATCTTGCCTTCCACACCACGTTCACCAAAACCACCGGGAACTAAAATGGCATCTTTACCCTTAAGTGCTTCAATACCATTCGTTTCTAATGTCTCAGAATCAATATAATCGATATTAACATGCGTATCAGTATGAATACCGGCATGAATAAGTGACTCAATCAACGACTTATATGCTTCAGTTAAATCTACATACTTACCAACCATGGCAATTTCTACGGTTTTACTTGGATTTAACTGAGCTTTTACCACTTCATCCCAATCAGCAAGATTGATAGATTTTGCATCGATATTAAGCTTGTTTACCACTAAGCCATCAAGACCTTGTTCATGCAGCATACGTGGAACGGCATAAATAGTATCCGCGTCTAAAGAATTAATAACCGCTTTCTCTTCCACATTGGTAAATAGCGCTATTTTACGTTTTTCACTCTCTTCAAGCGCCATTTCAGATCGACAAATAAGAACATCCGGTTGAATACCAATAGAACGTAACTCTTTAACCGAGTGTTGTGTTGGCTTTGTTTTAACTTCACCCGCAACCGCAATATAAGGCAATAAGGTTAGATGCATAAATAGAGCACGATCACGGCCTACTTCAATACTAAGTTGTCGAATAGCTTCTAAAAACGGTAAAGATTCAATATCACCAACCGTTCCACCAACCTCAACCAAAGCCACATCATAACCCTCTGCAGCCCCTAAAATGCGACGCATAATTTCATCAGTAACATGGGGAATAACCTGAACCGTTCCTCCGAGGTAATCACCGCGTCTTTCATTACGAATAACCGTTTCATAAACTTGACCCGTAGAAAAACTATTACGGCGTGTAAAATGGCGTTGAACAAAACGTTCGTAGTGACCCAAGTCTAAATCGGTTTCCGCACCATCATCGGTTACAAAAACCTCACCATGTTGAAGTGGGCTCATTGTTCCTGGATCCACATTAATATATGGATCCATTTTAAGCATACTAACCTTTAGGCCACGAGCTTCTAACAATGCACCCAAAGATGCTGCTGCAATGCCCTTTCCTAAAGAAGAAACTACACCACCTGTTACAAATATAAATTTAGTCATCAACACACACTTTTTAGAAGTTTTGAAATTACGAATGAGGGTAATCAGAATGGAAGAAAATTATAGCTTATAGCACTACTTTCAGCAATGTATTAATTCAGTTTTAAACAACTTTGAACAACTTAAATTTAACTAAGCATTGAAATAATACTGCTATTTAAATCTAATGAGATTAATAACGATTATTTCAATAGTTTCATCAAGCTTAATCGCTGACAATAATTTAAATAAAATGTGTTATTCTCTCCGCGAAAATTCTGAGAATTATCCATTAAAACAGGAGTAGCTTGACACTTATTACAACCTAAAACAGCTATAGATTTATCCGAAAACTCCATAACAGGCCAGACTTTTCTCTCCCAAGACGGGATTTTATTTTTCTGAAAAAAGGCTTTTAACTTTTTTCTATTTATCTCATCGCAAGCCGAGACAGAACGTAATTTAACTTTAACTCCAGGAGTTATCCTATTGTTAAAAAAGTAAAAACCCTTACTGTCATCAAAAAAATCATTTGATTCACAACCATCTAAATTTATTTCATTTGAACCCAATATAAATTCAATTTCAAAAGGCTCTGCTTGTTTAGGTAAATAATACAATCTAGATTGATAAAACCTTAACTCACCCAACTTCAATTGATAACGATAATCTGAATTTTTACTCATCGCATAATTATCAAAAGCATCTAAAATCCAATCATAATGAGCTCTATTTAACACGGTATTCGGCCAATAAACTTTGAACCAAAACCGTATGATATTTTTTTGCTCGATCCAATCAAACATTTCAAAATCAACGAGCTCAATAAAAGATGGGGTGAAATTCATTTTTTGCAATGCATCTTGAGCTAAACGGTCTAATAAAATTGATGCTTCTTGAACATTTGAAGCGGTATTAGCAATATTAGCTTGAACTTTTGGCCATACATCCTTCAATCCAGGTAAGACATTTAACCGAATATAATTTCGCCTATAGTGATCATCTTGATTACTTTTATCTTCTACAAAACTCAAGTTATATTGACTAGCATACGTTTGAAGCTCGCTATAGGGCACATTTAAAAGAGGCCTACTATGAGTATAGTTAATCAATTGACCATCAGACTTGGTAAATTTTTTGGCTTTATCACTAGGCATCGCTGACAAACCGCCAATTCCACTCCCTCTAAACAAGTTCAGCAGTAAGGTTTCAGCTTGATCTCGCTGATGATGTCCGGTAATTAAGCAAGCCTCTAAAACACCATAATCATCCATAACTTTTTCAAATGCTTTATAACGTAACTGACGCGCCTTAGATTCTAAACCTTGACGATTAAAGCTACCTAAATCAATACTCAGAGCGATAAAGTTAATGTTTAAAGATTCACAGACGTTACGGCAATGCTCTGCCCAAAGGCTAGATTCGTCCTGTATACCATGATTGATATAAATTGCATGAAGAGGGAGAGATAAATTTAGAGTCTTAAGCTCTGTTGTTAAAGCATGAAGCAAAACACTAGAATCAAGGCCTCCACTAAAACCCACAAATAGGTTTGTCGTTGGAGTGATAGAGTGCAAATAGGAATTGATAGCTTTTTGAATAGAATTTTCTTGTGAAGATCGGCTAACTAAATAATTCATAAACACCTCTATATTAAGAAGTGTTTAACATATTGAGAACATAGGAAATTAAGCCGATTCAAAATTTCCATAACCCATATAACGATCATATCTAGCGGCAACTAACTCATCAACAGGCTTAGCTTTCAATTCATTAAGCTGTGCAATCAAGGCCTGTTTTACATTGTTTGCTGAAACGTCATAATCACGATGAGCCCCACCAAGCGGTTCAGGAATAATATCATCCACCAAACCTAAAGATTTTAAACGAGTCGCTGTAATCCCTAAAGCTTCTGCAGCATCAGAGGCATTAGCCGCATTTTTCCAAAGAATAGATGCACAACCTTCTGGTGAGATTACTGAATATGTACTGTATTCCATCATCATAGTGATATCTCCAACACCTATTGCTAAGGCACCACCAGAACCACCCTCACCAATTACTGTGCAAATAATTGGCGTTTTAAGCTCTGACATCTCAATTAAATTTCTTGCTATCGCTTCACTTTGACCACGTTCTTCTGCATTAATACCAGGATAAGCACCAGGAGTATCAATAAAAGTAACCACAGGAATATTAAAACGCTCAGCCATTTTCATTAAGCGTAAAGCTTTTCTATAGCCTTCTGGACGAGGCATACCAAAATTACGACGAATTTTTTCTTTTGTATCTCGACCTTTTTCTTGTGAGATTACCATAACAGGCTGCCCTTCCAGACGAGCAATACCAGCTACAATAGCCTCATCATCAGCAAAGGCGCGATCTCCATGAAGCTCTTTAAAGTCTGTAAAAACAGAATCGATATAATCCAATGCATAAGGACGTTGAGGATGGCGAGAAACTTTTGCTATCTGTACATCTGTTAACTTTTTAAAAATTGATTCCGTTAAATTTTTGCTTTTCTCTTCTAATGCCGAAATCTCTTGTAACAAATTCATATCTGCATTATCCAAATGACGAAGCTCATCAATTTTGGCTTCTAATTCGGCGATTGGCTGTTCAAAATCTAAAAAATCAAGTTTCATATTATTTTTATCCGTCTTCTAGAGGGTCTATTAATTTTGATATTTTAACAAAAATGCATTTTTAATGGGTAATTTGCTAAAAAAATTTAGACTATACCCTCTAATTAATTAACTTCTATTAATCACTTAGTTTATCTACATCTCTTGTATTTATCTATTTTCCCTTTAAAATCCACCACTTCAAAAACAAACACTCATTTAAATCGTGAAAACACGCTGATAAAATTAGGAATTTCCATGCTTATTCAAACATCAAAAACCATTTCCGCTATTGCCTTATCACTTTTATCTATTAATGCCTTTTCTGCCAGTGATTCATCCACCAAACCACTTACAGGGTCTGGTGAACTCGGATTTAGTGATAGTACGGGTAACACCGTTAATACCTCTTTATATGGCGCTTTAAAATTAATCTACAGCCAAAAAAATTACAGCATTAAGTCAGAACTTGAAGCCAACTATAAATCAGAAGATGGTACACAAACTCAAGAACGCTACATTATTAATATTCAAGGTAATCGCTATTACACAGCTGATAAATCTTATTACAGCCTTGTGAGTGCTCGATTTGAAAAAGACAAGTTTTCGGACATTGAGCTAGATAGCACATACTCGCTAGGTTTAGGTAAAACACTTTATAAAACTGAACAGACCAATCTAAACGGAGAAATGAGTGTCGGTTATCAAAACACTGACTATGTTACTCAAGGTGTAGACTCGGATTCACAGACAGTCGGTATCGCTAAGCTTAACTTAACCCATAAAATCAACGAACAGGTCGCTTTTGCACAAGATCTCTCCGTAACGACTGGCGAAGAACAAACTAAATTAGAGAGTAATACCGGATTTAAAATAAAAGTGGCTGAAAAAATGAACCTAAAAGCCGCTTATAAATACCGTCATAACGATAGCCCTGCCGCCGGGACTAAAAAGACAGATACTCAAACAGTATTAACCTTAATTTACGACTTTTAAGATTTGCATTAATAAAAAAGAGCGAGTTATTTCAACATAACACGCTCTATTAATTAGCAATTTTATTCTCTATTATGATATGGGAACACTAAGAGCTTTTATTTGATTTGCCTTTTCATAAATATCCAATAACGCCTGATGTCTTAGACTGTTATTAAATATATCTAAACCTAAATCTTGGCCATCAAACACAACATTCCCATTTAGATATAACCAGGCCTGGTCACTTAATTCAAGCCCAAACAAAAGCTCGCTAGCCTGTCTATCAACACAGTTTTCAACCATCATTTCTAAACAAAACTTTAATGCCTGATATTGAAGCATCCATTTACTATTTGGATTTACAAAATAAATCGCATCCTGAATCGCATCAAACGCCCCTTCAATATCTTCGGCAGCAAGCAAAGCCCAGAATCTTAACTCAACAATTTTTAGTTCTGCCCAAAAAGACCCTGGATCAGGCATTAAACCAATAAGCGAGGCAACACCTTGATGATCACTAAACCCTAAATCATCTATAAGGCCGACTAAACCTAAATAATTTTTAGAATTAGGAAGCTCAAGAAGTGCTTCTCTCAATAAACGGCCAACATTCTGATTACTCTCTATCATCTCTTCAGTTGGGTAAATCTCAGACATTCCTGGAACAACGATTCTGCAAGCCTCAAAGCCACAATGATTATAATTTGCGACAAAAACTTGAGTTTCTTGCTGCATAACTAATTCACACAAACTATCCCACTGAGATTGAGTGTCTCCAGAAAAATCCCAGTTCACAAATTCAAAGTCGTAGTTTTGAGATAAAAAATTAACATGGATAAGACCGCTAGAATCTATAAAATGGTTCTCAATATTTTCATCCTCGGCTACCGCATAAGCATCAAACACAGGTAATTGAAAACCATCAAGGTTATCAAGATGACGGCCTTGAAGTGACTCTGTTAAGGTTCGTTCTAGAGCGACTTCAAATATTGGATGAGATCCAAATGAAGCAAAACAAGTCCCTGTTTTCTGTTCAAATAGCGTGACATTAATAACAGGAAATTGACCACCCAGAGAAGCGTCTCGCATTGAGACTTCTATGCCCGCTTTCTTTAACGCCTCAACGGCTTCAACAATAGCAGGAAATGCTTCAACCACTTCATTGGGAATTTCAGGCAAGCAAAGGTTCTCCCGCAAAATCTTGTTTTTAACCCAACGCTCAAAAATTTCTGACAAGCCTTGAACCTGCGCTTCTAAAGCGGTATTTCCTGCTGATAAACCATTACTCGCATAAAGATTACTCAATAGATTCATTGGAAAGTAAACTACTTCTTTTGTTGAGTTATTTTTTAACGGAATCGCCTTAACTTTCTCATCTGAATCATTAAAGCTTAGCAATTCATTAAAACCCAACTCATCCGTATCATTATAAAAGCCCCATAATTCAGGCGTTAAACACGTCTCAATATCGTTTTCATCAAAATGTTTTTCATCAGGATAATATAACCAGGCCTGGTGATTTTCTTCGACATCCAACCAATAATCGGAAAAGAAATAGTTAGTTGATAGACGCTCTAAAAACTCTCCCAAAGCACTTGCCAGTGTAGATTTTCGGCTTGTTCCTTTGCCGTTGGTAAATAATCCTGGGCAACGCTTATCATTGATATGAAGTGAAAAGACATTATTTACGGGGTTTAACCAAGAAGCCTCCTCAATTTCAAAATCCATTTTTTTTAGGGTCGCCTGCATTTTTGCAATTGAATCCTCTAAACAGGCATCTTTACCTTTAATGTAGGTTAACTCACTCATTTCTTTTCAACTTTATTTAAATAATATTCGGTTTATAGATTTTTCTAATTTTTTAAGAAAAACATAACTTTAAGAAAACCTAAATAATACAGTTAACTCATAATTTCTTGCATTAAAAAATTTTGGAATAGCATCCATATATTCAATCGCTATCGATTAAATAATCATTAAAATAGAATTTGGTTACAATTTTTTTTCAATGAGAGCTGTGCACAAGTGGCTACAAAGAAAAATTGTGGTAAAAATTATCTGATTGAGGCGAAAATCATAGCTAATAGATGATTATTGGTATTTTTTTCAACAGTTTTTTAATCACGTTTATCGATGTAATCACCTCATGTAAAGCTATCAATACTAATAGAGACCTTTCCACGAGAGTATGCGCGAGTAAAAATGGTTAAAATTCACCCGATTTTTGTTGGAAAACTTGCGAATAGCTAGCTATTCCCTGCTTTTTCCGCCGCAATCAGGCAAATTTTTCCTCATTTTTCTTTCGCACCTATCTCGTGCAAAGGTCTCTAATAATATTAATTAGGGCTACAATCATGAAACCACTTAAAACAGTATCAAACCACTCAACCAATCTAATCCTTATTTCAAGCTTAACATTGGGTTTATTTTCATCAACTAGTTTTGCCAATGCCCCTCACCCAGGTAAAGAGCTGCATGATTCAGTAAACTGTATGAAATGTCATGCGGCAAAACCCTACGACCCTCAAAAGACAACATCTTATCCAAAACTAGTTAAAACGGTTGCCTTTTGTAACTCCAACTTAAATACTGGATTGTTTGAAGATGAAGTTGAGCAAATTGCAGACTATCTAAATGACACTTACTACCATCATCCAAAAGAATGATGCTTAACGTTTTTTGAATTCACTAATTTGCTTTTTGAGCTGTTCTAAATCTTTTGGAGCAGCTTGCTCAAGGCCATCTTCATAAAGTTGTGATTTAGCATCTTCCACCACTTTGTCAATAGCCTGAATTAAGAAATAATATTTTGTACTTTGAGAAATAGCTTTCCAGTCACGTTTTTTACTATACCAAGCCTGTTTAAGGTCATCATCTTTATCAAATAAATCTTTTATTCTGTTAAGAGCAATGATTAATGGCGCAATACTTTCATAGGGTTGCATAGGTCTGCCATACTCACCATAAAAACTCATTCGGTCTAATCGCGCAATCTCAAATGCAGGAATCATTTCTTCTAAGCCATTTAATTTTGCTTGCTTTTCCGCTTTTAGGATTCGTTCCGCATTCAATAATGGAGCATCTGACTTCCAACGCCCAAAAACGATATAAAGATTATTTCTTTCAATAAAATAAGTTTTTCCATATCCTAGTTCTAAAGCATCCTTATGAGAAACTAAGTAATCTAACTGCTTTTTATCAAGCTTGGTGGTATCTGTCCATAACTCCCAAACACTGTCCTTAGTATCACTATTTGGAGCAAGTTCGTGTTTAACCATAGGTACACATGAAACACCGTAGTCATGACCTTCTACATAATCCATTACCGATATTTTGTAATCACCATTAGGCATTACATGCTTAACTTGACCAATAATAAAAGCATCATCTTTTATGTTAGCCGCAGGATAGGCAACAAAGAGAGTATCTCCCTCAGAGAATTTATGCATTGAACCAACAGCACATGCTTTACTTATAAAAGCACTAAGTAAAATACAAACTAAAATATAAAAGTTTTTGTGGAGTTTTATCATTTATTTAACCTAAAGATTAGAGTTTAACGGCCAATACATCGCATTTTGCATGATTGATGACAGAGTTAGTCGTAGAGCCGGTTAGGAGTTTTATTCCCGAGACACCATGCGCACCCATTACAATCAAATCATGCTGTTTTTGACTAGCGTATTCTACAATATCACTACTCGGAATCCCTTCAATAACCTTAAAATTTGTTATTTGGAATTGATTTGCTAGTTTTTGTAATTTTGTATTTGAAGTCTCTAATAATGTTTGAGCCAATTCTTCATCCCAAAGCCCCGGCATTCCCATTACAGCAATATCCTCTAAAACTGGATAAACCGGAATTTCAACAATATGAATGAGTTCAATATCAGCATGGCATTGACTCGCCATCGCCTGAGCTTTTTCTAGTGCTTTTTGACTATTTTCAGAAAAATCAACTGCAACCAATATATGTTTATACATACCATTATTCTCAACAACCATATTCATCTAACCGCCCTCGTAAAGACCTTTTAATTTTTTATTCACATTTACTGTGGATAAGTTTGTGTGTAATAAAAACTTAACTTAAAAAAAACCATATAATTCCTATACTTTGCCACCACTGCTTATTATTTAAGCAGTAAACCGTTTAAATTTTCAAATCATAATTAAAAGATTTTATGGAATTTTTTATCACTTTTTTATCACTTTTTTATACATTCATAGATTCTCGAAATGTCTCTATTATTTTGCAGCTTCAGCTGATAGCTTTTTTTGTTTACGCTCCTCAATCGTGTCTGCAATATGGTTACGTAAATACAACGGGTTCGGAATAGCTGAATCTAAATAAGAAGCTGAATTAGCATTGGCATTAGTACTATGATTACTATTAGTTATTGCTAACCTTGCAATAGAAACGGCATTTGGAAGTAAAGAACTCCAGTCATTGAAGAGTTCTTTTAGGTCTGGATATTCAGTATCAGTATCTCCAATACCCAATTCACAAACGTTTGGTATATATTCTGTAACTTCTCTTGGAGGTATCAATATAGGGTTGTCAGAAAGAATTTCTTTATTTTGGGCATTATAGGTACCGGTCATTAAGTAAACTTCATTCATCCGAGCATCAAGGAGTGACGCCCAACTTAAATCTTTTTCTGGTTTTATTTTAGAAAGGGTCTCCTCTGCCATTGCTAACAAAGAGGAAATCGCAATCACTGGTTTATTCCAGCCTAATGCCAGGCCTTGAATGACACCGGATGCTATTCTTACACCAGTAAAAGCACCGGGGCCTTCTCCATACGCAAGCAAATTAATTTCACCAGAATCAATACCAGCCTGATGAAGTACCTCATCGACCATTTCTAAGACTCTATGAGCGTGTTTTTGTGGCAAAATTTCATGACAAGAATAAGTCTTTTCATTATAAATTAGCGCTACAGAGCAAGCGGCAGTTGACGTTTCAATAGCTAATACATTTTTCAAACTCATTTGTAATTCACTCTCCGTACCCATTTTAATCTTATTCTTTTCATTTTAATTTATCTATAGCGGCCTTAGCCTCATAAATCCAAGGAAAATCAGGCAAGCTTTGTTTGATTGTATTGCCATAACCCTTAGTTGATAGTCGAGGATCACACAGCATTAATACTCCCTTATCACCAATATCCCTTATCAAACGCCCAGAACCCTGCTTCATGGCAATTACCGCCTCGGGTAATTGAAAATGTGCAAAACCACTTAAACCCTTCTCTTTTAAATAGGCTTCTCTTGCCTGCACAATAGGATCATCTGGCGGAGCAAAAGGGATACGGTCAATAATAACTAATTTCAGATCATCTCCTTTTACATCAACGCCTTCCCAAAAACTGCTAGTGCCCAACAATATAGCATTATCTGAATCTTTAAAACGTTGCAACAAGGTAAGCTTAGGAAGGTCCCCCTGCACAAGAAGAGTACCATCCCAATGACTTTCTAATATTGCTTTGGCTTCCTGCAAAGCTTTATGACTGGTGAATAGCATAAACGCTCTACCTTCACTGGCTTTAAGCAATGGCCATGCAGCCCTCAACAAAACTTTAACATATTCACTACTTCTGGGCTCTGGTAAGCCAATTGGGTGATAAATTAGACCTTGCTCTTGATAGTTAAAAGGACTTTTCCAGCAAGCTGTTTTTGCATCATCTAAACCTAAACGCTTTGCAAAATATTCAAAATTATTTTTTACACTTAATGTAGCTGATGTAAATAACCATGCTCCGCCAATATCTTCACGTTGTCGACTAAAAGGCGCTGCAACACTTAAAGGGGTCAGATTAAATTTAAAACGTGCCTGAGAAGATTCCACCCAACGAATTTTATTTTCAGATTGACTGGTTAACCAATCATTAAATTGTGCGAGTAACTCCTGACTACGTTTATGAACAGCTGTCAGCTGCTTACCTCGTTCAACAACCAGTTTAAGCTCACTAATGACCAAGCCTAATACATCTGTAAAGCGTTTAATTGCAACTTGAAAAACTTTTTCATCTTGAAGTTGATTCCATGTCCAACGTTTTTCCCATTTACCTAGTGAATCATTGATAAGCTTAACCTGTTCATCAAGCATAACGGCTAAATCATTGATTTTTGTAGTTTCGGGTGATTCAGCCTTTTGAGCTTGCTTAATATCCCTAATGAGTTCTTCTAACTGCACTCTGGAAATGGAAAAACCTAAAAACTGAGCCGCCACATCGGGCAATTGATGAGCTTCATCAAAAATATAAATATCTGCATCGGGTAGAATTTCACCATATCCCTGCTCTCGTAAAGAAAGATCCGCACAAAACAGGTGATGATTAACCACTAACACTTGTGAATCAATCGCTTTTTGTTTTACAACAGGGTAAAAGCAACCCGAATCTTGATTACATTCAGCCGCCTGACAAAACTCCATACGAGCACAGACCTTTCTCCAAATAGTGTCCGTTTCAGAAACCGAGTCTAATTCAGACTTATCACCGCTTAGGGTTTTCTTGTCAACCCACTCTCTAATTTGAGATAACTTTTTCCAATCTTGTTTACTGTGTTGTTCTACTGTTTCTGTGACCTCTAAACGTTGAGGACAAACATAATTGTCGCGCCCTTTAAGTAATCGCGCTTTTCCAGAAATTTCACATGCTTTAAAAAGAATAGGAAGGTCTTTTTGAACAAGTTGCTCTTGAAGGGTCTTAGTTGCCGTTGAGACAATAATTTTTTTGCCCGATAGTAACGCGGGAACTAAATAAGCAAATGTTTTACCTGTTCCGGTTCCCGCCTCAGCAAGAAGGGTGTCATTCTCTTCAATCAGTTCCATGACTTCCTTAGCCATGTCTATCTGTGCTTGTCTTGGCGCATAGCCATCTACTAATTTTGCCAAACTACCCGTTTCACCTAAAACAGAGTCTATCGATAGTTGTTTAGTGGTATTTTTTTTATCAGAAGATAGCGTCATATTAGATGTTGTAAACTCATAAAACAGAATATTAAATTATACGCAAAACAATACTACATACGGTAGCAAAAGGTAGCAAAAGAAGCTTATATGAGGGAATAAACACAAAAGAGTGGAATTTTGTATGTTTTTTGAGAGATTGCTAGACAATATAGAATTATGTCGTTATAATCCGCGACTTCAAATTTGAACTTAAGTCGAATTGGTTTTGAATATTCGGCAAATTTTATAATGGATATATCTGATGAAAATTTTATCTTCTTTGAAATCAGCTAAGACACGTCATAAGGACTGTCAAGTTGTTAAACGTCGTGGAAAAGTTTACGTTATTTGTAAAACTAACCCTAAATTTAAAGCGCGTCAGCGTTAATCTTTAGGTTTTCATGTCAAAAAGGCGCACTGATCATGCGCCTTTTTTGTATCTAAATTTAAGTATCAGACTTTGATAATTAAAACATTACTACTAAAGCCTATTGGCTTATCCAACCCTCAAAGTCTTTTTCTACCTTTTTAATCGTTTCCACAATCAAATCGGTATCTACCTTTCCAATAAAGTAGTTAGCCCCCATATCCAAAACCTCTCGACTATTATTTTCACTCGTCATAGACGTATGAACGATAATAGGCATATTTTTAGTTACTGGACTGCTTCTAATTTCTCTAATAACAGTATGCCCTGATGCAACAGGCATTTCTAAATCAGTGAATACCATTGAGATATCATTTAAAGTCGGCAGTTTAGCAATATAATCTAATAACAAACGACCGTTATCAAAACAAACATACTTAAGCCCCAGCTGATCAAAAACCATTCCCATATACTTCTGAATAGATTTACTGTCTTCTGCAAACAAAATTGTTTTATCGTAAACCTCATCTCTAAACACGTAATCGACTTTACTAACATCTTTAGCCGAAGCAAAAATCTTTTCAGCCATGGTTGGCATTGCTTCTATTAAAAGTTTTTCAATATCTAGAATAAAGCATAAGGTATCGCTATTTTGCAAATAGGTGTGATTCACTATTTGGTTGGTATTCACATTTACATTATAATTTCCAGCCGCATGAATATCTGACCAGTTCTTCTCTTCTACACCATGAATATGCGAAACACGTAAACCAACGAAATTATGACTAAAGTCCGAAACGATAATAATCGATTTTTCACGCTCTTCTTCCGTCATCTCAAACCCCATCCACTTAGGCAGATCAATAACGGGTAAATAAACACCTCGTAATTCAATCATACCTTCAATTAATGAATTTGAATCGGGCACTTCAGAAACTTCGTATGCCCTAGCCTCAAGAACCTCTCGGACCTTGAAAACATTCATTCCATAATAGGCTGGGGTATAATTTTCTTTAGGGAATTGAACTTGAAAAATCATCAGACTCATCTGATTATTTTTACTTAATTGAGCGGTCTTCTCAACCTGTTCTAAAGCTGTCGACATAGAAATTGCCTTATATAAATTAAGCTAACGTTTTCAGTGAGACCTATGCGCGAGTCTAAAATGTAAAAAAAAGTGAAATAATTCTTTAGATGTAGTCTAAAAAAACGCTAAATAGTGAACTATTGGGCGGATTTTTGTAGGCTTAAGTTAGAGAATTATGACCTTTTTTATATATTCATAGAATCTTGCAAATATCTCTCATTATATTTTTAGGTATTAGAGACCTTTGCACCCAAGGGCATAAACACGAGATAGGTGCGAAACAAAAATAGGCGTGAGTACCCCTTGAGGGTAAAAAATTTGTCTGATTACGGCGGAAGCCCCAGGGAATAGCTAACTATTCACAAGTTATCGCCCACCGGAAGTACCCTTAGGGTACAACAAAAATCAGGTAAATTTTTACCCTCAAGGGGCACCTAGAACCATTTTTACTCGCGCATATTCTCGTTCAAGGATCTCTATTAGTTAAATTAACACAACTAAAAATTCATTTATTTAAATCACCAGGCCTGGTTAATTTCTATTAAATAAAAATTAGCACATCGCTTTAACTGGTTTGAATGATTTTCTATAACCAGGAATCATGCCAAACTTCTTTAAAGCCTGTAAATGTTTAGCGGTAGGATAGCCTTTATGTTGATTAAAACCATATTGAGGATAGATTTCATGCAATTCTGACATTTGTTGGTCACGATAAACTTTGGCTAAGATAGAAGCGGCGCTAATTTCCATTACTTTATCATCCCCTTTAATGACAGAGTGGCAGGAATGAGTAATATCGGGGCAACGATTGCCGTCTACATAAACCTGTGAAATAGATAAACCTTGCGCATCAAGACCAGAAACCGCCCTTTTCATAGCCAACATAGTCGCATGCAATATATTTAACTGATCAATCTCTTCTGGGGAAGCCAAAGCAACACAGTACCCAATTGCCTCTTGTTTAATTAACTCCGCTAAAGTATTTCGTTTTTTTTCACTCAGTTTTTTTGAATCTCTTAATGGAAGTTGACATTCCTTAGGTAAAATAACAGCGCAGGCAACAACATCGCCAATTAACGGCCCTCTACCAACTTCATCAACCCCAACAGTGCTGCCTGTCAAAGACTGGTAAGATTCGACATCTGTCTCTGAAAATAAATCTTTTTGCACGTTAATGTTTCATCCATTGCTCAACCGCATCTGCGGCTAACTCAGAAGCATTTTGTTTTAACTGCTGATACTGATTACGGAAAGCGGTTATTTGGCGTTCACGTAATTTTTTATCAATCACTAACCTTCCCATATTAAGCGCTATTTTATCTGCCGTCGCGTCTTGTTGAATAAGTTCAGTAACTAAGGTTTCATTTGCCAAAATATTTGGCAAACCAATCCATTGCGTCGTAGCTAATCGCTGCATTATCCAATAAGAAATAGGGTGAACCGCAATAGCAAGAACCAGAGGCTTTTTCATCAACGCACACTCAAGAGTGGCTGTCCCTGAAGTGACTAAAGCTTGATCACAGGCTTCTAAAACTTCACGAGACTGGCCTAGAAGCAATTTAATTTTTAATGATTTTCCATAAAAATCAACAGACTGCTTTACCCTCTGCATAGCTTTATCATGAACACACGGTACTACAAATTCCATATCAGGATAAATAAGTGATAATTTACTCGCTGCCTGAATATAAACATCAGACATTTTATCAATCTCACTCATGCGTGATCCGGGTAGAATAGCAGTAACTGAGGCATCAACAGAAAACCCTAGGGTTTTTTTGGCTTCTGGAGTATTCGGCTTTTCTGGAAATTGATTAGCTATTGGGTGGCCAACAAATTTTACCGGAATACCATAGCGATGATAGTAACTTGGCTCAAATGGAAATAAAACTAAGACACCATCAACAGCAAGTTTAATTTTAGCTAATCGTTTTTCACGCCATGCCCATACAGAAGGCCCCACATAATGAATCGTTTTTATTGAATTCGATTTTAATACAGACTCAACTTTGAAGTTAAAGTCAGGGGCATCGATACCAATAAAAACATTAGGATTGAGCGCGATTAATTTTGTTATGAGATTTTTACGAATTTTAAGAAGAGAAGGTAGATGTTTAATTACCTCAAAAAAACCCATCACGGAAAGTGATTCCATTGGAAACCAAGTTTCAAAACCTTCAGCGAGCATTTTGGGACCGCCTATACCTACAAATCTGGCGTTAGGATAGCGTAATTTTAAACTACGGACTAAGTCAGCCCCTAAAGTATCACCTGAAGATTCCCCTGCAACCATAGCGAAAATAGGTGAATCTACGTTTATTGATTGAAGGTTATCTGACAATGCCACGTTGAGAATTTTTTAAGAATTTAAAGAGTGAATCTAATGTACCTTTATCATCATTGATAAGCTCAATTTCATGTAACGCTTGCTCAAGACGATTACCTGTTCTGTAGAGAACACGATACGCTTTTTTTATCAATGATAACTGTGATTTATCAAAATCTCTGCGCTTTAAGCCTTCTAGGTTAATTCCCCTAGGGCCGGCTAAATTACCTGATACCACCACAAAGTTTGGAACATCTTGGTTAATAACACTTCCCATGCCACAAAAGCTATGTTCGCCTATATGGCAATATTGATGTACTAAGGTATAACCACCTAAGATAGCCCAATCATGAACAACAACATGCCCTGCTAAAGCTGTCGCATTGGCAAAAATACAATGACTACCGATAATACAATCGTGAGCGATATGAACACCAGCCATAATCCAGTTATCGTCACCAATAACCGTTTTGCCTATATCCTGAACCGTACCTCGATTTATCGTTACGTTCTCTCTAAAGGTATTGTTATTTCCTATTTCAACCGTAGTCGATTCACCGGCATATTTTTTATCTTGAGGCGCCGCGATTGATACAAATGCAAAAAAATGATTATTTTCACCAATATTAACATTGCCCTCAATGACAACATGAGAATCTAGTTTTGAGCCAGATCCAATACTAACATTACCTTGGATAACGCAAAAAGGTCCAATTTCTACATCATTAGCAATATTCGCATTGGGGTCAATAAGAGCGCTTGGATGAATCAAAACTAAACCTTTCTTTCAGCACACATCATATCGGCAGATGCAATCAATTTACCATTAACCATGGTAGTACATTCAAACTTCCAAATACCACGCTTATTACCAAGAGCTTTGACTTCAAAATCAAGCCTATCTCCTGGAATTGCAGGTTGTCTAAAACGACAATTATCAACCGATGCTAAATAATAGATTGATGAACCATCTGGCTTTCCACCTTGTGAGCGAAACGCTAATATTCCTGTACACTGGGCCATGGCTTCAATAATCATTACACCAGGCATAATTGGGTTGTCAGGAAAATGACCTGTAAATTGAGGTTCGTTAAATGTTATATTTTTGAATGCTGTTAGTCTTTTACCTGCCTCATAATCGGTTACTCTATCTACCAGTAGAAAAGGGTAACGATGCGGTAAATATTCAAAAATTTCTTTAACTTCCATTGTTGTAATCCAATAACTTTAATTTATTAATCTGATAGTTTTTCAATTTGTTTTTGTAAGGCCTTAACTTGTTTTGCAAGTTTGTCTAACTGGCGAATACGAACACTATTTTTTTGCCAATCCGAAGCTTTTACTGCAGGAAAACCTGAATAGGCTCCTGCTTCCGTAATATTATTAGTCACCCCTGACTTGGCTAAAAAGTGAACATTATCTGCAATAGTAATATGTCCAGCAAACCCTACCTGACCAGCAACAGTACAATTTTTACCTAAAGTCGTACTTCCTGCAAAGCCTGCTTGTCCAGCAATAGCTGATCCCGAACCTATCTTAACATTATGAGCTAAAACCACTTGATTATCGATAATGCAATTATCCTCTATAATCGTATCTTCAATTGCCCCTCTATCAATTGTGACGTTATTACCAATAGAGACATCATTTCCAATAACAACTCGCCCAACTTGAGGTATCTTCACCCATTGTCCTTTATTATTTGCCCATCCAAAGCCATCGCCACCGATTACGGCTCCAGCTTCTATAATGACATTATTTCCAATGATCGATTGATGACAAATAGAAGTATTAGAACCAAGGCGACAATTAGAACCGATTAGACAATCTTCCTCAATAACACATCCTGCTGCAATATAAGTTCCACTATTGATAGTCGTCCCAGCTTGTATCACTACATTCGCCCCAATCGAGACATTATCGGCAATATTAGCACTACTATGAATAACAGCACTTGGATGAATAGTATTTGGTAACGATTTGAGTGGATTTAAAAACTGAGCTACTAGAGCATATACATAATAAGGATTATCAACTAATAGCTGGGCGGCTCTTGTATCTCTAGTATCTGACGCAGTCTGTCTATTTAGAATTACCAGACCTGCTTCAGTATCTTTTAAAAAAGATTGATACTTTTTATCGGTTAGAAAAGAGACTTGGTCTGATTTCGCTTTATCTAAACTAGCGACTTGATTGATATTGATGGATTCATCACCCACAAAATCATAATCAACTCCTTTTCCAGTTAAAAGCGACAATATGGTTTGAAGTTGCACTTATCTGCCCCTGATTTACTTGTTAAATTCAGAACGCTGTTTAGTACTTACCGTTTTAAGATGCTTTAAGACATCATTAGTAATATCAATTCTTTTGTTTGTGTAGGCGATACCTTCATACAGAATCAAGTCAAAACCTTCTTTTTTACCAATGGTTTTAATTGCTTGGTTAACCACATTTTGCAACTTAGCTAACTCTTCATTTCTGCGTAGGTTAAGTAATTCTTGAACATCATTACGTCGACGCTGAATTTCACGTGTTAGCATAGAAATTTCACGTTCTTTTGTCACCTTTTGGGTATCACCCATGACCGATTTATTTTTTTTGTAAGCTGACTGCTGTTTTTCAAGTTTTGCAGCTAAACTTTTCAACTCAGCCTGCTGAGGAGAAAATTCTTTCTCTAGAGCGGCTGTTGCTGATTTAGCTTGAGGGGCTTGCTCTAACAATAAAGCGACATTCACTACACCTAACTTAACACCTGTATCAGAGAAAGATACTGTTGAAATCGCCATTATGCAAACTGTAAAAGTTAGTTTTAAAAGGTTATGCATTGAATCCATCCATCCGTTTTTTTATTTTTTATAAATACTTTTAAGGATTTTACCTTAAATAAAATCGCTATGTGAGACCTTTGCACAAGATTAGGATCAAAATTAGGATCAAAAGAAAAACAGCCTAAAACCTCATGGAGGTTATAAAACCCACCTAATTCTCGACTTACCCGTTTGGGTCTGTTCGTTTTTTTCCACAAAGAGTCAAGAGAAACAGGTGAATTTTGACCATTTTTACTCGTAAATAATCTCGTGTTTATGCCTTTTAACAAAGGTCTCTAAATATACCAATACTGCTTAAATATACTCTTAAAAACCTGCACCAAGCGTAAACTGGAAGGTTTGTAGCTTATCATCCGATTGATAAGAAATTGGCTGAGCAATACTAAACGTCAGTGGACCTACTGGTGTAATCCAAGAAACGCCTAAACCTGTTGACGTTCTAAGGTCGTCTACTTTTACTTTGCCAAAGTCATCAAACACATTACCAAAGTCAAAGAACCAGCTCATTCGCACATTACTTGAATCTTCAATAAAGGGTATCGGGAAGACTACCGCCGCAGTACCCGTCAATTTAACACTACCGCCAGTAGGGCTGGTAGAACCATCTGTTGTTGAATCATATAAAGGCCCTAAAGAATTAGATTCATAGCCTCTAACCGAACCGATCCCTCCAGCATAGAATTTTTCATAGAATGGTAAATTATCAATATCACCATATCCATCACCAAATGCTAAGCCAGACTTAAGTTGTAAAGTAAAGTTCCTACTTATTGGTTGGAACCAATTTTCATTTAAATATACTTTGTAATAAGGGGTTTTGGAAGTTGAAGGCAATACTCCCTCAAAAGATAAACTGGTTTTTTGACCATCCGAAGGAAAGTAAAAAGCATTAGTTGTATTATGCACCCAACCCATAGAAGCAATAATGGAATTAGCTGTTTTTCCATAATCATCAACGTAATTACTGCAGAATGTGAATGTATCTGAACAAACTAACTCTTGAGAGTCAAACTTTAGTCCATAAGAGAGTGAATCATTTTCACTTAACGGATAACCTAAAGAAAGTCTTACACCTAGATTATTTGTTGTATAGTCCGCAATAGATAATTGACTTGCATCTATTTCGCTGTAATACAAACCTACACCTAAGCTAACTCCATCCTTTGTAAAGTAAGGGTTAGTTACGCCAATATCAGCAGACTTTTTAGCTGAGCTTGTAGAGACACTAAAATTAAGCTTATTCCCACTACCGATGAAATTACGTTCTGAAATACCTAAATTAAAACTCGCCCCATCTGTTTGAGAGTAACCAACACCCGCTGAAAAAGACCCTGTTGCTTGCTCTTCGACTTTAACCACTAAATCTACTTGGTCGGCTGAAACGCGTTTTGTTTCTATGTCTGTACTCTTAAAAAAACCAACTCTTTGTAAACGTTCTTTAGACTGTCGAACCATTTTAAGAGAATATGGCGCGCTCTCAAGCTGACGCATTTCTCTACGAATTACATGGTCACGTGTACGAGTATTCCCTTCAATTTCCACACGTCTAATATAAACACGTTTTTTAGGCTCAACCTTAAAGGTTAAAGCAACGGTATTATTGTCCTTATTTAAAACCGTTTCAGGAGCGACTTCAGCAAACGCATACCCCTCTTCACTTAAGCGGTCACGTATTGCATTAACCGATTCAATCACCTTGCTTCGAGAAAACACATCCTTTTCTTTAACTTGTGTTAAAGACTCAATTTCTTTTCGGGCAATAATGATTTCACCCACATAATCAATCTTAGAGATGGAATAGTTTGGCCCTTCCGACATATTGATGGTAGTAAAAACTTTTGTTTTATCGGCTGAAATACTTACCTGAGAAGAACGAACCTTAAACTCAGCAAAACCTCTATCAAGGTAATATGATTTTAAGGTTTCAATATCCGCTTCCATTTTAGGTTTAGAATATTTATCACCACTACCAAATGATGCATTTTCAACCATCTGCATTAGGGATTTGAGACGTTTATCCGTATAAACTTTATTACCGACCAGGTTAATACGACCAATGGTCGCGGGCTCACCCTCTTTAATATCAACTTTTAGTTCAACACGATTACGAGGTAACTCGGTTGTAACAATATCAATTACGGCGGCATAGTAACCTTGGTTCTGATAACGTCTTTTCAGGTCAACAACCACATGATCCATCTGAACTTGGTTGTAGATACGCCCTTTTTTTAGACCTAAACCATCTAAAGCTGATGTTAAGACATCCGTTTCAATAAGAGAATTACCTTCAATTTTAATTTCCGCAATAGAGGGACGCTCTAAAACTTTAATAACCAAGGTTCCGTTATCCCTTTGATAAAAAGAAACATCTTTAAAAAAACCTGTTTTATATAAACGTTGGATGCTTTCCTGAATCTGCTGAGCATTAACATCCTTACCAGGAGAAACGGTTAAATAATTATTAATCGTTTCAAAACCAATTTTATTTGCCCCTTCTACTTCAATGTTTTTAAGAGTAAAAGCGTAAGCTAAACTGGGTGTGAATAATACAGAAGCGATTGCTGCTGACAAAATTGTTTTTGTAGAGTTTTTTTGAAACATATTAACCATGAGATATTCTTATTACATCATTAAATAAGGCGAAAAATGTTAAGCCAATAATCATTATTAACCCAACGGTTTGTCCAGCCACCATAACTCGCTCACCTACTGGCGAGCCTTTAATCATTTCGATAAGGAAGTACACTAAATGTCCCCCATCTAAAACTGGAATTGGTAATAAATTTAAAATACCAATACTTAAGCTCAGCAGACCAAGCAGGCTTAAAAAAGCGACTAGACCAGATTGAATTGCTTGTCCTGAAAACTGTGCAATACTAACAGGGCCGGAGATATTTTTAACGCTTACCTCACCAATCACCATGCGCTTAATCATGACTAAACTCATCACAACCAAGTCGACACTGCGTTGATAAGCCTTTTCAAAAGCTTCAAAAAAACCGTATTTAACATTAATAAAATAAGGCTTTAAGGTATTTTCATCAATGAATACCCCAACCCCCATTTTGCCAACAGCTTTACCATCTTCCTGAGTTGTTTTTTTAAGCTTAACAACAGCATTAAAAACAGCCAAATCACGCTCAAATTCAACTTTTACTGATTGCCCTGGATTTGATTGCACTACTTTAACAAAATCTTGCCAGTTCTGGATAGGCTTTTCATCAATAGATAGAACTTTATCCCCTGAAATCAAACCGGCCTTATCCGCTGGTCCGTTTTTAAGCACTTCACCTAATACAGCGGGAACTACGGGTTTTGTTGGAACAAAACCTAATAAAGCCAACCAGTTTTGTTTAGGTTGATTAATATCAATTGCTGACAAAGAAACATTATTGACATCAACATATTGATTTGATTGAAGGCTTTGCAGCCTAAAGCTTACATTGGATTCGCCATTAGCTAACGACTGTAGCAACTGCTGATGAACCGTTTGCCAACTATAAACATCTTTACTATTAACTTTTGAAACTGACCAGGCCTGGTTGTTTAGATGTAGATTATTTTGCTGAGACTGTATCGCATGCTCTAAAGCGGAATTTGGAACAACTTCATTTACAAGTGGCTTCATACCACTTACACCAACCATGTACATAATCGCAAAAACAATCCAGGCAAACACTAAATTTATAACCGGCCCAGCAGCAACAATCGCAAAACGTTTATAAACTGATTGACGATTAAACGCTCGATGTAAATCCTCTTCTGCAACCAGTTCTTCGCGTTCATCTGCAAATTTTACATAACCACCTAAAGGAATTTGAGCAACCACAAACTCGGTTTCTTTTCCTTTACGGCTATAAATCGGCTTACCAAAACCAATTGAAAACTTTAATATTTTAAGATTAAAAAAACGGGCGACTTGATAATGACCCCACTCATGAATAGTAACGATAATACCCATGACTAAAACAAAGCCAATCAAAGACCAAAATATATTCATATCCGTATCCATTTAGGCTCTAAAGTCATAAAGCACGACACTATAATACCAAGCTAAATAAAGCATGGGGACAGCGATTAACAAGCTATCAATACGATCTAAAACACCACCGTGTCCGGGTAGAATTTTACCACTATCTTTTAAACCAACTTGGCGCTTCATGACACTTTCAAAAAGATCACCAAACACTGAAAACAACGCAATCAGGGTAAGTACAACCGACATTAAAATCATAGAATATTTTAATTCTACATTTACAATATTTAAAACGATAAGCGAAATAACAAACGCCAGAATGCCACCACCAAGGACCCCTTCCCAAGTTTTTCCAGGGCTGACATGTACCGCAAGTTTGGTTTTACCAAAGCGTCTTCCACTAAAATAAGCACCCGTATCGATTGCCCAAATTAACAACATACTTATCAAAACAATTATAGGACCAAAGTCAACTCTAAATTTAACCATAGCCACTACAAACAATATAATCGCTAATACACCCGTTAGTAAGGTAAAACTCATTGAGGAACCTTTAGATTCCCCCTTAGCCATCTGATAGCGCGAAACGACAGAAACCAACGCAAGTGTTTCAACCATGGTTAACATAGCAATATTTTGCATAGTAAAGGTATCCACTGCATAATTTGCCGCTACCGTTACCCCTAATGCATAAGTTAAACGCAAAGAAGGCGTTTTAATATCCGCAAACCCACTCCATTCCCATGCCGCAATAAAGCCTACAAGCAATAAACACCCTTTCCATACATCTGGCGTTGAATAAAAAAGCGCCCAAATAGACAACACAACAAGAACAATAGCGGTGATAATTCTTTGCTTTAACATTATTTTTTTACCTGTTCACTCGTTTTACCAAATCTTCTTTCTCTATTTGAAAAAGATTTTGTTGCCGCATCTAACTCTTTTTCATCAAAGTCTGGCCATAAGGCATCTGTAAAATACAACTCGGCGTAGGCCATTTGCCAAATTAAAAAATTACTAATGCGTTGCTCACCGCCGGTACGAATCAATAAATCTGGGTCAGGCAAATCAGATAGCGCAACAAAGCTAGAAAGGGATTCCTCATCTAGTTGAGAAGTACTTTTGGTTGGATTATCTAATTGCCACTGCTTAACTGCCGCAACAATATCTGCACGACCACCGTAATTCGCTGCTATGGTTAATACTAAACCGGTGTTGTTTTTAGTCAATTCTTCAGCCATGGCAATATGTTTTTGAATTTCTTCACTAAAAGCGCCACGGTCTCCAATAATGCGTAACTGCACATTGTTTTCAGAAAGCTTACTAACCTCTTTCTGCAACGCTTTTAAAAACAACCCCATTAACTTATTAACTTCATCTTTTGGACGCTTCCAGTTTTCAGTACTAAAAGCAAATAACGTTAAAGCTTCAATCCCAATTTCTGAGCTATAAGAAACGATTCTTTTGACCGCATTCAAGCCTTTTTGATGTCCGATAAAACGTGGTAATAAACGTTTTTTTGCCCAACGTCCATTACCATCCATAATAATGGCAATATGCTTAGGCAAGTTTGGATTCTTAATATTTTCTGACAAAACAGCTCCAACAAAAAAATAAAAAAACGGCCTTAGAGTCTTTATTTACTCTAAGGCCGTTCTATCTACGCAATCAAAAATTAGCAGTAGTAATAAAACTCGTCAATTATGCCGTAAATGTGCATAAATATCGACTTAATTTTGTCTTAGACTTCCATTAATGCCGCTTCTTTTTCTGCTAATAATGCATCGACTTTTTTAACCGCTTCATCCGTTAGCTTTTGAATTTGATCTTCAGAACGACGAGCTTCATCCTCAGTCACTTCTTTATCTTTTAACAAATCTTTAACATCACTATTTGCATCACGTCTAACATTACGAACGGCAACACGAGCATTCTCAGCTTCTTGACGTGCCACTTTAGTTAAATCACGACGACGCTCTTCAGTTAAAGGCGGCATTGGAATGCGCATCATATTTCCATTAGTCACAGGGTTTACACCCAAGTCAGACATCATAATCGCTTTTTCAACCACAGCGACCATTGGCTGTTCCCATGGTTGAACGGTTAATGTTCGAGCATCTTCAACGTTAATATTAGCCACCTGACTAATCGGCACTTCAGAACCATAATAATCAACGGTTACCACATCAAGAATGCTTGGATGAGCTCGACCAGTGCGGATTTTTGCAAAATTCCCTTCTAAGTTTTCGATAGACTTTTGCATTCTTGACTTAGCATCGTTTTGAATTTCATTTAACATTTTATTCTCCTGCGCTTACCAAGGTGCCTTCATCTTCACCTTGAACAATTCTAATTACTGCACCATCCTTAAACATATCAAATACACGGATAGGCATCTTATGGTCACGGCATAAAACAAATGCTGTCATATCCATAACCTGTAAATTTTTTTGAATTACATCATCATAACTTAAAGCTTGATAACGGGTGGCTTTAGGGTCTTTTACTGGATCTGCCGTATAAATACCATCAACCTTTGTCGCTTTTAGAACAATATCGGCATCAATTTCAATTCCGCGTAATGCGGCAGCAGTATCGGTTGTAAAAAATGGGCTTCCAGTACCTGCAGCAAACACTAAAACCTCACCATTAGCTAACTGCTTCTTAACCGTATTAGCATTAAAACCAGAAGAGACTCCCTCAATACTCATTGCAGAAAGCACTTGAGATTTCATTCCCATACTTTCAATAACATCTCTTAATGCCAAAGCGTTAATGACCGTAGCCATCATCCCCATATGGTCGCCCGTTGTGCGTTGAATACCTGAACCTTGAATTTGAGCACCGCGGAAGATATTACCACCACCTACAACAATACCCACTTCTACACCTAAATCGCGTAATGACTTAACTTGAGATACAACACTTTTTAAAGTAGTTGCATCTAGGCCAAAATCACCATCACCCATCAAAGCTTCACCGCTAAATTTCAATAATATACGTTTATACTTAAGTGCCATGCCCAATCCCCAAAAAGTTAATTCAAAGCGTTTTATAAGTGTTTAAAAACCAATTTAAATTCAAAAACTTATAAAAAACTTTATTTCCATTCCTTCAAAATAATTACATACAAAAAAGCCATAGCAGCCTTACTTTACAGTAAGAGCTTACTATGGCTTCATGATTCAAACTGAATTAACCAGTTACAGCCTTAGCTGCTAGAGCAACTTCATCTGCAAAGTTAGTTTCTTCAATTACAATTCCTTCACCTACTTCTAGACGAATGAACGTATCAACAGAAGCGCCATTAGATTTTAATAGCTTTTCTACAGTTTGATCAGGGTCTTTAACAAAAGACTGACCTAGTAGCGTAATTTCACCAACAAACTTACGCATACGTCCTTCAATCATCTTTTCAATGATTTCCATTGGCTTACCAGAAGATTTTGCCTGTTCGATTTGGAACGCACGTTCCTTCTCAACAACCGCAGAATCTAAATCATCAGAAGAAACCGCAGAAGGTTTAGCTGCCGCAACATGCATAGCAACATCACGTGCAAGAGCGTCATCACCACCTTCTAGAGAAACAACAACACCAATTTTTTCACCGTGCTGATACTGACCAATTTGACCCGTTGTTTCGATAAGCTCAAGACGACGAACTTCCATGTTCTCACCAATCTTAGCAATCATTTCACGACGAGTCTGATCTACTGTTTTACCATTAGCCATTTCAGCGTTCATTACTGCTTCAATATCAGTTGTATTGTTTGCTAAGGCAATCGCTGCAATTTCATTTGCGAAACCTTTAAATTCATCACCTTTGGCAACAAAATCTGTTTCACAGTTTACTTCTGCAATAATACCTGATTTTTTATCATCAGAAACGGCAATCGCAATAACACCTTCAGCGGCTACACGACCTGCCTTCTTATCTGCACCAGCCATACCCTTCTTACGAAGAAATTCAATTGCTGCATCCATATCGCCATCTGTTTCAGATAACGCTTTTTTACAATCCATCATACCTGCGCCAGTTGTTTGACGTAGTTCTTTAACCATTGCTGCTGTAATAGCCATTTTTTAAATCCTTACTTAAAGAAAATTTAATTCAATTTGACCCAATTAAATAAAATATAACGTTTTATTTAACCAGGCCTGGTTAGTTACTAATGTATTTTATTTAGCTGCTTTTTCTTCAGCTTCTACAAAATCATCTCCTTCAACTGCAGTCGTGATGGTAGCTTTACCTTCATTGATTGCATCTGCAGCAGCAGATAAGTATAAAGAGATTGCACGGATTGCATCATCATTACCAGGGATAACATAATCAACACCACGTGGGTCATTGTTAGTATCTACTACACCGATAACTGGAATACCTAGGTTTTGTGCTTCTTGGATAGCAATTTTTTCATTACCAGTATCGATAATAAAAATAGCATCTGGCATTGCACGCATGTCTTTAATACCACCTAAAGAAAGCTCTAACTTAGTCTTTTGACGAGTCATCATTAACGCTTCTTTTTTAGTGATCTTTTCAAAAGTACCGTCTTTTTCCATCGCTTCTAATTCTTTTAGACGCTTAATAGACTGCTTGATAGTTTTGAAGTTAGTTAACATACCACCTAACCAACGGTAATCAACATAAGGCATACCACAACGTTGAGCTTCTTGAGAAACCAACTCACGTGCTGCTTTTTTAGTACCAACAAAAAGCACTTTACCTTTGTTAGCTGCGATTCCGCCCATCATGTTTAACGCGTCGTTAAACATAGGTAGAGTTTTTTCTAAGTTAACAATATGAATATTGTTACGTGCTCCAAAGATGTACTCAGCCATCTTAGGGTTCCAATAACGAGTCTGGTGACCGAAATGAACACCAGCTTCTAACATTTGACGCATGGTTACTTTTGCCATGATTTTATCTCCAATAGTTTTGGGTTAAGCCTCCGTTCACCCCATAAAACGAACTAAAATATCTATATTTAATTAATGATATTCAGCACCCCGTTTTATGTGTCGGTAAACGTGCGGATTTTCTGTTAAAATTCCTCTCATTCGAAAGGCGCGGCATTTATAACATATTCAAGCCAAATTAACAATTTAAATTGATTAAATTCGCCTTATTTTAACCAAAACAAAAGAAACCTTATTCATGACTATTAAAATCAAAACCCCTGAAGAAATTGAAAAACTGCGCGTCGCTGGAAAACTCGCTGCTGACGTTCTAGAAATGATTGCCCCTTACGTTATTCCTGGCGCTTCAACAGGTGAATTGAACGCTATTATGCATAAATATATGACCGAAGAACAAGGTACAATTCCGGCCACCTTAAACTACCATGGTTTTCCAGCATCTAGCTGCATATCAATAAACCAAGTGGTTTGTCACGGTATACCTGATGATAAAAAAACCTTAAAAAAAGGAGACATTGTTAATATCGATGTTACCGTTATCAAAGAGGGTTATCATGGTGACACTAGCCGAATGTTTGAAGTGGGCGAAGTCAAGCCTTTTGCAAGTCGTTTATCTAAAGTTGCTCATGAATGTTTATGGCTAGGTATTGAACAAGTTAAACCTAACGCAACACTATATGATGTTGCTTATGCTATTCAGCAGCACGCAGAAAAAAACAACTATTCTGTAGTACGTGAATATTGTGGTCACGGTATTGGCTCTGAGTTCCACGAAGACCCACAGGTATTACATTACGCCGCACCAGAACTCAAAGACATCGTATTAAAACCAGGCATGGTCTTCACCATTGAACCCATGATTAACCAAGGAAAAGCGCCCGTCAAAGTATTAGGTGATAATTGGACTGTGGTAACAAAAGACAGAAAACTCTCCGCACAATGGGAACACACTCTAACTGTGACTGAGACGGGATATGAAATATTCACCCTAAGAACCAATGAAAAGCCGGTATTACCCTAAGAGACTTTTACATGAGTCGATAAAATATTTAACCCCCTTTTACAACTCAACAATGAGCCAAAAGCATGACGGATAACACAAGCACTCCCAATTTTTTCAAATCACTGGCTGATGAAGAAATACCCTTATTTGAAAAAATAAAACTGGGTCGAGAGGTTTTGTCTCGCTTTAACTCTTATCAATTTGAAGAATTTGAAAACGGTTCTGCCGTTGCCGAGTTAATAAAAGAACGTGCAACATTTATTGACCAATTTCTAAAAAAAATCTGGCAAAAATTCATACCTGAAAACACCGGAACGCTCATTGCTGTAGGTGGTTATGGTCGTGGAGAACTTCACCCCTATTCAGACATTGACATTCTTATACTGTGTGACGACCTAAATAACAGTCAAGAAGAACTTTGCCAGTTTATTACCTTTTTATGGGATCTTGGCTTTGATGTTGGTCATGCGATACGTACTGTTAAAGACTGTAAAACAGCTGGTTTAGAAGATGTTTCTACAGCAACAAATCTACTTGAAGCCCGCTGGTTAACAGGTGACTATGAACGATTTGAACAGCTGCAACAAATTTGGAATGAAACGACAGATTTTTGGAATCGTAAAGCTTTTTTCAGGGCTAAAGTCGAAGAACAGGAAAAACGTCACGAACGCTTTAATGACACTATTTATCAATTAGAGCCCAACATTAAAGAGAGTCCAGGTGGTTTACGTGACATTCAAACTATTTATTGGGTAGCTAAGCGCCACCTCAATGCCAATTCCATAAATGAGCTTGTGCAAAGAAACTTTCTGTCCACGGAAGAGTTTTTAGAAATTGAAGCTGCCTATAAATACCTAAACCGCATTCGGTTTGCTTTACAGCACCAAAAGAAACGTCGCGAAGACCGCTTACAATTTGATTTACAGCAAGCTATAGCTGAAAGCTTTGGATTCACTGATAACGAACATAAAATGGCTGTTGAGCAGTTTATGAGTGGTTACTATCGAAATGTGCATAACGTCGTAAAACTTAACGAAATTTTGCTACAACACTTTAGAGAAATACTTTTTGATGACGAAAACAGTGAAGTAAAAAGCATCAACAACCACTTTAAAACGATTAACAATTACCTAGATATTACCCATCCTAAAGTGTTTTTAAAAAATCCTACCGCTCTACTTGAGTCGTTTATCATTTTAGAAACACTTCCAGACGTTGAAGGTTTACGTTCTAATGCAATTCGATCAATACGTGACCACCTCTATTTAATCGATGATAACTTCCGAAATGACCCGATTAACAAAGCCCTGTTTATGGAAATATTCAGACAGCCTAAAGGGGTTAATGCTGCCGTTAAACGTATGCATAAATACGGAGTGTTAGGAGAATACCTACCCGTATTTAAAAAAATTACAGGCTTAATGCAATTTAATATTTTTCATGCCTATACGGTAGATGACCATACCATTTTAGTTATTCGTAATCTAAGACGCTTTTTTGTAGATAAGTTTACCTATGAATTTCCAACGGCTCACCAAATTGCAAAAAACCTCTGCAAACCTGAAGTTCTCTTTTTAGCCGGATTATTTCATGATATTGCCAAAGGTCGAAATGGCGCTCATGAAATACTGGGAGCTGAAGATGCTATTGAATTTTCCAACACTCACAACTTATCCAAGAAAGACGGCAATATGATAAGTTGGCTGGTGCGATATCATCTCGACTTTTCTAGCGTCGCTCAAAAGAAAGATTTAAGTGACCCTGAAGTCATTCAAAATTTTGCCAAAATCGTAAAAGATCAAGAACATCTTGATTACCTTTACCTACTAACCGTAGCCGATGTTTGTTCAACCTCTCAAGAAGTATGGAACGATTGGAAAAACTCTCTGTTTTTAGAACTTTATAACGAAACCTCAAATGTGTTGGCGTTAAATATAAATTCACCTAAAAATAAACAGAAAAAAGCGCTTCAAACTCAAGAGAAAGCCAGAGAGCTTCTCTCTAAACGTGGCATCCCATCCGCTGAATTTAATAATTTATGGAAATGCTTGTCCAAAAGTGATTTTTTCAGTAAACAATCCCCTAATGAAGTAGCACGTATTACTAAATTACTTTATCAATGCAATCAAACTGACAACCATGTTTTCTTGGAAGAACAATCTCAACGTGGAGCCTCTGAATTAATCATTTATATGCCTGATAGAGATTATTTGTTTGCAAACATCGCTAACTCTTTAGATTTATTAGGTACCGATGTGGTAGAAGCGAGAATATTTAGCAGTAGCGATAAGATGACGTTAGTAATGATGTACTTCTTAAATACCGATACTCATGACTATTTAGCTAAAGAAAGACACAATGAAGTCATTGATAAAATCAAATTCCAACTTAACTTAGATGACATCGAGCCTCTTGATGAAGGAAGTTTACTTACAAACCGAAGAGTAAAACACTTTGATACGCCTACAGAAATTTTATTTGAAAAAATTGATGAATCTTTAACCGAGTTAAGCATTAACACGAAAGACGCACCAGGGCTTATAGCTAGAATTAGTTGTGCGCTTAAATCTGAAAACATTCGTTTACATGATGCCAAAATACATACGGTAGGTGAAAAGGCAGAGGATGTATTCTTAATTAGCGACACCGCTAACCAAGCCATTGTAAGCAAAGAAAGAAAAGATAACTTATCAAAAGCTTTGCTTGATATGATTGAGAATTAACTCATTAACTATTAGTTAACTGCTAGTCAACTTAAAAATAAACTCCACATGAAAGCTTTATAAATGCAAAACAAAAGCTACCTGGCCTGGTAGCTTTTAAAAAAACCTAGTTTACAGAATATTCGAATAGCTCAAAAGCGTTGTTATCTAAGTCTTTAGAAAATAAGGCTTTTCGACCAGAACGACTCAGCGTAAATGGGTGCCCTATTTCTGTTAATTTAACAACAAACTCATCAATTGAATCGACTCTCAATGCAAAATGATAATCTCTACCGCCGTGTTCAGGTCTAATAGTAGATTGATTTGGGTTATCTAATTGCATAATGTGCAAACTCTGCCCAGCATATAAATCAACCCAATAACCAGGAAACCCTAAATTAGGACGTTGCAAAACATCAACATCTAATAAAGACTGGTAAAAAGCAAGAGAAGCCTCAGCATCTTTTACAATAATACTAACATGATCAAAACCAACCACTTTTGCCACAAAAAACCTCTTTAGACTAAAAAGAAACGAACATATTAATCAAAATTATAACAAAAGACACAAAGGCCAAATTCATTGAATATAAATTGACTATAAATTGAATATTGAACAGATAAGAAGAATGGAGATTTTGGCTTGTAGATAAGTTGAAAAAGATTCAACTTAATCTGACAAGACAGCAGTTAATTACTAACCTAACTTGAAAAAAATTCATTATCAGATTTGAGTTATTTTCCACTTTTGTGATGCTTAATATTGAAGCTTTGGCAAACGCCTTAACTCCCCTTGTAATAAATGGTGCAAAGTTCTTAGTGTAGTGAACGGTAAAAAAACGCTGCTGTTTGAGCGCAGCGAGTTCAGCGTTTTCAGTTCACAAGCTTAGAACTTGCCCATTTATGGAGTGGGGTTTGTTTTTTGGTTACTTTTTGCCAAATTGCAAAAAGTAACGGGAAGCCTGAGTGACAATATTTAAGGCAAAGGCTAATTTTTAAAAAGGCTTCTCAACCGCTGTACTGCGTGATTAAATCTAAACTTTTAAAGATAAACTTATATACAAATCCTACAAGCCCCAGCCTTTATTTAAGAACAAAATGAAAAGCTAGTTATAAAACTCTTTATAAAACCAATAAGAGTTTTAATTAATCGTTACTATGTAAAGCCGTGTTTAAACCACCCCACAAAGAACCATCCGTTACAATCGCTTCAACCGCACCAGTTTGGCTATGTCGTCTAAACAGTAATTTAGACTCACCTGATAAATCACGAGCCGAAACAATCGAACCATCAGGCATTTTTACTTTAGTGCCCGCTGTAATGTACAAACCAGACTCAACAATACAATCATCACCTAAAGAAATCCCTAAACCAGCATTTGCACCCAATAAGTTTCTTTTACCCATAGAGATAACCTGCTTACCTCCACCAGAAAGCGTACCCATAATAGAAGCACCACCACCAATGTCTGTGTTTTCACCCACAACAACACTCGCACTAATTCGCCCTTCTACCATTGAGTTACCCAAAGTACCTGCATTAAAGTTTACAAACCCTTCATGCATAACTGTTGTACCCGCAGCTAAGTGTGCACCTAGTCTAATACGATCAGCATTTCCTATACGAACCCCTTCAGGAATTACGTAATCTGTCATACGAGGGAACTTATCGACACAAGTAACATTAAACTGATGCACTTCACCCTCAATCGCTTCACGAAGATTTTCAACTTCAGATGGTAAAACAGGGCCTGCAGAAGTCCAAGCAACATTATTAAGTAGACCAAAAACACCGTCTAAATTAATTTCGTTTGGCTTAACTTCACACTCTGATAACAGGTGTAAACGCAAATAAGCGTCTTCAGCAGATTTAGGAGCATCATCAACAGAAGCAATCTCTACCGTTACAAAATCACTTTTAATTAAACCTGCTTTTAACGCTAAACAGTTACGGGCAATTTCTTTGTTAGAACGAGGAAACCACACATCTAAAGTTACGCCGGTTTTAGTATCGCTATAACGGTGTCCAATTCGCTTGATTGTCATAATGCTACTCTCTTTTAATAAAAATAAATAAACCGTGAAGTATACCCGCTCTTTAGATTTACTGAGACATAAATACACCTCAAATCATAAAAAAAGTGATTTTTTTATCAAATCATTCGCATTTGTAAGCACATAGATAACACTTTATCTTTATAATAATTTGATAAGAAAAACTAAGAGATAAAATCAATGAAAATGTACGGTATTCCCAACTGCGATACGGTTCGTAAAGCACAAAAGTTTTTACAAGCCAATAACATTGCTTTTGAGTTTAACGACTTTAAAAAGCAAGGCTTAGACTTAACGACCATTTTAAAATGGTTAGAATCTCAGCCTATCGAAGTACTGGTAAACAAACGTAGTACAAGTTGGAAACAATTAACTGAAAAGCAAAAAGAAGATTTAATGTCTAAAAAAGACTTAATGCCTTTAACCGAGATGCCAACTTTAATTAAACGCCCTGTTTTAGAAACGGGTACCGCCTTACTGGTTGGCTTTAAAGCTGAAGAATATCAAAATTTAACGGTTTAAAAAACAAAGCTCAAAGAACTTTTAAATAGCAACCTTTTTCATTGCTTATAATTTTCATTACGTTAATGACTCATTAAGCAAAACAATAAAAAAGAAGTAAACATGACTGAAACCATTCACTTAGCTCAACAACTTATTCAAATAGACTCTGTTACTCCAAATGATAAAGGTTGCCAACAAATTATTGCTGACTACCTTAGTCCGCTTGACTTTAAAGTTGAGAACTTAAAATTTGGAGAGGTGGACAATCTTTGGGCTCGCAGAGGAACCGAATCTCCTTGTTTTGCTTTTGCAGGCCATACTGATGTTGTACCAACTGGGCCTGAAGATGCCTGGACTCATCCGCCTTTTTCAGCACATATAGACGGTGACATGATGTTTGGACGTGGCACGGCTGATATGAAAAGCTCTATCGCTTGCTTTATGGCGGCGAGTAAACGTTTTGTCAACGACTACCCTAATCACAAAGGTTCAATTGCTTATCTAATCACGAGCGACGAAGAAGGACCCGCCGTTAATGGAACCGTAAAAGTGATTGAAACCTTAGAAGCTCGAAATGAAAAAATTGATTATTGTTTAGTCGGAGAACCTTCAAGCTCTAATAAACTATGTGACTCAATCAAAAATGGTCGTCGTGGTTCTTTAAGTGGCCATTTAACCATTAAAGGAATTCAAGGACACATCGCCTACCCTGAATTAGCAGATAATCCTATTCACAATGTTGCACCGGCTTTAGAGCAGCTTGTACAAGTTCAATGGGATCACGGCAATGAATATTTCCCACCAACCTCATTTCAAATATCCAATATAAACGGGGGAACCGGTGCAACCAATATTATTCCTGGTGAAGTGAGCATTCAGTTTAATTTTCGTTTTTCTACCGAACATTCACCAGAATCGTTACAAGAAAGTGTGCATGCAATATTAGATCATCACAACCTTAACTACACACTAAACTGGACATTATCAGGGCTACCTTTCATAACACCTGCAGAAGGTGAAATGATTCAGGCAATTACTAAAGCCTCAAAAGAGCAATTAGGCTACGAGCCAAAACTGTCAACCGGCGGAGGAACTTCTGACGGACGCTTTATTGCACCAACAGGAGCGCAAGTTATTGAACTTGGTCCGTTAAATGCCACTATACATAAAATAGATGAACAAGTGAGTGTCAGTGATTTAAATCAATTAACTGAACTGTATTACCGCACTTTGGTTAATCTTTTGGCATAAAAACCTATTTTAAACGAGTCACTTAAAACCTGTCTTTTTGACAGGTTTAGTTCACAAAGAGAACCTTATGACTGAAACTGAACTCCCATTATCCGTTCAATATTTACTTATCGCCCTACAGCTTGTTGCTTTAGCCGTATTTCTATACTTTGTGTGGCCTCTTGTTAAAAAAGAGGACTGGAAAGCCAAGTTTATTGATAATAAAACCGCACGCTCCATACTGATTGTGTTTATTCTTATCATGACGTTTGTTTGGGGAATAGGTGCATTTTTTGATACCTTTTTTCCTGTTGAAGTATTGAGATAATAAAACAACCAGGCCTGGTAAATGAAAACAAAATTTACCCAACTAATTACCATACGATGGTTTAAAATTAAATAGTAAGAGACCTTTGCACGAGAGTATGCGCGAGTAAAAATGGTTCTAGGTGCCCCTTGAGGGTAAAAATTTTCCCGATTTTTGTTGTACCCCAAGGGCACTTCCGTTGGGCGGCAACTTGCGAATAGCTAGCTATTCCCTGCGTTTTCCGCCGCAAACGAAGAACTCGACGCCCGAAGGGGTAAGTCGAGAATCAGGCAAATTTTTTACCCTCAAGGGGTACTCACGCCTAATTTTTCTTTCGCACCTATCTCGTTCAAAGGTCTCAATAAAAACTTTTCACCATTTGAGAGTTTTTTCTAGTACCCATCACATACAAAGCTTTCACTAAGGACTTAATAAAAATGAACATTGCACAACTCATTTCTGAAACTATTTTAGGACAAGACGTTACCTTCGAAGAGTGCGAAAAATTATCAACAGCCGTAACTAAACGCTCTCTTTCTGCTGGTGAAACATTATTTGAAGCTGGCACTAAAGACGAAACTTTATATTTATTAGTAAGCGGAAAATTAGACATTATTAAAGTACTTGGTAATAACAACACCATTCATATCGACACCCTTAAACCAGGCTCTATGACCGGGGAATTAAGCTTTATTGATGGCAATACACATACTATGCGCTTATCCGCTAAAAAAGACTCTAAAGTTTTAATGCTTCACAAAGATGCTTTTGAAGAATTGGTTGAAAAAGAACCGATGTTAACTTATCACGTTATGCGTTCAATCTTACGTTATTCACACGTCATGCAACGTAAAATCAATGCTAAATACCTAGAAATGCACCGCATGGTACAAAACCAATATACTGCAGAATACTAATCCCCCATTAGTTAGCATTAGTTAGCATTGTATGAATACAAAAAAGGAGGCTTAGCGCCTCCTTTTTTACCTAAATTTTGTTATGTTCCCATTTTACTTAATCTTAGATCTCTGCACTTTTAACCGCTCTGTTTCGTATCGCATTCCAAACATACAAAAGATAAATGGCAATTGAAATAATTACCAATGTCCATACATGCTTTTCAGAAACCAAGTTAGAAGCAAACACAATAATAATGGCGATTGGCGATATCCATTTTAAAACAAATAAGAATACCATCATCATTTTGCCTTTAAGAGGAAGCTCCTCTTTACGAGCATCCTCTTTAAAGACCCAAGCGACAAATACCGCCATTAATAAACCGCCCAGTGGCAACATAATATTTGTGGTCATAAAATCTAACGAATCAAAGAAAGTTTTACCCTCTAAAAAGTGCACATCAGACCACTCATTAAATGAAAGAACCGTTCCAATACCAATAAACCAAATTAAAAAACCTAAAATCCAAGCCGCTTTAACACGCTTAATTCCCCAGTTTTGTTCAAACCAACTGACAGCAGGCTCTATCAATGAAATTGAGGAACTAAAAGCCGCCATAATAACTAAAGCAAAAAATAGGGTTCCAAAGAACCACCCTCCCGTCATTTCACCAAACGCTACCGGTAAAGTTTGAAATAAAAGCCCTGGACCCGCGCCGGGTTCCAAGCCATTAGCAAATACAATAGAAAAAATCACCAGGCCTGCTAACAAAGCAACGACGGTATCTGCTATAGCAATCCATAACCCCGCTTTAACAATAGAAAACTCTTTACTTAAATAAGAGCCATAAACCATCATCGTTCCTAAACCAATACTTAGCGTAAAAAAGGCATGGCCCATAGCGACTAACACCGACTCCCAGGTTAGTTTAGAAAAATCTGGAGAGAACAAAAAACTAAAACTTTGACCAAAAGCCCCTGTTGTTGTTGCGTAACCCAAAAGCACCAATAAGATTAGCAACAAACCAGGCATCATAAAATTTATCGCCTTCTCTATTCCACTTTTAATTCCTCTTGAGACAACAATTACCGTCAATAAACTCGCCAAGGTATGCCAAAGCAGCAACTCATAAGGATTTGCTAAGAGATTACTAAAATATTCTCCCGCTCCTGTTGAACCAATACCAACAAAAACACCTTGTACACTCGAAATAAAATAGGCTAAAGCCCATCCAGCAATCACCGTATAAAAAGATAGAATTAACGCACCTGCTAAAACCCCATTTAATCCTAATAAAGTCCACAGTCTGCTCGCACCATTTTCCTTAGCGATATTGGCCATAGCTTGCACAGGGTTTGCTTTACCAGCGCGTCCCATCGCTAATTCAGAAAACAGTACTGGAATCCCAATTAATAAAACACACGCTAAATAAACTAATACAAAAGCACCGCCACCGTTTTCACCGGTAATATATGGAAATTTCCATAAATTACCTAATCCCACAGCAGAACCAACCGCTGCCATAATAAATACAGTTTGAGATGACCAAGAATCTTTAGAAAGTTTTAACTGGCTCATTCATCTTCCTTTATAATAATTCTAATTTGAAACTCATTATACACAAGAGTGATATGCACATTCAGGCCAACCATTCCTTACAGCCCCATAACACGTTTAATATTGATGTTAAAACTCAATACTATGTTGAAATTAATAAACAGAGCGACATCCTAACCTTAAGAAGTGATCTTAAAATGGCGTCCTTACCCTGGTTCATTATTGGGGACGGCAGTAACATCTTGTTTACGCAGGATATTGCTGGGGTAACGGTTCGTTGTACCTACGATAAAATCAAGATTGTAAAAGAGGATGAAGATAACATTTGGCTTTCGGTCGGTGCTGGTATGGACTGGCACGACCTTGTCACCTATACGGTTGAAAATGAGTGGTGGGGGTTAGAAAATCTAGCATTAATACCCGGAACCGTTGGTGCGTCTCCTGTACAAAACATTGGTGCTTATGGTTCAGAGGCGCGTGACACGATTACCCGAGTACAAACTTTAAATATTTACGATGGTCAACGCATTGAATACAGAAATGCAGAATGTAGGTTTGGTTATAGAACCAGTATTTTTAAAGAAGAGTTTATTAATAAACTGCTAGTTCACCGTGTGACTTTTCGTTTAAGAAAATTAAGTTCAGGAAAAGCCAATCTTGTATATGATCCGCTCAAGAATGCATTAAGTGATTTCAGTAAAGAAAGTCTGACACCCAAAATGGTTTACGATGCCGTTGTTGCTATTCGTAAAAGACGCTTACCAGACCCAAAACGTCATGGTAATGCCGGTAGTTTCTTTAAAAACCCTATTATAGACCCCGATTATTTTGAAACCTTACAAGCTGAATATCCCGATATTCCACACCATAAAACGCTTAATGGTAACTATAAAATACCCGCTGCTTGGTTAATCGAACAAACCGGCTGGAAAGGTCGTTCACATGGTCGTTCAGGTGTTTCTGAAAAACACGCTCTCGTGTTAGTTAATTTAGGTGGCGCGAAACCTATTGATATCACTGAACTTTATCAACTCGTTCAAGAAGATGTGAATCATAAATTTGGAATATACTTAGAACCTGAAGTTATTGTATTATGAAGCACAGATTAATTGAAAACTTTGCCAAAGTTGTTGAGTTTATATAAAAGGGTGTTCATGCTATCTAATAAATTATTGATTAAACCAACTCCAATCATTCTTTCTCTTACAAGCCTAATCGTTTGTCTTAATAGTACTCCAGTGAAAGCTTGGACTTTAGAACCTACTGATGAAGACTCACCCGTTCAAGTCTGGACACAAGCGGTGCCTAATTCAAAATTTAAAGCCTTTAAAGGACAAGTTGTTGTTAACCAACCTCTTGAGAAAACCTATGCGGTAATCCATGATACCCAAAACATTCCTAAATGGTATCACAACACCCCTATTGCAAAAAACATCAAAACCATTAATAAAAACCAGTCATTAACCTATTCAGTCACAAAAACCCCTTGGCCTGTTACTGATAGAGACTCCGTTACCCTAGTTACCAATAAGCCCCTTAAAAACGGTGGTTTATTGATTGAGTTAAAAGCCATGCCAAATGCTTACCCTCGTCAAGAAGATAAAATTCGTATTCCTAGGCTAGAAGGTTTTTGGAAGCTTATCCCCAAAAATGAAAAGCAGACCGAAGTGACGTTTCAGATTAGTGCTGAACCAGGTGGCGAGATTCCAAGTTGGTTAGCCAATGCGATGGTGATTGATATGCCTTTTTACACCTTAACTAATTTAAAGAATCGCTTAGAAAATCAATAAGGCTTCTTTGCAGAAGCCTTGCTACTAGAACTAGTATCTAATTAAGAGTCTTTTGTTGGAATAGCGGCTTCAACTGAACTTTCGATATGTAAAGTACGGGTTGGAAATGCCATTTCAGCCCCATGACCTTCTACAATATCGCTAATTTTGAGTAAAACGTCTTGCTTAATTTCATGATAAGCAACCCAATTAGTTGTTTTTGTAAACGTATAAATAAAGAAATCTAAAGAAGATGCGCTGAAACAATTAAAGTTAACAATCAAAGTTTGATTGTTATCAATATCATCATTCTCTTTTAACATAGTCTTTACATCTTTAACAATGTCTCGCATTTTATGCACATCGGCATAACGAACGCCCATCGTCTCTTTAATTCTACGATTTGTCATTCTTGACGGGTTTTCTATAGCAATATTGGCAAAAATTCCGTTGGGAACATAAAGCGGACGTTTATCAAACGTTCTAATCGTCGTTCTACGCCAACCAATCTGCTCTACCGTCCCTTCAATTTCTTGATCAGGAGAGCGCACCCAATCTCCAACGGTAAAAGGTTTATCCATATAAAGCATTAAACCGCCAAATAAATTACTTAACAGGTCTTTAGCCGCAAAACCAATGGCAATACCCCCTACACCACCAAAGGCTAATAAACCGGTTAAACTTACACCAAAAGCACTTAAGAAGAACAATACCGTTAAAATAAACACTAATAAACGAATAATCTTAGCGAACGCTTCAACCGTAACCTCATCCAAACGATCATCTTGACGTGCTACATCTTTTAAGTGCAGCTCTAAACGCTGAACCAAACGAATTGCAAACCAACCAAAAGAAAGCGTTAATATTGTCGCTTTAAAAGACAGAATATAAGGCACTGTATTGGTATAAACATCAAAATGGTTAATACTCGTCGTGAGCATTAAAATTAAACCCGTTATCCAAATAAAGAATGAAAATGGCGCTCTAGCAGCATCAACAAAACTATCGCTCCAAATGTGTTTAGTTTTTAAAAGCCTAAAATGAACAATACGTAATACATACCTTTGCACAACATCTAAAACAACGGTAATGGTCAAAATAGATAAAACCAATAAAAGCCAAACCTGACCACCAAATAATCCAACTAAATTCGTCCAAATTTGCGTTAACCATTCCATTAAATTAAATCCTTTTGATCTTGTTGTTGATTTATTTGATTGACAATTGATACTGCAGCTTGCCACTGTGGGTCATATTGTAGTTTTGAATAGGTAAACTTTCCATGTGCATGTAAACGAATTAAACGAGCATGCGATAAAGGATTGGACTGCCAATGAACTTTACTTAAGACTTCATCTGCTGCCATAGGGTCATTACAAACTAAAACCAAATCACAGCCGGCCTGTAAAGCATTTAATACTCTATCCGCAGCACTTCCATACTCAGTTGCAGCCTTCATACTCATATCATCACTAATAATAGCCCCTTCAAAATGGCACTGTTGACGAAGAATATTTTGTAACCAATACTCAGAGAAACCCGCTGGTTTTTTATCCACTTGAGAATAAATGACATGCGCTGGCATCACTGCATCCACCCCATTCTCTATCAATCGTAAAAACGGTTGAATATCATGTTGCTGAATTTCAGCTAAAGAACGCTCATCAACTGCAACTTCTAAATGTGTGTCAGCTTCAATATAACCATGCCCAGGAAAATGTTTAGCAACCGACGCCATGCCCGCCTTACGCATGCCATTCATTAAATGAAAAGCTAAATGACCCACCGCAACTGGATTCGCATGAAACGCTCTATCACCAATCACTTTACTTCCGCCATAATCTAAGTCTACCACCGGGGCAAAGCTAAAATCGATGCCCACAGCAAGCAACTCAGCAGCTAATAGCCATCCAAATTTTTCAGCGGTTTCAAAGCTTTGTTTTTGGTCTTGCTCGTACAACTCGCCTAATACTCGCATTGGCGGAATATGCGTAAACCCCGTTCTAAATCGTTGCACTCGACCACCTTCATGATCCACCCCAATTAATAGTTTAGGATGGCGTAAATCATGAATTTCATGAGTTAAGTCTTGAATTTGTTCAGCAGATTCAAAATTGCGGCTAAAAAGGATAACTCCGGCAACCATCGGATCCATTAAACGATCTATCTCATGGGCCTGAAGTTGTGTGCCTTCAATGTCGACCATAACACTTCCTAATGACATTGACTTACCTGTTATGTGCTGCATTATTAACCTTTAAATGTGACTCAATTTGATTGTAAGAACGTTGTATTATTTTAATGAGAGATATCATACCCAAAAATGAAAATAGAAACACAAGCTTAACCGTATTGTCATATTCAAAATTTAAAATCTGCAAGAGACTTTTGCAAAAGTTGATGAATGGTTAAAAGAATAAGGATACATAGATGGCTAAATTAATAGGAATAGCTACACATACAAAATCTAGAGGCGATATCACTACACATAACCATATTGCCGTTTCGGTTGATAGTGGATTAGAAAATGACTATCAAGGTCAAAAAAACGTAAATACCAGTGTGACATTGCTTTCTAAAAAAAATTGGGAACAAGCTTGTGCTGAAAGCGGTAAAGAAATTAATTGGACTGAGCGTCGTGCTAACCTATTAATTGATGACATTGAATTTTCAAATTCAATGATTGGTCAGCAAATTCAAATTGGTAATGTTTTATTAGAAATCACCAAAGAAACAGATCCTTGTAATCGTATGGATGAACTTCAGCCTGGACTAAAATCGGCTTTAACTCCAAACTGGCGCGGTGGAGCTCGTTGTAAGGTTTTACGTAAAGGCGAAATTACCATTGGTGATAAGGTCACAATACTTAAAAGGTTCTAAAACCTAATCTACCAGGCCTGGTAGATTCCAATCTGTTAATAATGATCTAACAACCTTCTATTTTATTTCTGCGTTATCGTTTGTTAATTAAAATGTATATTCGTAAATTTATTTAACCGAACGAGTTCTCACATCTAAATGATCACGCCATTGATCACCAATTAAATTTACCGCTAACACCACTAACATTAAAGCAATACCTGGCGCTAATACCAAATGAGGTGCAACCAATAGATAACGTGTGCCCTCTTTAATCATACTTCCCCAAGAGGCATCGGGTGGCTGAACGCCTAAACCTAAAAAAGATAACCCAGCTTCAGAAATAACCGCACCGGCAATCCCAAAAGTGGCTTCTACACCCAGTGGAGCTAAAATCAGAGGAAGAACATGCCGAAACAGCATAACCGGGACAGGTACCGCTAAAGCTCTTGCCGCTAAGATGTGTTCACGATGACGAATGCTTAAGGTTTGAGCACGAGATAAACGCGCGTACCCAACCCAACCCACCACAACTAATGCAAAAACTACATTCTCAATTCCAGGCCCTAAAATAGCCGCTAAAGCAATCGCTAATAGCAAACCAGGAAAAGCTAAAAACACATCGATTATTTTAGTAACAACACGATCTGTCCAACCACCAAGATAACCACTAACCACCCCAATCGTCGTCCCAATAATGGCCGAGAAAAAAACAACCCCTAAGGCAACAAATAGCGACGTTTGAGCGCCTAAAGCCACTCGTTGTAACACTGGGCGGCCTAATTCATCAGCACCTAACCAGGCCTGGTTGTTGGGTGCTGACAAAAAGGCATTTAAGTCGACATAATTTGCATTATCGCCAATTAAAAATCCGAGTATCGCCAACGCTAACCAGACAACCACAATGACATAACTCACTACTCTTAACATCAGCTAGCCACCCTTATTCTTGGATCTATCCAGGCATAGACTAACTCTGTTAAACCATTCACCGTAATATAAGCCACACTGATAACTAAAATACAGCCTTGCACTACAGGGTAATCTCTGCGTTGAATGGATTCCACCAATAATTGTCCAAGACCAGGCCAATCAAAGACCACTTCTGTAATCACCGCTCCACCTAATAACGTCCCTAACTGTAAACCTAAAATGGTGACGACAGGTAATAAAGCATTTAGTAAAGCGTGCTTGCCATAAACCAGGGTGGACGGTAAACCTTTGGCTTGCGCGGTACGAATAAAATCTTCATGCATCACTTCTAGCAAAGAGGCTCGCAACATTCGAGCTAAAATAGCCGCTAATGCCGTACCTAAAGTAATAGAAGGTAACACCCAAGAAAAAGGTTGTTCAGCCCCGCTTACTGGCAACCAAGCTAAACTTAATGAAAATACTAAAATCAACATGGGCCCAAGCCAAAAGTTTGGAATTGAAACCCCAATAAGTGAAACCGTCATAGAAAGATGATCAGGCCACTTACCCGCTCTTAAAGCCGCCCAAATTCCAAGAGGAAAAGCAATTAATACCGCAACAATCAATGCCATAACCGCTAATTGCAATGTCATTGGGAAGCGTTCAGCAATCAGTTCGCTAACCGGTTGTTGAAAAAATAGAGAAGTACCCAAATCAAATTGCACCAGGCCTGATAGGTAGTGAATATATTGCGTCCAAATAGGCAGGTTTAAACCTAATTGCTCTCTTAAAGCACTTTCATCGGCCGGGCTTGCCCAATCACCCAACATAACCGCAACCGGGTCACCAGGCACAAGATGAATTAAAAAGAAAACTAAGGTTCCCACTATCCAAGATACAAATAAAACGGATCCCATTAGCCTTAAGGCATAAGCAATCAACAGATAATCTCCACAGGAGTTGAAACCTCAACTAAATCAAACAGTTCAATAATGTCTTCATTACGCATTCTAATACAGCCATGTGACAATGGAACACCCATGGGCTCTGAATCAGGAGTGCCGTGAATATAAATATAACGTTGCATAGTATCAACCTGACCTAAACGATTTTGACCCACTTCAGAACCCGATAACCATAAAATTCGAGTCAAAATCCAATCACGTTCTGGCTGAGACTGAGCCAATTCTGGCGAATAAATTTCACCCGTTGGTCGCCTACCAACAAAAACGCTATTTAGGGGTTCATTTTGGCCAATTTTTGCGCGAATAACATGTTTACCAAGAGGCGTTTTACCAGAGTTTTTTTCGCAACCTACGCCATTCAAGGCGGTACTAACCGCATAACTTTGTATAGGTCTTACCCCTGTTGTAATAGGTTTTGATGTTGTAATAGGTTCTAAACTTGCAGAAGCAAATACCTCTAAGGTTTGCTGGCTTATCGACACCACAATAAAATTCTTCAAAAGCAATCACTCAATAAATTAAAAACATTATGAGACCTTTGCACTAGATAGGTGCGAAAGAAAAATAGGCGTAAGTACCCCTTGAGGGTAAAAAATTTGCCTGATTCTCGACTTACCCCTTCGTGCGTCGAGTTCTTCGTTTGCGGCGGAAAACGCAGGGAATAGCTAGCTATTCGCAAGTTGTCGCCCAACGGAAGTACCCTTGGGGTACAACAAAAATCAGGTGAATTTTAACCATTTTTACTCGTGCATACTCTCGTGCAAAGGTCTCTATGAGACCTTTGCAAGACTCTGCGTAAAAAGATCTCGTCTCATTAAGATTTAATCACATTCAAAAGTCCATCTAAACGACCATCAGAAAATAACTGATTAGCGAATATTTCTTTTCTCGCTACGGCATATTGGTCTTCATACCAAAGCGGTATTGTCGCTAAGGTTTGTTGTAAATGGCGTTGTAATTCTTGGTAAAGTTTAGCTTGATCTGCCAGGTTTTGGGTTTTACCCGCCAATCGAATTAACTGATCGGCCTTATCATCACGATAACGTCCACGATTAGCCCCATTGGGTGGAATTGCATTCGAGTCAAATACATACTGAAAAATATCAGGGCTTTTAATTCCTACCCAAGCCAAACTATATAATTGAAAACGCCCTTTTTTAATATCACTGTAAAAGGTTCCCCAATCGTAACTTTGAATATTGAGATGAATCCCAATCTGTTTTAGTTGCGATTGATAGATTGTTGCCAAACGAATTCGCGTTGGATCGTTTGAAGTTTTATAACTTAAAGTAATAATGGGTTCTTGGTTTTCATTATAAGTAACCAGGCCTGGTAACTTGTCTAAATCTAAGGTTTTAAGCAAGGCCTTGGCTTTTTCTGGATTATATTCATACTGCGGCATATTTTGCACGCCACACCAGTGTTCTGGTACTAATAAACCACCCGCTAAACGAGCATGGCCAGAAAACATGGCATTAACAATGGCTTGTCTATCAATTCCATGAGCTATCGCTTCACGCAATGCCGATTGAGCTAATAACGGATCATCAAAGTTAAAACCGATATAACCAAAATTAGTTCCTTTATGCCAGCTCACGTTCAACTCAGGTTGTTTAAGACAATATTGAACCAGTTCGGGTGATAAGTCATTTTGAATAATATCTAACTCACCCTTTTTAAGTTTTAACACTCTGACCGTAGCATCTTTAACAGGTATAAATACTAAATTAACCCCATCTTTACGGCGTTTAATCACCAATTTTTGCTCAGATAAAGAGACAAACTCACAATCCCCCGACCCCATTGGCTGTTCTTGAAACCGGTGCTTATTCTCTATCAGTTTTTTAGGCAAAATACCGATGACTAAACGTCCAACAAATAAAGCGTCAGGCTTATCTATCTCAAACTCAATTTCGGTTGAGTTTAAAGCTTTAATAGAAACAATTCCTTTTAAAGAACCTCTATGGGCAGAACCAAAATCAGGATCTAAAATACTTTGATAAGTGGCAACCACATCATCTGCTGTTAGAGATAAACCATTATGAAACACAGAGTTTTCTTGAAGGGTAAAAACATAACGAGTATTGGATATTTGCTGCCAGGTTGCTAAATCAGGAACCGCTTCAAAACGTTCATTAAAATCAATAAGCTGACGATACAGTAAACGATTAATTCGGCTCGATAAGGCATCAGTCGCCTTACGTGGGTCTAACATTCTTGGACGAGAGGTAATCCCAACTAGAATTTCTGAAAGGTTTGATTGAGATTGACAGCCCGATAACCCTACCAGGCCTGGTAAAGTTATTAAAGAAGCGGACATAACACCACGTTTAATAAACTGGCGACGTTTAATGCTCAAACAAACTCCAATAACAATAACTAACACAATAATAAATAAAGCAATACATAACTAACTAAACTCTATTTATTCGCCATTTTTGAAGATTGTGGTACTTGTAGTAAAGGTTCAAAAACCTGAATATCATCAATGGTTAAATCCCCTAAACTCGCTTCCAAGTTTAGACGACTAATCACTTGGTTATGTAATGCTTCAACCAGATTTTTATGCGCGCTGGTTTGATTTGTTCTGGCGGTTAACACTTCAAGTAGGCTTTTTAAACCAACTTTATAGCCTTCTTCAGCCGACTCTAAAAAAGCATCCGTTGACTTAACAGCCTCTTTTAATGCCAATATCAGTTTTTCGCCACGCTGGATATTTAATACTTGAGTTCTAACATTTAATCTTGCACTCTCTTGAGCATCTCTTAAGGCTTGCTGTGCAGCAATAGATTGATACTTTGCGGCACTGACTTGAGAGTTAGTTGCCCCACCAGAATATAAAGGCATTGAAACCGATACACCAACAGAGGTTGCATTGTTATCTGCATAAGCTGCCCCCGAGTAATCAGAATAATCTGTATCACTATACTTAGCTTGTAAAGAAACCGTTGGCCAATACCCACTGCGCTGAACCTCAATTTCTTCAGTGGCTTGTGCTAACTGTGCTTGCGCTTGTTTTACCGTTAAATTTTCTACTTCAGCAGTTTTTTCTAACTGATTCGTGGCTAAAGAGGTTGTTGGTAGGTTTGCGTTAGGTAATAAAGCTTTTAAGTCATTCTGTTTTAACCGGGTCACAGATTGACCCGTAATTTTAGCAAGTGCTTCTAACGCAACATCCAAACCGTTTTCAGCACTGATGGTTTCTGATTTTGACAAATCAAAACTAGATTTAGCTTGTAAAACATCTACACGGCTTGATAAACCTAATTCTGCTGAAGCTTCTGCCGTTTTGTATTGCGTGAGATCTGCAGCTTGCTTTGTTTTAGAAAGTTCCAAACTCGTTTGCGCTAATAAAACATCAAAATAACGTTGAGAAACTCGCAAAATTAAATCTTGTTCAGCATTTTTATAAGTTGCTACCGCCGCTTCAGCAGCATATTTTGCCTGGTCATATCTTGCCCAACTACTGTGCTGATACAAAGACTGATTAAGCGTTAAAGAAAGACTTTCAGTATTAACATCCGCAGAATCAATATTGCTATCGGTTATAAAATAACTACCGTCTGCCTGTACTTGTGGTAACAATGCCGCTCTTGCGGTATCAACACCTTGAAGATTTGATTGATACTGTGACTGAGCCTGTGCTAATTTAGCATCATGACTCAGTGCCATTTTATAAACGTCAGTTAAGCCTAAAGCATTTGCAAAAGCTAACGGGCTCGTCATAGCCAATATAGCCGAAACAATGAGTTTTTTTGTGACTTTTTTAGGGAGGTTTTCAGTAAAATTTTTACGCAATTGTCTTTCCCTTTTATGGGTAAAAAAGTAAGTCGTATTTTGATTCGTTGTTTGTTTATTACTGTTTTTCATCTTCGCTCCAACTATTAAATGGACGTTTACTTAAACTAATATTATAAAAACGGACCTCTTCAGTCACTTCTCTTCCTGCCCATTCTGGCATTGAGAAGGTTTCGTCTTCGCTCTGTATTTCTACTTCAGCAATCACCAAGCCTTGATTATCACCAAAAAACTCATCAATTTCCCATGTATGACTATCTACCGTGACTAAGTGGCGCTCTTTTTCAATAACTGGCCCAGATGCTAACGTCGCTAATATTTTTTTACCGTCATCTAACGGTATTTCATACTCATATTCATCACGGCTTAACCCAATTTCTAAGCTCTTAATATTCATATTGGCTTTATCGCCTTCAATACGAACTCTAACCGAACTTTTTGCACTCTTATCTGAAATATCATTGAGATAACCTTGTGCAAAATGTGTTTTTTTATGGGCTAAAGCTTTCCAATCTTGATTTTTTAATAAGAACTTACGCTCTATTTCTCGTGCCATGCAATAAGGTTCCTAAAATTGAATTTAATGAGAATTATACACGCCTGTAGAGAGATATCGGTCTCCTCGGTCACAAATAATGCAAACAATTACCGCATTTTCAACTTCTTCAGCTACTTTTAAAGCGGCTGCAACGCAACCGCCAGAAGAAACACCACCAAAAATCCCTTCTTCATTAGCCAGACGGCGCATGGTATTTTCAGCCAAAGGCTGCGACATATCAATAATTCGATCTACACGGGTAGACTCATAAATCTTAGGCATATATTCCTTTGGCCAACGACGAATACCTGGGATTGCGGCACCATCTTCTGGCTGAACTCCCACAATTTGAATATCTGAATTCTGCTCTTTTAAAAACATAGAAGTTCCCATGATTGTGCCGGTGGTGCCCATTGCACTAACAAAGTGGGTGACGGTACCTTCAGTATCTCGCCAAACTTCAGGCCCCGTAGATTGGTAATGCGCTAAGGGGTTATCTGGGTTAGCAAACTGGTCTAAAACCACACCTTCACCATTACGAGCCATTTTCTCAGCTAAATCACGTGCGCCTTCCATACCGTGCTCTTTGGTGACTTCAATAAGCTCTGCGCCATAAGCGGCCATAGAAGCTTTACGCTCCATACTCATATTATTTGGCATGATTAATTTCATTTTATAACCCATCATGGCGGCACCCATGGCCAAGGCAATACCGGTATTACCACTGGTGGCTTCAATCAAGGTATCGCCTGGGGAAATTTCACCACGGAGTTCAGCCTGCTTAATCATATTAATCGCTGGACGATCTTTTACTGAACCGGCTGGATTATTACCTTCTAACTTAGCTAACACCACACTGTTGGTTTTAGGATTAACCAATCTTTGTAACTTAACTAAAGGGGTATTTCCCACAAAATCCATTAATGTTTTATATTGCATTACTCATCCTAAAATACTTTTTTGGTTGAAACACCAAACACGCTGTTTTATTGAGAACTTTGCGCAGATTAAAGTGATAAAAATTCACCCTTTTTGCTTCGCATCACACCTGCAAAGGTCTCTTTTAATTAAGCCACAAACCAACGGCTATAAAAAATGGGGCAAGTAGATTACTGATAACATTCATCGCTAGCGCAGGCATAAACTTACTAGCATTATCATAATCCCTTAACGCAATTATCACCATAGGAATTACGACTATCAACAAGGTTAAAACCCAAAAAAGTGTAATGGGTAGATTAAAGGCATAAACACTCAAGACAAAACTCGCAAAAGCTAAAAACTCGAACGTGGCAAAAATATAAATTCCATTACGCACCCCTAGTTTCATTAAGATATTGTAACGCCCGACTTTTTCATCCGCTTTTAAGTCTGGTATTTGATTCAAAAGTAATAAATTATTGACCAAGAAAAATGGCACTAGAGATAGTGAAAAAGCCAACCAACTTAATTCCCCGGTTAAGACAAAATAACTACCTAATATCATTAAGGGCCCAAAAGCCAGGCCTGGTGAAATTAAACATAGCCAAGGTGATTTGGTAATTTTAGAAGTATAAAAAATAACAATTAATAACCCTACAAGTCCTATCGGTAATATTTGCCAGCCTTTCAGATAAATAAAATTTCCCCCAATAACAACCAATAACAATAGACATAATTTAAAGGCATTTAAAACGGCTTGACTCGCCAAGGGATTAGCCTGCAAAGCACCGCTACCGCCACTAAAAGGAGTTTTATCGGTCATAAAATCTAAGCCCGATAAATTATCTTGGTATTCATTCAATAAATTGACTGCAGCATGCGCTAAAACAGCTCCTAGCAGGGTAATTACAAAAACCCACCAAGACCAATTAACCCCTTCATAACTTGCTAATGCTGCGGCCAATAAAACCACAGAAACACTCAATAGCAAAAAATTAGGCCTAGCGGCCATTAAGACAGTTTTAAAATTATGCAAAATCCTTCCTTCAATATGATTACTCGAGCAAGAAAAAACTAAATGACTGTATGTAATTTATTAAGACGAATAATATTGTAAAACCTTTGATTTAATCAGACCGTTCTGAGATTGAGAAGCCTTTTTAAATGTTAAGTTTTTACCTTAATTTTTGTCATTCAGGCTTCCCATTGCTTATTCTCACCACTGTAGCGTTTTTTTACATCTAATCAACTAAATAACCATCCAATCGCTTAAACCATCCTTTTAACCAACGCTGTTCTTTTCTATTTACTGGTGCTAGTTTTACTCTCAACGACAACCGGGATTTAGCGGCAACAATAAATTGATTTAGCAAAACTTTATTCGCATGAGTCTTAGCATGAGAATTAATACCAACATTATCACTATCATTAACTGAAATTAATGGCATCGCTTCAAGCACTGAAAATAATCCCCACTGCTCTCCTTGATAATTTTCTTTTTGATTTCCAAAGCCTTTAAAATTGACATAATCGAGCAGAGCAAATCGCCCTTTTTTAAAGCCCATCATACGTTCAACAATCGATACATAATGAGCTTGCTTAGTTTGAGAAAACAGAGCTAAACGTTTGGTAAATTCAGAGTTAAATCGATGGGCAATAAACTCTGCTTGATAAGACTGAGTATTTAATAACCAAGTTCTCAATTGCGTTAACTCAGTACCTGACCAGGCCTGGTCAAACTCTAATTTTGATTGCCAGGGTGCATTAAAAGGCGATAATTTTTGCAAAAAAAGCGGCAGCGGTTTAAACCTTGAAACGTAATCGACCATTTTTGGGAACGTCTCTTCATAAGTTTGTTTTACCCCTTGCGGATACCAAATAAAATGCCCTATTCCAAAAGAAGGAAAATCTTCTACTTTACCCCAATAGGTTAAATTTTTTGGTTTAGCGGCGCATTCATTTTGATAAATTTTATGACCAACCCAACGAGCTTCTTGCTGGCTAATACTTTGAAAAGAAATAGAAGATTGATGCTTAGTGTAAGCGTAAACAGAGTCAGAAACAAACTGAAGAATAACTCCTAATACTATAATTTTTATAATTTTTATAATTTTTATAGTTTTTATAGAAGCTCTATGAGTCATAACTTTAAGAATAAAGTTAAATTTTAAACCTACCAGGCCTGGTAGGTTTAATTTGAATTTGCCTAAACATGGATTAGACAATTGATTGAGAGTTAACAGCATCCGTTAATCATCGTTTAAACTGCACTAAGCTATAAAGGTTCAGATTTAATCTGCCAACAACGTAGCCAGATAACCATCCATATGCTTAACCATACCTTTATACATCATAGGTAACTCAGGCACAACTGAGGCCTTAACACACTCTAATGCCAGTAAGTTTTCAGCCCATTTAGCCAATTTTGGTGTTTCTGATAATAAGTCTATTCCAGTAAGGTTTTTAATAAAATCCATACGCATAAACATGGGAGCATAAGCCGCATCAATCATAGTAAATTCTTCACCATTAAAATAAGCGCCTCCCGAATGCACGGCTTCAAGTTGTTGCAATTTTTGTAAAACAACGCCTCGTTTTTCATTAGAAACAGCCTCATCTTTATGGGTTACCATAGGGTGTAAAGCCATTAAAATCTCACCACCAAAACTAATCCATGCACGATTTTTAGCTTTAACTAAAGGGTCAGTCGGTTGCAATGATGGTAGTGTAATCTCATCTACATATTCTTGAATAACAGAAGATTCAAACAACACTTCACCATCCACTTTTAAAACCGGCACCTGCCCTAAAGGCGAAACTTCCTTAAACCATTCTGGAGGATTACCTAAGTCAATATAGGTAATATCAAAGTCAATATTCTTTTTCTTTAAAACAATAACGGCACGTTGAACAAATGGACATAATTTGAAACTGATTAGTTCTAATGTTGTAGACATGGGACTCTCTCAAATAGATATTAAATAAATGTTTTAATAAAGAAGATTAAACCATAAAAAAAGGCCTCTGGGTATAGTCGGCTAATTTTTTACTAGCAACTACTCTCAGAGACCTTTGCAAGGGTTAATGAATGTTTAAAGAAACCGTCTAAATTTTGTCAGACTTTACTAATTCGGTAAACTTTTCATAAAGCGTATCATGATCTTCAACCCTTTCTGGATCGGTAATAATGACATCTATCGGACAAACACTGATACACGTTGGGTTGTCGTAAAACCCAACACATTCAGTGCATAAATCGGGGTTAATTTCATAAATTTTCTCACCCATAGAAATCGCTTTATTTGGGCATTCAGGCTCACACATATCGCAATTTATACAGCCTTTAAGAATCTTTAACGCCATGAAATTATCCGATAGCCTTAGCTGCTGCACGGTTAATTAAATCTTGAGCTTCTTGCTCTTGTTTTACTTTTTTGGCTGCCGCATCACGCTTAACATCACCACCCCAAGATTCATTACGCATCACTAAACAAAACTTAAGAACAGATTCATCTAAATCTTTGAACGGATTAGGTATTCTAACCAACCAACCCGAGCCTTTTGCACAATCAACCACTTCATCATGATGTGTTTGCATATGGTCTAAAACCATAGAAACATTGCCTGCGGGGCTCATAATTTCAATAGAATCACCGACACAGAATTTGTTTTTAACATCAACTTCTAAGAAGGATTTACCATCACGTTCAATCACTCCAGTTACTTCCCCTACAAAACGTTGACGTTCTGATTTAGACACGCCATATTCGTAGTTTTGATATTCTGAATGCACATGGCGACGCAAGAAACCTTCGGTGTAACCTCGGCTAGCCAAACTCTCTAAATCTGTGAGTAAAGTTTGATCGAACTCTTTACCTTCTAGGGCATCATCAATCGCTTTACGGTAAACCTGTGCAGTACGTGCCACGTAATAATGTGACTTAGTACGCCCTTCGATTTTAAGAGAGTGGACGCCCATATCAACCAATTCGGGAATCAGTTCAACCGCACGTAAATCTTTAGAGTTCATGATATAAGTACCATGTTCATCTTCAAACGCTGGCATTAATTCACCTGGTCGGCCTTCTTCTTCAAGCAACATGGCGACTTCAGTAGTTTCACCCAAGCCCAATGTTGGTTCTGGCGTAGCGGTTGGTTCAGAAGTAGCTGCTTGTTCTGGCGAATAATTAGTAACTTCAGGGGCGGCACGTTCAGTACTGCCGGTTAAATCAGTGATATTTTCAACTTCAATACGTGGAGTTCCAACAACATCGCCAGTTTCATCTTCTTTGGCTTCATAGGTGTTGTAGTTCCAACGACATGCATTGGTACAAGTTCCCTGGTTAGCATCACGTTTATTAATATAACCAGACAATAAACAACGACCTGAGTAGGCAATACATAAAGCACCGTGAACAAACACTTCAAGTTCCATCTCAGGCACTTTTTCGCGAATTTCACGAATCTCTGCCATAGAAAGCTCACGAGATAACACCACACGACGTACCCCGTTTTGATACCAAAACTTAACCGTAGCCCAGTTCACTGCATTTGATTGAACCGATAAATGAATCTCTTGTTCTGGAAATTTCTCATGCACCATCGCAATTAAACCAGGGTCAGACATAATTAAAGCGTCTGGCTTCATAGCAATAACTGGCTCAATATCTTTCATGTAGGTATTTACTTTTGAGTTATGTGCAGCGATGTTACTAACCACATAAAACTTCTTACCTAATTCATGGGCACGAGCAATACCCTTGGCTAGATTTTCTTCATCAAACTCATTATTTCTTACACGTAAGCTATAGCGTGGTTGACCTGCGTAAACGGCATCTGCTCCATAAGCAAAGGCGTATTCCATGTTTTTAGTTGTACCTGCTGGTGATAACAGCTCTGATACAACTCGTATTTGATTTTCTGCTTCCAAGGCAAATCTCCAAAGTAATGAGTTGATGAATGAAAAATGGGTAATTCAATAAGACAATTATTTTCTAAATTAATTGAAGGCGGTATTTTAAACTAAATGAGATAATTTTTCTTGCCAAAACAACTGTTTATCTTTAGGTTTTATGACAGCATTGGCTGGACTGGTGGAGGGTAAGACAATATATTGAATATCAGTAGGCAAATTTTGCTTTTTTAATACATGCTGTTTAAACAGTTGTTGTGCTTTTTGACCATTAAAGACCACGGTTTTGATATTTGAAAAATCCGCAAATAAGCCATTAAAGTCATTAGCAACGGGTTGCTTAATAGCACTATCTAAACTACCAGGCCTGTCACAACTTGATAAAACATCCCAAAGTACCAGGCCTGTTGATTTGATTAATTGTATTTTATCTTCTTGTGATTGAATGCTGTGATGAGTCAATTTTTGCATAATTGGCCAAAACGCATTTCTAGGATGTGCGTAATAAAAAGATTGCTTTAATGATTCAACACTCGGCATAGTACCCAAAATCATCCAATGTGGATTTTCTGATGCTATATATGAAAAGCTTTCACAGTGGTCTTGGTTCATAAGTATTTCTTAAAAATTAATTTTTACCACGAAGACACGAAGGCACGAAGGCACGAAGTTTTTAAAGGTAGGTTAAGTAATAAAGACTTAGAGGCCTTAACAAACATCTCTTTTTACATTTCCTCTTCAACCTTCCTGTCTTCGTGACTTCGTGATTAAATCTCAAAAAAATCTAGAAACAAAATTTTAACCCAATTCAATATAAGAACTATCTTGTTTTACAAACTCATCTACTGGCTTTGCCCACAAATCATATTCATCCGCACCAATAATTTCTACCGTGACCAACTCTCCAGGTTGTAAGTGAAAAGCATCATCAATAAAGACCATTCCATCAATTTCTGGCGCATCGGCCATAGAACGAGCTACCGCGCCTTTATCATCAATTTCATCAACCAATACTTTCATGACCTTACCCACTTTAGCTTGCATTTTGTCAGCACTGATTCGTTGCTGTAATTGCATAAAACGGTCATAACGCTCTTGTTTGATTTCATCAGGCACTTGCTCTGCAATATCATTTGCCACAGCACCCGTCACTGGTGAATACTGAAAACAGCCCACTCTATCTAACTGAGCTTCTTCTAAAAAGTCTAAAAGATCTTGAAACTCTTCTTCTGTTTCGCCAGGGAACCCCACAATAAAGGTCGAACGAATGGTTAAATCCGGTACTGATTCACGCCATTTTTTAATACGTTCCAGTGTTTTATCTATATTACCTGGGCGTTTCATGGCTTTTAAAACACGAGGATTTGCATGCTGCAATGGCATATCTAAATAAGGCAAAATTTTACCTTCTGCCATTAGAGGAATCACCTCTTCCACATTAGGGTAAGGGTAAACATAATGTAAACGAATCCAAAACTCATCAACACCGCCCATTTCACCTAATGCTTCTGATAAGCCCACCATCGAAGTTTTAGTTGGTCGCCCTTCTGCAAATTCTGTTTTGTATTTTACATCTACACCATAAGCGGCAGTATCTTGAGAAACGACTAATAACTCTTTAACGCCTGCTTCTTTTAAACGTTGGGCTTCATTAATCACATCAGCCACTGGACGACTCACTAAATCACCACGCATTGACGGAATAATACAAAACGTACAGCGGTGATTACAGCCTTCTGATATTTTTAAATACGCAAAATGTTTTGGGGTTAATTTAATACCTTGAGGCGGTACTAAATCTACAAAAGGATTATGTTTGGGTGGCTCAATAACTTCATGAACGGCCGTTAAAACTTCTTCATAAGCCGCAGGACCCGATACAGCTTGCACTTTAGGGTGAACATCGGTAATTTCTTCTGCTCTAGCCCCTAAACAACCAGTAACAATCACCTTACCGTTCTCTTCTAATGCTTCACCAATAGTGTCTAAAGACTCTTGTACGGCACTATCAATAAAACCACAGGTATTCACAATCACCGTGTCAGCATCTTCATAGCTATTAGTTAGCTGATAACCTTCCGTTCTTAACTGCGTTAAAATACGCTCACTATCCACCGTTGCTTTTGGACAACCTAAACTAATAACACCAACCGTTGGTTGTGACTTAGACATAACACCATTCTCTTAATATTTTGAATGGGCGTATTTTAACTGATTACGAGCAACAGACCAAAAATACATTTTTTGGAAGCTATCAGACCTTGTTTAGAGAGCTTAGTTAGAGAGCTTAATTAGAAACCTTTTACAGACTCTAAAACCTTCTTGTTTTGAATTGAAATATTAACCCTCTTTTCATCCATAAAAGGCATACTGCAACTGTCTCTCATATCACACAAATGACAATTTTTTGGTGAACAAGACGCCAAACACATATTCTTAATGACATCTCTACTTTCCGAATTTAAGCATTTTATTTCGTTAGGGTGAAGCACACCTAAAATCAACAACTTTTTTATGACTTCATCCGATATTTGCAACTGTAACTCCATCACATCCTCCACCTATTAAATCCACCTATTAAATCCACCTATTAAATCCACACATTAAATTTAACTATTTAAAACCTAAAAAACATCTTAACATCTCTAAAACCAATTATAAATACAAATCATTATTATTTAGATTGATATTTATATTTTCTCATGAATAATAGACAAAAAATCAATTGAGACCTTTTCAGATAATTAAACAGGTAAATAATATGGCAAAGTGACTAATGAAGAATTTCTTAACCCCTCTATTTATCATAACCTTGGGTTACAGTATTAATGGTTCGGCTAATGCCAATACTTCATTGCCTTTTAATACTGAAGCTAGCATAAACTTAGTACATCAACAGAGTTCTGAAAGTCAAATTGAACCTGAAACGACCTTGTCTTTTGATATTAAACTAGAATATGAACTTTCCAAAAAAGACTTCATTGTCTTTCATATAGAAGGTTCCAACACTCCTAAAAAGAATTGATACCACGCTCATTAATAAAGAGCCCAAGGAACTCTATAATTTAAGCTTGCGACTTTTCTACCAATTTTAAAGGGCATAAAAAAAGGAGTTACCAGGCCTGATAACTCCTTTTTAAATAAAACTTAAACACTATTTAAGTTGAGACCTTTGCACGAGATAGGTGCGAAAGAAAAATGAGGTAAAATTTGCCTGATTGCGGCGGAAAACGCAGGGAATAGCTAGCTATTCGCAAGTTGTCGCCCAACGGAAGTACCCTTGGGGTGCAACAAAAAGCGGGTGAATTTTAACCATTTTTACTCGTACATACTCTTGTGCAAAGGTCTCAAGTTATTAGAAAGGCTTAACAACCACTAAAATAAGAATGATAGTGACTAACAGTAATGGAATCTCATTTGCCCAACGATAATAAATACCACCGTGATCCAAATGCCCTTCTTGCATCTCTTTCATGCGTTTTTTAGCCCATAGATGATAAGCCAACATTAAGAGTACAAAAACAATTTTCGCGTGTAACCAACCCATCCCCTCTGCAATAGGAAAATACGCCAACCACAACCAAACACCGGTTCCAATTGCTAACATCATCATAATCGTCATAAAGCCGTATAGCTTTTTAGCCATTATTGCTAAACGATCCACATCTTGACCAGCTTCTTTGCCTTCAACGAAATGTACAAAAATTCTGGGAAGATAAAAAATACCCGCCATCCAAGACATCACAAATAAAATATGAAAAGTTTTAAGCCATAACATTGTATTTCTCCAAGGGTTAATTTATTTTTAGTATCATACCTGTTTTATAAAAAACTAATAGATGAATCGCCATGAAAATCGAAAACGATAAAGTTGTTCAAATTAAATACACCCTTACTGATGCGCAAGGCAACCTATTGGATGCTTCAGGTGACGAACCTCTTGCATACCTGCATGGAAATCATAATTTAATTCCAGGACTAGAAGCGGAATTAAGTAATAAACAAGCTGGCGATAAATTTGTCGTTACCATTCCTGCAGAAGAAGCTTATGGCGAAAAACAAAACCATTTAATTCAAGATGGTGTACCTAAAGAGATGTTTCAAGGCGTTGATAATATTGAAGTAGGCATGCGTTTTGAAGCACAATCTGAACAAGGTTTTCATTCGGTCGTGATTACTGAAATCAACGATGAAACCGTGACTGTTGATGGTAACCACGAAATGGCGGGCATGGATTTAACATTTGATATTGAAGTTATTGATGTTCGTGATGCCACTGAAGAAGAGATTTCTCATGGCCACGCACACGGCACTGGTGGACATCACCACGATTAATTTTCAGCAAAAAGTGCAGAAACAAAACTGAAACGTTATGATAGTTGTCAGTTAAAACCTCAGTTGTTAACATTAAACGGTTAATTTCAAAAATACTTAATAGATTTACCAGGACACAGATAGATGAATATTGAACAAGATAAAGTCGCCTTAATCGAATACACCTTAACCAACGAACATGGTGAGCAAATGGATGCTTCTAACGGCAATCCTTTAGCTTATTTACATGGACACAATAATTTAATTCCTGGTTTAGAAGCCGAGTTAGCGGGTAAAAAAGTCGGTGATAAATTTAAGACAACTATCCCTGCTGAGCAAGCTTACGGTGAACGTGTTGATGAATTAGTACAAACCGTTCCAAGTTCAATGTTTCAAGGCGTTGAAGAATTAGAAATTGGTATGCGTTTTGAAGCGCAATCTGAACAAGGAATGCACTCAGTAGAAATTACTCATATTGAAGATGATCAGGTAACGGTAGACGGTAACCACCCACTAGCCGGTCAAGCGCTAACATTTGATGTTGAAGTGGTGGGTTTACGTGAATCAACGCCTGAAGAGATAGAGCACGGTCATGCTCACGGTGACGGTGGTCATGAGCACTAATTTAAATTAAAAATTAGAGCCTAAAAAAGCCCCATTTTAACTGGGGCTTTTTTATGTCTAAACATTTTGAGTATCCATATTTTGTGATTGATTATCCAGTATTGTAAAAATTAACCACGAAGACACAGAGGCACGAAGATAAAAAATAAATAAAAGTGATTAGAAAACCATAGCCTAACGATCTTAAGTTATTTCTATAAACTCTGTATTTGTAAACTTTAAAAGCGATTAATTTATTACTTTTAGTTTAGTTATTCGTTAAATTTAAGGGGGTATCCGTATTTTGTGATTGATTATCCCGTTTTGTAAAAATTAACCACGAAGACACAGAGGCACGAAGATAAAAAAATAAATAAAAGCGATTTAAAAATCATACCCTTACGATCTTAAGTCATGCCTATAAGCTATGCAGATCTGCATTTCTATAGTTTAAAAGCGATTATTTTATTAAATTTAGTTTGGTTATTGGTTAAATTTAAGTTGGTATTAGACATTAGAAATCTTCGTGCTTTCGTGTCTTCGTGGTTAAAAGATTTGTTTAATCAATCACAAAATACATATACCCAATTTAAGTTGGTATTAGACATTAGAAATCTTCGTACTTTCGTGTCTTCGTGGTTAAAAGATTTATTTAATCAATCATAAAATACATATACCCAATATTTTAAAAATGGTTTAGTAAGGTTTTACAGATTCTTTATCAACAAATATTAAATACCTTAATTTTAAATATTCTGCAAGCCGAGTAAAATTACCCCTTATGTTTAAATAATGCATGTTTAAATAATGCAAAAAGTGGAATATTGATTATGGATAATCAAACAAAAATCAAAATAGGCAATATTAATGAACCCTATCTTGGCAAAACCCTAAATGATTTAGATGCTCTCGCTTTTTCTGAGAACCAAATTAAGGTAACACTTCCTTACCCTGCTAAAGGAAATGAAAAGGCTCTGCGTGCAGAAATCGAAAAAGAACTGAATGATGCTGCTCGCCCTGAAATCCTATTTAATTACCAAATAACACCTTATACCCGTGTTTCTAAAGAACAACCAGGCCTGGTAAATATTAAAAATATCATTGCAATTTCTTCTGCAAAAGGCGGTGTTGGTAAGTCTACCGTAACGGCCAACTTAGCTTTAGCCTTGCAAGCTGAAGGGGCTAAAGTGGGGATTTTAGATGCCGACTTATACGGCCCAAGCCAAGCGAAAATGTTTGGAATTGATGAACTACGTCCAGAGATTAACGGCGATAAAATCAAACCCATTCAAGCACATGGTATCGAAATCGCCACCATTGCCAATCATATTACCCGAGAAGACACCCCGCTTATCTGGCGTGGCGCGCAATTAGATTCCGCTTTAAAAACCTTACTCTTTAGTACGCAATGGCCAGAATTAGATTACCTAGTGATTGATATGCCGCCAGGAACGGGGGATGTGCAATTAACGATTTCTCAGCAAATTCCTGTGTCAGGTGCGGTTGTGGTGTCTACCCCGCAAGAAATTGCGTTATTAGATGCTAAAAAAGGTCTCAAAATGTTTCACCAAGTCGAAGTCCCGGTTTTGGGCGTGATTGAAAATATGAATATGTTTATCTGCCCTAAATGCGGCCATGAAGAGCATATTTTTGGTCACGACGGTGCACAACTCATGTCATTGCAATACATGGTTAATTTTTTAGGGTCTTTGCCATTAGATAAACGTATTCAAGAAGAAACCGATGGCGGCAAACCTACCGTAGCCGCTGAGCCAGAGTCTAAGGTCGCTTTAAGCTTTAGAGAAATTGCACGTAAAGTCGCATCCGCATTGTACATTCAAGACAGCCAAGCCCCTTTGGTACCGCAAACAGAAGAACAACTCAAGTCAGGAACGCAAAACCCACAAACCATCAAATGGAATATATAAAGAGACCTTTGCACGAAAGTATGCGCGAGTAAAAATGGTTCTAGGTACCCCTTGAGGGTAAAAATTCACCTGATTTTTGTTGAAAAACTTGCGAATAGCTAGCTATTCCCTGCGTTTTCCGCCGCAATCAGGCAAATTTTAACTCATTTTTCTTTCGCACCTATCTCGTGCAAAGGTCTCATAAAGACTTTTCTGATTAACTTTGGCTGAACCGCCTATGACAGCCCTTTTCGCTTGTCATAGGCGTTCAGCAACCCATTCTTTAAAGCCATTTAGATAAAAACCCTCTTCTATCTAAAACTTCATTTTCATCCATCACTTTATTGTCATTTGAATGCGTGGCGTCTTGTTGACTCTGTTGAGGATTCTGTTGATGAACCTCTTGCTCAGCCAATTCTCTTGCCACTTGTTCTTGTTCTAATTTTTCATAATGCGCTTTACGAAAAGCAATAACCTCAGACCAAGCACCAAAAGCTCGCTCATTATCGGGATATTTATCCATAATTTGCACTAAGGGTTGCAGTAAATAATGACCTAATTCAGGGTGATAGTTCAAATAGGCTTTTTGCGCTTGGCCGCCAACAGAAAATTCTTGTAAAGGCCCAATCACCACATAGTCTTGATCTGATTGTGCGCTTGCTTGCCACTCGGGCTCAATGTCAAAAGAAAGTGTCTTTTCGGGGTGCACAGGAATGTAAAGATTACATAACATCCATGGCGTCAGTAAAAACCCAGTTATCCACCCTTCTACAAATTTAATACCACGCATTTCAACTTGCAAATCATGGTTTACCCCCATCCACTGATCTTCAAAGTTTTTGTGGTAGGTATGCTCAAAACTATGAATAATTAAGTCATGCGCTTCTTTAAGAGTGTTCGCCGGAATTAACTGCCAATATGGATTACCAAGCCTGGTCATATTTTCTAATTGTTTTTCGCTAGCGTCTGACATTATTGCATCTCAAATAAGGCTTCTAAACGTTTGGCATAATCACGATAAAAGCTCATATCAGCATGTATACGAACGGCCTTCGCGAACTTGGGAACCCAAGTATGTAAGTGTTCTAAAATCTCAACTAAAAAAGCTTGTTGTTCACTGTAGTTTTCTAAAACAAAGGCTAAAAACTCAAGTTCTGACCCTAAATAGTCAGCGGGCAGCTCTGCATCGGGGCTGTATTGAACTTTGTTATATAACGCCTGAATAGAGTGCGTGGTTTCACCTATCATACGCCCTTCTATCCAAACCGATTCAAAAGGGGCGCATTCTGTTTTAGGGTGTCCTGAAACAAATAAACGAGTATGTTCCATTTGCCACCTTTCTAAAGGCGTCGATTCAATTTCATTTATTGATGCCTCAGATAACCAGTTGAGCTGTGGCGCCAGTTCTTGAATCGCTTCTATTGATTCTTCACAGGGCTCTCCAAGCAAACCAGAAAGAACAATCAGTTCTTGTATTTTTTCTGACATAAACATTCCTTGTTATCATTTTTTATTTTGGATTATATCTTGAAATCGTTATAGGAGATTGAGACTCATGCAAAATCTCCATAAAATAAAAAGCACCCAAAATTGAGTGCTTTTTGTTAAAACTACTTTTTATAGGCTAACTAATTTAAGGATTATTTAGGATACGGCAGTTCCCATATTCCAGCCAATAGCATGTAGTGACGAAGGATGTAACCACCCATTAGTATTAAAGTCGCTGAAACAATCACCAAAAAACCATTGCTTGGCAGTTTATGCGTGACCATGCCTAAGTTAATCAAAAATGGAACAATCAGACCTGCTACAAAAAATCCATAAGTCCAAATTGGATCTCCCCAAAGCAATTCATGAGATGCTTGACCATTTAAAGTCCCGTTTAAAAGGTAGAAGAAGAACCCTGCAATAATAATAATTTCTGAACCAATCAACCAAGTATCAATCAATTCAAAACGGTGACGTAATTCATGGTCATCAGCACGCACAACAACATACTGAAGGATTAATAATGATGCTAATGCGGTTGAGGTGGCAGAAACCGTAAACAAGACGGGAATACCAGGGTTATGCCACAATTCAACGGCTGGGAATGACTGTAACAACATACCCGTATAAACAGCCGTAAACACCGACATAAACACCGTACCCCATGCCATCAGCCCAGCGTACTTTGTTCCAAACCATTTAAAGAACTTTAATAACTGACACCAACCTAAAAATTTTGGCGTCGGAATGTGTGGCAAGGTATAAACAAGCCCCCAAATCATCCCAAAAATAATAGACCAAGTACCCCACGCAATCCAGGCATCCGGCTTGTTAAACACACCTAATAAAACATGCCAAACTGCTAAATGGTCCAAAAGGTGATAGAACAGCATCGCTGAACCCACTGACAACATGACAAACCCAGTTAAGTTCCCCCAAATCATCAGTAAAGTATTATCCTGACCAAACACTTTTAAACGGTGAACTAAAGTAGAAATCGCCATCACCATAGCGCCCATGCCCCCTAAAAAGAGGTAAACGGCAACTAGCCAATTCCATTGTTCTTGTCCAAAATAGAACATAGATTACGCCTCCACTTTTAATAAGTCTGTCATTTGAGCATCACTCGAATTCGCAAATGGGCTGTTAACATCAAACATTGCCTGCTCATGAGCCGGTTCGGTTTGACCACTTTCAGCAGCTTGTTTACGCTCAAAAGTTGTGCCGTTTTCGCCCCCTACAGGGTGCAAACCACCTTCCGAGTTTTGACCATTAAACATGTCACGCTCATAATGAATGGTCTGTTTTTTAACCGGTATGTAATAGACATTTGGCTTAGTCCCTAAATGTGCCATCAGCGGTTCAGCGATGCCTGAATTGATGAGTTGCGTGACCGGGTCATTTGGATTATCTAAATCGGCAAACTGACGTGCATTCCCCACACAAGTCTCAACACACGCAGGTAAGCGATTGTCTTCAACACGGTCTCTACAGAAGTTACACTTATCAACGCCTGGGCGCGTCTTTTTCAAAGTTTCTTCACCAAAAACGGCTTTTTTCTCAGTATTGTCATCATAATCTAAGGCATAACGTTCGTCGTATGGACAAGCTAGGGTACAAGCTTGACAGCCCATACACATATCATCATCAACATCGACAATTCCGTTATCCATTTTGTAAGTTGCCCCTGTTGGGCAAACCGTCACGCAAGGTGGGTTGTCGCAGTGATTACACAAACGTGGGAAGAAAATTCGAGCCGTGTCTGCATCGGTTTTTCCTTTAGTAATATCATGTACCTTAGTACGCCATTTGTCAGACCAAAACGGCGTTTGGTTTTCGACCGCACAAGCCGCCATACAAGCGTTGCAGCCTGTGCAGGTATTGAGGTCAATTAGCATTGCATAATGAGCCATCCGTGATCTCCTTTAAACTTTTTCAACTTTGATAGTGAATTCTTGTGAACGGAAACCTGCCACAACCGGGTCAACTTTGTAACCAATCACTTTATTAATGGCACTACCAAAACCTGCTGCACGACTTAAGGCCGCGTTTTCTGTCCCAAATGATGAGTACATAAATACGGATTCTGGCTGAACTTGATTAGTGACATAAGCTTTACCATCAACATTTAAACTTTCATCTTCAAGGTTTGTGATTTTAATCATGTCACCTGTTTTAATATCCAACTTGTCGGCACGCGTAGGGTTAATCCAAATCCCCGTGTAAATATCTTCTTTAAAAACATTAATTGCAGACAAGACTGGGTTATTGGCATTAGTAGAACCATGAGATACGGTTGGCGATTTACCATAAGTAAAGTAAAACTCACCTTCACCTAACATGCGGTCTTGATTGACTTTTTCACCTAAAATACCCGATGGGAAGTGCGTTGCTAATACACCAAAGTTAGGCGCACGCGTTGTACTGTTACCACGAATCATTTCAAATAAGCCAGAGTAAAACTCTAAACGACCCGATTTAGTCGGTACCGGCATTTTTTGAGGCATAGCCGCTTCTTCAAGCAACTCTTCCATGGTTTTAATGTAATAAACCCCTTTCTCACGCAGGATTTTTTCAAAGTTTTCAGCGGTTTCGCCAACCTCTTCAGCGGCATTTTCCATACTCACACGACGATAAGCTGCCGCATGAGGATCAGGGGTGCCTTTTGCGGTTTCTTCTGCCACATATTTCTTAGCTTTAGAGGCCGATAACCCCGCTAATTCATCAATAGATTGATAATAAGCTTCAACACCTGCTTTACCAGAAATAATCTCTGTCATTTTAAACATGACATCAGCCACTTCATGGGTATCGTAAATAGGGTCAATCGCTTTAAAGCGCGTTGTTAAGCCTAAATCTTGGTTAACACCATTTCCATAAATACCTGGCTCATCCCGTTCTAGATATGTTGAGTTAGGGAGAATAACATCCGCGTAAGCCGTCGTATCTGAAGGCAGAACATCCATACAAACCACACAACTAACATTGTCATGATTTAGCATGTCCTTCCAATAAGAGTCAGGGAAATAATGATGTACAGGGTTAGCACCATTAATAAAGAAGGCTTTCGTAAGATATTGCTCACCCTTATATTCAACCTCTCCACGCACAGACTCAAACAAACCTGTGTCGGCCATAACGGGTAAAGAGACCCAAGGCTTACCGGCTGCTTTTTGTTGCTCGGCAAAGGCATACGCCCATGCAGGCTTACCATGTTTAAAGTTTTTAGGATTACTGAAGACATCAACCACCATCTCTGCAAATGGCATTCCACCCACCGTTGCCAATGGATGCATTTGCTGTTCACCTTTTTGGCGAGCTTCATGGGTAGTGTGGACTTTATGACGCACTTCGGCGGCATTAATCCAGCCACCCTTGCTATCAATTCCCCCAATTAAGGTTTGTAACATAGCTTGTGTACGACGCAACATTTGTACATTGTTATAACGCGCGCCCATCCAGCCTGGATCAATAATGGCAGGTTTAATGTGAGAGTATTCATAAGCGATACGCACAATATCTTCAGCAGGAATCGTAGTGGTTTTAGCGGCAAATTCAGGCGTAATATGCTTAATTTCATCAAGCTGTGCTTCAAATACCGTTTGGACAGGCTTGCCATTGAGTTCTAAGCCTTCAGGTAATCTCAAGCTTGGAATCAGTCGCTTACCATCAAGGCTTAACTCATTGGCATTATCATGTGCCTTAACTTGTTGAACAGATGCGGTGACCTCGTCATAAACAGAAAAATTACCATTGGCATCACGAAGTATCTGCCACTCACCTTCCGCATCTTTTTCAATCAAGAAGGGTAAGTTAGTATGTTTAATACAAAAATCTTTGTCGTAATAATCTTTAGACATGATTTCGTTCATTAACGCCATGGTAAAGTCTAAATCGGTACCTGGACGAATACGCACCCATTCATCCGCTTTGGCAGCGGTTTCTGATAAACGAGGGTCTAACACGACCACCTTAGCACCACGCTGAATCCCTTCAGCGGCACGAACCACACGAGCTGTTGATACCGCCCCCATAGAACCGTTATTCGCGATATACATAATGTAACGAGCATTATCAAAATCCGGTAGGATTTCATCATGGATATTAAAGTTACCCGTCACTGAATCGGTGCCAAGGTGACCGGTGGTAACACAGTGCTGCATTGGTGAAGCAACAATATTAGGAATTTGGTTTGCCATTGAAAAAGGCACGGCCCAATTCATATAAAACACGCAGTTAGTCCAACCGCCAACGGTTGTCCACTCCCAAGGCTTAACGTCCTTGGTATTTTTAGCGATATACTCGTAAGCCTCTTCCCAGCTTGCTTTACGGAAAGCCATCTCGCCGCGTTTAGAACCTTCAACACGAATCATCGGTGTCTTTATACGGTCGGTATCGTAAGTTTGAAATAAACCAGACTGACCACGGGCACAAGCTCGGCCGCGGTTTAAGGTTGAATGAGGGTTCCCTTCTAGCTTAACAATACGACTTGTTTCGCCATCGGTTAGGGTACGAATCTCAATATTACATAATGAAGAACAAAAGTTACAAATTGTGTAATCTAACTTTTCTTTCATCTCTTTACGTTTGCTATCAGCAAACATCAGATCGTCCCATGAAGGTAAATGTGCCGAAGCAATTTTTGAAGTCGCTAAAGCACCCATTGCTGTTGTTGCAGCCGCACCTTTAATAAAGGTTCTACGAGTGAGTTTTGGAAATGACCATGCCATAAACTATTCCCTGTTTTTGACTAATAATATGCATTTATACAAAACTGAGTATAAGCACCGACTTATCTCAGTTAAAATCATTATTATTAATAAGGGAAAATAAAATTTATATATAAATAAACCTAGTAAATAACTAGGTTTCTCTCTAAACCTTAGTAATATAAGGGATTTAGCTGGCAAAAAAAACCCAAGATAAAATCTTGGGTCTTTTATAAAAGATTTGCTTAAATTTTATTTAAACAAAACTTGATTTGAAACAATCTAATTTTTAACCTTTCCAGGTGTTCTCATCTGACTCTTGACCTTTAAATGGCATAACCCACATCTGGTAAAGAGAGGTAAACAGCATAATACCGGCCGCCATACTGTATCCAAAACCACCAATAATGACAAAGTAAGCAAAATTAGGGTTTATTTTTGTTAACCACCACGAGGCAATATCTAAAATTAAGAACGCAAATGGTATAAAAATAATCGTTGCCTTCACCCAAGGTTTAAATCCAACAGCCATTGAGAAAATCAAGCCCACAAAGAAGAAGATAAAAGAGATACCAAATAAGTGAATATGAGAGACACGAGTTAATGACCCAATTTCTGCACCATGATCAACCTCAGCAATTTTCTTAATCACATCGTATTTAGTGATATTTGGTAGCGTTGGGATATTAGCGTGACACATTGCACATTTTGCATCGACGATGGGTTTAATAGTAGCCTTCCATTCAGCTTCATCGGCTCCTGCTCGCGCCCACTTAATCAGTGTTAAATTTTCTTCTGGCGTAGCCTTCTCTTTCATAGAACCGTGCAACTTACTTTCTAATTTAGAACCATTTCGGTTACCGTAATAGCTATAAACAATATCATCAACCGACAAACCAAACTTACCATCTGCCATACCGTGGGTTAACATAATTTGTGCACCCGCCATCATCAAACCTAAACCAACAACAAAAATATACCCTGTAAAAAGTGCCTTCATTGACAGTGACAAACTAGGTAAATTTAACCAAGAACTTTCTTTCATATTAACTCCATTTAATTTATGTGGATATCCAAATCACTGTTTATGATAAATTCAAACACAACGAACTGCATAAGCAATTTTTTTATTCTTTATTAAAAATATTCTTAATGAATGCTTAAAAAAATCGTAAAGTGAATAAATTTGCTTCACATGGACATACATAGACAGTTTGAAACTAAAGACAGAGATTATCCACCTGAAAATTTTTATTATGACTTAAAATACCTTATATAAGCATATTCTTATACATGGTTTATCAACTGGATTTTTAAGACTTATTTCATAAGATCTATTTCTTAAGGTTTAACTCTTAAGGTTTATCAATCATAAACTCTTCGTAATTTATACCTGATCTATCAATAACAACGGGAATTGCCGTTAAGCCAACTCGTGCTTGTTTCATTGTTTTTGAACTCCCTGAAACTAAAGGATGCCAATCTGCTAGACCTTGTCCACGGTAAATCATTCGATAAGCACAAGTATCAGGCAACCAATCAAACTCTGCTACGCGTTCTAAGGTTAATTGAACACATGTTGGTACGTTAACGCTTCTATTTGCATAATCTTTACACTGTCCAGTATCTACATCTGAGTATGGACAGACAACGGATGTATAAACCACTTCGTCTGTTTCATCATCTTGTAACTTGGTTAAACAGCATAATCCGCAGCCGTCACACAATGATTCCCATTCTGTTTGCGACATCTCATCTAAGGTTTTAGTTTCCCAAAACGGTTTTGCTTTATTACTCATATTACTCACAAAAAACTAAGTTAATTTATTTAAGGTATTTATTTAAAATATTTATTTAGACTATTCATAAAAAGACTATTTAAATAGCTTCCAAGGTTGTTGCCAGTTTTGTAAAAGGTTTACGGTCTCGTTTTGTAAAAAGCGTTTTCCTGTATCGGGATTACAGACATATTCATAATCTTGACCATTTAATGTAAAACGAATGGCATAAGCGTGTAAGTAGCCTCTATCGTTAAGTTTTGCTTTTAGTGAATCACCATAACGTTCATCACCACAAATCGGTGACGATAAACTTTTCATAGCGACTCTTAACTGATGGGTTTTACCGGTTTTAGGTTTTAACAAATACAGTCGCTCACCAGGTTGAATTAAAGCACTCACAAATTGAGTGATTGCAGGGTTACTTTGTGTTTTGGTTAACATCCAATTCCCTCTTCGCGCGGGAATCATATCTCCTTTAACCCATCCCTGTTTCTTTTTGGGCCTTTGGTCTGAAATAGCAATATAAAACTTTTCGACTTGGTGAGTTTCAAATAATTTCTGAAAATTCTGAGCGTTTAGTTTATTTAGAGCCAAAATTAACAGTCCAGAGGTCATTTTATCTAAACGATGCACCGGATAAATCTCATTAACACCTAATTGCTGTTTAACCAAAACTACCAGGCCTGGTGATTCTTCTGAGTGAAAATTTAACCCCGCAGGTTTATTCACCACAATAAAGTCATTATTTTGAAAAAGAATAGGAATCACGTTTATTCAGTCTTATTAGTTCTTATTAGCTTTGATTAGTAATAGATTGTTGGAGTTCAAACATTGATGAATGCATGGTTTGCCCATTAATGATTAATTCAATTTTATGCAGGCCTGGTAAATAGTGACGAGTGCTAATCAGCTTAAAGTTATGACGTAAGTTAAACGCCTTACAATCCGAGTTATAACAAGATTCAGCCAGTTTAAATACTTTACGGTATGGACTCTGCGATTTTCTTAAAAACCATAACGCATATTCTAACCGCAATACCCCTAATTTTTGTTGAGATGTAATGATAAATTGCCCATTTAAAACCTCACCAATTTGGACATTTTTATCTAACTGCCATTCATTAAGCGTTATATGTTCAATAGAACCATACCCCATTAACGCCAACGCTTTGGCATTGCCTCTTTTTAATAATGTTCTTAGTGCATGTTTAACAATCCACTTGGTTTCATTACTAGGACTATTATGCGTTAACCAAGTTTCCAGTAATTCTAAAACCCATTGTTCTTGGCTCTTACTTAAATCATTGAGTAAATTGGCAACACTTTTTTGTACATAACGACTACCATCTGAGTGTAAATTTTCTAATATAGGCCTAACCCACTCTGGGTTTTCTGCAATCCAGTTTAAATGCCCAGCCCACGGTAAACGAGGCCTAACGCCTTCACTCGCCAAACGCCTTAAGTGCTCATTATTACTTTTTGACCAAATTAAGAGTTGCTGTTTAGTCTTTTCAGGTTCTTTAGTTAAAAATGCTCTAATAGCAAATTCTGCAGTACTGTTCTTAGTAAACAGAGCCAACGCTTGCATGGATGATTCAAAATCATTCAAGCCATAAAGCTCTACATAATCAGCAAAAATAAAATGAAACAAGCCACTAAATTCAACCGATACCGCTTTCAGTATGTTTAAAGACTCTAAGTATGAACAACTTAAATAAACTTGAAGTTGCTCACTAAGTTTGCGTATTCTCTGCTTTAAAGCAAGATTAACCCATTGTTCATCTAAAACAGAGTGTTCAAAACTTAGGGCGTCAAAATCTGGTTTAATGTTTTTTATTAGACCTGTCAATTTTTTGATATTTTGCTTACTAATTTCTTCTTTTAATAACTTTGACAAAACAATTCCAACATAATTCCAATATAAAACTTATATAATTCAATAAGTTAATTAATTTTAAAGTTAAAAACTCAAAACTGGCACACCATTTGATATAACCGTAGTTGTAGAATAAAAAAATATCGTAATAACGTCGATTAATTGACACTAGTACAGATTATTAAAAAGGATACTGACCATGTCGACCATGAATACCACACAAAAAATTCAAACCTGTTTAGAGTTTATTGACCAACGATTAGAGACCACCTCTGAGCAAACTATTCAAATTGCTGAAATGATAATTGCCGATATTAAACAACTAACCGAAGGTTATCAGGCCGCCATTGAAAGTGGCAACCTAAAAAATCATTCTGAACTTGTTAGAGCCACTCAAATGAACTGGGTAAATCAATTGCATGACATTATTCTTGAACAAACTAACCGCGATTTAAATGGTCAGGTCATCATCGCACTACAAAAGTTTGTTGATAGTTTGAATGAAAACCAACTTAAACACTACCCATTTGAACTTCCTAGTGCCGTTGCGAGTAAACAGCCAAATGAACATGAGTATTTAACTCAAGACGAAATTGATATCTTAATGGGTCAACAAAACCTGTTTAATGAGACTGTCACTCACTAAAAGACAAAATCAAAACCTATCATTGCCGTGATAAGTCCGCTCTGAATTCTGTTCTTAGCGGACTTTTTAGTATTTAAAGCAAGCCCATAATCAGATACATTTAAAGTTCATCCCAATAAGGTTTATCGGCAAAATACTCAATTAAAAAATCAATAAAACCCCGCGCACTTTGAGATAAAAATCGATTTTGTGGATAGATTGCATAAGCATTGATAGAAGCCAACTTATGATCTGGTAACACCTGTTTAAGCAATCCCTCTTTTAATGCTTTCCAACAAACAAAAGTGGGCGTCAAAATAACACCATTACCCTGTATTGCTAAGGCCTGTAACAAATCACCATTATTAGATTGTAATCGTCCTTTTACAGTTAAAGTCTCTTTTTTACCCTTTGGATTAGTTATGGTGAAGGTATCACCTGCATCCGCTGAATATCTTAAAAAGGTTCTTTCACTCAATGCCTTGACCGTTTTAGGTTCACCGTACTCTTTTAAATAGTTGGGGCTAGCACATAACATCATCTTAATCCGTAATATCTTTCTGGCTTGAATAGATGAATCATGTAAAACACCAATTCTTAATGCCACATCCACACCCTCTTGCACCAAGTTAATCTCTTTATCAGAAAGATCTACCTTAATGTTTAATTTTGGGTGTTTTTGCATAAAAGCATCAATGACTGGCGTTAAATGCAATAACCCAAAAGACAGAGGTAAAGCTAAGTTTAGCTGACCTTCAAAAGATTCACTCGACCTTGCCAAGCTATTATCTAAGGCTTTTACAGAATCGACCACGCCTAACGCTTGGTTATAATAAAGCTGACCAGCTTCAGTTAAATTAAAACGGCGCGTGGTTCTATGAATAAGCTTAGTTTGTAAACGGTTTTCTAACTCAGCTAGCCTTCTACTGACCGCTGATTTTGCAATATTTAATTGTTCCGCCGCTCGACTAATTCCACCTGCTTCCACTACTCTAATAAAAACCTGAATATTCTCTAACTGCCCCATAGTTACCTCTTTTAATGCTGAAACAAACAGAATTAACATTGTTGCCAAAACAAGAACACTTAATTCAAATATTGCCAGTTTATTCACTATAAAACAACAGTTATGATTTTCACAAACATCAAAAAGAGGTTGAAACAAAAAAATATGACATCGACAAATAGAAGTATTAACTACAAAACCCGTGGTATACCAGCATCTGATGGGGCAGGAGTGCGTTTAACTCGAATTATTGGAAGTCCAGAGCTAGAGCAACTAGACCCTTTTTTAATGCTCGATTATTTTGAATCAACCAATCCCAATGATTACATTGCAGGGTTTCCACCTCATCCGCACAGGGGGTTTGAAACCGTAACCTATTTATTGGCTGGAAATATGCGCCATAAAGACAACAAAGGCCACGAAGGTTTAATAAAAGCTGGAGGTGTTCAATGGATGACGGCAGGCAAAGGCATTATTCATTCTGAAATGCCCGAACAAGAAGATGGCTTAATGATGGGATTTCAACTTTGGGTAAACCTACCTTCTTCTGCCAAGATGGTCGAGCCAAGTTACCAAGAATTTTCACCTGATGAAATATCTCTTGAACAACGTAATAATGACACTCAAATTAAAGTCGTCACCGGTAAAACATCACAAGGAACCATTGGCCCCGTTAAAAATAGCTACATTCAACCTTTAATGATGGATGTAACTTTGCAAAATGGCGCTGAATTTACCGAAACGATAGATTTTGATGCTAATGCATTTATCTACTTAATTTCAGGCTCGCTAAAGTTAACCCAAGCACAATCAGGTTTTAAAGAGATTCAAGCAAAAGAGCTCGCTATATTAAGCGAAGGCGACAACATTCATTTAACGGCATCAACTGATAATACTCGTTTTTTACTGGTTGCCGCGCAGCCAATTAATGAACCTATTGCCAAAGGTGGTCCATTTGTGATGAATACTCAATCTGAAATTAAGCAAGCCATTGCTGACTACAACAATGGATTGTTTTAACACCAAAACAAAAACTCAAACTCAAACAAAAGCCAAAACTAAGATTAAAAAATCGATTTAGTGCTAATATTTCTCAATAGAATTTAAAACCGAATTTAAAACCGGATTTAAGACAGAGCACAAAACAACAAACTAACCAGGCCTGGTGATTTTAAAATAGAATCTTAACAACGAGTTAAAAGGAATCTCTTAAACTAGCAGGCCTGGTTCAAGTCTTACACAACACAAATAAACCATAAATTAATCTATGACCAACGTACCCTATCAAATTAAAATTCACTCAAGAATTGCAGAAGTTTCAGCGGTTCAATGGGATAATTTAATTGAGAATAACCACCCGTTTCTTACACATGGTTTTTTGAATGCCTTAGAAGTACACCATTGTGTCAGTGAAAAATACGGTTGGATACCTCATCATATTGCGATATACGATACTCAAAACCAATTAGTGGCGGCCATGCCGCTTTACGAAAAACACAATAACTATGGTGAATTTGTATTTGACCAAGCTTGGGAACAAGCCTGGAACCAAATTGGACTGCCCTATTACCCAAAACTTGTTTCAGCCACACCTTATACCCCCGCGCTAGGTCAGCGTTTTTTAGTTAATCCTCAGTTATCCGACAATGAAAAAACAGATTTATATGAGTTGCTGTTTACCCATATGACCGAATTTTGTGATGAAAACAGCATGAGTGGTGCTCACGTTTTATTTGCCAAACCCAATCAACAGGCCTGGTTAGCTGATCAAAACAACCCAAATTGTTATATACGACATGACTGCCAATTTCACTGGCACAATCAAAACTACCAAACATTTGAAGACTTTCTGGCTCAGCTAAAACCTAAAAAACGTAAAAACATTCGTCAAGAACGTAAAGCTATCCAGCAAACCGGAATTACTTATCGCATTTTAAATGGTCACCAAGCTAGCGAACAAGACTGGGAAAATTTTGATTTTTTCTACCAAAAAACCTTTATTGAAAAGTGGAGTACTCCAACACTGAATATTGGCTTTTTTAAAAGCATTGGTGAAACACTTGCCGATAATATTGTATTAGTCCTAGCAGATAACCCAAACGGCGAATGTATCGCCGGCGCCCTAATGTTTAAGTCTGACACACATTTATATGGCAGACACTGGGGAGCTGCGCAAGAGATTAAACATCTGCATTTTGAGGCCTGTTTTTACCAGGGCATTGAGTATGCCATAAACCATAACTTACAAATATTTGAACCCGGCGCTGGGGGTGAACATAAAATTGCTAGAGGCTTTACGCCTGTTGCCATGCAATCAACCCATTGGTTAGGACTTAACCCTTTTGAACAAGGAATCAAGCAGTTTATTGCTCAAGAAAAACAAGCGATAGATGAGTATATAAAAGATTGTCAGCAACACTCACCTTATCAATAAACAACCAGGCCTGGTAACGTTAAATAAAGAGACCTACCTTTGCTATAACGCTTGATTTACGTTATAACTCTTATATTCACCTTTAAACCTAAACTTGACTGGAGTCATTATGAAAAAAATCATTCTTGCCGTCTCTTTCAGCGCATTAAGCCTAACGTTATTACCCACAGTAAGTTGTGCTGATAACCATAAAATGAATCACCCAGGAAAACCTTCTGCGGAGTTTTTTAAAGAATTAAATCATGCTAGTTTTATGCCTAATTTAATGAAAACCATTAAACAGCACAAAAAAGAACTCAAAGTCACAAAAGAACAAATGCAGGCATTGAAAAAGTTTCATAAAACGCAATCGCCTAACGTTCAACGAATGGTAAAAAAGCTTATTGAGATGGAAGCCGAAGGTAAAAGAATGGCCCTAGAAAATTATCCGCCAGAGCAAGTTATGCAAGTGGGTAAAATGAGTTTAAATATGCGCTTTGATTTAATGATGGCCAAATTAAAATGCCGTTCATTTATAAAGTCGGTCCTTACACCTAAGCAGTACAAAAAGGTCTTAACAAGTTATAAATAATCGGCACGCTTAACCAGGCCTGGTTGTTTGCTAAAATTGCCTCCCAAAGTTAATATCCAATTTTGGGAGGTCATTTCAAATTTTAATTTTCAACTTACTTGAAATAAATAATTAAATAAAACAAAGTTTTAAATAATTTATTTAAACTTAATTCTAATCAAAATCCTAATCTATCTTCAAGCTTATCTAAAGCCTGCATAACACACGCTTCATCCTTTTCGCCACCTGGAGCTCCGCTTACACCTATCGCCCCAATTCTCACTCCGCCACTAATAATCGGTACACCACCCACCATCATTAAAACACCATCAACATGATTAAGTTCTGGACGAATATCACCTCGTTTTGCTCTAAAATCACCCGACTTTAATCCCGACATAATCGTCGCATTGGCTTTCTCTTCGGCTATTTGTAGGGTAAATCTTGAAGCAAAATCATCACGTAAAGCAACACGCTGATTACCGTGTCTATCGACTACCACTGCACTCACTGAATAACCTTGCTTTCTACACGCTAAAACCGCTTCAGTCGCTAAGTCACGCGCCAACTCCATACCAATATTTTGCTCATCAACGACATCTTCAGCATAAGCGTTACTTAAACCTAACGATGCTGTAGACAAGCCAACGGCGAGCCCTAAAACATAAACCGTCTTTTTCATTAAAACCTTCATATGCTTTCCCTTTGTACTTTTATCGACTCTTGCAAAAGTTTCTACTTAAAATTTTCTACTCAACAACATCTACTCAACAATATCTATTTAAGGCACTTATAAATCGCAAATTCCATACGACCTTCGAGTACTGGCGAAATAGCAACAATAGTATCGCCACGCATATTTACCGCTTCATTACGTGCGAGCAAAATTAAATCCTTTCTCATTGCCGCTGTATCTCTTTCATAAAGCCCTACTCGGCTTAAAACAGAAGTCGTTGTGCTACCCAACTTTTTACAGTGAGCCACTTCATCTGCATCCAAAAGCCCTACTCCATAAGCACCAGGTAAAGGTTGAATCCAACTACAAGCAGAAAGCAATAATACTGAACTTAATATCAAGACACTTTGTATTCGTTTTTTCATCTCTAATTCCATTTGAAGTTTTTAAATTATTACTGTGCTAAATATTAACCTATAACCTTAACTAAAAAAAATAGATTTTGCTAAAGCTAAATTCAATCGCAAAAAAAGACAAAATACATGATTTTTTTGGAATAGGTTGTTATTTAGTTTTACGGCTGTTACTTTGGTCAATCGATTTTTAGCGATATTGCAAATCTATGCCATAAAATACTCTTAAAGAACCTGAGTTAAGCTAATTTTAAACTGCTATTTAAAGAGCACTAAATATGAAAAAATTTGAAAACAACAAGCCTTATTCTCAATCTAGTGAAGAAAATAAAGAGGTCATTTTTAAACTTATTAACCCTCTTTTAAGTCAGAGTAAACGTGTATTAGAAATAGCTAGTGGTACAGGGCAACATGCCGTTTATTTTGCTGAAAAAATGCCCTTTTTGAGTTGGCAAACATCTGATTTAATTGAATCTCACTCGGGAATTAAACAATGGATAAACAGTGTGAATTTACCCAATATTCTGCCTCCATTAGAATTAAATGTTTCTGAGACACAATGGCCAAATACCTATTACGATGGTATTTTCAGTGCAAACAGTTTTCACATTATGAGTAAGCAAAATGTAACTGATTTTTTTAAGAATGTTAGCGCTATTCTGAATGAAAAAGCGATTGTAATAATCTATGGCCCGTTTAATTACAACGGCGCCTATACCAGTGAGAGCAATGCTAACTTTGATATATGGCTCAAAAACAGAAATTCTCAGAGTGGCATTAAAGATTTTGAATGGTGTGATTGTTTAGCTCAAGAAGCACAACTGAGTTTATTAGAAGACATTGAAATGCCCATGAATAACCGTATTTTGGTTTGGCAAAAGAAGATCTAAAAAAATTGAACTTAATCTGGCAGTACAACAGCTAAACTATTAACATCATTTGATAAAAAATCATTATCAGATTTGAGTTATTTTGCATTTTTTTGATGTTTAATATTGAAGCTTGGACAAACGCCTTAAGTCCCCTTGTAATAAATGGTGCAAGGTTCTTAGCGTAGTGAACGGTAAAAAAACGCTGCTGTTTGAGCGCAGCGAGTTCAGCGTTTTCAGTTCACAAGCTTAGAATTTGCCTATTTATGGAGTGGGGTTTGTTTTTTGGTTACTTTTTGCCAAATTGCAAAAAGTAACGGGAAGCCTGAGTGACACAATTTAAGGCAAAGGCGTAATTTTAAAAAGGCTTCTCAATCGCTATATGATTAATTTCAAGCTTTTACAAGTAAAGGGGCATTTGGGTATAGATAACTTTTTAGGATAACGTATTAAGATAACGCCTTAAAACAACTGGTTATATAACTTTTCCAAGTTCATATACAGCTCATCACCTGAGAAAGATTGCATTTGTTCAATGACTTCAAACATCACCACATTATCTTCTTTACCATTCCAATCTTTAATGTAAGTGCCCTCTTTATAGCCATTGTCTTGTCTGAATGTATTTAACACATTCTTGGCCATATAGATTTGATAAAGTTGCTCAAATTCCAGCTCTGCAACGGTACAAGAATCAAAAAAACTCGTGCTCAAATCTAAAAGGTATTCATGGGAAACGCCTTCTTATTTCAATGCCAAGCGCATCATTTTTTCATGTACTCTTACTTCATCCAACACCGAATTAGGTTTAGGATGATCAACTTGTTGATTAGCCAACAATGCTTTATAAAACAGGTCTTTACAAGTTTCTTGATTAAAGTGCTCTAAGCCTAAACTTAATAAAAAATGCCAAATATCCACTAACTCAACACGAACATTTTCAATATCCGTTTTAGCATCTACCGCTTTCCAATGTTTCCAGGGGTAGCTATCAATTAACTCCGCAGATTCCATAACAATACAACGACGCCAATCAATGGTTTTACCCAACTGAGTAACGCCTGAACGCCATGCGTCTCCATTTGTGGCACAGTTTAATGTGTTTTGCATGGTTAGCATTTCATTTATCGCAAGTGAGGTTTCTGGTTTTTGAGTTGTTTGGGTCATGAGTTACCTAATTAGTTAACGTTTTTAGTTAACGCTTTGTCATATTAAAATTATTACGCCGATAAAACTGGCAACAAATAAAAAAAACAACCAGGCCTGGTTGTTCATTCAATCATTTGCTTTTATAAACCAATAAATATACTTAGAATCATACACTTAGAGTCATATACTTATTATCTTTTTGTATTAAGCTTTTAAAGGTTTTACACTAAGTAAAGAAACAAAAAGCGAGATAACAATCGTACCAAAAACAAAGCAAAACATACCTTGTGCCGTTGTTAACCACCAAGTAAAGGCGTTACCGGGTGTAAAGGCTCCAGACATAGTGAACTGAACATTTAAAGATTGAATTAGCCCTGCAATATGCGATGCACTCTGAAAATAATTAGGCACATCACTAAAGACTCCATTTATTTGATAAATGCTCGCAAAGAGAAACATAGCAGTTAAAAAGTTCACCATTGCCAACACAATAACTCTACCGGTTGCAGAGACCATTGAACCTTCTGTAATTTTACAAATACCAAACAAAATAACGCCTAACTCTTTATTGACGATGCCAAATATGCGCAACATAAGAAAAAGTAAAACCCACAATGGCCAATTGATTTGCGGGAAATTAACGGTCATTAAGGTTAAAGCAATCGATAAGCCGAGCCAACCTACAATATAAAATTCTGATAAAAACAGACGCTTATCGCGAATTTTTTGCCAGCTCTGAGATTCTATTTCAAAATGACTCTCTTGACGTTTGAAGTAACTATCCACCCAAAAATAAGGCGAAAACACATACACCCAACGTATTAACTGCTTAACAAATTCTGCGGTATTTAGCATTTAATCAACCTTTTCTAAAAAACGACAATCAAAATTTAAGCCGCTGTTCTTCTACTAATAGTGGATAAAAGTTTAAAACTTCTTTTGCATCAGTAGAACTTAAACCATGCCCAATAATATAGGTATTGGGTCGTAAATAATTTTTTAATTCACCAAAACTAGCATGCCAAGCGTTTCGATTAGCCCTTGCATCTAAAATACACACATCAGCTTGCTGAACAAATTTATATAAACTTTGATCTACGCAGCTGTCGGCGGTATAACCCAAGCGCGCTTTGCCATTGGCATCTCGTAATACAAAACCGTAACTGAGCTCAGAGTGAACGCCTTGATAAAATTCAATCGACAATCCAAAAGCCAATTTAAAAGGCTGATAAGGTTCAATTTCTGACCAATCGGCCAGCTGTTCAGCAGAAATTTGCTGAAAGTGTTCAGCTATACGATAAGCTTGTAAACGTTTAGAAACCTCTTTAGCCGCTAAAACATTTATTTTATTACCCTTTGCGTGCTCAACCCTTAAAACAACCGGCAAGTCACCTGAGTGATCTGAATGATTATGAGTAATAATCACTTGTTGAGGAAACTCACCAAAATATTGAATAACCTTATGGCCAACGCCTAAACCTAAATCGACCAAACAGAACGGTTTACTCTTATGAAGTAGCATAAAACTACTACTTGCCAAACCATGATAAACAGAAGATGCTCCTGCTCCAGTTCCTAAAACCACTAACTCAAATTCTGTATTTTGCAACCTATTCTCACTACGTATAAAATTGAAGGTTAACGTAAGCCTCTCCAGGAGACCTTTGCAAAGACCTAAAGGGTTAACCCACAACAAATCAATATTTTAAATTCTACCAGGCCTGGTTAATTACTGAAGAAACCCGTGATGACATATTTGTTTTATTCGTCTATTTAGCTATTTGATTATAAATGAGTAAACAAAACCTCTTCAGGTAAGCGTGATTTAGGTAGTTTTGCATTAAAGTCTTCATCGGATTGATAACCTAATGCCACAATAGCTACTGCGGTAAGACCTTTGTTGGCTAAGTCAAATTCTTGATTTAGCACCTCTAAATCCACACCTTCAATAGGGACGGCATCAACCCCTAAAGCGCCCGCTCCTAAAAGCAGGTTCCCAATATTGAGATAAACCTGCTTTTCTGTCCAACAGCGCACGTCATGCCACTCTTTACGGTGTAAATCAGAATAAAAACCACGAACTTTTAAAGCCATAGCTTTACCTTCTGGATTAGAAAAGCGCCCATCTTTATCTTCTTGATCCGTTATATATTGTAAGTACTCGTCGGTAATGTCTGTTTTAGCACAAAATAAAACCACATGAGAAGCGGCTAAAATTTTGGGATGGTTAGCACTGTATGCACCCTCAGTACCTTTCGCTAAGCGTTGCTTACCGGTGGCTGAATCGGCAATAATAAAATGCCAAGGTTGGGAGTTAATACTAGAAGGACTTAAACGTAATAAGGTTTTAATCTGAGTAAAGTCAGAATCAGAAATTTGCTTGCTCGCATCAAATTTTTTGGTTGCATATCGTTTTTTTGCTACCTCAACAATACTCATTCTTTGGGTTCCTTAGGTCTATTTTGAGTTGTTGATATGATAATAAAAACCCAGGCTTAAGTGTAAAAAAACACCTAGCCTGGTATGAGATACCTTAATTAATGGCTTAACCTACTTTAGAAAAGAAGGATAAAACTTTATTAGAGAGCGTTATCTCTTCTTCAGCCTCTAAAACAATAGGAATGGTGTCTAAAACCGAATCAGGGTTTAGACTCATTGATGAAACGCCTTCTTTGACTAAAAAGGCTGCAAATTCTGGGTAGTCTGATGGTGCTTGTCCACAAATACCAATGGGTTTGTTATTTCGTTGAGCACCGTCAATGGCCATTTTAACCATCTTTTTAACCGCCGCATTGCGTTCATCATATTCAAATGCCACTTTGTGCGAATCACGATCAACCCCTAATACAAGCTGAGTCAAATCGTTAGTTCCTATGGAAAAACCATCAAAATATTCTGAAAATTCATCCATTAATAGCACATTACTGGGTAACTCAACCATCATAAAGACTTTCAGGCCATTCTCTCCTCGTTTAAGTCCATTCATGGCTAAGTTGTCAATAACAAGTGCGGCCTCTTCCACCGTTCGGCAAAATGGAATCATAATCACCACATTTTCTAACCCTAGGTTTTCTCTAACGTGTTTAACCGCTTCGCACTCTAAAGCAAAACTCTCTTTGTATTGAGCATCGTTGTAGCGAGCGGCACCTCTAAAGCCAAGCATTGGGTTTTCTTCATCTTCTTCAAAAACATCACCGCCTATTAAGGTTGCATACTCATTGGTCTTAAAATCAGATAACCTTAATACAACTTCTTTAGGATAAAATCCCGCGGCGATACTCGCAATGCCTTCTGATAACTTATCAATAAAGAACTCTCGACCACTCTCATAGCCTGCCGTAATTTCGGTAATTTGTTTTTGTACAGCCGTGTCAGTTACTTGATGTGGATTTAATAAAGCTTGTGGATGAACTTTAATACTATTGCTAATAATAAATTCCATACGTGCCAAACCGACGCCTTCATTAGGAATTTTGTTAACAATAAAAGCTTGTTCAGGATTGCCTAAATTCATTTTAATTTTGGTTTTAGGCAAGGTTAAATCACCAATATCTATTTCTGTTTCCGTAAATTGTAAAATTTCATCATAAACCCGACCTTCATCCCCTTCTACACAAGAAACCGTTAAAGCGGCACCATTTTTAATTAAATCCGTGGCTTTTTCGGTACCAACTACGGCTGGGATTCCTAACTCACGGGCAATAATAGCGGCGTGACAAGTACGACCTCCACGATTGGTAACTAACGCTGCAGCTTTTTTCATTATCGGTTCCCAGTCAGGGGTGGTCATATCAGCAACTAACACCTCACCTTCTTGAAATTCATGCAAAAATTCCGCTGATTCAATCACTCTAGCTTTACCACTAGCCACTCGGCTCCCCACGGCTCTACCTTTTACTAAAGCTTCTGGACGATTCTCCTGTAATGAATACTGTTTTAAGAACCCACCGGATTTCTGAGAAACCACTGTTTCAGGACGAGCTTGCACAATCATGATTTCGCCAGTTATGCCATCTTTGGCCCATTCAATATCCATCGGGCGATTCACACCCGCATGCTTAGAATAGTAATCTTCAATCTTAATGGCATATTCCGCTAACCTCATGACCTCTTGATCGCTAATACAAAAAACCTGTTGCTGCTCTAAAGGCGTGGTCACATTTTCAATGCATTCATGACTTTCATCACCATTTTTAGCGTCACTTGCATAAATCATTTTGATTTTTTTCGACCCTAAATGACGTTTTAAGACATTTCTAAAGCCTTTTTTAAAAGTGGGCTTATGTACATAAAATTCATCGGGTTCAATAGCACCTTGCACAACGTTTTCACCCAGACCATAGGCTCCGGTAACTAATATAAGGTCTTCAAAACCACTTTCGGTATCTACTGTAAACATTACTCCAGAAGACGCTAAGTCTGAACGTACCATGAGTTGAACTCCAACAGACAAAGAAACATCAAAATGATCAAAGCCTTGTTCAGCACGATAATGAATTGCGCGATCATTAAACAAACTTGCAAAACACTGCTTACAAGCATCAATATAATCATCTATTCCAGAAATATTTAAATACGAATCTTGTTGACCAGCAAAACTAGCGGTTGGTAAATCTTCTGCTGTAGCTGAACTGCGAACGGCTAATGAAAAATTTTCACCAAGTGAATCGGTCAAGGTTCTGTAGGCCATCACCATTTCGTCATATAAGCTTTTAGGTAACCCTGCGTTATAGATTAATGATCTAATCTTTGCACCGCTCTTTTGTAGCGCTTGTGTATTTTCAACATCAAGCGCATCTAAAATCGAATGCAGTGGCTCTAATAAATCATTTTCTTTAAGAATAACGTTATAGGCGTCAGAGGTAATAGCAAAGCCATTTGGCACAGGTACACCCTGCGGAACCAAACTTTGATACATCTCTCCTAAAGAAGCATTTTTACCTCCTACCAACTGAATATCATTTATACCCACTTGTGAAAAAAATCGGATATACGAACTATTTACAAATTGTAATTCTGACGTCATAACCTTCTCCAGATTTAATAATCATTTGTTACAGCGCTAGATTACCGTTTTTTTTCAACCACAAACCTTTTTGAATATTGATATTTACAATACTTACTATAGAAAACACTTAAGTTATAGCCTTTATATAATAAATTCATAAGGTTACAACTAAACAAAAACTAAAACCAAACCTATTTAGAAGACGATATTTACAAAAAAAGATTCTAAAATTAACCCAAATTTTAGGATTTATTAAAGAAAAACATCAAATTAACGCTTAATTTCAAAAGAAAATAACGCTAATCAAGACACTCAAAATTAACAAATCTATAATCAAGCAAACCTCTATAAATTAATGTGACAGATAAAAAATCCACATAGATTTTATAAATCATAAACATATTGTCATAAGTTTTATTTATGCTCGATAATTTATATTAAGTACCCCCAAAACTAAAACTGTATATACTTTGAAGCACCAAAAATGACGGCAACCAACTTTAGGTCATTTTTAGCTTTTACAAAACACAAAAATTAAAAAGCATAAAATATCTCTTTTAATCTTAATCAGGAGCATTAAATTGAATACTAAACTTTTAGCAGCCTTTTCTGCAGCCTTAATATTACCGGCTTGTACGACAACAGGTCATCACGAAGATCACCACGAAGGGCATCATGCTTTAGTAAGTGATGAAGTTATTGCTGAACAACGCGCAGAATTAGCAGAAAGCACTCACGGAAAAGGCTTTGGCCCACAAGCTCCACGAGATATAGATTCTAAAGCAGGAAACAACCATATTGCATTTAATACCGCACCTGCCGCAAGCCAAATGAACCTATGTAACATTCACTTTCATAAAAATGCCGAGCACAAAGGTGGAGAGTTCATTAAGTTTGCAGGTAATGGCGATGGTCATGGCTACTTAAGTGGATATGCTTATTCTGGTCAGTTAACCGCAAAAGAAACTCAAAAGGTTCATAACGAAATTTGCCCAAGTGCTCACGGAAGCTTATACCCTGGGGATACGATTGAAGTGCACTATGTGTATTCATCAGCGCAAGTCACACCAGGCCCAACCTTAGGTTCTTGTTTAAGTGATTCCATTAAAAACCCACAACTTCGCGTTGAAGGTCAAGTTTATGTGCTTGTTAACGACAAGAATGCACTCGATTTTAATGCGTTAACTAAATATGGCATTAAGAATGGTCAGCAACAGGCATTAAATATCCCTACTAACACAGGCACGCCTGTTCAATATGCTGGCTCAACAACCGGACCTGGTTATAACGAGAAAGGTTCACCTTTCCAAGTCACCTGGAGTGTTCGTCCTAAGGTCGCTAAAGTGAACATTGAAAGTGTTGCTCAATGGTGTAAAGGTAACGTATTTAAAGAAGATCACGCTCACGGCGTAAGAAATTTAGTCACTAACCCTGATTTGCTTTCTAAAATTAAATAAGTGTTAAAAAAGTTCAACTAGAAATTGGTTAACTATTTTTAGCGAACACATACGAACACATTACCTAACTCATGCTTTGAGTTAGGTAACTCTTTAAACGAACCTTCCTCTTGTCTCTTTTTTTAAATAAATCACTTAATCCTTTCGAATAAAACCCACAATCCCCGTCAAAATTAACATCATTTTTGAACTCGCTATTGAGTTACCAGGCCTGGCACTAGTGTCCGGAATAATATTTCAGTACCACAATTCATATACCAGCCTCCCATAGCGGAAGTTGGTATTTCTTAAACTCTTCCCGTTGTTGTTTTCGCCTAAAGTATTCACTCTGCTGAATAGGTCTTTCAAACAACCCATGAGCAAGCCGCCAAAACGTTACTCTCAACGGTTCTGCTGACTTATTTTTCATCTGTTCAAGCTTAATCAATAGATACACAATAAGGGCTGATAGCACTTGGATACGAACAGCATTACTGTTTTGGCCAATGAAGCTTTTGATTTTGAGGTGTTGTTTAATCCATTTAAAAAATAATTCAATTTGCCAGCGTTGCTTGTATAGATGGGCAATCTCTTGAGCTGAACGCTCGAAGTCATTGGTAATCAATACCAATTCACCTTTATTATCGTCACGTTTGACAACAACACGGCGCATCTGGAATTGACCAAGACGTTTTTTCTGGCTTGAACCACTAAACTCAATGCATTGGTCTTCAAGAATATGAGGGGCTTTTTCATCGAGTTCGTAGGATTGTATGACGGTAATTGCCGCTCTTTTTTTCAAACGACAGACCAGCTTGATTTTTTGATCATTGAGCTTTTTCCACCAGAGGTAGTCTAAGTACCCTTTATCCATCACATAGGTTGAACCTGGTTCTAAATTCCACTCTCGTGCTTGAGTAATATCAGGAATATTGGCCTGTGTGATTTCAAAACAAACAGGGACTTGGTTGGATAGTTCTAGTTGCATATGCAGCTTAAAGCCTGTGACTCGAGAACCTTGTACTGCCCAGTCAAAACCTTTACCGAGCAGTTGAATTGGAGAAGAGTCTATTAGATAGGTAAAAGCGTGGAGTTCTTTTCGTAATTGTCGATTCACACCAGCCATGAGTTGTTGGCAAAGTGCTTGATAGACATCAGCAGAGCGTTTACGGTTTGCTTCAGATAATGTGCTGCGTTTCAGCTCTTTTACGCCTAAGTGGTAGTGGTGAGAGGATTGGGCGTTAAACCCTTCAACCAACTGGCGTAATGATTTAGTGCCACTAAGTTGTGCGTACATCATCGCGACTAATTGATTCCAGCTACTAAACCCTTTGGCGTGTTTGTCGGTTTGATATTGATGAACAAGTGATTGAAAAGTGGTACGAATGGGTTTTAAAAATTGGGCAAATCGGGTAGAGTTAAACACAGCCGTAATCTCATTGTTTTTGAAGTCTATTTCGTGGTGGAAATACTTCTATCCTAGGAGTTACGGCTTTTTTGTCAAGGCTTTTAATATTTATTCCGGACACTAGTGCCAGGCCTGGTAAGTTAAAAGCGTTTTTTCATTAACTCTTATTTTACGTTTATTACTTTAATCCGCGTCTTTAAAACCTGTCATTATCTAATTTTTGTACTATGATAAAATTCTAAATCATGCCAAATACAATACGTTTAAAGAGAGTCATATGCAGTACAGCCAATTAGGAAACACTTCCATAAAAGTCAGTAAAATCTGTTTAGGTACGATGACTTGGGGTCAACAAAATACCCAAGCAGAAGCCTTTGAGCAGATGGATTATGCATTAGACCAAGGCGTTAATTTTTGGGATACTGCTGAACTTTATTCTGTACCACCTAAAGCAGAAACCTACGGTGCAACTGAACAAATTATTGGTAACTGGTTTGCCAAAACTGGCCGCCGTGATGAGGTGGTCTTGGCTTCAAAAATAGCGGGACCTGGTGAATTTGTTGAACATATTCGTAAGGGCAAGACTCGATTTAATCAAACAACCATTGAAACAGCCTTAAATCAGTCTCTCAGCCGCTTACAAACTGATTATATTGACTTATACCAACTACATTGGCCTGAACGTCCAACCAACTATTTTGGGCAACTAGGTTTTGAAACACCAAAAGAATCTCCGCAAGATTTAACCCCCATGGCAGAGACTTTAGAAGCTCTCTCACAACAAGTAAAAGCAGGTAAAATTCGCCACATAGGCTTATCAAATGAAACCGCCTGGGCAACTATGAAATTTATTCAATTAGCAAAAGAGATGGGGCTAGAAAAAATTGTATCGGTACAAAATCCATATAACTTGTTAAACCGAAGTTATGAAGTAGGGTTAGCTGAAATTTCACATCAAGAACATGTTGGTTTACTTGCCTATTCACCGCTGGCATTTGGTGAATTAAGTGGTAAATATTTAAACAACCAAAAACCTGATAATGCCAGAATAACACTATTTCCACGTTTTGATCGCTACCAAAACCCTCAAGCACAAGCGGCGATTCAGGCCTACTATGATTTAGCTCAAAAGCATAGTCTCTCTTTAACGCAACTGGCATTAAGTTATGTTAATACCCGCCCTTTTGTTACCAGCAACATTATTGGTGCAACCAGCATGCTACAACTTGAAGAGAACATTAACTCGATTCACACCACGTTAAACAACGAACTACTTGTAGAGTTGGAGCAAATTCATCAAAAATACACTTATCCATCACCTTAATTCTTCGACTCTTTAAATCTTCAAATTTTCAAAACGTCTCAATAAGGGAGTGTATGCCATCACTCCTTATTTTTACCAGGCCTGTTAACTTAGAAATCACTTTTTAATTAAGGTATTAAGCACTTGTTTTACTTGTGATTTATCCCATTCTATCGCTGAATTCACTGAATAACGTAACCTACCTTGAGCATCAATAATAAAAGAACTCGGAAACGCAAATATTTCATATTGATTTGAGACCTTTCCATCTAAATCAATTAATACCGGAAAGTCTACCTGCGCATTCTTTAAAAACGCTTTAATGGTCTCAGGAGTTTCTTTAAAATTAACAGAGACAATCTCAAAATCATCCACTTTAAATTTTTTAGCAAGACGATTCATAGAAGGAATCTCTTTAACGCAAGGCGGGCACCAACTTGCCCAAAAGTTAAGCAAAACTACTTTTCCACGTTTGTCTTTTAAATGAATTTTATTACCTTGCACGTCGCTCAACTCAAAATTAGGCGCTATGCGTTTATCAATAGGAACTAACCCTTTAACACTCATTGTTGCCGTTGTAGTTTGCAAGTTAACTGCAGGCTTAAAGTTTTGCGCAGCAGATACCTGACCTGCTTTTAACCAGGTTTCAAAACGTTCTGAAATCTTTTCACCCTCCTGTTTTTCTAAATCAGAAGGGTCACGTCGTAAAAAGTACCAATCTCTTGAATTTGCTGCCGAAGCAACCGTCACTTGGCTGTTACCAGACTCCAATGCCTTAATAATATGCGGAAGTTTCCATTTATAAGTACCTTCACTAGGTTGCACAAGGGTAATCGGTAAACTCGTTGAAGCAACAATAGGAAATAATCTGGGAGCATCACCTGCTTTTTTTGGCGCATCAAAAAAATTAGGGAAAAATGTCACCACCTGTTTAAGATTACCAACACCATGATTAGGATGCTCATTTAACTGCCATAAACGACTGCCACGCAATAAAATTAAACTCATTCGTCCTGTACTAATCGGTACAAAAAACTTGCCAGTTTTATTGGTTTGCTTAGTGGCATATTCCAATACGGCAGCCACCCCTTCTCCACTTAATCTGCGTACATTAGTTGGTGTTCGTTCTAAAAAATAAGAATCCAAAAGATCAACCTGCCAAAACTCATAGCCTAAATCATTAAATTCAGAGATCAATTTTTTAAACGGTTTTCGGCTTGAATAACCTTCTGTAAACCAAATTAAGATTGGCTTCTTAGGTTCAGAAAAGGTTGCTGGATAGACCTTAACGGTTACTTCTTCACCCGAATCTAATGGTAAATTAATATCCTCACTTGCCTGAACATAAGAAAGGCAAAACCACAGACTAATGAAACTAATCGAAATACGCACTGTTAAATTCCTTAAAAAAAGCTAAACTTCCCTATCGCTATAAACATAAATCGTCTTTCAAATATTTAGCCGATTAATTAATCTATCGTTAGCAACGATCTTTTATCAGTTTAGAAATCTAAATGCCAGGCTCAGTTGCGCTTGCTTTATCCCACATAACATCACACTTCTCTTCAGCGGCAGCCTTCAATAGTTCAATTAAGGGCATTGCCCGGCTTTGCTGACTTATACTTGAGGCATCATCATCCCATGCACTGTTATTGGTTTCAGTAAAGGTCGCAGAATTGGCTTTAATTGCTTTCGTTAAAAGGTCAAGCGCCTCAGGAACATCCTCGGCTAAAATTGCACTCGGTATTGTCCCACTATGCCCCATTTTGTTTATCATGTAACTGGCAACATCACCAAACATCGTTACCCCTGCATGCGCTTTAGTTTTAAAAGTAACTAACATTGGTTTTCTCCATGTATTATTAAACGATGTGTAATTCAACGATGTGTAATTCAACGCTTTAGAATCAGTGTAAACTATATTTTAGCGACTCAAATATAATAATCATGTATATATATCATCAACTTAAATCACTAAAAGTACTCAAAAAAACAGATAACGAACTTTTTGTAAATACTACACTCCAATTTAAGGATTTACTTTATTAGACGCTTTTACATTCATTATTCTTCAAGTAATACAGGCTGTTAATGCCCTAAAATAGAGTCTGAACAAACTTATCATTATATATTGAAGTCGAAATAAGGGTTTTTAAATGGAAAGCAATATCGAAACAACACAGCCAGTCTCTTCACCTGGTAAAAGAGCATTTAAAAAAGCACTTATTTTCAGTATTCCTGTATTTATACTTAACTACATCATCGTTTCTAATCTAATCCAAACGATTGGCTTACCCTTCTTTTTATCGCATTACCAAACGGCGTTTTACGTACTCTTTAACATCATTTTAGATGTCATTTTGTTTAATATCATTTTGATGCAATTTCACAAACTTGAAAAACATCGCTGATATTAAAAAAGGTCTCTTTCCAATCAAGCACTTACTACCTTAATAACTCAAGATCTTAAGGGGTCAAGCAACGGCTTTAAACCATTGTGGTCTAACTCATGCATTAAAGCTAACAATTGCCCTAAATTACCCGGTGGGAAGCCCTCTCGCGCAAACCAATTAAGGTAGTTTCCGGGTAAATCAGCAATAATTCTGCCCTCATATTTTCCATAAGGCATAGTCACAACAACTAGTTTTTTTAAGTTTTCTGGATTCATAAATTAACTTTTCTAACAATGGATAACCTCTACTAAAAAGGCATCCTCTTAAAGATGTCTACAAGAATAGTTTATTCTTCTAAAATAAACTTTTTTAATCATTCAACCGTACTTCTCGCCTCTTGCTCAATACCACAAATTTCAGATAAAAAAATAACGCTCGGTTATAAACAAAGACCTTGAGATACGAAGACTCAATCATTAAATCAAATTATAAATTGATAATGCTTATTATAATCGTTAATATAAAATGCTATATGCTAGTGATTTACATTTTCACTACATTAAAAACCTCTGATATCAACAATAAGGATTATATTGATGTCACCCAAGTCAAAAAATACTAGTGATAAAGATACCTTAGATAAGCTGCTCATCGGAGACGAAACTTGTCCAATACCCAAAGATGATTTCCTATCTACTGAACAATTAGAGCACTTATACGGGCTTCAACGCGAAGTTTTAGAAAGTATTGCTCTTGAACAAGACACTCAAAAAACATTAGATAAACTTTGTATTATGGCAGAAAACTTAGTACCAAATGCTATCGCCAGTATCATGCTTCTCAATTCCAATGATGTTTTAAATGTTAAAGCCGCGCCCAGCCTACCTCCTGAAGGTATACTGACCTTAAACGGATTAAAACCAGGTCCATTCACGGGGTCTTGTGGTAACGTCATTTACCAAAAAATGCCTGTTTTTGTTACTAATACCCAAAATGATAAGCGCTGGGACGACCTTCAAAATCTAGTTAAAGAATTTCATTTAGGCGCTTGCTGGTCTATGCCCGTTTGTATAAAACAAGGCGAAATTATAGGGACTTTTGCCTTATCTAGTTTTGAAGAAAGAGTGCCAACTTTATTTCATCGTAGAGTCTTAGATGTATGTGCGTATATTGTGGGAATCGTCTTAAAACGTGAAGCTCAAGAAACTAAACTCGACTATCTAGCTTATTACGATGTATTAACCGGCATTAAAAATAGAGCCTCTCTTGTAGAAACACTCGAAAAAAGAGTAAACCAAGAAAAGGCTTTTTATTTATTACAACTTGGTTTAGATAGATTCAAAATCATTAACGACAGTTACGGCCATAAAACTGGCGACAGTCTTCTTAAAAAAATATCAACTCGAATTGAACAATACTTTCTAAATGAGGATGCTTTTTTTCGAATTTCAGGCGATGAGTTTGTCTTGTTGTTTAACCCCAACATGAACCGAGAAGAACTTAACACGACGATTAATGAATTATCTAACATTATTACATCCCCCTACATTATTGACGAACGAGAATTTAATTTAACCGCTAGTATTGGAGTCACTCGTTTTGAACCGAGATTAAATAACGGTTCCGAACTTCTGAAAGAAACCGATATGGCAATGACGATTGCCAAATCTGAAGTGAATAATCCAGAAAAACACGTCTGTTTTCTATTTGATGAGGAGATTAGAGAGTCTATTAAGGAAAACATTTGGTTAGAAACAGAGCTCAAATTAGCGATCAGACAAGAAGCCTTTGAACTCTACTATCAACCCATTATGTCTTCTGACGGGCAAGATATTGTTTATATGGAAGCGCTAATTCGTTGGCGCCATCCTGAAAAAGGTTTTATTCCACCTGATTCATTTATCCCATTAGCAGAAGAAATTGGTGTCATTTCAAAAATAACAAATTGGGTAGTCTCTCAAGCCATCACCGATTTAAAACGCTGGCATGAGCAAGGCTTTAGGGATTTTAAGGTTGCAATTAACCTATCTGGTCTGGAGTTTACTACACAGCATATTAGTCAATTAATCGCCTTGATAGAAGCTGCAAAATTAACCGACTATATTGACTTTGAAATGACTGAACGTTATTTAATGGATAAAGATAAAAAAGCAATTAATCTTTTACAACAAATAAGGCAAAGTGGTATCGGTTTATCTTTAGATGATTTTGGCACAGGATTTTCTTCTTTAAGTTATTTAAAAACCTACCCCATTAATAAAATTAAAATAGATCAATCTCTCATTAGAGATATTACAGAAGACAAAAACGATTTAGCGATTACCACAGCGATTATTGCTTTATCAAATTGTTTAGATTTAACCATTGTTGCCGAAGGCGTAGAGACTAAAGCACACTGCGATTTATTGCAAAACTTAGGCGTTGATTTATTACAGGGTTATTATTTTTCTAGACCAATTCCTTTTGAAGAAATGACTGAAAAACTTAAAATTAATAAGATATAAACAACAAAATCTTAAACGCTTAAAACCACATTGTTAAACTAGCTTCTTCTATAATCTGTTTAAACTTCAGGAACATATCAAGTTCAAATCGATTAATGCAGAGTTGTTATTTACTGACACAAAGCAAATTGTATTTTGTTCTCAAATCGTTAGAATAAATTCACTTTTATTCCGCACACAAAGATATACATAATGAAACCTACTCCGCTGTATAAAATCATTGAAATTAATAACGCTAAAATCTATATGATGCCAAAACCAGATAATAGCCAACTTGAAAAAGATATTAACTTTTATCAATCTCAAGGGATAAATACCGTAATTAGCCTTTTACTGCCAGAAGAAATTACAAAGTTAGGTTTATTAGAAGAAGAACGTATCTGTAAAAAACATGGCATGGAATTCATCAACTTTCCAGTAAAGGACATGGATATTCCAGATCTTGAAGAACTCAAAAAATTCAATCAACAACTCAAGCAAAAAATTGAACACGGAAAATCCATCACCATTCATTGCCACGGTGGACGAGGTCGAGCTGGAACAGTAGCCATCACCTTAATGAAAGAGTTTGGATATTCCGCTGAAGAAGCCACCCGTTTAGCACAAGAAGGACGACAAGATAAAAACGTACCTGTATGCGACATTCAACGTGAATTGGTAAAAAACTATTAAAGACTTCTGCAAAATACCTCAAGAGAATGACTAAGCAAATGTAGGATTTACCAGGCCTGCTACTCCTTGTTTGCCCCCATCCTTTATCAAGCTACTCAATATAAGCTTATCTTAATGAATTCGCTAAAAATTCGGCCTAAATTTATAATAGGTATATAGAGATTAATTCCTAGGTTAGCCCTCTTAAAAGGAAGATGTCATGAAGCAGGTTAATTGGATAATAGCAACGTTTGCACTTGCATTAATGGTTGTGTCAGTTAATTGCAAAGCTGAGCAAACTGACAAATCATTGCCAAAAATGGCTCCAGAAGTTCAACAGATTCTAGCCTTGAATGAAGAACCAGATGGGATAGTATTCGATATAGAAACCTTAGATGTTAATGCCTTGCCAGAATATGCGCCTTTTGTGCGAGATCAAATTATGTTAATTCGTCAGAAATTCCCAAATGTCGATATCGCGGTAGTAACGCATGGAGCTGAAGAGTTTGCTTTGCAAAAACAGGCAAAAGGTCAACAAAAACTGCACAATCTATTTAATCAGTTGGTACAAGAAGAAGAGGTTAGTATTCACGTATGCGGTGCAGTCGCTGGGTTAAAGAAATTATCACAAGAAGATTTCCCCGATTTTGTTAGCTTTTCTGCCTCAGGAATGGCACAACTAAATGATTACATAGCCATCGGTTACACCGTAGTGCCAATTCGTCAGCTAAACAAACAAGAACGTAAAGACCTATTCGAACAACCCAAAGATTACTTGCGTTAATATAAAAGTGTACTCAATTAAACGAATAAGTTGATTTTTGAATCCATAAAGGGGTTATTTGGTGTTGCACTTGATTCTTGAGTGTAAAGCATCCTATATTTTAAAGACACTAGCTAAAAATGAATACCTGTCAGATAAACTCCAAACTTTTGAAAAACTACCATTTTAATGCTCTAAAGTGGGTGTGGCTTTTAAACTGATGCGCTTCCATTTTTTGCAAAACCTCACTTAAAATATTAACAGCATCTGTGATATAAGGTCCTTTATTTAGCATCACACATTCTGCCCGTTGTGACATAGCTGCATCGCTAATTTCAGGCCTCGATATCGTCCCTTGCTTGGCTAAGGATTCTAAAACTTGAGTTGCCCAAATCACGGGCACGTGAGCAGACTCACAAAGACGTAAAATCTCATCCTGAGTTTCCGCCATTCTCACACTGCCCAGCTCTACGGCTAAATCGCCACGTGCAATCATAACCCCAATATCTATATTCTCAGCTAATGACTTAATCAATATATCAGGTAAGTTTTGCACAGCATCTGCCGTTTCAATTTTTGCCAAAATAGGTAAATCTATTCGTCCTAATTCAATCAACTTATTTTGAAGATAGAGAACGTCTTCAGCACACTCAGCAAATGACAAACCTACCATATCGGCATGCTGACTAACAAACTCGAGGTCAGAACAATCTTTGTGGCTCAAAGAGGGTAAGTTCAATGCCGTTTGTGGAAAATTTATACCTTTTTGAGTTTTTAGTCGAGCACCTTTAGGCCCAACATGTGTCACTTGAAGTAACAGAGCTTGATCATTTTTCTGCTTAATAATGGTTCCAATTTTCCCATCATCAAACCAAACCGTTTCTTCACAATTAACTAAATCAATCACATCTGCATAAGTACAGGTAACTAACACATCACCAGCAATAGCAAACTGATTAAAAGGCTCACTAGAATCAGGCAGAGACTTACTGAGTATAATCCAATCTCCCATTAAAACACGTGGAGGTTTTTGTGTATCTTTGCTTTTATGTTTTTCCTGCTTGTGCTTTGAGGCTATGATGTCACCTGTACGAATCTTATGCCCCGCCAAATCCATTAAAATCCGACAATCACATCCTAACTGTGTAGATTTAGAACGAATATGTTCAATCATTGCTAACCAGGTTTCTGCATCATCATGAGCACAGTTAATACGCGCATTATTCATGCCCGCTTTAAGAAATGATTCAATAAGTTCAGGTTGACTAGCCGCTTCTGTCGGAATAGTCACCATAATATACTCCGAACGACCTTTTGGAGGGCTTCCAAACAAACGCTCAGCCCGCTTTTTCAGCTGACGATAACCACCTTCGTAATCTATACACACTTGGTTCTCTGACACTGGATAAGACTCACAAGAAACCACTCTTGATAAGATTTCTAAAACGGAATCAATATTTGTCATAACATGCGGTTCGATTCGTCCTAGAGAGGATAACCCAGCTTGCGCTAAGTTAGATTGTAAAGAATGTAATTTTTCTCGACGCATAATTACGTAATTCAATACATTTAGAATACTATATAAAGCGGCTTCAGAAGTATTCGTCAAATCGAGTTTAGCAATTTCCTTTTCAGTTTCAGTCAAAATCCGATGTTTGAGATTCGTTACTTCTTTTAGTAATTGAGGTAACTGTACACATTGTTCTGATACGGTGGTATGTGGCATGTAAAGGCTCTTTATAAATGGTGATTTACTATTATAAAAACAACGCCAATACAGAGAGTTTAAAATTTTGTGACACAAGCTATTTATTTGGTCAAATTCTGAGTATTTTATTTACAGTTATTGCCGAGTTTGAGGGGAAAGCCTACCCTTTTTAAACAACCAGGCCTGGTAATTTCAAAGTAAAAGGGTAGCGTCCAATTTTCTTAGTGTCCAGTTTTTTGGGGGAACCTCAGTCTGACCTCTTTTACTCTAAGCTGACCGCTTTTCTATAAGCATATAACAAATCAACTCACCGGAATTTTACGGCGCGTAGCAGAACAAAATATCCGTATGAAGTTGCTTGTTATGTAATTTTATCAATTGATGAATTGATATCGCTATCGACACTATCGACAATTTTTTTCGAGGATGAAGAATACTCTTCTTTGATACCTTGAACTAACTGCCCAGGATTTAAACCTGAGTGTAAGAGGACACCCACAAATCCTGAAGTAATATATACAAATCCAGCAAAATCCATTACTAGACTGCTTTCAATCGCCGAGTAGATACCTGAAGCTAAAGCAAAAGCCCAGCTAAATCCTGCAATTTCTTTAATACCAAGCCAAGACAAAACTACCGATATTCCCAGCAAAGAATAGATAATACTACTATGTTCTTTTCCACCAACAGCTAATTGAACAAAAGAAGAAAATACCAATAGAATAAGTATCAATGAAAAAATAGTGAAAAATGATTTATTCCATTTTAGGATTCCTCTGATATAAAGAGGCGTCACTAAAAGCATTGCAACAATTGTTGATATCAACCCTGGTCTGAAAGACCTTTCAGCATCTGGCCACCAATCGAAATGTTGAGTGTATTGTATAAAAGACATCGATGCTGATAATAATAGAAAAAGCAGCGATAGAATTCGTAAGGTTTCACTATCTAGTTCATTATCATCAGCAATAGCCTGTTTTAATTTTTTAAACATTTGTATCAATACTCTCCATTTATTCAAATTTATAATTAGTCATCCTAACGCCGCATTCACTTGCGGAGTATACTGGTGTAACTTGTGCGTATTTTTTTTGCAAAAACCGTGACGACATATGTATCCAAGTAAAATAACTCAATATAACATTAGTTCGTTTAAATCTACCACAAACTCTTTTACTAAAAAATAAGAGGGGCATATTTAAAAAAAGAGGACACTACCCTTTTCCAGTTAAACCAACCTAAAATTAAGCCCCAAAGCATTCACGACTTTATAAACCGTTTCAAAACGGGGGTGTTTACCTGCGCCAAACGATTTATATAAGCTTTGATAACCTAAGCCCGTCTTTTGGGATAGTTCTTTCATTCCCTTGGAACGGCTGACCACTCCTAATGCATCAATAAAGAATTCAGCATCATTTTCATCTAGAGCCGCTTGTAAATAGGCCTTTACATCTTCTGCTGTTTCCAAGTATTCAGATGCACTAAATTCACTTGTTTTCATTTATCCACCCTTTTACTTTCTCAATATCTTTTGTTTGAGATGCTTTAGTACCAGTCAAATAAAGCAAAACTAACTCATTACCTTGCTGTTGATAATAAACACGCCAACCTTTGCCAACATCAATTCGTAATTCATAAAGGTTAGCTTCAATATTTTTAAAGTCACCACGGTTACCTAACTCAAGTCTTCTTAGTCTAGTTAAGATTCTCGCTTTAGCCTGTTTATCTTTAATTTGGTTTAGGCTTTCATCAAACGGACATACATCACCCAACCAAAACTTCTGTATTTGCATTTGTCATTTTATCCAATTAGATAATAAAAAGTAAAGAAAATAAAAACTTTGCTTTCTTTAAAGGCTTTATTTTACGCAAAATTAAGCATTAAACATCATGTAAGTATAAAAAAACCTGCAAAAGCAGGTTTCTTAAAAGCGCTAAGTTGTGAGATAAAACTTGTCAGTTCAAGGCTTGAAAATGTTGAGCATGCTGTCGCATGTGATCATTTTCATAACGCAGAAATGGCACGTTTTAGCCGCAACCCTATTTACTTTTTACGCTTGGGTGGCATTAGATCTGTAATCGTCCCCTCCGCCATCTCAGCCGCAAAACATAGCGTCTCAGACAAAGTAGGATGTGGATGAATGGTTAATCCAATATCTTGCATATCTGCCCCCATCTCAATCGCTAGCATGGCTTCTGCTATCAGCTCACCCGCATTTGGCCCGACCATTCCACACCCTAGTAAACGGTGTGTTTTGGCACAGAACATGGCTTTGGTGAGCCCTTCATCACGACCAATACTTAAGCTACGACCCGACGCTGCCCAAGGGAATGCACCTTTTTCGTATTCAATGCCTTCAGCTTTGAGTTCGTCTTCGGTTTTACCCGCCCAAGCGACTTCTGGATCGGTATAGGCGACTGAAGGAATAGACATTGGGGTAAAGGCACTTGGCATTCCGCTAATCACTTCTGCGGCGACCTTACCTTCGTGTACCGCTTTGTGGGCTAACATAGGTTGACCCACCAGGTCACCGATGGCATAGATGTTATCTACATTGGTTTCTTGGCGTTCATTAACGTCAATAAAGCCCCAATCGTTGACGGCAACACCGGCTTTTTCAGCATCAATCAGTTTACCGTTAGCGGCACGCCCTACTGCGACTAACACGCGGTCGAACATGTCCGTTTCAGGGCAATTTTTACCTTCAAAGGTGACTAATAAACCTTCTTCTTTGGCTTCTACATTGGTGACTTTTGATTTTAAGAAAATGTTTTCATATTTTTTCTTAATGCTTTTAAGCAGTGGTTTAGAGATGTCTTTGTCTGCACCAGGGATAATGGTATCGCCTAGTTCTACCACCGTGATTTTTGACCCTAAAGAATCATAAACCTGTGCCATTTCTAAACCGATGATCCCCCCACCGATAACCAATAGACGTTCTGGGATTTCTTCTAGGGCTAATGCCCCAGTTGAGTCCATCACACGTGGGTCATCATGTGGGATAAAGGGTAATTTAATAACACGTGAACCAGCGGCGATAATCGCTTTTTCAAAAGCAATGGTCTTAATAGAACCATCTTCGGCTTCTACTGAAACGGTATTGGCCGAAGTGAATTTACCGTAACCCGTCACCACTTCTACTTTACGAGCTTTTGCCAGGCCTGATAAACCACCTGTTAACTGATTGATAACGCCGTCTTTGAATTCACGGATTTTATCAATATCAATTTGGGGTTCAGCAAAGGTAATACCGTGCGCACTCATCTCTTTGGTTTCATTTAATACCACTGACATGTGTAATAAGGCTTTAGAAGGAATACAACCTACGTTTAGACATACCCCTCCAATATTGCTGTAACGTTCAACCATCACCACTTTTTTACCCAGGTCAGCCGCACGGAAAGCGGCAGTGTAACCACCAGGCCCTGACCCTAGCACCAAGACTTCACATTGCATATCTGCTGGCGGTAAATCCGATGCAGAAACGGCTTGAGGCGCAGCGGTTTCAGCTGTGTTTTCATTAGCAACTGGCGTTTCTGACTCCCCTGGCTTTATGCTTTCTTCTACGTTGGCGGCAACTGTATCATTGTCGGCAATTTCCATTGTGCCGATAATAGAGCCCTCTTTTACCTTATCGCCGACTGCGGCAGAAAAAGAAACCACTTTTCCGGCAAAGGGCGCTGGGATTTCCATCGTCGCTTTATCAGATTCTAAGGTGACTAAAGAGTCATCTTGGGCAACTTCTTCGCCTGCAGAAACCAATACTTCAATAATATCAACCTCGGCAAAATCACCGATGTCTGGAACGACGATGTCTATAATTTTACTCATCTTGAGCTCCTATTAAAGAATTAGCTGACGTAAGTCAGTTAAGTATTTGCCAACAGTGGTGGTGAAACGCACCCCTTCTGCACCATCAATAGCACGGTGATCATAAGAAACACTGAAAGGCATGATTAGGCGTGGCATAAATTCTGAACCATTCCAAACTGGCTGCATTTTAGCTTTAGATAAACCCATAATCGCCACTTCTGGCGCATTTACAATGGGTGTAAATTGTGTACCCCCAATGCCGCCTAAGCTAGAGATGGTGAAAGTACCACCCGCCATATCGGCAGGCCCTAACTTACCATCACGTGCTTTAGCAGAGATTTCCATTAGGTCACGAGAAAGTTCATAAATGCCTTTTTGATCAACGTCTTTAACCACTGGAACCATTAAGCCATTAGGCGTATCGACCGCAATTCCAATGTTGTAATACTGTTTTTTGATAATAGATTGACCATCAACAGACAATGAAGCATTAAAGCTTGGGAAGTCTTGTAATGCTTTAACCACTGCTTTCATTACGAAAACAAGTGGTGTTAATTTAATGCCCTGCTTCTCAGCAGAGGCTTTTTGATCTTTACGGAATTGATCCATCTCAGTGATGTCAGATTCATCAAACTGTGTCACGTGCGGGACGTTTAACCAGCTTGCATGTAAGAATTTACCAGAGATTTTTTTAATGCGACCTAATTCTTCAGTCGTGGTTTCACCAAACTTGCTGAAATCGACTTCTGGAATAGGAGGAATACCTGACCCACTCATGGCTGCTTGACCTGGTGCGGCAGTCGCACCACTCATGACGGCTTTAATGGCGGCTTCAACATCAGTTTGTACAATTCTGCCTTTAGGACCAGATCCGTTAACATTTCCTAAATCGACCCCTAACTTACGAGCAAAGGCGCGTACCGATGGAGAAGCGTGAGATTTTGCGCTCATCGTTTGAGCGTTAACAGGTTTATTGGCTGCCGCAGCGACAACCGGAGAGTTTTCAACCGTTGCGTGTGTTGCCGGCGCTGGCTTGGATGTTTCAGCTTTAGGAGCTTGTGGCGCTTCTGCCGCTTGTACTGCAGGGGCTGGTTGTGATTTTTCTGCTACAGGTTTTTCTGCAGGTGCTGAAGCAGCGGCACTGTCTTCTACTTCAATATCAAAAACGTGATCGCCTTCTGAGACACTACCACCCATTTCAACTGCGATACTTTTAACCGTACCGGCAACAGGAGAGGGAATTTCCATGGTTGCTTTGTCAGATTCTAGCGTTAATAAAGAGTCGTCTACTGCAACGGTATCGCCTACAGAGACTAAGATTTCAATGATTTCAACGGCATCAAAATCACCAATATCAGGAATAGTTACTTGCTGTATTGCCATTTCAAAGTTTCCTTTGTATAGAGGGATTAACCTCTCGAATTCTGTGTAGTGGGTATTTTTAATATTCTTATTTAATATTCTTAATACCCAAATGAAAAAGTCGCTCGTTTTTACGAGCGACTTACAACATTAAGCGTGGACTGGATAGGTTTTTTCGCTATCAATACCATATTTTTCAATGGCTTGTTTAACGACCTCTGCCTTAATCGTCCCCGCATCGGCTAAAGCTTTTAGAGCTTCAACCACAACATATTCGCTGTTTACTTCAAAGAATTTACGTAGCTGTTCACGTGTATCTGAACGACCAAATCCGTCAGTCCCTAATACATAGTATTCACCGGGAACATATTGACGAATACGCTCTGGATAATCACGAATATAATCCGTAGCCACAATAAATGGCCCTTCAGAACCTTGTAGCTTCTCAGTGGCAAATGGAACTTTAGGTGTTGAAGTTGGGTGCATTGTGTTCCAACGAGTTGCTTCAATCCCTTCACGACGCAACAAGTTGAAACTTGGTACACCCCAAATATCAGCCGCTACATTCCACTCATTTTCAAGCATTTCAGCGGCTTGAATGACTTCACGGAAAATCGTACCGGAACCCATTAACTGAACACGATTTTTGTGTTTAGCCGTTGAATCTTTAAATTTGTATAGACCTTTTAAGATGTCTTCTTCAGACCCTTTAGGCATCGCTGGGTGAGTATAGTTTTCATTCATCGCAGTGATGTAGTAGAAAACGTCCTCTTTTTGATTAAACATACGTTTAATCCCGTCACGAATAATGACCGCCATTTCAAAGGCAAATGTTGGGTCATAACTCATACAGTTAGGAATATGATCATACTGAATGATATTGTGGCCATCTTGGTGCTGAAGACCTTCACCTTCTAGCGTGGTACGACCTGCTGTCCCACCTATTAAGAAACCACGAGCATGTGAATCACCCGCTGCCCAAGCCAAATCACCAATACGTTGGAAACCAAACATTGAGTAGTAAATATAGAAGGGAACCATGCTGACACCATAGTTTGCATAAGCGGTAGAAGCGGCAATCCAGTTAGCCATTGAACCTGCTTCGTTAATTCCCTCTTCAAATACCTGACCATTTGATGATTCTTTGTACCACATCAACTGATCGTTATCCATTGGCTCATATAACTGACCCGCTGGATCGTAGATTCCGACTTGACGGAATAGACCTTCCATACCAAACGTACGCGCTTCATCAGGAATGATTGGCACAACACGTGGCCCAATGGTTTTATCTCGCAACAGAATTGAAACTAAACGCACAAATGCCATTGTCGTCGACATTTCACGGTCACCCGTGCCGTCTGTTAGCATTTTAAAGGCCTCTAAATCTGGAACAGGTAAAGGTTCTGCTTCGTCATGACGAGCAGGTAAAGACCCTCCCAAAGCTTCACGACGTTCACGCATGTACTTCATAACGTCTGAGTCTTCATCAGGCACATAAAAAGGAACCTGTTTTGCTAAATCTTCATCAGAGAACGGAATGGCAAAACGATCACGGAAGTATTTATAACCTTCGTAGTCTAGTTTTTTCTGTTGGTGAGCCGTGTTGGCAGATTCACCATAAGGCCCCATTCCATATCCCTTAACAGTTTTCGCTAGGATGACACTTGGCTGACCTTTGGTTTCTTCTGCACGTTTATAGGCGTTATAGATTTTACGAGGAGAGTGTCCACCACGAGAAAGCTTAAAGATTTGATCATCTGTCATATCCGCCACTAATGCAGCTGTTTCTGGGTATTTACCAAAGAAATGTTCACGAACGAAAGCACCATCTTTGGCTTTATAGGCCTGGTATTCACCATCAACCACTTCACCCATACGCTCAATTAATTTACCTGAGGTATCTTTTTGCAGTAAACGATCCCAACCAGACCCCCAAATAACCTTAGTCACCGCCCAACCTGCACCACGGAATACACCTTCAAGTTCCTGAATAATGCTGTCATTACCACGAACAGGGCCATCTAAACGTTGTAAGTTACAGTTAATCACAAACACTAGGTTGTCTAGTTGTTCACGCTTAGCCAGTTGTAACGCGCCACGTGATTCTGGCTCATCCATTTCACCATCACCGAGGAATGCCCAAACCTTACGGCCGTCAACTTTCGCTAAACCACGAGAGGCCATATATTTCATAAAACGAGCTTGGTAAATGGCCATCAATGGCCCTAAGCCCATTGAAACTGTTGGGAACTGCCAGTAATCACTCATTAACCATGGGTGTGGATAGGAAGAAAGACCGTTACCGTCGACTTCTTGACGATAATTTCTTAACTGTTCTTCTGTTAAACGGCCTTCCATAAATGAACGAGAGTACATCCCTGGTGCGGTGTGCCCTTGGAAGAAAACCATATCCGCACCTTGTTCGTGCTTAGGGCCTTTAAAGAAGTGGTTCATTCCAACTTCATATAAAGTACAGCTAGAGGCGTAAGAGGCAATATGTCCCCCTACGCTGGTATTTTTATTTGCACCCGAAACCATTGCCATTGCGTTCCATCGCAATATGGCACGAATCTTTTGTTCTATAGAAGTATTACCAGGATAATGTGCCTGCTCTTCTTCTGCAATGGTGTTGCAGTAAGGGGTATTCGCAGAATAAGGAATGTCTATGCCGTGAACTCGGGCTTTTTCAATTAAAGTCGCGATGACATGCTGTGCTTTATCAGACCCTTCAAAAGAGACTATCGCTTCTAATGCATCTAGCCATTCTTGAGTTTCTTGTGGATCTTGATCGACGAAATTCTCGCTCATATTATGGTGTCCTCATGGGTTGGATCATTTATCTTTAGGTGCTGGGTAAGCCTAAAGGGTTCGGCATAAGATAGGTCTTATCTATACCGCCAACATTTGTTTACTTTGGGTTCCAGCTACTTAGTATTTCCAAAGCATTCTCTTTTTAACTATCGCGCATGAACGAGCGCAACTTAGACTCAAAAAGAGACAATAAAATCCTGTGAATAATAACATTTTTTAAGCAAAAAAACATTTCTACCAGGCCTGGTAAAAGCTTTCAATGCAAAAACTAAAGATAAGCCATTGAAAGCTAATCATTTATATCCATGACTAATTTTTACAACCACAGAAAAAAACAAACTTTTAACCGCTATCAACTGGCTTAAATTATTTATTTTAAACATAAAAAAACCCATTTTGTTATAAATGGGTTTTAATAAAGTTTAATGACTTTTAAATAGCGTCTAAATCAATTTCGAGCCAACCAAAAGGTTTGTATTGAGTCTTCCAACTCGGTTAAAGCTTGATGATAAACCGCTTGCTTAAAGTTCACCACCTCTTGAACAGGTCGCCAGTAGTCAACCCAATCCCAATCTTCAAATTCAGGGGTATCGTGTAGGTTAAGATTAATGTTAGACACATCACCCTCTAAGCCCAACATAAACCAAATTTGTTTTTGACCAATACATATTGGCTGACTGTAATGACGAATTAGATGTTTGGGCAAATCGTAAGTAATCCAATCTTGAGTACGACCTAATACACGCACGTCGGAAGGCTCTAACCCCACCTCTTCTTTTAACTCTCTAAACACCGCTTGTTGCGGAGTTTCATTATCGCGAATACCACCCTGAGGAAACTGCCAAGCATCTTGTTGAATGCGTTTACCCCAAAATAATTTACCCTCTTTATTTACGATAATGATACCGACATTAGGCCGATAACCATCTGAATCTATCATGTGAACCTTGTACAAATTTTTTTAATTAGCCTAATAGTGCCTAAAAATTGTGGTTTTTTCAATCAATAAAGGAAGCTTTATTAAAATTTAATTACAATCCCGCCTATTTATTCCCTCTTTTAATGCATCATTCTTGTTTGACAACCCCGTTTAGATTAGGATTACACGCAAACTAATATTGAGAATTTAAAACTATGGCATTAGCAATCTTTGATTTAGACAACACCCTTATTGGCGGCGACAGTGATTATCTTTGGGGAGAGTTTTTAGTTAAAAACAACTATGTGGATGCAGAATATTTTGCCGAACAAAACGCCCAATTTTATGAAGATTACAAAGCTGGCAACTTGGACATTATGGCCTACCAACGTTTTGCTTTAAAACCACTTAGCGAACAAAGTATGGAAACCCTCAATGAATGGCACGCTCAATATATGCAAACCTATATTGAGCCAATTATCCTGCCAAAAGCACAAGCTATAGTCGATAAACACAAAGCAGATGGTGATAGAGTCATTATTATCACCGCCACCAATACTTTTATTACCCGCCGGATTGGATTACGCTATGGAATTACAGAACTCTTAGGAACAAACGGTGAAATAGTTAACAACCGCTACACGGGTGAAGTCGCCGGCACGCCTACATTTCAAAAAGGCAAAGTCACCCGTTTAAATGAATGGTTAGCCAAAGAAAGCGAAAACTTAGACGATAGCTACTTTTATTCAGACTCATTTAACGACTTACCGCTATTAAAGATAGTAGATAACCCGATTGTGGTTGATGGTGACGATAAACTCATCGCCATCGCTAAAGAAAACAACTGGCCGTCCATTAGTTTTAGATAAAAACCCAGTAACCACCTAGGCAAGCCCAAAGCAAATTTAAACAACCAGGCCTGGTAGTTTGCACGCCCTAAAACTAAAAAAGCCGTTTATGTCATATTTGACATAAACGGCTCTTTACTCATTTTAAACAAGTCATTTTGAATTGCGCTGAGATTACAATTCCATCTCTTCTTTAATTTGATCAACCCACTCGTCAACACGGCTTGAAGTCAGTTCAGGTTGTTGGTCTTCATCAATACCTAGGCCAACAAAAAACTCTTCATCTTCTGTTACGGCTTTTGATTCATCAAATTCAAAACCATCTGTTGAGGTATAACCTGCAGGAGTAGCCCCATTTTCAACCGCAATATCATGCATTAATCCCATTGCATCCAAAAAGTATTCTGAATAATCAGCTTGGTCACCTAAACCAAAACAAGCAACCGTTTTACCTGTAAAATCGATACCTTTAAAGTCCTCCCAAAAATCATCCCAGCTACTTTGAAGTTCACCGTAATACCATGTTGGTTGACCTAAAATAATTTTATCGTATTTTGCAAAATCATCTGCACTTGCAGAAGCAATATCGTGAACTTCACAAACATCTGCTCCCACTTTGTCTTTGATCATATCTGCTACACGTTCTGTATTACCTGTATCCGTTCCGTAGAATAGGCCAACTTTGCTCATTTTATTACCCTTTTAAAAACTTAAAAAACTTTAGTAAAATACGTTTTGTTAATCATTACTTGTATTAATCAGTATATTTGAGTTCAAATCAATATCCTAAAGTAAAAAAAACGATAAAATTTAATTCAACTTAACTCAAATCACTTTTTACTTATACTAATGAGACCTTTGCACGAGAGTATGCACGAGTAAAAATGGTTAAAATTCACCTGCTTTTTGTTGTACCCCAAGGGTACTTCCGTTGGGCGACAACTTGCGAATAGCTAGGCTATTCCCTGCCTTTTCCGCCGCAATCAGGCAAATTTTAGCTCATTTTTCTTTCGCACCTATCTCGTGCAAAGGTCTCTTAATAACAATTACTTATAATCCTTGTGATTTGAATAATATCACAGTTTAATAATTTAAGAATTTACTTATTTTTATACCTAAACATGAAAAAAACTAATCCTATAGACTGCTTTTCCTGTAAACATTTTTATGTCACCTGGGATGCAAACAATCCGCGCGGCTGTAAAGCCTTTGGCTTTAAAACTCGTCGTTTACCGAGTGATGTTGTTTTAGAAACTTCAGGTGATGATTGTTTGAAATATAGCCCTAAAAAAACTAAGGTGAAAAAACCTAAAAAAGATGGTTGGATTGCTTAACGACTGCAAAAAAAACAGTAAAAAAACATCAACATAAACAACCAGGCCTGGTTATATATTTAGCGGATTAATCTTTTTGCAACAAGCGATTTAGAGAATCCCACATAAAATATTCACCAGGATCGGTTTTTCTGCCCGGTGCAATGTCGTTGTGCCCAACGACCTGTTTTTGTTTTAAGGTAGGATAAGCACTCCAAAGCCCTTTAATTAATTTTGATAAAGAGGCGTATTGTGCTGCAGTGTAAGGCGTAGTATCTGTGCCCTCTAACTCAATACCTATCGAAAAATCATTACAACGTTCCCGTCCTTCATATTCAGACAACCCGGCATGCCAAGCACGTTGATGAAATGGCACATACTGAATAATTTGCCCATCACGTCTAATTAAAGCATGAGCTGAAACTCTTAGACCCTGAATAGTTTCATAGTAAGGATGTTCTTTAGGGTTTAGTTGATTAGTAAATAGCTGCGTTATTCCCTCACCAGCAAACTGATTGGGCGGCAAACTAATGCCGTGCACAACTACCAGGCCTGGTAGTTCGTGATTTGGACGATCATCACAGTTTGGGCTGGCAATGTAATTGCCATTTTCAATCAACCCACTTTGGTTATTTACTTTTAAATCTTGACCATGGTTAACATTTAAGTTTTTTTTATGCATGTTTACGCTTTTAATTTTACATCACAACTAATAGAGACCTTTTCACGAAAGTATGCACGAATAAAAATGGTTCTAGGTGCCCCTTGAGGGTAAAAATTCACCCGATTTTTGTTGAAAAACTTGCGAATAGCTAGCTATTCCCTGCGTTTTCCGCCGCAATCAGGCAAATTTTACCTCATTTTTATTTCGCACCTATCTCGTGCAAAGGTCTCTAATAGGAGTTTTTTTCAAAGTGGTTACTTGGGTAAACAACTTGAGTTATCAACTTAATCATTAGATATCACTAAAATTGCTTATAGAAAAGCCTATTTGAGTCCTATTTAGGTCCTATTTGGTTATAATACCTTCCATTAATTAAATCGTGCAACATTGTGCGTAATTTACCCCTGATTCACTCTCATAGAAAGACAAATACGACACCATTATGACTGATATTAATTATTTTGAAAACATTGAAAGTAACGTGGCGAATGCCTTGGATGAAGATATTAAATCGGGTGATTTAACTGCGGGCTTAATTCCTGAAAACATTCTTGCTACGGCCAATATATTTTGTCGTGAACCTGCTATTATTTGTGGTCGACCTTGGTTTGATGAAGTGTTAAGGCAAGTCGATGAAACCGCTCAAGTAGAATGGCTATGTGAAGAGGGAGAAAACGTTGAAAAAGACCAACTCATTTGTAAAATTAATGGTTCGGCACGCAATATATTAACTGCCGAAAGAACCGCCTTAAACTTTCTACAAGCCTTATCGGGAACAGCAACAACCACTGCCGAATACGTTAAACATTTAGCAGGTAGCAAAACTAAACTACTTGATACACGTAAAACCCTACCAGGTTTACGCTTAGCTCAAAAATATGCTGTCGCTTGTGGTGGTGGTCAAAATCATCGTATTGGTCTTTATGATGCCATTCTATTAAAAGAAAATCACATTATGTCAGCCGGTGGTATTGCAGAAGCGATTGGCATAGCTAAATTTCAACATCCTGGTAAAACAGTGGAAGTTGAAACCGAAAACCTTGAAGAAGTTCAAGAAGCCCTAGTAGGGGGGGCCGATATCATTATGCTAGACAACTTTACCCTAGAGATGATGTATCAAGCCGTTGAAACCGTTAAGGGTCAAGCTAAACTTGAAGTTTCTGGGAATGTGGAAATTGGTGATTTAGAAACCCTAGCCAAAACCCAAGTAGACTTTATTTCTACAGGGGCAATTACCAAACACTTGCGTTCAATAGACTTATCTATGCGCTTTAAGATGAAAAAAGCATAAAAAACTTAGCCTAAAAATAAACCTGCTACTATTATACTGAGACCTTTGCACGAGATAGGTACGAAAGAAAAATGAGAAAAAATTTATCTGATTGCGGCGGAAAACGCAGGGAATAGCTTGCTATTCGCTAGTATTCCAACAAAAATCAGGTGAATTTTTACCATTTTTACTCGTGCATACTTTCGTGCAAAGGTCTCATACTAACCATAATCTAAAAAATAATTATTAATTTCAATGAGATATCGCCGTGAATGAACACATTTTACTACATATAGTTTTACTGCTAACAGTAGCAGTTATTACGGTATCCATCTCAAGACGCCTGCACTTCCCTCCTATTTTGGGCTATATCATTGTGGGTATTATTGTTGGTCCTAACGGTTTTGGTTGGATACAACAAGAGAAAAACATTGAGCTATTAGCGGAATTTGGTATTGTATTTTTGCTCTTTGCAATTGGTTTAGAGTTCTCTTTTTCACAAATGTACGCTATGCGAAAACAGGTATTTGGACTTGGAACAGCTCAAGTCTTAGCGACCGCATCAGTTATTTACATTATTAGCACCTTTGCAGGCCTGGATGCCAATACCGCTATTGTGGTTTCCGGTGCGTTTGCCCTATCTTCTACCGCGATAGTCATTAAACAATTGACTGAACAATCAGAAATTCAATCTAGGCATGGTCGAGCTTCATTAGGCATTCTTATCTTCCAAGATATTATGGCGATTCCTTTACTTATTTTAATCCCTACTCTCGCCATGAGTGGCGGTGAAGATGGTGCGCTTTCCTGGGCATTAGGCATGGCTTTCCTCAAAGGGGTTTTGGTTGTTGTCATCATGCATTTAATAGGTAAGTACCTACTTAGACCCCTCTTTCATGAAGTGGCTTCAGCCAAGTCACAAGAACTGTTTACCCTAACCGTATTAACCGTGGCACTGGGTGCAGCGACATTTACGGAAGAGATGGGCTTATCTATGACTTTAGGCGCCTTTTTAGCCGGAATGATGTTAAGCGAAACGGAATATCGTCATCAAATAGAGTCTGACATTCGTCCATTTCAAGACATATTATTAGGGCTATTTTTTGTTACCGTAGGTATGCTTATCTCAATTGATATTTTGGCGAAACATTTCTGGGTAATCATTGCGATTACGCTAAGTATTATTTTTATCAAGGGCGCTGTACTCTACACGGTTTCCAGGCTGTTTCAAAAAGAAGGTGGCGTGGCACTTCGCATTAGCCTTACCCTCTCTCAAGTAGGTGAGTTTGGTTTAGTCTTAATGACTTTAGCCTTTACCTACAAGTTACTCCCACAAGAGATTGGTAATATCTTATTAACTGCAGCGGTTTTAAGCATGTCTGTAGCACCTTTTCTGGTTAAATTTAACGGAAAAATTGCCAAAAAACTGCACAAAGGCTCTTATTCAGTCAGTCATCATGAAATCGAAAACACCATTGAGCAAGACAATAAAAATATAAATAAGCACGTTATACTTTGCGGATTTGGTCGTGTTGGGCAAACCGTAAGCCGATTTTTACATAAAAGTAACAAACGATTTATTGCATTGGATATGGACATTAAACGTGTGCATGAAGCTCGTGCAGCGGGTGAAAGCGTGTACTATGGCGATGCCGCTAAAGAGACCATATTAAACGCAGCATCCCTAAGTAAAGCAAAGTCAGTCATTATTACCTTTAATGATTTTCACGCCTCAATAAAGATTATTAAAACCGTTAGAGCATTGGATCCCAATATCCCTATTTTGGTTAGAACGATAGACGATCAACATGTCAACGAACTAACCGAGGCAGGTGCAAATGAGGTTGTTCCTGATACCTTTGAATCAAGTATTATGCTGGCATCACACTTGTTACTTATGATTGGAGAACCACCTAGCCAAGTATTGAAACAAACAAGAAATATTCGCAAAAATCGCTATAAAACACTCGAAAACTACTATCCAGGTGAAGACGATAATCCACTTGAACAGCATCAAGTGATGAAAGGAATTATTCACACCGTGTTGATTGAAGATACTATGTTCGCAGTAGGCAAAAGTATAAAACAACTCAATCTTTCAGAATTGAATGTACAAATAGATGCGATAAAACGTGGACATGTTCGTGGTGAAAACCCTTCAAGTGACACCGTTTTAAGACTTGACGATCATGTGGTTATCAGTGGTTTACCAGAAGATATTAAATGTGCTGAAAAATTTCTAAAAAAAGGTAAAAAAATCTAATATAAAAGCCAACTCATTTTAAGACTCGTTACTCAAACCTCTTTAAGAGATTGAATCAACAGCGCGATTCTTCAATCCAAATCATAGAGGCCATTCTCCCGGTTTTACCATGACGCCGGTAAGAGAAAAACTGTTCATTATCTTCATAAGAACACAAGTTACTTTTGTGTATTTGAGTCAGTCCCAACTTTTGCATTTCAAGACTTACCAGGCCTGGTAAGTCTGCTAAATATTTTACGGTTTGAAATTTTGTGCTCGATTGTGTTGATTGCTGATAAAAAAACTGTGTATTATCAGAAGATTGCAGTGCAAAAGCATCAAACACATCTTGCCCTACCTCAAACTGTCTTGCGGATATAGCTGGACCAATCCATGCCATTAATTCTGAGGGTTCAACAGGCATTTTTTGAATGGTTTGACTCACAATTTTATCTGCCAAACCCTTCCAGCCTGCATGAATGGCAGCAACACAGCTTCCCTGTTTATCTGTAAGTAAAATAGGTAAACAATCAGCAGTCATAACCACACAAACCACGTTTTGCGATTGTGTCCATGAAGCATCTGCAATCACAGGTTCTGCAAAACTGCTCTGATTAGTCAGCTCTAAGGCAATATCAGTATGCTGTTGATTGAGCCACACAGGCTCGCTAGGTAGATTAGCTTTTTGCTGAATTAAGGCACGGTTTTGCATAACATCACTTAAGACATCTTCAACATGCGTTGCCATATTAAGGGAATCAAAAGGCGCCTTACTGACACCACCTTGACGAGTGGTACATAAGGCTTTGATATTTTTAGGGATTGGCCAATCAGGAATAATAAACAAAACAGAAGCTCTTTTTACATACTAATCTGGAATATCTTCATCCGTTACCCACTCAACTTCAACGCCGTAATCGTAATCAAAGTCATCGTAACCGAGTTGTGCGTTTTCGTACTCTTCCATATCTTCACGCAAAACATCCACCAATTCAAAGAGGTCATCAGGCATGGCGGCTTTCCATTTCATGGTTTTACCGTTGACTGGATGCGTTAAACTTAAGGCTCCTGCATGAAGGGCTTGGCGATGAAAACCTCTTAAAAAACTCACAAACTCTTCATTCATTCGCTTCGGAATTCTGAAACGTGCACCATAAACCGGATCGCCAACTAAAGGGTATCCAAGAAATGCCATGTGCACACGAATTTGATGTGTACGACCAGTTTCTAATTTAACGCGAATACGCGTATGTTCTCTAAAATGCTCTAAGACACGGTAATGAGAAATGGCTTCTTTACCGCCCATCGCTCTTACAGCCATTTTTTTTCTATCTGCAGGACTGCGTCCAATAGGTTTGTCCACCGTGCCGCCGTGTGCCATTTTACCGACAACAACTGCATCATAAATACGTTCCACCGCATGACGCTGTAACTGCTCTACCAAATGAGTTTGTGCCGGGACGGTTTTAGCCACTACCATAAGACCAGAAGTATCCTTATCTAAACGATGCACAATCCCTGCTCGAGGTACTTCACGCAATGCTGGGTTATGGAATAACAAGGCATTCATTAAAGTACCGTCCGGATTACCTGCGCCAGGGTGAACTACCAGGCCTGGTGGCTTATTGATGACCATAATGGCATCATCTTCATAGACAATCTCTAACTCAATTTCTTGTGCGGGAATTTCTGTCGAGTTTTCAATTTCCACCAACAACTCAACCTGCTCTCCCCCTAAAACAGCTTGGCGTGGTTTTTTCCAAACCTCACCATCAACTTTAAGGTTACCGTCTTTAATCCATTGCTGAATGCGGTTTCGAGAATAATCTGAAAATAGTGAGCTGATAACGACATCCAAACGATCGCCTAAAGCATCGTGAGGAATAGTGGCGGTAAGAATTTGTTGACTCAAAAGATAACCTTTTTTAGCTAAGTGATTGTTAAGTGATCGTTTAAAGGGTTTTATTAATTTTATCTAATGCGCAAACTCGCATTTTTGATCGATTTTATATAAAAGCCAATCATTGAATAATCAATATTTATGATACAATCGTTTGAAATTTATTCACGCATTGTAAAACACATATTGTACCTAAGAGTACCCAATAAACATGAAAAAAACGCTACTATCCTTAATGTTAGTTTCTGGCCTGGCTTTACAAGGCTGTTCAACACTTAATGGCTTGATTGAAAAGCCGGATGATGAAAAAACCGTAGAAGAGTTCTATCTAGATGCCACCGATGCCTTTAAAGATCAACAATGGGATACGGCGATTCAAAACTATGAAAAGTTAAAAGCTTTTTTTCCTTACGGCAGATATGCTGAGCAAACTCATTTAGAGTTAGCTTATGCATACTATAAATATGACGAGCCTGAATCAGCCATTATTGAACTCGATGAATTTATTCGTCTGTTTCCAAAACATAAGCAACTTGCTTACGCTTATTACCTAAAAGGGTTGGCTGCCGATTCAATTATTCGTAGCTGGCTAGACAACTACGTTACTGACCCAGCCACACGTGATGTAAAATCGGCTAAACGTGCTTATGATTACTACAGTCAATTAATTAGTCAGTTTCCAGATAGTAAATATGCGGTCGCTGCAAGTAAACGTTTAGTTATCTTACGCAACCAAATGGCGAGACACGAACTTAAAGCAGGAAGTTTTTACTTTAAAAAAGAAGCATTTCTTGCCTCTGCCAACCGAGCTAAGTACATTCTAGAAAACTACCCGCAATCTTCTTCAACCCTTAAAGCTTTAACGATGCTTGAAGATTCATACCAAAAACTAGGTATGACTGAAGCGGCGCAAAATGCCAAAAACGTTTATCAGCTAAACAAAGATGCATTCAATGAAGCAACCGATGTCTCCTTTGAAGCTCAAACAAATTCACCATCAGAAAATGGTAAAAAAGGAAATTCGGCTAAAGAAGATAAGTCTTGGTGGTCTAGTATTACGGGTATCTTTGATGGGATTTTTGATTAGTTTTGATTAGTTTTGATTAGTTTATAATTAGTTAAGCTAAGAAAGACCTTTACAATAATTAAACAAAAACCCCATCTACCAGGCCTGGTAGATGGGGTTTTTTATTACCAAAATTTCAGCTAACTTGAATATTTTAGCAGTTCGCTAGTTTGTGTTATTTTTGTATTAGTTACTGTTAACTTTTAGTGCTTACTTTTAGTGTTAACTTTCAGAATAGTGACTGGTAATCGGATAACGTCTATCACGTCCAAAGGCACGTTGGGTAATTTTAATACCCGGGGCAGACTGACGTCGTTTATATTCACTTCGATCAATTAAACGAATCACCTTATTGACTTCTTCAGCGTTAAACCCTAACTCAATAATCTCTTGTGGAGTTTTATCTTGCTTAACGTAGTACTTAATAATCGCGTCTAAAACTTCATAATCTGGCAAACTGTCTTGATCTTCTTGATCAGGCCTTAACTCTGCCGAAGGTGGACGAGTAATCACTCTTTCTGGAATACAGGGTGAAAGTGTATTACGGTATTGTGCTAGACGATAAACTAAAGTCTTTGGAATATCTTTTAATGGAGAGAAGCCCCCTACCATATCACCGTATAAAGTTGAATAACCTACGGCGACTTCACTTTTATTACTTGTTGCTAATACCATCTTGCCACCTTTATTAGACATAGCCATTAGCAAAGTCCCACGAATACGGGCTTGTAAATTCTCTTCTGTTAAATCTGCTGGAGCACCCTCAAAACTCCTGGCTAAAGCCGCTTCAAAAGCGTTATACATAGATTCAATAGGAATTGATTGGTAATGCACGCCCATTGTCATTGCTTGCTGGGCAGCATCCTCTTTACTAATTTCAGCAGTATAATGAAACGGCATCATGACCGCTTCAACCTTATCTGCACCTAATGCATCCACCGCTACCGCCATGGTTAATGCGGAGTCAATCCCTCCAGACAGCCCTAAAATAACACCTGGAAACCCGTTTTTTTCAACATAATCTTTAACGCCCATTTTAAGCGCCTGGTAAACCCTAGCTTCCCCTTCATAGAGTTCAGCTTTGCTGCCCTCTAACATCACCACTGATTCGGCTTGTTTAACGAATGTTACCGAAGTTAAATCATTAGTAAATTCAGGGCTTTGCACGCAAACTTCACCATCTGCACACATAGCAAACGAACCGCCATCAAAGACTAAATCGTCTTGGCCTCCAACCTGATTAACATAAATAATTGGCAGTTTAATTTCATCAACACGTCTTTGCACAGTGGCAATACGGTCTTTATGTTTCTCTTCAGAAAACGGTGAGGCATTTAGATTTAATATCACGTCTGAACCCGCTTCTTTAGCCTCGGTACAAGGTGTAATTTTCCAAATATCTTCACAAACTAAAACACCAAACTTAATACCTTTAAACTCAACAACACAGGTTTGTTGGCCTGGAGTAAAGTAGCGTTGCTCATCAAAAACACTGTAATTGGGTAAATTCTGTTTAATATAACTGGCTTGAATCATTCCATCTTCAATCCAAGCGGCCATATTAAAACGTTCACCAAGTTCATCCTGCATGGGATAGCCAACAACACAAACAATGTCATGAACGGATTCACAAATTTGAGTTAAGGCTTTTTTGACTTGTCGATATAAACCATCTCGCAACAACAAATCTTCTGGTGGATAGCCTGTAATTGTCATTTCTGGAAAAACGATAATATCGGCTTGAAGTTCTTTTTTTGCTTGTTGCGCTGCGTTGATTATTAATTCCACATTTGCACTAATATCACCCACAATCGGATCAATTTGTCCCATAACTACAGTTACTTGTTGTGTCATTTATCGTCTCTCTTTAATCAACGCAAAATTTAAAAAATGAATCGGCTGGTCATCAATTTTAAACCTAATTCACCCATTAACCGAGGGTTTCTTTCATTGCTTTCCCTAAATCAGCAGGTGAACGCACAACCTTAACACCCGCATCTTCTAAAGCGGAGAATTTAGCTTCTGCGGTTCCCTTTCCACCACTTACAATTGCACCAGCGTGTCCCATACGCTTACCGGCTGGAGCGGTAACCCCGGCAATATAAGCAACCACGGGTTTGGTAACATAGGCTTTAATAAATTCAGCGGCATCTTCTTCAGCTTGGCCACCAATCTCACCCACCATAATAATCCCTTCGGTTTGAGAGTCTTCCTGGAAAAGTGTTAGACAATCAATAAAATTCATCCCCTGAATTGGATCACCACCAATACCTACACAAGTTGACTGCCCTAAACCATTTTGAGTAGTTTGATGAACCGCTTCATAAGTTAAGGTACCAGAACGTGAAACAATACCAATTTTACCTGGCAAGTGAATATGCCCTGGCATAATTCCTATTTTACAACCCTCTCCATCATTACCAGGAGTAATCAGGCCTGGGCAGTTAGGACCAATCAAATAGGCATCAGATTTTTCTAAAACGGCACGTACCTTAAGCATATCCGCAACGGGAATCCCTTCAGTAATACAAGTTATCACTTTAATACCCGCTGTAATCGCTTCAATAATAGAATCGGCTGCAAATGCAGGTGGTACATAAATCATAGACGCTTCTGCACCAGCTTCAGCGACTGCCTCAGCAACCGTATTAAATACGGGTAAACCTAGGTGTGTTTGACCACCTTTACCTGGCGTAACGCCACCGACCATATTCGTTCCATAGGCAATCGCTTGTTCGGAATGAAAACTCCCTTGTTTTCCTGTGAAGCCTTGGCAGATAACCTTTGTTTTGCTATCAATTAAAATACTCATCTATTATGCTCCTGCCACTTCAACAACTTTACGTGCGGCATCTGCTAAACCATCTGCCGTAATTATGCTTAAATCACTATTGGCTAAAATTTCTTTACCCAGTTCTACGTTTGTGCCTTCTAAACGAACAACAACGGGGATATTAAGTCCCACTTCTTGAACCGCTTGAATAATCCCTTCAGCAATTAAATCGCAACGGACAATTCCGCCAAAAATATTGACTAAGATAGATTTCACATCCGATGAAGATAAGATTAACTTAAAAGCTTCCGCAACACGTTCAGGCGTTGCGCCACCACCAACATCTAAGAAGTTAGCTGGATTACCGCCATTTAATTTAATTAAATCCATGGTTGCCATGGCTAAACCTGCACCATTTACCATACAACCAATATCGCCATCTAAGGCAATATAATTCAACTCATGCTCAGAGGCTTTGGCTTCACGCTCATCTTCTTGAGAAAAATCACGCAATTCAACCAGGCCTGGTTGTCTATATAAAGCATTAGGGTCAATATTGACCTTAGCATCTAAAGCAATTAAATCATTGTCTGTGGTTCTTACTAGAGGGTTAATCTCTAGTTGAGAAACATCTTTATCTAAAGCAAGTTGATAAAAACGGCTCATTAACTGCCCTAACTGTTTAAATGCTGACCCTTTTAAACCTAAAGCAAATCCTACTTCACGGCACTGATATGGCATAACACCAACCGTTGGATCAATATGCACACTAAAAATCTTTTCAGGTGTCTCTTCGGCTACCGCTTCAATATCCATACCGCCAGCAGCAGAAATGACAAACGTATGAGTACGCGTTACACGGTCAACTAAAAGACTTAAATAAAGTTCTTCTTCAATATCTAGCGTTTGCTCAATCAAAAGGCTATTAATAGGTAAAGCCTTACCCGCTGTTTGAATGGTGGCTAAAGCACTTCCTAACAGTTCACTAGAAACTTGCATCGCTTCTTCGCGAGAGCTAACCAGCTTTACGCCACCCGCTTTACCACGAGCCCCTGCGTGAATTTGAGCTTTAACAACCCATGCGTTGTCGCCAACTGCGTCTAGGGCGCTATTAAGTTCATCTAACTGGGTAATTAGCTGACCTTGCGGCACTTTTATGCCATATTCAGCAAACAAGGCTTTTGATTGATATTCATGTAAATTCATGGAAAACACTTCTCCAAAGAGTTATAGCAAACTTAGAGAGACCTTTGCACGAGACGGTTGCACGAATAAAAATGGTTAAAAACCGCCTGATTGTTGTTGTACCCCAAGGGCACTTCCGTTGGGCGAAAACTTGCCAATAGCTTGCTATTAGCTACATTTTTCGCCTAAATCAGACAATTTTTATCACATTTTTCTTTCGCGCCCCACTCGTGCAAAGGTCTCTTATATATATTCAACTTAAAAAATAAATTGCTGTTATTGTATGATTTTTAGGCGTTAAATGCATTAACAATTGCCTATTTAAAAGGTTTTAAGCCTCTTAAAACATAAGTTTTTAAATGAAACGATGACTTTAAGGTATGATTTAACTTTTAAAATAAAACTGAATTAAGGAGCGCTTGTGAGAGCGATTGTATTTCTACTATTTGTAGTGTTGATTTTTTTTATTGTGCGCTTTGTATTAAACCGCGTTATTGAAATAAGAGATAAGCAACGTCAACAAGAGTTTCAAAAAGAAAAAGCCCAACAAGCTAAAAAAAATAACAACCCAGAAGAGATGGTTCGTTGCGCAGAATGCGGCGTTCACCTACCCCAAGCAGAAGCCTATTTTGATGGTAAAGACACTTTTTGCAGCGAAGGTCATATGCAAAAATATCATGCGGAGCACGCTCACTCTAAAGAGCGATAAGAAATGGGCTCCCTAAAAAACTTTGGATATGTATTTTATGATTGTTTAAACAATCATAAAATACGGATACCCAAAACTTTTTAAGCAAAAATCTCTTCAACTTTAGCTGTAAAAATTACAGTTGCATCGGCCAAGGGATGGTTAAAATTCACAACCACCTCATCTCCCTCTAACTCATGAATAGTACCTGGTACCTCTTCTCCTGTTGGTGTATTAAATCCAATAACATGGCCTGGTTGTAACTCCATATCCGCAGGAAAGTCGGCTCGATTCATGGTCTGAAAGTTATCTGGATCAGAAACACCAAAAGCACGCTCTGGTGATAAGGTTAACTTAGCCGTTGTGCCTTGTTCCAAACCCACTAATAAACTTTCTAAAGTACTAATAAAACTACCATCACCTATCTGAAAACGAAACGGCTCATTCTCCTGAGTCTCTTCAACCAAAGTGCCATCGGGTAACTCAAGTTTAAACGTTATGGAAATTTCACTGTTTTCTGCCACTACTGGCAATGAACGTTTTTTATCAGACATAATTTACCTTTAAATTTTGTTAGAAAATGAGACCTTTGCACGAGATAGGTGCGAAAGAAAAATGAGGAAAAATTTACCTGATTGCGGTGGAAAACGCAGGGAATAGCAAGCTATTCGCAAGTTTTCCAACAAAAATCAGCTAAATTTTAACCATTTTTACTCGTGCATACTCTCGTGCAAAGGTCTCAAAATGGCTTTAAGATGATTTAAAGCGGTTTAAACAGTTTAAGCCGTTTTTTTGGAGTTTCTTTTGGGACTAGATTTAGTCGGTTTTTCAAATGAGTGAATCAATTTATTTCGCCCTAAACGTTTTGCTTTATATAAGCCTTCATCAGCGAATTTTAAGACCTCTGTAGGTGTAGTATGTTTGGTATCAGGTTCTGCTAATCCAAGACTAATCGTGACATTTACCGGTTTATCTGAAGCTTTTGTTTTATTTTTAGCATCCACATAAATCATCTGACTAGCAACTGCTTCACGTAAGCGTTCCAACTCATATTTTACCGAATGGGCTGTTTTACCAGCAAAAACAATGGCAAACTCTTCACCACCAAAACGATAAACTGATCCGCCCTTAACCGTATCCAATGTTTGTGCAACCATTTTTAAAACGATATCTCCCATATCATGCCCATGAGTATCGTTAAAGTTTTTAAAGTGATCAATATCAATCATGGCAAGCGCATAACGCTTACCTAAACCCATAAAAGATTCATTCAATGCTCTACGCCCTTTTATGCCAGTTAACTCGTCGGTATAAGCAATATGGTGAGAATCTAAAACTAAAGACAAAATCACAATAAGACCCACCATTGAAGAGACCCAAGCAATAACACCGGGTTGCATATATTGATTAAGAGCCAACCCCATTAACAATAAAACGAAGACCAACGAATGATTAAATACTCGCAACTGTTTTTGGCGATTGAGCTTTAATGACAAGATAAAACCAGCCAATAAAAAGCTCAATGTACTCGCAAAAGAGAGATGATAAAAATCAACACCCGGAAATACTTGCATCGATATAGCATCAATCCAGTGCAAATTCAGCTCACTCATAACCCAGTAAACCAACAAACCTTGAGCCACAAAAACAGCCATCGCTAAACTATTAAAAGAGTGGTTATGAATACCTTTCTCTGGCAAAACACCCCATAACAATAAATTCAGAGGGAGTAAAAAACTAAGAATCGTAAATAAAATTGAGAGCGCAATGGATATTTGCTCGGCTGGTGCAAAATAGCTAAATAATATATTAACTAACAACACACTTAACAAGACCAAAAAAGGTTGTATGCGATTAAGCCATAAACTGATAAAGCCACCCAGAATCATTACTGCATAAGGCGCATAAGCCACCAATCTCAACCAAGATTCAGGCCACTGTGAAATAGATAATGCTTGCCATACCGTAACAACAGTAAGGGTAGTCAACCAAAGGTAATGTCGAGTTAAAATAGTAATAATTGTTCTCTACTTAGTCGTTTTTATATTGAGACCTTTGCAAAGATCTCTCATATAAAAAAGCCACATCTCAAATGTGGCTTTTTAGTTAGTTAATACGGATTAAATCTTACCAAATAAACTAAACGGCTCATCCGGAACATCTTGACACTTAATTCGCCACTCTAATTGATAAGAACAAGACATTCCGCCCTGACATTGAGTATCAGAATAAGCAAATCCACCAGTTTTTCTAGCGTTTCTAGAAAGGTAAACGTAACCTTTAGGACAAACTTCTCTTGCTTCTATGCGCATAGCCCAGCTGTCTAGTTTTCTGACTGGCTCATTATATTCCGTAGATAAATTAAAGCGTTCATCATCGACCTTCTCAACACTCACATCATGAGTTACTTTTTCTAAGCCCTCTCCCGCATAGACAACGCCTTTACCAACAGAGTCCACACCATTAGATAGAGTAGAACAACCACTTAGAGCTAACAAACTAAAACCTAGAGCTACCAGGCCTGCTTGCTTTGAAAATTGAAACATTTTATTACCTTTAATTAGGTGAAATCGTTATTTAGTTGCTTTATTTAATGGCAAATATAATAGCAGAATTTCATAAAAAAGAGCATTGTTTTAAATAGAAAACATCGCCATAAAAAGGCTGAACTCTAGATTTAACAACCCTTAATTTCTCCTACAACAATAAGTTACTTTCTATTAGTAAGTTACTTTGAGACCTTTGCATGAGTGGGGCGCGAAAGAAAAATGTGGTAAAAATTGTCTGATTTAGGCGAAAAGCGAAGCTAATAGCTAGCTATTGGCAAGTTTTTCAACAACAATCAGGCGATTTTTAACCATTTTTATTCGTGCATCCGTCTCGTGCAAAGGTCTCACTTTATATTTATGGGTTCTTCTTTTGTGCCAACTTCTGAAATCACATAACACAAATTGGTATGAACTTTTTTACCATCAATTAACAGCGAGGCGCCATACGTATCTTCAGGATTTAATCGAACATCCCCCCGATAAACCTTAATTAGCTTACCCGTCATACAAGTGTAAAGTTCAACCGTTCGATTTAAACCAACCCAGTCAGATTGAAGGTTTTTAGCACTATTGGCAACCTTTTCACAACCACTTAAAGAAAACATTAAGGTTAACCCAATAATGCCCGCTAACGTCATCGAAACTAAGCGTTTTGTGTTTAATTTGAATTGATTTTGTTGCATGAACTACCACCTATAATTTTATTAATTAAACCTATTATAGCCTATTGTTTGGGAATCCCGTTTTCATCAACATTCGGTTCTGATGGATTCATCGCGCTCTCTTTAATCCCTTCCCAAGCTTTAATATAAGTTTCTTTATCACCTAATTTTTTAATATCAGAAAGCTGTCCACTCTCTTCTTCTGATTCAGATGAACCCATCTCTTTTTTTACTTCATTCCATTTCTGGGAGGCACTATCTTTTAAATCAAGCGAAGCTTCTTTTGTACTTTCCCAAGCCTCAGCCGCTAAGGATTTAGAATCTTCCCATAAGCCTGCTTGCGCAGAGTTTGTTATGGCAATCAAACCCAAAATCAATAAACTCTTTTTCATATACATCCTTAAAAACAATACCATTTACTTTGTTATCATTATTGCACTTAGATTATTACAATATAATGTTAAAAGTTTCATATTCAAGCCAATATCAAAACCAATCAAAAAGTAGACACGACTTTGAACCACTCCTCTCAGTGCCCAGCAAATAAAACATTATTAATTATTGGTTATGTTTGGCCAGAACCTAACTCATCTGCAGCCGGTAGCCGAATGATGCAGTTAATCAAATTGTTTCAAGATGACCTTTGGAATATCACTTTTGCTAGCCCCGCTAAACTTGGAGAACACCGAGTAGATTTAACCAAATCTGGCATCACTGAGCAAAACATAGAATTGAACAATGCCAGTTTTGACCAATTTATTAAAAATTTACAACCCGACCTGGTCATTTTCGATCGTTTTATGATGGAAGAACAATTTGGTTGGCGAGTAGAAAAATATGCACCTAACGCTTTAAGAGTCCTAAATACCGAAGATTTACACTCTTTAAGAGCATGCCGCCAACAAATCATTAAAGACTACTTAAAAACTAAACCCCAAGAAATCAATCTTAAAAACTTAACCTTAACCGACCAGGCCTGGTTATTCTCAAAAATGACAAAAACCGAAATAACCAAAAGAGAAATAGCCGCAATTTTCAGATGCGATTTAACCTTAATGATTTCTGAATTTGAAATTAAACTATTAAAAGAACAGTTTCAAATCCCCGCTAGACAACTTTTCTATTTGCCATTTCTTTATAAAGAGCTAGAGACTAAAAACCTTCCCACCTTTGAACAACGTCAGCATTTTGTGACCATAGGTAATTTTAGACACGACCCGAATTGGGATGCCGTTTTGTGGTTAAAAGAAGCGATTTGGCCCATCATTCGACAACAACTTCCCCAAGCAGAAATGCATATTTATGGAGCTTATCCACCACCCAAAGCCACGGCATTAAACAATCCCAAACAAGGCTTTTTAGTTAAGGGTTGGGCTGAAGATGCATTTGATGTTATTCAAAATGCCAAAGTACTGTTAGCCCCTTTAAGATTTGGTGCGGGCATAAAAGGCAAGCTTGCAGAAGCCATGTTAAATGGTACGCCTAGCGTTACAACTTTAATAGGGAAAGAGTCTATGCTCGATGACTCTAAAAGTGATTGGCCTGGTAACATTGCCAACAGTAGCAACGAGTTTGCTGACGCTGCAATTGAACTCTATCAAAATCACCAGGCCTGGTTAAATAAAAAAATAACTGGCTTTAACATAGTCAGTCAACGTTATGTTTTAAATAACAAAAAGGTTAAAGAAAAACACTCTTTACCCACACATTGTAAAGAGATGCTTGATCATTTAGAAGACCACCGTAGTCAAAATTTTATTGGCTCAATACTGAATCATCACCATCACAAAAGCACTCAATATATGGCACAATGGATAGAAGCAAAAAATAATAAGAATGAGAATTAATGAATAATTTACCCCCTAAAAAAACCGACCAACAAACATCTGAAAAACGTGAGCACCCTAATGATCCACTGCATGGTTTAAGTCTTAAAACGATTGTAAGTGAACTTGAAGAACATTATGGATGGGAAGGTTTGGCTGAAAAGATTCCAGTTAATTGTTTTAAAAGTAACCCTAGCCTAAAATCTAGTTTAACGTTTTTAAGAAAAACCCCATGGTCCAGAGAAAAAGTTGAACAACTTTATATACGCTCAAAACAAAACTGGGGAAAATACAAAAAAAGCTAGTTTAAGCAGATAAACGAATATATAAAAAAACGGGTATCCATATTTTGTGATTGATTATCCAGTATTGTAAAAATTAACCACGAAGACACAGAGGCACGAAGATAAAAAATAAATAAAAGCGATTAGAAAATCATACCCTAACGATCTTAAGTCATGCCTATAAGGCTTTGCATTTGTATAGTTTAACAGCAATTAATTTATTACGTTTAGTTTGGTTATTCGTTAAATTTAAGTTGGTATTAAACATTAGAAATCTTCGTGCTTTCGTGTCTTCGTGGTTAAAAGATTTATTTAATCAATCATAAAATACATATACCCAAAAAAACAAGCTACCAGGCCTGGTAGCTTTGAAAAAGTTCTCTATTTATTCACCTTGAGTTGATAGGTTGCATGACAACCCACACAAAGTTTTTGCATGCTCGCCAGCTTTTGCATAACCACTACCGGCTGAGCTTCTGAAGATTTTGAAATATCCGCAATTTCAGCAAAACCATAATGTAATGTTTTTAACATTACATAAAAAGACTTTGGCATTTTATTAGTCATCTCTTTTGGTAAATTTTTTAGCATTTTAGTACCAATTGGATTTGCCGTTCGATGAACCAAATCCATATCCCCTTGAAGCGAATAATCTAAAACCTCTTGCGAACCTCTTAAAAAGTTACGCATTTCCATTAAAAGCACTTCTTTTTCAACCGGATCTAACCAAATAGCTTGCCTGGTATCAATTGCCTGAGAGGTTGTGGCCATACTTGATAATGTAATGGCCAACACTACATTCAAAAATATCGAAGGGTATTTACTCATATTCAAAATTCTTTATACCACTAAAAAAACCTAAGTATAACTAAGCAGTGTAAACTTAGTGTAACAATCTTCACTTAACAGGAATAGAATTCTTTATACTCTTATCAAATAGTTTTTCTGTTAATTGAGGTTTATTATGATTCACCCTGATTCACGTGCTAAAGCCCACCACATATTAGTCGATAATGAAGAGCAATGTGTGACACTAAAGACACAAATTGATTGCTTAGAGGACTTAATTGAACTCGCTAAAACTCACTCAATCTGCCCTTCAGCAAAAATTGGCGGCGATATTGGATTAGTAAAACCTGAAATCATTGCGACTGAAATGGCTGAAGCGATTTTTAACGAACCGATAAACACCCTAATTGGCCCAATTAAAACGGTTCATGGTTATCACTTAACATGGGTAACTAAACGCCATTTAGCCAATAAAGATTAATACCAAGATTAACGACAAGATTAACGCCAATATTATCCAAACAAAAATAAATAAGGCACTCTTGAACCTACAAAATACCCTATAATCACCGCTCTTTTTAAGCTCGACCTATATTGTGAGATATCATGAAAAAAACTTATAAATTAACCCCTGAAAATCCTCAAGCTAACCGCGAGATTGAATCGATTAAAAAGGAAGTGAGAAAATACCTAAATCGTGAACGCAAAAAAGCCTTACCTAAAGGAACTAATTTTTGGGACTTTGATTGTAAGTTTGGAGCTGACGAATCAACGAGTAAAGAATTTCATGTTAGTGAAATAAACAATATCATCGACAAAGTGCAAGCCGATGGCCTAGAGTCATTTTATCTTGAAATTTTAGCTAAAGCCGTTACCCGCACTAAAAAACCTGCTGAACTTAAAGAGCTTGAACAAGAAGAGTATTTTGATGATGAGTTTGATGAAGAACTTGATGAAGATTTTCAATAAAAGTTAATCCTGAGAAGCTTTACTAGATAGCAATATCAGATAAATTCTAAACTGTAAAAAATTAACTTTCTCTGGTTAAGTTTAAAAACTTAGATTTAATCAGACAATACAGCGATTGAGAAGCCTATTTAAATATTAAGCCTTTGCCTTAAATATTGTCACACAGGCTTCCCGTTACTTTTTGCAATTTGGCAAAAAAGTAACCAAAAAACAAACCCCACTCCATAAATGGGCAAGTTCTAAGCTTGTGAACTGAAAACGCTGAACTCGCTACGCTCAAACAGCAGCGTTTTTTAAACGTTCACTACACTAAGAACCTTGCACCATTTATTACAAGGGGACTTAAGGCGTTTGCCCAAGCTTCAATATTAAGCATCACAAAAGTGGAAAATAACCCAAACCTGATAATGAATTTTTATCAAGTTAAGTTAGTAATTAACTGTTGTATTGTCAGATTAAGGTTAATTTTTACAGGTTAAGTTTATTAGCTTTGATTTCTATATAAGAATGTGAGCCGATTATTTTTTTAAACTTAGAGACTTTCTTTTTGGATTATTGACTTTAATAACCGTTTTTTTAGCCGATTTTGATGGCTTTGTCTTATGAGTTTTCTGAGGTTTTTCAAGCTTATAAGATTTAGCAACTTTACCGTCTTTTCTGTCTTGAAGAATTTGACGATATTCATCCCGAGTATGATTTTGTGCTTTGGGTCTTGAACCTTGGTCTTCTGCCGCCGTTTTACTTGAATTGACGACCGCAGCATTAATCTCTTTCATTTCTTGACTCGTTAAATAACGCCATGCACCGGGTTTTAAATCACCTAACTCAACATTCATAATTCTAGAACGCTTTAGTTTTCTAACGTTGTAACCTAAATGTTCACACATACGGCGAATCTGACGATTTAACCCTTGAGTTAAAATCATATTAAAGACAAATTGACTCTCTTTTTTAACCTTACAAGGCTTAGTGATTGTCCCTAATATAGGTACTCCACGGGACATGTGATCCAAAAAACTTTTAGTAATAGGTTTATCTACCGTTACGATATACTCTTTATCATGTGCGTTTTCAGCTCGTAATATCTTATTAACGATATCACCATCATTGGTTAAAAAGATTAAACCTTCAGAAGGTTTATCTAATCGTCCAATAGGAAAGATTCTCTGCTTATAGCCAATCGCATCAATAATATTATCTTCAATACTTGTATCTGTAATACAAATGATTCCAATGGGTTTGTTATACGCAATATAAACCCGATCTGACTTATTATCTGCCACCGCACCAATCGCTTTTCCATCAACCTTAACAATATCGCCCGATAAAACTTTAGTCCCTAATTCAGGCAATTTTCCATTTATGGTCACTCGGTTTTGCTCAATTAAACGATCCGCTTCTCTTCTTGAACAGAAACCAGAATCACTAATATATTTATTCAATCGTTTTTCAGTCGGTATTGTCAAAGCGAGTCCTAATTTCTATGCCATGAAAAAAGTGTATTAAACCATAACGAATGTTAGTCAAACATAAATAATTAGTCATTAAGGAGACCTTTAGATTCATTAATTGGCAAAATTTCAGATATTGAGCTCGTAAAAAACAAAAAAGCACCTTGCCAAAGACAAGGTGCTTAATTATTTAAGCCATTCAATTTAAATATTGTTAACCCGTTTAAACGGATAACAATAAAAAATTTATAGAGTGGTCACGTATTTTGAAATCGCTTCCATATCTGCTGTGCTTAATCCTGCTGCCATTGGCGCCATCATTCCTGTCATTGGCCCCATCTGTTCACCCGCTTTGTATTTTGTTAGCTTAGCAACAATGTCTTCTGGCTTTTGATTACTTAAGCGTGGTCCAACTCCACCTTCAGCTTTTGAACCGTGACACCCTACACACGTGGCATAAAGTTTTTCACCCGATGGTGCTGCAGCAACCACCTCAGCTGCGGCTTCTTTCACTTCCGCCACTTTCTCTTCTACCACAGCTTTAGCTTCTTCCATTGCTTTTGGTGCTGGAGCTGGCTGTAACGCAGCTTTAGGTGCTTCAACGGGAGCAGGTTGTTTTACTGCCATTGTATTTTGTTCAGCAGCTGGTGCTTTTGCAGCCGTTGTGTCGTCATTATCGCCTGAACAACCGGCTAATAATAAAGTAGAACCTAAAATTGCTGTCGTGATGACTGCAGTAGTTTTAAAATTAAAACGTTTCTTCATGTTAAATCCTTTTATTTTTGTACTTAAATTTTATACTTGAACATTATACTTAAGTTTTTTAACCGGGTTATGACAAATTCGCAACAAACATTCTTTGCAATTCAAAAAGTAAATAAAGCCTTGTATAAGAGTTTAAAACGCTTTAAACACTTATACAAGTGCTTATTCAATTGATTAGAGACCTTTGCACGAGATAGGTGCGAAAGAAAAATGAGGGAAAATTCACCTGATTGCGGCGGAAAACGCAGGGAATAGATAGCTATTCACAAGTTGTCGCCCAACGTAAGTGCCCTTGGGGTACAACAAAAATCAGGTGAATTTTTACCCTCAAGGGGCACCTAGAACCATTTTTAATCGTGCATACTCTCGTGCAAAGGTCTCGATTAGTTTAATGTGCTTATATTTCTATGTTTTTTATGTAGCTTTAACCATTATCTAATTTAGCAATACTCTACTTTAGCAGTTATTTAAAGCGAATTAATCTGCTTTTCTAAGCGTTTGATTGAAACCGGTTTGAGGGTTTTCATAGGCTGCGAAAATAATGACACTCTTAGTTCCTCAATCATCCAACGAATTTCTTCCAGGCCTGGTTGATTTTGATAAGCCGGCTCTTTGGCTAAATCCTGATACATTTTTAAGATGGGTTGAATTTCTCTAATCGATTTTTGGTCTTTATTAGGATCTAAATCCAGCTTTTGCAGACGCATTTGCAAGGCTTTTAAATAACGCTCAATTTGTTTAAACCATTTCTCAGGAGTATTACGCACAAAGTCTTTAGAAATTAACTCATCTAATTGTATTTTAATATCCGCAACCGAGGCTAACCACCGTGGGTTGACTCGCCCCCTCACTTGCTTGGCGACATTTTGATGTAAGGTAAAAATTTCATTTACTTGTTTAGCTATCTGCTGCGCTACTAAAACCCACTCTGATCGTACTTTTTCCAAAATATCATTAAACTCAGATTGCTTACGAATCTGTTCAGGATTAGAAACTAAAGTCTTTAATGCTCGGTCAATGACTTGTTGCGTTAAGTCTTGGCAAGTTCCATAAGGGGCATAACATAAACAAGCTTTTTGTAGCGGTAACTTTTTTTGTAGATATTTAACCTTATCCATTAGCAATCGTTCAATTAGCAACATAACCGCTTGAGAATGGGCATGTAAAGCAGACTGCTGATCCCCCATTAACCCTAATACAATATTTTCATCTTGAATTTGTAAAGCGGGATAAGCCAACATCTCTTTACCCTGGCTTTTAATCGTTTTACTTTCAGAGAGGTCACCAAAATCCCATTCATTAATGATACGATTTTGTGTCTTTTGTTTAGCTTGATGTTTTTGTATTTTGGCATCAACCAAGTGTTGATAGTTTTGTTTTAGAACATTCAAGTCATGACTTTCTGAGAGTTTTTTACCCTTATCATCCTCTAAAACAAAATACGGTTTTAAATGGTCTGGTAAATCGGTTTCTATAAAATCATTTAACGAAACCTTTTGATTGGCTTTACGATTCAATGCCCAAACAAGTTGATTTAAATATGACTCTTTTTTACCTACGGCTACCGTTTTATCAGGATTCATTTCAGCTAAAACTAAATCAGCGTACTGGGGAGCTGGAATAAATTGTTTACGCAATTGTTTAGGTAATGACTTAATGTAAAAAGCCGTTTTCTCTTTAAGCAGGCCTGGTGTTAACCATTCAAAGTCTTCTGCTTCTACATTATTTAAATTGGCTAACGGTAAGTGATAAATTAGACCATCGTTCTTTTTACCTGGTTCAAAATGGTAGTCTACTTCTAAAGACATTTGGTGACTTAAATGAACTTGATCAGGATAGTCATGTAACACACTATTACTGGCAGCTTGTTTCATTAAATCTTGTTCGCTTAAAAACAAAGCTTGAAGAGTCTGAGGCGATTCTTTTTCAGTTTTATTAACCCACTTTTCAAATGCGGGTTTGCTATAAAGGTGTTTAGGAATTCGTTCATCGTAAAATTGATACAACACCTCTTCATCTACCAAGAAATCAGGACGACGCAATTTGTGTTCTAGCTTTTCAATCTTTTGAATTAACGCTTGGTTGTGAACAAAAAACTGGGCTTTGGTAAATAATTGCCCTTCAACTAAACCATGACGTAAGAAGATTTTATGCGACTCTTTTGGGTTAATTGGTCCATAATTACAGTGGCGTTTGGTCACAATGGGCAAACCATACAAAGTGATGGATTCGTAAGCACCAACTTGACCATTTTTCTTTTGCCAATGCGGGTCACTGTAACTGTGCTTGATAAGATGTTTAGCTAAACTTTCTACCCAACGCACGTCTATGGTAGCATTGGTACGAGCATAAAGTTTGGTTGTTTCAACCAGTTCAGCGGATAACATCCATTTAGGTTTACGCTTAAACAGACTTGAACTCGGATGAATAAACAACTTAGTATTACGCGCTCCCAGATAAGATTTTTCGTCATCACGTGTTGCCACATTACCCAGTAAACCAGCCAATAGAGAACGGTGTACCGCAATACTATGTATATCGCTTAAACGCTCAGTGACTTCACCCTCTTGGCCATTAGGAAGTTTTTTACGAACTTCTTCAAACAGATGCAACTCACCGACTTTCATGCCAATGCGTTTTAAACTTTGCTCCAATTGAATGGTTAACTCATGCCACTCTTTCATGCGCATATAGTTTAAAAAATTGGTTTTACAAAGCTTACGTAACTTGTTTTGCGATAAGTGACGGCGTTGATGCTCATAAAAGTGCCAAAGATTTAAAAAGAATAAGAAATCTGAACGTTCATCTTCAAACGGTTTATGTGCGGTACGTGCTGCCTGCATAGTGGTTTCATTAATGTCACGTGGGTCTTGAATACTAAGAACGGCGGCAATAATCAAAACCTCCGCTAGAACCCCATTTTTCTCAGCTTCAATCACCATTTTAGCCACACTCGGATCTATCGGTAGCTTTGCAATTTGGCGACCCTGTTCCGTCAAACGACGTTTATCATCTAAAGCGCCTAACTCATGTAGTTGTCTAAAACCATCATTAATGGCTTTATCATTAGGGGCTTCAATAAATGGAAAACGATTCACCGCACCTAACTGCAATTGAGTCATGGTCAAGATGACCGATGACAATGAGGTACGATGAATCTCAGGATCGGTAAATTCCGGTCTTGAATTAAAATCGTCTTTTGCGTATAAACGAATACAAATACCATCACTCACACGACCACAACGACCTTTACGTTGATTAGCAGAAGCTTGGGAAATTTTTTCGATAGGTAAACGCTGAACTTTATTACGCACACTGTAACGGCTAATTCTTACCAGGCCTGGGTCTATCACATACTTAATACCTGGCACCGTTAAAGAGGTTTCCGCTACGTTAGTACTTAAGATAATGCGGCGTTTTTGAGACGTTTGAAATACCTTTTGTTGTTCACTCATTGATAAACGAGCATATAACGGCACAATTTCAGTATTTTTATGCTGGTGTTTTCTTAAGGCTTCAGCAGTTTCTTTAATGTCTCTTTCACCCACCTGAAACACTAAAACATCACCAAATGGGTCTTCTTTACCGAGTTCATCAACGGCATCAATAATGCCCGTCATCATATCCTGCTCTATTTCATTACCTGCATCGTCTTCATACACCGACAATGGGCGATAACGTAATTCAACCGGATAAGTGCGCCCTGAAACTTCAACCACAGGAGGTCGTTGACCATTAATAGTAAAGTGTTCTGCAAAACGTTGGGTATCAATTGTGGCTGAGGTAATAATGACTTTTAAATCGGGGCGTTTTGGTAATAGCTGTTTAAGTATTCCTAATAAAAAATCGATATTAATACTGCGTTCATGGGCTTCATCAATAATAATCGCTTCATATTGGCTAAGGTAACGGTCATTTTGCACTTCAGCCAATAAAATCCCATCCGTCATCACTTTTATTAAGCTATGCTCATGTACCTGGTCCAAAAAACGTACTTGATAACCGACGATTTTTCCAAGCGACGAACCGAGTTCTTCAGAAATTCGTTCTGCCACACTACGAGCCGCCAAGCGGCGCGGTTGAGTACAACCAATTTTACCGTGCAAACCCAAACCCGCTTCTAAACAAATCTTAGGGATTTGTGTGGTTTTACCTGAACCCGTTTCCCCGGCTATGACCACCACTTGATTATGCTTAATCAACTCTACCAACCCGTCTTTTTTACTGGCAACGGGCAGAGCTTCATCATAATCAATCTTTGGTAAAGTCTTTTGACGAGCTTCAACTTTTAATAAAGAATCTTGCAATCGCTTGGTGAGCTTTAACCAGGCCTGGTTGTTTTCTAATTCTTCAGCCGAAAACTTTTCAAAAGCCCCTTGATTAAAAGCTCTTTTAAGAAAGAAACGGTCTTTAATCATGCAACGCTGAATGGCATTTTTAATATTTTTAACAGAAAAGCTTTGGGTTGACGAATTGAGCATAAGTATAGATAATAACCAGATAAATGTTTTATATAGTATTATTGTTTTTCAAGTACATGAAAAAGCAAAATAAAACGCTTATTATAACAAATACAATCTCTACTCATTCACTAACACAGGGCAGTCAATCATGAAAATTCGTCAGTTATTTGATTACGATACTTGGACTTACACCTATTTAATCTGGGATGAGGCTACCAAAGAAGCCGCAGTGGTCGATTCAGTTTTAGAACAAGTTGAACGTGATATGCAACATATTGAAGAATTAGGACTAAAAGTAAAATACCTTTTAGAAACACATATCCATGCAGACCACATCACAGGCGCTGGCCCAATCCGTAAACGCACTGGTGCAAAAATTGCAGTTCACTCTAAATCGGGTTCTGAATGTGCGGATATTCTGACGAATGATGGCGATATGTTTAAATTAGGTGAACAAGAAATTAAAGTGCTGTATACACCTGGTCACACTGACAATGACAGCACCTACTTAATTGAAGGCGCTGCATTTACCGGAGATACCTTATTTGTTCGTGATTGCGGTCGTACTGACTTTCAATTAGGTAGCAACGAAAACATGTACCATTCACTCACAGAAAAACTTTTTAGCTTACCTGAAGACACATTGGTGTTCCCTGCGCATGACTATAAAGGTTTTAGTCAATCGACGATTGGTGAAGAAAAACAATTTAATTCGCGTGTAGGGAATGGCAAATCGTTTAACGACTTTTCAATCATTATGGACGGTTTAAACCTTCCTAACCCAAAACGTTTAGATATTTCAGTTCCTGGTAACCTAAAATGTGGAGACTTAGAAGACTAAGATACTTACAAGCTGAAAGTTAAAAGTTAAAAGTTAAAAGTTAATATACAAAAAAGCCCGATTGAAACTATGTTCATCGGGCTTTTTTTGTGATTTTAGAATTTAAAACTATAAGAGACCTTTGCACGAGACAGGGGCACAAGAAAAACAAGATAGAATTCTTTAGATTTAGGCTAAAAAATACGCATAATAACTAGTTATTGGGCGGATTTTTTAGCTTGAAGATAGAGAATTATAGCTGTTTTTATGTGTTCATGGTCTCGTGCAAAGGTCTCTATAAATATTAAGAATGATTCAGATTGCGCCTAAAATTTGTTAGGTCAAGCAAGTTAATGTGAGCTTACAAGTGTAAATGACCATTTCCTGACGCAGAGATAACAAATTTTAGGAGTGAGCTGAATTATTGCGAAGAATTAATGAACTTCTAATACTTCTACTTTGTAGTCTAAAGTTTTATCCGCTAGAGGGTGATTACCGTCAAGATAAACCTTGTCTTCAGTCACTTCTATAATACGGAAAGTAATGGTATTACCTTCTGGGTCTTCAGTTTCTACGGATGAACCCACTTCAATTTCTACATTATCATCAAAATTTTCTGGGCCTGCAAATACCACTAAATCGTCATTAGTTAAGCCATAAGCTTTTTCTGGAGGAATACTTACTTTGGCTTCAAAACCAGGCTCTTCACCTTGCATAAACTCTTCAAGACCTTCAATAATTTCACCTTCACCTTGAATATAAATCACAGGTTCACCACCAAATGTCGAATCTAAAACATTGCCTTTATCATCACGTAATTCATAATGAAATGTAACTCGACTGCCTTTTTTAATCTTCATAACTCAACCTTTTGAATTTGTTTTGCTTTAAAATGGTGAACGATATTTTACAGCAAAGAGAATTTGAATGCGTCAGATAATATTAGATACTGAAACGACCGGTTTTGAGCCGCACAATGGCGATAGAATTATTGAAATTGGTGCTGTTGAAATGTTTAAGCGTCGTTTAACAAATAACAATTATCATCAATACATTTATCCTGAAAGAACCGTTCCGCAAGATGCGATTGATGTTCACGGTATTACTGACGAGTTTTTGCAAGACAAGCCCGTATTTGCCAAAGTAGCAGATGCATTTATGGAATACGTTGCTGGAGCGGAACTGATTATTCATAACGCACCGTTCGATGTTGGCTTTATTAACCATGAACTCTCTTTGTTACCCGGAAATAAGTGGGGCAAAATTGAAGACCATTGTGTGATTACTGACTCACTAAAAATGGCGCGTAAATCTTATCCAGGCCAACGAAATTCGTTAGATGCGTTATGCAAGCGCTTAGGAATTGATAACTCTAACCGAACCTTACACGGCGCTTTACTCGATTCTGAAATTTTAGCAGACGTGTACTTAATAATGACGGGTGGGCAAACAGCATTAACCCTAAATGCCGGCAGTCAAGATGCTGATACCGACGCTGAAAGCAAAGTACAGGTAAGAAGCGACCGCCCTGCACTTAAAATATTAAAAGCGACTGATGCTGAAATTTTATTACATCAGAAAAAACTAGAAGAAATTTCTAAGAAATCTGGACAAGAGCTCGTCTGGTAGGCTTTATTCAGAACAGTATATCTAACCAACAATTAAAGAGAGCTTTTATTTGATTGTCTAGATTTAGATTGTCTAGAAGTTGATTCTCTTGATACCGAGACTCCATTCTTAACCCCTCTCCATTTCGGTAAATGCCACTTTAGCCCAACTAAAGTCGGCGCATCTACTTTTTTCTTAGCAACTAAACAGTACACATTACCAAAGTCTAAACCAATGCCTTTTAAAGACTCTTCAACCTTTTCTATTATTTTAGTCCAAACTTTATACTTTCCATTATTGGTAAAACACATTACTGAACTGTGTTCCACCAGCGTCACCTCATAACCCAATACCTCAAGCCACTCTTTAAGCCGGCTTGCTCGGTGGAAATTTGCCTTATTAAAAGAGGTTAAAGAAGAAAAGTATTTAAGTCTAAAAGGAATACAAGCATAAGGATTAAACCCTGTTAATACAATATGCCCTTCTGGCACGAGCATCGTATCGACTTGTCTTAGCAGGTAATAAGGATCATCAATGGTTTCTAAGGTATGCGGTAAAAAAACCACATCGACTTTATCACGAGCAATGGGTAGAAAATCTAACTCTGCTTGAATCCAATTCACGTCTTTTGATTGCGCCGGTAAGTCACTTAGTTTTTTATCGACTAACAATTTAGTCACTACCCGGCTATTCGCAACCAAATTTTCGTTAGAAACGCAGCCCAGCTGAACCAAAAAATATCCAAAAACACGATTAAGAGCTTTATCAACCAATTTTTTTTCTTGTTTGTAAACTACCAGGCCTGGTGGAGTTTGAAACCAATGCCTTAAAAACGTTTGAAAACCTTGATTCATCGTGCTTTTCCCACTATTTACAGTATATTTTTGATATCATTAGCGCCAATTATAGCAATTGCTTATGGGATCTTATATGAATATCGTTGGTTTACCTGCCTTTGTCGGCACCTATGACAACTATATTTGGGTTATTCATAATCATGTCAATGCTTGGGTGGTTGACCCAGGAGAATCTCAACAAGTATTAGATTACCTAGAACAGCACCAGCTTAAGTTGCAAGCTATTTTAATTACCCATCAACATTTTGACCATGTTGACGGAATTGATGCGTTATTAGCTACTTTTCCCAATGCTACCGTTTATGGCCCGGCGAAAAGCTCTCTAGCGAGTATTCAAATTAAGTGCCAAGAAGGTGATGTCATTCAGCTAGCAGAAGACTTGCAGTTTAGCGTGATGGAAACACCCGGCCACACCAAAGATCACATTGTTTTTTATAATAATCAATTACTATTCTGTGGAGACACCTTATTTACTGCAGGTTGTGGTCGAATTTTAGGCGGTACGGTGCAGCAGTTTAGCCAATCGATTCTTAAGCTTCGTGAGCTACCCGATGAACTCCAATTTTTCTCTGCACATGAATATACATTAAGTAACCTTGGATTTGCAGAACTAGCAGAACCTGAAAACAAGCTATTAGCAAAGAGAATAACCCAAACTACCATCAATTACCCGAGTATTCATCAAGGAGCACAATCCACTTTAGGCGAAGAGAAAGACACCAACCCTTTCCTAAGGTTTGATACCCCCAAACTAAAAGCAAGATTGCTTGAACGTGGAGCCCAAGACTCTAAAGAAAGCTTATTTTCTGAGCTAAGAGCTTGGAAAGATGAATACGACCATAATCATTAGAGTAGAACGACAAAAAACTTATGTTATCCCCTTCTATAAAAAAATTACCGTTAATGACAATTAAATTCAAATCACTAAGCTTTGGTCTAGTCAGCAGTCTGGGTCTAGTCACTCTTGGTTTAAGCTCTCTACTGTTAACCGGCTGCATTTCTAATTCAACGCTAAAATCAGAGCCCTCTAAAACTCTACTTTCAAAAACAAGCAATCCCGCTCAACCCCAGATAAACGCCGAAGTTACAACGGATGATTTCAAGGTAAAGCTGCAAGAAAATATATACCACCCTATTATCTGGGATGAAATGCGTTATAAGTTTGATTTAGCAGATGAACATTTCGAACATTACGCTGACTTTCTAGGGTTTTACCATAGTCGAAAAACTCATCTTAAACGTGTCTCTGAACGAGCAAAGCCCTATCTATACTTTATTCTTAGTGAAGTAAAAAAACGCAATATGCCTTATGAGATTGCTCTATTACCCGCTGTAGAAAGTGGATTTAGACCCATTGCTCGTTCTCATCAGAAAGCCGTCGGATTGTGGCAATTTATACCAAGCACCGGCGACCTGTATGACTTAGATCAAACTTGGTGGTATGACGGCCGCAAAGATATAGTAGAAAGTACACGTGCCGCATTAGACTACTTGCAAAAACTTTATAAGCTTAATAACAACGACTGGTTACTAGCTTTAGCCTCTTACAATGCTGGACTAGGTAATGTCTATAAAGCACAAAGAAAATATCGAAAAGCAAATAAAGACCGAGCCAATATTGCCAAATACCAACCTAACTTTTGGGAAATACAACAATTTCTCCCTAAAGAGACCCAAAGTTATGTACCCAAATTATTATCCATGGCACATATTATTGAATATGCAAACCGTTTTAATATAGCTCTTGAACCGATTGCCAATCATGCCTATTTCTCGCAAATTGTTTTAGACAAACAAGTTTCTTTAGGGCAAGTTGCCAAGCTATCATCAACCACTAGAGAAGTTCTTGCTTCACTTAATCCCGGCTTTCATCAACCTGCCACCCCACCAAATGGGCCATACGATCTACTTCTTCCTGTAGACAAAGCAGAGACGTTTGAAAAGCAGATTGAAAACAATCAAGCAATCTTTGATATTCACTGGCAAAAACACAAAATTCGTTCAGGTGATAGCTTGAGTGTTATTGCTCATAAATATAAAACCTCTGCCAAAGCAATTAAACGCCTAAATGGAATGAAGAGTTCTAGAATTAGAGCGGGAAAAACCTTATTAATTCCCATTCCTGCTGACAAATTCAGTTTAGTTAAAACCCAATTGGCATCGGCATCTCAAGCTAAGTTACATTCTAAAAAAACGCTTCATAAACATGCTGAAAGCACACATAATGATAAGCATAATCATAAACATACCGTTAAGTCAGGTGAGTCATTATGGTTATTAGCTAAAAAATATAACCTAAGCACTAAACAGATCGCCTCTAGAAATCATCTCTCTGTAAAAACAGCATTGAGAATTGGTCAACAATTAATTATTCCAAATTATGAACAGAGAGTAAAAATCGAGCACACCCTAAAAGAAGGTGAAAGCCTTTGGTTAGTGGCGAAACATTATGACGTTCACTCTAAAGATATTGCCGCTTGGAATCATATTTCAACCAAAAAAATCCTTCAACCCGGCATGAAACTGACTATTTGGAGTAAACAATCGTCATTAAAATATGTTGTAAAAACAGGGGATAATTTATGGAATATTGCAAAAGCAAATCAACTTTCTGCCAAAAAACTCGCCTCACACAATAACTTATCACTCAAAAGTTTGCTTAAACCGGGTCAGGTAATCAAAATTCCACTTGATACAGGTAAAAACACTTAGATTAATGCGAATAAGGACTAAATCCTAACCTTTTTTCTTACGTAAAGCATTACAATAAAGCTTAGCTAAGAACTTATGATTACCAACAATGGATGCTTTATTTTGATTATGCGTAAACCCCGAATTCATTCGAGTTTCTTAAAATTTATTAATTTGTTTTACATTTCTACCACAAACCTTTTGCTTGCAACCATCGCTACCTTTTTATTAATTAGTAATCCGTTAAAAGCCCAAGCCGACAACCGTCCAAATACTAGCTTATTGAGCAGCCAACAGAAAGCTTACTTATCCGCCTATCAGGCGATAAAACGTAACGATCGTAAAGCCATTGCTAAATACAAAAAATCTCTTAAAAACTATCCATTAGCCCTTTACCTTAATTACCACGATTACCGTTTACATTTATCAAAAACACCGACTAAACAAATTAAGCGCTTTATAAAACAAAATAAAGACCATTATCTCTCAGATAAACTCTACACAAAATGGCTAGCTCAGCTTGCCTCTCAAAAAAAATGGACCACCTTTCTAACTAACTATAAACCTCAAAAAAGTCAAAATTTACAATGCTATTACATTCAGGCCTTAGCTAATCGTAAACAAGTTAATAAAGCGATTAAGCTTGCTAAACCTATTTGGCTATACTCAACCAAGTTAAGCAAAGCCTGCAAACCATTAGACAAGCTAATACGTAATAATAAAAAACTCACTGGAACCATGATTTGGGAAAGAATTAGCTTTGCTATGAACAAGCGTAAAACCGCATTGGCCAAAAAGTTAAGTTCTGATTTATCTAAAAAAGATAAAACTATGTTCAACTATTGGTTGAAGGTTTATAAAAACCCATACTTAGTTTCAAAGCCATTGCCCAAGACTATTTCTACCAGCGTTAAAAAGAAAATTTTTACCCAGGGGATACGCTTTCTAGCCTCTAAAGACCCAAGCCTAGCAGAAAGTAGTTTAAATAAGTTTTATAAACGCTACCTCATCAACAAAGACCAGTATGCGGTTTTAAAACGAAAAGTTGCATTAAGAAGCGCCTACCGATACTCCCCTCAAGCAGGCGCTCTACTCCATGAAGTGAATGGAACGGCTGCGAAAACTAAAACGAGTTTACGCTGGCAGGCGCAGGTTGCTTTAAAACAATCTGACTGGGCGACCTTATTAGAAACTATTGAATTAATGCCATCCAACACTCAACAAAAAAAGCAATGGCTATATTGGAAAGCGCGTGCATTAGAGGCTACTAAACAGCAAAAAGAAGCCAACGATCTATATAAAAAATTGGCTAAAAATAGAAATTATTATGCCTTTTTATCAGCTGATAGACTTAAAAAACCTTACCAATTTAACCCTAACCCAGTTAAAAAACGCGACACCGCATATTTAATTAAAAAGTACCCTGAACTCCAACGCATTCAAGAACTAATGGCTATTGACTGGCCGTTAAGTGCAAAACGAGAGTGGTATCAATTATTAAACCGCGTAGACAAAAACGAATTACAAGCCATTGCGGTATTAGCTAACCAGTGGGAGCAATACTCTCAATCCATCCGTAGCCTAGCTAAAGCAAAAACCTGGCATGACTTAGATTTACGTTTTCCAACTCCACATAAACAACCCGTGATGCTAAATGCCGATAAAAATAAAATTGATCCGGCTTGGATTTATGGAATTATGCGCCGAGAAAGTGCCTTTTCAGAGGATGTAAAATCCCCCGTTGGAGCGGTGGGATTAATGCAACTAATGCCTAAAACAGCTCAATACATAGGAAAAAAAATCGGGGTTAAAAAGGTCTCTTTTAAAGATTTAACCAAAGCTAAAAACAATATAGAACTAGGAAGTGCCTACTTAAGTTACTTAAATGATAAATATGCAGGTAACAAAGTACTCGCTACGGCCTCTTATAATGCAGGCCCAAATCGTGTTGATTCTTGGATTCCTGCTAAAGGTTCTATCGCTGCGGATCAGTGGATAGATTCCATACCCTTTACAGAAACTCGTGCCTACGTAAAGGCCGTTTTAGAGTACACAACGATTTTTAAATCACTTCTTAATAAAAAATATGATCGCTTGGAAGATGTTATGCCTCCAATCGGTGGCCAAAAATTTAAAAAAACAGATCCTAAACACCCTTAAAATTGCCAAGCTGGCATTACACCCCATCTCACTTGATATATAAAGCGAGATTTGTACTAGAAGTTATTTAAAGGGCGGTTTCAATAGACTTTTAGTAGCTTGAAAGGCCATTTATAGTTTTAGTAGGCAAAAAAAACCCGAGTTGGACAACTCGAGTTTAAATATATTATCTCATTAGAAATAATCAGAGGAGGATACTCATGAAGAAACATGAATGACTCTAGTATATAAGCATTTTCTTATCTTGTCAAGCATAAGCAACCCTTAGATTGAACAATTAAATTTTATAAGCGTATTTAAGTAACTGTTTTATATCAGCTTATTTTCAATAGGAAAATTATTCATGTCTCAATACTAAGCTTAAGCCCTGATTATAAAAGGGTTACAACTAGCCTCTTCGCCAAGTTGTTCCCTCAGCGGTATCTAATAATTCAATTTTCTGCTCAACTAATAGATCACGAATTTCATCTGATCTCGCAAAGTTTTTTTCTGCTCTTGCCTTTTTTCTTTCTTCAATTAACTGCGCAATCATTTCGTCGCTTAAATTTGAATCACTTGGCTGAGACTTAAAGAAACTTTCAGCACCCTCTTCTAACAAACCAATTTGATTTGCTAATTTAATCAAAAGAGCTGCCAGGCCTGGTTGTTTGGTTTTATTCACTTCTTTAGCTAATTCAAATAATACGGCAAAGGCTTTAGGTGTATTAAAGTCATCGTTCATGACATCCATAAACTCTGCTTCATAATTTGAATCGGCTGTGGGTTCTGTTGTTTTATCAATACTAACGCTCTCTAACGCAGAATATAAGCGGCCAACACTCGCTTTAGCACTGTTAAGGTTGTCTTCAGAATAATTAACAGGACTGCGGTAATGACTAGATAGCAAGAAATAACGAATGACTTCTGGATGATAAACTTTTAATACTTCTCTAATCGTAAAGAAGTTATTTAATGACTTAGACATCTTTTCATCATCAATACGCACAAAACCACAGTGCATCCAAATGTTTACATAATGTTCACCGGTTGCACATTCCGATTGCGCAATTTCATTTTCATGGTGAGGAAAGGATAAGTCCATTCCACCACCATGGATATCAAAATGATTACCTAAACATTTAGTAGACATCGCTGAACACTCAATATGCCAACCTGGACGCCCGTTCCCCCACTCAGAGTTCCAACTAGGTTCATTCTCTTTAGAGGCTTTCCAAAGCACAAAGTCTAATGGATCTTGTTTAACTTCATTCACATCAACGCGAGCACCAGATTCAAGATCATCCACATTTTTACCTGATAAGCGACCATATTCATCAAACGCTTTAACTTTAAAATACACATCGCCATTTTCCGCTGGATAAGCAAACCCTTTAGCGATTAAGGTTTCAATCATATGACGAATTTCATCCATATGCTCGGTTGCTTTGGGTTCCATGTCTGGACGCAGCACATTCATTGCGGCTTCATCCGCATGCATCTCTTTAATCATGCGTTCAGTAAGAGATTGAATGGACTCTCCATTTTCTAATGCTCGCTTAATAATTTTGTCATCAATATCGGTGATATTACGTACATAATCAACGTCATAACCTAATGCTCGTAAATGACGCACTACCGTATCAAAAACCACCATAACGCGTGCATGTCCAATATGGCATAAGTCATAAACGGTAACACCACAAACATATAAACCTACTTTTCCGGGATGAATAGGGGTAAATACCGATTTTTTACGGGTTTCCGTATTAAAAATTTGTAGGCTCATAATTTTCCTGCTGTGTGGTTTCTTAATAATTGAGAATGTTGTATGCGTTGTATGCATTTACCTGTTACAACTATCTCTAGTGAATTAATGCGTTAATTATGGACGACAGTCTTAAGAAACTGACTCAATCCTTAAAATTCAGTTATAAACTGTTTAGCCTATTTAACCTAGGTGTTAGAATGCTGCATATTGTATCTTATAACCGATTTAATATGTTGGAGTGAATCATGAATAGAAGACTGTTTTTAACCTTTAAAGCTGCCCTAATTGCTGTATTTATTAGTGGCTCTGCTTTCGCACAAAGTGCAACTGAAACAACTAACCCTGAAGTTCTAATCGAAACTTCTGAAGGAACTATTATTATGGAGTTGTACCCTAATAAAGCGCCTAAAACCGTTGAGAACTTTCTTAAATACGTCAATGAAGGTTTTTATGATGGAACTATTTTTCACCGCGTTATTCCTGGTTTTATGATTCAAGGCGGTGGATTTACAGAAAGTTTTGATAAAAAAATCACCCATGCTCCCATTTTAAATGAAGCCGATAATGGATTGCGTAATCGTATAGGCACAGTGGCTATGGCAAGAACCAATGACCCACATTCTGCCACGGCACAGTTCTTTATTAATACCGCGCAAAATACTTTTTTAGATTTTCGTGAAAAAACTAGCCGAGCTTGGGGTTATGCAGTATTTGGTAAAGTGATTAGCGGCATGAAAACCGTTAATAAAATTCGTATGGTTAAAACAGGCTTTGTAAACGGAATGAAAGATGTTCCAAAGAAAACCGTTAAAATCATTAAGGCTCGCCAAATTAAGTAATTGAATTTAAATACAAGGATTATTCATGTCAAAAGTTGTTATTGAAACCACCATGGGCAACATCACTGTTGAAGTCGATGATGAAAAAGCACCGATTGGTGCTGAGAACTTCATTCATTATGTAATGGAAGGTTTTTATAAAGATACTATTTTTCACCGCATCATTCCAAACTTTATGGTTCAAGGTGGTGGTATGGTTGAAGGTATGCAAGACAAACCTTCTGGTGAACCCATTGAAAATGAAGCTGACAATGGTCTAAAAAATGACCGCGGCACTTTGGCTTATGCTCGTACAGGTGACCCGCACTCAGCGACGACTCAGTTTTTTATTAACTTAAAAGACAATGATTTTCTAAATCACACGGGTAAAGATATGCAAGGTTGGGGTTATGCTGTGTTTGGTAAAGTGACTGAAGGTATGGATATTGTTGACGCCATGGCTAAAGTTGAAACCACTAGCCGAATGGGTCATCAAGACGTACCGGTTGATGACATTACCATCCTAAAAACCACTCTTATTGAAGATTAAGCTTTTTGCATAAATCTTTTACTTATAAAACCAAGTTTTGCAGACATTCTCAAAACTTGGTTTTTTATTTCTCCCTATCAATATTCATTTACCTAAAAAACTAGGCGTTATTCATGAATCTTGCTAGAATCAATGCATGCAAAATTCAGAACCTTCTCATTCCCCATACACCCTAATTATTGCGGATATTCACCTTCAGCCTGAAGACAATCATCCTATCAACCAAGCCTTTTATGCTTTTTTAGAAGAACAAGCTCCCAAAGCTGAAGCTTTATATATTTTGGGAGATCTTTTTGAAATGTGGGTTGGAGATGATATTGGTTTAGAACAATATGCAAAGTTCATTCACAAATTTAAAAGTTTAACCCAAAATGGACTCCCTATATTCTTACAATATGGAAACCGTGATTTCTTGATGAAACACGCCTTTAGTGAAGCAACAGGAATTAATATTTTAGATGATATAGAGGTCATCACACTCTATAACGAACCTTATTTACTATTACACGGTGATAATTTATGTACCGATGACATAGGCTATCAGAGAATGCGTAAACTTTTTAGAAACCAATTAATACAGTGGATTTTCTTACACTTATGCCGTAAACGCAGGCTGTTTATTGGTCATAAAATGCGTACCAATTCTAAGCAACATAGCAAACAAAAAGACCTACAAATCATGGATGTCAATCAAAACTCGCTCTGCGAGTTGTTTAAACAGCACCCTGAAGTTAGCCACATGATTCACGGCCATACACATCGACCAAATCATCACATTATTGAAGCAGAACACAAAACTTTACATCGTTGGGTATTAGGCGATTGGCGCCCACAGGCTAAAATCATTAAGGTCGATTCAAATGGACCTCAGCTAATAGATTACTCAATCTCTGATGAGAGATTGCCATATTGAATTTTTGTCAGCAACGGCGACTTATATCTTCATAACTAGCAAGTATAAAAAAACCACTCAACAGAGTGGTTTTTTATAGGAAAGACAACAAAACTACGCATCCAGTTTTAAAAACTTAAATTGTAACTCTCCACTAGGTTCTAGCGTAAAACGCACTTTTTCTTTCACTCTTCCACCCTCTTGAACCCCTGAGCATGTCCAAGCAATAGCCCAGTCATAACTATAATCACAACGGTATAAGTTATCTTTTAAATGGACGATTTCATCAACTTTAATATTTCCTGAATAATTGGCTGCCTGACTAATATGGCTCATATCCTGTACAAAATCATCAGCGTAATCCTCAATACAAGCATTGAGCACTTTTTGAATTTGTGAGGTATTAGCATCATCATTATCCAGTGTTAATCCAACTAAATCTGACAAGATTATTTTCACAGGTTAGTACCTCGATGGTTGTTAATTTTATACATTAAACCCATTTTATTAACACATTTAATAACACATTTATTTAAAGCTAGATTCACTATTTTATAAACCTACCAGGCCTGGTAGGTTGCTAGGTTTATATATCTCTTATTTTAAAATTCTTTACTAACCAAAACGTCTTTTTCCCCCTCTGTTTTAGCTATCACAACAGCACCCACCGAATCACTAAATATATTCACTGCTGTTCGCATCATATCTAATAAACGGTCAACAACCAGTAACAGACCAATTGCCTCAGCAGGCAATCCAACAGCAACTAAGATAATACTAATCGCAACTAAACTGGCCGATGGTATTCCTGCAACACCAATCGAGGTAGTTAAAGCCACAACAACAATTAATAGCTGCGTAGAAAAATCTAAATCCAATCCAAATAACTGAGCTATGAATATTGCGGCCACACATTCATATAGCGCGGTACCATCCATATTAATGGTTGCTCCCAAAGGTAAAACAAAACTGGTCACTCGGTTAGAAACACCGGCACGGTGTTCAACAGAGTTCATAGAGATAGGCAGTGTTGACGAGGATGAACTCGTGGAAAATGCGGTTAGTAATGCTGGCGCCATGGCTTGGTAATGTAACCAAGGGTTTTTCACGCCACCAAATACTCTTAATATAATTGGCATAACAACCAAAAAGTGTATGCCCAATGCTAAAACCACTGTGGCAAAGAATAAAGCCAGATTACCAAATTGGTCAAACCCCGTTTTAGCTACCGAAGCGGCAACCAAACCAAACACTCCTAAGGGGGCAAATTTCATAATTAAATCTGTCATTAGCATCATCACATCAAACAACCCTTGCCAAAAGTTATTCATGGTTTTTGCAACATCCCCTTTTAATTGCGTCATAAAAAAGCCAAACAATAAACTAAAGAAAATTAAGCCTAACATCTGCCCTTCTGCTGCCGCATCAACCACATTGGTTGGAATCATTCGTAAGAAAACATCGACCACATCACCTGCAGATTTTCCCTCTACTGCCATAGAAACTTTATCATTAGATTCAATAACCGGTGCGGGACTGTCATTTACGCCGGGTTGAATAACGTTCACCAATACTAAGCCAATCAAGATGGCAATAAAACTAGTGGCTAGATAGTAACTAATGGTTTTCATTCCTAAACGACCAAAACCACCTTGACTCCCTACATTTGCAATACCGGTAATAATCGCTGACACAACCAATGGTACAACAATCATTTTTAATGCATTTAAAAACAAGGTACCAATAAAGGTGTAAATTGCTAACCAATGAATTCCCCAAATAGTGCCTTCTGTTCCAGTATAAGCACCCATTACGGCGGCTAGAACTAAAGCAATTAAAATCTGCCAATGTAAAGCTAATTTCATAGTGATACCTTTGCAAGTTGATAGAAATGGATTGGAGACCTTTGCACGAGTTGGGGATGTATAAAAAAGAAAATTATAGCCTTTTTTATACATTCATCGAATCTTGCAAAGTTCTCGATTAATATAAAAAAAGCGCTTAAAACTACTGCCTTAAGCGCTTTTATAAAATACTAACACAAATATTTTTACTGGTCAGGACATTGATGCCAAGCCATAAATGAACCTAAGTTGTGTACTTCTGAAAAGCTTTGCGAAAGTAAAATCTGCATCGCCATATGTGAACGCTGTCCTGAACGGCAAAAAACGATAACCGGTAAATCTGCATCCAAAACACTCTCTCCAACACGATCAATATCTTGCAGAGGAATATTAATCGCACCAGGAAGCTTACTTGTTGCAAACTCTTCTGGAGTTCTCACATCAACCAACTGTGCATTTTTTTCTTTAATTAAGCGTTTTGCATCATCGCAAGGAATAAACATTGTTTTTCAACTCCCATTTGTATTTTTTATTTGGTGCGTAATATACCTTAAAACAGTCAAATTTAATAGCTTAATACCTGGTCAAACTTATTAATATATACCCAAGTAATAATTATGATATATAAGCCATAATCGGTATATTCACTCTATTTCAGAGTGTTACACGATAAATAGATAACCTAACCAAATCACTAAAATTGAATAAAATGCAGCTAAAACATCATCAAGCATAATGCCAAAACCTCCTTCTACCTGTTCATCCACATTTTTGATAGGCCAAGGCTTCCAAATATCAAAAATTCTAAACGTAATAAACGCAGCTAACCAATATTGCCAGGCCTGCTCAGGTAGCACTAACAGTATTAGCCATATACCGACAAATTCATCCCAAACAATCCCACCATGATCATGAACTTGCATATATTCAGATGATTTACCGCAGATATAACTTCCCACAAACAAACCTAAACCAAATACTAACCAGGCCAACCATTCAGACCATAACAAAATAGGGATAAATAAGAGTAAACCTAAAAGTGTACCTACCGTTCCTGGCCCTTTTGGCGATAACCCTGATCCAAAACCAAAACCCAGCATAAGCATTGGGTTTTGCAATAGTTCAGAAAATTTTGGGATTCTTGGTTTGTTTTTAGACATGATTAACAGTCCTTTAAATCAGAGTTTAAGACTCACTGATTTTATCGTATTAACATTTTTAGTGAGGCCTAAATACAAAAACAGCGTTATAAATAACGCTGTTTTAAGTTAACACCTGCTTACTAAGTAAGTCATAACAGACTTAGATTACTTAGATCGTTTTTTAGCCGCTGTTTTTAATCGTAATGCATTTAATTTTATAAAGCCTTCTGCATCTTTGTGATCATAAGCTCCGCCATCTTCTTCAAACGTAGCAATTGCTTCATCAAACAAACTATTATCTGAACTACGACCAACAATAATGACATTGCCTTTATAAAGTTTTAAACGAACATTTCCATAAACAAACTCTTGCGACTGGTCAATTAACGCCTGCATCATTTCACGCTCTGGAGAGAACCAGAATCCGTTATAAATCATCTCAGCATATTTAGGCATTAATTCATCTTTAAGATGCGCCGCATTACGGTCTAATGTTAAAGATTCCATTGCGCGGTGGGCTTTTAGCATAATTGTTCCAGCAGGTGTTTCATAACAACCACGGGCTTTCATACCAACAAAACGGTTTTCAACAATATCATCACGACCAATACCATTCTCGCCACCGATTTTGTTTAAGAATTCCATAACCGTAGCCGGTGACATTTTCTCACCATTAATCCCAGTAATATCACCCTTCTCAAATTCGATATCTAAGTATGTTGCTTTATCAGGCGCGTTTTCTGGCGAAACCGTCCATAACCACATATCTTCTTCAGGCTCATTTTCAGGTTGCTCAATAATTCCACCCTCATAAGAGATATGTAATAAGTTAGCGTCCATTGAATAAGGTGATTTTTTACCTTTCTTTTTCTCAACCGCAATGTTGTGTTCTTCAGCATAAGCCATTAACTTTTCACGAGACATTAAATCCCACTCACGCCATGGTGCAATGACTTTAACATCTGGCATTAAAGAATAAGCATTCAATTCAAAACGAACCTGATCATTACCTTTACCTGTGGCACCATGAGCAATCGCATCCGCACCAACTTCTTGAGCAATCTCTACCAAACGTTTAGAAATTAAAGGACGTGCAATTGAAGTCCCTAAACGGTACTCACCTTCATAGATTGCGTTAGCACGCATCATAGGGAAAACAAAATCACGAGCAAACTCTTCACGAAGGTCTTCAATGTAGATTTCTTTAATGCCCATTGCTTGAGCTTTAGCGCGGGCGGGTTCAATCTCTTCACCTTGGCCAATATCCGCAGTAAACGTTACCACTTCGCAGTTATATTCATCCTGTAACCACTTAGCAATAATTGAAGTATCTAAACCACCAGAATAGGCTAAAACGACCTTTTTAACGTCAGACATGATTGTTTTCCTTACTATAAAACGATTAATTGCGCGAATTATACATTAAATAGCCCAAAACATCATGATTTTAGGTTTGTCCGTTAAGAAACACTTATTCATCTACTTATCGCTTAAATACAAGCTCTACAACCTAATCAACTACTGAATAAATTCGCACAAAACGCCGAATTCTAACTTTACTCAAAGTTTAATTAGCCAGTTTGACTGATTTACATTAAAATTCCATTTAATTCAATAAGACTTTTCACATGTCGTAAATGTCAAAATAATTAATTTAGGAACTTTTTCTCATGGCTAAACTGACCGACTTCATTAAAGTCATTCCACAATATTTCATTCCAAAACATCTTTTATCTAGCGGCATGCATTGGTTTATGCAAGTAGAAACACCGTGGATAAAAAATAATGTCATTAAATTATTAACTAAAATTTACGGCATCAATGTCAGTGAAGCAGCAGATGAAGACATCAACAACTATCCACATTTTAATGCCTTTTTTACTCGAGCATTAAAACCAGAAGCTCGTCCTATTGACACTACTCCAGATAGTTGGGTTAGTCCGGTTGATGGCTTAATTAGTCAGTCGTCACACATTGAAGGCAATAAGATTATTCAAGCAAAATGCCACCCCTATAGCGTTGAAGCCCTAGTTGGTGGTGATATCAGCTATGCTAAAAAATTCAATAATGGTGAAGCCGCAGTCATTTATCTATCACCCAAAGACTATCATCGAATTCACATTCCCGTTGATGCAACACTAATTTCTATGACCTATGTACCTGGCGATTTATTTGCTGTGAACCCAGCAACCGTTCGCCTTGTTGACGGTTTGTTCGCTCGCAACGAACGCCTTGTAATTCGTTTTAAAAATGAACAAGGTCTATTTTGCCTAGTCATGGTGGGAGCTATTTTTGTTGGTAGCATGGAGACCGTATGGCAAGGTAAAATCACTCCAGAATATGAACCTAATATCCAACACTGGGATTATGAAGAAGAGTCTATTCATTTTACTAAAGGCGATGAAATTGGACGTTTCAACATGGGTTCAACAGTGGTTTTACTTACCACTGAAGGGCAATTACCAGATTTAGGCAAGATTCATGCAGATACCCCTATTAAAATGGGTCAACTTTTGGCAAAATACCCTAAGAGTTCAAATAGTAATGAACACCTGGAAGCATAAATTCTTAAATGAATAAGGAAGAAATATGAAACTGATTACAGCGGTAATTAAACCATTCAAATTAGATGATGTTCGTGATGCCCTACATGAAATTGATATTCACGGCATGACGGTTACCGAAGTGAAAGGTTATGGTCGTCAAAAAGGCCATACAGAGATGTATCGTGGTGCAGAGTACGTTGTAGACTTTCTTCCTAAATTAAAGCTTGAAATTGCTCTAAAAGGTGAAATGGTTGATTCCGCAATTGAAGCCATTATCAATGCCGCTCAAACAGGTAAAATTGGTGATGGTAAGATTTTTGTCACAAACATAGAGCAGACTATCCGTATTCGTACAGGTGAAACAGGCGCAGAAGCACTTTAAACCTAGTTAAAAACAATACACTACTTAAAACGCTACCTCTGTGTAGCGTTTTGATTTTTAAACTATAAATAATTTAGCCTTAATAATTTATACCTATCAAGGACTACCAGGCCTGGTAAATATCAAAGAACGATTGTTCTACCCAATTCTAAATCTGCCCAATTCCTAAATTAACCCGTCAATTAACCCTATTTTTACTAATTAATTCAATTAATACTGGACATTCACCCCTATTCTCTGTACTGTATTCCTCAGCAAGAAAGAAAGCCTAAGTTTTACAACCTCCATTTCGTCGTTTTATTCGTAACACCGTTCTGAAGTTTTAAAGTATCAGTCAAGATTTCCATGCTACACAAGCCTCTTGAGGCAATACTATCAAATTAAAAGTCAGGATAAATATCATGTCAAATACAGTTAAAGGAACCGTTAAGTGGTTCAACGAATCTAAAGGTTTTGGTTTTCTAGAGCAAGAATCTGGTCCAGATGTTTTCGCACATTTCAGCGCTATCACTGGTTCTGGTTTCAAAACGCTAGCTGAAGGTCAGCAAGTTGAGTTTACAGTTACTCAAGGTCCTAAAGGTCCTCAAGCTGAAAATATCGTTGCACTTTAATCTTTAAGATTAAGTCGTTTAACCAAAAAAGTTAAACGATTGCTAACAATATAAAAAAAGGCAAGTTATCTTAACTTGCATTTTTTTGTATCTAAATCTCTATTAGAGACCTTTGCACGAGATAGGTGCGAAAGAAAAATGAGAGAAAATTTGCTTGCTTGCGGCGGAAAACGTAGGGAATAGCTAGCTATTCGCAAGTTTTTCAACAATAAGCAGGTGAATTTTAACCATTTTTACTCGCGCATACTCTCGTGCAAAGGTCTCTATAAACACTTATTGCAGTTCAGACTCTTCCATTTCCTTTAGATTTAAACGCAATAAACGCACTTCTTCTCCTGTTTCATTGTGTTTGTAAACACTATGCATAGGTTCTTCTCTTACTAAACGATATTCTTCATGCATATAATGAATACGCTCGTCGTAATAGCGCTTTAATAATGACAACTCTAAACTCCAACCTTTTGGCATAGCAATACTGTTTATAGCTCCCGTGGAAGCCTTATTAGCCAAACAAATTAACGTACCATCTTTAAGCTTAGTAAATTGAACCGTTAACCAATCACAGCTCACCTCTTGCTCTCCAAATTGAGTAAGCATTACCATATCTTCAGAAGGCACCAAACCACCACCTTCTAAGGCAGCTAAAAACTCGTTTGCCTGCTTTAAATCCAAAAAACCTATTCTTAATAAATCTTTATCTGAACAAATTGCAGTTGGATGCAAAGTTCCCTCTACAGAACCCAATGTATCTAAAGCCTTTTGATTTTTTAATGCTTGAGATTTATTAATCACTATTGAATAGCCTTCAATCAAAACCGCCATCTAGTATCCTTTTTAATTCGTTTTAAATAAATGCTATCACGGCCTAGGTTAATCTGCTTTTAATAAATACTATGGTAACTATAAACAAGCGTTATACGTAATCACCTGCATCATTTTAAGCAAGCAATCATTAGAGGGGTTTACGGTATTTTTACAAGAAGAAAAGGAGACGAATGTGTCTATTTGAAAGGCTAGCTAAAATCTATAAAATCAGCTTATAGAAAAGAAACACCAACATGGTTTTTTTGCCATTTTTTACCCGCTTCGCCTAAAGGCACCACTTCCCACTCCCAAGTAATTTCCGGCTTAGGGGGCTCAACATCCCACCAAGGGTCGAATCGCTCTATTTCATTACCTTTGTTATCAAATTCAATGTCTAAATAGTCTGCAATTAAACACACTTCTCCAGAAAATTGTTTAAGGTAATTTACATGAGCAAAAATCAGTTGTTTTCCGACAATATCAGCAGTTGCTTCTGGTACTTTATAATCATTAAGAAGCCACCTGACGGGGATTAATGGAAGTTGAGTAATTAAGTTTAAGGAAACCACTAAATCAATATGTGTATCATCTAACCAGGTAGAGGGAGCCTGAACCCAATCCTGACCTTCTGAAATCCATGATAAGGATTCAGTCACATCATGCTCAATCAGTTCAACATTGTTAAATTTAGCCACTTTATCTCGGGCTTCTTTTAAAAAAACCAAATCAACCAGCAATACTTTTTCAAACTTTTTGGATAATTCATCTAGAGGAACATCTTTTAAAGAACCTGCGCCAAAAATCAATGCCGTTCTGTGTTGAACAGCACGATTTATGGCTTGATTAATCGCCTTTTGGCAAGATTGATAGTGCTCACCCCATTCCTGCTGGCAGCGATCAGCTCTCGCAGCCATAGCAATGGCTTCTTTTAAATAGCCCATTTTTTTTGCCTGCTCTATTTGAGTCGGCGTTGTAAGATACTGCCAGAACTCAAAGATCATTGAGTAAAACCCCTAGTGAATTGTAAATCCATCTAACTACCTGATTCTTGATTTAATCGTCTAACCCTAAAGCTTGGGTTTTACGTGTCAAAGTATTTCTTCCCCAGCCAAGCAAAACAGCAGCCTTTTGGCGATGATTTCCGCTGGCTTTCATTGCCACTTCAATCAACACTTTTTCAAAGATTTGTTCTGCCGAGGTATGCAACCCCTCTCTTCCACTTTTCAAAAAGGCTTCAGACCATTTACGAAGTGGTTTTTCCCAATTATCACCACTTGTTGCCTCACCATCCGTTTCGCTTGGGTTTTGCAGTTCTAGAGGCAAATCTTCCATATAAACCGTTTTATCTGGTGCCATAATGGTCAGCCAAGTACAGAGACTTCTTAACTGCCTTACATTACCAGGCCAAGCTAAATTAGATAAAAATTGAGTCACTTCTTTGCTTAAAGACTTCTCTTCTAAACCGAGTGATTTAGCTTCTTTTTCTAAATAAAAACGCAGCAACAGCGGTACATCTTGTGCTCTTTCTCTTAAGGCTGGTACCTTAATACGAATAATATTTAATCGATATAGTAAATCTTCTCGAAATTTACCTTCTCTTACAAGCTGTTTCATATTTTGGTGAGTTGCGGCAACAATTCTTACATTGGTCTGAATAGACGTTTTTCCACCCACTCGATAAAAACTTCCATCATTTAACACACGCAACAAACGTGTTTGCAAATCAACCGGCATATCACCAATTTCATCTAAAAACAGTGTGCCACCATTGGCTTGTTCAAAACGCCCTTCTCTTTGCGAGTGCGCACCCGTAAAAGAACCCTTTTCATGCCCAAATAGCTCCGACTCTAATAGCTCTCGAGGAATGGCAGCCGTATTCAATGCAACAAAAGGCCCATCAGAACGTGGACTTAATTCATGAAGTGCTTGAGCCACTAACTCTTTACCCGTGCCGGTTTCACCATTAATTAAAACGGTTACATCTAACTGTGAAACCCTACCTAAAACTCTAAACACCTCCTGCATCGCAGGTGCTGCACCAATAATATTTAAAGGCTGTTTATCCGTTTTAGGGGAACGCTTAGCTCTTTTAACCCCTCCAGATTGAAAACGCTTAATCGCTCTATCGACTAAAGTCGTGACTTCGTCAATATCAAACGGCTTTGGCAAATATTCAAACGCTTTACTTTGAAACGATTTAACTGCCGTGTCTAAATCTGCGTGCGCCGTCATGATAATAACAGGAATATTTTTATCTAATTCATGAAGACCTTCCATAAAAGTTAAGCCATCCATATCTGGCATACGAACATCACTCACCACAACAGAAGGGGGAAAATCGTCATAAGCTTTTAAAGCCATTAATGGTGAATCAAAAATTTTCACTAAATAAGGTTTGTCTTCTAAAGCGGCCTCTAAAACCCAACGAATTGAAGCATCATCATCTACAACCCAAACAATCGGTTCAATCGGTTCAATCGGTTCAACAACTTCCTCAACCTTGTCGTTATTCATGCTCATTCTTTATCTTCCTTTTGTTTAAGGGGTAAATACACCGTAAACACAGTATTACCTGGTTCACTCTCTGCCACGATTAAACCGTCATGTTGACGTAAGACATTTTGAGCTACCGGTAACCCTAAACCTGTTCCTGCTTTTTTACTGGTGACCATAGGATAAAATATAGAATCAAATACCGAATCTGGAATTCCCATTCCTTCATCTTTAATACTAATTTTGGCAACCAGGGGATAAGTTTTTGCTCCAAGCGTAAATTTATGCTCTATACGGGTTTTAATCGTTAAAAACCCACCCGTCTCTTCCATTGCTTGAATACCATTTTGAATTAAATTCAGTAAAGCCTGAATCATCGCTTCAAAATCCATATAAATATCTGGAATACTCGGATCATAATCTAACTTGATATAGACATTTTCTGGCTTTTCACCTTCAACAACCTGTAATACATAACGAATTAATTCATGCACATTATGCGGCTCTTTTTCAGCCCTTTTTTCTGGCCCTAACATTCTATTTACAAGATTTTTTAAACGTGTCACTTCTTTAGAAATAATCTCCAAAAAAGCCGACTCTTTGTCATCTGTGCTAAAACGTTTTTGCAGTAACTGAGTTGCACCTAAAATTCCCGCTAAAGGGTTTTTAACTTCATGCGCTAAGGTTTTCACTAAAAGATTACCAGCTTCATATTGGTGCCAACGCTCATCCTCTTCCACAATACGGTGATGACGCTCAGTGTTGTAAATTTCCACCAACCAACCCATATCCTCACTTAATTCATAAGGTGAAATAGAACAACTAACCCTAATCTTTTCAAAATCTTGAACAGCAACAGTATACTCATGAATCGTGATACTCTTATCCACTGATTGGTTTAATGTATCTACCAGGCCTGGTAGTATTATTTTCCATGATTTGCCCAACATTCTTTTAGGACTTACCTGAAAAATCTCACCTGCAGCGACATTCATAAACTGTATATTTTCATTTTTATCTAACCACAAAACAGCGGTCGTCAGTCCTTCCAAAACTTCGTAATAAAAACTTTTAGACATCATAATTTTTAACTTTTAACTTTACTTACATACAACGCCATTGCTAACCGGTAATCAATCGCATGCAAATTTTCATCTTCAATCTCAACTAATAAAGGACCATTCAAAGGAGCCATATTTTTTATTTTTAACGAAACTCCAGTTGTTAAACCAATATTTGCTAAGTAGCGTAATTCTTCAGGGCTTCGGTTTTTAATTCGGACCACCTGACTTTTTTGTTCAATCGGCACCTCAACTAAAGGCACTAAATCTTGTTTAATTAGTTCGCCCTCAATCGAAGGAATTGGCGAGCCATGAGGATCATGAGTGGGTTGTTCCAAGTCATCCCACATGCGGTTAGCTAGCTTGTCAGAAATAGCATGTTCAAGCACTTCTGCTTCCTCATCGACTTCATCCCACGAATAATTCAAACGTTCAACTAAATAGAGTTCCAAAATTCTATGTTTTCTAACCATATTAAGAGCAATCTTGCGTCCAGACGATGTCAGACTCACCCCATAATAAGGTTCGTAAGAGATAAAATCTCTCTCAGCCAGTTTTTTTAGCATATTAGAAACAGAAGCCTGAGAAATGGATAAGCGTTCTGCAATCACAGAAGTTTGCACTCCCTTTTCAGAACTATTATCTTCAAGCTTATATATGATTTTTAAATAATCTTCTAAGGCTTTAGATGCCATTTATAAGGTATCTCTTTAGTTGAAAGTGTTGTACGAATAAGATGAAAACATTCACCTAGTTGCCATTGATAAACTTACCAATAGTTCATTATTAAATGATTTTTTTGGTCTCAATCAGACAATTTACAACACATTATTTTGAACTTTTCTGGTACAGGTTAATCAAACAAAAACTAATCACTTTAGTTTTGTCATACAAACCAATTTTACGATTGAGTCATCATCTCTCTAACTACTTCAGGGTCAGGAAATGCAAATACATATAAAATTATAAACAGAATATAGAATACAAATCGTCCCACACCTTGAAACTGTATTTTAGGGTGACTCAAAATGGCAATCGCCAACCCTGAAACAATTCCACCGACTGTGCCTAATGTTGCAGCTAACATAGCAAGCAAAGCGCCAAACGCCATCACATAGTAATGCCAGGTAAATTTTGCTTTTGGTTGATTCATTGATACTATTCCTACTATTAGTTTTTAGTTGAGGCTTTCTTACAAAAGTCTATAGTTAATATATTTTACACTTAAAAAAGAATTTAAATACAATACTTACTCCATTTTGGTGCAATTATGCACAGTAAAAGTTATAGAATGCACTTATTATCCGAATCTACGCATTAATTTAAATTACAAATCAAATCTCTCAAAAGGTGAATAAATGAAAGAACCCATTATTGTTATCGGACTTGGTGAATTAGGTAGCGTTTTTGCAAGAGGCTTTTTACGTTTAGGCTACCCTGTTCAAGGCGTTACTAGAGATATGAATATCGCAATAGTATCCCAAACAATCCCTAATCCTAAAGCTATTCTGATTGCCGTTGGTGAAGCCGATATTACACAAACGCTCAACAGCTTACCTCAAGAATGGAAAGATAAAACCATTCTTTTGCAAAACGAATTACTACCAAGAGATTGGCATGCTGCTGAAATTAACAATCCGACCGTTATCTCTGTTTGGTTTGAAAAGAAAAAAGGCATGGACAGCAAGGTGGTTTTGCCATCGCCAATTTTTGGTGCAAATGCTAAGCTAGTCTTTGATGCTTTATCACAAGTAGATCTTCCTAGCTTTATATTAGATTCAGAAGAAGAATTAACCTATGAATTAGTGCGCAAAAATCTATATATTTTGACGACTAATATCGCAGGATTAGAAGTGGGTGGTAATGTCGAAAGTCTAGCCAATGACCATGAAGATATTATGATCTCAGTGGCCAATGACGTATTAGATATTCAGGACTGGCTAACAGACACATCCAATGATCGAAATCGTTTAATGAGTGGTCTATTAGAAGCGATTAATGGAGATTTGGCTCACGGTTGTATGGGGCGATCAGCACCAGCAAGATTAACTAGAGCAATCCATTTTGCCGACCAAGCCGAGTTAAATGTTCCAACTCTTAGAGATATAGCTAAAAAACACCTTTAGCCTAAAATACCTCCCCCCAACTAACCAGGCCTGGCTATATTAGTTAAAGATTAGATAGAGGCCTGGTACTTTCTCTGATAACCCCATTCACTTTATGCTTTATGCTTTATGCTTTATGCTTTATGCTTTATGCTTTATGCTTTATGCTTTATGCTTAAACATAAATAATAGGCAATAAAAAACCCCGTGAATCAAAAAGAAACACGGGGTTTAAAATATGGTGGGTCGTGAGCGATTCGAACGCTCGACCAATTGGTTAAAAGCCAACTGCTCTACCAGCTGAGCTAACGACCCATAATCGTATATGATAAGCTCAATACTAATTTTTCCAAACAAACCCAAAATAAATGGTGGGTCGTGAGCGATTCGAACGCTCGACCAATTGGTTAAAAGCCAACTGCTCTACCAGCTGAGCTAACGACCCATAATCGTATATGATAAGCTCAATACTAATTTTTCCAAACAAACCCAAAATAAATGGTGGGTCGTGAGCGATTCGAACGCTCGACCAATTGGTTAAAAGCCAACTGCTCTACCAGCTGAGCTAACGACCCGCTTGGAATGGGGCGTATTATACAAGTCTGCAAAAAGTGTGCAAGTCCTTTTAACAATTATTTATCATTTATTTAGTTTTTATCTATTGTTGTATTTTTAGCAAACAAAATGAATGCGATTTTGCTAGAAAACATCTCAAAATTTTGCTTATAGAGAACTTTTCACAGATTAGTTACGAAAGAAAAATTGGGTATCCGTATTTTGTGATTGATTATTCAGTATTGTAAATATTAATTCCGAAGACACAGAGGCACGAAGATTGAAAAAACAAATAAAAGTGATTAAAAAATCATACCCTAAGAATCTTAAGCCATGCCTATAAGCTATGCAGCTCTGCATTTGTAAAGTGTAAAAGCGATTAATTTATTACGTTTAGTTTGGTTATTGGTTAAATTTAAGTTGGTATTAGATATTAGAAATCTTCGTGCTTTCGTGTCTTCGTGGTTAAAAGATTTGTTTAGTCAATCATAAAATACATAAACCCGAAAAATTGTGATAACAGATTAGGATTGATACAACGTTGGGTCAGAAACTCCCGCCTCAATAAACCCTTGCTTTCTCAAACGACAAGAATCACAAACGCCACAAGCTAGTCCATTTTCGTCTGCCTGGTAACAGGAGACCGTTAAACTATAATCAACTCCGTTTTTAATTCCCTTTTTAATAATATCTGCTTTCGTTAAATCAATCAGTGGGGTTTGAATATGCATTTTATGCCCCTCTATTCCGGCTTTTGTAGCTAAATTAGCCATCTTCTCAAAAGCCGCAATATAATCAGGACGACAATCTGGATAACCAGAATAATCAACGGCATTAACACCAATAAACACATTATCCGCCTTTAATACCTCTGCTAAACCAAGGGCATAAGACAAAAATACCGTATTACGGGCAGGAACATAAGTAATGGGAATTTCATTTTCTTCCACGCCAGAAACCGGCACGTCAATATTATTATCCGTTAACGCCGACCCACCAATCGCTCTCATATCCATATTCATCACACGATGAGTTTTGGCACCTAATTTTTTAGCTAGTTTTTCAGCCGCCTTTAATTCAGCTCTGTGACGTTGACCGTAATCAAAACTCATTGTATGGCATTCATACCCTTGAGCAGTCGCAATCGCTAAAACAGTGGCTGAATCTAACCCGCCAGAAAGCAAAACAACTGCTTTTTGTGTTGTTTGGTTTCGAATATTTGACATTATTGTTTCTCTAAACGTTTTTTTGCATTTTTAGCAGCCTTACTATGTGGACGACTATCTATAATGTTTTGATAAAGTGTTTTGGCCGCTGCTTCGTTACCTAACCGAACATAACTATCCGCAGCTCTTAGCTTAGCATCAGGGACTTTTGTTGAATCTGGGTAACGCTTTATCACCAACATAAAAGAATCTAAAGCAGCTTCATTTTCATCTTTTATCAAATAACCTTCACCACTCCAATATGCCGCATTACTGGCTAGATCACTTTCTGGATACTTAGCCAAAAAGCCTTGAAAAGCAGTAATTGACGCTTCATATTTAGAGGCTCTCATTAACGCAAACGCCTCTTTATACTTATCCTTTTCCACCTGTGTTGGTTTACGGGTTTTAATTGGCGTTAAAAGTGTTTCCTTAGGCTGATTATTCTTGCTTTGTATCTCTACTTCTTTAGCGTTAACCGTTAATTCTTGTTTTAAAGTATTCTCTGGTGAGGCTAATTGAGAATCTTTAGGTTGGTCTTTTTTAGGCTGGTCTTCTTTAGGTTGATCTATCTTTTCAGTAAGTGGTGTCTGTAAAACCTTTTTATCTAGTTGAACTGGTGACTGACCACCTTCCAGAGCACTAAACCGTTCATCACTCTCTTTGTAGCGTTTGTCCATCAAGGCTTTAAAATTTCTTAAGTCACGTTTAAGACGATCGTTTTCATCTTGTAAAGTTTGAATATCTCGCTGTTGCTCACCTAATCTACGGCTTAACTGCAGTAAAACCGGGTTTTCTAGCATACGTTCTAATCTATTAACACGCTGATCTAACGTTGCTCCTTGTACCGCCTGAGCCGGTATAGCGACACTTAAACAAAGTGCTGAAACAGTAGACATTAAAACAAATTTACGCATTATCAATCCTTACTTAATTACGATTTCTACACGGCGATTTTTTTGCCATGCAATTTCATTACTTTGTATATCTTCGGGTTGTTCTTCACCAAAACTAATCACCTCAATACGGTTTTGTTCAACGCCAAACAGCATCATGGCCTGTGCAACCGCTTGAGCTCTTTTCTCACCTAGAGCTAAGTTATATTCAGGCGTTCCTCGTTCGTCGGTATGCCCTTTTAGAACCACTTTTTGATTTGGATTAGCCATTAATATATCGGCATGATAACGAACCACATCCGTCGCTTTATCATCTAAATCATACTGATCATACTTAAAATAAATAATAGGTGGATAGATTGAGTCAACATCAATCATTTTCATTTCATCCAATGATTGACCCGATCCTAAGTTTTCACCACTTGTTTGCGAACCATTAGCAGGAATGACTTCAACACCATTTTCTGAACCGGTATCTTTCTGCCCTACTCCAGGAGCGGTATCAGTGGTTACTTCTTGGTCATTTGTGCCAACACCCCCTTTATCTGGTGTTGAACTACATGCCGCCAACAAAGAAATAGCAGCAACCGAAAAAAGTTTAAGTAATGTATGCATTTGAAACCTCATTAATTTAGATCTATCATTACGTAGTTCAATCATTACGTAGTTTTCTTTAATATTTAGTTCTATTTAAGACGAATTAATCAGTAATTATTTGGCTAAATAGGGTCCCCAAGCCGGTTCACGCACTTCACCATTTTTCACTTTAAGTGTTTGAGACGCCTGACCATCAATAGCCACTACAGCCAATTCACCTTTACTGTTTTTATTCATCGCATAAAGAATCATTTCACCATTTGGAGAAAAGGTAGGCGATTCATCTAAAAAAGTATTCGTTAATACCGTAAATTCATTAGTGTATAAATCTTGTAAGGCAATATGGAACCCTCCATTGCCGTTTACCACTGCTAAGTAACGACCATCTGGTGAAACTTCAGGATTACCATTATATTTACCATCAAAAGTAACGCGACGAACTTCGCCCGTATCTAAAAACACTTGAAAGACTTGAGGCTGTCCACGACGATCTGAATTAAAGAAAATAGAGTTTCCATTGGCTGCCCAGCTAGCTTCCGTTTCAATTGACCAGTTTCGAGTCAAACGACGTAATTTCTTAGTCGCTAAATCCATTATATAAATATCGGCACTTCCCCCTTTAGAAAGGGTCAAAGCCATCTTTGTTCCATCTGGAGACCATGCAGGAGCACTATTGAGCCCTTTATAGTTAGCAATGACCTTACGATATTTACCATCCAAACTTTGCACAATAACGTTAGAGCGCCCGCTTTCAAAAGAGACATAGGCTAACTTTTTGCCATCTGGTGACCAACTTGGAGACATAATAGGCATCTTAGACTTTAGAATGGGCTGTGGATTAAAGCCATCTGCATCGGCAATTTCTAAAGTATAAAGGCGTTTACCCCCCACTTTACGCAGAGTCACATAAGCAATTTGTGTATTAAAGGCGCCTCTAACACCCGTCAACTCTTCATAAATCAAATCACTCATTTGATGTGCAATCTGTCGTAAGTTATCTTTAGGAATACCTGACCAACGTTTACCTATCACTTGCTTTTTACGTAAAACATCCATAAAACGCATATCTATTTGGTATAAATCATTGCCCTCAGAAACAATTTTACCAATCAGCATATTATCTAAATCTAGTGATTTCCAGTCCTCAAACACAATGCCATCAATATCGGTTGGCAAGGCAGGGAAAGTATCTCTAGAAAGTGGATTAAAACGACCACTTCTGCGCAAATCAGCGGCAACAATAGAAGCAAGATCAACCGGGGCTGTTTTTGAAACAGGAGCTGCTTGGTTAGTACCGGTTTGAGCAGTTGATGCCGTTAATGCAGGATTAAGAGATTCTTCATAGCCAAAAGGCACAATTGCAATCGGTAAAGCATTTTCGTAACTCTCATTAATTTCTATTGTGAGTTCAGACCAAGCCGGTAAAGAGAAAACCAATAATACACTCAATACCAATGATTGAATTTTAAGATTGCGTTTTAACTGTAAGTTCAAAGGAATCACCATTTATTTTATGAGATCTTTGCACGAGTCATGCATGTAAAAAAAGTGAAAATTATCACCTTTTTGTACATTCATCGACTCTTACAAAAGCCTCTTTAAGATATTAAACAAGATTGTTATACGAGACCTTACCAGGCCTGGTACTTTTTAATTAATGATTTTTTTAGTTATGGTTTAAACTCAAAAGTAATTTCACGTTCAAAGAGTTCTTTAGCTGGTGGAGCCGGTAATGGCTCCGCTCTATACACCGCTTTTTCAGCAGCCTGCTTAAACTGCTTAGTTGCGTCTTTATTACAGTTTAAAACTTTTACACTTGTTATATTACCACCTGGCGACTGGGTAATTTTCAAATCACACTGAGCCTCAGGCGAGATTCTAGCCGGAGTTCTCCAGCTATCTTTTACCTTAGCGGTAATCGCAGAGATATAAGATTCTCTTAAAGAAAGCATTTGCTTACGTTTTTGTGCCGCACGAAGTTCAGCCGCTTCTTCATCTAACTGACGCTGCAAAGCTGCCGCCGCCTCTTGTTGTTTCTTTTTACGCTCCGCTTCAATCGCAGCCTTCTCTAACACTTTTTTCTGTTTTTCTTTAGCTATTAACTCTTTTTCTAAAGCTTGTTTTTTCTTCTCTTCCGCTAAACGTTGTTTTTCAGCTTGTGCCGTCTTTTCTTTGGCTTCTTTTCTCTGTTTTTCGGCATCTAAAGCGGCTTTTTTAGCTTTCTCTGCTTTTTTACGAGCGGCATCTGCCTTCTTTTTTTCAACTAAGGCTAAGCGTTTTGCTTCTTCGATTTTTTTACGTTCAGCATCAGCTTTTCGTTTTTGTTTTTCTGCTAGTTTTTTAGCTTCTTTAGCTTTTGCTTTTTCAATTTTTTGTTTCTTTTGTAGCTCTTTTAAATGCGCACGTTCTTTATCTGTTTTTGCAGCAAGTTTCTGCTGCTCAAGACGTTTAGCCTCTTGTTGCTCTTTAAGTTTACTAAGCTGAGCTTGAACTTGACTCGCGTCAACCGTGAATGTTTTCATGGGTTCTAATTGAGCAATCTGACTAACCGAATTCTGTTTTAGCGGTTTTTGGAGAGTTTGTTTTCCTTGAGAAGATACTCTGACCTTTTCGGATTCATTCCAATTAATACTAAAAGCGCCAACAATGGCAATATGGAGCACTAAAGCCAAAAGGACTGATATAGGGTGTTTTTTAATAAAGCTTAACATTAGGGTTTCACCAATTCTGGTTCAGTCATTAAAGAGACGTTTTCAACACCATTGGCTTTTAGCAATACAAAAATATGCACTACCTTTCCATAAGGTGCAGAACGATCACCTTGAATATAAATAGGCTGTTGATTTAATTGAGAGCGAGCCATCACTTCAGCGACTAAACTAGCTAAATCTTTACTGCTTAAACTAATATCAGGCTGTTCAGAGGTTTTATACAAGCCTTCATTTGTAACCGTAATCACAAAAGGCTTATTTTCTTCTGTTACGGGGGCTGATGGCTTAGCTATCTCTGGAGTTTGAGGAAGACTGACTGTAACCGCTTGTTGAACAATAGGTGCGGTTACCATAAAAATGATTAACAAAACTAAAGTTACATCGATATATGGCACAACATTAATTTCAGCCATTAAGCGTTTTTTGCTTCTATTGTTACGAAAACCGTTCTGCATTGTTTGACCTTGTTATTCCCTTTAAACCCTAGTGAGACCTTTGTGAGTCCGTTGACTAAATTGATATAAGACCTTATTGATATAAAGTCCTTAGCCGTTATTTTTAACCGAATGAGCTTGACGCTGTAAAATGGTTAAAAAGCCTTCAGCAAAGTTTTCGTATTCATTTAGTAAACGGTCAACTTTGTTTGATAAACGGTTATAAGAAATAACGGCGGGAATAGCGGCAAACAGACCAATTGCAGTAGCAATCAAAGCTTCAGAAATTCCCGGAGCAACCGCGGCTAAGGTTGCATGCTGAACATCGCCTAAAGATTGAAAGGCATGCATAACGCCCCAAACGGTACCGAACAGACCAATATATGGCGCTGAAGAACCTACTGTAGCTAGTAGAGATAAGTGATTTTCTAAGGCATCGGTTTGTTTAGAAAAGGCAATTTTCATTGTACGTTGTGCACCTGAGACCAAATCAGCGGCCTCTTCAACTCCTTGTTGTTTTGAACGCGCAAATTCTTTAAAACCATCTGCAAAGATTAATGCTAAACCAGAAGCATCTCCGCGACTACTTTCTACTTGGTGATATAGACCTGAAAGCTCTTGCGTTTCCCAAAATTTTTTTTCAAAAGCTTTAGCTTGACGCAAGGCTTTGCGAACCTGATAGGATTTTGCAAAAGCAACTGACCAAGCCGCTAATGACATTAAAGCCAATAATATCATCACTGCCTGAACTACTGGGCTGGCCATTAATATAATTTCAATTAAATCACTATCGTTCATGAGTTTCTCTTTTTAAAATCTAGTTAAATTTTATGGTTTATTCTAACGTATTTCTTGCTGGATTTTAAATAATGTAAAATATTTACATTATTATTTATTATGCTTGGTTTTAGTACTTTAATTTAAGCTATCTAAAACTTAAGCTATCTATTTTCAGAATTCTCTCTATGACTCTTCAAAGTTAAGATGTCTATAGGCGTGCGAAGTCGCCATACGTCCGCGTGAAGTTCTTACCAAAAAACCTTGTTGAACCAAAAAAGGTTCAATCACATCTTCAATTGTGCCACGCTCTTCACCCAAAGCGGTCGCCATACTGTCAATGCCAACAGGCCCACCTTCAAACTTATGAATAATCGTTTCTAAAAAACGTCTATCCATTTTATCTAAGCCAAGAGAGTCAACCTCTAAAAGATTTAACCCCAAATCCGCAATAGATTGCGTGATAATGCCATCGCCTTTCACTTGAGCATAGTCTCTAACTCTGCGAAGTAATCGGTTTGCAATACGCGGAGTGCCTCTTGAGCGTCTCGCAATCTCTTGAGCCCCTTCAGCTTCAGAGTGCATTCCTAAAATAGAAGCCGAACGAGTAACGATTTGAGTCAATTCATCATCACTATAAAACTCTAAACGTTGCACTAAACCAAAACGATCTCGTAACGGAGAAGTTAGTAAACCTGCTCGAGTTGTCGCCCCAACTAAAGTAAATGGAGGAATATCTATTTTGACACTTTGTGCTGCAGGGCCTTCACCAATCACAATATCAATTTGAAAGTCTTCCATTGCCGGGTATAGAACTTCTTCAACAATAGGACTTAAACGATGAATCTCATCCACAAACAAAACATCATGCGGTTCTAAACGCGTTAATATCGCAGCTAAATCCCCGGGTTTTTCAATGACTGGCCCAGAAGTTTGGCGCAAAGTCACACCCATTTCTTGAGCAATGATATTGGACAAAGTGGTTTTACCCAAGCCCGGTGGGCCGTAAAGCAATACGTGATCTAAAGACTCACCACGCATTTTAGCGGCATCCATTGATAACTGCAATTGCTCTCGCACAGCGGTTTGACCAATATATTCGGTTATTTGCTGTGGACGAACAGTAGGAATACTATAGATGTCATCTTCTGTCTCTTGACTGCCGATAATACGGTCTGTTTCAATCATCTAAAGTTTAATTCCTTGTAAGGCTCGTTTAATAATGGCTTCTAATGTTAACCCCTCTTCGAAGGCCCCTGCAACCATTTTTTCTGCCTGGTTATTTTTGTATCCTAATGCAACGAGTGCTTCACAAGCTGACTGTTGTATTGAGCTAGCAAACCCAGCCGTAGGGATTGATTTTTGTGACGAAGAGGCGTCAGCTACAGGTTGATAATTTAGTAAACCAGATTCCACAATCGGCTTAAGTCGATCACGCATCTCAATCTGTAAACGCTCTGCTGTTTTTTTACCCACTCCAGGTATACGAGTTAACGCTGAAATATCACCGTTATCTACATAACTACAAAATTCGTTAACCGACATGGCTGACAAAATACCTAAGGCCATTTTTGCCCCCACGCCATTAACTTTAATTAACGTCTTAAACAACACTCTTTCAGATTCTGTAGCAAAACCAAATAACAACATCGCATCTTCACGAACATGCATATGCGTTAATATCGTCACTTGCTCATCCACAGACTCTAATTGATAAAAAGTCGACATGGGCGCTTCAATTTCATAACCCACCCCATTAACATCCAACAAGAGCATGGGCGGTGTTTTCTGAACTAAGTTTCCTCGTAAAAAGCCGATCACAACTTATACTCTCCTAAAATTTTGTGCCTTTTGAAAGCAATTCTGCATCAATCCCTAAAGACATATAACGGTCATGACATAATGCACAAGCTAAGGCATCTGCCGCATCTTCTTGAGGAGTATCCGTTAACTTTAATAAATTTTGAACCATATACTGCACTTGATCTTTGCCTGCGTGGCCTTTACCAACAATCGTGCTTTTTATTTGTGTCGGTGTATATTCCATAATATCCACACCTTTAATCGCAGCCGCACATAATATTACGCCACGAGCCTGCCCTAAAGTAATCGCAGATTTAGGATTTTTATAAACAAATACTTTTTCAACCGCCATCACATCGGGTTGATATTGGTCGATAATCTGGCAAATAGATTCAAAGATATTTTTTAAACGTTGCGCGCCAGAAAATTTCTCTACACGAATAACACCGCTAACTAAATAAGTGGCTGAATAGCGGCCAGATTCAACGATACCAAAACCGGTTTTACGTGAACCCGGGTCAATACCCAAAATACGTTTTAATTTTGCCAAACAATTTACCTCTGACCAGGCCTGGTAGTTTTATACAAGCCATAAAAAAGCGGGCTAAAAGACCCGCTCTATCGTATTACGTTTAATTTGCTGATTTTACCAGGCCTGCTTTTCTAGAAAAATCGAGCATTCTTTGTAATGAAATCAGCGCTTTTTGTCGTATTGATTCAGGAACCTGAACTTCTCCGGTTTTATTTTTTAAGCAGTCACGTAAATTTTGCAAACCATTCATTGCCATCCAAGGGCAGTGAGCGCAACTATTACAAGCTTGAGCCTTACTCCCTGTTGGAGCAATGTAAAGACTTTTATTGGGTGCGACCTGCTGCATTTTATAAAAAATACCATAGTCAGTTGCCACAATAAACTCGTCATCAGGCATGGTTTCAACTGCATTTAACAGCACTTTAGTTGAACCAACCACATCGGCTAAATCAACCACTTCTGAAGGCGATTCAGGATGTACTAAAACTCTAGCTTGTGGATATTTTTGCTTTAACGCTTCTAACTCAAAGGTTTTAAACTCATCGTGCACAATACAGTGCCCTTGCCAACGAATCATTTCAATACCGGTTTGCTTTTCAATCCAGTCACCTAGATGTCTATCCGGTGCCCAAATGATTTTTTTACCCTGTTCTTTAAGATGAGAAACAATCTGTAAAGCATTACCTGAAGTGACAACCCAATCCGCAATGGCCTTAACTTCAGCACTGGTGTTGGCGTAAACCACTACGGTGTGATCAGGATATTGAGCACAAAAATTTGCAAATTCATCCGCTGGACAACCCACATCTAATGAACACGTTGCCTCTAAATCAGGCATAAGTACGGTTTTTTCAGGGCTTAGCATTTTAGCGGTTTCACCCATAAAGCGAACCCCACAAACCACCAACATATCCGCATCAGATTGAGCACCAAAGTTGGCCATTTCTAAAGAGTCGGCAACAGTACCGCCAGTCTCTTCGGCTAAAGCTTGCAACTCATCATCTACATAATAATGGGCAATTAATTTTGCATTATTTTGTGTTAACAGTTGCTTAATTTCAGCTTTTAAATCGGCTTTTTGCTGAGCACTCAACCAAGGCTGAGTAGAAGCTTCATTCGCTAACTTTTGAATACGTGATCCAAGTTGAATAGGAATTTCCGACGCTTTAATCAGTAAGTTTTGTTGCGTATTTTCCGCTAAAATTTGCTCTTCAATTTGCTGTTCAATCTGTGACATTTTAAACTCTTCGCATAAGCTTAGTGTTAACTTGCTTCACCACGTACAGGTTTTCTGAAGCGTAATGCTAAATCTTCCAATTGAGCATTATCTACCAGGCCTGGTGCTTCAGTTAATAAGCAAGCAGCAGATTGTGTTTTAGGGAATGCGATAACATCACGAATGGAATCAATATTACCTAAAATCATGACTAAACGATCTAAACCAAATGCCATACCCGCATGAGGAGGACAACCGTATTTAAGCGCGTTTAATAAGAAACCAAATTTCTCTTGTGCTTCTTCATCCGAAATACCCAATAATTTAAATACCGCTGCTTGCATATTTGTATCGTGAATACGAACTGAACCGCCACCCACTTCTAAACCATTAATAACAAGGTCATAAGCTTTAGACAACATTTGCTCTGGAGCGTCATGATTTAATATTTCTTCAGTTGTCGCTTTAGGCTGTGTGAATGGGTGGTGAATCGCAGTCATTCGAGCTGCCTCTTCATCTTCTTCAAACATTGGGAAGTCTACAACCCATACCGGCTTAAATTTACCATTAAGCATACCTAAGTCTTCACCAATTTTAACGCGTAAAGCCCCTAAAGCATCGTTCACAATACGGGCTTTATCTGCACCAAAGAACACAATATCGCCGTCTTGAGCATGAACACGCTTCATAATTTCCATGACTTGATCAGGGAAGAACTTAACAATTGGAGATTGTAGACCTTCAATGCCTGCAGAAAGATCGTTAACCTTAATATAAGCTAAACCTTTTGCTCCATAGATGCTTACAAACTTAGTATAGGCATCAATATCTTTACGGCTCATTGAACCCGCACCAGGTACTTTTAGCGCTGCAACTCGACCTTTTGGATCTTTAGCAGGTGCTGCAAAAACCTTAAACTCAATATCTTGCAATAAATCAGCGACATCAACCAACTGCATATCAATACGCAAATCTGGACAATCAATACCATACTTTTCAATCGCTTCTGAATAAGGCATACGAGGGAAGTCGCCATCAAATTCATGACCAATCGTTTCTTTAAAAATGGTTTTAGTCAGACCTTCCATAACATTCATAACCGCTGCTTCTTCCATAAAAGAAGTCTCAATATCTAACTGCGTAAACTCTGGTTGACGGTCAGCACGTAAATCTTCATCGCGGAAACAACGGGTAATTTGATAATAACGATCAAAACCAGACATCATTAATAACTGTTTAAACAACTGTGGAGACTGCGGTAACGCAAAGAATTTATTTTGATGAGTACGACTTGGCACTAAATAATCACGAGCACCTTCAGGTGTTGATTTGGTTAAGATAGGCGTTTCAATATCCATAAAGTGGTTATCGTCTAGGTAACGTCGCATAGAACGTGTCACTTTATATCTCAGCATTAGAGTTTCTTGCATCTCGTCACGACGTAAATCAATGTAACGGTATTTAAGGCGTGTTTCTTCACCTACATTCTTATCATCTAACTGAAAAGGAATAGGTTCAGCCATACTTAATACATTAAGTTCTGAAGCCACAACTTCAATTTTACCCGTAGCCATATTTGGGTTAATCGTACCTTCCGTTCTTGGAATAACCTTACCGGTAATTTGTAAAACGCACTCTGCACGAAGACGTTCTGCTTTGGCAAATATTTCTGCGGTATCTGGGTTTACAACCACTTGCACCAAACCTTCACGGTCACGCAAATCGATAAAGATAACCCCACCATGGTCACGGCGACGATGCACCCAACCTGCTACGGTTACGGTTTGGTCAATGAATGATTCTGTAACTTGCCCACAATACTGCGTACGCATACTCTTTAATACCTTTAATGAATTAACAGCTTAATTTTAAAAAACCAAGCAGTTGTTATTACTTTGAGACCTTTGCACGAGGTAGGTGTAAAAGAAAAATGAGTAAAAACTAGGTGATTTTTAACCATTTTTATTCAACGATACGCTCGTTCAAAAGACTCCTTTGGTTGTAAAATACACAACCTCTAAAATATATTTGTTTTAATCTTTCTTTTAATTCTAGCTAGACAATCTAGTTCGCTATATCGATTAGCAAACTTAGCCAAAAATTATTTCTCACTCAGCGGAGGTGAAACTGGCTTAACACTTTGAGAATTTTGCTGATTTTCTAATTCTTCTAATTCTTCTGATTTAGCGTTTTTACGTTTCTTCATACCAGGAACAACAACCCCACCTGAAATCACCATTTTTAAAGCATCATCAACACTCATTTCCAGCTCAACAATTTCATGACGGTTTGCCATAATAAAAAAACCAGAGGTTGGGTTAGGCGTAGTAGGTACAAATAAATTCACCACATCATTAATCCCCGTCTTTTTCTGAGCTTCAGCTTGATGTGAACTCGTTTGAAAAGCCAGTGTCCACAACCCTTTTCTTGGGTATTCAATTAAATAAGCTTTTTCAAAGGTTTGATCACCAGAACCCAAAACTGCCTCAGCAATTTGTTTTACCGCATTGTATATTGAACGAACCAAAGGGATTCTTGATAAGAATGCTTCCCATAATTCTATAAGTTTACTGCCCAATAAATTAGCAACGAAAATCCCCGTTATTAATATAAGCAAAAAGGATAAAACCACCCCTAACCCAGGAATATTAAAGCCTAGTAGTACTTCAGGTCGATAATCATGAGGTATTAGTAACAATGTTTGATCGAAAAAATCGACCAAAAACCTAATGACGGCAATGGTCACACCTAATGGCAACCAAACTAACAAACCGGCAATCAAGTAACGCTTAAAAAAAGACACTTAACACGACCTAAAGAATTAACAATAAGAAAACAACGTATTATAAAGTAAATCACAACACTTTTAACAACAGATTTACACTTTAAGGATAGCTTTTCACAATTATTTTAACCCTTTTAAAAAACAGCCAAAACTCAGGTTAATTAAAGACCTTTATACAAGATAAGAACGAAAATGCACAAACTGTATAGCCATGGTTTACAATCATCAATAAATCGAAGAACATTGAAACTTATCTCCTTTAAAAACACATTTAAGAGCAAATAAAATGACAGAGCTTTCCTCGACACAACTTCTAATATTTAGCGGGATTTTAGGCTTAGTAATAGGTAGCTTTTTATCGATGCTAACCTGGCGACTACCACGCATTATGATGCTTGAGGAAGAAGCCCAATTTAAAGAGATCAGTTTAGGCGGTTCAAAATGCCCTAAATGTCATGCCAACCTACCTTGGTATAGACTTATTCCACTTTTTAGCTGGCTATCCACAAAAGGAAAATGTCACAATTGTCAGGCAAAAATTTCACCACGCTACCCCATAATCGAAACGTCAACGGCTTTACTTACGATTGCCTGTATGTGGCAATTTGGACTCACACCTGAAGGGATTGCCGCTACTTTATTTAGTTGGATATTAATTGCTATTTTTGTGATTGATTTTGAACATCAACTCATTTTAGACAATTTAAGTCTGCCACTGCTTTGGCTAGGACTACTCTTTAATACACAAACCTTATTTGCATCACCCGTTGATGCGATTTGGGGAGCCGCAATTGGCTATTTACTGCTTTGGATTGTTTTTCATGCCTTTAAAATGTTAACGGGTAAAGAAGGTATGGGCTATGGTGATTTTAAGCTTTTAGCGGCTTTAGGTGCTTGGTTTGGCTTCATTGCTTTGCCACAAATTATATTAATAGCAGCCGTAACCAGCATTTTAATTGGCATTATAGGAATGATTTTAAAAACGCGTGGGCGAGATACCCCTATGGCATTTGGTCCATTTCTAGCCATTGCTGGCTGGGCAACTTTATTCTTAGGTCCTAATATATTTTAAGAAAAATCTTTTGGGTATCCGTATTTTATGATTGATTATCCAGTATTGTAAAAATTAACCACGAAGACACAGAGGCACGAAGGTTAAAAAAACAAATAAAAGTGATTCGAAAATCTTAGCCCAAAAATCTTAAGTCATGCCTATAAGCTCCGTATTTGTAAAGTTTAAAATTTATAAAGTTTAAAAACGATTAATTTATTACATTTAGTTTGCTTATTCGTTAAATTTAAGTTGGTATTAGATATTAGAAATCTTCGTGCTTTCCTGTCTTCGTGGTTAAAAGGTTTGTTTAATCAATCATAAAATACATATACCCAATCTTATAAACAAAACTGTAGCAAAATCATAAACTTCAGATTAAAACTTAAATACAAAAAAAGCGCCGATGGCGCTTTTTTTCGTTAACCCATAATCAGGTTAAGTTTCTAGTTTTTACTTAAAGTTTTTTACTTATAATTTTAACATTTTAAGGTTTTAACATTTCCACCCAAAAACTCAATTCTATTAACTTACTTTTAAGCTAATAATACTGCATTACTGCCCTATCTTAGACTCAACCAAATCACAAATAGCAGTCATTTGTAACTTATTACTTTTGACAAAATTCATTACATATTGAAACATACCCGGATTTTTCTCTTCCAAAGCCATATCAATAATCAAGCACTTCTGCCCATCATAAAGCTCAGGATGAAGCATGTCTGAATACACTAAACGCTGCATCTCATAGGTTGCACCCATAGATGAAATACGGTCAATCCAATCACTTGGTCTAAATTTGCGCCCATCTTCGGTAACGCCTTGAATAATATATTTACATTGGTGCACTTTAACTAGTCCATATCCAGAATTTTTATCCCTCGAATTTTACCACAATAATCACTTTTCTTTCATTTCAAAAAAGAGTTTTTTAGCTCTTTTTAAATACCTTATTTCAATCAATAACTTATACCAGGCCTGGTGATTAAGATTTTAAAAAACGCTTAAAACTTAATCAAGCGGAATCAATTATTTGCAATTATGTGAATTGATTAAGTAAATCTAAAGCAAACACTTATATAAAATGGCATAATATTCCGTCTTATAAAGTAACCTACAACTAGCTGCATAAGCAGCAGCAATACTTACCCCAAAACTCAAGATTAAGGTTTAAAAATGACGCAGTATCAAACAGATGACTTACGCATCAAAAACATCACAGAGGTGCGTGCTCCCAGTGAATTGCATAACGAACTCCCTCTAAGCGAAAATGCCGCTCAGACGGTTTATGATACGCGTCAACAAATTCACAATATTCTCGCTGGACGTGATGATCGTCTTCTAGTTGTTATTGGGCCTTGTTCAATTCACGATACTGGCGCGGCTCGTGAGTACGCTAAAAAATTAAAAGAACAAATTGAGCTTTACAAAGAAGACTTACTCATTGTTATGCGTGTTTACTTTGAAAAACCAAGAACTACTGTAGGCTGGAAGGGTTTGATTAATGACCCAGATTTAAATGACTCTTTTAAAATTAATAAAGGCTTAGGCTTGGCTCGTGAGCTATTACGTGATGTTAATGACATGGGTGTTCCAGCAGCGACTGAATTCTTAGATTTAATTTCTCCACAATATATTGCTGACCTTATCTCTTGGGGCGCCATTGGGGCACGCACCACAGAAAGCCAAGGACACCGTGAATTAGCTTCAGGCCTATCTTGTCCAATTGGTTTTAAAAATGGAACCGACGGTAGTTTTAAAATTGCCGTTGATGCTATTCGTGCAGCCAATAATCCTCACATTTTTATGTCCATGACTAAAGAAGGTCAATCCGCTATTTTTGAAACTAACGGTAATGAAGATTGTCATGTTATTTTACGCGGTGGAAATGATGGCCCTAACTATGAAGCTTCTTTTGTGGCTGATGCCGTTAACCAATTACAATCGGCTAAAGTTGAAGATAAACTGATGGTTGACTGTAGTCATGCAAATAGCAGTAAACAACATGAAAGACAGTTAATTGTTGCTGATTCTATTGCTGAACAATTAGCCGATGGCTCTCCATACATTATGGGAGCAATGGTAGAAAGTCATTTAGTTGGCGGTCGTCAAGATGTAGAACCAGGAAAACCCTTAAACTATGGTCAAAGTATTACCGATGCTTGTATCGATTGGGATGATAGCTTAACTGTCTTAGAAACCCTCTCGAATGGCGTAAAAGCGCGTAGAAATCATCAAGCAAAATAAACTTACCTTTCTACATCGCGATTTCAAGTAAAAGGCTCAATACTTAAGTTTAAGTATTGAGCCTTTTTTATCAAACATTCAAAAACCCAACTTAAAAGTGTAAATAACCTTTTAACCCTTTTTGTGAAAACTCTTCACCATTATGTATTAAAACAAGGTTTTCACTTTTTAGCACTCGACCTATTTCCGTCACTGCAACGCCTACTTTTTTAGCTTTTTCCTGCACCTCTACTAAATTAGCTTCTTTTATAGTAAAGCAAATCTGATAATCATCTCCCCCCGCTAAAATTGCTGACCAATCCTGAGAAGTTTCAATATAATTTTTGGCCGGTTCAGAAAGTGGAATTTTCTGTAATTCAATCTCCGCATTTAACCCGCACGTTGAATGCTCAAAAATATGCCCTATGTCGGCCAATAAACCATCAGAAATATCAATCGCACTCGTTGCGTAATCACATAAAACCGAACTCAATTCAAGCTGAGGTGTAGGTCTATTTAAAGCCTGTAATAAAAAATCTATTTCACTATCATTTAAATCATTTTTAACCAGGCCTGGTAGATTATCTTGCGCCACCTTTAACCCTAATGCACCATCTCCAATAGTATTGGTTACACAAATTAAGTCACCTAATTGAGCGCCGGAACGCAATACCGCCTTACCTTGTTCTACCCATCCTTGCGCAGTTACCGTAATGGTTAAATGACCTTTTGTGGTATCTCCACCAATCAGCGGAATAGTATAACGTTCACTTATTGCTTTTAAGCCTTTTGAAAATGACTTTAACCAGGCCTGGTCATTATTAGGTAAAGTCAACGCTAAAGAGAAAAATCCAGGTTTCGCCCCCATTGCTGCTAAATCACTTAAGTTAACAGCCACCGCTTTCCAAGCAATATCAAACCCACTGGTCTCTTCAGGAAAATGCACTCCACTAACTAAAGTATCGGTTACGACAACAAGTTGATGATTTGGTGGTACATTCATAACCGCACCATCATCACCAATCCCTAATTCATCTAAAGCCAACCCTTTGGATAAAGGTTGAAAACATTCTTTTATTAACTCGAATTCTGATGCCATAACTTTGTATTTTTGGGTATCCGTATTTTGTGATTGATTATCCAGTATTGTAAAAATTAACCACGAAGACACAGAGGCACGAAGGTTGAAAAAACAAATAAAAGTGATTCAAAAATCATAACCTTACAATCTTAAGTCACGCCTATAAACTCGGTATTTGTAAAGTTTAACAGCGATTAATTTATTACGTTTAGTTTGGTTATTCGTTAAATTTAAGTTGGTATTAGATATTAGAAATCTTCGTGCTTTCGTGTCTTCGTGGTTAAAAGGTTTGTTTAATCAATCATAAAATACATATACCCGTATTTTTTAACCCATATCTAATAGGAGGATGTTGATTCTAACAAATAAAAAAAGCCCTGCTTTAAAGCAGGGCTTAAATAATCCGCTTGGTGTAATAATTACCAAAAATCACCAAGTAAATTTAAAACACTTTAGGCAAACTCAGCTTCACGTAATTCTTTTGCCGCTTTGTCTAAAATACCATTTACGTATTTATGACTCTCTTCAGCACCAAAACGTTTAGCAAGTTCAACACTTTCATTAATAACCACTTTGTACGGAATCTCGATTTTAGACTGCAACTCATAAACACCCATACGCATAATCGCACGTTCAACGGGGTCAATGCGTGCTACAGAACGGTCTAAATGTTCACTATATAAAGCATCTAGTGCTTCTGAATTTTGAGAGACATACGAAATAATTTCTTTAAAGAAATCAAATTCTAACCCTTCCAATAAACCATCTTCATTAAACTGTTTAATAATTTCTGGAATCTCTTCATTAGTCATCTGCCACTGATAAAGTGCTTGCAGAGCAACCCTACGCGATTGAGTTCTAGGAGTAATTTGGCCTTCATGTTCTGCGACTTCTTCGCCCTGGCCTGGTTGAATATCTTTGATTGTTTTCATTAAAGTTGCTTCAACACGTTAACCATTTCAATAGCAGAAACCGTAGCTTCTTCACCTTTATTACCCATTTTGGTACCAGAACGCTCAATTGCTTGTTCAATTGAGTTTACGGTTAAAATACCAAAAGCAACCGGTACGCCGTATTTCAACATTACACTGCTAATGCCTTTAGTTGCTTCACCTGCAACATAGTCAAAATGAGGAGTTCCACCCTGAATCACTGCACCTAATGCAACAATGGCATCGTACTTACCAGAAGCGGCCATTTTTTCCACAGCCAAAGGGACTTCAAATGCGCCAGGAACGATAACTTGGGTAATGTTATCAGCAGAACCACCATGTCTTTCTACGACTTCAATAGAACCTTTTACAAGGTGGTCAACCACAAAGCTATTCCATCTTGTTACCACAAAGCCAAGCTTCATTCCTTCAGCATTTAAATTGCCTTGAATCATTTCCATAATCTACTTCTCTTAAATTCTATTTGTATTAGCCGGTTATTTTGCCATAAATTACCGGGTTTAAAAACTTATTCTGAGACCTTTGCACGAGATAGGTGCGAAAGAAAAATAGGCGTAAGTACCCTTGAGGGTAAAAAATTTGCCTGATTCTCGACTTACCCCTTCGGGCGTCGAGTTCTTCGTTTGCGGCGGAAAACGCAGGGAATAGCTAGCTATTCGCAAGTTGTCGCCCAACGGAAGTGCCCTTGGGGTACAACAAAAATCAGGTGAATTTTTACCCTCAAGGGGCACCTAGAACCATTTTTACTCGTGCCTACTCTCGTGCAAAGGTCTCATTCCAACCAGGAAAACCTAAAACAACCTTTTTTAAATTGATAAGACCTACGTAAAGATCTCTTAGTCTTTTTTCTCAATAACTTCGGTAATTTCAAGACCAAAACCACTTAAAGCTGTCATGCGCCATGCAGAGCCGATAATCTTTAATTTTTTAATCCCTAAATCGGCAATGATTTGAGCTCCTAAACCATAGGTTTTAGTGTCATCTTCAGAGATTCTCTCGGGGGATTTAACCCCCATATCTTTCATCTGATATTGCTGAATTTTGTCTAATAGTTCAGCCGCCTCTTCATTTTTACGCAATACAACAATGGCTCCACAACCTTCTTCTGCGACTTGCTCCATTGCTTTATCTAAAGACCAACCACACTCTTGGCGTTGTGAGCCAAATGCATCGCACAAAGTATCTAGCATATGAACACGTACAGCGGTGGGTTGCGCACTATCAATATTACCGTAGACCAAAGCAAAGTGTGCTTTCTGTTCTAAGATATCTTGATAGCCAATCAGTTTAAAATCACCAAATTGAGTTGGAAATTTACATTCTGAAACGCGTTCTATCGTTTTTTCATTTTGCAAACGATACTCAATTAAATCGGCAATCGTTCCAATTTTTAAACCATGCTCAGCCGCATAACCTTCAAGGTCTTCACGACGCGCCATTGAACCATCTTCATTCATGATCTCAACAATAACAGAAGCTGCTTCTAAACCCGATAAACGAGCTAAATCACAACCCGCTTCAGTATGCCCTGCACGAGTTAGAACCCCACCGGGTTGAGCCATTAACGGAAAAATATGACCTGGCGTTACAATATCAGCAGGACCAGCATTCTCCGCCACTGCGGTTTGCACCGTTATGGCTCTATCCGCGGCAGAAATCCCCGTTGTTACCCCTTCAGCCGCTTCAATTGAAACCGTAAAATTGGTGCCGTTTTGATCAGTATTGTTTGTGACCATCAGTGGTAAGTGCAGTTGATTACAACGCTCTTTGGTAAGTGTTAAACAAATAAGACCACGGCCATATTTTGCCATAAAGTTAATATCATCAGCACTACATGTACTTGCCGGAACTAAAAGATCACCTTCATTTTCACGGTCTTCATCATCCATAAGAATGACCATTTTTCCTTGTTTGTAATCTTCTATAAGTTCTTCTATTGTATTTAATGGCATGGTTATTTGAATCCGTTTTCTGCTAAAAATTGTTGGGTTATTGTACCTGTTTGTGATGCCTGCGGTGCGGTCATCATTCTTTCTAAATAGCGCGCCAATAAATCAACTTCTAAATTCACACTTGAACCAACCTCTAAGTGCTTAATGGTTGTTTCTTGATGGGTATGCGGCACAATATTCACCCCAAAAACGCAATCATCTACTTCATTCACTGTCAGACTAATTCCATTAATGCAAATAGAGCCTTTTACGGCAATATATTTAGCGATTTCAAGCGGAGCTTCTACTTCATAACGCCAAGAGCGTGCATCTTGTGAAATTGACTTTACCTGGCCAACACCATCAACATGTCCACTGACTAAGTGCCCACCTAATCTATCTTGCAAAGTTAATGCTTTTTCTAAGTTCACAGGCGTTCCTAATGACCACTTTCCTGCATTGGTGACATTGAGCGTTTCTCCAGAAACATCTGCTACATAATAATTATCGCCAACCTCAATCGCAGTTAAGCAAATTCCATTTGCCGCAATACTATCGCCAATTTGAACATCATGCATGTCAAGTTTGCCCACTTTAATAGTAACTCGCCAATCTCCATCGCGCGGTTCAATGTTTGATATTGCCCCTTCGGCTTGAATAATTCCTGTAAACATTATTGTTATCCCTCAGATTAATGTAGTTTGCTTTGGTACCAAAATAATACGAGCATCTTCACCAAAACGATCCATAGATTGAATACTTAAATTAATTTTATCATCCATCGTTTCTAAACCCGGTAAAACAAACATAGGTTTAGCCATATTACCCATTAGCGAAGGTGCAATAAAAGAATGTATTTCATTGACCAGGCCTGACAGAATGAATGCGCCAGCAACAATAGCACCGGATTCAACCATCACATCATTAATTTGCTCAGCTTCCGCTAAATAGCGCAAAATGGATTCAATATCTAAACGATCATTTTCAGCAGAAACCGCAACTATTTCCACACCTTTAGCATGAATTGCATCTACAATTTCTGAACTACGCTCTACCGTTTCAAGAGAAGTCATTAAAATAGTTCGACCAGGTAAACTCAGCATTTTGGCATCTAAAGGCATGCTTAAATGGGGGTCTAACACAACACGAATGGGGTGACAATTGTCTTGATTTAAATTGAGCTTAGCTAATTCATTATCGGTTAAACGTACAGTTAAACTTGGATTATCTGCCAATACCGTTCCTATTCCAGTAATGAGCGCACCACAACGGGCTCTCATTCTGTGAACTTCTAAACGTGATTCTTCACCAGTTATCCAATAACTTTCACCATTTTCCATTGCGGTACGACCATCTAAGCTACTGGCCATTTTTAATCTTACAAATGGTAACTGTTTTTCCATCTTTCTAATAAATCCTAAATTGATTTGTTTAGCTTCCGCTTCCAAAACACCCACTAAAACTTCAATACCGGCTTTTCGAATACGCTCTATACCTTGCCCTGAAACCATCGGGTTAGGGTCTTGCATTGCCACCACAACCCTACTGACTTGCGCTTCAATTAAGCCATCTGCGCAAGGAGGCGTTCTACCAAAATGTGAACACGGCTCTAAAGTAACATAAGCAGTAGCGCCTTTCGCCTTATCGCCTGCATTCGCTAAAGCCACTCGCTCTGCATGCGGTTGCCCCGCTTTTTGGTGCCAGCCTTCACCAACCACAACACCGTCTTTAACTAAGACACAACCCACAGCTGGATTTGGCTTAGTAGAGTACAAGCCCTTTTTTGCTAAATCAATAGCTTGTTGCATATAAAGCAAATCGGCAGAAGAGACTAATGACATTTATTTTCCTAAATTATTTGGCTGTAGTGACTTTTACCAAACGCTCTATCTCTTCTCTAAAAGCATTCACATCTTGAAAAGAACGGTACACAGAAGCAAAACGAACATAGGCAACCTGGTCTAGCTCACGAAGAGAGTCCATTACCCATTCACCCAATTGCGAAGAAGGAATTTCCCTCACTCCTTCAGACATTAAACGTTTTGTTATTTGGCTTGCCACATGATCAATAGCATCACTAGAAACAGGACGTTTTTCAAGGGCTTTTATCAACCCCGCACGAACTTTAGACTCATCAAATTTCTCACGATTCCCATCGCTTTTAACCACTCGAGGCAAAGACAATTCAGCAGATTCATAGGTGGTAAAGCGCTCTCCGCAGTGAATACATTCTCTACGACGGCGAACTTGAACACCCTCTGTTGCCAGACGTGAATCAATGACCTTTGTATCCGCTGCATTACAAAAAGGACAGTGCATAAAAACTCCTCTAATAAACCATTTTTTAAATTTTAAAAACCAAAAAACCACCAGGCCTGGTGGTTTTTTAGTCATTGTTTAGTCATAAACAAGCTAAACTCGGTTTGATTATCCAAACCGAAGTTAGCATTCTTTACTTATAAACAGGTTTAGCTTCGCATAAAGCAGAAACTTTAGAACGTACTTCAGCAATAACGGCTTCATCCCAAGTTTCTTTTTCTTGGTCACATGCATCAATAACATCACACATCCAGGTTGCTAAGTTAGTGCAATCTTCTTCATTAAAATCACGAGTAGTCGCTGCTGCTGTCCCTACACGAATACCTGAAGTAACGAATGGTGACATTGGATCATTAGGTACTGAGTTTTTATTAACAGTAATGTGAGCTTCATCTAATGCTTTATCAACCAATTTACCGGTTAACCCTTTTTCAATCAGGCTGACTAAGAACAGGTGGTTTTCTGTACCACCAGAAATAACATCACAACCACGCGACATAAATACTTTAGCCATCGCTTGGGCATTTTTTACTACGTTTTCACAATAGCTATTCCAAGATGGTTCTAGACACTCTTTAAAGGCAACCGCTTTAGCTGCCATTACATGAACTAAAGGCCCGCCTTGACTACCAGGGAAAATAGCTGAATTGAACTTTTTCTCTAAATCAGGATTTGATTTACAAATAATTAAACCACCCCGAGGTCCACGTAAAGTTTTGTGCGTAGTGGTCGTACAAACGTCTGCAAATGGAACTGGGCTTGGGTAGACACCACCAGCAACTAAACCAGCAACATGAGCCATATCTACTAACAAGTAAGCCCCAACTGAGTCTGCAATTTCACGGAACTTTGCCCAATCAACTACTTGAGAATAGGCCGAGAAACCAGCAATAATCATTTTCGGCTTATGCTCATTGGCTAATGCTTGAACCTCATCATAATCAATCTTGCCTGAAACGGGATCAATACCGTATTGAACAGCTTTGTATAATTTACCTGAAAAACTCACATGAGAACCGTGAGTTAAGTGTCCACCATGAGCAAGGCTCATACCTAAAACCGTATCACCCGCTTCTAGAAGCGCTAAATAAACGGCCGCATTTGCCTGAGAACCAGAGTGAGGTTGAACGTTTGCATAGTCAGCACCAAATAATTCTTTAGCGCGATCAATTGCCGCTTGCTCAGCCACATCTGCATATTCACAACCACCATAGTAGCGCTTACCAGGATAACCTTCAGCGTACTTGTTTGTGAAATAGGAACCTTGAGCTTCCATAACACGTGGGCTAGTGTAGTTTTCAGATGCAATTAACTCAATATGAGATTCTTGGCGTTTTTCTTCATTTTTAATTGCATCCGCAATTAAATCGTCATAGCCAGCGATGGTCATTGATTTTGTGAACATTTTTACGGTTCTCCGTTTCAAAAAGATCGAATATTTTCAAAGAGGAAGATTTTACCTTTTTTACAGCAAATAGCCAAATGTAATCTAGCAATTAACCACCATTTAACCACTATATGTAGTGCATCTGATAAAATCTTCACTGATATAAAGCTTTGTGCTTTATATAATGACTATTTTTAGTTAAAGTTTCTTAAAATAAATTTATACATATCATTTACAAAACAAATATCAATCATAGTTAGGAAATTACATGGCTCAGTTTGTATATACCATGAACCGCGTGGGTAAAGTGGTTCCACCAAACAGACACATATTAAAAGACATCTCTTTATCATTTTTTCCAGGCGCTAAAATTGGCGTATTAGGTCTAAATGGTTCAGGTAAATCAACCCTATTAAAAATTATGGCAGGGATTGATAGCGACATTATCGGTGAAGCACGACCACAACCCGGCATTAAAATTGGGTATTTAGCTCAAGAACCTCAACTTGATGAAAATAAAACCGTGCGTGGCAATATCGAAGAAGCTGTATCAGAAGTTAAAGATGCACTCGCTGAACTAGATGCGGTTTATGCTGCTTATGCCGAACCAGATGCTGACTTCGATGCCCTTGCTAAAAAACAGGCCGAAATTGAAGATATTATTCAAGCAAAAGATGGTCACAATATTGAACGTACCTTAGAGATTGCCGCAGAAGCTCTGCGATTACCTGACTGGGACTCAGAAGTTACACACTTGTCTGGTGGTGAAAAACGTCGTGTTGCATTATGCAAACTGCTTTTAGAAAAACCAGATATGCTTTTGCTCGACGAGCCAACCAACCACTTGGATGCAGAATCTATTGCTTGGCTGGAGCGTTTTTTACTGGACTTCCCAGGAACCGTCGTCGCCATTACTCACGATAGATATTTCTTAGACAATGCCGCTCAATGGATTTTAGAATTAGACCGTGGTGAAGGAATTCCTTACGAGGGTAACTACTCCTCTTGGCTTGATCAAAAAGAGAAACGTTTAGAACAAGAATCCAAATCTGAAGCTGCTCGCATGAAAACCATCAAAAACGAACTTGAATGGGTGCGCTCTAACGCTAAAGGTCGCCATGCAAAATCTAAAGCTCGAATGACTCGCTTTGAAGAACTAAGCAGTCAAGAGTCTCAAAAACGTAACGAGACCAGTGAAATTTTTATCCCTGTGGCGGAACGCTTAGGTGAAAAAGTAATTGAAGTTAACCATATCTCAAAAGGATTTGGAGACCGCTTATTAATTGACGACTTAGATTTCCGATTACCACAAGGAGGGATTGTTGGAATTATTGGTGCCAACGGTGCAGGTAAATCGACCCTTTTTAAAATGTTAACCGGCCAAGAACAGCCCGACAGTGGTTCGATTGAATTTGGTGAAACGGTTAACCTTTCTTATGTTGACCAGAGTCGTGATGCTTTAAATGACAAAAAATCGGTATGGGAAGAAATCTCTGAAGGAGATGAAGTTTTTATGGTCGGTAATACGGAGGTAAACTCACGTGCCTACTGTAGTCGTTTTAACTTTAGAGGTGGAGACCAACAAAAGAAAATTGGCCAACTTTCAGGTGGTGAACGTAACCGAGTACATCTAGCTAAAACTTTACGCAGTGGCGGTAATTTATTGTTATTAGATGAACCCACAAACGATTTAGACGTTGAAACTTTACGTGCTTTAGAAGAAGCTCTGCTTGAGTTTGCAGGTTGTGCCGTGGTAATTTCCCACGATCGTTGGTTCTTAGATAGAATTGCAACACATATGCTTGCTTTTGAAGGTGATTCACATGTAGAGTGGTTTGAAGGTAACTTCTCCGATTATGAAGAAGACTTAAAACGCCGTAAAGGGTCAGATGCAGCACAACCTCACAGAATTAAATACAAGCCCATTTCAAAGGATTAGAGCATGACTGAAATTCTTACTACAGCCTCCCATATAGAAGCTATTGCAAATGCAATGCCTGACCCTATTTTTGTTATGGGTCAAGATGGAACTTATCTAGATATTGTTGGCGGACAAGCTCGTAACCTTTATGCTGATGGTTCAACTCTTATAGGTAAAAACTACCATCAAGTATTACCAGAACAAATGGCTAACCGCTTTTTAAAAGTGGTTCAAAGAGCCATCGCTTCAGGACAATTGCAAGAAATCGAATACCAACTTGCAAATGATGAAGTAGAAGGTGTTGAAGCCGGCCCTAAAGGTGGTCAATGGTATGAAGCGCGTGTATATCCGGTTAGTGATGGAACTTATGAACAACCTGCTGTTATTTGGTTAGCCATTAACATTACCAGCCGTAAATATATGGAAGAGCAAATAGAACACCTCTCTTCTACTGACCCGCTAACGAGCCTATTTAACCGTGACTTCTTTTTAGGTTTAGTGGATGAAGAACTCAACAAAGCGCGCTTAAATAATAAGGCGCTGTCATTAGCTAAAATCAATCTTGATTGCTTTAAACGTATAACGGATGGTCATGGTCATGAAATGGGTGACAAAGCAATACTAACCGCCGCTCACGCTATTCAAAACGTAGTTAAAGAGCTGGGCTATATTGGACGCCTAAGCTGTGACCAATTTATGATACTGCTGCCTGAAGTTAAAGCCGTAGATGCTTTTCGTATTGCAAAACTTGCGCAAGAAACCATCTCATCGCAAACCATTAAACTTGAAGATGGTCAAACCACTTGTTTAACCAGTCATGCAGGTATCACAGAATTACGCAACAACGAAGAGGACAGCCAAGTATTATTTAAACGTGTTAATGAAGCTATTCAAGCCGCCGAAGGTACTCGTGATATTACTCGTATTATGTAATGTATTAAGTAATGTACTAACGTAATATAAAGGCATGAATCCAAGTTCTATTATTGACTATAGTTAGGAGAAAAATTATGTTAAAAACAATATTAAAAGGCTTTACTGCTTTTAGCTTAAGCCTATTGATGGCTTTCCCTCTAACGACTCAAGCGGCAGATGATGGTGCCAAAGTGGTTTATCATGTAGATTTTAAAGATCCTACGCGTTATTCAGCCACCTTAACTTCAATTAATAACATCTTAAACTTCTATGATTCTGAATTAATGGAAGCCGATGTGCATTTAGTTTTTGTAGGTTACGGCTTACGATTTACAACAGACGATAATTTAAAAGGCACGCCTTATGAAGCTGATAAAGCTCTCTTGGATAGACGAGCTGAACTTAAAGGTCGTTTAGATGCATTAATTAACGTTCGCGGTGTTAAGGTGGAGTTATGTGATAAAACACGTGATGAAGTTGGCTTACCGCAAAGTAACGTATACAAAGGAATTGAATTTACACCTTCAGGAGTGGCAAAAATCGCGATTTTACAAAGTGAAGGTTATGCCTATCTTAAAGTTCAATAATTAAATATAAACACCACTTCCTTAATTTTAAGGAAGTGAAAAGAAACAACCAGGCCTGGTTGATTTTGATTAACTGATTATTTAGTAGCCGTCAAATAGTAGCCCTCAAAATTAAAAAAGGCTAATTCAAAATACTTACTACATACTTGAGTTCAGCATAAATTTCACTGTTACCGGTTTCTTTCAGATTACTCCCCCACTATAATAAATAGACAATTTACTAAAAAATGTACCCTTTAATAAAACATGAAATCGATACTAAAACCTATACTTATTATGGCGTTAATTCAACACTCATTACCCATTATGGCAAATGATAATAGTGATATTGAAAAACCCATAAAGAGCAATACCTACGATTTAGTAAATAATCTAAACAGTACATTAAAAGAACAACTTCATAGCAATACAATTCCTGGTATTAAAGAAGTTTCTACCATTCAAAAAAACCAACAAATCATCGTTCAAATCATCCATGACCCAAAAATTTGCTATAGCAATCTTATTAACGGTATTGCTCAATCAGCAAGCCGAGTTAATGGCGTAAACTTTCAAAACAGCTTTACGCTCGATATTATTGATAGCTACTGTAAAACAGACCTTTTTTACACCATTCAAAGCAAAGGTTTAGAGAAAGACGTCGTGGTGCAATACGAAGACCTTGCAGGCAATAACGTAGCGATTCATAAAATTAATAAACAACTATGTCATATTTAATCTTATTGCCCTTCTCCTTACTTTCTCTTATTAATTTTCCTTCTTCTTAATTTCATAAACTACCAGGCCTGGTAAAATCAATTAATCAACAATAGTTAGCCCTCGACAAACTCTAAGAAACTTTTTTACCACACTCTTGCCAAGATTTCTCTAACTTTATATCTTAATAGCAGATACAAAAAAACCGGCGTATAGCCGGTTTTTTATGGTGCGTTAAATAGCTTTTAAATTAAGCCATTTCACCTGGGTATGCTTCGATACCTGGGTTATTTTTAACACCTTTAAGCTTAGGATGGTTAACTTTCTTAAGCTTAGTTGAACCTTTATGGTTACGTAGGTAGTCAGCAGCAACATCCCACATTAGACGACCTTGGCCCACAGCTTCAACCTGTGCCCAACCAGCAACCGTATAAGTTTTGTTTGCTTCTAAAGGCGTACCATCATCTAGACGCATTTCAGAGATACGGCTACCTAATTTAGCATTTGGCTCACAAGTATAGTCCATACCACCCAAACGAACCATATCACCACCAGATTGTAGGTATGGGTCTTTTTGGAATAGGTTTTCACAGATACCTTCAAGGATATCTTTCATTGCTGCACCCGTTACTTCTGACTTATAAGTCTCACCATATGTCATAGATGTTTCATCCATAACACGTTCCATAGTGATCATTTCACCAGCTAATACTGAAGTACCCCAACGAACACCGGCAGACATAGCAATTTGAGTATCATGCTCTTCACGTAAAGAGTTTACGATAATCTGATCCCATGTCCCCATGAAGTTACCACGACGGTATAGAGTATCTTCTGCTACCGCTAGCTCTTCACCCATAATTTCACCATAAGTCTTACCTAAACGGTCTTTATTTACAGCACGATCAGGGTTACGTGATTCAATAATGTTCTCATCATATTTTTTAGTGTATAGGTGATCAAGGTAAGTCTGAACTTCAGGATCTGCTTCTAAAACATTTGAGAAAACAGGTAGTAACTTGTAGTCAACACCACGTAATTTACCTTTAACGATATCTAAATCCATAACACCAACAAACTTACCGTTAGAACCGGCATTAGTTACGTGACATACGCCACCTTCTGGAGTTTTAACTGGAGTTGTTTTTGCAACACCATCATGAGTGTGACCACCAAAGATAGCATCGATACCATTGACACGTGAAGCCATTTTGATATCAACGTCCATACCGTTATGAGAAATCATAACAATTGCCGCTACTTTTTCTTTCTCACGGATTTTATCAACCGTTTCTTGTAAAGCATCTTCACGAAGACCAAAAGACCAATCAGGGAAGTTAGATTGAGGGTTAGCGTTAGCAGTACGAGGGAATGCCTGACCAACAACCGCGATACGCTCACCATTTACAATTTTAATGGTATAAGGCTTGAATGCACGAGCTTCATCTTCATCATAAAGACCAGTACCATTGTTTGCATCAACCATTTCACGATATTCGTCACCAAATAAAGAATCTTCTTTAATACGAAGGTTTTGCGCTAAGAACTCACCTTTAAAAGCGTTAACATTCTTAAGCACTTCTTCTTCTTTATAAGTGAATTCCCAGTGTCCAGTCATGATATCAATACCTAAAAGGTTTGATGCTTCTACCATATCCATACCACGTGTGAATAACGCTGTACCTGAACCGTGCCATAAATCACCACCGTCCATTGTTAAAGTATTATTTTGACCACCAGCTTGCTCACGCAACTTGTCTAATAGTGTTTTGATATGTGCAAAACCACCGACTTTACCATACTGCATTGAAGCATCTTGGAAGTTTAAGTAAGTAAAAGCGTGTGCTAGAGGTGTATTTTCTTTAACACCAATTTCTTTTAATAATTTATGACCTACAACGTGAGGTAATTTACCAAAAGCAGGTCCTGTACCTAAGTTTACGTTAGGCTCACGGAAGTAAATAGGCTTTAACTGAGCATGTGTATCAGTAATATGTAAAAGACGAACCTTACCTTTCATAGGTTGGTTATAAATCTCATCAGATGCCTTAAGAGCAGCAGCTTTATCAGCCCCACCAGACATTGCACTAGCTGTACCAGGTAACATCCCTGCAGCTGCAGCCATTGACATTACATGAAGAAATTCGCGGCGATTTAAAGACATAGGTCTCTCCGTTTTTATGAAAAATACGCCCTGTTTTTACAAGGACATTAAAATTTTGTCTGACAAATGTAAGTGGTAGCCCACATAAAGTCAAATAAAGGAAAGTTATCATCTATTAGAAAATACTTATTAGGATTTTCTAATAAACTAGATGAGCAACTTTGTTACTTAACTCATTTCTGAAATAACCTGTTTAGAATTTTGCAGGTTTTATCAGTAATGAAAAACGATTTATCCAACCCATTTACGAGCATTTCTAAATAAACGCATCCAAGGCGCATCTTCTAACCACTCGTCTGGATGCCATGAGTTTTGCACGGTTCTAAATACACGTTCAGGGTGAGGCATCATAATTGTCACACGCCCATCAGGCGTTGTAAGCCCGGTCATACCCGCTTCTGTTCCATTTGGATTAAATGGGTAAGCTTCAGTTGGTTGGCCAATTGCATCAACATAACGAACCCCAACCAAGCCATCTACATCACTTGAAGATCCCTTACCAAAATCCATTCGACCTTCACCGTGGGCAATCGCTACAGGGATTCGAGTCCCTTCCATTCCTTTTAATAAGATAGAGGGCGATTCTTGAATTTCAACTTGCGAGAAACGTGCTTCAAACTGCTCAGATTCATTTCGTACAAAAGCAGGCCAACCCTGAGCCCCAGGAATAATCTCTTTTAAATTTGAAAGCATTTGGCAACCGTTACAAACACCTAAAGTAAAGGTATCATCACGATTAAAGAAAGCCTCAAATTCTGCTCGAGCGGTATCATTAAATAGAATGGAGTTAGCCCAACCTCTTCCTGCACCTAAAACATCACCGTAAGAGAAACCACCACAAGCAACCAAACCTTTATAATCTGCAAACTTAACTTCTCCAGACAACACATCTGTCATATGAACATCAATCGCATCAAAGCCTGCACGATTAAATGCTGCTGCCATTTCTTGCTGACCATTCACCCCTTGCTCACGTAAAATCGCAACCATTGGTTTGGGTTTACCAGCAAACTCAGCGGTAATATCATCGTTAATATCAAAGCTTACTACTGGAGAAATTTCGGTATTCTCAGAATGTTTAACTGCATCAAATTCCTGTTGAGCACAATTTTCATTATCACGCAGAGCTTGCATGCGGTATGAGGTTTCAGACCACCATGATTGAAGTTCAACACGTGATTTATCCAACATGGTTTTACCCTGCGCCACAATTTGAATTTGATCGTTCTCTGCAATTGACCCAATCCAATGTGAAATAGACCCGAGAGCGTGTTGATTAAGAATAGCTTCAACCTTTGGTTTGTCAGCCACTTTAACTTGAATTACCACACCCACTTCTTCTGCAGATAATGCCGCTACCGGTTCAGAACCAAGAGCTGTTACATCAACATTCAAACCACAGTGACCTGCAAATGCCATTTCTAATAGCGTAACTAATAAACCACCATCTGCACGATCATGGTAAGCCAGCAGTAAATCATCAGCTATCATTGCTTGCGTAGCATTAAACAAGTTTAATAAATCTATTGAGTTATCCAAGTCTGCAGCAACATCACCCACTTGATTATAAACCTGTGCTAAACAACTTGCTCCAACACGGTTTTGACCTTTTCCTAAATCAATCACTAGCAGCTCTGTTTCACCCAGATCCGTACGTAATTGTGGTGTAACCGTTTTACGCACATCTTCAACAGGAGCAAAAGTCGTAATATTTAATGAAACCGGAGAAATAACCGCTTTTGATTCACCATCATCTTGCCAAACGGTCTTCATAGACATTGAGTCTTTACCAACAGGCACGGCAATTCCAAGTTCAGGACACAACTCTAAACCTACCGCTTCAACCGCATCATACAGAGCTGAATCTTCACCAGGATGTCCTGCTGCTGCCATCCAGTTTGCAGAGATTTTAATATCACTCATTTTTTTAATCTTGGCACAAGCGATATTGGTAATCGCTTCAGCAATTGACAAACGCGCCGATGCCTTAGGATTAATTAGAGCCACGGGAGGACGCTCTCCAGAAGCCATTGCTTCACCTGTATAACCATTGTAATCCGCACAAGTTACTGCAGCATCAGCGACAGGAACTTGCCATGGCCCAACCATTTGATCACGAGTCACCATGCCTGTAATACTTCTATCACCAATAGTAATTAAGAAGTTTTTACTGGCAATAGTCGGTAACTTTAAAAGACGTTCGGTTATATCATTAAAATCTAAATTAGCCGTTTCAAAGCCAGCTTGTGGAATCTGACGAGTTTCAGCCGTTCTATGCATTTTAGGGGGCTTGCCTAACAATACATTTAATGGCATATCAACTGGGTTATTATCAAAGATGGTGTCATTTACCACCAATTCTTGTTCTTTTGTAGCTTCACCTACAATGGCATATAAACAACGTTCACGTTTACAAATTTCTTCAAATAGATCAATCTTATCGGGATGGATTGCAATAACATAACGCTCTTGTGATTCATTACTCCAAATCTCCATAGGAGACATTCCAGGCTCATCGTTTGGAACAGAGCGTAAATCAATGCGCCCTCCCTTTCCTGCATCATTTACTAGCTCAGGGAAGGCGTTTGAAATACCACCTGCGCCTACATCATGTATTGAAGCAATTGGCGTTTCATCACCTAAATAAGTACAGCGATCAATAACCTCTTGAGCACGACGTTCCATCTCTGGGTTTTCACGCTGCACAGAAGCAAAGTCCAAAGCTTCAGAACCTGCACCCGTATCAACAGAAGAGGCGGCACCACCACCTAAACCAATCAACATTGCTGGACCACCTAAAATAACCAGTTTAGCCCCAACAGGGATATCGCCCTTTTCTACATGCTCTTCACGAATACTACCCAAACCACCGGCAAGCATAATAGGTTTATGATACCCACGAACCTCTTCACCATCATGGGTTATATAGGCATTTTCATAGGTACGAAAATAACCATTAATGGCAGGTCGGCCAAATTCATTATTAAAACCAGCCGCACCAAGCGGACCTTCAATCATGATTTCAAATGGCGTTACAATACGTGCCGGCTTGCCATATTCAGCTTCCCATGGCTGTTTAAAGCCAGGAATATTTAAGTTAGAAACCGTAAACCCAGTTAAACCAACCTTAGGCTTAGAGCCTTTACCTGTTGCCCCTTCATCACGAATTTCACCACCAGAACCTGTAGCCGCACCTGGCCAAGGAGAAATTGCTGTTGGATGATTATGGGTTTCTACTTTAATTTGAAAATGCACTTTTTCTGGATGCGTTTCATATTCACGAGTTTCAGGATTAGGGAAAAATCTAGAGGCAGAATAACCTTCAACAACTGCAGCGTTATCACTGTAAGCCGACAACACGCCTTCTGGGTTCTTTTGATAAGTATTTCGAATCATACCAAACAGAGAGTTCGGCTTATCTTCACCATCAATCGTCCAATCTGCATTAAATATCTTATGGCGACAATGTTCTGAGTTTGCTTGAGCAAACATCATTAATTCAGCATCGACAGGATTACGCTTTAATCCAACAAAAGCTTCAACTAAGTAATCAATTTCATCATCACTTAACGCTAACCCCATTTCAGTATTGGCAACCGCCAATGCATCTCGGCCACCGCCTAAAATATCAACACTCGAGTAAGGCTTAGGCGATTGATGAGAAAACAGACCTTCAAGCGTTTCAAAATCAACAGAAACCTGCTCAACCATTCGATCATGAACAATAGGAATCATCGCTTTTTGATCTTCCGCGCTCACACCACCAAACGTATAAACTACTCCACGCTCAATTCTATGAACATGCTCAATACCGCAAGTATGAGTAATATCCGTCGCTTTTGAAGACCAAGGCGAGATTGTCCCTAAACGCGGGGTAACAATACAGCTCGTTTTGGACAAAGTTGAGGTTTTATCTTCTTCAGAATTATTTAACAGAACTTGTAAATGCGATAATTCAGTACTTGTTAGCTCACCGTCCAAATCTACAAAATAGACATATTGAGACTGCAAACTTTGAATTGAACCGACTTGTTTAAGCTTATTTAACAGTTGATTTAAACGATAAGCTGAATGAGCTGGATTACCCCAGATTACTTGCATACTTTTGACCCTTACTACAAAGACCTAAATTTTATTAGGTCTCATAAAAAATAAAGCCCTCTTTAAAGAGGGCAAAATACTATTTTAATTATTTTGTTAATAATCCCAGACTTTCAAATACATAACGTCTCTGGCTATCATTTAAAGGTGCAGAACCTTCTGGTGAGCTAACCGTTAAGATAACTTTTTCAGAATCTGTTTCTGATTGCGTTAATTTAAGTTTTAACAAATCAGGTAAGGCTTTTTTACCTGAATCACGCCAAAAAGCTAAACTCGATAAGAATGAATCATCTTCTTTAGCAGATTTAGGTACTTGAACCCACATTTCATTGGCTGAAGCCTTAACCTTATCAATAGACCAGCTTGCGCGATAAATCATCGCCTGTAAATAACTCCAACTCTTGTCCATACTCGCTCTAAAGGCTAGGCCTTCAAGTTCTTCACCCTCTACAACCTCAACCATTTGCTCAGTGACTTTCAATTGAGCGAGTGCTTTTTCACTACTTGAACCAAAGAAAACCATCGCTTCATACAAAGCTTGTGCTTCCATAACAGGATTATAAGGCTTGATACGCCATTGGCGATCTATTTCACGTGCCTCATTTGCATCAGGAGAATAAAGTTCACTATGATTAATATAGACTCTAACAACCCCATCTTTAGGATCAGATTCAACCCTTGCAGTAAATTTATCGTAAACGCCATCAGCCAATTCAGGACGCCAGCTATTCAACATTTTAGTCAGTGGACCTACATCATCTAAAGGAACTAGCTCTGTACGTTGCAAATAATCCGTTTTTAAAACCCCAATATCTTTACGTTCTTCAGCAATACCAAACCCTTTAGAAATAAAGAAACGTTTTAAACTAGACCAAACTTGCTCACTATTTGTCGAGTCAATCTCCATCCAACGTTCAGATAGGTTATTTTTAATTGCTAAACCTTTTGATTTAAAGTTTGGAATATAGTCATAAGTATCTTTTTCAGCCAACGCATCTTGCTCTGCTTTTTTCAAAGCTAAAGGCATCTCAGTTTGAGGTTTTGCGGGATTAAATAAATTTGGTGGTATCTCAAGCGTTTTTACTAATTTACCTTCATTATCACGGTAGCTTCCATCTGAACCAAACAGATTCGAAATTGTTGAACAACCACTTAAACTTATAGTCGCTATAGATGTAGTTAATACAAACGTTTTTGCATAAAGACGCATAAAACTTTTACCTTTAATTGGAGACCGTTAATCAGTTCGTCTCGATAATAAAAAAATTTAAATTACTTAAGATTGACACCCGCTTCTAACAAAGCTTTACGCACAATCGGCTGACAACTTGAAGAAAGGGGAGTAAGAGGTAAACGAATAGCTAAGCCTATCAAGCCCATTTCAGCTACAGCCCATTTCACGGGAATAGGGCTTGATTCAACAAAGAGATCCTTATGAATTACTTGCAATGGTGCATCTAACTCACGAGCTTTACTTTCATCCCCCGCTAATGCCGCTGCATAAACATCATGAAGTTGTTTAGGTACTACATTGGCTGACACTGAAATTCCACCATGGCCGCCAGCTAAAATAAAATCTACCGCTGACGCATCATCCCCGGTATACAAATCAAAATCATCAGATACACCAGCTTTAATTTGAGCCACTCGATTAATTTCACCGGTAGCCTCTTTAATACCAATAATATTATTAACTTTCGCCAGGCGAATTACCGTTTCAGGTAATAAATCACAAGCTGTACGACCAGGTACATTATATAGAATTTGTGGAATATCGACTGTTTCTGCCACTTTTTTATAATGAAGATACAAGCCTTCCTGGGTTGGTTTATTGTAATAAGGCGTTACCAACAAGCAAGCATCTGCACCCGAATCTTTGGCACACTGCGTTAAGTCAATAGCTTCGCTAGTAGAATTCGCGCCCGTACCAGCGATAACAGGAATTCGACCATTTACTTTTTCAACCACAAAACGTACAACTTCACAATGTTCTTGCATGTTTAAAGTCGCAGACTCGCCCGTGGTTCCCATCGCTACAATAACATCTGTTTGAGAAGCTATATGAAATTCCACCAATTTTTCTAAGGCGTTAAAATCTACAGTTTCATCTTCTAACATAGGTGTGACTAACGCCACCATACTGCCTCTAAACACGGTGAATTTCTCCATTCATTTTACAGTCGTATAAAAAATGTAATATTACCCTTTCCAACCCCACACTTCAACCAAATATTCCCCTTATCCCTCTGTAGCCAAACATCATGTTTAAGCTTTCTTATTTATTACTGAATTTAAAGCTTTTTTATACTTGTACATACCAATAAAAGTCGGCATACTAAATCTTAGAAATTAAATATTAGGACATATTAATGACTTTACAAATAGGCGAAAAACTTCCTTCCTTCTCAGTAACCTCTGTATCGGCTAACTCTCACAAAACCCTCACACAAAACGATTTTTTAAACCATTACACAGTCATTTATTTTTACCCCAAAGATAGCACCCCTGGCTGCACAACAGAAGGCTTAGACTTCTCAGCCCTAGCGCCAGACTTTCTTAAACTTAACACCCAAATTTATGGTGCATCGCTCGACTCAATAAAGCGCCATGAAAACTTCATCACAAAACAGAATTTTAGCTTTGAACTTATCTCAGACCCTGAAACCGAATTTTGCAAACTTTTTGGTGTTTACCAGCTTAAAAAGAATTTTGGAAAAGAGTACATGGGCATAGTTCGAAGCACCTTTATTATCAACAAAACCGGTGAATTAATTAAAGAATGGAGAAATGTAAAAGTAAAAGGCCACGCTCAAGAAGTATTAGAAACACTTAAAAATTTACAAAACTAAAACCTTTACACAAATCACATCTTTTTTATTTACTTATGATTCGTGTAAAGAGCTCAAACTAATCAAGCAAATTTTCAAAGGATCTTAGATGACCAATGATTGTAAACGATTATTTATTTTAGATACCAACGTATTAATGCACGACCCTATGGCTCTTTTTAATTTTGCAGAGCATGATATCTTTTTATCCATGACGGTATTAGAAGAACTTGATGCCGGTAAAAAAGGAATGTCTGAAGTTTCACGAAATGTTCGAGAAACGAACCGACTTATCGATCAAATCATTAGTAATGCTAGTTTTGAGGAGATTAAAGCCGGCTTATCACTAGAACGCATTCACCCCAACCCCAATCAAGAAGAACTTATCTTAGGTAAACTCTTCTTTGAAACTGAACCGCTGGCGGTTGATTTACCAGATTCCCTACCTAGCCATAAAGCCGATAACCACATTCTACAAACCGGTTTAGCTTTAAAAGAGAAATACAATAATCGTAATGTCACCTTAGTCACTAAAGACATTAACATGCGTATTAAGTCCTCGGCAGTAGGCCTGCACTCCGAAGACTATTTTAACGACCGTGTTTTAGAAGATGCGGATTTGCTTTATACCGGCTGGGAGTATCTTGAAGAAAATTTCTTTGAAACTCACGGAAGCTCGATGAAATCATGGCAAGAAGGAAGCCGAACCTTCTATGAGCTAGAAGCGGATAAACAATGTAAATGGTTCCCAAATCAAGGGTTAATTAGTCAAAATGATGCCGGATTTAATGCCATTGTCAGAAAAGTTAGTCATGGTAAAGCCACTCTTGAATACATGGAAGAGTTTAGAAGCCCTAACAACTCAATTTGGGGCATCACCGCACGTAATGCAGAACAAAACATTGCTTTAAATTACCTTATGGATCCAGATATTGATTTTGTCTCTATACTGGGTATTGCCGGTACGGGTAAAACATTACTGACTTTAGCCGCCGCTCTTGAGCAAACCTTAGATCAAAACCTCTACAATGAAATCATTATGACTCGAGCCACCATTCCGGTTGGTGAAGACATTGGTTTTTTACCCGGAACTGAAGAAGAAAAAATGACGCCATGGATGGGTGCCTTAATGGACAACCTTGAAGTCCTAACGGATTCAGATGGATATACCGACTGGGAAAAAGAGAGCACTCAACAACTACTAAGCAAACGCATCAAAATTAAATCGATGAACTTTATGCGTGGTAGAACATTCCAGAAGAAATTTATTATTTTAGATGAGGCACAAAACCTAACACCTAAACAAATGAAAACGTTAGTGACAAGAGCCGGCGAAGGCACCAAAGTGGTATGTTTAGGTAATATTGGGCAAATTGATTCACCTTACTTAACCGAGACAACAACAGGCCTAACCTATGTCGTTGACCGCTTTAAACATTGGGGACATAGTGCCCACATTACTCTTCAACAAGGCGAGCGCTCAAGATTAGCAGAGTTTGCTTCTGACAATCTTTAACACAATATCTGTAAAACAAAAAAGGCCCTTTCGGGCCTTTTTTGTTTTAATAGAAGATAAAGCTTTTAATTATCTTTTAATGCTCAATCTTTAATTGGTTCTACCCTTTATTTAATTCTACCCAGAGACTGCTCTTCTTCAGTAGGAATTCTAAAACCTAGCTCAGTTGCTCTATCTAGACAATACTCTACTGCAAACTCAAGTAGCTCACCTACCGCTCTATGACGGAACTTGTGTTTTTGGCGAACATGAGAAAATGGACGTAAAATTGGAGGATCTAAAGGGATGGCTTTTAAAGTTCCAAGGCGGAGCTCTTTTGAAAGCGTAGTTCGAGAAACAACCGCTAAACCAACATCTGATTCTACTGCCATTTTAACCGCTTCAGGGCTACCTAACTCCATAGCCACATTTAAATCGCTATAGCTAAAGCCCTGCTCTCTAATATACGAATCAATTACCGTTCTAGAACCTGAACCTTCTTCTCGCGAAATATAACCATATTTACGGAAATCTTCAACAGTAACTTTATCACGCTTAGCTAATGGATGATCCAAAGGACAAATAAGCTGCATCTCATCAACACGACAAACATCAACTTCTAGGTTTTTATTTTGTACTGGTGCCTCTACAAGCCCAAGATCAATCATGTTGTTTTCAACCATGGAAACAATCGCATCTGTATTGCCAACTTGAAGTCGAATATTTACATCTTCAAATTGCTTTTTAAATGCGCCTAGTAAACTCGGCAACATATATTCAGCAATGGTAGTACTTGCACCAATTACCAATGTACCGGTAACCTCACCAGTTAACTCTCTAACTTCACTATTCATTTTCTCGTAATGTTCAAGAATTTGATCCGCATAGTCATAAACTACTTTACCCGCTTCAGTTAAGGTAATTTTATTATGAGTACGATCAAAAAGACGAGTATTGAAGAAATCTTCTAATTGTTTAACTTGGAAAGTCACCGCGGGCTGAGTCATATGAAGGGTTTCTGCAGCTTTAGTAAAACTCATCACTTTAGCAACAGTGTGGAACACCTGAAGACGTCTATCTACCATCCGTAATTTCCTTTATGGTATATAAAAATAATTTGGTGCAATGAATATAGGACTTTACCTATTAAATGTCAAATAAGTTAATCACTCTATAAGCTTATTTTGTGCGTTTACTTACTTAAAGAGATCTTTGCACGAGAGTATGCACGAGTAAAAATGGTTCTAGGTGCCCCTTGAGGGTAAAAATTCACCTGCTTTTTGTTTTACCCCAAGGGCACTTCCGTTGGGCGACAACTTGAGAATAGCTAGCTATTTCCTGCGTTTTCCGCCGCAAACGAAGAACTCGACGCCCGAAGGGGTAAGTCGAGAATCAGGCAAAATTTTTACCCTCAAGGGGTACTTACGCCTATTTTTCTTTCGTACCTATCTCATGCAAAGGTCTCTTAAAGAGAACTTTGCAATGAAATTTCCCTACTTGGTAAGGTCTTCTTCATCTTGAGTGTTTTTAATTTGAGACGCTGTTTTAATATGCATTTCATTAATTTCTTCACGTAGCATAGCTATCTCTGTACTCATATGGAGAACAATCCTTTCTACTTGGTCTTCATTTAAAGCTTGTTGTTCGGCTAAGCGTTTTTCAGTCAACTTCATATATGACAAAATATCACTCTCGACTTTACGCTGTTCAGAACCAATTAAAAAAGCAGATATATTGGCTGTAACCAAAGAGAAAAAAACCACGCCGAAGAGAATCAAAATCACGCCAAAAACTCTTCCCTCATCAGAAACAGGAACCACATCTCCGTACCCTACCGTGGTGATAGTGACTAGAGCATACCAAACACCATCCCAAACCTGGCGATCTTCTAAATAAGCAAATATCGCCCCTGATCCAATAATAATAAAAGCAAAAATCGAAAGAATTTGACCAAAACGATTACGCCCAAGAACAATAATAATATCTTTAAAGAAACCATTAAAGAAGCGTAAAAACAACACTAAACGTAATGAACGTACAGCGACAATCCAATCGTTGCCCCACTCAACGGCTGGAAAAGCAATTAACACAATTAAAACATTTAGCCAGTTCTCTTTTAAATAACGGATCTTTTTTTCAACATTAAAGAGATTAAAAACCAACTCAAGAAAAAAGACTAACCAAATAGCGTGAGTAATCCAGTCTGTCTTAACCACACCGTCATTGTAAAAAATAAGTAAACGTGCAAAAACGACCAAAAGAGCAAGCAAAACTAAAAATTCAAAAATACGTCCAATCTGTCGTGCTTTAAGTCGCTCAGAAGGATTAACGCCTGCTACGCCTAAAAAGGAATTTATTTTTTGTGTGTTAATAATCATTAAATCCAGCTTAAATTCAGTCTATTTTTTTAAACTTGTTGTTAATCTTCATTAATGGATAGATTCACTCTTAGCCAATTTAGGTAAGGCTTCACGTCCATTTAATGCTTGCCCCATCAACCAATTTTTTACCAGAGTCAGTTTATTAGCGAGAGGTAAAAGTGGTTTACGAATATAGGATTTTAATGCCATATCTTGTTTAAAAAACCAGTCAAAACCTTCCATTGAACGTTGCACTAATGCATTATCACCACGGCGCCAACGCTCATACTTTCTAAGCACTGAAAAACTTCCCCATGGTTTATTGAGTTGTTTTGCATTTAATATCGTTTCTACTAAAGCCGCCGCATCTAACAAGCCTAAATTCACGCCTTGTCCTGCTTGTGGATGTATAGTGTGTGCTGCATCACCCACTAATGCTAAATTAGGCTTTACATAATGTTCAGCATGTCTTCTTACCAGAGGAAAAGCCCCTCTTTCAGCCACTTCAACAACCTGCCCTAAACGGTAATCAGAAGCCTTAGCAATCTCTTTAGAAAATTCATCATCAGGCAAGTCTAAAGCCCATTGCATTTTATCGGAAGGTAAATACCACGCAATAGAGCTAACATTATTACCCATTGATAAATAAGCAAACGGCCCATTACTGGTGTAACGTTGCCAACAGGTGTCCTCATGAGGTAATTCAGTTTTAACGCAACCAACAACGGCACACTGTTCATAATCATGAGTATCTAAACCAATATTGGCCATTTGTCGTACTTTAGAGAAAGCACCATCGGCTCCCACCAGCAATTCCGTCTTAAATATTCCAATATTATCTACAGACAACCAGGCCTGGTTGTTTTTAAAGACAAGATTATCAATATTTACATCAATAAGCGTGGTGATATTTTCACAAGCAAGCACTTGCTCCCAGAGAGAAGCTTGAATAACATTATTCTCAACGATATAACCTAAATTATCTTCATGCATATCTTGAGCAGAAAAATGAACTTCTCCAGGTGTTACTTCATCCCAAACATGCATTGCTGTAAAAGGGTGAAAACGTCTGTTTTCAATACCTTGCCATGCCTTTAAGTTTTTAATAATTTTCTCAGAAGCTCGGCTTAGTGCGCTTACTCTGACTTGGTAAGCCGAGTTTTCTTGCCAATCTAAATCAACAGGTTGCTTTTCTAAAAGTAGAACTTTCATCCCCTGCTGACCTAAGCCCAAAGCCGTTGCAGAACCAACCATGCCGCCACCAACAACAATTACATCCCAAACATCATTCGTTAAATTAGAATTACTCATGCACGATTGCCTCGCATTGCAAATTTTGAAAATCGACGTTTAACACCTGGCATGGCTTGCATCGCCATTAAACCAAGACCTCGTAAATGACCTATCATTGGAGATGAGTGCTGAAAAATTTGAATCAAACTATCGGTTAAACCCATAACTTTTTGATGATCTGGTTTTCGTTTGTTAGCATAATTATTTAACCAGGCCTGGTCACCTAAATCATCGGTTGAATCAACACTATTTAAAAATTCTTCGATATCTCGTATACCTAAGTTTAATCCTTGCGCAGCCACAGGGTGTTGGGTATGCGAAGCATTACCCATTAGAACAGCTCGTCCTTTGGTCATTTGAGGAACATACGTCTCTTTTAACGGATAAACAATTCTTGGACTGACTTTAGTAAAACGCCCTAAACGTTCCCCCATCTTTTCCGCAAATAAATTAATGTAATCCGCATCATTTAAGGCCTTAATTGCCTCAACCTCTTCTTTAGAGCAAACCATCACGGCTTTATGAAAGTGGTCATGCATGGGCAATAATGCGACAGGACCGTCTTGAGTAAAACGCTCATAAGCCCATCCTTGGGGATGTTGTTCTGTTTCTATTTGAGCCAATACACCAAAAGCATCATAAGAATTTTCTTCAATCGGTAACTGCAATATTTCACGCACTTTAGACTGTGTGCCATCTGCACCAACCACTAATTGCGCTTTTATGGTTTGTATCTGTTTTAAACCATCCGAGTCTAATGAAACTTTGACTTCCACCCCAGACTCATTTTCCGTAAAGCTTTCTAGACTACCTGGGCATAATAAAGTCATGTTTTCTGATTCAGAGGCAATAGACCACAAAACCCGTCCTAAATCATTAGATTGAACACTAAAACCAAGCGCATCAACATCAACTTCTGTAGCGTGTAAGGTCGTAATGCCTAAATAGCCCTTTTGTGAAACATGAATATGCTCTATTGCTGTGGTATGGGGTTTTAGCTTTGACCAAACGCCTATTTTTTCTAATAAAACTTGAGAGCCTTTTGATAAGGCTAAAACCCGACCATCAAATGAATTCTTTACCTCATCGGGATTATCTGAGCTAGGTGCAAAACGTTCTGCGATAACAACCTTTTTGCCTAAACCAGATAGCCCAATTGCTAACATTAAACCAACCGGTCCTCCTCCAGCAATAAAGACATCACAACTCAGTTCATCAGAATTTAACGTTAAATCAGAATTAACCATTATTATAAATACTCTATCAAATACACATTTATAGAGGCCTTGTAAAGGACTCTTACCATTTATGCAAATAAAACTTAATTTTTAGCCATCCAAGCTTCAATCTCAGCGACCGTTCTTGGTAAACCTTTAGTTAACACTTCGTGACCTTTTGGAGTGACTAAGACATCATCTTCAATCCTAATTCCAATATTATGCCACTTAGCATCAACATCAGAATGCTCACTAGAAATATATAAACCCGGTTCTACAGTCAAGACCATTCCGGCTTTAAGTTCACGCCATTCACCCTGCTTTTTATAATCGCCCACATCATGCACATCCATACCTAACCAGTGACCCGTACCATGCATAAAAAAGGGTTTATAAGCTTCTCGCTTTATTAAGTCGTTCAGGCTACCTTTTAATATTCCCAACTCTACTAAACCTGCCGTTAAGACTTTTAATGTAGTTTGATGCACTTCATCATAAGTCACGCCAGGCTTAATAATTTGTATAGCCGATTGCTGAGCCTTTAATACTAAACTATATAAATTTGCTTGAGCTTCACAAAACTGTCCACTAGCAGGGAACGTTGTCGTAATATCACCAGCATAACCGTCAATTTCGGCTCCTGCATCAACCAACACCAATGCATTTTTATCAATTTTGCTACGGTTCTCTGTGTAGTGCAAAATACAAGCGTTATCTGCTGATGCCACTATTGAAGTAAATGCAACTCGTGGTGAACCTTGCTGCATAAACTCAGATTCCAATGCAGCCTGCACTTGATATTCATATTTGCTAGATTTAACCGCTTTCATTGCCGCTAAATGACCTTTTACAGAAGCCTGTGCTGCTTGGCGCATACGATTTACTTCTTCAGATGATTTAAACACTCTCATCTCATGCAAGATTTTATCTAAATCACAAATATTGGAAGGTGCAGCAATACCTTTACGTACTTTCTGTTTTAGCTGAGCAATCCAAGCATTAATAGATTCACTCCATTGAGTTAATTGAGAAAAACTTACAAAGATTGAATCCATATTCTCCAATAAAACTAACGCTTGCTCATCTAACTCGTCAATTGACCAGGCCTGGTCAATTTGCAAAGCTTTACACGCACTATCTACACCTAATCGTCTACCCTGCCAAGTTTCTTGTTCAGGATCTTTTGGACGTAAAAAGAGAACCGCTTGATTATCATCCGACCGTTTGATTAAAAACAAAACCGAATCGGGTTCAGTAAAACCCGTTAAATAGAAAAAATCACTTTCTGCACGAAATTCGAACTCCACATCTCGATTACGAATTTGTTCCTCTCCAGAAGCGACGACAGCGACGCTATTCTCTGGCATTTGGCTTAAAAGTTTATCTCGGTTTTTAGAATAGAAAGAATCCATTAAGTGTCCATTATTAGATAATATTATCAGATAGTATTAGGCTTTATAAAATGAGTAATTGATCAGTTTAATGCAATGTATCTGAATCAGGAACCGCATCCATAATAGGCGCAGCCTGAGAAGGGTTTAATTCTTCATTAATCGTCAAAATACCAATTCTCACAAATTCAACCAACTCCATAAAATCAGATTCTTCTATATCAGTTACTGATTCAGAGTCACTTAAACCTTCAATATCAATACGGGCAATTTGTCCCAAGTCATCAACAAGTTCCTGAACTTCTCTAGGAATCTCTCGCTCTGCATCATTTAGAGCACCAATTAAACCCAATCCATAAAGCACACCTTCACTTAACTGACCCAGCATGGCCGCTCTAAACACTAAAGATTCATTATCATCAGGAATGCACAAATTCAATTCAAACCCAGAACCATTCAAGCCCTTATTGGTCTCTTGAAAGACCTCATCTAAAACCTTTAAAAACGACTCTTTTACTGATTTAATTTGCGCTTCTTCAATTAACTTTTTTACCCAAACGGCTTCTTGAATATCATTATCACCACAGATTAATCCAATCAACATGCCTTGAATAAACGCGGGTGACTCTAATTCAGGAAAAGGCGCAATCGCCTCATTAACTTGTTCAAAATCCATTACAACTATCTCTTGTTAAACGTGTATGATTGGGGAATAATATCACAATAAAAGTAAATTACTTTCTAATCAAACTTAGCTATTGATTTAAGATAAATAATTCTTGATTAAGTTCAGTAACTTATAAAAACACTTACCGTCTAGGAGTACCATCGTGCTAACGCTAACCTTAATGAATCACACTTTTGAAATTCCTTGCGAAACTCATGAGCGTGAGAGATTAATTGAAGCTGCAACTCTTCTAGAAGATAAACTTGACCAACTTCCAGGTTTAAAGGGTGAAGGTAAAATACTAATGGTTGCACTAAACCTTTGCTTTGATTATTTACAATTAAAAGATGACACCACTCAATATAGCTTGCGATTAGAAGATCAACTGGATGGGGTTATTAATCAAGTAGCAAGTGAAGCCACCAAAAAAGCCTCATCCAATCAAGCTTAAATCCTAAAACACTAAGCATTACCACCTATCTATCATTGTTTTTTTATCCGCTTTATTAAAAATTTTAATGAAAAAAAGCCGCTCCGAGCATTTTATCATTCTGCCTTTTGTTATAATGAACATGCACAAGGTTACTAGGCATAAACCCCGTTCCGATAATTACAATATTGGGGTCAGATACTTGAAATGGTGCGCATCTCGTTAGCTTTGCTAACCCGAGAAGCCTAAATTTCTTGAGGAGACTGCCACCTGGACTCTCTCGGTCTAGGGCTTTTAGTCTAGTAGCTTGTGTTCTTTTAATTCATCAATGTTTCAATAATTGTAAAAACCTTAAAATTAATGAAACACCCAATATTATGCTCCCTAAATCATGAAACATCTAAAATCATGAAACCTTCTGAAATTCGCAAACATCTTCGAACGCAACGCAACAACCTTTCCCATTCAGAACAAACTCATCACGCTCAAAAAGCTTTTAACCACTTTGTTAACTTACTAAATACCGAAAAAGCCTTTCAAAAAAAACAAAACATCGCCCTGTTTTTATCCCAAGATGGCGAGCTCAGTACTCAAGAAGCGATTCAATACTTGTGGAACAATACGCAACACAATGTCTATCTTCCGGTTTTAGAAACCAAAGATGAATGGCACATGGCCTTTGCAAATTACACGCCTAAAAGTGAAATGATAAAAAATCAATTTGGTATTTTGGAGCCACACTTGACTCATAGTCAACATCAAAATGGTCAAGCTATGGATTGGGTTTTTATGCCTTTGGTGGGTTTTGACTTAAGGGGAAACAGGTTAGGAATGGGTGGAGGCTATTATGATAGAACATTTGCATTCAAGCTAGATCAACCCAACAATTCTACTCAACTAATCGGTTGGGCTCATCAATGCCAACAAACGGCAGAACTCCCACATGAAGAGTGGGATGTGCCATTAAATGGTGTGATTACTGAGCAAGGCTATCAGGCATTCTAAGATTCACAGAGACGCTTATCTTAGGAAGGCATCGATTAAACCTTGAAGAACTTAAAGCACTTAAAACTCTTAAAGCCCTGCTACAAGCTTTTCTGAGACTGGAATTTTTAACTTTTTACCCACATATAAAGAATTCGCATTCTTAATCCCATTCAACTTCTTAAGGGTTTGCGTGGTTACCGCATAGTTAGCGGCAATCTGCGAAAGTGTGTCACCTCTTTGCACTTTATACTGAACATACAAGGTTTCACCCCAACGCGTCTTTTTAGTATTCTGATCCACATACTTAGCTAAACCATCAACAATGGCACCAGCCATTTTCATTTGAAACTTTCGGCTCATTAAATTACGAGCTTCATGCGGGTTAGAAATAAAAGCGGTTTCAATTAACAATGAAGGCATATCAATTGATTTTAATACTGCAAAACCTGCGGATTGTACTGAATGCTTATGCATTTTTACTTTTTTCTGCATTTCACCTAATACGGTTTTAGCTAACTTACGACTCTCTTTAACGGTCGCTTCTCTTGATAAATCACTTAACGCAAAAGCGACATCGTCATCTAAACCATTTAAACTCACCTCATCTAAAGACGCATTTTCACTTTTTGCTAAAAGTTTCGCCATCGTACTACTAGCGCCACGCTCCGATAAAATATAAACCGAACCACCTCTTACTGAATGATCATTAAATGCATCGGCATGAATAGAGATAAATAAATCGGCATTTTTTTCTTTAGCAATTTTTACACGTTTTGACAGAGGGATAAAAACATCTTTATCACGAGTTAAAACAGCATGCATTCCTGGTTGACCATCAATTATCTTTTTTAACGACTTCGCCATACGCAATGTCGCATTTTTTTCATAAATTCGATTATGCCCAATCGCACCGGTATCTTTACCACCATGACCCGCATCGATCGCGACAATAAAATCATGTTTAACAGGAAAAGCCGAACTTTGTTTATTTAATAGGCTTTCGGTTGCCTTATTCGCCGTTGACGCTTTTTCAGTTTTAGCTTTACTCAGCTGAATAATGGGGGTTGCATTTTTAGATGGCTTAACAAGCGAGTGTTTAACCGTTTTTTTATTTTCAGCAAATTTTTGTTGCTTAAGCGATTGCTTAACTTCTGTTTTATGAGGTTTTATCACCTTTTTAACCACTTTAGTTTTTGAAGACTTAGCAATTAAAGGCGATTGGGGTTTTTCATTATGCTTTTCATGATGCTCTTGAACACTGTGATTAACCTTGGCGACATTGGTAGCTTTAGTGGCTTTGACCTTAACCGCTTGATTTTGTTTTTTAGCTAACTTCTCTTGAGAAACGACAGGTTTTTTCACCAAATCGTTAATTTTTCGAGATGGTTTAAGTTTTATAGCTTTATCTGTTAAATCAACAACTAAACGTTGTGTACCTTTTGAATTCAAAATAAAAGCTTTATAAACTGGCGTTTTATGTAAGTCTAAAACAACGCGAACACGCTTTTTATCATCCGAGACTCTAATTTTAAATAGACGCGGATCAGTGATATGTTTATTTTTAAATGAAAGACCGTTTTTAGTATTAGCAAAGTCAACAACTAATCTTGAAGGATTACTAAGTTCGATAACTTTGTAATCTTTATTTTGTTTTAAATCAAAAACAATTCTGGTTTTATCTTCTGTTTGACCAATGCGCATGCTTGATAGTTGACTACTAGCCACTACCGTTTCCATCCAAAGCAACATTAAGATGCCCAAACTAAAAGAAATTGTTTTTCGAGTTAAATCTAGCGATTTCATTAAGTTAGCCTTTTAAGATTTTACGGACGATGCCACGTATTACTTTAATTTAACTTTATGTTTTTTCCAAAAAGTTAAGCTATTCTTATCAAAAACCATGCCAAACAGGCATGCCATTTAACTGACAGCTGATACAAGTCTTTGCCATTAATACTAAGACGCCATACAACCATTGTTTTAAGATAATTTTTCAACTAAAGATTTACCTTTTTCAGAAACCGCATTCACTTTAACGGTCCGACCAATATCTTCATAAATAAATTCAAATTCGATATCAGCAGCCGGTAAAATTGGCTTCCCTTTTTGCGGCCATTCGACTAAAGCCACAAAATTTTCATTCAGCAAATCCCTTATAGCTAAATACTCTAACTCTTCTGGATCGCAAAGTCTATATAAATCAAGGTGATGTATCGTATTTGTAGAAAAATTGTAACTTTCAACTATAGTATAAGTTGGACTTTTCACTTTTTGACCCGGTAAAAAGTGCTGTACAAAGGCTCGAGAGAAGAATGATTTACCTGCCCCTAAATCCCCATACAAATAGAAAATTAAGCCTTTTTCAAAGCCATTCTCTTTAGCCACTATATTTGCCACCAGCCCTGCAAAATCAATACTTTCAGACTCATTTAGCAATTTTATTTCTGTCGTTAACTGAGACATATCTACCTTAAAATCTCTTACATTGTTATAAACGTTTTAACACAAAATCATGCGCGTATTTCGTAGTGTAAAACCCAAAATTTAATTTCATGAATTTATTAGCTTTAAATTCATAAAAAAGAACGCATTCTGGATAAAATTCAAAAAAAAGCAACTAAAACAACCTTTATTCAGTCTGTCTGTCTATAATTTTTAGTTATTTGATACACTATGTCACATGAATTCAGTATCTCACCCTTCTCATTCAATCCCTTCTTCAGCAACGTCAAAAACGGTGGCCGATTTAGCGACTCTAATTAAAATCTGGGGTAAAGAACTCGGGTTTGCCGACATTGGTATTTCAGATACAGATTTATCAGACTATGAAGCGCGCTATTTTAACTGGATAGGTGAAAATTTTCATGGCGAAATGGAGTATATGAAGCGCCATGGCACTAAACGCACTCGACCCAATGAACTAGAACCCGGTACAGTAAGTGTAATTAGTGTACGTTTAAACTATTTTGACAATGATGCTGAACTGGCAACCAAACAGCTCCATAATCCAGAAAAAGCTTATGTTTCACGTTATGCGTTGGGCAAAGACTATCACAAACTCATTCGTAAACGCTTGCAAGCACTGGCAAATAAAATCAATGAACATTGTGATAATTTTCAATACCGTGCCTTTACGGATAGCGCCCCGGTACTTGAACGCCCTCTTGCTGAAAAAGCGGGTTTAGGCTTTATTGGCAAAAATAGTTTAATAATTCACCCCCGTGCAGGTTCCTGGTTTTTTTTAGGTGAGATTTACACCAACCTTAATTTACCTGCCGACCCACCTTTTGAAAAACAAGGCTGTGGCCCTTGCACAGCGTGTATTGATGAGTGCCCAACCCAAGCGATTGTTGGCAACGCCATAGTCGATTCTCGTCGTTGTATTTCTTATTTAACCATTGAATTTCAAGGTTCTATTGCCAAAGAACTTAGACCTTTAATTGGCAATCGTATTTATGGCTGTGACGACTGTCAACTCGTTTGTCCTTGGAATAAATTTACCCAACCAACGGCTGAAACGGCCTTTAAAGATCAACAAAATTTAGATTCTGCTAGTTTGCTGGAGCTTTGGAGCTGGACAGAAGAGCAATTCTTAAAAAAACTAGAGGGCTCTACTATTCGTAGAATCGGTTACATTCAATGGAATCGTAATTTAGCCATCGCCATAGGCAATGCAAGAGCAAACACTCATTTGCTGAATCAAATGATTGAACAACTACAAAACAAAATGGGCACGCTAAATGACTTGGTAGACGAGCATATAGAGTGGGCAATTAATCAACTATCACAAAGAATTCATTCACAAAATACTGAAGTTACCAGGCCTGGTAGTTCTGAAATATCAAACATTAACCTTACTCAAGGGATTAAAGACAATCAAACGATTAAACCGTTTATTGTTAAGAAGTATTACCTTCCAAAAAAACAAACATTAAACGATAAAGATTAACTAATTCAGAATTGGCAATATAGAGTTACCAGATACCGTGTTTGATTTTCATAGTCAAGCACCAATCTTATATTCTGGATCAAAGGGTTTACCACTCTTCAGAATAGCATAAACCAGATGAATTAATTTGCGCATTACCGCGGCAACTATCTTCTTACCTGCAACCCCTCTTTTTCTCAGATTGTCTGCAAAGGATTTTAAGACAGGGTTGTATGCAATACTATTTACCGCAGGCATGTAGAGACACTTCCTTAAATTCGCATTGCCCATTTTGGAAAGCGATGAGCGATTTAAACTACTACCCGATTGCTGTATTTGTGGAACAAGACCAGAGTAACAGGCTAAGGCCTTTGCATTATCAAAACGATAAATGTCTTTGATATGAGTGATGAGTTCAATCGCTGTTTTTTCACCCAGTCCTTTAATGGACTTTAATAATGCCATCTGCTTAGCCAATTCAACATCCTGTTGAACGCAGCCTTTCATTTGGGATTGAATCTTTTCAATCTGCTTTTCTAACTGTTTAATCTGAGCTATTTGAATTTTCTGTACTTCAATTTCTGTCGAACTTTGCATTTGGTTTTTAATGCGGGTTTTTGTTTGAATTAACAAGGATTGAAGTGCTGAGAACTCTTGTAGCTTAGCGATAATCGGACTGTCAGGCTGCCAAGGTTTGAGTTTGTGTACTTCACAAAAATCTGCGATGAGCTTAGCATCTTCACTGTCGGTTTTAACACGCTTTAGTTTGGATTGTGCATGATGTTTGATTTTAAATGGGTTGATCACATACACAGGGTATTCTTGTTCGTAAAGATGCAATGCGAGGCCTAAATAGTATTTCCCGGTGGCTTCCATCGCGATGTGTGGAGAATCAAAAAGGCTCATCCATTTGATAAACTTTTTAAACCCCGCTGGGGTGTTATTAAAAGTGACACTTTGCTTTTGAGTTGAAACCGCTACGTCAAAGGTGTCTTTGCTGATGTCTATGCCGATGTATATTTTCATGTTCGAAATACCTATTTTATGCTAGGATTTAATTTCGTTTAGTAAGTTCACACTATGGCTATACTAACCTTATGAATACAGGCTAGGAGTCTTGTCCTGCCTAAGATACCGTTCAGTTTATAGTGTGTGGGGATAAAGGTCTTAATCTGATAACCTGGATCACTCTGGGTGTCATTGGCCTGGTAGCAAGATCTCTTTATCCCTTTACTAAGCGTCCTTAATAAATTCTCCACTTCTGGAGAACACTTTCAACATATAAGGCCTGGTAACTCTATGAAAGAATATTGAACGAGGTGATATCCCCCAGCTAATACCCCCCTACAAACGATCAAAAATAGAACCTTCTGTTGGGGTAAAGAGTTTAGCGTAGAGTCTGGATGCATAGGTATTAGTCATGCCTGCAATGTAATCAGAAATAACTCGTTGTTGGGCTTGTTCATTTTCCGCTTTTAAATATTTTTCATAAGAGCCAGACGGTAACAAGGCCTTTGGGTTTGCTCGTAAAGATTTAAATAACTCTAGAACAATTAACTGCCCTTTATACTCCATCTGTTTTACTTCAGGAATGGTAATGACATTTTTAAAAACAAAACGTTTCAACAATTCTAAAACGGCGGCTTCTCCCTCTCTTAAAGTGGCTTGATAACGTAATAAGGGGTGTTCAAAATCATCATTTTCATCCATATAAATAGACTCAACCATAATCCCTACCATTTTACTGACAGCATGCTTTCGCCCTTTGGATGAATCACTAAAGAGTTTATTTGTCATGTCATCATCCCACAACGCATATTGCTTAAAGATAGGATTATCCATAACCTCTGTTTGCCACAAATCACGAGCTACCATTTTCATGGCTAGCGCATCTTCTAAATCGTGAATTCCATAGGCAATATCATCAGCCAGTTCCATAATTGTGGTATCTAAGGCTTTGTACTGCGTTTGACGATGGCAACCTTTACAATCGGTTAATTGAGTAAAGCGTAACTTATCTTCTACTGAAAATGGCGCTAGCACCCAATCAAATAACGCTTTTTCTTCAAGATATAAACTCTTAGGTGGTGACCAACGATTCATTTGTAGGGTTCTAAAATCGTCTACTTGTGGTTCTTGTAGCTGTGCTAAATAGGTTGTATTGGCGGCAATAACATCATTATAAATGGCAGGATATTTCATCACGCCTAAAGCCGTTCTTCGTGATAAATCCAAACCATTTTTAGGAGTATATTCTCCCAATTTAGCTAGAATTCTTAAGGTCTGTGCATTACCCTCAAAGCCACCATAGTGTCGCATCATGTAATTAAGCGCCACTTCACCACCATGACCAAATGGTGGATGCCCTAAATCATGGGCTAAACAAATGGCTTCAATCAAATAAAATGACGGCAACCATTCCATATAGGCCGCATCGTCTCCATTTTCATCCATACCAATGGTAATTAACTGTTCAACTAAGCCTGACCCAATTTGAGCCACCTCCATAGAATGAGTTAAGCGCGTTCTATAAAAGTCTGATTCACTTAAACCAAAGATTTGAGTTTTGGCCTGTAAACGTCTGAATGAAGCGGCATGAATAACACGAGCTCGATCTCGCTGATAAACAATACGTGCAGGTCTTGAAGGTAACGATTGTAAATAATCCGAGTAACGTTGTGTCCACTGTTGCGTTTCGATGGAATCCATAACTTCTCTTTTGATAAGATAATTTGAGACCTTTGCACGAGAGTATGCACGTGTAAAAATGGTTCTAGGTGCCCCTTGAGGGTAAAAATTCACCTGCTTTTTGTTGTACCCCAAGGGTACTTCCGTTGGGCGACAACTTGCGAATAGCTAGCTATTCCCTACGTTTTCCGTCGCAAACGAAGAACTCGACGCCCGAAGGGGTAAGTCGAGAATCAGGCAAATTTTTTACCCTCAAGGGGGTACTCACGCCTATTTTTCTTTCGCACCTATCTCGTGCAAAGGTCTCAATTTGAAATTAATTCTATGAGATCTTTGACCTAGTCGGCGATGTAAGAAAAAAGTAAAAGAATTCTTTAGACTGAAGATAGAGAATTATCGCCTTTTTTAACCATTCATCAACTCTTGAAAAGGTCTCTTCTATGATACTCAAAAACAACTACTTTTTTTACTTAGTTAACAACCAATTTACCCTGCTAATCAGTTAACCAAAAAAATAAGCAAAGCATAAACTTTATCAGCACTTCCCAAATAGACCTTTTTTAATTTTAGCGTTATGCTTGCTTAGAGAATTTTATACTTTGAGACCTTTGCACGAGATAGGTGCGAAAGAAAAATGAGGTAAAATTTGCCTGATTGCGGCGGAAAACGCAGGGAATAGCTAGCTATTCGCAAGTTTTTCAACAAAAATCAGGTGAATTTTAACCATTTTTACTCGTACATACTCTCATGCAAAGGTCTCACACTACTTAAAATGAGAGGATTGGACATGGCTTTTTACTCACGCAAATCAAACATTTCTGTTTTTTCATCAATTTCGGCATTAGGTTTTCTTGTTGCAACCTTATCTATGGGGTTTCTTTTAACAGGCTGTGAAAAATCAGCAGAAGAAAAGTGTATAGATCAACAAAGTGGCCTGTGGGACAACAAAACCAATAACAAAAATGCCAACAAAGCTTATTGGAATGCCGTTGCTAAGTGTAAAGAAAAATATTAGGCATTAATTTTAAAATTTTTTTATCTGAGACCTTTGCACGAGACAGGGGCACAAGAAAAACAAGATAGAATTCTTTAGATTTAGGCTAAAAAATACGCATAATAACCAGTTATTGGGCGGATTTTTTAGCTTGAAGATAGAGGATTATAGCTGTTTTTATGTGTTCATGGTCTCGTGCAAAGGTCTCTATCTGTATTAACCAAGAGTAAACTGCAATATGAAGTGGTTAAAAACCATAAGCTTTTCTATGCTTATTTTAGTGTTAATTATTGGTAGTTTATTTCTATTTGCACGTCTTTGGATAAATGATGCGTTTAAACAACACCAAATTTCTGATATACATTGGCAATTAGGTACTTGGGGGCTAAATCAGAGTAAAATTAATAGGCTAGAATTTACACTCCAGAATCGTTATAAAATCGAGTTAACTAACCTGGAAATAAGTTGGCTATTTACAAAAAAAATAAATGACAGTTCTAAGCAAGCAATCCGTATTGAAGAACAGAATCAGTATCAAAATCAAAATCTAAACCACTATATTGATGTCATCAATATTGAATCCGCGGTAATTCAAAACCTATCCCCTGCAAATATACAACCCTATTCATCCAATACATCCAATACAAAAACACTCAATCAAGCGATTGCCTCAGCAATTAAATTTGTAAAACTAAGTTCACAAGGCATAACACCTAAAGACGAGACTGAAAAGAGCCTCAATACGTTAATGAACGTTTTTCCCTATTTGCCAAATACAATCAACATAAATCACATTGAATATAGTCAACCCTGTCAATCCCCTTCTAGCCAAAACTGCAGTTTAAGTGGGACAGCCCATTGGAAAAACCAAATAAACGCTCAACAAGTGGTCAGTCACTTAACTTTTAATATACAAGACAAGAAACACCCCAACCTTAACTTTCATTCAAATACACAACTTTTAGCTGACCTAAAATCACAACAATTAATCCGTACTCAATTAGACAGTGCTATTTCTTTATTTAACAAACAAAATAACCAGCCACTTTTCTCTATTGATTGGAAAAATCAAACGTCTACTCAAACTAAAAATCATTTAAAAACTCAGCTTATTATTCAAAACCTACCAGGCCTGGTAAATAAAAAACAAAATGATTGGCAAACGCTTAATCAAATTAGCCAATACTGGATGGGGCAATCACTTCCAGTAGTTATTGCTCCTAATAACACTAAAGATAACACGAAAATTATCACCAAAGTTAACGCCAATATTAATCCAAAAGCGAATATCAATCTAAAAGCTGACATTGATTTAAACGCTATTAATTTAAACCCTATTGATTTAGGTGAGGCGAACCAAATAAATCAAGATCTACTATCTACCCTTTTACAAAACACGGAATTTAATCTTAATTTTTTTGCTCATAGCCAACGGCCTGTAACGGTAAAAAACCAGGTTATGATTAAAGGTAAAATTAATGGCGTGCTAAATGCCAAAAACGGCGTGATTAAGCAGTATGAATTAGAAAGTGACGGTAATCTTAGTTTTATTAAAAACTCGGATATCAATAGACAATTACAACAGTATGGCGTTGATTTAGATGACATAAATTATCATATAACAAGCCTTTCTGAAGAAGCTATTCCGTTAACGAAAGAGTTTATTTCTCAACTCCCTTTTGAGATAAGTTTAAAAAGTAAAACGTTAAAACAGCCTTTAAACCAAATTAAAAATTCTACCTTTAACCTAAATTTACTGGGCAAGATTGCATTAAATAAACATCCTTCCGTAGAAATTGCTAAGGGAGAATTATCCCTATTTTCTCCTAAGTTACAGTTAAACTCTGAAACTCAGCTCAAGCAGGCTAAAGCCCAATTAAAATTTAAAGGGGTAGCTAACCTAGCTAACCCAGATAAAAATAGCAACACCTGGAAACTCCAATCAAGCAATGGGTTCATACAAACCGAAATCAAAAAAACATCACAAAACCAATCAAAGAACAAACTAAATAACAAAGCATCGAATAATCAATTAACCATTAATAACGCAAAATTTAGCTGGAAAAACCTCACTATTCAACAAGACAACGCTAAATCACTTGCTTCTATTGCCGGAAAAATTCAATCTGTTGCCTTTACAGGCAATATTCAACACCCCATCGCGCAAGCTGAAAACTTTCAATTAAAACTTAAAAACTTACGCTTAGATCCTGTAATAAAAACGTTTACTGATACAAAATCAATAACGCAAACCAAACATCAGCTCAAAGCTCAATATCAATTTTCTACTCATCAAATTACTCAAGCCCATCTGCTCCCCCAGTCTTGGAAAGGCCAGGGGAATCTCAATGTAGATTTAAAACTTAATAACAAGACCATTAATTTAGGCAATCAAGTTCAATTAAAAGGGAGTATTTCAAATAAAGCAGGCCTGGTTGTTTTTCATAATGCCTTTTATACACCCACCCAAATTTATAGTGATTGGTTTATCCCTCCCATCTATTTTCTCGCTGGTAATAGCCCACAAAAAACCTTTGCTGACTGGCCTAAACTGGTCTCTATTGGAAGTGGCATCTTGCAAGCTAAAGGCTCGGTGCGCTATAAACAAGCAAAAATAGAAAATAGCGCCAATTGGATTAACCAGCTTGAAGTTAAGGGAAACCTATCAACAAAAGGCTTAAGTGGGATATTGAATGAAACAACCATTAACCAACTAACAAGCCAGCTAAAATTTGAACTATCCAAAAATCAATTAATCGCCAAGGTGCAAAAGTTATCTATTGAACAACTTAATCATGGCGTAATTGTTGGCCCAATCACATTTAAAGGCGATTATACAACCATAGCAAACCAGCCGATAAAAGGCGTCTTACATATTGACAATGCAAACACCGAATTATTTAAAGGCCAGGCCTGGTTAGATTCCCAAGAGATTAACTTAGCTAAACCGTTTACCAGTCAATTGCATCTAAAGAACATTGATATTCAAACCTTACTCAAACAATACCCCTCTGCAGACATTAAGGGAACCGGTACCATTTTGGGAAACTTGCCGTTTAGTGTTAATTTGCTAAAAAAACCTTTCATCACTTTACAAAAAGGGCTTTTACAAGCTAAATCACCCGGTGGATTAATTCAATACAAACCCACATCAAGCGGTTTGAAACAAACCCATCAAAGTATGCAGTTAATGATGAATGTCTTAGAAGATTTTCATTATGATTTGCTACAGAGCAAAATAACCTATAACGATAAAAATCAACTGGTATTAAAACTGAGTCTTCAAGGTAAAAACCCTGCGGTAGAATCTGGACGACAAGTTAATTTTAATATTCAATTAGAAGAGGATCTACCCGCGCTAATTACCAGTATGCAAATCAGCAATCAGGTGAGTGAAACCATAAAAAAACGTATTCAATCTAAACTTCAAAACACTCAACAATCAAATTGAGCAATAATGAATTAACAATGAATTAACGCTGAATTCATCCCTAATGTGATTCTAATCTCTTATAACTCTGCTAAACTTAAGCCAACATAACTCAAAAATGGAGACAACTCATGCTCTCATCCTTGCCCACAGGCTCTCTTCAGCAAAACCTTAAAGCCGCACCAAAACCTTTTGCTTTTGCATTGGTCATTGGAGCCCTTTTGAACATAACGGCTTGTACCCCATCGGTTCAGGTTGCTTTGCCAAACGAACCAATAAACATTAATTTAAATGTAAAAATTCAACACGAAATTCTCATTAAAATTGATAAACAATTAGACAATATGTTTAGCGAATCAAGCGGCTTATTTTAAGGAGTAATGACATGCATTTTTTAAAACCAATACACATTCTTTTAGTGACTTTACTGCTGTCATTTTCAAGCCCAACTTGGGCGATGAACTTGTCAACCGCCATGTCACAATTAAGCAGCGTTAAGCAGCAAGGCTTAGTAGGTGAACAACCAGATGGTTACCTTGGGGTTATCAAAAACCAAAATAACGCACAAAATGTAACACAATTAATTAACCAAGCTCGCAAACAACAATATAACAAGCTAGCTAAAACTCACAATATAAGTTTGTCAGAAATTGAAGCTTTAGCAGGCAAAAAAGCGATAGAAAAAACACCGAGTGGTTTATACATCAAAATAAATGGTAAATGGATGAAAAAGCCATAAAAACCTCTTGTTTTTTATGTCACCTTTATCTTTTAACAATTAAGATTTTTACGTATTTTAACCGCTAATTTATGAAAATTAGCGCCTAACATCTGTTAAGATTATTTATAATCTTTTTGTCTTATTTTGTGGAGTTAAAAAATGAAAGTATTTGGTCTAATTCTTAAGGTTTTATTAGGTCTTATTGCCGTTGTTATAATTGCGATAGGCGTTATCGTTGCAACGGTTGATCCTAATGATTATCGTGATGAAATCACCGACCTTGTAAAGAAAGAGACTGGGCGTGATTTTAAAGTTGAAACCATGAGCCTTTCATTTTTTCCTCACCTATCTATCGATTTAGAAGCTGCAGAACTGAGCAATGCAAAAGGCTTTAGTGAAAAACCATTTGTTACCGTTCAAAAAATTCAAGTAGGTGCAGCAATTTTACCGCTACTAAGCCAAAAATTAGAAGTCGACACTCTGACTTTGCATGGCCTTTCTATTAACTTAGAACGCAACAAAGAGGGCTTAAACAATTGGGATGATTTAGCTAACAGCAAAACGGAACAAGACCAAGAAGACAAAAAAGAAGTTGATGCTGCTGAAAACCCTATGGATAAACTAGCCGCCTTAAACTTTGGCGGCATTGATATTCAAGATGGTACCGTGCTTTGGGATGATCAACAAACCCAACAAAAAATCACACTTAAAAACTTCAACTTTACCAGCGGTGCAATCACATTTGGAGAGTACTTCTTTATTGCTCTCTCAGCAGACAGCCAAATTAGTCAACCAGACATTACTACAAAACTAGCCATCAACTTAGAAGCTAAATTAGACAAAGATGGTCAATATGCTATACGTAATTTAAACGTTAAAAATACCACATCAGGTAATGGCATTCCGGTAGAAAAAGCCACTACAAAATTAAGTTTGCCAAGCTTTTCACTAGAAAACAATACCCTATCACTAGCCAGTTTAAGTATTGATTACGATGTCATTGGAGGTAAAGACTTTCCATTAGATTCAGTTAGCGGTCAGTTAACACTAAATGACTTTACTGGAAATATGACCACACAAGCATTCAAAGCAAAAACCATCGCTTTAAATTCAGACGTTACGGGTGAAGCTATTCCAAATGGCAAAGCCAGCATTAACTTAAACACCAGTGCGGATATTGATCTAAAAGCACAAACCGCTAAACTTCCTAAACTAAGCCTAAATGTCTTAGATTTAAAAGCAAATGGAAATATAGAGGCCAGCCAAATCATGAGTGATGCGGTTGTCAATGCCAACCTGGACATTGCAGAAACTAACCTAAGAGCACTTCTTAAACAGTTAAAAGTCGCTTTACCTGAAATGGCTGACCCTAAAACCTTAACCAAATTTGCTGCCTCTCTAGGCGTAAAATTTGCAACTAAAACGCAGGCTTTAAACGTCAACAACCTTAAGCTTACGTTAGATGACTCACAATTATCCGGTAATGCTGCCGTCAGCCAATTTAACGCACCTAAAATTCGTTATGATTTAACGCTAAATCAAATTAACGTAAATCGTTACTTACCACCTAAAAAAGAACAACCTACTGAAGCCCCTACTCCTGAAGGTGAGGCTGATGCAAAAATTGAATTACCGGTTGAATTATTACGCAAACTGGATATTAACGGCACAATTAAAGTTGGAAAAGCCACTTTCGATAAACTTAATCCTAAGAACATTGTTATGACCACCAAGGGGGCTAAAGGTAAATTAAATATTAACCCACTCAAAGCGGATATTTTTAAAACCCGAGTATTAGTCAATGCCGGTTTAGACGTAAGAGGGAAAACACCTAAATACAGTCTAAAAACCAATACAAAAAACCTACCTATTGGCGAGGTCTTAATGGCCTTTGCAGACAGTGACAAACTCTCTGGAACAGGAACGATGAAAGCCAATATCACCACATCGGGTGAGCGTATTTCAGAATTTAAGAAACATCTTAACGGTACCGCTTATGTTGATTTAAAAAACGGCGCTATCAAAGGCTTTAATTTAGCACAGACGATCCGCGATGCTCAAGCTAAAATGAGTGGCAAAACCGTTGCTAAATCAGATACAACACCGCAAACTGACTTTAGCTCTTTAGTTGCGGATGTAAGCATTAAAAACGGTGTTGTTAACACCAATAAACTAGCGGCCCAAGCCCCTTTTATGCGAGTTAATGGAAGTGGTACAGTTAACCTTCCCAAAGAGTCTTTAAACTACTTAGTTAAAACAAAAATTGTTGCGAGCGATAAAGGTCAAGGCAGCGCAGACTTTAAAGATTTAGACGGACTCACAATCCCCGTTAAACTAAAAGGTGCACTAACCAGCCCAAGTATTTCTTTAGACTTAGAATCATTAGTCTCACAAAAAGCTCAAGCTGAGATTGAGAAAAAGAAAAAAGCGGTTGTTAAGGACGTTCAGAAAAAAGTTGAAGATAAATTTAAAGATGCCTTAAAGGGCTTTAAATTCTAAGAACCGATTACGAGCGAATGAATGATGTTAGTCAACCGTCTATCTAAGCAACCATTCGCCCGAGCTTTAATTTACACCGTTGTATTTTCAAGTCTAACAGCTTGTGGTGGAGGTGGTGGTTCAGGTGGCGGTTCAAATGTTATTCCTGCTGATAATAGCCCTACCGTTATTTACAGTGATACCAACCCACTTGTTCCCGTCACCTATTCGGCTTTTCCAGCCTCAACCATTTCTGGAACGTTAGAACAACAAACAGTGACCAAAGCCACATCTGCATGGGCTGATGGCTATAAAGGTCAAGGAATCACCATTGGAATCGTTGACTCTGGAGTTAACCCTAACCACGTAGATTTTTACGATGATTCGGGGAATTCAAGGGTGAATTGGCAAGATGCTAGAGGCATTGAATATCTAGCCGCCACAGATGAAATTCTATATACCAATGACTATTTAGACATTGATGATCCTGACTACCACGGCACTCATGTTTCCTCTATTGCTTTAGGTAGAGAATACGGTGTTGCACCCGAAGCAACCCTGCTCCCCGTCAATGTATTTTTTGACAACACTTCTGCTTACAATATAGCCGTGCATGAGGCGGTTGACTATCTAGCTTCTAAAACACCAATCGTAAATGCTTCTATTTCGAAGATGGTTAACCTTTCTACTATGGGAGGGACTTCAAGTGAATATAACGCCTACTTCACGACACTGCAAAATAACGATACAGTCCTTATTATTGCCGCGGGTAATGGGGGTGATGATCAGATTGGTGACCCCATTGGGGCAGAACATTTTACTAATTATAATGACGCTCAAAACTTAGCGATAGAGAGTAGCATTTCCGACCAAATTTTATATGCTATTGCGCTTGATAGCGGTGGAAAAATCGCCTCATTCTCAAACTATCCAGGAAGTTGTAGTGATGTCGGAGTAGGTGCTGATTTAGCTTGTGATAATGCTGTCATGGCAAATATTCAAAGCAATTTTATTTCTGTGCCTGGAGTCTCTATTGAAGCCGCTTATGGAGGGGATGACACAAGTACCGCTATCTACAGCGGCACATCCATGGCAACGCCTATTGTTAGTGGTGGAGTCGCCTTATTACTCTCTTCATGGAACCAGTTAACACCCCAGCAAGCCGTGTCTATTTTAAAAGATACGGCAAATGACACGGGTGTTTATTCTGACCAAGCAACCTATGGCGTTGGTCTAATGGATATTGAAGCTGCGTTAACGCCCGTTGGCAATTTAAAGTCCAGTTCATCAACCTCTACTATGGCCTCTTACTCTGCTGGAGGTTCTTCTGCTTCAATTCCCGCCTCATTAAGTGGCTTAGCGAATTTATCGGGTCTTAAGCAAGTGGCCTATTTCGATGATTATAATCGTGATTTTTTAATAGACTTAACACCAGCCATTCAAATTGAACAAAGCCCTCTTGATTGGAACCGTTTTTGGAAGCAATCACACTCCTATCCTACTAACCAAGTCTCACTAGGAAATTACGAACTTTCAATGAGCTTTACTAAGCAAATAATTAATCACTCAACCACCTCAGAACTGCAACAGCTAGTGATAGAAAACCCTAAAAGTCGTTTTGAATTTAAGCAACATAGCCCGGTTGATTTGATGCAAATCCAATTAAACGCATTAATGAGTGAATTTTATTCTAACAACCAAAATGACTTTGGTCATACCTTGGCTATGCAACAAAAGATAGGAACGAATTTTATATTGTTTAGCGCAGTACAAGAACAAGATAACGGTTTTAACCGTGTCATAAATAATAAAAATAAAATCCTTACACAAGTGCAAACGGTTGGCTTACATTATCAAGCAAACCCAAATTGGTCGTTTGCGCTCTCCAGTCAGCTTCGACAAGAACAAGACGGATTAATGGGATTACAAGGAAGCGGGACTTTCTCTTTTGGTGAAAAAAATCGCTCTCAGATAAACACCGCATCGGTACAATATTCTCATAATAACATCCACCTTTTTAGCCAGTTACAACAAGGGCAGTTACTAAACTCTCAACACGCTTCTGGCAGTTATATTCAGGTAAAAAAAGCTCAAATGGGGCAACTCAAATTTGGCGTAATGCAACAAACATCGAAACAATCGGCTTGGGGATTACAGGCTTATAACGAAAATACCTTGCTTAATTCAACTTTTCAGCTAACCCTACCTACAGGTATGAGTGCGAGTGGCGAAATTGAAAATCAAACCTTTAACTACCAACATCAAAATAGCCTAAACCCGGATACCCTAGAGTTATTTTATAAACACGGTTTAAGCGATAATTTACAGTATCAATTCAATGCCATTAACGCCCCCCAAGACTCCGGGTTCGGACTAAAAATCAACCGTATTTTTTAATACACTAACAACCAGTACACTACATTTTATGGGTATATGTATTTTATGATTGATTAAATAAATCTTTTAACCACGAAGGCACGAAGATTTCTAAAATTTAATAACAACTTAATTTTAAGGAATAACCAAACTAAACGTAATAAATTAATCGCTTTTAAACTTTTCAAATGCAAAGCTTATAGGCATGAATTAAGTTCGTTAGACTATGATTTTCTAATCGCTTTTATTTATTTTTTTATCTTCGTGCCTCTGTGTCTTCGTGGTTAATTTTTACAATACTGGATAATCAATCACAAAATATGGATACCCCATTTTATTAAAGCTCTCTTAACTCAACCCACGGATTTCATCATGATAAACCAAGTCGCCTTAATTACCGGAGCCTCAACCGGAATTGGAAAAGCTACCGCACAAAAACTAGCTGCTGAAGGCGTAAAACTGATTCTACTTGCACGCAGAGAACCGTTATTAATATCGCTGCAAAAAGAACTGTCTGAGTTTGCGGAATGCTATATTATCGCTTGCGATATCAATGACCACAAAGCGTTAAAAACCGAGCTCAAGGAATTACCAAAACCGTTCCAAGACATTGATATTTTAATTAACAATGCGGGTTTGGCTTTAGGCTTAAACCCAGCGCAAGAAACCGATTGGTTAGACTGGCAAACTATGATAAATACAAACTGTTTATCGTTGGCATTTTTAACTCGCCAAATTCTACCAGGCCTGGTAAAACGTAATCACGGACATATTATCAATATTGGTTCGATTGCTGGCAGTTATGCATACAAAGGCGCCAATGTTTACGGAGCAACCAAAGCCTTTGTAGAACAATTCTCAAGTAATCTACGTTCTGATTTATTAGGTACAGCCATCCGTGTTACTAATGTAGAGCCCGGAATGCTAAATGAGAGTGAGTTCTCTTTAGTCCGCTTTAAGGGAGATAAAAACCTTGCAGAAGATGTCTATGCAGGGTTAACTCCGCTCAATTCAGAAGATGTCGCTGAGACCATTCGTTGGATAATGGCTCAACCCGCCCATGTTAATATTAATCGTATAGAGATAATGCCAGTTCATCAAGCTCTAGCAGGCCCAACAACCATCAAACAGCTGTAATCTTTAATGACTCCTATAATCCTACTCCTCCTTAGTCAAACTAACGCCATGATTTAGAAAGTTAAAGATTAGAATTATCTGATATACTCGAAAGATGATTAGATTCCTTAAACTTAAAATGCATCAAATTGGCCGAGCCACTAAACGCTCGGCCTTTTTAAATAAGTATTTTCCTAAATTCAAAGACCGTATTTACTGGGCGGGTGATAAAAAGTCCTTTGCCCGAGCAGGTTTTATTGGTTCATTCAGTATGATGTTACCTATTCCATTTCAAATGGTATTAGGTTCTGTGGGTGCTTATTATTTTAGAGCCAACATCCCTTTAGCTACCGCTTTAGCCTGGATAACCAACCCCCTCACCATGTGGCCAATTTGGTATGGAGGTTATGTATTTGGTACTTGGGTTTTAGGCACCCCTGATCTTTTTGCAGCCTCTGCCCACATTACAATAGGTTCAGAACTTTGGTTTGATGAAGTTTTTCCTCTTATCTGGAAACCTTTTTATATTGGTAACATGCTACTAGGAACCATTATTGGAGCTTTAATGTATGTTTCGATTGCCTACTTTAAATTGTCAATGGTAACAAGCTTTTTACGCCGTACCTTCGCTAAACACTAAAACGATTTTTTATCGAATTTTAATCCTCTGGAATTTTAATCTTGTATTTATGCCCTTCGGTGCAAAATTCTTTTCTATTTTTTAGAATAAATTCTACCAGGCCTGGTTAATCTCATTTTGATTAGCCTGGTAATAAACCTAGATTTACCAGCCAAAGCTCTTTACTTATCAGCGTAGATTAAATTACCTTTCTTATTTTCAAAACCAAATCCCTATTGGCATGCTAAAATACGCGGAAATTTAATGGATTAAAATTCAAGGCTATATCCCAACATGAGAACTTCAAATTTACTTATTTCTACCACTCGCGAAACTCCTTCTGATGCCATTGTTATCAGTCATCAACTCATGTTAAGAGCTGGAATCATTCGCCCTTTAGCAGGTGGTTTATACAACTGGCTACCATTAGGTGTGCGTGTTTTAAGAAAAGTGGAAGCCATTGTTCGTGAAGAAATGACTCGTTCAGGTGCTCAAGAAGTGCTTATGCCAGTGGTTCAACCAATGGAACTTTGGGAAGAGTCAGGTCGTGCTCAGGATTATGGTCCAGAACTACTTCGTATTAAAGACCGTCATCATCGTGAATTTGCACTAGGCCCGACTCACGAAGAAATAATTACCGATTTAGTGCGTAAAGAGATTCGCAGTTACAAACAGTTACCCGCAAACTTCTTTCAAATTCAAACTAAGTTTCGTGATGAAATTCGTCCACGTTTTGGTGTAATGCGTTCACGTGAGTTTATTATGAAAGATGCTTACTCTTTTCATATGGACAAGGCTAGTTTACAAGTAACCTATGATGAGATGTTTAATGCCTACAACCGTATCTTCACCCGTCTAGGCTTAGATTTCCGTCCTGTACAAGCAGATACCGGTTCAATTGGCGGTGACGCTTCTCATGAGTTTCACGTCTTAGCCGATTCAGGTGAAGATGATATTGCTTTTTCAACCGGCTCCGATTTTGCCGCTAATGTTGAGTTGGCTGAAGCAGTAGCCCCTCGTGGCGAACGTGCTGCCGCAACAGAAGCCCTAACAGAAGTAGAAACGCCTAACAAACATAGCATTGAAGAAGTGTGTGATTTCTTGCAGCTTAAGAAAAAGAAAATTGTGAAAACTTTATTAGTTAAAGGAGCCACTGAACAAGCACCGGTAGTTGCTCTTGTAGTGCGTGGTGATCACGATTTAAATGAAATTAAAGCTGAAAAGCTAGAATTAGTTGCCGAACCATTTGAAATGGCTACTGATGAAGAAATTTTTGCGGCTGCAGGCTGCAATGCTGGTTCTATTGGTCCTGTTGGGCTAACAATTCCTGTTATTGTTGACCGCACAGCTGCTAACATGAGCGACTTTGTTTGCGGCGCAAATAAAGACAACTTCCATGTGACTGGCGCCAACTGGGAACGTGATGCTACACCAACGTTAATTGCAGATATTCGCAATGTCGTTAAAGGTGACCCTAGCCCATGTGGTAACGGTAAAATTGAAATTCGTCGCGGTATCGAAGTGGGACATATTTTTCAGTTAGGTAACAAATATTCAACAGCCTTAAATGCAACCGTACAAAACGAGAGCAGTCGTTCACAAGTATTAGAAATGGGTTGTTATGGTATTGGAATTACCCGTGTTGTTGCCGCGGCAATTGAACAAAACTTTGATGATAAAGGCATTATCTGGCCAGAATCTCTAGCCCCTTTCCAAGTATGCATTGTACCAATGCAAATGCACAAGTCCCCTCGTGTTAAGGAAGCAGCGGAAGCCATTTATCAAGAACTAGTGGCTAAGGGTATTGAGGTTTTATTTGATGACCGTTCAGAACGTCCAGGTGTCATGTTCTCTGATATGGATTTAATCGGTATCCCACACCGAATTGTCATTGGTGAGCGTGGACTAGATAATGGTCAAATAGAATACAAATATCGTCGTGATGAAAAAGCTCAAGATATTCAAGCTGATGAATTTATGGAATTCCTAATGGGGCAACTAAATAAATAAGGTTTTATACAGATTTAATCGGCCAAATAGATCAAATTTAAAGCGGTATGCTTAACAGCATAACCGCTTTTTTTAACTTCAAATATCAAAACAACCAGGCCTGGTGATTGTGTCAAAAACGCATTGCATATTTTTTATTAAAATAAGCTTTCTTAAGATAAGCTTTATTAAAATAAGAACTTTCACCTCCCTTTAAATCAATTACAAAAAAACATATCAAACTGAATTGAAGGTGCATTGAAGGTGACTATGCTAAAATTCATCCCATTCAAAATCGTTTTATTTCGTTAAATTCAGTCAGGAGCTTTCATGGACATTTTTCAGAAGATTTTTCTTTATCTTGGGGCGTTAATTGCGGCCAGTTTTTTGATTGTTGTGCTTATTGCTTTATCCAATGCTGAAAACGGGCTCTTAACCGTTGAAGGGCTCTCTCACTTAGAACCGCAGTTTGTCTCTTTTTATGATTTTTTTAAATGGATTGTATATGTGTGGATGGCTTCAGCGATTTTTCTTTTTATACGTTTTTTAACGAGAATGTTTGGTAAGTAGTTTATTTAAGCCGGCTAAATACAATTAAGAGCGTTTAAATTTTGACATAATCACTTTATTTCGGCCTGTCTCTTTAGCCTCATATAGGTTTTGGTCAGCCTTTTCGATATAAGCATCAATCGACTCACCTAACTGGACGCCTTCTATAAAGACTCCCCCAATACTCATTGTTAATGGAATACATTTACCTTCCCACTCAATGGTTAATGCCTCTACCTGTAAACGAATACGTTCAGCGATAGACTGAGCATTATCAAAAGAGACATTTGATACAAAAAGTAAAAATTCTTCACCTCCATAACGAAACGCAAGATCATTCTCTCTTTGGTTATTCTGAATCAATTGACCTAACTCTTCGAGAACCTTATCACCGGCCTGATGCCCCCAAGTATCATTAATTTTTTTGAAGTGGTCTAAATCAAGCATCATCATGGCTACAGATTGGTTAGCGCTGGCCGATTGATTGAGCGTATTAAGTAGTTTAGTCTCTAATGAATGGCGCAATAACAAGCCTGTTAAGGCATCATAATGAAGTTCTTCAATCGCTTGTTGAGAAACGGCTAAACCTATTTGATTACTCAGAGAAACCGTAATCGCAAAAAGTTTAGCGAACATGAAGTTTGCCAACATGTAGTCTTCTTCTCTAAAGAAAAAAGCCATACTCAGTGCCAAAGAGTGCTGCTCTGTATGAGACATTAAAATACGCTGTTTTAATTCTGGCTCAATGTCTAACGCCTTAATCTTAGACGTTAAAGGACATAAATCTGCTGTTAAGATGTCTGCGTACTCTAGGTTTTTCTCTGCCTGAAAATTCTTAACAATATGCAAAAACCAAGTTAGAGCACTAGTCACTACATCTTGATTTTCTTCTGCATAAGCGCCATAAATATTGTCGATTGAGAGCTGTAATTGGTTTAGGACATCTTCAAATTGATAAACTAAATAACCTTTTGCTAAATAACACTCCATCTTCTCGACGATGTTATAGATTTTTTTAGTATCAATTGAGGTGTTCTTTAAAAGGTTGTCGCGTACCATGCTTAAACCGGAAACCATATCCTCAAATGGTAATTGCATCTTAGCGTGCATTAAACCTAAATCTACATAATTTTTTATAAAGTCCTCATCAGACATGGATAGGCTTTCATAAAAATTATTAGCCTGAATTTTAATTAAGGCATCTACCTGATCTTGTCCCGTAAAAAAAACATGAAAATGCTCTGAATTCATCATAAACTGATAAAACTCAGTAAATGCTTTTTCAATATTCTTTGGATTAATGCAAGAAAACGCCATTTAAAGTTCCAAAACAGGTGTGAATTTAATATTAATTTTAGTTTACACTATATTTAAAAATTAACTAAAAAATTGACTATATTCACATTACCAAACCAAATCATCTGGTATTTCAAACTGAGCATAATAGTCCTGATCTTCTTTTGATAGTGAATCATCTACACCAGAAGTTGAAATTAAGATACTTTTATCACGTTGCTCAATTTTCTCAGCCGCTTCCGAAGTCACTAATGCATAACCATTGTTAAATCGCGCAATACGAAGTTTTTCTGAGCTTAATCCTCTTAGTGTCTTTTCATTTACACTGAGACTTTTAACCTTTTTCCCATCTGCAAAATTGTAGACCCTCTCACCATCAAAATCTTTAAGTTGATTTGATTCAATAATCTGTTTTACTTCAGCTTGCAATGCCTTTTGAGCTTGCTCTTGTTGGCGTTGTTGATTTAATAAACGGTTACGTTCTGCGGTATCTTCTGCTGCTTTAGCCGCTAATTTCGAAGCTTCGCTAACAACGGTTTGACCTTTTTTGGTTTTGTTTGCACGATTTTTCTTATTTTGTTGATGTTGCTGTTGCTTGACCTTTCGAGCCTTTTTTTCATCCACTAACCCTGATTTTTTCAGTTGATCAAACAATGAACCTGCCATGACTTATAAACCTTTGAGACATTTGAAAATAATGCGCTATTCTAACGCATCTTTACAACGCATAACAGAAGCCATTATTAGGAACTACCACACATCAAAACGCTATTCTGAAATAGCGTCATGGATACAATGATATGAAGACAATAATTAAAGTCATAAAATCTGTTAAAACGCTATAATTCAACCAACTACGATTTTTAAGGAAAACACAATGGCTATACAGTGGTACCCGGGACACATGCACAAAGCTCAAAAAGAAGTGCGTGAAATTTTTAATCAGGTCGATGTATTTATCGAGGTACTCGATGCCCGTATTCCATTTAGTAGTCAAAACCCTTTAATTGAAGAGATTCGTCAAGACAAACCTACCATTAAAATATTGAGTAAAACAGATTTAGCCGACCCTAAAATTACTGACCTGTGGCAAGCTCATATGGAACAGCAAAGCAGTGTAAAAACCTTAGCCTTTAACACTCAAAATGCCGATAAACGTGATCAACTGTTAAGCCTAATTAAAAAAATGGTGCCTGAAAAAGTCAATAGCGTTAAGACCATCCATGCTTTAATTATTGGCATTCCTAATGTTGGTAAATCTACATTAATTAATAGCATTACGGGTCGAACCATAGCCAAAACCGGTAATGAACCCGCTGTCACTAAAAACCAACAGCGCATCAAGTTAGAAGAAAATATTACACTCATTGACACCCCTGGAATGCTTTGGCCAAACATTGAAAATGAAAACAGTGGTTATCGTTTGGCTATTACCGGTGGTATTAAAGAGACCGCGTTTGAACTCCCAGATATTGCGTCTTATGCGGCTGAATATTTTTTACAGGCCTATCCTGAGGAGATCAAACAACGCTTTAATCTAACAACGCTTCCTGAAACCGATATGGAACTTTTAGAGGATATTGGTAAACAACGTGGTTGTTTGCGAGGTGGTGGCCGTGTTGACTTAGATAAAGTCTCTAGAATATTAATTATGGAATACCGTGATAACGTTATTGGCAACCTCTCTCTAGAAACCCCTGAGATGATTGTGGAAGAATGGGCTCAAGTTGAAATTCAACGCAAGCTTAAAGAAGAGAAAAAACAAGCCCGCGAAGAATTAAAAAAACAACGCCGTGCTCGCCATAAAAAGAATAAACGTTGAGACCTTTGCAAAGATCTCACCTTAATCAAACAAAGGCTTAATCATGTTGAGTTATTTACACTCATTTCATGCTGGGAACTTTGCAGATGTTTTAAAACACAGCATTAGTGCCCATATTCTTGACTACATGACTAAAAAACCAAAACCGGTTTTTTATTTAGATACCCACTCTGGAACCGGGGCTTTTTCTTTGCATGACAATGAAGCTCAAAAAACTCAAGAGTACTTAAACGGCATTGGCAAACTTTGGGATTTACCCACCCAAGATAACCAATCCGAAGAACTACCAGGCCTGGTTAAAGACTATATTGAGTTAATTCAATCCTTTAACCTATCTCCAAATTTGGATACTTATCCAGGGTCACCCTGGTTTGCACAACACCTTTTACGAGAACATGACCGTTTGTCCTTGTTTGAACTACACCCTCGTGAATTTAAAACCTTATTACAAAATATTCGTGGTGATCGTCGTATCAAAGCTTTTCAAAAAGATGGATTTCACTCCTGTATGAGCCAACTTCCTCCTAAAGAGCGAAGAGGCTATATTTTGATGGATCCACCTTATGAAGTTAAGCAAGATTATCAAACCGCGACCGATACCCTAATCAAAGCTCATGCAAAATTTGCCACTGGAACCTATGCCCTTTGGTATCCAGTTGTTGACCGTTATCGTGTTGATAAAATTGAAGCCGACTTTATTAAAAGTGGTATTAAAAATATTCAGTTATTTGAATTAGGAATTGCAGGAGATAAAGAACAAGGAATGACCTCAAGTGGCATGATTGTGATTAATCCACCTTGGACACTCATGAAAGCTGCTCAACATGCCTTGCCTTATTTAGCTAAGCAACTTGCTGGAACACAAGGACGATATCGTTGTATTCAATTAGTTGAAGAATAACTAATAACGAATAACGTCAACTGATGGTTAATGCCTATCAAAAGGTAGAAATTTTTAGGCTTTTGGTTTAAAGCCTAATGCTAAACACTCTGATTCTGGCAACCAACCTAAACAACTACGAACCTTAAGAGATTGGTAGTTTCTAACAATCGGCATAATAGTCAATACGCCAAATAGTATTTGATACCAATGCCATCCAATGGCTGAAGGTTGTTGCGACCACCAAAGATTATTAACACCAAAATGTTTGGTTTTAAAAATCAAATGAATCGCTAAACGCCAATATTTAATACCGTAATTAAAGCGTGTTTTTAACATGTGAATCCTTAATAAGACCTTTGCACAAGAAGAGCTCATACATAGCCTTCTTAATTTTTAAATTTAGTCGATTTCTACCAGGCCTGGTAGAAGGCTTAAATACGTAGAAACTTTATTCGGCTTCTAGCTCAAGCATAGTCGTATTTTCTTTGTAAACCGTTGTGCCTAATGGCGCCAATATTTTACTTATTATTCCATTCACAGGGGCTTTAATATAAACATACTTTGACCAGGCCTGGTGCATAGCCACTGCGGCTTGCGCTTTATCATAATTAGCTTTAGCCATATCATAACGCAACTGTGAAGCATCTCGAGTACGTTTAGATGTAACCGTTCGGTCATATAAATCTAAAGCCTGGTCAAGTTCAATCTTGGCATCATCCAAATTATACTTAGCCGCTTTTTGCTGAGATTTTAAAAGTCTCAATTTAGCTTGGTAGCGTGAACCGTCTAAATTTAATAACTTTTGCCCTGCTTTAACCGTTTGCCCTTCTGACACATAAAGTTTGGTGACCTGCCCCGAAACCAATGAACCAATTTTAACTATCGTCTTTTCTTGAGCAAGCGCGGGAGTGGTTGACACAACCATAAAGCTTGAAATTAAGACGGCTAAGCCGACATTTTTTAAATTAAACGGTTGCTTAAAATATTGCATATACACTCTCAAACACTTTTAAGTTAATTATTAGAGCCCTTTTCAAAAGTCAGTTCTCTATCAGAAATCTTTATTTTTCCGTTGCGGGACTAGGTTTATCTAGGCGAATCGTTTTACCTTGTAAATAATCTAATTGTAACCACAGTAGCGCCTGTTTAAATTGCCAAGCTACCATATCGTAGTTAGCTTCAGATAAACGAACCATAGCATCACCTAAATCAGTTGAACTTTCATTTTCATATAAAGCACGGCTGTAATCTAAATATAAATCGGCATAATCGCCAAAGATTTGATGCTGTTTCTTTTCAGCATCCAGTAACGTTAACTGAAAATAGATATCAGCCACTTCTGATCTTAAAGTCTGCTGAAGCTGACCATATTGGGCTTTAATTTGCGATAACTGTGCTTGCACTTTATTAGTAGCTGAACTTTTTGCCCCACCATCATAAAGTGGAACATCTACTGATAATGACGCTTTCCAATTGCCTTCTCTTATTTGAGGATAGCTAGAAAGTTGCCCCACCCAAGCATCTGCTCTCAAGCTTGGACTAGAGGTGTTTTTAGCTTTTTGTAATGCAAACGTTTGCGCTTGTTGCGCTTGTTCTAATGTTTTTAATTGAATGTTATTTGCAAGAACTTGATTTTGTAATGTTTCTAAACTTATCTCTTTAATTGAACGGGTTTCAAAGCTCTCTAATTTAGGAAAACGCAGTTCATCAGGTCTTTCATTAGGTAGCCCCAAAGTATTCGCTAACTCAATACGTGTTTTAAGTTGCATCTGTTCTGCTTGCATACGCTTAACCAAAGCGGCTTGATATTCTTGCTCTGCAGCCAGTAAATCCACATCCGAAAACTGTCCAATGGCATGACGATCTTTCACTTTATCATAACCAACATATTCAACGGCCATGGCTTCATTATCAATTCGATACTGAAAATCAGCCAGCAACACATTCAAATAGGCCTTAACGACATTTAAACGCTGTTTATTTTCAACCGATTGCAGCCAGGTTTTTTGCTGTTCAATACTTAAAGAATCGGCTTGGAGCTGATTGTCTGATTGCTCAAAATCATAGAGAACTTTACCCACATGCAGTGCTAAAAGGTTATGCGGTTGAGTTTCTTCTGCAAAGTCACGTTGCTCTAATCGTCCGGCAATATTTGCTTGCCAGCTATTGGTGACTTGATTACTCTCTAACGTGGCTTTTGCCATATTAATTTTAGCCATCTGCAAGGCAATTTCAGGAGACTGATTGGCATAACTATCTAGCAAAAGATTTAATGTTAAAGGATTAGGTAATGGCGTTAAAGGCCCGCTTTTCTTGGCATTTTCAACGCCATTAATAACCTGCTCTTGCCCCGTCTTAGCTTGTGTTTGAGATTGTGCTTGAGATTGTCCTTCCGCTGCCAATACCGTTGACCCCATGCATTGTCCTACCAAAAACATAGAGAATGGCAAAACCTTTAACAGCCGTCTTTTTGATTGAATATTTAACATTAACAATGCATTAAACCTCGTTATAAATTTTGTTTACCATGATGAGCTAACGTCAAAAGCTAACGACTGGCTTTTTTACGTTTACGCTTGTAAGCGGTAAACGATTGCGTTTTATAACTACCATCCGTGACATACTCAGCTAACCATTTAAACTCTGCTTTAGTTCGAGTCGGTCCAGTGTATTTCACAAGAGGTTTACCCTCTAAATCAAAAATCATCATGACCGGTGTGGCACGTACACGATATTTTTTTTCCGCAAGACTTTGTGCTGTGCCAGAGGTTCCATCAAAATCAACAATTTCATTACTACCTTCAATGTCATGCTTTATGCTCATAAAATTACTTTTATACAATTCAATGACATCCGGCTCAGTCATAATTGTGGTTTCCATGCGATGACAGAATGGACATTCATCCATATAGTAAAAAACAAAAATACCTTTTTTGCCTTCCTCTTTAGCCGTTTCTAAATCTTCTTGATAATTGCCAAAGGTTTCATCAAAAAAAGCCTCTTCCGACCAGGCCTGGTGGCTATTTAGCATTAAAAAACTGGCAACCAACAACATAAAGTGTTGACTCATTTTCTGCATGAATTTCATATTTATGTCCTTATATGACAACAGTAACTTTAACAGAGTTCGCTTGAATTCTTATTTTGACTTTTCTTCTTTGGAGTCACCTTGTTTTGACTTGTCTTGTTTAGACTTTTCATTCGTCTTTAAACTCGCGTAACGTTCAATAAAGGTTTCCAGCATTTTTTGATCAACCATTCCTACTCGCTCAGCGACTAGCTTACCTTCTGGCGTAACCATATAAGTGGTTGGTAACCCTTTTAAAGATCCAAATGGTGTTGTTCTACCATCAATTCGACCTTTAAAACGAACTACAGGGTAATTAATCATTTGTGACTCTGCAAAGTTTTTCACTTTTTGAGGGTCATTGGCTTCATAGTTAACGCCCAAAACTACAGCGTCTTTACCCTTGTGAGCTTCTTGAAACATAACCAAATCGGGTATTTCCACTAAACAAGGGGGACACCAAGTGGCCCATAAATTAATAATAACCCACTTACCTTTATAGTCTGATAAATGAATTGATTTACCGTCTAAATCCACAAACTCAATATTTTCTGTGGCTGTATTTTTTGAGTCTTGAGCATTTGCCTGCTGCATTACTAAAAAAAGAGCACAAAATGTCATTGTGGCACTTAACATCCAATGTTTAATTTTCATTTTCTATCCTTGTTTTTTATTGTTCTCGTATTTTTAAGAAGCTTGCAAGATAAGTCATTGCGCACTCCTTAAAGTATTAACTCTGTTGCAATACTTGCTTAACAAAAGGTAATGTTAGGCGGCGTTTTTCAACCAAAGTTGCTTGCTCTAATAGTTTTAATACAGCCAACAGTTCTTGTAAGTCGGTTGAGAACTGTTTAACTAAAAAATTACCTACTTCACTAGGAAGTTCAAACCCCATCTTGGCACTATGTTTTTGTAATGCGGAAATAACTTCACCTTTATCTTCTAAACTTTGCATCTGAATCGGCAATACATTCATTAACGCTTTGGCTAACTCTTGGGTTTTAATATTCCAATCGTTAATGGCTATCGTTCCTGATAATAAAACGGTGTGACCTTGTACACTCGATTTAGTTATCAAATTTGCTAATGCCAATTCCCATTTTGCATCGCCTATTTTTTCATCAATATCATCTAAACAGACTAATGGCATTTGCTCTAAACCCAATAATACGTCTGCAATTAACGGCAGACTATCATCACTAATTGGCAAAAACACACTGGTTTTATTCTGTTCCGTTACAAAACGGCAAGCCGCTTGTAATAAATGGGTTTTGCCGGTGCCGCCATTTCCAAATAAATAATAGGCGCTACCGCTGTCTTTTATTAAGGCTGACTGCAAGGCATTTAACGCTAATGCCAGTGACTCTTTTTCCGTTACAAAGGTTTCAAAACACGCATCATCTCTTAAGCCAATCTTAAGTGGCATTTGTACAAACATTATGGAACCTTTTCGTTTTCAGTAGATTTCTCTAACCGAGTTTGAGTGTTATTGTGAGACCTTAGCACAAGAGTATGCGCGAGTAAAAATGGTTCTAGGTACCCCTTGAGGGTAAAAATTCACCTGATTTTTGTTTTACCCCAAGGGCACTTCCGTTGGGCGACAACTTGCGAATAGCTAGCTATTCGCTGCGTTTCCCGCCGCAAACAAAGAACTCGACGCCCGAAGGGGTAAGTCGAGAATCAGGCAAATTTTCCCTCATTTTTCTTTCGCACCTATCTCGTGCAAAGGTCTCATTGTGGCTGAAAATGTTCAGGGCGAACAAATACATCAATTTCTTGATTACTTAAAGCCTGACCAAAACCAACTTTTGACCAATTTTTTATCCAATTTAAGAGCACTTGGTAATCCCCTTGATACTCAATATCAAATTGAACATTATCAGTTTGTAAACTCGTCAATTGAGCATTACGAATCATGGGTTGCTGTTTTTTTAATTCTGCCTCGAGTTGGTTAACTTGTTGGCCATAAGTAACTCCGTGCACATTTAAATAAACGTGATTCTTACGAACATTTTTGACCGCAGACAGTTTTACATACTGTTGCATCACCGCTTTAAACATATCGTGCATTAGGGCTTGACGATTTTTGCCTTTAGTCTCATTGTGCGCAAGAGTTGAACCATTTATAGCAAATAAAAACCAGGTCAATTCATATTGTTTATTCTCTAAAGCTAATAATTTAAAACTCAGTAGATTCTTATGATTACTTGCTATTAAAACCTCTTGTACTCGAGTGTCTAAAGGCGCACTTTCTATAGGGAACACCCACTTATTTGGGTTTTCAGCAACCGTAATAGGTAACTTTAATTGCTTTGGATAATTTCGATAATCAACATCCACCCGATAATCTAAAATTTCCTGATCAAGCTTAACCAATCGCCCTTGCTGAACCAAGGTTCCCATCACCAAGGTTTGTGGCCGCTGATTAGCTGCCCATAATTTGATATGGTGTTTTTTAAAGGATTTTTTAAGCCTGGCTTGGTCAAAATGAAGTTCAATATTCTGCCCAACATTCACACCATCTTCTACTCTGGGCTTAATGTTATAGCTCGACAACCAATTTTGAGCATTTTTAATATAATCCTGCCCTACACTAGAAGCCATTAATTGCTCACGACCATTTAAACGCAACAATAAAATTTGCATGGCTTTTTGCGCTTGTTTTGCCAATAGAACTTTAGAGTCCAAAACCTTTACAGGCTTTTTTACAGAAGGTTCTGAAGAGTTAATTCCCACATTATCATAAGGCAATGTAATCGTAAAAAACGCCTCCGGCAGGAACTCTGAATCGCTGGATTGTGCGCTCTGCACAAACAATAAACTGATAATGACTAATATTAGCTGAAAACTTCTCATATAAGACTCGTTAAATTTCGTTACAATATCATAATATTTTTTCGCAAAGTCAGTACAGACTTTTGCCTGACAAGGTCAGGTTTTTTCAAGGGTTCGCTAATTAATCCTAAAAAACGAAACCGTACTCTAAGTTTATATTGAGACCTTTGCACAAATGGAGCACGAAAAAACGAGGTAAAACCTTTCTTATTCGTGAAAACATCTTCGGTAAAGTTCACATACTGCCACAGATAGGCTTAAGTACAACCCATCAATTTATTTTTTAAAAGTTAGATTTGAGATTATGACAACAAATACACAATCCATTAGTTATAAAGATGCCGGTGTTGATATCGACGCTGGTAATGCCCTAGTTGAAGCCATTAAACCTATTGCAAAAGCAACCACACGTCCTGAAGTTCCAGCATCTTTAGGTGGTTTTGGCGCTCTATTTGAACTGGATATGAGTAAATATAAAAATCCTATTTTAGTTTCAGGAACAGATGGTGTTGGTACAAAATTACGCTTAGCCATTGATAGCGGTAAACATGACAAAGTGGGTATTGATTTAGTCGCTATGTGTGTTAATGACTTAATTGTACAAGGTGCAGAACCTCTATTTTTCTTAGATTACTATGCAACCGGTAAACTAGATCTTCCTGTAGCAACGGATGTTGTAAAAGGTATTGGCGAAGGTTGCCAACAATCAGGCTGTGCATTAATTGGTGGTGAAACCGCAGAAATGCCTGGTATGTACCCTAAAGGTGATTATGACTTAGCGGGTTTCTGTGTTGGAATTGTTGAAAAGTCAGATTTAATTGATGGCACTAAAGTAAAAGCAGGCGATGTCATGCTTGGTTTAGCCTCAACCGGACCACACTCAAATGGTTATTCTTTAATTCGTAAAATTCTAGAAGTCAGCAATGCCGATTTACAGATGGACATGGATGGCCAACCATTAATTGATGCACTAATGGCACCCACTAAAATTTACGTTAAATCTCTTTTAGAGTTAATGAAAGTGGTCGATATTCACGCGGTATCTCATATTACTGGTGGTGGTCTATTAGAAAACCTTCCTCGCGTTATGCCTTCAAACACCATGGCAAACATCGACACTAACAGCTGGAACCGCCCTGCCGTATTTGACTGGATTCAAGAAAACGGAAACGTCGAGTTTGAAGAAATGCACCGTACCCTAAACTGTGGTATTGGTCTGGTTATTGTTGTTGATGCCAACGAACAAGAGAAAGCCATTGAAATCCTAACGCAAATGGGTGAAACCGTTTCTGTCATTGGTCAAATCGAAACCTCAGAACAAGCTGAACCGACGGTTAAATTGGTTCAAGGTTAAATTTGCAAGATTAAATGGTTCAATATTAAATTAACTCAAAGTTAAAGCCATGCGCTTTTTCTATTGATTGCACTCAGTGTTTTAATTGAGTGCAATTCAACCCCCCTCAAACCTTAGAAATACTTAATCAAAACGCTCTCGCTATGACAACACCTAAACGCATTACCGTACTAATTTCCGGAAGTGGCACAAACCTTCAGGCCATTATTGACCATCAAAAAAATCACTCCGACCTATATGAGATTGTATTAGTTATCTCTAATCGTCCGAATGCATATGGTGTTCAACGTGCTCAACAAGCAGGTATACCAAATTTAGTCATTGACCATACTCAGTATGAAAACCGAGAGAGTTTTGATCAAGCATTACAAACCGCTATTGATGAAAAACAAACAGACCTAGTTGTACTAGCAGGTTTCATGCGTATTCTTACGCCTGAATTTACAGAGCATTACCTCGGTAGAATGCTTAATATCCACCCTTCTTTATTGCCAAAATATACTGGCTTGCATACCCACCAACGCGCTCTTGAGGCTGCGGATAAAGAACATGGCTTGAGTATTCACTTTGTCACCCCCGAACTAGATGGTGGCCCGGTTATTTTACAAGCTAAAGTGCCTATTGAAAAAAATGACACTGAACAAACTCTAGCCGATAAAGTTCATCAGCAAGAGCATCTTGCCTACCCTTTAGTTGTTCAATGGTTTGCCGAAGACAAGCTCTTACTAAAGAATAACCAGGCCTGGTTAAATCAAAACTGTCTTAAGTATCCAGTATTGTTAAACCAACTTGATTAAGGCTATGCTAAACCTATTACTTTTGACTATTTAAAAGGCGTTAACGACTATGCATAGATTTAAAACTCAACCCCTTGCTACCAATACGCTTGCTCTTTTGGCAATCACCGTCTTCAGTTTTTTTATATCTTCAACCGCTCTGGCAACCCCTCTTCCCAATTTTAAAGCGCAATTTAATGTTGAAGCCTTAGGCTTAAATCTTGGCCTAGCAAAACACAGTTTGCAATGCCAATCCGAAAATTGCACGCTTAAAAGCGATGCTAAACCAACAGGATTTGCAGCCGCCTTTTTTAAAGATTCCTCTCACGAAACCATTCAGCTTAAACAAACCCAAAACGAACTTATCTGGCAAAGTTATCACAAACTCGGCATTAGTTATAAAAACGATAAAGCTAAGCAAAAAATTATCAATTTAAAGCTCAACGAAAAACAAGATAAAGTCCTGTGTCCTGAAAAAAAACGTGAATGGCCAAACCAGCCTAAATTATTTGATGTTATGTCGATTGCTTATGCAATTCAACACGCTAAATTAAACAACCAATCTTTACAAAACTTCACCTTACAAGACACCAATTTTCAGGATAAACTCACTTTAAAATCAACCGACCCAAAAGATTTTGTTGATTTAGACTTTGCTGAAGACAGCCTAACCGCCGTTAAATACCTATTTACCAGCCAACATGCAAAAATTGAATTGTGGTTATTACCAAAATATAATTATTTTCCAGGTAAAATACGCATAGAAAATAAAGACGACAAAACCATTACCCTATCGCTTGCGGAGCAACCAAAACTATTATGAAACTAAGTGATAAAGACATTATCCAACACCTTAAAGTTGGCAAAATTGCTGTAACTCCTGAGCCGAGTCACGACAAAATAAAGGGAATTAGCGTTGATTTACGATTAGACAATCGCTTTAGAGTCTTCAATGATCATACTGCTCCGTACATTGATTTAAGTGGTCCAAAAGATGAAGTGCAAAATATCATGGATTCTGTCATGGGAGATGAAATACTTATTCCTGAAGATAAGGCTTTCTTTTTACATCCTGGAGAACTCGCTTTAGCCGCAACATTAGAATCTGTTACCATTCCAGATGACTTAGTCGGTTGGTTAGATGGTCGCTCTAGTTTAGCTAGATTAGGACTCATGGTTCACGTTACCGCTCACAGAATTGATCCAGGCTGGAATGGTCAAATTGTATTAGAAATATTCAATAGCGGTAAGCTACCTTTAGCACTTAGACCAGGCATGGATATTTGTGCCATTAACTTTGAAACTCTTTCAAGTGCTGTATCAAAACCATACAACAAACGTGCCGATGCTAAGTATAAAAACCAAACAGGCCCAACTTCTAGCAGAATTAATGAAGATGTAAAACTTCACGACCGTCAATTAGACTTATTAAGCAGTTATTAAGCAGTTATTAAGCAGTTATTAACTTAGGCATACCTTACAAATAAAAACCATAATAATCGAACACTTGCTTCCCCTCTCCTGCTTCTTACAAGCACAGGGGCTCGTCCTTCAAACATACCTAATACGTGAAAAATGATGCGGAAAATGGCAAGTATTACCTGCATATATTGATATCGGTATACTGATATAAAATCAGCATGCCAGTGATAGAACAACAAAAAAAACATCCTCAGCCAATTAAAAAAATTCTCTTTGCTAAAACATCAATTCAAAATTGTAGTAAATTATCTACAGTTTTAAAAAAGCATTTAACACCCAACCTTTTCTTAACGTTATTTTCTTTACATTTTTCAAAAAAAGCCCATAATTCAAAAAAATTATCTTACGAATAACCAGGCCTGGTTATTCTGTGCATTTTTTATAAAACAGCACTTTATTCTATGGCTTTAAATTTAGCTTTATTGAGGAACAGAATTATGCATATTGGTTTTATGATTTCTAATTGGGAAAGTATTGATCCAAGCAAAAACTCCACCGTTTTAATTATTCGCGAATGCCTAAAACGTGGTCATAAAGTCTCGATTTTGTACCCTGAAAACTTGACTGTTCGCAACAATATTGCCTACGGTTTATTAAATGTTATTGAATCAATGGAAAAAATTCCTGACAACATCATTCAGTTCCATAAAAAAGTGGTTTTTAAAAAGGTATTAACCCCTCTGCACGCCCTAGACAGCTTTATGATTCGTAAAGATCCACCATTAGATCCAATCATTTATAACTTCTTGGATTCAATCAAAAGCGAGTGCATCATCATTAATGACATTGATGGTATTCGTAAAGCGAACAATAAACTTTATACCACTACTTTTAATGATCCAGGAAATAGCTTTTTACCGATTACTTATGTTTCTAAAAACAAAGAGTTTATCCGCCAAATGATTGAAGAAATGCCTGGGGACAAAGTTATTCTTAAACCTCTAGTAGGTTCTGGTGGACACGGCGTTATCGTACTTGAAAAGAACGCACAATCGAACATTAACTCTATCCTAGATTTTTACATAAGCGGTCAGGGGGATTCTAACTACATTATCATTCAAGAGTACATTGAAGGTGCTGAAAATGGTGACGTACGTGTTCTTATGCTAAATGGTAAGTTTCTTGGTGCTTATAATCGAAAGCCACCAGAAGGTGACATTAGAGCTAACATCCAAATAGGTGGTACCGCACATAAATATAAAATGACTGATTCACAAATGGCTGTTTGCCGAAAAATTGGTCCTCGCCTGGCTGCAGATGGCCTTTTCTTTGTAGGGGTCGATATGATTGGTGACAAAATTTTAGAGGTAAACGTCCTAAACCCAGGAGGCATCAGCAATATCAACAAGTTAGATAAAGTTAAACTGCAACTAAAGGTAGTGGATTTCATTGAAGAGAAAGTTCATGAAAAGCACGAAAAACGTGCAGAACTTGAATATTTACTAAAACGTCTCAGTGATTTAAAACAGAATGACTTTTAGAAATCTTTGCACGAATCGCTTTTTTGCACCTTAAATTTTTAGCTAGGTTAAGAACAATATTAGAGTTTTTAGATATTAGATAAAACTAATTTGTTTCGCCATCAAATAAACTGAATTGACGTTAGATGAAATTAAATAGATACTCTACGGTCTATTAGAGACCTTTGCACGAGATAGGTGCGAAAGAAAAATGAGGTAAAATTTGCCTGATTGCGGCGGAAAACGCAGGGAATAGCTAGCTATTCGCAAGTTTTTCAACAAAAATCGGGTGAATTTTAACCATTTTTATTCGTGCATACTCTCGTGCAAAGGTCTCTATTCGTTAATGGCCTATTTATTAAGTTAGTTAGACCAACTTGTCACTGAAGTTACTATAAGTAAGGAGCAAACCATGGTCGATGTGTTTAAAAATTTGTGGTTCCGAGATCCCAATGAACAATCTATATTTATTAACGATGTTGCGGTAAGAATTCGTGCAGGGATTTTACTTTTAATACCGATTTTTATGGGAATGACGCTTTTTGATGCGGTTTTTGGAAGTCACTGGGTGGTTGATGGAAATACCGCTGTGGATACCTATGATACAAACTGGGATGACCAAATTATTTATCAAGTTGAGGCCACAAGACGCGTTTACGACTGGACTCTTCAAACAAACATTCTTTTGTATGGCCTGTTTGAAATGGTTGCCAGTATGTTTGTTTTTACCTCAAGATTTTTGCCTACGGTTTATATTTCAGCCTTTTTAGCACGTAAAATACCTCCCGTTTGGAAACCTTTAGTTCCAAAACGTTTTGCCTGGACGCTAGGTTCATCATTTATTCTGGTTTGTTTGGTTTTCTTTAATCCAAGCGTTGTTGCAGGATGGGTTAATGAGATTGCTGGCTCGACCTTATTGCCAGAAACCTACAACTTCTTACCTTATTGGATTCCACTAACTTTAGTATGGGTTTGTTTTGGTTTTATGTGGTTAGAAGCAACGCTTGGTTTTTGTGTAGGCTGTAAAATTCATGCTTTACTGGTTATGGTTGGCGTACTTAAAGAAGAGTGTGAATCATGTAACAATATTGACTGGGATGAGATTGCTCGTAAACACAAAGCAAAACAAGAGGCTGAAAAACAAGCCGAAACGGCTAGCTCTTAATCTCGCTTTCAATCAACCAGGCCTGGTAGTTCATTTGAACTGACCAGGCCTGGTCATTTCTAACTGTCTAACTTATTGGGGTCACTTCACAGTACAGCGGTTGAGAAGCCTTTTTAAATATTAGCCTTTGCCTTAAATATTGTCACTCAGGCTTCCCGTTACTTTTTGCAATTTGGCAAAAAGTAACCAAAAAACAAACCCCGCTCCATAAATGGGCAAGTTCTAAGTTTGTGAACTGAAAACGCTGAACTCGCTGGTGCCCGTAGGAAATGCCCTTGGGGTACTCAAACAGCAGCGTTTTTTTACCGTTCACTACACTAAGAACCTTGCACCATTTATTACAAGGGGAGTTAAGGCGTTTGCCCAAGCTTCAATATTAAGTATCACAAAAGTGGAAAATAACCCAAATCTGATAATGAATTTTTATCAAGTTAGGTTAGTAATTAACTGTTGTCTTGTCAGATTAAGTTTATTTTTTTACAATTTAGAACTAGTCTCAAACTTATAAAGAACTCTATTTTAGAAGTCTACTTTTGCTCTTAAGGACTTTGTTTTACTGCGTTTGGTTTTACTTTCTAAACGTCGTTTTTGCGAACCTTTTGTCGGTTTTGTCGCAACACGTTTTCTTTTAACGATAGTAACAGACTTAATCAACTCAACTAAACGCTCTACAGCCGCTTCTCTATTTAAATTTTGCTCTCTAAACTCTTGCGCCTTAATCACAATTATTCCATCTTTAGTAATACGCTTATCTTTCAGTTCCAAAAGACGAGTTTTATAAAACTCAGGCAGTGAGGAAGCTTTAATATCAAAACGAAGATGAATAGCCGACGACACTTTATTAACATTTTGACCACCCGCGCCCTGTGCGCGAACAGCGGAAAATGCTAATTCTGAGCTAGCAAGCCAAACGTTGTGTGAAATCTTAATCATAGTTCTAGCTTATCGGCTCTTGCAAAAATCTCTGCTAGTTAGTCGGACGTAAAAATAGTTGGTACCCATGATTATTTTGTTCATTATCAAACGGATAACCTAACTCATTCAAATAGGCTTCAAAGTCTTCATGTTGCTCAGGTGGCACCTGAACGCCCACTAATACTCGACCATAGGCTGCACCGTGATTACGGTAATGAAACAAACTAATGTTCCACTCTTCGCTCATGTGGGTTAAAAATTGCAATAATGCACCTGGGCGTTCTGGAAATTGAAAACGATAAAGTAGTTCGTGTTTAACCCCTTTTGCGTGGCCGCCCACCATATAACGAAGATGTAATTTAGCCATTTCGTTATCACTCATATCTTCTATTTGATAGCCATTACTCTGCAATTCAGAAACAATATGATTACGCTCAGCCATTCCGCCTTCGGTTCTTACACCCACAAAAACTACAGCACACTTTGAATCTGAAAAACGATAGTTAAATTCTGTAATCGCACGTCTACCACCTAACAAATCACAAAACCTCTTAAAGCTGCCTGGCTCTTCAGGAATGGTGACGGCAAAAATCGCTTCACGTTTTTCACCCAACTCGGTTCTTTCAGACACATGTCGTAAGCGATCAAAATTTATATTAGCACCACTCACCGTTGCCGCCATATTCAAACCTGAAACACCATACTTTTCTACAAACTTTTTAGCACCTGCTACGGCTAAAGCCCCCGCAGGTTCCGCAATTGCACGAGTATCTTCAAAAATATCTTTAACAGCCGCACAAATTTCATCGGTTTTAACCGTTATCATCTCGTCTACGCAAGTTTGGGCAATTCTAAATGGAATCTCTCCAACTTGAGCCACCGCAACACCATCAGCAAAAATTCCAACTTCCTCTAAGACAACTCTTTCATTGGCCTTTAAGGCCTCTGTCATACAAGCGGCATCTTCAGGCTCTACCCCAATAATGCGAGTTTGAGGAGAAACCTGTTTAATCACTGAAGCAATCCCCGAGATTAAGCCCCCCCCGCCAACGCAGACAAAAATCACATCCAAAGGCTTGCTAAACTGGCGCAACATTTCTAATGCTACAGTTCCTTGTCCAGCAATTACATCAAGATCATCGTAAGGGTGAATATAGGTAAGATTTCGTTCTTCAACTAGTTTTTTAGCATATGCAGAAGCTTGGTCATACGAATCTCCAACTAAGACTACCTTGCCTCCAAAGTTGCGTACCGCATTTACTTTAATAGGAGGTGTTGTTTCTGGCATCACAATAGTCGCTTCAACACCCAGCTTTGAGGCGGCTAATGCAACACCTTGAGCATGATTACCCGCTGAAGCAGCAATAACACCAGCCGCTTTCTCTTTATCAGACAACTGAACCATGCGGTTATATGCGCCGCGCAATTTAAAAGAGAAAACCGGCTGTAAATCTTCTCGCTTTAACCAGATGTTATTCTGTAAACGTTTTGACAGTAATGGAGCAAGCTCCAAAGGTGTTTCTTTAGCAATGTCATAAACAGGGGCTGTTAATACTTTACGCAAGATTTCTGCTGGCATTCGGAATCCTAAATTAGCGGGATAAACTTAAACTCGCCATTAATAATATAAAAAGAGACCTTTACACGAATTGGCGCTCGTGCAAAGCAGTCACATTATAACATTCAACTAACTTAAGCTTATCTATAGTTTTATAAGCTTTAATAACCGATTTAGTAAGCTTTAATCACACCTTATAAGCTGCATTTATACTAAAAAAGACTCGATTATTTAACCTAAAATTGACAGAACGCAAGCCATCAAAACTTTCTCAAGGCTTTACGCATTATTTAAACAGCATATACCGCATATTCTCATTACTCTCTTAACCCTATTTTATTAGTGAGTGCCTACAATACACTCAATTTAAATCGATCTAAGTTGTGATTAGTTGTGGTAGGTTTTAGTAAACGTAACTCACCCTAGCTAACTTTTAACTTACATTCTTGTAGCTCTCTAAAGGATTTTTTAATGTTCAAACCCAATAAAATAACTCTAGCCGTTTTTTCTGTTTGCTTAACTCCAAACTATGCATTTGCAACAGATTTAACGCCTATTGAAGTGACGACTTCTCAAGAAGAGGCCCAACAAAAAACCGTAGAAGCAAAAAAAATTCTTCAAGCAGGAAACTCTGAAACCGGGACTACACTTCGTAAAATTTCTGGAGTAGAAGCATCAAGAATGGGAGGACACGGAGTTGATTTAGTTATTAGAGGGCAAAAAGAAACACAATTAAATATTTTAATTGATGGAGCCAAAATTGAAGGCGGTTGCCCTAACCGCATGGACCCGCCTACTGCTTATGCAGAAATGAGTAGCTTTGATGATGTTACCGTCATTAAAGGTGTTAACTCGGTTACTTACGGTACAGGTGGAACAGGTGGTACGGTATTATTTGAAAGAAATATGCCTGCTTTTGAAGATGGCAAACCTTATAACGGTGAAATAAACTTAGGCACGAGTAATAACGGTCTTACGCAAGATATGAATGCTACAGTTTCTGCAGGTGGAGACAAAGGCTATATCGTTCTTCAAGGGTCAAAAAAGTCGGCTGATAATTATACAGATGGTAATGGTGACGAAGTGCGTTCAAGTTACGATAGCCGTCAAGGACACATCGATTTAGGTTGGACGCCAAACGACAATAACGAACTGCGCCTTTCTTATGAAAATACGCGCACCGAAGATGCCTTATTTCAAGATGCCAAGATGGATGCCCCGCTTTCTGATGGTTCGACTACCCGTTTACGCTACAAAGGAACAGATCTAACCGAAAATATTCAAGCATTAGATATTGATTTATACCATTCTGATGTTGATCACGTTATGAACAATTACTCTTTCCGCCCAGACACAACTTTAGCTAATCGAAAAGAAACCCTTACAGATGTACAATCCAAAGGTGCAAAAATTAAGTTAACCAGCATGTTGGGACACACACAACTTGATTACGGTGTTCAATTTGAAGGCGTAGATAAAATGGCAACTCTTTATAACGCCAACACAAATACGGCCTTATTTGATATGTGGCCAAATGTCTCTAGCGAAACTCGCAGTGCCTTTTTGGAGTCGACCTCTTTGTTTAAGAACAACCAAAAAGTCATTATGGGGTTACGATATGATAACTACACCGCAAACGCAGATGATACCAATAAGAACTATTACCGAGCCGTTTATAAGAACTATTCTGAAAAAACAGAAGTTGACCAATCAAATATCAACGCCCTATTACGCTATGAGCGCAAGTATGACAACAATATTAATGTATTTGCCGCTTTAAGCCGCACTCATCGTTATGCGGATGCTACAGAGCTTTTCATTGCAAAAGGCACAAGCTGGACAGGGAATCCAGACTTAAAACCTGAGCAACATAATCAATTTGATATCGGGTTATCTCAAAGTTCTAATAAAACGACTTGGTCTGCTTCGATATTTTATGATTCTGTTAACAACTATATCTTAAAAGACAAAGGTTCAAACCAAACCGCTAGCCTAAATACCGCGGGAACCAATACCGTATACCTTAATAAAGATGCTACGATATCCGGGTTAGATATTTCTGCAGAAACCAAAGCCAATCAACACCTCACATTAGGGGGAAATGCTAGCTTAACTCACGGTACTAATGAAACAGACAACCGTAACCTAACAGGAATGTCTCCTTTTAACGGAAACCTGTATGCTGAGTATGCCGCTAATAGCTGGAACACTGGAGCACGCTTCAACTTTGCAACGGCTCAAGATGAAGTTAATAGTGAATTTAATGAAGACGAAACCCCAGCATGGAGCACTGTAGACTTATATGCTGGCTATAAAGTGAACAAAACCATTGTGTTAACTGCTGGTGTTGATAACCTGTTTGATCATGCTTACTTCACTCATGTAAACAGATATGACCCAACTCAAGGCGATATATATAAGGTTTACGAACCTGGTCGTATTGTTTGGGCTAAACTCAATGCTAAATTTTAAAGATGACAAAACATTAATCTAAGAGCTTCCAATGAATTCAAAAATTATTATTTTTGTACTCGCTTTAGGCGTTATTTTAGGAACGGCCTGGGTGGTACAACCTTTTAGTGATAAAGCAAACTTACCAAAAATCATTAGTAATGAAAAACCGCAAGGCGGCAATTTTACGCTAAATGGAATTGATGGTCCAAAGCAGCTTTCAGACTATAAAGGAAAAGTAGTTTTACTCTATTTTGGATATACCTATTGCCCTGATATTTGCCCCACAAATTTAGGCAATATTTCTTTAGCTTATCAACAACTGTCTCAAAAACAAAAAGACGGTGTACAAATTATATTTGTCTCAGTTGATCCGGAACGCGATACACCAAAACGTTTACAACAGTATGTAAATTATTTTGAAGCCAATATGATTGGTTTAACCAGTGATGCAAAAACCATTGCTAAAGTAGCTAAACAATATGGTGTAGTGTACGCAAAAGTTGAAGATTCAAATAACGGAACTAACTATGCCGTTGATCACTCAGCCTTTACCTATGTCATTACCCCAGATGGTAAACTGCAAACACAACTTCCTCATGCCACCAGTCCTGATGTGTTTGCAAAAACCATTCAGGAATATGAAAACCAATAAAAACCAATACAAATATATACAAAGATATACAAACATATAAAAACAAATTAAATCAAAGGACTAAAATCACATGAAAAAGACACTAAGCATTTTAACTCTAAGTGTTATCACCTCTCTAACCTCTTTAGCCGCTATGGCTAATGAAGCAGAAGAAGCGAATATTTCAGCACCCTTCGCCCGCGAAGTTCCTCCTGGAGCTCCAGCAAGTGCCAGTTTTATGACCATTGAGAATAAGTCAAATAAGCCCTTAAAAATCACTTCAGCTGAATCCGATGTTGCCAAAACCGTTGAACTTCATACCCATACGAACGATAACGGTGTAATGCGTATGCGCCAGATTCCATTTATTGAAGTGCCTGCGGGCGGAAAAACAGAACTTAAACCTGGCGGTTTACATATTATGTTAATTGGGCCACATAAACCTCTAAAAATGGGACAAACCGTTAAGGTTAAACTTAATTTTGAGGACGGTAGCTCAAAAACCGTATCTATGCCGGTTAAATCTTTTAAAAAAATGATGATGAATCACAAAATGCCAATGCATGAACATAATCATCAACATAATCATGAACAGATGATGGAACATAGTCACGAGCACATGAATTAATTTTCATTTTCCTGTTAAAATCATGGTTTAAATTTTTAATATTGTGGTTGAGTTTATAGTCCACCACAAATAAATAGTCGACCTTAAACTTCGACTTAGCAAAACAGAAGAGTTAAATGAAAAAAAATATCAAAAACGTATCTATTGCTATCGGATTAATAGTTTCTGCTTTTACTATCACGTCAGTGCAAGCCCAAACAGAGGCTGGAAAACGAATTATTGATCGTGATGGCGAACTGTCCAAAACCGGAACTTTGCAGCTGTGTGTAGACTACTCAACCCTAAAAGATGATAAAAAACGCAAAGCTTATTTAAAAGAACTCGATTTACGATCTCAATTAAGTGAAGCCGATCACAAAAACATCCCGCTTCATAAGGTCGCTACTAGTATGACAATGTGCGGAATGTACATGTCCGTGGGTAAACCAGTGAGCGAAAAATCAAGACAAATTCGCCCATTAACGTTTAAAACAGTTCATGTTTATCCTGATATGTACTACGTATCTCAATCAGGCATTGTGGTAGATGCTTATGAACGTAAAGAAGGTTCAATACCTCCAAAGTTAATTCATGAAGCTCCAAAAGTTCAAGAATCTCCTACCCTAAAAAAGTAAAGTTTGTTCTTGTTTAGAGCGTATTGCGAGAATCCATCTTAAGAAAACTTTCTAAAAAAACACCAGTCTAAATTAACCAGGCCTGGTGTTTTCTATGTTTACACATCCGCTATTGTAAAATCGTTAAAGCAATCAATGCTAACACGTAATCTTCCCTATACAATCTCATGTCAATTGATTAAAATTGGATGCTGATAAAAATACTATATAAATATAAATTTAAGAAATAAATTGAAGAGGTCGACTCATGACACAAGATGAACTAAAGCAAAAAGTGGCTCAAGCAGCAATTGAATACGTTGTTCCAGATACCATCATTGGGGTAGGAACCGGTTCAACAGCCAACTTCTTTATTGATGAGTTAGCCAAAATAAAAGGCACAATCGAAGGTGCTGTCGCCAGCTCAGAAGCGACTGCTGAACGCCTAAAGGGTCATGGAATTCCAGTGTTTGACCTAAACAGTGTTGCTGAAATGTCAGTTTACATTGATGGTGCTGATGAAGCCGACCCTGGTTTACACCTAGTGAAAGGTGGTGGTGGTGCGTTAACTCGTGAAAAAATCGTTTTAGCCGTTGCAGATAAGTTTGTTTGCATTGCGGATGATAGTAAAAAAGTAGATGTACTGGGTAAGTTTCCACTTCCTGTTGAAGTCATTCCAATGGCTCGCAGTTATGTTGCGCGTGAAATTGTAAAACGTTTTGGTGGAGAGCCGGTTTTACGAGATGGCTTTACTACCGATAACGGTAACATCATTCTAGATATTCACGGTTTAGAAATTGTCGATCCTGTTGCGACAGAAAATGAACTAAACAGCATTGTAGGTGTGGTAACAAACGGTTTATTTGCGGCACGCAAAGCAGATATTTTCTTATGCGGAATGGCTAACGGTGTTGAAACCATTACGGCTGAATAATAAAACTGAATAAGTAAGAAAATATGACTCTGTAAGACCTTTACACGAGCTGAAAATGTAATAAAAATGGAACGAATTCTTTAGACTAAAGATAGAGAAATATAGCCTTTTTGATACATTCACTAGCTCTTGCAAAGGGCCTTAATACAGGGCTGTCATTTAATAAAAAAGGGTCATTGTCATTCATGACCCTTTTTTATTGAACAATTTAGTTGTTAAAAAACATCTCTACAAAAAATTGTTTAAGATAGCTTTAACCAAATAAAAATTAATAGAGAAACTCATGGAAAATATTGGTAGTAAAATTTTTGGTCTTTTTGTCGTCGCTTTATTGGCTACCCTACTCTATCTAACGGTATTTTCAGATGGCTTAGGTCAAGCACCAGAAGTTACTGTAACCGGTAGCCAAGGGCAAAGTATTAATTTAAATAAACCGTTAAAACCTGTTTTAGTCAACTTTTGGGCTACCTCATGCCCAGGCTGTATTAAAGAGATGCCTGAACTTGCCAAAATGAAACAAACCCTAGGGGATCGTTTTGAACTGGTTGCTGTTTCTATGAATTATGACCCTGTTGCCCAAGTTGAAAAATTCATTAAAGCTAACCCTTATCCGTTTACCTTTGTCATGGATACAGACGGCAAAATTGCCAAAGCCTTTGGTGATGTACTACTGACGCCAACCAGCTTTTTAATAGCGCCTAACGGTAAAATTATCTATCAACAAGTCGGTGAAGTTAAGTTTGACATGGTGACTGAGCGTATTAAACAGTTGAGCCCACAGCTCTAATAAAGCTGGTTAAATGTCTACAAACTTAACGCCCACAAAATCAACGATTGATAACCTATCAGGTCTCTACGTTATTACTGATACCCACCTCATGAATGAGCAAGACTTAATTGCAAAAGTACAGTTAAGTCTTGAAGGTGGTGCCAAAATTGTTCAATTTAGGGACAAAACCAATGATTCAGCCACTAAGCTCACTTTAGCTAAACAGTTAAAAACACTTTGTCAAAGCTACCAGGCCTGGTTAATTATTAATGACGATATCCAACTGGCTAAACAAGTCAATGCCGATGGGGTACATCTTGGCAAAGACGATGACGATATTCTTAGCGCCAGACAACAATTAGGCAACAGCGCCATTATTGGTGTCTCTTGTTATAACGATTTAGAACGCGCTAAACAAATGCAAAAACTTGGCGCAAGCTACGTTGCTTTTGGCCGTTTTTATCCTTCCAAAACCAAACCCCATGCACCACAAGCAGAGCTAACCACACTACTTAAAGCTAAACAAAGTTTGAACATCCCCATTGTGGCCATTGGAGGCATTACCGCAAACAATGCAAAAACCTTAATTGATTCGGGAGCAGATGCTGTTGCTGTCATTCAAGGTGTTTTTGCTACTGAAAACATTCAAGTTGAATCAAATAAAATACAACGGCTATTTCCAAAAGCCTAATTTTTCTAGCTCTTATCAAGAACTTATTTTTAAGCAAAAATAACGCTATAATACTTCTCTAAATTTTTAGCTAAGAAACACGTTTCTTTAGCGATTTATCAAACTGAAAAAGGAATCTCCATGAGTAAATCACATCTACTATTTGAAGCCGCCCAAAAACATATTCCTGGTGGAGTTAACTCACCAGTTAGAGCGTTTAAAGGTGTCGGTGGAGATCCTGTGTTTTTTAAAGCGGCTAAAGGTGCTTACCTTACCGATGCTGATGACCGACAGTACATTGACTATGTAGGTTCTTGGGGGCCAGCTATCCTTGGCCACGCACACCCAGAAGTGGTTAAAGTTGTTCAAGAAAAAGCCCAAGAAGGCCTAAGTTTTGGTGCCCCAACAGAAATTGAAACGACTATGGCTGATTTAGTCTGTGACCTAATACCTTCTATGGATATGGTTCGCATGGTAAGCTCTGGAACAGAAGCCACAATGACAGCCATTCGTCTAGCCCGTGGTTATACCGGACGCGACAAGATTGTTAAATTTGAAGGTTGCTACCATGGCCATTCAGACTCACTACTCGTTAAAGCCGGTTCTGGTGCACTGACATTAGGCGTACCGTCTTCACCTGGTGTTCCAGCTGCTTTGGCAGAAGAAACGCTAACACTTACCCACAACGATTCTGACGAAGTACGTAAAGTCTTCTCTGAAATTGGTGATCAAATCGCTTGTATTATTGTTGAACCGGTTGCTGGCAACATGAACTGTATTCCTCCAGAAGAAGGTTTTTTAGAAACCCTTCGTGAAGTGTGTGATGAATCTGGTGCGGTACTGATTTTTGACGAAGTTATGTGTGGTTTCCGTGTTGGATTACAGGGTGCGCAAGGTGTTTACAATGTGCAACCCGATCTAACTACCTACGGTAAAGTCATTGGCGGTGGCATGCCGGTGGGAGCATTTGGTGGTAAACGTGCCGTTATGGAACATATCGCTCCATTAGGCCCGGTTTATCAGGCAGGAACCTTATCAGGTAACCCGCTTGCCATGGCTGCAGGATTAAAAACACTTCAACTTATTAGTGAACCCGGTTTCTTTGAATCTTTATCAGAAAAAGCCGCTAAATTAACCGCGGGTCTGCAAGCGGCGGCTGACGAACACAATGTACCCTTTACCACCAACCAAGTAGGTGGAATGTTTGGGTTCTTCTTTAATGAAGAGCAAAATATCAGACGTTTTGCGCAAGTCTGTCAAGGGGATCTGGATCGCTTCAGAAAGTTCTATCACGGCATGTTAAATGAAGGCATCTACTTTGCTCCATCGGCATTTGAAGCTGGTTTTATCTCTGCAAAACATACCGATGAAGATGTAGAAAAAACTATTGCAGCAGCTCGTAGAGTGATGCCAACGCTTTAAGTCATCACATAAAGTAACAGGCCTAAAAGCCTCTTTTTTAGGGACTGGTAATTTACCAAATAACCAGGCCTGGTTACTTTAAACAATCAAAAATATATCATGCAACACACCCCTAAAACTCTGGTTAAACTCTTTAACCAAACCTTTATTCACACCTACAATACCGAATTGATTTGCTGTGAAGAAGAACCTATTTATCGCCCTGCTGATAACCAACACCCACATCATAGAATCATCTTTGCTCACGGTTTTTTTGCCAGTGCTCTACACGAGATTAGCCATTGGTGTGTAGCAGGTAAAGAACGCCGATTACTCGAAGACTTTGGCTACTGGTATGAACCAGACGGCCGCTCAGAACAACGCCAAGCCGAATTTGAACAAGTTGAGATTAAACCTCAAGCCCTAGAATGGATATTTTCAAAATCAGCAGGCTTTGAATTTAACTTTAGTGCTGATAATATCGCCCTAAACAATCAACCCTCAGAAAAATTTAAACAAGCCGTTTATCAACAAGTAAAACTCTACCTAAAAAATGGTTTACCAACACGTGCACAAATGTGGTCACAATGTTTAATCAAGCACTATCGTAAAAATCATGTTTTAGATTTAGCAGAGTTTACGTTTTAAAAATCAAAAGCATAAAAGAAAAAGGGTTAAAGGGGTCAAGGGTTAAAGGGGTCAGTACCCTTTAAGGTTAAAGGGGTCAGTACCCTTTAATGTAAATAATACCATAATCTATTGAAATCATTATACTTTATCTTCAATTAAAACTTAAGGGTACCGACCCCTTTATTTGAACACTCGCATCAATCAACATCCACTCTCTGTCCAAAAAACTATGAAACTTCACAAATCGTTTAACCCAATCAATAACTATTCTCGGTAGAAAACGCATAACCTTCAAGACGCAATTTAATACGCATTTCATCTAGCAACATTGGTTTTTTTAAGGTATTATTCATAAAATTAAATCTTTCGTAAATGACAGAAAAACAAAATAATCTGCTAATTTGACATGAAAGATACTTTAATAAAAATAAGCAGGCTAAATTGCCTGATAATAAATGTTAGCAATTATAATAAAGGAAACAACATGAGTAATATTAGACATATTTTATTTTTTTTCATAATGTCATCAATAATCCCCTTTAATGCTCATGCTGGAGTTTATACGAATGAATTATCAAAATGCTTAATTGAATCCACTTCTCAAAGAGATAGGGTCGCTTTAGTTAGATGGATGTTCACAGCCGCATCTCGTCACCCAGCAGTAAAATCTATTAGCTCTGTTTCCGAAACACAACTAGATGCAGCAAATAAAACAACTGGACAATTAATTATGAGACTTTTAACTGTTTCATGCAAAAATGAAACCGAAAAAGCTTTTCAGTTTGAAGGCCAAAGTACTCTTGAGTCTAGTTTTATGGTGCTAGGCCAAGTAGCAGGAAAAGAACTTTTTTCTAGTCCAGAAGTATCTGCTGCAATGGCAGGGTTAAATAAATATATTGATAAAAATAAACTTAACTCTATTTTTAATTAAAGAAATAAAATATTGCTAACAAGGCACTCAAGTTGCCCCCCAAAAGCGGTGCTTCGCACTCGCTTTTGGGGGGCAACTGAGCTTAATCGTTAAATGACAAAGGAGGAGTATATGAAGAGAATTGGCATTCTTATCATCTTAGTCATTCTTATTGCGCCGTCGAGTTATGCACAGACTGCAAGCAAAAACCCCTATCAGATGTATGCATTGATGAAAAAAACGATATCTGAGTTAGAATGGCGGCTAGTTGAAATAAACTTGAAACTTGGGGATACCGGCTATTTAGTATATTTCGACGATACATCAAACCTTTTCAATGTGGACAAATTTATTGATACTCAAACTTTAGTGACAAATTCGCCCTCCACGCTAAGAGAGTCGTTGTTATCCAGTTGAGGCTGTTATTGGAAGTGAGATTCCAGACTTTGGTGAGCGTGGTAGCAAAGATCTAAATATCAAGTATATAATTGGTGAAGCATCGGCAAGGCACTTTGCAAACTACTCTTCGGGCACTTTTTCTTTTACCGATGCATACTACAGCTTCAGAAAGGAACATGGTAAATGATTTGTATTATTTTCATTTAATAAGACGCTGCATCTGACCGCTATTAAAAGGGTGGAATAAAAGGGGTCAGCTTAGAATCAATTTGCAAGTGCAACACTAAAAATCTCTTAATTTATTGAAATTATTACATTTTCTCTTGAATTAAAACTTAAGGGTACTGCCTCCCCCCTTTACTTAACCCTACCGCGCTAAAGCGCTGCTGGTTAGCTTAAACGTTATAGTCTTAAGAGGATCTGACAATGGACAATGAACAACAAATATTAGGGTTGTGTTGGTTCCAACCTGAACAATGGGCGCGTCTGTTAGAGATATCCGAAGATGCAGAGCAACTCGAGGACACTTACGAAGAATGGAAAAAGCGTGCGAATAAAGCTATTCAAGATTTCCATTCGTCAGGTAAAAAGATACAAAAGGTAAAAATCGATCTAGAAGAACTCTTAAGTTGGTGCAATGAAAAAGGAATATCTGTTAATGGTGGAGCTAGAGCTCAGTATGCTGCTGATGTATTGCTATTGCGTCAGCGAAATAAAAAACCATAATCGACGGTTCCACCGGGCGTTATGTGAATAAAGCGAGATCGTAGAATGGATTTTTCACCAATCGTCAATGAAATAGTCAGTGCGCTTTGGTATCTTATACCAATTGCGATTCTTGCCGGAGTTCTTAAGTCACCTTGGTTAAAAGGTGTGGTTGGCGAGTTTATCGTCAATTTATCAGCAAAGTTTTTACTGGATAAAGAAAAATATCATCTGATCAAGAACGTAACCCTACCAACAGAAGATGGAAGCACACAGATAGATCACATCATCGTTTCTGAATTTGGCGTTTTCGTTGTTGAAACAAAAAACATGAAAGGCTGGATATTTGGGAGACCTAACCAGAAAACATGGACTCAGAAGATTTATAAACATTCAAATAAATTTCAGAATCCATTGCATCAAAATTATAAGCATGTGAAAACCCTTGAGTCTTTGTTGGGTCTAAATGAGCAGCAAGTACATTCTGTGATTATTTTTGTAGGTGACAGCACATTTAAAACAGACATGCCTGAAAATGTGACCTATGGCGGAGGTTATGCGAGGTATATCAAATCAAAGAAAACTCCAGTTCTAAGCGAATCACAAGTAATAGAAATCGTGAAACAAATAAAACATAGAAGGCTTACTCCATCATTTAAAACAAATCGCGAGCATGTTAGGCATGTAAAAAATATCGTTGCCGAAAAAGAAAATAGCACTGTCCCGAGTTGTCCAAAATGCGGTAGTGTAATGGTTCTGCGGGAAACCAAGAAAGGTCAAAATGTCGGTAAGAAATTCTGGGGTTGTACAAAGTTTCCTCAATGCAGAGGAATAATGAATGTCACATAACAATCACATGCACTCGGACAACCAAAAGTACAGATCGTTCCTCGCTCTGCTTTTGGTTGAGGCTGAGCAAGGCGTTATGCAATTAATGCATTACTAAATTTTCAACATATAGAGAGTTCAAAAACAAATGGAAAATAACAGCGTGAATGAAGTAAAAATTACTGACATTAAAATGCCATTTTGGTCAATGGTCATGTTTATGGTTAAAGTCTCCATCGCTTCCATTCCAGCAATCATTATTTTGTGGGTTATTTTTACCCTATTAGCTGCTATTTTTAGTGGTATATTTGGTGGTATTGGACGCTTTTAATAATTAAAACATCGTAAAATAAATTAAACTGACTATTCTGATTTAATTCTTGTTTTCCAAGCGTCAGACCTGCTGATTTTAATTGATGCTCAACTTGAGGAATTTTAAGTGATTGATTTTTTGAAAGATCTATTAAAAATTGGTTTAGTTGCAATCCTAAAAATCATATCTTATTTTAGTGTCGGAACTGCAGGTGGTGCGATTGTTTGTTGGTACTACGGCATCCCTATTGGCGTCTCTATTTTAGGTGGAATATTAGTATTAGGAATCGCATTAGCTTTAACGTCTGATTCAATATTTGATTAACCAATATTTGATTAATTTAACGGTGAAATTTACAGGCCTGGTAACATCTTAAAGAAGAGTTCACTATAAGCTCAATAAGCTCAGACCTAAAAGGAAAATAATATGAAGAATTTTATATTGCTACTATTTTTAATGCTGTTTATTTCATCTGCAGCTAGTGCCGCTCCAGCTGTTGAAGGAATGATTAATGTTAAAAGTCAATTTGATGTTAAAACAACGGCTGATAGATTAGAAAATATTCTAAATAAAAAAGGCATGGCTATTTTCAATAGAATTAACCATTCTAAAAGCGCAGCTCAAATTGGTATTAAATTACGTAATACTGAACTTATTATTTTTGGAAACCCTAAAGCGGGAAGCCCTCTTATGAAATGTCAGCAAAGCATCGCCATTGATTTACCACAAAAAGCGCTAATCTGGAAAGACCGTAATAACGATGTGTGGATTTCATATAACGATATTAGCTATTTAAAAAGTCGGCACCATGTTCAAGGCTGCATTAAAGTCCTCAACAAAGTCGGTAATGCATTATCGAAATTAATTAAATCTGCATCAAGTAAATAAGTTGCACAAGCTAACGCATCTCTGCTTAGCTCAATGCTCCTAAACCTCTTGTATAAATAAATCGGTAAAAGTTAACATGGAAGATTCATCATTTCTGTTTTGGAGTATGCTTTTTGGGGCTATTGGCGTGGGTTACTTTCTGTATGGCAAAAAGCAAAAGTCAGTTGTTCCGCTTTTTATTGGTATTGGATTATTTATCTTTCCATATTTCATTTCTAATATGTATATACTCATTGCGACTGGCGTAGCTCTGGTAATAACCCCCTTTTTTGTAAAAGCTTAAGGCTAATATAAATTAAGTTCTAAGACTTGTATCTTTTATGTAATACTTTAGGTTGTCTAATACAAATATCTTAAACATCAATTTTTTGGAGTAAAAAAAGTGCATATCTCAAAAAAACCAATTGGATTCTGGTCTGCTGTCTCAATGGGGATAGGCGCAATGGTCGGCGCTGGTATTTTTGCACTGCTGGGTGAGGCTAGTGCTATTTCAGGCAGTGCTGTTTATATCTCATTTATAATTGGTGGAATCATTGCTTTATTTAGTGGTTATTCATTAGGTAAATTAGGTGCCCGTTATCCATCATCGGGTGGGATTATCGAATACTTAGCCCAATCTTACGGGGTAGGTTTTTTTACAGGTACGATGGGAATTATGCTGTATTTTGCCGCGATTGTTTCCCTAAGTTTAATCGCCAAAGCATTTGGAAATTATGCCATTACCTTTTTACCCGCGAATGAAACATCGGCAATGTTTCATCACTTATTTTCAATAGGAATTATTGTCTTATTCGTTTTAATTAATCTTAAAGGGGCAAAAGATGTTGCCATTTGGGAACGAATTACCGTTGGAATAAAATTTGTCGTGTTATCGGTTTTATCGGTAGCCGGTATTATTTTTTTAAAACCTGAGTTGTTATCCACAAATCATTACCCTCCAACAAGCGACATATTTTTTAGCCTTGCCATTACCTTTTTTGCATTTGAAGGTTTTAGGGTAATCACCAACGCTGCAGAAGATATGCCCACCCCTTCTAAAACGCTCCCACGTTCAATGATGACCGCTATTGTATTAGTAATGGTGCTTTACGTAGCGATAGCATTTGCTGTTTTTGGTAATTTACCCGTCGATAAAGTCATTGAGGCTAAAGATGTTGCCTTAGCAGAAGCAGCCTTACCTATCTTTGGTCAGATTGGATTTACTATTGTTGCCATTACCGCATTAATTGCCACAGCATCCGCTATTAACGCCAATTTATATGCGGTAACCAACGTGACTTACCAATTAGCGAAAGACGGTGAATTACCCGCCCCTTTTGGCAAACCCATTGGACATAGTCGTGAAGGATTAATTATCAGTGGGATTTTAGTGATTACCTTCTCTCTTTTATTTGATTTATCTGAGATTGCTGCGATTGGTTCAATATCCATACTGTTTATTCATACCATTACTCACATTGGCCATCTAAAAATCATTTCTGAAACCGGCGGTTCTAAAGTCTTAGTTTTTATGGCCGCCATGCTAAGTTTTATTGCGATGGTGCTTGCCCTGATTTATGTCAGCAAGGAATTAGATAATATTATGTTTATTCTTATTGGGTTTGTTCTTGTTGCGTCACTTACAGAAATTTTATTGCAAAAAATAACAAAACGAGAAATTAAACCAAGGATAAACAACTAGGCCTGGTAGCTTTTTAAATTCGATTCTTTTTTTGATAAAAAATCATATTTTGAGACCTTTATGCGAGAAAGTGAAACCACTCCAGTTTTTTGCACGATACATTCCAGCGTGAAAAACCTAAACCAAACAAAAATATCTTCATATTTAATCCCCCTTTCCATTAAAAAATTAATGGGATTGCTTAGCTTAAGCTCTTAAAATCAAACTAGTGGTTATTTATAAACAGAGCTTTTCAAGAGGTCGTTACATTAATAAAAATGTCTTATCTGTGTTGATTATAATAGGCATACCAAAGTTACATTTGTTAGCACCATAAATTATGGAGACTCATACAATAATGGATTTTCTTACCTTTAAAAGCTTCATTAGTATAGAGGTTCTAATTACCTTTTATTACCTAGGTGCAATCATATTACCCTTTGGAACCTGGTTATTAATGATTTGGTTATTTCAAAAATATGAACTGGTTAATCTCGCATATAAACAAGGAAAAGAAACCCTCTTAAAAACCTTAAATAAACGGCAAAAACGAAATTTAATCATTTTTTTCCTTACTTCGTTTTTGTTTATGGAATTATTTTGGCGAATGCTATTTGAATTTTTGATTGCCTACATGCAAATACGCGATGCTCTATTACACTCTCCAATGTAACCAGTTTCATAACCAAAATGACCAACCATTCATGTTTTAAAACAGTGGAGTGGCTTCACTCAGACGAATAGGTATTCGTAAAGAAAAAGGGCAATCCGAGTTTCAAAATATCTTTTTAAATAAAAAATTTACTTATATTAATGGCTAAATTCGATATGAACGAATACTTATAAATATGTCAGAATCATCATTTTATAGTACTATTACAACCAACTAAACGCCCATTGTGAGTCAATAAAAATGAAAACGTTTTTAATGTTTTTTTTGTACATTACAACATCCCTAACAATGTTACAGGCCACAGCGGTTTATGCGTCCGAACTTATTCAACCTATTCCCAATAAAATTGATGTTAACCCTAGCAAAGTAAAGCTTGGAAAGTCACTTTTTTTTGATCCCAAATTATCTAAAGATGGAACTATTAATTGTGCAGTTTGTCATCAACTCGCTAAAGGTGGCGATGATAATTTATCGGTATCAATTGGCATCAAAGGACAGCATGGTATAAGAAATGCACCAACCGTTTTTAATGCGGTATTTAATCGCTATCAATTCTGGGATGGTCGCGTAAAAACTCTACAAGAACAAGTACTCGTTCCCATAGAAAACCCACTAGAAATGGGACATCAAATAGAAATACTCATCAAAGAACTACAAAAAACCAATTACCAACAAAAATTTCAGAACATTTATCATGATGGCCTTACCGCCCTTAACCTCTCAGATGCTATTGCAGAATATGAAAAAACGCTGATTACGCCAAATGCTCCTTTTGATCAATTTTTAAGAGGAGATAAAAATGCAATAACTCAAGAGCAAAAAGCGGGCTATGAACTGTTTAAAAGTAAAGGGTGTATTGCCTGCCATAATGGTATAAATATTGGCGGTAACTCGTTTAATAAATTTGGTATTTTTACAAAAAGTAACAGTCCTGACTTAGGTAGATACCAAATAACACATAAAGAGCAGGATAAGCATCGCTTTAGAGTGCCTAGCTTAAGAAATGTGGCAAAAACCGCGCCGTATTTTCACGATGGTAAAACCTATGAACTTGCAGAAGCGGTACGAACCATGGCCAAGTATCAACTTGGGCGCAAAATTACTGATGATGAGGTAAAAAAGATTGTCGCCTTTTTAGAATCCTTAAGCGGTGAGCTTCCAAAAGAGAGTATTCAATAGATGCCGCTTAAAATTAAACTAGAACCCGTAACTCTATTTTTATCGCTGTTTGTTACATTATTGCTCCTAATGGTTTTCTACCTTAACAAGATTGAACAAAATGCAGAGCGTTATAACATAGTGCGTGACACTATCGTAAGTATGAAGCTTTTAGATCAGCGTTTTGACTCCTATACAAAAACGATTACAAAAGTTGCTAACTTTGATGATATTAACCGCGATATTGATGATTTTAGCTACGCGATAACCCGTTTAAAGAAAGATGGAAAGGTAGAGACCAATACAATAAAATCTGCATTTCAAAAGAAAGTTGAACACCTAGAAGATTTTAAATCGTTCAATGCTTCATTAGTTGCCGGCTCTGATTTCCTTTTTGATTTACAAAGAAGCATTTCCGAAAGCCCAAATATCAGCTCTCACCTTAAAAGTATCTTGAATGAGAGTCTCTTTCAAATTTTACAATTCACTCATAGCGAACAAATTAACAAAGAACTCGTGCTTCAAAAACTCCAAGATATCAAGCGCATTAATAAAAAAGAAAACCATGCTATTGTGAATAACTTTTGTACCCAAGCCGAGGTATTAGTAAACAGACTCACTAGCCTAAAAGAGGTTGCTCGAGAGGTTCAAAATAGAGTTTTATATACTGAACTTCACACACTGCATAATCAACAAGATAATCAATTTGCAAGCGACCTTAAGAAACAGCGTTTTATCGCCCTTTTCTTTTTTATAGCCTCACTTATCAGCCTCGCAATTTTTGTGGTTTACTATAAAAAATCACTTAAAAACCAGAAAGAATTAGTGGCCTTTAAATATGCTGTGGAACACGGTGACAGTTCAATCATTTTGACTAATCCGCAAAGAAAGATTGTTTATGTAAATGAAGCCTTTGAAAAATCAACTGGATATACATTTGCTGAAGTCGTTGGCGTAAACCCTAATATTCTTAAATCAGGCTTACAACCGAAAATAACTTATGAGGAGATGTATGGCCAACTCAACGATGGTCAAAGTTGGCAAGGTGAACTTGTAAATAAGAAAAAAGATGGCTCTTTATTTTATGAAAAAGCATCCATTATTCCGGTTTATCTTAATAATACTTTGATTAACTACCTAGCCATTAAGCAAGATATCACCGAATATATCGAAAAAAACAAAGCTTTAACACTAGCTGCTAATGTATTTGAAAATACCCAAGAGGTCATTGTCGTAACAGATAAAGAAAGAAAAATTATCTCTGTCAACAAAGCCTTTAATGATATTTATGGTTTTACATTAAGTGAGGTAGAAGGCAAAGATATTAACGTTCTTAACTCTACCAAACATGATCCAAGCTTTTTTAAACACATGTGGGATGAGGTTTTACTTAACGGCTTGTATCAAGGCAAATTGTTTAATAAAACCAAAAAGGATACTGAAATACCCATGTGGACAACCATTAAATCGGTTTACGATGACAATGGTGAAATCCTCAATTATATTAATGCCCAGACCGACTTACGTGCGGTTGAAAAATCAGAAGCAAAAGCTGAGTATTTGGCCTACCATGATTCTCTGACGGGTTTGTATAACCGAGCCAGTTTTGAAGAATTCATAGCTCGCGCAATATCTATCGGCAAAAGAGAACAAGACCGTTTTGCAATTCTGTATATTGACCTAGACCGCTTTAAAATTATTAACGATACTTTGGGACATGGCATTGGAGATAAGGTTCTCAAAAAAGTGAGTGAACGATTACGTTCTGTGTTGCGTGAAAGTGACTTTTTGTCAAGATGGGGAGGTGATGAGTTTGCCGCAATCCTTCACGAGGGAGATATCTCAAAAAGCTCGGTTAACATTGTTGCAGATAAAATTATTAACTGTTTGCAGGCACCCATTAATATAAACGAACATCAATTTACAATTACCGCCAGCATAGGTATTGCTATCTACCCAGAAGATAGTCACGAAGGCTCCACGCTAATACAGTATGCCGATGGTGCGATGTATCGAGCTAAAGAGAGTGGCAAAAATAATTATGTTTTCCATTCCCAATCCTTATCCCAAGAGCTTGAGGAGCGATATAACATTGAGATTGCACTCAAACGTGCTCAAAAAGAGAATGAGATATTCATGGTTTTTCAACCACAGTATCGTCTCTCAGATAACCATATTGTTTCTGCTGAAGCCTTGGTGCGTTGGAATTGTCAATCATTAGGCATGATCCCACCAGATAAATTTATTCCAATTGCTGAAGAAAATGGTCAAATTGTCAGCCTTGGCTACTTTATTTTTGAAGAATCCTGTAAAAAATTAAAACAGATGCAAGCAAGCGGTGTCGCTTTACAATGGGTTGCTATCAATGTTTCAACGGTGCAATTTAAAGAACCCGATTTATTGGAGAATTTTTTAGCCATTCTAAAACGTTACAACATTCAACCTGAAGAGATTGAAATAGAGATAACGGAACGTCTGTTAATGTCGAATACCGCTTCTAATTTAGAAAAACTACAAGCCTTTAGAAAATCTGGATTTAAAATATCTATTGATGATTTTGGTACCGGTTACTCATCCATGTCTTACCTTAAGCATCTGCCAATTAATACCATAAAAATAGATCAGTCTTTTACTCGTGGAATCGATGAAGGTGTATCCGACAAAGCCATCATAGAAGCGATTATCGCCCTTTCAAAATCCTTAAAATACAATATTGTTGCTGAAGGCATAGAAACAGAAGAACATGAACAATTCTTACGAGACAGTGGATGTGATCTTGGACAAGGTTATCTCTTTAGTAAACCGCTTGACGTTGAGACATTAATAGAAAAGTACAGCAAAAACTAATCGATTTTAAGCCAGAAACTTAAACAAGCAAGCCTGTTACTCTATTAACTTTGTTTCATTATTTATGTTTCTTAGGAGGTTTGATCATCCAAACAATCCATCCGACTATCATCAACAAAATAGCCAATTCAAGAAAAGCCCAGCCCATTACTCTATTTCTCTTTTAAGGCCGTAAACAGTTTGTGGTGCAAACCACCAAAACTGCCGTTACTCATCATTACAACCGTATCGCCAGATTGTAATTCTTTCACTAACTGGGCTAGCAAAGCTTCATAGCTATTTTGTATGTGAATCGGTTGGCTAAATTCTTCAATCGGTAATTGCCAATTCCAATCATCATCTATAAATGCGTAGACTTCATCAGCTTCTTTAAAGGCTAATGGTAACGTGGCTTTGTGGATTCCCATTCTCATGGTATTAGAACGAGGTTCAAACACCGCAATGAGTCTTCCAGAGTTACCAGGCCTGGTAGGTTCATTTGCCTTTTGCTTAATTAACTGGTTTTTAGCGCCTTTTAGAGTAGTTTCTATTGCAGTTGGATGGTGTGCAAAGTCGTCATAGATTTTAATGCCCTGCTTATTGCCTGATGGCACTTCACCAATTAACGTCATTCTGCGGCGAATGCCTTTAAACTCTGATAAGCCTTCTACTGCAACACGAGCCATGACACCACAATGAACCGCAGCGGCTACAGCACTTAATGCATTACGCACATTGTGTAGGCCTGTTAATGGCCACGAAACTCGACCTAAGCAACTCCCTTGATACATGACTTCAAATTCAGAGCCATCTTTTTCATAAAGTTTGTAACTCCACTCTCCGTTAGAACCTTGTTTTTCAATGGGTGTCCAACAGCCCTTTTCTATCACTTCATCTAAATTAGCTTCATCTGTTGGCATGACAATCAGGCCATTGCCCGGTACGGTTCGAACTAAATGGTGAAATTGCTTTTGAATATCAGCTACTGAATCAAAAATATCTGCATGATCAAATTCCAAATTGTTTAAAACACAAGTTCTTGGGTGATAATGTACAAACTTAGAACGCTTATCAAAAAAAGCGGTGTCGTATTCATCGGCTTCTACAACAAAAAAAGGCGAATCTCCTAATCGAGCAGAAACCCCAAAGTTCTCTGGCACACCACCAATCAAAAATCCTGGGTTGAGTTTGGCGTATTCTAAAATCCACGCCACCATTGAGGCCGTTGAGGTTTTACCGTGTGTACCAGCAACCGCAACCACCCAGCGGTCTTTTAAAATATGTTCAGCCAGCCATTGTGGCCCAGAAGTATATGATTGTTGATGATTTAAAGTCGCTTCTACAGCTGCATGACCACGGCTTTTGGCATTACCAATGACCACATCATCAGGTTCGGTTTTTAAAAATTCAATTGAGTCATCATTTAAAACGTCAATTCCAGCTTGTTCAAGCTGAGTGCTCATTGGAGGATAAATCGCTTTATCGGATCCGCTAACCTCATGCCCCATGGCTTTAGCAATTTGAGCGATTCCGCCCATAAATGTTCCGGCAATGCCTAAGATATGAATTTTTTGTGGTTTCACTGAATTATCCTTGCTCTGACTGTCACTTACTCTTAAACTCTGTGGTTATGACTAAACAAACCTATCTATCGATTCTAACCGAATCACAACTATCTGATTACTGCCAACAGATTCTAGCAAATTCCGCCATCACATGGATTGCGATTGACACAGAATTTGTGCGCGTTGATACTTATTTTCCAGAATTAAGCTTAGTGCAAATTCAGGATTGTTTAGGCCAAGCGGTAATTATTGACCCTATTGCCATTAAAGAAAGTGCGCAAGGTGAATCGCCGCTGCATGCTTTAGTTACATTATTAAGTCATTCCAGTGTAACAAAAGTCTTTCACTCTGCTCGCCAAGATATTGAGGTGTTATATCAATTAGAGGGTATTATGCCTACTCAAATATTTGATACTCAAATTGCCTCTATTTTCAGAAAACATGGCGATATAGCTGGGTTTGCAAGAGTCATTGAAAACGAGCTAAATACCCAACTTGAGAAAAGCCAGACTCGCACCAATTGGCATCATCGCCCTCTGACCCAAAAACAGATTGAATATGCGCTTGATGATGTACGTTTCTTAGCTCCATTATATGAAAAGTATCTGCAGACCCTAACAGCAGAGCAATTAACTGCCGTCAAACAAGATTCGGATGCCTTATTAAATGAAACGCTTTACAAGCCAAACCCAGCTAAAGCGGGTGAAAAAGTTAAAGGTACTAAAAACTTAAAAGGTAAAGGCATGGCCATTGTTAATACCTTGGCTGAATGGCGTGAACTCTATGCTATTGAGCATAACCGCCCTAAAAAATGGATCATGAGTGATGAAGTCATTGTAGGCATTGCCAAACGCCCTCCACAAACCGTTCAAGCTTTATATAAAGTCCCCAATATAAAATCGTCTTCGGTAAAATCTTACGGAGAGCAGTGGATAGCCTTAATTGACGAGGTGTTTAATTTACCCGCAGACGCCCTGCCTAAAGCTGAAGAGTCCCCTGCTAAAGAAACGCTTCAGGAAGAAATATTATTGCATTTAGCTAATGCTTTTTTACAGCAAGTGGCTTTAGAATACAAAATGACTAGTAGCCATATCATCAATAAAGTTATACTACTTGAGCAGATTCGTGAACCGCAGGTAAAAAAGTTAACTGGTTGGCGACAAGTATTGGTCGGTCAAGATTTACAAGCCCTTCTGCTAGGTCAAGCTCAACTTTATATCGAACAAGACAAAGTGGTATTGTTCAAGAAACTGTAAAATAACCCATCGTATACTTCTTCATAATTAATGCATTAATGATTTCTTACTAAGGAACACTTGTGAACACTGCACATTCGGCAAAACCTAACCAGCAAACATCAAAAATAAAACAAGCTAAAAATGTACTCTACGCTCAAGCTGGTGGAGTAACCGCTGTTATTAATGTCAGTGCTGCTGCGGTGATTGAAACCGTACAAAAACACCCTGAGACATTTGGCAAAACTTATGCGGCAGTCAATGGCATAAAAGGCGTTTTAGAAGAAGAATTCATAGATTTAACGGATATTAGCGAAGCAACAATCGCCCAGCTTAAATATCAGCCTGGAGCGGCTTTTAAAGCGTGCCGTTTTGACCTTGACCCGTTAGAGCACAACCCAGCACAATATCAACGCGTGTTAGAAGTCTTTAAAACTTACGAGATTGGTTACTTTTTTTACAATGGTGGTAATGGCTCAATGGTTACGGCTCAAAAAGTCGCTGATTATTGTTCTCAAAATGGTCACCCAATGACCTGTGTCGGTGTAGCTAAAACCATAGATAATGATCTCGACTTTTCTCACTGTAGTCCAGGTTTTGGTAGTGCAGCTAAATACTTAGCCACTAGCTTTCTAAATGCAACCCTAGATGTAATTTCTATGCATCAAACCTCCTCTAAATTTTTTGTGATTGAAGCCATGGGACGAAATACAGGTTGGCTAACCATTGCAGCAGGCCTGGCTAAAGATGTGGTTAAAGATTTACCCATTATTATTTTGCCGGCTGAACGCCCGTTTAATGAAGCTGCCTTTTTTGAAAAGCTTGATGAGTTAATTGCCTCTAAAGGTTACTGTGTATGTGCTGTTTCGGAAGGTTTAGTTAGAGAAAATGGAGATTACATTTCTATTGCTGGCATTGAGCACACACACGAACGCGATTATGTCCAGTTAGGCGGCGTTGCGGCGACTTTATCGCACATGGTTGGTAAACACCTAAACAGTAAAACTCACTACGCTATTCCAGACTACTGCCAACGTTCGGCTAGTCACATGGTTTCAAAAACAGATTGGCAGCTAGCCTATGATGCAGGTAAGGAAGCTGTTTATGCAGCCATTAGAGGTGAGCATGGTGTTTTGCCTGTTGTAAAACTAACGTCTTCAAATCCGTTTTCTTATGAGTTTAAGACTGTAGAATTAAATATTGTTGCCGATTTAGAGAAACATGTTCCAGACAATTTTTTAACAGAAGATGGTATGGATATTACCGAAGAGGCACTCGATTATTTACGCCCACTCATTCAAGGCGAACACGGCGCACCTTTTAAAAACGGATTACCAAATATATCGCCTATTCACTTTACACCCGTTGCAAAACAGCTTGCTGAATTTTGGGCTATTAAGTAGAAAACTTATAAAGCGACAAACTTAGTAATTAGCGATAAATTTTAGTTAGATTGGAAAACCTGATTTTTTAAACCATCAGCTTTAAAAGTTGGTAATAAACTCAGGCACAGCATCACTAGGAATAGGCTTAGAGTAAAAGTACCCTTGAATATTATAACAGTGGTTTTTTAACAAAAAATCACGTTGTTCTATTGTTTCTACGCCTTCAGCAATAACATCAAAACCTAAATTTTCAGCCATGGTAATGATTGTTTTAGTAATAGCTTTATCGTCCTCATCCTCTGGTAAATCTCTTATAAATGATTGGTCTATTTTTAACTTACTTACCGGTAGGCGCTTTAAATAGGCCAGTGAAGAATAACCGGTTCCAAAGTCATCAATAGCCATTCTAATCCCCAATTTATCAACCTTAACAAGCACATTTTTTGCATCATCCAAATTGGTCATAATATCGCTTTCTGTCACTTCTAAAGCAATCCATTCAGGCTTACATTTTGTTTCTGCTAAACAACCTTCAACAAACTCAATAAATCCAGGATGTTGAATCTGTTTTGCGGCTAAATTAATCCATACCGTTCCAGGGTTTATTCCTCGAGAATGCCAATGAACCACTTGCTTCATGGCCATTTTCATCACTTGTCGATCCAATTCAACAATCATTCCTGTTGACTCTGCTAAAGGAATAAACTTGTTTGGCGCAACTAAACCTAAAGAAGGATGTTGCCACCTAACTAAAGCTTCTAGCCCAGTTATTGAATGATTTTCTGCATTAATTTGAGGCTGGTAATATAAAATAAATTCATCATTTTGAATTGCTTGCCTAAGACTCGCTTGCATGGCCACATGCTCAAACGCTCTTTGTGTCATATCCTCAGTATAAAACTGAACATTATTCCTACCTTGTTCTTTGGCTTTATACATCGCAGAATCAGCACATTTTAGTAATTCATCTACTGTCTGTGCATCTTTAGGGTACATACTCACCCCAATACTACTTGAAAGGTAAAAGACTTGTCCGTCTGCTTCAATAGCTTCTTTTGAAACTTCAATAATCTTCTCCGCAAATAGAGATAAATCTTCTTCGGATTCGATTTCCTCGACTAGAATGGTAAATTCATCGCCACCTAATCTAGCTAAAGTATCTGAATCTCTAATTGAATTTTGAAGCTTCTTGGCAATTTTAGTTAATACCACATCGCCTATATCATGCCCCATGGCATCATTTATCTGTTTAAACTGATCTAGGTCGATAAACAAAAGACCAAAACTCAAATGGTGGCGTTTAGAGTATTTAATCGCATGATCTAATCTATCTTTAATTAGTAAGCGATTTGGAAGACCGGTTAAGGCATCATGATGAGCCTGGTGATGTAGTATATTTTGCTGTTCAATTAAGGTTTCTTGAATTTGTTTTCTTTCAGTAATATCTTCATAGGTTCCTAAAAGCCCAATCACCTCTCCCTCTAAATTTTTTAAAGGAACTTTAGATGTCGATAATATAATTTTTTCGCCATGCTTATTTGTTTGAGACTCTTCAAAATATAACTTAGGAACTTCACTCGTCATAACTGACATGTCATCCTTTCTATAAGCCTCTGCATCCTTTTCAGCCCAGGTTTGTTCAAAATCTGTTTTACCTATTAACTGACTACTATCGGTTATTTGGGCATCATCTAGAAATAGCTTATTGGCCCCCAAATATCGTCCCTCTAGATTCTTCCAAAAAATTCGTACCGGCATACTGTCAATGATATTTTGAAGCAAGTTAAACTGATCTTTTAACGCCATTTCTGCTTGCTTTAATTCAGATATATCCGCATCAAAAATTGCATAGCATTTTCTATTGTTATAAGTAATTCTTTGCAGCGATGCATATACGGGATAAGTGGTGCCATCCTTTCTTTTGTGCATTGAAACATTACTAATTGTATCTAACTCAGTTCCTGCTAATGCTTTAAGTTGCTTAACATGATCTTTTGTCAGTAATGGATTTAAATCGTAAACAGACAAACTCAAAATTTCTTCATTAGTATATCCAGTGCACAAACTTGCACTTTCATTTGCATAGACATAATTATCCGTATCAAGGTCAACGATATAGAGTTCTTGATGCGTTTTTTTCAAAATAGTAGCAAGTTCATCATTTTGGTTTTGTAATGCAACTCTACTGGTTACATCCATACTAGAACCAATCACCTTAACCGGTTGATGATTTTGGTCATAAACCGCTTGACCAAAAATCTCAACGGTAATATTAGGTAAGTTTTTGCGAGTAATATCGATAATGACATGTTGACGTTCACCTGTCCTTATCGCTGATTCAATTTTACTTTTAACCTTAGTCGCATCAGATTCTGTTAACCGAGAATAAAAATCATCCATATTAGGGACATGCTCTGAATCCTCTCCATAAATCTTATACATCTCTTCAGACCAGCTCACTGCACCAGATAGTAAATCTATCTCCCAGCTACCTATTTGGGCGACTTGTTGAGTTTCTTTTAAAACAGACTCTTTATGGGTTAATAATCGATTTTTGGTAATTAATTCTTGCGAGGTTTTTTGAAGTTTTAAAATCGTTTCTTCAGGTGTATCAATTTCAACGAAAATAATCAGATGAAATTCACCAATAGCAAAACGGTCTGTATGAGAAGTTACTTGAAACCATTTTTCAACGCCATCTCCACACATAATTCTGGCTGGAATACCGAGTAAATCCTGCTTATTTTCTCGTGCAATATTAAGGGCATTAAACCATTCTTGAGAAATAAATTTTTCATATGACTCATCAGGATAGGCTTTTTTGAACCAAACCCTATCCGTAGGAATATCTTCAACCTCATAACCTAAACTTTTAGTAAAAGCAGGGTTAACATAGACGATCTCATCGTATTCCTGATTTTGATCATCTATTTGCGTACGATTCAATGTGATAGGATTTGGGAAAAGACTTAATAAGTTAATTAGCGTGTCATAATCTAATTGATTTATCTTTGAATTCATCGAAATTAACCACTAACAGAAAATTTTAGTAATTGCACTTATTTACTTGAAAGCGCGTATTGAAATAAGTATACATTTTACTCATAAAAAACCAATTACTATTTGTAATGTAGTTTTTAAAATAATATTCGCTATATCGCGATAACACCTGAAAAATAAATTTGAGTAAAAAAGAGCCTTGCACGAGGTAGTTGCACGAATAAAAATGATAAAAAACCAGCTGATTTTTGTTAAAAATTGCCAATAGCTAGATATTGACTAGATTTTTTCCTAAATCAGGCAATTATTATCACATTTACTTATCACATTTACTTATCACATTTATTACCACCTTCTCTTTCGCACCTCACTTCGTGCAAGGCTCTCATAAAAAAATTAAAAAAAAAGCTCGCATATAGCGAGCTTTTTTTAGGTTAGATATTAACTAACGTTTAGTGAAAGCTTTTGAACTTAGCAATTAAGTCAGTAGGCTTTTTCTTTTTATTGTGTTTGTTTAAAACAAAAACAACTGTCTCACCTTTTGGACCAGCACCGATGTCTGTAAACATGAAAACAGGCTCGCCAATTTTACGAACGAAGTCCATGTCAGCTTTGTTGTCAAATACATAAATTCTATTATTTGCGTACATTTCACCGTAGAAATCATCGTAGCTTGCTTTACCATCCCAAAGCATAGCTGCTGGAGTGTTTGCACCTTTTTTCTTATCTGCTTTAGGTAAACCAAATACAACTGTTTCACCATTTGGACCAGCACCAATACGAGTCAATCTAAAAGAAGTCTCGCCTACTGCTTTATATCCTTTAAAAGTAGGTAGGTCGTAAAAGATATTAATACGCCCTTCATCATGAGACTCAAATAAAGTAATTGAAGTCTTTGCAACTTCTGAAGTACTCATTGCAGCAGGCTTAGATTCAGCCTGCTTAGTTTCTGTTGCATTACAAGCCGTTAGGGCCATTGAAGCAGTTAAAGTCGTTGCTGCAAATATAGAGAATAAACGCATAATACCTTCCTAAATATAATTCTAATAAATGTTATTTGCTTAGATAATTTGTAGATATCACTTGAAAAGTAAATTAACAAGCTAATCACCAATAAAACCTAAGCAAACTCAAAACTTGTGATTATTCTAAAAAAGCTTTTTAAAACTTAAGTAACAAATAGATGACAGTTTTATGACTTACCAGGCCTGGTAGGTTTATAAAGAAACATATTATGGGTAATTTATTATCAACACCTATCAAAAAATTGCCTACATGAGAGCTTTACTGCTAAAAGTCTATTAAATACGCTAAAATACAATGAGATATTCGCACGAGTGGGTACGAAAGAAAAATGTGGTAAAAACTATCTGATTTAGGTAAAAAATGCAGCTTATAGCTACTAATAACTAGTAATAGCTCATAATATCTAGCTATTGGTAAGTTATCGCCCAACGTAAGTGCCTTTGGAGTACACCAACAATCGGGCGGTTTTTTTACCCTCAAGGGGCACCTAGAACCATTTTTATTCGTGCAACAACCGTCTCGTGCAATAATCTATCATAAACAACCAATTATCTACCCATTATCGATACAAAGGACAATTCATGCTTGTTACTCACTCTGGCCGTTTTCATGCCGACGAAGTTTTTGCCATATCAATGGTGCTTATGGTTGAAGATCGAGAGATTACTCGCACTAGAGACGAGGAAATTATTAAACAAGCCGATATCGTTTTAGATGTAGGCGCTGAATACAATCCAGAAACCTTACGCTTTGATCATCATCAAAATAGTTTTACTGAAGAGCGTACAAACGGTATTCCTTATGCCACTGCAGGTTTAATTTGGCGCCACTATGCTAAACGCATCTTTAATCTAAAAGGTTTAAAAGGTGATTATGAAGTCAACTTTGCAACACAGTGGGTAGATGACAAACTGATTGCAGATATTGATGCTGTTGATAACGGTCTATATCAAGAAGACCCTCGCCCTTCTGTGTCACTTTTAATTGCAATGATGAATGAAAGTTCTGATGAACCTGAAAAACAAGAAATCGCCTTTAATAAAGCCTTAGAATTTACCCATGACACTTTGGAGAACTTCATTAATGCCGCTATCAAAGAAGCTGAAGTGTTGGTTGAATTAGAAGAATATGCAAAGACGGTTGAAAATGGAATTTTAGTACTGGATAAAAACCTGCCTTTTAAAGACTTTATTCGCTCTCACCCTGAAATTAAGAGAGTCGTTTATCCAAGAAATGAAGAACAATTTGGTGTTTACTGCAATAGCCAAATAAATCATCTGCCAGAACGTTTTAGAGGCTTAAGAGATTCAGAGCTGAATGAAGTAAGTGGATTAAAAGATACTATCTTTTGCCACAAATCTGGATTTATGGCGGTAACTCTAAGTTTAGAAAGTGCTCTATTTTTAGCCAATAGCAACTAATTACTAGAGACTCGTCAATTATCAAGAAATTGAACACTCACAAAATAAAACTACCAGATACCGTGTTTGATTTTCATAGTCAAGCACCAATCTTATATTCTGGATCAAAGGGTTTACCACTCTTCAGAATAGCATAAACCAGATGAATTAATTTGCGCATTACCGCGGCAACTATCTTCTTACCTGCAACCCCTCTTTTTCTCAGATTGTCTGCAAAGGATTTTAAGACAGGGTTGTATGCAATACTATTTACCGCAGGCATGTAGAGACACTTCCTTAAATTTGCATTGCCCATTTTTGAAAGCGATGAGCGATTTAAACTACTACCCGATTGCTGTATTTGTGGAACAAGACCAGAGTAACAGGCTAAGGCCTTTGCATTATCAAAACGATAAATGTCTTTGATATGAGTGATGAGTTCAATCGCTGTTTTTTCACCCAGTCCTTTAATGGACTTTAATAATGCCATCTGCTTAGCCAATTCAACATCCTGTTGAACGCAGCCTTTCATTTGGGATTGAATCTTTTCAATCTGCTTTTCTAACTGTTTAATCTGAGCTATTTGAATTTTCTGTACTTCAATTTCTGTCGAACTTTGCATTTGGTTTTTAATGCGGGTTTTTGTTTGAATTAACAAGGATTGAAGTGCTGAGAACTCTTGTAGCTTAGCGATAATCGGACTGTCAGGCTGCCAAGGTTTGAGTTTGTGTACTTCACAAAAATCTGCGATGAGCTTAGCATCTTCACTGTCGGTTTTAACACGCTTTAGTTTGGATTGTGCATGATGTTTGATTTTAAATGGGTTGATCACATACACAGGGTATTCTTGTTCGTAAAGATGCAATGCGAGGCCTAAATAGTATTTCCCGGTGGCTTCCATCGCGATGTGTGGAGAATCAAAAAGGCTCATCCATTTGATAAACTTTTTAAACCCCGCTGGGGTGTTATTAAAAGTGACACTTTGCTTTTGAGTTGAAACCGCTACGTCAAAGGTGTCTTTGCTGATGTCTATGCCGATGTATATTTTCATGTTCGAAATACCTATTTTATGCTAGGATTTAATTTCGTTTAGTAAGTTCACACTATGGCTATACTAACCTTATGAATACAGGCTAGGAGTCTTGTCCTGCCTAAGATACCGTTCAGTTTATAGTGTGTGGGGATAAAGGTCTTAATCTGATAACCTGGATCACTCTGGGTGTCATTGGCCTGGTAGCAAGATCTCTTTATCCCTTTACTAAGCGTCCTTAATAAATTCTCCACTTCTGGAGAACACTTTCAACATATAAGGCCTGGTAGTTTTAATGTTTTCTCGTAATTAAATAACCACCCAGTAATATCGGTAAAACCCCTATCACTTGCGACCAACTCGGCACTTCTTGCAGAACGATGTAGGCTAGTCCCATCGTCATCAATGGCGCAAACGCATAAAGAGCGTTAACTTTAGTGATTGGTAATAGGTGAATTGCTTCTACCCATAATATTTTTGCTACAAAAAAAACTAAAAAACCCGTCAACAGTAACCAAGGCCATTGCAACTGAATTTGCTGCCAAGTTGGTGAATCTTCAAATAAGTAGGCCAGAAGAAATAAAAATGGTAAAGCGATGACAGAACGTACAAGAAGAATAGTCTCTGCTGAAACCTGAGCACGAGACTTTTTTTGGTAAGCGTTAGCAATTGGAGCAATCATTGCCGCAAGCAAAACTAATAAGTCACCGATATTAACCTGCCAAGTACCACGAAATAAAACCAATAATGCACCCACCGTCATTAATACCGCACCAACCGAATGTTGACGATTTAAAGACTCACCCTGATTTTTACCTAAGAATAGATAACTGAATAGAATTTGCAAAAACAGAATAATGGCAACATTAGTTGCCGAAGTATATTGTAAACCAATAAAGGTAAGCGCAAATAGTGAGGTAATGTATAGACTGGTTAAAGCAAGGTTTTTATAAGCTGAACGTTGCCGAATTTCATACTGTTTACCTCTTACCAACCAATATACGAATAAAAAGAATACAGCAATTGATAAGCTATAAAAATAAGCATGTAACCCTCCTAGCGCCGCAACACTAAAAAATGCAAAAATCGGAAACCATGCTTCAATTAACGTCAAACTTAAAGCGTAGAATTCTCCTCTTTTATCATTGTTAGAGGTCATTGGTAGTGAGCTTTTCTAAATTCATGCTTTACTTTGTAAAATATTGTTATGTATTTCAATAAAATGATTAAACGAATCAACAATATTATACTGTTCAATATGCTGTCGACTATTACTTGACCATTCTTGACGTAATTCATCATCGGTTAAAACACTAGAAAGAATATCAATCCAGGCGTTATGGTCATTGGCTTTAATGATTTTTCCAGTTTCATCTTCTATAACCAAAGTTTGTGGCCCACCAATATCAGAAACCAGACATCCTAACCCACTAGCCTGAGCCTCCATCACCACCTGCCCTAAAGTATCTGTGATAGAAGGAAAAACAAACAGATCAGACGAAGCATAAACTTGCGATAAATTATCCCCTTCTACCGGACCAAGAAAATAAGCATGATGAGGCCTTAGCTTATCAGCCCACTTACGATAACGCCCCTCTCCAACCATGACTAAATCTGCCTTGATGTCAGGATTCAAATCACAAAAGCGTTGCCATAACTCCACCAAAAAAGGAATATTCTTTTCAACATTGATACGGCCAACATATAAAACCTTTAAACGTTGGTTAGAAAGACCGTAGTGATGCCATATATCGGGATTATTATGACGAGGATTAAACGTTTGTAAGTTAGTGCCCGGAAACAGTCGTGACGCTCGATCATAGTCAACTTCTATATCACTCGCCATCACTTCCAAATAATTCTCTGAACGTGAGAATATATGAATAAATGGTTTATAAAACTTAGCCATAACAGCATCCGTTTTATGCTTTACCCATTGCCAACCACTTAAATCATATAAGTATGCCGGAAAATCCGTATGGTAAGTTCCAATCAAAGGATAGTGATGTTCCAAAGCAGCATTCTTAGCTAACCACCCAAAAGGACCAGGGGTAGAAATATGAACGACATCAGGCTGAATTTCATTTAATGCGTTAACGATTGATTTCTTATTAGGCCAAACCAAGTCAAGTTCTTGATAAAACGGCATAGGCATTCTAAAACGGTAGGATAAATTATGAATATAGTTCTTATCAGGTAACGATTTACTTGTAGAAGTAATAATATGTAACTCAACATCACTAATAGCTGCCAACTCACCCATATCTTGAATAAAACGTGACACACCATTTAAATCCCCTAATGTATCGGTAAATAAGGCTATTTTCATTGCTAATACTCACTAAAATTATGATTTATATTAGCTTAAATAGTGAAAAGAATAACCAAGTGATAACTACATGAAACGTTTATGACAAACGATGAAAATTCTATTTAAATGGGGATAGCCTTAAAATAAAATAGCATAAAGTGATAATGACTTTGTGCATTACCTTACTAACAATAAGATAAACGAGAATGCTCAACAAAAAAGCCATCCCATTTATTTCAGGTATAAAAAAACCAGACATCTCATAAGAGAATATCTGGTTTTAGAATGTGGTAGCGGGGACTGAATTTAGTCACTTCTTGACAGTAATCATAAATCAAAAATAAATCTTATATTTCAGTAAGTTAAAAAAACACAGACATCATTAGATTATTCCAGTTTCTAGATAATGCCGTCTATTTTGAGTCACCTTTTATATTAAATGCATTTTTTCATCTCTATTTAGGTGGCCAAAATTACTGCACCACTACAAACAATTATTTTGTGTAAATATATATAGAATATTCAGTTGATTGAAAACATTGACTGATAATCTAAACTCAAGACTGAAATAAGGTGAATAGTTATTAAAACTACTTTGATTTACCAATGAGAATACCAATTCTCATCAATAGAGTTTTCTGTTTGAACCATATACTAAAACAGTGTTTACTATTGATTTAAAATACCTTCAACCTCTCTAAATTCACTAAGCGCCGCTTCTAGCTGCTCTACAATCTCAGCAGCTAGGATTTCTGGTGCAGGAAGGTTTTCTGAGTCTTCCAGTGATTTATCTTTTAACCAAAAAATATCCAGATTGGTTTTATCTCGAGCAATTAACTCAGAGTAGTCATAACTTCTCCACCGTCCATCTGGATTCTCTTCACTCCACGTTGCATGACGTTGAGATAAGTTATCGGCCTGGTAAAGTTCAATAAATTCAGAAAAGTCAGCTTTACTTAAACGGTTTTGTTTCAGCGTTTTATGGACATTGGTTCGGTAGTCATAAACCCAAAGCTTTTGTGTCCATGGCTCTTTGCTAGCCGGTTTGGCATCAAAAAAGACCACATTCGCTTTCACTCCATTAGCGTAAAAAATCCCAGTCGGTAAACGCAACAACGTATGCACATTGGTTCGTTCTAACAGATTTTTACGAATGGTCTCACCTGCACCACCTTCAAATAGTACATTGTCAGGCAAAACCACGGCGGCTTTACCATTCACTTTAAGCATATTAGCAATATGCTGCACAAAGTTAAGCTGTTTGTTAGAAGTCGTAGCCCAAAAATCTTCGCGTTCATAAGTCAGCTTTTCCGATTCCGCTTTACCTGACTTTTCACTAATTACCGTAATCGAACTCTTTTTACCAAAAGGCGGATTAGCCAAAACCATATCAACCTTTTCGTTTACTTCTTTGGCTAAGGCATCTTGATTCACTATTGGGCATTCTGTTCCACCAATCCCATGTAAATACAAGTTCATGGCACACAAACGCACCACTGAATCCACAATATCATTACCCCGTAAAGCTTCATTTTTAAGATGCTTAGCTTCGGCTTTAGAGGTAACTTGTTTTGCCATGTAATCATGCGCTGCCAACAAAAAACCACCTGTACCTGTAGCAGGATCTGCCACCACATCAGTTGGTTTAGGCTGCATAACGTCAACCATCGCCTCAATCAATGAACGAGGGGTAAAATATTGACCAGCTCCTCCCTTTACATCTTGTGCATTTCGTTCCAATAAACCTTCATAGATTTCGCCTTTTACATCAACGGGTAACGTTGCCCAAGACTCTTTATCAATCATTTTGATTAAGCGTTCTAACTTAGCAGGGTCTTGAATCTTGTTTTGCGCTTTCCGGAAAATGGTTCCAAGCATTCCACCTATTTTCCCTAAATGCTCTAAAGTATGACGATACTGCATTTCTAAATCATCACCATCCGTTTTCACCAAATGCGACCACTGATATTCATCTGGCACCCCCACATCATTCAATCCTTCAGCCGAACGTTCGTCTGCCATTTTTAGAAAGATGAGATAGGTGATCTGCTCAACATAGTCGCCATAACCTACGCCGTCATCTCGTAAAACTTGTGCGTAGTTCCAAACCTTATTGACAATCTCTCGGCTCATCGCCAAATTCTGCATATCTGATGCACTGGTGTTAGACATAATTTTCCTTAACTGGTTTTATTCGTTTCAATGGACTCGATAAAACGTAGTCCTAATTGTGATTTTTGTTTTAAGCCATTCAAAATAGGTTCAGAGATTTCTATTGGAAAACCTGCTGGAAAATTTGTTTTTATGGTTTCTAAAACTGAATCCGTTTTTTCCATCATTTGTTTAAAATGATCAAAGGCTAAGGTTTCTGAATAACCTAGTGCCTTAGCGGTCGAAACAAAATGCCTTGGCACAATACTATCCCATTTAAAGTGCTTAGTTTTACCCTGTAGTGCCATGGCCATTTTTACTTTCTGTTTTTGCAACCCTGTCCCACCCATAAATGGATAGGCTGATAAAATGTCGTATAAAGGCGTTAAACGATAAGCATTGTTGGCTTCAATAAACAAACTAAAATTTTTGCCATGTCCATCAGGTGCCGCCAAAAGCCAAAATAAAATTTGTGCTTTAAAAAAAACAGCTCTGTCTTCTTGTGCTTTTTGCGAGCCTCGCAAAATATCCATAATCGCTTTAATACCAGGCCCACCATCCGCCTCGTATTTTAACGCTGGGGCAATCCCTAAAGCTTGGCACATATCCTCTTGTGGTAAACGAATCAATTTGTCGGCACTAAGCCATTTTCGGTCAAAGCGTTCAACGGCCAACACCTTTTCACCGTCAAAAGAGAGAACTTCTGCATTTGCCACAGGTAGACCAAAAGCTCTGGCAATCTCCATACACAACCATTCGTTCTCACAGCTCTGAGATAAATCTAAATTATTGTGCGTTAATACACCAATCGGTAATTTCAAGATATGGCTGGTGGGTGTTGCACCTTTAGGTAAACACCACTGATCCCCCACTTTAAGTAAGGCCGTTTTTTCTTGAGCACCCGCAATCGAAATCCTAAAATCATCATCAGAATCTTGCATACCCAAAGGCACGGTCGCATAGCCCTTTAATAAATGAGCTATCTCAGTTTCAGTTAATAATTTAGCCTTAATGACTTGCAGCGGCTTTTCTATGTCAGATGATAACTGTATCGCCCCCACGCAATCTTTACCCACTGCAGCCAAGAGATCAAAAGGTTGAATGGTTGCCGTATGAAAGCGTGCCTGCATCTTAGCCCTAATTGCTTCGTTATCAGGCAATAAGTTATCTAAAAAGTTAAACAGAACGTCGCCTTCATAGACTTTTTTAGATAAGGGTAAAGACAAAGATAAACTTCGAGAAAAGGCAGAGCTTAACCATTCATCGGCGTACTGAAACTGCAAAGCCCCACTTTTCTTTTTAAATAACTCACCAACCAGTAAGCCATTCATAGAAATCCATAATTGATTAGAAGCCATACTGTTTACCAATCAAGTTCACTGACTGAATTGCCTTGCCCTTTTGGACTCACCTCTAACTCCAAGTCCAAAGCAGATAAGAGCTTAAACAAAGTTTCTAGCTTAGCATTTGCAGGGTTAGCCTCAAAACTAGAAACCGTGGCCTGTCGCATACTTGCTAAATCAGCCACCTTATTTTGAGAATAGTCCTTTTTTAATCGTTGATTTTGAATCAAAACCGATAATTCTTTTAAAGAGTTTACACGCATTATACTTATCCTTTTATACGCCATACCGTATAAAAACAAAATTATACGCTTTACCGTATAAAATGCAAATTATACGCTTAAGCGTATTACAGACACTAAGATACAATAATCTGTTCAAAATAACGTCTTGTTCAAAAATATTGAACAACAATATAAATTGAACAACAAATTACCAGGCCTGGTTATTTTTTAAAACGAAAACCCATCAAAATAATCAGAATCGAGGGTTTTTACTTGGTAGGTTTCTTTGGTACTAACACCTAGATTGTATTCAATCATTAACTCTGCGAGTGTTTGACCGTCTACTAATACTACTGATAAATTTAGGCCATTAACGGAGTCTTTAGCACCTTGCGAGAAATTAGAGGTGGTGATAAACACGCCTTTGGTCGCACCCTGACGCGTTAACGAGCCGATAAACTTATCTATTTCAGGGCGGTGAACGGTATTCTCCCAGCGTTTAGCTTGCAGATAAATAGAGTCTAAACCGAGTTTATCTTCATTAATAATGCCATCAATACCATCGTCGCCCGTGAGTTTAGTGGCTTGACCCATTTCTTTTCGCGCACCGCCATAGCCCATCGCAATCATTAAATCGACTACCAACTGTTCAAATGCTTGTGGTGTGACTTGTTTAACGTTTTCCAAAACCTCTTCGGCTAAACTTTGGTTTAAAGATTGATAAGCCTGTTGCAACTGTTCATCAGGGGTATCGGGTAATGCTTGATTAATTTCTTGAGCCGAGTCATTCGCTTTAGGTTTAACCGAATGAAACTCACGGAAACTTTCAAACTGTTTTAAGAACTTAACATTAATTCTTTCAGGGTTTTCAGCCAAAACAGATTGGCCTAATTCCGTAATTTGAATATGCGCTCGTTTAGGCGATTTAAGCAGGCCTGCTTTTTTAAGATACGTAATCGCCCAACCAATACGGTTTTTAATAATGGTTTGTTTGCCAGAAGGCAATAATTCAGCGCGCTGTTCTTCGGTGAGCTTGAATTCATCACTGATGTGATTAATCACATCAGCATTGCTCACCATTTCACCAAAAGTTAAGCAATTCATTACGGGAAGCATTACGCTTTGGAAATCAGGAATATTCACGGTTAAAACTCTTTACGGTTAAACAAAATGTTTACTTTATGAAACAAAACATGCATAATTGCACTTAATACGCCCGGCGCCTCTTCACTTTTTGTGTACGCGTCGGTTTTCATTTCTACTGCCACAAATTCCAATCTTGCCAATTTTCAGTCGTTCCCAAATCAGACAATTTAACCGCTCCATTTTCAGGAAATGTCGCTAACAATTCTTTAAATCTATTTGACCAAGTTGAATTTGGACATATCACGGTCAACATTTGTTGCATTAGGCAAAAATAGTAAAAAGCTCTGGCATTGTTTTGCATTTGCCAATCGTTATCTTTCTGCCAAACCTTAGCACGCTCCAAGATATTAATATTCCATAAGCGACTATGGTGAGCAGACACATTACGAACAAAGTTTAGACCTCGTAACCAGCCTGCAAATTCTTGACCACTTGCAATGCCATATTTACCCGCTATTTGATCTTGATCGGCGACATTCAAACCCGAAAACAATTTGGACAGAGCACCAAAATCCCAAATCTCGATCGCCACCCAAATTGGCATTTCTGATATTTGTTCAAATAGTGCGCTACAAACTGTTCTTTTCTAGCACGATGAACAAACCCATGATATTTTTCGAGCCATTCATCATGGCGTGTTTTCCCGGAATGTTTCAGAACTTTCTTTGCAAAATTACCATGTAAGCATGCTGAGTTTTCATGAGCATAAATATCTCTTTTACCTAACAGATAAGCAATATCAACGCGAATAGCCAACTCAATACGCTCTAACGCATCTAAAGCCAATAATCTTAAGCGTTTATCAAAAACATACAGCTGAACAACTTCTTCAAATCGACTGCCTTCAATAAAACGGTTATTGCGCTGATAACTCAAACCGCCTTGCAAAGTAATTTCCAACTCTCGAAACGGATAAAAATAACCACTCAACCGATAATAACCAACGCGTTCTAGGTAATCCAATGCAGCCTCATCATTTTCAACAATCAACCCTCTCTCTTTTAATAAAGCCAGTTGATCATCAAATGATTTCCATTCTTTAGTTCTACTCATAAAAGCTCACCCTTAAACGCCGAGGCGAGGATGGTTTGTTTTTGTTGTTGGGCTTGAGTTAGTTTGGTTTCGATTTCTTTCATTAAGCGGTCGGCGGCGGTTAGTTTTTCTTCGACTCTTTGAACTACTTCCTTTTGCTCAGCCTCTGAAACTAATGGAATTGAGACCGTTTCTAAAATTGCTAGGTTAATATTTTTTTGTGCCGTAGCTGGTGCAAATTTTTCTAAATCATTTTTTACAGTTCTAATAAAGAACTCTACAAACTCTACATTTATAGTGTCATTAATTGGCAAAAAACCGACTACACTGTCTGGGAAACAAGCTTCAAAATCAAGGATTGCTGTATCTGCAATATTAGCTGCAATAGTTATACACAAAGTACCTTTTGGCCATAAACGGCTTTGGGATAATCCTTTTTCGGAATAAGTCTGGGTATAGGTTTTCACCCATCTATTTGCATGACGAATATCACCCGTTTGTACAAATGGATACTTGCCACCGTAAAGTGAAGGATCATTTCTTGGTCTATGTTTAGATTTCCCTCTATTCAATTCTCCAATTTGCGGAAGAGTTACCCATACCCATTCCTCAGGTATTACAGGTAACAACTCGACATTAGAAGGCTTAGGTTCTTTATATTTTTCTTTCCATTTTTCGTTTTTGGGTGGTTTGCCTTTGGCTTGGAATTGTTTTAGTTGCTGTTGTTCCCAGCGTTGGCGGCGTTCTTTTAGGATGCGTTTTAGGAGTTGGTTGGCGGGTTCGATTTTGGTCGCTCCCGGCGTCGTGCCTCCCGCGACATTTGAACATCCCTGTTCGGCATTGGCATTCTGTTCCCGCCAGTCTTTGGTTAACTCGCCGGTGACGGCCGCTTTTAGGATGGATTGGCGGTACTGTTTGAGTTTTTGTTTGGCGATTTTTAGGCTCTCAATGCCCGCATCAATATGCGAAAACAATTCTTCAATTTTCGCTACGATTTGTTTTTGTTGGGCTGGTGGTGCTACGGGTACAAAAGTTTCTTTAATTATTTGCTGATTTATATTTGGTTGCGCACCACCTTGTCCCTGCTCTATAAGCTTCTTTTTAATGCTTAACAAATAATAGAAAAGATATTTCGGCTCAAAGCTTTCTGGCAACGAAATTCCACATATTGCTTGATTTGTTGACGCCGAAACCCCAAGAATGGATAGCTTACCAATGGTTGCACCATACATTGCAACTAACACGGTATTTGGGTTAAACATTTTTGCACTAGACTTTTGAAGGCCAAGCTCTGATATATATTCATCAACTTTATACAAAATTCCGTTATTCAAATCCCCGGACTTCACCCAAGGTACATCACCGTTATAAAACTCAGGATTGCCTCTCTTTGGTGTCCCACCACTAGTCGTAGTCCCAAAATCCTTTATTGCCAACCACTTCCAACCCTGAGGAAGTTTTTCAAAATGATTAATATGATTCATTATTCAAGCAGTTAAGTATCCATTAAGTTTTAAATTCTACATTCCTACCCTTAAGCATGGGAATGAGGTTGATTCGGGGCGCAGGCTTTAGCCTGCTTCTCTTTATTTTGAGACTCTAGAAGGCTAAAGCCTTCGCCCCTGTGTTGTTTGTTTCGTCAATGTTAACGCTTCGTGTCTTCGTGACTTCGTGGTCAAAAATTTACAAACTTAGCAGGCCTGCTTACTTTCAAATTGATTTTCTTTACGCAATTAAATAGCCGTTAAGTTCTTGTATTATGGTATTCAGTTCTTTACCAAAGAGCTTTCTAGCTTTGATTAGGCCACCATCTTGATTAAAGGGTGTGTATTCAAAGTCTTCTAATGTCATTTCGGCATTGTGGGCAATTTGTTCTTTGATTTTAGTGAGCCAGTTAAGTTGTTCGTCCGTAAAGTTTGCGCCTGCATTAGCCGTTTGAGTTAACCAGGCCTGGTAATTTTGATTAACCGTTATTTCAAAGGGTTCGAGTTGGTTTTTTTGTTGGGTGGCGTAGCGAATCAGGCTGACTAAATTGGTCAGTAACTCTTTGGCGGGTACACCTTTCACTTTGTCTTTTTGCAGTTGCTCATAGGCCTTCCAGACTTCGAGTGGCGCGATATTATACGGTGGTTGTTTGATTTCGTCGGTGAGTTGTTCAATTAAATCGTAACTCAGATGGCGCTGTTGGTAGGGCTTTTGGTATATCAGCGTAATGGCGTCAAGCTCGTCTTGATGGTCTTTTATAAATTGTTGCCAGTTGGAGATGAGCTGTTCGGCTTTTTCACTGTCATAACCTGTGCCTTCAACCAAAATATCGGCAGAATCGTCAATTAATTGTTCGGTGTCTTTTCTAAGCTCTTCAATCAGTTCGCGCAGATCTGGATTGTGGAAAGGTTTAACCAAATCATTGGCTTGGGGTTGAAAACTTTGTTGTATATCTTGATCGGTAATGTCGTCTTCAATTTTGCCCGTTTTGATACAGGCCTGTTGAATTAATATGTCTTCATTGGTGGCGTGAATCAATTCACCGGCTAATAGAGCTAGAGGCTTGCCAGCCATTTTGCTGATTTGGGCACGTTGTTTGTCAGAGAGTTTTAAATCTAAGCGAATCAGACGATTCCCCAAAGAACGCAAGCTGTCAGAGTGACGTTCCCCACGGGCGATTTGTTCCATGAGTTTAAAGGTGGAAACGGAGGGTTTGGTTTCTAGGGATTTGGATTCGGTTTTGTCGGTTTCGGTGACTCCGACGGCATCCACCAGTACAAAACGGGTTTTGGCAATGGCATCGGGCGTGACTTTTTGTAGGCTGTCGGCATCAATCACGCGGGTACCACGGCCTTTCATCTGTTCGTAATAGGCTTGGCTTTTGACATCACGCATAAACAAGACACATTCCAGCGGTTTAATGTCGGTACCGGTGGCAATCATATCAACGGTAATGGCGATTCTAAAACGGGGGCTGGTACGGAATTCGGCAATGGTTTCATCGGCGACTTTTTTACCGACTTTATAGGTGACTTTTTTGCAGAACTCATTGCCTTGGTTAAAGACTTCGCGCACCGCATCCATAATACGGTCGGCATGGTCATCGTCTTTGGCAAAGATCAAGGTTTTGGGAATCCATTCCATATGCCTCTCCAAGCCTTCGCCTTGCCAGTTTCTTTCTGGAAAACATTCTGGCAAACAGCGGTCTTTAAAGCCTTGAATAATGGTTTTGACTTGGTTGGGCGCAATCACACTGCGGTCAATTTGGGTGGCTTGGTAAGTTTCTTCTTCATCCAGCGTTTGCAGGCGTTTGGCTTTGGTGAGTTTGTCACGCATTTGCACGGTGGTGCCGGCGTCTAACGTATTGCCCTCTTCGGAAAGCTCGGTTTTGATGCGGTAGATGTCATAACCGACATTGACCTTATCGACAATGGCGTCTTCATGAGTGTATTCCGACACGAGGTTTTGCCCAAAGAATCCAATGGTTTTTTTGGTGGGCGTGGCGGTTAGGCCAATGAGAAAGGCATCAAAATAGTCCAGCACTTGGCGCCATAGGTTGTAGATAGAGCGGTGACATTCGTCAATAATGATTAGGTCAAACTGTTCAATGGGAATGGCGGAATTGTATTGAACCTCTTTGGCTTTTTGATTGGGGTTGGTATCAATTTCATAACCTGAATGCTCTTCGGTTTCATCATCCAATTCATTGCCACTAAGTTGTGAGTAAAGACGTTGAATGGTAGAGATGGTGACTTTGATGTCATCGCCAATACCAGCGGTACCCAGTTGGTTGACGTTATACAGGCTGGTGAATTTACGGCCGTCATTGGGTACGGTGTAGTTTTGAAATTCTTTTAGAGCTTGGCGTCCAAGATTACCGCGATCCACTAAAAACAGCACACTTTTGGCTTTGGCGTATTTTGCCAAACGATACACTTCCGTAACAGCGGTAAAGGTTTTACCCGCACCCGTGGCCATTTGCAGTAAGGCACGAGGTTTGGCTTGTTTTAAACTATGCTCTATGCCATTAATGGCATCAATTTGACATGCACGCAATCCTGAAATATCCAGGCCTGGTAGGGTTTGTAAACGTGCTCTTAAAGTATCTGGCTCTTGCAACCATTGAAGTAGCGTTTTGGGCTGGTGAAAGTGAAACACTTCTCGAGAGCGCGGCATGGGATCGCGTTCATCACGAAAACGAATCTCGTGATTAGTAGCTTCATAGAGAAATGGTAGTGGCTCACCCTCTTCTGCCCAGCGTTGAATGAATTTGGTATTAGAAGTGGCATAACGCCCAGATTGCTCAGCAACGCCGCCTAATGATGTGCCTTCACGCTTAGCTTCGATAATGCCGCAGGCTTTGCCATCAATAAAGAGCATGTAGTCCGCAGGCCCAGTGTCAGTATCCATTTCTCTAACCGCTATGCCTAAGCCAGCGTATAGATTCAGCTTAACTTTGTCTTGAATTAGCCAACCAGCCTGCTCTAATTTTTGATCAATCTCCTGACGAGATTGGCTTTCATTCTGGGTAAGCACATTCATCAATAACAATAAACCTGTAAACACTCACTAAAATCAATTTATTGAGTATACAAACTTTTTACATTAATAAGTAAAAAATACCATTAAAACACCATTAAAACATCCAATATAATCATTACTGCTGTTTTTGATTGAACCATATTACTTTTTCTTTTTTAGATAAGTCATAAATCCATAGCTTGAGACACGATTGATTTTGGCTAGAAATAAATGTAATACATTACATACTAATTAACGACGTTCGGGCTCATAACCCGATGGATGAGTACTATATTTTAGGTATAAAAAAACCAGACATCTCATAAGAGAATATCTGGTTTTAGAATGTGGTAGCGGGGGCTGGATTTGAACCAACGACCTTCGGGTTATGAGCCCGACGAGCTACCAAGCTGCTCCACCCCGCGACAATTTTTAATTCGTAACGTTTCCGTTTCGATGGGGCGTATTATAGGGGGTTACAGAAATATTACAACCCCCTAATATGCTTTATTTCAGTTTATTTATACTTTGTTACTTTTGATGAATTGTTTGAGGTTGTAGCGATAAATAAAACCAGGAAAAGCAAAGATAATAAACATAAATAATGTGATGGTATAAAACTCCCAACCCTGCTCTGCGACGTGTCCCATCGTCTTATTTTCTAGAGCATAGGCAAAAAAACCGGTAACAATAAAATATAAGAACCATTCCGCTAAATTTATCCAAATAGATTTCTCTGGGACTTTCAAAAAGATAAAGAGTCTATTTGATAGTATAAATGGAATATTTGACAGAATAATTGCGGTGACTAATAGTAACCATACAGCTTGTGATGAATCCATGATATCTCCTAAACGTAAAAAGTCCGCGTATTCACGGGCTTTTTTATAAACAAGTCTTTGAGTTATATTGCCTTTAAGCTTTCATAACACAAATCAATTAACGAACTGGGCACTAAACCTAATATTAGTAAAGATAAAGCGAAGAAGCTGACAGCCCAATTTGCACCTGAACTGGTAGTTTCAATACGTGATTCATTTTCAGGTTTATCAAAATACATTGCTTTAACCACTTTCAAGTAATAGAAGGCACTGATTACCGCCATAATAACAGCAATAACAGCAATCCAAGTAAAGCCTGCTTTAATCACTTCTTCTATAACAATAATTTTTGCCCAGAAGCCAATGAATGGTGGGATACCTGCCATTGAGAAAAGCACTATTAACATCATAAATGCTAACCATGGATTACGCGCATTCAAACCTATAAAATCAGATATTTTATCAAATTCGTTTCCTGTTTTAGAAAGTGCGACAATCATACCAAAACCGGCAACACCCGTAATTGCGTATACAATTACATAAAACATAGCTGCGGAATAACCTTCAGGATTCGCTGCAATAACACCTAATAATATGAAACCTACATGCCCTATACCCGAATAAGCCAACATACGTTTTAAGTTGTCTTGAACAATTGCGACAAGCGATCCAACTACCATCGATAAGATTGAAATCATAATAATAAGTGATTGCCAATCTTCTACCAGGCCTGGTAGAGCTTCTTCGAGTAGGCGGTATAGCATAGCAAATGCTGCTATTTTAGGCGCGGTTCCTAAATAAAGTGTAACTGAAGATGGTGCGCCTTGATAAACATCAGGCATCCACATATGAAAAGGAACGGCTCCAAGCTTGAAAGCTAAACCAATAACAACAAAAACAACACCAAATGAAAGTACGACCCTATCAACGTTACCTGATGCAATGATCTGCGCCATTTCTGGGAAAGTAATTGATCCCGTTGCACCGTAAATCATAGAAAAACCATAAAGTAACATACCCGTTGCAAGCGCACCCAATACAAAGTATTTCATGGCGGCTTCTAAGCCTTGGCTAAAGTCTTTTCTTAGAGCAATCATTGCATACATGGCAAGTGACATAATTTCCAATCCAATATACATGGTAATCATGTTATTCGCAGAAATCATGACGAACATACCCAGTACACCAAAGAGTCCTAGGATAAAAAATTCACCCGTATAGAACTTGTGTTGTAAAAGATATTCGCGTGAGAATAAGAAAATACCCAAACTGACAACAATGGTAAATAACTTAAGAATATCAGCAAAGCTATCACGAACAAAACTGCCATCAAAAGTAATCACTTGAGTAGTGGTGAAGCTACTTAAAATTAAATAGCCAACAACAACAAGTGTAATTTGAGTTGCATAATAAGTTGCAAATTGGAAACGCTTTGACCAAAAAGTATCTGCGACCAAAATAAAGGAAATAAGTCCTAAAAGCACCATTTCAGGGATAGCTGGTGCAAATGATGGAATAACAAAATTCATATTAATAATTCACCTATATCCGTTTACAGTTTTGATGTTGTGGCTTGAACCAACAGGTTAGCGACAGAAGTGTGCATCACTTCCATTATTGGAGCAGGATAAACACCCAAACCAACCACGGCTACTGCTAGGATTGCCATAATGGCAAACTCACGTTTGTTTAAATCAGTCAATTGTTCAACATTTTCATTGGTGATAGGGCCAAAATAGACTCGTTTAACCATCCATAATGTATAAGCTGCACCAATCACTAGTGTTAATGCTGCAAGCGTACCAAACCATAGGTTTGCTTTGAATGAACTGATAATAACCATAAATTCACCAACGAAACCAGAAGTACCAGGCAACCCGACATTAGCCATAGAGAAAAGCACTGCGAAAAAGACAAACCATGGCATTTTATTGACTACACCACTGTAAGCTGAAATCTCACGAGTATGCATACGATCATAAAGTACACCAATAGCTAGGAACATTGCCCCTGAGATGAATCCGTGAGAAATCATCTGAACCATTGCCCCTTCCATACCAACTTGAGCTCCTTGAAGAGAACCGGTTTTTTCAAGAATATCGTATAGCACGAACATACCTAAGGTAACAAATCCCATGTGAGAAATTGAGGAGTAAGCGACTAATTTCTTCATATCACTTTGCACCATGGCAACAATACCAATGTAAACAATGGCAATTAGCGATAGACCAATTACTAACCAATCTAGCGTCATAGAGGCATCTGGCGTAATGGGTAGACTAAAACGAACAAAACCATAACCACCCATCTTAAGCATAATGGCTGCTAGAACAACTGAACCTGCCGTTGGCGCTTCTACGTGAGCATCAGGTAACCATGTATGTACTGGAAACATTGGAATCTTTACTGCAAATGCAATTAAGAACGCCAAGAATATTAAGATTTGTACTGTCATCCCTAATTGCATTGCTTGGAAGTCTAAGATTGCAAAACTTCCGGATTGGTAATACATATAGATGAATGAAATCAACATGAATACCGAACCAAAGAAGGTGTACAGGAAAAATTTCATAGTGGCGTATACACGACGTGGACCACCCCATTTACCAATAACAATAAACATTGGAATCAGTAACGCTTCCCAAAAGATATAGAACAGAATAGAGTCAAGTGCCACAAAGACACCAACCATAATACCACCCATAATTAAGAAAGCACCCATGTACTGCTCGACGCGCTCTTTAATTACATCCCATGCCGAAGCAATAACTAGTACCTGGGTAAATGTTGTTAATAATACCAATGGCATTGAAAGACCATCTACCGCCAAATGGTAGTAAATGTTAAACATAGGTATCCAAACAACTTTTTCTTCAAATTGCATGGCCGATGTTGTGGTGTCAAAATCAGTCCACAATGGTATTGAAAGAATAAACGTGACCACCGCGACCGCGAGTGATAACCATTTTGCTACTGCATCGTTATTACGACCAGCAAATAAAACCAGTAAACCACCAATAATTGGTAGCCATACCAGCGTGCTCAAAATAGGATAGCTTGAAAGCATGTATTCTAATCCCTTCTCTTATTCTTCTTAATTACCACAGAGTCCAAACTAGCATGGCTAGCAGACCAAAAATCATCACGAACGCGTAGTGATACATTAAACCTGTTTGGGACTGGCGCAAAGCAGCCGCCGAGTTAGCAACCGCCATAAAGGTATTAGTTACCATACCGATATCAATTAATTTAGAATCAACTGACTTAGTAAAGAAACGACCTAACTTCTGCCCACCTTCAACAAATACGATTTCATTTAAACGATCAAAACCATAAGCATTGTCTAGCACATAGTAACCTCTAGGGCACATTGACTTAAGCTTACCGGGAAGACTAGGCATTTTGATATACATCAACCACGCTAAAAATACACCTGATAAGGCTAGCAATACAGGTAATGTCATAAAGGAATGAACAATCATGTTTACGACACCATGATAATGATGTTCAAACAGAGATAACATCACATCATTTGCAGGCAAAATGAATAAAGAGTTACCAAAATATTCGCCACTAAACATACCCTCAATTAAAGGTAACCCCATTACCGCTGCTGGAATAGCTAGTAGGACTAATGGAACGGTAACTACCCATGGTGACTCTTTGATATCATGCGTTTTAACGTATTCACTCTCTTCACCATGGAACACAAGGAAGAACATACGGAAGCTATAAAAAGCAGTGATAAACACGCCCATCAATAGCAAGGTATAAGAGAAAGTTGCTCCAAAACGTTCTGAAGCGTCAACAGACATTAAGATACTATCTTTAGAAAAGAATCCTGAGAAGCCTGGGAAACCAATAAGTGCTAATGAACCAATTAACATAGCGGCATAGGTAATAGGCATATATTTACGCATACCACCCATTTGACGAATATCTTGAATGTGGTGCATCGCTATGATGACCGAACCCGCCGCCAAGAAAAGCAATGCCTTAAAGAAAGCATGAGTCAATACATGGAACATACCTGCAGCATAAGCTGAAGCTCCCATAGCAGCGGTCATATAACCCAACTGTGATAATGTTGAGTAAGCAACAACACGTTTAATATCATTTTGAATTAAGCCTAGAAGCCCCATCATAAATGCGGTTAAAGCACCAATAACTAATACAAAACTTAAGGCCGCTTCGGAAAGCTCGAATGCAGGTGATAAGCGTGCCACCATAAAGATACCAGCCGTAACCATGGTTGCGGCATGGATCAATGCTGAAATAGGTGTAGGACCTTCCATTGATTCTGGTAGCCATACATGTAACGGCATTTGAGCCGATTTACCCATAGCACCAATAAACAACAGAATAAGCATTAGCGTAATCATTGACCATTCAACACCAGGAAAGACTTCAATCATGACGTCTTTATTAGATGCAAGCTGAGCAAAAAATTCGTTGTAATCCATAGTATTGAAATAAACGAATACCAAGGCAATACCAAGAATGAAACCAAAGTCACCAACGCGGTTGACTAAAAAGGCTTTTAAATTAGCTTGAATTGCTGATTCACGTTTCATGTAAAAACCAATCAACAAATAAGACACTAAACCTACCGCTTCCCAACCAAAGAATAATTGTAAGAAGTTATTTGCCATAACCAATGAAAGCATTGAAAAGGTAAATAAAGAGATATAACTGAAGAAACGCTGATAGTAAGGGTTGTCATGTGCGTAATCTTCATCGTGATCCATATACCCAATGGTATAAATATGAACCATCAATGATACAAATGTAACCACTAACATCATCGTAGCTGAAAGCTCGTCAATCATGAAACCAAGTTCGAACTTGACTCCATCACTGACTAACCAAGTATATAAGCTTGCGTTATAAGCTTCAGCGCCTTTTAAAACAAATTCAACAAATACGTAAGCGGCCAAAACCATTGAAATGGCAACACCAGTAATTGTTGAATAGTGCGCACCTTTGCGCCCAACTTGTCTACCAAATAGACCGGCTACTAATGAGCCGACCAGTGGTGCAAGAAGAATAACAATAAGAATCGTATGCAACATCAACAACTACCCCTTCAGTGATCCAAGATCATCAACATTGATGCTCTTACGATTACGGAATACTAAAACAATTATAGCCAAACCAATTGCAGCTTCTGCAGCGGCAACGGTTAGGATAAAGAAAACAAAAATTTGTCCGGTAACATCATTTAGGTAGTGTGAGAATGCGACTAAATTAGTATTAACAGCTAACAGTAGTAATTCAATTGCCATAAGAAGAACAATCACGTTCTTACGGTTCAAGAAGATACCCGCCATACTAATCATGAACAGTACAGCCCCAAAGATTAGATAATCTGATAATGCGATCATTTGTCATCCTCCTCTTTAGTAACAATATCTTTTTCTACCACTGCTTCCATCTTAACCATACGGAAACGATCAACAGCCAAAGTCTTATTTTGCTTATCAATATCTTGATAAAGGACTTCTGTCGTTGAACGACGTCTAAGCGTTAATGCAATAGCAGCAACAATCCCTAATAAAAGAAGTACCGCAGCTAACACAAATGCATAAGCATGTTGGGTATAGAGTGGGACAGCTAAAGCAACAGTATTACTATAATCAGCAGGTTGAATAACTGGGTTACCTGTCACCTCTAGTCCAAAATGTTCTGGCCCCAATACCATATACATTAATGCAAATATTGCAATTGCGGCCATTGCACCTAATGGTAAGTACTTGGTAAACCCCTCCTTAAGTATCGCCATATTGATATCCAGCATCATGACGACAAAAAGGAAAAGAACCATTACCGCTCCTACGTAAACCAAAATTAAAACCAAGCCTAAAAATTCAGCTTGAGCCATAATCCAAATACCCGCTGTCGAAATAAATGCAAGCACTAACCAAAGTGCGGCTTTCACGGGGTTTTTAACAGAAATCATCATCAGTCCAGCAACAGTTGCAATTGTCGCCAGCAGATAAAAGATGAATTGTTCAAATGTCATAGCAATCTCTCTTTCTATTAACGATATTTTGCATCTACTGCTCGATCGGCAGCGATTTGCTCTTCATGTTTATCACCAAATGCCAAAAGGTCTTCTTTAGTACGAATATGGGGGCCACGCTCGTGGAACTCATATTCAAAAACACGGGTTTCAACTACCGCATCTACCGGACAAGCTTCTTCACAAAAACCGCAGTAAATGCACTTAAACATGTCGATATCGTATTGTGTCGTTCGACGAGTACCGTCATCACGCTCTTCTGATTCAATCGTGATTGCATTAGCAGGACAAACAGCCTCACATAACTTACAAGCAATACAACGCTCTTCCCCATTTTCATAACGACGTAACGCATGATGCCCTCTAAAACGAGGAGAGATAGGCGTTTTTTCTTCAGGATAACGAACCGTTATCTTTCTTTTAAAAAAGTATTTACCTGTAACTGATAGCCCTTTGAAAAGCTCAGTAAGACCCCAGGTTTTAATTTGATGTTTTATAAATTTACCCATGTCAGCCTCCATTAATTAAACCAAGGACCAAAGCTAAAGTACTGCATTGCGCCAACAACAAATACCCAAACAATGGTTAATGGAATCAATACTTTCCATCCAAGTCGCATTAGTTGGTCATAACGATAACGCGGGAATGTCGCTCGTAACCACAAAAATACGAATAATAAGAATGATACTTTAAATGCCAACCAACCCAATTGCGGAACCCATGCAAACATAGGCTCTAAAAAAGGAATTCCTTCAAAAGGTGATAACCAACCACCTAAGAACATAATTGAGGTCATGAATGAGATTAAAATCATCATTGCATACTCAGCTAACATGAATACACCAAATGTCATACCAGAGTAATCAACATGAAACCCTGCCACAATTTCTGCTTCACCTTCTATGACATCAAAAGGGGTACGATTTGTTTCCGCCAGACCAGAGATAAAATACACAAAGAACATAGGTAGCAATGGTAATAAGTACCAATGAAAGAACCCGCCTTTTTGGCCGTTAACAATTTCAGTTAGATTCATACTTCCAGCAATCATCAATACAGTAACAAGGGCAAAGCCCATTGCAATTTCATAAGAAATTTTTTGCGCTGAACCTCGTAAAGCACCTAAAAAAGCATACTTAGAGTTAGATGCCCAACCCGCAATAATCGTTCCGTAAACAATAATAGAAGAGACGGCTAAAACGTATAAAACCCCAGCATTAATATCTGATACCAGCATACCTTCAGAAAAAGGAATAACCGCCCAGGCGGCTACAGCAGGGGCCAAAGCTAAAACCGGTGCAATAATAAATAGGTATTTATTAGATTGCGCTGGGAAAATAACTTCTTTTGTCATTAACTTTAGCGCATCAGCAATAGGTTGTAATAAACCAAGAGGACCTACTCGGTTAGGTCCCATTCGTACTTGCATAAAGCCAATGACCTTACGCTCAGCGTAAGTTAACCAAGCAACCACTAACATAATCGGTAATACAACTGAAACTGCTTGTAAAACAAGCGTGATAACAATTGCTAACCAGTCAAATAAAAAGCCAGATAAAAAGGCTTGTAGTGCATCAAACATCTATTTACCCTCTTCCCATTGTTTCAATATTAGCATCTGGAGTCGCCTGTAAAGATGGTGAACGACGTACAATAGCATCTACTTGATAAGGAGAAACTAAAGTTGATTCAGAATCATTATTTTTAGATGGCAACTCACAATTTAAATCACTTAAATTCGTTTGCATAATTTGATTATCAAGTACATCAGCCAAAACTTCATTTGAGTGAGTGTATTCAAAACCATCAATATTAAACATATTGCCTAATACGCGAATTATTTTCCACGCAGCTTTTGCATCACCTTTGGGTTCAACAGACATTTTAAAAGACTGTTTTAGTCCTGTTGCATTAACAAAAGTACCGGCCGTTTCGGCAAATGTAGCAATCGGTAACATTACGTCAGCATAATCACGCTGGAATTCACTATCAAAAGCGGTTAAATTTACAACAAATTCTGCACTTAACATCGCATTTTTTGCAGCCTCACTATTTGAGCTATCGGCTTCAGGTTCAATGTTCATATTGATAAAGGCTTTCATACCATCCTTTAACATCTGAGAACAATTTTTACCTGTCTTTGGTAAAAAGTTAACTAAATGAGCACCGACTTCATTAGCAGATAAAGGCAATATACTGATTTGAGAATCAGTGGCATCAGCAATAATCGCTGATAACTTTTGAATAACTGTGTAATCAGCGTGGCTTTGCGAAATTTGACCTAACATAAGACTCGAGTTAGATGAATCAAGTAATGTTTGAGCGATTTGTTTTTGTTCATCTGTTGCATTAATTGCATTTAACCAGGCCTGGTCTAAGCCTTTTAAATCGTAGGCTGCTTTTGCAATACCTGCTAAATTCAATACCATTCCATCATCATTATGTTGATTTGAAACCTTGTAGTTAAACGTTAAGTCCATTGGATTAACAACAAAAGCCTTACCACCAGCCTGTATCGCTTTACGAACACGATGATTAAGAATAGGTAACTCTTTACGTAAGTAAGAACCAACCATTAATACTGCATTTAACTTTTCAACATCCGCCAATTTATGCTTTAAATAAGGGGTATTAAATCCTTGTTGATCTGCGTTGAAATCAACTTGTCGATGTCTATAATCTAGGTTTTCAACTCCTAAACCACGAGCTAGTTTTTGCAATAAATGTAATTCTTCAACCGTTGAATTTGCAGACGCTAAAACACCAATATCTTTAGATGTTTTAAGTACATTTTGGAGGCCTGAAACAGCAAACGCTAAAGCCGTTTCCCAATCAGTAACTTGCCATTTGCCATTCTCGCGAATCATTGGTTGAGTTAAGCGGCTTTCACAATTAACCCCTTCATAGGCAAAACGATCTCTATCTGATAACCAAACTTCATTAATTGATTCATTTTCATTAGGAACAACACGTTTTACGTCTTGTCCTTTAGTGTGAATGATAATATTTGAGCCTATGCTGTCATGAGCAGCAATTGACTTGTGAGATTTTAATTCCCAAGAACGTGCCGTGTAACGGAATGGTTTAGATGTAAGAGCGCCTACTGGGCACAAATCAATCATATTTCCAGACATTTCAGATGTAATTGATTTTTCGATGTAAGTACCAATTTCCATCCATTCACTTCTACCAGTTGCTCCTAACTCCATCATTCCGGCAATTTCTTGGCCAAAACGTACGCAGCGAGTACAGTGAATACAACGAGTCATCTCGGTTTTAATTAATGAACCGGTTTCTTTGTCACTTACAACACGCTTGCTTTCCGAATAACGGGAAACATCATCCCCATAATCCATAGAAACATCTTGTAATTCACACTCACCACCTTGGTCACAAATTGGACAATCCAGAGGATGGTTAATCAACAAAAATTCCATAACTGATTTTTGTGCAGCGATAGCTTTTGCCGACTTAGTATGTACCTTCATACCATCAGTAACTGGAGTCGCGCAAGCTGGAAGAGGCTTCCATGCGCCCTCTACTTCTACAAGGCACATACGGCAATTTGCGGCGATAGAGAGTTTTTTGTGGTAACAAAAACGGGGAATGGAGATTTGAGCATCATCAGCAACATCTATTAACATGTCACCTTCATGAGCTTCAATAACTTGACCGTTTATTTCAACTTTTACCATAATTATTAACCTAAAATTTCTTACGTATTTACCGGCACCTAATCAAAACGATTAAGTACGATCGAAAATACTACATCCATGCTCAATGTAGTGTTGGAATTCGTGCTCATAGTGCTCTAATGCACTGGTTAACGCAATTGTTGCCGCATCACCTAAACCACAGATAACATTACCCATAATTTTTCCTGATACATCCTTAAGGGCATCGATGTCTTCTGGACGTCCTTTACCCTCAACAATGCGTGTTAATACACGATAAAGCCAACCCGTACCCTCTCGACAAGGGGTACATTGGCCACAAGATTCATCCCAATAGAAATGGCTCAAGTTTTGCATAGTTTTAACCATGTCAGTTTGATCATCCATAATAATGACCGAACCAGCACCTAAGAAAGAACCTGCTTTAGCAATTGAATCATAATCCATATTCATTGCCATTGCTTTTTCAGCAGGAATAATGGCTGTTGATGCACCACCAGGAATGACCGCTTTGAATTCGCGTCCTTTCCATATTCCACCTGCTAATTCAAGAAGATCTTTAAATGGGGTCCCCATTCTAACTTCAAAGTTACCAGGCGCATTAACATGCCCTGATACTGAATAACATTTTGTTCCACCGGCGTTTTCAACACCAAGATCATTAAACCAATCACCACCTTTAGCCAAAATCATAGGAATTGAGGCTAAGGTTTCAGTATTATTGATTGTAGTTGGCTTACCATACAAACCATAACTTGCTGGAAATGGTGGTTTGAAACGTGGCTGACCTTTTTTACCTTCAATAGACTCAATTAAGGCTGTCTCTTCACCACAAATATAAGCACCCGCACCCAAGTGGGTATAAAGATCAAAATCCCAGCCTGTGCCTAAGATATCTTTACCTAACAAGCCCGCTTCTCGAGCTTGATTAATTGCGTTATCAAAACGCTTATAAGGTTCCCAGAACTCACCACGAATATAGTTATAACCTGCTGAAGCACCAATAACATAGGCTGCGATTGCCATACCTTCTACTAAGGCATGTGGGTTATAACGTAAAATATCACGATCTTTAAATGTACCTGGCTCGCCTTCATCGGAATTACATACAATATATTTTTGTCCCGGTGCAAAGCGGTTCATGAAACTCCACTTCAACCCTGTAGGAAAACCAGCTCCACCACGCCCTCTAATATTAGAAGTCTTTACTTCTTCAATAATTTCGTTTGGTTCAATTTCACCAGCTACGACTTTCTTCCATACTTCGTATCCACCATTGGCGATATAAACATCAATATCCCAAGAATTTTCTAGGTGATTTAAACGGAAACAGTTTTCATTTAATGCGACCATTTATTTCTCCCACTCAGTTAACAGCAAGTCAATTGCTTGGGGTGTTAGATTCTCATGATAATCTTTGCCAACCTGCATCATTGGAGCACCACCACAAGCACCTAAACACTCAACCATTTTGATTGAAAAACGCCCATCTTTAGTTGTTTCACCTGGTTTTATTCCCAGCTTACTCTCTAAATGGGCCAGAATTTCATCACGACCTCTAAGCATGCAAGAAATACTATTACAAATGCAAAGCTTGATTTCTCCAACTGGAGCATGCTCATAGTTACCGTAAAAGGTCGCTACTTCATAGACTTCCATTGGGGTAATTTCTAAATAATGTGCAATTTGGTCCATTAGGTCATTGGTTAGATAACCATTATGACACTCTTGAACAATACGTAATGCGGGCATTACCGCTGACTTTTTTTGGTCTGCCGGATAGTTTGCAATCCACTTGTCAATACGGGACTTAACATCACCCTGTATAAAATTAGTTGTATCTGTCATTACCGAACTCATCGATCCACCTCTCCGAATACAATATCTTGGGTACCTATGATTGAAACTACATCAGCAATCATATGACCTTTAACCATTTCATCTAATGAAGCAAGGTGGGGGAATCCTGGTGCTCTAACTTTCATACGATAAGGCTTATTGGCTCCATCAGAAACCATATAAATACCAAATTCACCTTTAGGATGCTCAACCGCTGAATAAACCTCATTTTCAGGTACCGTATACCCTTCGGTGTAGAGTTTAAAGTGATGTATTAACGCTTCCATATTCGATTTAGCATCTTCACGTGAAGGAGGCGCAACCTTATTATCAGATGACATCACTTCACCAGGATTGGCCTTAAGCCAATCAACACATTGCTTAATAATTTTGTTTGATTCACGCATTTCTGCAACACGAACCAAGTAGCGATCATAACAATCGCCTGTTGCACCAACAGGTATATCAAATTTCATTTTGTCATACACTTCGTATGGTTGTTTTTTACGTAAATCCCACTCAATACCTGAACCACGAAGCATTGGACCGGTAAAACCTAACTGTAAAGCTCTTTCAGGAGAAACAATACCAATATCCACAGTACGTTGTTTCCAGATACGATTATCTGTTAGAAGGGTTTCATACTCATCAATATAGCCAGGGAAACGCTCGGTAAAAGCTTCAATAAAATCAAGCAACGAACCTTCACGGGTTTCATTTAATTTATCGAGTTTTTTGCCAGAGTTCCATTTGGAAGCTTCATATTTGGCCATCGTATCTGGTAGGTCACGATATACGCCACCTGGACGATAGTAAGTCGCGTGCATACGGGCACCAGACACGGCTTCATAGCAATCCATTAGGTCTTCTCGTTCGCGGAAGGCATAGAGGAATACGGTCATAGCTCCGATATCTAAAGCATGCGCCCCAAGCCACATCAAATGGTTCAGTACGCGAGTAATTTCATCAAACATTACACGAATATACTGAGCACGTTCTGGAACGTCTACGTCTAACATTTTTTCAATCGCCATAACATAAGCATGCTCATTAGCCATCATAGAAACATAATCAAGACGGTCCATATAACCAATAGACTGGTTATAGGGTTTAAATTCAGCTAGTTTTTCAGTACCACGATGCAATAGTCCAATATGAGGATCAGAACGAACAATCGTCTCACCATCCAGCTCTAAAACTAGACGTAGCACTCCATGCGCTGACGGATGCTGAGGACCAAAGTTAAGAGTATAGTTACGAATTTCAGACATTTTTATTCCTAATTACACGTTGCTAGGCGATTGCTTACGAATCACACGAGGTACATTTACTCTATTTTCTATAGAGACAGGTTCGTAAATAACACGACCTTTATCTGCGTCGTAGCGCATTTCAACATTTCCAACCAGCGGAAAGTCTTTTCGAAGAGGATGCCCAACAAAACCATAATCAGTAAGAATTCTTCGTAAATCTGGATGCCCTTTAAATAAGATACCAAATAAGTCAAAGGCTTCACGTTCAAACCAATTTGCTACACTCCAAATATCCATAACACTATCTACTGTAGGCATTTGAGTCGTTTCTGGATATACCTTGACACGAATTCTTTGGTTATTTGAGACAGAAAGAAGGTGGTAAACGACTGCAAAACGCCTTTCCATTGAATCGGCTTCTGAAGAATCATCTTCAGCAAAATCAAACACTCCTCGGCTAAAACCACTGTTAACCGCTGTCATCGTTTCCCAATTTGCTTGGCCATAATCTAAATAATCAACACCACAAAGATCAATAAGCTGTTCAAAACCTAACCCATCTCGTAAATGTTTAAGAGCATTAAAAGCATTGCTAGGGGCAACTTCAATTGTTAACTCATCTAATGCGATATTAGAAGAAACAACAGAATCACCTAGCTCTTTATTAACATTGCTTTGTAAATCTAATACTGACTGTTTCATAGTAATGTCTACTTTCTTTAATTCTTATCGAGCAATGGTATTGGTACGTTTAATTTTGTTCTGTAACTGAACAATACCGTACAACAAAGCTTCTGCCGTTGGAGGACATCCTGGAACATAAACATCAACAGGGACAATTCGGTCACATCCTCGTACTACGGAATATGAGTAGTGGTAATAACCACCGCCATTTGCACAAGACCCCATTGAAATAACCCAGCGTGGTTCAGCCATTTGGTCATAAACCTTTCTCAAGGCGGGTGCCATTTTGTTAACCAATGTTCCAGCCACAACCATTACATCTGATTGTCGAGGACTCGGTCTAAATATAATTCCAAAACGATCTAAATCATATCTAGATGCACCTGCATGCATCATTTCTACTGCACAGCAAGCTAAACCAAACGTCATTGGCCACAGAGACCCTGTTCGCGCCCAGTTGATTAACTTATCCGCAGAAGTGGTTACAACCCCTTCTTTTAAAACGCCTTCTACTCCCATTCCAGCGCTCCTTTTTTCCATTCGTAAATAAACCCAACAACCAATAAAGATAAAAACACACCCATGGCTAATAAACCAAAAGTACCAACTTCATCTAAAACAATCGCCCACGGGAATAAAAATGCAATTTCTAAGTCAAAAATAATAAATAAAATCGCTACAAGATAAAAACGTACATCAAACTTCATACGAGCATCTTCAAAAGCCTCAAAACCACACTCATAAGGTGAGTTCTTTTCTGCATCTGGCTTTTGCGGACCTAATAGATATCCGATTAATATTGGACCTACCCCAAAAAGGGCTCCTAGCACGATAAATACTAAGACAGGAAGATAATTTTCTAGCATGGGTTTTAGACCTCGTCTAGGTTTAATTCGCTATCACATCAATGCAATAGCATAAAAATATGGTGCCGATGGCCGGAGTCGAACCGGCACAGCTTGCGCCACTACCCCCTCAAGGTAGCGTGTCTACCAATTTCACCACATCGGCAGTAAACTTTTTATTCAGGGACAACTGGCGCTTTATTGTCTTTTTCAACTTTAACCTGTTCTACAGGTGTCTGGGTAACACTTTGGTAACCCTTAGCTTGCTGACTGCCTATATAAGCTAGAACCAAGCTTGTAATAAAAAAGATTGTTGCTACTACAGCCGTCATTCTTGATAGAAAAGTAGCTGAACCACCACTACCAAATACAGACTGTGAGGAACCACCACCAAAGTTAGCCCCTGCATCTGCTCCTTTTCCGTGCTGCACTAAAACAAGTGCAATAAGAATAAGAGCAATAATTAAATGTATTGTTAATACAATTCCAAACATGTTTAACCCGCCGCTTTACAAATTGCGATGAAATCGTCTGCATCTAATGATGCACCACCAATTAATCCACCGTCGATGTCTGCTTGACCAAATAACTCTTTAGCGTTACCTGGTTTTACACTTCCACCATATTGAATAATTACTTTATCTGCAACAGCAGAATTTAACGCAGCTAACTTGCCGCGAATAAAAGCATGAACTTCTTGAGCTTGTGCAGGAGAAGCAGTAACACCAGTACCGATAGCCCAAACAGGCTCATATGCGATAACAATTTGTGCAAACGCATCGATTCCCACTAAATTTATAACGGCATCTAATTGAGTTGCAATAACCCCTTCCATAACACCCGATTCACGCTCTTCCAGTGTTTCACCAACACACAGAATAGGTGTAACATTGGCTTCTAAAGCAACTTTAACTTTCTGCGCAATCTCAGAATCTGTTTCACCGTAAATAGCTCTGCGTTCTGAATGACCTAAAATCACATAATCACAAGCAAAATCTTTTAACATCTCAACAGAATTTTCACCGGTATAAGCGCCTTGAATAGGCTCAACAGCCATATTCTGTGCTCCTAACGCTATCCCTGCACCTGAAAGTACTCGTTGAGTGTAGTCAATATAAACTGCAGGTGGACAAACAGCGACATCTACATTTTCAAGTTGGTCAGCTTTAGCATTTAGCCCTGTTACCAAGCTCAAAATAGACGCTTTTGAACCATGCATTTTCCAGTTCCCTGCGACAAATGGCTTTCTCATTTACTAATCTCCAACACAAAAGTTTTACAATATTAGCTTTTTCTTTTACTAAAAACAATATTGCATTTTTATGAAATTTCTGATTCCACTACATTAATTAATTCATTTGCTAACAATTCAACTAACTCTGCATCAGCACCTTCAACCATAACTCTTATTAACGGCTCAGTACCGGAAGCTCTTACCAATACTCGACCTTGGTTGCCAAGGCGTTGTTCTGCTTGAGTTATTGCATTAATCAGCACTGATGACGCCATAATCTTCTGTGCATCATCAACTCGTTTATTCTTTAAAATTTGTGGATAAAAAGACACTTCACTCGTCAATTCGGCCAATGATTTCCCAGTAGTAATTAATGCCGATAAAACTTGTAATGATGCAACAATTCCATCTCCCGTTGAAATTTTATTTAAACATAAAACATGACCCGATGGCTCTGCGCCAAAATTCAAATCATCCTCTACAAGTTTTTGCATAACATAGCGATCACCGACCTGTGACCGGTGAAAATCAATACCTTTTTCTTTAAGTGCGTTTTCAACACCAAGGTTACTCATTACCGTTCCAACAACACCTTTAACCATTAACCCTGAATGCATTGCTAATATATAAAGAATTAGATCACCGTCAACAACCTTGCCATACTCATCCACCATTACGACTCGGTCGCCGTCACCATCATAGGCAATACCCAAGTTTGCTTTTTGTTTTAACACTTCTTTTTGCAAACTTTCTACATGCGTGGCTCCGCATTCATCATTAATATTGATTCCGTTAGGCTCAACCCCAATCGTAAACACTTCGGCGCCTAATTCTTCAAACACATGAGGAGCAATATGATAGGTTGCACCATTTGAACAATCTAAAACAATTTTAAACCCATCAAGCTTAATCTGCGGGTCATAAGTACTCTTACAAAACTCAATATATCGTCCAGCAGCATCATCTATACGCCTTGCTTTTCCAAGTAACTCAGAAGGCACTACTTCTATCTCTTCTTCAAAAGCCGCTTCAACTTCTAATTCTATTTCATCACTAATCTTTTTACCCTGCGATGAAAAAAACTTAATTCCATTATCATGATGAGGATTATGAGACGCACTAATAACAATACCGGCATCAGCATGAAAAGTTTGCGCAAGGTAAGCAACTGCTGGCGTTGGCATCGGCCCTAATAACATCACATCAATACCTGCTGCAATAAATCCGGCTTCTAAAGCAGATTCAAACATGTAACCTGATATTCTGGTATCTTTACCAATCATTACCTTAGACTCACCACGAGCCTTCATCACCTTGCCTGTTGCCCAACCCAACTTAAGAATTTGATCAGGACGAATCATGCCTGACCCTACTCGGTTACGTATTCCATCTGTTCCAAAATACTTCTTCTTTACGTCTTCCATTAAAACCTTCTAACTTAAGTACTAGCAATCAAATCTTTTCAATAAAAGCTGGCCTGCTATGCATTCAAATGACTGATAACTTTAAAAGAATCCACTGTAGGTCCAACATCGTGCACTCTAACAATTTCAGCGCCTTTAATTCCAGCTAAAATCGCTGCCGCTACACTACCATGCAAACGACCGCTCATATCTACGCCACCTAAGATTTCACCAATCATTCGTTTACGCGAAACGCCAGCTAAAATTGGGTAACCTAAATTTACAAATTCAGACATCTCTACAAACAGCCGTTCATTATGCTCTAAAGTCTTACCAAATCCAAATCCGGGGTCTAATATTATCCTGTTTTTTTCTATACCAGCCTTTTCACAAGCTTCTACTCTTTGCAATAAAAAAGACCTTACTTCATCAATCACATCATCATATGAAGGAGCAACCTGCATATTGGCTGGCTCGCCCTTTTTATGCATTAAACAGACACTAACGCCCGCTTGAGCAACACATTCAACTGCACCCTCAGACTGTAAAGCATTAACATCATTAACAATACTAGCTCCTGCCTGAATGGACTCATACATAACTTGTGTTTTATAAGTATCGATTGAGATAGGGACATCAAATCGTTGAGTCACCCACTCAATAACTGGCAACACTCTATTCAACTCAACATCTAAAGAAACTATGGCTGCACCAGGCCTGGTAGATTCACCACCAACATCTATTATATCAACCCCTTCTTCAATCATGTTTACAACTCTTACTTCCATGAGCTTTTGAGAGATAAATAACCCTCCGTCAGAGAATGAATCGGGAGTCACATTTAATATCCCCATCACCAAAGGAGTACCAGGCCTGGTTAAATGTTTTGTTTGTAATTCTTTTTTTAAATCAAACATTGAGGCACACTCTTTTTAAAAAAATATATAAAATCATATAAATAACTAATTATGAGATTATCTTATCCAAAAAAAAACCCCGAAATTCGGGGTTTCATTTATTAATAGAGACCTTTTCACGAGAGTATGCACGAATAAAAATGGTTAAAATTCACCCGATTTTTGTTGAAAAACTTGCGAATAGCTAGCTATTCCCTGCGTTTTCCGCCGCAATCAGGCAAATTTTTCCTCATTTTTCTTTCGCACCTATCTCATGCAAAGGTCTCTAATAAATAATTTTAGTGAAGCTTTGGCTCACCATTTTCATTATCTTTATCTGAATTTTCACCACTCAAGTCATCTTTAACCATATCCGCTTCTTTTTCAGTTTCAGATTGCGATTCAACTTCTGTGCCGCTTGAGGAATTAGAACTATTATCATCAGAATCCTGCCAATCTTTTGGTTCACCTGCAGGAAGACCTTCCATAATATTTTTAATTTGTTGAGCATCAATCGTTTCATACTTCATTAACGCTTCAGTCATTTCTTCTAACTCTTTAGAGTGATCCTTCAAAATATCTGTAGCTCTTTGATAGTTACGATCAATCAAATTACGTATTTCATGATCGATTTCTTTAGAAATTTCTCCTGAAACATTGGCATTACGAGATGTTCCCATAAAGCCGCCCTTGTCTTCTTCTTCATACATAAGAGGCCCCAAACTATCTGAAAGACCCCATTTAGTTACCATATTTCGGGCAATACTTGTTGCTCTTTCAATATCATTGCTGGCACCCGTTGTTACCGAATCAGGACCATAAATTAACTCTTCAGCAATTCGACCGCCGTACAAACTAGAAAGCTGACTCTCCAATTTACGCTTACTGTAACTATAGCTATCTTCTTCTGGAAGATACATAGTGACACCTAAAGCTCTTCCTCTTGGCATGATACTAACTTTATAAACAGGATCATGCTCAGGCACTACCCAACCAACAATTGCATGGCCAGACTCGTGATAAGCGGTCATACGACGCTCTTTTTCACTCATAACCATACTCTTACGTTCAACACCCATAAGAATCTTATCTTTAGCTTGCTCAAAATGTTTTTGAGTTACTAACTTTTGGTTATTACGCGCGGCAAAAAGAGCAGCTTCATTAACTAAGTTGGCTAAATCAGCACCAGAAAATCCTGGCGTACCACGAGCAATTGCTGACGGTTCAATATCATCAGCTAAAGGAACTTTACGCATATGCACTTTCAAGATTTGCTCACGACCACGGATATCAGGTAAACCGACACTAACCTGGCGTTCAAAACGCCCAGGACGAAGTAGAGCCGGATCAAGTACATCAGCACGGTTAGTCGCAGCAATAACAATAACGCCTTCATTGCCTTCAAAACCATCCATTTCAACCAGCATTTGGTTTAATGTTTGCTCTCGCTCATCATTTCCACCACCCATACCGGAACCACGACTACGACCAACCGCATCAATCTCATCAATAAAAATGATACATGGAGAATGCGCCTTAGCCTGTTCAAACATATCTCGAACACGTGAAGCACCGACACCTACAAACATTTCAACAAAGTCAGAACCTGAAATAGTAAAGAAAGGAACTTTCGCTTCACCGGCAATGGCTTTTGCTAATAAGGTTTTACCTGTCCCTGGAGGACCAACCATCAACACTCCACGAGGAATATTTCCACCTAAGTTTTGGTATTTAGTTGGGTCTTTTAGGAAATCAACAATTTCACCAACTTCTTGCTTAGCTTCATCTGCCCCTGCCACATCATCTAAAGTAACTTTGTTCTGATCATCAGTAAGCATTCTTGCTTTACTTTTACCGAATGACATTGGGCCACCCTTGCCGCCCATTCCACCGCCACCCATAGAGCGCATAAAGAAAATCCACACACCAATTAACAGTAGCATTGGGAACCATGAGATGAATATTTGCATCAGAACACTTTGCTGTTCTGGTGGTTGAGCACTCACTTTTACGTGATTGTCTAACAAGTCCCCCATTAAACCAGGGTCGCCAGGATTATAAGTGGTAAAGGCATCACCGTTGGTGTAAACACCACGAATGGTTTGGCCTTCAATAGAAACCTTACTTACCTGCTGAAGGTGAACTTGCTCAATAAAATCTGAGTAGTCTAAGCGACTAGAAGAATTTTGCCCTTGAGTACTAAAATGATTGAAGACAGACATCAACACCATCGCTACTACTGTCCAAATTAGTACATTTTTTAGCATATCGTTTTTCATTATTAACCTTACTCTTTCTAATCTATGTATTTTTCAAAGAGACTTGTTTACAACTAATTCTACACAAATTAATTGTAAACAAGTCTCTTAAAACACATTCAACCGCTTAATTTCTTAATACGGCTACTTTATCACATTTTTTCATAAATAAAACTTATTGAAGTTTTATCAAATTTAATCATCATTGCTTATTGAGACCTTTGCACGAGATAGGTGCGAAAGAAAAATGAGGGAAAATTTGCCTGATTGCGGCGGAAAACGCAGGGAATAGCTAGCTATTCACAAGGTTTACAACAAAAATCAGGTCAATTTTAACCATTTTTACTCGCGCATACTCTCGTGCAAAGGTCTCTTATTAATTAGGATTTTTTACCGCGTGCTAACAGGTATATTTCTTTACTTCTCGCTCTTGAAGCCTTGGGTTTACGAGTTATGACCTTGGTATACTTAGACTTAAGATCATTCATTAATTCATTATAGCCTTCACCTTGAAAAACCTTCATTAGCAAATCTCCATTTTTCTTTAAGACTTGATCCGCCAATTCAACACACAGCTCAACCAAATACATTGCTCGTGGGATATCAACCCCTTTATTGCCACTCATATTGGGTGCCATATCAGACATAACTACATCTACATCACGCCCATCCAAAGAAGCTAGTAAATGATTGTAAACATCATCCTCTCTAAAATCACCTTGAATAAAAGTTACTCCAGCAAAAGGTTCTACCGGAAGAATATCTAAGGCAAACACCTCTCCATTACCTCCAATCTTATGCGTTGTCCACTGAGACCAACCTCCTGGAGCGGCACCTAAATCAACAACACACATACCAGGCTTGAATAACTTATCTTTGTCATCAACCTCTTGAAGCTTATAAACAGCCCGTGAGCGCCATCCTTCTTGCTTTGCCTTTAAAACATAAGGATCGTCAAAATGTTCTTTTAACCAACCTGCACTCGATTTACTTCTCGCCATAATGTATTTTCAACTACAATATATAAAACTTTAAATTATTAATAATGACTTCAACTGGATATTTCAATGAGCCAACCTGAAAAACTTACAACAAACCAAAAGAAATACTTGCGAGGAATCGCTCATGGCTTAAACCCAATGATTATTATTGGAGCAAACGGGGTGACAGAAAGTTTGATGGCTGAACTAGAAAGCACCCTCGAACACCATGAAATACTTAAAATAAAAATGGCTTCCGCTGACCGTGAAGATAGAAAAAAAATCGTTGACTATATTCTAGAGCAGACCGGAGCGTTACTTGTTCAAACTATTGGTAAAATCTGCGTTATCTATCGCCAAAGCGAAGAGACAGAATTACCTCTACCTAGATAAAATGCATTTAAAAGGGTTAAAGCTTTAGGCCTAACCCTTTTATATTTTATCAATAAACTATCCATAAAACTCAATCTGACAATTTAAACGAGCTTATCTAAACCCCTTGCCAAATCTTGTTTAATATCTTCAATCGACTCTAATCCCACTGATACACGAATTAAGTTATCCGTAATTCCGGCTTGCAACCTTGCTTCAGGCTCAACTCGACTATGTGTCGTTGTTGCAGGATGAGTAATACTTGTTTTGACATCCCCTAAGTTAGCGGTAATAGATAACATATTGGTATTATCAATCACGCTCCAAGCATCCTCTGTACTACCTTTAACTTTAAAGCTCACCAAACCACCGCCAGCAGACTGTTGTTTTTGTGCAAGTTCAAACTGAGGATGAGATTCTAGACCTGGGTAAAAAACTGATTCAACTGCAGAATGGTTAGTAAGCCATAGAGCAAGCTCTCTAGCACTTTCACAATGTGCACGCATTCTAACGGGTAATGTTTCTAAACCTTTTAAAAACATCCAGGCATTAAATGCACTCATTGTCGGGCCCGCTGTTCGCATAAACCCTCTAACAGGTTCCTCAATTAATTCTGCAGAACCGACAACAGCACCGCCAATTCCTCGACCTTGCCCATCAATAAACTTCGTTGCGGAATGAATAATAATATCTGCACCCTGCTCCAAAGGTCTTTGTAACACGGGGGTACAAAAACAGTTATCCACTATTAACAAACAAGCATTCGCTTTCGCTAAAGCGCTAAGCGCACTTAAGTCTGCCACTTCAGTTAATGGGTTTGATGGTGTTTCTAAAAAGAATGCCTTGGTATTCTCTTGAATAGCCGATTGCCATTCTGCAATATTTGTCTGAGAGACAAAGGTAACCTCTACCCCAAACTTAGCTAAGTATTTAGTAAACAGAACCTTTGTGGTTCCAAAAATACTTTGCGAAGAGACAATATGGTCACCGGCTTGGCATAACCCCATAAAAGTCGATAAAATTGCCGACATACCCGAAGCCGTACCAACGCAAGATTCACCCCCTTCCATTAAAGCCAGTCTTTTCTCAAATGCTCTTACGGTAGGATTGGTAAACCGTGAATAGATATTCCCCTCTTCCTCTCCACTAAAACGAGCTGCAGCTTGAGCGGCTGATTCATAGCGAAAGCTTGAGGTAGGGAAAATGGCCTCACTATTTTCTTGCTCAGCGGTTTGATCATAACCGGCTCTAATAGCCAGTGTCTCTATTTCAAAATTGTCCACTTAAACCCCAGTCATTAATTACCATTATAAAGACCAACGGTCTCTTGTCCTGGCGCTTTTTTTGTTGTTTGGGCATCATCATTACGACTTGTGTCTAAAGATGCTAAATATTCTGGTGAAATGTCACCCGTAATGTATTCACCGCTAAAGCATGATGTATCAAATTTTGGAATATTTTCATTCCCAACACTAACCGCATCAATCAAGTCTTCTAAATCTTGATAAATCAACTTATCACAACCAATAAATTCAGCTATTTCTTCCGTTGTACGATTATTCGCCACTAATTCACTGGCCGAAGGCATATCAATACCATATACATATGGATATCTAACCGCTGGTGCGGCAGAAGCAAAATAAACTTTATTCGCCCCCGCTTCACGAGCCATTTCAACAATTTGTCCAGAGGTTGTACCACGCACAATAGAGTCATCGACTAATAGTACATTTTTACCTTCAAACTCAAGATTAATAGGATTTAACTTTTGACGAACTGACTTTTTACGCAATTGTTGACCCGGCATTATGAAAGTACGTCCAATATAGCGATTTTTCATTAAACCTTCACGATATGGAAGTTCTAATTTTGACGCTAACTCTAAAGCTGAGGTACGGCTAGTATCCGGAATCGGCATAACTACGTCAATATCATGGTCAGGCCATTCACGTAGAATTTTTTCTGCTAACTTCTCACCCATACGTAAACGAGACTTATAGACCGAAATATCATCCATCATCGAATCAGGGCGGGCAAAATAGACATACTCAAATATACAGGGCGTGTATTGAGGGTTTTCAGCACATTGCTTATAGTAAATATCCCCCTGTTCAGTAATCACAACCGCTTCACCAGGTGCCAAATCTTTTTCTAATGTAAAGCCCAAACCTCCCAAAGCAACCGATTCCGAGGCAATCATATAATCGGTACCATTGGGTGTCTCGCGCTTACCAACCACAACTGGACGAAGAGCATAAGGGTCACGAAATCCAACAACCCCGATATTAGAGATAATGCCTACCGCAGCATAGCCACCTTTTACACGCTTATGCACCGCTCTAACCGCATTAAAAACATCTTCTTGATCAATAAACAGCTTTTTTTGCTGCATAAGCTCATGCGCAAAGACATTCAATAACACTTCGGAATCAGAGTTGGTATTTAAGTGACGCAAATCTGTACGATAAATTTCTTCTGCAACCTCTTCGGCATTGGTTAGGTTACCGTTGTGCCCCATCGCAATTCCGTAGGGTGAATTCACATAAAAAGGCTGTGCTTCAGCACTAGATGAAGAACCCGCGGTTGGATAACGAACGTGTCCAATCCCCATACTACCGTGAAGGTCTCGCATGTGTCTGGTTCTAAAAACGTCTTTTACCATTCCGTTATCTTTACGCTGATAAAAGCGCCCATCTTGACAGGTCACAATACCCGCCGCATCTTGCCCACGATGCTGCAAAATGGTTAAAGAATCATAGATTTCCTGATTAACATTTGTTCCAGAACCCGATACAATCCCAACAATACCGCACATCTTCGCACACTCTCTTACTTACAAATAACGATTTAAAACCATAATCATAATATGGTCTTTTCCTTTATATAAGCCCTACCCAGTCAACTAAGTAAATCTTACCAAGGGGTTTAAGGAAGTTGCACAACCTCACTTTTGGTATGCAACATTCTATCTAATTTACGCTTATCTTTCTCAGCTTTAGCTTTAGAAATATAAGGGCCTACTCTCACAGAATAGACCTTACTTCTTTCAAAATACTTAATATATACGTCATACTCTGAATCTAATTGGCCTAAAAGGTCGTTCGCTTCTTTAATATCTGCAAAAGCGATTAAACGAACAATCCATTGCCCGGTAAATTTTGCATTATCACTCACCTTGTCAAGTTGACGGAGTTTTTGATGCAATTTTTTTTGTTTCTCGATATCTATTGCTTGAGAAGCCACATTAGTTTGATTCGTTGAGTCTTTAGCGGTCAAAACCGCTTGCTTTTGATGCTCAATCTGGTTTTGTGCTTGACCATTCGTTAACGGCTGCTCATCACGCTTAGGCAAGCGGTATGCATGCTCCACAATGGGCAATGTGCTTTTAGTCGTTGGCTGCTGAAAACCTTCGGGCACAAAATTTACGGGTTCGCTGTACCATTGCGGCACAATAATCACCAACAAAATCAACCAAATCGTAGCACCGACTAAGCGATATTTACTCACTAAATCCATGACTTACTGCTCACTTTGTAATGATTCTAAGGTTTGAGAAACGGTAAAAAATGATCCCCAAACTAATACTTTTTCAGTCTCTGCACTTTGAGCATATTCAACTGCCAATGCAATAGATTCAAACCCTAAAATAGCTTTCTCCTTAACACCAGCCTGCATTATTAACCCTGTTAATTGCTCTACACTCGTGGCCCTTGGAATATTAAGATCAGCAACCACCCACTCACTTACAAAAGGAGCAATAGCTTTTATCATCGGTAGCATATCTTTGTCGTTTAAAGCTGAAAATACCGCAATAGATTGGGTTAAATCATTCTCTTGTTTAATTAAATAGTCGGCGAGTGCTTGAGCAGATTGAGGATTATGCGCAACATCAACTAACCAGGCCTGGTTGTTTATCTGTAAGCTTTGCATTCGTCCTGGATGCTGTACTTGAGTCAGTCCTAGATTTATAGCCTGAATAGAAACAGGTAATTCTTGTTGAACTTTTTGAAGTAAAGCCACAACACCAGCGGCATTTTGCAACTGAAATTCACCCTGCAAACCTGGCTTATTTAAGCGCAAAGATTCATTATTTATTGGTTTAAAATCAAACCACCAGGCCTGGTGGTTATTTTCATCTGAATAATAATTAAAATCTTTATCTAGACAAGCTAAATTTGCATTTAAGTTAGACGCATACTCTAACAAAGTACCCGGTGGATTAGGGTCTGAACAAACACTCACTTTACCCTCACGCATAATCCCCGCTTTTTCCACCGCAATCACATTTCTATCATCACCTAACCAATCAATATGATCCACATCAATTGCCGTAATTAAACTAGCATCCGCATCTACCAAGTTAACCGCATCTAAACGCCCACCTAAACCCACCTCCAAAACCACAACATCTAATGATGCTTGTTTAAAAATTTCTAAGGCCGCTAAGGTAGAAAACTCAAAATAGGTTAGCTTTGTTGTTTTGCGCTGGTTTTCAATAGACGTAAAGGCATCAACAATCTTTTGATCATTAACTGAAATACCATTAATTTGTATACGTTCATTAAACTTAAGAATATGAGGAGAGGTGTAAGTCCCTACGTTATAACCCGCTTCTTTAAGAATCGAGGCTAACATAGCGACACTTGACCCTTTACCATTTGTCCCGGCAACTGAAATAATAAAAGGAGCAGGCCTGGTAATTTGCATTTGATTGGCAACTAAGCTAACTCGCTCTAGTCCCAAATCAATTTCTTGGGCATGTAAATGCAGTAACCAGTCAACCCATTGCTGCAGGCTTGACTGGTTATTTGGAGTATTCATCTAATTTTAAACTTTGATTTTATATTAACAAAAGGCATTCAAAAATAGACTGAATTAGGCGGGTTTGTTTTGTAACATTTTACAAATATCAGCCAACTCATTACGTAGATCATGACGATGAATAATGCGGTCAATCGCTCCGTGTTCTAATAAAAACTCACTGCGCTGAAAACCTTCTGGAAGTTTTTCACGTACGGTTTGCTCTATCACTCGTGGGCCAGCAAAACCTATTAACGCTTTTGGCTCAGCCACGTTCAAATCACCTAACATCGCAAAACTTGCAGAAACCCCACCCATCGTAGGATCTGTCAACACCGAAATAAATGGTAAACCTTGAGCTCTTAAACGTCCTAAAGCAGCACTGGTTTTAGCCATTTGCATAAGTGAAAACAACGCTTCCTGCATACGTGCGCCCCCACTTGCTGAAAAACAAATAAAAGGCGTTTTATCTTCTATGGCTTGATCAACAGCACGAACAAACTTTTCACCCACAACGGAACCCATTGAACCACCCATAAACTTAAATTCAAAGGCGGCAGCCATTATTGGTAAACCATTGATCGTTCCTGAACCAGTAATCAAAGCATCTTTTTCACCGGTCACTTTTTGCGATTGAACTATACGATCTTTGTACTTTTTTAAATCTCTAAATTTAAGTCTATCAACTGGAGAGACATTTACCGATGTTTCAGCAAAACTGTTCTCATCTAAAAAAGATTCCAACCGCTGACGTCCACCCAAACGCATGTGATGATCACACTTTGGACAAACTTCTTGGTTACGAGCTACTTCAGAGCGATAAAGTGTGCTTTCACACTTAGGACACTTAGTCCAAAGCCCTTCTGGTACTGATTTTTTACGCTCTGCTACTTGTTTGATACTTGGTAAAATCTTTTCAAACCAGTTCATATTTACTCCTGATGAATATGGTTAAGTTATAACCCATTATTTGTTACTTTATTGATTAGCATCTGCGCGATCAATTGCTTCGCGGAATTCTGTCATCTTCTCGCCAATCGCCAAATGCACATCATATAAACCTTTTGATGCATTTGCTTCAATTAAGCTCACTAAGGATGAACCGACAATAACGGCATCTCCTAACTTAGCCATGGCATAGGCCATTTCTGCGTTTTTAATTCCAAAGCCAATTCCAATGGGATGAGTGATAGATTGCTTAAGTCTATTTAATTGCTCTTCAACATCGACAACATCTAATTCTTTAGAGCCCGTTACCCCTTTTAAAGAAACATAGTAAACAAAGCCACTACCTTTTTCATTAACCGCATTTAAACGGCTACTTGGTGTGGTTGGAGATACCAAAAAAATACGATCTAATCCACTTGAATCAAGTGCTTCTTTATACCCAAACGATTCTTCTGGTGGCATATCAACGGTTAAAATAGCATCGACACCAACCGAACTTGCCGCATTAGCAAACGCCTCATACCCCATTGCTTCAACGGGATTTAAATATCCCATCAGAACAATTGGTGTTTTATCGTTGGTTTCACGAAATACGCGCACAAACTCTAAAACGTCATCCAAACTCACATTATGTTCAAGTGCTCGTTCAACGGCTTTTTGAATAACCGGACCATCCGCCATGGGATCCGAAAAAGGCACACCTAATTCAATTATATCTGCGCCTTTTTCAACCAAAAGATGCATTAAATCCAACGTAGCATTGGGTTCAGGATCTCCCGCTGTAATATAAGGAATTAAGGCCGTTTTTCCATTGGCTTTTAAATTTGCTAGTGTATTTTGTAGTCTACTCATTATTTATCTCTTATTAAAAACAGTTACAGAGCCAATGTTAAAATTTGGCAATGCTATTTTTAAAATTCAAAGCCTTCAATTTGCGCAATTGTATTCATATCTTTATCACCACGCCCCGAAAGGTTGATAACAATCGTTTGATCTGGAGACATTGTAGGGGCAAGTTTAGTTGCATAAGCTATGGCATGACTGGTTTCTAGCGCTGGAATAATCCCTTCAAAACGAGTCAAATCTCTAAAACCTTGTAAAGCCTCTTCATCATTAATGGCAACGTAATTTACACGACCAATATCTTTTAACCAACTATGTTCAGGACCTACACCAGGATAGTCTAATCCAGCTGAGATAGAGTGAGTCCCTAAAATTTGACCATTTTTATCTTGCATTAAATACGTACGGTTACCATGCAAAACACCAGGCGTACCTTTGCTCAATGGAGCGGCATGTTCACCCGTTTCAAGACCATGTCCAGCGGGTTCAACACCGTAAATTTTTACAGACTCATCGGCTAAAAACTTATGGAATAGGCCTATGGCATTAGAGCCACCGCCAACACAAGCTAATAACGCATCAGGCAATTTACCTTCTTTCTCTAAATGCTGCTCGCGAGCTTCTTCACCAATCACCGCTTGGAAATCTCTTACCATAGCGGGATAAGGATGTGGGCCAGCAACCGTACCAATAATATAGAAGGTATCATCTACATTGGTTACCCAGTCACGCATCGCTTCGTTTAAAGCATCTTTTAAAGTACGTGAACCCGATTCAACCGCCACAACTTTTGCACCTAGCATTTTCATACGGGCTACGTTAGGAGATTGACGAACCACATCATCCGCCCCCATATAAACAACACATTCCAAACCTAAACGAGCCGCAACCGTTGCACTTGCCACACCATGCTGTCCTGCACCGGTTTCTGCAATAATACGAGTTTTACCTAAACGCTTTGCAAGCAAAGCCTGGCCAATCGTGTTGTTCACTTTATGGGCACCAGTATGGTTTAAATCTTCACGTTTTAAGTAGATTTTTGCTCCACCCAGCTCTTTGGACCATCGCTCTGCATAATAAAGAGGCGTAGGACGACCTACATAATCTCTTAAATCATTCGCAATCTCACTTAAAAACGCAGGATCAGTTTTAACACTTTCGTATTCCTGGTTTAACTGCTCCAAAGCAGCCATAAGAGTTTCTGGTGCAAAAATCCCACCATAAGGTCCAAAATGGCCATTTTTATCTGGAAACTTAGAAAATTCTACTGTCATTCAACTGTACTCATTACTTGTTGCATAAATTGCTTAATTTTTTCTGGTGACTTCACACCTTTACTCGCCTCAACCCCGCCACTCACATCAACAGCCCAAGGCTGTGCTGTTTGAATTGCTTGTTTAACATTATCTGCGACTAAACCACCGGCTAAGATAATCGGCAAAGCAAATTCTTTTGGAATCCAAGACCAGTTAAACTGCTCACCGGTTCCACCAGGAACACCTGGTACATAAGCATCCAATAATAACCCTGAAGAACGACTAAACATTTGAGATAAAACCTCAAGGTCAGTCGACTCTTGCATTCTTACCGCTTTAATATAAGGCCGATTAAACTGCTCGCAAAACTCTGCAGTTTCATCTCCATGAAACTGAAGCAAATCAATATTAACCTTTGCTAACACCTCTTCAACATAACCCTTATCAGGATTTACAAAAAGAGCCGTTTTAGTGACAAACGCAGGTATTGCTTGAGCAATCTTAGCAGCCTGCTCTATATCAACAAACCTTGGGCTTGGTTCATAAAAAACCAACCCAATTGCATCTGCTCCCAAATTTACCGCAGTAAGCGCATCCTCAACAGAGGTTAGACCACAAATTTTAACACGAGTTCGTAAAGGCATATTATCTCTTGCTATGTACCGTTAAGCTGAAATCCATCATACTAGGTCTCTATTTAGGCTACTGCCACAACAATTCGTTCAATTTAACCATTGGCATAGCACATTCTTCGGGATAAATTGCATTAACAAAGTATAAACCACTCGCCGGCGCTGTCGCTGCCGCTAAGGTTCTATCTTTGGCTAATAATAATTCAGCTATCCATTCAGTAGGCTTCTGTTTTTTACCCACTAACATCAATGATCCTGCAATGTTTCGTACCATGTGATGCAAAAAGGCATTAGCCTGAATATCAATAAAAACCATATCGCCTTTACGCGTAACTTTAATGGATTGAAGCTCACGCATGGCATGACTGGCTTGGCAAGCGGATGCCCTAAAGGAACTAAAGTCATGTTCCCCAATTAGAGTTTGAGCGGCTTCATGCATAAGCGTTTCCTCTAAAGAATAAGGCTCCCAAGTCACGCGATTATGCAACACAGCTGAGTGAACGTTACGATTAAAAATCACGTACCGATATTGCCGGGCAACCGCTGAAAATCTTGCATGAAATTCATTGTCCATCTCTTTAACCCAGCGCACACGAATATCACCCGGTAATTGTGTATTGACGCCTTGCACCCAAGCTTTACCAGGCCTGGTAACTTCAGTTTCAAAATGAGCAATTTGGCCTACTGAATGAACACCGGTATCGGTTCTGCCCGCACAATTTAAATCAATCGGCTGATTTGCAATACTAGACAACGCCTTCTCAACTTGCGCTTGAACGGAGTCACAATGACTTTGTCTCTGCCAGCCGCAATAGTTAGTACCTAAATACTCAATACAAAGCGCAAACCGTTTCACAGGATTAAATGTAATCTTTTATTAATGCTTCAGCAATTTGTACGGTATTGGTTGCAGCCCCTTTACGAACATTGTCGGCTACAACCCATAAATTTAAACCATTAGGAATCGTTATATCTTCACGAATACGGCCAATATAAACAGGATCGCTATCAGCGGCATCTGAAACAGCAGTAGGATAGCCTCCATCAACTTGCTCATCAATCAAAACAACACCCTCTGTCTTAGCAAATAATGCTTTGGCTTGTTCGGCTGTCATTTTTTCTTTAGTTTCAATATGAATCGCTTCACTGTGACCAAAAAACACTGGTACACGTACCGCTGTTGGGTTAACTAAAATATCATTATCACCCATTATTTTTTTGGTTTCCCACACCATTTTCATCTCTTCTTTGGTGTAACCGTTTTCCATAAATACATCAATTTGAGGAATACAGTTAAAAGCAATTTGCTTAGGATAAACTTTAGATTCCGCTTTTTTCATATTTAATAAGTTCGCAGTTTGCTTAGCTAACTCTTCAATGGCATCCTTACCAGTCCCTGAAACCGCTTGATATGTTGCCACATTAATTCGGGTAATTCCTACCGCATCGTAAATAGGCTTAAGTGCAACCATCATTTGAATAGTTGAACAATTTGGGTTGGCAATAATGCCACGATTTTTGTAACCGGCAATGGCTTCAGGATTCACCTCTGGTACAACCAATGGAATATCATCGTCATAACGGAATTCAGAAGTATTATCAATAACAATACATCCCGCTTCAGCAGCTTTAGGGGCATAAATCTTAGAAACACTTGCGCCTGGAGAAAACAGGCCTATTTGAGCTTTAGAAAAATCAAAAGTTTCTAAATCAAGGACGGTTACCCAAGCACCATTAAACTCAATTTTTTTACCTGCAGAGCGACTACTAGCTAAAGGGTATAAATTTCCGACTGGAAATTTATGTTCTTCTAGTACTTTTAAAATCGTTTCACCTACAGCACCTGTTGCTCCAACAACCGCAATATCATATAACTTTGTCATTTCTTTTCCTTCAAACCGCCAACTCTAGCGAGTCGACACTAAATTATTAATTTCTTTTTGAGACCTTTGCACGAGATGGGTGCGAAAGAAAAATGAGGTAAAATTTGCCTGATTCTCGACTTACCCCTTCGGGCGTCGAGTTCTTCGTTTGCGGCGGAAAACGCAGGGAATAGCTAGCTATTCGCAAGGTGTCGCCCAACGGAAGTGCCCTTGGGGTACAACAAAAATCGGGTGAATTTTAACCATTTTTACTTGTGCATAATCTCGTGCAAAGGTCTCTTTTTAAAACAACAGACTAATCGGACGTTGATTCATCTGTTAAGGTTTTGGGTTGTTCTTGCTTATCTTTTTCATTTGGTTTATCTGATTTATCGGTTATATCTTTTTGAACACTCAATTGAGCAAACGTTTCAGGTAAACTAACTACCATTCCACCTTCTGTCATTTCATGACTCTGGCCAATAAACTTACCGCCCGTTTCAATGGTTAATTCACCACTAATCAGCTCACCAATCAATTTACCGGTTTTTAAGATATCCACGCCTTCACAAGCTACCTTACCTTCCAGCGTACCACTCAGAACAATCGTTCTAGCTTTTACCAGGCCGGATACTTGACCAGAAAGGCCAATTGAAACATCAAATGCACTATCAATCACCCCTTCTACACATCCATCAATATGCAAAGAACCTTTTAATTCGGTTATTTCACCGCTAATTTTGCAGCCTTCGGCGATAATTGTTTTTCCACCTTCTTCACGATTTGATTGACGTTTTGACTTAAAGATGCCCATGGTACCCCTTTAACTTTTGTAAAAATGCCATCATAGTTTTCAATCGTCCACTTTGCGAAAGGCTGTGGATTTAATCTATGATGTAAAAACCAAACTTCATAATGTAAATGTGGACCCGTCGACCGACCCGTTGATCCAATTTCACCTATTTTCTGGCCCTTAGTCACAATATCGCCCTCTTTAACAGAACGTTGACTAAGATGGCCATAGCGAGTTTTAAAGCCGTTAGCGTGTAAAATAGTCACTAAATTACCATAACCACTTTTTTTGTTATAAGCAGAATACTGCACAACGCCTTCCGCTGTTGCAAGAACGGTTTCGCCCATAGGGCCTCTATAATCTATACCACCATGAAGCTCTCGTTTACCCGTTATTGGATGAACCCTATATCCAAATGGGCTGGAAATGCCTTCAAATTTAGAGACAGGAATACCACTTGGAATCATGCTTAACATCAAGTTTTTGCCTAATGAATTGAGCTGAACCAACTTTACACGTTCTTTATAAGGAAGTTTTTCAGGCGCTTCGGGATCAATACCCACTAAACTCTCTAACCCTTGTAAAGATTCATCTAAGAATTCAACTTGAGCATTTTTCTTCTCAAGATCTTGCTCAAGTTCACTTTTCTCATTAAGTAAATTTTGATAATCATCTTTAATCTTTAGCAAAACCTGGTTATAAGCCTCAACCATCTTTTTGTTGTGAGCTTCCATCTCATTAGCTTGATAAGTTAACCACCATAAGGACACCGCCCCCACCGACCAAATAAGCAAGAAAATCGCTAGAATTAACCAAGCAAATTTTCTAAAAAAATGCTTAAAAGAATAGTGACGTGAGCCATGCACATCACTAATGGTGACGGTAAAGTAATTTCTCATCTACTATATTGCTATATACTGTTTATATACCCTTAAAGAGCGGCTACAACAGCATCACCCATTTCACTACAAGAAACACGAGTCATTCCGTCAGAGAAAATATCACCGGTACGTAACCCTTGATCTAATACACTGCCCACTGCATTTTCAATCTTAACAGCTAAGTCTTCACGTCCTAAAGAGTAACGCAACATCATCGCTGCTGAAAGAATCGTCGCTAAAGGGTTTGCTAAATTTTGGCCAGCAATATCAGGTGCAGAACCGTGACTTGGCTCATACATCCCTTTATTATTAGCATCTAACGAAGCAGAAGCCAACATACCAATTGAACCCGTTAACATTGACGCTTCATCAGATAAAATATCGCCAAACATGTTACCGGTTACCATAACGTCAAACTGTTTAGGATTTAACACCAACTGCATCGCCGCGTTATCGACATACATATGATTGACTTCAACTTCTGGATATTCTTTGGCAATATCATCAACAATTTCACGCCATAACTCAGTTACTTCTAAAACATTTGCTTTATCCACAGAGGTTAGCTTTTTATTACGTTTCATTGCTGCTTGGAAAGCAACATGAGTAATACGCTTAATTTCAGATTCAGAATAAACGTAAGTATTGTATCCCTGGCGTTCACCATTTTCTAAAGTACGAATCCCACGAGGCTGACCAAAGTAGATACCACCGGTAAGCTCACGTACAATCAAAATATCTAAACCTGCCACTACTTCTGGTTTAAGTGTTGAAGCACTGGCTAATTGTGGGTATAAAAAAGCAGGACGAAGGTTTGCAAACAACTGCATTTCTGAACGTAAACGCAACAAACCTTTTTCTGGACGAACTGAAATATCAAGTGATTCCCACTTGTAACCACCAACTGCACCTAATAACACCGCATCTGCAGCGAGTGCTTTATCCATCGTTGCGTCCGCTAAAGGTACTCCGTGCACATCGTATGCAGCACCACCAACCAGATCTTCAGTCATATTAATATCTAAATTATCTGTCGCTTTTAAAGCTTCTAATACTTTTACCGCTTCAGCTGTAATTTCAGGACCAATACCATCACCAGGTAAAATCAATACTTCTTGTGTCATTTTAAATACTCTTTAACTTTATATACTTTATAAACTTTAAATTCTTAGCGTTATTTCAAACCTACCAGGCCTGGTAGCCTGTTGATGCAATTAACCGGCAAATAACCAAGGCGCGGTTTGCTTAGTCTTTTCTTCATAGGCTTTAATATCGGCTTCATGCTGAAGTGTTAGCCCAATATCGTCTAACCCATTTAACAGGCAGTGACGTCGGAAACTATCTACTTCAAACGTTACCATTTCTCCATCAGGCTTAACAATTTGCGTATTTTCTAAATCAACCGTTAACTGATAACCTTCTTCAGCATGCACTTCATTAAAAAGCGCATCAACAATCGCTTCATCTAAAACAATAGGCAAAATACCATTTTTAAAACAATTGTTAAAAAAGATATCAGCAAAACTAGGTGCAATAACGACATCAAAACCGTAATCTTTTAAAGCCCATGGCGCATGTTCGCGACTTGAACCACAACCAAAGTTTTCACGGGCTAATAAAATCTTAGCGCCCTGATAACGAGGTTGATTTAACACAAACTCTTTACGCAACGGGCGACCAGAATTATCTGCATCCGGTTCACCTACATCTTCATAGCGCCACTCATCAAACAAGTTAGGGCCAAAACCACTGCGCTTAATTGATTTTAGAAACTGCTTAGGAATAATCGCATCGGTATCAACGTTTGAGCGATCCATTGGCGCCACAATAGCGGTCATTTTTAAAAACTTATCCATCTTATTTCTCCGCCTTATAAGTAGTCACGAACATCAACAAAGTGACCCGCGACCGCTGCAGCCGCTGCCATTTCTGGACTCACCAAATGTGTACGTCCACCTGCACCCTGACGCCCTTCAAAGTTACGATTTGACGTTGAGGCACAGTGCTTACCTGTTGGCAGCTTATCCGCATTCATAGCTAAACACATTGAACATCCAGGGTTACGCCATTCAAAACCGGCTTCAGTAAAGATTTTATCCAAACCTTCTTTTTCGGCTTGCAACTTAACCAATCCCGAACCAGGAACAGCCAGTGCTTGTTCAACTTTATCCGAAACTTTTTTACCTTTTAACACTTCAGCCGCTGCTCTAAAGTCTTCAATACGTGAATTAGTACAAGAACCGATAAACACAAAATCCACAGGAATATCTTTAACAGACATATCGGCTTTTAACCCCATATATTCCAGGGCGCGCTCTATACCACCCGCTTTAACTGGATCACTCTCTTTTGCCGGATTTGGAACCGTACCATTTACATCTAAGACCATCTCCGGCGAAGTGCCCCAAGAAACTTGAGGTTCAATTTTAGAACCATCAATTTCAACTACCTTATCAAAAACAGCGTTATCGTCCGACTTCAAATCCTGCCAGGCCTGCTTAGCCGCTTCCCATTGATCCGCATTAGGAGCAAAAGGACGTCCTTCTACATAATCAATCGTTTTTTCATCAACCGCAACCAGGCCAACACGCGCCCCCGCTTCAATGGCCATATTACAAACCGTCATACGCCCTTCTACAGACATATCTCTAAAAACTTGTCCACCAAACTCAATCGCATGTCCGTTTCCACCGGCAGTTCCAATTTCACCAATAATGGCTAACACCACATCTTTAGGACCCACTCCTGGCTGTAATTTGCCATCAACTTTCACCAGCATGTTTTTCATTTTTTTCTGAATCAAACACTGCGTCGCTAAGACATGTTCAACTTCAGAAGTACCAATACCATGAGCTAATGCGCCTAAAGCACCGTGTGTTGCGGTATGAGAATCACCACACACTACGGTCATACCCGGCAAAGTCGCGCCTTCTTCAGGACCGACAACATGAACAATCCCTTGGCGGACATCACCCATTGCAAATTCAGTAATTCCAAATTCACGCGTATTCATACCTAAGGTTTCAACTTGAATCCGTGAAACCGCATCTTCAATACTGGCTACACCACCGGTTAAATCGGTTGTTGGCACGTTATGGTCTGGCGTAGCCAAATTAGTATCAATACGCCATGGCTTTCGATTTGCCATACGCAGGCCTTCAAACGCTTGTGGTGAAGTTACCTCGTGGAGTAACTGACGGTCGATATAAATTAACGCCGTACCATCTTCTTCTTGACGCACAACATGCGCATCCCACAATTTATCGTATAAAGTCTTTGCTGACATCGCTATTAACCCAACTCGCGTAAAATTAAAAAATAGTCGCAAATTATATCACTTCATCTTGTATCTGACATAGTAAAATAGGCGCACAAAACAGCAAATATCAATCAAAAGGAAGCAAATAATGAGTTATTCGGTCAAAGAAGTATTCTACTCCCTACAAGGAGAAGGATTTCATAGCGGACGACCAGCCATTTTTTGCCGACTCAGCAAGTGCAACTTGTGGACAGGACGAGAAGCTGATCGTAGTGAAGCTATTTGCCAATTTTGTGATACCGACTTTATCGGAACCGATGGTCAGAATGGCGGTAAATTCTCTGATGCCGAAGCACTTTGCCAGCACCTATTAAAATTTTGGCCTACCAATCCTCAAATCCAGCCTTTTGTTGTTTTGACCGGCGGTGAGCCATTACTACAAGTCGACAAAGAGCTCATCGATAGATTGCACCACCATCAGTTTGAAATCGCCGTTGAAACAAACGGAACCAAAAGTGCTCCCGTTAATATTGACTGGATTTGCATGAGCCCTAAGGCCAATGCCCCCATCATTTTAGACAAAGGCCATGAATTAAAGTTGGTTTATCCACAAGCCGACTTATTACCGGAAAAAGTAGCGGGTTTAGAGTTTGATTATTTTTACCTTCAACCTATGGATGATAAAGACCCAAATATTACTCAAGCCAATATTAAACAAGCCGTGGCTTATTGCTTAAAACACCCAAAATGGAAACTGAGCTTGCAAACACATAAACTACTTGGCATCGATTAAATAATCAGCTTTAAAAACTATTTAACCAGGCCTGGTAATGTGTTTTTAAACCATTTAAAACCAGAATTTAACTTAAAAAAAGGCATCTAATGCAATCAAATAATTCACTTCATCACGCTATTAAAATAGAGCGTTTAACCCATGATGGCCGTGGAGTTGCCCACCTTAATGGTAAAACCGTCTTTGTCGCTGATACCGTTCCTGGAGATAGGGTTAGTTTAAAAATCACTAAACAACAAGACAAGTTTGATGAAGCCGAATTAATTACGATTGAAACCCCTTCTACAGAAAGACAAGAACCCTTTTGCCACCTATATAAAAAATGCGGTGGCTGCCAGTTACAACATTTAAATATTGAAGCTCAACGCCATTGGAAAACACAAAACTTTATCACTCAGTTAACCAAGGCGGTTAATGCTAAACACTGCACAACGGTTGCTCCCCTAATTGGTGAAGATCAAGGCTATCGCCGTAGAGGGAGATTTGGCTTAGCGATTAGTAAAAAAGATAAGCAAGCTCGCTTAGGTTTTAGAGAAAAGCAATCCAATGATTTGATTGATATTGAACATTGTCCGATTCTCACCCCAGCATTAAACCAAGCCTTACAAAAACAGCGCCCTCAATTATTGGAATTTGCTAGCCGCGCTTATAAAGAAATTACCATGGTTGAGGCCGATAATGGCGTGTTTACCACCAAAAGTAGCGAACAAGCCGCTGCTAACCTTGAACCTAGTTATGAACTAGAAGATTTAACCCTTCATTTTCCGGCTGATGGCTTTGTGCAAGTTAACCGCCAACAAAACAAGCAAATGGTTAAACAGGCTATTGATTGGCTTGAACTGGATAAAAAACATAACGTACTTGATCTATTTTGTGGTGTTGGCAATTTCACTTTGCCTATTGCTAAACAAGTAAAACAAATTGTCGGCATTGAAGGCTTAAGTGAGCTTGTTGATGCTGCGGCAAACAATTCAACTAACAACAATATTGATAACAGTCAGTTCTTTAAAGCCAACTTATTTGAAGCTTGCGAAAAACTGGCTTGGTTTAGAGAACAAAAATATCACCGAGTGCTTTTAGACCCAGGCCGTCAAGGCGCTTTTGAAATTTGTAAAAAACTACATTTACTTAAAGCTGACATTATTGTTTATGTCTCTTGCAATGCATCAACCTTAATTCGAGATATTAAAGAGCTAGAAAAACAGGGTTACCAACTTAACAAAGCCGGCCTAATTGATATGTTTCCCCATACTATTCATACCGAGATAATGGTTCAACTCAAAAAAAACAAAGCTCCTAAAAAGAAGAAGGCAAATATCTTCCGTTTCTAATAAATCGCAAACTCTTTTAATAAGGGCTTGCTCAAGCCTTTTTAAGCCCTTTATTAACTCCCTTTTTTAATACCTGCTCAAAACATATTCAACCACCTGTATTAACCTTCTACATAAACCAACGCATTCTTAGGAACAAATCCTTAGCAACTTACCCCTGTTTTTTTCATTCACCCAAAACTAAATAAAATCACTCTCAATATCAACAAGCTAGAATATTTTAGTATTTAATGATATAGTTAAATTTTAAAATTAATTAGCCATGGCTAACTTTTTATTTAGCAGTATTTAACTTATGCCGACTTATATCCAATTGCCAAAAATAACCTCCATAAAATAAAGAATCGAAATGACTCAATCTGTTATTCCAAATATCAAAAAACTCATGCTATCGGTAATCATTATGTTTAGCTTTAGTAGTATCTCCTTTAATGCACAAGCACAGTTAAACGTTGTTACCACAACCGCAATGATTGCTGATTTAGCCAAAAATATTGGAGGTTCAAAGGTAAAGGTCACTGCATTAATGGGAACAGGAGTCGACCCTCATCTATATAAAGCAACACAGGGGGATTTACGTAAACTCACAAAAGCAGACATTATTTTCTTTAACGGCCTGCATTTAGAAGGCAAAATGCAAGACATCTTTGAAAAACTAGCTCGTAAAAAAACAGTGGTTCCTGTTGGTGGCAAAATTGAACACAGCCACTTGTTACAGCATGGTAAACATCCAGACCCTCACATTTGGTTTGATTTAAGCCTATGGCATAAAGCCGGACAAAGAGTATTGGAAACATTACAGCAAAAAGACCCCGTTCATAAAACCCTATACCAAAACAATGCCAACAAATATTTAAGTGAAATGGATGCAGTTGACGCTTGGATTAAACAAGAAACCCTAAAAATCCCAGAAGCACAGCGTATCTTAATTACCGCACACGATGCTTTTGGTTATTTTGGTAAGGCATATGGCATTAAAGTGATGGGGTTACAAGGGATTAGTACCGCAGCGGAGTTTGGGCTTCAAGACATTAAAAGACTTAAAGATGTCATCGTTAAAAACAACATTAAAGCGGTTTTTGTAGAATCGAGTGTCTCACCTAGGTTTATAGAATCTCTCGTTGCAGGAGTAACCGCCGAAGGCCATCAACTAAAGATTGGCGGAGAACTGTATTCCGATGCAATGGGCCCAGATGGCACTCCCACTGACAATTATTTTGGAATGGTTAAACATAACGTAAATACCATTGTAAAAGCCTTAAAAAACTAGATTTATTAAAGAGAGACCTTTGCACGAGAGTATGTACGAGTAAAAATGGTTAAAATTGACCTTATTTTTGTTGCACCCCAAGGGCACTTCCGTTGGGCGACAACTTGCGAATAGCTAGCTATTCCCTGCATTTTCCGCCGCAATAAGGTAAATTTTTCCTCATTTTTCTTTCGCACCTATCTCGTGCAAAGATCTCAGAGAAAAACTATGACAAAAAATAGCCGCTCACTCCCACCACCCTTATCGGTAGAACATTTAAGTATGCGCTACCATCATAAGCCAGTGTTAACCGATGTTAGTTTCACTATTCCGGAAGGCAAAAGTATTGCCATTGTCGGCCCTAACGGGGCTGGCAAATCAACCTTATTAAAAGGCATTATGGGTTTGATTCCAACCATGGAAGGTGAAGTGCATTTTTTTGGAGAATCCTTAACTAAAAAACGTCTTTCAACCGCTTATGTACCGCAACGCGAAGAAATTGATTGGGACTTTCCTATTAAAGTTTTAGACGTAGTTTTAATGGGACGACACGGCCACTTAAAACTATGGCAACGTCCGTCTGCAATTGATTATCAAATTGCCGAACAAGCCTTAAAAGACCTGCAAATGTGGGACTTTAAAGACCGTCAAATCAGCCAACTTTCTGGTGGTCAGCAGCAGCGTGTCTTTTTAGCTCGTGCCCTTGCACAACAAGCTAACCTTTATTTAATGGATGAGCCGTTTGCCGGAGTTGATGTGGCCACAGAAAAAGCCATTATTGAACTTTTTAAAAATTTAAAAACTCAAGGCAAAACCATAATCTGCGTACACCATGACTTAAATACGGTTGGCGAATACTTTGATTGGATAATTTTCATTAACGCCCGATTAGTCGCCGCAGGACCAGCCGAAGAAGTTTTAACCAAAGACAACCTTAATAAAACTTATGGCGGTAGGCTTTCGTTACTTAACGATCTGACAGAAGAAATGTACCGTACAAAATTAAACCAAGCACACGATACGGACTAATTAATGGAAGCTTTCAACCTTATTCAACCCGCATCAGAAAGCGCCATTTGGGATAATCTTTTAGCGTTTTGGCGTTTTGAAGACATGAACGTGCTTTGGGTACTTATTGGAAGTATTTTACTAGGCATGAGTGCTTCGGTAATTGGCGCTTTTGCCTTTTTACGTAAACGCTCACTTATTGGTGATGCGCTGGCACACTCTGCCCTACCTGGGGTCATGATGGCCTTTTTACTCTTTCAAACCCGTGATCCTTTAATCATGTTTCTGGGTGCAATGACTAGTAGTTTTATTGGTTTTTTCTTAATTGACTGGTTACCCAAAAATACCAAAATTAAACCCGATGCCGCTTTAGCAATAACCCTCTCTTTCTTTTTTGCTTTAGGCCTAATGTTACTTTCCTACATCCAAGGTCTAAACATTGAAAACAAAAGTGGTTTAGATAAAATCTTATTTGGACAAGCCGCGGCAATGACACAAGATGACATACGTCTACTAGGCTATGTTTCTGTCATCATCTTATTTACTGTGGGGTTGTTTTTTCAGAAACTTCGTTTAATTGCCTTTAATCGCGGTTATGCTCAAACATTAGGGGTTTCAGTCAAATTCTACGAACTCTTATTAGCACTCTTAATTGTGATGTCTGTGGTCGTTGGTTTACAGTTAGTTGGTGTTGTCTTAATGGCCGCAGTTCTATTAACCCCTATTGCTGCAGCTCGTTTTTGGAGCAATGAACTGAGTCACATTCTAATTTTATCTTCCGTGTTAGGCGCCTTAAGTGCCATAATCAGCACACAAATCTCATATTTAGCACCAGCCATGCCTACAGGCCCTTGGATGGTGGTTAGCCTATCTATTTTATTCTTGCTATCACTCTTATTTGCCCCTAAAAAAGGGCTTATCAAGCGTTATTTGGAACATAAACTATTGCGCCAAAAGGTGGCTGAAGAAAATATTCTGCGAACCTTGTATAAATTATTAGAACGCAATCAGATTGATCAAAAAGATTTCAATCAAGCAGACATTCAAAGCTTACGAAGTGTGGCAACAGAACATCTTCAAAAAACCCTAAAACACCTTTGTAAAAAACAGCTTATTGAGTCTTCAGCGCGTGGCTTTAGAATGACAGAAAAAGGTTTTGAACTCGCCAGTTTGCTAACTCGCCGTCACCGTTTATGGGAAAACTACCTAAATGAACATGCAGAACTTACGCCAGAGCAAGTTCACAAACAAGCCGAGCGTATTGAACATATCCTAACTGAATCACAAGAACAACAATTACAAGAAGAGCTAGGCAATGCAAATTTTGACCCTCATGGCAACCAGATTCCCAATCAATTAAAAACTCAACACCGTGATGGAGGCAAAACCTAATGTTAACCCAAGGATTTTTTGCCGATTTTGGAATGAATGATATCTGGATTTTAGCCACCGCTAGCTTAGTTGCTGCTTCGACAGCAATGATTGGTGTATTTCTTATTTTAAGAAGACAAGCGTTAATTGGTGATGCGATAAGTCACTCTGTGTTACTCGGTATTGTTTTAGCCTTTTTAATCACCGATAGCCGTTCCCTACCGGTAATGCTTGGTGGTGCTGTTATTATCGGTTTATTAACGGCTTGGTTAAGCGATACTTTACACCGTGTGGGAAAACTTCAAAGTGATGCCAGTATAGGAATTATTTTTACTCTATTTTTTGCCCTAGGAGTCATCTTAGTCTCGCTTTACGCTGGACAAATCGATCTTGATCAAGAGTGTGTTTTATATGGAGAGATTGCTTTTGTTCCTTTTGATACCATTTATCTTGGTGGTCTAGAAAATGGCGTAGAAATGGGCCCGAGAGCCTTCTGGGGAATTGGAGTGGTATTTCTGATTGTGTTAGTGAGTATTGTCGTTGGTTTCAAACGTTTAGAAACCATCTCATTTCATCCTAACTTAGCGGTTTCTTTAGGCATAAACGTCGTTTTTTGGCATTACTTCTTAATGACATTGGTTTCAATGACCACGGTCGCCTCATTTGATGCGGTTGGTGCAATTTTAGTGGTTGCTTTATTGGTCATACCTGCCAGTAGTGCTTACCTATTGGCAAAATCTTTAAAAGCGATGTTATTTATTGCTGTAGCCTACTCTCAAGCTTCGGTCATCATCGGATATAGTGTAGCCTATCAATTAGATAGTTCTATCTCCGCATCCATTGCCGTAAGCGCAGGTATTTTATTATTTGCCACAATTATTCTGTTACAAATCAATAAAAAACGTCAAACATACCAGATACCGTGTTTGATTTTCATAGTCAAGCACCAATCTTATATTCTGGATCAAAGGGTTTACCACTCTTCAGAATAGCATAAACCAGATGAATTAATTTGCGCATTACCGCGGCAACTATCTTCTTACCTGCAACCCCTCTTTTTCTCAGATTGTCTGCAAAGGATTTTAAGACAGGGTTGTATGCAATACTATTTACCGCAGGCATGTAGAGACACTTCCTTAAATTTGCATTGCCCATTTTTGAAAGCGATGAGCGATTTAAACTACTACCCGATTGCTGTATTTGTGGAACAAGACCAGAGTAACAGGCTAAGGCCTTTGCATTATCAAAACGATAAATGTCTTTGATATGAGTGATGAGTTCAATCGCTGTTTTTTCACCCAGTCCTTTAATGG
>NZ_KL370891.1:1631305-2079229 GCF_000702325.1 Thiomicrorhabdus sp. Milos-T2
CACTTTGCTTTTGAGTTGAAACCGCTACGTCAAAGGTGTCTTTGCTGATGTCTATGCCGATGTATATTTTCATGTTCGAAATACCTATTTTATGCTAGGATTTAATTTCGTTTAGTAAGTTCACACTATGGCTATACTAACCTTATGAATACAGGCTAGGAGTCTTGTCCTGCCTAAGATACCGTTCAGTTTATAGTGTGTGGGGATAAAGGTCTTAATCTGATAACCTGGATCACTCTGGGTGTCATTGGCCTGGTAGCAAGATCTCTTTATCCCTTTACTAAGCGTCCTTAATAAATTCTCCACTTCTGGAGAACACTTTCAACATATAAGGCCTGGTAGTTTTTATTTAAACCGCAAAGTTCTCTATTTAATGATTTTCTCTATATATTTAGCCACCCCATCCTCTGCATTAGATTGAGCAATGGGTAAATCTGAAAGCAGTCTTTTCACTTGCTGACTGGCGTTCTCCATAACCACTCCATGCCCAACAAGTTGAAGCATTTCAATATCATTCATACCATCTCCCAAAGCCATTACCTCGTTGGCTAAAATGCCACTTTGTTCTAAAATCATTTGTAAGGCATGGCCTTTAGAAACCCCGATATTCATCACTTCTAAATATTCAGGAGAGGTAAAGGTAATATAAAGCTTGCCCGCTAAATGTTCATTTAATAACGATTCTAAGCTTAATAAGCGGCTATGTTCAGCTGTAAAGTAAATTTTGTCGATATGACTACAATCGATTGTAGAAAAATCCTGAATTTGGTACTCAAAACCAGACTCATGATGCATCGCTAAAAGCTCTTCATGAGGTTCTTCAACTAACCATAAATCTTGCTGATAAAGATTGCGATGAATTCCAAAACCACTAGAGAGTTCAAGTACCGTTTTGACTAAATCAGCAGGCATATGATCTTCATATAACAACTCACCCTTTGCATTATGCACACGAGCACCATTTGATGTAATGAGATAGATATCCACGCCCAATTGCTGTGCAATTAAATACACATCTTGATAGTGCCGACCTGTGGCGATCATAAACTGCACATTTTTAGAGACTAAGGTTTGAACAGCATCAATTGTTTTTTGAGTTACCTTATGCTCAAGATTCAATAAAGTACCATCAAGGTCTGAGACAACCAATTTTATGGGTAAATCAGTTACCCTGGAATACGTTAGTTTTTTCATAATTTAATGCTACCAGGCCTGGTTAAGCGTGAGAAGTGTCCGTTCGTTTTATACTAATCAGTCTTATACATTAGAACTTGTATAAAAAACTCGTATATCAGGAACTCGTATTTTCAGTCGTTATTTCGGTTTTATCTGTACTCTTTATGTCAGCATCCTCAGCTGATACATCTTCATCAGATACATTTTCAGCAGGGTGTAATATTTCTATTAAACGTTCCACTTGACGAACACAACACCCACTGCCCTGACACGCATAAGTTAGGTTACTCACTTCCTCTAACGTCTTTGCCCCCTGTTTAATGGTGTCAATTACCTCTTGTTTAGTTACGTCATAACAAACACAGAGGTTTTTATCGAGATTTCTTGTCAATTCTCTTGGTAATTCTTTACTGGATTCTTTAGTCATAAAATACATTCTGCCAAAAATAAACTATCAAGATAATTTCGCCTTACTACTATAAACCTAAATACTGTCAACCAAATTACTGTAAACCTAACTACTGTTAAACTTAATGGGTATATGTATTTTATGATTGATTAAACAAATCTTTTAACCACGAAGACACGAAAGCACGAAGACACGAAAGCACGAAGATTTCTAATATCTAATACCAACTTAAATTTAACCAATAACCAAACTAAACGTAATAAATTAGTCGCTTTTACACTTTACAAATGCAGAACTTATAGGCATGACTTAAGATCGTTAGGCTATGATTTTCGAATCACTTTTATTTGTTTTTTCAATCTTCGTGCCTCTGTGTCTTCGTGGTTAATTTTTACAATACTGGATAATCAATCACAAAATACGGATACCCAACTTAATGAGTGGGTTATTGCTAATTTTTATGACGAAACGCTAGCTCTTGAGCCATTAAAAAACGTACAATATGGGCACTATCTTCTGAATGAATCTCTTCAAATTCAAAAGCTGTACGCATGGGTTCTTTTACCTTGCTTTTATTAGATTGATAGACGCAACGCGCTTTGGCAAAAACAAATTCATCATCCATTCTAAATAAAACACAAATTTTATCTGCGTCACCAAACGTTTTAGAGGTAAAAATCGCAAAACCACCTTCACCTAAATTAACTTTTTCTATAGGCCACTTTTCATAATCTGAAATTTTTTCATAAGCCTGTTTTAACTTAATAATAAGTTTTTCATAATGATTTAGCTTACTAACTAAAAGCGTAATAACTCGAGCTAACCAATTACCTTTTTTAGCCAACTCAGGTAAACCTTTTATGTAATTCTCAAGCTTTAGGGGCTTTAACAAAGGCTTATGATACATAAAAACATTACCGCGAACACTATGTTCTATCACATCAATTAGTTCAGCGATGTACTCATCAACTCTAATAAAATAAGCTTTAAGTAACGGAAAAACCTTTGATGATTCTTTTACTTCAGGTAAGACTATTCGATGGTTTTGCTCTTTTTTATCATCTAATTGCGTAAGTTTAGAATGTTCGACGCCTTCTAATATTAAATCGAGTAGCCAAACCATAAAATCCAGTTTGTGATTTAAGCCTTCAAAAATTTTAACGCTGCCATTTTGTATATGCTTACTATCTTCAAACAAATTATTAAGTTGCTGAGTTTCTAAAGTAATGAGTTTAAGCTCTTGAGTGGTAAGCAATTGATTTCTTGTAACTTGAAAGCAGCAGCCTTTATTATCTAAAGGCTCAATAAAGTAGGGTAAACTCACATCAAAACGAAAAAACTGTCTTTTTTCAGCGCTCACTTGACCCCCTTTAAATTTATTGAATTACAACACTTCTAGTTATTGCTTGTGTTCTTTATTTGAAGCCTCAATTTGTTCAAGCAATTTATTCTCTAACTCAATATTAAGGTCTTTTAATTCATTATTTGAAATCACAAGGTCTTCTTGATATTGCGACAACATTCTATAAAAGACAAGTGAAATAATTGAAGAAATTAAAATTGAAATCAATACTCCTAACCATGTCAATGTATTGATATGTCTAACTTTTTGATTATGTTGATTGCTCAGTCTTTGCTCTTGCACCCCGTAACCATTGGCTAATGAATTTGGGTAAAAACCACTTCCAATAATCCAATCGCTTCCTGGTACGCTCTTAACATAAGCCAATTTAGAATCTAACCTGCCTGTTGTAGGATTTATCCAATTATAAGGTAAAAAATCAACCGAGGTGCTTTGACTCGCTCTAACCATTGATTGATAAAGTTTACGTAAATTAGAATCTTGCATTTCAAAAATGTTTTTACCAACCATATCTGGCCTAGCAAAATTAAGTAATAAATTGCCTTGTGTATCTATCACAAAGAAATAATCAGGTTCACCTTTACTTATTTGATTAATCGCTTCTAGCAACATTCTGTTCGTTAACTTTGTTGCTGTATCTAAATATTCGCCCGACCCTAAATACCAATCATAAATACCAAAGTTTTTAACATAGGCTAACTGTTTAAACTGTTTATCTATTGGCTCATTTGGCTTTGTAAACGTATCCCACAAAAACCCCTGTCCCTGGCTTTTGGCAATTGCGATTTCTTCTTTAATTACTTTTCTACCCGTGGCATCTTCAAAGTCAATAATAGACTTGCCTTCCAAGTGACGCAGATAACTTGGCGCTAATTGAAATTTACCATCAAAATCTAAAATCCATATAAAACTTTCTCCACCATTCCAAACCAAAGTTCTTAAGCTTTGAATAATCAACTTTTTTAAATCATCTTCGCCCATTGTATTTTTATACTGATTATAGAGCCCAATAGCTATTTTCTGTGCATCATCAACCCTACGTTTAATACGAGCATGTAATTTTTGGTCAATGATTGACTGGCGATAAGAAACCAAATTAACCATATTATTTACCTTAGAACGAATACGTGATTTTTCCGTCTCTAAGAAATCTTGGCTAATTTGCTTCATGGCTAATTCATAAGATGCCTTTTCTGCATCCACAATAAAAGAGGCAATAATAAACACCAAAACAGGTATTAAAACAACCGGTCCTAATGCCAAAATTTGAATGAGGTTTTTTTTATTTTTCAACTTTTGTATCCACAAAATTCACTAAACTCAATTAAGCCACAATATACAATTAAAATCATCTCATTAGAGTACGATTTTCAAAAAAAAAGCACCCGAAGGTGCTCTCTTTACTTACGTTAGCCTAAATATATCTTAAGCCTCTTCTTTACCACTTATAGAAACATGGTAATGAGGGTCTTCTGAAACATTTACCTCTATCAAATCTTTCGCACTTTCCAACAATTTTTGGCACTCAGGGCTTAAATGTTTAAGTGTTAATTTTTTACCTACAGCTAAATACTTTTTTGTTAATCCATCTATCGCTTCAATTCCTGTATGGTCATAGACACGAGAATGTTTAAAGTCAATTTTTACACAGTCAGGATCATTTTTAGGGTCAAAACTATCCACAAAGTTTTTAGCCGATGCAAAGAACAGAGGACCTTGAACTTTATAGGTTTTAATGACTTTGCCATTAACCTCATCAGTGGTTTCTTGCAACATAATACGCTGTGCGTGTTGCCAAGCAAAGACCAATGCAGAAACAATAACTCCTGCAATTACAGCAACAGCAAGGTCAAACATAACCGTTAATACCGTCACTAAAACCATAATAAAGGTATCTGCTTTAGACATACCGCGCATAATGTTCCAACTAGACCAATTAAACGTAGCAATAACCACAAAAAACATCAACCCTACCAGCGCCCCGATGGGAACCATTTCAATCCAAGACGAAGCAATTAATACAATCATTAATAAAACTAAAGCAGCTGTAATACCTGACCAACGACCGGTTCCACCAGAATTCACATTAATCATTGATTGACCAATCAAGGCACAGCCACCCATCGTTCCAAACGTACCAGCAGTGCAGTTTGCCGCACCTAACGCAATACACTCTTTATTCGCTTTACCACGAGTTTCGGTAATATCATCAATTAAGGTCATCGTTAACAACGACTCAACCGAACCTATAATCGTTAAAATCACAGCATAAGGAAGAACAATCCACAGAGTCTCTAAAGACCAAAACCCTTCAGGTAACGCAGTAAACCAACTTAATCCTTGAAAACCACCCTCAACACCATCACCGTAAACCAGAGATTCTAAAGTACCTGAAACGGAAGCCTTATCTCCAACCGTAATGGCATTGATGTCAAAGAAAATAACCACTAATGAGACCAATACAATGGCCGCTAATGCAGAGGGAATGGCTTTGGTAATTTTAGGTAATAAATAGATAATTGCCAGGGTTGCCGCAATAATCACAATCATGATGTTTAAGGTATCACCACTTAACCAATTACCTGAAGCATCTTTAAACTGAGTAAACTGCGCAAATAAAATAATAAGCGCTAAACCATTAACAAACCCAAGCATAACCGGGCTTGGCACCATGCGTATAAATCGCCCCCACTTCATCACACCAATAAATATTTGAAACACGCCCATCATAATGACTGCCAAAAATAAGAAGCTAGCACCATGCTCCATAACTAAATGCATCATAACGACCGCAAGTGAACCTGCCGCGGCAGAAACCATGCCAGGACGGCCACCAAAAATAGCCGTAATCATTCCCACAATAATAGCGGCATATAACCCCACTAATGGATGAACACCGGCTACAAAAGCAAAGGCAACCGCTTCAGGCACTAATGCTAAAGCAACGGTAATACCTGACAAAGTGTCATTTTTATAAGTTCGCCAATGAAATGGCTGTTCTGGCTTGGTATGATTCATAAAAGCTCCTAAACTTGAAAGAGTGCAAATTCTAACAAAAACGCAGTACAATTGTGGGATATTCAATACCTTAGTTACCCCAACGTACTTTTAAGACAAACATAGGAAAATATTTATGTGGATTCACCATATTGGCGAAATTGCCATAGGATTTTTTGTATTACTTATTTTGATTCACTTTGGCTTACATTTTCTTTTTAAATATCAAAAGATGAAAAAAAATAAACAAAACGCAAATAAAGTTAAAGAATCTTCAATACCTTCCGATTAGCCAAATACAACAAAAAAGCCCAACCTACCAGGCCTGGTAGGTTGGGCTTTTAATGTGTAAATTGGCTAATACTAATTAAGCGGTATATGAACAGCAGTAATCCGCAATAGAATTCACTTTAATTCCAAACTTTGAGTTTGCAGGTACATCAAAACTCGTTCCATTTGGAATCGCTTTCCACTCTGTTTCACCAGGTAATAAAACTTCTACATCACCTGATGCCATTTCCATATTTTCAGCTAACTCAGTACCAAACTCATATTCGCCAGGCATCATAATACCCAGTGTTTTTTTGCTACCATCTGCAAAAATAACAGTGCGGCTAGTTACCTTGCCATCAAAGTATACAGAAGCTTCTTTTAAAACCGTTACATTTTCAAACTTAGACATCTTATTTCCTTTTCCAAAACCTGTTATACAAAATTTTTGGCGTATTTTACATCTATTTGTCTTGAGCTCTTTGCATAAAATACGTTGCCATAAATATTTCTCTAATAAATAAGCTCAATGATGCCATGAAAGCGCCCATTCCTAGAATGAAAAGAGAAGCTATCAACAGCCCTCCATCAAATTCAAAAAATGAACTTAGAAAAAGAATCATAATCACAGAAGCCACTAATAAACCTGTCAAAATGCAAAACAAAATCGCTGCATTCATATTCTTGGCTCTTATCTGCAAATAATGCCTTTGTCTTTTTAACGATGTCGACGTTTCAGCAGATATATCACTCCCTCTTCTATTCTGTCCTTCATCACTCACAGCTTGATTAATTTTAATGTTCAATCTCTCAATACGATCAGTAATTCGAGCCAATCGCTGTGACAGAACCCCTAAAATTGCTCCAACGCCTGCAATTAAAAAAACTGGCGCAACTGAGAGTTGAATTAAATGAGATACGGTATTAACTGCGGTATCTTCAATTGGAAACATCATATAAAAGGCCTTGTTACTATTTACGAATATGGTTTTCGCCAATAAATTCAATTTGGTAACCATCTGGGTCTTCGGCAAACGCAATGATGGTTGTGCCTGCATTCATTGGCCCTGCTTCACGAATAATTTTACCACCACCCGCTTTTACTGCTTCTGCCGCTTTGTAAACATCAGGCACTTCCACTGCAATATGACCATAAGCATTCCCCAAGTCATAACGGTCTGTACCCCAGTTATAAGTAAGCTCTAAAACGGTATTTTCTTCTTCATTGCCATAACCTAAAAACGCCAATGTGAACTCTCCTTGTGGATATTCTTTCTGGCGTAACAGCTGCATCCCCATTACTTTGGTATAAAATTCGATTGATTTTTGTAAGTTGCCGACTCTTAACATAGTGTGTAATAAACGCATAGTGCTTACCTCTTATTCAATTTTGATTAGTTCGTTATTGTATTCATTTTGTCCAGCGCCAAGCAATCATAAATGCAAATACCGCCATAATGGTACTTAAACCATAGGCGAATTCCGCACCACCGGCTGTCCAACTGTAACCTGCTAGCAGCATACCTAAAGCGCCGCCTAAGCCGTGGCTGGAAGCGGCAAATATGGCTTGGCCTTTACCATGGTTTTTGCCTTTAAAATAGGTATCAATTAAATAGATAGCCGCGGCATGAAATAATCCAAAGCTCGCCGCATGTAACAATTGAGCCAATAACATCCAAAATACAGAGTCTGCCAAGTTACCAATTAAAAGCCAACGTAAAATAGTTAAAGCAATACTGACTAAAATTAAAAACCGTACAGCATAGTTTCTAAATAACTGACTCATCCAAAAGAATACCGCAATCTCAGCCAAAACTCCTAACGCCCACAACAGTGAAATTGTAGTTTTATCATATCCTAATGCCGATAATTGAATCGTATAAAACGCATAATAGGCACCATGAGAAAGCTGCACTAAAAAACTTACCACAAGTAAACTGGCGACTTCTGGACGTTTTAAAATAGTCATAAAATCATGACTAACACCCTCTTCATGAATACGTTTTCCATCTTTTACAAGATAACTACTTCCCCAGACAATCAGTAAAATAAACACTAAATCAATCGGTACTAAGCCAACACTAAAATGCTCAATTTGCCAGCCTATGGCAACCACAGCGGCAATAAATCCAATTGAACCCCAAAGGCGAATTTGACCATAGCGATGCTTCTCATCTCCTAAACATTGAAAAGTATAGGATTCAAACTGCGGTAAAGAGGAATGCCAAAAGAAACTGAACACCATTAAGGTTAAAAACACCGCCCAATAGTTTTCAAAATAGATAAGACCCATTGATGCCAAAGCAGCCAGTGCCGTAGCAAGGCGCACCCAAAAAATAGAACGACCACTTCTATCTGCCAACCACCCCCAAATATTCGGAGCAACCACTTTGGTAAACATCATAATGCCAAGTAATTGTCCAATTTCAATCGCCGAGAATGATAAAGATTGTAGATATAAACCCATGTAAGGAACGGTGGTTCCTAACACAGCAAAATACAAAAAATAATGCAGAGAAAGCTTTTTATACGCAGTTTGATATGAACAATCTTTCATAAATAAGAGACCTTTGTACCCAAGGGCGTAAACACGAGATAGAAGCTTAAGAAAATGAACGCTCGTAAAAGAATATAACAACCAGGCCTGGTTGTTTTAATGAACCGACTATTTTTTGTTTTTAGAAACCTTTGCATCCTTTGCTTTCTGAAGGATTAAAGGCCCCTGTTTAATTTATTGAAACAAAAAACGGAGTATGTAGGTTCACTAACATACTCCGTTTTAGCTCTTAGATTGAAAGATTATTCACCAACGTGAGCTAAATCCATAATTGGCGGGACAACATCACCATTTTGCGCACGGTTACGCATAAAGTGATCTAACAAAACTATCGCCATTTGCGCTTCAGCAATTGGAGTTGCTCTAATGCCCACGCATGGGTCATGACGACCTTTAGTTACCATATCTACCGCTTCACCATCAGCATTAATACTTTTACCTGGCGTCATAATACTTGAAGTTGGTTTTAACGCAATATGAGCCACAATATCTTGCCCGGTTGAAATTCCTCCTAAAATACCGCCTGAATGGTTTGATAAAAAACCTTCTGGAGCCATTTCATCACGATGCTCAGTGCCTAACTGCCCCGCTACAGAAAAACCATCCCCAAGCTCAACCCCCTTAACCGCATTAATACTCATTAATGCATGCGCTAATTCCGCATCTAAACGATCAAAAACAGGCTCGCCTAAACCCACGGGGACATTTTTAGCCACAATAGTGATTTTAGCCCCAACAGAATTTTTCTGTTTGAGTAGGTTGTCCATATACTGGCGAATCTCTTCACTTTTTTCAGGGTTGGGACAAAAGTATTCATTGCTGTTATCAAATGGCCAGGTAACGTTCTCTACCGTAATTGGCCCAAGTTGAGAAAGATAACCTTTAACCTCAACCCCTAAGCGAGTTTTTAAATATTTTTTAGCAATGGCACCAGCAGCAACTCGCATGGCTGTTTCACGAGCGGATGAACGCCCTCCACCACGATAATCACGAAAACCATATTTTTGGGTATAGGTATAATCGGCGTGCGCTGGTCGGAAAGTTTCTGCTACTTTAGAATAATCTTTAGAACGTTGGTCTTTATTATGAATAATCATACCAATCGGCGTACCTGTGGTTTTGCCTTCAAACACGCCAGATAAAATTTGCACTTCATCATCTTCTCTACGAGCGGTAGCGTGTTTTGATGTGCCTGGTTTTCTGCGGTCAAGTTCAGCTTGAATATCGGCTTCGCAAAGTTCTAGACCTGGAGGGCAACCATCAACAATGCAACCCAATGCCAAACCATGGCTTTCGCCAAAAGTAGTGACTCTAAAATTTTGACCTAATGTATTACCAGACATAAACCGTTCTCAAATATTCGTTATAATCTGGGTATTCTATCTAAAAATCAGCTAAAAGTAATGAATTCATTGAACTGGAATACCCCGCAACCGCCATTTATTTACAAACACATCGTTAGCCAAGAAGATTTAGATTTTTTGGGGCATGTAAATAACAAAAGTTATTTAGCTTGGATGGAGCAAGTCGCTTGGGCACATGCCAAGTCTGCCGGCATAACTCACGAGAAGCAGAGAGAACTCAACCGCATAATGGCTGTTTATGAAAACTGCATGCAATATAAAGCTAGTTGCTATTTAGACGATAGCCTTTTGATTGCTACCTGGATTGGCGAACAGCAAGGATGCTGTTTACGAAAACGTCATTTTCAAATTATTCGTGAACAAGACCAAAAAACAGTTTTTACCGCAACCGCCACGTATGTCTGTATTGATTTAAAAAATCACCAACCGCGAAAAATTCCAAGCGAATTTATTGAACCCTATCAAATCAACGCTGGAAGTGCTGGCAATGCTTAGGTATTGAAATACTTAAGTATTGAAATCCACGCATTTAAAGAAATTGGTAAATCAGGTCTCCAAACCCCCAAATAAAGGTTCCACCAATTACGGTAAAATGGGCTATCCACACTTTTTTATTGTGCCATTTTGAGGGCGATAAATCGGGAATATCGGTATCATGATCGACCTTGTCCAGGCCGATATAAAGTCGATTTAATTCAGAATGCAATAAGATATATTCTGTCACAATCGCAAGTAATACCACTAAACTCCCAAAACGGGCAAACCACATTGGATCAATAAAAAAACCAAGTATTAGGCCTATAAAACCAAATATCCAGGCGGCTAACAAAAATAAAATACTCTTTTTAGGCACTCTTTATCCTTTTTAAGACTTACCAGGCCTGGTAGAAATCAAAACAACATGAGGCCTTTGCAAGAGTCTCAACATTCATCACGTATTTAATAATCAGGTAAATCACTAGTTGCCTGTACGTTTTTTAATGTCTTCAAACGCAGCATTAATGTCCTGCATTTTTTCCGTTGCCGCTTTGATTTCAGCATCATCCATTCCTTTTCCGTGCATAAAATCGGGATGATGCTCTTTAACCATTTTGCGATAAGCCTTTTTAATATGAGAAAAATCATCCGACTCTTTACATCCCAAAATAGCATACGGATCTTTTGCCATTTCCGGCTTGGAATAGCTAGAACCGCCTTGCCCGTTCACCTGGTCAATTAACTGTTGAACTTGTTCATCATTGAAATTCATTAAGCGACCTATTTCAAAAATAAGTTGCAAGGTGTTATCAGATAAACCGTCTAATGAAGCAAAGCTAATCATTTGCATTAAAGCGCCTGCGCGCACTTCAACACCAGATTCGCTTAATGTTTGGCAATAATAAGAGGTTGGATTTTGATCTTTTTTGGCTCTATTCGCTAATGCAAAAAGACGCTTCTTAGCCGATGCAACAACAACATCGGGTAAACCTGCTGACTTCATTGCATGCGCCATAGACTTAATGGTGTCGCTCATAAACTCAATTTCAAGCTCACTGATTTTGCCATCGCTTTTGGCGATTTTTGCCATTAACGCAATAATTTCTTCAGGTACACTCATGCGAGTTTTGGCGTATTGATTACTGGTAAAATTTTTATAAGCTTCATCAAAACTTTCGCTATGTTTTACGGATTTATAAGCATCCACGCCAATATCTACCGTTTTGCGCGTGCCTTTAAACAACAGAGCAATCAGTTGAATAAAAAGCCCTAAAACAATTAATACAAAATACTTTAAATAACGCAAAATCATGCACCTTAATCAAACAAGAGCTTTATAAAAGCGGGTTAAACGAATAAATATTTAATTATTCATCACCCTATCCATTCAAAGTGAAGCTTAGGGGATGAACAATTTTAACAAGAAGATAGATTGTACCGAGAAGAGAGTGTTTTACAACGTTGATTAAGAAAACAAGATGTAAATAGTTGACGCCATAGGAACAAAGAGCCAATTAAAAATTGCCAGTAGCTATTATCAATACCTATTTACTAATATGTGAGAGCTTAGATTAAATCAGATAGCACAGAAGTTGAGAAGCCTTTTTAAATACTATACTTTGCCTTAACTTTTGTCACACAGGCTTCCCGTTACTTTTTGCAGTTTGGCAAAAAGTAACCAAAAAACAAACCCCACTCCATAAATGGGCAAGTTCTAAGCTTGTGAACTGAAAACGCTGAACTCGCTTCGCTCAAACAGCAGCGTTTCTTTAACGTTCACTACACTAAGAACCTTGCACCATTTATTACAAGGGGACTTAAGGCGTTTGTCCAAGCTTCAATATTAAGCATCATAAAATGAAAAATAATTCTAATCTTATTATGCTTTGTTATTAAATTAGAATCGTAATTAACTGTTATCCTTTACCAGGCCTGGTTAATTATTTAATTGGCTGTGTATATAAAAAAACTAATAAAACTCATATAGAGAAGGTTCTTGAAGTTGCTCAGCCCAAGACTTTAACATGGCACGAGAATTAACCGGTTGAGTGGGTCTGGCGTTTTCACCCAAAACTTCATTCATTGCTTCAAGTTGCTCTGCTGAAGCTTCAATAGGGTGTTTAAACACCATCCAATACACCCCTTCTGAGCAAGGAGGAGTCGTAAGTGAGCCACTATACTTGTAAAATTCAGTATTTCCTGGAAAAAACATTACCGGATTTAAACTCGCATTACGATGAATTTCTTGTTTCCCAATGGTTTTAGGTAAGTTATCTAATAACGTTTGAACTTGAGGATTTTCTTCACCTTCTTGAAATATCACCCCTATAACGGCTAAGTTACCATCGCCATCTTTATGCACTAAATGTGCTTCCATTGGGTAATTGAAGCCCTCTTTTTTGTGTTCACTAGGCGTATGAAAGTGAAACTGCAATAACTCATAACGATGCCCACCCACTTTAATGTAACTCCCTAGCGGGTAATTAACTTGCAAGGTATGACCATTGTTTACAATTTTAAGAGGCACATCGCGGTAATGAATATCTAACTGTGGTAAACCCGTCGTACCCACCGCCGCTTTATCACGTAAATCAATTGGAGATTGGTTTTTACCAATCTTACAACTAATATTTTCTGGCGCTAAATCACCCCAATGCCTTGGGCCACCTTCTCCAGTGTAACCCCAATGAACAGCGTGGTGCTCTTTTTCCATATCGTGCTTAGCAGTGTTCTGAGTCTCTTTGTTATGCGATTGAGCAGGCTCTGCTTTTGGCGAATGAGAAGTTGAATGAGAGCCATCATGACTACCTGTTTTAGCTTTAAGCTCTGCACCCAAGTCAACCAGGGGTGCATGTGATTTTTCTGTTCCGTGTGATTCAGATAAAACTTGTGTTGAACTTAAACTTAAAGCGATAAGTAAGGTTTTTAAAGCTAACTTTTTCATTGATGACTCCAAAGAAAGTATGTATGAGACCTTTGCACGAGAGTATGCGCGAGTAAAAATGGTTAAAACTCACCTGATTTTTGTTGAAAACCTTGTGAATAGCTAGCTATTCCCTACGCTTTCCGCCTCAATCAGGCAAATTTTCTCTCATTTTTCTTTCGCACCTATCTCATACAAAGGTCTCCATATCATAAAACTGACAATTTTTTTACACATTTATGTTTAAAAAACTTTAAAAGCAATAAATCTGCCAGGCCTGGTAAAGCTTACTGCTATTAAAGTTAAAACATTCTAAAGTTGGGCATCTAAAACATCTTGAAACATTTCTAGCTCTGATTTTTGGATAGCAAAAACCCCTTCTCCGCCATGTTCAAATTCAAACCAGTAAAGAGGTAATTCTGGATAAGTTTGTTCTACAAAATATTGCGAAACTCCAACCTCAACAATCAACACACCATCATCTTTTAAATATTTAGGGGCTTCGGCTAATATTTTGCGAACCAAGTCTAAACCATCATGCCCTGCGGCTAAGCCTAAAGCCGGCTCTTGTTTAAACTCTTCAGGTAAGGCATTCATTTCAATTTCATCCACATAAGGAGGGTTTGAAACAATCAAATCATATTGTTTGCCTTGTAAGCTCGAATACAAATCCGATTCTATGGCATGCGCAAATTCATTTAAGCCAAATTGGTCAATATTTTGTTGCGCTACGTCCAAAGCTTCTGGCGAAATATCAACTAAATCTACCTCTGCATTAGGAAACGCCTTTAAAGAAGCTATGCCAATACAACCACTTCCCGTACAAAGGTCTAAAACATGAGTAACCGTTTCTGGATTTTCTATCCAAGGGAAATAATTTTGTGCAATCAATTCTGCAATGGGTGAGCGTGGCACAAGTGTATTTTCATTAACAATAAAACGTAGTCCAGAGAACCAAGCTTCACCGGTTAAATAGGCGGCCGGTTTACGGGTTTCAATTCGGCGTTGAAACAACTCACTCACTTTCTGCTTTTCTGGCTGAGTTAATTTGGCCTGCCAGTACCTTTCAGGCACATCTTGAGGTAGTTGCAAAGCAAAAAACACCAGCACTTTAGCCTCATCAAAAGCGTTATCGGTACCATGACCAAAAAATAAATTCGCTTGTTTAAAGAGACTGCCGCCCCAACGAATAAAATCGGTAACGTTCTCTAAACCTTCATGCTGATAGTTAATATTGGTCATCGTAGCGAGCCTTTTTAATTAAGAGACCTTTGCACTATGGGCATGCAAAGCTCTCAAAAACTTTTTTGTAAATTTTTAAGCGTTTGGTTTTTTAGCGTGTTTTGGTCTAAAACCTTTAACAAAACTATCGTCAGTTTCTAGATATGGCCCTTCTATCAAATCCACACAATAAGGAACCGCAGGAAAAACGGCTTCTAAACATTCACCTATTGCTGAAGGTTTTCCAGGAAGGTTAATAATTAAGCAACTTCCTCTAGTACCCGCAATTTGACGTGACAAAATTGCTGTCGGCACATACTTTAGAGAAACCGCACGCATTTGCTCAGCAAAGCCATCTAAAATTTTATCGCAAACATTTGCGGTAGCCTCAGGGGTTACATCGCGCTTAGCAGGCCCGGTGCCTCCGGTTGTTAAAATAAGCCCACATCCCTGATTATCAATCATGTCAATTAAGGTTTGTTCAATCAATGTTTGCTCGTCTTCAATCACCTTAGCGACGGCTGTCCACTCATTGGTTAAAGCTTTAGAAATCCACTCTTGCATAGCTGGGCCGCCCAAGTCTTCATACTCTCCACGACTAGCACGATCAGATACGGTTACAAACCCAATTTTAATTTCACTTTTTTGCATCTTCTACTCTTGAATCTATTAATTTATGTCCGCATATAATACCGTATTCTTACAAATATTTAGACGATACCTAAAAAAAATATGACCGATAAAACCAATAACAATGACTTGCCAGAAATTGAACAAACCGCAGCTCAAGTAACTGAAAATGAATTAAGCGAAACTTTACAAGTTGCCGATTACGGCGAAGCTAAGGATATTGTTTTAGCTGATGATATTGATGAAGATGAAGAGCCTGATTTAAATGACATCGACACTTCAAACCACATTCAAGAAAATGTCGATACCGACCAAATAAAAATTGAAGTCAATGAAGCGCTTGCTCAAAAGTTAATTGATACCGCTAATGCCATACTTGAGGGCGAACATATTGAGGCAAATCCGGGGAGTATTTTTGGGCATTTAGCTAAACCTGAACTCACTATTCCCAAGGAGATTTTTCTGCTTCCGGTTAAGGAACGTCCATTTTTTCCAGGTCAACAGCTTCCTGTATTGCTCAATAAAGAGAATTGGGAAGAAACCTATGAAGCCATTAAAGCTCGCAAATGCAAATACATCGGGATTATCTTTGTCAACACAGAAAATCACGAAAAAGCACTGACTACCGATTTTACTCAAATGGGTACCTTAGTCAAAATTCACGACCCTAAAGTCAAAGAAGACTATATTCAACTCATCGCTGAAGGGATTCAACGTTTTGAAATAAACAATTGGATTTCAGACAAAGCGCCTTATCGAGCGGGAGTCAATTATCCAAAAGACATTATTGACGGTTCAGAGCAAGAGTTAAAAGCTTATGGTTTAGCCATCATGAATGCCTTTAGAGAGCTGCTACCTCTAAACCCACTGTATAGCGAAGAATTAAAATATTTTTTAAACAGATACAGCGCCAGTGAGCCGTCTCAACTGGCTGACTTTGCTGCAAGCTTAACCACCGCTGAAAATGACAAACTACAAGATATATTAGAAACACTCAACCTGTCTGAAAGAATGGAAAAGGTGTTGGCGCTCTTTAAACAAGAGATTGAAGTCACTAAATTACAATTCAATATACGTGAGCGTGTTGAAGAAAATCTCTCGGATCATCAGCGTGAATTCTTTTTACGTCAACAACTTAATGAGATTCAAAAAGAACTTGGAATGGTTAAGGATGACCAAACCTTAGATAGTGATCGTTTTAGAGAGCGTATTGAAAAACTGACGCTTTCTGAAGAAGCCACCAAAAAAGCGGAAGAAGAACTCAGTAAATTAAGTCTACTTGACCCTCAGTCACCTGAATATAATGTGGCACGAAATTGGTTAGATTGGTTAACCCAATTACCATGGGGTAAATATAGCGAAGATTTACTCGACCTTAAGCGTGCTAAAAAGGTGCTTGATAAAGGTCATGATGGTTTAGAAGATGTTAAAGACCGAATTTTAGAGTTTTTAGCCGTAGGCGCACTTAAAGGTGAAGTGTCTGGCTCCATTATCTGTTTAGTTGGGCCTCCAGGTGTTGGTAAAACCTCTATTGGCCACTCGATTGCAGAATCTTTAGGGCGTAAGTTCTACCGTTTCTCTGTTGGAGGAATGCGTGATGAAGCAGAGATTAAAGGTCATAGACGCACTTACATTGGTGCGATGCCGGGCAAGTTTGTACAAGCATTAAAAGATTGCGAAACCGCTAACCCGGTTATTATGCTTGATGAAATTGACAAAATTGGAGCCTCTTTTCAAGGCGACCCTGCATCCGCCTTATTAGAGGTGTTAGACCCTGAACAAAATCATGAATTTATGGACCACTTCATGGACGTTCGCTTTGACTTATCTAAAGCGTTGTTTGTGTGCACCGCTAATACCTTAGATACCATTCCTGGCCCACTTCTAGATCGAATGGAAGTAATTCGTCTATCAGGCTATATCACTGAAGAGAAAATCAAAATTGCCAAACATCATCTCTGGCCAGCTCTACTAGCTGAATCGGGTTTAACCAGAGAACAAGTACAAATTACCCCTGCAACCATTCGCCATGTCATTGAAGGTTATGCTCGAGAATCTGGTGTACGTAACTTAAAAAAACAGTTAGCTAAATTAGTTAGAAAACTGGCCTTAAAGTTCGTAACAACCGATTTAAACAGTACTAAAATCCACGTCAATGAACTTGAAGAGATGCTAGGACAACCTCGCTTTACACCCGAAAAAATCAATCAACAAGTTGGAACGGTTACCGGTCTAGCATGGACATCAATGGGTGGTGCAACTTTAACGATAGAGGCTAGCCGAGTCCATACTTTAAACAGGGGGTTTAAGCTTTCGGGTCAACTTGGAGAGGTCATGCAAGAATCGGCGGGAATTGCTTACAGTTTTATCTCTTCTAATTTAGATAAATATAAAGCTGATCCTGAATTTTTTGATAAAGCCTTTGTGCATTTACATGTTCCCGATGGCGCAACCCCTAAAGATGGTCCAAGTGCTGGGGTAACCATGGCAACCGCCCTGCTGTCTTTAGCAAGAGATGAAGCGATTAAAACGCCTCTAGCCATGACCGGCGAATTGAGTCTAACGGGGCAAGTTTTGCCTGTTGGAGGAATTCGTGAAAAGGTCATTGCTGCCAAACGCATTGGCATTAAAGAGTTAATTTTGCCGGAAGATAATCGTAAAGATTATCAAGAACTGCCGGATTATTTACAGGAAGGTATGACCGTAAACTTTGCAAAACATTTTGATGATGTTGCACGATTGACTTTTAACATTCGAGCGAAGTCCTTAGCGTTAAAAACGTTTCTTGCACAAAAAGCTGCTGAACAAGAAGTTAGTACTCAACATTAAAAGTGGTTAATTAAGCTAATGCAGTTGGCTTGTTGTTTGACTTAAAATACCTAAAAAGTTGAAAATCCTGTTTCACCAGGCCTGTTAAGTTATAAATCTACCAGGCCTGGCTGCTTTAAAGCTTAATTTAAGACTAATTTAAGCTTAAGTTAAGCTTTATTTAATTAATTACTCATTTAATCTTTTAAGAGACCTTTGCACGAGAGTATGCGCGAGTAAAAATGGTTAAAATTTCCCCGATTTTTGTTGAAAAACTTGCGAATAGCTAGCTATTCACTACGTTTTCCGCCGCAATCAGGCAAATTTTTCCTCATTTTTCTTTCGCACCTATCTCGTGCAAAGGTCTCTTTAAATAAAACATAAGCGCCGTTCGAAATTCGCTAATCACATCATCGCTAATTACCTCATCTTGAATGCGTAACTCTTTCAATCCATCCTATCCATAACGTTGCATTCCCCCACCACGATAAGCACCCAGAGAAACTTCAGATACAATCGCATTCAGCATATTAACTGGCAGATGCCACTTTTAGGCAATAAGCAGACCAATTGTTGCGTGGTTTGGCACAAAAACTGCTAATTTTTCGCCTGATATAAGGCTGGCAAAGAGATCGAGTTCCGAAACAGGCTGCCATGCTTTTTCTTCATTAATTGAGACCAACATCTAATCACCTGAATTATGAAATCGGCGAAACATATAGGCCTCATCACGCGAAGAACCTTTAACATTCGTGTCATATTCATAATTTAGGATATTACAAAATAGCAGGATATTTTGAGTAAAAAGATTATGAATATATTAAATAAACTTTCAATTAAACAACGATTATGGCTAAACCTTTTCATAGTTGTTTCTTTTCTAATCTTAATATTTATATCTTCTCGGGATGCCCTATTGGTGGTAAACCAAGACACTTCAGAACTTGAAAGATTACAGACATCCGAAGCAGCAAAAATTTCCGAGTTCCAAACACAATTTTCTAATACCTTACTAAGCATGAACAACTACACCTTAACACTGCAAAAGCAGTATGGTGAAGAGTTTAATGCTCAAATTGAAACGCTTAAACAACTTAATCTTTCGCAAACTAACCAACCAGAAATTAACTCTTCTGCTGAATCAGAGACAAATGAAAGCTTAGAGGGTAAAAATGCTGAAAAAACCGAACCATCAACCATTAGCCAAGTCACAACAAATGAGATTGAATCTCCTGAAAACACCCCTAAATTGACTATTAACCAATCTCAAAAGGATTCCACTGAAGCCGATGTTTTAAAGATGACTGATATTTTGATGAACATTAAAAAATCAGCCAATTCTTTGGTTTTTTTAAAACGCCAAATACAAGAAACCATTCTCTATGGCATAGATCCTTCTGCAAAAACATTAAAAGAAAGTATTCAGACGCTTCTAGATATCGATTCTCTAGATGAAGATACGATTAATTTAATCAATGAGCTAACCATTAGATTACAAAAATCTCAAGATAGCATGGTTAAAATGGTATCTAGTAATGATCTTTCACATAAGAAAAGTTTTGACCAACAAGGTTTAGGCGATAGCGCTGACAAACTACTTGAATCGTTAAGCGAAGTTTTTGAAGGGGATTTTGAAAACAGAGAAACTTATGAAACCCTTGTAGAAGCTCGTGATGGTTATCAAGAATCTTTTAATGACCTAAAAGACTACATGACAACCACTGAACAAAATAACATTACCATTAGTGACTTATCAAAATCTGCGACCTCCATCTTACAAAAACGTGTAGATAAAACCCACAAAAAAACCGACCATCTAATTAATCATCTAAACTTATTAAGTTCCAATGTTCTAGAGAAAGTGACTTTTATCAGTATCGTAGCATTGGTCATTTCAATGCTTATAACACTACTTATCGTCTCATCAATTACTAAGCCATTAGCAAAAATGAGAAAACAAGTGCTAAATGTGGCACAAAATGGAACCTTCAAGGAGTGGACCTCTCCGGAAGGTAAAAATGAATTAGTGGACATTGGAAAATGTATCCAGATGCTATTTAATTCCGTAAGCTCTGTAACCAATGAAATAAATCAGGTCAGTAAATCTTTAGTAGAAGGCGATTTGTCTGCCAAAGTAAACGGCAATTATCAAGGAGAGCTTGCAAGCTTAAAGGATAATTTCAACAGCACGCTTCTACAAGTAAAAGATACTTTGTCTGAAATTGACCAAGCCAGTAAAGCGCTTGCCAATGGAGACCTTAACACTCAAATAGATTTACACAAATTTAATGGCGATTACCATCAAGTGATGAATAATTTACAAAGTGCAATCGATATTCAAAAAACGTCGATTTCATCAATTATTGATGTTATGAAAAATATGAGTAATGGAGAGTTTAGCCATCGCATTGAAGTTGATTTACCAGGTGAATATAGTCAATTAAAAGCGTTCTTAAATAACTCACTTAACACGCTAGAGTCAACAATTGAAACCGCTAATCAGATTTTAGATCACTATCAACAAGGAAACTTCTCATATCAAACACGCATTCAATTTGATGGTCGTTTAAACGAATTAAAAGACAACATGGATTTAGTTGCCAATAATATGAGTCAAATGCTTCATTCAGTTAAACAGGCTTCTCATGACGCTGTGCACGGCGTTAATGAAATAAGTACTGGTAACCAAGACTTAAGCGAAAGAGTTCAAGTGCAAGCGTCTGCTTTGCAAGACACCACTCAAAACATGGACACCGTGACCATGTCAATCACTGAATCTTTACAGCAAGCTAAAGATGTCAATATATTGAGTGATTCTGTAAAAACAAAAATTCAGCAAGGAAGTAAAATCGTTACCCAAATGGACAATGCTATGCATGAAATCTCTAGGGCGAGTGAAGAAATATCTAACATTACTGAAGTCATTGATAGTATTGCATTTCAGACTAATCTATTAGCGCTTAATGCCGCTGTTGAAGCCGCGAGAGCTGGGGAAGCTGGGCGTGGGTTTGCTGTAGTCGCAGGGGAAGTAAGAAATTTAGCGGGACGTTCTGCTGATGCTGCAAAACAAATTAAAACCGTTTCTGAAACTAGCTTAAGTAAAGTCAAAGCTGGGTTAGAACTGAGTCAAAAAACCACACAAACCTTCTCTCACAATCAAAAGTCTGTAGAAGAAGTTTCTGAAATGATTACCATCATGCATAAAAATCTAGAACAGCAAGTGATAGGTATTGAAGAAATTAGCCGTGCTTTTAATTCACTAGACGACACCACTCAACAAAATGCGGCATTGGTAGAAGAAATTGCCTCGACCTCGGTGAATATCATCAGTCAAATGCAAGCACTAGAAAACTCTGTGAATAGCTTTAAATTTCTACCAAGACCCTAGCGCTTTAAAAGATTAACGTGCTTTGAGCTCTTGTTAGAGTTCATTCCTCTAAAAGCGTAACTCGTTGCAAAATAATGGGTTGTGCAACTGCATTGGGGTCTAATCCATTGCATTAAATCTGGGACTAAGGCGATGGGTTCTAAAAAGAAAGAAATAGTAACCCATCCTAAACAGACCATCATTAGTAGAAAGCTGCAAACCTAATAGAGACCTTTACGATTTTACAAGGCCGCTTAATATGAGTCTTAAGTTAATCTTTAAAGGTATAAGACATTAAAGCGGTGCGAATCTCTTTAACCACATGATCCTCTAACATTAACTCTTGCATTCCATCTTTTTCATAATCACGCATTTCAGCGCTACGATAAGCGCCTAATGAAATCTCGGACACGATACCACTAGCGACTTTAATCATAGCGACCATGGCTCTAACATTATCATTTTTAATACGCTCACACTTCTCATTATGGTGCAGCATAATGGCATTTAGCATTTCAGTTGGCAAATGCCATTTTTTACCAACAAGCACACCAATAATGGCATGATTTGAACCATAAATAGCTTCTTCTTTTTTTAGCGATAAAATAGGTATAGACATTGAACTTCTAAACAAACCATCATATTTGGCTTCATCTTGTGAAGCCAACATCATAGCTCCAACATTATGAAACAGGCCTAACATATAAGCTTCATCACGGCTCACATCAGCCACCCACTCTGAGATATCTGCCATGCAAAAAGCCACATCAACGCTGTAATCCATAATATCCTTGAGCAAGCCTTGTCCGCCAAATAAATTTTGTACGGCTGCCGCAACCACCAAGTTATAAATATTATCTAAACCTAAAATATTAACGGCTTCACGTATTGAGCTAAGGGGTTCAGCGAGTTTGACAACAGGAGAATTTACAATTTTTAACACCGCTCCAGAAAGCGTAGCATTTTTTTCTATAATTTCAGCTACAACAGCAATACTTGCAAACTTACTCGTAATTTCTTTTTCTAAAAGTAAAATTTCATCTGGCAACTCAGGGATAGATTGACCACGAATGGCATTCATAGCATTTTGAAATTTTTGCTGCATAACTAAGAAGCGTTCCTAATAATCTTTAATCACTTTTTTAACACTACGAACTTGCGTGACATGAACTTACTTGAAATAAACTCGCGTGAAATGAACTCAAGCGACGTGTGTTTTTATAGGATTTCAATTATATACTTAACCTACAAAATGTAGTGAATATGTTTTATATAAAACCGTATCAAATAGACTTAACTCAAACCCTTATTTACCGATTAATGGCTTTATCAATTAAGGGTGCAATTCTCTTCAATATAATGGGTTGTGCAGCTGAATTGGGATGTAATGCATCCTCTTGCATTAAACCGGGGTCTAATGCAACGGGTTCAATAAAAAATGGATCAAACAACAGGCTATTTTTTTGCGCTAAGTCTCGGTACATTTTTTGAAACATTTTGTCATATAAAGGTCCGTAATTTGTAGGCAGCTGTACGCCAAGTAAAATAACGTTACAGGCTTTATTAACACGTGAACAGGATTCAATCATAGTTTGTAAATTGGCTTGAGTAACTTTTAAATTTTGGCCACGCAATGCATCATTGGCACCAAGCTCAAGTATCATAATATCGGGTTTATACTGCTTTAATAATTTGGGTAATCGTTGTTTACCACCTGAGGTAGTTTCTCCACTAATACTCGCATTAATGACATTCATATCAGAGTAACGTTTTTTTAATAATGCCGCCCACCCCTTTTCAATATCCAAACCATAAGCTGCGCTTAAACTATCACCCATTATTAAGATATTTAAAATCTTACCAGGCCTGGTATCTTTTATAGCGTTACAGTCTTTTGAACAAGAAGAAACTTCATTAAGTTTCAAAGCTTTATCAGCAATTGCTTCTTGCGGTTGAGCATAGCTTAGACTAGGATGAAAAATCATACTCACTGTAATAAGTACTGATAAGAGAACTGTTAACAAATGACTGCCAACGTCGATAAATTTACCACTGTAATTGAATTGCAAGATGTGCATTATCAGATCCCTTCTGATTCTGAAGTTTTAGATATCATAAAAGCCTGCAACCTAAGTGTCCAGTCTAAAGAAATTATTGCGATTGTAGGGCGATCTGGTTCGGGTAAATCCACCCTGCTTTCACTTATGGCAGGACTCGAATCACCTAGTTCTGGTAATGTGAATTTACTTGGCCATACTTTAAATCATTGCTCCGAGGATGAAAGAGCCCAGATTCGTGCACAACAAGTCGGCTTTATTTTTCAAAATTTTCAATTAATGCCGAGTATGACGGCGTTGGAAAATATCTTAATGCCATTAGAGTTATTTGAAATTGAAAACGCTCAAGAAAAAGCTCTACAAGCCTTAAAACAAGTGGGGCTAGAAAATAGAGCTCATCATAGGCCCGCAGAGCTTTCGGGTGGTGAACAACAACGTGTAGCGATTGCAAGAGCCTTTGTAACAAAACCTAAGGTTCTATTTGCAGATGAACCCACAGGAAACTTAGATGAAGAAACCGCAGCACAAATCCAAGATCTATTATTTGAATTAAACAGAACAATCAAAACGACTCTTATTGTGGTCACTCACGATTTAGAATTTGCGCAGCGTTGTCAAAAAAGTTACCACTTAAGCAACGGACATTTACTTGAGCAAATCACTACGGAAGCCACGCATGCTTAAATCCATTAAAAATGAAGCGATTACGGCCTCTAAATGGTTTTTTAGAAGCCTAAAAAAAGGAGATTGGTTGTGGCTGATTATTGCCGTAATTATTGCGAGCAGTACGGTAACCGTTGTTAAACAACTCGGTGAAACTGTACAACAAAGCATGCTAAGAAAAGCCTCTGAATCCATTGGCGCAGACTTAGTTATTAAAAGTTCTCGCCCTATTGAGCAACACTGGCAACAACAAGCCATTCAATTGGGTTTAAAAACCTTTAAAAGCACCGCATTAGTCACTATGGCGGCTACGCAAAAAGACAATGAAGAACCGACTTTTCAATTAATACAACTTAAAGGAATCTCTGCTAATCAACCTTTACGGGGTAAGTTCACGGCTAATAATATTTTGCCTTATAAAAAGCTCAATAAACATAGTGTGTGGGTTGAACCTAAATTAGTTTCATTAATGCAACTTGATAAAAACTCTAAAATTATTTTAGGTTCTCAAGAATTTAGCATAGCTGGCTCCATTGAAAGTCCCCAAGTGATAAACCCAATGGCGAGTTTTGCGCCACAAATTTGGCTTGATTTATCCGTTCTTAAGCAAACAAAATTAATAGGCCCAGGCAGTAGAGTTAATTACTCATTAGCCGTGTCTGGCCCTGATAAAGCCATTAAACAATTTGCAAAACTAGTTAAACAAAAACCAACACCTCACTGGCAAGTGGTTTCTGCAAAAGCCCCTTCAGAAGACTTAGGAAACACTTTAGAAACTGCTTGGCTGTTTCTAGACTTATCCGCCTTATCGGCAATTTTAGTTGCGGGAATGTCCATTCTTATTGCCAGCCGATTCTACTTAAATCGTTGGAAAAATAGCATGGCCTTAATGCGTGCATTTGGTGCTAATAATGGAAAAATGACTCGTCTCTTTGGTTTTCAACTGACTTGGATTGCGGTTTTTAGTAGCTTAATTGGGGTTTTATTGGGCTACATTATCTCTCTAATCATCCATCCTTTCTTAGCCAACTTTTTTACCCCATTAGTCACTGCAAACCCCATCACTGCAATGACGATAGGTTTTTTTAGCGGTATTTTGGTGCTATGGACATTTGCTTGGCAAGCCTTTCAAAGTGCCTTAAAAACCGCTCCCATTCAAATTCTAAAGTCGGTACCAAGTCAAGCTGGGTATGTAAACTGGTTAATCAGCTTTTTATTACTCCTGACTTTAGTCAGTTTAATGCTCAATATTAAAAGCATCATTTGGATAGTCATAGGTATTCTAATATTTAGTCTATTGCTCTTTTTAGCCTCAATGCTACTGCTTAAATTTCTCAATTTTTTACAAAGCCAGAGTCGAGGCTGGTTTAAGATTGCTTTATCTAATCTAAACAAAGAACCAGGCCTGGTACAAATACAATTAATTTCAGTGGGCATGGTGTTATTTGTATTAATGTTAATGACTTTTGTAAGGCATGATTTACTGGGTAACTGGCAAGCATCCTTACCAAAGAACACACCCAATACCTTTGTAATGAATATTCAGCCAGAACAAAAACTGGCTGTGGATAAGCTCTTTACAACAATACCCAACAAAAGCGAAGCCCCCATGGTTAGAGGTCGCTTAGTCAAAATTAACAACCAAACGGTACTAGCCAGCCAACAAGCAAATGAACGTGGCAAACGGCTATTACAACGTGAATCCAATATTGCGATCTTGGATACCATTCCAAGCCACAATCAAATCGTTGCAAAATTAAATCACAGCCCTTCACAACCCTTCGTATCGGTTGAACAAAGTATCGCTGAACTATTTGGTATTAAGCTAGGTGATACACTAACCTTTAATATCTCTGGACAAAATCTTAACTACCAAGTCACCAGTATTCGTAAAGTTGACTGGCAAAGTTTTAAACTCAACTTCTTCTTTATCATTGAGCCTGTAGAGACTAGAAGTCTTCCTTTTACCTATATAAGCAACTTTTACTTACCCGTTGATGATAATGAAATCGCCCCACACTTAACGCAACAACTCGCTATCAAAACGCCGGGCGTTCTTCTAATAGATGTAAGAAAAATTATGACGCAAATACAAGATGTAATGAATCAAGCAAGTTGGGCAGTCTCTGCTCTTTACCTTTTTACTCTACTCGCCAGTGTAGGCGTACTATTTACTGCCACACTAGCAAGTCAACAAACCCGAATACAAAGTTGGCTACTTCTCAGAACACTTGGCGCTCAAAATAAAGAGATTATAAAAATAGGGTTAACTGAATTTGTTTTTTTAGGAGGCCTCGCAGGAATCTTAGCCGCAAGCTTTGCTCAAATTGCGAGTTTACTGATTAGCGTTTATTTACTTAAAACAGAGCCAACAGTAGACCTAACCGTTTGGCTACTGAGCTTGATATCAGGCAGTAGTTTACTGTTAATAATTGGTTTAATAACTCAATGGAACTACCTTAAACAAAGTCCCCAAAAGCTTAAAAAGTATTTAACAAATAACTAATGAGGCTTGCGCACAATCTCTCGTTATCAACAATCAAAATAAATAAACAATAAGAGACCTTTGCACGAGAGTATGCGCGAATAAAAATGGTTAAAATTCACCTGATTTTTGTTGAAAAACTTGCGAATAGCTAGCTATTCCCTGCGTTTTCCGCCGCAATCAGGTGAATTTTTCCTCATTTTTCTTTCGCACCTATCTAGTGCAAAGGTCTCAATAAACAAATAGTTTTGATTTTCAGTACAAAATCAACCCCAAAATTAGGAATATTTTGCACCCTCTAAGATCGTATTCACTACCTAGACTTATCACTCTTGATAGAAAAATTTGATATTTACAGTAAATAGTAATAAAATATAACTAAATAACTTAAATAAGGAGTTTAGTTATGGATAATTCACAGTTAGAGAAAAAACTCAGTGAAACGTGGAAACATCTTTTAAACGCCAGTTTAAAACATAATGAAGAACTTGCGTCTTCACTTTTAAAAGATATGATTCAACTTGAAATTGAACAGAAAAAAAGTCGTCATTAATTGACTTAAAACTGCCCGAAAGTGGCTAGAAAAAGTTAACTAGTTGTTTTTATTTGAGACCTTTGCACGAGATAGGTGCGAAAGAAAAATGAGGAAAAATTTACCTTATTGCGGCGGAAAATGCAGGGAATAGCTAGCTATTCGCAAGTTGTCGCCCAACGGAAGTGCCCTTGGGGTAAAACAAAAATAAGGTGAATTTTAACCATTTTTACTCGTACATACTCTCGTGCAAAGGTCTCTATTTGAATATTGAGAAAATAAGTGGTCGGAATGACAGGATTTGAACCTGCGACCACTTGTCCCCCAGACAAGTGCGCTACCAAGCTGCGCTACATTCCGATATAGAATTTTATTTAACATTCTTTTTTGTTCTTTTAGTGAATAAAAGATGGCTAAATAAAAGTTTTAGGTGTGTTTTTTGAAGTTCGTTATTTTACCAGGCCTGGTTACTTTTAGAATCAATTAAATTCTAAAATCATTCAAAACTAATAACGCTTTTGAATGTAATTCCTGAATTCTATCAATTCGTTTTTCATTTGTTGAAGTTCTTCAACCGTAGTCTTTTGTTCAACATTTAAAGAAGCATCTGACAAATCCACATCTCTTTTAGAAAGACGGGATTTTGCTCCAGGAATGGTAAATCCCTGATCATGCAATAAGCTTTTAATCTCTAGTACCAAAATAACATCATTTTTTTGGTAATAGCGACGGCCACGGCGCTTACTGGGTTCAAGCTGAGGGAAAACTTGCTCCCAGTAACGCAGAACGTGAGATTTTAACTGACAAATGTCAGCGACTTCACCAATGGTGAAGTACTTTTTATCTGGCAACTCTATTTCAAGTTGCTCAGCAAATTGACTCTGATTCTTAGGCTTGACCATGATTGTCTATTTGAGCACGCAATTTTTGTCCAGGCTTAAATGTTACCACTCTTCTCGCAGAAATGGGAACATCTTCACCCGTTCTTGGGTTACGTCCTGGACGAGGTGCTTTGTCACGTAATTCAAAATTACCAAATCCTGATAATTTTATTTGCTCACCTGAAACTAATACATCACTAATTTCATCGTAAAACTGTTCTACTAACTCTTTAGATTCTCGCTTATTAAAGCCAAATGTCTCTGCTAAGTCTTGCGCTATGTCAGCTTTGGTCAACGTCATATTTTTTCCTATTACGTTTATTTTATTTGTTCGTTTATTTTATATTTGAGACCTTTGCATGAGATAGGTGCGAAAGAAAAATAGGCGTAAGTACCCCTTGAGGGTAAAAAATTTACCTGATTGCGACGGAAAACGCAGGGAATAGCTAGCTATTCGCAAGTTGTCGCCCAACGGAAGTGCCCTTGGGGTACAACAAAAATCAGGTGAATTTTAACCATTTTTACTCGCACATAGTCTCGTGCAAAGGTCTCTATTTATCGAAGTTCGGCATTAATGGCTTTGGCCGCCGTTAATACTTCAGAAACTAAGTTCTCGACTTCTTCATCTTGTAAAGTTCTGTCTTGGTGCTGTATACGCAAAGTAATTGCGATACTTTTTTGTGAATCCTCAATCCCTTGGCCACGATAAATATCAAAAATATCTATCGACTGCAAAATATCTGATTTAACAGAATTTACACAGTCAATTAAAGATTGGACAGATTGAGATTCATCCATCACAAAAGCTAAATCTCGCTGAACTTCTGGAAATTTAGAAATTGCAGATGCCTTAGGTACATCCATATTTAGGAGTGCATCTTGACGTATTTGGAACATAAATACCGTTCCACTCACACCCATGGTTTTGACTAACTGAGGATGTAATTGCCCCATGACTCCAATCTCTTTACCGTCTAGAGTAATAGAGGCTGATTGCCCTGGATGTAATGCAGGGTTAGTACAGGTTTCATAACTTACTTTATCTGCTTTATGGCTCATGCCTAGAAGGGTTTCAACATCCCCTTTCATATCATAAAAATCAACGTTACGATTTTCTACATCCCAACCAGCAATGTTTGCTGAACCAACAATAGCACCACCAAACATAGGAACTTGCGTTGCACCCGTAGAGTCAGCATCATTTTTATAAAAGACTAGACCCGTTTCAAACAAACGTACACGAGATTGCTGACGATTTTGATTGTAAGCCATACTTTGAAGCAAGCCGGTAAACAGAGTGGTACGCATAGCTTTCATATCATCTGAAATTGGGTTTTTAAGCACAACATACGGTAAATCAGGAGCAATTAATTTTTGCTTGTCTTCAGCAACAAAACTGTAGGTCACCACTTCGTTGTAACCGCGTTGTACTAAGCCTGTTTTAAGTGCGTTCAAAGACTGTTCAGATTCAAGTAGCTCATTTAGTGTCATTGGTGCCATAACCGGCGTTTCTGGTAAGCTGTTATAACCATAAACGCGACCAATTTCTTCAATTAAGTCCATTTCAATCGCCATATCAAAACGGAATGATGGAGAAGTCACTGTCCAACCTAAATCACTGATTTGAATCTCAAAACCAAGATCAACAAAGATTTTTTCTACTTGCTCATTTTCGACTGCAACCCCTAAACGACTGGCAATAGTCTCACGGCGCAGTTCAATAACCGCAGGTTTTGGTAAATAATCTTCTGAAATAACAGAGTTAAATGCAGAAACTTCACCACCGGCAATTTCAGTAAACAATTGGAGCGCACGATTTAATGCTCGCTCAGGTAGCATTGGATCAACACCACGTTCAAAACGCATTGATGAATCCGTGTGTAATCCATAATTACGTGCTTGGCCAGTAATTGCTAAACGTGAAAAGTGAGCGCATTCAAAAAAGATTTTACTCGTTGTATCCGTCACTGATGTTGATAGACCGCCCATAATACCCGCTAAGGCAACCGCACCACTATCGTCAGCAATCACTAAGGTATTATCTGAAAGGCTGATTTCTTTTTCGTCTAGAGTCACCAACTTTTCGCCCGCATTGGCCATACGAACTTGAATATCGCCTTGAAGCTTATCCAAATCAAAAGCATGCATAGGCTGACCAAGTTCCATTAATACATAGTTGGTAATATCCACCACTAAACTTAATGAACGAAGACCTGAACGTTGGAGTTTTTGAACCATCCAAGAAGGTGTTTGAGCCGTTGTATCAAAACCAGAAACCACACAACCTAAATATTTAGGACACGCTTGCTCCTGTAAAACCACAATGTTTTGAGAACAAGCTGAAGTGCCAGCCAACTCTTTATCTTCAAAAGGTTGATTAAAAGGCGCACCACTAATCGCATGAACATCACGTGCTAAACCTAAAATACTAAAACAATCCGCACGGTTTGGAGTTAAATCTACATCGATACTTGAATCATTTAAATCTAAGTACTCACGAACATCTTGGCCTACAGGGGCATTGTTTGGTAAAACCAATAAACCATCAACGCCATCATCAGGTAAACCAATTTCAGTGGCACCACATAACATTCCGTGCGAAGGAACGCCACGTAACTTAGCTTTTTTGATTTTAAAGTTACCTGGAAGCACTGCACCAACTTTAGCACAACAAGCTTTCATGCCAGCAACCACATTTTTAGCACCACAAACAATTTGTACCGGTTCTTCTTCACCAACATCAACTTGTGTAATGTTTAATTTGTCTGCATCTGGGTGTTTTTCAACTGAAAGAACATGACCGACTACCACATTGGTAAATTCACCAGCAACAGGTTCAATACCATCAACTTCAAGGCCTGCTAAACTTAATCCTTCAGACAATTCATGAGTGTTCCATTGTGGATTACTCCACTCTCTTAGCCAATTTTCACTAAATTTCATATTTCTATTCTCACCAGGCCTGGTTATTTAAACTGTTGAAGAAAACGTAAATCGTTTTCAAAGAATTGACGTAGGTCTTTAACGTTGTAACGTAGCATTGCTAAACGTTCAACACCTAATCCAAAGGCCAGTCCAGTATATTCATCAGGGTCAATCCCTACATTTTTGAGTACATTTGGATGAACCATTCCACACCCTAACACTTCAATCCAACGACCATCACCAAATAGGTTGGTGGCAATATCAACTTCTGCAGATGGCTCTGTAAAAGGGAAATAAGAAGGTCTAAAACGAACTTTAAGTTCATCATCTTCAAAAAACTTACGTAAAAACTCAATAATTAAGGTGCGTAACTGTGCAAAACTTGAATTTTTTTCAATAATTAACCCTTCAACCTGATGAAACATAGGCGTATGAGTTTGATCAGAATCGCAACGATAAACACGACCTGGAGCAATCACTCTTAAAGGAGGTTGCTTGTTTTCCATTGTACGAATCTGCACACCTGAGGTATGCGTTCTTAAAACTGTGTTTTCATTGATATAGAAGGTATCGTGCATTGCGCGGGCTGGATGCGTTTCAGGAATATTTAACGCTTCAAAGTTATGCCAGTCATCTTCAATTTCTGGCCCGGTTTCAACATCAAACCCAGCATTAGCAAATAAAGTCTCAATACGCGTTAAAGTACGAGTAACAGGATGAAGACTTCCAATATCAGCATCTCGACCTGGTAGCGTAATATCAATCGTTTCTTCCGCTAATTTTTGAGCAAGTTTGGCATCATCCAACTCTTTCTTTTTAGCGTTTAATAAACTTTGTACTGCTTGTTTTGCTTCGTTAATGACTTGACCAGCTTTAGGGCGCTCTTCTGCAGAGAGTTTTCCTAATGTTTTCATCATTTCGGTCAATCCACCTTTTTTTCCAAGGAATTGAACTCGAAGCTCGTCTAATTTACTTAATTCAGTTACTTCTGCAACCGCTTCTTGCGCTTGAGAAAGTATATTTTGAAGGCGTTCTTGCATTTAATAAATGTCCCAAAACGGTTTAATAGATAGGAAACATTTCACTAATCAAATGAAAAGTAATTCATGTGATTAATAAAATCTTACTTAGCTACTGATTTTATAAGTTGAGACCTTTGCACGAGAGTATGCACGAGTAAAAATGGTTAAAATTCACCTGATTTTTGTTGGAAACCTTGCGAATAGCTAGCTATTCCCTGCGTTTTCCGCCGCAAACGAAGAACTCGACGCCCGAAGGGGTAAGTCGAGAATCAGGCAAATTTTTTACCCTCAAGGGGTACTTACGTCTATTTTTCTTTCGCACCTATCTCGTGCAAAGGTCTCAAGTTGTTAAAACTTAATTGAATAAAAAAAATAGGGGACCAAAGTCCCCTATTAAATTACTGGCTTAAACCAGTAAGCAAATTAAGCTAATGCTGCTTTTGCTTTTTCAGCGATTGCAGTAAAGGCTGCTGCATCATGAACTGCAATGTCAGCTAGTACTTTACGATCTACTGCGATACCGGCAACATTTAGTCCGTTAATAAAACGGCTATATGTCATATCGTTCATACGAGCTGCTGCGTTAATACGCGCAATCCATAAACGACGGAACTGACGTTTTTTAGTACGACGGTCACGGTATGCATATTGACCTGCTTTGATTACTGCTTGCTTAGCAACACGAAATACTTTGCTACGCGCTCCGTAATAACCTTTAGCTGCTTTTAATACTTTATTGTGTCTACGGCGTGCGATGACACCTCTTTTAACTCTTGCCATTTCTCAAATCTCCAATTAAGCGAACGGTAGCATGCGGCGAACCATCGCTACATCGTGATCGTGAATCATACTTCCAGAACGAAGTTGACGCTTACGCTTAGTCGACTTCTTAGTCAGAATATGACGAAGGTGAGATTGTTTACATTTGAAACGACCTGAGCCAGTTTTTGAGAAGCGCTTTTTAGCACTACTATTTGTTTTCATCTTTGGCATTGCATGAAACTCCGCATTTAAGTGTCACTCAATAAATTGAGCCACTTCAGTTTTATATTAAACCCAAATAACCGAAATTATTTTAGATTCATTCTTGGAACAACGAACAGCACTGAGGGAGCTGCACCAGAAATTTGTTTAAACTCATAAACAAACCCCAGCTGTTGTGTAGCAACTTAAAACGTTATAAACGACTTAAAATTACTTTTTCTTTGTTGGAGCAACCATCATTTGCATTTGACGGCCTTCCATCTTAGGCATTTGTTCAACGGTTGCAACCTCTTGAATATCATCCCTAACACGTTCCAACATTTTAAGTCCCAGTTCCTTATGAGTGATTTCGCGGCCACGGAACCATATAGTTACCTTGACACGATCTCCCTTTTCTAGGAATTTCATCAGGTTGCGTAGTTTGACCTGATAATCTCCCTCCTCAGTTCCTGGGCGAAACTTAACTTCTTTAACCTGGACTTGCTTCTGCTTTTTCTTAGCTTCATGCTGCTTTTTCTGCTGCTGGTAAAGGTATTTACCATAGTCCATGATTTTACAAACAGGTGGATTAGCTTTCGCAGTAATTTCAACCAGATCTAAACCCGCTTCAGCTGCTTGAGCTAATGCATCCTTAATTGATACAACGCCGGCTTGTTCGCCTTGCGCATCAATCAGTCGCACTTCAGGAGTGCCTGATATTGCTTTGTTAATTCTGTCTTTTGGTGCTTCTGGTTGTTGCGGTCTACCACGACCTCTTCTAATTGCTATAGCTATATCCTCCAGTTAATTTAATCTTTTCAATGCATTTTTGTTCGAGCAAGATTATTTCTAATCTTCAATGACTCGACCAAGTTGTGCAATGTCTGTTGTTAACATACTAACAAGTGCTTCGAAATCATAAGATCCTAGGTTTTCTCCGTTTCTTGCACGAACATTGACAGTATCATTTTCCATTTCTTGGTCTCCTACAACCAAAATATATGGAACACGTTGCATTGTGTGTTCGCGAATTTTAAACCCTACCTTCTCATTTCTCAAGTCCGATTCGACTCTAAACCCATGTTTTTTCAATTTTTTAGTCATTTTAACCACATAATCACTGTGGACGTCGGCAATTGGAGCAATAACACATTGAACTGGAGCTAACCAAGTTGGGAAACGTCCTTCATAATGTTCAATTAAAATACCAACAAAACGTTCAAGTGAACCTAAAATTGCACGGTGAATCATAACAGGATGATGTTTTTCATTATCTTGTCCAATGTAAACAGCATTTAAGCGTTCTGCTTGAGTCATTGAAAAATCTAGCTGAATCGTTCCACACTGCCAAACACGACCAATACAATCTTTTAATTGAAATTCAATCTTAGGGCCGTAAAACGCACCTTCACCAGGCTGTAATTTATAATCAAGACCCGCATCTTTAAGAGTATCTTCAAGTGCTTTTTCAGCTAAATCCCATACCGCATCAGCACCTACTCGTTGCTCTGGGCGTGTTGAGAATTTAACCGCAATGTTATCAAATCCAAAATCAGCATAGGTTTCAAACACCAAATCAATACAGGCTTGAACCTCTTCTTTTATCTGTTCTTCTGTACAGAAAATATGAGCGTCATCTTGTGTAAACGAACGTACACGCATTAAGCCGTGTAATGTTCCAGAAGGCTCATTACGATGTACAGTACCAAATTCTGCTATTCGAATTGGTAAATCACGATAACTCGTTAAGTGACGGTTATATACCTGTATGTGTCCAGGACAGTTCATTGGTTTAACCGCATAATCACGGTTATCGGTTTCTGTCGTGAACATATTGTCTTTAAATTTATCCCAGTGACCTGATTTTTCCCATAGCGAGCGATCTAAAATAAATGGTGTACGAATCTCGTCATAGTCATTTTCAACTAACTGCCCACGCATATACTCTTCAACGATGCGGTATAAAGTCATACCTTTAGGATGCCAAAAAGCCATCCCTGGAGCTAAATCTTCAACATGAAATAAATCTAATGTTTTACCTAACTTACGATGGTCACGCTTTTCAGCCTCTTCCATCATATGTAAGTAATCTTTTAATGATTGTTTATCTGGGAAAGCCACACCGTAAATACGTTGCAGCATTTTGTTATCTGAATTACCACGCCAATAAGCTCCCGCCACATGGGTTAACTTAAGTGCTTTGATAAAACCCATGTTAGGAACATGAGGCCCTACGCACATATCAACGTATTCTTCGTGAAAATAAAATCCAAATTCTGTTTCATCTGGTAAGTCACGAATTAATTCTAATTTATAGTCTTCACCACGAGCCTCAAAGGTTGCGATGGCTTCTTCGCGTGAAAGCATTTTCTTAACAACAGCATATTTAGTTTTTGCTAAGGCTTGCATACGCTTTTCAATTTGCTTTAAATCGTCTGGCGTAATTTTGTAATCCATATCAATGTCATAATAAAAACCGTTATCAACAACCGGTCCAATTGCCATTTTTACATCGGGAAACAATTGCTTTAATGCATGCCCCAATAAGTGCGCACAAGAGTGACGCATAATATGAACGCCGTCTTCATCTCTCATGGTAACAATCTCTAACGATGCATCCTCTGTAATCAAGTCGCACGCATCTTTCAACTGGCCGTTAACACGCCCCGCTACCGTCGCTTTTGCAAGTCCCGTTCCAATACTTTCAGCCACTTGCATAACTGAAATAGCGTCGTCGAACTGTTTAGTAGAACCATCTGGTAACGTAATGATTGGCATCGATTTATTCTCTTATCTGTGATAATTACATCGTTAAAAAATTAAGCCCGCTATTTTAGCATTTTACTGACGTAAATAAATAAATTTTTAGCCCAGGCATAAAACTTTTATAACGCCTTAATCAATTAAAACTCAATTTAAAACCTTATAAACAAAAAAAGCACCAGGCCTGGTGCTTTAAATTAATGACTTAAAAGAATTAATATCAACTAAGAACTTTATACAAATCAAGCGTAAAACAAAATTTCAGTAAAACGGTTTAACTTTATTTAGGCAATAATCTTCTAAATTTCTTATACATTCACCAACTTTTGAAAAGCGCCTTTCATTAGAGACATATTACATCCCCATTGATTGAGCCTCATCAATCGCTTCATGAATTAATTCATCATAACTTTCAATTGCTAACCCAAAATACTCCAACGCATTTAATAATGCTTCTGAAGGTGCCTCGCGCTCTTCATCCGTAAGATCAGCTATTCCATTCTCATAACCTGCTCTAAAAACCCCTTGTTCTGATAAAAAGGTTAAATAGGCATTTGCCTGAAAAGCGGGTTCCGCTTTAGATGGAGTATGATGAAAAGCCACCCCCATAATCACACCTTTAGGAAACTTCCACTGTTGCAACAACCGAGCACTCATCAATGCATGATAAGTACCAAACACTTTGTTTTCAGACTGGGGTAGCTTATCTATTTGGTAATCAGCCAATCTAATGACCTCTAAATATTTCTCACGATCTTCAATGGCCAACAAGTAAATACCAATATCTCGCATTAACCCTGATAAAAAAGCCTCCCCTGTATCAATATGAAGGTTTTTAGCTAACTTTTGAGCCACAAACGCTGAAAGCATTGCGTGCTTCATAAAATGCTTTTCACTAAATGGTGGCTTGGATTTAAATGAAGATTTATAGTTGATAGCATGCGCCATCACACGAACATCTTTAATCCCAACCCTAACAATGGCTTCAGACAAATCTGCAATTGGCACCCCTGTTGAATATTTAGCCGTGTTCACCACACCAATTAAACCCGCGGCTAACCTAGGGTCTTGCGCAATAAGCTGAACAATATCTTTAAGCTCTAGGGCTTCATCACTTGAAATTGCACGCTCTAGCTTAACCAAGGCATCTGGAAAATGTGGCAAATCATCCAGAGCCTTAAGCCTTTCTATAATGGCTCGACTAACATTGGGGTTAGCTGTGGCTGACATAAAAAATCCTATATAAAATTTACTTAAAATTAGCGCTGGAGACAATAAAAACAGCCGTAAAAAAATACAAATAAATACAATTAATAAGAAATACTACCCACCTCTACAAACATCCGCAAGTTTATTCCTCTGTTTTTAACCCGAAATCAACCTAAAACTCCTAACACAGTAAAACCCCATTTTTTTATAAGCCTATAAAAATAAGATTGATTTTTAAGCGAAAACAGGCATAATAACTTGCAATTGCCTAGGGGTGGTTGCTTAAATTATTAAGTATGCCTGAGAGTTTTTTAAACAACCCTATGAACCTGATCCAGTTAATACTGGCGTAGGGACAGGCTGATTACAGGGACTGTTTGCCAAGTTTAAAAAACTTAGGCAGCTGCAAAAATTCCCTGTGAGTCCTGTCCTTTTAAACATTTTAAAAGGAACAAAAATGCTACAACGCAAGCCCCTTTCATTGGCCATCGGCCTCGCCCTCTCTCAACCTGCCATAGCGGCAACCGAACTAAAACCTGTTACGGTGAGTGCAGATTTACGCAACGCCTCTACTCAAGAAATTGCCGCGAGCGTCTCAGTGACCGAAGAACCTGAAATTTTAGACCAAGGTGCGGAGCACATTGAAGATATTCTACTGAAAACGCCAAATGTTAATATTTCTGGTGAATCTTCTCGTGCCAGACATATTCAAATTCGGGGTATTGGTGAAAGAAGTGAATATACTGGCTCACCAAATTCTAGTATCGGCTTTGCCATTGACGATATTGATTTTAGTGGTATAGGAATGACAGGTAATCTATTTGATACCAAACAAGTTGAAATACTTAGAGGCCCTCAATCAACTCGCTATGGCGCGAGTGCTTTGGGCGGTTTAATTAACATCCAAACCAACGATCCCCAAGCAGAAAGAGAAAGCTCGGTTGAAGCAACGGTTGGACAAGACAGCCTTCGCCAAGTGGGGATCATGACAACTGGGGCATTTTCGAAAGATGACAAGGCACCTCAATATAGAATCGCGATTCAAAAAACACAGGATGATGGTTTTCGACATAATGCCACCCTTGGGAAAAGTGATACCAACGGTCATGATGAATTAAATGCCCGAGCCAAGTTTCGTTTTTTTCCAGATGACGATACACAAGCTGACTTAACCTTGATGCACGCCAATCTAGACAATGGCTATGATGCTTGGTCTTTAGACAATACCTTGACGACGCTGTCAGATGAACCTGGAAAAGATACCCAAAGAAGTTCTGCGGCAGCATTCAAGTTAAAATCAAAGGCAAACCCCAACTTTTTAATTGAAAGCACCACCGCGATTGCAAATTCTGACATGTTATATAGTTATGATGGCGACTGGGTTTATCCGGGTTATCATACTACGGGAGACAACACCTACTTTTTTGCGAACGAAAAAGAACGTCAAACCCTCACTCAGGATTTAAGATTTGTCTCGACCCCTAAATCTCGAATTTTTAATCAAACAACAAACTGGTTAATTGGTTTTTATGGTTCCAAACTCGACGAAAACAATCACACAACAGACAATTACGGTACAAACTTAATCAGTGACTATACCTTAAATAAAATGGCGACTTATGGTCAGTTAGACATAGACTTTCAAAAAGGCTGGACACTTTCTCCTAGCCTTAGAATTGAAAAACAAAGCATGACCTATTCTGATAACAACAATGAAAACTATTCACCTGATGACGTGCTTTGGGGTGGCGGATTAAGTCTTAGCAAACAAATCGATAATCACAGCCAAGCCTATGCGAGCATTTCTCGTGGGTATAAGGCTGGCGGTTTTAACACCGGGTTAGCTCCAACAGAGAGCAACTTAATTCAGTTCGAAAGTGAAACCCTTATGAACTACGAAATTGGTCATAAAGCCAGCTTGTCCAACAACCAGCTAAAAACAAACATCAGCTTATTTTACATGGACAGACAGAACCCACAGTTTGATGGCTATACATACGTTGGTACTAACTATGTTTTCTATAAAGAAAATTTTGATTCTGCTACCAACTATGGTTTAGAAGCAAGTATAGATTGGACACCCAAACCCAATTACAAAATTTTTGCCGCTTTAGGCTTGTTACAAACTGATATCAAAGGCACTTCAAAATCTGGCGTTCTGACAGAAATATCTGATAGAGACCAAGCCCACGCCCCCAGTTATCAATATACACTTGGCGCACAATATAGAGGCAACCAAGGCATTTTCCTTAGAGTCGACACACAGGGCATGGACAGTTTTTATTTCAGCAACTCCCATCCTGAAAAGTCTTCTGCCTATGCCATTTACAATGCAAGAGTGGGCTATGAAGGAAATGACTGGGAAGTTTACCTCTGGGGCAAAAACTTAACTGACGAGCGTTATGCGACTAGAGGTTTTCATTTCGCCAATGAACCGACTTATAGCATAGAAGAAACCTATATAAAATTAGGTGACCCTAGACAATTTGGAATCACGGCTAGAGCCTTCTTCTAAACAAGGTTATTTAAATATTAAAAAATCACCAATTAAGGTGATTTTTTATTTCAGGATGCCCCCATGAAAATTTCTGTTGAAATTAGCTATTACCCGTTACGCCAGGAATATCGTCAACCTATTTCAGAGTTTTTAACTCGCTTAAGTCAACACCCTTCGCTTGAAGTGGAGTATGGCAAGATGAGTAGTTTTATTTTTGGGGATTATGGTGTCATCATGCCCTTATTAGAAGCTGAAATGGGCAAGACTTTACGGGTGATACCCAAAAGTGTTTTTGTGATTAAGCTGTCTGGCGGGTGTCACTAAGAGACCTTTACACGAGAATATGCTCGTGCAAAGATCTCTAGATTTTTCCCTAAAATTTAGGAGTACATGATGCCAAATACCCAAGGATATGAAGCCAATGCTTCGAGTTATGATGCTTGGTTTGATGAAAACCCAGCGCTTTATCAAGCGGAAATTGATGCTTTAAAAAGATTGCTTCCATCTGGCAAAGGAATTGAAATTGGCGCCGGTAGCGGGCGTTTTACCCTGCCACTTGATATTCGCACCGGGTTAGAACCGGCTGATGCCATGCGTGAAATAGCAATAAACCGCGGGCTAAATATGGTCAAAGGGGTGGCGGAAACCTTACCTTTTGAGGACAATGAATTCGATTTCGCTGTCTTTGTGACCTCGACTTGTTTCTTGGACCAACCTGAAAGGGCTTATCAAGAAGCGGCCAGAGTCATTAGCGACCAAGGTGCGATTGTGATTGCCTATTTAGAAAAAAACTCTGAATTGGGCAAACTCTATGAAGCCAATAAGCACAATGATCCCTTTTTTTGTGACGCCACTTTTTATGGCTTTAACGACATCAGCCAATTTTTAAAGGCCGCTGAATTTGAAATCATGGAATCGGTGCAGACTGTGTTACCCTCTTCAGACAAACACGCCCCCACCGATATTTTACCTGGCCATGACCAAGGCACCTTTGTCGTCGTGAAGGCGCAAAAATTAAAAATTTAACCTTCTGAGATTAAACTTCTAAAAGACAAAAAGTCTAATAAAAATAAAGAGAACAAATATGAAAACCTCTGTAGATATTAGTATGTACCCTCTCCGTGAAGAATACTGCCAACCGATTATCGATTTTATCGATGCATTAGAACAACATCCTAATGTTTCTGTACAACGTAACAGTATGTCAACTCATATATACGGAGAATACCAAGATGTGATGAGCACGCTTAATACTGAAATTTTAAACGTATTAGAACAAATTCCTGAAACCATTTTTGTTATTAAGTTAATTGGTACTGACCGTGAAAAGGCAGTAATTGATTCTTGTGGATAATTCATTACTCACTGCAATCATTGAAGCGGCTTTAGCTCAATCGGGTTGGGAATGGTTAGCAGCAAGCTTGGGGATTTTATATGTCATTTTAGCGGCTAAAGAGTCTATTTGGTGTTGGCCTGCGGCTTTAGCTAGCACGGTTATTTATACGGTATTGTTTTGGGAAGGCCAACTTCCTATGCAAGCCCTTTTGAATTTTTACTATATGGCGATGGCGGTTTATGGCTTTATTTTATGGAGAAAAAATGGGCAAGAAGATAATACGGTTGAGATTAGTCGTCGTCCTTTAAAGTTTCATATTATCTACATTCTATCAGGCCTGGTAACTTCTGGATTAATTGGCTATTATTCAGCTTCTTTTGCGGATACTCGGTTACCTTATTTAGATGCCATTGTTATGGTGTTTTCAGTCATGACAACCGTACTTATGGCTCGTAAGGTGATTGAAAATTGGATTTATTGGATAGTGATTGATAGTTTTGCTATTGCACTTTACTGGCAGACAGGATTTTATGTCACCATCATTATGTTTGGCGTATATCTAATACTTGCTGTTTATGGGTATTTAAACTGGAAGAAACTGCAAATTCATTAAATATCAACCTAAAGCCACTTAGCCGTGATTTCCATTAAAAAAACACGGCTGAGCCATCCATTTTTCAATATCTTCTTCACCTAAAACATTCATTAAAAATAATAACACTCTATAAACGTTTCGTACCTCAGTTAAATCAGGAATATAAGCCTTGTCGTTCATTGCTTTAGCATACTGCTCAACAAATATTGTTAACTGCTCGGTCGTTAATAAATATTCTAAAATAATAAAATCTAATTCTATCGGAGCAAACACGAAACAATCTAAATCGTAGATACCCTTTACAACCCCATTTTCTTCAGCAAACTGATCCCATCTCAAATCCATCATTAACGGTACAATTTTACTTAACGATATATTACTAACCCCTTCTATAGACTCTTTTATATATCCTGCCTTTTTTGATGTCGAATCAAAATTATCATTTAGCGAGTTAGCCAGCTTATTAATTGTGAGTTTTATACGTGCTTGCCAATCTTCTAATTGATTACGAGTGTTTGCTGAATGTTCTCTACTTGAAATCAAACCAATATTTTCGACTGCATGGCTATGCGAGTCAGCCATAAATTGGCTCAATTGTTTGACCGTATCATTATTCACCCTAGTACCCGATAAAAATTCTCCAGGAAGTTTTTCCAAAACCACCGCACAGGCTTGTTTGCTATTTAGAGAATCGAAGACACAAGGAATACGTAAATGAGTAATTTGCGACAAATATGGATAACTAAAATGCGCATTTTGGTAGGACTGACACAAAGTCAAACCAAATAACGCATCCATACCCAACCAAAAATCAGTCGCCGTAGCTTGCTTGTTATAAGCTTTAACAACGGCAGACTTCACACCTTTCAATCTATCAATATATTCAAGCCCCTCTATTAACCAAATATCACTACTACTGTCTTCATACAGGCCTGGTAGTTTTTGCATTTTTTCAAGTTTTTGATAAGGTTTTAAATCAGACTCTTTATAGCTTATAAAAGGTGATTTTTGATTTTTATAATCAATATAGTTTTGGTTCAATTTAACCGTCTCTTAATATATTTTGAATAGGTAATTTGGTCATGATACCCATAAAAACATCTATTTTATAGAGAATACGATGGTAATTCATCTAACAAACATTTATAAAATTGACGTAATTAGATATAATCATTCGGTTTTAATTTTAAGGTTACTTTCAATCAACCGATTAACCTTGCACCATAAAAAAAGATTAACTAAAGGATATACACAATGAATCTAGATCAAGCGCGCTTTTTCATGGTAGAACAGCAAATCCGCCCTTGGGATGTTTTGGACCCTAAAATCCTAGATTTAATCATGGATATTCCTCGTCACCTATTTGTAGAAGCTGGCAATGAAGAACTTGCCTATTCAGATATTGAGCTCCCTATTGGTCATGAACAATTCATGATGGCGCCTAAGATTGAAGGCCGTCTGTTGCAAGCTCTAGATATTGATGAAGATGATTGTGTCTTAGAAATTGGTACAGGCTCTGGTTACTTAACAGCTCTCATGGCAAATTTAGGTAAATCAGTTACCAGTGTCGAACTATACGAAGATATTTTAAATCATGCAAAAACCCGATTAGCGAGTTACCAAAACATTGAGCTCCTGTCTGGTGACGCCGCTAATGGCTGGGAAGATGGACACAAATACGATGTTATCGTACTAACAGGTTCAACCCCTACTGTTCCACAAAGCTACAAAGAACAACTTAATTTGGGTGGTAGACTTGCCATTGTTACAGGTAATGCCCCAGCAATGACCGCTCAAGTCATTACTCGTATTAGCGACCAAGAGTGGGAAACTGAAACCTTATTTGAAACAGATTTAAAACCATTAATTTCATCCCACTCTAATTCAAAGTTTACTTTTTAAATAAAGTTTACTTTTTAAACATGAAACAGTTTTTATTTAAACCTATAGTACATTACCCAAATATATTTAGACCTTTTCAAGAGCTGATGAATGAATAAAAAGGCTATCACTCAAAAAGGCTATTAACCTCTAACTTCAGCCTAAAAAATCCGCCCAATAGTTGCGGACTTTTTAGGCTAAGTCTAAACATTTTTTCACCTTTTGTTTACAATTCCTACTCAAAAAAAGACTTCATATCAAAGATTTACAATCAAGTTACCTTTCGTTGATTTCAATACACTAAATTCAATTAACAATCTCAAAACTCGTGATTTTTTCGCATCACTCTTAAAATATAATGACTAAAAATCAACATCATAAGTATTTTAATATCATCAACAATAAATTTTTTTGAATTTTATTTTACCATTTAGTTCCTTACAATCAGCGCCTGACATAAATTTAGTTTATGCTACATAAACCCCATTAATAATAAGGAAATTCACATGGATTTGATTAGTCTTTATCCTACGTGGTTTGAACCGACTGTTGGTTCTGGCTGGGTTGTCGCGCTGATTGCAACATTCCACGTACTTGCCTCTCACACATCAGTGGGTGCAGCTCTATTGTTTGCGTATCTCTCTCATAAAGCTTACCGAGAAGATCGTGATGACCTGATTGATTTTATTAAGAAATACGGTCTTTTCTTAATGGTCTTTACCTATGTTGCCGGTTCGATTACGGGCCCAGGCATATGGTATTCCACTACTGTAGCCAGCCCGAATGGAATTGGCGCCTTAATTCATTCGTTCGTTTGGAAATGGGCGACTGAATGGGTCTTCTTTGTTATCGAGGTTGTCGGTGTTTACATGATTGTGTATCTCGTCGGTAAAGTCGATAAGAAAACCCATATGAAAATTTCTGTAATTTTCGGTATTTCATCCTTTGCCACCATGATTATCATTGTGGGTATTCTGTCTTTCATGATGCTGCCTGGAAAAGAACAATGGTTTACGGAAGGCGGTTATCTAAACGGTTTCTACGGCACAAATACCTTTATTCAAATGGGGATGCGTGTCGCCTTTATGTTCACCATGACGGCAGTTGTCGGTGGAATCGTTGTCGCAGGCATTAAAGACCCTGCATTTAAGAAAGAGATGGCTCGTAAATTGGGTTGGTTAGGGATTGTTTCAACGGTGACCGGCGCCCTTTTATTCCAATGGTATTTAACCGCCGTGCCTGATCAAGCTTTATTGGTGATGGAAAACCGTCTACCAAGCTATTTTGTGCCCAGTATTATGGCTGTATTAGCAGGAACCTTAACCTACTTTGTGATTACCATGCTTCGCCCTCAAGTCTTGATTGAAGGCTTTGCCGGTGCAATGACCGTGATTATTCTGGTTGCCGGTTTATGGCCTGAAGAAACGGCTCGTGAATCTATGCGTAAACCTTGGGTTGCGGGTCAGTATGTTTACTCTAACCAGGTGATTGGTAGAGACGTGCCAGGTATGAACATTAAATCACAATTGCCCACCATTGAAAAAGTTGGGATTTTAAAAGCCCACCCTTTTACGCCTGACGCTCTAAAAACGGTGACTGCTGATAATAAAATCCAAGCAGGTCAATATATCGCGATGGTTTACTGCTCTAATTGTCACTCACCGAGTAAAACAGGGATTCGTCCTCTTCACCGTTACTTCCAAGAAGGCATTACACAAGCACGAATGGAAAACTATGTTAAGGGTGTTTTAACAACGGGTAATATCGCTTATATGCCTAAAATGCCAATGCTGGATTCAGAAGTCGAAGCATTGTCAGCTTATTTAGTCATGAATAAAAATCAAGGGCAAGGTGCTGTCGTTGCTGCTATCAAGCAAGAAGTGAACGACCGTAATCGTGCATTGGCTGAAAAAATGTCAATGGATAAAGTTGCCTCTGCAAATATCTCACAGGAGGTGAAATAATGGATGCTTCTCAAGTCACTCAGGTCACTGATATGCTTTACGCCCTGCGTAATCCAGCAGGTGTCCCCACTTACCCCATTCTTTTTGTTGGGTTAGGGGTACTCACGTTTGCGTTACATATTTTATTTGTTCAACTCATGTTAGGAACTTCAGCCATTACCATTTTTGGCGCCTTTAAAAATGATGCAAAATGGCGTCGTTTAGGGGCCGCAATGCTAGAAATTTCTAAGATTTCCGTTTCGGTAGCCATTGTTATTGGCGTGGCACCCTTGCTGTTTGTGCAAGTGGTGTATGACCCAAACTGGTATGCCTCTAACGTTTTATCAGCGGTATGGGTCATCGCGTTTATCGTTATTCTTATCTTTGCCTACTGGGCGATGTATGGTTATTACTTCATGAATAGCAAAGAAAAAGATAAAACCAAAGAACCTAAAGGTAAGGCTTGGATGCTGATTAGTGTTGCCTTGTTGCTAACGGTTGGGTTTATTATGCACAGCCTATCATCACAAATGTTGCATCCTGAACTTTGGAAAGACTGGTACCAACAAAATGGCGTGCTTGATTATTCTGGTACAAAATTACATGCATATAACTTATGGCGTTTTGCATTCTTTATCAGCATGGCGATTCCTGTGGTAGGTGGCATGTTGGTTACTTATCGTCGCTTTAAAATGGTACGTGCTGATGCCGATATGGAATACCTAGACTTTGCTGCCAATGTGGGTAAAAAATGGATTGCCATTGGTTCGGTTATTGCCTTCGTTTTTTATGTTGCATGGATGATGACGGTTCCTGAAACAGCAGGGAATTTTGCCACGTCTCTTTGGGGAATCTTAGGCGGTGTTGCTGTGCTTCTACCTGCTATTTGGTCAGCCATTCGTCTTAATGGTAGCTCATACAACATGTGTAGTTACATGGCGCTGCCAATTGCATTGGTCGCTGGCTTAACCATTGCAATCGTTCGCGAAATGCTACGTTACGACATCCTAAATGGTTTCTTCCACTACGATTTCATGGATTATAAAATTGTAATGGACTGGTATTCAACAGGAATGTTCTTCTTAACCTTTGCCATTGTGGGTGGCGTGGTACTTTCTTACTTCCTAACCGTTGCTTGGAAAGCCGGTCAAACGGTGGGTGTCTATACACCAAGTGCCTTTGTTAACAGACTGGGAACGCTTTCCATCTGGATTGTTGCCCTTTGGGTATTGCAGTTCTTTGTTGTTGGTTTTTATGTGTGGGCAAGATAGGAAAAGGAACGGATTATGAAAAAATTACTATTATTAAGTGCCGTGACTGGTCTTACTTGCATGCTGCAAGCACCGGCTAGCTTTGCGCTAACGGGCGGCATTTCTGCAGAAGAAAACGCAAAGCTACGCGCTGAATACCCTATGCCTTCAGCAGAAATGCTGGGCGATAACTGTTCAGCATGCCACGGGACTAACGGCGCAGAATTTAATGAAGCCATGCCGCCTCTAGCCGGTATGGACAAGAACAACTTCATCAAATTGATGAAAGAATATCGTGAAAATAAGTTTCCATCGATTGTGATGCATGACGTCGCCCACGTTTTTTCTGATGAAGAGATTGAGGCAATGGGAGATTTCTTTGCCAAGCAAAAACCTGAACAATGGACTCGTCCAGATTGGAACAAGTCAATCAAGCAGCATGCAGAGGAGCACAGTCATGAATAAAATAACACGACGCGACCTGATTAAACTTTTTGGTACCACAGCCTTGAGTACTGGCTTAATGGGTGCATCAAGCTTGGCCTTTGCCAGTAAAAGTGCACACATTGTTATTGTTGGAGGTGGTGTGGGGGGTGCGGCTTCCGCCAAATATATGCGATTACTTAACCCTGACGTTCGCATCACCATTGTTGAACCAGAGCCAAAATACATTTTTTGTCCAGGCAGTAATGAAGTGGTTGCAGACTTTGATACTCTTGAAAGTCTAACGGTTGATTTCAACACCTTGAAATCACGCTATGCGGTCAATATCATTCAAGATCGAGCGACTGAAATTGATTATGCGGCCAAAAAGCTGAAACTCGCCAAAGGAGATGTTTTATCTTACGACAAGCTAATCGTCTCTCCTGGCCCAGACTTTAAATATGATGCCGTTGAAGGCTTCAGTAAACAATTGGCAGAAGGCAACTTCCCTGCCGCTTGGCACGCTGGACCACAAACACTGGTATTAAGAGATCAAATTAACGCGCTTCCACAAGGTGGCACCGTGTTGATTACTTCACCGGTTGACCCTTATCGTTGCCCTCCCGCCCCTTACGAGCGTGCCTCTTTTATCGCTAATAAATTAAAAACCGTCAACCCAACGGCTAAGGTGATTATTTTAGATTCAAAAGATGACTTTATTTTCCATGACGTCTATCTTGATTACTGGGAAAAAATGCATGGACTAGGCACTCCTGATGCGCGCATCGAATGGATTTCTAAAAAATCGGGTGGTCATGTCACCAAATTAGATACCAAAAACCGTACCCTAACAACGGCTAACGGACAGGTTCACAAAGGGGATGTCATTAATATCATCCCACCAGAAATGGCCGGTTCTTTCGTGCGAATGAATGGCTTGTCTGAAGGTGATTGGGCACCATTTAACTCAAAAGACTTCTCAACTAAACGGGATAAAGACGTGTATATCATTGGGGATTCCGCCGCCGCTGACCCCATGCCTAAAACAGGCTATATTGCCAGTAACCAAGCCAAGGTCGTCACTAAAGCAATTCACGCTGAATTGACAGGCAAAGATATTGGAACGCCGTTTATTACCAATAACTGTGTGGCGTTGGCTGCAGACGATTGGGGAATGACCGTTGCAGAAACTTTCCGATATGCGGGGAACAACAAGCCTTTTGAAGAAAGCTATATCATGTCTGATCCGACAAAAAACCCATTTTATCGTCATATTCGTGCTGAAGTGGCGAAAAACTGGCAACGTACTTTCCGTAAAGACATCTATAGCTAAGGAGCACAAAATGAAGAAAACTTTATTAATTAGTGCCTTAGCACTCACAACTGGGTTTACCCAATTAGCATCTGCCAATGAACACGCCGCGCCACAAGCGCAAGCATGGACATTACAACAGTGGCACCAAACACAAAATAATATTCCTAATGGAAATATTTCAAAAGGGGCAGAATTACATAAACAAGCCTTGTGTATGACTTGTCACGGTGAAAACGGTGTCGCCCCCTCACGTAATGCGCCAAGCCTTGCAGGGAACAACATTGACTACACCTTTAAAACCTTAAAGGACTATCAATCTGGTTTACGTAATGAAGGTCATGGTAAATCTGCAGTGATGATTGCCGCAGCCCAAAGTTTGACACAGCAGGATATGGCTGACTTAGCCTATTTTTATGCCGAACAAACTTTGCAGTCTAAAGCGCCAGCACAGGCTTTATCCTCTTCAACTGAGCGTTTGGTCAGAAAAGGCGATGTGAAAAGAATGATTACACCCTGCGCATCCTGCCACGGTGTTCATGGTGAAGGTAATGAAATCACACCTGCTCTCGCGGGACAGACTGCCCATTACTTTATTCGCACCATGAAAGCCTATAAAATCAAACATCGTACCAACGATATTAACCAAGGTATGGGGCAGTTTACCCATGACTTAACCGATGAAGAAATCCATGCACTTGCGGATTACTATGCATCTCTAAGTAAATAAAAGGACAAGGTTATGAATGGTATCAAAGCAATTATTTGGGGTCTAATATTAACGTTTGGTTCAATTGCATTAATGTGGTGGTTAAGTACCATGACGGTAGTTGCAGTTTAAATTTATTTACACTCGCTTCAACTAGACTCTCCTAAAAGTCGCCTCTCAGAACAACTGTTTTGAGAGGTTTTTTTGGTTATAACCCCTGATAATGCCTTTCTAATCATAAGGTTATTAAACGATTTACAAACATGAGAATCCTATGAAAACATTAAGAACCTTATCCTTACTTGAAGGCTCATCCCTCTTACTACTCCTGTTCATTGCCGTTCCTTTAAAACGGATGTTAGACATGCCAGAAGCCGTATCCATAATTGGACCAATCCACGGTATATTGTTTATAGTCTTTAATTTAACAATCGTTATTGCAGTGGCTAAATCTCAACTAAAAGCAAGCCATGGCTTAATAGGTTTCATCGCTTCACTCATCCCATTTGGTAGTTTTGTCTTTAAAGCAAAACTACTAAACAAAACGCAGTATTAAGAACTTTAACAAAGGAAGAAACATGATTGAAAGATTACAAAACCTAGCCTACTTTCCTGCTAGTTTTTTTGGCATGATTATGGGGCTAACAGGCTTAAGCATTGCCTTTATAAGCTTAGCTCAAGTTTATGAAACCACGGCAATATTTTCTAAAATTTCATTCGTATTTACTTTAGTGTTAATGGTGATTTTAATTTTAATGTACAGCTATAAAGTCATGCGCTTTCCTAAAGAAGTCATTGCTGAATTAGAACACCCTGTTAAAATGAACTTTGTTCCAACAATCAGCATTAGCTTATTGTTATTGAGTATCGCTTTTTATGCTTTGGGTTACATTGAAATATCTCAATACACATGGATTATCGGGGCAGCATTACAACTTTCACTAACCTACTGGGTACTTTATAACTGGGTACATCATGACTTCTTTACGCCAGAGCACTCTAACCCGGCCTGGTTCATCCCAATTGTTGGTAACATCATTGTGCCAATTGCTGGTGTTCACCATGCTCCCATTGAATTAAGTTGGTTCTTTTTCTCTATCGGAATCATTTTTTGGCTGGTTGTTAAGTCAATATTAGTGAATAGAATTATTTTTCACGCCCCCATACAAGAAAGATTAATTCCAACACTATTCATCTTTATTGCACCGCCAGCGGTTGGATTTATCTCCTACTTAGCGTTAAACAATCACGAACTTAATCAGTTTGGAATGGTCTTATACTTTTTTGGCTTATCTATGACTTTACTCATGATGGTATCAGTTGGAAAATTTATTAAACTGTCATTTGCTTTGTCCTGGTGGGCATATACCTTCCCCTTAGCAGCAATGGCAATTGCCAGTTATAAAATGGCGCAAGTCGCACATTCCAATTTTTATCTTTATATCGCCATAGCCATCCATGTAGTGCTGTTTGTTTTAATTCTCAACTTCTTAGCTAAAACGGTAAAAGCCGTATATCTGAAGCAGATTTGTAATGACAAACACTAATATATTCAGTTTAAAAATGGATGCTCGGGACCATGAATGTGATATTCAAGGCGTGGTGAACAATGCTCATTATCAGCACTATTTTGAGCATGCTCGCCACCGTTTTTTACTGCATCACAATATTGATTTTGCAGTGTTAGCGAAACAAGGTATCTATCTAATGGTCGCAAAAATAGAGATTGAATATAAAGCCTCCTTAAAAGCGCATGATCAATTTCAAATTACCGTTGAGCCAGAAAAAATATCTCGGTTAAAAGTTTGTTTTCTACAGAAAATATACAACACACAAACACAGGCACTGATGGCGATTGCAAAAACTACCGTTGTTACCATAGGTAATGACAACAAACCACTTCGCAACAGCCCTCTAGACGCACTGTTCTAAAATACACAAGGATATAAATATGAAAATAGCTATCACAAGCCCTAATGCAAAAACAATCGCAGGTCATGCAGGTAAATGCCCTGGTTATTTAATTTTTGAAGTTGAAGATGGTGAAATTATGAATCAGTACCATATTAAGCTTAGTAAAGAACAAGTATTCAAAAATTTTTCAGGCCCTTTATCAAAGAACCCTCAACATCCTTTAAACGGTATTAACGCCTTTATCACCCAAGGCTTAGGAGACGGTTTAAAACAACGTTTGGCTAAAGATCAAATTAACGCCTATACAACCGAGTTAACCAACCCTGAAGAAGCGGTTCAAGCTGTCATTAACTGCTTCCATTCATAGAATACTCCAACCTTACGCCCTCGCTATAATCATTTGAACTACTTATTCAGCACCAGGCCTAATGACTCTTTAAAACAAGGAAAGCCAGCAAAATACTGGCTCCTGTGCCTAAAAAGGAAATAGTTTATTCTAGTTCAATGCACTTGCTGAGTGCAGTGTACTTTGTATACCGACTCAGAAAAAAACGCAAAAATCAGGTACAAAAAAACCGGCGAAAGCCGGTTCTCTTTTACTAAAGTTTTTAGCGACCGTTTTTGTCAAGGTCAAGGCGGTTAATGCTAAAGCTTAGTAAACTAAGTGACGCTTAAAACAACGCAGAAATTCGCAAAACAAGCAGGCTTGTCAATTTTCAAATCCTAACCACAAGGCAATAAAAAACCCCATAAACCTAAAAGATTTACAGGGTTTTAAAACAAACCATTTTTAGCGAGCGTTTTTGTCAAGGTCAAGGCGGATTCTAACGAAGTTTACAACAAGTAAACGAGTTTGAATCCAACGCAGAGATTGGCAAAACAAGCCCATAAAAACAAAAAAGCCAGCGTAAAGCTGGCTCTTAATCAAAAAGGAATTAGTTTGTTCGAGTTCAAGGCGCTTTCTGGGGAAGTGTACCTAAAGTACACGACTCAGGAAGCAACACAGAAATCGAACAAACTAAACCTTTTTAGTTTTTGTCTTGGTCTACGATTTTATTACTCGCAATCCAAGGCATCATGCCACGAAGTTTCTTACCAACTACTTCAATGCCATGCTCAGCGTTGTTACGACGCGCAGCAGTCATTGATGGGTAACCAGACTGGCCTTCAAGAATGAATTGCTTAGCGTATTCACCTGTTTGAATATTTTTAAGTGCTTGACGCATTGCCGCACGAGACTCATCGTTGATAACCTGTGGACCAGTAACATACTCACCATACTCAGCGTTGTTTGAGATTGAGTAGTTCATATCAGCAATACCACCTTCGAACATTAGGTCAACAATCAACTTAAGCTCGTGTAAACACTCGAAGTATGCCATTTCTGGTTCATATCCAGCTTCAACAAGTGTGTCAAAACCAGCTTTAACAAGTTCAACAGCACCACCACACAGAACCGCTTGCTCACCAAATAAGTCAGTTTCACACTCATCACGGAAAGTGGTTTCGATGATACCTGTACGACCACCACCAATACCTGAAGCATAAGATTGAGCGATTGCTTTAGCATTACCAGAAGCATCCTGCTGTACGGCGATAAGATCAGGAATACCACCACCACGAACAAATTCTGAACGTACTGTGTGACCAGGAGCTTTTGGAGCAACCATGATTACATCTAAATCTTTACGAGGAACCACTTGGTTATAGATGATTGCAAAACCGTGTGCAAAAGCTAAAACAGCACCTTGCTTGATGTTAGGCTCAATTTCTTCTTTGTAAAGAACTGATTGGAATTCATCTGGAGTAAGAAGCATAACAACGTCAGCACCTGCAACCGCAGTAGCAACGTCAGCAGTCTTTAGACCGTAACCTTCTGCTTTAGCGATTGATGAAGAACCTGCACGAAGACCAACAGTGACATCAACACCAGAATCTTGTAGGTTAGCTGCATGAGCGTGACCTTGAGAACCGAAACCAATGATAGCTACTTTTTTACCTTGAATGATTGATAAATCGCAGTCTTTATCGTAATAAACTTGCATTGTTATATCCTTACTTTAATTGCACACCTTTAAAAAGGTATTGCTTGTTACTAATTAATATTTACTTTTAAAATTAAAAAATTGAGGGTTTGAAATGCCCATTAAAGTTATGCGGGCATTATCAACGACTTAGCTATACGTGTAAACACTTTTCTCCACGTAAAACGCCAACAGTACCTGAACGTACCGTTTCTAAAATCAACACAGGATCAATTGCACTGATAAAAGCATCTAACTTTTTAGATTCACCCACCATTTGCACGGTGTAAGTGGTTGCCGTTACATCCACGATATCGCCTCTAAAAATATCTGCTAAACGTTTGTACTCATCACGCATTTGACCTGTTGCAGAAAGTTTAATTAACATGAGTTCACGCTCAATGTGCGCTCCTTCCGTTAAATCTAGTACTTTTATAACATCAATTAAGCGGTTCAAGTGTTTAACAATCTGCTCAATCTGAGCCGCCGTTCCACTCGTTACTAACGTTAATCGAGAGATTGAATCGTCTTCAGTTGGTGCAACAGTTAACGCATGAATGTTATAGCCGCGTGCTGAAAACAGACCGGAAACACGAGACAACGCTCCTGATTCATTTTCCATTAACATTGAAATAATATGTTTCATTGCTTTACACCTATACCAAAATCATTTCATTAAGACCTGCACCAGCAGGAATCATTGGGTAAACGTTTTCTTGTTGATCCGTCATGATGTCAACAAAAACCAAACGGTCTTTATTCTTATCAGAGAAAACTTCTGCAAGTTGTTCTTTCATTGTTTTAGGATCATCAATTCGAACACCAACATGCCCGTAAGACTCGGCTAACTTGACAAAATCAGGCAACGAGTCCATGTATGACATTGAATAACGACGCTCATAAAAGAACTCTTGCCATTGACGAACCATACCTAGAAAACCATTATTTAAGCAAATGATTTTGACGGGTAAACCATACTGTAGACAAGTTGACAGCTCTTGAATATTCATTTGAATAGAGCCTTCACCCGTTACACAGATACTGACAGCATCAGGAAAAGCCATTTGTACACCCATTGCTGCAGGCAGACCAAAGCCCATTGTTCCTAATCCACCCGAATTAATCCAACGACGAGGTTTATCAAATGGATAATATTGAGCAGCATACATTTGATGTTGCCCAACATCTGAAGAAACGTAAGCGTCGCCATTAGTGACTTCCCATACCGCTTCAACCGCAGCTTGTGGTTTTATTTTAGAGCCTGTTGTGTCATAACGCAGACACTTAGTTGCTCGCCACTCTTCAATCTGCGTCCACCAGTCAGCCAACGCCGCTTCATCTGATTTAAGCTCAGTTTTATCTAAAATGGCATTCATTTCAGTTAACACTTGCTTAACTGGACCAACTATCGGTATATCGACTATCACATTTTTTGAAATTGATGCCGGATCAATATCTACATGAATGATTTTAGCGTCAGGACAAAACTTCTCTAAATTACCGGTTACACGGTCATCAAAGCGAGCACCAATAGCAATAATCAAATCACTGTTATGCATTGAAAGGTTTGCTTCATAAGTCCCGTGCATTCCTAGCATTCCTAACGCTTGTTTGTCAGAAGCTGGGAAAGCCCCTAATCCCATTAAGGTTTGCACAATTGGGAAACCTAATTTGTGGGTTAGTTTTGTTAGTTCAGCCGAAGCATCACTTAGAACAGTACCTCCACCAGAATATAAAATAGGACGTTTAGCTGAAAGCATCATTTCAACAGCTTTTTTAATTTGTCCGCTATGGCCTTTTGTTACAGGCATATAGGAGCGCATATCAACTTCTTGTGTATATACATAGGAGCTTTTGGCGGTTTGGATATCTTTTGGAATATCAACTACAACTGGGCCAGGTCGGCCCGTTGTTGCTAAATAAAACGCTTTTTTGAGCGTATCAGCAAGTTCGTTAACATCCTTAACTAAGAAGTTGTGTTTTACGATTGGTCTTGTAATCCCAACGGTATCAATTTCTTGGAATGCATCCAAACCAATCAATGCCGTAGGCACCTGACCAGTAATACATACCATTGGAATTGAATCCATGTAAGCGGTTGCAATACCTGTAACGGCATTGGTCGCACCAGGACCCGAAGTTACAAGGACCACTCCTGGTTTACCTGTAGAACGCGCATAACCATCAGCAGCATGAACTGCTGCTTGTTCGTGACGCACTAAAATATGATTTAACTCATCACCGTCAGTATCAAGGGCATCATAGATGGGCAATACTGCACCACCTGGATAACCCCATATATGCTCTACCCCCTCGTCCTGAAGATAATGTACCAGGATTTGGGCACCAGTCATTTCCACAACTTAGTTCCTCTTAGTAATGGGGTATTTTTACAAACTAAGAGCTTTACACAAGAATAGCTGCAAAGGTCTATGGTTAGAAATAGCAAGATAAAATCTTGGAATTCAAACGCAGAAAAATACCTAATATTAGTTAAAAATCACCACTTAATGTTTTAAAGCGGGAAGGGAGGAATTATATAAGATTTTGTAACCTTTTAGAACCACAACTAAAGACTTTTAGACAGTTTTTGTGACAAAAGAGCCTTAAATATTAATGTTTTAATACTTACTTGCAATATAAACGCTCTCGTTAATAGGTCTTTAACCTATTTTTGGCATTAAATTGCAGCTCAAGACTCATTTCATTATTATGATTATCAATCACTTTAAGGATTTAAAATTAAATAAGGATTATTATTTTTGATACTCAGGTCTTAGCAAATATTTACGGTAGTGATTTAGCTCATCAATTGATTCCATAATATCTGCCAAGGCTAAATGCGCCCCACTCTTGTTATGTGATTGATACACTTTTGGAGCCCAACGACGCGAAAGTTCTTTAAGGGTGCTTACATCTAAATTTCGGTAATGAAAAAATCTTTCTAATAAAGGCATCTGTTCAACCATAAAACGTCGGTCTTGACAGATACTATTGCCACACATCGGAGATTTCCCCGCAGGAACATAGTTCTGTAAAAACTCAATGGTAAGACGTTCAGCTTCTTGCATTGAAACCTGACTCTCTTGCACTCGTTGAGTTAGTCCCGATTTACCATGATGAGTCACACACCAGTTATCCATTAAATCTAATTCAGCTTGTTCAGTTTTAACGGCAATAACAGGACCTTCCGCCAAAACATTCAGCTCACTATCGGTAACAACCGTCGCTATCTCAATTATTTTATGGGTTTTAGGCTCAAGCCCGGTCATTTCTAAATCAATCCAAATTAAATTGTTTTCTGACTTCATTTTTTTATCTCTCATCACTTCAGTAGAGCTTTAAAGGCGGTTGAAATAGGGACTTTTGCACGAGTCGAGGGATGTAAGACAAAGAACTATAATCTTTTTAACCATTCTTTGACTCTTACAGAGGTCTCAAATTAGAAGCTTTACGCTTTTTTTAAAGGATTCCCTATCACGACACTAGCTCTTAACATACAATATGCGCTTATCTTAACGTAGAATTTAAACAGAAAACACATTGATTCCCACAATCAGGAATCATCAAAAAACAGATATAAACATAGAAATAGGCAGATTATGAATTGGATTACCACGCTCTTTTTAAGCGCACTATTTATTAACCTCTTTATTGAAGTTTGGTTAAACATTAAAAATCAATTTCATATTGGAAAAAACCGTAATCAAGTACCTGAAGACTTTAGTCAAACAGTAAGTTTAGAGGCACACCAAAAAGCCGCTGATTATAGCCGTGCAAAATTACAACTTGGCCGTTTAGGGCTATTTTATGATGCCGCTATTTTATGGTTAATGACTTTAGGGGGAGGTTTTCAAAGTATCTATTCTGCATGGCTACAAAGCGGACTTGAAAATATCTGGCTAGAAGTTGGTTTTTTGCTTTCCACCTTATGGATTTTGTCTATTCTTCACCTTCCATTTACTTTATTAAGTACCTTTAAAATTGAGGCTGAGTACGGTTTTAATAAAACCACTCCAATGAAATTTATTAGTGATTTATTCAAGCAATGGGTACTAATATTGGTAATTGGCCTACCATTAATATGGGTGATATTAAGCATAATGACTCAATTTATCGACCAGGCCTGGTGGTTTTATACTTGGGTTGTTTGGATGAGTTTTCAGTTAATTATTATGTGGGCATACCCAAAATGGATTGCGCCTATATTCAACAAATTTACACCGCTTGAAGATGAGGAAATGAAAAGACGAATCACCAACTTATTAGAACGAACAGGCTTTGAGTCTAATGGTATTTTTGTTATGGATGGTTCATCACGCTCGGGTCATGGTAACGCCTACTTTACCGGCATGGGTAAAAACAAACGTATTGTTTTCTTTGATACCTTATTAGAAAGCCTTACACCTGAAGAAGTAGAGGCCGTCCTTGCACACGAATTAGGGCATTTTAAGCATGGTCATATTCGTAAACGTTTAATTGAAGGTACCGCTTATAGCTTAATTGGTTTAGCGTTATTGGGCTGGCTCATTCAATTACCCGAGTTTTACTCAGGCTTAGGAATGGTCAGTCAATCACCCGCTATTGCTCTATTATTATTTATGACCGCGATACCGGTTATGTTCTTTTTTCTGGGACCTATTGGTGCATTTAAAAGTCGTAAACACGAATTTGAAGCCGATGCTTTTGCGGCACAACATGTAGGTGCTGAACACTTAATTTCAGCATTGTTAAAAATGTACCGTGACAATGCAAGTACTTTAACCCCAGACCCTTTGTTTTCGGCTTACCATGATAGCCATCCACCAGCAAAGATTCGTATAGATCATCTAAAGTCTCTTGCTAAGCAAAATAAAACTTCAGAATAAATGAGATCTTTGCACGAGAGTATGTACGAGTAAAAATGGTTCTAGGTGCCCCTTGAGGTAAAAATCCACCCGATTTTTGTTGTACCCCAAGGGCACTTCCGTTAGGCGACAACTTGCGAATAGCTAGCTATTCCCTACGTTTTCCGCCGCAAACGAAGAACTCGACGCCCGTAGGGGTAAGTCGAGAATCAGGCAAATTTTTTACCCTCAAGGGGTACTCACGCCTATTTTTCTTTCGCATCTATCTCGTGCAAAGGTCTCAAATATTTTATAAACTTGAGCTTTGTACGAAAGGAACTTGTGCAAAACTCTTACAAGACCAATAAATAGTGTTAGGAAATACTTATGAGCAATCCATCTCCATTGATTCTAGAATTATTAAGTCAACATTGCGAAGACATGCCAAAAGGCACTAAACCCATTATTATTCCCACCATTGAAAGCAATTTAAGTATTTTAGAAGGCTGGGAAGCCCCTTTAAGCTATGCAAATATTGCAAAAACCTTCAATTTTAAAAATTACCACCAAACCATTGCTTTTGTAAATGCTGTCACCTGGCTAGCAAATAAAGAAGACCACCACCCAAGAATCTGCTTTGACTATAACCGTTGTGAGATCACTTTAACCACTCATAGCGCTAAAGGTTTGACGATGAACGATATGATTATGGCTGCCAAAATTAATGCTTTGCTAGACTAAATTGACACAATTCATTCAAATAGACCCTTACAAGAGTCGGGAATGTAAAAAAAGTGAAAAAGACCAATGGCTAAACGTAAGTTAACGCACCAACAAAAACGACGAGTTGCGGATAAGAATCGTTCTAAAAAATCGGAAAAAGCTGAAAACATCCCTACCAATAACCTATCTCAACTGGGAGAAGAACAACCAGGCCTGGTCATTACTAGTTTTGGTAAACGTGTACTTGTGGAAGACCGTAATGGTGAAAATCATAGCTGTGCTATTCGCCAACACCTTGGTAAATTAGTTGCTGGCGACAAAGTGGTCTGGCAAAGTGATTTAGAAGAGAACACCGGTGTCGTGGTTAGAGTTGAACCTCGCACCCATGAACTTAGCAGGCCTGGCTTTAGAGGGCAAACCCGGATGATTGCCGCTAATATAGACTTTATTGGGATTGTTATGCCGGTTGTTCCAGGCATTCACCCCGACATGATTGACCGCTATTTAATCGCGGCGAATCAACTCAACATTCCCGTCATTATTATCATTAACAAAGTTGATTTACTAAATAATGAAGACGACTGGGAAGCCGTAGCTGAACTACTAGAACCCTATGATTCTATGGGTATAGAGCTTATTCCTGCTTCAACCGTTTCAAGCGAAGGTTTAGAAACCTTGCAAGAATTTATGGCCGGTAAAAACAGTGTTTTTGTAGGATCATCAGGTGCAGGAAAATCTTCACTTATCAATGCGTTGATTCCCGATTTAGACATTAGAGTGGGACACTTATCTGAAGCGACTGGCTTAGGTAAACATACAACAACGAATAGCATTTTATATCACTTAAACAAACCAGATGCCTCTAGTGGAGAAATTTTAGCTACCGGAAACTTAATCGATTCGCCAGGTGTCAGACAGTTTAGCCCCGCACCCTGCTCTCTTTCAGAGCTAGAAAGTTATTACCCAGACTTTTCTCCATTTCTAGGCCTGTGTAAATATAAAAACTGTAGCCACTCTATTGAACCAAACTGTGCCATAAAGGCTGCCGTCGACCAAGATGAAATTGCACTTAGTCGATATCAAAGTTTTCAACGTTTATTAGAAGAGTTTAAGAGCAATGAAACTGAACAGTCTTAAGATGACTTAATCCTTATTAAGGTTATGTAACTAAGAGACCTTTGCACTAGATAGGTACGAAAGAAAAATGAGGTAAAATTTACCTGATTGCGGCGGAAAGCGCAGGGAATAGCTAGCTATTCGCAAGTTGTCGTCCAACGGAAGTACCCTTGGGGTACAACAAAAATCAGACAAATTTTAACCATTTTTACTCGTGCATACTCTCGTACAAAGGTCTCACTAAGTTAATATTATGTAACTAAGGGGTTACAAACCAAACCGATATTAAATATAAAAACGCCATACTTGCCAAAATGGTTGCAACCCAAAATAAAAATACAAACCCAATATTAACGGGTTTTCTTATGGCGTTTAGGATCAACCAACTAATAACGGTTAAAACCAAAGCAACAAGTAACAGGCGTATATACATCATAATAAACTCCAATTCTCTTTTAATTTTTTATTGTTAATAAGTCTATCATTCAAATAAGATAACGTGATTGAATCATTATTATTTAGTTCATTATTTTTTTCAAAACAAACCGATATTCAAGATCTATTTGTTGTTTATTGATTGTTTAAATAACATCTTGCGAATGAATACAGAGTTTTCGATAAATTTAAGAGTTACTCAAGTCTTCTTTCTTGACTCTAGCTGCCATTTCGTATGTAATTGCATCCAGGGTTAAAGCCCGAAACTTTTTAACAGTGCTTTAGGAGAGTACAAATGAAAAATACATTAATTGCACTAGCTGCGGCTGGTTTAGTTTCTTTCGGAGCAGCTGCTCAAGCTGGTGATGCAACTGCTGGTCAATCAGCTTACGCTACTTGTGTAGGTTGTCACGGTGCCGCTGCTGAAGGTGGTGTTGGTCCTAAGCTTGCTGGTCAAGCTGCTGCTGATATCGTAGCTAAGCTTCACAAGTATAAAGCTGGTGAGCAAATGGGTCCTATGACTTCAATGATGGCTCCAATGGCTGCTGGTCTTTCTGATGCAGACATGGAAAACATCGCTGCATACGTTTCTTCTCTATAATTTTAGAGCTTAACGTATAAAAACCACCTTGGGTTTTGCCTTAGGTGGTTTTTTTTTGCCTACAGTTTTTTGCCTACAAATTAGATAGTTAATACACTCGTACAATGAATTTAGGCAAAGCCTTATTTTTTAGACTTGATTTAATCGCCCTATCGCTTTAAATTAAGTGATGTAAACAAACTGAGAACTTTGCACGAGATGGACTCAAAAGAATTAATGGTTTAATTTCACCAATTTTTTTTGCTTATCCCTCTCATAAAAGCTTTCAAACGACAATATCAAGAGAGAACCAATATGAAAAAACTACTGATTGCAACATTGTCAACAGGCTTACTTATTTCAGCAAATGTTCAAGCTGAAGCACCTGCTACTCCTGCTAAAGTAGCAATGTGTGTTGGCTGTCACGGTGCTAACGGAAATAGCGTTGTACCTAACTTTCCTAAATTAGCCGGTCAACATGCCAGTTATTTAGAAAAGCAATTAAAAGACTTCCGTGATGGCTTCCGTAAAGATGCAACCATGGCGGCTTTTGCAAAAGGGTTGACAGATGCAGAGGTTAAAGAATTAGCAGCGTATTACGCAGCACAATAAACTTTAACAACATTGCTATTCAATAAAAAAGCGCCTTATTGGCGCTTTTTTATTGAATAGCATACAAAGTTCTATCTTAAAGTAAGACCTTCTCTACCCCGCCTTTTTGTAGCTTAGCAATAAAGTCCTCTTTCCAACTATCACCATTATGATTTTTAACCAATTCAACAACAATATAATCAGTTTTTAAACCGGTCTCACCCTCATAACGATTAAGACCTTGCTGACATGCCGGACATGAAGTAAGAAGCTTAACATTACCCTCTTTAGCCTTTTCTTCACCCGTTAACTCAATAATGCCTTTTTTAAGCTCTTCGGCCTTTCTAAAGCGCAATTGCTCGGCAATATCAGGGCGAGAAGTTGCTAATGTACCAGCTTCAGAACAACAACGATCACTTAACTGCACTTCTTCGGCTTTTAACAAATTCTTCGCAACATCTGTACCTTCACGCAATTTCATAGGATCGTGACATGGTGCGTGGTATAGATATTTCGTTCCAGTTGCATTTTCTAGAGCAATCCCTTTTTCTTCTAAATATTCGTGTATATCCAATAAACGACATCCAGGGAAAATACGTCCAAACTCATACTTAGTAAGCTGATCGTAACAGGTACCACAAGAGACAATGACCGTCTTTATATCAAGATAGTTCAAGGTATTAGCAACACGGTGGAACAAGGCACGGTTTTCCGCCGTAATCTGATTACCCTTCTCCTCTTGACCCGCCGCCGTTTGAGGATAACCACAACATAGATATCCAGGTGGTAATACAGTTTGAGCTCCCGCTTCAGAAAGCATAGCAATAGTAGCCATACCAATATCACTAAACAGTCTTTCAGAACCACAGCCAGGAAAATAGAAAACTGCATCAGAATCTTCATTTACCTTAGCAGGGTCTGAAACAATAGGCACAATGGTGCTGTCTTCCAGTCCAAGCACCGCTCGCATGGTTGGTTGATTAGGCCCAGTGTTAAGAGGTTTCTTCACAAAATTAATGACCTGCTGTTGAACAGGAGCAATGCTTGAAGATTTTCCTGGTATATAGCTAGTTGAGTCTTTCTTCACCAGCCCCATTGAACGGAACATTTTGTTACCCAGAGTAATAAAGTTTGCACTCCAACCAATCATTGCTTTACGCATCAGTTTAATGGTCACTGGATTCTTAGTATTTAGAAACCATAAAGCAGCTTTGGTGGTAATAGAGAAACGTTTTTTACCCATTTTAGTTAAGATATTTCGCATACGTATAGAAACATCACCAAAATCGATATCTACAGGACAAGGTGCTTCACAGTGATGGCAGGTTGTACAATGATCAGCCACATCATTCATAGCATCAAAATGCTGTAATGAAATACCACGACGGGTTTGCTCTTCATACAAAAAGGCTTCTATCACTTGCCCTGTTGCTAAAATTTTATTGCGTGGAGAATAAAGTAAATTTGCTCTTGGAATATGCGTCTGGCAAACAGGTTTACATTTACCGCAACGTAAACAATCCTTAATATCATTATTAAGCTCATCAAGCTCATTGGCTTCTAAAATAATCGCTTCTTGATTGACTAAACTTAATGAAGGTGTATAAGCATTATCTAAACCTGAACCAGGTAATAATTTACCTTTATTGAAATGGCCTTTTGGATCAACCTCTTTCTTGTATTTTACAAAAGCTTCTATCTTAGAAGGCTCTAAATACTGGAATTTAGTTAACCCTATTCCATGCTCTCCTGAGATAACACCACCTAATCGGTGAGCAATTTCCATGATACGGTCAACTAATGTTTCAGCAAGATGCACCATTTCATAGTTTCCTGAATGAACAGGGATGTTGGTGTGAATATTTCCATCACCAGCATGCATATGTAAAGCAACAAAAAGTCGTGCATTACGAATCTCTGCATGAATCGTATCTAACTTATTATGTAACGCCTCAAAATCATGGCCAAGGAAGGTTTTTGCCAAAAATTCTTTTACTTCAGTTCTATAAGAAAGTACGGTTTCTCGACGTAAGAATAAACCAGCTAAAGTATCACCTTCGCGGATATTTACATGAAACTCCTCTGCTAAAAGATCCAAACACTCATTAGCTGGGCTATGTAAACGTTCTAACTTACCTAACCAGCGAGCCTTAACCGTCTTAAAATGTTCTAGCGTTTCTTCAACCTTACCTCTAAAGTAATTAGCAGGACCAGAGATATCTTCAAAATCATCTGCCTGACTAAATTCCGGAATATCACCTTCAAAGTATTCAATATAAGCATTCAAAATATCAACCTTGTTCTTGATAGACATCTCGATATTGATTTTCTCAATTTCAACATTGTATTCATTCAATCTATCAAGCGGTATAACAACATCTTCATTGATCTTAAAGGCGTTAGTATGTGAAGAAATCGCCGCTGTACGTGAACGATCTAACCAAAAACGTTTACGAGCTTCATCACTTACTGCAATGAAACCTTCTGCATTTCGTTTATTGGCTAATGCCACAATTTCAGTACAAGTATTCGCAACTTCAAAGCCATTTTCGCCACAAATATCAGCAAGAAGTAACATCTTAGGAAGTTCTTTACGACTGGCTTTTGTATTATATTTTACGGCTTTAATATAACGATCATCTAAATGCTCTAGCCCTGCAATTAAGATACCTTCTTTTTTCTTAGACTCAATATAATCAAGGATTTCAACGATAGCAGGAACCGCTAAACTTAAATCGGTTCCAAAAAACTCTAAGCATACAGTACGAGTATGAGATGGCATACGATGCACAATAAATTTTGATGAGGTAATTAAGCCGTCACACCCCTCTTTCTGAATACCTGGCAACCCACTTAAAAACTTGTCCGTAACATCTTTACCCAGGCCTGCTTGTCTAAAACCTGAACCCGGAATCTCTAAACGTTCGGTTTCGCCTATCTGAGTACTACCATCTTTTTCAAAACGACGAATATCAAAAATAACCGTATTTTGATCTTGTAGCTTTCCTAAATTGTGATTAACACGCTCGACTTCTAACCATTTAGCATCTGGAGTAACCATTCTCCATGAAGCCAAGTTATCAAGAGTTGTCCCCCACAAAACCGCTTTTTTTCCACCAGCATTCATGGATATATTTCCACCAATGGTGGAGGCATCATGTGACGTTGGATCAACCGCAAATACATAACCAAAACGCTCAGCTTGTTCAGCTACACGTTTAGTTACCACACCCGCTCCAGTGCGTACCGTTGGAACCTTACCAATCATGGGTAATTCAACTTGTTCCACTAAACTCATAAATTCAAGTTTTTCAGTATTAATTACTGCGGTATTCTGGTGCAAAGGAATCGCACCACCAGTATAACCTGTACCTCCACCACGTGGAATAATGGTTAACTCTAAATCAATACATGCCTGAACCATTTCAATGGTTTCTTGCTCTGTATCTGGAGATAGCACCACTAACGGTAATTCAACACGCCAATCAGTTGCATCTGTCGCATGTGAAACACGAGCTAAACCACTAAAATCAACATTGTCTTCACGAGTACATTTTTTTAAACGTTTCAGCACTTTTTGACGAAGCAGAACTTGCTTAGGAAACCATTCTTCAAACTCAATAACGGCATTACGAGTAGATCCTAACAATTCAGCAGCTGTCTCATTTCCATTTAGACGTTTTTCTACTTCTTTAAGTCGGTGCTTTAGAGCGTTTATAAGAGCATCACGACGTTTAGGGTTCTCGATTAAATCGTCTTGAATATATGGGTTACGACTAACCACCCACATGTCACCTAAAACCTCAAACAACATACGAGCAGAACGCCCGGTATTACGAGTTTGACGTAATGATTCTATTGTCGTCCAGCACTGTTCACCTAAAAATCTCAATACAATTTCTTTGTCTGAGAATGAGGTATAGTTATAAGGAATTTCTCGAATACGTTTAGTCGGATTTGGACTCATGATATTGATTAAACTCTTTGTTTATGAGATTAGACAAATAAAGACCTTTAAAAGGTCTCAATATTTAGAATTATAAATTACTAAAACTTAAATTAATCACGACAAGTATTAACATAATATTTAAGTTAATAAAATTGGATTTAACTACGTCTTTTAGTTGGCTTTTTCTTTTTCTTGAGTTTCGCTTTCATTTCAGACTTTTCTTGACGACCTGAAAGACGCGAACTAGGTTTACTTTTTCGGCCTTCAAAAGGGTTAGCGGCTGCTTTGTACTCAACAGTTACAGGAGTCCCTACCCATTTAAAGGCTTTACGAAATACATTTACCAAATATTTCGTATAGGCCGCGGGAAGCTTGTCAACTTGCGTTCCATGAACAATCACTCTTGGAGGATTTAATCCACCTAAATGTGCGTATCTTAACTTTACTCTACGCCCACCAATCAATGGTGGCTGATGATCAAGAACAGCTTGTTCTAAAACTCGGTTTAAATCAGATGTGGAAACACGTTTAAATGCTGCTAAGTGAACCGCATCAATCGTTTTAAAAAGATCACCAACACCTGTTCCGTGAAGGGCAGAAATTAAATGTTGTTTAGCATAGTCAGCAAACTGAATACGAAAACTTAGCTCATTTTTAACCCAATCTTTTTGTTCGGTAGATAAGTTATCCCATTTATTAACCGCAATAACTAATCCACGGCCTGATTCAATGGCTAACCCCAACAAAGTTAAATCTTGATCCGTTAACCCTTCAGAACCATCAATAAGCACGATAACCACATGAGAGTCAGCCATAGCTTCCATTGCTTTGATAATACTAAACTTTTCAATTTTTTCTTTTATATTTTTACGACGACGAATCCCTGCCGTATCAATTAATGTATAAGGTTTTCCATCACGTTCAAAAGGAACAAAAATACTGTCTCTAGTGGTCCCCGGCATATCAAAGGCTACAACTCTATCTTCACCAATCATACGATTAATTAAGGTTGATTTACCCACATTAGGACGCCCAACAACTGCAACCCTAACACCAGGGTGGTCGTCTAGATCAAAGTCATCTTCAACATCTGGTTCTGGTAATTCACTTAAAACATGATCTATTGCATCCGCAACATTGTCACCGTGAGCTGAAGAAATAGTTAAAGGGTCACCTAGACCTAGCTGAAAGAAATCCGAAGTAATCAAAGATTGATCACAACCTTCCGCTTTATTAACCAGAACATAGACAGGTTTATCAAACTGGCGAATATAGTTAGCAATAACCTCATCAGCAGGAACAATACCCTGACGTCCATCGACAAGAAAAAGAACGGCATCCGCTTCTTCCAAGGCGGCACGAACCTGATCCGCCATAAGAGGATCTACTCCCTCTATCTCGCCACTTAAACCACCTGTATCAACCACAATATAAGGAGCTTTACCTAAGCGCCCAGTTCCATATTGTCTATCTCGGGTTAAGCCTGGGTAGTCAGCGACAATCGCATCTCTAGTGCGAGTTAAACGATTAAATAGCGTAGACTTTCCTACGTTTGGACGCCCTATTAAGGCGATTACAGGTTTGCTCATTCTATATATTTACCTTAAAACGGCCAGAAATCTGACAGTTTAAAATTCCACCATGAATCGTCTTTTTTAGAGCTTTCATCATTTTTAGTTTTGTCATCACCAGATTGTTTATCTGTCTGAGTTTGTTCTGTTACGGGTTGTTCTTTTACAGGTGCTTTTGCTTGCGTATCTTCGTGTTCAATTTTGAATAGCTTTAAGTCAGATGGTGTCACATCATAACTAGTAATTACGCCTTCATCATCAAGTAAATAAATTCTATTTCCTTCCGAAAAAACTCGTAAAATACGATTCCCATCTCCATATTCATTACTGTGTTTAGCACGAGCAATTTCAACCCCTTGAGTTTTATTAAGCCAGTGTAAATAACCCCAACCATCAACCGCTAAAATATCTTCCTTAGCTATACTTAAATCACCCACTAAACGATTTTTAAAAGCATTCTGCTTCCATAAACTAACGCCACTAAACATATCAAATGCGTGCAGTACATCTTTTTCATCAACCACATAAACTGAAGAATCATCAACGACAAAGTCTCGATAACCTGAAAGTTCTTTAACAAAGTAAAAATTACCACTTTCAGGATTGATAGATGCAAACTTGCCGTGATAACCCAAAACAAATAGACGATCATTTTTAATGATTAAATTTGCTTGAACATCAACGATACGTTCTAGATCAGTTCTGCCTTTAGGTACAGCAATTCTAGTTTCCCATAATAAGGCACCTGATTTAGCTGATAACGCTTGAACCATTCCTGATTCCCAACCAATAAAAAGTTTACCATCAGCATAAACAGGAGCTGGTGCACCTCTTAAGGATAGGTTTGGCATTTGATGTTCTACAACCCAAATGACCTTCCCTGTTTTAGCATTTAGTGCATAAAGCTTACCATCTACCGTTCTTGTGAAGATTTTACGGTCTGCAACTAGTGGACGAGTCATGACTTCACTTGAAAGTTGACTCTGCCATAAATACTCACCTGATTTTGCGGATACAGAAATTAACTGACCTTTTGATGTCCCAATCAAAAGTCGACCATTATTTAAGGTTGGCCCGGCAACAATAGGTGAATCAAATTTTGACTCCCATTGAACTTGATCTGACCAACGTGAAGTATTACTTTTAATTAAAGAAACCAAATTACCGGTTTCCGTTGCTACATAAATACTTTTATCATCTTCAGAAAAAAACAGCCCTTCGGAATCTCTATTTGGCATTGACTCTAACTTAACTTGCCAGTTTTTATGAAGAGAATAATCAGATTCCATTGGCGCCATATAAGGTTCAACCAGTGGTTTTGATGTTGAACACCCAGCTAAAAGGGAAACTCCTGCAGCCAAAGCGAATACTAAGGTAAAACTTTTTTTCATTCTAATTTCCAAGTAGGTTTATATTGAGGACTTTTATACGAGAGTAAGCACGAGTAAAAAGTCTCATATTGGATTATTTTGCCAAATCATCCAATTGAATTTGAGCAAGCCCAAGTAAGTTCTTTTCTGTTTGCGGATTACTGACGACAGCAGTAAATGCATTAAATGCTTTTTCAACATCCTGTTTTTTTAGAGCCAATACACCGGACACATAATCTAACTCACCTTGAGCAGAACCATTTAATTGCATTTTTTGTAATGCCGAAATTTGTTCTTCAGCTTCGCTCATTTTGCCGTTATCACTTAAAATACGCGCTAAACGTATATGTGCTACCGTTTTTAGAGCTTCATCATCACTGTTTGCAATGACCCATTTTAAATTTTCAACCGCCTCATCAATTTCCCCTTTTTCAAGATTGTATGTTGCATGCAACATAGCAGCACCTGCTGCATAAGGACTACTTGGCTGTTCTTGCATAAGCTTTAGCGCTTCACGAGAAACCTCTCCAAAACTGCCTTGCTGCAAGTTAACTTGAAGGTATTCATACATAGAAGAGGCATTCGCATTCTGGACATATTGAGAATTCGTCCAATAACGCCAACCTGAAAAAGCGAGTACCACGACCAAAACGGCCGAAAGTAATTGCGTTCCATATTTATTCCACCAGCTTTTAAATGCTTCGATTTGCTCTTCTTCAGTTTCGTAACGACTCATTTTGTTATAAACCCTTTGCTTTATCTATTTAATATATCTAGTTAAAATTTAATTACGCGTTATTAATTATGCGTTAAAAACACTATGTGAGACCTTTGCACGAGTGGGGCGCGAAAGAAAAATGTGGTAAAAATTGTCTGATTTAGGCGAAAAGCGTAGCTAATAGCTAGCTATTGGCAAGTTGTCGCCCAACGGAAGTGCCCTTGGGGTACAACAACAATCAGGCGATTTTTAACCATTTTTATTCGTGCATCCGTCTCGTGCAAAGGTCTCTATGTAAATGGCTAACCAACTCATCCCATTTAACAGTTTTCTGTTCAGCTTCTATTCGTAGAGACTTAATAGCCACTTCTTCATTTTCAACCTCTTGCTCACCCATAACAATGGCAAAACTTGCTCCTGACTTATCGGCTTTTTTAAACTGGCTTTTAAAACTCCCTCCACCACAATTCATTTGCACATTAATCGCAGGAAAAGCATCTCTCAACATTTCGGAAATAACCAGGCCTGGTCTCGCCGTGTTTTCACCAACGGTAACAATGTATAAATCAGCTTGAGGTATAACAGGAATAAGCTCCTTATCTATAAGCAATGCCATTAAACGTTCTAACCCCATTGCAAAACCAACAGCAGGTGTTGTTTTACCGCCTATCTGTTCAACTAAGCCATCATAACGACCACCTGCACAAACTGTACCTTGAGCGCCTAATTCAGTGGTAACCCACTCAAATACTGTCCGATTATAATAATCTAAACCTCTTACTAAGTTAGGGTTCACAACATATGAAATTCCAAGATCATCAAGGTGAGATTTAACCGTTTCAAAGTGAATTTGTGACTCTTCATCAAGATGGTCAATTAACTTTGGAGCACCCTCTACTAACGATGCCATATCAGGATTTTTAGTATCTAAAATTCTTAATGGATTACTTTCAAGCCTTCTTAAACTGTCTTCATCCAAAGATTCTTTGTGCAAATTCAGATAATTCACTAACTTTTCACGATAAGCAATACGTGCTTCTTGACTTCCTAAAGAGTTAATTTGTAGTTCAAGGTTATCTAAACCTAATTGATCCCATAAACGAGCCGTTAAAACAATGAGTTCTGCATCAATATCTGCTGTCGCTAAACCAAAAACCTCAACACCAAACTGATGAAATTGACGGTATCGTCCTTTTTGAGGTCTCTCATAGCGAAACATTGGGCCAGTATAGTAAAGTTTTTGAATTTGATTATGAGACAATCCATTCTGCACGATTGCGCGAACACACCCCGCAGTCCCTTCTGGACGCAAGGTCAAACTTTCACCATTTCTATCGGCAAAGGTGTACATCTCTTTTTCAACAATATCCGTTACTTCACCAATAGAACGTGCAAAAAGCTCAGTTTTTTCTACAATTGGCAAACGAATAGAATTAAAACCATATTGTTTTAATGTTCTTTCAGCGGTTGCAATAAGATAATCAAAGGCAACTGCCTCATCACCATATACATCATTCATACCTCTGATTGCTGAAATTTGTTTTGCCATTATGTCTAATTCTCTTACTCTATTTAGTTTATTGAACGCTATCAATAAAGGATACTTGTTGAGACCTTTGTTCGAGAGGAAATCATGAGAAAAATTTTAACCGTTTTTACTCATAGAGACCTTTGCACGAGATAGGTACGAAAGAAAAATGAGGTAAAATTTGCCTGATTCTCGACTTACCCCTTCGGGCGTCGAGTTCTTCGTTTGCGGCGGAAAACGCAGGGAATAGCAAGCTATTCTCAAGGTTTTCAACAAAAAGCAGGTGAATTTTAACCATTTTTACTGGTACATACTCTCGTTCAAAGGTCTCTCATATATACTCTTATAGAAAGGTCCTACTATTTAATTACTCTTCAGGGGCAGGCAAGGTCATCTCTGTAGCCTGTTCTATACTTTTTATGACATTAGTTTGAGAAAAATCAATTCCTAAGCTATATAAAACCCAAATTATCAATGCAATTAAACTCACAATAAAAAACCATTTAATCGAACCACTGCTCATCAAAGGTTTACCACCCTTTTCGCTATAACGGTGAATAGGCTGTAGATTGGTCACCACACTAGCACCGTCAGGGAATTCAGATTGGTATTCATCAATTTCTACATTTAACAAGTTGGCATAGTTACGTAAATAACCTCTTTCAAAGGTACTTAAGTCTGATAATTTTAATGTAGAAGATTCAAATTTAGATAACTGCTCGACTGATAAATTTAACTTTTCAGCAACCGCGTCTAAAGACAAACCGGCTTCATTACGTGACTCGTAAAGCGTCTCCGCAAGCTTAGTTTGATTATTTTCAACAGTCTCAGTCATTTTAACTTTCCATATAAAACTTATTAGTTTAAGGGTTTTCCATCAAATTCAACTCTGTGAAGAGTGCGCTTAGTTCTATCTGAGACTTTACCGGCAAGTTGTCCACAAGCCGCATCAATATCATCACCACGAGTTTTTCTGACCGTTACATTCAAAGAGCCAGCCTCAAGAATTGCTCTAAAACGATGAATGGCATTATTTGAAGAACGCTTATATTCAGTATTAGGAAAAGGGTTAAAAGGAATTAAATTCACTTTACAGGGTAAATCACGAAGCAGTTTAACCAGTTGCTCAGCATGTTCTGTTTTATCATTAACCTTATCTAACATGACATATTCAACGGTAACATGCTTTTTACTGTGGCCACCTTCAACATAGCTATGAAGGCTAGGCATTAATACTTCTAGTGGATATTTCTGATTAATCGGCACTAAAATATCTCTTAAAGCGTTATTTGGTGCATGTAATGAAATAGCCAAACTAACATCAACTTCTTCTTTAATTTTATCAATTGCCGGAACGACTCCTGCCGTACTAATGGTTACTCGTCTTTTAGATAAACCATATGCAAAATCATCCATCAAAATTCTAGCTGCCGGAAACGTATGCGTAACGTTAAGCAAAGGTTCACCCATTCCCATAAAGACAACATTTGAAATTCTACGCTCTTCTTTTGGTTTACAACCTAAAGCTTTATTGGCCACCCACATTTGGGCAATAATCTCCCAATTTTCAAGGTTGCGATTGAAGCCTTGCTGACCGGTAGAACAAAAACTACACTCTAAAGCACACCCTACCTGAGAAGAAATACACAAAGTACCTCGATTTTTTTCAGGGATAAAAACGGCCTCAACAGAATTATGGTTATCAACTTCAAGTAACCACTTAATTGTGCCATCTTCAGAAATTTGTTCGGCTACAATTTTAGGCGTTCTAACTTGCGCTACCATTAAAAGCTTTTCTCTTAAAGCTTTGCTTAAGTTAGTCATCTCTTCAAAGTCACTGACCCCAAACTGATGAATCCATTTCATTACTTGACCGGCTCTAAAAGGCTTCTCTCCAATTGAGGTAAAGAAGGCTTCCATTGCTTTGCGATCCATACCTAAAAGGTCCATTTTTTCAGGCGGATTCTGCACATTATTGTCTGCAGATTTTTGAGTCACGTTGCTATTAGTCATTAGTTTCTAGAGCACAATTCATTTTCATTAAAGAAAAAAGCGATTTCTCTAGCGGCACTTTCAGGCGAGTCAGAACCGTGTACTGAGTTTTCACGAACGGATAGCGCAAAATCTGCTCGAATCGTTCCTGCATCAGCTTTAGATGGATCAGTAACACCCATGATTTTACGATTTTTAGCAATCGCATCTTCGCCTTCTAAAACCTGAACAATAATAGGATTAGATAACATATAAGACACTAATGGCTCGTAAAAATCACGACCCTTATGTTCTGCATAAAACCCTTCTGCTTGTTCGACAGTTAAGCAAATCATTTTAGAGGCAACAACACGTAAACCATTATCTTCAAAACGTTGAGTAATCTGACCAATTAGATTTCGAGAAACCGCATCTGGCTTAATAATTGAGAATGTTCTTTGCATCTTGCAAATCCTTTAATTTTTAATCGGCATATTTTAACAATAAATAGACAAAACTGCAGAAAAACAAAACCCCGGACTTATGCCGGGGCTTTTTTTAACAATATGGCAAATAACTATGCAACAAAAGCTCTAGACAGTAAAGGATTCTCCGCATCCACAACTCTCTTTGACTTTAGGATTTTTAAACTCAAAACCCTCATTCAGTAAACTTTCTTGAACATAGTCAATTTCCATTCCATCAATATTTTCAAGACTTTTAGAATCAACCACCACTTTGGTGCCAAAACTTTCAAAAACTTGATCACCATCTTTAAGGTCGTCAACATAATCGACAACATAAGAAAATCCAGCGCAGCCGCTTACTTTAGTCGAAACGCGTAAACCCTGACCCCGGCCTCGTTTAGCAATCATCTTTTTTACGCGGTTTGATGCCGCTTCAGTTAATGTTACAGCCATTTTTTATTCCTAATTTATTAAAACTTATAACCGTCGAAGTTATAAGAAAAGAAAACTTAACCAAAAGTAATTTCTTTTAAATTTGTATGGTTTTTATCGACAACACCTTGAAGTGTAATATTTTTTAAAAACGCATCAATAGTATCACTTAAGTCTGACCAAAGAGAATGCGACAAACACTCATCCCCACCTCGACAATTAGACTTTCCAGCACACTTACGAGCATCTACCGATTCATCTACTGCTCTTATAATCTCGCTAATTGAAATCTCTGAAGCAATACGACTTAAACGATAGCCCCCACCAGGGCCACGAGCACTTGACACTAAACCCGCTTTTTTTAACTTAGCAAACAACTGTTCTAAATAAGAAAGTGAAATACCTTGGCGTTCAGAAATTAATGATAGTGTAATCGCACCTTTATCTTGATTTAATGCAATATCAATCATTGCTGTTACCGCATATCTGCCTTTAGAGGTTAATTTCATTTTATTTCATTCCTTAAAAATAATATAAGGATTTTATAATAACCAAGTAATTAACTCAAGAATTATTCATCACATAAAATACTTTATTCCGGCTTAGGTTCACTATTTTTCTTTTTTAAATGCGCAGCTTGTTCAGGATCACTGGGTTCCAGCACAACATCATCCAGGCCTGGCATATCCATATCAATGGAAACGCCCCCCATCTCAGAGAGAGAGTTTGCTAACCTTTCAAGCTTTTCATCTTGCACCTGAATATGATCCAGCAAACTATAAATCGCCTTTTCAATAGGATCCTGAGCTTCTTGACTGACACCATAAGCATCAAATCCAATTTTTTCTGCCATTTTGGCACGACGAACTTCTGCATCATCCTTTTGCTGCTTAACCACTCGACCAGGAATACCTACCACCGTTTCACCTTGAGCCACAGCTTTTAATACAACCGCATTTGAGCCTACACGTGCATCGTCGGCAATTTCAATAGGACCCAGAACTTTTGCCCCTGCCCCTACAACCACACCATTACCCAACGTGGGATGTCGTTTACCTTTTTGCCATGACGTCCCACCCAAAGTCACACCATGATACAGGGTACAATCATCACCAATTTCTGCGGTTTCACCAATCACAACCCCCATACCATGATCAATAAAAAACCTTTCACCAATTTTTGCAGCAGGATGAATTTCAATACCGGTTAGCCATCGTGCCAAACCTGAAATAAAACGTGCTAACCACTTCCACCCTAGATTCCAAAACCAATGAGCAAAGCGATACCACAACAAAGCATGTAAACCAGGATAGGTGGTTAACACTTCAAATGTATTTCTTGCTGCAGGATCTCTATCAAAAACACAACGAATATCAGATTTTAATCTTTTAAACACGTTTAACTCTCCACCTTGTCATTTTTTGAGTTTTCATCGATTTCATGACCTGCTTTTTGCCCGACTATTTGACCCAATGCCTGCCTTTGCGCCGCGGTTAAAATACCCCTTAAGATATCAATCTCTTTAACATCCAATTGTGAACGATTAAATAAACGACGCATTCGACGCATAAATCTCGCATTTTTAGCGGGATCTAAAAACTCAATATCTTGCAATGCTTGAAATAGATGGTCATAAAAACCTTCCAGTTGCTCAGTAGAAGCTAATTTATGGCGATATCCTTTACTGTGCACTGATTCTATTTCAGTTGCCATTAAACATTCGTAAGCAAACACCTGTACAGCGGCACCAATATTAAGTGAGCTATAAACCGGATTTGTTGGAATATGTGCTAAATAATGACATTTATCCATCTCTGCATTACTTAATCCAGAATCTTCACGCCCAAAAACCAAGGCAACCTCACCCTCTTCAACGGTTTCTAAAGCCATTTTAGCCGTTTCTCTTACATCCAACTGTGGCCATGAAACTTTTCTTAAGCGCGCACTCGCTCCAACCACTAACTTTGTACCCGCTAAGGCCTCATCTAAACTGCTAACTACTTTTGCATCATTCAAAACATCTGTTGCACTTGATGCTCTTGCTGAAGCGATTTGACTGGGAAACTCTTTAGGATTCACTAGAACTAATTGACTTAATCCCATATTCTTCATTGCACGGGCAATACCGCCAATATTCCCAGGGTGAGACGTTTCAATTAATACAACTTTAATTTTTGATAAGCCTGGGTTAAGACGGTAATCTTCAATCATTTATCTCTTTTCCGTTATAATCTAACAAATTGAGACCTTTGCACAAGAGTATGCACGAGTAAAAATGGCTAAAATTCACCCGATTTATGTTGAAAAACTTGCGAATAGCTAGCTATTCCCTACGTTTTCCGCCGCAATCAGGCAAATTTTACCTCATTTTTCTTTCGCACCTATCTCGTGCAAAGGCCTCAAATTAATTTCTGCTTGTACATGGGTTAGCACCTTTGCAAGAGTCGATGAATGGTTAAAAAAGGCTATAAAGCTCTATCTTCAGCCTAAAAAATCCGCCCCAATAGTAAACTATCATGCGGTTTTATTAGACTAAATCTAAAGAGTTTTTCACTTTTTCTTACACCCCCGACTCACGTAAAAAGGTCTACTCAAGGCAGACATTCTACCCGTTCGTTAACAATTTAGACATCATCATAGTCAAAAGCATAGGACAAATACAGATGCATCCACTACTAAATATTGCAATGCAAGCCGCAAGAGCCGCTGGCGGAAACATTCTTCACCACCTTGACCGTATAGATCAACTCACTGTTGAGCACAAAGGTAGAAACGATTACGTCAGTGAAGTAGATAAAGAAGCTGAAAACACCATTATTCAGACGATTAAAAAATACTACCCTGATCACGACATTCTGGCTGAAGAGAGTGGCGCATCAAAAAAACACGGTAAAGCCTCAGACGTAAGATGGATTATTGACCCTCTCGACGGTACAACAAACTTTTTACACCAATTCCCACAATTTAGCGTATCAATTGCCATTGAAGTAAAAGGTAAAATTGAGCATGGTCTTGTTTTTGACCCTATTCGAGATGAAATGTTTACAGCAACCCGTGGTAGTGGTGCCTTTCTAAACAATCATCGCCTTCGCGTTAGCCCGCAAAAAACACTAGACAATGCACTACTTGCAACAGGCTTTCCTTATCATGATTTTAGCTATATTGATGCTTACATGGCGAGTTTCAAATCCTTTATGATGTCAACCGCCGGTATTCGCAGAGCAGGTTCAGCCGCTTTAGATTTAGCCTATGTTGCGTGTGGACGTGTAGATGGTTTTTGGGAATTTAATTTAAAGCCTTGGGATATCGCTGCAGGCGCTATCATTATTAAAGAAGCCGGTGGCTTAGCAACAGACTTTAATGGTGGTGATAATTTTCTTAATAGCGGAAACATCTTAGCGGCAAATCCAAAACTTTATAAAGAGATGGCGCAAACTATTGGTAAAACCGTGCCAACTGAATTAAGAAAGTAATCTCTTTTTTAAATTTAAAACAGTCCTTAAAAACTTACCAGGCCTGGTAAGTTTTTAAGGAACTTAGCCTCTCTGCAAAGAATAAGACATCAAAATCGCATCTTCGCGATCATCTACTAATTCAAGTTGCTCTTCATCCCATGACTGGGAACGATAATACCCTTTACGAACACCATCTTCGGTAAATCCCAAAGCACGATATAAAATTTGAGCTGGCGTATTTGACTCTCTCACCTCCAAAAAAACCATCTTATAATTACTGGCCTTTAAAGTAGACAATATTTTTAAAAATGCCTTTTTAGCAATACCCCGCCTTTGAAACTCGGGTGAAACACAAATATTTAAAATATTGGCTTCATCCAAAACGGGCAAAATACAGCAATACCCTAATATATTATCTTCTGAATCACAAAAAACATAGTTCAAACCTTGGTCTAAAGCTTTTTCAAAACCATTAAAACTCCACGGATAGTCATAAGACTTTAACTCAATTTCATAAACTTGAGAAAGATCCGATTCATCCATTGGACGTAGATAACTAAAAAGGGAATTTTTTGACATAGATTCAAACGATAATTAAATGAGTCACTAAGTAAGTGAACTTAAACAGAACCATTCACCGCTAAAACAGAATGATAAAAACTTTGCTTAGAATAGGGATCAGATAACATTGATTCAAAGTCAGGCACAGACACAACCTGCACACCTTCAGCTAATTGCTCCACAATGTCGTGTTCCTCATCCATGGTCAGCAACCACTCAACCCCTAAATCAATCACCTCTTCCATAGTAGAAAAAACCATATCATCAGAGACCAATAGCTCGGTATCAAAAAAGACGACCTGAGATTCATCCCAATTGAAAGCCAGCAAAATATTTTGCCATAATTGCCAAGCAACACTCGTCTCATCCTGCCAAATACTTTCTAAACCAGGCCCAATTAAGACAACTGCATTCTCAATTAAAGTATTTGATACCGCTTCCTTATTACTTTTATTGGTAACAGAAGCATTAGAATTCTCAGAAGGAATATTTACAGATTTCTCTGCGTTTTCACTCTGAGAGATAGATGATATGTCTTCATCTTTGTTATCAATATCTGCAACATGCTCTTGAACAACTTCAGCAATCCCGGCTTCGGCCATCTTTGCAACTGAGTTTTCTTGAATCGCTTCAGAAAACCAACCAGGCTTGGTAACCCAATTTACGCCGCCGAGCTGTTCAAACAAATCAGAAGAAAACTTTGAATCACTCATTAACTATTTAAACCGGAGCTTGAGGGTGAGCTTTATTCATATCAGATTCCAGCTTATTTAATGCATTAATATAAGCTTTAGCAGAAGCAGTAACGATATCTGTATCCGACCCCTGACCATTAACTATACGGCCACCTTTTTCTAAACGTACTGAAGTTTCCCCTAATGAATCCGTTCCATTTGTCACATTACTGACAGAATAAAGCAGTAATGAGGAACCGGATTCAACCAAAGATTCTATTGCCTTAAAAGTTGCATCCACAACTCCGCTGCCGGTTGATAAAGCACTTGCTTCATTACCATCAACCCACAAAGTCACATCGGCTTGCGGACTTTCACCCGTTTCAGTAGATACTTTTAAAGAAACCAAGCGATAACAATTTTCAACACGCTGAATATTGTTATCGGTTACTAAAGACTGCAAGTCTTCATCATAAATTTCATGCTTACGATCCGCTAATTCTTTAAATCGAACAAAAGCCTCATTCAACTCTTGCTCAGTTTCAAACTCAATACCCAACTCTTCTAAACGTGTTTTAAATGCATTACGCCCGGAGTGTTTACCCATAACCATTTTATTGGTACTCCAGCCTACATCTTCAGCGCGCATTATTTCATAGGTTTCACGGTGTTTAAGCACACCATCTTGATGTATCCCTGATTCATGTGCAAAGGCATTAGCTCCGACTATCGCTTTATTTGGTTGAACTGGAAAACCAGTAATATTTGATACTAAACGAGAAGCTGCAAGAATTTCCTGGGTATTAATTCGAGTGTCAACGGTAAAGATATCTTGACGCGTTTTAACCGCCATCACCACTTCTTCTAAAGCAGTATTACCTGCTCGCTCACCCAAACCATTAATCGTACACTCTATTTGGCGCGCCCCATTTCTTACCGCAGCTAAAGAGTTGGCTGCAGCTAGACCTAAATCATTGTGACAGTGCGCTGAAAAAATCGCCTTATCGGAGTTTGGAATACGCTCAATCAATTCATTAAATAAATTTCCAAACTGATGAGGTAGGTTATAGCCAACGGTGTCAGGGATATTAATCGTTGTTGCACCCGCGTCAATCACCGCTTCAATAATTCTGCATAAAAAATCAATATCAGAACGCCCTGCGTCCTCTGGAGAGAACTCAACATCATCAGTAAAATCTCTAGCTCTCTTTACCGCCCAAATAGCTCTATCAACCACCTCATCTGGCGACATCTTTAGCTTTTTCTCCATATGAATGGGAGAAGTTGCTATAAATGTATGAATACGACCAGAGGCTGCTGGCTTAATTGCCTCACCCGCTTTAACAATATCGTTCTCAACCGCTCTAGCAAGACCACAAATAGTACTATCTTTAACTACAGAAGCAACCGCTTGAACCGATTCAAAGTCCCCTTGAGATGCCGCTGGAAAACCGGCCTCTATGACATCAACCTGAAGTTTTTCCAACTGCTTCGCAATACGGATTTTCTCTTCCTTAGTCATTGAAGCGCCAGGGCTTTGTTCACCGTCACGAAGTGTTGTATCAAAAATTACTAAATGGTCTTTCATAATATTTTTTCTCATCAAACTTTATATTTAGAGACCTTTGCACGAGATAGGTGCGAAAGAAAAATGAGGTAAAATCTGCCTGATTCTCGACTTACCCCTTCGGGCGTCGAGTTCTTTGTTTGCGGCGGAAAACGCAGGGAATAGCTAGCTATTCGCAAGTTTTTCAACAAAAATCGGGGGAATTTTAACCATTTTTACTCGTGCATACTCTCGTGCAAAGGTCTCATTTACTTGAAAGATTTGCTCGAGCAAGGCTCTTGCAAAACTCTCTATTTATATTTTTAACTTACTTGAATTCGCAGATTCAAGTAATAACCGCAATGTCTAAATTAAGGTTTTTTATCGATTTCTGAGCTCGCTATCTCTGATAAATCGTTATTTCCATCAGCATCAATGGCAGCATTAGAGTCCGTGCCATCTTTAGAGTCAGATGGCTCTTGTGGTTCTTGTGGCTCTTGTGACTCTTCAGAAACCTCAGAAGACTGTGCACCTTCTTTAGTAGATTTTCTTTGTGCTCGTGTTTTCTTCAACGTTAAAAGCGTAATAATAGGCCCAGAGATGGCATAACCAAAAAAGATTAAAAACAGTATTATTGCTGGTTCAATAGTAATAACCACAAAAATTAAAACAATGATCAATAAAGTAACAAATGGCACCTTATCTTTTAAGTTTAATTCTTTAAAAGAGCTAAAACGGGTATTGCTAACCATCATTAGACCCGCAAAAACAGTTAATATTAGTGCAACAACGGGTGTAATCGCAATATCAATATGATTACTCTCTACGACCCAAATCAAACCCGCTAAAAGTGCAGCCGCCGCCGGACTCGGCAAGCCTTGAAAATAACGTTTATCTGCAACTCCAACCTGTGTATTAAAGCGTGCTAAACGCAAAGCTGCGGCTACGGTATAAATAAAAGCGACCAACCAACCAAGCTTTCCAAAATCGATTAAAGTCCATTGAAATATTAAAATAGCTGGAGCTAATCCAAATGAAATCATATCTGCAAGACTGTCATATTCAGCACCAAACGCACTACAAGAATTTGTCATACGCGCAATACGTCCATCTAGTCCATCAAAAACCATAGCAAGTAAAATAGCAATCGCTCCCTGCTCAAATTGCCCCTGTATACCCGCTATAACTGCATAAAAACCAGCAAATAAAGCCGCTGTAGTCATAAGATTAGGTAACAGGTAAATACCTCTATTGAACGATTTCATATACGATTCTCAACTATGAATTTAACAATTAAAATTTATTTTTAGAGACCTTTGCACCCAAGAGCATAAACACGAAATAGGTGCGAAGGACTTTATTAGTCATATTCTATCAATATATCTATACATTGGATGAATGATTTAAGCCGTCAAACAAAACATTGTGTAATGAAACTTAAAACCAAGACTAGGAGTTTTATATATAAAGAGATTGATTTTTAGGAGTATTTGCAAAATAAGTCGCGGCACCAGCAAATTGCACTCCTTCAATAAAATCCGCTTCTTTGTACCCCATCATCTCCATCGTCATTTGACATACCGTCATTTTGACACCAAGCTCTAGGCACAATGACCTCAATTCTTCAACAGAGACTTGACCTTGCATTGCAAGGGTTTTCTTAAACCCCCAAGTTGCAAGTTTGCTCATACCTGGAAGAGTCCATACCAGGCCTGGCAATACTACATTCCAATCTATTTTTTTTAGCCATGCAGGACCAACAGGAGAATTTACTACCATTCCTGGATTACCCAATGGTGATACTTTTAAATGAGTCGTGTCCTTCAAAACCGCCTTTAGCCCATAAAAAGTAAAAAACAGTTCCACATCTTTTTCCATAGCAGCGGCAGTACTTGCCAAAATAAAAGTTGGATAAGCCCAATCTAAACTACCTTTACTATGAATAACACTTAACTGATTTGTATCTTCTTGCACAAGCTTTACCTTTACCTTAAATCAACTTTTAGCGTACATTGTATTAGAGACCTTTACACGAGAGTATGCGCGAGTAAAAATGGTTAAAATTCACCTGATTTTTGTTGAAAATCTTGTGAATAGCTAGCTATTCCCTGCGTTTTCCGCCGCAATCAGGCAAATTTTCCCTCATTTTTCTTTCGCACCTATCTCGTGAAAAGGTCTCTATTAATTTTGAATTTTAAATCGAATAACATTCTCATTAGCCATTAACTTGCAGCTCAACCCAGACTGTTCACAAAAAGCAGGAATATCTTTAAGCCCACTTTTATCACTTATTAACAATTCAACATTGATAATTTGATCTTTATTTTCCACCAAATACTTTTTCAATTTAATAATAGGCATTGGACAAACCAACCCTACAAAATTCAATTCCATTGCCTCAATCCTAATTGAGACCTTTACACGAGAGTATGAACGAATAAAAATGGTTAAAATTCACCTGCTTTTTGTTGATAAACTTGAGAATAGCTAGCTATTCCCTGCGTTTTCCGCCGCAACCAGGAAAATTTTCCCTCATTTTTATTTCGCACCTATATCGAGTAAAGGTCTCAAATTCAACTTTTTAATAAAAAATTAATCCATATAATAACTAAAAACAAAATGGATATTACATAAATGCACTCGGTTGCCTCTATCAAAAACAATGACTACAAAGCGATTTCATTAAAACTTGTGCTCGCTCTATGGATTTTACTACTTACATTTTCTGCTCAAGCTGAAAATTTACCTGACTTAGGCTCACCTGACTTAATTGAGTATGACCATCAAACGGAACAGGAACTTGGTAGAGCCTTTAATACCGCCTTACATACTCAATATGACATTTATAAAGACTTAGAAGTTAACGCATATATAAGAGAGCTAGGACACAAACTTGCCAGCTATACCGGTAACAATCGTAATTATCAATTTTACATTATCAAAGATTCAAGCATAAATGCTTTTGCAGGGCCTAACGGTGTCATTGGAATCCACACAGGGCTAATTGAAGCTACCCAGTCCGAAGACGAGCTCGCAGCCGTGATTGCTCACGAAATTTCACACGTTACACAAAACCACCTTTCAAGAAGATATGAATACTCAAACACCCAAGGTAGTTTAAACAGCATTGCAACTCTCATTGCTGCCATTTTAATCGGTACTCAAGACCCTACCGCAGGTATGGCTACTCTTATGGGCGGCATGGGATATAACATTCAACAGCAATTAAAAAACTCAAGACAACATGAATCAGAAGCTGATGCAATCGGCATAAAACTTCTTAACAAAGCTGGCTACAACCCGCATGCAATGGGTGCATTTTTTGGTCGGTTAAGCAAAGCGAACAATTTAAACACCCATAAAACACCAGAAATCTTACGCACACACCCTGTTTCAGACAATCGCCTTGCCCAAGCAGAGAACCGTGCACAAACAATGAAAAGAATCATTAGCGAACCGGTAAGCCATCTACAATTTATTAAGATGCGGATAAAAGATGATTACAAACTTAAAATAAAACAACCTGAATTAACCCAAAATGAAATTCAAAAATTAAACTGTTATCAATTAGGGATTAGCCATTTAAAGAAAGATTTAAAAAAACCTAAGTGCCTAATAAAAATGGCTACGCAAAAGGAAAGCTTCCCGGTTTTTACAACTTTACTTATACGTTTTTATACAGAACAAAACACAAAAATAAACAAACAAGAACTTAATGATTTTAAAAAACTCATAAAATTTAAACTTGAACTCTATCCAAACAACCCGAGCATACCCATTCTGTACAGTCGCTACTTACAAAAAAATGGAAAAACAAAAGAAGCCATAAAACTTCTACTGAAAACAGAAAACAAATTAAGTTATAAATATGAACTTTATAATGAATTAGCTGAACTGTATTCAAAAACTAAACAAGAAAGCTATATTGACATCAATCTTGCCAAAGAAAATCTTGAAATTGGTAATATAGAAAAAAGCCAATACTTCATAAAACAAGCTAAAGAAACCCTAAATACAAACAACAACAAACTTAAGCAAGAAATTTTTATTCTTGAAAACAAAATTTACAAATTATTGAAAAATAAAGATAAAAAAGAAAAACAATGACACGTCATAAAAAATAATTTCACCATGATTAAATATTGCTATCGCAATACAACCTCAAAAACCTTGCGTTTATTAAGTAACTGAGTAAGCTAACACCACAAAGAGCAATCTCTTTTGTTCATAATAAAAAATCCCAACATATAATGGGAACGTCGAAAGACACTTTTGGAGGAGAAGAATGATGAATTCTAAAATGAAGCAACTTTTAACTGCTTTAGCTATTTCAACCGCGGTAGTTGCTGCACCAATTTCAACTGTTCAAGCAGCTGAAAAAGGCGCATCAACGATTGAACAAGGCAAAAAACTTGCCTTTAGCAAATCAAAAGGTAATTGCCTTGCTTGCCATATGGCTGGTGACGGTACTATGCCTGGTAACATTGGTCCTGCTTTAATCGCGATGAAACTTCGCTACCCTGATAAGCAAAAGCTATTTGACAAAGTATGGGGTAAACCTGAAACGCGTACTGTACCCAACAGCATGATGCCTCAATTCGGGCAAAATGGCATTTTATCAGATGATGAAATCAACAAAATTGTTGATTACATTTATACTCTATAATTTTTATTAAACCTTAACCGGGAGTTTAAAACCTTATGAAACGTAGATCTTTCCTTAAAGGTACCCTAGCAACTGGCGCAGCAGCTGTAGCTGTTAACGCTGGCCTTCTAACACCTAACGTAGTATTAGCTGCAGACTGGAATTCAAAAGCATTTAAAGCTAAAACAACTGATGACGCATTGAATAGCGCTTTTGGTTCTGCTAGCGTTGCAGATTCTGGTGATATCAAACTTAAAGCACCTGCTATCGCAGAAAACGGTGCTGTAACACCTGTAACAGTTGATGCTTCTGGTATCGATGGCGTTGAGTCTATCGCTATCATGGCAAGCAAAAACACACATCCATTAGTTTGTGAATATAATTTCGGCGCTGGTGCACTTGGTTATGTTTCTACACGTATTAAAATGGGTAAAACAATGAATGTTGTTGCCGTTGTTAAAGCTGGTGGGAAACTACTTAAAGCTGAACAAGAAGTTAAAGTAACAATCGGTGGTTGTGGTGGTTAATCCCCACTGATATTACTTAATTTCTACAACATAACAAATTATTAAAAGGAAATAACATGTCTATTAAAATTAGAATGCGTGGTAAGTCAAAAGGTGGCGTAGCTCAAGTTAAAGCTCTAATCAAGCACCCAATGGAGTCTGGTGCTCGTATGAACAAAAAAACTGGTAAGCCATATCCAGCTAAGTTCATCGATATGGTTCAAGTTTCTGTAAACGGTACTGCTGCAGTTGACGCTCAGTGGTCTGGTGCAGTATCAGCTAACCCATACATGGCTGTAAAATTAAACGCAAATTCAGGTGATGAAGTAACTGTAAGTATTACTGACAACACTGGTGCAAAAGGTACTAAATCTATTAAACTTAAATAATAGTTTAAATTAGATTTATATCTTGGTATCAGTTGTAAAACTGGTACCAAAAAACTCTATTAAAAATATAATAATTAGAAATATACAGAGCTCTCGGACGGAGGATTAGAATGAAAAAAACACTACTAATCGCCTTATCATTAGGTGTGGCAGTAGGTGCTGCTTCAACATCAGCATTGGCTGTTGATCCAGAGATGGATCGTCAACAAGTCTTAAATTTCTTCACTGCAAAAAATCCAAAAATTGCACATAAAGAATATATTAATGGCGCATATATTTATGACGCAGATAAAAAGGCTCAATGGGAAGCCGCAGAAGAATTCCCTCCTTATTTAGATGACATTGATGCTGGTGAAGCTGAATGGAATAAACACCAGACGATCTATGAAAAATGCTTTGGTTCAGATGTGTCAAAAGTACGTGTTAAATACCCATACTTTGATGATGCGGCAAACAAGGTTGTAACCCTTGAAGGTTCTATCAATAAATGCCGTACTGACGCAGGTCTTAAAGCTTATAAAACAGGTAAAGGTAAACTTGCACAAGTTAGTGCTTACCTAGGTTATAACGCTCGCGGACAAATCATCAATGTTAAAATCGAAAGTGAAGGTGCTCGTAAAGCTTATGAAGCAGGACGTGCTGTGTTTACTCAGGTTCGTGGTCAGCTAGGGTTATCATGTGCTAAATGTCACGCATACAATGCTGGACGTAAAGCACGTTCAAACATAATGTCACCATTTTTAGGTCACCCTACTCACTTCCCTGTATACCGTGCTAAGTCACAATCTTTACATACCTTAGAAGGACGCTATGTGGGTTGTATGAAAAACATGCGTGCTACACCGTTTAAACCTCAAAGTGCAGAATTCAAAAACTTAGAGTTTTTTGAAGCCTATGTTTCAAATGGTTTAGAAATCAATGCACCAGGTTACCGTGAATAATTGATCTTAAAAGATTAATTTATCTCACATCAAAACCCAGCACTGCTGGGTTTTTTTATGCCTACATTTTTTTAGAATAACTCAAATAAATTATCTTAATGAGACCTTTGCACGAGATAGGCGCGAAAGAAAAATGAGGAAAAATTTGCCTGATTGCGGCGGAAAACGCAGGGAATAGCTAGCTATTCGCAAGTTGTCGCCCAACGGAAGTGCCCTTGGGGTGCAACAAAAATCAGGTGAATTTTAACCATTTTTATTCGTGCATACTCTCGTGCAAAGGTCTCTTAATAAAATCAAGAATAAAAAAAACCGGCAAATGCCGGCCTTGTAAGTCAAATCAAGTCACTTTACAAAAATTAAACCTACTTGATTATCCTGCATCAAGCATTTGCTCACCTTCATAGACCCAGTCAAACCCTTGACGAACCCATGTTTCAATTCGCATTATCAATTCAGGGTCATTTAATCCCATTTTTTGCGCTATTAAAAAGACCTTATCCTGCTCTTCTTTTCCAAAGTGTCCATCTTTATATGAAAGTTTAATCAACTCTTGAAGAGTTATAATTCTTGACGTTTTTGTATCCAGAAGAGTGATGGCATCATCAATATTTACTTCGCCATTATCGAGATTATATTCAATTCCATAAGCACTACTAAAAGATTTTAAATATTGTATTTCTTCTTCAGATACATCATTATCAGCCGCCGCTAAATTAACGGCTAAATCAAATACAATCTGACGTTGTGCTTGAGTAAGTTTATTTGCAAACATTTATCTAAATCTCCAAAATTTATTTACGCTCTATTTGTTCAACGTTTCTAACAGCACCAAATGCAGCACTGGTTGTCATTGCTCCATAAGCTCTTAATGCAGCTGTTACTCTTCTTTCACGAGGCTTTTCTGGCTTCCAAGCATGTGCAGCACCCTTTGCTTCCATTGCTTCTCGACGTTTTTCAAACTCATCATCTGAGACTAGAGCGTTAATCGTACGATTAGGGATATCAATCTCAATCACATCACCATTTTGGACTAAGCCGATATTTCCACCTTCAGCGGCTTCAGGTGAACAATGCCCAATAGATAACCCAGAAGTTCCACCAGAAAAGCGTCCATCTGTTAACAAGGCGCACTCTTTCCCTAAGCCCTTAGATTTGAGATAACTGGTCGGGTAAAGCATCTCTTGCATGCCTGGCCCACCCTTTGGCCCTTCATAACGAATTAAGACCACATCCCCAGCAACCACTTCATTGCCTAAAATGGCGGCGACGGCAGCATCCTGGCTTTCATAAATTTTGGCATTTCCAGAAAATTTAAAGATAGACTCATCAACACCGGCAGTTTTCACAATACAACCATCTAAGGCAATATTTCCCTTAAGAACGGCTAAACCACCATCTTGGGTATAGGCATTTTCTATCGAACGGATACACCCGGTTTCATTATCCACATCAACGGTTTTCCAACGTTTAGACTGGCTGAAGGCTTCTGTTGTTCTGACATTTCCTGGTGCGGCTCTAAAGAAGGTTTCAATCGCTTCATTCTCACTGCGGCTGATATCCCATAAATCAATGGCTGCGCCCATAGAAGAGGCATGCACAGTGTGGACATCGGTATTAATCAAACCGCCTCTTTCAAGCTCACCTAAAATACGCATGATGCCACCGGCACGATGAACATCTTCCATATGATATTTTTTTGAATTGGGCGCAACCTTAACTAAACAAGGCACACGGCGTGAGATTTCATCCATATCCTGCATGGTAAATTCCACTTTTGCTTCGTGTGCCACGGCTAACAAATGCAATACAGTATTGGTAGAACCTCCCATTGCAACGTCTAAAGACATTGCATTTTGGAAGGCTTCAAAGGTGGCGATTGAGCGAGGTAAAACACTTTCGTCATCTTGCTCGTAATATTGTTTGGTAATTTCGACAATACGACGTCCGGCTTCTTCAAATAAATTTTTACGGTCAGCGTGAGTAGCTAAGGTTGTTCCGTTACCTGGTAAAGCAATCCCTAAGGCTTCCGCTAGACAGTTCATCGAGTTGGCTGTAAACATCCCAGAGCAAGACCCACAAGTTGGGCAGGCAGAAACTTCAACATCGTTTACATCGCTGTCAGAACGGGAATCATCAGCTGCCATGACCATAGCGTCGACTAAGTCTAATTTAATGCCTTCACCACCTAGAACCGTCTTACCAGATTCCATTGGTCCACCGGTGACAAATATCGTTGGAATATTCAGACGCATGGCGGCCATCATCATGCCTGGAGTGATTTTGTCACAGTTTGATATACACACTAAAGCATCTGCACAATGGGCATTACACATATATTCAACTGAATCCGCAATCAAGTCACGTGAAGGCAGTGAATAAAGCATACCGTCGTGCCCCATAGCAATCCCATCATCTACCGCAATCGTATTAAACTCTTTAGCGATACCGCCAGCTTCTTCAATGACTCTAGCAACCAGTTGCCCCATGTCTTTTAAATGAACATGACCAGGTACAAACTGAGTAAAAGAGTTGGCAACAGCAATAATCGGCTTACCAAAATCTTCTGTTCCCATTCCTGTGGCTCGCCAAAGAGCTCTTGCTCCAGCCATATTACGGCCATGCGTGCTGGTTTTTGAACGATAATCTGGCATAAAAAACTCCTTTTAAAGACGGTAAAGCTATTTCAACTTTAGACTTTACCTGTCAGACTGTTATACTTATTAAATTATTACACTTATTTTCGCACATTCATGCAGCAATCTGAATTAGATTTTATTAATACATTAAGACAATCCTCCCGTTACATTGAACAACACCGTGGAAAAACCTGTGTTGTTTACCTGCCGGGCGACTTTATATCGTGTAAAGAATCTGTCTCACAACTTTCTCAAGACATTGGTTTACTCTATAACTTAGGCCTTAAAATTGTTTTGGTGATGGGTGCATCGAGCCAGTTAAATAAAGCATTTAATGACGCTGGTATAAACTGGGAACTTCACCAACAATTTAGAATTACCCCAAGTGAATTAATTCCTGTTTTTCAAAAAACAATTGGATTACTTCGTAGCCAACTAGAAGCAACTTTTAGTCAGGCTAATTGCCAACAACCTAACCCACCGACGTTAGTTTCCGGTAATTGGGTTATTGCGCAACCTAAAGGCGTCATTAACGGTATCGATTTCCAGCATACCGGCAAACTCAGAAAGATTCGTCATCAAGCTATTTCTGATTGTTTAAATTCGGGCCAAGTTGCACTACTCACTCCAATAGCCTACTCTTTAACCGGCGAAGTATTCAATTTGAACACATTAGAGCAAGCCTGTCATATAGCCAGCGCAATTAATGCTGATAAATTAATGATTTATGGTTCTGACCAACAATTAGAAAGTCTTCCAAAACAGCTGAGTATTCCTCAACTAAATGCGATTACTAAAAACCCGGCTAACAATGAGCAAGGTCGCTTATTAAATCAAGTTAAACAGACAAGTTTCAAAGTAAAGAGAGTTCATTTAATTAATCAAAATGATCCAAGTGCACTTCTACTTGAACTATTTTCACGTGATGGCTCTGGAACACTTGTATTTAGTGATAGATACCACGAATTAAGACCGGCAACCATAGATGATGTAGGCGGAATTCTTGCATTAATAGACCCTCTTGAACAAGAAGGTGTCTTAGTTAAACGCTCACGTGAAAGACTTGAGCTCGAAATTGCCAACTTTATCGTCATTGAAAGAGACCAACTCATTATTGGCTGTGCTGCTCTGTATGCAAACGAAAACAACCTATCAGAACTTGCATGCCTAGCTGTTCATCCCGAATATCAAGGCCAAGAACTCGGTGATGAGCTCCTTAAAGCGGTAGAAGCCAATGCTTCAAAAATAAATGCAAAACAAATCTTCTTGTTAACAACCCATACTCACCATTGGTTTATTGAACACGGTTTTAGTCTTGCAGATATTTCAGTATTACCAGAAAAAAAACAATCCTTATATAATTTTCAACGACAATCTAAAGTGCTTGTCAAATCGCTGTAAAGAGCAGCTAAAGTGAATACATGAGCAAAGTGACTCAAATCAAAGACCGTTTTCGCGGTTTTTTACCGGTAGTAGTTGACGTAGAAACTGCTGGATTTAACCATCATACTGATGCCTTATTAGAAATGGCCGTTGTTACCTTAAAAATGGATGAAAACGGCAATCTTTCTCGTGATCAGAGCTATGAAAAAAATATCCTGCCATTTGAGGGAGCAAACCTAGAAGAAAATGCTTTAAAATTTATTGGAATGGAAGACCCGTACCACCCTTTTAGAAAGGCTGTTAATGAAAAACGCGCTTTAACAGAATTATTTACACCGATTCAACAACAAGTAAAAGCTACTGGTTGCACCCGTGCTATTTTGGTTGGACATAATGCTTTTTTTGACCTTAATTTTGTTCAAAAGGCGGCTGAACGTTGCAAAATTAAGTCGCCATTTCATGAATTTAGTACCTTTGATACCGTATCGCTGTCAGGTTTAGCTTATGGGCAAACCGTCTTAGCTAAAGCCGCTGCGTGCGCTGGAATGGAGTGGGACAACAACCTTGCTCACACAGCTGTTTATGACACTGAAAAAACAGCGGATTTGTTTTGTGAGATCGTTAATCAATGGCCTATAGAAAACAATAAATCTGAAGACAACAAATCAGAAAATTCTAAATAAAAAACTTAAATTTCATCAAGTTACCAGGCCTGGTAGTTTGAATATTTTCTAAGAGACTTTGCTCAAATCTATACTAAGTTAACGCTCCCATTAGTAATAAAAAAAGGCACTAAACAGTGCCTTTTATTAACTTAAACATGGTAAATAAGTTTAAGCGTTTGACTTTGCTTCATGCTTTGCATTTGCTTCAGCCATCATCTTTTTAAGCTCGCCAGACTCAGCTAACTCTAACGTAATATCACATCCACCTTGAAGCTCTCCATCAATATAAAGCTGAGGGAATGTTGGCCAATCTTGATATTTTGGAAGATACTCAAAAATAGTTGCATCCGCTAAAATATTCACAAAGGCAAATTTTTCTTCGGTTTCTGCTAATGCTTGAGCCGCACGGCTAGAAAAACCACAAGATGGCATTTGAGGGGTTCCTTTCATATAAATAACCACAGGATTATTGGTTACTTGGCTATGAATACGCTCTAATGTTTCTTTAACAATAGGATCTTGGTTTTCCATTCTTCTTTCCTTACTAGTTTTAATTCTTGACTATTTTACTAGGTTATACATAAAAAATATAGATAAAATTAGGGCAATATGAGACCTTTTCACGAGATAGGTGCGAAAGAAAAATGAGGTAAAATTGACCTGGTTGCGGCGGAAAGCGAAGGGAATAGCTAGCTATTCCCAAGTTGTCGCCCAACGGAAGTGCCCTTGGGGTACAACAAAAATCAGGTGAATTTTTACCCTCAAGGGGCACCTAGAACCATTTTTACTCGTGCATACTTTCGTGCAAAGTTCTCAGTATTAAATTGTTTTATCCACATGCTTTTGTAACCAAAACTCAAGTAATGCGGCATGCCATAATTTACTTCCTTGAATCGCAGTAAATGCTTCGGGAGCTTCTGGGTTTGCCAATAGCTCGGCGAGTTTTTCTTGATTAAAAATACCTCTTGCTCTTGCTTGTGGCGATGTAAGTAACGATTTCATATACTCAAAGAAATCACCTCGAACGTATTTTAAAGCAGGCATTGGAAAGGCAACTTTAGGCCGATCAATTATTTCATCAGGAACGATTCCACGACTAATCTCTTTTAAAATATGCTTCCCGTCATTTTTAAGTTTTAAAGCATCAGGAGCAGCCATAGCCACTTCAACCAAACCATGATCTAAAAAGGGTACGCGAGCTTCAAGGCCCCAAGCCATTGTCATATTATCCACTCGCTTTACAGGATCATCCACAATTAATGTGGTTACATCAAACCGTAAAACTTGATCTAAAAAAGTATCCGCGCCCTCATCAGTTAAACAATCACCAACATAATCAGAAGTCACATCATGAATATGATATTTTGGATTTATAACAGCAAGCCACTCATCATGCGAACGGTCAAAATAATATGGGGCAAAAGCACCAACCGCTTGCTGCGGTTTTTTCATATCTATATTTTTGCCTGCTTCAGCCATTTTGCTATACCAAAAATAACCGCCAAAAACTTCATCTGCTCCCTGGCCAGACATGACCACTTTGACATCTTTTGAGACTTGTTCGGATAAAAGATAAAAAGCCACGGCATCCTGTCCAACCATTGGCTCTGACATCGCCTCAACCGCTTCGTGTAAACGCGGCAACACTTCATTATTTGAGATTAAATACTTTTTATGGTCTGTTTGATAACGTTCCACCACTAAGTCTGAGAACTCAAATTCATTACCTTTTTCTTCTGGAGCATCCTCAAAGCCAATTGAAAACGTTTTAATATTTTCAACACCTGCCTCTGCTAAAAGAGCTACAACTAAACTAGAATCAAGTCCTCCAGACAAAAGCACTCCAACGGGGACATCTGAAGCTGTCAGCCTTTTATGAACAGCTTCTTTTAATGATTGGTGTATCTCATCAATCCACTCTTTTTCATTTTTAGGCGCAGGCAAATCATTTAATTTCTCAGGACGTTTTGCCTCTAAATGCCAAAAGCGTTTTTTATACATCTGACCATCTGGATTAATAATTAACCAATGTCCAGGCTCGAGCTTTTTAATCCCTTTTAAAATAGTATTAGGTGCAGGAATAACGGCATGAAGCGTAAGTTGATGATGCAAACCAACGGGATCAATATCGGTGTCAATTCCAGACGTATCTAATAACGCTTGCGTATTGGAGGCAAATCGAACACCACCATCAATCGGAGCATAATAGAGTGGTTTAATTCCCATTCGATCACGAGCAATAAGTAACTGATGTTGTTCGTCATCCCAAATAGCAAAAGCAAACATACCTTCAAATCGGCTAACACAATCCATTCCCCATTGACGATAAGCTTTTAATATAACTTCCGTATCAGAATGAGACTGAAATGTTTGACCTAACGCTTCAAGTTCTAATTTGAGTGACTCATAATTATAAATACAACCATTAAAAACCAGTGTTAAACCATCGTCTATCATAGGTTGATGGCCTGCTGTAGTTAAATCAATAATCGCTAGACGACGGTGTCCTAAACCCACATGTTCATTCAACCAAACACCTTCATCATCAGGCCCTCGACGCTCCATTGCCTTAAGCATAGGAGATATATTTATTTTTGACGCTTGACTACCATTCCAATAAATTTCGCCACAAATACCGCACATAAATTTTTCTCAAATATCTAATAAATTACTTAATAACGTATTTTAGCCATTTTTAAGTCAATAGATATGCTTTTCAAGAAAATACATTAAGAGTAATATTACGAATATATTCGACTTAAAACATTACAATTTCAGTTGAAAAGCTTATAATCGAACATAGAATTATTTAATTAGATTAGTTTTATCTAACCATTAATACTGGCTAACAATAGACAGAAAAGATTGACAAATACGTAGGTCACCTTAAACATGAATCGCATAAGAATTAAATTTAATACCTTAATCTCTACAAGCCTTTTAGCAGGTTTACTCTGTATTGCAGGAAATTCTTATGCCGAGACGATTACTCAAACCATCAAGCCGTTAAACATAGAAGCTGAAGCAAGATATATTAAACAAGATTCAGATAAGCCCGCTATATTAATTATTCATGGCTTTTTAACAACCAATCAATTTCACACAGTTGTGGCAATGGCTAAAGGTATTGAAGATGAAGGTTATACGACTTTAGCTCCCACTTTAACGCTGGATATTAATAAAAGAAAAAGTTCTTTAAAGTGCAACTCAATCCATACTCATACACTTGAAAAAGATGTTATTGAAATCAAAGATTGGGTTGACTGGTTAAAACAACAAGGTCATAAAAAAATTATTCTTGTTGGACACTCTAGTGGTAGCCAAGAAGTTCTCGAATACCTTAATACCTATCATGACAAAGCCGTTTCCGGGGCCATATTTACTAGCCTTTTTTACCTTAAAGGTAAAGAATTAGGAACCTTAGATAATGAGATTGTATTTGCTGAAGACTTGATTGCGAAAAAGCAAAATCGTCCGCACAAATACAGCTTCTTGTTTTGCAAAAACAATTACCTTGCCACACCTGAAAGTTATCTTTCTTACCTTAAATTAGACCGAAATTATGTTTTAAAAAGTTTACAAAATACAACGATACCAACATTTACTATTATGGGTGGTGCTGATAAACGTTATTTAAGTGTAGGTAAAGATTGGCTTACCGCTTTAGATAAATCGCCAACAGAGTTAATTATGGTTGACGGTGCTAACCATTTCTTTTCTAGTGAACATGAATTTGATTTGCAAGATCATTTAAATGAGATTATTTCAAATCTATCAACCCGGCAGGAATAGCCTGTGAAAGCCCCGATTTTTTTTAGAAAATCTATACGATTTTATTTTGCTTTTTTTCTTATCTTTGGCGTTACCCTTCTCTTAGTCGTAAACTTAGCTTTATATAATCAAGGACTAAATATTAGAGAAACGGTTCAAAAGCAATCAATATTACAAGCTGAAAATGAACTCTTAAAGACATTAAGCGTCTCTCTCAATCAATTACAAAAAGAAGCGTCATCACTTGCAGAATGGGATGAGGTTCATCAACAATTTCATGATCCTAGCTATTACTTTTTTTGGCATGATGAACGATTAAAAGAAAGTGGGTTTTTCAAACCCTATTATGATGATTTAGAACTTTATAAAACTAATAAAAAACTTTTAACTCCTGCTTCACCTGATGCAAAACAACATTTCTTTCTCCCTGATGAAATTAAATCAACCCAGCCAACTCTTGTTTTTACTAAAAACTTTGAAGTACATCTCAATATCTTCCAAGAGATAAAAAGCCGAGATTCTGAGAATACCATTGGTTACGTGGGTATCTCTCTTGACTTCTTATCGTATTTATTAAACACCAAAACTTTTTATTACCTAGACAAGTCCAGTATTAACTTATATGGAAGTGGTTCCGTTCCCTACTCGGAGATAATGCAACATATTCATTTCAAACCAGTTTCAAATCCGGTTAATGATTACCTTTGGCAACTCATTCAAGACTTTATTATCGAATTAATCATCATCATGTTAATTGTCAGTTTGATTTTAACGTTCTTTTTTAACATCACCATTTATCAACCTTTACAAATCATATCTAGTTACCTCCTACGTTTAAAAAACTCACCAAAAAAGACGCACCCTTTACCAAAAGAAACCTTTCTTCTTTCTGAACTAGATGAGCTAAAAAACTCACTTCATGATTATCATCGAGATTTGTTTAAAGTCCAAAATGAATTAGATAAACAAAACCAAGCCGTGTGGGACCAAGCACGTCGAGATGTATTAACTAACATTTACAATCGACGAGCTTTTGATGAGGCTTGGAATGAAACCGTTAGCCAGCATGAGAAAACCCCTTCTTTAACCGCCTTTATGCTATTTGATTGTGACTTTTTTAAAGCATTAAATGATACCTATGGGCATGAAGTGGGTGATGAGGTCATTAAACTTACCGCAGCGACTATTCAGCAGAGCCTTCCCCTTGATTGCCCTGCCTATCGTATTGGCGGCGACGAATTTGCCGTCATATTAAAAGAGAGAACCCCTGAAGAAACTATCAACATTGCTCAACATTGTTTAATTGCTTTAAATGAGGCTCCTTACAACCGTGTAGGGGTAAAAGAAACTCTTACCTTTAGTGTAGGAATTAGTAGCACCTTGGAAGATTTAACTAATGAAATCACAAACCTTCCCAGACAAGCTGATATGGCGATGTATAAAGCCAAACAATCGCTCAATGAAAAAGTTCAATGCTACCATCACAGTTTAGATTATGAATCTCTATCTTTAGTCTCTAATAATATTGTCAACACGGTTGTGAATGCGATTCATAACGGATCTGGAATTCAGATGCACTACCAACCAATTAAATCTATTAATAGTCAAAAAGTTTATTATGAATCACTAATTCGTATAAAACAGGATGAAGGTATCATTTATCCAAATGATATTTTTGCAGTAGTAAATCGTCGCCGATTAGAAGTTGAACTTGATCAACAAGTTATAACTTGCGTTCTACATGCTCTGCAAAACAATGAAATCCCCAAAGATACTGGCGTTTCAATCAACGTATCAGGAAAAACCTTATTACAAGCCAACTTTTGTGAACTATTTACTCCCTTTATCCCCTTTTTAGAAAAGTATAAAATTGTTATTGAGGTTACTGAAAATAGCTTAATCGATCATATGGACTACGCCCAAAAGGCCTTAAATTCGCTCCGTAAAGAGGGTTTTTTAATTGCCTTGGATGATTTTGGAAGTGGCTACTCCTCCATTCGATATCTAGCACACATGCCCGTTGATATTGTTAAATATGATATGAGTATGACCAATTCCCTAATGGGGAAAGACGTTCGGACACATAATATTTTAAAAACGACTGCTGAAATGATTATAGAGTCAGGATACGATTTGGTGATGGAAGGTGTAGAAACCGAAGAAATGCTAGAGGCTGTTCGTGAAGCGGGGGGCAACTCATATTCAAGGTTATTTAATTGGTAAACCAGTACCAATACCTGAAACGGTTTAATTCTTTAAAAGCTTTTATTGACCTTTAGAGACCTTTGCACGAGATAGGTGCGAAAGAAAAATAGGCGTAAGTACCCCTTGAGGGTAAAAAATTTGCCTGATTCTCGACTTACCCCTTCGGGCGTCGAGTTCTTCGTTTGCGGCGGAAAACGCAGGGAATAGCTAGCTATTCGCAAGTTGTCGCCCAACGGAAGTGCCCTTGGGGTACAACAAAAATCAGGTGAATGTTAACCATTTTTATTCGTGCATACTCTCGTGCAAAGGTCTCCTTTAATTTAAAGTAAATAGTTATGACAAAAGTAATCGGTTTAACAGGGGGGATTGGTTCTGGGAAATCAACTGTATCTCAATACCTATTACAAAACAATATTCCCGTCATAGACACCGATATTATCGCCAGACAAATAGTAGAACCAAATTCTACTGGGCTAAACCAAGTTATTGACTTGTTTGGCGCAACCTTCTTAAACTCTGATGGCAGCCTAAATCGACCTTTATTACGCAATAAAATCTTCAACGACCCACAAGCTAAATCCGCATTAGAGTCGCTATTACACCCTTTAATTCAAGCAGAAACCCTTAAACAGATTCAATACTTTAAAAAACAGCAACAGCCATACATCTTTATCGCTATTCCTTTACTTGTTGAAGGGATTCTCAAAAAAGGCACCAGGCCTGGTTATATCGATGAGATTTGGGTGGTTGACTGTCCTGTTGAAAAACAACTGCAACAAGCTAGCCAAAGAGATAACAGTGACGTAAATCAGATTCAAAAAATCATCAATCAACAAGCCTCACGACAGCAAAGATTAGTACATGCAGATAAGGTCATATCAAATACGAGTTCTATCCAAGAACTGTTAGAACAAACACAAAGCTTAATTCAAAAAATTTAATTATTCAGCAGGCCATAATCCACTAATTGCAGCAATGCCTTGCGCACCATGCTGTATAGCAATATCCACATCACTGAGTTTCATTCCCCCTAATGCATAAACGGGAATAGGAATTGATTTCACTTTTCTGGCGAATTCATCCCATCCCATTCCAGGCACACCAGGGTGAGAAGAAGTTTCTTTAACGGGAGATAACAATATAAAATCGGCCTTAATTTTTAAGGCTTGTTGAATATCCTCATCGGTATGCGTTGAAACACCTAATAACTTATCTTCATTAATTGGGCGTTCATTAAACTGATAAATCATATTTGAAGCTAATTGAATGCCATCGGCATCTGGCAACTCATTAAGCAAATCAACTGAACCATTTAATAAAATTATCGCTCTGCTATTATCTCTTATCTTGTCTTTGCTATGAACCTGCTCAATCACAGGTAAGGCAATATCAGAAAAGACTTTAGAATTTAAATTTTTGGCACGAAGCTGACAAAACTTTATACCAGAATCAATCGCTTGCTTGAATTTATCTAGCGCCTCTTCCTTGCTTTGAAAGCTTCCACTAATCATGTACTTATTAGCAAGCTCTAGCGCGGTTAAAATCCCTTTATTGGCTTCTGGAAAATGCAAACCCGCCAGTTCATCCATTGCAAACCATTTAACTTGCTGACCTTCATTACCAATAGGTTCACCTAATAAACTTTCAGTAATATAAACGCATAAACGTACGGCCACTTTTTCATATTTCCAAGGTATTTCAATCAACGGTGTCCAGTTATCGGTGTGAATCGCAAGTTCTTCTAAAAACTCCCTTTTAAGCGCTTCAATAGAGGATTCTCCACTCTCTATCTTTCCTCCAGGAAACTCCCAATGATTCGCATGGCTTTGATGCTTTTGTCTTAAAGACAAGCAGACATAATTCCCTTTTTTTAATACCCCAACAGCAATATCAATATAGTTCAGATTTGGCACAATACTTCCTATCTCTTCATTTTTATTTTAAAGCGCTATTGATAATTTCAGGCTCTATGTATTTTATGATTGATTAAACAAACCTTTTAAAAGCGAAGACACAAAAGCACGAAGATTTCTAATATCTAATACCAACTTAAATTTAACGAATAATCAAACTAAACGTAACGCGGATTCAAGTAATAAATTAATCGCTTTTATTTATTTTTTATCTTCGTGCCTCTCTGTCTTTGTGGTTAATTTTTACAATACTGGATAATCAATCACAAAATAAGGATACGCAAATTTCAAAGCCAGGGTCAAAATTGAATTAAAGCGAATCACCAGGCCTGGCACTAGTGTCCGGAATAATATTTCAGTACCACAATTCATATACCAGCCTCCCATAGCGGAAGTTGGTATTTCTTAAACTCTTCCCGTTGTTGTTTTCGCCTAAAGTATTCACTCTGCTGAATAGGTCTTTCAAACAACCCATGAGCAAGCCGCCAAAACGTTACTCTCAACGGTTCTGCTGACTTATTTTTCATCTGTTCAAGCTTAATCAATAGATACACAATAAGGGCTGATAGCACTTGGATACGAACAGCATTACTGTTTTGGCCAATGAAGCTTTTGATTTTGAGGTGTTGTTTAATCCATTTAAAAAATAATTCAATTTGCCAGCGTTGCTTGTATAGATGGGCAATCTCTTGAGCTGAACGCTCGAAGTCATTGGTAATCAATACCAATTCACCTTTATTATCGTCACGTTTGACAACAACACGGCGCATCTGGAATTGACCAAGACGTTTTTTCTGGCTTGAACCACTAAACTCAATGCATTGGTCTTCAAGAATATGAGGGGCTTTTTCATCGAGTTCGTAGGATTGTATGACGGTAATTGCCGCTCTTTTTTTCAAACGACAGACCAGCTTGATTTTTTGGTCATTGAGCTTTTTCCACCAGAGGTAGTCTAAGTACCCTTTATCCATCACATAGGTTGAACCTGGTTCTAAATTCCACTCTCGTGCTTGAGTAATATCAGGAATATTGGCCTGTGTGATTTCAAAACAAACAGGGACTTGGTTGGATAGTTCTAGTTGCATATGCAGCTTAAAGCCTGTGACTCGAGAACCTTGTACTGCCCAGTCAAAACCTTTACCGAGCAGTTGAATTGGAGAAGAGTCTATTAGATAGGTAAAAGCGTGGAGTTCTTTTCGTAATTGTCGATTCACACCAGCCATGAGTTGTTGGCAAAGTGCTTGGTAGACATCAGCAGAGCGTTTACGGTTTGCTTCAGATAATGTGCTGCGTTTCAGCTCTTTTACGCCTAAGTGGTAGTGGTGAGAGGATTGGGCGTTAAACCCTTCAACCAACTGGCGTAATGATTTAGTGCCACTAAGTTGTGCGTACATCATCGCGACTAATTGATTCCAGCTACTAAACCCTTTGGCGTGTTTATCGGTTTGATATTGATGAACAAGTGATTGAAAAGTGGTACGAATGGGTTTTAAAAATTGGGCAAATCGGGTAGAGTTAAACATAGCCGTAATCTCATTGTTTTTGAAGTCTATTTCGTGGTGGAAATACTTCTATCCTAGGAGTTACGGCTTTTTTGTCAAGGCTTTTAATATTTATTCCGGACACTAGTGCCAGGCCTGGTGATTTAAGGTAAAATATTAAATTCTAATAATTGAGACCTATGCACAATATAGTATAGTCTCAAATTTATATAACTTTACCAAGTCGAGTCTGCAGCATGAGCCAATTTTGGAGTTCTTTAGTACACACCCTAACCCCTTATGTACCGGGTGAACAACCTAAAGTAAGTAACTTAATTAAACTTAATACCAATGAGAACCCATACCCTCCATCAGATAAGGTTCTAGAGGCTATTCACAATGCGACTAATGATAAATTAAAACTTTATCCTGATCCTAATGCTGATGTCCTAAAACAACGTATTGCAGATTATCATGATTTAAATTCAAATCAAATCTTTGTAGGAAATGGTTCTGATGAAGTCCTCGCGCATGCGTTTCAAGCACTTCTTAAACAAGATAAACCGCTGCTATTTCCTGATATCACCTATAGCTTTTACCCTGTTTATTGTGGTCTATATGGTATTGATTATCAAACCATTCCCCTTAATGCAGACTTTGCAATAGACATAAATGATTACTCTCAGGATTGTGGAGCCATAATCTTTCCTAACCCTAATGCGCCAACCGGAAAGTTGCTAGGCTTGGATAATATTGAGACTTTATTACAAAATCATTCCAAAAAAGTGGTCTTGATTGACGAGGCTTATATTGATTTTGGAGGAAAGAGTGCGATCAGCTTAGTTAACCAATACCCTAATTTACTGGTGACACAAACCTTATCAAAATCTCGTTCTTTAGCCGGTTTACGTGTAGGTTTTGCAGTAGGACACCCTAATTTAATTGAGGGATTAGAGCGTGTTAAAAACAGCTTTAACTCCTACCCACTTGATCAACTCGCTATCAGTGGTTCAGTGGCTTCATTTGATGACGAAGAAGCATTTCAAAGTGCATGTCAGTCGGTCATCAACACCAGAGAAACATTAGTGACTAAGTTGACTGAACTTGGTTTTAACACCATACCCTCAGCAGCCAACTTTGTATTTACTAGCCATCCAAAATTAGAGGCTAAATGGATAGCTGAAGAGCTTAGAGAAAAATCCATTATTGTGCGCTACTTTAATAAGCCACGCATTGACCAATACCTAAGAATTACCATTGGAAATGACTTTGAAAATCAAGCGTTGTGTGATGCTTTAGAAGAAATTATTAACCACAAATCACAACAATAAATAATAAAAGCTCTTGATGCGTTTAATGAAATAACAACCGCATCAAGAGCTTTTTAATTTTTTTTAGAACAAGCTTAAGAACGATACTCTGCGTTAATCTTGACATAGTCATAAGAAAAGTCAGTCGTCCAAACCGTTTCAGCATAATCACCGCGATTTAGCTGTATCAAAATATCTATATCGGTTTCATTCATAACCGCCTGCCCGGCTTCTTCTGTGTAGTCTGAAGCTCTTCCACCATTTTCTACAATACAGACATCGCCTAAATAAATTTTAATTTTATCGACATCTAATGCACTAATTTCAGAACGGCCAACAGCGGCTAAAATACGTCCCCAATTTGGGTCTGAAGCAAACAGTGCGGTTTTAACTAGTGGGGATAGTGCTACTGTATGCGCAACCTTTAAACACTCTTGCTGAGAATTTCCACCTTCAACAATCACGCTAACAAATTTAGTTGCGCCTTCCCCATCACGCACAATCATTTGCGCCAGTTCAGTCATCACACTATTAATTTCTTCAGCAAATTGTTGATAAGCTTCTGAATCAACAGAATTAATTTCAGGCATATCTGCTTGCTGTGTTGCAGTTAAAGTGCAGGCATCATTAGTAGAGGTATCACCATCAACGGTAATTCTGTTAAAAGAGATATTCACTGCATCCGTCAAACATTTCTGTAAACATGGCTGATTAATTTTGGCATCTGTGGCAACAAAACCTAGCATAGTTGCCATATTAGGATGAATCATTCCTGAGCCTTTAGACATCCCCGTAATCGTGACAGAATGGCCATCAATTTCAATAATTTTACTCACTGTTTTTGGCACCAAATCGGTTGTCATAATACCTAAACAAGCGTCTTTCCAAGATGTGACAGCAAGATTAGCAATCGCTTGAGGAATACCTAATTGAAATTTTTCCATTGGTAAATTTTCACCAATGACTCCCGTGGAAAATGGTAAAACCTGGTTGCTATTACAACCTAATTCGTTTGCTACCCAATCACAAGACTGCTTAGCATCAATCATACCTTGCTCACCCGTACCGGCATTAGCATTACCGGCATTAATAATCAACGCACGTGGTTGAACCTCTGCTAAATTGAATTTAGCTAGAGTAACAGGAGCAGCACAAAAAGCATTTTGCGTAAAAGTGGCTGCCGTTATCGCCTCTTTACAAAGCTCAGCAACCACCAAATCAGTTTTGCCATTTTTTTTAATTTGCGCCGAACACGCTCCTAAATAAAAACCGGCTACGGGATGTAAAACAAGGTGATCTAAATTCATGATTATGCCTATCCTTATGCTCGATAAGATTACTGAGACCTTTTAATCATACATTTGTAAAAAGGTCTGTATTATTTAAAACGCAAAAGCCCACCTTTCGGTGGGCTCATTGCAATTCAAACGTTTACTTTATGGTTATTAAGAATACTGCTAATTAACTTAATTTTCCACAACATTGTTTATATTTTTTACCTGAACCACAAGGACAAGGATCATTACGCCCTACTTTTGGAGTTTCACGTCTAAAAGTACTATCCTCTTCTTCTGGAGCTTCTTGTTGTTCTAAGTTTGCATCCACCCCATCTGCTGATGGATGATTGGCTTCAAGGTTATGAGGACGTTCATTTTCAGTTTGCTCATCAAACTCAGCTACATCTTCTGAACCTTCAATCTGTACTAGTGAAAGAACTTTAACCGTTTCAAAAGTCACTTCCTGTAAAAAGTTTTGGAACATTTCTGAAGATTCACGTCGGTACTCTTGAAAAGGATCTTTTTGAGCGTAACCTCGTAAGTGAATACCTCGACGAAGATAATCCATCTCAGACAAATGCTCACGCCATTGTCTATCAATCGTTCTCAGTAAAACTTCTTTTTCAAAGTGTTGACGAGTGGTCGGGTCAACGACACTCATTTTCTCTTGATAAATGGCGCTTAATTCAGCAATCACTTTTTCTACAAGTTTTTCTTCGTAAAGAGAGCTATCTTCTTTTAACCAGTCTTCAATAGCCAATTCAGCACCCAATTCTTCATGAAGTGCTTTAACCAGGCCTGGTATATCCCACTGTTCTTCTAAAGAACCTTTTGGAATATACATACCAACCAATTGTTCTACTACTTGCTCACGTAAACTATCAATCACTTCAGCAACATCGTCACCTTCCATTAATTCATTACGCTGCTGATAGACAACTTTACGCTGCTGGTTAGAAATATCATCAAACTTAAGAAGGTTTGCACGTTCGTCTTGGTGCATACGCTCAACTTGTTTCTGTGCACGTTCGATTGATTTAGTCACCATATTATGCTCAATCGCTTCATTTGATGTCATGCCGAGACGTTTCATCATCGATTTTACTTTTTCTGATGCAAAACGACGCATTAAATCATCATCTAAAGAGAGATAAAAACGGGTTGTTCCTACATCACCTTGACGACCTGAACGGCCACGCAATTGGTTATCAATACGTCTTGACTCATGGCGCTCAGAACCAATAACTTTTAAACCACCATAACCTAACACGGCTTCATGTCGTGCTTTCCACGCTTCGGTTAATTCTTTAATTTTTTCATCTGTTGGATTGCTTAGCTCAGCAATTTCCATCTCTAAATTACCACCCAACACAATATCCGTTCCACGACCGGCCATATTGGTTGCAATCGTTACCGCACCCGGCAATCCCGCATTAGCAATAATAGAGGCTTCTCTTTCATGTTGCTTAGCATTTAAAACATTATGCGGTATTTTTGCTTCTGTTAAAAAACGCGATAGCAGTTCAGACATTTCAATCGAAGCCGTACCGACTAACACTGGCTGTTTAGCTTTATGTGTTTCACGAATGTCTTCTACAATCGCATTAAATTTACCTTGCATATCCAAATAAACTAAATCGGGTAAATCAACACGCTCGGGTACTTTATTTGGTGGAATAACAACCACTTCTAATTTGTAAGTTGATAAAAATTCACCCGCTTCAGTATCCGCTGTACCTGTCATACCGGAAAGTTTGTGATATTGACGGAAATAGTTCTGGAATGTAATCGAGGCAAACGTTTGACTCTCTTGTTGAATTTCAACATTTTCTTTAGCTTCTACCGCCTGATGTAAACCTTCACTCCAGCGACGCCCTTCCATCTTACGACCAGTAAATTCATCGATAATAACAACTTGACCATCTTCAACAATGTAATCACGATCTTTTTCAAAAAGTAAATTTGCTCTTAAGGCGGCATTTACATGAATCATAAGGCCAATATGCGCGGCATCGTAAAGACTATCACCATCTTCTAACAACCCGACTTCTGCCATCATTGATTCAACTTTAGCATGACCATCATCGGTCAGATAAATCTGTTTAGCTTTCTCATCAATTGTAAAATCACCACTTGATGTTTTGGTTTCTTTATCCTCTTCTCCTTGCTCTAGGTGAGCAACAAGCGGATTAATTTTTTTATACAATTCTGATTTATCTTCTGCTGGACCAGAGATAATTAACGGTGTTCTTGCTTCATCAATTAAGATGGAGTCAACTTCATCAATAACGGCATAGTTTTGCGGACGCATAACTCTTTCCGCTGAATAAATTGCCATGTTGTCACGCAAGTAGTCAAAGCCAAATTCATTGTTGGTACCATAGGTAATATCCTTAGCATAAGCTTCTTGCTTCTCTTGCTGAGTTTGACCACTTAAAATAACCCCCGTAGACAAACCTAAAAACTCAAATAACTGCCCCATCCATTCAGAGTCACGCTTTGCAAGGTAATCATTTACTGTAATAACATGAACACCGTTACCTGGTAACGCATTTAAATATGCAGCAAGCGTTGCCACTAATGTTTTACCTTCACCCGTACGCATTTCCGCAATACGACCATCGTTTAAGGCCATTCCACCAATCATCTGAACATCATAGTGACGCATACCAAAGACACGTTTACCGGCCTCACGGACAACCGCAAAGGCTTCTGGCAAAATATCATCTAGCGTTTTACCGTCAGCTAATGCTTGTTTAAACGCCACCGTTTTATTCTGAATTTCTTCGTCTGATAAAGCTTCAAAATCCGCCTCAAATGTGTTAATTGTTTCAACGACTTTGCGGTACTGCTTTAATATGCGTTGGTTACGACTACCAAAGATTTTTGTAAAGATATTAATGGCCATTTACGTGTATATTCCAGTTAAAAAATAGTGCTTTTTTAGGTGATAATTACCACCATTTAAGCGAATTCTATATGGGGTTTGAGAGCATTTTACAAATGAACCCAAGCATTATAGCTTTTGACTCAACTTATTGCGGTAAAATGAGCAAATATTCTAACATAAAACCCATTACTCGCAGTATGAAACCTCTATTAAATCAAGCACACGGTGCGTTAAAAAGTTTGCTTGAAGATGCACAACTATTTCAAGCACTGCTCGAAGTTGGACAAGACAGTTTACCTTCTGAACTTCAACCCCATTTAGTGGGTGTAAGTTTTGAAAAAAACTGCCTTTTATTGCAACTAGACGAAGCGATTTGGGCAACCCAGCTAAGATTTTACGAACCCAATCTTTTAGGCATTTATCAGGAACACTTTCCTCACTTAGAGCTTCAACGTGTAAAAGTGAATATTCTGCCAAAAACACCAGACCCCATTAAAGTAAAAAAAATAGTAGAACCTCCAAGCCAGGAAGCTGCTCAAGAAATGCTTGCTCTCAGTCAAAACGTAAAATCTGAAGGGCTTAGTAAAGCACTTGCATCCCTTAGTTTACGAGCAAAAAAAAACGCCTCTGAATAGAGGCGTTTTTTAGTGGTTATAAATATTCGATTTTATATTGAGACCTTTGCACGAGAGTATGTACGAGTAAAATGGTTAAAACTCACCTTATTTTTGTTGTAAAACTTGCGAATAGCTAGCTATTCCCTGCATTTTCCGCCGCAATAAGGTAAATTTTTCCTCATTTTTCTTTCGCACCTATCTCGTGCAAAGGTCTCATATTGAATTTTAAAAAAACTTTGCACTAAATAGCAATATCTATGCAACCACTTTACTACTACCATATTGCACTGGTGGCTTATCGTCAGCATAGTCAGTCAGTTCATAAGCATCGGGTTGAGCCATTAGAGCTCGTAACAGCTGATTATTAAGAGCATGACCTGACTTATGAGCAGTAAACTCACCCACAATTGGATGACCCAACATATACAAGTCTCCAACCGCATCTAAAATTTTATGACGAACAAATTCATCTTTGTCGCGTAAACCTTCAATATTCATGACACCACTATCATCAAGACCAATGGCATTTTTTAAACTCGCGCCTAATCCCAGGTTCTTAGCACGCAAGGATTCCATGTCTTTCATAAAACCAAAAGTACGAGCGCGACTGACTTCTTTAAAGTATGAGGTTGAAGAAAACTCTAACGTCATTTTTTCAGCTGTTTGCTGAAATGCAGGGTGTTCAAAATCAATTGAAAAATTTAAACGGTAACCATTATAAGGCTTAAACTCTGCCCAACCGCCCTTCTCATTTTCTACACGCACTGGCTTTAATATTTTTACAAACTGTTTGGGTACATTTTGAATAGCAACACCCGCAGACTGCAATAAGAAAATAAAATGCGAAGAACTTCCATCCATAATAGGAACTTCATCAGAAGTAATATCTATGTAAACATTATCAATCCCCACTCCTGCAAGTGCTGACATTAAATGCTCAATGGTGGCAATCTTAACAGGCTTAGTATTCGCCTCATTCACAATAGTTGTACAAAGTGTCGTTTCACCAACTATTTCAGGAGAAACTCTAAACTCTGCTTCAGGTGAACAATCAACTCGTCTGAACACAATCCCAGTATTGACAGGGGCTGGTCTCAATGTCATTACAGATTCATGACCCGTATGCAGACCAATTCCTTTAGCTTTAATTTTGTTTGCAAGTGTTCTTTGATTCAAGGGAAACTCATTTTCTAATTAGGGTGATAAACAAGGTAGCGTTTCGCTATGGCTATAATAAATGCAGTACAACATAAATTTACTGATAATTCGAAGCATTTTACCATAATATGCCCCGCAAACTTTAGACCTAAATTTACTTAGTTCACTTAAAATGTAAAAGCTTAGATTTAATCAGACTACATCGATTGAGAAGCCTTTTAAAATATTAGCCTTTGCCTTAAATTTTATCACTCAGGCTTCCCGTTACTTTTTGCAATTTGGCAAAAAAGTAACCAAAAAACAAACCCCACTCCATAAATGGGCAAGTTCTAAGCTTGTGAACTGAAAACGCTGAACTCGCTGCGCTCAAACGAAGAACTCGGCTGTAGAGACGAGAAACAGCAGCGTTTTTTTACCGTTCACTACACTAAGAACTTTGCACCATTTATTACAAGGGGAGTTAAGGCGTTTACCCAAGCTACAATATTGAGCTTCACAAAATTAAAAAAATAACTCAAATCTAATAGTGAATTTTTATCAAGCTAGGTTAATCATTAACTGATGTTTTGTCAGATTAAGTTTAATTTTTTTCACTTAAAAAGACCTTTGCAAGAGTCGATGAATGGTTAAACAGGCCTTAATTCCCTATCTTAAGCTTAAAAAATTTTTGCCTTTTTTCTTACATTCCAGTCTCGTGTTTACGCCCTTGGGTGCAAAGGTCAAAGGTCTCTTAAAAGCTTTTACTAAACCAGGTTTTCATACGTTCAAAAACAGATCCTGCATCAGAAAAACTTGAACGCTCTGGTGCATCAGGGATGGCTCCACCCATATGGTCACGAGCATGCATTAATAAACCAACAGTGGTTGCGTAGGAAGGGCTATTCACTTCATCTGTTAACCCTTTTACTCCTTGCGGATAACCTAAACGAACCGGCATATGAAAGACTTCTTCAGCCAATTCAACCGCACCTTCTACTAATGAACTTCCACCAGTCAATACAATTCCTGCAGCCAAGACATCTTCAAAACCTGCGCTGCGTAACTCTGCTTGAATCAATTGAAAAAGCTCTTCATAACGAGGCTCAATCACTTCAACTAGCGTTCGGCGAGAAAGGCAACGTGCAGGACGATCTCCCACACTGGCCACTTCAATCTCTTCATCTTTATCGATAAGCTGTGGTAAGGCACAAGCATACTTACGTTTGATTTCCTCTGCCGCTTGAGTTGGCGTTCTTAAAGCAACAGCAATGTCATTAGTCACTTGGTCTCCTGCCACTGAAATCACAGCAGTATGACGAATTGCGCCATTGTGAAATACCGCAATATCCGTGGTTCCACCACCAATATCAACTAAACAAACCCCTAACTCTTTTTCATCTTCTGAAAGAACAGAGTCACTAGAGGCTAATTGTTCCAAGATAATATCAGCAACACCTAAGTTGCAACGTTCGACACATTTTGTAATATTTTGTGCTGCACTAACCGAACCCGTCACCATGTGCACTTTAGCTTCTAAACGAACACCAGACATACCAATTGGCTCACGAATGCCGCCTTGATTATCAATAATGTATTCTTGTGAAAGTATATGTAAAACACGTTGGTCGCCTGGAATAGCAATGGTTTGAGCCGCTTCCATCACTCGTTCAATATCATCAGGCTGAACATCTTGATTGCGAATAGCCACCATACCATTTGAGTTAAAGCTTTTAATGTGACTCCCCGCAATCCCGACAAACACCGATTGAGCTTCAAAACCCGACATTCTTTCTGCTTCATCAATAGCTCGTTGAATGGACTCTACGGTAGAATCGATATTGACCACGACACCTTTTTTTAGTCCTCTAGAGGGGTGAGTCCCCATCCCTACCACTTCAATTTCACCATCGGCTTTAATTTTTCCGATAATCGCAGCGATTTTAGAAGTTCCAATATCAAGACCTACTACGGTATTTGAGGTGTGCTGTTTACGCGCCATCTTGTGCTTTACCTTTTCTCTTTTCACACTATTAAGAATTTTTTTTAGCTATTATAAACCCGTTACTATAGCGTAAATCATAAACTCGTGCTGACTTTCTCGTCTCAACTTCTAGCTTAGGATAAGCCTGAATAAAACGGTGTAACTTTTGTTGGTATGCCAATTCATCAACAACGATTGTCGGTCCATCTAAGATTTTGACTGACCAAACATTGTCATCACTAAGTTTCAGTTGGGAAACCACTAACTTAAGCGGGTTTAATTGATTTTGAATATCAATTAAATTCTTTAGAACAACTTTAGATTTAGATAATCTGCCATCTAAACGGACTAAGTTTTCAAACCCGCTAATTGATAATGGAAAAAATACATTCCCCGAACGGTTAATTAATCCCGCTTCACCCCAACGAGCAACGGGAACCTGTTCTTTAATCGAGAGATAAAGCAAGTTAGGCCACTCTCTTTTAACCTCGGCAGAATCTACCCAATCCAAACTTGTTAAATCTGCTTGAATGCGATTAAGAGGAATATCCCAAAATGACTTACCTAAATAGGGTTTTACCGTTTTATAAATTTCTGTTGGGGTAACTTGGTTTACAGGCGTGATTAAATCATAGGCTTCGATAGGCTGATACAATGGCGAGTTTTTTTGAGTTGAAGACCAAACTAACAACGCCAATAAAGCAATCGCTAGAATTAACACTCCTAATTGAATACCGCGTTTAAGATTAAACAAGCAGACACCCTCTTTTATACATCAGCAAAATTCAGCATTTTTTTGTAAAATCATGCGCATAATATCTCTTGAATTCGCATATTAAGTGCTTTGCCCTGGTGGAATACAAAACTCTTAAAGAGACGTTTTTAAAATTTCTAAAACCAGCTGCTCAAAACTAATCCCTTTGGCTTTTGCCGCCATTGGAACTAAACTATGGTCAGTCATACCCGGAACAGAATTCAATTCAATTAACCAGGCCTGGTTATCTTCGTCTAACATTAGGTCAACTCTCCCCCAGCCCTTGGCCCCAAGCACGTTAAAAGCATTTAAAACCAGCTCTTGTAAATCTTGTTCTGTTTCAGAGTCTAAATCACACGGACAGATGTATTGAGTATCATTAGATTTATATTTTGCATCAAAATCATAAAAATCATGGGTTGTCTTGAGTTCAATTAATGGCAAAGTCTTTTGGTTTAATACCGCACAAGTATATTCACGTCCCGTCACCCACTGTTCAACTAAAATCTCACTATCGAACTGCTGAGCATATTCAACCGCTTCTACCAGGCCTGGTTTATCATAAACTTTTCGCATTCCAATACTTGAACCTTCATGGCAAGGTTTAACAATGACTGGAAAAGGTAAATCAAATTCAGCGATATCAAGCGGCATTAATTCCGAGACCCAAATAAATCCTGGTGTTGGCAAACCCGCCCCCATCCACATCCATTTAGCTCTGAGTTTATCCATAGCTACGGCAGAAGCCGCCATACCACTTCCTGTATAAGGTAAATCTAAGTCATCTAAAATGGCCTGGACAACCCCATCTTCTCCCCAACGACCATGCAAGGCAATAAAGGCGCGATCATACTCTTTGGCAATACGTTGCAAATCATCAAGAGAAGTGACATCTTCAGAAACCGCATTAATTCCTTGATCAATAAAAGCCTGAGTCACCGCTTGACCACTTCTTAAAGAGACTTCTCTTTCTGCAGCCTTGCCGCCCATTAAAACCGCAACCTTACCAAAATCCATTAAACCAACGCTCCTTGCTCTTGCCAAGCTTTAGAAACTTGACCGACATCCCCTGCTCCCATAACCAACAATACGTCGTTGTCTTGCAGGACATCACCCGCAAGCGTATTCAATTGCTCTAAACTATCGGCATAAAAGCCATTTCCACCGCGAATCCTGAGTGCTTGTAGTAAAGCTTTAGAGTCAAACATTGGTAAATGTGCCTCGCCAGCCGCATAAACATCTAACAAAATCACTAAGTCTGGGCCAAGCAAAGCTTGTACAAAATCATCAAATAAATCACGTGTACGAGTATAACGGTGTGGTTGAAAAACCAACACCAAACGCCGTTCTGGAAAAGCTGCTTTTGCGGTGGCTATTGTGGCTTCTAATTCAGTAGGATGATGGCCATAGTCATCGACTAAGGTGACATTATGAGAGGCAATTGTGCGCTGTGGATAAACCTCAAAACGACGACCAACTCCACCAAACTCGGCTAACCCTTGTTGTATCGCGTCAATTGAAACATCTAATTTTAATCCGATAGCAATCGCCGCTAATGCATTCAGTACATTATGTTTACCTGGCAAGTTCAAGGTAACATCAAAACTCACTTCTCGACCAATCAAAACCTGAAATTCCATCTGCAAGCCTTTTGCTTGAACATTAATCGCTCTAACATCTGCTATTTCAGAAAAGCCATAGGTCAAAATTTTACGAGATAATTTAGGCAGAATTTTCTGAATATTTTCATCATCAATACACATAATAGCGATACCGTAAAAAGGTAAACGATGAATAAATTCAATAAAGGTATTTTCTAATATTTGATAATCACCCTGGTAGGTTTCCATGTGATCTTCATCAATATTAGTGACCACAGACATCATCGGAGATAGGTGTAAAAAAGAAGCATCGGACTCATCCGCTTCCGCCACCAAATATTTACTAGAACCAAGACGAGCATTGGAACCCACTTGGTTTAACTTACCACCAATAACAAATGTGGGATCAATGCCACCTTGTGTTAAAACCGCCGCGGCTAAACTGGTTGTTGTGGTTTTTCCGTGTGTCCCTGCTATGGCAATACCAAAACGCATACGCATTAACTCAGCCAGCATTTCTGCTCGTGGAATCACCGGAACTCGAGCACCTCTTGCCCAATCTACTTCCGGATTTCCTGGTCCAATTGCGGTAGACACAACAACTACATCGGTATTTTTAACATGGTCAGCGTCGTGGCCAAGTTGAATCAAAGCACCTAAAGATTCTAAACGTGCCACAGTGGGATTATGTTTTAAGTCTGAACCTGAAACTACGTAACCAAGGTTTAAACAAACCTCAGCAATACCAGCCATTCCAACCCCACCGATTCCTACAAAATGAATCTGTTTAACTTGCTCTTTCATTCTACTAACTTTCTATATATTGAGAGACCTTTGCAAGCGTCGATGAATGCATAAAAAAGGCGGTAATTCTCTAACTTCAGTCTAAAGAATTCTTGCACTTTTTTCTTACATCCTAGACTCGTATAAAGGTCTCATTGAATTTTAATAATCCGCATATCATACAATGAATCACAATCTAACTAAAAATATAACTAGAAAAATAAATAGAAATTTTACATACCACTTTAACCCTAAATCTAAACAAAATAAAAGTTACCAGGCCTGGTCACTTCTAGCTTTATTTAAAGTTTAGACTCAAAATCTACTGCAAAATCATTTTAGAATCGTCATTGTCTGCTAATGCGTTATCTTCCAGATTAGGCGCTTCAACAGGTTCTGGGATTACCCAAAAATATTGACCTAATATGGCAGCCAGTTCACTTGGCTTTTGATATGGATTCGTTATTTCAATGGAACCTTGAGAAACCAACATAATAGAACCTTTCTCCATAGCTTCATCAAGCTTTTGCTTAATAAGCTCAACATTTTCACCTTGAAGAAGTGACTCTGTAGGATTCCACCATAGCAGCATATTTTTATAGTCAGATTCACAATGAGGCAAAGGAATGAGCTCTAAGCGAATCCATTGTAGTGGTGATTTAGTTTCTTCAGTCATGGAACTAATATGCCACAAAAAACTAAATAAAAAACAGAATTTAAAGGAAATAAAAAAACATTTATTAAGCTACCAGGCCTGGTAGCTTGAATTGAATATCGACTCTTAGCGTTTAAATAATAGAGACCTTTGCACGTAAACAAGACATTACAAAAGCATCTCTTTTGCTTCATTAATTGAAGCCACTAAGCGGTCTATATCATCTAAATTATTATAAACACCAAATGAAGCTCTAATCGTTGCTGGAACATCAAAATGTTGCATAACCGGCATAGCGCAGTGATGACTGGCTCTAACCGCAATACCATCTTGATCCATTAAAGTAGCCATGTCATGCGGATGAACGCCCTCAATAATAAAAGAGACAACCCCTCCTTTTACATCGGCTTCACCAATAATACGCAAACCATCAATTTTTGATAGCTGTTCGGTAGCGTATTTGAGAAGTTGGGCTTCATGCTGTGCAATATGATTAAGACCGACATCATTTAAAAAATCGATAGCAGCAGCCAAACCAATTGCACCAGAAATATGAGGGGTACCCGCTTCAAATTTGTAGGGTAAAACATTGTATTCAGTTTTATCAAAACTTACTGAATAAATCATATCACCGCCACCTTGATAAGGAGGCATTATCTCTAAAAGCGACTCTTTAGCGTATAGCACGCCAATACCCGTAGGGCCATACATTTTGTGTCCTGATAAGGCATAAAAATCACAATCTAAATCTTGTACATCAACAGGCATATGCGGCGTAGCTTGCGCACCATCAATCATAATTTTAGCGCCAACTGAATGCGCAATTTCAACCATTTCTTTAACCGGATTAATCGTACCCAATGCATTTGACATATGAGTCACTGAAATCATTTTGGTTTTTTCAGAAACCATACTTTTCAAGGCATTTAAACAGACTTCACCTTTTTGATTCATACGCAAAACATTTAAACGAATACCTAATTTATCTCTTAACAGCTGCCAAGGGACAATATTAGAGTGATGTTCCATCTCGGTCACAATCACCTCATCGCCTTCTTTAAGGTTTTCCGCTACCCAACTATGAGCAACTAGGTTAATCGCTTCGGTTGTACCGCGAACAAAAACAATTTCTTTAGTACTTTTTGCATTTAAAAAACAACGGACTTTTTCACGCGCACCTTCATACTTTTCAGTTGCTCGTTCACTTAAACCGTATACACCACGGTGGACATTGGCATTTTCTTCACGATAGTACTTTTCTAACGCATCAATAACGCTTTGCGGTTTTTGAGATGTGGCGCCATTGTCTAAATAAACAAGAGGGTGACCATTTTCACAGACATTTAAAATGGGGAATTGTGCTCGAATTTGAGCAAAATCAATACTATTTTCTGACATATTTAATCCGTAAAGCCTATAACCAAAAAGTTAATCTGATCTTTGAGAGAATCGAGAATTTAAGAAAATAGTGAAAGAATTCTTTAAATTGAGTCTAAAAAACACATCATAGCTAGCGACTCTAAAACCTCTAGCTACTGGATGTTTTTTAGACTAAAGATAGAGAATTATCGCCTTTTTTAATCATTCTTCGACTCTTGCAAAGGTCTCACTCTCTTACTTTTTTTTGAACACTCGCTAAACCAGCAGATAATCGAGCCGTTACCCACTGACGGATAGCAGCATTATTAATGACCTCGACAGGTTCTAGTAGAAACGCATGGGTAATCATTTTAATCGCATCTGCTCTACGAATTCCGCGAGCTTGTAAATAGAAAATTTGATTCTTATCTATCTGCCCAGAAGCAGAACCGTGTGAACATTTAACATCATCTGCATAAATTTCCAATTGAGGCTTGGTATCCATCTTAGCGGTATCGGATAACAATAAATTTTTGTTATCCATTTGCCCATCGGTCTTTTGTGCTTTTTGGTCAACACGAATCATTCCGTTAAACACCCCAACCGCATGATCTGTTAATACATATTTATGTAACTGCTGGCTGTTCCCCCAAACATCGTTATGTTGGGTATCGGTTCTAGAGTCAACGGTTTGTTTATCTTTTGCTAAACACGCACTATTTTGTTGGCTTTCAATATGTTCACCATTCATAAAAATATGATTTTGATGACGAGAAAGCTGACTTCCCATAGAACCATAAAAGCTCATACATGAACTACTATCATCTTGATAAATATACTGGTTATTAAAATAAAAAGCGTTATCGTCCTGCTCTTGCATAACAACCTGTTTAAAGCGTGTATGTTTGGCTAGATTTACTTCTGTAACAACATTCGTGCAAGCCATTGAGTCATTATCTTGTGTAGAGGTTTCTAACGTGACGTAGCGCTCAATTAAGGTTAATTCAGCATTATCAGCCAACTCAATACGGTTACGAAGATTACTCATATGTTGACCTTCAGTTTGAATATTTAACACAAACAAAGGCAACTCTAAATGAGCGTTGGCAGACAATTGTAAATAAAAACCATCCGCTAAAAGTAAACTATTTAAAACTCCAAACGGTTCTTTTGTTATTTCAGATTCACTCGAAAATAAAGCACTCGTATCACCAGCAATATCAAAAGTATCTTGTAACGATTCAAAACTCACCCCTTTGGGTAAGGCGGCTAAGTCATCAGACAAACTTTCATTAAACCAACCGTCCACAAACACAACTTTAGTCACTGCAAAATCTGGCATAAATTTGTGCAGTTGCTCGCTGGTAATTTTGCTAGCGGGCTTAACTTCAAAATGCTTTTGAACAAAATTTGTTAAACGCGTGTACTGCCAATTTTCATCACGTTGAGTAGGGAAACCTTGCTGCTTTAACAGCGCTTGAGCCTGTTCTCGGATTTGCTTTAATGATTCGTTGTCACAAGCTTGATTCAACCTTTCAGACTCAGCAATATAATGTGCTACCGCTTTTTGGGCTACGGGAGAGATTTTTCTTTGCATTAGAATTCCGATTTAGTCTTATTGGTTCTTATTTTCGAATTGCTGAATGATCTCATCATAGCCATTCTCTTCAAGTTCATGAACCAATTCAAAACCACCTGATTTAACAATTTGACCGTTATATAAAACATGAACGTGGTCAGGTTTAATATAATCTAATAAACGTTGATAGTGCGTTACCACAATAAAGCTACGCTCAGCTGAACGCAGTGCATTCACCCCATTAGCGACCACTCGTAATGCATCAATATCTAAACCTGAATCGGTTTCATCAAGAATACAAAGCTTAGGCTCTAACAATGCCATCTGAAAAATATCATTACGCTTTTTCTCACCACCTGAGAAACCTACATTAACCGAACGTTCCAGTAAATCTGCACGCATATCTAACAGTTCAATTTTAGCTTTTGCAAATTCATCAAAATCAAACATATCTAAAGCAGGCAAACCACGCTCTTCACGCACCGCATTTAAAGCCGTTTGCATAAATAACTTGTTACTTACGCCAGGAATCTCAACCGGATATTGAAACGCTAAAAATAGTCCTTTGCGCGCACGATCTTCTGCGTCTAGCTCTAACAAATCTTCGCCATCAAATGTGACATGACCTTCGGTGACTTCATAATCATCACGGCCAGACAATACATTTGCTAAGGTACTTTTACCCGCCCCGTTTGGCCCCATAATGGCGTGTACTTCACCCGGTTTAACCTCTATGTTAAGCCCTTTAAGAATTTGCTTTTCATCAATTTCAGCTTGTAGGTTTTCTACTTTTAATAACATGGTTTTATACTTTTATTTAATTTAATCTGGGTTTGATATATTCTAGGATTATCTATGATTTGTTAGCCTTTTACTCTAAAGCCTAACCCACAGAACCTTCTAAACTAATCGCTAATAACTCTTCCGCTTCTTGCGCAAACTCTAGAGGCAATTCACTAAAAACCTCTTTACAAAAGCCATTTACAATCATAGAAATTGCATCTTGTTCGCTAATCCCGCGCTGTTTACAATAAAACAGCTGGTCTTCACCAATGCGAGAGGTCGTCGCTTCATGTTCAATTTGTGCCGTTGGGTTTTCTACTTCAATGTAAGGGAAAGTATGGGCTCCACACTGGTCACCAATTAGCATAGAATCACACTGTGTAAAGTTTCTTGCCCCTTCCGCACTCGGTAAAATTTTGACTTGACCACGGTAAGTATTGTCACTTTTTCCGGCAGATAATCCTTTTGATATAATCGTACTACGAGTGTTTTTACCAATATGAATCATTTTGGTTCCGGTATCCGCTTGCTGTCTGCGATTCGTTAAAGCAACCGAGTAGAACTCCCCTATCGCATTATCACCCTTTAAAATACAACTTGGGTACTTCCAAGTGATTGCAGAACCCGTTTCTGCCTGTGTCCAAGATAGTTTTGAGTTTTTACCCTCACAGAGCCCACGCTTAGTCACAAAGTTTAAAATCCCGCCCGTGCAGTCGTCATCACCTGGATACCAGTTTTGTACCGTTGAATATTTTACTTCTGCATCTTCATGCACAATCACCTCAACTACCGCGGCATGCAACTGATAAGTATCTCGAACCGGAGCCGAACACCCTTCTAAATAACTGACATAACTGCCTTTATCCGCAATCAAAATCGTTCTTTCAAACTGACCCGTTTTAGCTTCGTTAATACGGAAATAGGTAGATAAATCAATTGGGCAATGAACACCTTCTGGAATATAAACAAACGTCCCGTCTGAAGCCACGGCCGAGTTAAGTGCCGCAAAATAGTTATCATGATACGGAACCACCGTACCAATATATTTTTGAACCATTTCCGGATAATCTTGAACAGCTTCAGAGAATGAACAAAAGATAATCCCCAGTTCAGCTAAATCTTCACGTTTTGTGGTTGAGACAGAAATGGAATCAAAAATAGCATCTACCGCAACATTGGCATCATCCCCGGCAATAGGCACACCTAACTCTGCAAATGCCTTTGCCACTTCTGGATCAATTTCATTTTCAATACTGTCTTCCGTACCGCCTTCAGTACTGCACTGACCAGCGCAAGAGCCACATTCTGGAGCTGAATAATAACTATAGTCTTGATAATCTAATGGCGTATATTCTGCTTTAGCCCAATGCGGTTCTTTTAGCGTTTTCCAGTGTGCAAACGCTTTTAATCTAAAGTCTAACATCCACTCTGGCTCGTTCTTTTTAGCAGAAATAGCACGTACAACTTCTTCATTAATACCTTTGTCAAAGGTCTCAACAGAGGTTGTCGTGACAAAGCCCTCTTTATAATGCTGATTCTTAGAAAGTAAGTCATCAATCTCTTGATATTGCCCACTTTCTTGTATGCCTTGAGGTTGTAGTTCGGTTATTATTGCTGGATTAGCCATGGTTTTTAACACTCAATTTTAATTTCTGACTATTTTAGTAGGTTATTAATAAAATGTCTATGAGTTTTCATTAAAGAATCTTAATATGCTTAGCCATGTTTAGGTATGTTTAGCTCTTTGAGGCATCAACAAGTTGCTTTAACCAGGCCTGGTCAAGTTTGATACCACTAATTTCAATCTTTCCAATATCACCACTCAGAATACTCTCATCGGCGGCGAAGGTATCCCAGCGGTATGGTGTCCCTTCAATTTCGACTAAATTGGCATACTCTAGGGTTTTTACCACCGCTTTAACCCGCGTAATTTGCATACCTAAATTTTGACGAGAAGAATCTAAGCCCATTAATAAATGTTCCAAAACAATACGTTCAACTTGAAAACAAAAGGTTTCTAACTCTAGTGATTGAGTCGACTGCGATTCATTTTGTGAATCTTTTGCTTTAGATGAAGCGGCAACAAAACCCTTAAAACTTACTGGCAAACTTTGATTTAAAAATCGAACAACCGGTTTTTTAACATCGAGTTCAGCATGATTTGTCAGCCATTGATTCCACCAGGCCTGGTCATCTAAAGATGCTGATTCCGTAAAGGTAAACACAATACCATCTGCAACCATTAACATTTTCTTTAAACTTTCTTCAAGCCATTCAGAATTATTCTTTGGAAGAGGATTACGCACGTCTATCAGCAACCAAAAGGTTTGATTACATTGCTTTTGAGGTAAATTTAAAAAATCGTTCCACTCAAAACAACCAGGCCTGGTAGTTTTTTCACTGTATTGTGCTTTGCTAAGATCTATATTCGCCATGGTTTGATTTAAATTTATACAATCAAACTGCTTATGCAAATTACTTGCAACTCGTGATTTACCCGAACCAGGTAAACCTAGCAAAACAATATTTTGAGTATTAAGACTATTCATTATTTTGGGTTAAGCAATCACTAAACTCACGACTGAGTTGAATCATGAACTGGTCATAATTCATAAAATTTTGGTGGTTCTTTTGCTGAAATTCAGTACTGACTATTCCCATAGGATCTAAACTACCTACGTTAATCGTCAACCCTCGTGTCACTGCCAAAACCCGCTTTTCTGGAAACTGTGGCTCTTTAAAAACACATTTAACTGCGCCCTTTTTAATTCTAGCGCGTATATCAGCAACCCGCTTTAAACTCGGAAAAATTGACGGGTTAAGCTGAATAGAACCAACGCCTTTTAGACCATACTCTTTTTCAAAATATTGGTAAGCATCATGCAACACCAGGTAAGGTTCATTTTTTACCAATTTTAATTGCTGTTTAATAGTATTGTGAGTCTGCTGTAGTTTATTTAACCAGGCCTGGGAAGCGTGTTTAATCTGTTCTGTTTGATTCGGTTTTAACTGCTGAAGTTGCTGTGAAACTGCCTTAACTAATAATAAACTGTTTTTGTAGGACATCCATAAATGCCCATCCATACTTGTCGCATTTTCTTCAATTGCGTGATGATTATGTTGCTGTGCATGTTCCTGTTCGTGTTCTTCATGTTCATGTTGATCATGTTCAGCCTCTTCTGAAGCCTCATGATGGTGATGATGAACTTCCCATAAACCTCCACTTCTAACGGGATAAGTTTCAATGCCAGCAATTTTTGCTAAATCCACATTAGTTTTCTCTAAATTGGTCACCGTTTTCTGCATCCAGCTATCTACCGGCGAACCCACCCAAACAATTAAATCACTCGTTTGCAGACGCCTTAAATCAGAGGGTTTAAGCTGATAACCATGTGGACTAGCACCCGGTTTTAAAATAACAGAGAGATGATCATTTTCATCTAATAAGGGCGCTATAATTCCTGCCAAGGGTGGAATAGAGACCGTAATATTTATGGCATAAACGGATACGCTTACAAATGGTAGCGTTAATAATAAAAGAAGTGACGCGGCTTGTTTTGCAGTTTGCTTTTTCATAGCCTGACTAAGCTTTTTTAACCCTGTAAAGACATCTAGTATCATCTCAGTAAATTCTTTTCGTACTTTATAGATTAAACTCGATAAAATATTCAACATAATTTTATTCCTTGCCTTCCAGCAGATTGATAGTTTTGCACGAGTATGGCGCGAAAGAAAAATGCGGTAAAAGCTGTCTGATTTCATTGAAAAACTTACTAATTGCTAGTTTTTCAATGAAAGAAGGTCTTTTTTAGCCTCTTTTATTCGTATAAACGCCTCTTGCAAAGCTATCAGATTATTTACTCAGTAATTTAAAGGCGTTAACCCGCGTGCATTTTTCTAATTTTAGACAGCCTCTTATCAAGGCTGAAAACGTTTCACATAAATATGAAACCAATACAGTTTTACAAAATATTTCACTTCAAATCTTTGCAAAAGAAATTGTGACTCTCATTGGACCAAATGGAGCCGGTAAATCAACCTTACTAAAAATTTTACTGGGTTTAACGACGCCCTCTCAAGGAACCGTTTCTCGTCAAAAAAACCTTAAAATAGGTTTTATGCCTCAAAAAATTCATATTGATCCAACCCTACCCATGACGGTAGAACGTTTTTTGCAATTAGGCTTACCAAACAAACATCAAACCCTTTTTTCCAAGTTTAAACTTGGCAGTTTTAAGGCTGCATATGGTAACACAATCATTGAAAAAACCACTCAAGAACTCGATATTGTTAACCTGTTAAAGCAGCCCATACAAAAAGTTTCAGGTGGAGAAATGCAACGCATTCTATTAGCCAGAGCCTTAATTAGAGAACCCGATCTACTGGTATTAGACGAACCCGTTCAAGGCGTTGACTTGCAAGGACAAACGGAAATATATGACTACATTAATAAAATAAGAAATGAACATGAATGCGGCATATTAATGGTTAGCCACGACCTACACATTGTTATGAAACACACCGATGAAGTCTTATGCTTAAATAGACATATGTGTTGTACAGGACACCCTCAAACGGTTAGCAAAAACTCTGAATTTCAAGCTTTGTTTGGAGACCTTTCTGAAAGCTTAGCCGTTTACGAACATCATCATAATGAGAGTTGCCAACTGACACATGGTGAAGCTTCTCACGGCTTATCGGCTCAAAATAAACACCATGAACATCAAATAAACACGACCTCTAAACCAAAAGGAGGCAAATAATTATGTCATTGCTTTCTGATTTTATGCTATTGGCGCTATTAGGTGGAATAGGCCTAGCGGTTATCTCTGCTCCTTTAGGCGTGTTTATGGTTTGGCAGCGCCAATCCTACTTTGGAGCAACACTTGCTCACTCGGCACTTTTAGGGATAAGCATTGGCCTGTTTCTACAAATAGACCTAACTTTAAGCGTTATTTTGATTTCTATGCTAGTTGCCGCAGCTATCTTTTGGTTAAGCCAGCATAAACAACTCTCTTCTGATACTCTTTTAGGGATATTAGCGCATAGTAGTTTAGCATTTGGTTTAGTGTTAATTAGTCTTCAAGATAATATTCAGATTGACTTAATGGGCTATCTTTTTGGCGATATTCTAAGCATTAACTCAATTGATTTAAGCTTGATTTTATTGACGAGTATTTTAATTTTGCTGTTTTATTTTAAATATTGGGGCGCGTTACTCAATGTAACACTGAATCCTGAGCTTGCGCAGGTTGAAGGTATTAATGTAAAACGAGTCCAACTTTTATTTGTACTACTTCTCGCCTTTATGATTGCACTCTCTATGAAAATAGTGGGCGTGTTATTAGTCACATCGTTATTAATTATTCCCGCCGCGGCGGCACGTAAGCTTTCAACCTCTCCAGAGCAGATGCTAGGATTTAGTATTTTTATTGGGGTTTGCTCAATAATAGGAGGGTTATTTACCTCCTACTATATTGACCTGCCGACAGGCCCTTCTATTGTGGTTGTAGCAACCATTTTATTTTTATTACTGCAACTCAAACCACAACCGAATAGGTAAAACCGATAAGGTGTAAAAGCTTAGATTTACTCAGACAGTACAGAGATTAAGAAGTTTCTTAAAATCTAAGCTGTAAAAACTTAGATTTAATCAGACAGTACAGCGGTTGAGAAGCCTTTTTAAATATTAGCCTTTGTCTTAAACTTTGTCACTCAGGCTTCCCGTTACTTTTTGCAGTTTGGCAAAAAGTAACCAAACGAAGAACTTGGCTGCAGAGACAAGAAAAAACAAACCCCACTCCATAAATGGGCAAGTTCTAAGCTTGTGAACTGAAAACGCTGAACTCGCTGCGCTCAAACGAAGAACTCGGCTGTAGAGACGAGAAACAGCAGCGTTTTTTTACCGTTAACTACACTAAGAACCTTGCACCATTTATTACAAGGGGACTTATGGGGTTTGTCCAAGCTTCAATATTAGGCATCAAAAAAGTGGAAAATAACTCAAATCTGATAATGAATTTTTATCAAGTTAGATTAGTAATTAACTACTGTCTTGTCAGATTAAGTTTAATTTTTTACATCTAAGCCCATACAATTCAAGCTTAAACAATTCGATCTTGCACACTCAAAGCTTAGACTACCTGGTCAATCAGTTTATACAGGATTTCCACCACTTTTTCACTTTGTAAATCTACCGCTGACAAGCCTTTTTCCACAGAATCGACATCATCGATTGACTTAGCATCCATAACCGTTTTAATACCTTGGTGCATTTGCATATGCTCTTCACCTAGTTCAGCCATTAACGGTAAATTCATTAATTCCTGACCTTCGCTGTAATACCATTTCCCTAAAATACAGGCGGTATGGTCGGTAGCAACTTCATAGCTAACACCAATATCAACCCCTTCAACGAAGGCTCTAATTTTACCTTTCCATGCCAAGTGCGCTTCAATCATTTTTTCAAACTGGCTCGCTGCTTGTGAATGAATTAATTTTTCGGTTCTTCTCGTAATTTCTTTGTCAATTATAAATCTGTTAACTTGTTCTTTAAGAATATCTGCATCACCAAGTAGCTCTTCACTTGAAGTTGCAGCTTGCTCAACAACAAGCGCATTTCGTTGGGTCATTTCATCCATAGAAGCGACTGCCTTATTTACTTGCTGTAGCCCGCTGGATTGTTCGTCACTTGTGGCTGAGATAGTCGTGACCATCTCGCTTACTTCGTGCATAGATTCATTAATTTTGGTTAGAGCATCACTTGTTTGTCTTACATAAAGACCACTTTCTTGACTGATTTTTACACTGTTTTCAATTAAATATTTAATATCACCCGCCGCTTCTGCGGACTTACCAGCTAAATTTCTTACCTCTCCGGCAACAACCGCAAAACCTCGACCATTTTCACCTGCTCTCGCCGCCTCAACAGCCGCATTTAAGGCGAGTAAATTGGTTTGGAAGGCAATTCCATCAATTAAGGAGGTAATTTCATTAATTTTTTGGTTTGCTTCAGACATTTCTTCCATTGAAACTAATGCTTTATTCATGGTCTCTAAACCAGACTCTAGTTGTTCCCTTGCTTCCAATGTTCTATCTTTTGCATGATTCGCATTTTCCGCATTATGGCGAACAGCCGTGGTCATCTCTGCCATTGAACTAGAGGTCTGTTCTAAGGCAGCGGCTTGTTCTTGCACTCTTCGGCTAACATCGGAATTACCTTTAGCCATATCATCTACACCATGAACGACAGACTTTGTTATACCTTCAACTTTAGCAACCATCACGGCGGTATTTTTTACCGAACTATTTAAAGAATCTTTTAATACCGCCATTTTCCCAGAGTAGGTACCTTTTACGGTCAGAGTTAAATCACCGTCACTAATGGCAGATTGGACTTTTGCAACTTCATTTACAAAATTTTCTAAATCACTCAAAGTTACATTTAATGAATCTTTTAAAGGAATAAAATCACCCCTAGCGTCAGCTTCAGAACGCGCCGAAAAATCTCCATGAGCAAGGTGATTTAAGGTACCTGCAATAGACTCAACAACCCCTTTCATACGAATAGCTGATCGATCTAAATCGTAAATAACATCAGAAAATTTCCCTTCAAGTTGAATGGAATCATCTTTATGTACCATTAACTTACCTTGACGAAAATTGTGAGCCGTCTTTTCTAACACATTCATAGTTGAATCAATTTGCTTTATCGAGGTATTTACATCAAGTTTCATTTGTAAAAAATCGCCTTTGAGGTCGGATTCAACTTGACGACTAAAATCACCTTTGGCAATCGAATTTAAAACATTATTTACCCCAAAAATAGCGTTATTAATATCGTCTAATAAATGGTTAAACGCTTTAGACGCTTTTGCAAGTTCATCATTTCCATAGACTTTAATACGATGTTTAGTCTCACCCGTTTCACTGATTTTAACCATCGTACTGACCATAGAATTAATCGATTTCATCAAACCTTGAGTAATCATTGACCCTACAATCGAAAAAGCTATGACTAAGACACCAAATGCAATCCATAAATACATTACACTTGCACTTTCCTGTTCGAGTAAGTTAGCAATGGCTTGGCGGTTATTTTCTTTTCCCTTTTCCTGTAATTGAACAACATTATTTGAAAACTCTTTATATTTGGGATGAAACTCTTCCTGCATAATTTCAACCGCTTCCGATTGAAAGCCCTCATCTATGGCTGTCATAAAGCTAGCAAATGCCGCATTAGAACTTGCCATAGTCTGTTTTATTTCATCATAAACATCTAGTTCTGTCTTTGTAAAATCTAGCGAATTAAGTTTATTAAACAGATTTAATATAGTTGAAGCACTCTCTTTAAGGTGTTTTTTAGAGTTCGCTAAATCAGCATCATACTGATCACTATCTGGATCTAGAAGCGCTAAATTTAATAATTGAATTTCACGATGCAATGCCGTGTTTTTCAGTTCATCTAATAATTCTAATTTAAGCCCATTGTCATCTACGACAACGGTAATAGTTTTATTAGTTTGATTGACTATCCATTGCGTAGCCAAAGTACTGATTAAAAAGAGAGATAAAGTTCCGATGATACCTAAGATCATCTTCATTTTAATAGACATAGACGCTCCACTCGCTGCTCAGTCCGTTGAACAGGGCTGTTAATAATTAACCTAAAACGTCATTTTAGTGAAATATTTTTTAATAGATAATCAAGACTTTTGTAGTCTAAATTAGTTATTTTTATTTGCTTCTTTTTCTAATACCACAAAATCAAAAGCAAATGAATGACGCTCATCTTTAGGGTGATACTCTCTTGAAAGCTCATTCCATGCCAATTTTGTCCAATCAGGGAAAAGGGTGTCCCCTTCTATTTCCGTATCAATCAAGGTTAAGTAAAGTTTATCGGCTTTTGGCAACATCATGTTATACAACTGCCCTCCACCCATAATAATCACTTCATCCTGTTCAGATAACTCAGCTAAGGCCGCATCAACCGAGGCACAAAGGGTTGCGCCATTTGTCTCAAAATCAGTTTGGCGACTAATGACATAGTTTGCTCGGTTAGGTAATGGTTTAGATCCAATGGATTCAAAAGTTTTTCTACCCATAATGACAGGCTTACCCGTTGTTGTGGCTTTAAAAAACTTTAAGTCATCAGGAAGATGCCAAGGCATATCATTGTCTAAACCAATGACTCTATTTTTTGCCATTGCGGCAATCATTGCAATCTTCATACCGATACCGTCGCTTTAATATGGGGATGAGACTCGTAGTCGACTATTTCAAAGTCTTCAAATTGATAATCAAAAATACTTTTTGGTTTACGTTTTATCACTAATTTGGGTAATACATAAGGTTCACGGGTTAATTGCTCTTTTGCTTGATCCATGGTGTTGTTATAAAGATGAACATCTCCCCCCGTCCAAACAAAATCACCCACTTCATAGCCTGTTTGTTGAGCAATCATATGCAACAGCAAAGCGTAACTGGCAATATTAAACGGCACGCCCAAAAACGTATCTGCACTACGCTGATATAACTGACATGAGACCTTACCATTGGCGACATAAAACTGAAAAAACGCATGGCATGTGGCTAAGGCCATTTGACCATTTTCCACATTTTCTTGTGGGCTAACTGATTCGTCGGGTAAATCTGCAGGGTTCCATGCAGTAACAATCATTCTGCGACTATTTGGATTGTTTTTTAAGGTTTCAATAACCTCTGCAATTTGGTTAATGGTTTCACCATTTGGCTTTTGCCAAGCCACCCACTGTTTACCATAAAGCGGGCCTAAATCACCTGATTCGGTTGCCCACTCATCCCAAATTCTAACGCCGTTATCTTTAAGATATTGAATATTGGTATCGCCTGTTAAAAACCATAAAAGTTCATGCACAATAGAACGTATATGAAGTTTTTTTGTAGTCACTAACGGAAAACCATCCTGCAAATTAAACCGCATTTGATAGCCAAATACCGAACGTGTTCCCGTCCCCGTTCTATCGCCTTTGTCTGTACCACTTTCTAAAATATGACTTAATAAATCTAAATACTGTTTCATAATCTATACGCTTTATTTTTTTAATTAACCAGTTGATTCCATCAAAATCAATCCCGTTTAGTACTAATTGATGTTTTACCAGGCCTGGTAGATCGGTAAATTGTTACTGTTAAGGAGTTTCTCTTAAGAAATCTTTTCTAAATTCTTTTTACTTTTATAAAGCATTAACAATAAACCAATAATAATCATTGGCAGAGAGAGTATTTGCCCCATGGTTACCCATCCCCAGAGTAAATAACCCAACTGAACATCAGGCACACGCCAAAATTCAACCGTAAATCTAAAGACGCCGTAACCTATTAAAAACAATCCCGCTACTGAACCCGGTGTTCTTGGTTTTTTAGCATACCAAGCTAATATCAAAAAGAGTACAACGCCTTCTAATAAAGCTTCTAATAATTGTGTTGGGTACTTTTGAACCGTTTGTTGAATATAAGGGTCATACACCCACATGCCTAATGCTGAATCTGTGGTTTTACCCCATAGTTCCCCATTAATAAAGTTACCAATTCTTCCTGTTAGTAAACCGATAGGAACCAGTGGAGCGACAAAGTCAGCCACTTGAAACAAACTTTGTTTAGTGTTCTTAGCAAATACGAACATAGCTACAGTAACGCCTATTAGCCCACCGTGAAAAGACATTCCGCCTTGCCAGACCTTAAACACATCAAGAGGAGAATCTAAATAATGAGGTAAATCATAAAATAAGATATAACCTAAGCGGCCACCTAAGATAACCCCCATAGCCACATAAAATAACAAATCGCCAACCATTTCAGTATTCCAAGGTTCGCGAGTTTTTGCTCTATAAACACCATAAAACCACCCACCGGCAAAGGCAATTAAATACATTAACCCATACCAGTGAATTTGCAAAAAGCCTAAATCTAAGGCAACGGGGTTAATTTCAGGATAAGACCACATAAAATTATTCTTTACTCAACTATAAAGGGCTTGGCAATAGCCAAACGCTTAATTAAAAAATGTTCAATCTATATTTGGCACTAAACCATGATTAAGGCAAATCCTTGAAGTTTTAGTCAGCTGGATTATTAATGGCATAATTAATGGCATAGTTAATGGCACAGTGCAAAGAACAGTCATTATATATTGCTGAATAGCGATTATTAAATATTTAACTTTAATTTAATTAATGATGATTTTGTTTCATTGCTGAGTCTTAGAAAAAAACGACGTGATAAGGTCTGAAGAAAAAAATTTTTAATTGATGAGAGGTAAAACGTGACTGATTTTTATGAGGTAATCGGCACTGGCATTTCCCTTTTGAAAACTCTGCGTTAAGAGTGCAAAGGTCTCAAAAGGAAACTTAAATTTTATATTGATGAACTAAACTTTCTATCTTATCCGCAATAACCTGAAGGTTATGACCAGCTTTTTCAGTGCTATGAGAACCCTCGGCAGCAACTTCAGTAACATCATGAATCTGATTTATATTTTGATTGATCTCTTGAGCTAATGTACTTTGTGTATGCGCCGCTTGAGCCATTTGTTTACTCATTTGATTGATATCATCCATTAAAATCACCACCGGCTGCAACATCTCTTTGGTTTGGGTAACCGCCTGACAACTGGCCTTAGTTGAATCTTGACCCGATTCAACCACTTTAATCGTTGATAAAGTCGCATTACGAATTTTATCGATAATATTTTCAATTTGTACAGTAGATTCTTGAGTTCTTTGTGCCAAACCTCTCACTTCATCAGCCACTACCGCAAAACCTCGACCATGTTCGCCCGCTCTGGCTGCTTCAATAGCGGCATTTAATGACAATAGGTTAGTTTGTTCCGCTATCTCTCTAATAACGTTAACCACCGTACCAATAGACTCACTGTCTTCTCTTAATAACTCAACCGCATCCGTCATTTCCTGCATACCACTAGAAAGTTTTTGGATTTGATTTGCTGTACTGACGACCATTTCGCCACTTTCTTTAATACGTTCCGCCGCTTGCTGAGTAGCACGAGAGGTATTATGCGAATGATCTTCTACGCTTTTTGATTTTTCGGTCATATCAATCATTGAATTTGATAGACCTTTTGTGGCAGAAAGCTGTTGTTGTGCACCATCTTTAGCAGTATGCGTAATGGATAATAAACTGCCTGACGAGACTTCCAACTCCCTAACAGATTCCGCTAACTCGGTTAACATCTTGTGAATTTTATGAACAAAAGCATTGAAATGCTCAGCCATCTGACCCACTTCATCTTGACTATTTACTGGCAAACGTCGGGTTAAATCCCCCTCACCTTCAGAAATATCTTTCATCGCATCAGATATTTCTTGAACCGGATTCACTACTGATTTAGTTACTCGATTTGAGATAATCATGCCGGCAATTTGCCCGATTACAGACAATACCAACAAAATAATAATGCTGTTTAAACTTAAACTCAGAACATCATCACTAATTTCATTCACATCATTAACGGCAAGGTTAGAAATTTCGATTAACTCTTTATCAAAATTGGCGAAAAGCGGCAAAATTTGACTACGCATTAACCAGATATCCATACGCCACTTATCACCACCATGAATACCTTTTACAACCATATAATGTTCACGATAATTTTCATACAGAGATTCTAAGTTACCAATCCCCTCTTCTTCTTCCATTGTTAATTCAACATTTTGTTGTTCTTTAACTTTATAGATTAAGGTTTCAAATCGGTTCAAATAATTATCTGTTGCCTCAGCCATTGAATCACTTCTAAAGCCGATATAACCACGTAAACTACTCGTCACATTTAGCCAAGACTTCTGTAACTCTAATACATCAGTTAATAGAGCTTGTCTTTCAGGACTTAAATCAGCGGTTTCAGAGTTAATCATAAAAGATAAGTTTTGTTGTATCTGGTTTGCTAGCGTTAGCATATGTTTATTAACATACGCAAATGCGGGGAATTTTTTAGCACGACTTTGTTGAAGAACTTTTACCTTTTCTACTAAAGGCTTGAGTGACGCCATATCAACTTCTAACTGGGCATAGATGTCTAAAAGTAATGATGCGTTTTCCCCAAAATTTTTAAGACTTGATTTAGATTTTTCAATATTCTCTTGAACCTTTCGAATACCTAACTCATAGTCATCCAAAAGTTTTTCATCATTCACTAGAATATACATACTCAAAGCATTCATACTTTTTTCAAGTAAAAATGCCGACTCTTTGGCTTCTAATGCAATCGGCTGGTGATGTTCAACCATATCTGAGACACTGGAACGGACGATAGCTAAGTTAATAGCGGCTTGAATGGTGATAATAGCTAGAACAGCCCAAATAATGCCAAAGCCAAAGCGCATTTTTTGTTTAATTGTGAGTTTTTTAAGCCAGTTTTTCATACGTACGTTCATTGTTTTTTTGACATGTATAAAACCATTAGCAATTTAAATGCCATAAGCAAGTAGAAATAAACAAGTAGAATATGAAGCAATATATGAAAAGAGACCTTGCCCAGCAACTAAGGGCATAAACAAGAGCAGGGCTTGCTCTAAGTCTTAGAGAGAAGTTACTTAACGAGAAGTTACTTAACGAACAGGATAATTACCACGAGCAATTAAACCGCCATCAATCGTTAACACCGACCCCGTCATCCATTGCGTTGCATCTGATAATAAATAGGCAGTTGCTTCACCCATTTCTTCGGTTGTGCCATAACGACCTGCAGGCATGCGCTCACACCACTTTGCGGCCATCTCAGGTTGGTTTAAAATTTTATCGGTACGTTCTACCGGAACAACGCCAGGAGCTAAACCATTAACACGTATTCCATGTTTTCCCCATTCAACGGCTTGTACTTTAGTAATGGCATCTAAACCCATTTTGGATGCGGCATAAGCAGAAAACCATTCGCAGGTTGCTTGACCATGAATACTACTGTTATTGACAATAACACCAGGCTGCTTGGCTTTTATACAGGCCTTGGCAAATGCCGTACTTAATTGGTAGGGTGCTTGAAGGTTAACGGCTAGGGTTTGTGCAAACTGTTCACCTTCAGCATCTTTTAATGAGGTACTTTTAGTGACAATACCCGCGTTATTCACTAAACCATCTAAGCCATCAAAAAGTAACCAGGCCTGGTTAAAAAATTGGGTGAGTTGAGTTAACTGTTTAAAGTCACATTGAATAACTTGAGCTTTGGCTCCAAGCGATTCTACCGTTTTTAAGGTTTGTTCAATACCGTGTTGGTTTCGATTGTAATGCAAGACTAAACGACAACCTTCTCTAGCTAAAACTTTAGCCATACCTGCACCAATACCACTTGATGCGCCTGTAATTAAAATACGTTTGTCTTTTAAGCCTTGCATAGTTACTCCCAACTAACCTTTACGGGTATATGTATTTTATGATTGATTAAACAAATCTTTTAACCACGAAGACACGAAAGCACGAAGTTTTCTAATATCTAATACCAACTTAAATTTAACGAATAGCCAAACTAAACGTATAACCAAACTAAACATAATAAATTAATCGCTTTTACACTTTACAAATGCAGAGCTGCAGAGCTTATAGGCATGACTTAAAATCGTTAGGCTATGATTTTAGAATCACTTTTATTTGTTTTTTTAATCTTCGTGCCTCTGTGTCTTCGTGGTTAATTTTTACAATACTGGATAATCAATCACAAAATACGGATACCCACCTTTACATCCATATCAGGTCTTTGTCTCGCTTTAACCATTTATGATTGCCATTAACTCACTAACTATTTTTTCTTTCGCTTGGGTTTTGGCTTGAATACGAATACTCAATGAAGCTTTAACTCGTTTATCAGGGTTTTCACACCAATCCGTTAAGGCATTAGCCAATTTTTCTGGCGTCAGCACATCTTGCTGAATAATCTCTCCACCATCTAAATCAACTAATGCTTTTGCATTAGCGGTTTGATGATCATCAACGGCATGCGGATATGGCACCATAATAGCAGGACGAGCACTTGCCATTAACTCACTAACCGTTAATGCGCCTGAACGGCATAACACCATATCGGCACTCGCATACGCTAGCAGCATATTATCAATAAAGGGAACAACTTCTGCTTGCACGCCAGCTTCTTGATAGGCTTGTTGCGCTTGTTGTAGTGTCTTTTCACCCGTTTGATGTTTAACGACTGGACGGTTCGCTTCATCCATTAAAGCCAAAGCTTTAGGTAAGGTCTCATTTAATGCTAAAGCACCACGACTACCGCCCAAAACCAAGAGGTGACAAGGTTGAGTATTTTCAACTTGCTCAATATCCTCTAGACCTTCTCTTACGGGATTACCAATCGTAACGACATTTTTGCCATGAATTTTATTTTGTGGAAATGCGGTAATCACTAAGTTTGCAAATCGGGCCAACAACTTGTTTGTTAAACCCGGTATGGCATTTTGTTCATGCAGCACTAAAGGAATACCTAACGATTTTGCCGCTAAACCTCCTGGCCCACAAACAAATCCTCCCATTCCAAGCACTAAATCGGGTTGAATATCCTGCATAATTTTTTTGGCTTGTGCTCGTGCTTTTAGAATATTAAAAGGTGCCTTTAGCCAACCTTTTAATCCATTTCCTCGCAAACCTTTTATTGAAATCGTTTGCAGTGGAAGTTGTGCATTATTCACCCAGGTTGCTTCCATTCCGCCTTTTGTCCCTAACCAAAAGACATTTACATTCTCTTGTTTTAGGGCTTCTGCCAAAGCAATTCCAGGAAAAACATGCCCCCCTGTTCCACCTGCCATAATTAATATTTTTTTTGACTGTTTCATATTCATTTCTTAGATGTTTTTGATTTTGTGAGATTGATACACCAGGCCTGGTAGTTTTAACTTCCAGAAACTCCACGATTAGGGTTAATTCTCTTAGGCGATTTTAGACTGGCTACGGGATTTTTTGATTTTTTAACTTTGCTACGCTTTTTGGTTTTATGGCTTTTATCAGAGACTTCATCTGAATTTTCCTCTTCAGAATCATCTTGTTCTGGGTTTGCTTCTCGGGGATAAAAACGGCTTTCATAATCGGCTCTAAACACCACAGCTAAAGCAATACTGAGAAGTAACACACTACTTCCACCGTAACTCATAAAAGGTAAGGTTAATCCTTTAGTTGGGAAAGCCCCGAGATTAACTCCCATGTTAATTCCCGCCTGCAATATAATCCAAATGCCAATGCCGTAGGCCACCATTCCACCAAAGAAATGATTCACCTCAATGGCTTTTCTGCCAATTCTAAATAAACGATACAGTATTCCTAAATAAACCATAATTAAGAAAACTACCCCAACAAAACCAAACTCTTCGCCATAAATTGAGAATAGAAAATCGGTATGAGCATCCGGCAAATAGAGTAACTTTTGAACACTGGCTCCAAGCCCTTCACCAAACCATTCACCACTACCCGAAGCAATCAAGGCTTGAGTTAATTGATATCCGGCGCCAAAAGGGTCTTGCCAGGGGTCAAGAAAGCTACTGACCCTAGCCATACGATATTCTGAGGTAACAACCAAGGCAACCAGAATCGTTACCATAGGCAATACCGTTAACACAAAATAGCGCCAAGGCGCTCCAGCAATTAATAGCATTCCGGTAATAATCACAGCTATAACAAAGGTACTACCGTAATCGGGTTCCATTAATAACAAAATAGCCATCACACCAAAAGGTAAAGCTAAACGAATAACAGCACCAAAATCTTCTTTAACGGCTGAGGAGTGTCTATCTAGGTAGCCTGCCATAAATAACACTATGGCTAATTTCATAAATTCAGACGGCTGAAAGTTCATCACAACTAACGGTAACCAACGTTTACTACCATTAATCTCACGGCCAAAGATTAAAACCGCAACTAATAAAAACAGAGCCAATAGAAATATTTTACCGCGGTGGTTTTCCCAAAATGAAAGTGGTATTTGAAAAAAGATATAAGCTGCAAAAAGCCCCAAGCCCATCGACATCAATTGACGATAAAAGTAATGGTCTGGGTTACCAAAGCGTGTTTGGCTTATTGCTACCGAAGCCGAAGCTACCATAGTCAAACCAATAACGGCAAGCATCACCACTAGACCCAATAACCAAAAATCCATTGGCCAGGTTTTACTTTGTTGTTTGAGCTCTTGGATTTTGGCTAACATTTCAACCTACCAGGCCTGGTTGTTTTAATGTTTTATTTTTTGGTATTGGCTTTTTATCAAAACTGGCACAAGCTTGATGAACCAGTTCAACAAAAGCTTCACCACGTTTAACGTAATTAGTAAACTGATCAAAACTCGCGCACGCTGGCGAAAATAAAACACAATCTTTAGGTGCAGCATTTTCTAAAGCAAATGCTACTGCCGTGGTTAAGTCATCTACATGGGTTATCGTCACTAAAGAATCGGTATCTACATTGGTATCTAAATCTGTACCTAGATCCGTACCTAAATCTGTACCTAATGCAATATCGTTAGACATTAAGTGTTTATCGCGTCCAAACAGAATAACCTGTTTGCAATAGTTTGTAATGGGGCGTTGTAGTGCAGAAAAATCAGCATCTTTTCCCACGCCACCTGCAATTAAAATCAACTTACCTTCGGTTTGTTCGCCAATGCTTTCTAAAGCGGTTTGTGTGGCACCAACATTTGTTCCTTTGGAGTCGTTAATCCACATAACTTCATTATGTGTTAAAATCCATTCTGTTCTATGTGGTAGACCGGCAAACTGGCTAAGTACTGTTTCAAAATGATGATTTTCTACTTCAAATGGACGGCATAAAGCTAGCATAGCCAAAGCGTTTAGTTGATGATGAAAGCCCTGTAAACGCATTGATGAAACCGGGACTTGAGGAGTATTACCATGACCTAACCAGACCTGGTTATTATGGTTAATTAGCCCATAATCTTTATCTGTTTGCACAAAACCTTCATTCACACAAAAACGCACAATTTCTCCATGATGGATTAACCCTTGTTCATGCAAATCAAACGGAATAACCGCTAATTCAGTTTCTGCAAATACTTTAGTTTTGGCTTGAATATAGTCTTCTATTCCAAGATAACGATCCATATGATCTTCTGACACATTTAAAACCGTTGAAGAGACCGTTGTTAAAGAGTAGGTAGTTTCTAACTGAAAACTTGATAACTCTAATACATAGACATCATATTCATTTTCATCCATCAATAAGTCTAAAGCGGCCGCGCCAATGTTTCCACCAACTCCAACCGTATAACCGGCTTCTTCAAGCGCTAAACCGGTAATGGTGGTGACGGTACTTTTACCATTAGAACCGGTAATAGCAATAACGGGCGCGCCAACTGCTCTAGCAAATAACTCAATATCACCAATGACCTGTTTGCCTAATTTTTTAAGCGCTACCACCCAAGGTTCTGATTTAGCGATTCCAGGGCTAAGTACAATGGTTCGATACTTTTTAAGCCACTTAATAGGAATTTCACCCAATGCAAATTGCACATTAGGGAATTGTTTTTGTAAGTCACTTACATCAAGATTGACTCGAGTATCAAAAGCGAAACAGTCTTCACCCCGCGCAGTTAAATAACGCAATACTGACTGACCTGTAACCCCTAATCCAGCAACTAAATACATGTAAACTTCTCTTAATTAAATTATCTAGAAACCTTTAAAAACCAGGCGTTTTTAACCATTTTCATTCGTCCAACATTTTATTTTAAAATTTCCTTATCTTAGTTTTAAACTGGCTAAACCAATTAATACTAAAATAATGGTGATGACCCAAAAACGTACAATAACCTGTGATTCATGCCAGCCTTTTTGCTCATAATGATGATGCAAAGGCGCCATTAAGAAAATGCGTTTTCCTCGTAATTTATATGAGCCAACCTGCAAAATAACCGATACCGTCTCTGCTACAAAAATTCCACCCATAATAAAGAGCACTAATTCTTGTTTAACCGCCACCGCCATACCACCTAAAACGGCACCAATCGCCAAAGAACCTACATCGCCCATAAACACTTGTGCTGGGTGTGCGTTAAACCATAAAAAACCTAGCCCTGCACCCACCAAAGCGGACGCTAATATGGTTAATTCGCCCACTCCAGGAATATAAGGAATATTTAAATAATCTGAGAAATAAACGTGACCGGATAAGTAAGCAAACACCCCTAATGCCGCAGAGATCATGACCGTTGGCATAATCGCCAGACCATCTAAACCATCCGTTAAATTTACGGCATTTGAAGTACCAACAATGACAAAATAACTTAATACAATAGTCCAAGCACCTAAATGAATCACCGTATCTTTCATATAAGGGATTAACAATTCACTTTCTGCAGGTACAGTGGCTAAGGCAAACAAAGCATAAGCGGTTGCAAAACCAATAATGGATTGCCATAAATATTTAGTACGCGCACGTATACCATTAGGGTCTTTATAAACAACCTTTTTATAATCATCTATAAAACCAACTACACCAAAACCTAACATTGAAAGCGTGATGGTTAGTAAATAATGATTAGTTAAATCACCCCACAAAAAAACCGCCACTGCAATGGAAAACAAAATCATAGTTCCGCCCATGGTAGGCGTTCCAGCTTTAATTAAATGCGTTTGCGGGCCATCTTGTCTAATAGATTGCCCTACTTTTAAACGGGTTAACCAGCGAATCATGCCTGGGCCAATTAGAAAAGAGAGGATAAGAGCAGTCAACACACTCATAATAGCGCGCATAGTGATATAACTAAACACACTAAAACCTGAAATGTATTGTTGTAGATATTCTGTTAAATATATGAGCATCACTCTATCCTAGTTATCGTTATACCATGGTAATATGATGGTAATACGATGATTTTAATTTTGTCATTATTATCAATCGCAGTCATTATGCTTTAGCTATTTTATTACTACTTTGTTTAAAACGGCTTGTGAAACTTTTTCCATTTTGGCACTGCGTGAACCCTTAACCAAAACATTTATTTTATTATCAGAAGTTTTAGCCGATTCTATGTCTGCAACCACAAGATTAGCCATTGCTGCATGACTCGTAAAAAACTGACTTCCTTCTCCAAAATGGGTTGGCATATTGTGCGCCGCCTCACCCAAAACGTATAGGTTTCTAACACCTTTTTCTCGGGCAAATTCAGCTATTTCTTGATGGGCCTTATCACTTTGCTCCCCAATTTCGGCCATAGCACCTAAGCAAACAATTGCCTTGCCGGGTAGTGAACATAATGCCTCAATACCCGCCTTTACTGATTCTGGGTTTGCATTATAACTGTCATCAATTAACCAACCATTATTTATTGCTGTTTTTTGCAACCTTCCAGAAACACCATTAAAAGACACCAGGCCTGGTAGAATTTGTTGCCAACTTAATCCCGCACTCATTGCAACGGCAACACACGCCGCGGCATTCATTGCATTATGAAACCCTAAAACAGGCATGTTTACATGATGTTTTTGTTTAGAAATAATTAAATCAAACGCAATCCCTAAAACGTCTTTTCCATCAATACACACTGTATTGGTTGTCACTGAATCCACTTTAGAATCTGCTTTTACATCACTACCAAAAGTAACAACAGAATTTACGTTTAAATCGCGCAGGCTTTGCTGCCAATCTTCAAATCCGGGTGAATCCGTATTAATAACCGCAACGCCAGGTTTATGATTCTTAATTTGATTTAAACCTTCAAAAATTTCGCCCTTAGTATCAATCACACCTTGTAAACTGCCAAATCCTTCTAAATGTGCGCCTGATGCATTATTTATCATGGCAATATCAGGCAGCGCTAAGGCGGTTAAATATTGGATTTCTTTAGGATGGTTTGCTCCCATTTCAATAATGGCATATTCATGTTCAGGCCTAAGGTTTAGTAGCGTTCTTGGCACACCAAAATCATTATTTAAGTTGCCTTCTGTTGCTAGAGTATTACCGGCTAAAGAAAATATATTATGCAGTAGTGTTTTAGTTGTGGTTTTACCATTGCTTCCGGTTACGGCAATTAATGTTTTGACTGGCATCTGTAGACGATGCCAACGTGCAAATTGCCCAAGTGCAATTCGAGTGTTTTGCACTTCTACTCCTGGCACAATTGAATCTAAACACTCAGAATTCTCATCCACCAATATCGCCACAGCGCCTTGTTGAACCGCTTGTTCAATAAAATCATGTCCATTAAAATTCTCACCCTTAATGGCAATATACAAGGCTCCAGGTTGCAAGGTTCTGGTATCAGTACTAATGGAAGTAAATTCAATACTATTGGCTTCACTGATTGGGCCAATGAATTCACCCTCAGTACTGTCTTTAAGTTGTTCTAATGTCCATGAAAACATATTCATTGCCTTAGTTAGAGACTCTTCTTGATTAGCATTAATCTGAGATTGTAAACTTGCCACAACCATTTCTACATTCTCTTCGATAGGTTTATTTAAACCTTTATTTAATCTTTTATTTAAACCCTGATTTTTAATGAAAAGTTTTTTATTATCACTTGTCATAATTAATTTTCTTAGAATCTGACAACCATTCACAAACCACCTGAGCATCACTAAAAAAGTTTTTTACCCCCTTAACCTCTTGATAATCTTCATGCCCTTTGCCTGCTATCAGTACAATATCTTCTGCTTTGGCCTGATTTAATACTTTTAAGATGGCCTGTTTACGATCTAATTCTTTCTCAATATTTTCAGGTTCTTTTATTCCCTTAAGAATATCCTTAACTATGATTTCTGGAGACTCATCTCTTGGATTATCATTAGTTAACATGACTTTATCAGCCAAGGTTTCTGCAATTTTTCCCATTAAAGGTCGTTTGCCTTGATCTCGATTTCCTCCGCAACCAAATACAACACTTAACTTGCCCTTAGCCTGTCTATTGCTGCCGTTTAAATGCGATTTAACCGCATTTAAGACCTGTTCTAAAGCGTCTGGCGTGTGTGCAAAATCTAAAATAATCGTGGGTGATTGGTTTAAAACCTGCATTCTTCCGGCTACCGACTGAAGTTGACTAACATAGGGTTTAATTTGTGCCCAGCGAATGTCATTCACCAATAAAATGGATAAGGCACAAAAGACATTTTCTAAATTAAAGACACCCATCAGAGGCATTTTTAATTGTTCTGTAGGGGCGGTCTGCTTTAACTTAACATCAAATAAATTTGCCTTAAAACCAATCCCTGCTGACGTCAGTTCAAGCTCTTCAGCTTGTAAATTTGCGAGAATAGCATTTTCATTATTCGTACTTAACAACTCAGGACTCTTTGTCATTTCTGCTTGATAACACCAAACCGCCTTATTATCGTCATTGCCATTGTCATTGTCATTGCCATTGCAATTACCGTTTCTACTAACATTACCATTTACATTTTCCGCAAACTCGGTACAAAGTGATTGTCCTAAATTATCGGCTAGATTAAGTACTATATTCTTTGTTGGGTATTCGCTAAATAGTCGCGCTTTTGCTTGTGTATAAGCTTCCACTGTTCTATGAAAATCCATGTGATCTCGGGTAACCTGAGTTAAGGCTACCGTCTGAAATATCACACCTTGAATACGCCCTAGGCACAATGCATGAGAAGAAACTTCCATAATTACCCACTGCAAACCTTGTTCAGCAAAGGTATTTAACAAACGATGAACCCTTACACTATCGGGTGTTGTATTCACACTCAGTGTTAATTGGTTTATTGGCCCGTTACCTAAAGTACCAATTAACCCAACGTTATAATCTAATGATTGTAATAATTGTGCGGTAAAAAAAGCGGTTGAAGTTTTACCATTCGTGCCAGTAATTCCCACCACCCTTAGGCGTTGACTCGGCCGGTTATAAAACCAAGAAGCAAAGTCTCCTAATATCTCCTTAATGCCATTAACAACCCATATTTGGGTCTGTTCAGTTTGATTAGCATTGCATTTTAGTTGGTTTTGTTCTGGCTCAGTAAGCGCTCTATCACTTATTACCAGGCCTGGTTGTTTATCTAAAACAGACGATAAAAAATTCAAACCATGCTGTTGTTCACCTTGAATGGCAATAAACAAGTCGCCTTTCTCAATAAGACGAGAATCTAACGACACATGACGTATTCTTTCATTATCTTCACCAAAAACTAACTCTGCATTTGTAGCACATTTCTCAACACGAATTGAGTGACCCATTAAATAAGATTCTATCTCTTTTAAGGTTTTGAAGACTTCACTAAACACGCTTTGGGACATGGCTATTTCCCCTTCGCTTTGGAATCTATTTGGTCAGGTGCGACATTACGTAAGCGTAAGGCTTCTTGCATCACTTCTTTAAACGCTGGCGCGGCAACTGAACCACCGTAATATACACCTCTGCTTGGCTCATCAACCACCACAATCATCAACATATTGGGATCAGAAACTGGGACAATTCCGGCAAATAAAGAGTAATAAGTATTCTCTCTATAGCCACCCACCGAGTTGGTTTTATGCACCGTACCAGTTTTACCCGCAACACGATAGCCAGGTATTTGTGCTTTTGGGGCTGTACCACCTCTAGCAACAACGGTTTCCATCATACCCAATACTTTTTCAGCCGTTTCTGGTTTAATTAATGCCTTACCTTCAGGTTTCTCATCAAGCTTGATTAAGCTCAATGGTAAGATTTTTCCCTTATTGGAAAACAGCAAATAGGCGTGTGCTAACGTTAAAATATTGGTATTAAAACCATAACCAAAAGAGGCAGAAGCTTGATCAATATCTTCCCATTCACTTGCCGGTTTTAAATAACCCATGGCCTCACCAGGCAAAAATAGTCCACTCTCTTGACCAATTCCAATTTGCGCCCAAAAGTCACGCTGTACATCGGCTTTCATTTTTAAGGCAATTTTACTTGCCCCAACATTACTCGACATTTGAATAATTTGTGATGGTGTAAGCTTTCCATGATTACGAGTATCATTTAGCCGATTCCCTTGCACTCTAATCCAACCTGGAGAAGTATCTATTATGGTGTCTTCATCTATAAGTCCATCATCAAGCGCCTTAGAAATAATAAAAGGTTTCATTGTTGAGCCGGGTTCAATCAAATCAGTTATCACACGATTTTTAATTCCTCTGCCCCGGCGTTGTGAAGAATCATTGGGATTAAAACTTGGTAGACTGACCATCGCTAAAATCTCACCGGTTTTAGCATCTAAAATCACACTACTTGCGGCTCTGGCTTGGTGTTCAATCATGACCTTTTTTAAGGCTCGATAAGTAAAGTATTGTAAATTTTGATCAATACTTAGTGTCATTGACTTACCTGGCTTAGCGGCTTTAATATCTTTGATAAAATCAACAACATGCCCTGCTCTATCTTTAACAACTTGCTTTTTACCGGGTACGCCTTTTAACCAATTATCATAGGCTAGCTCAATACCTTCTTGGCCTTGGTCATCTATATTAGTAAAACCAATTAAGTTAGCACTACTCTCTCCTGACGGAAAATAACGACGATATTCACCTTGAGTATAAACTCCGGTTAATCTAAGAGCATCAATCTTGGCAGCTAAGTCGGGTACCAAGCTTCTTTTTAAATACAAAAATCGTCTTTTGGGATATTTGTAGATTTTATTTTGAATTTTCTTACGATCAATTCCCAATATCTCAGCTAACCTAGATACCGTATAACGGTAACGGTTAACAACTCTCATATCGACCCATACTGATGGAAGAACTTTATTTACTTCAACATGATTACCTGCGTTGTCATAACTTAACCCAACATATTTAATATAAGTTCCCGGTAACTCAAGAGAAGCTAATTTTTGAACAAGTTTTTTATCCCCTAATTGGCGGATAAAACTAAGCCGTTTATAACGATTTTGTTTCGCTAAAATATTAAGTTGAGAGTCAGTTAAACCCAATAACTCTAGGAACTCATGGTAATGCGTATCGTGAGAGATAATGGTTTTAGGGTCGAGCCATACCGAAGCCATCGGGGTACTTAGGGCGAGCAAGTCTCCATTTCGATCATAAATTTCTCCTCTAGGAGCGGGAATAACAATGGTTCGAATTTGGCGTTTATCACCTTCTGATTGCAAAAAATCCGTTTTAATTGTCTGCACATAAAACGCTCTAACACCAATTGCCACAAAACTTAGGCATATAAGGGTAAAGACCACAGCGTCTCGTCTAATCTTGAACATATTATTTACCTTGTTCCAAATTAGAAGATTCACTCTTATCGTTCAAAGAATGATGAATATAGAGGTTAAAATAGTGAGTTTTATCCAGAGTCATGTGTAGCTTTTGTTTGGCAACTTGCTCCACCATAGTTGGTGAGGTTAGATGCTCCTTTTCAAGCATTAAACGCCCCCATTGCTCTTTAGCTACTAATGCTTGCTTTAAAGACTGATAATATTGAGATTCAACATTACGAATTTGATGTTGTACGTGAACAATAGCCAGCAAACTTGCTAGAACAAGAGTGACTAATATAAATAGAAAAAACCCACGCCACTTATAAGCTTTTAAGTGAGTGGGTTCTGGGAACCGATTATGCATATCGACCTATCCGACTGTACAATCTAAAACTTAACGCCTTAAAATATTCGTGGACAACGAATACCTTAAAAAGTTAGTCAGCTTGACGTCTTAGGAAAGCAGGGATATCTAAATAATTAGAATTCTCCATACTTCCAGCTGTCGCGCCATTTACAACCATCTTAGGACGAACCACTTCTGGTTCAGAAGCCAAGATTTCAGGTTGAGCCATATCAATCGTTGTTTGCACCGCTTCAGAGTTAACGACTTTAGGAGCCTGTTCAACTTCTTCAACCGCTGTTTTTACTTCAGTATTATTGGCCTTTACTGCTTGTAAATTAGGTTTAACAACTTCTGGCTTACCAGCAACACTTGTTGCATTCTCAAGCCCTGTCGCCACAACCGTTACACGAATTTCATCTGTCATGGATTCATCTACTGATGTACCAATAATGACACGAGCATCTTGTGCTGCTACCTGGTCAATAACATCACCCACTTCGTTAAATTCACCTAAAGTAAAGTCTAATCCGCTTGTAATATTAACTAAAAGACCACGTGCACCTGAAACAGAAATATCTTCAAGCAATGGGTTAGCAATCGCTTTCTCAGCCGCTTTAATAGCACGGTCTTCGCCTGTTGCGTGACCCACGCCCATCATTGCCATACCTCTTTCACCCATCACGGTACGTAAATCTTCAAAATCCACGTTAATCATACCCGGACGAGTAACTAGCTCAGAAATACCTTGAACCGCTCCATGAAGCACTTCGTTAGCGTAATCAAATGCCTTAGCTAAAACAAAATCACGACCTAATACTTTTAATAATTTATCATTTGGTACTGTGATTAAAGAATCTACATGTTCAGAAAGCTCTTCAATACCAGCTTCAGCAGTGTGATTTCGACGCTCAAAACCAAACGGTTTACTGACTACACCAACGGTTAAAATACCCATTTCACGTGCTGCTTGCGCTACAACCGGTGCAGAACCTGTTCCTGTTCCACCGCCCATTCCAGCAGTAATAAAAACCATGTCCGCTTCTTTTAACTGTTCTTTAACGGAATCAATATCATCTTTGGCGGCTTGTCTTCCACGCTCTGGATCCGCTCCAGCGCCTAAACCACCTGCTCCTAATTGTATGCAGGTTGATACAGATGCATTTTCCAATGCTTGAGCGTCAGTGTTTGCGCACATAAACTCAACACCTTTTACATCTGAGCGTACCATGTAATCCACAGCGTTACCGCCGCCTCCGCCTAAGCCAATGACTTTAATGACTGGCATACCAGGTGTCCGAACTGGTGTGACTTCTTTTCCGATAAAATTCATGACGACGATTCCCCTTAATCAGCATGATAAAAATAAATAAATAGTAAAACCAAATAATCTTTATTGTAAACGCTACGCTTACAGTTTTTCAGCAATCCTCAATACCGCACTACGCGATCTTGAATTTTGCTTGCACTCTTCTTTGCTTGGAAAGATAGGCTTTCCAACTTTCTTTATCACCGGCTCAATAACTTCTAGTTGAATCGGTGAGTCTGGAAACAGGTCTTTTATCTTAGATTGATCTCTTATAAACACCTTAACAATTCTGTCTTCTAACGAATGAAAACTGATAACGGATAATCTTCCGCCCGGTGCCAAAATCTCAACTGCAGATTCCAATACATTTTTTAAAACATCCAACTCTCGGTTAACAGCAATTCTAATTGCTTGAAAAGTTCTGGTTGCTGGATGTTTATTTTTTTCGGTCTTTGGCGATACTCGTTTAACTAAATTTGCCAAATCCAATGTTGTTTGTAATTCATCGCGCTCAGAAGCTTCTTTAATCTCTCGCGCAATTCGACCAGAAAAACGTTCTTCACCGTAGTTCTGCAAAACCAACTTTAAGGTTTTTTCATCAACTTGTTTTAACCACGCTTTAGCACTCAAGCCCTCTTCAGGATTCATTCGCATATCGAGTGGCCCTTCACGCATAAAGCTAAATCCGCGCTCCGCATCATCTAATTGAGGTGATGAAACCCCTAAATCAAGCAGAAGACCATCAACCTTGCCAACTAAACCTCGCGCCTCACAATAGCGAGTGACCTCTTCAAAGCTTCCGTATTGAATTTCAAAACGACCATCTTTAATATTTTGATTGGCATATTCAATCGCTTCAGGGTCTTGATCAATGGCGATTAACCTACCCTTTTCACCCAATCGACTTAATAAAGCTCGGCTATGCCCACCTCGTCCAAAAGTTCCGTCAATATAAACACCATCTGGCTTTATATCCAGACCGTCTAATGACTCATTTAAAAGAACTGAAAAATGAGTTTCTTGAGAATTCTGATAACTGTCTGGCTCTTGCACTACTTATCCTTATAAAGATTTACAAGACTAGATTACAAACTTAAGCTTGCAAGCGATTCTGAAATCTCATTCGTCATTGCCGTATCCAACATTTCAGGACGACTATTATCCCAAGCCTCTTGAGACCAAAGCTCAAATTTATTACCTTGGCCTAGTAAAATTGCCGGCTTATCAATTTGAGCATGCTCTCTTAACAAACTTGGCAAAAGAACACGTCCTTGCGAATCTATTTCCATTTCAGAAGCATGCCCTAATAACAAACGCTGGTACAATCTCGCCTGCGGATCTACGTTAGGCAACGACATTAACTTACGTTCAATGATTTCCCATTCATCCAGGGTATAAATCAATAAACATGGGCTGTGCAAATCAATCGTGGCAACTAGTTGATTATCGCTGGCGTCAGAAATCGATTCACGATACTTCTTAGGGATAGCCATTCTTCCCTTAGTATCGATACTCACCGAATTGATTCCTCTAAAAAACAGCATTTTTACCACTTTTCACCACTTTGCCCCACTTGGTGCCACTATATGGAGTTTTGACGCCACTGTCAACTACCTAAAATAGTAAATTCTATTTAATGACAACAACTTAGCGTCATTTTAGAATAAAAAACAGCTTTGAACCTAAAAATCATTTTCTATTTATTTCAACAATTTACAAAGGATTAACAATTTTATTTTTAACTTATTAAAACAAGATATTGTCTTTTTATTGGTAATATTACATACAAAGACAATCCCCTTAGGAATACTACATAAGTTAATGCATTCACATAAAAACACCATATATAGTGCTAAGATTTTATTTGTATAAAAAAATAAAAAAAGTGGGGAATTTTTACCTTTTTTTAAAAAAAATGATAAAAAAGTGGAAAATAATGGATGAGGTCAAAATATATAGCCCGATAAAAAAGAAACTTTAACCAGTAAAAGGAGTGATTTGAAAATAGTTAATTAATAGAGACCTTTGCAGGAGATAGGTGCGAAAGAAAAATGAGGTAAAATTTGCCTGATTCTCGACTTACCCCTTCGGGCGTCGAGTTCTTCGTTTGCGGCGGAAAACGTAAGGAATAGCTAACTATTCGCAAGTTGTCGCCCAACGGAAGTGCCCTTTAGGTACAACAAAAATCGGGTGAATTTTTACCCTCAAGGGGCACCTAGAACCATTTTTACTCGTACATACTCTTGTGCAAAGGTCTCTAATAGATAACCAGGCCTGGTTATCTATTTAAAGTAAAAGATAAAAGCATTGTTATGTGTAGCAAATAAAATTTATAACCAAATGTATTAATTACAAATTTTGTCATTAAAAACCTTACAGTCCTAAAAATAATGACATCAATGACTACGGTGTTTATATTGAGTAGGACAATAACCTCTAGTGACTTCAGAAGAACGGAAAGCCCCATGCTTAGTTTTACGGCCAGTGACTCGCTCTCGCCATACTTTAAAACTTTTAGGTTTTAGCTCTGAGCGCATTAATTTAATCACCTGCGATTCAGACAAACCATAATTGAGTTCTATGGCTTCAAATGGAGTTCTATCTTCCCAAGCCATTTCAATAACACGAGACACGCCCTCTTCATCAAGCGTTTCACCATCAACACAATTAATCATTTTTTTCAAAGTACACCCCAATAAAACTACATAAAAGTTATACGATTATAATACACTAACTATGCAAGAATAATTAACCCAAATATAAAATATGACTTCTTCTTGGTAAGATATAAACCGTATTGTTAATATCGTTTGGGATTAAATAAATTTAAATAAAGAAAAAGAGAAATTGAGATTGTTTTAGAAACATTAAAGGGAAAAGAAAAAGCGGGTCTATAAGCCGGGTTCTGTACTCTTGCGAGCGACAACCATTCATCTGGACTAAACATCACTGCTAGCCTCAAGCAACCTACCCGAAAACTCCTGCGAGCAGCAGGTTGTACCAAGCAAGCTTGATACGGTGTTTTCCTATTTGGTCTTGCACCGGATTGGGTTTTCACTGCCACTTTTGTTACCAAAAGCGCGGTGCGCTCTTACCGCACCATTTCAACCTTACCTGTTCTCCTAAGAGCCATCGGCGGTATATTTTCTGCTGCACTATCCATCAGCTTTCACTGCCCAGCCGTTAGCTGGAATCCTGCTCTATGGTGCCCGGACTTTCCTCCGAAGGTAAACCTTCCGCGGTTGTCCGACCCACTTTTTAGATGGCGTATAGTACAGTAAACCTCACTAAAAGGCGAATAATGGATTTAACATTTCACAAGAAGAGAAATTCCAAGAATAAAAAGAGGTCTCCATATTTTGATTGCTAATTCAGTTTTGTCAAAATTAACCACGAAGACACAAAGGCACGAAGATTAAAAAATAAATAAAAGTGATTGGAAAAACATAACCTAACAATCTTAAACTATGCCTATAAGCTCTGCTTTTGTATAGTTTAAAAGCGATTAATTTATTATGTTCAGTTTGGTTATTCGTTAAATTCAAGTTGGTATTAGATATTAGAAATCTTCGTGCTTTCGTGTCTTCGCGGTTAAAAGATTTGTTAAATCAATCATAAAAGACATATACCCAAAAATAGATGGAATGTCCTAAATAACCAGGCCTGGTGATTTAATTCTCTAGCCATAACAAATTACCTCTAATAAATTAATCTTATAAGTTAATCTGACAATCGAGTCTAATAAGCCTGGGCTAACTCTTTTGCTAACTTATTTCTAAAATGATACGGCACCCTTTGGTTAATCATCATGGCAAACGGCATCAGCGCATCCTGTTTTTTGATATACCCTGCAAGTGTACTCACCCCTATTAAAGAACCAGACTTAGCAATAACACTGGGTTCAATTTCTGGTAAAAGCTTTGCCCATGGTCTAAACGCTTGTAAAACATCAATCAACTGAGAAGGCCTTAAACGATTATTTCGCGAAAGCCCTGCGCCATCTTCTATATAAAAATCTTGCCAACCAAAATATTGAGTTAACTGCTGCCGATAGACCTTTGCCACTTTTTGCTGACTTGCCTCACCCCCAAGAATATCCACACTTAAATTCAAAGCCAGTTGATTCGCAATAAAGTTAGTAGAGTACTTCATCATTGGCTTAATCACTTCCGCCAAAGTTCGACTATTAAAATGCGTATATAAAGGCGTAATATTTTTTTCATTGGGTTTTAGTAGAACATTCACAGACACCTTCTTTAACACTTCAACTCCATTTTGCTGCAAAAACGCACTCAGCAGTTCAGCAAAATAGCGTTGATTAAGTTCAAAGTCTGTTCCCAGGTTTACCCTGCTATATTTTCCAGAGGATTTAGTTTTGTATGTTTTAATTTTATGGGCAACCACTAAACCAGACTTTGTCATAGGTGTTTGAGGCTCTGCAGAAAGTAGCAGCTTCCCTCTCTTAACAATATAAATACTATTAAAATTTGCCGCTATGGCTCCTGGAATTGCATCATAAGGATTATCACTTTTACTCGTACCCGGCATAACCAGGCCTGGTTGGTAAAAACTGCTATCTAGTTCAATACCATTAATTTGCTTAACACCATTTGTATGTAACTTTTCTTTCAGCTTTTTAGCAACCAACTGAAGTTCTTCTGACACTAAAAAAGGATCGCCATACCCTTTCACAACAAGCGTTGCCGAATCATCTTTAACATTTTTTAAATAAAACTCTGTTTTAAACCGATAGTTTTCACCCCAATGCTGTAACGCTAAAAAAGCGGTAATTAATTTAGTCGTTGAGGCTGGCACGTAAAATGACTCTGCATTTTTAGATTCTAAGGCTTGTCTATTCCCATCTAACATTAAAAAACCAGCTTGCTCTAATTTTGCAAAATATTGCCAATTAGGCCCTTCTAAAATATTGGCCTTATTAACAGTTTGCGAAAAGCTTACAGGCGCAAATAAAAAAGCCCCTAACGATAGCAATGTTAGGGTTATTTTTTTAAGGCTTATTTTACCAAAGTGATTCAATGCGTTTTTCAATGAAATATCCAAAATAGTCTCTACTTAAATGTTATGTCTAATTTTTCTTTCGTATAAACCTTTCTATTATATGTCACCCAGAAACATTTACACTCCCCTTCTTAATTTGATTAGTTTAAGATAACATCCAAACTTTATTAAGATAGTATTGCGATGAATAAGCCCAACCCCTCTCAAGAAACAGCAAGCCCCAAATCAAAATTGACTGCTCCATTGTACAAAACGCTTTTTTATAGCTTTATATGGACCTTAGCATTTGCTGTTCTATTACCCTTAGAAAAAATAGAGTGGTGGCAATATAGTTTTTTTATTGGCGCTGTACCTAGTACCTTGCTTTGGGATATATTTAACGTTCAAAACCCAATAAGCGTCATTGCGGTGGCTGTATTAAATGGTTTAATTTTATTAATACCCTACTTCTACTACCTAAAAACTCAACAACAATACTGGTGGCTTTATTGGAGCATTTCACTCTATGGTTTTATTAATGCGGCACTCGGATTTACCATTATTATTAGCGTCAAAGACTTTGCCCACTAACAGACTATGAATCCCCCTAAAGCCCCAAACAATACAATTTGTATTGCCAATACCTATCCAAACAAAGCTTCAGCATTAAGCCTTAAACAAGGTATTACAATTTGTGAATATCTCCCTAACTTGCAATGGCTAGATTGGGTAAGTGAAAAAAAAGACCCTCTCTTAAAACTGGCCATATGCTCCGATTCTCAAGGCCCTGTCTTTGTCGATTTTTTAGCCGGCAAAAAAGCCCATCGCCGACAATTTGGCGGAGGTAAAGGTCAACCCTTAGTTAGAGCTATGGGGCAATTAGAACATGAACTACCCAGTATTTTAGACGCTACAGCAGGTATGGGTGGTGACAGCTATGTACTCGCCAGCTTAGGCTTTAAAGTTTGTATGGTAGAACGTTCACCAGTTGTCGCTGCCTTAATTAACGATGCTTTAGAACGTGCACAATCCATTAAGCCTGAACTCGATCCCGAACTACAGCAAAGCATTGAAAATTTATCGTTAATTAATGCAGACAGCACCACTTACCTTCTTAAGAATCAACCAGTTGTAGATACGATTTACATGGATCCCATGTATCCTGAAAAAAAGAAAAAGGCCGCTGCAAAAAAAGAGATGCAGGCCTTACAACAACTTGTTGGACCCGATACAGATAGTGAAAATCTACTAGAAGCCGCCCTTAAAACCGCAAAATTTCGAGTTGTCGTAAAACGGCCTAAAGGCGCTGACCCTGTTTTTTGCCCTCTAAACAAAATTAAACCAACATCTCAAATCAGCAGCCCAAACACACGTTATGATATTTATGTAATCAAAGCCTTAAAAGCTTCTGGCCAGTTATAAAAAGAGCCCTTTGCTATTTTTTCATTCAATTTATACTGAGCCTAGTTTGAATAAAAATGGTCGTAAACCTATGACTAAAATCCTAATTTTAGATGATGCTAAAGTGATTAGAGCTTTACTTAAGCTAACCTTAGAAAGTGATGGAATTACCTGTAATGACGCGGAGACGGTCATAATGGACAGGAACTGGTCAAAGCCATCAAATATCAAGGGAAAAACGTAGATACTCCATGCGTAATGTTGAGTGCTGAAGATGGTGAAACTTGTAAATAAAACGCTAAAGATTTAGGTGTAAAAGAGTGGATTAAAAAACCATTTACCCCAACAAATTTACTTAAAACGGTATACAAAGTTCTTGGAAAAGACTATCTAACCGTAAATAGTGAAAAGCATTCTATGCATCGTCATGAATAAAATACGATTGAAACTGGAGGATTAACTCTTACTCTTGTTTAAGCTCTAAGACTCTTTGATAAATCGGTTTTTTCTTTTGGCCAGTTAATTCTGCAATAATTTCTGATATTTGTTTGACTGGCAAAGCCTGCTTTAACATCACCTGAATCATTTTATCTTGTTCAATTGATGCCGCTTCACCACTGTGTGGTTGTTCTGGCGCACCTTTAAGCATTAAAACAAATTCGCCCCTCACCTTATCCGAATTATCTTCAAAATAACCATAAACTTCTTTTAAACTGCCGGAAATAAATTGCTCAAACTTTTTAGTTAATTCACGTGCAACAACAATCTCTCGTTCATTTCCAAAGGCCGTTAACATAGATTGCAAACAATCCATCATTCTATGCGGAGATTCATAAAATACTAAAGTACGTACTTCAGCCGCCAGATTTTCTAAACAGGCTAAACGTTTACTTGCTCTGGCGGGTAAAAAGCCTTCGTAAGTAAAGCGGTCAGTTGGCAAACCCGCCGCACTTAAAGCGGTAATCACTGCACTTGGCCCCGGCAAAGGCACAACATCAACACCTTCATCACGTAATAGTTTTACCAAGTAATAACCAGGATCATTAATCAATGGTGTTCCTGCATCTGAAATTAAAGCGCCATTTTCGCCATTTTTTAATTTCGCTAATAACTGCTCACTCCGTTGAAGCTCATTATGCTCATGTAAACTAATCAGAGTTTGGTTAATACCTAACGCTTGCAATAAAGGCTTACTATGACGAGTATCTTCGGCGGCAACCCAATCCACCTTCTCTAAGGTCTCAACCGCCCTTCGTGTAATATCCGCAAGGTTACCAATTGGGGTGGCAACCACATACAAGGTACCGGTTGATGCTACTTGACTGTGAAATGACATAGAGACCTTTAAATTTGATTAATAGAGATTCAATATCGAGATACAATATAGATTTTTAGTTATACGTTTATTTATAGGGTTAACAACACTTTTAAGAAACTCCCTTAATTGAATTTAGAACTCAATTAGCGTTTGCTAAGCAAGAATACTCAATCTAAAGAAAGTTTAGGCTATAATTCCTAGATGTCTTTTAACAACGATAAGCTATTTTAAAACAAAATGAATAAGACCTCTGCTTTTTATACCCCAAAACACGCTCGACTCATATCCAAGTCATCCTTTAAGTTTGCAGTAATCAGCATACTACTTTTAGGTCTAAGTGCCTGTACTAATAACTCGATAAAACCAGCTAAGCCTGATGTAGTCGCGTCTTCAAAACCAGACACCAAACACTCAGATGACCGTTTAAATCAAACGCCCGAAGCATTAAGTATTAATGAACTTAAATTATTACAAGCGAATGCAACCACTAAAGGAAATTGGTCAGACTACCTTTATTACAGTACCTTATTGTGGAATAAATCTAATCAAAACGAAGCTTATCAAAATCAATTAGAGAACCAGGCCTGGTCAATCGTCAATTCACTGTCTGCTCAAAATATTGCAGAACTAGAAAATAGCAGTTACCCTGAGGCTCAAGCTTGGGTTTCATTGCTAAATGCTTTTAAAGGCTCTAAATATCAAATCAAACAAAGCCTAATGAACCTAAACAGCTTTGAAGCCGATGCTATTTACCACAAGCACTTACTACCAAGGTTATTAGCCGAACAACCAAAAAGCAAAAGTATTCATCAAATCGCAGTACTGCTTCCAATGGAAGGTCGCTATAAGGTCATTAGCCAGCAAATTCGCAGCGGAATAATGAAAGCCTTTTACGCTTCAAACCAGACTATCACTCTCAAATTTTACGATTCCAGTGAATTAGCAAACTTAGAAGCCACTTACACTCAAGCAAAACAAGATGGTGCCGACCGAATTATTGGTCCCCTGCGTAGAGAAGCATTACAAATACTTGCCAGTTTTCATGATGATAACCTGCTCGCTTTAAACAGTATTGATAGCCATGCGTTTACACAGTTTAGTTTTAAATCTTCACAACCCAATCTACAAATGGTCAAAAAGTTTGAAACGGCGGGTTTTGAACGTATTGGCATTTTAAGCAATGATGCCCACTCCTCTTTAGGTAAAGCCCAAGAATTAAACGATTCTTGGATAGCCGCTGGGCATAGCGCTATTTTAAGCGTTTACCCTGATCAAAAACCAAAGCTCAGAAAAGCATTAGGTCAGCTTATCCATGAAAACTTAAGTAAAGAACGTCAAAATAATCTACGTTGGTTAGTTGGACGTAAGCTAGATTATTTTCCAAGAACTCGCCAAGATTTAGATGCTATTGTCATTTTTGACAACGCCTTTAGAATGGCCGTGTTTAGACCACAATTTGATTTCTTTGAACTTGATACTCCGGTGTTTGGTGATACCGAATTAACCCCCGCAAATTTTCAAGCTATCAAACAAAATCCTGATTTGAAGAGTGTTAGCTTTTTAACCTATCCCGCCACATTAAACCCGGTTGATTTAACTTCAAAATTTGAAGCGTTTGGTTGGGATAGCTTTATGGTAAGTACACATAATGATGCATTACAAAATGGCAATTGTTTAACCAATACCAAAACCGGCATCCTTAGATTAGATGGCAATGAAATCAAACAAAAATTGGTTTGGGCTAAATACGATAAAACCGGCACATTACTGGAAGAACAAGAATAACCCAATAAAATGACAAGACTTACAAAATGGTAAAACTCACCAAGCTGTTCTCTATTGGTCACCAAAAAGAGCAACAAGCAAAGGCTTGGTTAAGCCAAAAAGACATCAATATCATTGCTGAAAACTACCTCTGTAAAGGCGGTGAAATTGACTTAATTGGTGTCAAACATCAGCAACTCTTTTTCTTTGAAGTTAAATACCGAAAACAAACCTCATACGGCCATCCAGCCGAGACCGTCACAGCAAAAAAACAACAACGCATCATTTTATGCGCACAAAATTTTCTACTCAAACACCCTCAATACCAAGACTTTTCTATGCAATTTGATGTTATTACCTTTACCGGAAAAGATAAAACACCAGAATGGATTGAGAATGCTTTTCAAACCTTTTAATCTTAATTAAAAATGTTAAAAATTGAATTAATCTGGCAGGAAAACAGCTAAGTTACTAACATAACTTGATAAAAAATCATTATCAGGTTTGAGTTATTTTCCACTTTTGAGATGCTTAATATTGAAGCTTGGGCAAACGCCTTAAGTCCCCTTGTAATAAATTGTGCAAGGTTCTTAGTGTAGTGAACGGTAAAAAAACGCTGCTGTTTGAGCGTAGCGAGTTCAGCGTTTTCAGTTCACAAGCTTAGAACTTGCCCATTTATGGAGCGGGGTTCGTTTTTTGGTTACTTTTTGCCGAACAGCAAAAAGTAACGGGAAGCCTGAGTGACAAAATTTAAGGCAAAGGCTTAATATTTAAAAAAGGCTTCTCAATCGCTGTACTGTCTGATTACATCTAATCTTTGCATTTAAATCCTTACCAGGCCTGGTTGTTTGCTTTTATGCTTAATGGTTTTCTGCTTTTAATACGGTCGGCAAGGTACTTAAAACCGAATCAGGGTTTAAACTCATTGCATCTATTTCTAACTCTACCAATAACTCAGCAAACTCTGGGTAGTCTGATGGCGCTTGACCGCACAAACTAATATGTTTGCCATTGCGTTTTGCTCCTTCTATTGCCATTTTAACCATTTTAATAACACCTGGGTCACGCTCATCATAATCGTAAGCAACTTTTTCAGAATCTCGATCCACCCCTAAAACCAGTTGAGTTAAATCATTGGTACCAATCGAGAAGCCATCAAAAAATTCAGAAAACTCATCAATAAGCAAAACGTTATTGGGAATTTCGCACATCATATAGATTTTTAAGCCATTCACGCCTCTAACCAAACCATTATGCGCTAGCGTGTCAATGACACACTTAGCCTCTTCCAGACGTCGGCAAAATGGAATCATGATAATAATATTTTCAAAGCCCATGACTTCACGTACATGTTTTAAAGCCGCACACTCCATAGCAAAACTTTCTTTAAAAGAAGCGTCGTTATAACGAGCAGCACCTCTAAAACCAATCATTGGATTGGCTTCTTCCATCTCAAAAGCTTTACCACCAATTAAACTCGCATATTCGTTCGACTTGAAATCAGACAAGCGCACAACAACAGGCTTCGGATAAAAACCAGCCGCTAGCGTTCCAACCCCTTCTGACAACTTGCGAATAAAGAAATCTTTACCACTACGATAACTTTCAATTAATTTCTGAATTTGAAGCTTTTCTTCCTCACTCTCAATCAGCTCTGGTTGTAATAATGCTTGCGGATGAACTTGAATTTTATTATTAATAATAAATTCCATTCGAGCCAATCCTAATCCATCATTCGGTAATTTATTTACCCTAAATGCCATTTCTGGATTAGCTAAGTTCATTAAAATTTTAGTTTTTGGTTTTTTAATCCCGGTTAAATCCGTTTCGGTAATCTCAAAAGGTACTTGTCCGGCATAAACATGCCCCTCATCCCCTTCAGCACAACTCACGGTAACTAAAGCCTCATTTGATAAAACCTCTGTCGCGTTCCCCGTACCAACTACCGCTGGAATACCTAATTCTCTTGAGATAATTGCAGCATGACAAGTTCGACCACCGCTATTAGTCACTAAAGCCGAGGCCATTTTCATAATAGGCTCCCAGTCTGGTGTAGTAATATCCGAAACTAAAACCTCCCCCGCTTTAAACTCATTCAAATGCTCAATTGACTCAATAACTCGTACCCGTCCAGAGGCAATTTTAGACCCCACAGAACGCCCAATGACTAAACTTTCCGGAGGTTTTTCGGTAAGGTGATATTGCTTTAATACCATGGCAGACAGCTGAGAAGCAACCGTTTCAGGACGAGCTTGTACAATAAATAACTCTCCGGTAATTCCATCTTTAGCCCACTCAATATCCATGGAACGGTGTTGATTAGCATTGTCACTATAATGCTTTTCAATTTTAAGAGCGTATTCCGCTAATTTAAGGGCTTCAAGGTCGCTAATACAAAACTTTTTACGCTCTGATATTCCTGTAGCGATATTGTGTACTGGCTCCCTACGATTACCATCACTGGCATACACCATTTTGATTTTTTTAGCTCCTAAGTGGCGTTTAAAAACACTTCTAAAACCTTTTTCAAACGTCCCTTTGTGTATATAAAACTCATCAGGATCTACCGCTCCCTGTACTACATTTTCTCCCAGTCCATAAGCTCCCGTAATCAAAATAACATCTTCAAATCCCGTTTCCGTATCAATGGTAAACATTACCCCTGAAGAGGCTAAATCGGAACGAACCATAATTTGTACGCCAATGGATAAGGCAACATCAAGGTGATTAAAACCTTGGTCAACTCGGTAGTGAATTGCTCGGTCAGTGAACAAGCTGGCAAAACAATGACGACAAGCATCTATATAAGATGCCAAACCAGATATATTTAAGTAAGTATCTTGTTGTCCAGCAAAGCTTGCTGTGGGCAAATCTTCTGCCGTAGCCGAGCTTCTAATTGCCAAAGAAACATTGTCACCGTAATCATTTATCAGTTTTTCATATGCCAAAACCATCTCTTGGTATAAATCATCAGGCAATTTTGCTTCATAAACTAAACCCCTTAACTGTCTGCCACGTTTTTGCAAATCTTGAGAGTCTTCTAAATTTAACCCCTCTAAAATATGAGTAATTTGAGGCCAAAGGTTATTCTCAGTTAACACCCATCGATAAGCTTCAGCAGTAATCGCAAAGCCATTAGGTATAGGCACTCCTTGCGGAGTAAGTTCTTGATACATTTCACCCAAAGAGGCATTTTTACCGCCAACTAAAGGAATATCTTCTATAGCGATTTCATTAAAAAAACGGATGTATTGAGCTTGATTAGCAGAACGTTGATTAGACATAGAAAGCCTCCTAGAGAAGTTAACTAAATTCAATAGATTATGAGACCTTTGCTCGAGAGTATGCACAAGTAAAAATGGTTCTAGGTGCCCCTTGAGGGTAAAAATTTACCCGATTTTTGTTGAAAAAATTGCGAATAGCTAGCTATCCCTGCTTTTCCCGCCGCAATCAGGCAAATTTTCTCTCATTTTTCTTTCGCACCTATCTCGTGCAAAGGTCTCATTATGATATTAAGCTTACGCTGATTTGTTTAGAAAAACTTAAAAAATTAGTTATTTCTAAATAAGAAATAGAATCTTTTTACCAGGCCTAGTGTTTTTAGTTTCATTTTTTTAATTATTTAATAGAGATGTATCTTGTCTTTTAAAAGAGCTTTCAACTTAAAACTTTTCAATCATTATCTTTTTTGATAAAGTGGTAATATTACTTATTAAAGGGCTTGGGTTATGGACAATGATAAAAAACTAAATGAACATGGTCAACCTATTCTAAAAGGATTCAATTCAAAGCGAAATGCAGTAAAGGCTTTTGAAAATTTACTGGGGATAGTTTCTGGAATTCAGGGTGATGTAAATCTAACAAAGGATGAGTTATTTTTTTTACAAGCATGGTTAATAGATCAAGATTATTTAGTAAATGATCCTGACGTCGTAGACCTATTAGATGCAATAAATGACGTATTAGCTGATGGCATTCTCACTCAGTCTGAAAAAGATGATATAAGTTGTCTACTCTCTGATTTTTTAGAATATAGAGATGACTACAATTACTTAGAACAAGATTTACAGCAATCAATCAAACGAGCAACAGGTGTATTTGCAGGACTATCTGCCGATGACCAGCTTTCGGACAAAGAAGTAATATTCTTAAAAAACTTTTTAGATACCCATTCATCTGCAAGAGAGTACTGGCCTTTAAGTTCTGTTGCAAGACTTGTTGACGATGCACTAGCTGATGGATTCTTATCAGGAAATGAAAAAGAAGCTATATTAATGATGCTGCATGATGCTATAGGAGGTTCTTTCTCTTCAGATGGTTCTGCGGCAGGAAAAACTACTAATTTACCCTTAGATAACATTGATTTTATTAACTTTAAAGGTAAAACTTTTTGTTTCACAGGAGCATTAATATCTGGAACACGCGCTGAATGCTCTAAAAAAGTTATTGAAGCTGGTGGATTAGTTTCCAGCGGTATTACTAAAAATCTTGATTATTTAGTTTTAGGTCCAATAGCAAGTAGAGATTGGTTTAATTCTTCTTATGGTCGTAAAATTGAAAAAGCTGTTAAGTATCGAGATGAAGACGGGCTAAAAATAAAAATCATTTCTGAATCTACTTGGCTTCAAAATTTATAACAAAATAAATGAGATTAAATATTACTGATTACAGTGGAAAATACAGGGAATAGCTAACTATTATCAAATTTTCCAACAAAAATCAAGTGAATTTTAACTGTTTTTACTCTCACATACTCTCGAGCAAACAAAGTCCTCTCTCTATATAATTATATCAATTAACCCTGAATTTCTCCGCCAGATAAATATCATTTTTCTACCACGATACGAACAAACCGCCCGCTTCGTTGTGGAGTGTTTTCTATGACTTTGAACCCTACTGATTTGAGCATAAAAATAATATCATCTGCATGATAGCGGTTATGTTCTAGAAAATGTTCAAACACATCCTCAATTTCTGCACGTGAAATATCGTTATTCCAAAGTTCAGCATTGGGGTATTTATGGGTTAAATATTCTTCTAATGGCTGGCGCACTAAATCAATAATACAAAAACGTCCACCGGGTTTTAACCACTTATAAACGGCCTTAAACATATTCACCGGCTGAGGCAATTCATGTACTAACATGTTTGCCATTACCGTAGCGACTTTGCCTGCTTCAATATTCGTATTCGGTTCATTTAAATCTGCTTTAAGCATTCTCGCATTTTCAGGTAAATTAACTTGTGCCGTTAGCATGTATTCAGCCGCATCCATGCCTATAACGGTATTTTCTGGATAACGTAACGCTAAATCTTCTACAAATTGGCCAATCCCTGCGCCTAAATCTAATAGCACATCACCCTTGGCTATAGATGAGCCCATTTGTGCATTCCAAAACTCCCAAAAATCAACATCATGACGACGTTGATAACTTTCGGTAATCATCTTTCGAGCGTGTTTTGCATCACCACCGTGGTGGCGTAAAATTTGTGCTTGGGTTTTTTCCATTGTTTTCTCTGTTTTGATATTTATTCACCACTAGATAAATCAAGAAGTCACTATTTCCTAACTTGGTTAATTCAGTTCATGCCAAATATCTAAGTAACTAAAATAAAGTACCCACTTTTGTGGACGGTTTTCTAACGCATTAAATAGCTGACCATAACGTTGTAATTGCGGTTGGTATTTTTCTACCTGTTTGGCTATAAAACCATCAATATTATTATCATCACTTACACTGGTTTTGTAGTCAACAATCCAGCGTACGTCGTTATCATCAACAAAAGTGCGGTCAACAATATGATTGGCAACACCCCCCTCTTCAATCGACGTTAACGGGTACTCCACCGCAGAATCCGTTAAGGTATTTTGTAAAGCCCAACGAACTTTTTCATGATTAATTCCGTTCATTATCGATTGTTTTACTCGGCGAATCGCCTCTGGTAATTCACTTTCTGGTAAACCTTGCTGAAGTAACCATAATTGATAAACAGGCAAACGTTCATTCAGTTTCGCTTCACTCCATGTATCAATGCCTTCTAAAACCATTTGCTCAAAAATGGCGTGCACTAAATTACCCACGGAAGTATTTAATAACGCATTTTGTTGATTAAATACCAGGCCTGGTGAATTATCAACCTTGTTGATTGACGTTGCAGAGGTTTGTGTACTGGGTTTAGTAGATTCTTGAACTTGAGCCGTGCTACTTTGCGTATGACTAACCCTATCGCTTACCATATTGCTTATTGCAAACAATTTTGATGGCGTAAAGCCAAAAAAACCTTGGCGTTCTATCGGCAAACGAGAAACTTTTGGCCAAGGTATTTCGGTGTTTTCATCGCCATTTTCTTCAGGTTCATAATCAACAGCAAGCTTTTCAAAATCTTTTTGTGCAAAAGGCCACATACTTTCAAGCAAACTATCTTTAATTGGAGTAATTTTATAGTCTCCCTTTTCAAGTTGCTTTTCGCTCGGCTTATAGTTTATTTGAGCAAATAGGTGTAACTCAACCTTGGCTCGTGTGGCAGCTACATACAATAAACGCCCCAATTCATAGCGCTGTTTTTCAGCCTCAAAACCTTTTAATAAGGTTCTTAAATTTGAGTTAGCTTGGCCTTTACGATCCAGTGGTGCAATCACTAATTGCTCGGTAGCATTTTCTCCTAAAAACTGAAACCATGAAACCAATTCGGCATCATCGCTTCTCGGCTTTCTACCCAGGCCTGGTAGGATAACCGTATCAAATTCCAAACCTTTTGATTTATGCATGGTCATTAATTCAATCTGCTGACTTTCTGCATGACTGTCCGGGCGAGCAAATAGGGTTTCCATCTGCTTTTCAAGCTGATTAATGTCTAAAATCTCATTCTCACTATTGGCGAGTGTTTGACAAAAGACCTCTACGTTTTCTAACGCTAATGAATTTTCAACGGTTTGCGGGCCATCTAATTGCAACCAAGTTTCTCTCACCAAATTGGCAAATGATAAACTACCCAAACGTTTTAACGCATTCTCAATAATTGGAATAGTAACGGCTAAACGTTGCTGACCTATTTGAGATAAATTGGCCATTTCATTAAAGCACCAGGCCTGGTGAGATTTAGACTGAACATCTTCAGAATTATCACTTTTATCGACTTTACATTGAGCAATAGAGTGCCAAGCGGTTTTAAAAGGCTGTTCACCAATTAAGGCATAAATATCACTTAAATTTAAACCAACCAAAGGAGAACGTAATAAAGCAATCCATGCGGCTCGGTCTGCCAAATGCAATAAAGCACGGCTTAAGGCAAGTACATCTTGAATTTCTTGGCGATCGGCTAAATTTTCTAAATCTACCGCTCTAAAGCCAATTTGCTGTTGTTTTAAAAGTTGTGCAATCCCCATTAAACTTGATCGGGTTCGTCCAAGAATGGCTATTTTTTTGATTTTCTTAGGAGCACTATCAGTTCTCTTTTCAGCATCACTTTGCTCTGATTTAAATTGCGTTAATCGTTTTTGAATAACCGCTAAAATTTGTTGAGCTTCTTCTGTGGGAGACTGGTTTAATGCCCAATGCGTATTAACAGCTTGATTATTATCATTAGAAAACGCAATTGAATCGCTATAGCTGACCGCTCCGGTTTCTTTGTCATCTTGGGTGGGTAAAACTTGGCTAAAAGCTTCATTAACCCAATTCACCACTCCGGCCGTTGAACGAAAGTTAACTTCTAAATTAAGCGGTTTTAAAGTCACCTCACCTAACAGACCTTTCCAGGCCTCTAAAAAATTACCCACTTCTGCTTCACGAAAACGGTAAATGGATTGCATGGGGTCACCAACCAAAAATAGGGTGCGCCCATCATCCGTTTGCCAACCGGCAATTAACTGTTTAAGTAACTTAAACTGCTCACTACTGGTATCTTGAAACTCATCAACTAAAAGATGTTGAATTTGATAATCTAGTTGCTGAGCCAAATCAGTTGGTTCTAGTTCACACCCTAATGCTTGGCTGGCGGCCTGAGCAATTTCAATGTAATCGGCTTGTCCAGTTTGTTGAAAAACTAATTTTAAAAAGCCGGCACTAACCGTTAATAGTTGAATCAACCATTGTAAATCTTGCCACTGTTCATCAGAATAATCGGGTTTGGGTAGGTTTTTTAACATAACCAGGCCTGGTAGAACCTTAGCGTGATTAGCTGCAGCGACTCTGACTTGCTCCAATACATCAATAAACCGGTCTTTCTGCTCTTTAGCCTCACCTTTACCCGCTGGAAAACCATTATTTTTATTAACGGTTTTACGTACTTCATTTTGCGCCGTCAGTAACCAATCGGCTAAAACCTGCCATTTTTCTGTTTCGCTGGTATCTTCTGCAATAGGCCAAGCACCGCATAAAACGGATAATTGTGGCTGATTATGTTGCACAGCAAAATCAGCAATGGCACAGGCTTCTTCAAAGGCAGGTTTTAAGTAATAAAGTTCACTCAATTGTTCGGCTAAAACTTTATTTACAATCTCTTGCAAAGCGTTTTCTAAAACCTCTCGTGCCGCGTCTCCTTGATATTGAATTAAAGTACGCATCCACTGATCGCGTTTAGCGAGCATATTCATTAATAACGATTCTGCTCGACCAAAACGACCATTAACCAAACGTAAAAGGCGACCCACCGGCTCTTCTAGCTGTGGCATTTTCAGCACTTGACGCACCGCTTCTTGATAAGCAGGAGTCGCATCTTGCAATAGCTGTGACTGTCCACCCATTTTAGAGAGCAATGGCATTTGCCCGACTAAATAGCTATTTAAACCATCAATGGTTTTGATGCGTAAACGGTTAGGATTTTTTAATAAAGCCCAACTCTTTTCTTTATCCCGCAATAGTGCTTTACGTGCTAATTGCCAAGTATTCGCCTCAACTAAGGTTGCGCCTTCAGTGAGCGGTTGTTCACCTATCATTAAGGCTTCAACAATACGCTCACGCATTTCTGCTGCGGCTTTTTTGGTAAAGGTCATGGCCACAATTTGTTCGGGCGAATTTACTTGTGATAATAAGGCTAAAAAACGTTGCGCTAATAACGACGTTTTACCCGAACCAGCCGGGGCTTGCACAATAAAAGAGTGGTGAGGATGCACACCTTGAAAACGTGCTAATCCATCGGGTAATTCACTGTCTAACTGCAAGTTAAAATTCTCTTTTAACCAATCAATATCAACCGAATTTTGCGTATAAAGGTTTGCGGTCATATCTGGCGATTCATTAACAAAAAGCGACTCTTGCTGAAAAGTATGCGGCTTAGCTTGTTCTGTAGTTTGATCTGTAGTTCGTGGCATGATTACACCCCTTCCTGTTCAGAAATAAGGCTTTCTGTATCTTTGCGTTGTTGCAACACTTCTGGCACTCTTAAGGCTAAATGACCTGCGGCATATTCAATATCGTTTAATGATGCAAATGACATCTGCGCTTGCCCTTGTTGAATTTGGGTAGCCAACTCAACCACCTGTTGTTTCAGGCTGTCTAAAAATTCATGCCAGGTTGTTTCATAATAATCGCCGCCCTCTTTATTAGCCATATTGCTAAAAACCTTAATGCTACGCTGTTTATATAAAACGGCTTCTTCCTCAACCACGGCACTGAACTTAACCCCTTCATCAGAGTGTAATAGCGCATAACCAATTCCGCTTACATCTTCATTAATGGCTTCTAAATACACGGCTAATTGGGGTGCGGCTAATGGTGTTTTAAACAAACTATTAATGGAGGCTTTACCGGTTTTGTAGTCCAAAATCACTTTTTGACCATCCACCTCATCAACACGGTCAATAATGACCTTAAATTTAATTCCCGCTAAAGTAATGTCATGACTTTTTTCACGCTCAACCACTTTAAATGAACTGCGTTGCGTTTCGAGTTCTAACCACTCTAAACACAGTTCTAAAACACGCTTTTGTTCAACCTCTAATAAACCTTTTGCTAAACTCGCTTGTAAGCTTGCAAACGCCTCTTCTATGTGTGTATTTAGCTTATCTACACGCTCATCCTGAGATAAACTTAGCAAGGCCACTTGCGTTTTAACCTCTAACCAAAAATGCTCTAAAACCTGGTGAATCAAAGTCCCCTGATTGGTATTTTGCAAACTGTCTTCTACTTGCTGAAAACCATATTTTGCTCCTAATCGATAATCAATATACGCCATTAATGGGCACTGACTTTGGGCTTGTAAAATCCCTGTTCCTCCTGGGGCTTGCTGGCCTAGTGGAATTTCTGCCCCCTGCCAATCCTCTTCCCAAAGCAATCCGTCTTGTGAATTTCGAAAATCATAAAAACATTCCGCTAAGGTTTGATATTTGGTTTTTGGATACGCTACAACCGATTGAGGCATTTGATGGTGGCTAGGCAAAATGGAACTGGGTAATAAGGTCGCTTCACCTGTTTGCTGTGGATAACTCCATATAACTTGATTTGCAGACAGCAACAAACGCTGACTAATTTGCAGCGCATAACTTAATTCACGGTTGGCATCACTGCGGGGTAGATGAAATTGGCGCTGTAATGCCATCGGCAAAAATGGGTTAGGACTTGGCATTCTTGGCCAAGCCTCATTGGTTAATCCCATTATCCAAAGCGCATCAAATTCTTGTCCACCAGCTTCAAGCATACCCATAATTTGAATAGGTTGATGACCTACACTCTGTGGCTGATGAACTAACTCACTTAAATAACGTTTTAATAAGCTCAACCATTTACTATAGGACTGTTTTCCACCAATATCCGCGAGTTTAGAAAAATTGACTAACGCATTTTCAAACGCGGTTTTTTGTTGAAATTCTACCGATTGTAAAGTGCGGTTTCCGGGCCAACCTAAGGTTTCTAAAACCGACCAGGCCTGGTTAATAAAATCGACTAAAGTCACTGAACCTTTGGTTTGGGAACTTTCTACAACTTTAAGCAAGCTGTTTTTTAATGATTGTGGAAGAGTTTTTGCCGCTTGAGTGTCGAGTAGATTTGGCCACAACACATTTGCCCACTGTAAACGTCTAAATTCGGCATCAGCCTGTTGTCTTTGAGTAAAATCACCTTGGGTATAGGGAGAGATTAACCATTGGCTCCAGGCCTGGTAGGTTGTAGATTTATGCGGTTGCAAGAAGAGACTTAAGGTTTGCCAAGCATTTTCAATAATCGGTACCGAAAAAAGGGGTTCTCCTAAAGATAAGTTATACAGTTTCGTTTGGTTACTTGAAATATTCGCCTGAGTATTCAACTGCTGTAAACCGTTTAAATAAAGCTGCTCATCTAAACATTGGATTAATGCAGTTTTGTAATCGGCCACATTAGGCGCTACTACCGCCACATTAATGTTTTTAAAGTCTTTTTTCTTAAGCAGATTTGCCACTTGGTTTATTGCCCAATTGGCAACCTGCTGAACTTCATCAAAAAGATCTTGAGCGGCATAACAGCTTAATCCGTTGTCTGGCAACTCCATCGTCTCACGGCTAACCTCACTATCCAACTCAACGTGGCAACCCATACTCTCTACGGCTAATCTCCACGCTTGAATATTGGGTGATAAATCATCAAAACCATGTAAAAAGAAACGTTGTGGTAATTGAGTTTTACCCACATTATGGTTATTTAACCAAGTTAAACGTTGTTGGGTTTGTAAGGCTTCATCTTGCCAATGCTTATTTTTAAGGCGTTGCAAATAACGTTGTAATACGGTTTTAAAAAGTTGTGTTTCTTCGTTAAGAAAATGCTCTTCATGCCAATTGTTTGGTAACCATTCGGCACTCAATGACCAGGCCTGGTAGAGTTGTTTAGCGGTGGTATGAATATTTAATAAGGCAATCTGTTGAGCCTTAAACTCAGACTCACTTTCCGAGTTTTCATGGTCGTCTAATCGCTCATCGAGTTCTTCTTGTAAACACTGCTCCATTAACCACTGAGCTTCAAAAGAAGTTAACACTTTTTTGGGCAATTCAGAAGCTGGCAACTCCCCTGCTAATAAAGCATTGTTTTGCCAAAGTTGCCACCACTGATTCAGCGTCATAACATTGGGCGTCTGAATAACTTTTTGCCCAGATGATAAAATAGCACGCTCTTTAATCACCGCCGTTAAACGGCTATTGGCGGTAATAAAAATCGTTTGTTCATTTTCAAAATTCATTGAATTATTTTTAGAAATTGCCATAAAAGGAAGAGCTCATTTTAGGTTTAAATCTATCCGTTTTTTTAAATGTCGTGAGAGCATTCCAAGACTGCTCTGTAAAAATCGCTAAGAAAAACAGTGTTTATTTATTAACCACTAAGGTACTGGCAATCATATCGTGTAGACCTTGCTTCTTTGAGGTAAAGGCAATCATAATAAAACCAATAAAAAGAATTAAAACTGAAAGAATTTTACTGAAGTAGCGCACACTCGCTCTTAAAAAAGAAATTCGTTCCCCATGCAAATCCGTTACTTTCATTCCTAAGAGTGACTTTCCATAAGTCGCTTGTTTAGAAGAGCTTTCCATGCCGGCATAATAAAACCAAGCAATGAATAAAGTCACCAAATTACCGATTAAACTCACCCCCATCATTGCCGCCTCGTTATCAGGGTTCTTGCCTAAATAGGCAAGATATACACCCAACATAATCATTAGTAAAACGCTAATCACCGCTAAAATTAACCAATCAATAATATAAGCCCCTAAACGTTTCCAAAAACCGCCATAACTAACCGCGAGAGTTTGCTGATTTGAGTTAATTTCTTGATCTGAAACTTGATTATTGTCTATTTCATTACTGTCTAATTGATTATTATTCATCTGGTTTTTCCTAACGGGTTTTGTGGTCATAATTTGGTAATGTTTATTTTGAAACCTTACTCTAAAAAATGAATCCAAGTACGGCCATGTTGTTTTATAACCTGTTTAGCGGCCTTTGTTTGCGGGTAAGAGGTCTCTACCACTTGCCAAAAGGCCTTAGAGTGATTGGCGTGAATTAAATGCGCTAGCTCATGCACAATAACGTAATCCACGACCCATTGAGGGGCTTGCATTAAACGCCAATTAAACTGAATACGCCCATCAGAATAACAGCTCCCCCAACGTGATTTATAGCCTTTTACGGTAACGGATTGATACGTTAACCCCATCACTTTAGCGTAAATTTGCGTTTGAGGGATTAAATAGCTCTCTGCTTGCTGTTTAAAAAATGCCTCTAAATTCTTACAGGCCTGTGACTTTTTCTGTTGTTCCGTTAGGTTCAAACCCAAATTTAGGTTTGAACCCAAATTCAGCTTAATTTTTTGTGTATTTTCATCTAGTTCAATCGGTTTTTTTTGTTCATTCTGAATATCAGGTGTTAACCACTCTAGGGTGTAGTTTTGACCTAAAAAACTCAAACATTCACCATGCAATCCAGTAAATTGAACGGGTAAAGTTTCAACTAATTCGTCAATTCGCTTTTCAAGCCAGCTGTGATTTTGCTTTAAAACCTGATTTAAGCGCGATGCGCTCATGGCTTGCGGAACCGCTAAAATCAACCCCTCTTTTTGCTGTTTTATGGCAATCGTTTTTCTACGTGCAGAGGGTTTTATAGGTAAACGAAGTTCTCCTATTTCATAGTGAGTCATCTTTTTATATTTTGCTTTTTTATTCGAAACAAATGACATAAGCATGGCTAAGTGAATATCTTTTTAAGGAAATAAAACAAAAAACGCCCTGGCTATTTACCAGAGCGTTTTAATTAAAAACTTCGTATTTTAGTATCTTCGTGGTTAAAGCAAGACATCTATAAAATTAAGCCGCTTCTAAACCAGCCATAGTTTTGTAAGCCCAAGAGTTAGCATTCATATACGCAGAAGAGACCTGCATAATGTCCATACCATTACCCATAACATTTGAATTACCCTGCTCTAAAGAGCGCACCACAAATAACGCTTTACCCATGTCACCAGATTGATCTACCAATGCCCCTTTTACAGTTTCTGACAGCGGCAATTGATCAACAATATCAATCATTGAAGCTTTTAGAAACGCATTTAAGGTTGAAAACATACCCGCCATAAAGTAGCGATCTTTGTCATCGTTTTTGCCTTGTTTATCAGCAAGCTCTTCCATAAACTTAGCTCTAACTAATGCCGTAGTTAACAACTCTTTAGGCACATCATTAATTTCGGATAACATCATCATATTCACCCAAAACTTAAGACGCTTTAGACCCATGAAATTGACTGCATCTTTTAAGGTCTCTACCACTTGAGGAATATTGTTACTTGGGTGATTAATTACACTCAATAATTTATGCGTTAAACCAACATCTGAACCTACCGTTGCCACAATGGTATCAAATTCAACATCTGGATCATTAACCTCAGCTAATAACTTAAGCATCGCTAATTTGTTACCAGACAATTCTTGCTCACCAGAAATAATTGGGTTTGTGAAAAAATAACCTTGGAAAAGTGTAGCGCCTGTTTTGGCATAATCGTCAAACTGTTTTTCAGTTTCAATACCACTAATCATCGTTTGAATATTTTGCATATTCAAAGCACTCACTGCGGTTTTAGCTTCATCAGAGGTAAAGTCTTTAGTATCTAACTTAACGAGTTTGGCAATCGTTAATAATTTTTTATAGGCATCTGAGTTTTCATAACCCAATAAGGCAACTTTTGCGCCGGTTTTTACAATCTCTTTTAGAGACTCTAAGGCAGGTTTATTTTTTAAAACCGATAAATCTACTTCAACTACCATAGAGTTCATTGACTCTACTTCTGGTAACCACTCAACCTTTAGCACTTCAAGAGGGGCTTTGAAATAAACTTGTTTATTTGCCGTTAAACCTTGCATACCATCATGTTCAGCAACACGATTACAAAATGCCTTCATCACCTCTTCCCATTCCACCGTAGAACGGTCAATATCGTCTACCAACTCTAAAGAAAGGTGGTAGCCATTTAGAGCTTGCTGAGCGTCAAGAACCGGTTGTTTGTTTAAGAAAAGTTGTGCTTGTGGCATGTGTTGTTCCTTGTTCAAAAAAGTCTAATCAGACCTACACTTAATGACTTTAAATAAAATATTAATGTGTACCATTATAGAAATATAATTCTAAAGAAAAACCCTTAATTTAATAAAATAAAGAAACTTGTCAAAAATATGATTTTTGTCTTTTAAAAATCAATAAGATAGCAGTACAATAACGCTTTTAAATTAACCGAGTTATTTTATAAGGTATTTAATGCCAAACCAATCCACGCCCTTAAATTCAAACAATGGTCAACATTTTACTTTTACCTCACCGGGTGAAATCAATGCCTTAGATTTACTTGCTCAACATACCCATTTAAGCAAACAAAACCTTAAAGAAAGTGCTCAAAAAGGTGCGGTATGGATTACGCGCAAATCCAACAGTAAACCTGAGCGCTTACGCAGATTAAAAAAGACACTCCCCGCTAATCAAGTTTTAGATTTTTACTACAACCCAGAACTTTTAAACCAACAGCCACCTTCACCTACTTTAATCGCTGACTTTGAAAGCTACTCGGTTTGGATTAAACCACGAGGTATGTTATCTCAAGGGTCAAAATGGGCTGATCACACGGCTCTTTATCGTTGGATAGAAATGAATTTTCAACCCAATGGTCATCCTAGACAGGCTTGGATTGTTCACAGATTAGATAGAGCAACCCATGGAATAATGTTAGTTGCCCACAGTAAAAAAATGGCGGCAACTTTAAGTCGAGCTTTTGAAGAAAATCGGGTTCATAAAACTTACCAAGCAATCGTTTGGGGCGATTATCCTGCTGAAACTCAGAGCATTCATTTAGCTATTGATAACAAAGCTGCTGTTAGCCATATATCATTGCTAAAACATAATGCTAAAAAAGGCATTTCACTGGTAGAAATCACCATTGAAACCGGTAGAAAACACCAAATACGTAAACACCTATCGGAAACTGGCTACCCAATTCTTGGCGATAGAATGTACGGCAATGTACAAAAAGATGCTGAACTTTCAAGTATGCCTAATTTACAACTCACCGCTTATAAACTTTGTTTGCAATGCCCCCTTAGCAAGGCTAACCAAGAAAAATGTTTCAAACTAGAGCAAACCCAATTAGACTTAATTGATTTTTAAATGGTTACTCTCTCAACTCAAAAAGCTTTCTACTTACTTTCTTCTTATTTACTTCTTGCTTTGAACTTATAAGGTAAAGGCCACTATGAAAAGAAACATTAGGTTTCCTATTAAAGGCACCTTTTATTATGGCGCCGATATCGCCATAGATTTATCACTGCTTGCGCCACAAAAACCTTTGCTGTTTTCATTAGAAGAAGACAACCTCTATGATAAACACGCCATACAGGTTTGGTTACCTCATAATCAGGATATGAATCAGAATAAGAAACAAGATAAGAAACAAAATATTAAACAAGAAATGACTTCTAACACCATATCAAACGACCCTGTAAACGGTCTGTTACTTGGTTATGTTCCCCGATCTTTAGCACCCAAAATGGGTTGGTACATTAAACACCAAGGCAACCTTGAACTTAAAGTCATTCACTTCGCTAAACTGGGAAAACAGATTGAAATTGATTGTACCGTTACCCTTGACCAGGCCTGGTTAAGTTATTTAACCCTGTTTATTCAAGCTAAAGTGATTACCCAATTAATGCGTTTTAAACGATTTAGAAAACATTTTTTATCCTAATCTGCCTCCTAATATCCCTCTTCATTGGCTTTAATTTACATACAATCATGCAGAGACTAGAACAAGTATGCACAAGCTGAATATTTGTTGCTAAAATCATTAACAAAAATTCCCTGTACAAACATTACATATACAAACGAAAAGTTAATCACTATGACCCCAACAGCAGAAGACCAAGCTTGCATTGATCAGCTTCATCAATCTGGAAACTATCAAGTACTCAGTAAATTACAGCCAGCAACCGAATTCAATTCAGCCACCGCAGAAAAAAACCACAAGGTTTGTATTATTGATACCGAAACCACCGGCCTAGATACTGATGTTTGTGAAATTATCGAACTGGGTTATCAAATTATAGAGTTTGATTCGAATGGCCATTTTTATAAAGTGCTCAGCGCACAGAACTATCTTAATGAACCTAAAGGGGAAATTAGTGCGGAAGTGACTGAAGTGACCGGCTTAACCATTGATGACGTTAAAGGGCATACAATCCCTTGGGATGAAGTCGCAGCAGAGATTTCTCAAGTTCAACTCTGCGTAGCACACAACGCCAGCTTTGACCGTCCGGTGGTAGAACGCTATCACGATGTCTTTATTGATAAAATTTGGGGTTGTTCTGTAGCCCAAATTGACTGGTTAAAACAAGCTCACGTTGGTTCAAGAAGCCAAGAATTTTTATGTTGGAAAGTGGGACAGTTTTTCTATGGTGCGCATCGAGCTTTAGATGATGTACAAGCTCTCACTCAATTACTGTCTTGTGAAATCTCCGACAATAAAGTCCCTGCTTTTAGCTTTTTATTAACCGCCGTTCGCCAAAGTAAATCCTTAATTAAAGCTACAGGAGCACCTTTTGATGTTAAAGATGCTTTACGCTCCCGTGGCTACCGCTGGAATGTTAGCGAACGTGTCTGGCAAAGAGTGCTTGATGACTCAAAACTACAAGATGAATTAGCTTGGTTGATTGAACATAACACCCCCAACCCTAATGTTATCAAGCTAAAAGCAACCGACAGCTTTTCAATTAGAGCTCGTTAGCAATCACTTTCAAACGTTAAAGCACAAGGGTCTATTTTGATTATTAAAATTCCAGGTCGTGACACCTTAGATATTCGTCACATTATTTTTGATTATAACGGCACAATTGCAATAGACGGCAAGGTAATTAATGGCGTCACCGAAAAAATTCAACAACTAGCAGGCCTGGTAGAGTTTCATGTAATTACTGCAGATACCTACGGAACCGTTGAAAAAGAATTAGAAGGTATCCAATGCAATATCATCAATCTCTCTAGCTCTAAGGATTTTAAAAGCAAAACCGAATATCTTAACTTTTTAGGTGCAGAACACTGCTTAAGTGTAGGCAATGGTTTTAATGATAGCGACTTACTTAAAGAGAGCAAAATTGGAATCGCACTCATTCAAGATGAGGGAGTCTGCGTTGAGACCTTAATGGCGGCAAATATTGCTTGTAAATCGATTATGGATGTTTTTGCCTACCTAGAAACCCCTAACCGACTCAAAGCTACCTTAAGAGCTTAATATGTATTGATTGATATACATTGATTAATATACGTAATTAATACTCTTTAGAGACCTATAATCTAAAGTAAACACAAGCAAAAAACCCGAGAATTTTATACCATGAAAAACTTTTTTAAAATGCTATTTTCACCCATTCTTAACCGCTTAGAAAGTGGCGATGATGAATACTCTTACCGCCCTTCCCATAGAAAAATCTTGGCGGTTATGGGATTTTTATTTATCATCATTGCAAGCGTAGCAGCTTATTTTGGAATGGCTACGGGAATCATTGAATCTTTACTCCCCATTACGTTGTTTGGCGTGATTGGTCTAATCTGTCTAATGGTAGTTTGGCTCGGAAGTGATAAAGCCGTTTCCAAAATTTGGCGCAACAGATAACCAGGCCTGGGGAATTGAGTAAAAACAATTTATAGTGTTACTTGAATTCACATATTAATCGTCATTAATCAAAAAAAAACCGTGAATTTTCAATTAAGTTTCATAATTGAAAAGCTTAAAAAATATTACATTGAGACCTTTGCACGAGATAGGTGCGAAAGAAAAATGAGAGAAAATTTGCTTGATTGCGGCGGAAAACGCAGGGAATAGCTAGCTATTCACAAGGTTTTCAACAAAAATCAGGTGAATTTTAACCATTTTTACTCGCGCATACTCTCTTGCAAAGGTCTCACATTATTTCTAATTTCTTAAATTAGCCAATCAATCAACAAAAGGCCCCTTAAAAAATGACCGATTTTACTCAAGTCTATGTTCTTAAAATCACTGGAAAACATGGTTTAGTATTTAAATGTAAAGATACAGATAAGGACTATTTAAAAAAAATAGCTGAAAACCAGCTTAAAGAAGAAGGCACTGACTTTACTGACTATGAAATTCACCCAAGTGATCATTCAAATTCTGAACTAACCGAAGCCGAGCAACTTTTACACTTTACACCAAAATGTAGGGGATAAAACTTAACGAGTCTAGCTCTTTAAGAAGTCTTATTGTTTAACTAATCGTGCACTTTAAAGACTCTGGAAACCCCTTCTCCTCGTTTATCTGATGCGGCTTCCCAACCTAATTTTGTTTTTAGAATAAGTTGAACATCGCCCATATAGTTATTCTTTTTTAGGTGATAGCCCATCAACTCAAGCTCTTGTTTTACTTTGCCTGGTAAATCAGGATTATAGGCAATTTGATTTTTAGGTAATAGCTGATGATGTACTCTAGTCGCATCTACCGCTTGTTGAGCGTTCATATCTTCCTCAATTACGTTCACCAGAGTTTGAAACACACTAGTAATAATTGTTGAACCACCCGGAGTTCCCACTACCATTTTTGTTTGGTTGTCTTTTAATAATAAGGTGGGAGACATAGAAGAGAGCATTCTCTTTTTAGGTGAAATGGCATTGGCTGAGCCGCCAACCACACCAAAAATATTGGCCACTCCAGGTTTAGTACTGAAATCATCCATTTCATCATTCATTAAAAATCCCGCACCTTTAACAACCACACCACTACCAAACGGCATATTTAAGGTATAAGTGTTAGAAACCGCATTACCCTGTGCATCAACAATTGAAAAATGCGTGGTTTCCGGTGATTCGATTTTGCCGGGTTTTATCTTTTCAGATTCTGAAATATCATCCCATAAAATCGTTTTAGCTCGTTCTTTTAGATATTCATCTGAAATTAGCTGTTTTATTGGTACCTTCACAAAATCAGAGTCACCCAAAAAATACGCTCTATCGGCATACACTCTTTTTTCTAACTCCGCATAAAAATGGGTTTTTATAGTTTGCTCAGACACTCCTTCCTGTTTTCCTAATTTCAAGGCATGATGTAATTCTTTGGCAAGAATTTGTTTCATTTTTAATAGTTGAACAATCGCAATTCCGCCTGAGCTTGGAGGTGGTGCCGAAACCACTTGATAACCCAGCCAATCGCCAACAATGGGTTCTCGCCATTTGGCTTGATAAGATGCTAAGTCTTCTAAAGTGATTAAGCCATCATGTTGCTGAAGTTGTTTTACTAATAAGTTGGCAGTTTGCCCATGGTAAAAGTCATGAGCACCTTGTTTAGCAATGCGTGTTAAGGTCTTTGCTAATTCTGGCTGAGTTAAGGTTTGCCCTACTTTTAAACCCTCAAAATAGTCTACAAAGTTAAGCGGTATAGGTGATTTATTGGCAATCCAAGTTTTAAACCATTTAGAACGAGCTTCTAATTGAGGAGAGACCTCAAAACCACGTTGAGCCAATTCTATGGCGGGTTGTAATAACTTTGCCCAAGCAACCGAACCAAAACGCTTATGTGCTTGCCACAATCCCATAACCGTTCCAGGCACACCAGAAGCTTGATAACCCACTAGCGATTTATAAGGAATCACATTTTTATCTTTATCCAAATACATATCTTGACTCGCGGCTAAAGGCGCGGTTTCACGATAGTCTAAAAAGTGTACCGCCAAGCTATCCGATTTAGCTGTTTGCAAGGTAGGGGCATATACCGTCATAAAACCGCCGCCGCCCAAATTACCCGCTTCAGGATAGGTGACGGCTAAAACAAACGCAGAAGCGACTGCGGCATCTACCGCATTACCCCCTTGTTGCAAGACTTGTTGGGCAATTTGTGCGCTATATTTATCAGGCATCGCAACGGCGGCAGAATTTGCTTTTACCCATAAAGGGTTTAATAACAAAGCTAAAAATATTGGACTTAAAAACAATATTTGAGGTAAGCGAAATAAATTCATTACAGACACTCCATAAGAGACCTTTGCACGAAAGTATGCACGAGTAAAAATGGTTAAAATTCACCTTATTTTTGTTGAAAAACTTGCGAATAGCTAGCTATTCCCTACGTTTTCCGCCGCAATCAGGCAAATTTTCCCTCATTTTTCTTTCGCACCTATCTCATGCAAAGGTCTCTATAATTTAATTCGAGGGATGGGTGCGTTCATTGTGGCGGCAATGGCCAAAACAAGTTCTTTTTCAATAGAGTTAACCTTGCCATCATATTCAATACAGACCACAAGTGCTTCAACAATCTTTTGTTTTAAAGGCTCTGAACAGTACAACAATTTTTCTGTGGCATTTTTAAATAGATTTGGTTGGGTTGAGTCTGTTTCTATGCGTTGAAGATTAGGTAAATCAAGTTTTTGCATGGCGCTCTTAAAGGCTAAATCCATCGTTGAGCTTAAACTAGCTTGCTTGCTGTGTTGTTTGCCTGCTTTAGAAGTATGACCATAAAAAACTAACGCTGAGAAGATCAATTGCAGTTCAATCGCCACCTTTTTGGCGTTTCGATAACGCACTCGATGTTTTTTGGCTAACCCAAAATGAACATCTAAATATCGAGTGACTAACTGATAAACACTCTGTTCAAAAATGGTTTGCTCGTTATCTAAATCCATGAGCTGTTGCATTAAAGATTTAAACTGAAGATATTGCTTGTCAGAGAGCGTTTTTAAAGCCGGCATAGTCAACTCAACCAAAGGCAACCTATTTATCAATTCAGTCTGACGCAATAAATTAACTTGCTGTTTTACCAGATTAGCCAGGCCTTCTATCTCAATACTCGGCAACATTTTTTGCCATTCACTTTCTACTTGATTTGGAGAAGATTCTTCACAAATCAATACCGCCATTACTAGCGCCATGGCCTCCATTGGGTCATTGGCCTTCTCTATTAAATCCACTAACGTTGTTTTAGACTGATCACTAAGCTGATCAACGATCACTCCTGCAGCCATTAACAACGCTAAAGGTTCGGGCAAAACGCCCAGGTTTAAGTCTGGTTTTGAGCTTTTTTGAATAGGCTCACTGACTGGCAACGGCTCTTGAGGTTTAAGAAATTGGCCATCCCAATTTGGCTGAATTCTTTGAATACGCAACGCAATGGGAGGATGAGTAGCAAACAAAAACGCTAAGCGTGTATGAAAAGACTGCCCAAAAAACATGTGAGCCACTTCTTTACTTTCGGTATTTTTTAAACGTGACGATTCAGTCGCACCCCCAATCACTTTTAAGGCGCCAGCAATCGCATCTGGATTTCGTGTAAATTGCACCGAAGAAGCATCCGCCAAAAATTCACGTTGACGACTTACCGCCGCTTGAATCATATTGCCACAAAGTGCGCCAAACCAACCTAGAATGCGTAAGGCAATGCCGGCCAACACAATGGCGCCATTCCCTTTAGAACGAGAGGAACGTGAAGAGCTTGATGAGACTAAAAATCCAGAGCGTCGTGAGCGACTAGATCGACCAGAAGCCGTCATAATTCGTCCCAACAAACCAATAAACTCTATACCATGCAATAACATAATAATTCGTAAATTTAAGCGCATATCACCATTTAAAATATGACTAAACTCATGTCCAACAACGCCTTGTAACTGGCTTCGAGATAACTTATCAATCGTGCCTTGAGTTAATCCTATGACCGCATCTTGAACGGTTTGTCCGGCAGCAAATGCATTAATGGCCGACTCATTTCTTAACAAATAAACCTCAGGCACCGGCATACCTGAAGCAATGGCCATTTCCTCAACCACATTTAAAGCTTTTCGTTCATTAAGGTTCTTAGAGTTAGGCGACAATTTAACTCCGCCCAAAGCCCCTGCAATCACAGCCCCGCCTTTTGATAAGTGACGACTCTTAACAAAAGAACTGATGAGCGCGCCCCCAATAACAAACCCGCCTACCCCTAACAAAGTAGGCAAGCTTTGCGGTGAAAACAGCAAATACTGCCAATCAAGAACGATACGTTCTCCGGTAAAAAACGGGAGTAATAACATTAACACCAAAGAACTTAAGACGGTAAGCACCATCAAAATCAAAATATAAAGCAACACTAAATAGGTTGTTTTCTTTTTGGCATTGTCTTGGGCGGAATAAAAATTCATAAATGACTAAATTAAACTAAAAGCCTTATTGAGACCGTTGCATGAGTCCATTAATGCATAACGCATACTAAAGGAACCAGGCCTGGTAAAATGAAAAATCCTAAAATTGTACTTTAGGGACTTCTTGAATAGCCTCACGATCTGCAAATTCAAGCATTTGCGCATCAACAGGGTGTCCAAACATTCCTGCAAATACAGTTTGTGGAAAGCTTTGACGATAAGTGTTGTAAGCCATAACTGCATCATTAAATGCTTGGCGAGCAAATGCCACTTTATTCTCTGTTGAGGTTAACTCTTCAGTAAGTTGCATCATGTTTTGGTTGGTTTTTAAATCAGGATACGCTTCCATAACCATATTAAAACGCGACATAGCACCACCTAATACACCTTCCGCATTAGATAGTTGCCCCATAATTTGTGAATCTCCTGGGTTAGCAGCCGCAGCTTTAAGTAAGCTCGAGGCTTCATTTCGTGCTGCAATTACCGCTTCTAGAGTTTCACGTTCATGAGCCATGGCTTTTTTAGCTACTTCAATTAAGTTTGGAATTAAGTCGTAGCGACGTTTTAATTGCACATCAATTTGTGCAAAGGCGTTTTCAAAACGATTTTTTAAGGCCACTAACGTATTGAAGATATTAATTAAGTAGAGAATAAACAGTACAACCAAAACTAAAAAAACAATCATTCCAGTGCTCACAAGAGGACTCCTACATTTTTAAAAAAATTATCTAAATTTATTTTACACAGATTTTAATACATTAAGAGACAATTGCGCGAATGGCGTAAGAAGTAAAACACGCAATTCTAATCAGACTATCTTCAGATTTTTTTAAGGATTAAAGTTCAAACTAACCTGGATTAAGATTAAAATGATTTTCATTATTCGGTGAATTTATCCAAGGAAAATATCATGCTAAAAGGTCTATTAACAAAAACCGCTATTTTAACCCTAACCTTATCAAGCTTAACTTTGCTATCCATGAATAGCTACGCTGATGATGAGTACACCGAATCTGAACCGCAAATGACACAAGATGTCTCCGATGCGGAGTATGATCAAACCATTGCCGCCTTTCAAAAAGCACCCCAATCTGCTGCGTTTTTTGACCATGCTTATGGATATGCCGTTTTTCCCACCATTGGTAAAGTTGGTTTTTTAATTGGTGGAGCTTTTGGTAATGGTCGAGTCTATGAGCAAGGCCGCCAGTCTGGAACAGCAGAAATGACACAAGCCACAATTGGTTTTCAACTGGGTGGTCAAGCATTTAGCCAAATCATTTTCTTTCAAGACCAACGAGCTTATGATGAATTTACCAGTGGTAATTTTGAGTTTGGTGCACAAGCTTCTGCGATAGTCATTACCGCTGGAGCAAATGCCGAAGCATCAACAAAAGGCACCTCAGCCTCAGCAAACCTTAATGACGATTATGTAAAAGCCGACGGTCAATACTACAAAGGAATGGCTGTATTCAGTTTAGCTAAAGGTGGCTTAATGTATGAAGCGACTATAGGTGGGCAAAAATATAATTTTTATCCAAACTAATTCGCTATTGACTTTACCTTAAGACACTTTACATTGAGAGCTGGTTAATTTTAAATTAACCGGCTTTTTTTATACAAATTGAGACCTTTGCAAGAGATAGGTGCGAAAGAAAAATGAGGTAAAATTTGCCTGATTGCGGCGGAAAACGCAGGGAATAGCTAGCTATTCGCAAGTTTTTCAACAAAAATCAGGTGAATTTTAACCATTTTTACTCGTGCATATTCTCGTGCAAAGGTCTCAAATTAACAGCAAGGCAAATTTTGATATGGATATTTTAGGTTGGTTAAATGATATTTTGTTGCATGTTTCCGCATGGATGAAAGGTTATTTAAATGAAATCGTACTTTCTATGGTCGCAACGTTACTGGTTATTTACGGCAACAACATTTTACTGATGGTTAAAAACCAGATTGGTAGTTTAAAAATATTTTTACGCATCACCCTATTTGTGGCTTTCTGTGCATTTGGGTTTAGTTTTATCACCTCAATTGCAGCCCCCTTTTTAAGCCATTGGCTAGCGCAAGCTAATGCCCCTTTACTCCCTTTTGTGATTGTTCTCATCTACTATTTACTAGGCTATTTAGCCCAACGTAAAGGTATGATTTAAACAATCCCGTTGCAAAATTCGACTCTTTTAAACATAAAAAGCCCGAGTTACCAGGCCTGGTAACTCGGGCTTTTGTTAACGATATATTAACGATATGATTGTTAGCAGATCTTATCGTTAGCTTAACGCATAAGCTTATCTTAACCAATCTTAGCTACGGCTAGTCACTTCTAACAAGTGATAACCAAACTGGGTTTTTACAGGACCTTCAACAGAGCCTACATCGGCACTAAAGACAACCTTATCAAATTCTGGAACCATCATCCCAGGACCAAACTGACCTAAATCACCACCATTTGCGCTTGATGGGCAGTTAGAGTTTGCTTTAGCGACATCTGCAAAATCTGCTCCATTAGCGATTTGTTCTTTTAATTGATTACACTGTTCTTCTGTATCTACCAGAATATGACGTGCCGTTGCTAAAGTCATAACATTTTCCTTCGTTTAATTTTATTTTTTAAGCTACTTGAGACCTTTGCACGAGATAGGTGCGAAAGAAAAATGAGAGAAAATTTGCCTGATTGCGGCGGAAAAAGCAGGGAATAGCTAGCTATTCGCAATTTTTTCAACAAAAATCGGGTAAATTTTAACCATTTTTACTCGTGCATACTCTCGTGCAAAGGTCTCTATTTAGATATCTTTGCTTAAATTTAGTCTGCAAAGGCTTCTAATATAGCCACTTAAAATTCAATATAGGGTTTAAATTGAAAGTTTCAAGCTTTAAGAGATATTTTTCACCTTTTCCTGCCACCTTGTGGTCGACTAGGTAGTCGACTCTGGATCTCTAATTTAAATTATGTGGGACGTTTAAGCTTGTAGGCTCTAGGCGTGGACTGCAGATAATGGTTATTCCATTATCAAGTTACACAACAACGAGCATGCATGCTTAAACGCCCACCCGAAGGGGCGCCACCAGTTTTCACTCCACTACGTTAGAATTGCTCTTGTTATCTAGATACCATTTATCAATTCTGCCTTGTTGAGCAAAAACTGGTTTTGCCATAAATTAAATTAGTGATTCAGAGTCGACTACGTAGGGTTGCTCATCTATAATACGGCTATGACTAAACAGACAGAAAACCTAACCCAATCGTTTGCTTCTATTCCAATGCAGGCAGTAGGCCCATTTAAATTAATTGGCGACGTTGAGGTCGATGACTTAATGGTGCCAATGGCAACTTATGAAACTCCGCTTTGGCCATCCGTTGCGCGCGGTGCTCGTGTCGCAGCGCATTCAGGCGGTATTCGGGTAACGGTAGTGGATGAGCGTATGACACGTTCTGTATTGTTACAGGCACAGAATGCGGGTATTGCGGCGTTAAGACTTAAACAAATTCAGGCTGAACATGACCAACTCCAAGAAGTAGTCTCCAAAACCAGTCGTTTTGCTAAATTAATTGACACTCATTATCAAGTCGTTGGTAACTTAATTTATTTACGCCTTGAATTTCATACGGGTGATGCATCTGGTCATAACATGGTGACTAATGCCGCTGACAAAATTTTACCTTGGTTACTAGAGCGCTATAGTGATTTAAGCTATGTCTCAATTTCTGCCAATTACTGCACAGATAAAAAGGTTTCTGCGGTTAACGGTATTTTGGGTAGAGGTAAGTATGTCGTTTGTGAAACCACAATTCCTAAAAAGTTCTGTAAACGCTTTTTAAAAACAACACCAGAAGCGTTAGTTGATTTACACATCAAAAAAGACCTCATTGGTAGTATTGTCTCAGGCGGCCTACGTTCAGCTAATGCTCACGTTGCCAATATGTTGTTAGGCTTTTATTTAGCAACTGGCCAAGATGCCGCTAATATTGTTGAAGGCTCACAAGCCATTAACCATGCTGAAGTTACTCCAGAAGGTGATTTGTATTTTTCTAGCACCCTACCCAACTTAATTGTGGGAACCGTCGGTAACGGTAAAGGACTAGACTTTGTATTGGACAACCTAACTCTTCTTGGCTGCGCTAACAATAATGCTTCACCCGGTGAAAATGCTCGCCGATTAGCTTGTATTGCGGGTGCTACCGCATTTTGTGGAGAGCTATCTTTACTTGCTGCACAAACTAATCCAGGTGAATTAATGGAAGCACACATCAAACTAGAACGTTCGCATAATGCGTCCGAAAACGCATAACGCCAACTGAGCCTATTCAAGAATGAGTCATTCCAGCCAAACTCCACCGCCAATTGAAGATTTAGCCCAACAAGTAACAGATAGAAAGCAAGATCATATTGATGCGGTACTCAACGACCCATTAGTTGAACGAAATGCTCAAGGCTTTGACACCATTAAGCTCCTGCATCGAGCACTTCCTGAGTGTGATTTCAGCAGCATTGATACCTCTACCCATTTTTTAGATAAACGCATTCAATTTCCATTCTTAATTTCTTCTATGACGGGTGGAGCTTCACAAAATTTAGGTTCAATAAATCGCCATCTAGCTGAAGCCGCAGAAGCCTGCAATGTACCGATGGCTGTTGGCTCTCAAAGAGCGATGATTATTGATAAAACTGCCCAAAAAAGCTTTGATATTAGACCGTTCGCCCCCAATATTCCTCTTATTGCTAACTTGGGTGCGGTACAACTTAATTATGGTTTTGGTGAAGATGAAGCACGCAGAGCGATTGATTGCTTGCAAGCAGATGCACTCTATTTACACCTAAACCCTTTGCAAGAAGTGGTTCAACCTGAAGGCGATACCAACTTTGCTAACTTAGCTGAAAAGATTCATTCATTAGCTGAAAAAATTGATATTCCTATTATTCTTAAAGAAGTGGGTTCTGGCCTTTCTCCCCAAGACATTGAATTAGGCATCGCCGCAGGCATTAAGTATTTTGATCTTGCTGGCCGTGGCGGTACGTCATGGAGTCGTATTGAGGCTCATCGTTCAGACAATGATTTAGGAATTTTGTTCCAAGATTGGGGATTAACTGCCGTTGAGAGCTTGCAATTAAGCGCGCCTTATCAAGAAAAAGCACAGTTTATTGCCAGTGGTGGAATACGAAACGGAATAGACATGATAAAAGCTGTTATAATGGGCGGTCGATTATGCGGGGTTGCTGCACCTTTACTCACCCCAGCCCAAGAGTCAACCGATAAAGTTGTCACTAAAATCGAACAATTTAAGCAAGAATTTCAAACAGCGCAATTCTTGCTCGGCGCGGCCAATACCGAGGCTCTGCACTTAAATACCGCTTTGATTTCGCCTCTTTAACAGGCCAAAAATTAAAGATGATTTACAACCCATTATTCATCGTAAAGCTTCAATGAATAAAAGAACTAGAACGAATCCACTTTAGATTATGAAAGTAGGCATTGATTTAATCCATTTCGCAACAGCAGACTATTATTTAGGTTTAGATACCTTTGCTGCTGAAAAGCACATAGATGTTGAAAAATTCACAATAGGCATTGGCCAAGAAAAGATGTCAATTGCTCCACCAGATGAAGATGTGGTGAGCTTAGCTGCCAAAGCCGCTGCACCTATATTAGAGCACATTGAGGCTAATGAAATTAGTGCTGTTTTGTTTGCGACCGAAACGGGCGTTGACCAATCTAAATCTGCAGGTGCCTTTTTACATGGCTTATTAGGCCTATCAAACCGTTGTCGAGTTATTGAACTTAAGCACGCTTGTTATGCAGGGGCTGCCGCATTACAAATGGCGACCAGTATGATTCGAGCGAATCCTAAAGAGAAAATTCTGGTCATTGCCGCTGATATTGCTAAATACGATGTCGATACCTCAGGCGAAGCCACTCAAGGCTGTGGAGCAGTCGCCATGTTGGTCACCGAAGCACCACGTATCATCGAAATAGAGCCCGGTTCAGGTTTTTATACTGATGATGTTATGGACTTTTGGCGCCCAAATCACAGAACAACCGCATTAGTGGATGGGAAATATTCCACCAAGGTTTATCTTAATAGCCTGAAACACGCTTGGAAACATTTTACTGAACAGACAAACCGTACCTTTGATGACATTGATTATTTCTGTTACCACATTCCTTTTACTAAAATGGCTGAAAAAGCCCATAAAACTCTAGTAAAGAAAGTGGGGGCAAAACTGACTCAAGCTCAAATAGATGCACAAACTTTACCTAGCCAGTTATATAACCGTATTGTTGGAAATAGTTATAGTGCCTCATTATTTGTGGGATTCATTTCTCTGCTCGACAATATTGATAGCCATTTGCATAACCTAGAAGGCAAACGTGTTAGTTTCTTTAGTTATGGCTCAGGCTGTGTGGCAGAGTTTTTTACAGGTGTTATTCAACCTGGATATCAAAAGGTACTTATGACGGATGAGCATAAAACCACCATTGCCCACCGCCAGGCTTTAAGCTATCAAGAATACCTTGATTTCTACCACAACGTTGACAATGCTTTAGAAAATGTTGTTTTTCCTGTAAACAATCAGGGACCATACCGTTTAGCGGGCATAAAAGATCATAAACGTTATTACGAAAAGTCTCACTAAGCCAACCAGGTTAAGTTTAGTTAAGTTAAATTTTATTAAATGATTTAAACTTAATGAGACCTTTGCACGAGTGGGGCGCGAAAGAAAAATGTGATAAAAATTGTCTGATTTAGGCGAAAAATTTAGCTAATAGCAAGCTATTGGCAAATTTTTCAACAACAATCAGGCGGTTTTTAACCATTTTTATTCGTGCATCCATCTCGTGCAAAGGTCTCTGAATATTAAGACTTTGAGACCTAGGAATTTCCTGTGCACGATACTCCATCTATGCAAACAGTTTGTTCAGTTCCTGCTAAACTTATCCTTTCTGGTGAGCACTCGGTGCTTTATGACTGCTCTGCATTAAGCATGGCCATAAAACTGTTTACCCATTGCGAATGTCGTTTTACCCCCTGCTCACCCAACCAAAGCTCGGTTACCATTGAGCTTAGTGATTTTAATGAGAAACACGCTTTCCCACAGCCTGTATGGCAACATTTAGCCACCAGTATTGAAACCCGCTACCAACTCTTTCTTAATAAAAATGCAGCCATTCAAAGCGTTTTATCAAAGCCAATCGATTTAATCATTGTCACCCTGCATCATTTTGATGTTTTTCACACGATAAAAAGTGGCCATTGGCATTTTAAAATACACTCAGAAGTTCCTATAGGAAAAGGTCTAGGTAGTTCTGCCAGCGTAATCCTCAGCGTTTTAGTGAGTTTATTAAAACTTCATGAAGTCGAACTCGAAAAAGAAACTTTATTGGCTTTAGCCCGAAAAATTGAATCTCGTCAACACGGACAGTCAAGTGGTATCGATCCCGCAACGATGATTTATGGAGGGCTGTTAGAGTTTCACTCTCATCACTCCACAAAACAGTTCGACTCTCATAAATTTAAAGCGTGGTTAATTGACACTGGAGCTCCGGTTAGTTCAACTGGGCAGGCTGTTTCGCATGTTCACCAAGAGTTCTCTAAAGATAAGGCTTTGTGGGAATCTTTTGAAAAAACAACGCAAAAAATCCACCAGGCCTGGTCAATTCAAAACAGCCAACAATTCTATGAAGGCATTCAAGAAAATCAAACTCTTTTAGAAAAAATTGGGGTGGTTCCAGCTAAAGTTTCAACTTTTATTGCTGAATTAAAAAGTGATTACAATGCCGTTGCCAAAGTCTGTGGCTCAGGAAGCATTAAAGGCGACCATGCTGGTGTTGTCATCTGCTTTTCTGAACAAGAGCCTAAAGAACTCTGTGCAAAATATGATTATACTTGCCGAGCGATTAACGTCTCTAACGAAGGGCCAGTATGTCATCAAAACTAACCAATACGACAGACTGGCAAAGCCAAGCCCCAGCTAATACCATAATATTAGGTGAACATAGCGTAGTTTACGGACATCCCGCCCTGGCTTGCGCTCTAAATCAATTTGTGAACATTCAATGGCAAAAACGCAATGATTCTGCGATTAATATCTACTCTGAGCTCGGTGAACATCATACCCAATTGGAACAGATCACCGTTCACCCTAAACTTAATTTTGCCGTATCAGCACTGCAAGCTTTTCAAAAGGATATCCCCTTTGGGTTAGACCTTAAAATAGAGAGTGATTTTTCTTCAACTATCGGCCTGGGTAGTTCTGCCGCGGTTTTAGCCGCTATGCTTTCTGGTTTAAATAAGATTTGTAACACGCAATATGATTTAGTCACCTTATTTGAAATCGGTCATCAAATTATTTTAGATATTCAAGGCCGAGGTTCAGGAACAGATTTAGCTACGAGTTTAGCGGGTGGCATGATTTATTTTCAGCCTAAAACAGAACAAAATCCTCTACCCATTATTCAAAAACTTGATATCTCTTTACCCATAATTTTAATCTATGCAGGCTATAAAACCCCTACTGCAGAGGTTCTAAAACAAGTGGCTGAGGCCTGGAAAGAAAAACCTCATGAATTGGAGATGCTTTATCGCTCAATGGCTAAAGTCACAAAGAATGGTTTTAGCGCTCTACAAAGAAATAGATTAACGGCTTTTTATGAGGCTTGTGATCAATATCAAGCCCTTATGACTCAATTAGGGGTTAATGATAAAACCTTACAAAAAATTATAAAGACTCTCTATGAATGTTCTTCTATTCATAGCGCCAAAATCTCGGGCTCAGGATTAGGCGACTGTGTTTTAGGATTAGGAGATTTACAGGCATGCGACACCACTACGAAAAATATATTGAATCAATACCAATCGATTAGCATTGAAATCACTAAAAAAGGCTCTAGGTGTTTATCAAATGCCTCTTAGTTAGGCTTTAAATCAATCTTTCTATATCACTCTTTCTTATATTACGGAAACCACATGTCTCAAGCGATACAACAAAAATTTGTTCATCAAGTCATAGGACACTCTTCTGAACAAAACCGTTTGGCTACCACTAAAAAATTGGGAAAAGGCAAGGCGCCGGTAAACATTGCATTAAGTAAATACTGGGGTAAAAGAGATTCAGTTTTAAACTTGCCGACCAATAGCAGTCTATCCATAAGCCTACCAGGCCTGGGTACAGAAACTAAAATTGAAGTCTTAAACCCGCAAACAACTCAAGAAGACCAAGTCTATTTGAATGGTCAGCCATTAGAGGCTAGCAATGCGTTTGCTAACCGCGTTAGCCGTTTTTTGAACTTTTTTAGAGCAACACCACAGACTTTTTTTAAGGTGACTACGGTTAACAGTGTTCCTACAGCGGCAGGATTAGCTTCATCAGCCTCTGGTTATGCGGCTTTAGTGTTAGCGCTTAATGACCTTTTCTCTTGGAACTTAGACAATAAAGCTCTTTCTCTATTGGCTCGTTTTGGGAGTGGTAGTGCTAGCCGTTCTCTCTTTAGTGGTTTTGCCATTTGGCACCAAGGACAGCAGGCTGATGGCTTAGATAGCTATGCAGAAGCGATTGAAACCACTTGGCCCGAATTTTGTGTTGGCCTGCTTGAAATCGATGTTAAACAAAAGCCCGTAAGCTCTACTCAAGGTATGCAAAACACGGTTGAAACTTGTGCTTTATACCAGGCCTGGCCAAAACAAGCCAACCAAGATTTGCAAACCCTTTTAAAAGCGATAGAACTTAAGGACTTTGAAACACTTGGTAAAACGGCTGAACATAATGCTCTAACCATGCATGCCACCATGATAGCAACCTGGCCACCGATTGTTTACTGGCAACCTGAGTCTGTTGAAGCGATGCATAAAATTTGGCACTTACGAGAACAAGGCGTACAGGTTTATTTTACGATGGATGCCGGCCCTAACTTAAAACTTCTCTTCTTAGAAACAGAAAAGCCTGCGATTAAGCAGGCTTTTAAAGCAATCAAAGTATTAGAACCGTTTAAGGATTAAGGTTATTTAACAATCGATAACGTCGGTTTTTTATTCGTACTTTTCTTTGCACTCTTGCGAGAGTCTTCTGATTTTTTACTAGCGTTAGTTTCAGTTTCTGGAGTATCCACACTTTGTAAAGCGGGTTTACTCTCTTCAATTTCATCCGCTTCTTCAGGGTAAGGCTCTGGAGGAAAAGGCATTCCTTGACCATTCTCTCTAGCAAATACGGCTAGAACCGCCTCTGGTGGAAAGTAAATACTTTGTTCCACCCCTTTAAAACGTGCCTTAAACGCAAAAAGATCATTGTCCAAACTTAAACCCAATACTGCCGAAGGGTGAGCATTTAAAACAATCACTCCTTCTTGCACATACTCTTGTGGAACTTTGGTTCCAGGATAGTTTGCGTCAACCTGAAAATGCGGTGTCCACTGATTGTCAACAATCCAATCATAGATTGCGCGAATCATATAAGGTCGGTTTGAAATCATTTCCATGCTTAAACAATATCTCGCATATCAATTTCATCATCAGACAGACTTTCTACAAACATTTCGCGTGCTAATACTTTTTCAGCATAATCCACAATTGGCTTAGCGCCTTTTGGCAATTGAATACCTAGTGAAGGTAAACGCCATAGTAATACCGCCATACTAGTATCGACCAATGAGTAATCATCATTCATAAAATAAGGCTTATGCTCAAAAACTGGAATTAACTGAATTAAACGTTCTTGTAGATTACGACGAGCAACTTTAACCGCCGCTTCATCATCGCTGTTAGCAATGGTATCAACTAGTGGGTACCACTCAGTTTCAATTTGACGCAACATTTGACGTGCACGTGCTTTAGAAATAGGGTCTACAGACATTAATGGAGGATGAGGAAAACGCTCGTCAAGATATTCAATAATGACTTGTGGATCATATAAAACTAAATCTCTATCAACTAACGTTGGTAAGGTTGCATAAGGGTTTAGTTCTAATAAATCTTCTGGAAGGTTATCAACATCTACTTCAATAATATCCATTGGGATATCTTTCTCTTTAGCAACTAAACGCACACGGTGACAACTTGGGCTTTTAGAATCCGAGAATAAAACCATTACGGAACGTTTAGTGACTGGAATGTCAGACATGGAGCTCTCCTACAAAGTAAATGAACCTTAATCAAACCACGCGATGAAATCTCATGCAAAATGTGTAATTAAGTTTTGATGTTAAACATCTATTATACCCCACCTGTCAAGCCTCTTAGTTTGCAAGCGTTTGTTTAGGCGCTTGTTTAAGCCATTTATAACAATCACCTAAGTAACTCAACTTACCAGGCCTGGTTGATTTAATCAGATTGATTTAATCCATTGATTGAGCCCTGATTAATTATAGAGTCCTTTGCTAGACTCATTAGGCCTGATCTAATCCGAAAGCGATGCCTTGTTGAATATTTTCAAAACCTTGCTGTAGAGCAAACAAACGATCAATACCCAAAGCCACCCCACTGCATTCCGGTAAACCTGGCTTTTGTAACTGGGTTAATAAGTTTTCGTCCAAAGGAACCGTTGGTAAATCAAACTGTTTTCGTTGTTCAAGCGATTCATTAAATCGCTGACGATATAACTGACTATCGGTTAATTCATAATAGCCATTGGCTAATTCCATGCCTTTGACAAAAACTTCAAAGCGCTCGGCAACTAATGGATTTTTTTCGCTAATGTTAGCCAATGCCGCATCTTTAGCCGGAAAAGAGTGCACCACAGAAATGCCCTCCCTTCCCAGTTGTGGTTCAATCACTTCGGTTAACACTAACTGCTCCCACAAGCTGGTATCAGTATCCTCCACACCAACAATTTCGGGAATATGATGTTTATTCAAGCAGGCTTGGTAGATTTTTGAGTTCGCTTGAAAAACATTATCAATCTCAGCATATTTGGCAAACATTTGTCGATAACTCAGTATTTCAACATGGGTTAATTCAGGCATTACGTGCTGAATTAGCTCAATGACTTCATCGACTAAATTCATCATATTAAAATCTAAGCGATACCATTCAAGCATTGTAAACTCAACTTGGTGGCGTGGACTTAGGTCGCCATCCCGAAAGACTTTACCCAAATAAAAAATATCGCCACTGCCTTCACACAATAAGCGTTTCATTGGGTATTCTGGTGAGGTATGCAGGTAGTAGGTTTGTAAGGCTTTAATTCCGGGAACTTGGATATTGGTTTTTAGCGATTGCAGATGAACATCTGGCGTAGCTGCTTGAGACAAGATTGGAGTATCGACCTCAAGCACAGAGCGAGCATAAAAAAACGCCCTAACTTGTTTTAAAAAGTTAGAGCGTTTTTGTAAGGTTTCACGTCTATTTTGCATATGTCTATTTAGCATAGATTAAGTATCTTAAGTACATTTAAGTATCAGCTTAAATTTCGTTAACGTCTTTAGTTAAGCGATGCTTACTTAGCACGTGAAATGTATTCACCTTTTTCAGTGTTTACAATCACCTTTTCACCCAGTTGCACAAAAAGTGGAACCTGCACAACCGCACCTGTAGACAAGGTTGCAGGTTTACCACCTGTACCTGCAGTATCACCTTTTAAACCTGGATCAGTATCCACAATTTCTAGGGTAATCTGCTTAGGAGGCGTTACTGAAATAGGTTGGCCATTAAACAGCGTAACTAAACAAGTATCTTGTTCAACTAACCATTGTTTAACATCTGCAACCGCAGACTCTGCAGCTTGATATTGTTCAAAAGAGGCTTCATCCATAAAGTGCCAGAATTCACCGTCGTTATACAAATATTGTAAATCTGTATCCATAACATCGGCCGCTTCAACTTTTTCGCCCGATTTAAATGTCTTCTCTAATACTTTACCCGTAATTAGGTTACGGAATTTAACACGGTTAAAGGCTTGCCCTTTACCCGGAGAAACTTGAGTGTTTTCAACAATTGAACATGGTTGACCGTCCATTAAGAACTTTAAACCACCTTTAAATTCGGTTGTGCTGTAAGTTGCCATATCTTTACCTGAGTACTTCACTTAAAATAATCGACGTATTCTAACTTAAAAACCACCAAACTAAAAATAATCCTATAATTTATCTAAATCTAATATGCCCAAATCCACCACCCACAAACTCTGCCAAACGCTCGATCTATCATTGGCAAATAATAATATTCTTGAAGAAAGCGCATTTCCATTAAAAGTGCCTACAGATTTTTTACAGCAAATTCAGCAGGGTGATGAAAATGATCCACTACTTAAACAAGTCTTGCCGGTTAAAGAGGAGTTAATTGTGAGTGAGGGTTTTAAGCAAGACCCCGTTGGAGACCTGCTTAAAAACCCAACGCCATCATTAATTCATAAATATCACGGACGTGTGCTACTGATTGCCAGCCCAAAATGTGATATTCATTGTCGCTACTGCTTTAGACGCCACTTTCCCTACCAAGAACACAGCAATCAACGCCATTGGCAAACCTCTATTCAAACTATTACCAAGGACGAATCGATACATGAAGTGATTCTGAGCGGTGGAGACCCGATGAGCTTACAAGAAAACCGTTTAATCTCTTTGATTGAAGATATTGAAAAAATACCGCACATAAAAACCCTGCGTATTCATTCACGCACCCCTATTGTTGCGCCATCAAAAGCGCCACAAAATCTTTTATTAAACTGGGCTCAAAAAACGCGCTTAAATAAAGTTTTAGTGGTGCACTGTAATCATAAAAACGAACTTAGTTCTAAAACCGCTGAATTATTAAGCCTTTATAAAAACAGCGGATTTCACCTACTGAATCAAAGCGTATTATTGAAAGAGATTAATGATGATGCTAAGACTTTAACGGCACTTAGCCATGCTCTTTTTGAACAAGGCGTTATGCCCTATTATCTTCACCAATTAGATAAAGTAGAAGGGGCAAGCCACTTTGAAGTCAGTGATAAAAAAGCCTTAGAAATCATGACTGAAATACGCCAAAAACTCCCTGGATATTTAGTACCAAAGCTAGTTAGAGAAATTGCCGGAGAGGCAAACAAAACGGCTTTATTTTAATTGAGACTTTTGCATCTTACCAGGCCTGGTAAGATGCAAAGGGAATTAATATGCGAATTCTAGAAACTTAATTAAAATTATATTTCTGTTTAAATTCGCAGCCTTTTTTAATGACCGGAAACCAGTCTGGTGCGGTATAAAACTTATCATTAACTTTGGTTAAAACTTGCTCACGATAAAGCGCATAGTTAAACCCTTTTGCATCAATTAAAAAATAGCTGGTGCTCTCGTCAATCTTAATCGGTTTTGCGTGTAATGAATCAAAATAAGGACTCACCTTGGCGACATCCTTCTCTTGAGTAATTAATATCTTCAAATCTTGTTTACTTAATTCTTTAAAGTTCGTTAATTTATCATCCTCACGACCAAACTTTGAAACACTCGCAAAGACATGCACATTATCATTACCACAATGATAAGCCAGTGCAGATTGACTGCTATACCCTAAAGTAAAGAACGGTGATTCTTTTGGCAGATATTTACAAACCTTCTCTGGCTGACTATAAACCGCCACATGATGTTGTTGAGAAGGGGAAATTAATTGATTTACAAAACCTAATGCCACCAATATTATCAACGCAATGATTAACGAGAAATAGGCATTAAAGACAAAGAGTTTTTTTAAGTTTGCTTTCGATAAACGGATATATAAAACATATAAAAGCGTCACCGAGAGTAAAGGCCAATGTAACCCTACCGTATTGGTAAAGCTGACCATGAACAATATTAATAAGAGCGGAATACTGGCAAACAAAACAACGGTTATTGGGTTTAAGAATGCGCTCTCAAACGATTCAACTTGAGATTTAAACTTGACTAAATACCACAGACCTAAAGGAGATAATAGAAGCCCTATCATTCCAATAAATGAGAGTACATTTTGCCATTCAAAATGGCTCTGTTCTGTGCGTGAGAAAAAGTTAAATAGGATGTTATTCCAGCAATGGGTGGCATTAAAATAGAGGTTCTCTGCAACCGCTAATAAAACGATAAAAACAATAAACACCCAATGTTTAAGGTTAATTTTTTTCCAAAACCACACGCTGTAAGCAAATAACCCTAACAACATAAATGCCGCAAAGTATTTAGACAAAAAAGCCAGGCCTAAAAACAAACCCGCTAATAAGGTATTTTGCCAAGATTGCGTGTGAATCGTTTTAGCAAAAAAGTACACCCCTAAAACCGAAAATAGAACCAATACCGTATCATTAGCGGTCACCACAAACATTAACGAAATAGGCGAAACAAAAAACGCTAAAGCTAACCAAATCGCATTAGTTTGATTAACCAAATCATTTAGAGTGGCTAATTTATAGAGAAGGTAAGCAATTAATACCGCAGACAAGAATGCAAAAGAACGATACCAAACCAAATTATCTGCTACTTGGCTTAAGCCATATAAAACCCAACCCACAGCAGGAGGATGATCATAATAACCTAATGATAGATTTTGTCCCCAGGTTATAAAGTAAGCCTCATCTCCGGTTAAGGGAACCAGTAAAATCAATGCTATTTTTAATAGAACAAAGGCAATAATTAAAGCTTGTTGATGAGCATTCAGTTGCTGCCAAAACAAACCTAAAAGTGAGGGTTTAGACATAACTACAATCCCAATCCATCAACCATTGGCATCAAGTTAAACAAGCTATAAGCCACTAATGCTCCCACAACAATTCCAGCCAAAATTTCTATTTTAGTATGCCCCATTCTTTCTCTTAAAGGCTTTGGAGCATTGTCACTTTGTGCTTGTAATTGATTAATGGCTTTGGCATGTTTACCCACTTGCTGACGTAAACTATTAGCATCCAACAGCACAATAAAAGCTAATGTAAGAGCGACACCAAATGCTGGGTGACTAATGCCCTCTTTCAAAGCAATTAGAAATACCATGCTACTGACAATGGCACTGTGATTACTCGGCAAACCACCATAACCAATTAGACCAAACGCTAGCTGTTTTGCTCTAATCGAATTAACCATAAATTTGGTAATTCCGGCAACCAACCAAGCAACAAAAGGCGTTATTAAATAAATATATTCCATTACATGGTTCCTGCTGGCCAAAGTGCCCAAAGGCTAACCGCTATCCAACCGACTACCGTTAACTGTAATTGCTTATCCGAATATAAAGCATCCGTGGGAGACTCTCCCTCACCTAATGCCTCGGCGACATACCAATATCTAAAAAGGCCGAACAGCACAAAAGGAATCGTAATGACCATTTCTGGTCGAGCATTCATTACAAATAGACTATAAAACAACAGCGCCCCGATGGCTGACATTTCGGCATAACGGTCAACTAATGACACGGTATACTTTTCTAAAACCGCACGACCTTGTTGAGATGTCTGTAACAACTCTTGACGACGTTTTATAGCCGCTAAATATAATGCCAGACATAATGTGGTGACAAACATCCACGATGATAACGGCACTGAAATAGCGACGGCACCGGCGTAAACTCGTAATACAAAGCCAATTGCAATCGTAAAAATATCTAAAACGGGCTGATACTTTAAATAAAAACTGTAAGCCACGTTCAGCAGTAAATACCCCACAATGACCGCCATAACTAAAGGTTGATAATACAAACCAACCAATAACAATGCGTACAACCCAACTAGCCATTTTTTAGCTTGAACAGGCGTTACTTGACCAGAAGCGAGCGGACGTTTTTTAGATTTAACCGGATGCAACTTATCCTGTTCAATATCTTTTAAATCATTAACCACATAGGTGGCCGAAGAGGCCAAACTAAATAAGACAAAGGCAATTAGCGTTTGCGTCACCGAGGCGATATCTAAAAACAACCCTGTAAACATTAAAGGCGCAAACACAAAACCATTTTTAACCCATTGCTTGGGACGCATGAGTTTTAATAGACCAAGCAATACAGATTTATTACCGGCTATAGAAGTGTTAGAATTCATTGGTTAATTTACCGCCCTAAATTTTAAGCCATCTCGTTGGCATACGCAGTGTGAGTTAGATTGCTCAAATGCACTACCGAATAGACTAAACACAGTAGAAACACTCACAAATGAAGATTGCAATAATGTACACGATTTTTGCGGTAATCTCTACCATCGCAAACATCTGGAGCCAGGATATTAGCTTTAGAATTTACCAAGGTAGTTATGATTTATGGGTAGCGATTTTTGTAGGGACCGCCGTAGGACTGGTTGTAAAATATGGATTAGATAAACGTTATATTTTTCAGTATCAAACACAATCAATTGGTCACGGAACAAAAACTTTCTATCTTTATAGCCTAATGGGATTATTCACCACGGTGATCTTCTGGGGATTTGAATATACGTTTGATGCCATTTATCAAACTCCAGACATGCGCTACTTGGGTGGAGTGATTGGTTTAGCAATAGGGTACTTTGTTAAGTATCAACTCGATAAACGCTTTGTTTTTAAATAGGAAATACCTTTGAAACTCTCTGGCTGGGGTCGTTACCCAATCACAAAAACTCAAACAACTTATGCCACCCAACCAGGCCTGGTAGCTTCTTCAATTGAAGCCGAAAAAACCACTCAAATTGCCCGTGGTTTAGGGCGTAGCTATGGTGATAGTAGCCTTGCAGAACACTCTATTAACCTATCTAAAATGGATGATTTCATTTCTTTTAATGAAATCAATGGCCAATTAACTTGCGCCGCTGGAGTCAGTTTTGCTGAAATCTTGCGTGTTTTTGTACCCAAAGGTTGGTTCTTACCGGTTACCCCTGGCACCCAATTTATTACTGTGGGTGGTGCTATTGCCAGTGATGTGCATGGAAAAAACCACCATATAGAGGGTACATTTTGTGAACAAGTAAGCTCTTTAAAACTGTGTTTAGCCAGTGGTGAAGAGGTGGAATGCTCTAAAGTTCATCACCCTCACCTATTTAGAGCAACTTGCGGAGGAATGGGATTAACAGGAATTATCCTACAAGCCACTTTTACATTAAAACCAATTGAAAGCGCTTACATTAAAGAAACCACGATTAAAACCACTAATCTAGCTGAAACCCTTGCTAAATTTGAAGAGCATGCTTCTGCTACCTATTCAGTGGCCTGGATAGATTGTTTAGCTACAGGTAAACAACTTGGACGCTCTTTACTCATGTTGGGCGAACATGCGTCACCCCAAAAAACCGAACAAACCCAACAGAAACCGCCTTTTCAAGACTCTCAAACAGCCAAAACCAGTAAGTTTAATATGCCATTTGACCTACCCAGTTTTACACTGAATAGTTTTACTGTAAAAGCTTTTAATGCGCTGTATTATGGCAAGGTACGTCAAACCCAGAGTGAACGTTTAGTGCATTACGCTCCATTCTTTTACCCACTAGATAGTATTCAGAATTGGAATCGTATGTATGGTAAAAATGGATTTGTACAATATCAATTTGTGATTCCAAAATCTGCTGGCTTGAAAGGGTTAACAGAAATATTAACCGAAATTGCCAACTCTAAACGCGGTTCTTTTTTAGCCGTATTGAAGGTATTCGGCAAGGCTAATGACAATTATCTGAGCTTTCCTGAAGAGGGCTACACCCTAGCTTTAGACTTTAAAATGGACAATACCTTACTGGCGTTTTTAGACAAATTAGATGAAATCGTTTTGCATTATCATGGCAAACTCTACTTAACAAAAGATGCTCGCATGAGTGAACAAATGTTTAAACAAAGTTACCCACAATGGCAAGAGTTCCAGAAGATTCGTTATCAATATGATGCGCAAACATGTTTTAATTCGTTACAGTCTAAACGCTTAGGTTTATAAATCGCTTTTAAAGCTTTTAAAATTACATAGAGACCTTTGCAAAAAGTCGACACTCCTGCAAAGCGCTCATTTAACCGAGAACAATACATGCAAAAAAACATCCTGATTATTGGTACCACTTCAGCTATCGCAAAAGCGACATTAAGATTGTATGCCGAACAGAATCACAATTTGTTTTTAGTGGCTCGCAATGAAAGCCTTTTACAAACCGTCGCTAAAGATGCCAAAATTCGTGGTGCAAACCAAGTTGAATCCTACGCATGTGATTTAGCCGATTTAAGCTGCCACGCATCCCTGCTTGAAAATATAACCTTAAGTTATCCTAAATTGGATATTGTATTAATCGCACACGGCACCCTGCCAAACCAAAAAGAGTGTGAAACGAGTGTGCAAAACACGTTACAAGAAATTAACATTAATGCGATCAGCACAATCTCTCTATTAACCCTGTTAGCCAATCTATTTGAAAAACAAAAAAGTGGTTCTATCGCTGTAATTACCAGTGTCGCTGGAGACCGCGGGAGACAATCTAATTATGTTTATGGTGCCGCTAAAGGCATGGTATCAACCTTTTTACAAGGTTTACGTAATCGATTGAATGACAGCGACCTGCAAGTTTTAGATATTAAACCCGGGTTTGTTGATACTCCGATGACTGCAGACTTTAAAAAAGGTCCTTTGTGGGCTAAACCTGAACAAATTGCACACAGTATTCTAAAAGCGATTGATAAAAAACGTAACACGCTTTACACCCCCTGGTTTTGGTGGGGAATAATGTTAATTATTCGTAATATCCCAGAATTTATTTTTAAAAAGCTAAAGCTTTAGTCACTTAAATAAGATAATTGATTATGAATTCACAAAAAATCACCGCTCAATCGGCTAGCTTTTTACTCGTTGGCTTTATGACTTTGTTGCACCTTTTTTTAGCATTTAATGTCGAATTAGGCGGTGATGAAGCGCATTATGCGTTGTATGGTTTAATGCCGGATTGGAGTTATTTTGACCACCCTCCTATGATTGGTTGGTTACAAATTATTCCAATGTGGCTAGCGCCTTATGACTGGAGCGCTCGCTTAGTTCCCATTGTCTTATATGCGATTTTAAATTATCTACTCTACCAAATCACCGTTCAGTTATTTCCTGCTCAAACAAATAACCAGGCCTGGTCAAATGCTTGGAAAGGCTTTGCGAGTTTAGTCGTACTTAATACCAGTTTAATTCTGTCATTAATGGGTATGGCAATGTTACCAGACAACCCTTTAATGGTTGCTGTTCTGGCATTAGTGTTAGTCACTCATAAACTGTTGCAAACCAATCAGCTTAAATACTGGATTTTACTGGGGCTATTTGTAGGCTTAGCGGCGCTCTCTAAATATACTGCAGTAACGGTAATTGCTTCTTTGTTACTTGTTTTATTAATTGAAAAAAAATGGTCATGGCTAACCTCAAAAGGATTGTGGATAGCCATCATTATTGCGTTAATTTTAATCACTCCCATTCTCTATTGGAATGCCATTCATGAATGGGCTTCGTTTATTTATCAAATTGACCACGGCACTAAAAGCAGTGAATGGCGACTATCTCGACTATTACAAACTCAAGCAATTCAACTAGTCGCATACACGCCCTTTTTATTCATTATGGGTTGGTGGATGATGTTGAAACCCGCTAACTACCAGCAACAAAATAGCCGTTTATTACTGCTATTTTCTCTACCCATCACTCTACTCTTTGCTTGGGGATCTGGCTATGAAAAAAGTTTGCCTCACTGGGTCTCTTTAGCATGGGTATTGTTAATTCCAATTATGGTTAATTATCTGTGGCAAGTGCGTCATAAAACCTGGGTTAAAGTGATTACAGCCATACACATCATTATTTTTGGTATTGGTGTATTAATATTGCACAGCCTTCTATTTAAACCTTGGATTGATTTTCCCGATCACAAAAACCCATTACAAGGTGATTACGGTTGGCCGCAAGCCGCTAAAACTGCGATAGAATTACAAAATGAACATATTGATGATTCTAAAGATTTGCCTTTATTTGTCTCTAACTGGAGTTATGCGAGCCATTTAACTTGGTATAGCCGACCACAACCGGTATACATTACGAGTGGTAAACAAACTCAATTTGAATTTTGGTTTGGCAAACCCAAAGCGGGCATGAATGGAATTTTAGTTGCGCCACATTATGAAACTAATCCGCCAGTAACCGATCGTTTAAACCACTTTACCAGTTGTAAACTTCTTAAAACGCAAGATATTAAGTCTTCTGAGTCGTCTGATGCGATTATCGTCACCTATTATTATTACTTGTGTCATAACTTTATTGCAGAACAACCAGGCCTGGTAACTTTGCCTAAATTATCAAACGCTTCAAAGCAAGCTAGTCCTAGCTTGAATGCTAAATAGAGTATTAGTCCATTATGTTCCGTGTTTTTAACGCCGCTTTCTTGCTCTCTATTCTGCTTTGGCCTTTTACTAAACTTTTTAACACTCTTTTTGCTAAACCCTATGCTATCGCCAAAGACATTATCCATCAGCCAACCAAAGCCTTTCCGGTGGTGGACTTATTAAAAGGTCTAAGCGTTTTGATGGTGATTCTGTTTCATATCTTTTTTGCGGTCTTTTTTCTATTTAAAAAAGACCCTGAAAAGTTGCAGCAGTTTGTTGAGACTATTCCTACATGGTTAAGCGTTGTATTAACGTTTGATAAAGCCGTCGATATTTTCTTTATGCTCAGTAGCTTTTTACTGAGTTTTGCTTTACTTAAGGTTTACGATAAAAAACAAAACATACATATTGGGCGTTTTTATCTACACCGTTTTTTTAGAATTTACCCGCTCTTTTTAGTTGCGTTGTTACTGTATGGGCTAGCAGATATTCACAAGCTTATGCAAGACGGTTGGTATAGTTTGCTATTTATTGAAAATATCTACAGTAAAGGGATTATTCCTGTGCAGTGGAGTCTTTCTATTGAAATGCAATTCTATTTAATCATGCCATTTTTATTACTTTTTTTAGCCAAAAGCCAACGTCCGGTTCAGTGGTTAATTGTTTTTATCGTATTATCTATCGGCTTACGCTTTGCCTTGGCACTTCAATCCCCCGTTATCTATCAAACCCACTGGTATGAATTTTTAGATTCAAGCAAGGGTAAAGTCTACATGGATACGATGTACTATGTCATTCAAAGTCGCATTACCCCTCTTCTGTTGGGTATGTTATGGGCAGTTTTACTTTGGCGTTATCCTGATGCAAAACTCAATTTTAGTAAAATCAAACTCACTTTAGCCTGGCTATTGGGACTTGCACTGATCTATCTGTCTATGCGTTTCCCAATCTATTACCAAAACTCACTCTACTTTGAAAACTTTAATGACACATTAAATCTTACGGTCGTCAGTTTCCACCGCATTGTCTTTAGTATGGCCATTTTGGGATTGGTATTATTGGCACATTTTCAAGCCAATCAAACGACAAATAACCTAAATAGACTCCAGCACCTCAAAAATGCCTTTGTAAACAGTAAAGTTTGGCGTTTATTATCTGAGATAGCCTATCCAATGTATTTCTTTCATTTTCCGTTTATTGTGCTCGCCTGGGCGATTGTTTTAGGCACGATTGATGTCAAACAAGTTGAAAGCATTCCTCTCTACTACGTGCCTTTTGCGTTTGTTTTAGCAGTAACTTTTACTCTTTATCTTTCATTATGGCTAAACTATTTAGTTGAGGCTCGGTTTATACGAATTGGAAAACAGATTGAAACCAAATGGTTTGGCGGGCATAATGCCTCCTCAGACAAGCAACCCATTCAAAAATAGAGTCGAATTCATGATATCGATTATTGTTCCTACTTATCAGGAAGTTAAAAACCTTCAACCGCTTAGTGAAATGATTCATACCGCACTCACGCAAGCCGATGAATCTTCCTATGAAATCATCATAATGGACGATAATTCACAAGATGGTTCTATTGAAAAAGTTACTGAACTTCAAGCCAATCACCCTATTCGAATTGTGACACGGACTGAAAACCGCGGATTATCTCCCGCAGTAATTGATGGGTTTAGTGAAGCCAAAGGTGATTTTGTGGTGGTAATGGATGCAGATCTATCCCACCCGGCAAAGGCGATTCCTGAAATGGTTAACCAACTTCGTCATGCCAAAAGTGATTTTGTTTTAGGTTCTCGCTATGTTGAGGGCGGAAGTATTGATGACAGCTGGACCTTATGGCGTTATGTAAACTCTGTAGTTGCAACCATTCCTGCCTTACCTATTACGCGCGTTAAAGACCCTATGTCAGGCTTTTTCGCCATTCGTAAAGCAGATATTCCAAATTCACAGAATTTATCGCCTATTGGCTATAAAATTGCTTTAGAGGTCATGGTTAAGGGTGATTTTCCAATTGTTACTGAAGTCCCTATCCATTTTGTAGATCGTATTCATGGCGAATCCAAACTTACCTTAGGGGAACAGCTTAAATATTTACGTCATTTACGCCGTTTATATCAATACAAATTTCAAACTAAAGCCGAGTTTTTTCAGTTTGCATTTGTCGGTGCCAGTGGATTTATCGTTGATTTAGCCTTCTATCTACTTTTGCAAATGTTTGGTTTATCGCATACCGTTGCCCGTGCAATCTCATTTTGGCCTGCTGTAACCTGGAACTGGATGCTTAACCGTACGATCACTTTTAGTCACCGAGAAAAAACCAAAAAAACCAAACAATGGGGAGCCTTTGCCACTAGTTCATTACTAGGTTTTACCGTAAATTACGGTACTTATTACACCCTAACCAAATATGTTCCTTTCTTTGAAGAACATATGATTTTAGCGTTAATCATTGGGGTAATCATGGGGATGGGCTTTAACTTCTCTATATCAAATCTATTTATATTCAAAAAACTTAGAGAAGAAGTTGACCACGAAAAGCAAAACGAGAAGCACTAACACTAGCACTAACGACTTTTGTTCTTCTACTGTCTAAAAGCTAACTGCTGTTGTTGCATGTTTTCAAAAGCGGTTAATAGCGGTTTAAACTTATCTTCACTCTCAGAATCCTCAAGCTGAGAAAGCAACTCATAAACCGCCTCAACGGTTGACAGAGATTGTTCGTTCTTCTGTTTTCTAATTTTATATTTAGACAATTCGCTAGGAATAAGCGCAACTCGATCGAGCTTTTGTAAAGATGGGTTTAATTGCATCATTTTAAATGTCTTGCGCCAAGTACCATCCAAAATTAAAATTCTAAACGCTGCTTTATCTTGGCTTTTAAGAAAATCCACTCCCTGAACCTTGACCATTGAATCAGCATCTTCAGTTTTAGGATAAAGCAAATACACTTGTTTACCATCGTTAAGCCAATTAACCAGGCCTGGTAACTCTTGTAATGACTCTCCTTCCCAGTACTGAAAACATTGCAAACTGTTCTTGGCAATAATCGCAGTACCTTTAATCTGTTTAGTCTCTGTTGGGTGTTGTAAGATACCTATTTCAACTTGATTATCTATTGGTTGGATAAAGTCACAAATACAAACCTTTTGAGCCCGATGGCAATGGCTACAAATTGCTCTAGACATAAATTTAGTACTTACCTTTGAAGCAAAACAAAACGATAAATTATTTAAAAAAACTAGAAGCCTTTGCACGAAGTAGAGATGTAAGAAAAGATGACAGAATTATGGCCTTTTTATACATTTATCAACTCTTGCAAAGACCTCAATGAATACTGTTATGCAAAACAATCTTAACTTTGACATCGCAACCAATGAACAGTTTTACGAAATAAAGCATTTCTTAAAGCAGAACCAAACCTATTCTGCCAACCGTAGCGATAAAATTTATACCGTAAGAAACAATCATAAATTAATTGGTTTAGCTCGTTTGTTAAGTTTAGACGATTGTGTAAAGACTTTCTGGCTTAGAGGTTTATTTATTGAAAGCGGTTCAAGAAACCAAGGTATTGCAAGTGCGTTACTAACCTATATTCGAAAGAATGAAACCCAATTGGCTGAAATCACATCCATTGTTGCATTTGCGGAACCGCATTTGCAGGCGTTTTATGCAAACAACCGCTACCAAGAAGTTTCTGTAAACCATATTCCAAACAGCTTACAAGACCGCTTTAATAATGCACAAAATCAAGGTAAAAATTGGTTATGTTTAAAAACAAAAATCTGACTAACTCATCTTTTTAAGTTACCAGGCCTGGCACTAGTGTCCGGAATAAATATTAAAAGCCTTGACAAAAAAGCCGTAACTCCTAGGATAGAAGTATTTCCACCACGAAATAGACTTCAAAAACAATGAGATTACGGCTATGTTTAACTCTACCCGATTTGCCCAATTTTTAAAACCCATTCGTACCACTTTTCAATCACTTGTTCATCAATATCAAACCGATAAACACGCCAAAGGGTTTAGTAGCTGGAATCAATTAGTCGCGATGATGTACGCACAACTTAGTGGCACTAAATCATTACGCCAGTTGGTTGAAGGGTTTAACGCCCAATCCTCTCACCACTACCACTTAGGCGTAAAAGAGCTGAAACGCAGCACATTATCTGAAGCAAACCGTAAACGCTCTGCTGATGTCTACCAAGCACTTTGCCAACAACTCATGGCTGGTGTGAATCGACAATTACGAAAAGAACTCCACGCTTTTACCTATCTAATAGACTCTTCTCCAATTCAACTGCTCGGTAAAGGTTTTGACTGGGCAGTACAAGGTTCTCGAGTCACAGGCTTTAAGCTGCATATGCAACTAGAACTATCCAACCAAGTCCCTGTTTGTTTTGAAATCACACAGGCCAATATTCCTGATATTACTCAAGCACGAGAGTGGAATTTAGAACCAGGTTCAACCTATGTGATGGATAAAGGGTACTTAGACTACCTCTGGTGGAAAAAGCTCAATGACCAAAAAATCAAGCTGGTCTGTCGTTTGAAAAAAAGAGCGGCAATTACCGTCATACAATCCTACGAACTCGATGAAAAAGCCCCTCATATTCTTGAAGACCAATGCATTGAGTTTAGTGGTTCAAGCCAGAAAAAACGTCTTGGTCAATTCCAGATGCGCCGTGTTGTTGTCAAACGTGACGATAATAAAGGTGAATTGGTATTGATTACCAATGACTTCGAGCGTTCAGCTCAAGAGATTGCCCATCTATACAAGCAACGCTGGCAAATTGAATTATTTTTTAAATGGATTAAACAACACCTCAAAATCAAAAGCTTCATTGGCCAAAACAGTAATGCTGTTCGTATCCAAGTGCTATCAGCCCTTATTGTGTATCTATTGATTAAGCTTGAACAGATGAAAAATAAGTCAGCAGAACCGTTGAGAGTAACGTTTTGGCGGCTTGCTCATGGGTTGTTTGAAAGACCTATTCAGCAGAGTGAATACTTTAGGCGAAAACAACAACGGGAAGAGTTTAAGAAATACCAACTTCCGCTATGGGAGGCTGGTATATGAATTGTGGTACTGAAATATTATTCCGGACACTAGTGCCAGGCCTGGTGGTTTAGGGTTTAGCATCTTAAAAGATTAAAACGGAAGGCCTTCATAGATAAATAATGAAAAACATGCCTATTATTTCTGGTTCATTTTTTCTGGTTCATTTTTTGGGTTAAGTTCTTCTATAGATTCAGATGAAATATCTGCTTCATTCAACAAGTGAGCGGGAATCTCTTTTTTGGTTTTACCCGCTAAATTCTTTAACATTTCAGCCTGTCTGACTAAATTACCCTGACCTGAAATCATCTGTTTATGCGTCTGTTCATAAGTAGATTGAGCAGTTTGTAATTGTTTACCGACTTTTTCAAAACTATCGACAAATCCAACAAATTTATCATGAACCTCCGCCGCTCTTTTAATAAGCTTAACGGTGTTCTCACTTTGACGTTCATAACGCCATAACTGCTCTATGGTTTTTAAGGTGGTAAAGAGAGTGGTTGGAGTGACAACAGCAACTCGTTTTTCAAAAGCATCTTCAAATATACGGCTATCCGCCTCTATTGCCATTAAGTACGCTCCTTCAACAGGTACAAACATTAATACAAAATCAGGCGCATTAAGCTGCTCTAAATGTTCATAACGTTTTTCAGCTAAGATCGAAATATGCTTTTGTAAGCTCGCTAAGTGTGATTTTAGTGCAACGGCTTTTTCTTTAGACTCATCGGTATTTAGTACCTGCTCGTAATGTACGAGTGAAACTTTTGAATCAACCACTACATGCTTATTATCTGGCATATTAATGATTACATCTGGTCGTAAACGTTTACCGTGTTCATCCGTAAAACTTTTCTCACGCTCGTACTCAACACCTTCGGTTAACCCAGAACGTTCTAATAAACGTTCCAAAATTAACTCTCCCCAATTACCTTGAGTTTTACTATCGCCCTTTAAAGCTTGGGTTAAGTTTTGGGCTTCCTCAGTCATTTGAGAATTTAACGTATGGAGTTGTTGTAACTGCTCTTTTAATCCTGCACGGCCTTCCAAGTCCTCTTTATGAACTAATTCAACCCGGCTCTTAAAGGCATCAAGCGCACCTTGCATAGGTTTTAAAACAGCTTCTATAGTCGTTTGACTCGATTGGGTAAACTGTACTTGTTTTTGATCAAAAATTTGATTGGCTAAAACTTTAAATTCATCTGCCATTTGTTTTTTTGCAGATTCCAATAAAGCTATTTTTTCTAGTGACGATTCTTTCTCAACTTGAAGCGCTTGTTGCAACTCAGCCAGTTGTGATTCGCTCACTAAAAGACGATCTCTCAAGGTTTCTAACAAAGACTCTTTGTCTGTAATTTGCTGGGTTAAAAAACTTTGTTGCTTTAATAACTGTTCCGACTGGCCCTTAAATGATTGCAGCTCATCAATCTGCAACCGACTCGCATCTAAAGTTTCCTCTAGCTTACTCACTGTCTCAAAAAGGTTTTCACTCTTAGATTTAAACTGATTTAACTGTATCTCTAATTCAGAATTTGATTGCAACTGCTCAGATAATTTTTGTTTACTAGAAGAGAGGGAAATAAATAAAAATAGGATTATTGTGATACTTATCGCCAAAGCGATAAATATCACAACGGATGTATCAATTATCATTTTTTTGGATCAGCATTTAAGATTTTGACTTGTTCTAAGCGATTTTTAACGGCTTTTTGTTCCGTTTTTGGCATTGCACTCTTACGAGCCTGCGCTTCTAATTTATAGGTATCAACGGTTTTGTTTTTATTGGTTAACAACGTCGTTCCCACTTCTACAACCTTAGTTTTACCATTAACGGTAATTGGTACACCATCTGTATTAGCATGATAAGAATCTAATTTAATATGTTTTGAAGGTGATTTATTATATTTTCCATTTACACGAATAATGGTAGAACCGTCAGGCTTAACAATAACGGCTGAAATAGCCACTCTAGGAGGAATATAAATTCGTTTTTTCTTGGGTTTAGCGTTGCCCTGTAATTTTTTAGGTTCAATTTTAACCAATTCTTTTTTAGGTTGGGCTACAGGAGGATTTAAATAAGCTTCACGTTGCTTATCAATACGTTTACGATCTTCTTGACTTAAAAATAAAGTTTTAAATAAAGGCGTAACCTGGTTATTGATAACCTTAAATCGATCAATAGATTCTTTAGAATCTTCTTGAGTCGCGGCTAAAACAGCATTTGTTGAAAATAGCAAAACCAAAATACCGAAGAAACTTATTTTTATAATAGAAATTTTCATTATTTAAACCTTTAACCTCAATCTCTATTTAACGTGATTTCTTAGATTTGCTCTGGTGAGTATGGAACACAATCAAACTACAATTGGCGGAAACATTACCAGAAGTTAAATCAAAGTTTGCATTAATCTCATGACCACTATCTTTTAAGGTTAAGTCACAATTTTTAACTAAATATAATGGAGATATATTTTGACTAATACTTTCAAATAAACGAACTAAATCTTCTTCATGTTGTAAAGACAGTTTTAGGGTAACATCACTATAATAAAAAATACCATTTGGAATTTTAATTTTAGAAAACTGCCCACTACTAAGTGGTTTCTCTGGCGAAAAAGTAAAGCTTAAATCTGGAATTAAATATTCATCTCTTAATTTAATCAATGAATCTGTCCAAAAAACACGATCTTGTTGTTTAACTAACCCTTTTTTTACAAGCTCATCATATTTGTCACCGTACTCTTGATATAGTCGTACTTGTTGCTGTAAAAATCTAACCTGACTTCTTAAAGAATTTAATTTTTGAATTTTAGGTTTTTCTTGAGCGGTTAATTCTTTACGGATTTCACCATATCCGTACCAGGCAGCCGTGAGCAACGCTGCTAGAAGTACAAAGACTATAGCTATTTTTTGAAAAAAACGTTTCGCTAGTGGATCTCTGAAAAAACTACTTAAGCTTGTCATCTTTGACCCTCAACGTTACCGTAAACGGCAGTGCGTCCACCGTTCCCATATTAGAATTAATTGATAAAGATTGACCTAATTGACGGTTTAAGGGTTCTTTCTGAAGTTGTACTTGTTCAATCCCTTTAATCTGGTTCAACTCTGCTACAAAGTCATCAACCCATTTAACAGGGTCATGATAGGTTTCGTAAAATGGAAATACCCAAGCCTTAATATCGATTTGGTTTCTTCTACTATCAAATCGGTCTAAAGTTTTCCAGCCAATTTTTGACAATTGAATATTTGGATGATGAGCAAAAACTTGACTCAGCGCATTTATATCAAAGCTAATTAATCGATTTACTTTTAACGTTAAAATAGCTTCTGAAAATTCTACCGAGGCCTTAATTTGCTGTGCATCGTCTTGCAGTTTAACAACTTCTTTTAAACGTTTAGTTTCTGACTCATGCTGCTGTATTTTTTGTTCTAATAAAGTTTGTTTTTGCCAACTGATTAATGTATCGACACCCGTAATAACGACATAATACAGGCCTCCCAAAAAGACTAAAATATTAAGTCCAATAAAAACGGTTCTAGCTGATGAGAAAAGATTAATTTTATCTACATATTTATTGTGGTAAAAACCTTTAGGCCTATCGGTAAAGATAAAATCAACCGTTGCTTGCATAGAAAAACAAGGCGAAGAATCAATTGAGCAATTGAGTCCAGTTGGCGAAATCTCACGAAAATTTGCCGTACCTACAAAATAATCACTTTCTTCCCAAGTTGCTCTAATCAACCCTTCCTCTTGGCATTTTGCTAAAACCCCATCTAGCAAGGTTTGTTCACCATCTAAAAACACGTAACCTATCGGACTATTAAATGGAACAATCTTTTGGTTATAGACGTAAGTAATGGCCATTTTGGTTTCATCAACCAAAGCTTGGGTTATTGAATTAACATCTTCTGAACTACTGTCTATTTCAATTAATCGACTTAGTCTTAACTCACCATCGTAAAAAAAAGTTTGTCTAAAAGTGTTTTCAGATTGTCTGGTAACCAGCAAAAATGGCTTTTTTAAATCCTGTCTATTCAGTTTTAGGAATGGACGAACTTTTTTAGCAAAGTATTTTTCTAATAAAAAAGCCTTTGAATGAATGCCTTTTACTATAATTTGGGCTTCTTCTAAACTTTCTAGGAAGCTGCTTAAATTAAACGAGTCCGTAACGGTTGCTGATAAAATAAGTTCTTCCTTTCGACCATCCTCACTAATTCGAGTATTATTTGTCCAATTAACTTGTGAAAGAGCAATGGTATCAAGATGAATTCTTTGCTTACGACGGTTAGCTATAGAAGCTTTTTCCCACGGATGAACTCTAGGAGCCCACTCAAAATACAAATCTTCATCCACCAAATCTAATATAACATCCGCTTCACTATCTTCAGGCATTGTAGATAAATAGGCGTCTATTAGCGGAACATCATTCCAATCAAATGATTCGCTAATCTGTTTTTGATTATCGGCTTGGGCATTAAAAGCCGTAACACCATTATCTGTAATGTAAAAAACATATTTCATTATTACTGCACCTGCGCAATAGTGTCATAAATTGGACCCAGAACGGCAATCATTACCCACCCCACTACAAACCCCATTACCACTGTTAAAATAGGTTCTATAGCTGGTTCAATTTTTTCTATCAACTCTTTGGCTTCTCTATCATAAAAATAGCTTACATTTTTTAAAGCGGTATCCATACCACCACTTAATTCACCTACTTTAATCATTCGAACAGCCATTTTGGGGAATACTGAAGCCTCTTCAAAAGATTCATAAATAGGTTTCCCTTCTTCAATCATTCTTACGGCATTATTTATATTAGTCTCTAGATACTTATTACCAGCAATAACACTCGACATTCTTAAGCTATCTGGAAAACTAACCCCCGCTCCGTACATAACCGCAAGTGAGTTAGCAATACGTGCAAGTTTCAACTTATATATAACAGGACCCACTATCCATAAATGCAAAGACATCTCATCGGTTTTCAGCTTAAAGTCTTCTGATTGTTTTCTCCACCATTTAAACAAAAAGACGGTAACAATAGGGACTAAAAATATTTCCAAAATATACTCTTGAATAAATCCAGATGTTGCAATTAATGCAACCGTTGCAAATCCAAGCTCTCCACCCATTGAGGTAATAAACCCGAGTAGTTCAGGAACAACAAAAAGCATCATTAAAATGACCACTGCAATAACAACGGTGGCTACAATCGCAGGATATATCATTACTTTTTTTGCTTTAGAGATAAGTTCATCTTCCCACTTAATCATATTTGCTAAATCAAGCAAGATATCTTCTAATTGCCCCGTCTGTTCACCGACGGATACTAACGAGATATAAACTTCACCAAAGTCATCCTCAAAATTTCGTAATGATTCTGAAAAGGTTGACCCACCTTCCATCGATTCATATATGTTAGCTAGCATCTCTTTTACAGCATCACTCTCAAAGTTGTCTTTTAAATCATCAATAATTTCAAGTAATGGAACACCCGCTCTTAGCAGTTGTTCTAGTTGAATAGTCATTCCGATAATATCTTTACGAGTTACTTTAGGTTTGCCTAACAATGAAAAAGAACTAGACTGTTTTTTGTAACTGAGTAGGTCTATTTGAGATTTGATTAATTTTTGCTCAAGCTCTTGTTCATTAGCAGCAGGTAAAACACCATTAACACGTTTCCCATATTTGTTTATGCCAGTGTAATTATAGTTTTCCATTGTTAAATCACCTATAAAAGCTCAGTTAAATTGACAACACGACTAATTTCTTCAAGTGTTGTTTCACCCTGCTTTACCCAGCGAATACCACTTTGAGCCATGGTTGAAAAACCATTTTCTATCGCTTTTTCAAGTAAAGCATGTTGTGATGCCCCTTCTAAAATAAGCTCATCCATTTCAGAGGTAAAACGTAATGTTTCTAGTACCGCTAAGCGGCCTTTATAGCCTACACCGTTGCACTTATCACAACCTTTAGCTTTATATAGCTTGTAATTATCGCCCTCAGAAATTGATAGTAAGTTTTTTTCAAACTCTTCTGGCTCATAACTTTCTTTACAGTGTTTACATAATTTACGTGCTAAACGTTGAGCCACAATACCAATCATATTCCCTGACATAATAGATCTAGAAACACCTATATCTAATAAACGCGGAATCGCACCAATTGCAGAGTTAGTATGCAATGTTGCAAAAACTTGGTGACCCGTCATTGCTGCTCGGATTGACATTTCTGCTGTTTCAGCATCGCGAATCTCACCGATAAGGATGATATCAGGATCCTGTCTCAATAAGGCTTTAATACCCGCCGCAAAACTCATACCAATCTCTTCATTAACTGGCGTTTGTCTTATCAATGACATTGGATATTCAACAGGATCTTCTAGGGTCATAATATTGACCCCAACATCATTAAGTTCATTGAGTATTGAATATAAGGTAGTGGTTTTACCCGAGCCCGTAGGTCCAGTAACTAATAGAATCCCTGTCGGTCTCCCCATCATTATTTTCAAGTCATCATAAGACTCTTTATCTAATCCTAAATCATCTAAGGGGACAATCCCCTTCTCTCTATCTAATATACGTAATACAAAGTTTTCACCATGTGTTCCTGGCAAAGAAGAAACACGAAAGTCGATTCTTCTACCATGTACAATCAAAGTCATTCGACCATCTTGAGGAATACGTTGCTCAGTTAAATCTAAATCAGACATAACCTTTAATCGAACAACCAGGCCGGACCAAAACATCTTGTGAAGTAATCTAACTTCTTGTAGTACCCCATCAATTCTATAACGGATGCGTATGTAGTCTTCTTCAGGCTCGAAATGGATATCAGAAGCGTTCCGTTTTACCGCATCTGTTAATAAATTATCAACCAGTCTTACCATTGGCTGAGAATATTCACTATTTACTGATATGGAACTTAGATCAGCTTTACCTGTTTCAAGCTCTTTGAGGATACCTTCAATCGATAACTCATAGCCATAATAGTTATCGATAGCATTTTGAATCTCAGAGTCAACAACAAGTATAGGTTGTACTTCAATTTTAGGGTTCTGTAAGTGTCTTTTAAGTTTATCTAAAACTAATATATCGCCAGGATTCGCCATGGCAACTTTTAAGGTATGATCCATAATACTAATTGGAATCAATTGATAATTATGGGCAAACGTCTCTGATACAAGTGAAAGAGCTTTAGGATCAGGAACCACATCCTTTAAACTCATGGAGCTATAGCCTACATAGTTCCCGACAACTTCTCGAACAACTTCAACTTTAACAAAACCCATTGAAACAAGGATTTCACCAAGTTTGTGGCCACTTTTTTTATGCTCAGTTAAAGCAATACTTAATTGATCATTAGTAATAAAGCCTTCTTTAACTAAACGCTCTCCTAAACGTAGTGGAGTTTGCATTTATTGGCCTTTCACAATAAATTGACGGATAGAGACAAGCCTATCTCTTACCTTATTTGAATCAAAACTGATACTTTTCGTTTCAGAAAAACCTAAGGCTTGAGTGTAATACTTAGCGGCTAATTCATATTTACCTAGATGGTCAAAACTCACCGCTAAGTTCACCATGTAATCAGGATTTGAAGTATCTAAAGCATAGGCATTAAAATATTTATCTTGAGCGGCAAGCCAATCTTTTTTCTTAGCAGAATGATTACCCAATGCATACTGCAAAACTGCCGAGTTCGGATATTTTTTAGCCATTGATGACAGCTCTTTTTCCCATTGAGAATTAAAATCAATCATTCCTGAAAGATTCGCTATAGCCTCAAACGCATATAAATTATTAGCATCCTTATCTAAAACCTGTTGATACAAGTTAACTGCCGAATAGTATTTCTTTTGTGCTACTGATACCCCGGCTAGCCCGAGCATCGCATTAATATTATTTGCATCTTTATCTAAAGCTTCTGAAAAATATGTTTTAGCTTGGTTAAAATTGCCAGACTGGTATGCATCATAGGCTTTAGAGACAAAAGATCTTGCCGTAGAGACAACCACGGTAGCAGTTTTACTGTCACTCTTATAAACATTTGATGGCGATTCTCTATTAGGGTTCTTAGATAACTTATTGCGCTGTGTATAGACTTTCTGAGATTTTGTTACACCTTGTCTAGAAGAAAACTGTGGTTTAGACTTTGTTTTAGTTCCTTGTACTGTTTTTGAAACAACTCTATCTTTAGGATTAATATCATTAAGCGCGGTAAGATTAACATCTTTCGCTTCACTTAAGTTTAGTGGTTTATCATCTTCGTTAGCCACTTCATTAGAGACTTTATTTTTAATAGCCTCGCCAACATTAATAATTTTATCTGTAATACTCGCCTTTAAAGAAGGAGATTCTTCCAATTCTGTTACATCAGGATTGTCAGATCGTCCGCTTACTTTATCTGAAGGTAATTTCATTTTCGTTAAGTTATAGCGTTTCATACTAAACTCTAACTCATCGTTTTGCTCCTGATAATAAAGCATTCCATAAAATCCTATTCCAATAAACAATAGAATCACCACAAGACTGACAATCACTCGAACTGATGTACTCGATTTTTTTTCTATCTTAGGAGGCTTATTCTCTCCATTAATTAGGATAGGATTTTGTGATAAAGAATCTATGGAAGGTTCAGATGAATCGCTATTCTCTGGAACATAACCAGGTAAATTATCCATACTCCAATTAAAATCATCTTCCTTGGATTTTGTTTCATTACCAGCGAATTCAGTTGGGAGTTCTTGATCAACAGAATAATTTAGAGTTTGAGTGCTATCAGGAGTTAATGAAAGATCATCACCAACACCTTTAGACATCTCATTTGGAGAACCATTTTTTTGATCTAAATCTCTATCTAAAACCTGCTCAGGGGAGCTAATATCTAAAGAGTTAATTAAGTCTGACAGTTCACCATCATTTGATGATTCAATTGACATACCATTATTGGCAGGTTCAGCTTGTAATTGTAAAGATATGTTATCAGATTCGTTTAGTTGAGGATTTTCATTAGTTGGGCTTATTGATTCATCACTAACACCTGAATCTAGGTGTTCTGCAGAAGGTTCTTTTAATGTAAAAAGAGGTAAATTATCCGGCTCTGTAAGCGGCTCTGATGGAAGAACTCTATCAGCACTTACATCCTCACCTGAAACAACATCATTATTTACGGGTGTTTCTATCTCTGGCTTTACAGGAACTTCAACTTCTAACGTACTTTCATATTCTGACGCAGAATTATCCTCAACATTAGCTGTTTTATTATTTTTTTCTTCAGCTGCTTTTTTTAAAGCATCAAGCAATACACTCACAGTTAAATCACTTTTTAAAGTTTATCAGTTTTGAGAAAACGACTTACCGATTGTAAATCACCGTTGTCTATATCTGGATTTTTTACAATAATAGGCCTTATAAAGATAACTAATTCACTTTTCTTAGTTGAGTCATCTCTAGCTGAAAATAAATCTCCAAAAACAGGTACATCACTTACCCAAGGTAATCCGGTTCTGCTATTTGAATTATTATCTTCTATCAAACCACCTATTATTGCAGTTTGTCTATCTCTTAATTTAAGCACAGAAGACATCTCTTTCTCTTGTATGACAGGGATTTTACTTGATATCCTATCCCCATTATTATCAACTAGAGAAGGGTTTGGATCTTCTTTATAGTCAATAACCCTTGATATTGTAGGTCGTACATTTAGAGTTACCCCCCCATTTTCACTAACGAAAGGCGTTACACTCATCGTGAAACCTACTGGAACTGTATTAACCTCCGTTTCATATGTTGACGTTCCTTGTGTAGTAGACGTTCCTAATGTAGTTGTAACATCAACAGTGAAATAGACTAAATTCTCTACGACCTTAAGCAATGCTGTCTGATTATTAATCGCCATAATTTTGGGGCTAGAAAGAACTTTCGTGTCACCAAACTGCTTAAGTAACTTAAGGTTTGCAAGGATATTCCAATCACCATTTATTACACCTCCAGCTGCACCAGTATTATCTAATGTTGCAACAGAAAAGCCATCTGTAGGACCTGAAAAAGGAGAGCTTATACTAAGTCCTCCGTCGGAACCAAATGCCCTATTTCCAAAAAAAGACCAATTTATCCCCGCTTGATAATTGTCATTAAGTACAACCTCTACAACGGTAGCCTCTATTAGTACCTGTCTTTCAGCTCTTGAAGTCACTTGTTCAATATACTTTTTAATTGCCTTATGTTTTTTGGATGTTGTATAAACCGATATCAAACCAGCTTCTGGATTGATTACCGTATTCTGTGAAAGGCTTGATAAAGCTGGCGAGGGTTTTGATTGCTTTTGTTGCCCAGCTGAAGCAACTGGCATAACGATACGATTCGCATTAGGATCCAATTGCGCTAGTAGTTGAATATTTTTTTCTAACTTTTCCCAGAAGTTATGATCAGACTCTACAGATACCTTAGTTGAACTTGCTGGAGTCCCGCCTGAAGATGTTCCTCCGGCCCCTGAAGAGACGTTCATTTTCATGTCTATGGTATCTTTAGATTTTTTTACAATATTCACATAGTCAATTTTGTAATTTTTCCATTCTGGAAAATCTGGTTTAATCACTAAGGTAGTTTTATTAACTGAAAAATTAAAGCCAACTTGCTCAGAAATACGCTCTAAAATTGAATTTAATGGCTGGTTTATTGCATTAATTGTCACATTACCTGCTATGCCCGAATACAGATCGATTTCCTTACCTGCATCTTTAGCTAGTTTAAATAACAGTTCATTAACGGGTACGTTAACAGCAGATATAGAATAAACATCATTTTTTTTCATGCCACGAAGAGGCGGTAACTTGGGAACTTGGGAACTGACAATACCTGGAATATCTGAACTATTATTAACAACATCTTTTATTTTAGTTTTTGCCGTAATATGTCCAGAAGGTTTAAATTCAGCTGAGACTGGTGGAGCAGGTAAATCTCTTTTAACTGCGGAATCCTGACATCCTGAAATAAAGACAAAACTAAACACCATAAGTGTAGATGAGATTAAATTAATGTGTTTATTCATTGATAATTCCAATTTCATTTAATTTTTTATCAGTATAACGCAATTTTTGAGCCAATTGTCTAACTGTCACAATATAAGGGCTTGCAGATTTTACCTTGGAAGGTAATTTTTCAATAACTTCACTAAGTTCTGAAAAACTATCCGAGGATTTATAAAAGACCTTAAGTCTAAAGTTTTTTAAGTTGTCATTATAGTCCACTAAAACATGAACTAAAGGTAACAATTTATACTGCTCATAAAACATAACTGTCGAATCTATACTACGTATGTGTCTAGTTGACAGCTGAATCACATACCTATCATCTAGACTACTCAACCAGTCATTACCTTTTGAATGATACCTTAAGATCTTTTCTAATTGTTCCTGATTACCAACAATAGCACTAGTATTTTTAATTTGGTAATTATTTTTTTTTGCTAAAGCCCCTAAATTTATGTCTTCAGTTGTAAGACTCTGAGATTTTATTTGCCGTGAAATTATTTTATTTTCGTGAGTTTCAGATAATGATTGTAGTTTGTTATCGTCAATATTTTGACCGTCATGGGATATGGGACCTTGTTCATCTTGTTTGGGTGAAGTAGATAAATTTTGTTTTGATTGATTAATTGACTGGGAAGAATTTTCCAAACTAGACGAACTAGAGACAACATTTCCTAATTGGTTATTAACAATACTTTCCTTAAAGAAATATATATAAATTAAAATGACTACGAGTCCCATCACCAACCCGAAAAGTGATGCTTTAATCAATAATAAATTCCGCGACATAGAATAATTAGGAACTTCAATTTCAGGTAATGTTTTAAGGTGACTAAGTTTAGCGACTTTATCACCAGAGCCATACATCGACATTAAAATTTTATCGGCAATTACATTAATATTACGTGGTAAACCGCCTGTTATTTTTTGAATTCTTTTTGCAACCTTTAGATTAAAAACATCTAAACCCGCATAGCCTGCGCAACGCATTCTATAATTTAAATAAGATTGAACATCAGAAGACTCTAAGGGAGGAACATACATGCTATATGAAATTCGACTTTTTAATTGTCTAATTTTGGTATTGTCTAAAGCCTGGTCTAATTCTGGCTGTCCAAACAACACTATTTGAAGTAGCTTATCCTGTCCTGTTTCAATATTACTTAATAGCCTCATTTCTTCAAGAGCATCAAATGTCATAGATTGTGCTTCATCTATCAACATGACAACTTTGCGCCCAGAAGAATGCAACTCTACCAATTTTTGTTTCAATTCATTGGTTAAAGTAAATTTCTGACTATTTGGATCGACCTCAAGACGCAATTCAGAGCAGATATAAAGAACAATATCTTTAGCTGACAAGTTCGGAGAATTGATATAAATAATATCAAAATCATTTGTTAGGTTACTAGCAAGCAGTCTAAGAAGCATGGTTTTACCACTTCCTACTTCTCCAGTCACCTTGATAATGCCATCTCCTCGTCCAATCGTATATAAAAGCGCTTCATAGATTTCCTGTCTAGAGCCATGCTTATAAAACATATCCAAATCTGGTGTTGTTTTAAAAGGAAGCGAATTTAAACCAAAATACTTACGATACATAGCAGAGCTCAACAATAAAAACTTAATTGTACAAAATATTTAAGTATATATTACGTGTTTATAGCAATAACACATAAAAAAAGCAAAAAAAAACCCGCTATATCAGAGATATAACGGGTTTTTAGAATATAAGCTTGGCAATGACCTACTCTCACATGGGACCTCCCACACTACCATCGGCGCTAAGACGTTTCACTTCTGAGTTCGGAATGGGATCAGGTGGTTCCATCTTGCTATTGTCACCAAGCAATTTGGTGTTACGGGCTGAGATTAGTCAACCACGTAAAATTCTTTGGAATAGATCGTCTATTCATCACACTGATCACTCAATGCAACATTAATTAGGTTTTTATGTCATATATAATCGATAATAGTCAAGGTATATCACAACATCGCTTGGCATTGATGTCTTATCATTTGATAATGTCAATTTGATAATGTCTCATCATCACAAGTCACTTTTGAGTTGTATAGTTAAGCCTCACGGGTAATTAGTACAAGTTAGCTTCAAACATTACTGCTCTTCCACACCTTGCCTATCAACGTCATAGTCTCTAACGGCCCTTCAGAAGACTTAAAGTCTAGGGAAATCTTATCTTGGGACAGGTTTCCCGCTTAGATGCTTTCAGCGGTTATCCTTTCCGAACGTAGCTACCGGGCAATGCTATTGGCATAACAACCCGAACACCAGCGGTTCGTCCACTCCGGTCCTCTCGTACTAGGAGCAGCCTCCCTCAAATTTCCAACGCCCACGGCAGATAGGGACCGAACTGTCTCACGACGTTCTAAACCCAGCTCGCGTACCACTTTAAATGGCGAACAGCCATACCCTTGGGACCGACTTCAGCCCCAGGATGTGATGAGCCGACATCGAGGTGCCAAACACCGCCGTCGATATGAACTCTTGGGCGGTATCAGCCTGTTATCCCCGGAGTACCTTTTATCCGTTGAGCGATGGCCCTTCCACACAGAACCACCGGATCACTAGAACCTGCTTTCGCACCTGCTCGACGTGTCAGTCTCGCAGTCAAGCACCCTTTTACTCTTGCGCTCATTGCACGATGTCCGACCGTGCTGAGGGTACCTTCGCGCTCCTCCGTTACTCTTTAGGAGGAGACCGCCCCAGTCAAACTACCCACCATACACTGTCCCTGACCAGGATTCACTGGTCGAGGTTAGAACCTCAATAATATCAGGGTGGTATTTCAAGATTGGCTCCACCGGGACTAGCGTCTCGGTTTCAAAGCCTCCCACCTATCCTACACAGATAGTATCAAAGTCCAGTGCAAAGCTGTAGTAAAGGTTCACGGGGTCTTTCCGTCTAGCCGCGGGTACGCAGCATCTTAACTGCGATTTCAATTTCGCTGAGTCTCGGGTGGAGACAGTGTGGCCATCATTACGCCATTCGTGCAGGTCGGAACTTACCCGACAAGGAATTTCGCTACCTTAGGACCGTTATAGTTACGGCCGCCGTTTACCGGGGCTTCGATCAAGAGCTTCGCCTAAGCTAACCCCATCAATTAACCTTCCGGCACCGGGCAGGCGTCACACCGTATACGTCATCTTTCGATTTTGCACAGTGCTATGTTTTTAGTAAACAGTTGCAGCCACCATTTTATTGCAACCCTCTAGAGCTTACAGAGCAAGTCTTTCACTTAAGAGGGCGTACCTTCTCCCGAAGTTACGGTACCATTTTGCCTAGTTCCTTCACCCGAGTTCTCTCAAGCGCCTTAGAATTCTCATCCTGACCACCTGTGTTGGTTTGGGGTACGATTAGTTATTACCTGAAGCTTAGAAGCTTTTCTTGGAAGCATGGCATCAATCACTTCGTCCAAAAGAGGACTCGTCATCAGATCTCAGCATTAATATCCCGGATTTACCTAAGATATCTGCCTACATCCTTAAACCTGGACAACCATCGCCAGGCTGATTTAGCCTACTCCGTCCCTCCATCGCAGTAATAACTAGTGCAGGAATATTAACCTGCTTCCCATCGACTACGCCTCTCGGCCTCGTCTTAGGGGTCGACTAACCCTACGTCGATTAACGTTGCGTAGGAAACCTTGGTCTTTCGGCGAGGGAGCTTTTCACTCCCTTTATCGCTACTCATGTCAGCATTCGCACTTCTGATACCTCCAGGACACTTTACAATGCCCCTTCGCAGGCTTACAGAACGCTCCTCTACCATGCCTTACGGCATCCGCATCTTCGGTATATTACTTAGCCCCGTTAAATCTTCGGCGCAGGCCGACTCGATCAGTGAGCTATTACGCTTTCTTTAAAGGGTGGCTGCTTCTAAGCCAACCTCCTGACTGTCTGAGCCTTCCCACATCCTTTCCCACTTAGTAATATTTAGGGACCTTAGATGGCGGTCTGGGTTGTTTCCCTCTTGACTACGGACGTTAGCACCCGCAGTCTGTCTCCCATGATTGCACTTGTTGGTATTCGGAGTTTGCAATGGGCTGCTAATCCTTGACGGACCGCTAGACCATAACAGTGCTCTACCCCCAACAGTGATACATGAGGCACTACCTAAATAGTTTTCGAGGAGAACCAGCTATCTCCGGGCTTGATTAGCCTTTCACTCCGATCCACAGCTCATCCCCGCATTTTTCAACATACGTGGGTTCGGTCCTCCAGTACCTGTTACGGCACCTTCAACCTGGCCATGGATAGATCGCCCGGTTTCGGGTCTACACCATGCAACTAGTCGCCCATTTAAGACTCGGTTTCCCTACGACTCCCCTATTCGGTTAATCTCGCTACATAATGTAAGTCGCTGACCCATTATACAAAAGGTACGCAGTCACCCCTCATTAAAAAATCTTCCGCTTGCATTGTTTGACAATCTCGCCATTTTGATTCACTTCCGTTGCTCATGTAGCTTTGGCTACACTGCGCTACGGTTCTCATCTAAAATAACGACCTTGTTCAAACACTGCTTCGCTTTTGAGCATTTTATCGCTCGGATAAAGACCCTTTAATGAGGGGCTCCTACTGCTTGTACGTACACGGTTTCAGGTTCTATTTCACTCCCCTTCAGGGGTTCTTTTCGCCTTTCCCTCACGGTACTGGTTCACTATCGGTCAGAAGAGAGTATTTAGCCTTGGAGGGTGGTCCCCCCATCTTCAAACAGGATTTCTCGTGTCCCGTCTTACTCGATTTCACACTTAAAAGATTTTCGTATACAGGACTATCACCTTGTATCGTTAGACTTTCCAGACTATTTTACTAATCTTATAAATGCTTAAGGGCTGGTCCCCGTTCGCTCGCCGCTACTTAGGGAATCTCGGTTGATTTCTTTTCCTCCGGGTACTTAGATGTTTCAGTTCCCCGGGTTAGCCTCCTGCAAGCAGGATATCCATATTGGATGGGTTTTCCCATTCGGAAATCCACGGATCAAAGCATGTTTACTGGCTCCCCGTGGCTTATCGCAAGTTACTACGTCCTTCATCGCCTTCTTCTGCCTAGGCATCCACCGTATACGCTTAGTCACTTAACTATACAACTCAAAAATAACCTTATGCCTTTTGTTAACTCCACTTAATTTGGTAGCTATACCATTTAATCATTAAGCTTCTGTTTATAAGGTCTGATGAGAGTATGCAACTAAAAGTTTTAAAACAAACAACATGAATTGTCTGTTTTCGCTGTCATGATATACGCTTGAGTATTCTCAATTATATATTTTACCTATACTTGATAATTTCTAAGCAATGCTTAAAAACTATCCAGTTTTGCGTGGTAAGCCCCTGGAAGGGAGACTTACCACACCCAACGCTCAAATGTCGGCTGAGCGTTGGGCTTCTCATTGATTGAGTCTTAAACCAACTACAGTGCCTATTGATAAATCAATAAGTAAAGTTTGCATTTAAAACCTCAATCGAGAGATCTATTCCAAATTTTTAAAGAACTTTCAGTGTTTTCCACTGTAAATAAATTCTAAAGCTTTTTTACTTTAAAACGTATTGATAGTGAAATGCATCTTTGTTAAAACGTACCATTTTTGCTTGAGGTTGGATATTTTTATTTGCGAAGTTTGCGATAAGCAAATGAGCAAGTAAAAAGATTCAAGATCAACTAAAAATTGGTGGGTCTGGGTGGATTTGAACCACCGACCTCACCCTTATCAGGGGTGCGCTCTAACCAACTGAGCTACAGACCCAAATATTTATTTGGGGAGCAGGCTCCCCAAATTGAATTTGGTGGAGCTATGCGGGATCGAACCGCAGACCTCCTGCGTGCAAGGCAGGCGCTCTCCCAGCTGAGCTATAGCCCCAGTTTGTACTTTCATGTAATTCAGAGACAATTTATGTGAAAACTCACTTAAGCTCGCAACCATTTTTATCTTAAAGGAGGTGATCCAGCCCCAGCTTCCGCTAGGGCTACCTTGTTACGACTTCACCCCAGTCATGAACCACAAAGTGGTAAGCGCTCTCCCGAAGGTTAAGCTACCTACTTCTTTTGCAATCCACTCCCATGGTGTGACGGGCGGTGTGTACAAGGCCCGGGAACGTATTCACCGCGGCATTCTGATCCGCGATTACTAGCGATTCCGACTTCATGGAGTCGAGTTGCAGACTCCAATCCGGACTACGAAGGGTTTTTTGAGATTCGCGCACTGTTGCCAGTTGGCTGCTCTTTGTACCCCCCATTGTAGCACGTGTGTAGCCCATCCCATAAGGGCCATGATGACTTGACGTCGTCCCCGCCTTCCTCCGGTTTATCACCGGCAGTCTCATTAGAGTTCTCAACTAAATGGTAGCAACTAATGATAAGGGTTGCGCTCGTTGCGGGACTTAACCCAACATCTCACGACACGAGCTGACGACAGCCATGCAGCACCTGTGTTAGAGTTCCCGAAGGCACCAATCTATCTCTAGAAAGTTCTCTACATGTCAAGGGATGGTAAGGTTCTTCGCGTTGCATCGAATTAAACCACATGCTCCACCGCTTGTGCGGGCCCCCGTCAATTCCTTTGAGTTTTAATCTTGCGACCGTACTCCCCAGGCGGTCAACTTATCGCGTTAGCTGCGTTACTAATCTTTTTAATAAGACCAACAACTAGTTGACATCGTTTACGGCGTGGACTACCGGGGTATCTAATCCCGTTCGCTACCCACGCTTTCGCACCTCAGCGTCAGTTTTAAGCCAGGAAGTCGCCTTCGCCACTGATGTTCCTCCAGATATCTACGCATTTCACTGCTACACCTGGAATTCCACTTCCCTCTCTTAAACTCTAGACTACCAGTATCAGATGCAGTTCCCAGGTTGAGCCCAGGGCTTTCACAACTGACTTAATAATCCGCCTACGCGCGCTTTACGCCCAGTAATTCCGAATAACGCTTGCACCCTCTGTATTACCGCGGCTGCTGGCACAGAGTTAGCCGGTGCTTCTTCTAAAGTTAACGTCAAACAATGCCGATATTAACGACACTATCTTCCTCACAATTGAAAGTGCTTTACAACCCTCGGGCCTTCTTCACACACGCGGTATGGCTGCATCAAGCTTTCGCTCATTGTGCAATATTCCCCACTGCTGCCTCCCGTAGGAGTCTGGGCCGTGTCTCAGTCCCAGTGTGGCTGATCATCCTCTCAAACCAGCTAGAGATCGTTGCCTTGGTAAGCCATTACCTTACCAACTAACTAATCTCACGCGGGCTCATCCTATAGCGATACCTTCCAAGGAGAGGGCACCTTTACTCCGTAGAGCATATTCGGTATTAGCATACGTTTCCATATGTTGTCCCCAACTATAGGGTAGATTCCCACGCGTTACTCACCCGTCCGCCACTCGACGCCTGAAAAGCAAGCTTTTCATCGTTTCCGTCCGACTTGCATGTGTTAAGCCTACCGCCAGCGTTCATTCTGAGCCAGGATCAAACTCTTCAGTTTAATCTTGCTGATATATTTCAATTCCTTCTCAGGAAATAAACACTCGGAATTGACAAAGTGAAACATGATAAAAATAATAAATTATTTATTACCAAATACATTTTTGTCAAAAATCGAGATTTTTTATTTGGTTACTCACTTAAGGAGTTTCCACATAAATTATCTCTGAATTACCTGATTTTTAAAGAACTTAGGTCTCTTCGAGAAGATGAAGAGTCGAATTAAATTCGATTGCTTTTCCTTCTCGGTAAGCCGCTTATTGTAAGCTGATTTAGAATTCGTTGTCAACAATTTATTTTAAATTATTTTTAACTGATTTTTTAATCAACCTTTAAAACCCGTAGGCTTTAAGCGGTGTTCTCAACCACGCTTACTCGCAACTAAGTTGCTTGTTTTGGGTGTCTGCGTTGGAACAGGTGCGTATTCTAGTCATTTCCGCCAACAACGCAACCCCTTTATTCACCTTTTTTTATCTTTTTTACGCTTTTATGACATTTTAATCGTTAACCCCACTTTATTCACTAGTTATCCACAGGGTTATTCACATTTTGAGGAATACTAGGTTATTTTATTAGTGTTTTAAAACAGGAATGTTTATCTAAATAACCATGCCTTTATACCCCCTTGCGGGGTGTGGTTGCTTTTAAAGGGTCTGATTTTATTTAGTGCTTGGCTTAAATGAAAAAAGCGCCGTCTTTCGATGGCGCTTTGTTGGTAATCTTTATTTACTCTATATATTTTTTATTTAATAATCAAAGTCACGCTTTAATTAAATACACTTTATTTAAATACGCTTAATTAATATCCAAAACTGAATCACTTCCCACCTTAGTCTCTGTCTTTTTATTTTTAACATTATCTTCGCCATCTATTAATGGCTTAGACCATGGTCCCGTAATCTTATACTTATAGGTAATCAAATTTTCATTCACGCCTGGTATAACTTTCATTAAGGTATATACGGCCAATGCTGTTAATGGATTAGCCGCGCCTGCAAGAGCGGCAATAGTCGGAATCGTTGCTCCAACCTTTGGCGTAATATTCGCATTGAGATCAAAGGTTTGATTTTCAATATTGACATTACCTTTAATCTGACCATTTGCTGATGGTGCTTTGATTGTTAATTTATTTAAATCAAGCATGCCAGATTTTAATTTTGCATTACCTTTAATTTGGTCGTAAATCATGCCTTTATTGGTAACATCTTTTAAATCTAGTTTAAGCCTTCTAACTAAAGAATCTACACTTAACAATCCAATTAGACGAGCAAATCCAGGTTCTATATCTTCTACAGAGCCATCTTTTATATTAAAAACAATCCCCCCATCCACTGTCGTTGTAGAGAAACAATTTAAACTACCCTTCCAATTTAGCTTTAGATTCACTTCTGCAGACTTGCCGCTAAACCCTTCATTTAAATCTAAAAACTTTGTAACGGCAGATACATCATTGGAATTTAGTTTGGCATTAAATTGACTTTGTTGACTTTGTTTTTCATATTGATAATTAGCCGCTAATGTGCCAGCACCACTACCAAAACTTCCTTTTACATCATTTATATTTAAGGATTCCGGACTATCTTCTAACGTTAGAGAAATTGAATCTACTTTTCTATTTTCAATTATTATGTTTTTTCCCTTTAAAACAACTTTAGGAAATTGTACTGAATCTTCAGAATTTAACTTGCACTCTGATAACTTTGACTTATTTTGCTTACGACTTTCTTCTTTAGAACTTTTTTCTTTAGCTTTTATCTCTTCATTATAAAAATGAAAGTGTTTTAAATTGACGTTAATAAGGTCATCCTTTACAAAAACAATCTGACCATCAACATCTTTACTTTTAATATCGAGTGAAACAGGGTTCTCACCTGAAGCATTCAATTTAATTACCACCCCTTTATAAGGATGAGATAAAAAATGTGTGTTACCAATATTGAAATAAACATTTTCTAAATGAAGTTTTTGCTGACTCTCTTTTTTACTGTTAAAGAATTTGAGATTTTTTAATACAGGAATCCAACTATCGACATCAAGGTTTTCAAAATTGCCTCTAATAAAAGAAGATTCTTTTAAATAGGATTTAAACAGAGGAGCCGCTCGCCCAAGTGCAATTTGGTTACTCTCTAATTGATATTGATTACCAACTTCTTTCCAATGTAATTTAGAAGCTACCAGGCCTGGTAACTTTATCGATGAATGGATATTGCCTTTGCTAATTTGAGTTTTCACTTCAAGCTTTTTACCTGATAGCGCTTTTGTATTTAAAGGTAAAGGTAATAAACTCTCAGCTTTTGAAAGATTCGCCAGCACATCAACTTTTAACTCTTTGGCTTTTGCTGATTTAAATGGAATCGTTACGGTTGAATTCCACGGGATAGCCTTTTTAAACCATTCATGCCCATTATCTAAAGCCTTACCATTAGCCTTTATTTTGACTTGCTTGTTCTTCGAGTCGGTAACAATTTGCGCATTTCCTTTTCCTTCTAAAATCTCAAACTGTAATTTTTTAGATGTCACACCCGATTCTGTAAATTTCAACTCTCCATTTATATGTTTAAAATTTAACTTTTCATGCAGTTTTAAATTTGCATTATCAAAAATAACACGGCCATCTACCTCGGGCTCTCTATCTTTAAATCCTGAAATCGGAACCCATATTTTATTTACAACTACTTTAGATAAGCCTGAAAATTTAGAGTTATCTTTAAAAAACTCTTCCACACCCAATCGGCTGGCAATAGGAGATAGACTTAAATAATTAACCGATTTGTTAAGAGTCGTTTTAACTTGACCTTTTACTGACAAACCAATATCAAATTTATCTAAGTCGGGAATATTTACATGTACATCTGTCGCATTGATATCGGTACCCAGATTTATTTTGTCTACTAAAATATTTAATTTATAAGGTTCAAACTCTAAATCCGCATTAAATTCCTTGAGCATTGGCCATTTTGGATTAAATTTAAGCTGCGCATTTTCTACTCGTCCATTTACCTTAAACTCCCCATTGCCTTTATCAAAAGGAAAATCTGTAAAAGCACCTTTTAAGACCCCGTTCAAAACGATATTTTCACCCCCTTTAAGACTGTTTGCCAACCAAGACTTTAACTCTTCAGTCATTAATTTATAAGGCAAATATGTCTTAAGGTCTTGGATTGAGTTTACCTTGAGTTCAAATTGACTATTGATTGAACTTGCGGTTAACGCTTTTAAAGCCACCTTTAAAGAAAGATCATCAAGTTTTAAATTGGTTTTAGCAAGCTGCCAGGCCTGGTTACTTTCATTTCTTTTAAACTCTAGTAGCTTTGGAATAACCAATTTCATAGGCTTACTATGAATGGTAGCTTCCATAATCCAGATTGGTTTTTTAGTAGAAATCACCAAGCTTTTTGGTGTTTTTACAACTTGAAGTCCTTGTAGGCTTAAACCGGGATAATCGGTTACGGGAACGTCAAGCTTATCAAAGTTAATGGCTAATTCAGGCACATCTAAACTTTGCCAATCTAACTTACCATTCAATTTAGAAATACTGAGAAAAGCCGTTCTATCAAATAGTGATGCAACATGAGGTGTTGCAATTAACGACTTAACCAAAACTTTAAAAGGTTCAATATCAAAATATTCCGCATTAAAATTTAAATATTGACCTTTTTCAAAATAAAGCTCTATTGGTGACACGGTATTTATAAATTTGTTATCAATTTCAATTTTGGCAAGCGTAAAACGCCAATCTTTAAAGTGTTTTTGGATATTTTGCTGTTCGGCATTCCAAACTAATTGCATGCCTAAACTTGTAGGTAATCCAGCTTGCTTCTGAGTCCAATGTAGTGCCTGGGAATGCAAATTAACTTCAAGGTCTGCTATCTCTGAATGAGTTATTTTGCCTTTTAAATCTAAAATCAATTCACCTTGGGGTAAAACTGCTTGCCAATTTTTTGAAAGCAACTGACTTAATCGTTGTATTTGTAAAGGCTTAAATGAGGATAATGAAAACTGACCTGAACCTAGCCTTCCCCAAACATCTGGCGTAAAAGAAGATTTAAGATGAAAACGCTCATAATTTAAAGCGTCTTTATAACTAAGACTAAATTCACTAACAATCGTTAAGCGGGAAGCATTAAGCGATTGAAAATCATGAAACTGAATGGATAAACCTGGCTTTCCAACTTCACTTAAAACTAAATTTTTTAAACTGACTCTTTTCCACAATTTTCCAATATTTAGATTTACCTTTACCAGCTCATCAGGGTTCAACTGTATGTTAGCTTCGGATGCCTTTGGTTTAACTTTATTCTGAAAAGAGCCTTGCGAGATTTCAAGAGCATCGCCGTAGCTTAATTTAGGGATAAATAGTGCCAGAAGATTAATATCAAAATGAAACTTATCTGCTTGAAATTGAAAGTCTTTAGCATCAACCGATAGATGATCAAAATTTGCGCTAAATCCTAACCAACCCTGATCAATCTCAACCTTTTTCAAGGTAACTTTAGCTTCAGTAGCCGATTGAACAGCACCAATAAACTGCTCAGGAAAGAACTGTACCCAAGAGATAAATAAACGGGTAATCAGAAGATAGGCCACAAACAGCCAAAAGGCCCACTGTAAAAAGTGGTGTGTTCTTTTAATTAACATCAACCAGGCCTGGTAGATATATCGCGTGTAAACACGTACATATGGAATTTAATAGTTTCATATCATTTATTATGCATTGAAGTTAAGCCAACAATTTGAATAAATTGTGCAAAACATCAAATGGGGGTCTCAATCTCAACATCGCTAAACCATCATAAACCATGGCTACATCATAGCTACATCATTACCACATCAAATTGTTCAGCGGCGTAGGTACTTTCAGCCTGAAAACGTATACTTTTATTTAAGAATGACTCCAGCTCAGCAACACTACTAGACTCTTCATCCATAATTCGTGAAACCACATCTTCTGCAGCAATGACGCGATATTGATTTGCATCAAATGACTTTGCCATTCTTGTAATTTCACGAAATATTTCATAAGCCACCGTTTCAGATGTTTTAACCGTTCCACGCCCACTGCATACCGGACAAGGTTCACAAAGTGTCCGCTCTAGACTCTCACGAGTTCTTTTACGCGTCATCTCAACTAAACCTAAATTTGAAATATTACTAATAGATGTTTTTACTCGATCTTTACTTAACTCTTTTTCTAAAGCTGAAAGCACATGTTTTTGATGTTCAGTATCTTCCATATCAATGAAATCAAGAATAATAATTCCGCCTAAGTTTCTTAACCTTAACTGTCTTGCAATCGCTTGAGCCGCTTCTAAATTAGTGCGATAAATTGTCTCTTCTAGGTTTTTATGGCCAACAAATGCTCCCGTATTCACATCAATGGTTGTCATTGCTTCAGTTTGATCAATAATTAAATAACCACCAGACTTTAAATTTACTCTTTTATGTAAAGCGGTTTGAATCTCTTCTTCAATATTGTATAAATCAAAAATAGGGCGTTCGCCTTGATACAACCCTAAACGATTATTCAATTCCATAACATACATATCAACAAACGCTTTCATTTTGTTCAGCGTCTCCGTGGAGTCAACCCGGATTTTTTCAATTCGCTCTAATGGAATATCTCGCATAATACGTAAATAAAGTGGTAAATCTTCATAAATTAAAGTCGGTTTTTTGGCTAAACGAGACTTCTCTTGCACACCCGCCCACAAACGTTGTAAATAAATCATGTCGGCACGCATCTCATGAAACTCTACCCCTTCGGCAACCGTTCTAACAATCACTCCTCCATCAGAGGATTTATATTCTGGAATTGTCTTCACCATCTCTCTTAAACGTTCGCGCTCATCAGAACCATCAATTTTTTGAGAAACACCTAACGCTTTTTCTACCGGCATAAACACTAACATTCTGGAAGGAATCGTGACCTGCATTGTAATTCGTGCACCTTTTGTACCCAGCGGATCTTTTAGCACCTGAACCATAATCTTTTGACCGGGATGTAGCAGTTTGGCAATGTCATCACACTCTTCATCATCACAACCAATTGCTTTATGGCAGACGTCTGACACATGAAGAAAAGCGGCTCTCTCTAAACCGATATTAACAAAGGCTGCTTGCATACCAGGCAAAACACGGTCAACTTTACCCATATAGATATTTCCAACCAAGCCACGTTTATTCGCCCGCTCTACCCAAACTTCTTGTAATACTCCGTTTTCAACCCAAGCAACCCGAGTTTCATTTGGGGTAACATTGACTAAAACTTTTTCTTCATTGTGCATTGATAAATGCCCTTATTCTTTATAATTCTATTTTGTATAGTAACCTGATTGAGTCAATAGCTCATTCAACTCAAACAAAGGTAAGCCCATAACGCCGGTATAAGAACCCTCAATACCCGTAATAAACTTGGCGGCTAAACCTTGAATCGCATAACTACCCGCTTTATCTTGAGGTTCTTCGGTTGCTATATATTGCTTGATTTCATTATCACTTAAGGTTTTAAACGTCACTTGAGTCTGATTAAGAGAAGAAAACACTTCACCATCAAACACTATCGCAATGGCAGACAGCACGGTATGCGATTTACCAGATAGTCGTGATAACATACGATATGAGTCTACTGGATTTTTGGGTTTACCTAAGACTTTTCCATCAACTAAAACGACGGTATCGCCCCCAATTACCCAAACGACTTTACCTACGACTTTATTAAACCCCGCCAACGCTTTTTCAATGGCAATACGTCTTACATAAGATTCTGGGCTTTCATGCGGTAAAGCCACCTCTTCGACTGGAGCATTAACCACGTCAAATTCTAAATTTAGCTGTTCTAAAAGGGCTTTTCTTCTAGGAGAGTTTGACGCTAAATAAAGCGGTTTATTTTTTATTGTTTGTGTCATAATTTATTAATTGAAAGATTTTTTGATTCCTTGAAAGATAATCATTCTACCGCCAAACGCAACGTTTAGGCATTTTTCAAACATCAATTTCTAGTTAGATTAAGTTAGACTTACAAAAAACGACCTTAAGAGAAATATATGGATATTATTCTGCCAGAACACACGCCACAGATTTTAGAAACAACCTTTGAAAGCATTTACCTATTTGATCATGAGCTCTATTCGTTAATGGCTGAAAAAACTGAGATGAAATGGCTATTGGTTGTTCCAAAACAAACGCTAAATGCTGAGACCAACTTAGAATATATCCAAAATTTATATGGGGCGATATATCAATTAATCGCATTTATGCAAAAGCATCAGATAGGTCAACGTTTTAATATCGCCAAGATTGGTAATAAAAACCCTAACCAGCATATTCATTTGATTTTTAGAGAAGAGAATGATGAAGTTTGGCCTGACGCTGTTTGGTGTCATGAACCGTTAAAAAGTTCATTAGAAACACCCGAAAAGCTAAAAGAAGCCCTAAAACCTTTTTACCAGGCCTGGTAATTCTACTTTAAATTGTGGTTATTACTTGAATCCGCGAAGATTAAATTTATAAAGATTAAATTTATAAAGATTAGGTTTATAAAAATTAGGTTGGTAACTCACTCAATGCCATCGCAAAGACTTGAGCGATATGCAGTGATTGATACTTACCTAAATCTTGTAATTGATGTCGGCAACTGGTTCCGGTTGCCACAATTAAGTCATCCGTTTGTGCCTGCTCTAAGGTAGGCAGTAAAACTTGGTTAGCAATCGTTTTAGATACTTCATAATGTTTATAGCCAAATTCACCAGACATACCACAACATCCTGATGGAATCATATTAACGACCAGGCCTGGTATTAATTCCAATGCATTTTGTGAATCAATCGGTTTTGCTAAGGCCTTTTGATGACAATGTACATGTAACCACAAAGTCTTATCCATTCTATTAAATTCAGGTAGAGCAGCTTGTCCATTCAACTTAAGAATTAACTCTTCAAAAGATAATATTGTGGGCAAACCTTGAGAAGCTTGCTTGTCATCATTGTTATTTAACCAGGCCTGGTTAGATTGAAACTCAATATTATTAAGCAAATCTTTTGCTTCATCTCGCCAAACTAACAACTCAGAAGGTTCAATTCCTACAATCAAATCTTGAGGTTGATAGGCTTGCATAGCAAAAACCGTTTCTAACAACGCTTTTCTAGCTTGCTTTAACAGCCCTTTACTAATCAAAGCTCTGGGAGAGTGTTGCAGATAAACAGGTATTACCTCTAAACCAAAATTCTGCAAGACCTCTAAAACGGCTTGTCCAACTCCAGGCTCTTGATATTGACTATATAAATCACACAACACCCAAACTTTAGTTTTAACGCTAGATGGTTCAGTTTTATTCAGTTCGGTTTTAGTCAATAAATTTTTCTTAATTTCTTTGTCTGAAACACCTACCCACCATTCCGCTAGATTTGAAGAATAGGCTTTTGGCAAGTTTCTGCGTTTATCCACCCCCATTAAGGCTTTAATCGCTGATAATGATTGCAACCAATTGTATGTGGCAGGCCAATTTTGAGCCTGCTTTAGAATAGAACCATAATGTGCAAAAATCCAATTAGAAAGCGATAATCCTTGGGTTTGATACAAAACTTCCGCTTTCAGTTTTGCCATATCCACATTGGCTGGGCACTCAGTTTTACAAGCTTTGCAACCCAAACACATCTCTAGGGCATCTTGCAGTTCCACTTGAGATAAAGCCTTTTGAGGGTTAGGTTCTGTTAAAGCAAAACGTAATAAATTGCTACGCCCCCGAGTAGAGTAATTTTCTTCACGGGTTGCTTGATAAGACGGACACATCACACCTCGCCCCGCAGACTTTCTACAAGCCCCTGCCCCATTACATTTTTCAACCGCATCCATTAAAGACAGATCACTCGACCAATCGAATTTGGTTTCAATTAGTTTTTGAGGTTGTCTATCCGCACGAAGATTATCGGTAATCGGCATATCGCCAATAATCACGCCTGGATTCAATAAATTATTGGGGTCAAACGCCCGTTTAAGTTCAAGCAAATAGGCATAAACCTGTTCGCCAACTTGTTCTTTTATAAATGGCGCTCGAATACGCCCATCACCATGTTCGCCTGAAATCGATCCACGATATTTTTTTACTAATTTGGAGTTTCTTGCGGCAATGGTTCTAAAAAGATGCTTGCCATTTTCGGTTGCTAAATCAATTTCAGGACGAATATGAATTAATCCTACCGAGGCATGGCCGTAATAGACACAACCCACTTCTAGCTCCGCCATTAAAGCTTGAACATCACTAAAATAATCAAATAGATTTTTAACAGGAACGGCTGCATCTTCAATCACCGCAACGGCTTTTTTACGGGTGACTTTACCCATTAGCATGCCTAAGCCCGCTTTACGAACCTCCCACACTTTTGCGGCTTGTTTTGCTTCAATAATAGGTGAAGCATAAGCTCCATGTTGAAGCAACCAGGCCTGGTAATTGACCATTTGATGATTTAAATCAGCTTGATTATCAGCAAACCATTCACAAACCAAAACGGCTTTGGGGTCACCCTCAATCCAAAAACGATTTTGTTGTTGCTGAAGATTGGTTTTAGTCCCATCCAATGTCGCTTTATCAATTAACTCAATCGCAGCGGGTTCAAACTCTAATAAATATGAGGCAACTTGCATTGCCGATTCAATCGAATCAAACTGAGCACACAAAAGCTGTCTGTATTTTGGTTGCTTAACCAGATTTAAGGTAGCGGTTTTAACCACCGCTAAAGTGCCTTCGCTACCACAAATCAAAGGGGCTAAATTAAAAGGTTTACCATTAGGATTGAAGGGTTGATGATGACGATAAAGCTCATCTAAAGCATAACCCGTGTTGCGGCGTTTTATAGATGGATGAGGAAAGTGTTGAAGAATTTGTTTGCCATGCGTTTCTAATAAACGCATTACGGTTCGATAAATATTGCCCTCAAAATCTTGTTGATTAAGTTTGTCATGCAATTGCTGTGCCGATAATGGGCCAAAAACCGCTTCAGAACCATCCGCTAAAATCACTTCAAGTAATTTAACGTGCTCCCGAGTTGTACCGTAATAAACTGAATATGAACCACAAGAATTATTACCAATCATGCCACCAATCATGGCACGATTAGAAGTAGACGTATCTGGAGCAAAACGCAAACCATCAGCCGCCACAAAATCATTCAAATCATCTTGAATTACGCCAGGTTCAACAGTAATTTGTTTTAATTCAGGTTGGTAATCAACAATATTCGTTAAATGCTTAGAAACATCAATCACCACCCCAGAACCAATCGCCTGACCACCCAGTGAAGTACCACCTGCTCTAAGAGTAAGCGACTCTTTGATACATAGAGTTTTAGCAACCGACTTACTAAGTTCTCCAACACTCTCAGGAGTTATAATTTGCTGTGCTATCAACTCAAAAATTGAAGCGTCATTTTGACGTAGCATCTAACTCATCACTCTTGGAAAAGGTATCAATAGCATCTAACACACGTTTAGAGTCAATTCCTGACATACACTCTAAATTGTATGGACATTGATCTTTAAACTTATACAAATAACAAGGCGCACAGTGTAGATCATCTCTAATTAGCCCAACATGCCTTTTATCATGAACCGGAAACGTTGATTGAGGGGGTAATACATTAAACAATGCAATGACATGGGCTTTTTTTGTCGCTAAAGCCATATGGATAAAACCAGACTCAGGCCCCATTACAAAATCTACATGCTCTAAAACTGCTGCTGTATTGGTTACACTATGAGTTTGAATAGGTACATCTTCTTGCTGCCATTCTTGTAATAGCTTTTTAGAACCTTCAACTTCATTAGGTGCAACCATCATAATGGATTTAATACCGATGGCTTTGAGGCCTTGCAATAACTCTTGCCAACCTTTATTTGTCCACCGCCTTTTTGGATCTGTTGAAAACGGGTTAAAAGCAAATATTTTAGTACCTTGCGGCTTATTGACCTCTGCCCAAGCCTCTCCATATTCAATATCTTGACCTGAAATCCAAATCTCACGATCGTAGACGCCTTTTGGTGAAATACCAATTGCACGCAACATATCAAACATATTTTCTGGTCTATATCGGGAATGCAGAGGCATATGTAATTGAATAGTTAACAGCCGTCCAGTGCCATCGTTATCAAAACCAACGCGATTAGGTATTTTACCTAGATAAGCAATTAAAGCTGCTCTTAAAGAACCCGCCGCTAAAAACGTAAGATCAAAACCAATTTTTTTAATTCTTTTAGCGACCTTAAAGCTCTCTTTTTTATGAAATAACCAAACATCGTCTATATAAGGACAATTTTTCATAATACCGTAAGTTAAAGGCCCAACTAAATTCACAATATAAGCTTGTGGAAACGCCTTTCGCAACTCTCTAAAAAAAGGTGAGCTCATTGCTAGCCCACCTAATTGGTCAATACCTTGAACCAAAATTTTTTCAACCTTATTAACATCAAATTCTTTTTTGATAGTGAGTCGCTGATTAGGTTCAAAAAAATCTAAGCTTGTTTTGATTTGGTTCATATTTATCTCAATTTAGCTATTGCTGACTATGTTTATGACTTTATAAGAAACTTTCTATTTGAGATTTCGAATCGTCGATAACATGCTTTACTACCGTTATAATTCCTAACTTGATCAATAAATTTGGGGACGTTATCATAATCAAAACTTCTTAACGTTTTAATAGGGATTTTCCACCACTCGCTCTGTAATAAGCTTTCAATTTCATCAGGTTCAAAACGGAATCTAATATGGCGGGCAGGATTTCCTGCTACGATTTCATAAGGTAAGACATCTTTAGTTACAACAGAATTGATTCCAATTACAGCACCATTTGCGACCTTTACTCCTGACATAACCACTGCTCCTTGTCCAATCCATACGTCGTGACCGATGGTTGAGCTTAATGATTGGGTTTTGTGATTTTCACAAACTTCGTGACTGGTTGAGGCATATGCCAAAGGATGTTTTTGCTTGTCCATTCCCAGCATCACATCATTTCCGATTGAGCAATATCGACCGATTGATGATACGAGATGTATTTCTCCACCTCTTACATAGGAGTGCGCTCCTATATGACAAACCCCCAAATCAAAATTTGGAAGCACTCTTGTTTGTTCAATATCAACATGCTCTTCTAAAATTAACCGTGCCTTTCTATGGATATTATTTAAGTTTTTAAGTTTTATATGACGCGGATTCAAGTAATAACCGCAATTTTTAAATTATGCTGCAAGTAAATCTACCTGCAGCCCCATAAATAATTCATTGGGTGTTTTACCACCTCGTGTTTTTCGAGGACGATTATTTAATCTGTCCATCACAAATTGAACTTGTTCTTGAGTGATGCCTCTCAGATCCGTGCCTTTAGGAAAATACTGCCGTATCAATCCATTCGTATTTTCGTTTATGCCTCTTTCCCATGAGGCATAAGGGTGGGCAAAAAACACTTGTGCGTCCAATGCCTCTGCCATGGCCTTATGTTCTGCAAACTCTTTGCCATTATCATACGTTATCGTATGTACACGCTCTTTGAGTGGTTCTAATACAGCAATAACGGCTTCTTTGAGCTTGTCTGCGAACTTACCCTGTAATGGCACAATAATGGTGTAAAGCGTCTTTCGCTCCACGAGGGTTAATAGTGCACCTTTATGACCTTTGCCAATGATCGTATCGCCTTCCCAGTCTCCGATTCGAATCTTTTCATCGACGACTTTAGGTCGTTCATCAATCGAGACTCGGCTAACAATTTGTCCTCGACAATCATAACTTCCATAGCGCTTACGATAGGGTTTATTGGCTATACGCAGGTGCTTGTATAGCTCTCCACCTTCCGCCTTATCCTCATAAATGAACTGGTAGATAGTTTCGTGATGAAGCGAAATGTTGAGCTGTTTTTTAATGTAGTCTGCCACTTGCTCTGGGCTTAAGTCTTGTTGAATGAGACTTCGTATCGCTTCTTTCACTTCGGCTGTGAGTTTCATTCGCTTTTTAGCCGTTTGCCGTCGCTCCACACTCAAGGAATGAGCTTGTTTAGGGCGATAACCACGCTTACCACGATTGTTCTTTATTTCTCGACTAATGGTAGAAGGATGACATCCGATATTTTCGGCAATCGCTTTTTGTGACAATCTCTCTTTCAATAATGCGTAAATCTGGTATCTTTGACACTCAGTCAGTTGGCTATAACTCATTTTGCAATTCTCTTGGTCGGGAAAAGCCTGTGAGTTTAGCTCAACTGGCTCTTTCTATTTCCAAATTGCAGTTATTATCCGAATTCACGTGATTAATTCTGGCTTTTCTTTTATAAAAAAAATTACTTAATAAAAACATACAATACACCTTGCTGTCATAACCAAGTATCCTTAATCCACGGAGCATATTTATATTTGTCATATGGTCCATTCATAACATCAACAGGGTCTGGTTTTCCGTGAAACAAAACAATTGAGGCATCCGTAGGTGCTTCTACTTGCCCTTTAGGCAATAGAAAAGGCATTTTTTTTCTTAAATAACGCCCTAAAGGCCCAAAGGAAAACGGTGTTTTAGAGTTTAAATCAATCTTAAATGACTTAACTAACGTTTTAGGATAGATAATTGCCTGTTGATAAACATGCTCTATCCAATCTTGATCACCATGGTATGAGTTCATAACATGATCTTTTTGAGCAATAAAAGACTCCCAAATATAAGAATATTGATTACAAAAAAAACACATTACTGAACTATTGTATTTATGAACAGTAGTATCAGCTGAAATACAAAAATCGTCACTGTAAGACACCAACGTATCCAAGCTATTTAAGATAACAATATCTAGATCGAGAAATAAAATTTTATCCTGATTTGAAAGTCCTAAAAAGCCTTTTTTAAAAATCAACAGCTTATACCACCACGTATGTAGCCCCTCATCGGGAAGGCTCTCAATCATAACTTCTGAACGAATCCCTTGACTATTTTCTGTCAAACAATGGAACACAAATGGGATACTTAAATTTTTTTCAACCATTGCATACAAACGATTAACATATTCAACGCCATATTTATCGCCCCACTTTAAACAAACTACATGAATCAATTTGTTGCTCCTTTGGGCTTTGAGAACCAGCTAATTAATGCGCTTATAGCTAACATATAAAAGATGGTCGTATAGGTATAAGTAAACATTGCACCAAAAAACAGAACAAACATAACACCAATCATCATTCCGGACATAATAAAAGCAGCAGGATCCTTAGTTTGCTTAAAGTAAGATAAAAAGATTCTGATGGGATATATTAATAAAAATAGTAATGAAAGTCCTCCCAATGCACCGGCTAGTAAAAAGGACATTATGTATTGATTATGGAGCTGCATAACGCTTGAGGAAAAGACCTTAACACTCTCTGGATAATTTGTCTTATTTGCAGCACTAGCAACATGCATTTTATATTGACTAGGCCCGACGCCAAGCAACCAATTACCCTTTAGAGCTTCTATTCCTATATTAAACATGGCATATCTAAGCCCTGTTGATGTTGAATAATCACCATGTGTTATGCCAACAACATCATTAGCTGCCGTTATTATTTTTGACTTTGATAACCAACCCGATGACAACACCATTATCACAAGCAAAAAAATTGAAATACGTTTCGTTTTTCTCGTTAAATTAGCGCCCCAAAAAAAGACATATGTCATTCCGAATAGGATGCTGATTAACACAATACTAAATGCGGTGTTCGAGCCATTAAGTCCAGACAAAACAAAAGCGATTAATAACATCGCCAAATTAAAATAAGAACGGTTTTTTAGCCAAACAACAGCCAACAACCCTGTTGTTAAAGGTAAGATAAAACCTACTGCAGCTAACCCTCTAGTACCATCATAAATTTCGCCAAAACGGTATCCAACTAAACTATCCGCCATATAAAGCTCTGTAATAAACAACGCTAAAGCACAAACCAAAGAACTAAAAGCAACATATTTAATCAATTCCCTATTCTGGTTAAAACGAATACTCAAAAAATACCATCCAGAAATCAATAATACAAAAACAGGTGCAGCATTTCTCCACTCTCCATCTGATGTATAAGGGAATCTTAAGAAATAACTCAGAATTAAAATGAATGAATATGCGATAGCAACATAAAGCCAGCGTTTTTCAATACATGTAAGTTTATATAAAGTTGTCCTATATGAAACTATTGATAAAATTAAAAGAATCGCTAAAAACAACAAGCCAGATATTTGTCTAATATTTTCAAAATAAAGAGGTGCTATTGCTGAGAATGTCATCACCATAAAAAGAAATGGAATTTGTTTTGAAAAGACTAATCTATCAAGGTTATTCTGTGCAAGATTCATTTTAAGCAGACGTCGTCCTGAAAAAAGGGTTCATGAAAGGCAATCAAATTTTATTTAATGAACCTTAAGGCATTATTAAAATTTGGGATAATCGGTATGTCTAACTTTTCAATTATCCCTTTAAAACTTTGAACAAAAGAATCCTCTTCATTCAAAACGGCTATTGTAGTAACATCGGGTCTAAGCCACTTAGCCGTCATTAGAACGGTACTTACATCACCAAGGATAATTGTATCAGAATCTAACAACGGCATCATAAATTCAAATGCCAAATCATTAGGTAAAATCAGTGCGCCATAGCGTTTTTTTAGACCTAGGTAATCATGTCCCTTTGAACGAGGGTGATACTTAACAGCAACCTTCTTTTCTGATTGCATTGTCTCGTCTAAAAAATTTTCTAATCGTTGGAGGTAACCATCCATTTTCAAAATATTATTGGGATGCGGAACCAATATAAATATATCAGTAGAGACTAACTCCGTTCTAATTTGAACATCTACGCCAAAATCATCCAAAACCAAATTTACAAATGCTCTAGCATCTGGTGATATAAACCATTCAATAGGAAGCTGATGACAGACTTTATTTTGGATAGATAAAACAGCATTTTCTGGTGAAAATAACCAGGCCTGGTTAATCCAATCGGATGCTCCAACCGTTTTAGGCTCCTTCCACCAAAAACCATAACTTACTTTCTTTAAAGCACTGCTAACAAAATCCTTAAACCATTTCGAAGGACGGCCTGCATAAGTATATAAACCATCATCCAAATACCACCCTTCAACCTTTTTATAGTTTAATGATCTTAAGTGCATTAAATACTGAAATTCAATCCGTCTATCGCTACCAACAGCAAAAACATTAGTTGGAAAAGCTTTAACTATTTCCGCCAATTTTTTAAAGATAGCTTTTCTTTCCACTATTTTTTTTAAACCACTGGCTTTACTAGGTGTTATATAAACATTTACAAAAGGGGAGTTTATCCATTTTTGTAAAACGGTAAAGTAGATATTGTTTTCTGTATTTTTTTGGTCAATTAAAACTAACTGAGAGATTTGCAGATCTTTATGAGCAATAGCATGTGCCACTGAAATCAGCAAATTCAACGGGGTTGATGGCATATAAAGAACTTTTTCTTTATTGTGCATAGAGCCATAATTCCTTATCTAAAACAGTTAAAACCTCCTTTACACCTAAATTTTGCAAAGACAGCAGTTCTTGTTTTTTATCTGCAAATTTTTTGATATATCCAGGTGCACAAGGAGATTCCAGACGAGTGACTTGAGCACCATCAGCGCCGACTAATTTAGGGTCGGTTACTCGGTATAAAACCACCATAGGCACTTCTAATGCTGCAGCAACGTGAGATAACCCAGTGTCTACTGACACAACAGCTTGAGCATTTTTAAGCGTTTTCGCCATATCATTTAAGCTTAACATCTGTTCAGGTACCCAAACATTTTCTGCTTTAGTGGTTTTTGCAATTCGCAATGCACGCTGCTGCTCTTCTTGATTTCCCCAAGGCAAAATCACTTTTTTACCTAAGGCATTGGCCTGCTTTAGTAATTCAATCCAATAATCTTCTGGCCAATATTTGGTTTCCCAAGTTGTGCCATGTAAAAACACCCAATAATCTTGTTCAGAAAATTGGTCAATCACCACTTCAGGTTTTGACCAGGCCTGGGTATTTAAACCATAAACAATGGGTGCATTTTCTGCTAAGGAATAATTTAGGCTTTGAGCAAATAATTGGCGTAAACGTAAAATAGCGTGTTGTTCTTTAACAACGGGATACTTAAATTGATAAAACCATGTTGCTAATGGTTCACGTGCACTTTGCCAATCATACCCTGCTGTTTTAGCTTTTATTTTTCTTGCTACCCAGGCACTTTTTAATAAGCCTTGGGCATCAATAATTAAATCGTACTGAGTTTGATTAATTTCTTCAAAAAAGGCTTTGATTTGTTGACGTGTTTGTTTTTTTAAAAGGGTTTTACGCCATTTTCGTAACTCTATTGGATAGACTTTATCGACAACGGGATGCCATTTTGGGATTTCTGCAAATGACTTTTCAACCACCCAATCGATTACCAGGCCTGGTATATTTTGTTGAGCATCCGACAATGCCGGAAAGGTGTGAAACACATCTCCCATTGAGGACATTTTAATGAGCAGAATTCGCATATTCTAGAAGTTTACTTTGTAAAATTTAAAACGGTTGGATTTTCTGTCAACCAAGTTAAATATTTTTTAACGCCTTGAGCGACATTATTAAAAGGTTCGTTATAACCTTCTGCTCTTAAAGCTGAATTATCTGCTTGAGTAAAACTTTGATAAGCCCCTTTTAAATGCTCTGGAAAAGGAATAAATTCAATCTCGCCTCTGCTATGAAAATCAATGACCGCTTCGGCAATATTTTTAAAGGGTTCTGCGGCAGCTGGCCCCAAATTAAAGATGCCCGATTTTTCTGGGTGTGCTAAAAACCATAAATTCACTTTAACCACATCTTCAATATAAACAAAATCACGGGTTTGCATACCTGCACCATAGCCATCGTATTCACCAAACAATTTAAGCTTTTCACCTGCTAAAATTTGGTTATGAAGTTTAAAGGCGACACTGGCCATATCACCCTTGTGCTGTTCTCTAGGACCATAGACATTAAAATATCTAAAGCCCACAACCTGGCTTTTAGCAGTTGGTAAAATTTGGCGAACATATTGGTCAAACTGAAACTTAGAGTAACCGTAAACGTTTAGCGGTTTTTCATAAGCCCTTTCCTCAATAAAGTCAGGGCCATCTCCATATACGGAAGCGGATGAAGCGTAAAAGAATGGAATCCCCCAATTAAGACAATAATTAAGTACGTCTTTAGAGTACTCGTAGTTATTGTCCATCATGAATTTTCCGTCCCACTCTGTGGTTGCAGAACAGGCTCCTTCGTGAAAAATCGCTTCAATCTCAGGCAATCCTTGCTCGGCAAAGATACGTTGCTGAAAATCTTCTTTATCCAGATAGTCGGCAATATCGCAGTCAGCGATATTGATAAACTTTTTACCGTTTTTTAAATTATCCACCACAATAATATCTGTGCGTCCTTGTTCATTTAACGCTTTAACAATATTACTGCCAATAAATCCTGCTCCACCCGTTACAACAATCATTTCTTAACCCATAATCTTTGAAATAGTAAAACCGCCCCAAACTAAAATGGCGATAAAAAAAGATAAAAACACCGCCGCTGACCCTTGGTCTTTAGCACGGCCTGATAATTTATGATAATCCTCACCAATACGATCAACAACGCTTTCCACTGCTGAGTTCAAAAGTTCCACTACCAACACGATTAATAAAACGGCAATCAAAATAACTCTTTCAGAAGCCGTGTCACCAATCCAAAAAGCCAACGGTGTCATCAATGCAAATAATATAACTTCTTGCCTAAAAGCCGCTTCATGTTTCCAGGTGGATTTAAACCCTTTCCAAGAATAACCAGCAGCGTAAAAAACTCGTTTTAATCCTGTATGTGGTGATTTCATTTCAAGCCTTTGTCGTAATTTTTACCATAAACTATTCGAGGTTTTGATTGATATTCTGGCGAGCAGATCGATTTTTTCTGATTCATTTAGTCACTCTTATTGGAATCATAAAATGAGACACAGTGTAACTAATTAAAACCTTACGAATAATAGCTTAAACCAATATCCTCGCCCAAATAGCCTGCAAATTAAATTTCTTATGTTAGTTAATCTTATGTTCATTAATTTACATTAATTTAAATAGGTAAATTTACTTTTCAGAGCAGAACTAAGCTAATTAAGTAGCCAAAACATTAAACACTTTTTACGACAAGAAACTTAAAAAATCTTAAACTCTTTTTTAAAATTAATACTCTAAAAACGAATCATTCCTCGCTATTAATTTCAAAAGCATGATTCTATCATTTAGTTCAAATAAAAGAGTAAAATAGTCGCAAATTAACTTTCCAATTTAAAGGTTTTAAAAGCCCAAATGACTCAATTAAACACTTTTTGGAAACGCACCAAAGCTCATTTGCACGCATGGTTTGTTGACCACGAAATAATACGCAGTTTGTACAGAAACTTTTACAAACTCTCAAACAAGGCCTTTAGAAGCAGCCACCCCTCTCCAGCCTTTATTAAGAAATTACATCAAAAGCATGGTGTTAAAACCATTCTAAGCATGCGTGGTGCCGATCTTTCCGGGGCATATATCCTTGAAAAAGAAGCTTGCAATAAGTATGGAATTACATTAATTAACCACCCTATGTCGTCTCGCTCTTTACCTGATGTAGATAGAATATTACAAGCTAAGTCTATTCTAGAAAATGCTGAAAAACCTATACTACTGCACTGTAAATCAGGAGCTGATCGAGCTGGAATGATGAGCGTATTTTACAAGCTTTTTATAGAAGAGGAGCCAATCGAAGAAGCATTAAAACAACTCAGCATGAAATACGGCCATTTTCGTTGGGCTGATACAGGTAAGTTAGATTATTTCTTTGATAGCTTTTTAGAATACAGAACTCAAAATCCAGATACTGAATTCTTAGATTGGCTAGAAAATCACTATGACAAAACCAAGCTCGAACATGAGTTCCATAGTTCAGGTTGGGCAAACATAGTTGTCAATAAAATCCTTCACCGAGAATAACTCAATGCTAGATCGTGCCACCCTTTCGCTTTATCGCCGCTTATTAAACTATATTTTGCCCTTTAAAGGCATGATTGCAATAACTTTATCAGGTCTATTAACAATTGCTATCATGGAGCCGGCCACGGCCATGGTTTTAAAAGAGTTGGTGGATGAGAGTTTAATCGCTAAGAATCCTGATTCATTTGTAATGATGCCTTTACTTCTAGCCGGAGTATTTATCATCAAAGGTTTTGCTGAATATTTTAGTAAAGTATTTAGTCAATGGATTGCTGAAAAAGCTGTTTTACAGATTCGTTCTGACATGTACAACAAAATGCAGCACTTGGCTTTTGATACCTTCCACAAATATGGCACGGGTAAACTCATGTCAAAAATCACCTATGATGTACCACAGGCGAGCAATGCACTTTCTACCGCTTGGGTTACCCTTATTAGAGACAGCCTGACTATTATTGCACTAGTGGGTTACTTGCTTTATATATCTTGGCAACTCACTTTATTGATGTTAATTATAGGCCCTGTAGTCGCTTGGATTATTGATAAAGCCAGTAAGATGATGCGCCAATCTAGTAAAAATATGCAACAAAATATGGGACAACTCACCCAACGTTTAGAAGAAAGTTTAACCGGTCATCAAGAAATCAAAATTTATGGTGCTGAAACCTACGAAAAAAAACGTTTTCAAAACACAGCTACTGAATTATTAAACAACACTATGCATGTTACTAAAGTCTCTGCGCTCAATGTTCCTTTAGTACAAGTACTGGCTGCGATTGCTCTAGCAGCTGTAGTATATATAGCAATGCAAATGTCAGCACAAAACCTGTTTACCCCAGGTGAATTATTAGCTTACATTACCGCTATGGCATTGACGTTCGAGCCCATTCGTCGCTTAACCAGTATTAACGAAACCGTGCAAAAAGGAATGGCGGCAGCAGAAAGTATTTTTGAACTTCTAGACCAACCAAACGAAACTAACGCCGGAACTCAAAAACTTATCAACCCGTTAGGCGAGATCACTTTTAAAAAAGTTGAGTTTAGCTACCCATATAGTAAAAGCAAAGCATTGATTGATTTTAATTTAACTATTCCAGCAGGTAAAACCACTGCTTTAGTTGGTCAGTCGGGGAGTGGTAAATCTACCCTAGTAAACCTTATCACCCGATTTTACGATGCTGAAAAGGGTGAAATCTTAGTTGATGGTCAAAATATTAAAGACTTAGAACGCCACTTTTTAAGAGAACAAATCGCTTTAGTTAGCCAAAAAGTAACACTGTTTGACGATACGGTTGCTGCCAACATCGCTTATGGCAAAACTGACACTCCACAAGAAGAGATTATTGCTGCCGCCAAGGCGGCTCATGCCTGGGAATTTATTGAAAAATTACCACAAGGTTTAAATACCAATATAGGTGAAAACGGCAACTTACTTTCTGGCGGGCAACGCCAACGTATTGCCATTGCCAGAGCGTTTCTAAAAAACGCCCCTATTCTTATTTTAGATGAGGCCACTTCAGCACTCGACAATCAAAGTGAACAGATGATTCAACGTGCAATGGAATCTTTAAAACAGAACCGCACAGTGATTGTCATTGCCCACCGTTTAAGCACCATTGAAAATGCTGATAACATCGTCGTCATGCAACAGGGCAAACTTATGGAACAAGGCACTCATAAAGAACTGCTAGCTCAAAAAGGAATCTATTCGCAACTCTATCAAGGACAGGAGTTCGATGAGTAAGTCTTCTAAAAAACTTTACACGCAAACTTTCCAAACCGCATTTCTAGCACCAAAATACTGGGGAATTTGGCTGGGTATAGGGTTACTACGCTTATTGTCCCTAATGCCTTTTCGCTGGAAATTTCCAATCGGAAAGTGGCTAGGTAAAGTACTTTACACTCTTTCAGCAAAACGGCGTCGTTTAGCACAAGCCAACCTAACCCTTTGCTTTCCAGAAAAGTCGGCTATTGAGATTCAGTCATTACTAAAACAACACTTTGAATCTCTTGGTATAGCCTTAATGGAAATGACAATGGTTTGGTGGGGTGATCACAAAAAAAACCACCAAAATGCGTTTGAAAGAGGCCTTGTCACTTTTATTGGTGAAGATAACCTAAAACAGGCTCAAAATGCAGGCAAAGGAGTATTAATTTTAGCCCCGCACTTCACGACTTTAGAAGTAACCGGGTTATTTGTCTCATTTTTAACAAACTACCATGCCGTCTATCGCCCTCATGACAACCCTTTAATGGATTATTTAATTGCTAAAGGACGTTCTATTAAGTTTAGTAATGGCGAACATGTTGAACCGGTTTCTAATGCCAATACTCGTCAAATGCTTAAAGTATTGCGTTCGGGACAAAGCATGACTTTTTTACCTGACCAACGCTATAGAGCTAAAGGCCATGTAAAAGTGCCTTTTTTTGGCGTTGAGACCATGAGCAATCCGGCAACGTCCAAAATAGCCAAAATGACAGACTGCGCAGTTGTGCCCACATTTACCCGACGCTTAGAGAACGGACAATATGAAGTGGAGTTTCTCCCCGCATTAGAGAACTTTCCTTCTGGTGATGATTATGAAGACACGCTAAGACTCCATCATTTATATGAAACTGAAATTCGTAAGAATCCAAGCCAATACTTATGGGTCCATAATCGCTGGAATTTAAAAAACACTTAGTCGGTTTTTTCTAAGATTAATAAGCCGCGCTTTCAAGAAGTAAGTCATATTTCAAACCAATAAAAAAGCCGTAATTGCATTACAACAATTACGGCTTTTGCCATTCTACCAGGCCTGGTAGTTTCTCAGATTAAAGACTTGTAACGAAAAACTAGTGGTGACCTGAATGATTAGGGTCAAAATCTTTTAATGTATACACGGCACCACAATATGGGCATTTAGCTTCACCCGTTTCTTCAATCGGTAAAAACACACGAGGATGTGAATTCCATTTACTCATATCTGGCGTTGGGCAATGCAAGGGTAAATCATCATAAGTGACTTCATAATGAGACTTAGAATTAGTTGAATTTCCACTCATTTAAACTCTCCTTATTTAGCAACGTTTGCTAGCCAATCGATATGCTCAGCAGAACGACCATGCACAATATCAAAATACATTGTTTGCAATTTTTCTGTAATCGGTCCACGAGAACCAATACCAATTGGGCGATTATCTAATTCACGAATAGGGGTTACTTCTGCCGCCGTTCCAGTAAAGAAAGCTTCATCCGCAATATAAACTTCATCACGTGTAATTTTCTTTTCAATCACATCAAGACCAATTTCATCAGCTAATGACATAATCGTTCTACGAGTAATACCATCTAAACAACAAGTAAGTTCAGGTGTATACAAAACACCGTCTTTTACCATAAAGAAGTTTTCACCAGAACCTTCAGACACATAACCGTCAACGTCCAGTAACAAAGCTTCATCACAACCATGACTTACCGCTTCTTGCAACGCTAACATAGAGTTCATGTATGCACCGTTAGATTTGGCTTTTGTCATGGTGATATTCACATGATGGCGAGAATAAGATGAAGTGGCAATTTTAATTCCACGATTCAAGTTCTCTTCACCCATGTAAGCACCCCATTCCCAAGCAGCAACCATAACATGCACCTTAAGATTATCGGCACGCAACCCCATTCCTTCAGCTCCGTAAAAAGCCATTGGACGAATATAAGCCGACTTTAAATTATTCTCACGAACAGCTGCACATTGAGCTTCATTTAACTCATCTTTATCATAAGGCATAGGCATATTCATAATTTTAGAGGAGTTAATCAAACGATCAGTATGCGCATCTAAACGGAAAATAGATGTTCCCTGCTCCGCATCATAAGCTCTCACCCCTTCAAACACACCCATACCATAATGTAATGTATGTGTTAAAACGTGAACCTTAGCATCGCGCCATGGAACCATTTGACCATCTAACCAGATTACGCCATCTCTATCAGCCATCGTTTGCATTAACAAATTCTCCACAAAATTTTAAAATATTAAGGGAGATATTTTATCCTAAAACCAAGCTTTCACAATTGAAGTTTGCGCTTTTTTATAATAAAAACCTTGTTTTAAGCTATTTTTTAACTCTTTTAAGCTGCAAAACACCATTAGACTTGAAAAATTACCAGATTCAGATAAAATCATTTTTTTGGAATTGAATGTCAACTGGCTATTTACTGTTGAACATCGCAATCAAAAAAGCAACCTTGCAGAAAGCATTTATAAACACCTCGTTATTTGACAAAGTAGTCACGTCAAAACTGGATATTTATAAATACTCCTCTCGGGTTGCTTTTTTTGTTTATCCAACACATTAAAGTTTTTGTAACGTTATGTCATCATAAAGCCATAACGTTAATTTTTAGGATTTTTTATGACTGATCATTTGATGAATACTTATGCAAGACTACCTGTTAGCTTTGAAAAAGGCGACGGCGCTACCCTGCATGACACCAATGGAAAAACCTACCTTGATGCGCTTAGTGGTATAGCCGTTTGTAGTTTAGGTCATGCTCATCCAGCCATCGCTGATGCCATTTGTAAACAAAGCCACGCCCTTATTCATACCAGCAATCTTTATCAAATTGCTAATCAACAACAACTTGCTGACAAACTCATTGAACATTCAGGCATGGACAAGGTGTTTTTCTCTAATTCGGGTGCAGAAGCTAACGAAGCCGCAATTAAAATTGCCCGTAAATATGCCCATTCAAAAAATATTGAAAACCCGAGCATCATCGTTATGGAAAACAGTTTCCATGGCCGAACACTTGCCACCTTGTCTGCAACTGGTAACGACAAAGTTCACGAAGGATTTACCCCTTTAGTTGATGGTTTTATTCGTGTGCCATTTGATGATATTGATGCTGTCACTGCCCATTCAAAGAATCAAGATGTGGTCGCCATTCTTGTTGAGCCGATTCAAGGAGAAGGTGGAATTCATGTTCCAGAGCCTGGCTACCTAACTAAATTGCGCGAAATTTGTGATGCCAATAACTGGTTATTAATGACAGACGAAGTTCAGACAGGCATGTGCCGTACAGGAGAATGGTTTGCCTTTCAACATGACAACATCAAACCCGATGTTTTAACCTTAGCAAAAGCTTTAGGCAACGGAATGCCTATTGGCGCTTGCTTAGCCAAGGGAGAAGCGGCCAATACATTTGTACCCGGAAATCACGGCACAACATTTGGAGGTAACCCTCTTGCCTGTGCTGCTGGTTTAGCAGTTATTAACACCTTAGAAGTGCATAACCATGTTGCTGCTGTTGCCAAAAAAGGTCAACAATTAATTGAGCAATTCAAGCAAACTCTGCAAAACCAACAAGGCGTTGTTGAAGTACGTGGCAAAGGCTACATGATTGGTATTCAACTCGATCGACCTTGTGGAGAACTTGTGGCTCTAGCTTTAGAAGCCGGCCTGCTTATCAATGTAACAAGAGGTGACACAATCAGATTGTTACCTACCTATGTTATGAGCAATGAACAAACCGAATTTTTAGTTAAGACGTTAAACGAATTAATTAGAAAATTTTTAAATAAATGAGACCTTTGCACGAGATAGGTGCGAAAGAAAAATGTGGAGGAATTTGCCTGATTGCGGCGGAAAACGTAGGGAATAGCTAGCTATTCGCAAGTTGTCGCCCAACGGAAGTGCCCTTGGGGTACAACAAAAATCGGGTGAATTTTAACCATTTTTATTCGTGCATACTCTCATGCAAAGGTCTCAAATAATATAAAGATTAGAAAGATGACTATAAGACACTTTTTAACCCTAAAAGATTTAACCTCAGCTGAACTTCAGCAAATAATGCATCGTGGCATTGAGCTTAAAAAAATGCAGCATTCTGGTGAAATTTATGAGCCTTTAAAAAATCAGACTTTAGCGATGATTTTTGAGAAATCTTCAACTCGAACTCGCATCTCATTTGAAACAGGCATGACTCAATTTGGTGGTCATGCATTATTTTTATCTTCAAATGACACGCAACTTGGTCGTGGCGAACCGCTTGAAGATAGTGCTAGAGTTATCTCAAGCATGGTCGACGGAATAATGATTCGTACTTTTGGACACAATATTGTTGAGACATTTGCACAACACTCGTCAGTACCAATTATTAATGCCTTAACAGATGATTTTCACCCTTGCCAGCTTTTAGCTGATATGCAAACCTATCAAGAACACCGCGGTAGCATTGAAGGTAAAACCGTTACCTGGGTGGGTGATGGTAACAATATGTGTCATTCATACATAAACGCTGCAGCACAATACGGCTTTAATTTACGCATTGCCTGCCCAGAAGGTTATGATCCAAATATGGATTTGGTTAATGCAAACAAAGACCGCGTGGAAATCGTTAGAAATACACTAGACGCATCTGAAAACTCCGATCTTATCGTAACGGATGTATGGGCAAGTATGGGACAAGAAGAAGAGCAAAAACTTCGTGAACGTGCTTTTGCTGATTACCAAGTTAATAAAGCAGTCATGGAAAAGGCCGATAATGAAGCCCTATTCATGCATTGCCTACCGGCACACCGTGGTGAAGAAGTGACTGCTGATGTTATTGATGCCAAAGACACTGTAGTTTGGGATGAGGCAGAAAACAGACTACATGCTCAAAAAGCACTACTAGAGTTCTTAATGAGTAAAACCAAAGCTTAACCTTAATCAAGCCCAGAAACATCCTATTCCTTAAGCTTGAATCCTATAAAAAACCCCACAATTGTGGGATTTTTTATGTTCAAGAATCATACTAACAAAACGCTTAACTACATTGACCGTCTTGCCAAAAAGGCCTGAGAAAGTGTACCACTATCCAAATATTCAAGCTCTCCCCCCATAGGTATACCTTGAGCCAAACGAGATACTTTAACTTCATATTTAAACGCCATTTGCTGAATATAATGCGCTGTTGCCTCACCTTCAACAGTTGGATTCGTTGCAATAATTAGCTCAGAAACAGATTTATCTGACAACCTTGACTCTAATAAATCCAGTCCAATTTGACTAGGACCCACTCCATCAATAGGAGATAGATGTCCCATCAAAACAAAATATTGACCCTGAAATATACCCGATTGTTCAATCACAGTTACATCAGATGGAGATTCAACAATACATAACTCGCCGGTTGCTCGTCGACTTGATTGACAAATACTGCAAGTTTCTTCTTCTGTTAAGGTTCTGCATAAAGAACAATGGCCAACCTCTTCCACAGCCTTGGCTAAGGTTTGGGCAAGAACAGCCCCGCCTTTTTTATTGCGTTCAAGTAAATAATAAGCCATTCGCTGTGCCGATTTTGGACCAACACCAGGTAAGACTCGAAATGCTTCAATTAGTTCTTGTATTAAAGGGCTTTGCAATCTAAATTCTCAAATATTGATTAAAATGGCATCTTCATGCCTGCGGGCATATTCATTCCGGCCGTTAAACCGCCCATTTTTTCTTGAGTAACCTCTTCAACTCTTCGTGATGCACTATTAACCGCTGCGGCAAACAAGTCTTCAAGCATCTCTTTATCATCCATTAATGAATCATCAACCTCTACTTTTACTAACTCATGCTTACCCGTCATAACCACTTTAACCATACCGCCGCCAGCTTCGCCGTTAATTTCCATTTTTGCAATTTCTTCTTGAGCAGCTTGCATATTTTTTTGCATATCTTGGGCTTGTTTCATTAAGTTACCAATACCGCCTTTACCACCAAACATAAGTTTATTCCTTTATTTTCTATTCAGTTTTTATTCGTGTTTTTATTAATCTTTTTGATTCTTAAAATTCTTAAATGGGTTTTAGTGTTCCCGGAATCACTTCCATTCCTAAATTAGAAATAAGAGCATTGACGACACTATCCGACTCTATTGATTGCTGTGCAGCCTGCTGTTTATCAGAAGCTAACTTTTGCTCTAATTTCACAGGGGTAAAATGTTCATTAGCTTGAACAACTTCAAGACTAAAATTTGAACCAAAATAAGCTTTTACCGCCGCGTCAATTTGCTCTAAAACCATTTCTGGCTTGGCGTATTGCTGCTCTGGGTCAATACTCATCTGTAATGTATTTTCAGTCATCGCAACAAGAACACTATTTCTAGCCATGTCATTAGCCATGCCTTTTAAATTTAAACGCTCAATAATGGTTAACCAGTCTTTTAAAGCATCATTACTAGGTACAAAGTTTTCATCAATTACATCTTGTATTTCATCTTCTATAATCTCACCGAGCTGGCCATCCTTTGCCTTTAAATTTAATGGTTTATCAGACTGTTGAACAGTATTCTCGTGAATATATTCTTGTGTTTCTACAGGAGATATATCACTTTGATTCATGCCTATTTCAGCATGTGATACTGATTGTGGAAATTTAGAATCTGGAAATTTAGAACCTGGAGACTTGGAACCTGAAGAAATTAACCCTGGAGATATAAGCTCTGGTGATTCTGACTTTTCTATAGATTCTAAAGGCTGGTTACTTTCAACAGAAGCCCATGAAGATGATTCATGAGATGTTGAGGTATCTATTGAATCATTACTATCTCTATGTTCTATATTAACTGTTGTAACTTGAGTTGAGTTTGGAGCTGCCCGCTCTTCAAGTTCATCAACTGCGTGAAAAGATGAATCTTCAAACACAACATTATTGACTACATCTGGAGCAGAAGGTATTTCACTAGACTGAGCCTCAGCTTTGACCGGTTTAGCAAAAGGCTGTTTTAATCTTTCTCGTATTTGAGTTAAATGATCTGTGGCAGCAACCGCGGCAGGTTTTTCTTGTACTTGTGCCGTTGAGTGATGATTGATTTCGGAATCAGCTTCTTGAGAAGTTTGTTTAAAACTTTCATTAAAGCTCTCTTTAACCGTTGCTTGTAAAGAAGCCTCGGCATAGCTCTCTTGTAAATCAGGCTCTTGAATTTTTTTAGGGCTTAAATCTCCAGACACATCGTGAACATTTGATGAAGCTAAACTAAGCTGATCATCTTTTATTTGATTAGCGTTTTTGTTAACAGAATTTTGAGCGTCTTCAGATAAAGACATCGTCTCAGGGTTTATTGAAGTGTTTTTTTTTCCTACTAATGAACGTGCTGTTGCTAAACTGGCCAAGGCATCCATTGGCGAAAGCCCTGACTCATCATTTAAAGCGGCTGCTGAGTTTGGTGATTGAGCCGCCTGTTTATTTGCAACATTAGATTCATTAGTTTTAGATTGACCCGATTGAGATTGCGCAGGTTGAAAAGCCAACATTCTCATCAAAGCCATTTCAAAACCGATTCTAATATCAGGCGCTAATTGCATATCTTGCTTGGTCAGCAAGGCAATCTGATAGAGCAACTGAACTCTTTCTGGTTCAATATTATCGGCAAAACTTTTCACAATCTCAGCCGGTAATAATGTGGTAGTTTCATTATCAGCAAATACTTGTACATAAGAGATAGCGTGCAAACTTTCAATAAGTTGTGCTAACAAGGCCTGGTAATCAACCCCCATAGAGGCCAATTGCTGAATAACATTTTTAATTTGTTGGGCATCATTGTTTGCCAATGCCTGTAGAATCGCTACCCCAAACTGCTGGTCAACCAGACCTAGCATAGTTTGCACGGGCTCAAACATCACTTCACCGGCCCCATAGGCTATTGCCTGGTCAAGTAAACTTAAACTATCCCTCGCAGAACCATCAGCACTTTTTGCAATTAGAGCTAGAGCAGAATCTTCAAATGGAATATTTTCTTGGCCAAGAATATGTGCTAAATGTCCCTGAATTTGCGGTTGAGTTAAACGCATTAAATTAAACTGCAAACAGCGAGACAATACCGTGATGGGTAACTTATGAGGATCCGTCGTCGCCAATAAAAACTTTACATGCTCAGGTGGTTCTTCAAGTGTTTTTAACAAGGCGTTAAAACTACTTTTAGAAAGCATGTGAACTTCATCTATAAGATAAACTTTATAACGACCTTGAGTCGGTGCAAACTGAACATTATCTAAAATTTCACGAGTGTCATCTACTTTGGTTTTAGATGCCGCATCCACTTCAATTAAATCAATAAACCGACCTTCATCAATAGAGCGACAAGTATCACAAACTCCACAAGGAGAAGAAGAAATCCCTTCTTGGCAGTTCAGGGCTTTTGCAAATATTCTAGCAATCGTGGTTTTACCCACCCCTCTTGTACCCGTAAACAGATAAGCATGGTGTAAACGTTGTTGATCAAGCGCGTTTGATAATGCCTGCATGACGTGGGATTGACCTACCAACTCAGCAAAGTTTTTTGGGCGCCACTTACGTGCTAAAACGGTATAACTCATAACGAGAACAACAACTCTTTAAGTTCAAAAATTGGAATTTATTTTAACGTGTATTGAAGACAAAATCAGAACTATTTAATGCATGTGTTTAAGCACTTAACAAGAGATTATTTTCATTATAAAAAAGCAAATCCTTTGAAACTACCAGGCCTGGTAACATTCAAAAAACATGGTAAAAATAGGTAAAAAAGAAATGGGTGGCAACCCTACCCGCCTTACCTCGGCGCACGCATCAGAAGGTACCGTTGCTTCCTTCCGGACCTGGCGGAGTTCCCAACTTAGCGTCGCGAGGGGACGAATAGAGTCACCATAATATGGAGCGGGTAAGGAGAATCGAACTCCTCTCATCGGCTTGGAAGGCCGAGGTAATAGCCAATATACGATACCCGCCTTTTGGCGGAGAGCGAGGGATTCGAACCCTCGATAGGGATAAACCTATACACACTTTCCAGGCGTGCGCCTTCAGCCACTCAGCCAGCTCTCCGTAAGGTGGGGCGAATTATACTTGTTATCTATTAGCTTGTCTAATGATTGACTGAAATAAAATTACTGCATTTCTAAATCATCAGATACAGATTCAAACCCAGCAATAGCACAAGCTTCATCATCCATACCATCTGGAGCACCACTTACACCAACTGCACCATACAACTTACCGCCCCCAGTAATGGGTGTTGAACCAGCCATAAGAGCCAAGCCTTCATCTATGGTAGACAATGGACCTTTTGCTCGTCCTTCTAACTGCGAGCCTTTTGCGTTAAACATTACAGATGAATAGGCCTTCTTCTTACTTATGTTTAGCGAAACAGGTGGTGCAACCGTATCACGCATTTGAACTTGAACAATTCCATTTCTATCCACCACGGTTACACTGATAGAAATCCCTTTTTCTCTGCACGCCTTGATGGCATTAACGGCAATAGTATTTGCAGTATCTGCAGTAATGCGCGCCACATTTACAGACATGGGCTCTTCTGCATAAACAGGCATAGATGCCACCATACTTAAACTGGTTACCGCTAAGGCTTTAGCAAAATTCTTCATTGTTTAATACCTCTCTTTAGTTATACAGAAAACTATACATAATCTTATGCAATTAGTTTTAAACAGTATAAACTTTTTAGAACTCTTATCAATATAAACTAGAATAATTTTCATTAATGTTTGGGGATAACAACCAGGCCTGGTTATTTTATAGAAGACAAAACCTGAGTTTGAGACATAAAAAAACCGGAGTTTTAAATAACCCCGGTTTTTAATTCATTCTTAGTTAATCTAAATTAACTAAGCTTGTTTAGCTAAAGCTTCTGCTTGCTCTTGCTGTTTAACGCCACCATGCCACTGCCAGATGTAATACATCAACGGAATAACCAACAGTGTTAAAACAGTTGAAGAAAGCGTACCAAAGATTAATGAAACCGCTAGACCACCAAATACAGGGTCAGTAATCATAATCATTGATCCAAACATAATCGCTAAAGCGGTTAGCAATATTGGACGAAAACGAACTTTACCAGCCTGAATAACTGCATCTTTCAGTGACCGACCTTCAGCTCGATACTCTAAAATAAAGTCGATTAACAGTAATGAGTTTCGTACCACAATACCGGCTAAGGCAATGACTCCAATCATTGAGGTTGCCGTAAATGCCTGATCAGTTAACCAGTGACCAGGGAAAACACCAATCATGGTTAATGGGATAGCACCCATAACAATAACAGGCATCATAAATGACTTATAGTAACCTACTAAAATTAGGTAAATAAAGACTAACGCCACAATAAAGGCACTACCCATATCACGGAATACATCTAATGTTAGGCGCATTTCACCACCCCATAAAATCGTGTAGTCCATAACATCATCCGGTGTTGCCTGAACAAAGCCAAGATTTGCAGTATGGAAAGTGACGCCAGATTCAGGCAATTTCACACCATCAAGCATTTTATCTAATGACAATACCGAATAAACTGGGCTCGATTGAAGTAACTCACCACCAATCATGACCATTTGATGTTGATCACGACCTAAAATTGGCTTGGCGTATAACACCTCTTCAATTTTAGCCACGGCTGATAATGGAACAGATGCTCCAGAACGAGATTGCACTTGTAATGACATCATTTGCTCAGCCACCGTTCTTTCTGAACGAGGAAGACGTACAATAATATCAACAGGTTCACGCACATTATCTAAATGCATATAACCCAGTTCAAAACCATTAATGTAGTCACGCAACATTTTACCCACTTGAGCAGGAGCAACCCCTAGAAGATTCGCTTGCTCACGGTCAATATTAATTTGATAACTCATATTATCTGCGGTAACAGAATCATCAACGTTAATTAAGCCGTAAATATTATTAAACTTCTTACCTACTTCGATAGAAGCCTGTCGTAACTTATCATAATCAGGACCATACAGTTCAGCCATAATTTGAGTCGTTACTGGTGGCCCTGGAGGCGTTTCATATAGTTTTATATTCGCTGCTGGGAAAGCTTTACGCAGCTCATTAAGATTAACATTCAACTGCTCAACAATATCGTGAGAAGATAAGTCTCTATGATGCTTATTGACTAAGTTAACTCTAATTTGAGCAAAGTTTGCCCCCTCTTTAATTAAGTCACCACGTACTAAGGCGGCAAAATCAATCGGCGCGTGATTTCCTAAGTAAACACTGTAATCCGTTACAAATTCAGTATTTGATAAACGCTCTCCAACATGTCTTACAACACGGTCAGTTGCTTCTAAAGCCGTGCCTTCTGGCATATCAATCTGCACTAAAAAAGTACTCGTGTTGTCATAAGGCAACATCTTTACTTCTACCCCTGCAGGATGAAGTGGATTATTCATGCCATCGCCACGCATAAACTGTAATGCGGGTTGAATCATTGCACCGATTAGAGACAATAAAACAATAAATAAAAACACATTACGTTTGGTACGGTTTTCTATCATTGGATTTATCGCTTTAACATAAAGCTTTTGCATCCAATCATCTTCATGCTGATGGTGCGTTTCCAGACTTTCTCTGGCTTGCATCTCTTTAATGGCTTTTTTGCCTAATAATCGATATGCCGCATAAGGCACAAGAATATAGGCAACAACCAATGAAGCAATCATTGCTACAGGAACATTAAATGGAATAGGCGCCATGAAGGGTCCCATCATCCCGGTAACAAATAGCATTGGAATAAAAGCCAAAATAACTGCAATCGTCGCGACGTTGGTTGGATTACCTATTTCATTAGTCGCCTTAATTAGCACTTCATCAAATTTTTCTGGATCAAAGCCATCATGTATATGCCTGTGGATGTTTTCAATAACCACTATGGCGGCATCCACTAATAACCCCAAAGATAAAATTAAAGCAAATAAGGTAATACGGTTAATAGTTTGATCTGCAATCATTCCAATAAATAAAACGACAAACAGAATTAAGGGGACTGTTAGGGTAACAATCCCAGCTTCTCTCCAACCAAGGAAGAGTATCAAAATAATCACAACAGAACCCACGGCGATAGCCAAATGCTCCATTAACAGATTTACTGCAGCATTGGCTTTTTCACCATCGTTACGAGTCACAACGACATCAACATTGGTTGGAATGATCGATTTTTTAAGCTCTGCTAATTGCTTTAATATTGAGTTAGCAACATCAACGGCATTCGTTCCTGGCTTTTTAGCCAAAGTAATCGTTACTGATTGTTGCTCTGAAAGATGTTTATAATCAGAGCTTGGCCCAAAACCTATACGAGAATAACTTTGGTTTTCTCTTGGACCATCATCAATCGTCGCAATATCTTTAAGATAAATTGGACGACCTTTATCGGCACCAATAACAATCTCACCAACTTCTTTTGCATTACCTAAAAAACCGTTTACGCGAATCAGTTTATTACGGTTATTATTAACCACAGACCCAACGGGTAAAGAGACATTACTTCCCTTTAGCATTTGGCTAATCGTTTCTAAAGAAAGTCCTGTTAACGCAATTTTTTGCGCATCTAACCAAACATTAATCGCACGTTGTTTTCCACCCACAACATCAGAAAACGAAACCCCTGGAATATTACGTAAGTTCTCAACCAGTTTTAATGAGATATCGCGTAAATCATAGCCTGACAGCTCTTTAGAGGTAACCGCCAAAGTCATAATAGGAACATCATCCACATTAATTGGCTTAATTAATGGATCTTGCGTATCTGGCGGCATTTTGTCCATGTTTTGCATAATTTGGTTATAAACCTTAACCAAACTATCTACCTGGTTCTCACCCACTTCAAATTGAACCGTAACCACACCAAAGTCATTTGAGGCATACCCAAAAGTATGATCCACGCCTGGCAGTGCACTTAAAATGGTTTCAAGTGGCTTCACGACCATATTATTGACTTCTTCAGGCGTAGCACCCGCTTTAGGCACAATAATATTGGCTGCCGGTACCACAATCTGAGGATTATACTCACGTGGAGTAATCAGATAAGCCATGATTCCAGCAAGCGTGACTGCGATAACCATCATCATGGTGATTTTTGAATGGATAAAGGCTTTAGCCAGCTTACCCGCTATATTTAATTGCGCCTCTGGATTGGCCTTTTCAGGCGTCGGATTCTCAGACATCGGATTCTCAGCCATCGGGTTTTCAGACATCATTAAGCTCCTTTGGCTGCATTCACAGGTTCAGCAGATTGAGGCGTTTCTACCACGTCACCATTAAGCATGTCTTGGTTATTACTAATCACAATCTGCTCACCTAAAGCTAAGCCAGATTGCACTTCAACCATGCCATCCATTGATGCACCTGTGCGAACCATATGGAAAAAGGCATGACCATTTTCAACAACAAAAACCCCTTCAATTCCAGCGCGATTGATAATTGCTGATTCAGGCAACATCATTGTTTGGCGTTCACCACGCTTAAAAATCACTCTGGCAAAAGTCCCACTATTGACATCATTGACATTCGGTAAACTTAACTTAACAGTGTGTGTACGAGTTTTTGGATCTGCTGCACTCACTAAAGTGTAAATAGTGCCTACAAAAGGTTTTTTAATTCCATCAATAATGATTTTAGCTGTATCGCCATTTCTAAGAACGGCATATAAATCTTCTGAGACCTGAGTTTGAACACTTAAAGACTTTAGATTCTCCATAACAACCACTGGGTTACCTGGAGCCGCTAATGAACCTGCAACCGCCATCTTTTGCACAATAACACCATCAAAAGGCGCTTTTACATTGGCATAATTTAGTTGAGCCTTAGCTTGTTGCAAGCCTGATCTAGCTGAAGCTAAGTTTTCTTGAGCAACGCTGTATTGTAATTTAATTTTGTCATATTGCTGTTTTGAAACCGAATCTTCTTTATAAAGTTTCGTAAAACGTTTGTAATCTAATCTGGCATCTTTTAAGGCCGCTAAAGCTTGTTGATATCCTGCATTTGCCTGCGAAATTTTACTCTTAATATCACCTGAATCAATCGAGAACAACAAGTCACCACTTTTAACCTCTTGACCAACTTTTACATCAAGATTTTTGATATACCCCATTAAACGCGAAGCTATCTGTGCTTTTTGGTCTGGCACAACCGCACCAGGAACAACCGACGTCAACGGCACCGCGCCTAATGCAACCGTTACCACATCTGCCTGCACTGTCTTAGCCGAAGCTTGTTGTACCTGCTCTTCATTTTCCTGGTCACAACCACTTAAACCAAAGGTTACTGCCAGCAATGACATTCCAATTACTTTAGAGATTTGTTTCATTTTGAACCTCAATACTTGATCTATTTGCAAATTTTAGTTACACGTTAAATAATCTTCTTAAAAAGTCGATTAAATACGCTGAATATCCATACGACCAGTTAATAAAAGCAATTTTGCTTTTAGTACATTTACGTCATAACGTGCAGATACCAAATCAGCACGCGCTTTATCTAGCTGTGTTTCACCCGCCAAAACTTCCGTAATGGTAGAAACCCCATTTTTATAACGCTTCATTATTAATTTTTGCGCTTCACCCGCTTGCTGTACCGCTAAAACACTAGAACCCACTTGTTTAGTAGCAATTTGCAACTTCGTCCAGGTTGATAACACATCTAAACGTAATTTATTTTCTTGCGATTTAACCGCCGATTTTTTTTGTGCCGCAGATGCCTTAGCCATATCTACACTGCTACTCGTTACACCAAAATCTGTAATTTTCCAAGACACAACCCCTGCGATAGTGTAAGAACCATTATTTAATGCTAAAGACTCATCATTCCAATCTTGTCTTAACATCACATTAAAACTTGGATAATAAGCGGCTTCCGCCGCTTTAATTGCAAATGCTGTTGACGTGGCTTCATCACGCTTAGCCGCTAACTGATAGTTGTTATTTAATGCCAGTGACATCAACTCTTCTGCATTATCCACAGGCAGTTCTAAATCAACACGATTCGCCACATCGACATCTGCAGAGGCATCTACACTCATTAACATTTTTAAGGTATTTATTGCAATCTGCTCTTGACCTTGCGCTTTTAATAAAGCTACCTCAGCAGAAGACTGATTTACTTTGGCACTTAAAAATTCAGAACGTACTACCACCCCTTGTTCAACTAAGTTATGGGTTGTTTTTACATAGGAATCTGCCGTTTCTTTAGCCTGTTTTGCAACCGTAATATAAGAACGGGCAGCATGAACAGCTTCATAGGCTTGATAAACATTAAAGGTCAAAAACTGCTGAACAGCCAAATCGCCTTTTTGAGCCGCTTCAATCATAGATTGTGCCTGATCTTCATAGCTACCAATTTTGCCACCATTCCAAACAGGAACTAATATCTCTATACGTGTATCAAAATCTGTATGGGCATCAGGGTGGTTTAGCTTATCTGGCTGGTAGCTATAATCACCAGAACCGAAAGCACTCGAAGTTGCGCTATCAAATCCAAAATCAGATAATGAAGCCTGACGTTGCTGTAACTTCATTCCAAATACATTCAAAGCATTATCAGAATTACTGCCTGTAACAGAAAGTGTAACTTGGGGTAAACGGCTAGATTCTGCTTTTGAGAGCGCCCCTTGAGCCTGTTTAATTCTTGCATCACTCACGGACATTTCTGGATTTTCTAACAAAGCAGCATTTACGCAAGCTTTAAAATCCATTTTTTCTGCATAAGCAGATAATGGTAAAGAAGCTGACAATGCCAGCATCAAGACCGTTAACTTATTTTTAACCAATTTACCTTGTTTCATTTTCTCTCCAGCCACTTGAATCTAACTTATCGCAAGGGGATTTTCAAAAACCAAAAAAGGATGGTAAACCATCCTTTTTTATTAACGTTAAGACCTTTTCACGAATATATGCTCTGAAGCTTAGGTCTCATAAAATAACCATAGCGATTATTAACTCATAACTCAAGCTTATTAACATATAAGCATTTTATAATATGTTCGGTATTATAAGGATTTAGAGCATATAAGCAAATTCTTATATTCCCTATTTTTTTATCGAAATAGATTTTTTAAAAAACTAAAACCCAAACTAAAACCCTAAATCTACTACATTCCTTAACCAAACCAATTCGCCATGAAAAAAGTGACTTGCTGCCTCTCTCCAATACACATCTGGCTTATTCTTCAAACCCATACTCCAATCTAAGATTTCTTTAGCGGAAACCACTTCATCTTGCCCACCCTGAATAAGCATCCAAGGAACATCAATATCATCTATTTTTGAAAAATCATACAAACCCACGGGAGGTGCTACAGTACAAATGGCTTGTGGCTGACAAGAAAAAAGTTCTTTCCAAGACATATAAGACTTGAGCGAAACATAACTACCAAACGAAAAACCCGCTAAAACCAAATACTCACTATTAAAGGTGTCTTTAGCCCAATTAAAAACAGCGGCTAAATCTTGTTGTTCTCCCACACCACTATCATATTCACCTTCACTCAGTCCTACCCCTCTAAAGTTGTATGCAATGGTTACATATCCTCGCTTTGCAAAAGCTCTTTCTAAAGTGGTAACGACTTTATTATCCATTGTTCCGCCGTAAAGAGGGTGCGGATGACTAATTACAACCACTTTAACCACTTCCGCCTTAGCCACTTCACCTAATTTACCCAAGTCTCCCTCTTCAACGGCATCCACTTGAGGCTTGACTCTTACTTCAAGGTTACCTGCTGGGCCATTAATCAATGTTGTTTTATTTCTTTTATTCAAAACTAAACTCTTTATTATTTGCGAGAACTGAAAACTTACAGCCGATTCACCTGATTTCGTGGCAAAATACATGAGAGCTTTGCAGGTGATGATTTCACTAGATGATTGCACGAGATGATTTTACAAAATTTAGTGCAAAGCTCTCTTTATCTTTTAATCAAACAGATGACTATTATGACACTTCCTTCAAAAACCATTGTTATTGACGATGCCGTACCCTATGCAGAGGCTATTTTTTCACATCTTGGAAAAGTTATCACCCTACCCGGCAAATCTATTGATGCAAACACGGTCAAAAATGCAGACGCTTTAATCGTAAGATCACGAACCCAAGTAAATCAAGAGTTACTACAAAACAGTAAAATCAAATTTGTAGGAAGCACCGTGGTTGGGTTAGACCACATAGATCAAGAATACTTAAAAAACCAAAATATTGAGTTTTACTCTGCACAGGGTTGCAATGCAAACTCCGTTGCAGAATATATCATTACCGCTTTATATGAGCTAGCCGAGACCTTTAACTTTACATTAACGGATAAAACCTTGGGTATTATTGGAGTGGGCAATGTTGGTCAAAAGGTTTATAACAAAGCGAAGCAGCTTGGAATGACCTGTTTATTAAATGACCCTCCAAAAGTAGAACAACTACCAGGCCTGGTAGATAGTGATAATTATGTAGACCTTGATACTTGTTTAACGGCAGATATTATTACCGTACACACGCCTCTAACAAAAACAGGCAAACACCCATCATATGACTTAATCTCAGCTGAAAAGCTCGCCAAAATCAGCCCTAACCAAATCATTATTAATGCTGCTCGCGGTGGTGTTATCAATGAAAAAGCCTGGATAAACACACCGACTCTAGCCAATATTATTGACTGCTGGGAAAACGAACCTAATATTAATGAACAACTTTATAAAACAGCATTCCTAGCCACACCTCATGTAGCAGGGCATTCTTTAGATGCAAAAGTCGCTGGGAGCACAATGGTATACCATCAACTTTGCAACTATTGGAGCACTCAACCACAAACCGGTTGGCAGAACAAACTACCTGAAAATCCAGAGCTAATTTCAATCACACAAGTTGACCCAATTCAAACCGCCATACATCAAATACTTAATAAATCCCATGATATTAAGAATGATGACAGAGCAATACGCTCCCAAAATATCTCAGAGGTTCACAAAAAGTATGAAGATTATCGAAGAAATTTTCCGATTTACAGAGAATTTAATAGGCATAAAGTCGCATCAACCAACAATAAAAAACTAAACAACTTACTGAATTTACTAGGATTTAATCTTATTTAGGCAAATACATATTAGAGTATTAGCAACTCTTAATAAAATTAAGTTATAAAACCTATAAAAATTTTAGTTTTCTTTTTAATGCATTAATAAGTAATCTAAGCTCTGAAAATTAGAGACGTAATGTTTACCCTCATATAAAAATCCAATTTCAACGGAGAACATGAATGAAATTAACTAACTTATTTAAAGCAGCCATCTTAGCTGTAACCGTAACAACTTTATCAGGTTGTGGAACTATGAATGCAATCGGCAACCTAAATGATGGCGCTGGCGATACTTTCATGGAAATCTGGGACAAATGGGTAGATGCAGAAGGTGATATAGCTGATGCAACTATGTGGGAAGTAACTGTTGATGAAGGTGTAGAACTAGAAGACGTTATTGACGCTATCAATGGTGTAGGTATTGCAAACAACATTAAAAACGTTGGTGAGTTACCTCTTTCTGAAGAACTAAAAGCTCGTGGTGTTGAATCTGGTGTTATTCACGTAATGTCTTTCTGTAACCCTGATACAGCACGTAAAATGATTGACTTCTCTCCTGCAATGGGCGGCTTCCTACCTTGTCGTGTAAATATCATTGAAGAACCTGATGGTCGTCTACATATTTATACAATGAACATGGATATGGCAATTAAAATGGGTAAAAAAATGCCTCCAGAACTTTACGAAGCAACCATGCAAGTTCGTAACACTATGTGGGAAATGCTTCAAAAAGGTAAATCAGGGGAATTCTAAGCCCAACCTTTACTAGCTGCTTTATCTCACCCAACAAATGAGTGGGGGATAAAGCAAAAGGCCCGGTTATTAGTTCCCTTTTGACTTATAGAATAACTAGATTTATAAATAACTAGACTTACTTATTACCCAGGCCTTTACATAAGACCGCGAAATACGATGGTATCTCGCGGTTTTTTTTCGCAAAAAATTCCTTTAACAAATCTATCTAAAGCTTCCAAACCAATCTGTAAGTTCGCTATCTCAACCACAAATAATAAAGCTTAGTCCTGCCATCGATAAACAAAAACTCAACTCCCCTCTTAAGCATTAATTAAATTGATACAAATTCCATTAACAATCCAAAGATAAACTTCAAACCAACAACTAATTAATAGACTATTTACCACTCTCAGCTAAACCCATTACAAACCCAATACTTAAAATAAAGCTAAAAAAAGTGTAGTAAATCTGCAACACATAAACATTTACCAACCGACAAAAATTTACAGCCCCCCATAAATACAGTTAATTTACGTAGAAATAGTTTTTTTATCTATTCATTTCAACCAGTTATAAGCCATAAAAAATTTTATACCGCCATACATAAACATACCATTAAATACTTATATAAATTTAATGAAGACTTAAATTTTTTTAATTACCAATATGTATTTAATTACTGCATAGTAGCACTCGAAACAGATAACCAGGCCTGGTAAAACCAAACCTGATTAACAAAAAACAACAACAAGAGAATAAAAATGAAAAAAACTAAATTAGCTCTAGCAATTGCATCAGCAGCAATGATTTCAACACCGGTTTTAGCAACCAATGGTGATAACCTAATCGGTCTAGGTGCTCAAGCACGTGCTTTAGGTGGTACAGGTACTGCAGCATTTTACGGTTCAGAGAACGCACTAACAAACCCTGCTTTATTAGGGAAATCTACTGGTTCTGAATTTACCATTGGTGGTACAGTATTTATGCCGAATGTTGAAGCTTCTACTGATGTTGCAGCTCCTGGTACAACTAAAACTTCTAAGAGCGACAATGACCTTAACATTATCCCAGAAGTATCAATGTCAACTCGCATCAACGATAACTGGACATTTGGTTTAGGCATGTTTGGTTCTGCGGGTATGGGTGTTGATTACCGTGATGAATCAGCTTTATTTAAAGGTTACAGCAATCTACAGCTGCTGAAATTTGCTCCATCTTTAGCTTACAATGAAGATAATTTTGGTATTGGATTCGCACCTGTGATTCAATATGGTGCATTAGATATCAATTATGACTTTGGTGGAACTGTTGGAAACGGCATGTCTACAGACCTTGGTTATGGGTATAATTTAGGTGCTTATTTTGATGTATCCAAAAATTTCACAATTGGTGCTTCTTATGAATCAGCAATTTCAATGGAATATAAAGATCAGATTTCAACTGCCGCTGCTGGCTTCAATACGGGGTTAGGCCTAGCATTAAACCTAGGTGATAAACTAGAGCAACCAGCAACAATTAAAATTGGTGCCGCATATACAACGGGGAACATTATGTTAACTGCGGATGCTAAACAAATAAAATGGGGCGATGCCGAAGGTTATAAAGATTTTAACTGGAAAGACCAAAATGTCTTAGCTTTAGGAGCCAAATACTCTGGTAACGATTATTGGATAGGAGCTGGTTATAACTTTGGTTCTGATCCAATAGATAAATTAAGCGATACCACTAGAGAAAATCAAGCAATTAACCTACTTAACAACCATTTCTTTCCGGGTATAGTTGAAAGCCATGTTTCTTTAGGTGGAGGATATTCTTTAAGTAAAAATACAATGATCGAAGGTTCAGTTGTTTATGCTCCTGAAGTAACTAAAACGATTGATACAACACTTCTTACTGGAGCAAGTTCACATACAGTTAAACACTCACAAATGGGTTACACTGTTAGCTTAAAAATGAACTTCTAATTCTTAACTGAAATTAGTTCAAGCTAAATAGCCGTACTAGATTTATCTAGTGCGGCTTTTTTATTACTTAATATTTTTAACACCCCCATCAGATTTTTAAAACAACCCACCAGGTCTGGTAACTTTCAAGCATCAGCTCTTGTCATATTTTTTTAATCAAATTTCCGCCTTCAAACATTGTGTTTCTGCTAGTTAATGAATACTATTGACTCAACCAATCTACGTTTTAAGGAAAAGTTTTTATGGCGAATGTTTTAATTGCAGGTTGTGGCGACATTGGTTGTCAGTTAGGTTCTTTATTAGTTCAACAAAACCATACTATTTACGGAATTAGACGCAATGTTGAAGACATTCCGGATTCAATCTCTCCTATTCAAGCCGATTTAGCTTTAAAACTGCCTGAAATACCTTCTGATATTGATTATGTTTTTTATATTGCCTCCGCTGGAAAGTACAAGGATTCGGCTTATTACCAAGCCTATGTTTTAGGTGTGCAACATACCTTAGAAGCCATGCAAAACAAAAACATAAAACGACTCTTTTTTATCTCAAGTAGTTCAGTATTTGGTCAAAGTGACGGTGAAAAAGTCGATGAAACAAGCCCGACTTCAGATGCCAATTTTTCTACCAAACGATTATTAGAGGGGGAAGCCTTAATTAATGAAAGCAAAATACCATCAACGGTGATCCGCTTTGGGGGAATTTATGGCCCTGGCAGAACTCATTTAATTGATTTAGTTCAATCTGGTAAAGCTCACTGTATGGAAGATGTTTGGAGCAACCGAATACACTCTGCCGATTGTGCTGGAATGCTTGCGCATTTAATGAATTACGATATTAAAAATCCTGAAAAAGTGGAATCACTTTACGTAGGAGTCGACAATCAACCTACCTCTTCATGTGAAGTTTATGACTGGCTTGCCGAACAACTTTGTGTACCCGATGTTGAACACATTGAGCCTAAAGAGTCATCACGCCAAATGCGCAGTAACAAACGACTTTCTAACGCGCGTATTAAATCGACAGGATATGAGTTTATTTACCCAAGCTATCAAGATGGCTACCTTGCATTGTTAGATACTCTCGATTAACTTGCCTCAAAATTTTTATTAAATGGATTCTCAAGCACTTAAAAAACCAACCACTAAGGCACTGAGGCACACGAAATAAAAAATAAATCTAAGCTATTAGAAAAGCATGTGTCATCAATTCTTTAGCAAATAAATCATTATGTCTATATTGATTAATCATTTAATTTAAGTTGGTATTAGACTTCAGAAATCTTCGTGCTTTCATGTCTTAGCGGTTAACTTTTATTTTTCTTTAAACTCACCATCTATCACATCTTTTTTAATCGCTTTAGCTGGCTGCTCTGGCTTTTCAGCCCACTCACCTTCATAAACGGATTCTTCAGATTGATAACGGTAGCGGCTTGAGGTTTGCATACCTTTTAACGTTTGTTTAATTAAAAATCGACGTATTAATGGGACTAAAAACAGTAAACCGATTGAATCGGTAATTAATCCTGGAAAAAATAAAAATACGCCTCCAAAAAAGATAAATACACCTTCAAGCATACTCCCTTGTGGGGATTTTCCAGCGGCCATTTCTAATTGAGCATTTTGTAAAGTCGCCATGCCTTGACTACGTATTAAAAACACCCCCAGAACAGCCGTAAAAATGGTGAGTAAAATAGTGGGTAAAGCACCAATCACATTGCCAACTTGTATTAAAAAATACAGCTCTATTAACGGTACAACAAATAAAAGCAGGAATAAAATTCTCATTTTAAGGTCTCTATTTATAAGGAATAGTTTGAGTCTAACCTTACAGTCGGTTAAAAACATTGAGGGAGACTTAATCTTCACGATTAAGACACTTAGCACGCTTTATTAAAAGCCATAAAAGATTATAATTGCATAATGACATTTAACTCGCTTAATTTAATGTGAGACCTTTGCACGAGATAGGTGCGAAAGAAAAATGAGGTAAAATTTGCCTGATTGCGGCGGAAAACGCAGGGAATAGCTAGCTATTCGCAAGTTGTCGCCCAGCGGAAGTGCCCTTGGGGTACAACAAAAATCAGGTGAATTTTAACCATTTTTACTCGTGCATATTCTCGTGCAAAGGTCTCAATGTTTAATCGTTAACATCAAATAGCGCTCTGTCTTTTTTAAATAGGTTCAAAAAAGACTTTTTCAAGCATAAGGCACATGAATATTATGATACTAGAAAAAATTAAAGCCCAATTGAATCTCAATATTCAATATAAAAACATTAATTTTAAGAGTTTACTATCTTCAATCTTAATATCATTTTTTATCGCGTTTTCTGCAAATAGCATGGCTTCAGATGAATTGCTTGATGTGGATGATGCCTTTGCTTTGCAACAACCCAATATCAACAATCAAACTATTAATATCAACTGGAAGATTGCTAAAGACTACAAACTCTACAAAGACAAAATGAGTGTCACCGCAACCAATATTACGCTTGCGACTCCTCAGTTCTCAAAATCTGAAACAGTTGATGACATTTTATTTGGTAAGAGCGAAGTATTTCATGACCAAGCGGCGATTACACTGCCCTTTACCGGTAACGCAACAACTACTGTAATTACCATTAAATACCAAGGTTGTGCCGATAAAATTGGCGTTTGCTATCCACCCCAAACGCGTAACTTTACCTTAAATATTCCTGCCGCAACTCAGTCTGCTGCAACAAGCTCTAATAGTAATGAACAAAAATTAGGGTCGTTATCAGCCTTAAACCGATTTTTACAACAAGATAACGAGCAGCCTGAGCTGTTAGATGCAAATGATGCGTTTGCATTTAGTCATGAAATAAAAAATGGACAACTTGAATTAACCTGGGATATTGCTCACGGCTACCATCTTTACAAAGATAAATTCAAAGCAACGGTAATTCAAGGTGATGCAACTTTACAACCTTTAACACTTCCTAAAGCAGAACTCATTGATGATGAATTATTTGGTAAAACACTGGTTTTTCATGGTTTGACATCAGGGACATTACCTATTTCAGCCATTAAGGATAAAGCGACGATTCAAATTGAATACCAAGGGTGTTCGGCTGAATCCGGTGTTTGTTACCCGCCTGTTAAAAAACAAATTGAAATCAACGCTTCCGAAGTTAATGCAACGAATAATGTCCAGGGTAATATCCAGGATAAAACTCAGGATAACAGTGCTGCTAACAGTACTACTGATAGTGCCAACAACTCAACAGACACATCCTCCTCATCTGCAGCAACCAATAAAGAACTCTCAGAAACTGACCAAATTGCTGATACGCTTAAGAACAGTAGCGTATGGATTGTCATTGCCACCTTCTTTATCTTTGGATTATTGCTAGCCTTTACACCTTGCGTATTTCCAATGATTCCCATTTTATCTAGTATTATTGTTGGCCAAGGCGATCAACTGACAACACGTCGCGCTTTTGTCATGTCTCTTGTGTACGTGCTTGCTATGTCAGTCACTTATACCGTTGCAGGAGTGCTTGCTGGTGTCTTTGGTGAAAACCTTCAAGTGGCATTCCAAAACCCTTGGATCATTGGTAGTTTTTCCATTATTTTTATACTATTAGCCTTCTCAATGTTTGGCTTTTATGAGCTACAGCTACCAAGTAGCCTGCAGTCAAAACTAACCAATATTTCAAACAAACAACAAGGCGGTACTTTAACTGGTGTTGCCATTATGGGCTTTTTATCTGCGCTGATTGTTGGCCCATGTGTTGCACCGCCTCTTGCAGGCGCTTTAATTTACATTGGCCAAACAGGTGATGCATTACTTGGCGGTACCGCTCTATTTGCTATGAGCATGGGGATGGGCTTACCTCTTCTACTTCTAGGAACTTCGGCAGGCAAACTTTTACCGAGAGCTGGAGCGTGGATGGATAATGTTAAAGCCGTATTTGGGGTAATGCTAATTGGTATTGCGATCTGGATGGCAGAACGAATTATGCCTGCAGAACTTGCCATGCTAAGTTGGGCTTTACTCTTTATGATGTCAGCGGTTTATCTAGGTGCGTTTGAAAGTACCTCAGAAAAATCAGGTTGGTTAAAACTTGCAAAAGGATTTGGCCTAGCTCTATTCTTCTACGGAACCATGTTATTAATCGGTTTATTAGGTGGAAGCACTCAAATGTTTCAACCTTTAAAAGTGTTTCAAGGTGGTTCTTCAGGCGCTCAAATACAGTCTGAACACTTAAGCTTTAAAACGATTAAATCAATTTCAGATTTAGATGCTGAATTAGCTAAAGGCAAGCCAGTTATGCTCGATTTCTATGCGGATTGGTGTATTAGCTGTAAAGAGATGGAAGCGCAAACCTTTACCGACCAAGGCGTTCACCAAGCTCTTAAAGGCGTAACTTTAATTCAAGCTGATGTCACTGCTAACGATAAAGTAGACAAAGCGTTAATGAAAAAATTCGGAATTATTGGACCGCCTGCCATTCTGTTTTTTGATAAGTCAGGTACCGAACAAAAAGTTCAACGCGTTGTTGGCTTTAAAGAGCCAGAAGCTTTTATTAACAACATCAATAATGCTTTTAAATAAATAAAATCTCTATTGCAGTTACTTCCTCCAAGATTTAACTGCAACTCACTCTATGCAACCCTCTCTAATTGAGACCTTTGCACGAGAGTATGCACGAGTAAAAATGGTTAAAATTCACCTTATTTTTGTTGAAAAACTTGCGAATAGCTAGCTACTCCCTGCACTTTCCGCCGCAATAAGGTAAATTTTTCCTCATTTTTCTTTCGCACCTATCTCGTGCAAAGGTCTCTAATTATAAAACCTCTTTTTTATATATTTTCTAGCACATTCAAAACAGAACGCATCATTTCACGTTAAAAACCTTTTAGTTTTATTGTTATTTACGTAGAGATATCACAACAGTTACGTTATAATTCAGCCATTAAATTACTTGTAAACTCGCTGACAAAGGCAAGCTATGGCAACGATTCTGCTAATTAATGGACCAAACCTCAATATGCTAGGGCGCAGAGAACCTGAAATTTACGGTTCAGAAACCTTAAATGATGTTGTGGAAGGCTTAGTTGAACTCGCGGATGAATATAACGTGCGTCTTTTTGACTTTCAAAGTAATGCAGAACATGAAATTGTTGAACGTATTCATCAAGCAATGGATGATGGAACCAACTACATCATTATTAACCCTGCCGCTTTTACACACACTAGTGTCGCGATACGTGATGCTTTAGCCACCATTAATGTGCCTTTTATTGAAGTTCACTTGTCTAACATTTACAAACGTGAAGCATTTAGAAAACACTCCTATTTTTCTGACATAGCGGAAGGTGTAATAGCTGGATTAGGTACTAAAGGCTACCAACTGGCTTTAGAAGCCGCTGTTGAAAAATTAGAAGATTAAAAAGCTTCTAATTTAAACAAATACAAAGCAAATACAAAACAACCAAATTGTGCAGTAATGCGCTTAACCCAATTTTTAAAAATTGATACCTAAAATAAGAACAGAGGATACAACATGGATATTCGTTCAATTCGTAAACTAATTGAAATTGTAGAGCAATCAGATATTGCTGAAATTGAAATCAAAGAAGGCGAACACAACATTCGTATCTCTCGCAGCAAAGAACAAGTTATGGTTTCTGCGCCCGTTGCAGCGGCACCCGCTCCGGTTGCAGCAGCTCCAGTAGCCGCGCCTGCGGCTGCGGCTGCGGCTCCAGCAGCAGAAGCGACTTCTTCTGAAGCGAATGGTCATAAAGTCACCTCTCCAATGGTCGGAACATTTTACTCGTCACCGTCTCCTGATGCGGGTGCATTTGTAAAAGTTGGCGACAAAGTTTCTGAAGGCGACACCTTATGTATCATTGAAGCAATGAAAATCATGAACCCTATTGAATCTGATAAAACAGGAACAATTAAACAAATTGTTGCCGTAAATGGCGAACCAGTTGAGTTTGGTCAAACACTATTCATCATTGAATAAGGGAAGCAGTATGATTGAAAAAATTCTAATTGCTAACCGTGGAGAAATTGCCCTACGTGTTGTAAGAGCTTGTAAAGAACTAGGGATTAAAACGGTTGCGGTTCATTCAACCGCTGACACTGATTTAAAGCACGTTTTATTAGCCGATGAGTCCGTTTGTATTGGACCTCCAGCTTCAACAAACAGTTATTTAAATATGGCCGCAATCATTTCTGCCGCAGAGGTTACCGATGCAGAAGCGATTCACCCTGGTTATGGTTTCCTATCTGAAAATGCTGACTTTGCAGAACGCGTTGAAGAAAGCGGATTTCATTTTATTGGTCCAAAAGCTGAAACTATCCGAATTATGGGTGACAAGGTTTCTGCTATTCGTGCAATGAAAGCGGCTGGCGTTCCAACCGTTCCTGGCTCAGGTGGTCCTCTTGGTGAAGATGATGCTGAAAACCACCGTATTGCAAAAGAGATTGGTTATCCCATCATCATCAAAGCATCGGGTGGTGGTGGTGGCCGCGGTATGCGAGTCGTGCATACTGAAGCCAGCCTTCTTAAATCAATTCAGTTAACTAAGTCTGAAGCAGGAAGTTTCTTTGGTAACCCTGAAGTTTACATGGAAAAGTTCTTAGAGAACCCTCGCCATGTTGAAATTCAAGTTTTAGCTGATGGACAAGGCAATGCGGTTCACTTAGGTGAACGAGACTGTTCAATGCAACGTCGCCACCAAAAAGTGGTTGAAGAAGCCCCTGCACCGGGCGTAACTGAAGAGCAACGTAATACCATTGGTGCCGCTTGTGTTAACGCTTGTATTGAAATTAACTACCGTGGTGCGGGAACTTTTGAGTTCTTATACGAAAATGGCGAGTTCTATTTCATTGAAATGAACACACGTTTACAAGTTGAGCACTGCGTAACCGAGATGGTAACCGGCATTGACTTGGTTAAAGCTCAAATTGAAGTAGCCGCCGGTATGCCGTTAACGCTTAAACAAGAAGACATTAAACTGACGGGTCATGCCATTGAGTGTCGTGTAAATGCAGAAAACCCATCACGTAACTTTATGCCTTCTCCAGGTAAAATCGATAGATTACACTTACCTGGTGGTTTAGGAGTACGTTGGGATTCGCACATTTACACTGGCTACTCTGTACCACCTCATTATGATTCAATGATTGGTAAGTTAATCTGTTTTGGTAGCTGTCGTAAAACCGCTGTAGCTCGCATGGACAGTGCCCTAAGTGAAATGGTGATTAAAGGTATTGATACCAATATTCGCCTACAACGCGAAATCATGAATGACGGTGGTTTCCAAGATGGTGGACGTAATATTCACTACCTTGAAGAGCGTTTAGAACACTTAGTTTAACCTTCTTCTGTCTTTATTAACCACGAAGACACGAAGGCATGAAGTAAAAGAGAATTAAATTGAGAGCTTTACACCTAACGGCTACAAAGCTCTCGGATTATCTGCTCTCAGAAATAAACTGAATAAACTTACCAGGCCTGGTAAGTTCATTCAGTTTATTATCGGTTTTCTTCGTGCTTTCGTGTCTTCGTGGTTTTTACATTTTATAAATCGCAAATTATTGGAAATTTTATGGCTTGGATTCAAATAAATACCGCCGTTGAGGAAGCATTGGCAGAACCCTTATCCGATGCTTTAATGGAATGTGAAGCCGCTTCAGTTACATTTGAAGATGCAAAAGACCAACCTATTTTTGAACCTGAGATTGGTACAACGCCCATTTGGGGATTAACCAAAGTTATTGGTTTATTTGATGCAGAAATCGACAGCAAAGCAGTTATTGATCGCTTAACCCAAATGATTCCACAAGTGAAAGCTGAACAATACAAGGTTGAGCAACTAGAAGACAAAGATTGGATTCGTGCTTGGATGGATCAATTTAAACCCATGCAATTTGGCGATAGACTTTGGATTGTGCCAAGCTGGTGTGAACCACCACAAGCAGATGCAATCAATTTAATGCTAGACCCTGGAATGGCATTCGGCACGGGTACCCACCCTACTACTTCATTATGCTTAACTTGGCTGGATCAAAATACACCTACAAACCTACAAGTCATAGATTATGGTTGTGGATCAGGTGTTTTAGCGTTAGCCGCTAAACAACTGGGGGCAAATAACGTTAAAGGAACAGATATTGATCCTCAGGCAATTATCGCCAGTAAACAAAATGCTGAACGTAATCATGCTGAAATTGATTTTGCCTTGGTAAAAGACTTTAATTCTGAGCCTGTCGATTTGATTGTTGCCAACATTCTTGCCGGACCACTTAAAGAGCTTTCTCCTGAATTTGACAGACTCCTTAAGCCTGGCGGAACATTAGTGCTCTCTGGTCTATTATCTAACCAAGCAGATGAATTAATTAAGCATTATAAAACCCAAGGAATTGATCTTCATACCCTTCAAACAAAAGAAGAATGGGGACTTTTAGCGGGTACAAAAAATCAATAATGGAAACAACCAGGCCTGGTTGTTTTCATTCTGGCTGTTCTAGACCTGAAGCCACAAGAAATAGACAAAAAATCATTTCAAACCCAACAAAATAACCTTTTTTAAAGATTTCCAATTACATATTACATATTAAATATTACGTATTGCTAATTTATGCTCACAATCGGCCCTTATCAATTTGAACACAATATAGTACTCGCTCCAATGGCCGGTATCACTGACGCTGTATTCAGAGATATTTGCAGACAAAATGGCGCTAGCTATACACTTGCAGAGATGGTTGCCTCAAAAAAGCAGCTTTGGGAATCAAAAAAATCCTCCACTCGTCATGTAAATATAAATGACCCTGAGCCTCGCGCCGTACAATTAATTGGAACTAATCCGCAGGAGTTAGCCGAAGCTGCGGCATGGCAAGTTTCTCAAGGTGCACAAATTATTGATCTTAATATGGGCTGCCCCGCTAAAAAGGTATGTAGTGTGGCTGCAGGTTCTGCATTAATGGGCAATCCAGAAAAGGTTCAAGAAATATTTAATGCGGTCGTTAATGCCGTTTCTGTGCCCGTTACCGTTAAAACCCGCACGGGAACTGACCGCGAAAATAAAAATGCGCTTCAAATTGCTCAAATAGCCGAGTCCGAGGGCTTAAAAGCGATAACTATTCATGGTAGAACACGAGATGATAAGTTTCAAGGTAGTGCTGAATACGACACCATAAAAGCGGTTAAAAACCAGGTAAATATCCCGGTTATTGCAAATGGCGACATTTGCACCCCCGAACAAGCTCATTTTGTATTAAAATACACGACTGCTGACGGCATTATGATAGGAAGAGCATCTCAAGGTTATCCTTGGATATTTCGCGAATTAAATCATTATCTTAAGACAGGAAAACAACACAAACCTCCTAGTCTTTCGGAATATCAACAGACCATGTTGCAGCATACGCTAGGTTTACACGATTTATACGGTGAAACTTTAGGAGTTCGTATCGCCAGAAAACATATTGGCTGGTATACACAGAAACTTCCTAATGGAAACTTGTTACGCAAAGAGTTTAACCAACTTAACTCAGCAATTGAACAAATGGCGTTACTTAAACGATACTTTAGCAACCTGCTAGGAAACGCTTAATTTAATCAAGCGTCTATCAGTAAAACCCGAATCCTTAGAAGTAAAGCAAACAAAACATAACTGACTCTGTGACTAATGACTAATGACTAATGACTAATGACTAATGACTAATGACTAATGCTAAACTCGAAGATAGAAGAAAATCAACATCGTTAAGTGAACAAGTCACGGTAACGTTAAAAACTTACTTTAATACGCTTGAAGATCAGAGTGCGACTGATGTTTATGAAATGGTACTTCAACAAGTCGAAAAACCGCTTATTGAATTTGTATTACAACAGACAGAAAACAACCAAACACACGCTGCTAATATTTTAGGGATTAACCGTAATACCCTTAAAAAGAAAATGCAGAAATATGACTTGGATGCAAGCTAGATTTCTATTAAGAATGCCGCTACCACGTCAAACCCCATTTAATTTTAGTTTTATTTTTGGAGACCTCAATGAAACCAGTTCGTCGCGCTTTAATCAGCGTTTCAGATAAAAGTGGCATTTTAGAATTTGCTGAATCATTAACTGCAATGAATGTTGCAATCCTTTCAACTGGAGGAACCTATAAAGTTCTTTCGGAAGCAGGTTTACCTGTTACAGAAGTGTCTGAATACACTGGTTTCCCAGAAATGATGGACGGTCGTGTGAAAACACTGCATCCAAAAATTCATGGTGGACTTTTAGGTCGTCGTGGTACTGATGATGCCATTATGGCAGAACATGGTATTGATGCGATTGATATGGTAGTGGTTAACCTATACCCATTTGAAGCCACCGTAGCTAATCCTGATTGCAAACTTGAAGATGCCATTGAAAACATCGATATTGGTGGCCCAACAATGTTGCGTTCAGCGGCTAAAAACCATAAAGATGTTGCCGTAGTGACTGACCCAACAGACTATGCTCGTATTTTATTAGAATTGCAAAATAACGATGGACAACTTTGTCACGCAACTCGCTTTGACCTAGCAATTAAAACGTTTGAACAAACGGCACGTTATGACGGTGCAATTTCAAACTACTTCGGAACCATGTTTTCAGAAGAACAAGAAGATAACTTCCCACGCACCTACAATACTCAGTTTGTTAAAAAACAATCTATGCGTTACGGCGAAAACCCGCATCAAAATGCCGCCTTTTATACTGAGCGCAATCCTTCTGAAGCGTCTATTTCAACTGCAACACAAATCCAAGGTAAAGCCCTTTCTTTCAACAACATCGCTGATACCGATGCAGCTTTAGAGCTAGTTAAGACTTTTGAAGAAACGGCTTGTGTAATTGTTAAACACGCAAATCCTTGCGGTGTTTCTATTGGCGCAACCCAATTTGAAGCTTATGACAGAGCATACCAAACTGATCCAACTTCTGCATTTGGAGGTATTATCGCTTTCAATACAGAGCTTGATGAACAAACAGCTAAAGCCATTGTTGAACGTCAGTTTGTTGAAGTGATTATTGCACCAACCGTCTCTGAAGCGGCTAAAAAAGTCGTTGAAGCTAAACAAAATGTTCGCCTACTAGAATGTGGTGAATTAGGTGCTCAACAAGCGGCTTATGATTATAAGCGTGTGACAGGTGGCTTACTGGTTCAAGATCGTGACCTAGGAATGGTTGATACCGCTGACCTTAAAGTTGTCACTAAAAAAGCGCCAACAGCAGAACAAATGAAAGACCTTATGTTTGCTTGGAAAGTGGCTAAGTTTGTTAAATCAAATGCGATTGTCTATGTTAAAGACGGCATGACCATTGGTGTGGGTGCAGGTCAAATGAGCCGTGTTTATTCAGCAAAAATTGCCGGTATCAAAGCCGCCGACGAAAGATTAGAAGTTCCGGGTTCAGTCATGGCTTCAGATGCTTTCTTCCCTTTCCGTGATGGTATTGATGCCGCTGCTGAAGCCGGTATTACTGCAGTCATTCACCCAGGTGGTTCAATGCGTGATCAAGAAGTGATTGATGCCGCAAATGAACACGGAATTGCAATGGTGTTCACAGGAATGAGACATTTTAAGCATTAACTTAGCCTTTCGGAAGGGCTTATTTACTTGATCTCTGCGTTGGATTAAAACTTCCGATGCTCACGTACAAAATGTACGCTGCGCTTCGGCTTTTCAATCCGCCTTGACCTCAAGCAAAACGCTCCTTCCTTTATACACTTTTAGAGACCTTTGCACGAGATAGGTGCGAAAGAAAAATGAGGAAAAATTTACCTTATTGCGGCGGAAAATGCAGGGAATAGCTAGCTATTCGCAAGTTGTCGCCCACCGGAAGTGCCCTTGGGGTACAACAAAAATAAGGTGAATTTTAACCATTTTTACTCGTACATACTCTCGTGCAAAGGTCTCTTTTAATGAATTTAATTTAAGAATTACAGTAGTGGCTGTAATTTTTTCTAAAAAAACTCAAGTCAAGGCAGAAAATGTGAGCTTACAAGTGTAAGTGACCATTTTCGAACGAAGGATTGAGCTTTTTTAGGAAAAATTACAGTCGCTACTCCGAAGGAAAACTATGAAAGTATTGATTATTGGTGGCGGTGGCCGTGAACATGCCTTAGCTTGGAAAACCGCTCAAGCAAAAGAAGTTACCGAGGTATTTGTCGCTCCGGGTAATGCTGGGACAGCTATTGAACCCAACTTAACCAATGTAAATATTTCTGTTGAAGATATACCAGGCCTGGTAACTTTTGCACAGGAAAACAATATTGACCTAGCCATTGTTGGCCCTGAAATTCCTTTAGTATTAGGGGTAGTCGATGCGTTTTCTGAAGCCGGATTAAAATGCTTTGGCCCGACTGCAGGAGCGGCTCAATTAGAAGGATCAAAAGCCTTCTCTAAAGACTTCTTAGCTAAACACAATATTCCTACAGCAGAATATGAAGTATTTACCGAGATTGAACCCGCTCATACTTATTTAGAAAAAGTCGGCGTACCAATCGTAATTAAAGCGGATGGGCTTGCTGCAGGTAAAGGCGTTATTCTTGCCGAGACCATGCAAGAAGCTAAAGATGCTGTTTCTGATATGCTAGCGGGCAACAAGTTTGGCGACGCTGGTTCTCGTGTGGTTATTGAAGAATTTTTAGTTGGCGAAGAAGCAAGCTTTATCGTTATGGCTGACGGTAAACATGTTTTACCAATGGCCACTTCACAAGATCACAAAGCACGTAATGAAGGGGATACAGGCCCCAACACGGGTGGAATGGGAGCTTATACACCTGCTCCCGTTGTAACTCGTGATATTCATAATCGCATTATGGAAACGGTTATTAATCCAACCATTGAAGGTATGGCCAAAGATGGTCTTCCTTACACCGGATTTTTATATGCAGGTGTCATGATTGATCGCAACGGTGTGCCTAAAGTTTTAGAATTTAATTGCCGTTTTGGTGACCCTGAAACACAACCGATTATGATGCGTTTAAAATCTGACTTAGCCCCTTTATGTTTAGCGGCCATTGATGGCAAACTTGACCAAGTAACGGCTAAATGGGATTCTCGTGCTGCTTTAGGTGTGGTTATGGCCGCAGGCGGTTACCCTGACGATTACCGTAAAGCAGATGTAATTTCTGGTTTAGATAAAGCCAATGCAGCAGATTTAAAAGTCTTTCATGCGGGTACTAGCCTAAATGAAAACAATGAAGTCATTACTTCTGGTGGTCGTGTTATTTGCGTAACTGCTTTAGGTGAAAATGTTACTGCTGCGCAAAAACGAGCCTATGAAGGCGTTTCAATGATTAACTGGGATGAAGTTTATTATCGAACAGATATTGGACATCGAGCAGTTGCACGTGAAAAATAGGTAATAATTCACTGTTTTTACCGCGTAAATTAAAGCACCTTCGGGTGCTTTTTTTATAGCTAAATATAGAGTATAGTTGAAGATATTACCGTTTAAAGAAATTTAAATTCTACTAAATTCATAGACATTTTTTATTTTTGTCTACAAATTTTTTGTCTACTAAATATAGCGTTATAGTCATTTTGGCCTATTTATCGCTTAAAGACTTATAACTTAAATTGAACACTTCAATTTTTAGAGACCTTTGCACCCAAGGGCATAAACACGAGATAGGTGCGAAAGAAAAATGAGGGGGAATTTGCCTGATTGCGGCCAAAAACGCAGGGAATAGCTAGCTATTCGCAAGTTGTCGCCCAACGGAAGTACCCTTGGGGTACAACAAAAATCAGGTGAATTTTTACCCTCAAGGGGCACCTAGAACCATTTTTACTCGTGCATACTCTCGTGCAAAGGTCTCTTTTAATGTATATTTGAACAGCAGGAAGCAACAATGTATATTCCAGGAACCATCCGTAAGGAGGCTGTTATGCCAATGGATAGCGTACATAATTATTTTGAACGCCTTGTCTTCAACGAAATAAACGAAAACTACTCTGACCAATTTGATGATAACAATGCCTTAGCAGACATGGCATGTATTGCATTAAACAGAATTCCTCCACGCTATATTCGTTACGATATTGATATGTCTTTTTATATGTCAGTAGAAGAACATATAGATGTAGAGAAAAAAGTTAGAAAAGCGGTTAGAAAAGCCTACAAAAAAGTTAAGCAGTTTGAATCTTTAAAAAACAACGAACAAACCGACTAGCTAAAAAGCAGGCTCCAAGCCAATAATTGACTTAAGACGCTGAATATTGAGCATCTAAATCATTCTATTTAAATGCTCATTCTTAATTTAAAAACATTACGGCTGACACTTTCGGCTAAAGAGTTTTTAACTCAAAAAAAAACCGCTTTTTATAGCGGTTTTTTTTGCCTATTTTAAATGGCATAGCTTAATATCAAAGACAGGTTTAACTAAAAACAATCTCTCCATCTTTTAAAGCAATAATCACCCTTGAACCAGCAAGATAATCACCATGCAAGATTTTTTGCGCAAGCGGGTTTTCAACACGTTGTTGAATAACACGTTTTAATGGTCTTGCACCAAATACTGGGTCAAATCCAGCTTCGCCTAATAAATCTAAGGCTTCATCGCTAATCTCCATACCAATATCTGCATCAGCCAATCGGCTTCGCAAACTTTGTAATTGAATATTGGCAATAGAACGAATCTGCTCTTTTCCAAGCGGATGGAACACCACAATATCATCAATACGATTGATAAACTCTGGCCTAAAGTAATCACCTACCACGTCCATAACATCAGCTTTCATTTCATCGTAAGTCGCTTTTCCTGCTTTCTCTTGAATCACTTGTGAGCCTAAGTTAGAAGTCATCACAATTACCGTATTTTTAAAGTCTACCGTTCGCCCTTGTCCGTCAGTTAAACGCCCATCATCTAATACTTGTAACAAAATATTAAATACATCCGGGTGAGCTTTTTCAACCTCATCTAATAAAATCACAGAATAAGGTTTACGACGAACCGCTTCGGTTAAATAACCACCTTGTTCATAACCCACATAACCAGGAGGTGCGCCCACTAAACGGGCAACAGAATGTTTTTCCATAAACTCAGACATATCAATACGAACAATGGCATCTTGAGTATCAAACAAAAAGTCTGCTAATGCTTTAGTGAGCTCTGTTTTACCCACTCCCGTTGGCCCTAAGAACAAGAATGAACCATTAGGTCTATTTGGATCTGACAGGCCTGCTCGAGATCGACGAATGGCATCTGAAACCGATTTAACGGCTTCTGTTTGCCCAATAACATTTTTACTTAGCGCCTCTTCCATTCGCAATAACTTATCACGCTCGCCTTCCATCATTCTAGATACCGGGATTCCCGTCCAACGAGCAACCACTTCGGCGATTTCTTCTTCCGTTACCTTATTCCGTAAAAGATGAGAACTCTCTTCATTTTCAACTTCATTTTCTGCGACTTCTGCCGCTTGAATTTTAGCTTCTAAATCAGGAATCTTACCGTACTGAATTTCTGACATTTTGGCTAAATTACCCGCACGGCGAGCCGTTTCCAGCTCGATTCTAGCGGCTTCTAACTGCTCTTTAAATTGCTGAGCGCCTTGTAAAGCCGCTTTATCTTTTTTCCAAATTTCTTCTAAATCTGAATACTCTTTTTCCAAAGATTGAATCTCATCTTGAAGAATGGCTAAACGTTTTTTAGAAGCGTCATCTTTCTCTTTTTTAAGCGCAACCTGTTCAATTTTTAATTGAATTAAACGACGGTCTAGTTTATCCATAACCTCAGGTTTTGAATCAATCTCCATACGAATACGAGAAGCCGCTTCATCAATTAAGTCAATGGCTTTATCGGGTAGCTGTCGGTCAGTAATATAACGTTGTGACAAGGTCGCTGCAGCAACAATTGCAGGGTCAGTAATATCTACCCCGTGATGCACTTCATAACGCTCTTTTAAACCACGCAAAATGGCAATGGTATCTTGCTCAGTTGGCTCATCCACCAATACCTTCTGAAAACGTCGTTCCAAGGCGGCATCTTTTTCAATATTTTCACGATATTCGTCTAAGGTCGTTGCCCCAATACAGTGTAAAGCCCCTCTTGCTAGAGCAGGTTTTAGCATGTTACCGGCATCCATTGAACCTTCTGTTTTACCCGCGCCAACCATGGTGTGAATTTCATCAATAAACAGAATGACCTGTCCTTCTTGCTTTTCAAGATCTTTTAATAAAGATTTCAAACGCTCTTCAAACTCACCACGGTATTTTGCACCCGCTAACAGGCCTGCTAAATCTAATGAAAGCAATCTTTTGTTCTTTAAACCTTCAGGCACTTCACCGTTAATAATACGTTGTGCTAGACCTTCCACAATGGCGGTTTTACCCACACCTGGCTCACCGATTAATACGGGGTTATTTTTGGTACGTCGTTGTAAAACTTGCACGGCTCGACGAATCTCATCATCACGTCCAATGACAGGGTCTAACTTACCTTCTTCTGCTTGAGCCGTTAAATCTACGGTATATTTATCTAACGCTTGACGGTTCTCTTCTGCATTTTGTTCTTGCACGGTTTCACCTCCTCGAACTTGTTGAATTGCTTGATTAATGACCTCACTATTCGCCCCCGCTTTTTTAAAAAGACTGGCAGCGATATCTGATGTTTCTAATAAAGCAACATAAAACAACTCACTGGCGATATAAGCATCACCATTTTTTTGAGCTTGTTTATCCATTAGATTTAAAACATTAGCAGACTGTTGAGATAACTGAACGTTGCCTCCAGCCCCTGAAACCTTGGGTAAACTTTCAATCTTTTCTGATAACGTCTTTTTCAAAAGCGGTACATTAACTTTAGCTAGCTGCATTAAATCTGCTGACTCTTCCAGCAAAGACGCTAAAATATGCACTGGCTCAATAAACTGATTGTCTTTACCTACGGCCAAAGACTGTGCTTGACCTAAAACGCTTTGAAACTGAGTAGTAAATTTGTCCATCATTATTGGCAAACTCCTTAATATAATCTTTATAACTACCTAAAATATAGGGATAATATTTTTACATTCAAGCCAATATATTTTATAAATTTACTTTTTTGCTTATTAAATTAACAATAATTGATTATGAGACCTTTACACGAGAGTATGTACAAGTAAAAATGGTTAAAATTCACCTTATTTTTGTTGAAAAACTTGCGAATAGCTAGCTATTCCCTGCATTTTCCGCCGCAATAAGGTAAATTTTTCCTCATTTTTCTTTCGCACCTATCTCGTGCAAAGATCTCATTAAGATTAATTTCACGCTTTCAGGTGCGAATTTACACTGCAACGCTATAAAAATAGGAATTTACCCTAATGGATGAACTTTTTTTTCTTGCCTCTAAAATAGGTTGGGCCTTTTTGAGCCCGGGTAATTTATTAGTGTTTGCCTTTTTCTTAGGTGCCGTATTTTTACTTTTTAATAATTTTAGAGCAGCCAAAAAGATTTTAGTTCCCACTTCACTTATCGCCTTTGTGTTAATGGCTTACCCGGTGAGTGATTATTTAATGCAACCCTTAGAGAGCCGTTTTAGCGTACCCAAGGAAATGCCTGAAAACATTGACGGTATTATTATTTTAGGTGGCGGTGAAGATTTAAAACGCTCTATAAGTTGGGAGATTGCTGAACTCGGAATGGCAGGTGATCGTTATATTGGTACGGCAAGCTTGGCTAGCGAATATCCAAATGTTCCCGTTATTTTTACAGGTGGAAGCGGTTCTTTAACATTACAAAGCACAGATGGCGAAGGGGCTTTAGCGCGCAAGATTTTAACGACTATTGGGATTGATTCTGAACGTTTAATTATTGAATCACAGTCAAGAAATACCTATGAAAATTTTAAATACACCAAACCGCTACTACCGAAGCCAAAAGGCCACTATTTGTTAGTGACATCCGCCTTTCATATGCCAAGAGCTGTAGGTATTGCTAGAATGCAAGGCGTAAATGTCATTCCTTATCCTGTGGATTATCGAACCAATTCAGATGAACTACGCCTATTTGATTTTGATTTATTTGACCACTTAAAGGCTCTAGAACCTGCGTGGCGTGAGTGGATAGGTTTAACGGTATATTATTTAACCGGTAAAACAGATCATTGGTTCCCTAAACCTGGTGAGGTCTCATTAACGGGCTCTACAAAAACAATAGAGGGGTTTTATTCTGATGACGTTAATAAAGACTTTTAAGAAGCTCAAAACTTAACGTTCTACCAGGCCTGGTAGAATTGAAGCTGGCATCATTTTGAATGCAGCATAAAAGTAGCGCTTTGCATTTAGTGGTGCAATGTGGTGCAAAGCTTTTAATTTAAATAACTTTAGAGAATCGATTAGCCGTTCCCGCTTTTAAATAAGCATCAAATACCATGCAAATGTTACGAATTAACAATCTCCCTTTTGCAGTGATATAAATATCTTCATCATTAAGTGTGAGTAACCCATCTTCTGCCATTTGTACTAAATTATTGAGTTCTGTGGCAAAGTATTCCTTAAAACGAATATTCCATTGCTTATCAATTGTGGCGAAATTTAGATGAAAATGGCTAATTAATCGAGTAATAACATCACGTCTAAGTTCATCATCCTCAGTGAGTTTTACGCCTCTAAAAACGGCTAAATCTCCGGCATCAATGGCCTCATAATATTCAGCTAAACTTTTTCGATTTTGAGCATAGGTGTTATTGATTAAAGAGATTGAAGTCGCTCCCATTCCTACTAAATCGCACTCTGCATGCGTTGAATAACCCTGAAAGTTTCTGTAAAGCGTTTCATTTTTCTGGGCAATGGCAAGCTCATCGTCTGGTTTTGCAAAATGGTCCATACCAATATAAACGTAACCGGCTTCTAATAAACGTTCGGTTGAGGCATGCAGAATAGCTAATTTTTCATCTGCCGATGGCATATCCGCTTCATTCATTTTCTTTTGGGTGGGAAACATGCTTGGCATGTGAGCATAATTAAAGATTGAGAAACGATCTGGCTCAGCTTCTAGCACTTTATCTAAAGTATGAATAAAACTTTTTTCTGTTTGCAAGGGTAAGCCATAAATCAAATCGACATTCACAGACATAAACCCAGCTTCTCGCGCGCCTTCTAGCACTTCAAAGGTCTCAGCTTGAGTTTGAATACGATTGACCGCCTTTTGCACCGCTGGGTCAAAATCTTGCACCCCTAAGCTCATACGATTAAAGCCCAGTTCACGCAATAACTTAACCGATTCACGATTTGATTCACGCGGATCAATTTCAATAGAATACTCACCTGAATCATCATCGTATAAATTAAAATGTTCACGCGTTTTTTCTATTAATTGACGCATTTCATCATTATTAATAAAGGTAGGAGTGCCTCCCCCTAAGTGTAATTGTTCTACTTTCCGAGTGGTGTCATACAACTCAGATTGCATTTCAATCTCTTTAAACAGGCGGTCTAAATACGGAGTGGTTTTTGAACGGTCTCTTGTCCAAACTTTATTACAGGCACAAAAGAAACAGACGGTATCACAAAAAGGAATATGATAATAAAGTGATAAGCCTCTTCCCGTTTCATTACTTCTCTGGGCTGCTTGCTTGTAATCGGCAATACCAAACGCTTCATCAAACTGAACTGCCGTAGGGTAAGAGGTGTAACGTGGACCAGATTGGTTGTAACGTTTAATTAACGCTTCATCAAATTGAATATTCTGTTCCATTATTCATTCCTATTCTTTGGGTTTATTCCGAATTTATCGCTTTGGATTATATGCACTTTAAACTGCATGCACTTTCAAACTGTATGTACTTTCTAAGGCTCAGAATATTAATCGATATGCCTTATTTAAAAGTTAATCTCCCTCAAGTGTTTGTGCATTAACGCCACTACGGCCATTTTGTTTAGCAGGCTAAGTTGTTATCCCTGAAGTTGTTGTCCCTGAAGTTTTTATACCTTAGGAGATTTTTGCATGACCGATGCCTGCATAATTAATTTCATTAAGATTTTCTCAATAACCAGGCCTGGTGAATTTTGCTATTTCTTTGAAAATCCCTTGGCATTGTTTTCTGGGTAATATTTTCAATGGTCAAATTTTCCAACATCTCTGTGTCTAATTTAAATTTACGTAAATTATTGGAGAACACTAGGGTTCCGCCTGGATTCAACAGCTTCATAGTTTGATTAATTAAGGCGACATGGTCACGCTGAATATCTAAGGTGCCTTCCATTCGTTTTGAGGTAGAAAACGACGGAGGATCTAAAAAGATAACATCAAAAGTAGAACTTGGATTTTCACTCTCTTTAGATAACCAATCTAAAACATCCGCCTGTAAAAACTTATGCTGCCCACTGGCTTGTTGATTATGAGTTAAATTATGAGCTAAGTTATGAGCTAAGTTATGCTCTGCCCAATATAGATAGGTTTTAGACATATCAACACTTAAACTGCTTTTAGCTCCCATTACTGCCGCTTCAACCGTTGCGGTTGCGGTATAGCAAAATAGATTTAACAGACTTTTACCATGAGATTTTTGTGCCACTAAAGCACGCACATCACGGTGATCTAAAAACAGGCCGGTATCCAAATAATCGGTAAAATTCACACGAATTTTTGCTCCGTTTTCAATAATCGTATGAAAATCACGGCTATCATCTAGCTTTTCATATTGAGAGCTACCCGACTGACGACTGCGCACTTTAAAAATAATTTGGTCAACGGGTACCGTTGGAAAAACCGTTGGTAAAGCGGATAAGGCTTCATGCAAACGTTTTTTAGCTTTGGCTTTGTCCACAGTTTTAGGTGCAGCATATTCATTAACAATTAACCATTCACCCGCATCTTCGGTTTCATAAAAATCGACAGAAATAGCATATTCAGGTAAATCAGCATCATAAACACGATACGCAAAAATTTCTTGGTTTTTGGCCCATTTACGTAGTGGCTTTAAGTTCTTTTTAATACGGTTAGCAACCATCACAGCACCCGCAGAAGTCGACATTTCAGGCATTACATTATTAACTTCTTGTACTAAATTAGCGCCACCTTTTACAGAAGGTTCACAGTGATACTCTGGCGTAATAACAAAACGGAATAACTTGCATTCCATAGCCCCATTAAAGAAGTTATGGCTACGTTTAGCTTTTAAACCCAGGTACATTCCCAATTCCGGGTTACACGTTAATACCACTCCTTGCCAACCCTCAAACTCATTTTTTAAATAAGTTCCCAAGGCTTTATAAACCGTTTTAACTTCTTCAATTTCACCTAAACGCTCACCGTATGGTGGGTTTGAAATAACCAGGCCTGGTTGCCAATCGCCCCAACGTCTACCCTGTTCAACCGTCATTTGTTTAATTTCAATTGAATCCAAATAACCCGCATTATGAATCGCCTCTTCGGCAATATCTAAAGATTTGTGTGATGAATCAGAACCATAAATATCTGGTAAATTTCGTAAACCTTCCGCTTCACGTTCTTCGGCTTCATCAATTAAGCTATTCCAAAGTTTACTGTCGTGCTGCTTCCAAGTATGAACTAACATGTGATTAGCTTTTTCTAACCCTGGAGCTAAATCAGAGGCCATCATCGCCGCTTCAACTAAAAACGTTCCTGAGCCACACATAGGGTCATACAAACAACCACCCTGTTTAGCAATTTCTGGCCAGCCCGCACGCATTAGCAGCGCAGCAGCAACGTTTTCTTTTAAGGGTGCCTTAACTTGCTGCCCTTCACGGTAACCACGTTTGTGTAAACTGTAACCCACTAAATCAATACTTAAGGTCAATTTATTACGATTTAAATGTCCATGCACTCTTAAGTCTGGGTCTTCCGTATCTACCTTAGGGCGATTATTGGTAATGCCTCTAAAGTAATCAACAATACCGTCTTTAATTTTTAATGCGCCGTAATGACTATGGTCTATTCCCATGCCTTTACCAGAAAACGAGACCGCGAATGAACCGAATTCATCCATATGGGTTTGCCAATCAACCGTTGCTACTTGCTCAGTCAACTCTTCTTGAGTCTCAAGCTCTGCATCTAATACCGTCACAAATACTCGGTTTGCCAAACGTGACCACAAACAACTCCGATAACCAACCTCTAAATCACCTTCAAAAGTCACGCCTCTAGGCTGTGCTTTTACTTCAGTTGCACCAAAAGACATTAACTCTTCTCTTAGTAATTCACTTAAACCGCCTGGCGCGGTGGCAAAAAATTTCATTGTTTGGTTTCCATCACTTTTAATATTGGTTAATTTTAAACTGTTTTACACCCAACTTTTATTTAGTTTGGGTAGAATGGAGGTTTGATAGCGTATTTATCTTACTTTTTGAGAGCTTTCATGAGAGTGATTCATGCTAGGCGCTCTTTTACTTTGTCATAACTTTGCCATAACTTAGCCATAACAGAAACTGAACATGTCGATAACAAAATTTCATATTAAGAACATTCTAAGCATTGTGCTTTTAACTTTTGCACTGTTAGCTTTTTTAAGCGTTAATGCTCACGCCGAATCCAAAAGTTTTACAGCTTCAGAACAAGGGTTTAAGGTATGGTTAAACGACTTTAAAAAACAAGCTTTGCAAAAAGGTATTTCTCAAAGCACACTAGATAAAGCGTTTAAAAATATTAAGCTCAACGCTAATGTTCTAAAATCAGATAAAAAACAACCTGAATTCACTCAGACTTTTTTTGAATATTTTAACCGTGCGGTCAGTAAACACCGTGTACAAAATGGGTTAAAAAAATACCAAGAGCACAAAGAACTGCTTGATAAAGTCACTAAAAAATATGGGGTACCTGGGCGTTACTTAGTCGCTTTTTGGGGCATGGAAACCAACTACGGTAGCTATACTGGAAATATTCCCATTATAGAATCCCTAGCCACCTTAGCTTATGACCCTCGTCGCAGCCAATTTTTTACCACCCAATTAATGAGTGCCTTAACCATTTTAAATAAAGGCCATGTCACCTTAAAACAGATGAAAGGTTCATGGGCAGGTGCGATGGGACAATGCCAATTCATGCCTTCTAACTACTTAAAATATGCTGTTGATGGTGATGGTGACGGTAAAATTAATCTTTGGGATAGTTTGCCCGATGTCTTCTACTCAGCCGGGCATTTTTTACAACAACTGGGTTGGCAAAAAGAACAAAACTGGGGCCGAGAGGTTTCTCTTCCAAAAGGGTTTGATTACGCTTTAGCTGATAACAAAACTGCCCGCACTCTAAATGCTTGGCAAAAAATGGGCATTACCTTAGCCGATGGACGAAACCTACCCAAAGAAGATATGCAAGCCCGTTTACTCTTAGTAAGTGATTATCGTGGCCCCGCATTTCTGGTTTATCAAAACTTTAAAGTCATTAAACGCTGGAACAATGCAGACAAATATGCGGTAGCGGTAGGCCATCTTGCCGATCGAATTGTTAAACGCCCACCGTTAACTAAACAAAAACCTAAAAACGATAAAGGAATAAGCCATACTCAGATAAAAGAGATTCAAACCTTATTGACTCAATTAGGTTATAACGTAGGTAAACCAGATGGTATTGCCGGAAGTAAAACCCGTAACGCTTTACGTGATTACCAAAGTAAACATAATCTGCCTGCTGATGGATTTGCCAGCGTTAGAATGTTAAAAATTTTAAAAACTTCAAAAACCAAGGCCCAGTAAACATCCATAACTAGTTTTACCGGGTTAGATGCAAGGATAGCATCATGGATAAGATTGATAATGACTCTACAAAAAAATCGGTAAAAAATAACAGCACACTTTTTAATTGCCAATCCGCAAAACAAACTGGCAAAGAGACTTGTGACGAAACGGCCTATTTATTCTGGAAAATACAAAGCCGCCTTGCCAAGTTATCAAACCGATTAAGAGCTGAAAAACATATTGTTTTGGATAAACAAACTCATGTTTCTGAAAAAAATACCTTACCAGAACCCTGCCAAGATAAAGGTGATTAAACCTTTTTTATCAATAATTGACTCGATAATATCGAAAGCAAACAATAGCCAAGAAAATAGTAAAAACCATTTTCTAAGGTAATTTCAGTTTGTAATAATGTTGAAGTACCAGAACTGGCTTTAATGGCTAAAAAAGAGATAATCAAAGCCATCACAAAAACATCTGCCATCGACCACTTACTTAATAATCCACTTGAATTTCTTAAAAACTGTGACAATTCAGTATTTTTAAATAGGCTTGAACTCGCTAATAAAGCCAACTTAATAACGGGAACAACCAAACTAAAAAACACAATCAAAAAAGCCACTAATAAATTGCCTTCCTGCCATAAGCTCTGTGAGGTTCCCAAAATACTTTTAGACGTATCTTGAATAACCACGGAACCACTTACCTGAATTTGATTTAACACCTCCATCGTCATAGGCATTAAAAAATTAGGAATTGAACCACTCGTCAAAATGGCTTCTTTACCCAACACCGTTAACTCAGCTTTATCTAACGTTGTTGTGATATGTAAAACAGGTTCAGTAATACCCGGAATTAATAGTACATAAGCCAAAATAAGAATAACCAAACCTAAAATCAAACGAAGATTCACAACATTCACAACCTTATGCTCCAAATATAAAGATTTGATTATACGAATAAAATATCAAACCACAAATACTCTAAACCCTATAAAAGTTACCAGGCCTGGTATGCCTTTTAGCCGACCATATTTATGTAAGCTTATTGTAGCTATGGTTTTTCGGTTTAGAAAAAGGGGCCCAGTAAAAGGGGGCAGCGAACATTTGTCCGGTTGAGCCGTTTGTTATGTGATAAATTCATGATAAAACCACTGACCAGATAATAATAAGATTGTAAGCCAAATAAAAATAAAAATGAAAGCAGCAGTATAGCTTGTTGGTCTTTCTGTAGATTGCAGAGCTTTTATTTTGGCCGCCTCAATTATTTCAGGTGGTGTTAAATGTATTATGAGCGCTAAACCAAGAGGCACAATAATAATGTCATCAAGCAAACCCACTATAGGTATGAAGTCGGGAATTAAATCAATTGGACTTAATGCATAAGCAGCGACAAGAATAGCAATTATTCTAATATACATTGGAAGATTAGGATCACGAGATGCAAAATATACTGTAAGTGTCTGCTTTTTTAGCTCCTTAGCTTTTTGTTTCACAACTTCAAATGTCACAATTGCCATCTACCTAATTTCACATAACGTTGAGAAAAGGGGTCAGTGAGAAAAGGAGTCAATACCCTTAAAACATATATTAAAGAAAATTTATAATCATTATTCAATAAATTCAATAAGATATAATCTTTCTTGAAACTAAAGAGTACTGACCCCTTTATGTTCTTTATCTATTACTATGGAAGCTAACGACCAAGCGAAGCCGTCTGGGTTGCGCGCCTTGTTATGCGCCGATACTTTGCGATTTATCGAGCAATTCTGTATACACTCTAGTTTCTTTTTCAACGTCTGCCTCCATACGAACCCTCAACCTATGGATATCAGTTTGCGCTTCGCTATGAAGCTCAATACTTGCGCCACCACCCACGGCTTCTGCAATTCTTCGTTGCTCTTCCTCAGTTTCCTTATAATTCTGTAGCAGTAAAAGATTATTGCGTAATCTATATATTTCTTTTTCAGAAGAGTCTACAAGCTGAGGGTATTGTTGGAGCAGCATTATTTTTTGCGCCGTCACAAGCGCAAGCTTCCCTACTACCGCATTCTTCCTCTCTATCTCCACAAGTATATCCATACGGCGCATTGCTTTTTCTACTTTTTCTGCCGCTCGTTCCGCGCGCGCGGCGCGCCAATTCGCGGCAGCCGACAAGATAACGGCCAAAGCTGCTATGAATTCTGCGGCGTACTCTTGTACTATCTCGACCAAGATATATTCCTTATAGGTGCATAACGGGTTGGCAATGCAATCTATTAGCCCCCCGTTATGAGTGACCGCTTGCGGTCGCTCATAACGCCCAGCTCACCGCGCGTAGTAATGTTGGCGACTTTACTGCGTGTTTTTGCAGGAAAGGTGCAAACATTACGGAGTCCGGTGTAGCTGTTTGTTAAGACATTTTTCATTCGAAGACTTTACTCAACAAATTTTCATCTATTAGATATATAGCGTCTTCAATTGTCGGTGCCGGTAACATTTGATCCCATGACCAACGCCACGTACCTAGAATTTTATTTTCTTTCCGATCTCTAACCGATGCAGCAATTAACCTAATTCTATCTTGTATAGGCTGATAACCAAGTATTAGTTCATATCTGTTAGTAGACTCACTTACATTGCTATATATAGTTTCTGTCTGAGAATCATTATGAATTTTTATAGCTTTGTTAGCCTCTTCGGTGCTTAGAGCAACCTTATAACCGATTGACTCAAGAATCATTTTAAGCTCAATGGTAATAAGCAAAGGATCTTGGGATAAATTTACATAAAGCTCTTTTGGGCCTGTAGCTTTGCTAGCAATTTTTACCTTATTTACACCGCATGAAGTTATAAAAAGTGAAATAAGCAAAATGAACAAAACTTTTGAGATTGATTGTGGAAGCACGAATTCTCCTTTTGGCTCTAACGCCTTGCTAACCGGCAGGCAAAGCGCAGCTTTGACTGTCCAGCGGAGCCGAAGGCGTAGCGATGGTTGAGCAACTTGTTATATTCATTTTACGCCCCTCTACAATAAATATGGCTCTAATAATTGTTTGTTTTGCTTTGTGAGTTTGGGAGTACTCCATGAGCCAGTTTTAATATACGTTTTGTCTGATATACGATGCTCCAGTTGATTTAACACTTCATCGTGTGGATATAGATATACGTCGCCGTCTGAAATAAAACACATATAGATATTTTTACCGACGTACTTCTTGCTGAATGAGAGACGACCTTTCAGCTGAACTTTTATATCAGTAACACCATCAGCATGGACTCCGATGAAATCAGCACCTTGCCAATCGTTGTTGAGCCACATTGTAGTAAAGCCATAATCTGCCAATTTGGCTGAAACCTTTTGAAAGTTGTACATTTCCTTAGCTTTTGAGTTTAACTCTGAATACACAATTTTCTCGAATTTCATTGCGATCTCTCGTGCATATAACATTTATTATAAGGCACATTCGCCCGAGTATTTCATATTGAAAACGTTTTCAGGACTATATGCCTTAGTATTAATAAAAACCTGTAGTTTTTACAGGTTATCTTGTATTACATACATTTTAAGGCCTAGTAAAAACAACTTTCAATGTAATTTACCTTAAAAAAACCATAAATATAGATTTTTTACTTATAGGCATCGTAATAAATCTATTCAAGTAATTAGGGCTAGAGTTAAATCATCTTGAATTTATCAATAACTTCAACAGGTTAAATACTGAGTCTCAGTTTAACCAAATTACACTTAACCTTAAAACAAAAAACAACCAGGCCTGGTAAGACGTTGGTCGTTTTGATGTAACTTTATTGGTGAATGATTAATTTATGATTCACTCTAATTCACTATGATTTATAAGCTATGCTAGCTTCTTTTCTCTTGGTTTTAGAATGAATTCTGAAAGAATTAACAGGCCTGCTCCAATGGTAATGGCAATATCGGCGACATTAAAGGTGGCATAGTGCCAGCTGCCTATATAAAAATCGACAAAATCAGTGACTCGCCCTGCAATAAAACGGTCTATAACATTACCCACAGCCCCACCTAACACAAGGTTAATACCCCAAACTTCTGCGGTGATTTTATTGGGTAGTTTTGATAACCAAAACATTAAAATTGCACTAACAACTAAAGCCAGGCCTGCAAAAAACCATCGTTGCCAACCGCCCATATCCGCCAAAAAGCTAAAGGCGGCACCGTAGTTATAAGCCAACGTCCAGTTTAGGTTTGGCATAACCGCAACAGGCTCTCCAAAGGTTAAATTGCTCACAGCAATGTATTTTGTCATTTGGTCTAAAACAATGACGACAACTGCAAACCAAACCGTTTTTAGAGCACTTGAACTCAAGTTATTTTCTGACATTTTGTTTCCAATTTAATATAAAACTCAATAGTCGATATAAAAACACGAAGGTCAAAGTTTTATATTTCAAAAAAACTTCGTGCCTTCGTGTCTTCGTGGTTCACATTTTATTATGCAAAGTGACGAACTTCTCCGTTGCCCTCTACGTTATCTACACAACGCTGACATAGTTCTGGATGCTCAGCAATTTTGCCAACTTCTTCACGGTGGTGCCAGCAACGTGCACATTTTTGATGTTCAGTTGCTCCCGCGTCAATCCAAAGACCAGGTAGGTCAGATTCAATTGAAGAATCTGTTTTATCTGCTAACGGTTTAAGGGTTGCTTCAGATGTAATTAAGACAAAACGTAGCTCTTCTTCTAGTTTGCTTAATTTTTCAAACAGTGCATCATCACAATACAGCGTTACTTCAGCCGTTAAAGAACCTTTAATGACTTTGTCTTTACGTAACTGTTCTAGCTGTTTAGATACCGCTGAGCGAACTGAAATCATCTCTTCCCAATAGGCTGAATTCATTTCCGTATTTTCATCTAATGCGGTTAGCCCTTGGTACCAAGTCGCTACAAAAACCGTCTCGGTACGTTCACCTGGTAAGTGCTTCCAAATCTCTTCAGCGGTGAAGCTTAAGATTGGAGCCATCCAACGAGTTAGGGCTTCTACAATATGATATAGGGCCGTTTGGGCAGAACGACGAGGCAGTCCATCTGCTTTACACGTGTATTGACGGTCTTTAATGACATCTAAATAGAATGAACCTAGTTCAATTGAACAGAATTGTGTCATAGCTTGATAGATATTGTGGAAGTTGTAGCTATCATAAGCTTCAGTAATTTCTTGCTGAAGTTTAGCCGCGTGACCAATTGCCCACTTATCTAATGGCAATAAATCATCGTAAGCGACCATATCTGTTTCTGGGTTAAAGCCATTGATGTTAGCCATTAAGAAACGTGCCGTATTACGAATACGACGGTATGAATCTGCGGTACGGCTAATGATTTCATCTGAAACGGTCATTTCATAACGGTAATCTGCGGCCGAAATCCAAAGACGTAGAATATCTGCCCCTAACTTATTAGCAATTTGCTGAGGGGCAACGACGTTACCTTTAGATTTAGACATTTTTTTACCGTCTTTATCTACGGTAAAACCATGGGTTAAAACTTGTTTATAAGGTGCTTGACCATCTGTTGCTAAAGCCGTTAATAGTGAAGACTGGAACCAGCCACGATGTTGGTCAGAACCTTCTAAATATAAATCTGCCGGAGCTTGTAGCTCATCACGTTGCCCTAAAACGGTAAAGTGAGAGATACCAGAATCAAACCAAACATCTAAGATATCGGTGACTTGTTCATAGTCATCTGCTTCGGCACCTAATAAGGATGCCACATCTAAGTCATACCAAGCGTCAATGGATTTTTCTTCGACCATTTTAGCAATTTGTTCCATCAACTCAGTCGTACGTGGATGCATCTCACCCGTTACTTTATGCACAAAAATAGCAATGGGAACACCCCAGAAACGTTGACGAGAGATACACCAGTCTGGACGACCATCAATCATCCCTTCAATACGGTTTTGACCCCACTCAGGAACCCATTCTACTTTTGGAATGGCTGCTAATGCTTTATCACGTAAACCACCCTCTGTCATAGAAATAAACCACTGTGGTGTGGCACGGAAAATTAATGGCGTTTTTGTACGCCAGCAATGTGGGTAACTGTGTTCAATCACTTCAATGTGCACTAACGCTTTATGTTCTTTTAAAACTTCAAGAACATGGTCATCGACTTTAAGTACATTCTCACCTTCAAACAGTGGCGTACCCGCAACATAGTTACCGTTACCATCTACCGGGCAATCCACTTCTAGGTCATATTTGAGACCAACCTGAAAATCTTCTACCCCGTGACCTGGAGCGGTATGTACACAACCTGTACCAGCTTCAGTAGTGACATGCTCGCCTAAGATTAGTGGCACAATACGGTCATAAAATGGGTGTTGTAAACGAATTAAATCAAACTGATCTCCGCGACCATAGGCAATAACGTTATATTTATCAAAGCCCCATTTATCCATGCTGTCTTTGATCATAGCCTCGGCAAGGAATAGACGTTCTGGACCATTTTCGCCATTTACTTGTACCACAGAATATTCTAACTCTGGGTTAATTGAAACGGCTTGGTTGGCAGGTAATGTCCAAGGCGTTGTTGTCCAAATCACTACAGATAAAGGACCTTCACCAGTGTGATCTTCTACATGATGACAACGTTTAAAAAAGGCTTCTTCATCAATCACTGGAAAACGAACATCAATCGATTTAGAGCGTTTGTTTTCATATTCCACTTCTGCTTCAGCTAAAGCAGAACGGCCGCCTACTGACCAATAAACCGGTTTAGTTCCTTTAACAAGGTGTCCGTTTTCAATAATTTTAGCTAGAGCACGAATTTCATTGGCTTCGAATTTAAAATCTTTAGTTAGATATGGGTTTTCCCAGTCGGCCATCACTCCTAAACGTTGAAAGTCAGCCATTTGGCCTTCAACTTGTTTTTGAGCATAAATACGACACTCTTCACGGAATTCAGTCGCCCCAATTTTTTGGCCAACTTTACCTTTTTTCTTTTCTACGTTTAGCTCAATGGGTAAACCATGACAATCCCAACCGGGAACTAAAGGAGCATCAAAACCACTTAAACCTTTAGACTTAACAATCATATCTTTTAAAACTTTATTTACCGCATGGCCAATATGAATATCACCATTTGCGTACGGAGGCCCATCATGCAAAATAAACTTAGGTCGCCCTTCCATGTGTTTACGCACAGTTTGGTATAACGAATCTGATAACCAAGCCTCTACTTGTTTAGGCTCACGGTTAGGCAAACTTCCCTTCATTGGAAAGTCTGTTTCAGGAAGGTTCAAAGTCGGTTTATAGTCTGTCATTATCTAACTTCACATGTTAAGAGGGCAGGTTTGATTGCCCTAAATTAAAATTTTAAAATTTATTTAAATCTGTTTTATCTATTAAAGATCTTTGCAAAGGTCTTAATTAGTTTTAATCTATTAGATTAAAGTATTCTTTTGCTTTGTTAGCGTCTTGAGCAATCTGTTTTTTTAAGGCATCTAAGCCGTCAAACTTCATTTCTGGACGAATAAATTGCTCTAAGTTTACTTGCACATGGGAGCCATAGAGGTCTTTATCCCAGTTAAAAAGGTGTACTTCAATTGAAGGTCGTAGGCCATCAACAGTTGGGCGCAACCCCAAATTAGCCACCCCTGGCCAGGCTTTATCTGCAATACCGTCAACACTTACCGAAAATACACCTTGCACCGGCATTTGGGTTCTTTTAGGGTTAAGATTTAATGTTCTAAAACCAATGGTTCGACCAAGTTTTTGGCCATGAATCACGCGTCCATTAAAACTAAAGTTACCGCCAAGTAATGCCTTAGCCTCTACCAAGTTAGGTTGTGGAGTTTCGCTTAAGGCTTGACGAATACGTGTGCTACTAACCCGTTCGGCCTGCACCCCAAAGGTTGGCATATCATTAACACTAAAACCATGTGCATTACCCGCTTGCTGTAAAAAGCTAAAGTCACCTTGGCGTTGCTTACCAAACTTAAAATCATCACCCACAACAAGGTGCTTAATTTTAAGACCATCAATTAATATTTGTTTAACAAATTGCTCAGCCGTTAACCCTGCAAATTTGGCGTTAAAACGCACACACAAAACATAGTCGATATCGGTTTGTTGAAATGCATGCATTTTTTCACGCAAATTCATTAATCTAACAGGGGCTTTTTCGGGGGCAAAAAACTCAATGGGCAATGGTTCAAATATCATAACCACACTAGGTAAACCTAGCATTTTTGCCTTTTGATTTACCGCTTTTAATACCTGCTGATGCCCTAAGTGCACGCCATCAAAATTACCGATAGTTAATACACAGCCTTGTGCAAGTTGGCTTTGAAAACCAGGTAAATTGTGTAAGCCGCGAATTAACTGCATGCGTTCCGTATTCTGTTTAAAATCAAACCGTAAATTATAGCCTATTGAAGACGCTAACTTTTTGTAAATCTTTTAAAAAACCCGTTTTTTCACGCTTAAATTAATTTAATGAGACCTTTGCACGAGATAGGTGCGAAAGAAAAATGAGGAAAAATTTTCCTAATTGAGGCAAAAAATGCTGGGAATAGCTAGCTATTCACAAGTTTTTTAACAAAAATTAGGTGAATTTTTACCATTTTTATTCGTGCATACTCTCTTGCAAAGGTCTCTTTATGAGACCTTTTGGTTTTTAAGTTACCAGGCCTGGTCGTTTTAAACTTCTTGAATTTGCATCACTGAACGATGAATGGCGGCATTACCATCAATATAAATAATCAATATTAACGGGTTTTATTAATTTGTTTTATTCACCAGCTTTCTAGGATTAAGCCCAACTGCCATTAACACCACCGCATAAAGCACAATTGAACCGATTACTAAGCCAAATAACCAAGCTAATCTTAACCACACGTCAAAACTATGCCATAGCTCAACAGATGGAGAAAGCACTACCAAAAAGGCAATTAACACCACATTAGCTAAGCCAACTTGAAGACTTAATTTGCGCCAACCAGCCATAGGTTTAAATACCTGTTGTTTGGTTAAATACCAATAAAGCAGTCCAGAATTCACAAAGGCAGAAACCGTTGTTGCCGCCGCTAATCCAACATGTGCAAAAGGGCCTATTAGAATTAAATTTAAAATGGTATTTGTTACTAAAGCCACCACAGCGACTTTTACAGGGGTTTTCATGTCTTTACGCGCGTAAAAAGCCGGGGCTAAAATTTTAACCAAAATAAAACCTAATAAACCAAATGAGTAAGCCATTAAACTCATACTCGACATGGTCGCATCCTGGGCAGTAAACGCGCCATAATAAAACAGTGTCGTAATCAAAGGTTCTGCCAAAATCAATAACCCTAAGGTAGCCGGTAAGCCAATAACTAACACTAGACGTAATGCACTATCTATATCTTCTTGAAAACCTTGCCAATTTTGATTAGCCGCTTTTTTAGACAGGCCTGGTAACACTACCGTGGCTAAAGCCACACCAAAAACCCCTAAGGGAAACTCCATTAAACGATCAGAATAATACAACCACGAAACAGAACCGGTCACTAAAAATGAAGCCAAAACAGTATCGATTAATAAATTGATTTGTGCAACAGAAACCCCAAATAAAGCTGGTAACATTAAACGTTTAACATCATCAACCCCCGCATCTTTTTGACGTGTTGGATGCGGTAGTAAATCTAACTTGTATAAAAATGGTAGGTGAAAGAGTAACTGCACAACACCAGCAACTAACACCCCCCAAGCCAATGCCATTACCGGTACATCCAATAAAGGCGCAACCCATATTGCAAAGCTAATTAACACTAAGTTTAAAAATACGGGGGTAAACGCAGGTACTGCAAATTGGTTATAAGTATTCATAATGGCAGATGAAAATGCTACCAATGAAATCAACAATAAATAAGGAAAGGTAATCGATAACATATCGGAGGCTAAGGCAAATTTTTCAGGCTCATTCATAAACCCAGGGGCAAAGACCATCATCCATAAAGAGGAACCGAATACCCCAAAAGCCGTCAATAGCAATAATACCCCGCCTAACCTAAAACTAATGGCATTGACTAAATGCTTAACGGCTGCATGACCACGCTTCTCTTTTGCTTCAGCTAAAACCGGAACAAAAGCTTGTGAAAACGCGCCTTCTGCAAATAGTCTTCTAAAAAAATTGGGGATTTTAAAGGCAACAAAAAAGGCATCCGCCCCCATGCTGGCACCAAAATAACGAGCAATAATGACATCACGCACAAACCCTAAAACGCGTGAAATCATGGTCATTCCACCTACGGTTGCCGTGGCTTTAATAATACGTTTCAAAAGCTATTTCCGTTATTGAATCAAGGTTAGAGTAAAAGAGACCTTTGCAAGAGTCGGAGATGTAAAGTTTAAGGAGAGCCTTACGATAAAGGTTTAAGCACTTTACTCTTGTATACAAAGGTACCAAATGGCACTAAAGAAGCAAAAAAACCAAGAAAACCTTTAACTTCAGAAAGATGCCCTTTGCCTACATGATAGAACAAAATAAGATTAAAAGCGATAAACAAACCACCATGCGCACGCCCTACTAGACTCACCGCTTCTGGCATTCCATAGTGATACTTAAGCGGCATCGCCACAAATAACAGCAGCAATAAAGAAGTCCCTTCCAATAATGCCATAAATTTCAAAAACTTCATAAACCTTACCTTTTCCTAGACAATAAAAAACCGGGCAAAACCCGGTTTTCTAATCAATCAATTTATAGCGGATTTTTGTTTCTAAAGTGCGGCTGTTCATGGCTTAAATTGTGAGCTTACAAATGTAAGTGAACAATTTGTAACGCCGAACAGTCGTGCTTCAGGAGCAAAAAGACCTATAAATTAAGCCATCGCTTTGATGCGAGCATTGATTCTGCTTTTTGAACGAGCTGCTTTGTTCTTAGCAATAATGCCTTTACGAGCCATACCATCTAATTTTGACTGAGCTGAACGGAAAGCAACGTTTGCTGCTTCTTTATCACCAGCTTCAATTGCTGCTAGAACTTTTTTAACTGCTGTACGCATGTCTGAACGTTGTGCAACGTTCTTGATACGACTCTTCTCTGCTTGACGTGCGCGCTTTGCTGCTTGTGCTGAATTAGCCATTTTTATTTCTCCCGAAATATTATTTTTACGTGTTAACGATCCGTAGACCTATCATTAACATTTGAGACTATTATATGAGTCAGGGTTGGTATAAAAATGTGGAAAAATTTTTACTGGTTGAGGCAAAAAATGCAGGGAATAGCTAGCTATTCTCAATTTTTTTAACAAAAAGCAGTAAAATTTTAACCATTTTTAGCCAACCAATTGACTCTTATAACAGTCTCAATTAACACAACATTGCTCTATGCGTACACAGAAACAATGACTACGATGTAATAAGAGCGAAGATTATCCACATTTATTAACTTACGGTCAAGTAAATCAATTATTTTATTTTAAAAATAATAACTTACCCGATATCGATAATGTATAGTTTTCCATAAGGCATATCATTCTTAGTAGATTTCATAATCACTAATATTTAGTAAACGATGGCTCATTCTAAAGATTTTGGTCAAGAGATATGTCTGATAGTGAGATATTATTGATTGGAAGTTTCAAACACGACCTTTTTATCTTGAATTTTCATTACTCTATTGCAATATTGCAACATACGATCATCATGCGTAACCATAATAATCGCCACATTCTGCTCTTTGGCAATTTTTTTTAACATCATAACGACATCAGTTGAACGACTCATATCCAGGGCTGCTGTTGGTTCATCTGCCAAGATTATTTCTGGGTTATTCATTAATGCTCTTGCAATTGCAACACGTTGATTTTGCCCACCGCTAAGCTGTGAGGGCATTGCTTCTTCTTTTTCTGCAATATCGAAGTATTGCAACAACTCTCGTGCTTTTTGCTTTGCTTCAGTTTCATTCACTTTATTAGTTTGAGGAAGGAGAATTAGGTTATCCATGATATTCAAAAAAGGGATTAAATAATGTGCCTGAAAAATAAAGCCTATCTTTTCACGACGAATTTTACGCGTCTCTTTCGTAATCCACTTATTATCGTAGACCTTTTGTTCACCTAACCAAATCTTTCCTGCACTTGGAGCATCAACACACCCTAGCATCATTAACAACGTAGTTTTACCTGCACCACTAGGTGCAATAAGGGCAACAAGCTCACCCTTATAAACTTCAAAATTTGCATCATGAATAACATCTACTAAAGTATCGTCTGCACCGAAATGTTTGTTTAAAGATACTACTTTAATTGCTATTTCTTGTTTCATTTTTACCCTCCTACCGCGGCTGAAGGATCTGCATTAATAACCTTTTTGACACCAATAAATGAAGCAATTGTAGACATCAATATAACAATACCAAAAAGAAGCCATGCATCTTGAATCTCAAGCAATACATTTTTAGGGAATTTACTGTAAATCAGATGAGAAAAAATATTACCAAATACAAAAGCTAAAAATCCAAGTAATAATGTTTCTTCAATAATCATTCTAATAATGATTGAATTAGGTAAACCAATTAACTTCATGATTGAAATTTCTTTCATTTTCTCCAAAGTCATCGTATAGATAATTAAGGCAATAATGATGGTAGAAACCCCAACTAAAATTACGGTAAAAAGACCTATTTGTTTTGATGCTTTTTCAACCACAAACTTGGTTAATACATATTCTTGTTGCGCTTTAGTGTAGACACTTTTATGTTGCCAATGTCGGATGTCTGCCGCTACTTTATCTGCATCATAACCTGGTTTAAGTGTGGCAATCACCGCATTAACCAAATGAGAATCCTTATTCACAATACCACGCGCTCTATCAGTTTGAATACGCTTATTGCTATAGGTAAACTGCAATTCCTTTGCATCTTGCAAACTTATATAGACTAATGGGTCCCCACCCGAAGTGACCGTGCCATGGGTAATACCAACAACGGTATAAAAATTACGACCTAATTTAATTTTATCATTAAGTTTATATTGCGTTTTATCACTTACCACAATTTCATAGTGGTTATTATTTAATATTCTGCCAGCAATTAATCTATTCGGGTTTATAGGATTAATGTCACCATAAACATCGTAGCCTATCGCCATAACCCCCAAATGGCTTCCCGCGATAGGGAGCTGAAGATTTTGGAAAGTAATGGCTTCAGATTTATCAATACCTTCTTTACTTTTTATAGTGTATTTTAAGTCTTCGGGTATTCTTGATGCCTCCGCAAATGGGCCTAAAGTATTTTCTTGAACAACCCATAAATCAACATTTAAGTCATTTAAAACGACATTTGCATTGGCAATCATCCCGCGGTACACACCCATCATGATTAATACAATACCAAGCAACATTCCCACACCCATTGCTGTAACAATAAACTTACCGAGTGTATGTTTTATATCTTCTTTAGCTAAATAAATCATAACCAGACTTTCATACCATCAGACAAAGATTTTTTAGTTAAAGACGGTACCAAAATCTGATCCTTTGACGTTAAATTTTTAACACCGACCTCTTTGTTATTTTGGTTTATTATCTCAATCTCCTGAAAATAAGCACGTGAGTCTTTAACCACCCAAACACCAGGTTTTCCAGAATGCTGTACTACCGTATTGACAGGTACCTTTACAATATTTTGATACTGCTTTACCGCAATAACGACCTCTGCTTGTTCATTAATATAGAAAGGTTTCGGTAGCTGATTAAACCTAACATCAACTTCGCGTTCTAAAGTCACCGCATCGCTCATGGCATTTATTTTTTTAACCGTACCGTTAAAAATATGATTTGGTTGAGAACGTAAAGTAATTTTCGCTTTTTGACCAACTTTAATAACAGAACTGATTCGTTCATCAACTTTGGTTTGAACCCAGAGATTTTGGGTATCAACAATTTTAAAGATAGGATTAGCAGGAAGTACATTTTGCGCAACCTCCGCTCCTTTACTGATGACATAGCCATCGATTGGCGCATAAACACGCAATCTATTAAGTTTTATATTTAAGGCATCTTGTTCTTTTTGAATAACTTTTTTTGCAGCTTTTGCCGAAGCAATGTGAGCTGAAGCCGCACTAATCAAAGCATTAATATTATTTAAATCAGCTTTAGATTGATCCAAATCCACTTGAGAAACAAGTTGTTTGTTACGTAATTCAGTCATTCGTTTATAAGTTAATTGTATAAGTTCTTTTTTAGCTTGCTGTGCCTTTAAATCTTCTATGGCGGCTTTAATCTCAAATTTAGACTTTTCTAAGCTGGCATTTAACACAGACAATTGTTCAGGTAAATCAACACCATCCATCACAACAAGAAGTTGGCCTTTTTTAACCCATTGCCCTTCATCGGTATGTAGGGATAAAATTTTACCCCCAGTTTGGGCTGAAATAGTATAGATGTTTTTAGCGCTTACATTTCCAATGCCTTTGACACTAACATTCATATCTCCAACAACAGGATGAACAACTTTGAAGGTACTTTTAGGAATATAAATTTTGTTATAAAAAACAATGGCTGTTGCACCTATAATTGCCACAACAATAATATATTTAATAATTCGTTTCATCTAAAAAGCTTCCTAAACCACTCACAAACATGTATGAATAAAGACCATTACACCCAAGAGCATAAACAAGAAAAAAGGCTAAAATTGATAAATAACTACAACCTGTGTAATTACTTTACTCCTAATATTGTGCATATCTTAGATTAATTTTAATTAACTTAGTTAATTTAGAACATTTTCACGACTAGTGATAACTTTGCACGAGGGAAAGAGAGTGCTAAATAAAAAAGTTATAAAAGATTGTTATTAAAACTCAAAACAAGTATTAACGAGAGGTTCATTTATATTAATCGAGTAGGATTTAACTCAAAGATTAAAAAATCGTTGGTTATACAAACCATGCAAATATAAAAGCGTGGGGGTTTTCTCAAGCTAAGGACTAACAAGCCCAGAGAGAGCATTTTTATTCAGAGTCAAGGCAAATTCTAGCGAAGTTTACTCTAGTAAACGAGTTAGGATTTAACGTAAAGATTAAAAAATCGTTGGTTATACAAACCATGCAAATATAAAAGCGAGGGGGTTTTCTCAAGGTAAGGACAAACAAGCCCAGAGAGAGCATTTTTATTCAGAGTCAAGGCAAATTCTAGCGAAGTTTACTCTAGTAAACGAGTTAGGATTTAACATAAAGATTAAAAAATCGTTGGTTATACAAACCATGCAAATATAAAAGCGAGGGGGTTTTCTCAAGGTAAGGACAAACAAGCCCAGAGAGAGCATTTTTATTCAGAGTCAAGGCAAATTCTAGCGAAGTTTACTCTAGTAAACGAGTTAGGATTTAACGCAGAGGCTGGATAAAAAGGCCTCTCTGGTTATTCGCGATGGTATGGATGGTTGTTTATAACCGAGTAAGCTCGATAAATCTGCTCCGCTACCAAAATTCTTACCATCGGATGAGGCATAGTGAGTTTTGATAAGCCCCACTTCCATTTAGCTTGCTGAATAAGACTTTGCTCTAATCCATCTGGCCCACCCACAACAAGGGCAATATCTTGTCCACTGGCTAACCAATCCTCTAACTTCTCGGCTAACCCTTTCGTGGAGACTTGTTGACCATGTTCATCCAGAACAATTAATTGAGAGCCTTTGGGTATTGCTGCAAGAATTTTTTTGGCTTCTTCTGCTTTATATTTATCGGCAGAACCGGTTTTACCGCGTTGCGCCATTGGCAATTCTACCAATTTAATTGAGCACGATTTAGGAAGGCGTTTAGCGTATTCGGCATACCCTTCCTGAACCCATTTGGGCATTTTTTGCCCAACGGTAATAAAGTGAATAACCATATTTTTTAGTCTGCAACTTGCTCAGTCGATTCTGCCGCTTGCTGATTTTTAATATCCCAAAGCTTCTCTAAAGCGTAGTGTGCTCTGGCACCTTCAGTCATAACATGTACGATGGCATTACCTAAATCAACTAAAACCCAATCAGGCTGAGGACCGGCTTCAACACCAAGAGGTGGTTCACCAGCTTCTTTAAAGGCAAGTTCAACATGAGAACCTAATGCCTTAACATGGGTTGTTGAAGTCCCTGTGGCCACAACCATTAAATCGGCAAAGGAGCTAATTCCCTTTACATCCATGACTTGAATGTCGCGCGCTTTTGAATCTTCTAATGTATTAACAATTAGCGTTTCAATTTGTTTAATATCCATACTCATTGAACTTTGTTGCTCCCTATTCGCTTTGCGAATTTTGCATTTAAAGAGACGTTTTGAACAATTAGAACTTGTGCAAAACGCTTTTTAGTTAGGCTGATATAGCCCGTGTTTATTAATATATTGCATAACACAAGGTGGCAATAAATACTCTGCAGACATTCCTGCTTGTAAGCTTTCTCTAACCAACGTCGAGCTAATATCCAGCTGTGTAACCGACATGTCTCTTATTTGCCCAAACATTTCTGAAAATTCATCAACAAAATACTGTCGATAAATTTCGCCTCCATTGCCCTTCTGAGGAACAGAATCACCAGGCCTGTGCATTACCAAGATATTGGCCAATTCCAGAATATTCTGCCATTCATACCAGCTATCAAACTTAGCAAACGCATCCGTACCCATCATTAAGACTAGTCCGTTATCTGGATATTGCTCTTTTAATAACGCAAGCGTTTCAACCATATAAGATGGCCCGCCTTTATCCATTTCAATGGTATCTAAAACGAATTGAGGTTGATTCTGTATCGCCAGGCGAATCATGTCACTACGTTGCTCGGCCGAAACTTGAGGTTGATTTTTATGCACAGGTTGATAACACGGTACAAAACGTACTTGCTCCAAACCTAATTTTTGCATCACTTCTAAAGCCGGTCTTAAATGGCCGTAATGAACAGGGTCAAATGTACCACCATTAATTCCAATCAACTTCACGCGTTTTTACCTTGATAAAGGTTTTGTGCTTTAATCACGAATTGAACCATCACCTAATACGATATATTTTTGTGAAGTTAAGCCTTCTAAACCAACTGGACCACGAGCATGGAATTTATCAGTACTAATCCCAATTTCTGCGCCTAGACCGTATTCAAAACCATCTGCAAAACGTGTAGAAGCATTAACCATAACAGAACTTGAATCTACCTCAGCTAAAAAACGGCGTGACGTGCTAAAGTTTTCAGTAATAATCGATTCCGTATGCCCTGAGCTAAACTCAGCAATATGGTCCATAGCCTCGTCCACGTCTGCAACCACCTTAATAGATAAAATAGGCGCTAAATACTCAGTAGCCCAATCTTCATCTGTCGCAGGTTTTGCAGAAATAACCGCACAGGTTTTTGCACATCCACGAAGTTCAACCCCTTTTTCGGTGTAAAGTTTTGCCAATTCAGGTAAAACTGCTTGTGCTTGAGATTCTGCAACCAGTAAAGTTTCCATGGCATTACACACACCGTAACGATGGGTTTTAGCATTAAATGCCACCTTAATGGCTTTGTCTTGATTAGCATCGTCATCAATATAAACGTGACAAATCCCATCTAAATGCTTAATAACCGGTACTCTTGCGCCTTCACTAATACGTTCAATTAAGCCTTTACCGCCACGAGGAATAATAACATCCACAAATTCTGGCATGGCAATCAACTCACCCACCGCAGCACGATCAGTCGTTTCAACCACTTGTACAGACGTCTCTGGCAAACCCGCCGCTTTAAGCCCAGTTTGAATACAACTAGCTAAAGCCTGATTTGAAAATTTCGCTTCTGAACCACCACGTAAAATAGCCGCATTACCAGACTTTAAACATAAGGCCGCCGCATCAATGGTTACGTTTGGACGAGATTCATAGATAATCCCCACCACCCCTAAAGGAACACGCATTTTACCAATTTGAACTCCAGATGGACGATAGCTCATATCACTTATTTCGCCAATCGGATCTTGCAATGAAGCAATCTGACGCAAGCCTTCAGCCATCCCAGCAATACCGGAATCGGTAATTGCCAAACGATCTAACATAGCCGCATCTAAACCGTTTGCTTTACCATTAGCTAAGTCTTTAGCATTTTCAGATTTTAATGTTTCAGCTGAAGATTCAATGGCCTCAGCCATCGCTAACAAAGCGGCATTTTTTTGCTTTGTCGTGGCACGAACCAAAGCACGTGACGCTTTACGCGCTTCTTGACCCAACTTTGTCATATACTCTTTTACGTTCATCAACTCACTCTCTTTTTATTTTTACCTAATTTTTTCACCACGAAATCACGAAGACACGAAGTTTTAAAATCAAAATACTTTTACCAGGCCTTTATACCCCCTAGCGGGGTGTGTTATGTTCTGGGGACAACTCCACTATGAGAACCTAGGATAAAAAATAAATTAAATAATTTAAATACTAACCAACCTGTCATGGCTAGCCGCAGGCCTGTCAATCTATTTGTTTACCGTATTAACGGTCTAAAGATTGCCACGTCACTTTGTGACTCGCAATGACAAAAATATTCTTCGTGTCTTCGTGGTTAATGTGTTTTAAACCTAGCGTGCAATTTTCACCACGAAGTCACGAAGGCACGAGTTTTTTTAAATCAAAATACTTTTACCAGGCCTTTATACCCCCCTAGCGGGGTGTGGTATGTTCTTTAGACAACTCAACTTTGTGAACATAGAATAAAAAATAAATTAAATAATTTAAATACTAACCAACCTGTCATTGCGAGCCGCAGGCGCGGCAATCTATTTTTAACGTATTAACGGTCTAAAAATTGCCACGTCACTTTGTGACTCGCAATAACAAAAAATATTCTTCGTGTCTTCGTGCCTTCGTGGTTAATTCTCTTCAAACTTAACGTGCAATTTTTGCTACTAAATCTGACAAACCAAACCAGATTTCTCTATCGTTTAAGGTTGGTTTAATCCCTTTAATCATCATATCTATCTGCAAGGCTTGCTTTAATAGACTTTGCCATTGCTGTAAATCATGACGTTGCATGGCCTTGTTGTATTCACCCTGACGAGACTGCCAAATACGACATTTTTGAAAGGCTTGATTTAATGATATTTGCTGAGTTAATTGTGCTAATTCAATTAACTGTCTTAACTCTTTTGATAATAACCAAAGGACAACAGGTGCTTCAATACCTTCTTGTTGTAGCCTAGATAACATTTGCACACTATATGCTGTATTACCGTTTAACATGGCCGTCGCTAAAGCAAACAATTGATAATGTGCCTGGTCAACAACATGTTCCAAAACATCTTGTGCCGTAATGACCGAACCTGCCGGTAAACTTAAAGAGAGTTTAGTTATTTCTTGGTCAGCGGCTAGTAAATTACCTTCTACCCTATCCGCTAATAAATTAGCGGCTTCGGCTTCTAAAGTTAAACCTTGCTTTTGTGCTTGTTTTTGACACCAACCAGGCAATGCATTACTGGGTACGGGTTTAGCTTGAACAACCAGGCCTGCTGATTCTATTGAAGTTACCCATTTAGATTTAATTTGACGATTGTCTAAACGTTCACACAAAACCACAAGAACAATTTCAGGAGGTAAGGCTTGCACATAAGCGCACCAATCTTGAAAAAACTTGCCGCCATCTCGTCCAGGAGAGCCTTTTGGCATATTAATCAAAATCATGCGGGATTCAGAAAACAGCGAGCCAGCTTGAGTATCCATTTGCAAACTTTGCCAATCAAAATTTGCATCAACATCATAGCTTTCATTAGTCATATAACCTTGGGCGTTCAACTGTTTTTTTAAACCATCTAAGCTATCACGTAAAAACAGTGGTTCTTCACCATAAAGTAAATAGATGGGTTTAACCTCTAAAATACCGCTATTTACTTGGTTTAAAAACGCACTGGCTAAAATCACAAATTACTCGCCTTTTTCAACTTTTACAGCGATTCTAATTCTATTTAATACTTGGCGCGCTAATTCACTACTCATTGACTTTTGAATACTTCGCAACTCACTGTCTGAAGCTAGAACGGCATTAATAATAATGGTTCTATCACGATAGACTTCACTTGTTGCGGAAAGCATCTTCTCTCCTGATTGCAAGTCAATGACTTGAAACGACTGCGACATTTTTAACAATTGAGAAGTGGTATCACCAGAACTCGTTGAGGTAGTGGTGGCTTTATAACCTGTTGGGTTAAGTTGAATTTGCACTTCAGCCGTTTGATCTTCTAAGACGGCAACTTGTGAATTTTTTAATTGTCTTTTTAGCGCCGTAACCAAGTCATCACGCACATTGTTTGAAGCCTGAATTTGCACAGATTTAAAAGGCAATGCACCTGTTGACTCTAGACCACGCAAATGAAAACCACAGCCGGAGAGTTGCAATATTAACAACCCTAACCCACTAAATGTCGCTAGCTTTTTAAACGTCGACTTAAAAATCAAACTTGTGTTACCAATCATAAGCATCCTAGACAACTTAACCTTTTACCACTAGGTTAACCAAACGCCCTGGCACCACAATTTCTTTCACGATGTCTTTACCATCAATAAACTTTAACACCGCATCATCGGCTTTTGCAGCCGCCAAAATTGAGTCTTTATCGGCATCTACCGCAACCTCAATTTTGCCACGTAACTTACCATTGACCTGAACCATTAATTCAATTTCAGACTTAACTAAAGCGGATTCATCTACTTCAGGCCATTGAATATCAACGATGGATGCATCATGTCCTAGCGTATTCCATAAACTCTGTGACATATGTGGAGCCATTGGCGAAAGCATTAACACAACAATTTCTAATGCTTCTTGCATAACACCACGAGCCGCATCAGAATCTTCAGTAAATTTAGAAACCTCATTCATCAACTCCATACACGCTGCAATTGCCGTATTAAAAGTTTGACGACGTCCCATATCATCGGTAACTTTCTGTAAAGTCGCATGCACTTTTAAACGTAAGGCTTTGGCTTCTTTACTCAAGCCATCTGAAGAAGTCGCTGCTTTTACCAGGCCTGCTTCAATATGAGTATGCACTTGTCTCCAAACACGGTTTAAGAAACGATATGCGCCTTCCACCCCTTTATCTGACCACTCTAAACTCTGTTCTGGAGGTGCGGCAAACATAATAAAGAGTCTTACGGTATCGGCACCAAACTTTTCGATTAAACCTTGTGGGTCTACCGTATTACCTTTTGACTTAGACATTTTTGTGCCGTCTAGCAAAACCATTCCTTGCGTCAATAGGTTTTTAAAAGGTTCATCAGACTTAACCAAACCTTGATCACGCATTAACTTATGGAAGAAACGAGCGTAGAGCAAATGCAAAATAGCATGCTCAATACCACCAATATACTGGTCAACCGGTGCCCAGTAGTCAGCACGTTCATCTAACATCGCTTTATCGTTATCTTTTGATGTGTAACGTGCGTGATACCAAGAAGACTCAAAGAACGTATCAAAGGTATCGGTTTCACGCTTAGCTGGGCCACCGCATTGCGGGCAGTCGCAGTTTTTGAAGCTATCCATTTTAGCTAATGGTGAACCAGAACCATCGGGTACAACCTCTTCAGGTAAACGCACCGGAAGTTGGTCTTCTGGAACAGGCAATGCACCACACGCAGGGCAGTAAATAACCGGAATTGGGCAACCCCAATAACGCTGACGAGAAATACCCCAATCACGAAGACGATAGTTGGTCTGTTTTTCGCCTAGCGGCTTATCACCGATTTTCTTGTCACCTAAAACCTTAGCCATTTCATGTAAAGCTTGTTTTGACTTTAAACCATCAAATAGGCCTGAATTAACTAAAATGCCTTTCTCTGTAAAAGCCGCTTCAGAAACATCCGCCATCTCATCTGCACTTGGAGCAATAACCGCTTTAATCTCTAAATCATATTTTTTGGCAAATTCGTAATCACGCTGGTCATGCGCAGGAACAGACATTACCGCACCCGTTCCATAACCCATTAAGACAAAGTTAGCCGCCCAAACGGGCACCACTTCACCGGTAATAGGATGTTGAACACGAATCCCAGTATCTACCCCTTTTTTCTCCATGGTTTCCATATCAGCCTCAGCTGTAGAAACATGTGAACACTCTTCAATAAAGCGTTCTAAAGGTTCGTTATTAACCGCCGCTTTTTGGGATAAAGGGTGATCCGCAGCCACCGCGACATAAGTCACGCCCATTAAGGTATCTGAGCGAGTGGTATAAACGTCTAAGGTTTGATTTTCTTGCCCTTCAATAGGGAACGAAATTTGCAGGCCTGTCGATTTACCAATCCAATTTTTCTGCATGGTTTTAACCTGTTCTGGCCAACCATCCAGTTTATCTAAACCTTCTAACAACTCTTCAGCGTAATCGGTAATACGCAAGAACCACTGGGCAATCTCTTTACGCTCAACCAAAGCACCAGAACGCCAACCTTTACCATCAATGACTTGCTCATTGGCTAAAACCGTCATATCAACCGGATCCCAGTTAACCACTGAGAGCTTTCGATAAACCAAGCCTTCTTCCATTAAACGCGTAAATAACCACTGCTCCCAACGATAATATTCAGGATGACAAGTTGCTACTTCACGAGACCAGTCGTAACCTAAACCTAAAGACTTTAACTGGTTACGCATATAATCAATATTTTCGTAAGTCCATTTTGCCGGCGCTACTTTATGTTGCATTGCCGCATTTTCAGCAGGCAGACCAAACGCATCCCACCCCATAGGTTGTAATACGTTTTTACCTTGCATACGCTGAAAACGAGAAATAACATCACCAATCGTGTAGTTACGAACATGCCCCATATGCAGTCTTCCACTTGGATACGGAAACATAGATAAGCAGTAATACTTCTCTTTACTCTCATCTTCGTTTACCACAAAGGTCTGGTTTTCGTCCCAAGATTTTTGGATATCGGCTTCAAGTTGTTGCGGGTTATACTGTACTTCTGACATGATGTATTTCTTCTACTTCTCAAACAGTGATAGCGAGTCAAAATTGCAACTTGCTAAATAAATTAAATAAGTTCATTATTATAGTTTAAGTAAGTCTAAAACAGGAAAAAAAGATGAGTGAAAATAAAATGCTTAAAGCGTATCGTGCGCTTTTAAATAATGCCAAAGAATTTGTGATTAAAGCAGAAAATAAAAGCTGGGATACTTTAGAAGAAAGCATACAAAAAGCTGAGCAAGCCGATTCTGAACTAGGCGAATTAAGCGCACAAGAATTTAAACAAGTACAAGATGATTTGCAGGCAGATATTAAACAAACTGCCCAATATTTAGCCGACGTAGACCAAGGTATTGAAGAGTTTATCGACATGGATTTACCCGTCCTTGAGCAATATTTAGCCGATAAAGCCTTAAGTTTGGCTGACCCAACAGAGATTACCCTGCTACGCTATCGCCTAGCCGCGGCAATGGATGAGAACCACCCTGTTTTTTCTAAACCTCATTAAGTTTTCCTCATTAAGGTTTAATGTAACGACGAAGTCACTAAGGCAACAAGCTTAATTTTAAAAATTTCATGCCTTTGTGACTTCAGGGTTAATCAAGAACATACAATTAGTTAAATTTACCGCGTTGCAAATAGCGTTTAGCCAATAAAAATCCAAAATACGTAAACAATAAGAATAGAATCGGCATCGTTTTCCATTCGGCATAAAACGTTAGGCCTTCATAGGGTTGCACTTTTCCACGTAAAACACCCTCTTCATAAGCGGGTATTTGTTGCTTAATGTTTCCCTTAATATCCACAATAGCCGTGTACCCAGTATTAGTACTTCTCGCTATTTCACGCCCCAACTCTAAAGCACGCATTTGCACTTCTTGCAATTGCTGAGCTGGCTCAAAAGTATTGGCAAACCAAGCATCGTTACTAACCGTAATAAGGTATTTCGCTTCGGGCAGTTGCCTAGCCAATTCATCACCAAACGCCATCTCATAACAAATACTTAACCCCGCAGGTTGTCCACCCAACATAAGTGGTTTTTGATTAATATCGCCATGAGAAAACGTCGCAAATGGTATATCAAACAAGCCGCTCACAAAAGCAAATGCGCTAGTAAACGGAAAGTACTCACTAAACGGCACTAAATGCTGTTTGTAATAACGTTGTTTTGTATTGTGCATATTAATTAAGGCATTGTAATAATTATCTGAATGAACGCCACCAGCAATCACTCCCACCAAAATATCCGTATTTAGCAATTCTGCATCTTTTATAAAACCTTTTAAAGCGCCTTTTTCAACTACATCAAAGTAAGCTGGAATGGCGGTTTCCGGCCAAACTACTACATCTGCATCCATATTGCGTTTGGTTAATCCAATATAGGTTTTTAAGGTTGGATAAAATTCATCAGGTAACCATTTTTTATCTTGCGGGATATTCCCCTGAATTAACGCAACTTCTAATGGCTTATCAATAGGCTTAACCCATTCCACATTTTGTAAAAGACCGCCAATCGACCAAACTAAACATAATGAGATACTCGCAACCACCCAGTTCTTTTGCTTAAACAACCACAACAGCAGCCCCGCCGATATCGCCACCGCCCATGACATTCCCCAAACACCAAATACTGGGGCATAGCCATCCAGCCAAGTGTGTAAATGCGTGGTTCCACTAATTAAAAATGGAAAACCGCCAAAAATAGTCGATCGAAACAATTCTAATAACACCCAAACAGCAGGAAATAAAAGGGTTAATACCAGGCCTGGTTGTTTCGAGTTTTTAAAATGCTGTGCAACCCAACCGCCTAACGCAACCGAGAGCGATAAAAACAATACAAATCCAGCGGTAAGCAAAACAGCAACGGGCAACACAACGCCTGAATAGAGATACATACTTGAAAGCAGCCAACTAACCCCTAAACCAAATTGCCCAAGACCAAACCATAAACCAATTTTTGCACCATCAAATCGCGATTCAGCATCCAACCACAGCATAAATAAACCAGCTATTGAAGCCAACATAATTGGAGGAATTTCAAAAGGCGCAAACGCAAACACACTCATTGCACCTAATAAAAGTGCAATCAAATGTGTTTTTTGTGGGAGGAATATATTTTTTAAGAATTGGGCAACTGGTTTCAAAACCGTTTCCTTTGCTGGGTAATTTTGACTAGATTGGGTTTAATTAGGTTTGATTTAGTTTTATTAAATCTGCAAACGGTCTTAATGATCATAAATAATAAATCACTAAGCGCTAATCCCGTTTGCTAGAAAGGTCTCTATCAGTTTTAAAGCGAATTGGGATGATTTTCAATAATGTCTTGTGATTGCTCTTTGTTCACTTCAATCATTGAATCTTCAATCGGTTTAACCTCAAAAACTTCTGCACGTCTATCGGTAGCTTTTAGTACTTTAAAACACAAACCATGAGTTTCTAACGTTTCGCCAACTCGAGGAACATGACCCAATTCTGTACCAACAAAACCACCTACTGTCTCAGTACTTTCGGTTTCCAGGTTAACTTTAAAGAAATGGTTAAACTCTTCTAAGGTCGCCAATGCCTGCACTGAAAAGGACTCGCCAGCGCGTTTTTGAATATTGGCATCTTCTTCAATATCGTGTTCATCTTCAATATCGCCAACAATTTGTTCCAGAACATCTTCAATAGTGACCAGGCCTGCTAACTCTGCATACTCATCAACCACTAAAGCTAAGTGGTTACGGCTAGTTTTAATTTCACGAAGCAGCACATTTAAGCGCTTACTTTCTGGAATAAAAATAGGTTTGCGATAAATTTTTTGTAAATCTTCTTTGCTATTTAACTCGCCTTTAACTACAGCACGCAGCACATCTTTGGCAAGTAAAATACCCACAATTTCTTTTCCCTGAATAACAGGGTAACGAGAGTGTGAACTCTCAAGCATAGTTTCTAAAATAGACTCTAAAGTTTCTGTCTCATCAATAAGTTCAATCTGCAAACGAGGAATCATAATGTCACGAACACGAGATTCAGAGACATCCAAGACCCCCTCAATCATCAATAAAGCATCCGCATCAATCACACCTTGTGATTGTGACTCTTTTAAAACGGTTACAAGCTCTTCTCGACTCTCCGGTTCATCTGAAAATACTTTTCCAAGACGCTCTAACCACGAAGAGCCGCTACTACTGTCACTCATTTCTTTTTTTTCATCCTTTTTTTACATAGAGACCTTTGCACGAGAGTATGTACGAGTAAAAATGGTTAAAATTCACCCGATTTTTGTTGAAAAACTTGCGAATAGCTAGCTATTCCCTACGTTTTCCGCCGCAATCAGGTAAATTTTCCCTCATTTTTATTTCGCACCTATCTCGTGCAAAGGTCTCACATATCTGGTTTTTACCACGAAGACACAAAGTCACGAAGCATTAAATTTATTATTTTAAATAAGTCTAGTTTTATACAACCACATTGAAAAACAACCAGGCCTGGTAACTCCAAGCCTTGCAGGTACATCCATACAAACGTCCATACAAACTGTTATACCCAAACTCCACTGTCACACCCAAAGCAATGGGCAATGGGCACTAGCCAAAGCAAAAGGCATTAACCAAAGCAAACGTCACTATCCAAAGCAACCGTCATTATCCAGCTTGACTGGATAATCTTTAATCAATCCAAACAGATTCCCGTGTCAAGCACGGGAATGACGTTATGTGATAGTGTTTAATCTTCTACTGAGTCTTCTACTGAATCTTCCACTTAACTTTCTTGATAAGGGTTTTCATACCCTAAAGATTGCATAATTTCTATTTCAAGGCCTTCCATCTCTTCAGCATCATACTCATCTATATGGTCATAGCCTTGTAAATGCAAGGTACCGTGCACAATCATATGTGCCCAATGCTCTTCTAAGGATTTATTTTGGACTTTAGCTTCTTCAGCAACGACCTCTGCACAAATGACTAAATCGCCTAAATACGGAAGTTCTTCACCAATATCTACCAGGCCTGGTGGTTGTTCAAATTCAAAAGACAAAACATTGGTTGGCTTATCTTTATTACGATAATCCGCATTAAGCTGTTGGCTTTCTTGTTTATCTACAATTCTAATTGTCATCTCAACGGGTTCAAAAGAACGTGGTTCTAAAACACTTGCATGTACCCACTTTTGGCATTGTTCAATAGTTGGAATAGACTGCTCATCTATTCCCCACTGCAAATCAATATCAATCATCTTAGTGCACCCCGTTGGTTGTTAATTAGAAGACAGGTTATCTTTATGACGCTCTAGCTTACGATCATATTTATCGTAAGCCCTAACTATTTTTTGCACCAAAGAGTGGCGAACAACATCATGAGCTTGATAAAACGTAAAACCAATTCCATCAACGCCATCAAGCACTTCAATAACATGACGCAAGCCCGATTTTTGATGTTTAGGTAAATCACACTGCGTGATATCGCCGGTAATCACCGCAGTTGATCCAAAACCAATACGAGTTAAAAACATTTTCATCTGTTCAACAGTGGTATTTTGCGCTTCATCCAAAATAATAAACGAATCATTTAAGGTTCTACCGCGCATAAACGCTAAAGGGGCAACTTCAATCACGTTTTTTTCCATTAAACGCTCAACCGTTTCAAAGCCCATCATTTCAAACAAAGCATCAAATAGCGGACGTAAATAAGGGTCTACCTTTTGGCTTAAATCACCCGGTAAAAAGCCTAATTTTTCACCGGCTTCTACCGCTGGGCGAGTAAGAATAATTCTGCGAACTTTTTCATTTTCTAAAGCTTCAACCGCACAAGCGACGGCCAAATAAGTTTTACCGGTTCCCGCTGGGCCAATACCAAAGTTTACATCGTAAGACTGAATTGCCTCAATATAATTAGCTTGGTTAGGGTTACGGGTTTTAATGGTCTTGCGACGTGTTTTGACCAAAATCTGTTCGCTATCCAGCGTTTTTTCTTGATCTAAACCAAACTCATGTAAAAACAAATGCACCTTATCTGGCGATAATGTTTCATGATTAGTCTCTTCATAGAGGTCTCTAATTAACTGCTCAGCTTGCACGGTACGGTTTTCTATACCGGTTACTGAAACCTGAAAACCACGAGAATTAATTTCAACCCCTAAACGCAGCTCGACTTGATCAAAATGCTCATTGCGCCAACCACATAAATTTTGTAAACGCTCGTTATCTTCAGGGTACAGTGAAAATTGAATAGTATGTAATGCTGGCAAATTGAGCCTCTAGGTCAAGATGAAATATATTTGTGTATATCAATAAACAATTAAATCATAATAAAAAAACCAACAAGATGTTGGTTTAATTAATTTTTTATTAATTTGAGATAATGAATTCTAATTAAGAGAATGATACTGCGGCGCGACATGCCTATCTGCTTCTGGCGTTGCCACGAGCTTACCGCGTAAAGAATTTGTTAAGGCCTCAGTAATTTCAACGTCTACAAACTGGCCAATTAACTCAGGCGAACCTTCAAAGTTCACGACACGGTTATTTTCAGTTCGCCCAGCTACTTCACTAAATGAGTTACGTGATAAACGCTCAACCAACACACGTTGAAGGGTACCAATCATGCCCTCACTAATAGCTAGAGTTTGCTTATTCAAGACTTCTTGCAACATAAACAAGCGACGTTTTTTCTTTTCCATCGGCTCATCATCCGGGAACCCTGCCGCAGGTGTACCTGGGCGTTCGCTGTAAATAAAGCTAAACGAGCGGTCATAACCTAACTCTTCCACCAACGCTAAAGTCTCTTTAAAGTCATCGCAAGTTTCCCCTGGAAAACCAATAATGAAGTCACCCGATAAACATAAGTTTGGACGTAATGCACGTACTTTACGAATGGTAGACTTATATTCTAAAACCATATGATTACGCTTCATCATTGCCAATACTTTATCTGAACCAGACTGAACCGGCAGGTGTAAATGAGAAACTAGCTCAGGAATTTCACCATAACAATCAATAATACTTTGTGTCATTTCATTAGGATGAGAAGTGGTAAAACGAATACGATCAATCCCTGGAATGGTGCGTACAGCATGCATTAAAATTGCTAAATCGGCAATTTCTCCATCCGCCATTAAGCCGCGATACGCATTCACATTTTGACCCAACAAATTCACCTCACGCACACCTTGTTCAGCCAAAGTGCGAATTTCGTGCATCACATCCTCAAATGGACGGCTTACCTCTTCACCACGGGTATAAGGCACCACGCAGAAAGTGCAATATTTAGAACAACCTTCCATGATTGACACCATCGCCGAGACACCATTTACCTCTGGCTCAGGCAAATTATCAAACTTCTCAATTTCAGGGAAAGAGATATCAATAACAGCTTTTTTCTTTTTGATAGAGTCATCACCACGAACACGCAATGCTTCATCAATCATCGTTGGCAAGCGGTGCAAAGTTTGCGGGCCAAAAATCACATCCACACTGGGCGCACGCTGACGAATCACTTTACCCTCTTGAGAGGCTACACAACCGCCTACACCAATCACACGGTTTGGCTTTTTCGCTTTCCATTTTGTCCAGCGACCCAATTCAGAAAACACCTTCTCCTGAGCTTTCTCACGAACCGAACAGGTATTCATCAAAACCACATCCGCTTCCTCTGGTTCTGTGACCAGCTTCAAGCCATACGTTTTTTCCAACAGACTCGCCATCTTGTCAGAATCATACTCGTTCATCTGACAACCATAAGTAATCACATAAAGACCGCCGGTAAAAGGAGTAGTTTGAGGCATAGAAATTCCATAACAATAAAAGGGTAAATAAAACAGTAAAATTGAATCTATGTCACTGAATATACAGAAATTTTAATAGAAACAATCAAGGGCGCGTATTCTAACATAGAGAAAGAATAAAAAGAAAACTTGTGGTTAAAATAGAATTACCAGGCCTTTAATCCCTTTGCAGGGTGCTGTAATCATTAAAACATCTTAAATCATCATTCCCATGTCTGAGCAGAGAACCTTATATGGCAATGAGAGATTAACCAGTCAAGCTGGATAATGACGTTTGTTTTTGAGCTCTTAGCCTTAATCAACAGAATCACAACATTCATTTTTTCAATTAAACAGCCATGCCTTTATACCCCTTGCGGGCTGTGGCAATCATTACCCCCCCCTCTCGTCATTCCCTGGCTTGTCCAGGGAATCTTACTAGCCACCAATAGAGGACTTGTTACAAAATGTACTTTTTATAAAGATGGTTAAAAATCAAATAAAAATTAAATTTGTAAACACATAGTATGAGTTTGGGCAGTATCAAAGTCAGAATCAGAACGGATAGTACCCGTATTCCATGCACCATCGTCAAGAGAAATATCAAACTGTCTAGCGTTATCTTTTTTTAACAATGTAATACATACTTGGTTTTTACCCAAAATAGTACCTGTCAACAACCCAACTGAACCACTGGTTGGTAAAAACGTTGCAAAATAAATTCCAGAATCCACTAATGATGAAACAGGTTTAGGGTTTTTTATAAAACCTTGATCAAACAAATCCTGAAAAAAAGTACCATCATCCACACCAACAGCATCATAATCAATAAACTGATCAAACGCAGTACCATTGCCGGGATAATCACCAAGCCGACTATAATAGCCATAATATGCGGTTTGAAATGATTGTAAATCATTTATTAAACGGTTTACTTTGGCATTTTCAACCATTGCTACGGCTTTAAAAGCACCCCCAACTAATAATGAAATAATCAATAAAACTATTGATAATTCTACTAATGTAAAGCCTTTACTTCTTTTTACATTCAAAATATTACTTGTTTGCAGCATTGTTATTTAACTTTCCTAACGTTAGTGCTTTTAATAATCTTTCTTTATCTACATCTTCTGAATAAGCATTTTTCTCAGACCATAAAACATATTGGTTTATATCATATTTATTACCTTGTTCAATCGCTTTATCAAACATTCGGTTCATTTCTTGACGTATAAAAGGTCGAGTTAAAGGATTTTTAGAAGCAAAGTAAAAATAACCATTTGACTCTTTTCCAGCATACTCAGACTGCTTATGTAAGAAAAGTCTTTTCTGATAATAATAAATCTCTTCAATTGAGTTAAACATAGAATAAGCTAATAGACTTGTAAGTGAAAAATACCCAATAATAATTGGCAATAAGCTAATTTTTATCACTTTTGATTTATCAACGTGGAATGAATAGCTTTTAACTCTCGTGCTTCCAAAAGCCAAAAGAATGAGAAATAGAAATAAATGTAAGCTTGATAAAATAAACGGAAAAGACAATTGGGAATGAATCACAATAGGTATTAGTAAAAATAATGCAATAATTTTACGCTTATTATTGAACAAGCCTTTAATATAAAAGTAGATAAAAGCAATTACTAAAATTAATGTGATTACACCTGATTGCAGCATCCAAAACAGCAGTTCATTATGCGGGTGAGTTATATTACCTAAAATAGCTTTCAATTCAGGTGATGGAGTTAAATGACTATAAAATTGCACCATCACTGGATCATAATTACCGATACCGTAACCTAAAAAAGGTGACTGCATAAAGAGCTTAATAGCTGAGATATACAAATCCATACGCACATCATTGCCCGCAGCCACTCTTTCAAATTTGCTTAAAACGGTTGAACTTACGGCAGTTGAATCTACTACTGTATATTGCAAAATAAGAGAGGTTAACAATGCCGTTAAACCAGCAATTAATAACCAAACAAGAAAATAGCCAAACCTGGGTTTTATCACTCTAAAGTTTACTATTAAAAAAGTGACCAAACCGCCTATTAATGCAACCAAACCAGCCCTTGACTCCGTTAAGAAAAAGACTGTAAATATAAACATTGACAAAAATAATAGAAAAAATCGGGTTTTAGACGTAACCAAAACTTTAGATTTAATGGTTATTAAATATAAGACAGCCAATAATGAAACCGCCAAGAAGGAAGACATCATATTAACTTGTTGAAAAGAGCCTGTAGGCCGACCATTTATGGCAAAGGGCTCATAGCCAAAAAGAATATAAAAAATCTGTTGATGGTCAAAATACTGAATTAATCCAATTGCAGCTTGTAAAACGCCTAAAACCACAATAAAAAAAAGCAATTTATTAAAGATTTTAACGGTTAATAAAAACTGAAATAAGGCCAAAAAAAACAACCAGACATTGAGTAAAAGTAAAAAGTAAAACAACAGCTCTTGATAATCTAAATGGCTTCTAATAATACCAAAACCGTAAATACCTAATAACAATAAACCAAGTAAGGTATTAAACAAAGAATAATTTATTTTTTGGGTTTGCCATACTTTAAATGCGGCCAATACCACCACTATAGTAGAAGAAAACCAAAGGGCAATATTTGAAGGTACAAGCCAACCTACCCCACCCATATTGGGTTGAGAATATAGGTAGCTAAATAAAAATAACCCTATAAAATAATGATAACGTTTTTTTTTAAAGGCAGATAGCATATTCATAATTATAACCAATAAAAAAGCCCGCTAAAAAGCGGGCTTTATCACCAAGATAACTTTAATAAAGAATTAAAGCTCTCTACATACTGTTATTGGAGTACCAGCTGCATAAGCAGAAGTGGTTCTAAAAATACCTTTATTATATACACCATCATCCATTTTAGTATCCATTCCTTGAGCTACGGCACCGTCAATATTCGTAGCACATACTTCATTCTTGTTAAATGTACTACTGAAATCAACAGAGAAAGTACCATCTAATGCATGCGTTGGGTGTGTTGAAGCAGAAGCGCCTTTAACAAAACCTTGGGTTCTTAATTGATCCCAAAAAAGTTGCTCACCTGTCGCACCTGAATCAATTTTACCATCACCATCACCATCACCAGGAACTGAGCCAAGACGATCTTGATAAGCATAGTATGCCGCTTGAATACCATCAAAATCTTGGGTTACGGATTTAATTTTTGAGTTAGTAATTAATTCCTGACCCTTAAGTACACCACCTAAAAGTAAACCGATAATAACTAATACGATTGCGATTTCAACTAATGTGAAACCTTTTTGTTGTTCTAAAGTGTTAACTTGCATAAGTATCTTCCTTTTTTAAAATAAACGTTACACGTTCTGTGTAGGTTCCATAATACAGAGCCTAAAAATAAAAAAAAGAGTAAAAGTTTTTTACTCCCCCTCTTTTAACTATAAATACATGCAATTTAATTGTTTTGCTTGCAAACCCCCTAAATAAAAACCAACCATGCCATTATCCCCTCTTTTAGGGTTTTTGAATCATAAAACACCAAACCTCGTCATTCCCTAGCTTGACCTGGGAATCTTAATATGGCAAACAGAGATTATCCAGTCAAGTTGAATAATGACGTTGATTTTGAGTTACTAGCCTTTTAAGCTGGATAACGACGATGTTTTTTGTCACAGGCCTCAATCAGAATAATAACCACATTCATTTTTCTAAAGCTAACAACTAGTCCTTTACTATCCCTTTCGGGGTATGGCAATCATTAAAACATCTCAACCGGCACTCCCTGGCTTGACCAGGGAATCTTATATGGCCATAAAAGATTATCCAGTCAAGCTGGATAATGACAATGGTTTTTGAGTCACTAGCCTTTTAAACTGGATAACGACGATGTTTTTTGTCACAGGCCTCAATCAGTAAAATAACCAAATTCATTTTTCTAAAGCAAACAACCAGGCCAGGTAAACAAGAAACAATCTCACCACGTCATTCCCTGGCTTGACCAGGGAATCTGATATGGCAAACAGAGATTATCCAGTCAAGCTGGATAATGACGTTGATTTTGAGTCACTAGCCTTTTGAATTGGATAATGACGATAGTTTTTAGTTACTAGCCTTTTAAATTGAATAATGAGGAGGGTTTTGAGTCGCTAGCCTTTTAAACTGGATAATAACGTGGGCATTTTTAGCAGCTTGTCTATTAAGCATGAGCAATAGCATTTTGGTTACTAGGCATTTTGCCCAGGTAGTTGAACCAAAAAACTGAATTCTTTATTGGATTGTTCAAAGTTAATTTGCCCATTAATCTGCTTGAGTAGCTCTCTGGCTAAAAACAACCCTAAGCCCATACCGCTCTCACTGGTTGTCCAAAAGGGTTCAAATAGTCGTTCTGATACCATTTCGTTTTCTAGCCCGTAAAGCTGACCAATTATTTTTATTTGTACCTTCCCATCCACATTTGGATTGCCAATCAATATCTTTACAGGTTCTTTTGATGAGGGATGGTCACTAAAGTTACCTAATATATTTTTAAACACTTCTATTAACAGTGTCCTAGATAATTTGACATTAGAAGCACCGTGAATCTCTGCATTTAAACCATACATTGCGACCACTTCTTGCATTAAGATTCGCAGGTTTATATAACTGCGTTCATTTTTTTCAGAAAGTGGCTGTTGCATATGTTGAATGGTTTTACGAGCTCTTTTAGCCATAATTGGCAAGCTCTCAGACAATCGATCGATTAACATTATTTTGGATTGCGGTTGAGTCGCTTGCTTAACCTGCTCACTAAATAATTGAATAAACTGCGCAATATTTTTTATTTCATGTTGCACAAACATTTGATAACGTTCTAATCGTTTTTGAGAGGTTAATATCTCGGCCTCTTTAAGCACTAAATCTTGCTCTAAGATATTTAAAAAGGTTTTAATTACTAAATTAGACAGACTTTCTGGCTCAGCCGCTCTTCGGCTTAAAAACAGGTCGCCTTGAAAACTCATATCGTCACGTGAAACGTCAAAACTAACCTTTCGCCCCTTTTTGGCATTTTGCCCACCTCGTAAAACCTGGCGAACCTCTCCAAACCATTCCACATTAGCTTGTAACTGCAAGCACCCCGCGCATTCCAAAATTGACCAGGCCTGGTTGAAAAAACTCAAAGCATCTTGTTCAACTTCTTGATTAAGGGAATATAATTGAGAAAGTGCGTAACCAAGACGCTTAGATTTATATCTTAAATAATAAACAAAGCCAATCATTAAAATACCAAGGATTACTAATATTAGCCAACCCCAATGCAGAAGTACTAATTTAATGTCTTCCGATACAAACTCGGTTAAATCAAGACTCTCTTTTAAGGTAATAAAATCCACTTAGCGCTGTAAACCGTATTTTTTAATTAAGTAGTAAACATTTTCACGCTTTAGACCTAACCTTCTGGCCGCTTCATGAACATTAAATTGCGTGTCAGCTAATACCTGCCTGATCAATTTTTCTTCAGCCTGATTGCGAATGGCTTTAACACCATCGCCCAAGGTAACCTCTACTTGTAGCTGCTGAACGCCCTCGTCTTGTTTAAGCTTAGACGCTTGCTCATAAAACAAACAAGCTCGCTTAACGGCACTTAAAAGCAGCTCCGATGAAATGGGTTTTTCTAAAAAATCAAACGCACCATTTTTTAAAGCTAAATAAGAGGTTGCTTGTGCATCTTGCCCAGTTAAAACCAATACCTTAGCTAAAGATTGTCTAGACTTTAACCAGTCTAAAACCGCTAAACCTTCTTGAGGCGAAAATTCATGAGGCGGCATACCCATATCAAGCACAACCACTTGATACTCTGCACTCGATAAGGCTTTTATTGCCTCAACTCTAGAACCCGCCTCTACAACCTTATAACCAGCCAATTCCAAAGAAAAACCCAGCATACTGCGTAATGCTGGGTCGTCGTCAATAAGTAAAATTTTGTGATGGATATCAGACATAAAAGTCAACTGTAATCAAATTATGGGCAAGCATCTGTACCACTTCCACCCCACTGACAATATTGTCTATTCCCATAGCTATCATCAGCAAAAATAACGTACTCAATGTTTGTAATGTTTGTGGATAAATAAGAAGATGAAGTTGTCCATGCTGTTGCACTGGCAAAATTTTCTAACACTAAGATATCGGTTCCTGAACCACCATCGATTATTTCTTTAATATTTCCTGATGTAGAATCCGCTGTATTACCCACCCATAAAACATCGTTATCAGACCCCAAATTAAGAGTTGAACCGGAATTAATATTACCTTGTATCCAAATTTTATCGTTACCACTACCAGCATCAAGAACATTAGTTAAATCTGTACCCAAAACAAATTGATCATCACCACTTCCTAATGAAACTGTACCTAATGCAGAACCAACAATATAAACAGCATCATCCCCATTACCCGCATCTAAGGTTGCGCCAGAATTTAAATTATTACCTATCGCAATATAATCATCTCCATTTTGAAGATCTAAATCTGCAGAAACATCACGATTAACCAAAATCACGTCTGGACTATTACTATTTGACGTAGGGACATTACCGGCATCAATTTCAGCCTGTGTAACATCAAATATTTCCACCGTTGGAGTCAACCCACTTGTTGAGCTTGACGAAGTATAACTATTCCAAGCAATAACACCTGATAGCAATTTAGATTTAACCTCATAACCACTAATACTGGTAATGACATCATCAAAAAAAGCACCCTCTGCTACTGACAAAGTTTTTTGGTGATAATAAGCATCGGTATCACAATTTTCAGCATTAGCACCCGTAGCAGAACCACAAGATGCTAAGGTGGTTGCACCATCTTCGTTATAAGCAACCAGTACCACCGCTGCTGAGTCACTTTCTAGATTAGAATCGGATGGCGTACCAGAACAAGAAGTTGCACTATCATTACAGATGTAATAATTCCCTGTCCCTCTATCTGCAGCAAATGGAGGGGTATCTGTTGCCGTAAACCAAAATATCCCCATTGACGAACCCGAATTACAAAACATACTTGCCGCACTTGTCTTATCACAAATGAGGTTTGCATTAGTGGTGTCAGTGTTTACCGCATAACGAATTGCATTGCTCCAACCATCATTTGCATCAGATTCTTGTAAACCTAAATCAAGATAAGGCACGCCACCTAAATTTGCTGTACATCGTTCAACAGAACCTAACGTACCTGTTTGCGTAGTTCTATTTTCAAAACCATCACCATCCGTATCTGGACACGGTAAAAACTTGTTAATGACACCAAAGTTAAGCGTTTGCTTTTTAATAAATGCTAAATTATTTTGGCTCTCTTTAGTATTGGATGAATGTTGAAAAGAACTAATACCCGTTAGCCCCCCGGTAAAAACTAGACCTAGAATCCCAAGAACAATGACCAATTCAATTAAAGAAAAGCCTTGCTGTTTTCTAACTAACACCATCACTCTAATCCCTCAGACTCTGTCACACCTGCGATGGGTGAAACACTTGGAAAGCTGGGGATTTCAGGTGGAGTGTCATACAAAGTTAATTGGATATTAGAAAAATCAACCACTTCATCCGTACCAGTTGTAGAAACTGTAAAATCTACAGAAACCTCTCCATTAGAGTCTAAGTCAACAACGTAATCCCACGAATCTTCCCAATAAACCATGTTCTTATAACTACCACTGTCAGCAGGATCATAAAACAAATTTGTTCCATCTATACTAGTCGCATCAGCCGAATCATACTTAATCGTTTCAAGCTTATCACCATTAGCGTATATTCCAGCATTATCTGCATAGGTTGTATCCGAAGCATTGTTTGGCTGATCCCACGTTCCTCTTGATAGGGTATCTAATTCAAGTACAACCTTTTTACCAGCGTGGCTTGAGCCAAAATCAAAGTTTTGTGTATAAACATCCGTTGTTACATTGGTACTTCTAGAATTATTATCACCTACTGCGCCGATTGCAGTTCCATCACCTGCATTAATTATATTTTGACCCGTTTTTATTGTGGGACCGCTCGAACTACCTCCACTAGCAACTTCAACAGCCTCATCCTCATGTCGAGTTTTAATTTCATTAGCCGATATCCCTAAAATTAAATCATCGTAATACGGAGCTTCTGAGTAACTGTCATTAACAAAATCCTTATCACCATCTTGGTTCTCTGCTTCAGAGGCATCTAAACCCGAGGTAACTTGTCCATTTTCATTTAGCGCTAGCAACACAGCAACTAACCCTTCCGACTCCACCGTTGAACATGCTGAATCTGCACATATTCTTAGGTTATTTGCTCCCAACGCACCTTTTAAAGGCTCTGTAGTTAAATCAAAGGCAGGTAAAACGGAACCAGGAAAAATTTTTCCTGCGGGCAAAACTGGCTTAGAATCTCCATTAAAAAAGCAAGCGGTTGCTGCTGGGCAACGCAACATTTCGTCTGCAACCGTCACGCCTTGATCTACAGCGTAAACAAATAAATTACCCCAGCTATCTTGTACATCAGATTTACTTAAGCCAATCGCATCATAAGGAACCGTACCGCTATTAGCTGTACAAGTAGAAACATCAATATTAGGAATCGCCGGTTGAGCCCCCGTGGATGGAATAGCGGGAATAGTTGGTGCCGTCGTTGTTTTTGGAACCGCTGGTGTAGCCGGTGTGGCAGGTATGGCTGGTATCTTTCCCTTAGCCGTCGTTCTAAAGTCAGCTCCCGTTCCATTGGTATCAGGACAAGGCATATACTTATTAACTTCTGCAAACTTTAAAATTGCTTTTTTAGCCACTTTTAGCTTCTGCTGACTCTCTTGCCATTTTGCATGAGTTGCCTGTTCAGAATAAACCAATACAGAACCTGCACCAAGCACCCCCACGATTCCTAAAACAATCGTTAACTCTAATAAAGAAAAGCCTTTTACTTTATTGTTTGATTGTGAAGTAATATATTTTTTGTTTTTTCGACACTTACCAGGCATGGGAACCTCCTTTTACTTAAGTCCGCGATCAGATCTTAACAAGGCATACTTAACATCATAGCCTGTTATCCATACCATTTGATCATCAAACTCTTGACCGCTAACATTACTGCCACTAGCCTGCCAAAAATAATTATCGTCATCAGCGTTTTCTTCTTCAGCCGCGTCTAACAAAGCAACAGCCGTAGACCCTGATGCTACTTTAGCCCACGTATCTGTCCCATTTTTACCAAAACTGACTACAATAGCGATGGCTTTCAATTCGATAACATCAGCATCTGCAGTGGAAGAAGTACAAGAAGTTATAACGTCTTCTCCACATACTGAAATATTACCAGCTCCACTTGTTAAACCAACTGGTTTAGTTAGAGTGTTAAAAACCGGAGCGGCGGTATTATTAAAAAAGGATGCAGATTCTGCTGGTAAATCTATCTGCTGAACACCAGAGACATCTGCTCTTTCATTAATCGTATAATGCAATGGTTGATCCCAAGCATCATTGGAATCAACACCTAGCATCTGATAAGGCAAGAAACCATTTTTATCATTGCATACGTTCCCAGTTCTGTTTTCAACGCCATCAGGAGTAGCATCTGAATCCGGACAAGGTAAGTAACCATTTGACTGGGCAAACATCAGTAAAGACGTTCTTACATTGTCTAAAAGTTGTTTATTCTCGGCATACCTATCAAAATCATGTGTCGCCTTAACACCTAAAGTAATGGTGTAAGACAGGAAGGCAACAATGGCAAGCGCAATAGAGACCTCTAAGAGAGTAAAACCTTTATAAACTTTATAATGTTTATTAAACTTCATAAACTTTTTCGTCCTACAATTCTATGGGCATATTATTGATCGCCAATTTTGACCAGTAATATTCTCTTCAGCTATTACAGTAGTGTTTGGACAAGTTGCAGGAAATGGACTGTCAGTAAAAGGCGGAATATTTGCCCCTGTATATTTGCACTCGTTAAACCAACTGATGTCAGTGTCCGCCAAGTCAACACATAAGTCTGGAATACCATCCTCTGGGGCTTTATCGATAGTAACTCTAGAAAGAATAGCACTTTGCCATTCAGAACGAGTAATCGCAATCACATAATCATTAAAAACAGAACTGCCTGCACCCACAGACCTAAAATCAATAGTATAACCTTCAGACACTGTTGGTTGTTCCAAATAATTTGAATAAACATTACTTGGTCTTGTTTGTCCGCTTAGGGGTTCACCTGAATAAAAAAGCACCATAACGATATCTTCCTTGCCATCTAAGGTCATTGGAAAGACATCACTAGAACCTGCATCTTTCATTACATTTGCAATATTTATATTTAAAGTCGAATATCTTTGAGATATTGATGTTGCAAAACGAGCACTAGAATTAACAAATCTAGAATCTACAGCATACCAAAACTTACTATTATCCAACTTTGAATCTAAAAAAGTAAAGTACCTAGTTCCAATCTTATAAGGTACTTTACCTAAAACAAATAATCGATTTATCCCCGCTCCATCCACATCACAACTTGTATCAGAATTCCCATCGCCATCAACGTCAGGACACGGAAAATAACCTGGCCCAGGAATATTGGTTGCATCAGAATATATTTCCGGATGCAAAACAGCGTAAGCTAACATTCTGTCTTTAATTCTATTTAATTCCGCAATATTTTTATCCTCATGCGAAATTGACATCGTATTCGAACGTAAATTACCCAAAGTACCAAACCAAACCGCCGCTCCAAGCACAAGCGCGAGCATACCCATTAGGATAATAAAGCCTTGTTGTTTTTCTTTACCTGTATGCATTGTTTAACAGCCTAATTTAATCTAATACTTATTTTGAGAGGGTTATGTACAAGCCAGAAGATAATAAATAAAGTCAAAAGTAAAATACAAAAAACTAAATTAACATTAATACCAATTAACCCTATATATCCAAACTTATTTTATGACACATTTACACAAGTCGATTACAGAACAAAATTGTGGTGAAAATTGCCTTATTCAAGCAGCAAACAATGATAACAACTAGCCATCAACAAGTTTTAAAAAACAATCAGACAGTGTTAACTAAATTTATTCGTACAACCATCTCAAACAAAATTTCATTTATATCTTTAATTATAAAAGAAATTCACTTAATACATGAAATTTATATTTAATGGCTTCATAAAAATGTGTTTTACCACAACAAGTTACCTAATTCATTTTGCTCTAACACCCAATCCTGAAATGCAGGCGGACCATACGCTAAGGTTAAAGGATTTTTCTGTATTTCTTTAGAGTCTGGATCTTGTTGTTGATACACCAGTGGTCGCATATTTTTCTCAGCGTAATTCATTAACCATTTTAAAGTTTTTTGCGGTATCTCTCGCCCAACTGGCACCGCCACATCAACAGGCAAACCCTGCCAAAAAAAAGCAGAATCAATCACCAAAGCACCCGACTTATCAGGCCTAAAATTACCCGGCAGTTTTGAACCCTCTTTAACCCAAGCACACTCAAAGGTTTGACAAGGATTAACAGGCCTGTTCAAATAATCATCACAACCCGAACCTGTACTATGAGGGCAAGGCTTACCAGGGTATGCTTCACAACCCTTAACCTTTATTTGCACCCAACCATCACAACAAGCCGTACAAGGCTGGCATTCTCTCTTTTTCATCATTCTCCCTAAAAGGGGTCAGTACCACTGCTGTCCCACTTAGCTAAAATGAAAAAGCCTGAATCCATACAGATTGTTACAATGTAAGTACCACCAAACATATGTAATAACAGAGGATTCAGACTATGAGCTTTCATAATACAGTATTATCACAAGTCTTAAAAATGTTTCCGAGACTTGAATTTGAAAAGCTTTCAAGCATTCATGATGGGAAAAGACGAAGTGACGCTTTAAGTCGCTGGTCTCAATTTGCAGCCTTGGCGATTGGCCAGATAGGTGCACGCCATAGCCTTCGAGATATTGAAGCCACAATAGAGTCACAACCCCAACAGCAATATCATTTAGGCAGCCAAAAAATAAAACGCACGACATTCAGTCGAGCCAATGAAAAGCTAGATTATCAGTTCTATTCTGACTTGTTTTCTAAGCTTTACAAACAATGCTCTCAGCACTCACCAAAACATAATTTCAGATTCAAATCAAAGCTATTCTCGTTGGATGGTTCTCTTATTGATCTTTCCATGAAGCTTTTTCCATGGGCGGATTACAATAAGAAAAAATCAGCCATGAAACTGCATATTGGACTTGATCATGATGGCCTTATCCCAGCTTTTGCATCCTTAACAGGAGCCAAAGAGTCTGAAATGAAACAAGTTGATTTATGGAAGTTTCCAAAGGGAAGTGTACTCGTTTTTGACAAAGGTTATAACAACTTCAGCTGGCACAAAGCCTTGAGTTCAAAAGGGTTGGTATGGGTAACAAGAATCCGAGGCAATGCAAAGTATAAAGTTGTAAAAACGTTACCGACGACAAAAAACTTAAACATTATTTCTGATCAGATCATTGAATACACTGGACAGAAATCCCTTAGAGAAAACTTACCCGCTATTCGCTTAGTGAATTATTACGACCCCGTCACGCAAAAAGATTATCAGTTTATTACCAATCAAATGAACTGGTCAGCTCAGACAATTGCAGATATATATAAAGAGCGTTGGCAGGTAGAACTCTTCTTTAAATGGATCAAACAAAATCTAAAAATCAAAGCTTTTTTAGGTAACTCTAAAAATGCGGTAATGACTCAAATTCATGGCCGCATTATGTGTTTATTTGATTATCGCTTTTCTTAAGTTTCAATCAGGATCGAAAAAGAGTTTTCAGCAGATTTTAAGATTACTACAAATGAATCTATTTATTAGAAGGCCGTTAATAGAACTTTTGAAGCCACCACCTAATGTAGAAAACTTGAGGCCCCAAATGAGTTTAGGCTTGGTGAGAAATTAAGTGGGACAGCAGTGGGTCAGTACCCTTATTGCCTTTAACAATCAATTATCATCAATTACATCTTTTGTAACTTTAGGTCGCCCACGACTTGCATACCCAACCTTAACACCTAACAAAACCTCAACTTGTTCCCTAAAACCTTTACCTCCTAATGGAGTTCCAGTTTGCACAGCATTACGAATTTCATCAACTAGCTGACTTTCTATATTTTCCTTAAACCCTTCACTATAGACATCAGCCTGCTGCTGTCTTGTTTCACCTAATTCTGTTATAACGGGATGCAAAGTTATTATAGAACTAGGCTCAGCCAATGCGTTGGTTCGATAACTTGACCATTCATAATCCTCAGGATGAGTCACCATGTCTGCCCTAACTGGATTGATTTCTATATACTGATAACAACGCAATAAATATTTATCTGTATTAATTAAACTCGATTTAAAGCGTCCCTCCCAAAGAGTACCCGTCTTGTCGTATTTATGATTGAAATAAGGCACATATTTTCTACCTAAATACTGCATAAATTTAGATAAATTTTCAGGGACAGCACTACTAATTAACCAATGAACATGATTATCCATTAGAACATAAGCATGTATTAAAACCTGCAAAGACTGTGAGGCTTCTTTAGCGATTTCTAAATAAGCGGACTTATCTGCATCATCAACAAATATAGCTTTTCTGTCATTCCCTCTAACAATCGCGTGGATAGGAATATCAGGCAAAAAAAACCTTGGCTTTCTGGGCACAATCACAACCTTAACTTTATTAACTCTTTCATTATACCCCATTAGGATATTTAAACAATTAAAGGGTACTGACCCCTTTAAGGGGATATAAAAAAACCCCGCCTATTTATTTAAATAGACGGGGTTTTGATACAAAGTTTAATCAAACTGTCTTACGACAGCGGTTGATTAGAACTTGTGAACCATACCAACAGATAATGCACTAACTGAATCCGGAGTTCCGCCAGTAGTATCACCTTTGCTATTTGTAAAAGCAGCTGTTTGCATATCTTTATCAGAGTTTGCATATTCTACGTATGCAGTAGTTTTCTTACCTAATGCATAGTTAAGACCTAGAGCATAAGCTGAACCATCTTGATATGAAGATGTTTTGAAGTCAGTTGTAGAGTACTTAACTTTAGGCATGAATTTACCCATTTTGTAGCCAAGACCGACTTGAATATTAGTACCTTCTTTACCGTCAGCAGTTTTAGCATTGAAATCTTGCCAAATACCCGTAGCAATTAAACCACCAGTAGCATATTGCGCAGAAAGACGAGTATGATCCCATTCCTGTGTAGCACTTCCCATGTAAGTATTATCAGCGTGATCAACTGCAGCCGCTAAGTATAGACCTTTTTTCTTTGAACCATACATTGCAGCAGCTGAGTAAGCGTTAGACAAATTTGAGTCAGAAGTACCGTCTTCTGCACCAACACCAGCAACAACTAATTTAATACCTGCAAAAGAAGGAGAGACATAAGCAACAACATCGTCAAAACGGTTTTCACCAGCTTTACCCTTAGCACCTAGCTTACCAGTCATTGTTGTTTTAGCGATATCCGCATAAGTTGAATCACCAAATAAATCTTTTGGCTTAGACATTTTAAATGGAGAATCATGACGACCTACTAAAACTGTACCAAAACCACCAGCTAAACCAACATAAGCGTTACGACCAGAGAAAGTTGAATCAGAACCTTTACCTAAAGAATCACCAACTTTTACACCGAATTCCATTTTATAAACAGCTTTCAGTCCGTTACCTAGGTCTTCAGAACCTTTAATACCAAAACGTGAATCACGATCAGTAGTTTTCATACCTTCTGGCTGTAGTTTATTTGCAGAAGTATCTACAACTGTCTGATCACCAGAAAGTGAGTCAATAGCAACGTTAATTTGACCGTAAACAACTGGAGCGTCAGCCATAGCAACTGGAGCAGCGATAGCAGAAGCAACTGCTAGAGCGATAATATTCTTTTTCATTTGAAAATCCTTAAATTAGTTAAAACTGCCTACGCTTTGCAGGCTTGAGATGCACTATATGGAATAAAAGTTTTATGCGCAACCCCAAGTTATAAAAAAAACCACAAAGATTTACTGTGTTGTTTTTTTGCAACATTCATAGCTTTAAAAACTGATTAACCACGAAGACACGAAGGCACGAAGGCACGAAGGCACGAAGACACGAAGGCACGAAGGCACGAAGTTTTTAAGTTACCAGGCTCGCCTCTTGTTTATTCTTTATTGCTAGACTTGACTCGACAATCTTGATTTGCTGCATAAGATTCCCTGGTCAAGCCAGGGAATGACGTGGTGAATTCAATTCCAAAGTGCAACACTTAAAATATAGCTTAAAGGGGTCGGTACCACTGCTGTCCCACTTAGCTAAAATGAAAAAGCCTGAATCCATACAGATTGTTACAATGTAAGTACCACCAAACATATGTAATAACAGAGGATTCAGACTATGAGCTTTCATAATACAGTATTATCACAAGTCTTAAAAATGTTTCCGAGACTTGAATTTGAAAAGCTTTCAAGCATTCATGATGGGAAAAGACGAAGTGACGCTTTAAGTCGCTGGTCTCAATTTGCAGCCTTGGCGATTGGCCAGATAGGTGCACGCCATAGCCTTCGAGATATTGAAGCCACAATAGAGTCACAACCCCAACAGCAATATCATTTAGGCAGCCAAAAAATAAAACGCACGACATTCAGTCGAGCCAATGAAAAGCTAGATTATCAGTTCTATTCTGACTTGTTTTCTAAGCTTTACAAACAATGCTCTCAGCACTCACCAAAACATAATTTCAGATTCAAATCAAAGCTATTCTCGTTGGATGGTTCTCTTATTGATCTTTCCATGAAGCTTTTTCCATGGGCGGATTACAATAAGAAAAAATCAGCCATGAAACTGCATATTGGACTTGATCATGATGGCCTTATCCCAGCTTTTGCATCCTTAACAGGAGCCAAAGAGTCTGAAATGAAACAAGTTGATTTATGGAAGTTTCCAAAGGGAAGTGTACTCGTTTTTGACAAAGGTTATAACAACTTCAGCTGGCACAAAGCCTTGAGTTCAAAAGGGTTGGTATGGGTAACAAGAATCCGAGGCAATGCAAAGTATAAAGTTGTAAAAACGTTACCGACGACAAAAAACTTAAACATTATTTCTGATCAGATCATTGAATACACTGGACAGAAATCCCTTAGAGAAAACTTACCCGCTATTCGCTTAGTGAATTATTACGACCCCGTCACGCAAAAAGATTATCAGTTTATTACCAATCAAATGAACTGGTCAGCTCAGACAATTGCAGATATATATAAAGAGCGTTGGCAGGTAGAACTCTTCTTTAAATGGATCAAACAAAATCTAAAAATCAAAGCTTTTTTAGGTAACTCTAAAAATGCGGTAATGACTCAAATCATGGCCGCATTATGTGTTTATTTGATTATCGCTTTTCTTAAGTTTCAATCAGGATCGAAAAAGAGTTTTCAGCAGATTTTAAGATTACTACAAATGAATCTATTTATTAGAAGGCCGTTAATAGAACTTTTGAAGCCACCACCTAATGTAGAAAACTTGAGGCCCCAAATGAGTTTAGGCTTGGTGAGAAATTAAGTGGGACAGCAGTGGGTCGGTACCCTTTTAGTCTTAATTCAGCGTATTTACTTATAAACATACAAAGCAAAGTAGGTTTTAATTATTACCAGGCCTGGCACTAGTGTCCGGAATAAATATTAAAAGCCTTGACAAAAAAGCCGTAACTCCTAGGATAGAAGTATTTCCACCACGAAATAGACTTCAAAAACAATGAGATTACGGCTATGTTTAACTCTACCCGATTTGCCCAATTTTTAAAACCCATTCGTACCACTTTTCAATCACTTGTTCATCAATATCAAACCGATAAACACGCCAAAGGGTTTAGTAGCTGGAATCAATTAGTCGCGATGATGTACGCACAACTTAGTGGCACTAAATCATTACGCCAGTTGGTTGAAGGGTTTAACGCCCAATCCTCTCACCACTACCACTTAGGCGTAAAAGAGCTGAAACGCAGCACATTATCTGAAGCAAACCGTAAACGCTCTGCTGATGTCTACCAAGCACTTTGCCAACAACTCATGGCTGGTGTGAATCGACAATTACGAAAAGAACTCCACGCTTTTACCTATCTAATAGACTCTTCTCCAATTCAACTGCTCGGTAAAGGTTTTGACTGGGCAGTACAAGGTTCTCGAGTCACAGGCTTTAAGCTGCATATGCAACTAGAACTATCCAACCAAGTCCCTGTTTGTTTTGAAATCACACAGGCCAATATTCCTGATATTACTCAAGCACGAGAGTGGAATTTAGAACCAGGTTCAACCTATGTGATGGATAAAGGGTACTTAGACTACCTCTGGTGGAAAAAGCTCAATGACCAAAAAATCAAGCTGGTCTGTCGTTTGAAAAAAAGAGCGGCAATTACCGTCATACAATCCTACGAACTCGATGAAAAAGCCCCTCATATTCTTGAAGACCAATGCATTGAGTTTAGTGGTTCAAGCCAGAAAAAACGTCTTGGTCAATTCCAGATGCGCCGTGTTGTTGTCAAACGTGACGATAATAAAGGTGAATTGGTATTGATTACCAATGACTTCGAGCGTTCAGCTCAAGAGATTGCCCATCTATACAAGCAACGCTGGCAAATTGAATTATTTTTTAAATGGATTAAACAACACCTCAAAATCAAAAGCTTCATTGGCCAAAACAGTAATGCTGTTCGTATCCAAGTGCTATCAGCCCTTATTGTGTATCTATTGATTAAGCTTGAACAGATGAAAAATAAGTCAGCAGAACCGTTGAGAGTAACGTTTTGGCGGCTTGCTCATGGGTTGTTTGAAAGACCTATTCAGCAGAGTGAATACTTTAGGCGAAAACAACAACGGGAAGAGTTTAAGAAATACCAACTTCCGCTATGGGAGGCTGGTATATGAATTGTGGTACTGAAATATTATTCCGGACACTAGTGCCAGGCCTGGTGTTTTGTTGATCATTAGATTCTTAATACCTTTTAATTATGTAAATAGACTTTGACCATGGATTGCTTCACTTTGCTCGCAATGACTGTTTTAATCTGTGTTTTTTTTGCAGAAGACATACGAGATGACAAATAAAAGACAAAAGCTCTAACTAAATGACATATAGAGCTATGACTAATCAAACTAAAACCACATCCAGCAAGGCCTCATTCCTTATCGCTTGAAAATCTTCGTGCCTTCGTGTCTTCATGGTCAATCAAAAATTCAAGCTATAAAAAAACCCGCAGAAGAAATTCTCGTGCGGGTTTTTTTGTTTTCAAATTGTAATATATAAATATTAACGTTTTGAGAACTGTGGACGACGACGTGCTTTGCGTAGACCAACTTTTTTACGCTCAACTTGGCGAGCATCACGAGTTAGTAACCCACGTTCACGAAGTGCTGAACGGTTACCCTCTTCATATGCAACTAGTGCACGAGAAAGTCCGTGACGTACTGCGCCAGCTTGACCCGTTGTACCACCACCTGCAACAGTGATGTTTGCATCAAACTGTTCTAGGCTAGCCGTTGCTTCTAGAGGCTGGTTAATTACCATTAAGTCTGTTTCACGAGCAAAGTACTCGTTAATATCACGACCGTTTACTGTCATCTTACCTGAACCCGCTTTTAGGAATACGCGAGCTACTGAGCTTTTACGACGACCTGTTCCGTAGTATTGTTCTGTTGCCATTTTAATATTCCTTTATTACACGTCTAGAGTAGTTGGTTGCTGAGCAGTATGTGGATGATCAGTTCCAGCATATACTTTTAGCTTTTTAAACATTGCACGACCTAATGGTCCTTTTGGCAACATTCCTTTAACAGCAAACTCTAATGGGCGACCAGGAGCTTTTTCATTTAACTTTTCAAAGTTAGTTGATTTTAAGCTACCAATATAACCCGTATGGTGGTGATACATTTTGTCTGTACGCTTTTTACCTGTGACCGCTACTTTCTCAGCATTGATAACAACAATATAGTCACCACAATCTGCATGCGGAGTATATTCAGGCTTGTGCTTTCCACGTAAACGTAGAGCGATTTCTGCAGCTAAACGACCCATAGTCTTGTTTTCTGCATCTACAATATACCAGTCGCGTTTAATTTCAGCTGGTTTTGCAACAAATGTTTTCATAATTTGTTCCTAAGTTTCATGAGGTCAAATTTATTAACCTCTAAATAATCCAAATCCAAGATTTGGTTTAACAATTTTAAGTTTGTTAAACCAAATCAACTTACTGTTTAACGGGCAATAAGGGGGAAGGATTAACAAGACGCGTGATTATATTAGTTTTTTACCTTACTTTCAAATCTAATTATAAATAAATTCTATTTATTATTTAACTAATTACCAGGCCTGGTACCTTCGCACATTAAAACTAAATCTAAAAAAGCAAAAAAGCCAGTTGATTTATAACCAACTGGCTTTTAAGGCTTTAACTAATTTTTTTGTAATTTACTAAATTACATAATATCAAAAGATTTTGTAACGCCAAGAATCAAGTAATCCTTATCATCTACAGTACTATCATCATCCATTGCTTTAATATATGAGACAGTTCCATCAAACCCTTTAGCGACTTCAAAGCCATAATCTAATTGCAAATAAGGCATATTTTTATCAGCTTCAGCCTCGTTAACACCATAAGTTCCAGTAAAACCAGCATATGTTCCAGAAATTGCTTTGTGAGTATACCAAGTATCTGATCCACCCTTAACACCTGTTGTACCATTATCATACGCAATAGAGATAGGACCATAACCCAATGAAGCGTTAAACTCTTCATAAGTATCAGCATTACTATCAGTATAGTAATAACCTGTGGCACCTAAACCAACGCTTACTCCAGAAAATTCACCACCCCAACCTCCATAAAGGTCGTACTCAAGACTAGAGGAATCTTCCAATGAAGAACCCCATGTACCAATATAGAAACCTGAATCATGTTCATAATCAAGCCCTGCAGAAGCGGTTGGTTTCTCCGTTGTTGTTTGCAATGCACCGCGGAACACGTATGTTGAGACCAAACCAGCGTTAGCCGAAACACCCGCTTGCGCTACTGCTGGAACCATCGCTACTGAAGCTGCGCCAGCAATTGCCAATGAAAGCGCTAAAGTTTTTAGTTTTAAAGTTTTTTTCATTTTTCTCTCCAAAGAAATGATTTAAGTAAATTTAGTTTCGCATTTTACTTAACCAGTTAAATGCCATAATTGAATTAATACTTAATTTTCAACACTTTATTAAAAAAAATAATTAGCACCGTTTTTTTAAAGCTTCTTTCTGCACCAAAATTTTCAATTTAAAGCACCAAAGTTAATCAAACAGTTTACTCATTTGTTGTAAAACTAACACTAACTGTTGCTCTACTACCCTAAATTCCTTTATTAACGCTTTTCCTTTTGGGGTTAACACACTCCCACCGCCTGATTTTCCGCCTTGTGCTTTTACAATTAAGGGTTCGTCATACATCGCATTTAATTCATCAATCAACTTCCAGGCTTTTTTATATGACATTCCCATACTTTTTGCTGCTTGACTCATAGAACCATGCTTTTCAATTTTTTCCAGCAGTTCAATTCGACCTATTCCAATATACCCAGCATGTTTACCGGTAATCCAGAAACGCGCTCTTATATTATCTGAATATGCCTCGCCAGGAAGTTTACTCTTGTCTTCTGACATGTATTTACCTTTTATGTCTTATATATATGAGTTAGTCTTGCATCTATGACTTTATTTAGCCGACTAACATGATAAGCAACTATGATTGACAATGAACGTTGTTATTATCAATAATATTAAAGTGAGACTTATATTTTAGGTCATCAGTCTGAAATAGAGACTGAATAGATACTATTTCTAGATTCTATTTCATTCATTATAATAAAAATAATTAAAAATGATTAAAACAACCAGCTTCGCTCTTTAAAAGAAGCAAAAGCTATATTAAAAACTCTGGAGCATATTATGAACGTAGGAACATTAGACAGAATTATTCGTATTATTTTAGGATTAGCTTTAATTGCACTTGCTTATACTGGTACAACTGGGGCGTGGGCTTATATTGGTGTTATTCCCTTAGCTACTGGACTTTTAAAATGGTGCCCTCTTTACACGCTTTTAGGTGTTCAGACTTGTCTTTTACATGAAACTGTAAAACGTGACTAACCCTTTAAGAACTTACATTTTTTAATATGAGAACGTTTCAAGAATCTCACTGTTAATAAAATACAACGTTAGTAAACTCAGAAGCCAAGTTATTCTACTACTAGTTTAACTTGGCTTTTTTTGTGCATAATTAACCAAAACAGCTCATCTGGCTTTAAAAGCCTTGCAATTAAACGTAAAAAATTAAAGAATGGACAAGTATTTCACTTAATCGATTAGTAATTATGCAAACAGATGCTTTTAAAAAACTAGTTAACAGATATCGAGCCAATAATTCGAGCAAACTTGACTCTAAAGTAATGGCTGAAAAAGCGCTTAAGGAAATTAAGCAACTAGCACTCCCAGCCACTCCTATTTACTTCACGCTAATGTATGAAGTGGTGAGTCAAATTGATCCTGACCTGGCAAATTCAATTCAAGATGCCATCAATACCAACACGTTAAACAACAGCAAAGCTGAAGAACTTTTTATTGGTTTTTTAACTCAATATATCTATAACGGACTACCACCAGAAGAAGTTGAAAGCATTCTAAACACCCTTTTAGAAGAAATATCCTCTTGGCTTCATCAAAGCAAAATTAATGAAAAGATTTTGACTTCGGAAATAACACTCCTTAGCCAAGAAAAGCTTCCAACTCATGTTGCTGAACAAGTTAACAACAAGATTTTACCTACTTTACAGAATTTCTTTAACGCCAATGACAGCTTAAAAAAACAAGTTGAAGACTCTTCTCTTGAAATTACTCAACTTAAAAATGAATTGCAACATGCTCGTAATGAGGCTAAGACAGATGCATTAACTAATATTCCAAACCGACGTGGCTTTAATGAAATTATTGCTTGCATGATGAATGAAGCGGATTTAAAAAACACCCCTTTTTCAATTATTATTTTGGATATTGATTTCTTTAAATTTATTAACGATGAATTTGGTCATTTGATTGGGGATAGTGTTTTGCGCTATTTAGCCAAACAACTCAATGAAGAAACAAAAGGGAAAGATGCGGTTGCTAGGATTGGTGGTGAAGAGTTTGTGGTTTTATTGCCTAATACTAACTATGAGAATGCGATTAATGTCGCTAATAATTTACGCCAAAAAATAGAAGATAATCGCCTAAAAGTTAAAAACCAAAATGCAAAGTTAAAACTAACTGTTTCAGCGGGGGTAGCTACCTATGATTTTAACGAATCCAGTGATGAGTTGTTGAATCGAGCCGATCAAGCCTTGTATAAAGCCAAAAACAGTGGGCGTAATAAAGTCTGCGGTGCGGAATAAATTTTTAGCGCAAAATTAATCGAGACATTTCGTTTATTAATCATACCTAGATAAACGTTTCTCGTGCAAATTTTCGCATATTCACGCATATTTTTAAACCTGTCTAAACCTATCTAAATCTAATAAAACACCCTAAAAAGTTGCCCATCATTCTTATGTTTCAATCCATTAAAAAACAAACGGCTGTTAACCTTATTACTGGCTCACTCGGCGCAGGTAAAACAACACTTTTAAAGAATTTAATTAAATTTAAACCTAAAGATGAAAACTGGGCTATTTTGGTTAATGAGTTTGGCGCCATTGGCTTAGACGGTGCCATTTTAGAACAAAATTTAGATATCACTATTGCACAAATACCGGGAGGTTGCATTTGTTGTAGTGCTCAAGGTGAGCTTAAAGATGCTATTGAAACCTTACTTAAAAGCCAAAATTTAGACCGATTATTAATTGAACCGACCGGTTTAGGTGAGCCTGATGTCTTGGTTGACCTATTACAAAGCCCCTTTTTTCAAGAACGCTTTAATGTACAGACGGTTTTTGCCGTTCTTGATGCCTTTAGCACAGGCATAAAAGAGATTGAGCAATACACTATTTACCAAAATTTACTCAATATGGCTGATGTCGTCATTCTCAACAAAACAGACCAAACCTCACCAGAGCAAGTACAAGAGCTTGAGAATTATGCAAACAACCTTTTCCCCGCTAAAACCTCTGTAATCAGCACTAATCACGCTAAAATCGAGCACAACTATTTAAATTTAGGCCGTCAACAAAGCCATCAAGCCAATACCCGTCAATTAAACGCTAATATTAACCAAAGTCAGCCGTCTAAACACCATCAATCCTCTAGCGAATTTAGCCAAACTGAGGATTTTACAATCCCCTCTCATGTTGAATTACCAGGCCTGGTAGCCCGTAAAACTCAAAATCAACTCGATACCCTTTCGGTTGGTTGGATTTTTAATGACAGCATTGAGTTTGACTGGACATTAATTCAGGAGCAATTTAGTCATTTAAGCACTCTGCCTAAAAATCAAGAGCCTTTGCGTGCTAAAGGTATTTTTAAAGTAGGTAAACCTTGGATGTTGTTTCAATGGGTTAATAACCAAACGTCTAGAGAGATTATTGCCTACCGTCGCGATTCAAGAATTGAACTACTTCTACCCAATACGACAGAATTTGACTTTAGCCAGTTTGAAGAGATGCTTAAAAAAGCTCAGAAATAAGCTTTAGCTTCTTAATATCCCTTTAAACATTTTAGTGCGAAACCCACCCCTTTTTGACGCATAGAAAACTCGTAAAATGACGCACAATTGACATTAACTACTTTTTTAAAAAATCAAGTATTTTCTGCTCTTTTTTCCATAGAGTTTTTTTTAACCTAATAGATTTTTTTTAACCTAATTTTTTTCAGGTAGTCACAGACTTATCCACAGGCTCATAGGCAAGTTTTTTGGGCTTTTAGCCATTTTTTCCACAGATTTTCATCCAACAGTTTGCCAATATTGTGGTTTTTTTAACACTTGCACACATTTGCAAAATCTACTATATTTTGCGTTATCGTTTTTACGCTAAAACTAGATGTTGTGTAATTGAGTTAAAAATATACAACACAATTAATACCCTTATTTACAATTGATTTTCTAATGTTACGCTAAGATGATGAATTTACTACGGATTCGTTTTTAAATGATTTTTTAGTTCATCTTTTTTATACACAGGTTGAAAAAAGCACCCATGACTAACAAAAATATTCAAGTTACCAAACGTAATGGAATACAAGAATCCATCGATTTGGAAAAAATTCATAGAGTAATTACATGGGCTGCGGAAGGGCTCGAAAATGTCTCTGTTTCTGAAGTAGAATTGCGTTCTCATATTCAGTTTTATGATGGAATTACAACCTCTGATATTCACGAAACTATTGTTAAGTCAGCTGCCGATTTAATTTCTGAAAACGCACCTGATTACCAACATTTATCAGCACGTTTAGCCATTTTTCACCTAAGAAAAAAAGCATTTGATCGTTTTACGCCACCTGCATTATTTGAACACACCAACAAAATGGTTCGTAGTGGGCATTATGACAGCCAGATATTAGAAGATTATTCTAAAGCGGATATTGATGAACTTGATGCTTACATTGACCATGCGCGTGATTTAACCTTCAGTTATGCCGCGGTTAAACAATTAGAGGGTAAATATCTAGTTCAAAACCGTGTAACGGGTAAAATTTACGAAAGTCCGCAGTTTATTTATATGCTGATTCCAATGTGCTTATTTGCTCATTACCCTGCAGAAACTCGCTTACAATATATTAAAGATTTTTACGATGCCTCTTCACAGTTCAAATTGTCATTACCAACGCCAATTATGTCTGGTGTGCGTACCCCAACGCGTCAATTTAGTTCTTGTGTATTAATTGAGTGTGGTGACTCTTTAGACTCCATTAACGCCACTTCATCATCCATCGTTAAGTATGTTTCACAGCGTGCGGGGATTGGAGTCAACGTTGGGCGAATTCGTGCATTAGGAAGTGAAATTCGCGGTGGCGAAGCGTATCACACTGGAATGATTCCATTTATTAAGCACTTTCAAACAGCCGTAAAATCTTGTTCGCAAGGTGGCGTACGTGGTGGTGCAGCAACGCTTTTCTATCCTATCTGGCATTTAGAAGTAGAATCTTTACTGGTACTTAAAAATAACCGTGGTGTTGAAGAGAACCGTGCACGTCACTTAGATTACGGTGTACAAATCAATAAAATGATGTACACCCGAATGATTGAAGGTGGAGATATTAGCCTATTCAGTCCATCGGATGCTCCGGGTCTATATGATGCGTTTTTTGAAGACCAAGATGAGTTTGAACGTCTTTATAAAATCTATGAAGCCGATGAAAATATTCGTAAGAAAAAAGTCAAAGCCATCGACTTGTTCACTCAAATGGCTCAAGAGCGCGCTCAAACCGGACGTATTTATATTCAAAACGTCGATCACTGCAATACTCACAGCCCATTTGATCCAAGTAAAGCGCCTGTTCATCAATCTAACTTGTGTTTAGAAATAGCCTTGCCTACAGCCCCTCTGAATTCGGTAGAAGACCCAAATGGTGAAATTGCATTATGCACACTTTCAGCATTCAACTTGGGTGCACTAGAAAACCTAGAAGAATTAGAATCACTTTCAGATTTAGTCGTTCGAGCCTTAGACAGCCTATTAGATTATCAAGACTACCCAGTAGAAGCCGCACGCCGAGCAAGTATGGGACGCCGTACTTTAGGTGTAGGTGTTACCAATATGGCTTACTACTTAGCTAAAAATAAAACTAAATATTCTGATGGTTCCGCAAATGGCCTAATACACCGTACCTTTGAAGCCATTCAATACAACTTGTTAAAAGCCTCTAATAATTTAGCTCAAGAACAAGGGGCTTGTAGCTATTTTGCAGACACAAATTATGCACAAGGTATTTTACCGATTGATACCTACAAAAAAGAGCTTGATGAAGTTTGCAGTGAACCGCTACATCTTGACTGGGAAACATTACGCTCTGATATCAAAGAACACGGTTTACGTAACTCAACCTTAACGGCATTAATGCCTTGTGAAACTTCTTCACAGATTACTAACTCGACCAATGGTATTGAACCACCCCGAGGCTATGTCTCTGTTAAAGCTTCTAAAGACGGCATATTAAAGCAAGTTGTTCCAGGTTTTAAAGAACACCGTGATGATTATGAACTACTATGGCAGATCCCCGATAATAAAGGTTATTTACAGCTTGTCGGTATTATGCAGAAGTTTGTTGACCAAGCGATTTCATCCAATACAAACTACGACCCAGCCAGATTTAATGAAGAAAAAGTTCCTATTAAACTGGTTCTTCAAGATTTGCTTTACGCCTATAAAATGGGGCTTAAAACGCTGTATTACCATAATACGCGTGACGGGGCGGATGACAACCAAGAGGATGATGGCTGCGCTGGCGGGGCTTGCAAACTTTAAACAGGTCTTTTTGCCCAAACTCTGCGTTGGATAACCGCTCGTTTACAGATGTAAACTTCGCAATTATCCGCCTTGATTTTAGGCAAAAATACTCTGTTTAAAGAGATGTACTTTTTGAATATTAAAGCGATTGAATTTAGTTATTCAATCGCTTTTTTATTGATAATTTAAGGCTATCCGAAGCCCACTATTACAATATTGCCCACAGGAGTTACCAGGCCTGGTAACTTGGTAAAAAGTAATTTTAATCACTCAATAAAGAACCCAGCAACAAGACCCATCACACATCTATTAGATAAGTCATTGCGAGCAGAGCGAAGCAATCTATGGCTAACCTCTAATTCTTTATTTTGCCGATAACCCTGGATTGCTTCACTTCGTTCGCAATGACGATAGGGTTGGTTGATAACGAGTTTGGTGCAGAGCTGGTTAATATAGTTAATTAAAATATCTAATTAATATAGTTAATTAATAGAACTAATTAAAAACTCAATAAACTCACATCACTTCCGCAAATGCTGGCCAATTATGGTCTTTATGGCTTACAGCAATAAAAAACGGGTTTAGCAGTGATTCGGTTTGAATGTATTCAAGAGGATGTCCGGCGGCATTTAAAACCGCTCCACCTGCGACTTCTAAAATACATTGTGCTGCTGCCGTATCCCATAAAGAGGTGGGGCCAAAGCGTGGGTAAATATCGGCCTTACCTTCTGCGACTAAACAGGTTTTTAAAGCCGACCCCATTTTAATTTTAGAACAGTAACCCAGCTGCGCCATAAAGCGTTGCAACTCTCCTCCATGCCTTCGGCTTACTGCCACTTTATAAGATGCTTCGCTTGATTGACCATCAGGTAATGTTGCTACCTGAATATTTACGGCTTGTTCAACTAAGTTTTGCCAATCTAGTTCTGCTTCAGTCTTAATCGGCAGCAAATTGCTGATTTTTGCCGCTCTATCAGAATCTATAAGGCTGTTTTCTGCAGTTTCTTTGTTTTTATGCTTTTGGTGTTTATACTTTGGATTTTTATGCTTTTGGTGTTTATAAGCAAAATACATATTCCCCAATTCAGTTCCATAAACTACGCCTAAAACGGGGCGATGATTATGAATTAGAGCAATATTTACACTATATTCTCCAGTATTGGCAATAAATTCTTTGGTGCCGTCTAAAGGATCTACTAACCAATAGGTTGACCAGGCCTGGCGTTTTTCAAAAGGCACGTGTTCAACACTTTCTTCGGTAATAAGGGGAATATCTGGAGTGAGCTCTTTGAGGGCCAAACAAATTAAATCATCGGCTACTTTATCAGCCACTGTAACAGGAGTGCCGTCGGCTTTTCGTTCTATATCAAGCGCAACATTTTGATGGTAGTATTTAGAAATGAGTAACCCAGCGTTATAAGCAATCTCACAAACTTGGGGTAACCACTCTTCTAACTCTAAAGACGTGTCTGTCATGATATGCCTACATGTATTAAGCTGAATAACACCTAGTTAGATGTAATTACGTTCTTTTAATAAAAGCATTAACGCCGCATAAGCTCTGCCTTCACTAAAATCGGGGTCTTCAAGCAACTTAGGCCAATCTGAAAGATGCCATTTTACCACCTCAAGCGGTTCAGGCTCATCCCCTTCGGCCTCTTGCACCGTTAAGTCTGTTGCTAAGACAATATGAGTAAGATGTGTCATATAACCTGCCGCTAAACTGACTGAATCTAACAGTTTTACGTTAGCAGGCAAAAAACTTATTTCTTCTTGGCTTTCCCGAATACTGGCTTCTTTCCAAGTTTCGCCAGGGTCAATTTTACCTTTTGGAAACCCTAATTCATACCGCCCTACCCCGGCTCCATATTCACGAATGAGTAAAATATGATTGTCCTCTAACAGCGGTATAATCAACACCGCACCCGCTTCACTGCCCAATAACCGCTCATACGTGACTTGCATGCCATTTGAGAATTCAATCTCTTGTGATTGCACAGTAAAAATCCGCGACTTAGCGGCAATATTTTCAGCTAAAATGGAGGGCATCTTTTTTGACATATAAGCTTACTCGTTTTAGATTATTTGCGTTTATACATTAATGAGACCCTTGCTCAAGGTCTTTTAGTTTTATTAAACTCATCATACGCTACAGGATAAAAATTGCCAATGACTCACTCTGTGACAAATCCGTTAATAAATTGGTCTGAAATTGATACCGTATTACTCGATATGGATGGGACTTTGCTTGATTTGCACTTTGACTGGAACTTTTGGATGCACGTCATTCCTCAAGCCTATGCAGACAAAAACAATCTCTCATTAGAAGATGCTAAAGCACTGATACATACTAAAATTCACTCTCAAACGGGTACGTTAAATTGGTATTGCTTAGATTATTGGACTGAAACGTTAAACCTACCAATTGCAGAACTCAAGCATGAACTTCGCAATCAAATAAAAGTACACCCTCAAGTCATGACCTTTTTAGCTTTTCTAAAAGCACAAAACAAAACCGTAGTCATGGTAACTAATGCTCACAGAGACAGCTTGGTGATTAAACTTGAAATGACAGAAATAGAGCCCTATTTTGACAAAATGGTTTCCGCACATGATTTTGGGATGCCTAAAGAAGATATTGCTATCTGGTCAGAGATTCAAAATATTATTTCTTACAATCCACAAAAAACCTTACTAATTGATGATAATGTTCACGCCTTAACAACCGCAAAAAAATATGGCATTAAACATTTACTTTGTGCAACCTTCGTTAGCCCTAAATTAGACAGAATAGATCCTAAAGATTTCCCTAGTTTTCATCATTATTCTGAAATTATGCCGAGTTAAATTTAGCCTTTAAGCTACTAAACCTTAAATAATTAACTCGTTTATTTAACTGTGAAAGATTGTATTAAATCAGACAGTACAGAAATTGAGAAGCCTTTTTAAATAGGATACTTTGCCTGTAATTTTGTCACTCAGGCTTCCCGTTACTTTTTGCAATTTGGCAAAAAAGTAACCAAAAAACAAACCCCACTCCATAAATGGGCAAGTTCTAAGCTTGTGAACTGAAAACGCTGAACTCGCTGCGCTCAAACAGCAGCGTTTTTTTACCGTTCACTTCGCTAAGAACCTTGCACCATTTATTACAAGGGGACTTTAGGCGTTTGTCCAAGCATCAATATAAGCATCACAAACGTGAAAAATAATTCTAATCTTATTATGATTGGTTATTAAATTAGTATCCTAATTGACTGTTATCCGTTCAGATTAAATTCAAATTATTACAATTTAATGTTTAAAATTTTCCACATCAAGTGCGGGAATGACGTTAATTATTTTTCCGAATATAACGCAGAGAGTTGGTCATTATCGGGTTTGACCCGATAATCTTGGTCTTTATTCAACGTCCTAATTTACAAACAACCAGGCCTGGTAAAGACCAAACAGGTTTATTCCCCTTCAATTACAAAAACCTTTTCTAGGGCTTTATGCCCTTTACGACTAAAAGGCACTTCTTCTACTTTGGTTACCCTAGCAAAAGGTTCAAATAGACTTCTTACTTCTTCTTCAGAAACTGAAAATGGAGGACCTGGCATTTTAGTTTGGTCGAACTCCATTGTGACAAGTAAATAGCGAGATTTTTTTGGCAAAATAGCCTGTAAATGCAATACATAGTCTTGACGCATTTGCGGTGGCAAAGCCACCAAAGCCGCTCTATCATAAACAACATGAATATCACGACACTGCTCAGCGGTTAGGTGAAAAAAATCACCGCACAACAACATCATATTGGGTAATTGATAACCACAATGATTCCCTTGCTGAATAGCTTGCGCCTGCAAATTATTTTCGACTAAAAACTCCTCTAAAGCTTTAGGACTTAATTCTATGCCTAATACGGAATGCCCTTGTTGAGCAAGCCAAAGCATATCTAAGGTTTTACCACACAAAGGAACTAAAACATTTTCATTGCCCTGTAAACCCAGCTTTGACCAATGATTTTTTAAATATTCATTAATCTCCGACTGATGAAACCCTACAACACCGCTCTCCCACATGTCATGCCAAAAATTAGCTTCCATTACTCTAATCCTAATCCGTTAACCGTCTTATAATGAGCGCTATATTAACACATGGTAAAAACCTATTTTATGAGCAATCAACCAAATTCCGAACAAAAATCCCAGCCATTACCAACGGTAAAATTTTGGCAAAAAAAATGGGTTAAAAACCTCATCACTGTTGTAATTTTTGTGGCGATTTATCTGTCAGTACGCCCATTTATGCAAGGTGATGTTATTCATGGGCAAGCACCTATCATGCAAGTGACGACTATCAATGGAAACACCATTGATTTACAAGCCTTAAACCAGCAAGGCAAACCCGTTTTAATTCATATTTGGGCTACCTGGTGCCCGATTTGTAAGGTAAGCAAAGGCGGCGTTGAATCCATTGCTAAGGATTATGCGGTGATTAATATTGCCACTCAATCGGCTGACAATGACCAGCTACTGACTTACGCTAAAGAGAATGAGATGAACCCCAATATTATCGTCAACGATTTAGAGGGAAAGTGGCTTAAAACCTTTGGTGCCAAAGCGGTCCCTGCAGACTTTGTGGTTGCGCCTAATGGTAAAATTGAATTTGTGGAAGTTGGTTTTACCACAGCATGGGGCTTACGCTTAAGACTTTGGTGGGCTGGGCTATGAAGTATGATGGCATGATTATTCACAGTGAGCGTGATGAGTTTGGTTTAATTGAAGTAGTGGATAACCGAGTCACTCGCAAACTCTATTTTGACTCTCCTATTGAGCAAAGTTGTTTATATCTTAATGCCCCCATGACTCTCAATTTTGAATACCAAGAAAAAATCATTGAGCGTGTGCATGCTTTTGCCGCAAATAAAAAAAAGCAACAACCTATTCGAGCCTTAATGCTTGGTATGGGTGGGGGCTCAATGGCAACACACCTGTTTCACACTCAACCTAATCTTCAAATGACCATTGTAGAACTACGCCAAGCGGTAATTGATTGCGCTTATCGTTTTTTTCAATTACCCAACGAACCTGAAATTGAAACCGTACAAGATGATGCGATTGCCTTTATTAACCAAAACCCATTCGCCTACGATGTCATTATTGTTGATATATTTGACGCTGAAGGCCTACCCTCAGCATTAAGCGATACCCAATTTCATGAAAACCTTTGGCACTCAACACAATCACCAGGCCTGGTGATTTTTAATCTTTGGTATCAATGGGATAAACAACAGACTAACGGTAAACCAATTACAACTTCAGAAACCCAACAAGTATTAAATTTTTGGGAGGCGCTTGATAATGAAAATACCGACTGTCATTTAAATCGCTATAATATCAAGTCCAGTCAAAACTTAATTTTAGAAGTTTTGAAAAGCTGAACGGTTTGATAAAGAGTCAATTCATAGTCAACTCATCATCAACCCCCAACTCTAACCCACATTTACTTAGCGAATCTTTATGGCATTACTTTTCTTACGCGACATCTCTTTGAGCTTTGGCGCGGCTCCTTTACTTGATAAAGTCTCTTTTCAACTAGAACCACAAGAACGAGTGTGTATTGTTGGCCGAAATGGTGAGGGAAAATCGACCCTATTAAAAGTCATAGAAGGTATTGTCAATGCCGATTCGGGTAGTCGTATCGTGCAAGATGGCGTAAAAATAGCCAAACTTCAGCAAGAAGTGCCTCATGATACCATCGGCAGTGTATTTCACGTTATAGCCCAGGGTATGGGAAATATTGGTGATCTCTTAGAAAAGTTTCATCAATTAAGTTTAGAACTAGAACAAAACTATACGGAAGAAGTCTTAGCAAAATTCACCCAAACCCAACAAGCCATTGAAAGCCAAAACGGTTGGGAGATGAAACAGCGGGTAGATACCATTATTTCAAAACTGGGTCTCCCGGAAGATAGTGAGTTTTCTAAGCTTTCTGGGGGAATGAAACGCCGAGTTTTGTTAGCCCAAGCGTTAGTTCAAGAACCAGATGTTTTATTACTTGATGAGCCAACTAACCACTTAGATATTCCCTCTATTCAATGGCTAGAAGGCTTTTTAAAAAACATTCGTTGCTCACTCATTTTTATTACCCATGATCGTGCCTTTTTACAAGCTTTAGCCACCCGTATTATTGAATTAGATCGCGGTAACTTAAGTAATTGGCAGTGTGATTACCACACCTACTTACAACGTAAAGCAGAAACGCTGGAAGCCGAAGCCAAACAAAATGCGCTGTTTGATAAAAAACTAGCCCAAGAAGAGACCTGGATTCGTCAAGGCATCAAAGCCAGACGTACCCGAAATGAAGGCCGAGTTAGAGCCTTAGAAAAGTTACGTGAAACCCATAAAGCACGTCGCAGCCAGCAAGGTACGGCTAATCTTCAAGTTAACCGCTCCGACGCCTCTGGAAAACAGGTCTTTGAAATTGATAACTTAACCTTTAATTGGCCTAAAAAACCCATTGTTAGCGATCTTTCTACCATGATTATTCGTGGTGATAAAGTTGGGATTATTGGTGAGAACGGTTGTGGTAAATCCACCCTATTGAGCTTATTACTCGAAAAACAACAACCCGATTCAGGAACCGTTAAAGTGGGTACCAATATTGATATTGCCTATTTTGATCAACACCGCGCACAATTGGATGAAAATAAACCGGTTGTTGAAAGTGTTTTAGAAGAGAGTGATCACGTAGAGATTAATGGCCAGCGTAAACATGTTATGAGTTATTTGGCTGACTTCCTATTTTTACCCGATCGTGCTCGTCAGCCAGTTAAGTCACTTTCAGGTGGTGAACGTAATCGACTTTTATTGGCGCGAGTGTTTGCCAAACCGTCTAACTTACTTATTTTAGATGAACCCACTAACGATTTAGATGTTGAAACCTTAGAACTGCTGGAAGAGTTGTTAATGAACTACCAAGGAACCGTTCTCATTGTTAGCCACGACCGTGCTTTCTTAAACAACGTATGTACCAGTAGTTTAGTGTTTGATGCACCAGGTGAGGTCAATGAATATGTTGGCGGTTATGACGACTGGTTACGCCAAAGACCAGCAGAATACGGTGACGTCACTAAAATAACCGGTACTCGCCAACCAGAAGCTGAAAAAACAACACCGGTTGAAAAGCCTCAACCTTCTCAAACTGCTGTTGATAAAAAGCCCAAAAAACTCAGTTATAAAGACCAACGCGAATACGATGCTTTGCCAGAACGCTTAGAGAGTTTAGAGACTGAATTAGAAGCGATTAATGAACAAATCGCCCAGCCTGATTTTTATCAACAAGGTGAAAAAGTGGTGCAAGCAACACTTAAAACCTTAGATGATAAAGAGAATGAATTAGAAGCCGCATTTGAACGTTGGGAAGTACTAGAAGCTCTAGTAATGGGTGAAGCGTGATTTTGAATCTATAAATCACCAGGCCTGGTAGTTTATTTGTAAAAAATTGAACTTAACCTGTCAGGACAACAGTCAATTAATATTCTAATTTAATAAACAATCATAAAGTGGTTAGAATTATTTTTCAGTTTTGTGATTCCAAGTATGAATATTGAGTTTTGGATAAACGCCCTAAGTCCCCTTGTAATAAATGGTGCAAGGTTCTTAGCGTAGTGAACGGTAAAAAAACGCTGCTGTTTGAGCGTAGCGAGTTCAGCGTTTTCAGTTCACAAGCTTAGAACTTGCCCATTTATGGAGCGGGGTTTGTTTTTTGGTTACTTTTTTGCCAAATTGCAAAAAGTAACGGGAAGCCTGAGTGATAAAAATTAAGGCAAAGGCGTAATATTTTAAAAGGCTTCTCAATCTCTGTACTGTCTGATTACATCTACACTTTTTTCAGCTTATTATTTGGCTAATGTCGCTGCTGGGGTTATATCTCCTCGCATAGCGTTCCAGTGAATTAAGCTTTGTAATAATGCCAAAAAGTCTTTTGCCATTATTGGGTGAGTTAATTGGCTATGAAAGTGTTTAGCATCAATCAGCGGTTGTGCCCTAGCTATTTCATCATTCGTTAACGTTAAAATTAACGGCGTCTCTTTAATACTTGGATTTACGGCAACAATTTCCTGCCACGGTTGCTCTAAAGCTTCAGCTAACTTTGGGCAAACAAAAACCGCAAAATAAACTCGATGAGTTGAATAGCGGCGGGACTCTAAATCAAGCAACATTTGCTCGGCGTCTCTTAACCCGGTTACCTCAACATCATAACGTTGCAAAAACTGCTCCATCTGTGAAAACTGAATATCATCCGTTTCACACACCGCAATTTTTTTACCTTTTAACCAAATCAGCTTTTCTTTAAATGACATCCATTGTCCTCACCTGATTTGCCAACAATTAATATAGAGATCTTTGCACCCAAGGGCATAAACACGAGCCTGTGATATCAGGAAAAAGTGAAAGAATCCTTTAGATTTACATATAGAGGATTATCGCCTTTTTTAACCATTTATCCACTCTTGCAAATACCTCAAAGAACTCTCATTATCTAATAATTCGACGATTAAAACCATCTAAATCGGTTAAATTAAAGGGTTAAATTAAAACGCTAAGCTCGCAATCAATTAAACCTACCAGGCCTGGTAGATCACTTTTATATTGTGTCATTAAAAATCACAACCACAACATAAGCGATTTTTTGGGTAATATAACAACCTCCTTACTATTTTTAAACCTAAAACTGTACTACAATACTGCAACGAAATTAAATCCCCATCACATACTTAGGTGAACCGTACATGAGCTGCCAAGATAAACATACTTATTCTACTTTTTGTCGTTCAACTAACGATGCTTTAAAAGAGCCTATGTTCTTTGGGCAAAACGTTAACGTTGCGCGCTATGACCAGCAAAAATATCCCTTTTTTGAAAAACTAATTGAAAAACAATTAAGTTTTTTCTGGCGACCTGAAGAGGTAGATTTATCTAGTGACCGCACGGAATTTTCTGAGCTACCTGACAATGAAAAACATATTTTCATTAGCAATCTTAAATATCAGACCTTATTAGATTCAGTGCAAGGTCGTTCACCTAATGTGGCATTGCTCCCTTTGGTGTCGATTCCTGAACTTGAAACTTGGATAGAAACCTGGGCGTTTTCAGAGACGATTCATAGCCGTTCTTACACCCATATTATTCGTAATATTGTGGCTGATCCGTCTTTGGTTTTTGACGACATTGTGACCAATGAAGAGATTGTAAAGCGTGCCGAAAGTGTTACCGAGTATTATGATGAGCTGATTGCGTTAACTAACTACATGTATGCCAATAAAATTGATATTAACCAAGATCACGAATTCCGTAAAAAAATTAAAACCGTGCTTTATCTAACCGTTGTGTCGGTTAATGTTTTAGAAGCGATTCGTTTCTATGTTTCCTTTGCTTGTAGCTTCTCGTTTGCAGAGCGTTCACTAATGGAAGGAAACGCTAAAGTTATCAAGCTTATCGCACGAGATGAAGCACTGCACCTTTCCGGCACACAAAACATGATTACCATGATGGCAGATGGTCGAGATGATCCAGAAATGACTGAGATTGCAAAAGAGCAAAAAGAGGCGACTTATGAAATCTTTAGAGTCGCTGCTGAACAAGAAAAAGAGTGGGCAGAATACCTATTTAAGGATGGATCAATGATTGGTTTGAACGCCAATATCCTTAAAGATTATGTTGAGTACATTACTAACGTGCGTTTAAAAGCGATTCACTTAGATCCTATTTTTACCAATACTAGCAACCCACTTCCATGGATGAATAATTGGCTCGTCAGTGATAATGTTCAAGTAGCTCCGCAAGAATCAGAAATCAGCTCTTACTTAGTGGGTCAGGTCGATTCAAAAGTAGGTACCGATGATTTTAGTGATTTCTCTCTATAAGAGACCTTTACGAGAAAATGTTTACTAATAAGATGAAGATATAAAAAAAGGTCATTTAACACATCGTTAAATGACCTTTTTTATTGGTTTAGCTTATAAATTTAGAAGCTTAGATTGAATCCTGCAATACAGTTGTCTTGAAATCTCTTGAATAAATACCTTTGCATTAATCAGACAGTACAGCGGTTGAGAAGCCTTTTTAAATATTAGCCTTTGCCTTAAGTTTTGTTACTCAGGCTTCCCGTTACTTTTTGCAGTTTGGCAAAAAGTAACCAAAAAACAAACCCCGCTCCATAAATGGGCAAGTTCTAAGCTTGTGAACTGAAAACGCTGAACTCGCTGCGCTCAAACAGCAGCGTTTCTTTACCGTTCACTACACTAAGAACCTTGCACCATTTATTACAAGGGGAGTTAAGGAGTTTGCCCAAGCTTCAATATTAAGCATCACAAAAGTGGAAAATAACTTAAATCTAATAATGAATTTTTATCAAGTTAGGTTAGTAATTAACTGTTATTTTGTCAACTTAAGTATAATTTTTTACACTTAAATTTCATCACTCAGACTTCCCGTTTAGCATATAGTACTAGCATCAAACTTGATTTAAATTCAACTCTATTTCCACTACCGTAGAATCTCCTTCCATGTGTTTTACGCTAAAGTTATGCTTTTTGACCAATTCAATCATTGAACTATTTTCGCTCAAAACCTCTCCCATCATCTGTTGAAGACCTTTTGCTTTAGCATGCTGAATTAAGCTTGCAAGCAAAGCACTGGCAACTCCTTGATGTTGGTAATCATCACGCACGACTACAGCCATTTCGCAACTTTTACCATCAGGGTTGGTTGTATAACGGGTAACGCCAATTTCAATATTATTACCCTGTTTATCTTGAGTCGTTGCAATAAATGCCATCTCACGGTCATAGTCTATCTGAGTAAATCTAGATAGCATTTTTGGTGACAAAGCTTGCAGGCTATGCATAAAACGTAAATAACGACTGCGTTCTGACAAGTTACGCACAAAATCTATCTCTAATTCCGCATCTTCTGGACGAATAGGTCTTATGGTAAGGTCTAAACCTTTATGAGTTTCTTGATGCTTAATTAACTCACTCGGATAAGGATGAATAGCCATATGTTGATAAGGTTTATAATTTAATGGCAAGGCTTTAATACTAATTCTAGCATCCACGGCCATTGCACCGTTTTCGTCAGCAAATAAAGGGTTAATATCTAACTCCATAATTTCTGGCAACTGCGCCACCATATCAGAAATTCTTAACAATACATTTTCTATTGCGGCATGATCTACTGCAGGTAAGCCTCTAAAATCCTTAAGCATTTTGGCAACTTTAGTCTGCTGAATCATTTTTTTGGCTAAAAATTCATTAATAGGAGGCAAAGCAATGGCATTATCCTTAAGAACTTCTACACTTGTACCACCGCTACCGAAGGTTATAGCTGGACCAAATACTGGGTCTCTAGAGACACCAATCAACAGCTCACGGGCATGAGGACGTTTGAACATGGGTTCAACCGTCACACCATGAATATTTGCATTAGGTTGCTCCCCTTGAATGCGTTCAACCATTCTACTGTATTCACTTCTAACCTCTTGCACACTTCTTAAATTAAGCTTTACGCCGCCCACATCTGATTTATGCGTTAAGTCTGGTGAATTAATTTTTAAACTCACTGGAAAACCTATAGACTCGGCTGCAACCATTGCTTGACTGGGAGAATTTGACTCAATCGCTGGGGTAATAGGCACGCCAAAGGCATTCATAATGGCTCGAGTTTCAGTACTACTCAAGATATTACGGTGTTCACTCAATACCGACTCTATTATCGCTCGCGCACCAGAAACATCAGACGGCTTAGACAACTGATTGGCTGTTGCAGGAGATTGCATTAACAATACCTGGTTATTATGATAGGTTGAGATAAAACTAAAGGCTTCTACCGCAGCTTCAGGAGTTATAAAGGTTGGAATTTTGGCATTACTAAAGAGTGTTCTAGCTTCAGCAACCAGTGACTCACCTAACCAAGCGGTAAAAATTGGCTTATGATTTTTTGTAGCTTTTGTATAGTCAATAATGGCTTGGGCAATCCCTGTAGGGTCGCTCATCGCTTGAGGTGTGAGTAGAATTAATGTGCCATCAAATTGATCATCGTTTTGTAACACATCCAAAGCTTGAGTATAACGTTCACCTGTGGCATCTCCCAAAATATCAATCGGGTTACCGTGCGACCAATGTTCTGGTAAAAACGCATTCAGTTTTTCCATACTTTGCTCACTAATATCAGGCATTTTCACACCTAACTCTGCAGCACGATCCGTCGCCATGACTCCTGGCCCGCCGCCATTCGTTAAAATAGCAAGGCGATTATTTTTAATTTGAATATTATCTGATAACGATTTAGCCGCCGCGAATAACTGTGATATAGATTGAGCTCTCACTGCTCCTGAAAGTTCAATAGCCGCGTTAAAGACATCGTCACCCCCAACTAAAGCTCCAGTATGCGAAACTGCAGCTTTAGAACCTTCAGGCATACGACCAGACTTTAATAAAATAACCGGTTTCATACGTGCAGCAGCTTTTAAACCACTCATAAATTGACGAGAATTAGCTACCCCTTCAATATAGAGAAGAATATTTTTTGTTTGCGGATCTAACGCTAAGAAGTCTAAAATCTCACCAAAATCAATGTCTGCAGCATCACCGGTAGAGATAACTTGAGAAAAGCCAACACCATTGGCTTCTGCCCAATCCAATACCGCTGTACAAATAGCACCTGATTGCGAAACTAGAGCTAAGTTTCCTGGAATCGCTTGGTTTTTACTAAACGTTGCATTCAAGCCAATTTCTGGTCGCAGAATACCTAAGCAGTTAGGTCCAATTAAACGCATGCCATAATTTTTTGCAATCGATGCCATCTTCTGCTGCAAAACTTTACCCGCTTTATCTTCAAAACCTGCCGATAAAATCACCGCATTAGCAACGCCACGCTCACCACAAGCCTGAATAATAGAAGGAATGCTTTTAGCCGGCGTGGCAATTACGGCTAAGTCTGGAACCTTAGGTAAAGTTTCAATATTGGCATAACAGACTTGATTTTGTACCGTATCATGCTTAGGATTAATAGGATAAATATCGCCTTTAAAACCCGCTTTAAGTAAATTTTGAAAGGCATTTCCGCCAACTGATTCAGCACGTTCACTGGCACCAAAAACGGCAATACTACTCGGTTTGAATAATTTAGTAAGATAATGAGGACCCATATCGTTGCCTTAATTGAGAAATTAATAGATGAACCTATATATTAGCAACCCTTTATGTCTTTTGCATGACAATGGTAATGATCATCCTGAAACAGCTGAAAGAATTACCCGTATTCAAGACCAACTGATTAGCGCCCAAATGTTTGACTGGTTTCACCATAAAGAATCAAGAGCCGCTAATAATGATGAAATTGCTCTAGCGCACCATCCTAGATTAATAGAGCACATAGAAAACAGCCTACCCAAAGAAGGCGTGGTAGAAATATCAGAAGATGTGAACCTTTGTCCTGATTCAATGAGTGCCGCACGCTATGCCGTTGGGGCGGTATTAGATGGTATTGATGCCGTACATAACGACAACTATAAACGAGTTTTTTGCAGTGTGAGACCTCCCGGTCACCACGCAGAATATGATGAAGCACAAGGATTTTGCTTATTTAACAATGTCGCTATTGGTGCCGCCTATGCCATTGAAAAATTAGGCTATGAAAGAGTCGCGATTATTGATTTTGATGTCCATCATGGTAATGGCACTGAATCTTTTGTGCGCAAACAACCCAAAGCTTGGTTTGCATCGAGCTTTGAACACCCTCTCTACCCTTTTACCGATCCTAAATCGGATATTAACAATATGGTAAAAATTCCCTTAGAAAAATACTCAAATGGCGAGGTATTTCGTCAGGCCTGGTCTGAACAAGGACTACCAGGCCTGGTAGCTTTTAAACCAGAATTAATTTTAATTTCGGCAGGATTTGATGCCCACGCTTTGGACCCTCTTGCTAACCTACAACTACATGAAAACGACTTTGCTTGGATTACCTCAGAAATCGGTAAAATTGCCGATAAATACTGTCACGGCAAAATAGTATCCGTACTAGAAGGCGGTTATGACTTAGGGGCAGTCAGTGTTTCTGCTCGTGAGCATATACGAACTTTGTTTGAGTTAGATTAAAGGCAGACACCATTATTACCAGGCCTGGTTGTTTATAGTTATTTATAGAGACCTTTGCACAAGAGTATGCACGAGTAAAAATGGTTCTAGGTGCCCCTTGAGGGTAAAAATTCACCCGAATTTTGTTGTACCCCAAGGGCACTTCCGTTGGGCGACAACTTGTGAATAGCTAGCTATTCACTGCGTTTTCCGCCGCAAACGAAGAACTCGACGCCCGAAGGGGTAAGTCGAGAATCAGGCAAATTTTCTCTCATTTTTCTTTCGCACCTATCTCGTGCAAAGGTCTCTTATAATTTAACAACCAGAACAAAACAGTAATCTTTAATATCGTTCGTTAAATCTCACACAACAAACATCAAACAAATCGTACCGCTTTAAAAAAACGTGCTTGGGCTAATAACACTTGGTCCATCGTATTACCGACAATGGCAACAACACCGCCTTTCACGGGAATCATCTCTCCATGATAACCACTTTTTTGAAAAGCCTCCATTGCCGCTAATTTCTGTCCTGGCATCACAATCACCGTAACAGGGTTTCCTGAATCTTGTAGAACAATATGCAAGCCTTGTTGACCTTCTACATCACAAATACCGGCATAACTCATGCCTTCTACGGGTTTATTAAGCTGAGCACCTACACTGGCAAATAGTTGATTTAGCTCTTGATTAGTTTTGGGAAGTTTTACCGCTGTCATTAAGGTTGGGTCTTCCTGAATATGCGCCAAAATATGATTAATGGTATCTTCACCAGAAATAGCATGTGGCGCATTTGGGTTTTGCCAAACGCTAAAGAGTATTGCAAAACCTAATAGGCTAGCAGCAATGCCTCCTAATCGACCTAATTGGCCTAATGCCCCAATACTTCCTAAGCCCGTCAACCTAAATAAATGAGTAAACCAAGGCCCTTTCACCACATTATTATCTTCAATAATTTCAAGTTCATCAGTCGTCCCCATTTCATTATTATTTTTAGAATCAGCAACCGATTCCGCTTGTTGCTGGTAACTCTGCTTTAATAAGATTCGGGCATGCAAACCCTCTGGGACATCTACATCTAAAGCATCTGAAATGTGTTGGTCAAACTCACGTGTTTTTTGAACCAATGTTTTTTTATCTGGGTTCTGTTCTAAAAATGTCAGCATCTCATCATCTAACTGGTGAGGGTGCATCAGTAGCTTGCTACGAAAAGTCATTTCATTCATTGTTTTGCTCCCTCCGGCTTAGTGTTGAAATTAATTGATTCGTTTTCATCATTCATAATCTGTTTAAGTTGCTGTCTTGCTCTAAAAAGGCGGGTGTTTACCGTAGCTAACTTTAAGCCCAACTCAGCAGCAATTTCTTCACCGCTAAATCCCCACATAATTTGTAAGATTAGCGGTTCTTTGTATTCATCTTCTAAGGTCAACATTATTTGGTGTAACTGCTGTTTTTCTAGTTTATGACTAGGTTCATTATGGTAGTCATCCGCCACTAAACTCTCTTCTATTTCTAGCAATTGTGGTTGGTATTTCTCATATAAACGCGCATTTTCTCTGCGTAAAATAGTAATTAACCAGGCTTTTGCGGCATTTTCATCTTTGAGTTTATCAATGGATTTCCAAGCACGCGCAAAAGTCTCTTGCACCAAGTCTTCCGCTAAAGGCGGTTGCTTACATAACCAGTAGGCATAACGATATAAGTCATTAGCGTACGCGGATACAAGCTGTTCAAAAAAACGCTGCTTATTCTGCATTTTGGCTTCTCATTAAAACCCTTGCTCAAGCTATGAACAAAAGTCTTGTTGTTAAAAAGTTAATTGAAATATCCCAATGAGACCTTTGCACGAGTAAAAATGGTTCTAGGTGCCCCTTGAGGGTAAAAATTCACCTGATTTTTGTTGTGCCCCAAGGGCACTTCCGATGGGCGACAACTTGCGAATAGCTAGCTATTCCCTGCGTTTTCCGCCTCAATCAGGCAAATTTTCCCTCATTTTTCTTTCGTACCTATCTCGTGCAAAGGTCTCAATGTTAATAAAGTAGACCGTAATCGTTTGTAAAAATTTCAGCTCTATAAAAAATATTGGGTATATGTCTTTTATGATTGATTAAATAAATCTTTTAACCACGAAGACACGAAAGCACGAAGATTTCTAATCTTTAATACCAGTTTAAATTTAACGAATAACCACTCTAAACGTAATAAATTAATCGCTTTTAAAGCTTACAAATACAGAGCTTATAGAAATAACTTAAGAACGTTAGGCTATGATTTTCGAATCACTTTTATTTATTTTTTTTATCTTCGTGCCTCTGTGTCTTCGTGGTTAATTTTTACAATACTGGATAATCAATCACAAAATATGGATACCCAAAATGTTTAAATTTAAGCCTTATTGACAAAGTTTTAAATAAAAATCAGGCGGTATTTAATCACTTTTACTAAACTCTGTATCTTGAAAAAAGCGCTCAACAAATATTAAGGATGACTAATTAAGAGTAACTTATTAAGAGTGACTGAAGTCAGTCACAATCATGGGGTTTTTGGCTCCATCTAAAGGTAGCACGACCACATTCAAACCCAAGGTTAAATTAATATTATGAGGGGTTAAGACCTCTTTTGGCTCACCTTCTAATACAAGCTTGCCGTCCTGAAGAATTTTGACATTATCTGCAATTTGACTCGTGAGGTTTAAATCATGCAAAACCATAATAATGCCTAGCCCCTGTTGCGCCCACTGAGTAAAAAATGCGCTAAGTTGCTGTTGGTGATGTAAATCTAGACTGGTTGTCCATTCATCTAAAAATAACCACTTACCTTCAAACGGTTTTAAATGGTGACTATTCATTGCTTTTAATGGCCAAATTTGTGCCAAAACACGTGCTAATTGAGCACGTTTTTGTTCGCCGCCTGACAAGGTCATCACATCGCGTTGAGCTAAATGAGTCACATCACAAATCTGCATAACCTCTAACGCAATCTGCTGAATATTTTGCGGATCGACTTTACCCTCTTTTTGCACCTCTGCACCGAGTTCAATCAGCTGCTGTACGCTAATAGAAAAGACAATATTTTGGAGTTGTGGCAACACCGCGCGTTGTTGAGCGAGTTCTGCAAACGTAAGCGTACTTAAAGACGTTTCTTGCCATAAAACGTCACCTTCGTGAGGCTCTAGTTCTTTAGTCATCAAAGATAATAAGGTGGATTTCCCTGCGCCATTTTTTCCTAAAATAACGCTAATTTTTCCCGCTAAAAAATCACTATTTAATTGATCAACCAAGCGATTACTTTGAACGACATAACTTAGATTTTGACAAGTAATAGATTGTGTTGCTGGTAGCGAATTAACGGGGAAAGCCATTTACTTCACCCAAGCTTTACGTTGTTGTAGCAACATCATTAAAAAGAACGGCCCACCTAGCAAAGCCATAAATAAACCAATTGGCAGTTCTGATGGCGCAATTAAAGTTTTGGCGACCCAATCAGCAAACACTAATAAAATCGCCCCGGTTAAAGCGCTAAGAGGAATCAGTTGTCGATGATCTGTACCAATCCATAAACGGACGATATGCGGCACAATTAACCCAACAAAACCAATCACTCCAACCGTCGCGACGGCGACACCGACCATTAAGGCACTGCCCCACATAATTTGCCACTTAATGCGTTTAGCATCGTACCCCATATGTAAGCTGATATTTTCGCCTAACATAAATGCATTTAAAGGCTTGGCTAATCGCCATAATCCCACTGAGGTTAACAGGGTTACCACCAAAACAACCGTTACTGACGGCCAACTGATATTGGCAAACGATCCCATCATCCAAAATATGGCACTACGCATCTGTAAATCGTCAGAAATACTGATTAATAATTGCGTGCTTGCGCCAGCTATGGCATTGATAGCCACCCCCGCCAGAAGCATTAAGGCAACATCGGTTTTACCATAACGAGTCGCTAAAGCGTAAATAAACCAAGTGGCTAAGCCCGCACTTAAAAATGCCGCCAGACTCATCTGCCAATAACTCACGGAACCAAACAGTGTGGAGCCTAAAACGATCATAAATACAGCGCCTAAAGCAGCACTACTCGATACACCAATTAATCCGGGTTCTGCTAAGGGGTTTCTAAACAAGGCTTGCAGAGCAACACCGGCAACTGCCAGCCCTGCTCCAACAACCGTAACAACCACTAAACGTGGCAGTCTAAGCTCCCAAAACACTAATGATTGTTGAGCATTAAAGCCTTGAAGATAGGCCTGCCAACCAATAGAAAGACTTCCCGAACTGATGTGTACCATCATGCCCACTAACAACAGTAATAAAAGCATACTGCTCACAAACCCAATTGATTTAACCCAATTTGATTTGTGTAATGTTTGGATATGCGTTGAAGACTGGGTATTCACTTGGATTGACCTGTTGTCACTTCAGATTTAATTGCTGTGGATTGAATATTTTCTTGGTCATGAATGGTTTTATTTTCCTTAATCTGCCATTTAAGTAACGTCACCACTACCGCACCATTCCAAATCACAATAAACCAAACTAGGTATAGCCAAAGAAGAAATAACGGTACGGCAGCAAAGGCACCGTAAACAACCGCATAAGTTGGGAACCATTCAACATACAAGGCAAATCCAGATTTTAATAACTCAAGTTCAAGCATGGCAAATAAACCACTCATTAAAGCGATTTTAAACGGTACCTTAGCTACCGGAACTAATTTATAAAGTGCAGTAAACCCTAACCAGGCCAAAATTAAAGGAACTATCTTCATGCCTGAGGTAATTTTATCAATCAACGGCGTTGTCTCTACAATCAACGGCAAGGCCAATAGAGATGAACTTAACACTAAACTCATACCCAAAAAAAGTGGCCCAAGTAAGCTAATGCCTAAATAATGTAATAAACTCACCCACCATCTTCGCTGCAAACGTTCTGACCAAAGTCCGTTTAATTTTTGGTCAACCTTCCATAACAACATCAAAGTGGTAAACAACATAACAACCAGGCCTGGTCCTTTTAAACTGGCGGCTTGCTGAGAAAACTTAAAAAGATACTCTTGAATCACAGGCTGCGAGTTCGGCATCAAGTTACGCACAACCTGCTCCATCACCAAACTTTCAAATGAAGAAAAATAAGGCGATACCGAAAACAATCCCAACATAACCGCTAACATCGGAACAATGCCCACTAACGAGGTATAAGCCAAAATGGCAACGGCATCAGAACCTTGTCGAAGTTTAAAATTCAGAAACACTTGCTTCCAAAATGGCCAACTTGCAACCTGTTTAAGTAATCTCAATAGTGTTAAAGGGTTGGATTTTAATAAAGGGGTTGACGCTAATTTTGATTCAAGCGGTGGTTCAACGTGAGAATGCAAAGGTAACTCCAAATATTAGGCTACAAGAGAGATTTGAATTCAAAACTCTCTTTTAAAAACGCAAAAATTATTGATTATAATTATCGCATAAACATTCAGAGTATAGAGAGCTTTACACTAGCAGTGCACAAAAGCAAAGAATAACCAGGCCTGGTAAATTCAAACAGGAATAAAAAAGAAATCTATTATGAGAGATAAATTAAGGTTTTAAGCTGCCTTAACAACTCCCAAACCTTGTAATTTTTGTAAGGTTTGAACCGCGAACTCGGTTAACTCTTCAAGCTTAATCTGCTTACTCGCTAACAAAGGTTCACTAATAGCCAAAAGAGAATCATAAGCAGAAACGCCCGATTTAAAAGACAACAGCCATTGATAAAGCAATGGGGTTAAGACCATAAAATCAATACGTTCTTGCTCAGAGTTTTCACTGTAAACCAATAACGTTGTCGCTTGATTAGGTTTGGTTTTTGGTTGATTCTCTTCAGATAATTGATGAACCGGCCACTCATACGCTAATAACCAAGCTACAGGAGAAATTTCATATTCCAGCTGTAAATCAATTTCAGATTGATTATCGCTATCAAAACCTTGCTCTTCAGAAACCCCTAAAGCTAATTCAACCCACTCATAGTGAGCTAGCTCTAACAAAAATTCAGGATCATTCTCTAAAGGGGTATACTCCGTTTGCAGAAAGTCTAAAAACTCCTCGCCCAACTCATGAAATAACGGGGTTTGAGCCTTATGTTTCGCCATATATTCTCGCACCAATAAAAGCCAGCGCGACTCACCTAAAATTTCATTACACACCGGAAACAATTGACTAAAAAAATCTTGAAGATTATTAAAAAACAACTCTTCGTAAATTTTTAAACGGCGGGCTTCAATGGGTTTTTCGGTCTCTGGCTGATAATTAAATTGTTGCGGATTACGAATATGAGCCGTAAATTGCAGTTGTAATTGCTGAAAATAAGGTAAGCTCTCTAAATCACCCAACTCCGCAAAAGCTTCTGACAAAGCGACCAGGCCTGGTAGTCTTTTAGAATGCGTTGATTTATTTAAATCAGCTCCCATGATTCGCTCTCCAAGCCGTTTGATAGGCACGAATTTGTTCAACTTCCTTTAGCAACTCTTCCATTGGCGGAATATTAAAATCACGTTCCAATAAAGTCGGAACCAATCCATGGTATTGATAGGTTTGCTCTAACAGCTCCCAGACAGCTTCTTTTACAGGCTGCCCATGGGTATCAACTTTTAAATCATCCGCTTCATCAAAATGCCCTGCCATATGAAAATAAGCCATACGTTTTGTAGGCATGGACTGCATATAATCCTGTGCATTATATTTATGATTAATTGCATTCACATAGGTATTATTGACATCAAATAACAGTTCGCAATCGGCTTCTTGCAATACCGCATTAACAAACGCTTGTTCACTCATTTGACTGGTGGGCAGGGCATAAAAAGAGACATTTTCTATACCAATTTTTTGTTCAAGAATATCCTGTACACGTTGAATTCTTTGCGCAACATACTTAACCGCTTCTTCGGTAAATGGAATTGGCATTAAATCATATAAATGACCGCTATCACCGCAATAACTTAAGTGTTCGGTATAAGCACGAATTTGATGGGTTTTAAAAAAGTCTTTAAGCTGAAATAAATAGTTTTCATCTAAAGGCTTAATACCACCTAAATCAAGAGACAAACCATGACAAACAAAAGGAAAACGCTCCGTGAGCGTGCGCAATTTTTTACCCTGTCCGCCACCAAAATGTAACCAATTTTCAGGAGCAATCTCCATAAAATCGACGGCAAAATCTGGCGTATTTAACACTTCATCAAAAAAGCTTCTGCGTAACCCTAAGCCAACGCCTTCAACGGCATATTTTTGTGAACTCATTTTTGGCTCTCTCATTTAGAGGACTTTACACGAGAGGAGTGCAAAGTTTTCTTTTAAACACATTTTAAAATAACCAGGCCTGGTTGATTTGAAATGAACTGATCATTTTAAAAAAATGCTCACATTTATAGCGGTTTAAGAATTTTAATAAAATAAAGCACACAAATTTGATTGTGTGCTTTATGCATTGCAAGGTTTAAGGGTTTACAATGCTTTATTTCTAATAGATAAAACCCTAATGAGCAGGTAAATAATTAGCTTGGTTTCGCACCACATTTACCTTCACCGCACTTGCCTTCCTTTTTCTTGCCGCCACTTTTACCTTCCATCTTCATGCCGCCGCATTTGCCTTCCATCTTCTTGCCACCGCATTTACCTTCCATCTTCTTGCCACCGCATTTACCTTCCATCTTCTTACCACCGCACTTACCTTCCATCTTCTTGCCACCGCACTTACCTTCCATCTTCTTGCCACCGCACTTACCTTCGGCATCAGATTTGGAACCACCACATTTACCTTCCATTGCCACTTGTGAGTAGCCTGACTCCATCTCTTTAAAGCCAAATGGATTCTCAGCAGCAGAAGCAACGCCGGTTACCGATACCATTGCTGCGCCAGCTAATTTTAAAAAATCTCTACGTGAATTCGTTTTCATGACTAATCTCCGATTTCTATTTTTAATAAGAATTTGTAATCCTTGCAATAAATAAGACCTGCAAAAAATTTATTTATTTCAATTAATAAATTTTTTTAAGTTTGATTATAGATGAAAACAGAAAAAGTGAGGTGAGGATTAAAAAACTAGGCGGTTTTCTTTAAGTCTAAAAGCTGTTTTTGAGTCAATAACTCAACTTCTGGTTTACCAATGTAGTACCCCTGAGCAAAATCAACTTGAAGACTAACTAGCTCATCAAGAATCTCTTTATCTTCCACAAATTCAGCGATTGTTTGCATGCCAAAAGCTTTTGCCATAATAACAACACTCTGAATAAACGCTTGGTTTTGCGGAATATTATTTATATTTTGAATGTATGAACCATCTAATTTTACGTAGGTTAATGGCAGCTTTTTTAAATAACTAAATGATGAATAACCGACACCAAAGTCATCTAAAGCAATTGAAACCCCAATTCCGTCGAGATCTTCAAGGTTTTTTAACACTTGTACGAAATTATCGATATAAGCAGTTTCAGTCAACTCAACAATCAAATTCTTAGAGCTAATTGAATATTCCTCCATTAATTGAATAAAGTTTCTGGAGAATAATTGCTCTTGTAATGAAGGGGCCGAAACGTTAACCGAAAATTTTAAATTGGGCTGTTCTTTTAATACAGCTTGTAAATAAGTAAATACGTTTCTAATCACCCAAAAATCAATATCTCGAATCAGTCCAACACGTTCTGCAACAGGTATAAACACCTCTGGTGAGATCCATTCTCCATTTTCTGTCTTTAAACGTAGTAGCACTTCATAGTGACTCACATGATGATTTTTAATAGTTAAAATAGGTTGATAAACGAGTAAAAACAAATCTTTTTGCAACGCTTTTTTTAAATACTCCGTCAACTTATGCTCAGCTTTTAAGTCACTCAACTGGTCATCTTTATAGTCAAAAATATGCCAGTTTTTTAAACCTTTTTTCTTGGCTTTATACATAGCCATATCGGAATGAACAATCAATGTTTGCTCATCAGTGCCGTGTTCTGGAAACAAGGCCCCACCTAAACTCACACTATATTCAACTTTTCTCTCATCATCCAATTTAATTGTACGGCTTAACTTATCAGATAAATTAGCTAAAACATTAGGTAAATGGTCAGCTGAAACGCCTGGTAAAATAATGGTGAATTCATCACCTGCTAAGCGACTGATTGAGTCATTTTCACGAGTATGCTTTTTGAGCTGTTCAGCGATATCAACTAAGACTTTATCTCCGGAAAGATGTCCATAAATATCGTTAATTTGCTTAAAACGGTTAACATCAATAAAGATTACTGCTCCACTTTTTTCACGAGACAGTACCGTATCTAATTCTTTATTAAAGGCACGACGGTTTCCTATTTTAGTCAAACTATCATTGTTTGCTAACCAATGAAGAGCTATTTCATCTTTTTTGCGTTGGGTTATATCCATTCCTATAGATAGAATTTGGTCGTTACCGCTATCATCTTTAACTAAAGTATGTGTCCATGCAAGTGTACGATCTTCACCCTGCTTAGTATGCATATTCACTTCTTGTTGAAAGCTTTCAACTAAGCCATTTTTTAAACTCTCAACACCATCTTCAAACGACTCTCTGTCAAAAGAAGATATAAATAAATCCAAAAAATTAGTATGTTGATTTTTTAACAAATCATTGGCAAATAAGTTGTTATGGCTGGTTGTTTTAAATTTATAGGATTGCGTTAATATGTAAAGATTAGCGTTATCAAAGAGTCTTTGCAAAAAGGCTTTAGAGCGAGTCAACATCTTTATCTTTGAATTTAATTCTTGTTTAGAGATCTCAACCTCATTATGTAATGAGTCAAGTTCGTTAGATAAATAAAGCGTACTATCTTCAAGTTGAGTCAGTTCATCTCGAATATAACCTTGAGAAGATTTTACTAATTCAGACGCTGCTTTATATTGATGTTTTGGCAATAACTCTAGGGCTTTCGCGATTATTAATAAACGTTTAATCGGCCCAAGCATGACGAATATCAAAAATATCTCAGCGACAAACCAACCCACTAAACTTGTAGAGACCTCGCTCATAATTTCTAACTTGAGAAGCTCTTGACGTTTTAATTCATTAGCAATATTCAAGAAATAAGCAGCTGAGCCAACCTGTTTATAGCTACTTGGAATCATTTTTTGAACAGAATAGTTATTATTCCAAGCATTCCATAAAGAAACTGCTTGAATTGAATGAATATCATTTTGTGTGCTGTATTGTTTAAGAATTGGAAACATCTCATCAAAGTTTGTCATTGCCCAAATATAGGCGTTCCATTCTTCTATGTAATGCCCATTTTTTGCGCTAACTTTTTCTTGAGCATCTATAATCACCGCTATATCGGAAGAGCTTACCGCTTGATAACGGGTAATAACATCAGTCATATTTTGACCTAGAATGATAACCCCCAAGCTACCATTTTCAAAGACAAAAGGCTCCATTACAAGTTGTTGACAAGACTCTCTGCAAAAAATAAAATTTTGAGGTTTACGTGTTACTTGAGAAACAAAGAGACGAAGTGAATCATGCAGGCTTTCAAGGGATGCTTGATTTTCAAACTGATGTGCCTCAGCTATAAATTCTTTGTTAACGTTTAGAATGGCAACATAATCAATACCAATATTTAAATTCCAGGCAAACCATTGGTCTTGTAGATATTGATTAACGGATTTTGAGATTTCGGTAACGCTTTTAGATTTTATTTGAGGATTATCGACAATTAACTGTGAATATTGCGATAACTTTATATAGTTATCCGTGATGAGTTGATCTAATATCTTTTGGTGTCTATTTTGGTTTTGCTCTATGCCCACACGGTAGTTGTCTATGTTTTGATAAATACTTTGCGTCACCCATGCCAGGGTAATTAAAAATAGAACCAAACTTAAAAATATTACCGCTTTCCATTTGATGCTAATAAACATAGATTATTAAAAAACCTTAGAATTGGTACGTTAATTGTAGTCCATAAGTATTCCAATGCTCTTTTAACTCAACATCACCAATACCGTCATAGATAGGTATCCAAGCAGTACCATCATTTACAGTCATTTCACCCCTTAAGGTCCAATTTTCATCAAAAAGCCATTTAGCGCCTAAAGTTAGCCCTCTTCCATAACCAGAGTAAATATCAGTCGGACGAGCCACCGTGCTATACGATCTATTATTATTTACTAAATAAAGTTCTTCATAACGAATAAGCGTTTGTATTTGTGGCGTCGTAAACCATTCTGCTTGAATAGAAAAGGCTTCACTCACTGGATCGTTTATCACTTCATTGCCTAAAACCTCATTAGTAATGTCACTAAATATATTTAGATATTCAGCGGTAAATAACCAGTCTTGATAACCATATTGGGCCGATGCTATTACAAATAATGAATCTAACGCCCCACCCGTTATATAATTTCGATAATCAAAAGGGGTGCCAGCCAGTGAATCTAATACAGACTGTGTTTTAGCCTTAGTAACAGACTGCGCCCCGCTCAATTTGGTATTAACTTGAAGAAAACTTAATCCAAAGTTCAAATCATGTTCACTTTCTGGTTTAAAGGTAAGTTGAAATATTTTCAACTCTACGTTTTTAACCTCGCCTTCAACATCTTTACCTAACAAGTAATTTTCCATACTAAGCCCTTCTAGCTCTCGACCACCTGCATAAGCGTTAAAACTAAATAAACCTAGTTCAGAAATATGGCTACCGTATAAATTAATACCATCTGTTGCCAATAACGGATCGCGAAATGCGTCAAAATAAATAGCATTAGGTACCGAAATGCCTGGACGACTTGAAGGTATATCACGGGTAGAATTATACAAACCTAACGCACTTTTAATACGTCCTACACGCACGCCAAAAGAAGTTGTAGCGTTACTATAAGCCAAATAATCTGCAAGTAAAAAATCTACTTTTAAACTACCGTCAGAAGCTTCATCCATAGTACGACTTAATACTTGGCCAGCAAATCTTAATTTAGGGGTTGCCTCCCATGAAGCATTGAGACCCAACTCTCTAAACTCAAAACTTCCATCTTCAGCTTTCGTACCAGAAAATGGGTTATCTGGACTAAGCATATAGCCTTGAGAAACAAATCCATGCAACTGAACTGAATCACTAATATCCAAAGAATAAGCGTGAATAGAAATAGAAAGCAAAAGAGGTAAAGTCATTTTTTGAATTATCGTTTTCATTTACTTTTCCACCGTTAAAGCCTTGACACCTGTCAAGCTTTCTTCTGTTTCTACGTATCCAATTGCACCAGGCGTCATTCGCACTTTTTGCAACATCTCTTTTTCATTTCCTACCACCACGGGGACTCGGCCTGTTCCCGTAAATATTAACCGGCTCCATAACCTTTCTAATTGATGAGGTTGCATTTTGACTTGAGAAATCATGAAGTGACGATACAACTCTTTTTGAGTTGAATAAGTGTATACCTTGATGGGGTGACCATCAGGCCAATGTTTTACCTGCATGGCATAAATACGACCTAGAGATTTAGCACTAATGGTATCTATTTGTACTTGAGAATTCACAACAACGACTGTTTCTGCGTTTATAACCTGAGCTGGAAGCCACAGAATCATAAACACAAAAAATCTTTGTATTAACAAAGTAATATTAAATTTTGATAAGATCAAAATTTCTCTCCATTGGTACTTAATCGTTGCTTATAAATTAACCTTAACAGATTCAAGTTTAATTTGGGATTTTGTACGCATTAAATTTACTCTAACTACGAACGAGACCCTTTTCAACATTTATTCTCACTTCTTGTCCTTGTAACGTTTCTAATAAAACTAAAGCAAAATCCATTGCTGTACCTGGACCACGAGAAGTAATTACTTGACCATCAACAACGACTGGTTGATTGAGATACTTCATGCCTTTGGCTGAATTAATGTCAATGACTCCAGGATAACTGGTGGCATGTTTATCATCTAATAAGCCTGCACTCACCAAAACTTTAGGTGCTGCGCAAATTGCCGCAGATATACCGCCGCGTAACACTGTTTTTTTAAGTAACACAATTATTCTAGGGTCTTGATTTAGGTAATCTGCACCTGGTAACCCACCTGGTAAAACAATCATGTCAAAAGATTCTTCTAAAACTTCATTTAACGTTTTATTAGCGACTAATTGCACTCCACGACTCGCTGTAACCACCTTATTGTCATCTAAGCTTGCAGTGATAACTTCAACCTCACCTCGCACTAAAATATCAATAATTGTTACTGCTTCTATTTCTTCACAGCCTTGTGCTAAAGGCACTAATACTTTTTTTAAATTCATATTATCCCCATCATTCACTTTTTATTAGAGACCTTTACACCTAAATGTCTCTATTATCCAATTACGGTAAAAAAAAAGCCGTATGTCATTTAATTAACATACGGCTTTTTAAGACGAAACTTACATGTGTATTTTGTTAATTTGCCATTTTTTGAGCCAAGGCCATTGCTTTAACAATGCGTAAAGCTTCATTCAGCTCATAATCCTTTTCTAGAATCGTGTTCAGTTCAGAGGCTTTTTTAGCATCTTTATCTGCATCAGTTTTATTTGAAGTATCTGCTTCACTATTTTCTAAATGACCGGCTAAATCACTCTCTTTAATATTGGTCAGATTTTCTTTTTCTACCTTTTCAACTTTAACTAAATCAATTTTTAAATCAGGCTTAATCCCTTCCGCCTGTATTGAACGTCCAGATGGCGTGTAATAACGAGCCGTGGTGACTTTTATTGCCGCACCATTATTTAATTGTAATAAAGTTTGAACTGAACCTTTACCAAAGCTGGTTCTACCGGCTATAAGCGCACGTTTTTGATCCTGTAAAGCTCCCGCTACAATCTCGGATGCTGAAGCCGAACCTTCGTTAATTAAAACGACAATTGGCTTACCGTTCATTACATCGCCTTTTTTAGCTTCAAAGCGCATTTTTGAATTTTTAATACGGCCTTCTGTGTAAACGATTAAACCATCATCTAAAAATGCATCTGAAACTTGAACGGCTGCATTTAAAACACCACCAGGGTTATTTCTTAAATCAAGCACGAGTCCTTCTAAAGGCGCTCCGTTCTCTTTTTCTAGTTTAGCAATAGATTTTATTAAATCTGGACCCGTACGAACTTGAAACTGACTAATTCTAGCGTAACCAATATTGTCTTTTAACATGCGTTGTTTAAGACTCTTAACTTTAATAACCGCACGAGTAATTTCAATTTTTAAGGGTGCATCTTCACCTTTTCTAACTATGGTTAAATTCAGTTTAGTGCCTGGTTTGCCGCGCATAATTTTAACGGCTTCACTTAAGGTTTTGCCTTTAACAGGCTCTTTACCCAGTTTAATGATTAAATCACCCGCTTTAATTCCCGATTTTTGAGCAGGAGTATCATCAATGGGCGAAACCACTTTTACAAAACCATCTTCCATTCCAACTTCCATTCCCAGCCCACCAAATTCACCTCGGGTATGTTCTTCCATCTCTTTAAAATCTTTGGGTGGTAGATAAGCTGAATGCGGATCAAGATGCGAAAGCATTCCACTGATTGCGCCTTCAAGTAGTTGTTTATCATCAATTTCATCAACATAGTCATGTGAAACGCGTTCAAAAACTTCTACAAAAGCGCGTAATTCTTGAAGAGGTAATGAAATTTGATCACTTTTGGCTTCTGAAACAGCCTCTTTGTCAGCCCAAACCGTAGTACCAATAGCGATTAAAGCCCCTAATACCACTCCAGACCCAATCAACATTACTTTTTTTATTCCAGATGTACTCACACTGCTCTCCATGGATATTTTATTTTGTTCTTTATTATCAATGCATTACGAATTATTTAAAATTTAGTCCCAAAAATAACTAGTTCATTATAAATTAACTTAAGGTGACAAATGAGATGGATTTCATTAGAATTCATAACTAATTAATATATGGTTATATAGTGAAATATTAAAATGACAATGCAAGACAGTTCATACTTTGAAATGAAAGAAGATAATATCAACAGAGCGTCCAAGGCCTTAAAAGCAATGGGACACCCTTTAAGACTTAAAATTCTGTGTGTTATCGGTGAACAAGAATTACCTGTTATGGATATTGTTAAACAAGTGGGAACAACTCAAAGTAACATTTCTCAACATATTGATATTTTGCGTGAAAAAGAAATTATTACTTCTCGCAGAGAAGGCAGCAAAATCTTATGTAAGGTTCGTGACCACAATATTCTAATGTTGATGAACGCCATGCAAGAAACATTTTGCCCAGTAGACTAAATATAAATAAACTTTATATTAATTAAACTTTTCATAACATATTGCAAGAATAAGACTCGCTAAAAACACCCCAATCTGGCTGATTCACAACCTTATTAGTGAATTAGGGATTCGCCGCATTATTATCATTAGGCAACATCATTAAGCAACATCAATCGGCAACTGAACTCTTAAATCAAATTGTTGACGTTGAGCGTTCAGTAACGCTGCACCTTCATCTTTGCTACTGCCTTGAATTTGATTATTTTGAGTTTGATTCTCTAGAACCTGATTATCTTGATTTGAATTAGACCCCACGGAGTTTGCATTATCGTTTTCAGAATCCGTTTTGTTTTGCTCTTCAATCTTGGCATTTGCAATATCCAAACGAGCCTGAATCATCATTTGTGAAGCACTTTGAGCCACTTTGTAATCTTGAGAAGAAGGCTCTGCGGGAGCAAGTGCGGCCCGTTGAACAACCATCGCTTTTTGTAATGTCGCCTCAGGATCTCCACTAATAGGTGATGTATCTATCCCCACTTCGCCACCAATAGCGTAACGTTTACCATCAGGGCCAGTTTGATAGCTAAAACTCATTCCTCCAGTTGAATAACCTCCAGCAGCAGATAAATGTGCCATCTCATGAGCTCTAACCTCTTGGTCACGGGCTTTTAACTGGGCAATAACCTGCGCTGTTTGCTGCTCTTGAAGGGCTTGGTCACTACCAGAAGATTGATCCTGTGAACTATCAGAACCGCTTGGTACTTCATTCGTAAAATTAACAGGTTTTGAGGGCTGAGAAGCAAGATGATTTGATTCAGAAGAGTCTAATGTAACGTTTGTAGCAGTTTTTTGTGCAGAGATAATTTTGGAATCTTGAGAATTTAAGACATTAGCAGAATTAGCTGACGCCCGCATATCACTGCTAGGCAATGTATACGCACTACTCGCTGCTAAGGCTCCATTGATAGAATTTATCATTTCAAGATACTCTCAAAACACTCCGATAGATTTATTATAAATAATTTAATCTTATTAATCAATTACTTATAAATACACCGAAATATTAAACCCCGCCAATAAATAGGATATTAGACCTTAATCGAAAAACTTATCGCTCAATTAACCGTCTAAAGAAGTTACATACTCCAGAATTTCAGTTATTATTAAGCTCAAAAGAAAACCTTACACCACCCATTGAATCCATAAAACTTGTTTTAAAAAACTTGATTTAATCGAAAAAATCTTTTTTACACATTAAAAAATACAATAGTTAAAAGGACTACATTAACTATGCAAGAAAAACTCGCCCTAGCTGCCAAAATACTTTCTCAAAACAATATTCCTTCCATTCCAGAAGAGATTATTCGTCTAAAAGAAGAGTTAAATAAAAAATATCCAAACACGGTCTCTATTGCAAATTTAATTAGTCATAACCCTGAACTACTGGGTGATTTTTTAACTTTAGTTAATACCAATATTACCAGTGAAAAAACAGAAATTAAAGATGCCAAAGCGGCTGTAAACGTACTAGGACTCGATGAAATTTATAATATTTTTCTATCTAGTAGTTTAACTAAAATTATTGCGCAAACGCCTCAAGAAAAAGCTATTCTCAGTCATGGTGCGCAGGCTGGGTTAGCGGCAGCAGAACTCTCATACTGGGTGTTTGATGTTTCGCGTTCTGAAGCTTATATGGCTGGATTAATGCAAAATATCGGCGCTGTCTATTTTACTCGCTCTGAACCTGAGAAGTATTTGGAAATCATTAATTCGCAGCTCTCTAACCCTATTTCAGGCTATAAAAAAGAAATAACTGAATATAAAACAAGTCACACTTATCTAGGAACTTTTATTGCAAAAAAATGGCATATTAATTCTGATGTATATAAATCAATATTAATGCATCATGATACTGAGTTTGCTGTAAAACTCGCAAATAATCAAAAAGTTAGACATCTAGTTTCACTCGTTATGCTAGCCAACTACGTTGTCAGCACCAACTCCGATGAACAATATATTACCCAAGAGTTAAAAGAATACCGGGATTTAGGTAAAAACCAGTTAGATTTACCTGAAAATGCCATCAAAGCTGCCAATGCTGCGGTTATTAAATGGGGTAGGTCTATGGGATTATCTACAGGCAGTCATTAACTAACCCATTACTGACAACAAAAGAAAGAAACAAAAAATTGAAAAAGATGGTGGGCCCTCACAGATTTGAACTGTGGACCTATCGATTATGAGTCGAGTGCTCTAACCAACTGAGCTAAGGGCCCCAAATGGGATAACTATTATTACCAGGCCTGGTAACTTTAGGTGGCGCCTATTATAGCGGCTAGAAAACGCTTTGTGAATGGTTTCTATGAATATTTAAGCATAACTCGGCATAAAATAAAAAGCCCCAGTTCTCAAACATAAGAACTGGGGCTTTTTTATAGAGAATATTTAGAATTAATCTAAGAAACTCTTTAAACGCTCTGCACGACTTGGGTGACGAAGCTTACGAAGCGCTTTTGCTTCAATCTGACGAATACGCTCACGCGTAACATCAAACTGTTTACCGACTTCTTCAAGAGTGTGGTCTGTATTCATACTTAAACCAAAACGCATACGTAGTACTTTTGCTTCACGTGGCGTTAATGTACTTAACATTTCACGAACCGTTTCACCCATACCTTCAGAATCAGCAACATCTTGCGGAGACAAAATATTTGAATCTTCAATGAAATCACCTAGAGAAGAATCTTCGTCATCACCAATTGGAGTTTCCATTGAGATAGGTTCTTTGGCAATTTTCATGACTTTACGAATTTTATCTTCAGGCATTTCCATCTCTTCAGCCAATTCTTCTGGAGTCGGTTCACGACCCATTTTTTGAAGCAACTGACGCTGAATACGGTTTAGCTTGTTAATGGTTTCAATCATATGTACTGGAATACGGATTGTACGAGCTTGGTCAGCAATAGATCTTGTAATTGCTTGACGAATCCACCAAGTAGCATAGGTTGAGAATTTATAACCACGGCGATATTCAAACTTATCAACCGCTTTCATTAAACCGATATTTCCTTCTTGAATAAGATCAAGAAATTGAAGGCCACGGTTCGTGTATTTTTTGGCAATCGAGATAACCAATCTAAGGTTAGCTTCAATCATTTCACGTTTCGCTAGTCGCGCTTTATTTTCTGCTTTACTGAGGTCTTTATAAACGCTTTTATACAGAGAAATAGGCATTTTTTCAGATTTTTGAATCATTGCTAAACGTTTTTGGGCACGTGAAACTTCTGAGCGTACGGCTTCTAATGCGTCACTTTGATCAGGTGCGCTAGCGATTAAACGATCAATTAATTCTGGATCGGTTTCTGAACCAATAAAAGTCTTTAAAAAGATTGGACGCGGTACTTTTACTTTACGTAAAACTAAATCAACCACCACTCTTTCTTGCTCTCGAATACTTTTGATGCGGTCTTTAATATTACGAATCAAGCGGTTAGTAAATATCGGTGTGATTTTAAGGCCTCTTAAATGCTCAACAACAGCATGACGCTTTTTAATCGCTTTTTCATCTTCAGAACCATATTTTGCTTCTGCATCTATGGCGGCTTTACTTAGTTTTGTTAATGTTGCTAAAAACTTTGCAAGTTGTTCTTCATTAATTCCGTCTTCTTTAGGTTCTTGGTTATCACTATCTGGTGATAACTCTTCAACTGGAATGTCCACTAAATCTTCAGGACGAATAAAGCCTTGAACCACATCTGCGACCTTTCCTTCGCCTTGTTCCATTCTGGCAAAAGTATCAAGAATCGTTGACGCGAATACTGGATAACGCGCCAAGGCGTCAAGCATATCGCGAATACCCCATTCAATACGCTTAGCAATATCAATTTCACCATGACGCGTCAGTAGCTCAACCGACCCCATTTCACGCATATACATACGTACGGGATCAGTTGTACGACCAAATTCACCATCCACTTCAGCAAGAGCTGTCATCGCCGCTTCAGCTGCTGCATCATCAAATGCGCCACCCTCTTGGGTTAAAAGCTCATCTTCGTCTGGCGCAGAATCAAAAAGGCGAATACCAAAATCTTTCAGAATGGTAAGAACTTGGCCTAATTGATCTTCTTCGATATCATCGGGCAAAACATCGTTTACATCAGCAAACGTCAGGTAACCTAGCTCCTTCGCTCGCTCAATCAAATCAATTAGCTGTTGCTTTCTTTCGACTTTAGTCATGTTTTGCCTCAAATAATGTATCTATAATTCATTTTTTATCAAAAATCTGCCTGGTCTTTGATTAGGACAGAAAAAACGGAACACGCGATTATACTAAATTTCCGTTTAGTTTTGGTAACTTTATGCTTTTAAATTAGTCAGTTAGCCTTAAGCCAAATTAACAAGGCCACTGAATTTAATCGACTATTTATTTTGCACTAAAGCTTGTAGCTTAAGCATTTCATCAGCATTCCAGCCTGACTTGCCTAGGTTTCGTTCATCTAAAGCCGTCGCTAACGCAATAACGCACACATCAAATTCAGCCTGAATAAAGGCTTCATCATCTGGAATATCAGACTGCATAACCAATTCCATTTCGGGTTGGTACCCTGCATCATTTACAACTTGAGTGGCTATTTGCACATTAAATTCATTTGCTTGCAGCGTTTTAATAAATCCACCTAAGGTTACATAGTCACGCTGCTTAGACTTTACAAGGTCTTGCACAAATTCTTTTGCAAAAACCACACTCCATTCAGGTCGCTTAAGTAATAAACGCAGCATTTTAAGTGGCAATGTCACGACTTTGGTCACAACACTTTCAGAACTTAGGTTTTTACCAGGCCTGGTAGAATCTTTTTTAAACTGAGCAAAACCAGATTTAACATTCATCTGTTTTTCAACTCGCCAGGTTGGCAAATCAACTAAATTAGCAACGCCTTCAGCCAATAAGAACTGGTAAAGCCCATGCGCAGATTGAACATAGGGTTCGGCCAATGACACAAATTGCTGTCGCCCTTCTATACTATTTACCGGAAAAGACAACTTACCTTGTAAGCCTTGCATTAAAAATTCGGAAAGTGACAAGGATTCTGCGACTCTTTTCTTAAAGCCTTCAGTACCCTCTTTTCTTACCATTGAATCGGGGTCTTCTCCCTCTGGTAAAAATAAAAACTTAACTGAACGCTCTTTTTCCATCATCGGCAAAGCCAGTTCTAAAGCTTTCCAAGCAGCTTTTAAGCCTGCAGAATCACCGTCAAAACAAAATACAATTTCATTGACTTGTCTAAACAGCAGCTCCAAGTGTTCAACCGTCGTTGCTGTTCCTAGAGTAGCCACCGCATTTCTAATACCGTACTGCGCTAATGCAACGACATCCATATACCCTTCAACCACCAAAATATTGTCAAACTTTTCACGTGATTGACGCATTTCAAACAAACCATACAAGGTATAGCTTTTATGAAATATTGGGGTTTCCGGAGAGTTTAAATACTTGGGTTGGTCATCACCCAAAACCCGCCCACCAAAAGCAATAACCCGTCCTCGACCATCTCTAATAGGGAACATAACGCGATGACGAAAGCGATCATATTGTTTACCGCCTTCTTTTTCTACTAACAAACCCACTTCAACCAATTGCTGTTGAAGTTTTTTATCTGCAGTTAAACCTTTAACCAAACTATCCCAACCAGGAGGAGCAAATCCAATGACAAACTCTTTGGCTACATCGGCACTCAGACCCCGTTCTTTTAAATAATCTTTGGCTTGTTGAGATTGCGAATGATCACGCAATTGATGACGATAAAATTTGGCAGCAAGATGCATAACATCATATAAATCGCGCTGTTTTTCTTGTTTGAGCTGCTGGGCTTTTTGTTGCGCAGGAGAACGCTGTTCACGAGGAACAACCATACCGTATTGAGCGGCAAGAGCTTCTACTGCTTCTACAAATGATAGACCATCGTATTCCATAAGGAATTTAATGGCATCACCACTGGCTCCGCAACCAAAGCAATGGTAAAACTGTTTACTGGAACTAACATTAAATGACGGGCTTTTTTCATCATGAAATGGGCAGCAAGCTTTATAAGAAGAACCTGCTTTTTTAAGGGGAACACGTTGATTTATAACCTGCACAACATCGGCTCGAGACAATAATGTCTCGATAAACGAACGTGGAATACTTCCACCCTGTTCAGCCATATTCACACCTTATCCACAGAAAAATACACAGGCCCTAAAACCAAAAAAACCCGCTAGCATTACACTAACGGGTTTCTTGAGGAAGAGTCAGTTCCAATAAAATTAAATCAGTCTAGCGGTTATAGCCTAGCCTAACTTTGCTTTAATTAACTTGCTGACTTCACCCATATCTGCACGACCTTGCATCTCAGGTTTTAACAAGCCCATCACTTTACCCATGTCTTGCATGGAGCTGGCACCTGTTTTTGTCATTGCATCGTCAATTAATGCATTAATTTCATCTACAGTTAAGGCTTGTGGCATGAAATCCTGAATAACGCTCATTTCGTAGGCTTCTTGCTCAGCTAAATCAGGACGCTCGGCATCCGTATATTGCTGATGAGAATCACGGCGCTGTTTCATAGCTTTATCTAAAATCGCTAGAACACCTGCATCATCTACTGTTGTTTGGTTATCAATCTCAACCTGCTTAATGGCGGCTAAAACTGAACGTACTACTTGAAGACGTTCTTTATTTTTAGCTTTCATACAGGCTTTCATTTCAGCCGTTAGTTGTTCTTTCATTGTTGCTGACACTAACTTAAGCCTTTACTTAGTACATACGAGTCGTACGACGGTTTTCACGAGATAAACGTTTTGCTAAACGCTTAACTGCTGCAGCCTTCATACGCTTCTTAGCCCAAGTAGGCTTCTCGTAATACTCACGTTTACGAGTTTCAGTTAACACACCTGCTTTTTCGCAAGCACGTTTAAAACGACGTAAAGCTACGTCAAATGGTTCAGTATCTCTGATTTTTACGCTTGGCATAATTTCAACCTATTACAAAATTTAGAATTCATTGCATCTTCCTCACGCAAGAAATGAGAAATAGCAGAAAGGGGGAATTATAAAATTACTACTCACTATTTGCAAACCTTTTTCCGATAAAATTTAACATTATTTGTTAAAATTCAGTCACTTTGATTTTAATAGAAGAATTTTACAATGTTGGTATTAGGTATAGAGAGCTCTTGCGATGAAACTGGAGTGGCTATTTATGACACAGATAAAGGCTTAATTGCACATACTCTGTACACTCAAATTGAACTGCATGCTCAGTATGGTGGAGTAGTACCTGAACTTGCTTCTCGTGATCACATTCGCAAACTCACCCCGCTTATTTTACAAATCCTTCAAGAATCAAATATTGAGCGCTCTCAATTAGATGGCATTGCTTACACTTCAGGGCCTGGTTTAATTGGTGCTTTGTTAGCCGGCAGTTCGGTTGCGCGTAGTTTAGCCTACGCATTAAAAATTCCAGCCGTGGGTGTTCATCACATGGAAGGCCACTTGCTTGCCCCTATGCTTGAAGAAAATCAACCCAAATTCCCTTTTATTTGTTTATTAGTCTCGGGCGGCCATAGCATGATTATTCGAGTAGATGGCATTGGTCAATACAAAGTATTGGGCGATACCTTAGACGATGCTGCCGGTGAAGCGTTTGATAAAACCGCTAAACTTTTAGAATTGGGTTACCCTGGCGGTCCAAAAGTTTCTGACTTAGCGCTTAAAGGCAATGCGGATCGCTACAAATTTCCTAGACCAATGATTGACCGCCCTGGCCTGGATATGAGTTTTAGTGGTTTAAAAACCTTTACGTTAAATACTTGGCAAGCCGCCGTAAAAAACAATGACGCTACTGATCAAACCAAAGCAGATATTTGTCGCGCTTTTGAACTTGCGGTTGCCGATACCTTAAGCATTAAATGTAAACGCGCTTTAGAGCAAGAAAAGCTTAACCGTATAGTGGTTGCAGGCGGAGTCAGCGCCAACCGAGAGATTCGGAATAAATTAGATGCCTTAATGAAAAAACGTAGAGGCGAAGTGTTTTACCCTAGGCTCGAATTCTGTACCGATAATGGCGCAATGATAGCCTATGCAGGTGCGCAGCGTTTATTAGCCGGCCAGTCTAATGATTTAAACTTTGCCGCAACGCCAAGATGGTCTTTAGAAGACTTACCTAAAATTTAATTTGGGTATATGTATTTTATGATTGATTAAACAAATCTTTTAACCACGAAGACACGAAAGCACGAAGATTTCTAATGAGACCTTTGCACGAGATAGGTGCGAAAGAAAAATGAGGTAAAATTTGCCTGATTGCGGCGGAAAACGCAGGGAATAGCTAGCTATTCGCTAGTTTTTCAACAAAAATCAGACAAATTTTAACCATTTTTACTCGTGCATACTCTCGTGCAAAGGTCTCCTAATATCTAATACCAACTTAAATTTAACCAATAACCAAACTAAATTTAATAAAATAATCGCTTTTAAACTATACAAATGCAGAGCTGCATAGCTTATAAGCATGACTTAAGATCGTTAGCGTATGATTTTCTAATCGCTTTTATTTATTTTTTATCTTCGTGCCTCTGTGTCTTCGTGTTTAATTTCTACAATACTAGATAATCAATCACGAAATACGGATACCCTTTAATTTGATAAAGCTAACAGACTGGTTTTGGCTAATTTATCCAATCGGCTAGTCAGTAAAACCTTTGCAAGAGTCGAATTCTCTATTTACGCTCTTGCTCTTCTTGACTATCTTCTTCTTTTTTAGAAACTTTAATTAAGCTCTCTTCACCATTCAATAAACGCTGAATATTGCCTTTATGACGCCAAAATAAAATCAACGTCATAATAGATACGATCCACACCCAATCGATTTCAGCGGATAAAAACCAAATATAAATAGGCGCTAAAATCGTCGCTATTAAAGCCGACAATGATGAGATTTTTAAGACCTTTGCCACAAACAACCAGGTCCCTGCAACGGCTAAACCGATTGGCAACGATAAACCAAACATTACACCTAACATAGTTGCAACCCCTTTACCGCCTTTAAAACCAAAAAACACTGGGTATAAATGACCAATAAACGCCGCAAATCCTACAAGCCCTATCACTAAGGCCGAAAAACCTAATTGATGTGCAATCAATACTGGCAACAACCCTTTTAACATATCGCCAAACAAGGTAATTGCTGCTGCCTTTTTACCCTTGTCACCACCAATACGTAATACGTTAGTGGCACCAGGATTACCCGATCCTCCCTCTCGTGGATCGGGTAAAGACATTAATCGGCATACAATAATTGCGGTTGAAATAGAACCTAACAAATAGGCTGCCACAATAATTAATACAGCTTGTAATTCCATCTACTTTCCTCTACCAGGCCTGGTAATAACGTGAACCAACGTGCAACTCAGCAATACGTGGATTTTAAATAATTGCATGATTTTACAAGAAGTAGATAATAAGCGTTAATTTAAATATGAATTCAAACACATTTGCTCGCTAACTCGTTAACTTACCGAAGTCAGCTATCCATCAAGGACAATCAATATGAATCAATCTTCTTTTTCACAACAAATGGATACCGTTTTTATTGAAGGCTTAAAAACTCAAGCAATTATTGGGATCTATGACTGGGAAAGAGAAAATCGGCAACCTCTTATTTTTGATATAGATATGGATTTACCCATAACGCAAGCGGCAAAAAGTGACGATATTAATGACACCGTTAATTACAAACAGGTTTCAGATGAAGTTATTGAACTGGTAGAAAACAGCCGGCATGAACTTTTGGAAACATTGTGTGAAGAAATTTGCCAACACATTCTTACCAACCATTTAGCTGTAAAGCGATTACATCTAAAAGTAAGTAAACCTAAAGCGGTGGCGGAAACAGACACGGTTGGTTTAAAAATTACCCGTATTAGAAATTAGAAACGGGCTTTCTTTTAAAGACCTCACATAGTTGAAGCGTGTAGCTCTTTTTGTTCTTTAGCAGCAAGCTTAATAAATGGAACAATTTGTTCCATATATAGACAAGCATTATGTTCGGTAATTTTATCCATTGCTTGATAATCTGCTTCAAACTGCCTACGATTTTGCTTTGATAAATTACGCAATACTTTTTGATAAAGCGCATCTCCTTCAGCCAAACGCACTATAGTTACCAATTGCTCTGGTGTCACCTTAGGTGCAAACTTCTGAACAATTCGATCATCAACCCCGGTCATTTTTGAAGCCAAAACGCGATAGGCCGTTAATTTACGTTCCAACCCCGCTTCATCAACTTTAGAATGGCTATTTAAACGCTCATCCACCACTTGATGCAAAGCTTGTATGACATCAACAGGCAAAGAAAAAGTTACCGGACCTATTTCAAGCTGATAGGCTCCCGTCTTATCGCGGCTTGCTGAAATTTCCATATTCAATCCTTTATTTAAGACCATTACAAGAGTCTTTTTTATATGTAACGTGTTTCGCTAGAAATAAATTCAATTTCACCTAAAGCTTCTAATTCAAATGTTTTTTCAACAATACGTCGAAGCGACTCTTTAGCTTCAGACTCTTCAGGAATGTTTGAGGTGAGTAAATCAGCTTCAATCTGTTTTGCCAGAATACTTCCGATATTCGACAAAATTAATTCATTAAGCGTTTTATCTTGCGCCAACATCATCATGATTATTAAATCTTGTGAATCAAGAGTACGAAGCAATTTTTGCATATGAATGGGAGTAAGCGACTTGATACGCAAACCAAGCTTTACATAACTGTCTAAAGTTGAATGCTGCTCACCTTTTTCAAGCGCTAATAAGTGCTCTAAAGTAATATTGAGTAACGCAACTGAAAACTGATCCATCTTGACCACACCGCAGCCGATATGCACCAACCATTCATTTTCTTGTATTTTTTTTATACCAACTTTCATTTCTGTCTCACAGATTAGACTCGGTTGAGTCCAAGTTCTTAATTAACGACTCGCTTTCATAATGAGACCTTTGCACCCAAGGGCATAAACACGAGATAGACGCGAAAGAAAAATGAGGAAAAATTTGCCTGATTGCGGCGGAAAACGCAGGGAATAGCTAGCTATTCGCAAGTTTTTCAACAAAAATCAGGTGAAATTTTACCCTCAAGGGGCACCTAGAACCATTTTTATTCGTGCATACTCTCGTGCAAAAGTCTCACAATAAACAATCTTAAGCAAAGATGCTTCCAAAACCAACTAAATCCAACAATTAAACTTATAGAGACCTTTGCAAAAGTAGATAAATTTACAAAAAAGGTTATTTTTTTCTATCTACAGCAAAAAAAGAAACGTTCAACTTCGATTTTTGAGTTGAAAACCATACGAAAAAATCACTATATTAATAACATTTAAATCCGTGGATTAAGTAGCTGTTTTATCTGCTTTGATGCATAATGCTCAGTACTTATAGAATAGAAACAAAACATAGCCCAATTCAAGATAATATAATTCTTTACAATGAAACCAACCCATAACCACACAGCAAAAGGCCGAAATCGCGCCAAAATTTTACCTCAGCCAACTGAAGAAGCGGCAGAGCATAGTCAGATATTAACCGACAACATTAAACGATTTTTAGCTCGTCACCAGAACTTACCTTTTTCTAAATTTATGGAAATGGCGTTATACACACCTCAGTTAGGTTATTATGCAGGAGGTTTACCCAAATTTGGTAAAGCCGGTGATTTTATTACTGCGCCTGAAGTTTCGCCCATTTTTTCTCGTTGTTTAGCTCGTCAAACAGCTCAAGTTTTATCTCAATTAGATGAACCGAATATTGTCGAATTTGGTGCTGGTCAAGGCACCATGGCTAAAGACATCTTATTAGAACTTGAGGCCATACAGCAAACTCTGCATCGATACTATATTATCGAAATCAGTGCCGATTTACGTGAGCGCCAACAACAGGTTCTTTCAGAAAATTTATCCGCAGAGATTTTTGCCAAAATCGTTTGGTTAGATAAACTACCTACCACACCCATTTCAGCTGTTATTTTGGCCAATGAAGTCTTAGACGCCATGCCTTTTGAACGACTCCGTATCGAACCCGAGCGAGCTCTGCAAGGTTATGTTGTTTTTAATGAAACAACCCAACAATTTGATTGGGACTACAAAAACATTACTGAAACCAAACTTCAAAGATTTGCCAATCAACTGATTAAACACATAGGTAAAGTCTCTGATTTAGGTTATGAAACTGAAATAAATCTAAATATCAAACCGTGGTTAAAAAGCTTAAATGCTATCCTATCAAGTGGTGCCGTTTTCTTAGTTGATTATGGTTACACTCGAGATGAATACTATCAACCCGCTCGAGTTATGGGAACTTTGCGCTGTCATTATCAACATCGCGCTCATAACAACCCTTTCTTTTACCCAGGGTTACAAGACATCACCGCCCATGTCGATTTTACAGCTGTGGCCGAAGAAGCTTTTGATAGTGGATTTAAAGTGGCCGGATATACAACGCAAGCCCACTTTTTAATGGGTAGCGGCTTACTAGAAATGTCGTTTGATGCTAATGCAGACGTAACAGAACAGATTCACAATGCACAACAAATCAAAACATTAACACTACCAGATGAAATGGGCGAAACCTTTAAGGCTATCGCTTTAACTAAAAACTTTGACCAACCCTTAATAGGCTTTAGTGTAAGGGATTTACGTCATCAACTTTAACTTTCATCAACTTTAACTTATAGAGACCTTTGCTCCCAGGGGCATAAACTCGAGATAGGTGCAAAAGTCTCTTATAAAAACTCACTAACCAATACAGGAAAAACCATGGATATTTTTCAAGCCGCTATATTAGGTATTATTGAAGGTCTGACCGAATTTTTGCCCATCTCCTCCACTGGCCACCTTATTGTGGCAAGTGAATGGTTGGGATTAGAACAAACCAATCAAAACATGGCATTTGAAGTCATTATTCAAGTTGCCGCTATTCTGGCTATTTTTTCGCATTACAGTGCCAAATTTAGCCTAGAGCACGTTCGCTTGTGGATTAACGTCTTCATCGCTTTTTTACCGATTGCCGCCATTGGTTTTCTGTTTCATCATCAAATCAAAGAGTTTTTTGCACTCAGCATCGTCGCGTGGATGTTTATTATAGGCGGGATCATTTTTCTGATAATGGAAAAACTCTATAACGAAGGCACCCACCGCACTCGAGACATTGAAAACCTAAGCATCACACAAGCTTTTTGGATAGGCATTGCCCAAATGTTTGCGCTCATTCCTGGAACAAGCCGTGCAGGGGCATCCATCGTGGGGGGCATCATGGTTGGACTCGATAGAAAAGCCTCAGCCGAGTTCTCATTTTTATTAGCGCTGCCCGTTTTAGCGGCGGCTTCTGGGCTAGACCTACTTAAAAACTACTCAGAATTTGCCAATACCTCATGGCTCCCTCTTATTGTTGGCTTTATTATGGCTTACATTGTGGCTTATTTAACCATGAGTTTATTCTTACGCTTTTTAGAAAAATTCACCTTTAATGCCTTTGGTATCTATCGCATTATTTTTGGAATTGTCTTACTGATTTGGTTTGTTTAAACAACTCGGTTTTTAACATGAGACCTTTACATGAGATAGGTACGAAAGAAAAATGAGGTAAAATTTGCCTGATTGCGGCGGAAAACGCAGGGAATAGCTAGCTATTCGCAAGTTTTTTAACAAAAATCAGGTGAATTTTAACCATTTTTACTCGTGCATACTCTCGTGCAAAGGTCTCATTATGAAACTCTACAGCGCCCAAAGTTCTCAAGCCATTGATAAATTGGCGATTCAAAAGGCCCATATTCCCGGGCTTTTACTAATGAAGCGTGCGGGATTTTTTGCCTTTAAAACCCTAGAATCCCTCTGGCCAAAGGCCAAAAATATACAGATTATTTGTGGCACAGGCAACAATGGTGGCGATGGTTTTGTTGTCGCTCAATATGCCATCTTAGCCGGCTACAAGGTCACTGTTACTCAACTAGGTGATTCATCCAAAATACAAGGTGATGCTTTAAGTGCATTGCTCGAACTCAATGCATTGGGCATCACATCACAACCCTTTTCACTGCAAAATTTTGCACAAGCCGATGTCATTATCGATGCCGTATTTGGAACAGGATTAGATAAACCGGTATTAGGTGAATTTGCTGACATATTTAAGCAAATCAATCAAACTCAAAAACCCGTTTTAGCCATTGATACTCCTAGTGGTTTAGATGCCAATACGGGTGCCATTTTAGGCTCAGCAATTCAAGCGCAAAATACCTGTACTTTTATTACGCAAAAGTTAGGTTTATACACCTTCCAAGGCAATGACACGGCAGGTAAAATTCATTTTAGCCCACTCTTTATTCCTCAAGAACTTTATCAAACGCAACCTCATATCGCTGAAAACCATCCATTAAAATACTGGCTAAACAAACTCCCTATTCAGCTCGCAAGTCGCCATAAAGGGGTTTCGGGAACTGTCTGTTTAGTGGGTGGCAATAAAACCATGATGGGAGCCATTCAGCTTGCTGGCCTAGCCAGTTTAAAAACTGGGGCAGGCCTGGTAAAAGTGATTACCCATCAAGAACACGGAATTGCAATCACTCAAGCTATTCCAGAAGTCATGTGTTATCAAACGGAAGACTTATCCACGCAAGCCAGTCGAGCTAATGTGATTGGTATTGGCCCGGGTTTAGGATTAGACAATTGGGGGCAGGATTTATTTTCAAAAGTGATGGACTTGCCATTAAATAAAGTGATTGATGCCGATGCCTTAAAACATCTAGCAAGCTTTTGTCAAAGTCGCTTTGGTCAGACCCTCTTTAAACAAACCCAGGAGCAAGCAAGCAATCAAAACTGGGTACTCACCCCACACCCTGGCGAAGCGGCAGTGTTACTAAATTGCGACACCCAAAGCATTCAGCAAGATAGAATTGCCGCCATTAAAGCGCTACAAAATAAATACGGTGGAGTCATTGTTTTAAAAGGCAATGGCACCTTAATTTATGATGGCAAGAATATGGAAGTTTGTTTAGCCGGCAACCCAGGCATGGCGGTTGGCGGGATGGGAGATGTATTAACCGGCGCGATATCCACCTTCATTGCACAAGGTTTATCTCTTTGGGATGCGGCTTGTTTAGGGGTTTCTTTACACGCTCATGCCGGAGACGTCCTCGCCAACCAAAACAGTCAACCCGGTATCTTACCCTCTGAAGTCGCACAAGTCATGAGTCAGCTATTAAGCTATAGCGACAGCCCAAAAATCTAAACCTACTAGGCCTGGTCGCTAAACCTTATTTCATAAGTCATTCAAACTCAAGTCATTCAAACTCAAACCACTTAAACTTTAGGCAAGAAACCGGATAAGGTTTGAATATCTTTGTATAGAGAGTCTTCATCAACCGCTAATACGTTAATATGCCCTAACTTGCGTCCCACTCTTTCTTCTTTATCATACAAGTGTAAAAAGGCATTTGGCATGGTTAACACCTTTTCTACTGGTCCAGTCTCGCCAATAATATTAATCATTGCGGCTAAAGGCTGGCGTGGAGAGGTATCGCCTAATGGCATGCCGGTAATAGCTCTTACATGGTTTTCAAATTGTGACGTATAAGCCCCTTCAATTGTCCAATGTCCCGAATTATGGACTCGTGGTGCCATTTCGTTTGCCACTAAACCATTGACGGTTTCAAACAATTCTAAGGTTAATACCCCCACATGATCCAACTCATCTAACAGGCTGTGCATATACTCTTCAGCTTGCTGCTGAATTTCTGCTGAGACTTCTCTGGCCGGGGCAATGGTGTAACGTAAAATGCCTTCGTGGTGCACATTTTGTACCAACGGGTAATAAACATGCTCATTATTCGCATTGCGCACAGCCACAATAGAAAGCTCTCGCTGAAAATCAATAAAGCCTTCTAAAATAAGTTCTCTTCCGCCAATTTCTGACCAGGCCTGGTCAATTTGAGACGCTTCTTTAAGCACAAATTGCCCTTTTCCATCATAGCCTTCGGTTGTGGTTTTTAGCACAGCGGGCAGTCCAATTTCATCCACGGCAATTTTTAGACTTTCTAATGAATCAACCACTTGGTATGGCGCGCATGGAATACTTAATTGATCAAACATGCCTTTTTCACGACCACGATGCTGTGAAATAAACAGAGATTTTTCTGCCGGGTAAACAGGGGTGGTTTTGGAAATTTCACGCATAAGCTCTACACTCGTGTTTTCACTTTCGTAGGTAATGACATCGGCAAAATCGACTAGATTATTAAGTGAATCCGTATCATCTGACGCCATATGCATGTGACCTAGCAGTGCAGATGGTTCACTTTCATTAGTTCCTAAAAAACCAAACTTTTGCCCTAAAGGATAACCAGCAATCGCTAACATACGACCAAGCTGGCCAGCACCTAAAACACCAATGCATTTTGTAATCGGGGTCATACCCACTCTCTCCAAATAAAAAAACCGTAATGAAGGCCATTTTATCAAACAACCACCATTACGGTTTTAAAAACGTTATATTCAATTTGCTTAATGATTAACTAATCGATTTAATTTAAATATTCCCACTAAGCCATAAACCATAAATCATTCTTCACGTGGGTCTGAATTTTCTAAAACAAAATCCGTTTGCTCTTCTCTAAAATTAGCCACTGCAGTGCGAATTGCTGGGTTTGAATTACCCACGATTTGAGATGCTAAGATACCTGCATTTTTTGCGCCGGCATCACCAATTGCTAAAGTACCCACTGGGATTCCGCCCGGCATTTGTACAATTGACAATAAAGAATCTTTACCACTTAAAGCACGTGATTGAACTGGCACACCTAATACAGGCACAAGCGTTTTTGCTGCAACCATGCCTGGTAAATGCGCCGCACCCCCTGCACCTGCAATAATCACCTGTAATCCACGTTCTTCAGCTTGCTCTGCGTATTCAAACATTAGATCAGGAGTTCTGTGTGCTGAAACGACTTTTACCTCATGAGGCACTCCAAAAAGCTCTAGCATATCTACAGCATACTTCATGGTTGGCCAATCTGACTTTGAGCCCATAATTACGCCAACGACTGGTTGCTTCATTTCACTCATGTTTTAATACCTTAGAAATAGGGAAAGCGGGGTATTCTATAGATTTTATTTTATTTTTCAAGCTGTTATTCTTATAGAGACCTTTGCACGAGGCGCCTGAACAAATAATGTTTTTACAATATCGCTTTGTTTTGATGAACTACCAGGCCTGGTAGCTTTATTTTTAATGCGTTATTTATACGTTTTTTACATTATTTATGCATTTCTAAAAAGTGTTTTTCTGTTTTTTACAAGGCGTTTTTAGAATCTACAATAAAATACTGATTACCACCCGCGGCTTTTGCACCTTTTTTAGCCTTCGTGGCATAGGACGATAATTTTTGGGTGTGTTCAAAATATTGTGGGTGTACCAACAAAATACCAATAGACAAACTCATTAACGGATAAAACTTACGGTTTCCATCTCTATCGACAGAATCAATTCCACCATTTTGTTGATCTTGTTGGGTATAAAAGCGCTGCACTTCTAATTTAAATTTTTGTAAAATTTTCTCAGCCAAGGCAGCATGGTCGTCAACAAACTTGCTTAAAACAACAAAATCATCTCCACCAATATGTCCAATAAAGGTTTCACCATGCATAATTTGCTCTTCCGGTAACACCTCTATAAGAATCTCCGCGATTAGACGAATAATCCCATCACCCTCTTCAAAGCTATAATTATCGTTAAAAGGTTTAAAGTTATCCACATCAATATACATGACCATAAAATCTTGTTTATGCTTTAAGAGTTTATTAAGCTTTTTTTGAATTGGGACATTACCTGGTAACCCTGAAAGAGGATTGGCAAACTGCGCGCTTTCAACTTTTATATCGGTTATTTTTCTTAGTAAATCCTTAAAGTTTCCACAACCTAGATATTTTTTCTTTTTTTCAACAATAAATGCATCTCTGAAACCAATCTCATTACTATCCGTCACTAATCGACTCAATTCAACTAAAGAGGTTCTTGAATCAACCATAATAGGTGTTTTGTCCATCACTTTAGAGACACTTTTTCTGGCATGTAAGTCTTGACCAAACTTTCTTGCCAACAGATTCATTAAATCTCGTCGCCAGACCATTCCTACTACTTGCTTTCCGTCTACCGCTGGAAAATAGTCAAATTCAGGATGAGCCAAAAACATTTCAGAAACCTCGTTGACGGTCATATCAGGTTTTACATTCGGGTGTTCAAAAGTAATTTCAGCTACCGTAGCCTCACCTTTTTCAGCTTGGTTTTCATGATGTGATTCCGGCCATTCATAGAGTAAAGATTCATCAATCAGTTCTTCCGGTTTTTTAAATAGAAAACCTTGCACTAAATCCACGCCTAAATGCGTTAAGACCTCCAACTCTTTTTCTGTTTCAACCCCTTCAGCAACCACTCGAGTATGGGTGCTTTTTGCCAAAGTCATCAATGTTTCCATAAACATTCTTTTATCATCATGCAAGTGTATATCAGAAACAAAATGTCGGTCAATTTTGACAAAATCGGGACGTACTTCCGACCAAATACGCAAACCGTTATAACCACTACCTAAGTCATCAATGGCTACCTTAAAACCGATAGAACGATAATAATTTATTGCGGTAATAAAGGCTTCAAAATCATCGACAGGTTGCAGTTCCGTTATTTCAATAACCACTCGTTCAGGAGAAAGGCCAAAATACTCTAAAACCTCTAAAGTAATACCTTTTTGGTGAGCCGGGTTCATGACCGCATTAATGGATATATTGATAAAAAGATGGAGATGCTCTTCTTGAGATGCTTGTTTGGCAAAAGATTCAATTGTCGAGATTCGTGCAAAGGTGTCCATTTCATAAAGAACACCCTGCTCTTCTGCCACTTTAAAAAAATTTAAAGGGTGATGAAGAACTGAATTAAAGGGGCCGCGAACCAAACCTTCAAAAGCGCATGCACGCTTGCGTTTAAGATCTACAATAGGCTGAAAAACACATTGAAGTTTTTTATTATCTACAATATCTAATAACTCTGTTCCCAGACTTGATTGCTTTAACATCAATCGCTGAGCCGCATCCAACACATTAACAGACTGAAGTTTATCGTTATCTGTAGCTGTGTTTTTAAATAAAGGCATAACCGTTTCCCTTCCAATAGTTTAGCCAATCAATATTACCTTTTAAGCGCCTTCAATTAATTAACCTGATATTACCGTAAGATTACAAACAGGTTACATAGGCCTTTTACAGCAAACCTTTTCTCTTACAACTCTCTTCCAACTTGATTGAAACTTGCAGCGATAAAAAAAATATACGATAATAAACAAATGCGCCGATTTGATATCAGCTTGCGGGCGCTTTATAAAAGTACGGCTAAAGCGAGGAACCATTCCAAATATTCAGTTCCCAGCATAACCCCGTACCTCGTTTTTAATAAATTATTTTCCTCGAGGAACAATCATGACTAAAACCACAGTATTTACTTCTGAATCCGTATCTGAAGGTCATCCAGATAAAATCGCCGACCAAATATCAGATGCCATGCTTGATGCCATCTTAAAACAAGACCCACGCGCTCGTGTTGCCTGTGAAACCTTTGTCAAAACCGGCATGGTTATGCTGGGTGGTGAAATCACTACCGAAGCTTGGGTTGACCAAGAAGAGCTTGTACGAAATGTCGTCAAAGAAATTGGCTACAACCATGGCGATTTAGGTTTTGATGGTGAAACTTGTGCGGTACTTTCATCCATTGGTAAACAATCACCTGAAATTGCAATGGGTGTAGACGATACCAGCGAACACGAACAGGGTGCTGGAGACCAAGGTTTAATGTTTGGTTACGCTTCAAATGAAACCGATGTTTTAATGCCTGCACCTATCTACTACGCACACCGTTTAATGGAGCGCCAGGCACAGGTTCGCAAATCTGGCCAACTAGACTGGTTGCGCCCAGATGCAAAAAGCCAAGTAACACTACGTTATGAAGACGGTAAACCGGTTGCGATTGATGCCGTTGTTCTATCAACCCAGCATGGTCCTGACATTGATAATAAAACCCTGCGTGAAGCTATTATGGAAGAGATTATAAAACCGACTCTGCCAGCAGAATGGTTACACAAAGAGACCCAATTCCACATCAACCCAACTGGGCGTTTTGTGATTGGTGGCCCAGTGGGTGATGCTGGATTAACCGGGCGTAAAATCATTGTTGATACCTACGGCGGTATGGCGCGCCATGGTGGAGGAGCTTTCTCTGGTAAAGATCCTTCAAAAGTAGACCGTTCTGCCGCCTATGCTGGACGATATGTGGCTAAAAACGTTGTTGCCGCTGGCCTTGCAGATAAATGTGAAATTCAAGTTTCTTACGCGATTGGTGTGGCAGAGCCTACCTCTATTAGCATTGAAACTTTTGGTACAGAAAAAGTTGATATTCAATTAATAGAAAGATTAGTGCGTGAACACTTTGATTTACGCCCTAAAGGCTTAATTGCAATGTTAGACCTATATCGTCCTATCTACCAAAAAACCGCCTCTTACGGTCACTTTGGTCGTGAATTACCTGAGTTTACTTGGGAAAAAACTGACAAAGCTGACGCTTTAAGAGCTGATGCGGGTTTGTAAGAATGGGTTGGTTTTTATAACCAAACATTAATAGCCAAGCATTCTTCACAACGCAATACATGAACTACACATAAACAACTCAATTTAAGATTAACCAGGCCTGGTAACTTATAAATCACCAGGCCTGGTAGAGTTTACAAGAGACATTGAAATGAAATCTCAACAACAATATCCTCAAAAATTCAGTTTAGAGTTTTTTCCTCCCAGAACCGAACCGGGAATGGATAAACTAAAAAACGTTATTACAGAACTGGCAACCCTAAACCCACAATATATGTCGGTAACTTACGGAGCGGGCGGCACAACGCAAGAAAAAACGTTAGAAACGGTTCGTTATATTCAAGAAAACACAAATAATGAAGCGGCTCCTCACCTAACCTGCATTGGTGCAAGTGAACAGAGCGTCACCGAACTACTCGACACCTATGAAGCCATGGGTATTAAACGCATTGTGGCGCTTCGCGGAGACCTTCCTTCAGGAATGATGGACCCGGGTGAATTTAAGTACGCCAGTGATTTAGTTAAATTTATTAAAGACACTCGTGGTGATACCTTTCATCTTGAAGTCGCGGCTTACCCTGAAACCCATCCACAAGCTCGTAACTGTGATATTGGAATTAAATGGTTTAAAAACAAAGTTGAGCAAGGTGCGGATTCGGCAATCACGCAATACTTCTTTAACTTTGATAGTTACCGTTATTTTATTGATAATTGTGAACGTAACGGCATTGATCTTCCCATTATCCCTGGCATTATGCCCATTACCAATTACGAAAACCTAATTCGCTTTTCAGAAGGTTGTGGTGCGGAAGTGCCTCGTTGGTTAAAGTGCCGTTTAGAAAGTTACGAAGACGATACCGAAAGCTTAAAAGCATTTGGGAAAGAGGTCGTGCAAGAGCTATCACAAAAGCTATTAGATGCCGGCGCTCCAGGTGTGCATTTTTATAGCATGAACAGCGTTGAACCCACCCTAGATATTGTTAAAAACCTAACCTTTAAAAGCTAAAGGCGATTGATATGCGAATCTCTCGTCTATTTTTAGAAGGTGATTATCAAGCGAATCAAACCATTGCTTTACCTAAGGAACAAGCGCATTATGCGCTTACCGTCCTTAGGCTAAAAAATGACTACCTCATTGAGACTTTTAACGGCAAAGGGTTATTGGCTAGAGGCAAACTCATCGTTACCAGCCGAAGAACCGCTGACTTTGCGATTGAAACGATTGAAGAGTCTCATAATGAATCCCCCATTAATACCGTATTAGTTCAAGGTATCTCTAAAGGCGACCGTATGGATTATTCCATACAAAAAGCGGTCGAGCTTGGCGTAACCGCTATACAACCGATATTTACGGAACGCTGCGATGTTAAACTCAAAGACGATAAATTAGAAAAACGTCGCAACCAATGGCAAGCTATGGTCATTAATGCTTGCGAGCAAAGCGGTCGTAATGTTGTCCCTGAAATATTGCCCATTAAAACTTACCAGGCCTGGTTAACTGAAGCCCAAAGCAATGAAAACCTTTTTGGATTAGTGCTTGACCCATATTCAAGTATGAATCTTACCAACATTACACCACCCCAAACGAACACGCCGATTCAACTTCTTATTGGCCCAGAAGGGGGATTATCCGAGAATGAAGTAGAGCAGGCCAAACACGCCGGATTAACAGCTATTCAACTTGGCCCCAGAATACTAAGAACTGAAACCGCAGGCCCAGCCGTACTTGCCATATTACAAAGTTTATGGGGTGATTTTTCTTAAAATACAATTCAAAAATTATTTAAGGACAACTATCTCACTCTTTAAATAACTTGAGACCTTTGCACGAGATAGGTGCGAAAGAAAAATGAGGTAAAATTTGCCTGATTGCGGCGGAAAACGCAGGGAATAGCTAGCTATTCGCAAGTTTTTCAACAAAAATCGGGGAAATTTTAACCATTTTTACTCGTGCATACTCTCGTGCAAAGGTCTCAACTTAACTAATCCATACATTCAAGAAAGGTGTTAAAGTGATATCATGATTCAATTATATCAACAGATATCAAGATGAAGTTAACGAAAATGCAACTCAAACGTAATCTAATAAAATGGTTTTTAATCTGTTTTTCACTGTTCTGGCTGCCCTACTCCTCTTCTATCATGGCAAACGACACAACCTTGTCTAATGCAATAACGCCTGCTATCAGCAAGCCCACCAACCTTAAAACTAACATAACGCCCCATCAAAGCCCCAAACTCGAACCCGTTTCATTGCAACTAAAATGGCTTAATCAGTTTCAGTTTGCTGGCTATTACGCCGCAAAATTCAAAGGTTTTTATCAAGATGAAGGCCTTGATGTCACTATCAAAGAAAGAGATACCTTTGTAAACAATATTCAGCAAGTTATTGATGGAGATTCTGAGTATGGAATTGCCGATTCAATGCTATTCCTTTATCTGTCAAAAAAAGCCCCTCTATCCATTATTGCCCCTATTTTTCAGCACTCTCCGCAAGTATTTATTACATTAAAATCAAGTGGAATAGATAACCTATACGACCTTGAGGGTAAAAACATTGCCTTTTATCACAAGGATACCGGTGGTTTTGCTCTTTTAGCCATGCTGCATGAAAATAATGTTGAGCCCAATTTAGACCGAGTCATGATTAAGACTGGGCCGGAAATGTTATTAAATGGACAAGTGGATGCCTACCCGGCTTACCTCTCTAATGAACCCTACTTTTTTAAGGAAAAAGGGGTTGAAATTAACATCATCAACCCAATCAACTATGGGGTAGATTTATATGGAGATATGTTATTTACCAACCTAGATGAACGCAATAATCATCCAGACAGAGTTGACCGTTTTCGACGCGCATCCATTAAAGGCTGGCAATATGCGCTAAGTCACAAAGATGAAATAATTAACTATATGATCAACACCTTAAAAGTTGATAAAAGCTATGAACACCTAATGTATGAAGCCAGTGTGATTGAAGATGTCATACTACCAAATTCAACCCCTATTGGAACTTTAGATAAGGGGCGCCTTAAATATATTGAAAAACAGTTTATTAAGAGTGAGTTAATCAATAGCAACTTAGATTTTTCACAAGGCATCTATCAAAAAGAAACCCATCAAGTTAAGTTTTCCGACAAAGAAATCGCTTGGATTAACGCCCACCCAACCGTAAATGTCGCCATTGACCAAAACTGGGCGCCTATTGAATTTGTAGGTGATGAAGCCCAACATAAAACCGAACATAAAGCCGAATATAAAGGCATCTCAAATGAATACCTTAATTATTTAACGGCATTTACCGGCATTAAGTTTATCCCTAAAACCGAATTATCCTGGCTAGATTCAGTACAGAAAGTTAAAGCACATAAGCTTGATATGTTCTCGGCACTGATCTCCACCCCTGAACGTAAAAAATACCTAAATTTTACTAAACCCTATCTTAAATTTCCTATGGTCATTGCCACCCAAAAAGGACACGTCTATATTATGGATTTAAAGAACCTTGGTAATGCAACCATTGCCGTTGTAAAGGGTTATGCATCAGAAACACTCATTAAAAAACATTATCCTAACTTAACCATTAAAGAAGTCAGCTCCCCTTCGGAAGGTTTAAAAGCCGTATCTAAGGGCGAAGCATTAGGCTATGTTGATAATATTGCCGTCATCTCATATCACATAGGCTCAACAGGGCTATCAAACATTCAAATTAGTGGTGAAATGCCTTTTAGAGCAGATATCTCCATTGCAATACGCAAAGACTGGCCTGAGTTAAAATCTATTATTCAAAAAGGCTTAGATAACATGGATCTAAAAACTCAAGCTAAACTAAAAAACTCTTGGTTAAAAGTGAACTATAAAAAAGAACTTGAATGGAATCGACTTTTTTGGATTGTTTTACCCATCGTTCTGTTTTTGCTCATCATGTTAATTTATAACCGTAAGCTCAAAAAATTAAATTTTAAATTAAATGAGAGTAATGCCACTCTTTTAGAGACCCAAAAAGCGCTAGAAAAGAGCAATGAGCAACTTTCAATTATTAGCATTACCGACTTCTTAACCGGATTATACAATCGCATTCATCTCGACAAAGTTCTTAAGGACGAAATCGAACGAAGTAACCGCTATCAATTAGAGTTAAGTTTAATGATTATTGACCTAGATTTCTTTAAAAAAATTAATGATACCTATGGTCATCTGGTTGGAGATACGGTTTTAAAAGCCATGAGCAAAAGCATTCAACAGAATATTCGCTCAACCGATACGCTTGGCCGATGGGGAGGGGAAGAGTTTATGCTTATTTGCCCAGAAACCAGTCATGAACAAGCCATTATTATGGCCAATAAGCTTTTGCAAACCGCTCAAAACATTCACTTTGAACAAGGTTTTGTTCAAACCATCAGTATTGGGGTAGCAACCTACACGCTAAATGAACCGGATGTAAATTTTATCGCTCGAGCCGATACCAATCTCTATCAAGCAAAAACCCTAGGCAGAAACCAAGTTTATGCTTCTGAAAGCTAATAGACTAAGTATCTGATAAAGGCCTTAAAATCTGAGTATAATAGTGCCTTTATATTGCTTAACATTAAGAGATGTATCGATGCCATCAACCAATCAAGTGCCGCATTTACAAACCGCTTTAAATGGGCCTCTTTTAGAACTTGAAAAACACCTTTTAGCGAACAATACCGCTATTGAATCATGGTTTAGAAAGCAGTTTAAAAATACGCCTGCTCCTTTCTATGGGTCTGTGGATTTACGTAATGCTGGTTATAAACTTGCCCCGGTTGATACCAACCTCTTCCCTGCTGGTTTTAATAACCTTCACCCAGACTTACGCTCTCTTGCAGTACAAGCTGCTCAAAGAGCGGTGACTCAGGTTTGCCCTGTTGCAGATGGCATTTTAATTATTCCAGAAAACCATACCCGTAACCTCTACTATCTCGAAAACGTCTATGCACTGCAAACTATCTTAGAAAAAGCCGGTTATGAAGTTCATATTGGCTCATTAATACCCGATTTAGATGCTCCCATGGTAATCGAACTCCCTTCAGGCAATACATTAACTTTAAAACCGGTGGTTAGAAAAGACAATCGAGTTGGGGTAAATGACTTTTTCCCTTGTGCGGTTTTACTCAATAACGACCTTTCAGGTGGCCGCCCAGAAATTTTAGAAGATATTGAACAAACCTTATTACCACCTATGGAACTAGGTTGGGCTAATCGCTATAAAACCGAGCACTTTGCTCACTATTCTGACGTTACCGAAGCTTTTGCCAAGCTTATTGATATTGACCAATGGCTAATTAACCCTAAATCTATTCCCTGTGGGCCTATCAATTTTAAGGACAGAACAGGAATTGAAGATTTGGCACAAGCAGTTAACCAGGTTTTAGAAAAAACTCAAAGTTATTACGATACCCACAAAATTGATTGCAAACCATTTGTGATTGTTAAATCAGATAGCGGTACTTACGGCATGTCTATTATGTCGGTCAATAACCCTGAAGACATTCTGAATTTAAACCGCAAACAACGTAACAAAATGGCATCGGTAAAAGAAGGTTTACAAGTTGAGCAAATGTTAGTGCAAGAAGGTGTTTACACTTACGAAACCGTTGATGATGCCGTGGCAGAACCCGTAGTTTATATGATTGGCAGCCAAGTCATTGGTGGATTTTACCGAGTGCATACCGGCAAAGAAGCCACCGATAACCTGAACTCACCCGGCATGCATTTTGAACCCCTCTCTTTTGAAGCGGCTTGCGCTTTACCTGATGAAAATCAAAATCCAGACGCCAGCCCTAACCGCTTTTATGCTTATGGCGTTATTGCCCGTTTAGCCTTATTAGCCGCCGCGCGTGAAATTGCAGAAGCCAAAGGTGAATTACCATCTATTGAGGCTATTTAGTTTGTAAAAAATTGAACTTAATTTTACAGAAGATTAGTCAATTACCATTTAAATTTAATCATCAATCACGATGAGATTTAAATAATTTTTCACTTTTTTAATGCTTAATATTGAAGCTTGGACAAACGCCTTAAGTCCCCTTGTAATAAATGGAGCAAGGTTCTTAGCGTAGTGAACGGTAAAAAAACGCTGCTGTTTGAGCGCAGCGAGTTCAGCGTTTTCAGTTCACAAGCTTAGAACTTGCCCATTTATGGAGTGGGGTTTGTTTTTTGGTTACTTTTTGCCAAATTGCAAAAAGTAACGGGAAGCCTGAGTGACAAAATTTAAGGCAAAGGCGTAATATTTTAAAAGGCTTCTCAATCGCTGTAATTTCTGATTAAACCTAAGCTGTTACAATTTAGTAAAATCTGAAGAACAAACTTAAATTGATTGAAAACCAGTCTATAAAGGGAACAAAATGACTTATCGTGTTGGTATCGTAATGGACCCCATTGCCAATATTAAACCTCATAAAGACAGTTCTTTTGCCATGCTTTTGGAAGCACAACGCCGTGGTCACGAGCTGGTTTATATGCAACCAGAAGACCTCTACCTAAAAAACGGTCAAGCCTTTGCGATTAGTAGCGAGCTAAAGGTTTGGGATCGCACTATAGATGAACAATTTTATGGTTTTGGCAACTCGCATGATATTGCCTTAAACACCTTAGATATCATCTTAATTCGTCAAGACCCGCCTTTTAATAACGACTATCTTTACAGTACGCATATTCTTGAGCAAGCAGAGGCCGAGGGTGTTTTAGTGGTTAACAAACCGCAAAGCTTACGTGATGCTAATGAAAAACTATTTGCAAGTTGGTTTCCACAATGCATCCCACCAACAGTGGTTACCGCCAATGCGGATAAACTAAAAGAGTTTGTAAAGACGCATTTAGATACCATTCTAAAACCGCTGGATGCCATGGGTGGCGCCTCTATTTTTAGAGTACGCAAAGACGACCCCAATATGAACGTCATTATTGAGACCATGACCGACCATGGCAAACATCACATTATGGCGCAAACCTATATTCCAGAAATTAAAGCCGGCGACAAACGTATACTCTTAATCAACGGTGAGCCTATTGATTACACCTTAGCTCGCATACCCGCAGAAGGCGAAACACGTGGCAATATTGCCGCTGGCGGAACCGGCGTTGGAATGGAAATTACCGAACGTGAACGTTGGCTATGCAGCGAAATAGCGCCTACTCTAAAAGCCAAAGGTCTCTATTTTGTTGGTTTAGATGTGATTGGAGATTACATCACTGAAATTAATGTCACCAGCCCAACCTGTATTAGAGAATTAGATAGTCAGTTCAACCTAAATATATCCGGAATCTTATTTGATTGTTTAGAAAGCCAACTAGCATCTCATTAAAACCTTATTTTTTTGGTTAACTTGAATAACTTTAACCGCATTGGATTAAACACTCCATGACAACAACTCGCTTACCTTCTTTTTGGTTTATTAAGCTTTTTATCTTCGCTTCTATTCTGACTTTTATGGGCTGCAATAATCCACCAACGCCCCCTATTAAAGCCAGCTTAATTGTATTTGGAACCACTGTTGATATTACGGTTTATAGCGCTGATAAAAATAAAGCTAATCAAGCAATTCACCAAGTAGAACAAACTTTTCAAACCATGCATCACGAATGGCATGCTTGGGAAAAAGGCGGGATTGTCAGTAAAATCAATCAAGCTATCGCTAAAAAAACATCAATAGAAATCCCCAATTCAGTGGCTGATTTCATTATTAAATCTCAAAAATTAAGTCAACAAAGTTTAGGCCTTTTTGATCCAGGCATTGGAAGCTTAGTTGAGCTATGGGGGTTTCATTCCGAAAACTGGCAAGGCCCCCCGCCAAGTGCTGAAAAAATTCAAAATTGGCTTAACCACAAACCCTCTATTGCCGATATTAAAATAAAAAACAATCAGCTAACCAGTAAAAACCCTTATGTACAGCTCGACTTTGGCGGCAATGCTAAAGGCCTGGCCATTGATATTGCACTTAAAACCCTTAAAGATGCGGGCATTAAACATGCCTTGGTTAGCATTGGTGGAGACATGAAAGCTTTGGGTTTAAAAAACAACCAGGCCTGGTCAATTGGTATTCAAAACCCACAAAAGCCAAGTCAAGCGATGGCTAAAATAGAGTTAAAAGGAGGTGAAAGTATTGTTACCTCAGGAAATTATGAACGCTATTTTGAATGGCAAGGCAAACGCTACTCGCATATTTTAGACCCTGGTACGGGCTATCCATCCAACAGTTTTTCATCGGTTACGGTTATCCATAAAGATGCCACCACCGCCGATTCAGCAGCGACTGCAATTTTAGTCGCCGGCCCTAAACGCTGGTTAGCCGTAGCTAAGTCAATGGGGATTGAGCAAGTTTTTTGTATTGATAATCAAGGGCAAATCAGGCAAACAAAACAGATGGCAAAACGCCTTAAACTGCTATAATTTCTCAATGAATCAAATGAACTCGCTTGAACACCACTTTCTCATCGCTATGCCGGCCCTAGAGAATAGCTGGTTTGAAAAAACCGTTATCTATATTGTAGAAGACAATCAACATGGTGCTATGGGGTTGGTCATCAACTTACCCAATAAAATCAATACCATTGAACTTCTAGAACATTTTGACCTTCCTATTCCAGAAGGTGCCGACTATCTAGAACAAAGAGTGCTTATTGGTGGCCCGGTTGATTTAGAGCGTGGCTTTATTTTGCATAATGGTAACCGAGAGTGGAAAAGCTCGATGAGCCTGCCTGATAACTTAAATATGACCGTCTCAGAAGACTTTTTAGAAGCATTAAGTGTAGGTGATGCACCGGAGCACTTTTTAGTTTGTCTTGGCTTTGCCGGTTGGGAACCCGGGCAACTTGCTAATGAAATTCAAGAAAATAGTTGGTTAACTATTCCTTACAACCAAAGCTTATTATTTGAAACCCAAATAGAAGAGCGTTGGCAAGTTGCATTAGGAACCTTAGGTATTTCACCAGAATTCTTGAGCAGTGAGGCAGGTAATGCCTAATTCAGCGCAAACCAAACAGCCCGTTAAACCCAAAGGAGTTGTGATTGGTTTTGATTTTGGCTTACGTAGAATAGGCGTTGCCATAGGACAAACCATCACTCAAACAGCCGCGCCACAAGCGATAGTAAACAGTAAAGACGGTAAACCGGATTGGGAACATATCACCAAACTGTTTGAACAATGGCAGCCCGTTGCTATTGTTGTTGGCTTGCCAATGCGATTAGATGGAACTGAACAAGCATTAACCCAACCTGCTCGCAAATTTGGACAACGTTTAAGTGGCCGTTATAATCGACCTATCTTCTATATAGAAGAACAACTAAGCTCAATAGAAGCAGAAAACCGCGGTTTAAAACAAAAACATATTGATGATCATGCCGCCCAAATTTTATTAGAAAACTGGTTGCAGTCATAAATTCATTGCAACCTTACTTTAAATACTGAATGAGACATTCGAATGACTGAACTCGACATTGATGTTCCACAACTCATTACCCAAATCTGCGAACAAATTAAACAAAAACCTATGTTTGCCCAATCTCCCAAAATGATTGGGATTCGAACAGGTGGTGAATGGATTGCCCAAAAAATACACCAGCAACTCGAACTGAGTGACGAGTTAGGTGTTATTGATATTAACTTCTACCGAGATGATTTCTCAAAAACTGGATTAAATCCAACCGTCAAGCCGTCACATATTCCTTGGGATGTTGATAATCAACATATTATTTTAGTCGATGACGTTTTATATACAGGGCGTACAACCCGCGCCGCCTTAAATGAAATTTTTGATTATGGCCGCCCTGCTAGTGTCACTTTAGTGACCTTAGTTGACCGTAAAGGCTGCCGAGAACTTCCTTTTCAAGCTGACATCATTGGCGAAAGTTTAGAATGTAGCCAAACCATTAAGTTAACTGGTCCTGAACCTTTAAAAGTGACAATTTTAGAGACACAAGAGGAAACAGCATGAGTTCAAAATTAGCTGGCCCCAATATCCAACTCAATGAATTGGGAAAATTGAAGCACTTTTTAACCTTAGAAGGATTAAAAGCGCATCATTTAACCGAGATTTTGGATACCGCAGAATCTTTTATTAATCCTGTTACCAACGAGATTAAAAAAGTACCGATTTTGCGTGGTAAAAGCATTATGAACCTATTTTTTGAACCTAGTACACGAACTCGTACTACGTTTGAAATTGCCGAAAAGCGTCTTTCTGCTGACATAGAAAGTTTAGATATTCAAACCTCTGCAACCAAAAAAGGTGAATCTCTGCTTGATACCCTATGGAATTTACAGGCCATGCAAGCAGACATGTTTGTTATCCGCCATGCCGAAAGTGGAGCGGCACATTTTTTCTCCCAGCACGTTGCGCCGCATGTTCATGTCATGAATGCCGGAGATGGTCAACACGCCCACCCTACTCAAGCCATGCTCGATATGTATACCATTCGCAAACATAAGGGTGATATTTATGATTTAACCGTTGCCATTATTGGGGATGTTTTGCACTCTAGAGTGGTTCGTTCACAAATCCAAGCTTTAAGTATTTTAGAAGCACGTGAAATCCGAGTTATTGGCCCTAAGACCCTTATGCCAGAGTCTCCAGAAGCGCTTGGGGTTCACGTTTATCATAATATGGAAGAAGGTCTTAAAGATGTCGATGTCATCATAATGGTTAGGCTTCAAAATGAGCGCATGACCAGTGCCTTAATTCCTAGTGAAAAAGAGTTTTTTAAAGTATATGGCCTAACAGAAGAACGCTTGGCATTAGCCAAACCCGATGCCATTGTTATGCACCCTGGCCCGATCAACCGCGGGGTAGAGATTGACTCTGCGGTTGCTGATGGTTCCCAATCCGTTATTTTAGAACAGGTAACATACGGCATTGCGGTAAGAATGGCTGTTATGGCAATTATCATGAGTAATGCAGCCCAACTTTCACAACACAAACTAGAACAAGAGCAGCAAGCAAACCTTGATTTAATTGAACAGAACAACCAAGCGGAGGGCACACTGTGAGACGCATTATTAAAAACGGTCGTGTCATCGACCCTAGCCAAAACCTTGATAAAGTCACCAATGTGTATTTTTCACGTGGCCGAATTGTCGCGGTTAGCGATGAAGCTCCAGAAGGGTTTAATGCAGATCAAGAAGTGGATGCAACAGGTAAATGGGTTTTACCAGGCCTGGTAGATTTACACGCACGTTTAGGCGAACCAGGAAGCCAATACACCGGAAGTATTGCCTCAGAAACCAAAGCCGCCGTATCCGGAGGGATTACCAGTATTTGCTGCCCTCCGGATACTGCACCCGTTAACGACTCTCAAGCTGTAACCGAGCTCATTCAACGTCGTGGCCGTCAGGCTGCTACGGCTTTTGTTATGCCAATTGGAGCGATGACTCAAGGTTTAGATGGCGAGCGTTTAAGCAACTCATTCTCTCTCAAAGATGCAGGATGTATTGCATTAAGCCAAGCCAATAAACCTATTCAAAATTCATTAACCCTTAAAAATGCACTCGAGTACAACTCAACCCTAGATATTCCTATCTTTTTGCGCAGTGAAGATAAACAACTCCGTAATGGGGGCATTGCGCATAGTGGCCCAGTCAGTTCTCGATTAGGCTTACCTGAAAACCCTCCTGCTGCAGAAACCGCTGCACTGGCGAGAGATTTAGTTTTAGTTGAACAATCAGGCGTTAAAGCTCATTTTTCACAGCTATCTTGCGCTCGTTCTGTTGAACTCATTGCCGATGCTAAAAAACGTGGTTTACCCGTTACCTGTGATGTGGCCATTCATCAGTTACACCTTTCAGAAATGGATTTACTAGGATTCAATAGTCTATTTAACGTCTCCCCTCCACTGCGTAGCATGAGTGATAAACAGGCGCTTATCTATGGTGTCAAAACCGGAGTTATTGATGCCATTGTCAGTGACCATACCCCATTAGACCGCGACGCTAAATTACTCCCCTTTGGTGAAAGTGCCCCAGGCATTAGTGGATTAGAAACCTTAATGGCTTTAGTTTTAAAACTAGTTCAAAATGGTGATTTAGACTTAATGACAGCGGTGCGATCTGTCACCCAAAAACCTGCTGAAATCATCGATTGCAAAACGGGCTGTTTAACAGAAGGTCATTCTGCAGATATTTGCATTGTAGATCCTGAAGCCATTTGGACATTAGACACTCAACAGATGCTAAGTAAAGGCAAAAATACCCCTTTTGCCGGCTGGGAATTTGTGGGACAAGTAGAACAAACCTTCTTCCAAGGAAGACCTGTTTTTCGTTTATAACGAGTTTATTGCAACTCGATACCCTCTCATAAAATAAACTGGGTTAAAGTGATTAGTGAGTTGCAACGAATTTAGAGTATCCATATTTTGTGATTGATTATCCAATATTGTAAAAATTAACCACGAAGACACAGAGGCACGAAGATAAAAAAATAAATAAAAGCGATTACAAAATCATATCCTAACGTTATTAACTCATGCCTATAAGCTTTGCATTTGTATAGTTTAACAGCGATTAATTTATTACGTTTAGTTTCGTTATTCGTTAAATTTAAGTTGGTATTAAATATTAGAAATCTTCGTGCTTTTGTGTCTTCGTGGTTAAAAGATTTATTTAATCAATCATAAAATACATATACCCCAAATTTATAAACCACAACATTTTAGGCTCTGCGATTTTTATGTCTTGCTATTCACTCAATAAACCTGCCAGTCAAACCGAACAACTTAATGGTTTTTGGATGGTTAGTCTGACCTTGAATGAAAAAATCCCATTGTCAGAGGGGTTAACATCACACTTTTATTTAAAAGATATCCCAAACATCTCTTTAGCCTTATTTGAGCATGCTAAAGATAATCCCTCTACAAATTATCAGTTTTTAACAAACCAGCCTCTACCGCAAATAGCTCTTGATAACAGCACCACTCTTTGCCTTGAATCAAGTTCAAATATCAGCTTACCTGAAGCCTCTCAACCCTTGCTTATATTGGCAAGTAACCTCTATATAGCCAATGCATTTGCCTTAGCCAAAAATAGAAGTCTCAATCATCCACAGAGCATCACCAATGTCATTCTCTCAACCGAAAACTTATTTCCTTTTGTTGTAAAACCGGCTCGTTACCTAATGGATGAAATGCCTGCAGAAGCGATTGGTGCTTGCACCTTACTGGAGGATTGGAAAATTCAAAACCGATTAGCCTCTTCAGAGGGGCTACCAGGCAGTTTTGGGGGAAGCTTAGATGAAATTTTGTCTGAATGGCTTGCCGCCAAACAGTTTAACAATCAAAATTTGTTAGAAATTGAAACTTGGCAAATCATCATCTTTGCTGAGAAAGAATTTCAAAAAAAATGCCTAAATGTCATCCAACAGCATGATTGGATTAAACATTTAGGCACTATATAAGGTACACAATAATGTATAGAATAAGGTATAGACTCCTTTGCAAGAGTCGATAAATCTATAAAAAGGCTTTGTTTAAACCTACAAAATCATTCTTCTAAACCATTAACCGAAGCCGCTTTTTTACGCGTCATTTTAGCCATATTTTCTAAATCTTTAGCGGCAGTATGTAAAGCTAATTGCGCTGTTGAACCTAAAGCCGCTTCAACTAAAATATGCAGTTCACCATAATTATCTTCTGTTAATAACGCTCTTTGTTGCGTATTTAAACTTTTTTTAAAACCTTCAACCACATTGGTGGCATGCTTTTCAATATTCATTTTTTACTCCAATCACTAAGCTTTAGGTAGTGTTTTTTAATTAACTTACAGAGACCTTTGCACGAGGTAGGTGCGAAAGAAAAATGAGAGAAAATTTGCCTGATTGCGGCGGAAAGCGCAGGGAATAGCTAGCTATTCGCAAGTTGTCGCCCAACGGAAGTACCCTTGGGGTACAACAAAAATCAGGTGAATTTTAACCATTTTTACTCGTGCATACTCTCGTGCAAAGGTCTCTTAAATTTAATCGTTCTGAAAAATATCTTCACCCGAACTGACAATTAAAGGGTCCGGTATTCCTACAATTTTTTCATCCTTACCATCGTATGGAATCTGACTCAAAACATGACGCATTGTTTCTATACGTGCACGTTTTTTATCATTTGATTTCACCACTGTCCATGGTGCATGGCTGGTATTGGTATAGAAAAACATATCTTCTTTAGCGCGCGTATAATCATCCCATCGATCAAGCGAGGCTAAATCCATTGGACTTAACTTCCACTGTTTTAATGGGTCAGTTTTACGTGCATTAAAACGTCTTAACTGCTCTTTACGCCCTACGGAGAACCAAAACTTCATAATGCGTACACCATCCGCTTGAATCATACGTTCAAATTCTGGGGCTTGGTGCATAAACAAGGTGTATTCTTGAGGCTTACAAAATCCCATTACACGCTCAACTCCAGCTCGGTTGTACCAAGAACGGTCAAATAGAACAATCTCTCCCGCTGTTGGCATATTTTCAATATAACGCTGAAAATACCATTGACCCTTTTCGATTTCACTCGGTTTATCAAGGGCTACCACTCGAGCACCACGAGGATTAAGGTGTTCCATCATACGTTTTATTGTGCCCCCTTTCCCGGCAGCATCACGCCCTTCAAAGACTAAAACAATACGTTCATCATTCTCTTTTACCCACTTCTGCAACTTTAAAAGTTCAATTTGTAAAGAACGCTTTGTTTTTTCATATTCATCACGGCTAATCTTTTCTTTATAAGGGTAGTTATTTTGACTGGACTTAACTTTTTTCACTCTATCCTCCTGCTTAAATTATTCAGTATTTATAATTAAACTATACTCCCTATCAAAAGATTATTCTGTAGGGTTATACAAGATTTTTTTTAATAATTGATTAAGAATAATTTACATTTATAAAACTAAAAGAGAACTTTTTGAAGGTCGGTGACCGTATTAAAAAGCACCAGGCCTGGTAATTGATTAAAATATACTTATTTACCCAACTATAAAAACGACTGGATTACTGATGTCTGATTCTATTATTACCCGTTATGAAAACGTTAAACACCGAATTAACCAGGCCTGCTTAAATGCCAAACGTGCCCCTGAATCTGTGCATTTATTGGCCGTAAGTAAAACCAAGCCAATTGAAGACATTAAACAATTAGCAGAACATGGCCAAGTTGCTTTTGGTGAAAATTACCTGCAAGAAGCGCTAAGTAAAATTGAAGTTTTGCCTAACCTTGAATGGCATTTTATTGGTCCGATTCAATCTAATAAAACAAAACCGATAGCCGAAAACTTTCAATGGGTGCATAGTGTTGATCGCTTAAAAATTGCTCAACGTTTAAGCATGCAACGCCCTGAAGCCTTACCACCGTTAAACATTTTACTGGAAATCAATATTAGTGAAGCGCCTTCAAAAGCGGGATTTACCCCTAAAGAGTTATTAGAAATTGCACCGCAAATTGCCCAGCTTCCTAATTTACAATTAAGAGGACTAATGGCCATTCCTCAACCGGCTGCTTCTTTAGAAGAACAACGTAAACCCTTTACTGAGATGCATCAGCTTTTATCTAAATTACAGGATTCATTACCCAACCAAAATCTGGATACCTTATCAATGGGAATGTCAGGAGATTTGGAAGCCGCGATTTATGAAGGCGCAAGCATTGTGCGAATAGGAACTGATATTTTTGGTGCCAGAGACTATAGCCAAAAATAACATGTAAAAGCTTCGATGTATTCAAAAAGTACAGCGATTGAGAAGCCTTTTGAAGTATTAGCCTTTGCCTTAATCTTTAAACAGGCTTCTCAATATTTATACTGTCTGATTAAATCTAAGCTTTTATCACTTAATCATTATTCACAAGATTTTCTTCTGGCAAAGGCGTTTCACTATTTTCTGTTGGCGTTACTTCAGTGGGCTCTTGTAAAGTCTTTTCTGACTCTTTATTTGCCATTGCCATTAATTCTTCATGAAACGCACGAACTCTTTCTAACCAACCAGGGCGAGTATCTTGATCAGGAAAACGCTGAGCATTGATTTCGCCCATTAATCCATTTAAGAAATCTTGAGAGTTTTGAAACTGCTCGTCTAAATGATTAATTGTGTCTTGCCAAGTTTGTAAATACGGCGGTAAATCGGCCATATTCACGCCATAGTCATCAGCCGTTTCATCAGTTTCTTCTGGGTTAGTCTGCTTTTGCACGTCACTATATTCTGCCAAAGCCGCTTGTTGTTGGCGAACAGCCATAGATTCAGACTGAGTCAAATTAAGACTAATGCTACTTAACTGTCCAAAATCAATTTGAAGCTCATTTGCTTGTTGTAAAGCCTTCTCAATATTGCCATCAAAAAATTGATTGGATAATGTGTCTACCTGTTCAAATACATCAAATACCGCTTTAAGCTCATCTTCATTTAAATCGCCGTCTACGCTAAAAGCAAACTGCTCTTCAAATGCCGTCATTTCCATCGCTTCTCGACTATCAAACTGACGCACGCCTTTAGGCCCTTGTTCTTCTGAATGCATCTCTTTATAAGATTGATACTGTGCATACAATTGACGAAAATCTACCGAGACCTTATCGCCCTCTTTAGTGGTAAGTTGTAATCTCGTGGTTTCACTATATTGATAAGCCCGTTCCACTTGTTGCATACTGGCCATGGACTGCAGAGCTTTGCTACTTGGGTCATAGGAAACATCGCCCATATTCGCTTGTTGGGCAACTTGATCGGCTTGTTGTTTAGCTTTGGCTAATTCAGAAACATCCTGACCGGGTTTATTGTTTTTATTCGCATCTTTATTCTCAAAAAGTTGCTTTAAAAACGGATTATCAGTAATAGTATTTGGCATGGAACAATCCTCTTTCTTATCGCTAACCCTTGTGTAATCTACCTTGTGTAAGGTAACTTGTGTAATGCGACATTAAATAGTTTTGATTATAGATTAGAACTTTTATAAAAAAGTTATCGGCATAAAACTTATTAACTTTAATAATTTCATTGAGATAACGATTGTTTAATTCAAAATTTAATTTGAACTAAGAGGGTTTTGCGCGAGTCAGGTGTAAAAAAAATGCCTGATTTAAGTGAAAACCGTAACTAACCGCTCGCTATTTGGTAAGTTTTTGAACAAAAATCACACAGCTTTTAACCATTTTTATTCACGCAACCATCTCTTACAAAGGTCTCTTCTACAATTTCATATAAAAGATAGCGTATAATATTTTCTATCTTTTTACAGGCCATTTGTCTAAACATTTGACAGGAAATACTGAATAATTATGAATACTACTATCTGTTTTATTGGCGCAGGGAACATGGCGCAAAGTCTTATTGGCGGGTTAATAGCCAGTGGTTATAACCAACAGAACATTATTGCTACCGACCCTACTGAGGCGCAACGCAATGCGGTGACTCAAAAATTTGGCATTCACTGCTTAGCAGATAACGCAGAAGCCGTTTCTAAATCTGACATAGTGGTTTTAGCTGTTAAACCTCAGGTATTTGAATCAGTTTGCCAAACGATTACTGAGGCGGTTCAAGCGAAAAAACCGCTAATTATTTCGGTTGCCGCAGGCATTCGCTCAAACGATATTAACCGCTGGTTAGGTGATAACATGGCAATTGTTAGAACTATGCCAAATACCCCAGCCCTGATTCAAACTGGAGCAACGGGACTGTTTGCGAATGCATCCGTTTCTCAAGAGCAACAGAGCCAAGCTGAACACATTTTACGAGCGGCGGGAATTACGGTTTGGGTTGATGAAGAGTCTAAACTGGATGCGGTAACTGCTCTTTCTGGTAGTGGCCCAGCCTATTATTTTATGTTTATGGAAGCCATGGAACAAACCGCTCAAAAACTAGGCTTAGATGAAAAAACCGCCCATTTATTAACTTTGCAAACCGCTTTGGGAGCCTCAAAAATGGCCTTAGAGAGTCAGCAAGACTGTGCGACCTTACGTCAAAATGTGACCTCTCCAAATGGTACTACCGAAAAAGCTCTACAAAGCTTTGAAAATGCGGGATTACACCAAATAGTAGAAAACGCAATGAAAGCTTCACAAACCCGTGCACAAGAACTGGCAAATGAACTTGGAGGAAAAGCCTAATGGAAATGACTTCACCTGTTGGACAGGGCGGATTATTTTTAATGCAAGCCATCGTTGGCTTAGTTATTTTTGCGTTGATGTTACGATTTTTAATGCGGGCGACTTATGCCGATTGGAATAATCCTATTGTGCAGTTTATTGCAAAAGTAACGAACCCTGTTTGCGCTCCGCTTAATAAAATCATCCCCGCTAAAACTCGTTGGGACTGGTCAGCCATTATTTCTGCCGTGATTATTCAAGCAATATTTGTGGTTTTAGTGGGCTATTTTACGGCTCGTGATTTTAGTGTGCCGTTTATTGCTTTGGCTTCAATGACTGAAATTGCTAATCAATTATTAGATATGATGTTTTGGTTAATTATTATTCAAGCCGTATTAAGTTGGGTATCACCTGGATATAACCCAAATACCGTGATTTTCAATCAATTAACCCAGCCTATTTTAGATCCTTTTAGACGTCTAATCCCACCGATTAGCGGCATGGATTTATCGCCAATCTTTGCTATTTTAGCAATCAAACTTTTTCAAATTGTGGTGCTTGGATCAATCACCCAAATTGCTCAGCAAATGATAGGTTAAGAATCAATGTCCCAAAGTTTAGGTGTAATTACACCACAACTCCTTCAAGTAGAGCGCCCGCTAACCTTAGTAAGTGGTGCTGAACTGCCCCGTTATGACTTGGTTTATGAAACCTACGGCGAGCTAAATGCTGACGCTTCAAATGCCATATTAGTTTGCCATGCGTTAAGTGGTGACCACCATGTTGCCGGCCTAGATAAAGACCAAAAACCAGGTTGGTGGGATGGTTATATTGGACCAGGAAAACCGGTAGATACCAACAAATTCTTTGTCGTCAGTTCTAACAACTTAGGGGGTTGCCGCGGCAGTACTGGCCCCACTAGTCTTAACCCTGAAACAGGCAAAGTCTATGGTCCAGACTTTCCAATGATGACTTGTCGTGATTGGGTTAACAGTCAAAATGAATTACGTAAACATTTAGGTATTGAGCAATGGGCGGCCTTAATTGGTGGTTCTATGGGCGGAATGCAGGTTTTACAGTGGGCGATTGATTATCCTGATAAATTACGTCACGCCTTAGTTATTGCCGCCGCACCTAAACTCTCGGCGCAAAATATTGCGTTTAACGAAGTGGCGCGTCGCGCCATTATGACAGATCCAGAATTTCATGATGGACGTTACCTTGAAAACAATACCATTCCTAAACAAGGGCTTTCATTAGCCAGAATGTTAGGACATTTAACGTATCTATCTGATGACATGATGGGATCAAAGTTTGGACGTGAATTACGTGAAGACAAATTGCAATATAACTATGGGGTAGAGTTCCAGGTTGAGAGCTATTTACGCTATCAAGGTGAAAAATTTGCAACCAAACAGAACTTTGATGCCAATACTTATCTGCTCATGACTAAAGCCTTAGACTATTTTGACCCAGCAGCAGAGTTTGATCACAATTTAACAAAAGCCCTTGCTCAAGCAACCGCTAAGTTTTTAGTGGTTTCATTTACATCTGACTGGCGTTTTTCACCACAACGATCACATGAAATTGTAAAAGCATTATTGGATAACGATGCCAATGTGAGCTATGCGGAAGTAGAATCTGAACATGGTCATGATGCATTTTTATTACCCAATGAACATTATGAAGCAGTATTTAGAGCTTACATGCAAAAACTAGTTAATGAATTGCCTGAGCACAGTCAAAATGGAGAGCAAAAATGAAACAGATTTCTCCAGAGTTTAAACTTATCTCCGATTGGATAACCCCAAATAGCCGAGTTCTTGACTTAGGTTGCGGTGACGGTACTTTACTAGAGCACCTTATTGATACCTATTCAATTACCGGCTACGGAATGGAGTTAGACCCTAAAAAGAATGTGCAGGCTATTCAAAAAGATATTAATGTCATTCAAAGTGATTTAAACAACCATGATTTAGCGGAATACTTTGATGAAAACTCTTTTGATTTTGTCATTATGACCCAGGCCTTGCAAGTGGTGAGCCGTCCAGATGAATTATTAGATGACATGCTCGCCATTGGTAAACAGTGCATTATTACGTTTCCTAACTTTGGGCATTGGCGTATGCGCCTACAATTACTCACAAATGGTCGTATGCCAGAAACCGATACCCTTCCTTATCGCTGGTATGACACCCCCAATATTCATATGTGTACCTTTAATGACTTTGAAGATTTATGTGAAGAGAAAGGTTTAGAAGTCGTAGCCAGAACCGTTGTAAACGCACAACATCGCTCCACTATGGGCATGCGAATTGCCCCTAACTTATTAGGTGAAGTCGCTTTATATCAAGTACAAAAGAAATCGTAATCTAAACAAGAGTTTTGCACTAACCTCACTTGTGCAAAGCTCTCTAAAATTCAATTTGTTATATGTATTGTTATATGTAAAAAATTGAACTTAATCTGACATTTCAGCAGTCAATTACTATCCTAATTTAATAACAAATCATAATTAGATTTGAATTGTTTTCACTTTTGAATGATTAATATTGAAGCTTGGACAAACGCCTTAAGTCCCCTTGTAATAAATGGTGCAAGATTCTTAGCGTAGTGAACGGTAAAAAAACGCTGCTGTTTGAGCGTAGCGAGTTCAGCGTTTTCAGTTCACAAGCTTAGAACTTGCCTATTTATGGAGTGGGGTTTGTTTTTTCTTGGCTCTACAGCCAAGTTCTTCGTTTGGTTACTTTTTGCCAAATTGCAAAAAGTAACAGGAAGCCTGAGTGACAAAATTTAAGGCAAAGGTGTAATATTTTAAAAGGCTTCTCAATCTATGTACTAAATAGTGTATCCACTCCATTATTTATTTTTTTCAAAGGTTCTAATTATTTAAACTCACCAGGCCTGGTAACCTGACATAAATGGTATTAAAAAAACTCTTAATAACAAGCTCCGAAAAGTCGTCAACCCTTTTATTGAGAATTAATTGCATTTAAGAATTTGTTTTGATATCCTACTTCTAAATAAAAACTATTATCATTTGAAACCTTATGCAAGCACCCCAACACTCCATCCAATTATCACAATGCCATACTGGCCAAGTCTGTCAAATAGTAGCCTTAAATGGCAAGTTAGAGATGAAACTGCGCTTAGTAAACTTAGGCTTTCACACTCATAGTATTGTTGAAATGATATTAACAAGAGGTCACAACCTCGTCATCAGCGTTGATGGTAGCCGTTTTGCCATTGATAAAAACATGGCCGAATATATTCAAGTAGAACCTTTAGCATGACCGTTATCAAACCCAAAATTAAGTTTAAAAAACAAATACCATTAGGAAAACACGCCTATCAAATTGCGCTAATTGGTAGCCCAAACTGTGGCAAAACCACACTATTTAATCGTCTTACGGGTTCGCAACAAACTACAGGAAATTGGCCTGGCGTAACCGTTGAACAAAAAACAGGAAATTTTGAGCTGAATGATAAGTTATATCATCTCATTGACCTTCCTGGGGTTTACAGTCTAGAGCATTCTGAACAGAGCGGATTAGATGAGAAAGTGACGACCTCTTTCCTAAAGTGTCAGCCCGTTGATCTAGTTCTAAATATTGTGGATGCAACGAGCTTAGAGCGCCAATTATTTTTAACCGCTCAATTGTTACATATGGGATTACCCGTTGTTGTGGTGCTAAACCGCATGGATTTACTTAAAGAGCGTAATTTACATATAGATGTCGATAAGCTCTCTCAACAATTAGGTTGCCCGGTTATTCCTGTTTCTGCTTATTACAACAAAGGGATTGACCAACTCAAACAACACCTTCCTCAAATGCTAAATAAGCATACTGATTTGCATTTTGACCTCCCAGAAGCCTTGCATACTTCTGTGCATGCGGTAAGAAACGAACAGCAAAACCCTGATTCAGAATCTTGCTGGAAGACATTACAAATGCTAATTGAGCCAAAGGTAGCTCCTCTTGAATTGCAAAGTTTTTGTGAAACTGAAAAGAAAAAAATCGAAACCCATTACGAAGAAGATTTAGCACTTATTGCGGCTGACTTATACTTTCAGTATGCCCATGATGCCACTCATGCCAGTCAAGAAAATACGGATCAATTTACCCGAAACACGACCGATAGCATTGACCGCTGGACTTTGCACCCCCTTTTAGGGATGCCCATTTTCTTAACCATTATGTATCTAGTATTTGCACTCTCTATTAGCATAGGAAATGCATTCTTAGACTTTTTTGATTTAGGCGCACAAGCACTCTTTGTGGATGGACCTTCTGCACTATTACACTCTATTCATGCACCTGAATGGGTCATTGCCTTTTTGGCAAATGGTATTGGTGGCGGTATGCAAGTTGTGGCAACCTTTATTCCTGTTATTGGAGCTCTTTTTTTACTGCTCTCAATTATGGAAGAAACCGGCTATATGCAACGAGCCGCTTTAATTATGGATGGTTTAATGCGCCGCCTGGGTTTATCCGGACAAGCATTTATACCGTTAGTGGTAGGTTTTGGTTGTAACATCCCTGCTGTACTAGCAAGCCGTACCTTACCCGACCAACGTGATCGCATTATGACGATCATGATGACTCCCTTTATGTCTTGTAGTGCACGTTTAACCGTTTATGTCATGTTTGCTACTGCATTCTTTAGTGAAAACGCAGCGTTGATAGTATTCTCACTTTATCTTGTGGGAATCTTAGCCGCTATTCTCACCGCTATTTTATTAAAGAAAACACTGCTTCCCGGTGAAGCCCCTGCTCTATTAATGGAACTGCCTATCTACAATAAGCCAGCGGTTATCAATGTGTTATTGAATACACGTAATAAGCTAAAAAGCTTTATTTTAGATGCGGGTAAAGTCATTGTATTAGTGGTATTAGTCTTAAACTTCTTTAACAGTTTAGGAACAAATGGCACCTTTGGACATGAAAATCAACCTTCATCTGTGCTTAGTACCGTCGCCAAGGCGGCAACCCCTATTGTAGAACCCTTGGGCATCACAGAAGAAAACTGGCCTGCTACGGTAGGATTATTTACCGGTTTACTGGCTAAAGAAGTGGTTGTGGGTTCTTTAGATGCACTTTATCAAAGCGCTGAACAAGAAACGATAGAACACTATAGCTATGACTTTGTTGGGGCGATACAAGAAGCGCTAAAAACGATACCTGAAAATGTATCAAACATATTTTACGACATACCTGACCCATTAGGTTTACAGTCGATTGATGGCGTTGCTGATAAAAATGAAATTGCAGAAGAACAAGGCTTTACACCTTCTACACTTGATAAAATGGTGCAATTTTTTGATGGCAAAATAGGCGCATACGCTTACCTATTATTAATTTTATTGTACTTTCCTTGTGTTGCCACGTTTGGAGCGATTAAACAGGAGTTGGGCTGGCGTTGGGCGATATACAGTGGGAGTTGGAGTATGTTTTTAGGCTATAGCGTAGCAGTAGGTTTTTATCAAATAGCAACCTATTCACAACACCCTCTACAAACATTAAGTTGGATTGGCATAATTCTTTTAGCCTTTGCTATTTTGGTGGCAGCATTATGGAAGCAAGGAAAACCTTACAGAAATCAAACTGCTGCACTCTAAGGTAATTGCGTATGATTTTATTAGATTTAAAAAAATATATTAAACGCCATGAACGTGTCTCTCTTCAAGATATTCAACGTCATTTTGATATTGATGAGCAAGCCGCAATAGGCTTAATGGAACCTCTACTCCAACAAGGCCATATTCAAGAATTAATACCCAATACTAATACCGATTCATGCTCATCAGGTAAATGTTCAAGTACATGTCATCAAGTTAGCAAAGGTTCAGATTTTCAATGGATTGATAAACCGATTAAACCGCTATCAATTCCGGTACAAATTCTTTAGAATACCACTCAATACAACAAATATTTTAGGTTCGATACTGCATGAATAAATGGTTCAGAAAAGGCAATGCTCGACGCTTTCATCGTGTAGATATACCTATACGCTTTTTTATCGTGCCGAGCTCTCCTATCAAAGACCGTGAAATTTATGCTACTGGTGCCGACTACTTTCCACCAACTTTAGTCGATATGATTGAAACTAAAAAATATCATACTATTCACTCTGTTGAAAAAATCAAAGAACAGAGCGAATTGGTCACAAAAATTTTTAACGATGTTATTGAAGACATTGAGTTTTTTGGGGAATGTGCCAAAAACGTCTCTATTGGTGTCAACCCCAAAAATGATGTTAGTTATTGGTTGAAAGTAAAAGAGAAGCTAGAAGGGTTCTCTTCCATTCATAGTATTAAAGCTAGCTCGCCTAAGACATTTCAATACTTATCATTAATTGAAGAAAAGTATTTAAGTTATTTACAACGCTTAACTAATAGCATTGGCCAATCTACGCCTGAACACTTTTATGTTGAGGGTCTTTTGCCCATCGGATATAAACTTGACGAAATGATAGGCGTTTTTCAAAACCCCAAATTTTCAAAGATACCGCTAATTCAAGCGATATTACACTTAGCAGAATTCTTAGAAGCCTATCTAGATGTTTATCGACAAATTAACGATGATAATTACATCAAACAGTTTCCTGAAAACTGGCCAAATCAAATTGGCAACTTAAGTGCGAGTGGATTAGCCGTTTTACTTCCTAAAAGATTTGAATTGTACTCTCGAGTCGATGTTTATTTGTATTTTGAACACGACAATAAAATCATTAACTTTGATGGCAGTGTGGTTGACTTACGTGAAGACAATGAAAACCACAGAGAACGGGTAGCAATTAACTTTGAATTTCCAAATGGAAACGACCAAGACTATATACAAAATGAGATTCAAAAGCAAGAAGTCAAAGAGTGCATGAAATTTGCTTTATACTCATAAGAGAGTTTATTAATAACCAAGTTAATAACTAATTAATAACTAATTAATAAATAATACCGCTAAGCCATTACAGATAACGAATTGTCCAAACACCATTGAGAACCCAAAAAAATGCCCGGAAGTAATCACGACATTGATGCTAGTTTTATGGATGCCTTACCTTTTTCAGTCAGAGCAGCCGCTGCGGACCTCATTCGTTACTCAAGTTTAAAAGATATGCTTTCATTCAAATTAGAAGGACCTTCTGAATTTTTAAAAGATCGCTTTCCCTTATCAGAAGATCAATGGTCAGCTGTTTTAGATGCGGTTATTTTAACTAAAATAAGCTATTTTAAAATCGAAGTTAACTTTCCCAATCGTTATATAGATAAACTCATTGAAATAGCCTGTTATGCACGCGGTTTATCCGCTAACGACCCTATGGAACTATATCAGTCGGTACTTTCAGAGCACCCTAGCTTTGCCCGCTGGATTAAAACAGCCATTCAAACAAAACAGGCTAATATTCGTATTCAACATAGTTCAAATACATAAAAAAAGGTCTTAGATGGCCTTTATATGCCTTTATCACCAGAAGTTCAGACTTAACCCGCCAGCCATTAATAAGATAAAGCAACTGAAACAATGGCATCTCTAAGCTCTTTACGCTGTTCAAACAAGGTTATCTTTTGTTCCTGCTCAGAGGTTAGCAAATCAAATTCAACACCAACTCGATAGGGATGAATCTGTTCGTTGGTCTCTTTCTGAAAGATAATTTTACCTCTACAAATGAGTATTTCACCGTCAATATCCATAAAGACATCCATAATACTAAACAGTTTATAAGGCGAGGTTGATAAAAAACTAAAACCACCCGCGCTTAAGTTCACCCGATAATTCTTCCATTCATGCGAGTGGGAAATCTCTCTATAAGCCTCTTTTAGTCTTTCTAATACCTTGGCTTGTAAGTTCAACTTATCTAACATCAAACGAAGTACCTTAGCGGGCAAAACGCCACTTTGAGCTAATTCATCAAGGTTTTTAACATATTTTTTATCATCAAAAACCTCTAACGAGGCTTTGGAATAGATAAAAATCTTACCATCAACACTGCCTGTTACAACGGTTTGCAACTCCTCAATATACTGATTGATTTGTTCATATAAACCTAAAATTAACGGCCCAATAGATGACGACTTCTTACTTGAAGGAGGGCTAAATTTCTTATCTTCTCGGGTTCTAAACTTATAATCATCGGCTAAACGTGGATCATTCGACTCCATTAAATGTTCAATCAACCACCACATAAAATCTAAACGATGATTTAACACATAAAATACATAAAGCGCATTGGAACTAGCATCAAACACTTTTTCTAACCAACCACTTAACTGGGCATTTAACTCTTTTAAACCCTCTTCTTCAGCCAAAGAAATCAATTCCCTACGCTCAGCACTTAAATGTTTTCCATAGCGGTCAACCGGCTCTAGATGCATGGGTAAAATTACATCGTAACGAAAGTAACGACGGGCGTTGTTAGACATAAAGAAGAATCCTAATTAATTTCTCGAGCAAAGGTCTCATCTAAAGACCGGGGTTAAATTATCACAGGGCTTGCTTTCAAAAGCAAAAGCCTGACCAAATCCTTTAACATAACCGCCTTTGACTATGCTTAATTGAATCATATGAAAATCACTTAACCCACTAAGCACATCAACAACCTCGCCAAACTGCTGCTGAAATAGCCCTAAAACTTTAGAATAATCACTATTCTCTCTTTCAACCTCATTGGCTAACAATTGCAAAGTCATACGTTCTCTAGCAAAGAGCTGTTCTGCTTGTGCTTCATCAGCGATTAAAATTGCACTTACCAGGCCTGGTAAATCAAAATCTAAGGTGTCTTGTCCTTGGGATTGGGTGTGATAACGATTACCCTCAATTAGCCACAATAAGTTTTGAGTATGTTTAGCTAATTCACTGACATAGATATAGATTTTTTCATCATACAAAACAAACGGAGCCACACTGGTTTCAAGTTGTCCTGTTGCATCTAACGTACTTAACACTAGGCTTTTTTTACTTTTAAAAAAGGCTTTGCATTGTTGTTGATTAGTCATATCTCACCTTAGATTTATATAGACCTTTGCAAAGGTCTCTTACAGTAAACGGGCTTTTATCCAATCGGCAATATCTTCAATTTCTTGCATGCAGACACTATGCTCCATGGGATAAGTACGCCATTCAATTTCAATTCCCTTAGATTCAAGAAAGTTCTTTGAATCTTGTGCAACCGTTATAGGAATGACTTGATCGTAATTACCATGCGCCATAAAAATGGGGCAAATAGCTGAACGGTTAATACTTTCCTTAAAACAAGGCTCAGGATAATAAGTGGATAAGGCTAAGATACCGGCCAATGATTCAGAACAATTTAGTCCTGCATTTAAGGCTATTAAACCGCCTTGAGAAAAACCCGCTAACAAAATGTTTTTTACCTCAATACCAAGCTGTTTTTGCTGGTCGATACTTTCATTAATCACCGCAACCGATTGTTCAACACCATTTATATCAACTCTGTCGGCTATCTCCATGGACACTATGTCATACCAAGAGCGCATGGTCATACCGCCATTAATGGTTACTGGTTGCACAGGAGCATGAGGAAAAATAAAGCGAATGGTATGATTTTCTGGCAACTGAAGTTGTGGCAAAATCCCTTCAAAATCATGACCATCCGCACCTAAACCATGCAACCAAATCACCACAGAGGTTGCTTTTTCTTGCGGCTCAACCACAATACTTTCATCTAAATCGGCTAAGGTATAGCTAGGTTTCATAGTTGGGTTATTAATAGAGCTCATTATGAACTTAATCTCCTAAAAAAGAATGATAGGAATTTTACCATGAGACCTTTGCACGAGAGTATGTACGAAAGAAAAATGAGGAAAAATTTGCCTGATTGCGGCGGGAAACGCAGGGAATAGCTAGCTATTCGCAAGTTTTTCAACAAAAATCAGGTGAATTTTAACCATTTTTACTCGTGCATACTCTCGTGCAAAGGTCTCACCATGCCTAGTCACGGTAAATGACGGACTATAAGCCCTGCACTAAGATAGATTTGTTAAAAGATTCTCTATGCCAGCGATTTTCTATCGTGAGTTATTTGTTTTCCTCTGTTAAAATAACGGCTTTTTAAAGATGGCTAAATTCCATTTTTAGCTTGGCTTGCAATAAGAATAAGTTAATAAGAATAAGTTCAACGTAGATTCACAACAATAGGATGTAAATCGTGCCAAATCCACTTTTAATTAGCATTATCTTATGCTCAATCATGCTATCCGCTTGTGGTAAAAAAGGGCCGCTCTACTTACCTGATGAGCCAAAAAAACAAGCGATGAATACTTCTAAGGTCTCTAGTATCAATATGCCGCAGCAAGCTTTAAGATTAGCCACTATCCAAACCCGATTGCAACAGGACAAATCATGACTCCAGCGTTTAGCTATAAAAACGACGGGCTTTATGCCGAAAACGTTAGTATTGAATCTTTAGCCAAAGAATTTGGTACTCCGCTTTACATCTATTCTCGTAGCGAACTTGAAAACCGCTGGACAGCCTTTGATTCCGCTTTTGAATCGCAGCCACATTTAGTTTGTTATGCGGTAAAAACCAACTCAAATATTGCCGTATTAAATGTCTTAGCTAAACTAGGTGCGGGCTTTGATATTGTCTCTTTGGGTGAATTAGAGCGCGTTTTAAAAGCCGGAGGAGACCCTAAAAAAGTGGTTTTTTCTGGTGTTGCTAAGCAATCAGCAGAAATTCGTCGTGCTTTAGAAGTGGGCATTCGTTGTTTTAACTTAGAATCACACGCAGAACTCACTCGTATTCAAACCGTAGCTGAACAGATGGATTTAATTGCCAATATCTCTATTCGAGTGAATCCAGATGTGGATGCTAAAACGCACCCTTACATCTCTACCGGCCTTAAAGATAATAAGTTTGGGGTAGATATCAATACCGCACCTGAATTATATGCTGATGCCTGCGCCTGTTCACATATTAACCCCATCGGTATTGACTGCCATATTGGTTCGCAATTAACTGAAATCACCCCTTTTGTTGATGCGTTAGAGCGTGTATTAACCTTAAAAAACACCTTAGCAGAGATGGGAATTGACATTCATCACCTCGATTTAGGTGGCGGTCTTGGTATTGAATACACCGATGAAACCCCACCACTTATCAAAGACTACATTCAAGCCTTATTACATAAATTGAATGATTCCAGCGTTGAAGTCATTATTGAACCTGGGCGAGCAATTGCCGGTAATGCCGGTGTTTTGGTAACCGAAGTAGAATACTTAAAACCAACTGAACACAAAAACTTTGCCATTATTGATGCGGCGATGAATGATTTAATTCGTCCAGCCCTCTACCAGGCCTATCAGGATATTGTGCCTGTAGTTCCAAGAACCGACGGTGAAACAGCACAATGGGATTTAGTTGGACCGGTTTGTGAAACCGGCGATTTCTTAGGAAAAGACCGTACTCTTAATTTAAAAGCAGGCGATTTATTAGTGGTTAAATCGGCCGGTGCTTATGGCTTTACCATGAGCTCAAACTACAATACTCGCCCAAGAGCGGCTGAAGTCATGGTAAAAGATAACCAGGCCTGGTTAATTCGACCACGTGAAACCTATGAAGACCTAATGGGAACAGAGCAGATTATCCAGGATTAATTCAAAATTAATCTAATATGCTTAGCTGCTGACCTACTTTACTCGAAGATTGTTTAAAAATCGTTAAGCAATCAACCTAGAGCAAAATAGAGATTACCCGGTCAAGCCGGGTAATGACATATTTTGGATTTATGGAAATAATGAATTTTAGAATGTTAACTAAAATCCTTTTATTTTAAATAACTTAGCGCTAAATACAAACCCTCTTCATTTATATTAACTTTATACTGGCTTTATTTATATTTACTTTAATTAAGCTACCAGGCCTGGTAGCTTCAATATTAAGAGATCTTTGCAATAGAACCCAAACGCTCACTTTAGCTTTATTCTTGCCTTAGCTGACTGGCTTGCCATAGATGCAGGGTGGAGAGTTGTTTTGCTCCTGGCAAGCTATTTTCTAGGCCTCTTACTCTTAGAATAGAGTTCATTTCCATGACATTATTCGTCACTTGCGGACTCTCAGGTAAATGCGCATAAGTTAACGCTGCCCATATGCCCTCTTCATCTTTCCAAGCAACTAAAATACCTTGGTTTTTTGTTTGCTTAAGAGCTTCTTCATGCGCAATATATTCTGTTAACCAAATGTGTTGCTGAATTTGAGTCAACGTAATCCAGTCGTCTAATCCATGCATTACTTGTGGCTCAGTGGTTAAACGTTGCTTTAAGTGTTTTTGAGTGGCGCCATGCTGCTTAATTTTGGCATCACGACTTTGATTAATCGCTTCAACTAACCAGGCCTGGTAGAGTTCGCTGACTTCTACCAAATAACGACATTTTCCTATCTTATCGACAACATCATCGCTGTACTGCAAAAATTCTGCCGCACGGTAGGCATCCTCTAAGAGGGCCAACATGCTTTGACATTGCATTGGCCGACAAGGCAATTGTGCTAAGGCATGATGCAATTTACTGCCAATTAATTCCGGAAAACGTGCCGCTAAAGATAAGGCCATAGAGTTAATTCTTGGCAGCGTTTGCAAGGCATTTAATCGCTGTTCGTCTAATAAGCAGGTTTCTATCTGTTCAGCAATTTCTTTCGTTACCCAGCGTAAGCGTAAGTTGGTTAAAAACTTGATGGTTTCGGCCTTTCCAGGCCAACCAATGCTTTGTGCGATTTGCGCTCTTTTGCCAGATAATAAAGCCACTATTTCAGGTTCCTCCAATCCTGAAGTCACCAATCTCCACGCCAGCATGGGGGCATGATCAAGCAACTCAAAAACCTGTGGATATTTTCCTGCGTAGTGCAGCAATGTCATTTGATGTGATGGAAACAACGCACAACTATCTTGAACCCATTTAGGGATTTGTTTACGCCAATCAGAGAACTGAGGGTGATTAGACCACCCCATCATTTTGAAATAGCTAGGGTAGTTTGGAATAGGTTGAGCGTTAAGCATCATATTATCCCAACTAATAATAGTGACCACGCCTTCTTGCGGAAAGAGCGTGCGAGCATCTATATAAAGTTTTTGCTCAAACTCATCCCAAAAACAAAATTTAGCGAGCATTTTTTGTTTACGGTCTTGAGCCGTTAACAGGCCAGGCGTTTTCATCGCGTTAACTCGCATCCTCTACTTTAAAATACCATTACCAGCTTGCCGAAACTTTAAAGAATAGGGTTTTGATATATTCAGTTTCTGGAATAGCGGGATGAATGGGATGATCTGGCCCTTGATGCCCTTGTTCAAACAATTGCACATTACGATCAATATGACGTGAAGCAGACTGAACGGCTTGTAATAAATTATCTCGTGTTAAATGATGAGAACAGGAGGCGGAAACCAAAATACCGTCTTTTTCTAATAGACGCATTGCTAATTCATTAATACGGCGATAAGCTTCAAAGCCCTGTTTAAAGTCTTTTTTACGTTTAATAAACGCAGGAGGATCAACAATGACGATATCAAACTTCTCAGCTTCCATTTTCAAGGCATTTAATACATCAAACGCATTCCCTTGAATGGTGGTCATTTTGTCTGCTACCCCATTTAAAGCCGCGTTATGATCAACTCCATCTAACGCAAATTCAGAAGCATCTACACAAGTTACCGTTTCAGCACCAGCATTTGCTGCCGCAACGCCCCAGCCGCCTAAATAACTAAACACATCCAGCACACGTTTATCTTCTACCAGTTTTTGCAAACGTTGACGTGAACAACGATGGTCATAAAACCAACCTGTTTTTTGCCCCTCTTGAACCGGAATTTCAAACAAGGTATCGTTTTCAGTAATCACTAAAGAGTCAGGTAATTCTCCTGCCACCACCTCTTCATACAAAGGTAACCCCTCTAGAGTTCGACTAGATGTGTCATTTTTCATCACAATAGCTTGAGGATGGTACAAATTCTCTAATACTTGAAGAATATCGTCTTTAACGACTTCCATACCTGCCGTAGTAATCTGTACCGAGAAAACATCACCAAAACGATCAATTACCAGGCCTGGTAAACCATCTGAATCACCAAAAACTAAACGATAAAAGGGTTGATCAAAATTCAATTCACGTAAAGCTTGCGCTGCCTGAATGCGTTTTTTAAGAAACTTAATATTGAATTCAACCTTGGTGCTACGGCTTAAAATACGTGCACAAATTAATGTATTAGGGTTAACAAATGCTAAGCCTAATGACTTTCCGTTGGAAGCCTCAACAATCACTTGTTGACCCGGCTCAAAAGCTTTTAATGGCGTCGCCGTGGTATCCACTTCATTGCTATATACCCAAACATGACCTTGTTTAATACGGCGTTCTTCATTCTTTTTTAATCGTAGGCTGGCTAACATGAAATACTCTCTTTTTCTTATGCTTAGTTTTTATGTTCAATGGTCTCAAGTTCAATTATTAATAGAGACTTGTGCAAAGGTCTCTATTAATTTGTAAAAATTGAACTTAACCTGAAAAAACAACAGTCAAATACTATACTAATTTAATAACCCATCATCATGAGATTAGAATTATTTTTCACTTTTGTGATGCTTGATATTGAAGCTTGGACAAACGCCTTAAGTCCCCTTGTAATAAATGGCGCAAAGTTCTTAGTGTAGTGAACGGTCAAAAAACGCTGCTGTTTGAGTGCAGCGAGTTCAGCGTTTTCAGTTCACAAACTTAGAACTTGCCCATTTATGGAGTGGGGTTTGTTTTTTGGTTACTTTTTGCCAAATTGCAAAAAGTAACGGGAAGCCTGAGTGACAATATTTAAGGCAACGGTTAATATTTAAAAAGGCTTCTCAATCGCTGAACTGTCTGATTAAATCTAAGCGTTTAGATATTATGAGAACATAAAATAAAGAAGAGGTTTAACCAAAAAGGTTAAGCCTCTTCAAATAGGTCGTTGACTCTGACTAACTAGATTTTTTAATTGTAAACCGCTTTGTAAACTTAACCATCAATCAGTTTTTGATATTCATCATCCGTCAATAAATCTTCTAATTCTGCCTCATCATGTGCGGCAATTTTAAATAACCACCCACCATCGTAAGGCTCTTCATTGATTAATTCAGGGTCTTCTTCCAAATCTTCATTAATAGCGATAATTTCTCCACTGACTGGAGCAAAAATATCCGATGCTGATTTCACCGATTCAAGTGACATGGCTTCTTCCCCTGCGGCAATATCTGTCCCTAATTCAGGATAAGTCACACTCATTAATTCACCCAAAGATTCTTGAGCAAAATCGGTAATCCCTACGGTGGCAACACCATTCTCATCAATATAAACCCACTCGTGGGTTTCAGCGTACTTTAAATGACTAGGTAAAACACTCATACGATTTCCTTTATCTGCGATCTTTACAAGAGATAAATGCAAAGATTCTCATGGATTTAAGAGAATAGGTTTTCATTGTGGGAAAAATATTGGATGGCTTTCTATACTCAACGTTTTAAACACACCTTTTGCCTAGATTACCGCTCCTATTCAAATCGGCTCTATGCAAAAATCGTTATTATACTGAGTATGCATGAGTAATGTTTAAAAGCGTCACCAAACTTACAAATGAATGCCTGCAGATGAATCATCTGTCATTTCAGCTTTTTCAACTCGGTTTCGGCCATTTTCTTTAGCTTTGTAAAGGGCTTTATCAACTCGTTTAAACATTGTTTTGTCATTATCCCATCGAGTCATTCCAGCCACACCAAAGCTAACCGTTAACTGCGTAGGTAAAATATTAGCTGGTAAATTTTCTATGGATTTACGTAAACGTTCTGCGGTTTGGTAAGCAAATTCCAAACTGGTTTCAGGCATAATAATGACAAATTCCTCTCCACCAATTCGACAAAACACATCCGTTTCACGTAGTAAACGTTTAACCTCTTCACTTAAAGCAATTAAAACTTGGTCGCCCACTTCATGACCAAAAGTATCATTAATGTTTTTAAAATAATCTACATCAAACATTAACAAAGCTAAATCGGAATGATAACGATGCGAGCGTTGTATCTCTTGAATAAGTGTTCTATTAAACACCAGACGATTGGAAATTCCCGTTAACGTATCCGTTTCTGACAAGAGCTCTAAACGTTGCTTGTAAGTTTCTTGCTCGGTAATATCATGCATAATGACACTAAATAGCGGCTTGTCATAAAGGTTAATTTCAGCAACTTTAATCACAAAATAATGAAGCTCACCCTGTTTTTTTATCATCGCTTTATGTTGTTTGTCAGGATGTTTTAAAACATAATCTAACCAATAAACGCCCTCCATTTCAGTTTGCAAATACCCATCGTTAATTTCAAAGGTATCGCACACACAAGCATATTCTTTAAGAAATTCATCAATAGAAGCAAAGTCAGAATAAAATTCAAAAAACTGTTGATTGGCTTCTATAATCCGATGATGATTACTTACAAAAATAATCTCTGAAGCCGAATCCAAAACATGGCGATAGTAGCTTAAGCTGGTATCTGAACGAGTCTTAAATAGATAAACAAACATTAACAATAAGCTCAGTATCGTTACCATAATGGCAACATATAAATAACGTTTTTTGAGTTGTTCAATGTCTATAACATTCAAGACTTCATCTGAACTAAAGGTAAACCAATAACCCAACACAAGTCCACTATCATTTTTAATTGCATGTTGAGTAATGACTCGGTGATGATTAACGCTAATATCAAGGCTTTTAGCAAACCGTTGATCCGCCATATCTTCTAAATAAACGGCATTCTCTTTTAAAACAGGGAAGTTAGCTACATAGTAATCGTTTATAAAACTTTGACTCAATGCCTTAGTCAACTGCCTTTTATAACGCTTATCGACCAAAATAACCGACTCTATTCCCTGGCTATTTTTTAAACGTTCCGCTAAAGGTGTAATATTAGAAATGACCTCAACAATCCCAATCAGTTGATTATTGTTGTCTAACAAAGGCACCATTGATTTTAACGTTAAGCTAAATTTACCTACACTTACACTTTGAATGACTTGTGGGGTTCTTAACATTTTTCGTACATCTGCTCTAACAGAAACTAAAGAATCCCCCACTTTATCTGTCCAGCTGCGATAACGGCTGATGCCCTCTTTATCTAAAACCTGAATCCAAAAGCCTTTATATTGAGCGTGCAACGCCAACTCATCCAAAATTCGACGTAAAGAAAATGATGACTCAGGGTGGGTATGACATTCCTGACAAACAAAACTACGTACTTCGTGATTTTCAGATAAGACTATTGCAAGTGCAATAGAAGCTTCCCGCCGGTGATTGATTAGGCTATTAATTTCGCCATTTAGAGTATGGTAATACTTAGATTGCACATCAGCATAAAGCTGCGCCTTAGCGCTTCCATATAGCCAGTAAATAGCAAACATCATAAGCAGTGTGGCTAACAACGTCGAGATGATTAAAGGTTTAGCATGTTTAAAAAAATTCATAAATTTAATAATGCCTCTTCTCTTTTTTAGCTCACTTCACTTTAAGCTTAGTTTAATTTTGCGCCTTTTCACAAAGGGTTGCAAATCTCATTGCGGTTAAGCTATTTATACCCATATTAATAACACTTAAAGAGCTTTGCACCCACAGGGCATAAACACGAGAATATGTGCGAAGCTAAAACTGAGAAATTGTTGCCGTTACCACTCCCCAAATCACAATATCAGAAGACTCTCTCACTAAAATCGGAGGGTAGTTTTCATTTTCAGGAACTAACCAAGTCCCTGTTGATTTCATAGACAATCGTTTTACCGTCAACTCGCCATCTAGAGCAGCAATAACTATTTTTCCATCTTGTGGCTCAATACTTCTATCCACCACTAGAATATCACCATCTAAAATCCCAACATCCTTCATAGAATCGCCCTGTACAGACAATAAAAAAGTCGCCTCTTTATTGCGAATCAGTTTTTCATTTAAATCCAAACGTGCCTCTATATAATCCTCTGCGGGACTGGGAAACCCAGCTACCACTTTATGGGCATACAATGGCAATTCAGCAGGTTCAGTCTCCTCTGGCGGTAAATGCCAAACAAAAGGCGAATCACTTTGTGCTTGGTTAGAAGGGATAATGTCTTGCGCCGATTGTAAACTTTGGCTGTTTTGCAAATTTAACCAGGCCTGGATAGCCGAAACCTTAGACTGAGGGATACGCATGACTTTGGTTGGCTCACCAAATTTACCAGACCCTTTCTTGCGCCCAGCACCTTGACGAACGCCACCTCGAGAAACGTCAGAAATCCCATTATTTTGCTTTTTAGTCATTGTTTTTTACTCATGTTCAATTTACTTTGATTTATGTTACACTTTTCAAAATTAAATTATACACTATGACAAAATTAAATGACCATTTACGCTTTAGTTGACGGAAACTCGTTTTATGCCTCCTGCCAAATAGCCTTTCAACCAGGCCTGGTAAATCGCCCAGTTGTGGTTTTATCAAATAATGATGGTTGCATTGTGGCGGCTAATCAAATTGCGAAAAACCTAGATTTACAACACATAAAAACCAATAGTATGGGCTCTGGTGGATATCATGCTGCTACGCCAGACAGCATGATGTTTCAACCCTTTTTTAAAGTCGCGCCTTTATTAAAGCGTTACAACACAGCCGTATTTAGCTCAAATTACGAACTCTATGCGGATATGAGCCAACGCATGCATGCCATTAGTGCACAGTTTGCCACAAGACAAGAAATTTACTCTATTGATGAAAGCTTTTTAGATTTTACCGGCATGCCAAAAGAGAGTTTACACTCACACGCTTTGGCTTTAAAAAAACGCATTGCGCAATGGATTGGTATTCCGGTTGCGGTAGGCATTGGGCACTCAAAAACCCAAGCTAAACTGGCTAACCATTTAGCTAAAACCAATGCTGATGGCGTTTTAGATTTAACCCAAATGCCAGAATCGGCATTAGATGCATTATATAAAAAAGTTAAAGTCGGCAAGGTATGGGGTATTGGCAAACGTCTTTCTGAACAACTCATTAATCAAGAGATTAAAACCGTATACGATTTAAAAAGCGCGAACAGTAAAACACTTAGAAAACGCTTTTCGGTTAACGTTGAACGCATCGCTTTAGAGCTTAATGGTCAAGCTTGCTTTGATTTTCATGAAAAACCAGATAACAAACAAAATATTGTTTCATCACGCTCTTTTGGACAAAACGTGCTAGATTTTACGACAATGCGAGAAGCCGTCAGCAGCTATACCGCAACGGCGGCGGCTAAACTGCGTAAGCAACAAAGCACCTGCCAAGCGTTAACCGTATTTATTAACACACCGCGCTATCAAACCCATTTAGCACAATATCAAAACCAATACACACTGCCACTTATTTACCCAACCGACAGCACAATTTTATTAACCAAAATTGCCTTACGAGCTCTACAACATATTTGGTACGAAGGATATGAATACCAAAAAGCAGGCGTTATGCTGACTAACATTCAAACTAAAACCAACTTACAGCCTGATTTATTTGCACCTAACCCACAATATTCAGGTAATCCTAAATCCGATAACTTAATGAAAGCATTAGATAACATTAATCAAAAAATGGGTAAAAACACCTTACAGCTGGCGAGTAGTGGATTGCAAAAAAATCGTTGGCAAATGAACCGTAATTTAATGTCCAAGCGCTATACCACGCGATGGGAAGAACTACTAAAAGCCTATGCCGGATAACGCTATTTAACAATCGAAAAAACCAACTTGAATCTAAACCTTATCTTCAATCAACGCATCAGGCTGCCAAATATTATCTTTATTGTTTTTTAATCTATGCGTGAAATCGTCTACCGTCAACGGCTTTGAAAAATAGTAACCTTGGATAGTCAAGCCTGGATATTGTCTCAAGAAATCAATTTGCTGTGGGGTTTCTACCCCTTCAATCACCACTTTCATACCCAGCGCTTTTGCCATTTCAATCGTATGGTGCACAATAAGCTGATCAGATTCTTTTTCCATCATTTTGCGGACAAAAGCTTGATCAACTTTTAGTTCTGAAAAGTGACAACGATCAATATAACTTAAACTAGAATAGCCGGTTCCATAATCATCCAATGCAAACTGGCACCCAGATTTTTTTAACTTCTCCATATCATGCTGAATGCGAGCATCATCAGCCAACATAACCGATTCAGTCACTTCAAAGATCACTTGTTCCCACTCAACGCCTGACTGTGATACCGCATTTTCAAGCATCTTCACAATATTAGGGTTACGAAATTGTAATGCTGATAAGTTAACTGAAAGCGTTGTATCGTCGTCTATTGCAAACTCTTTCAACCAAGATTTATATTGCATTAGCGCCTCTTCCAACACCCACAAGCCAACCCGATCAATCAACCCCATTTCTTCAAGAACGGGAATAAACACCATAGGTGAAACAATGCCACGCTTCGGATGAGCCCAGCGAATCAAGACCTCTAAACCATTGAGTTTACAAGTATCTAAATCAATTTGAGGCTGGTAAACTAAATAGAATTCATGATTAATAAGTGCTTGTTTTAAATCGCGCTCCAACAACAGTTTTTCATAAGCGGCGTCATGCATTTCACGAGTATAAAATTGATAGCTAGCATTATGGTTTCCTTTAATGCTATACATTGCGGTATCTGCCGCCTGTATGAGTTCCTCAGCGGTTTGGCCATCTTGCGGGTAGAGACTGATCCCCATTGAAGCCCCAACTTGAAGGGTATAATCTCCGACCATAAAAGGAGAAGAGAATAACTGATCTATTTGCCATGCAATTTTTTCCATCTCATTCACACTAGATAAGTCGGGCACAAAAATAACAAACTCATCCCCTCCAAACCGAGCCACTAAATTAGGTTTTTTAAAGCCCTGGCTCAAAGATTTTGTAATGGCAACTAACAGTTGGTCTCCAACAATGTGACCGAGTGAATCATTAATCGACTTAAAGAAATCTAAATCTAAGAAGATAAGTCCCGATTGCTTAGTTTCACCCTGTTTCAAAGCCAAATTAACATGGTCTTGCAATAATCGTCGATTCGGAAGCTGCGTTAACACATCATGATTGGCTAAGAACACCAATTGCGCTTCCGCCTCTTTCTTTTCGCTAATGTCAGAGAAAATACCAATAAAGTGTGTTAATTCACCCTTGTCATTTTTTAAACACGTAATTAACAACCATTCAGGATAAATTTTACCTGCCTTGTTTTTATTCCAAATCTCGCCTTGCCAAACCCCGTCATCACAAATTTTTTGCCACATCTGCTCGTAAAAAGCACGATTTTGACGACCAGAGTTCAAATAATTCGGGGTTTTTCCAATGATTTCGGTTTTTTGATACCCTGTCATCTTCGTAAACGATTCGTTGACATCCAGAATATTCTGATGACTATCGGTAATCATCACTGACTGAGGGCTGCTTTCATAAACTCGACCCATTAACCTAAGCTGATCTGCATAAGCGGTTTTTTGTTTAATTTCCAGTTGTAAATAATCCACTAATGTTTTGAATGAGCGCGATAAAATACCCACTTCATCCTGCTTATTAAATAGCGGTATTTTGGTCTGATTGTTTCCTGAATAAATGGCTTGTGCGGCCTCTGTAAGCTTTTCTAAGGGTTGCGTTGATTTAGAGACAATACGATAGACAATCGCGATTAACAGTAAAATAATAACTAATGTGAAAAGGAGGTTAATTTTAACTTGATGCCAGAAAGGAGCCATGACAATAGACTTGTTTTCTCGGGCAAGCACAACCCATTTCAACATGTCATTACTAACAGAAGACTCATAAGCTGAAGCGGTAAGATAGGAGTGTTGATCAGACCAAGTTTCAAACCCAATACCATGACGATTTTTTAACGCCTGCTGGAAGAAATCATATTGAGACAAATCAATTGAGTTAGATGGCAAGCGGGCGGTACCCATTAATAAAGCACCATCAGTTTTAGCCACTAGAAGATCAATATTCGCCAAATTTGGCGATGCCAGGATTTTGTCACGCATTTCAAACGCCCAATCCCAACCTAAATGGCCACAAATCACCCCTAAAAGCTGGCCGTTTTTATCCCTTATTGGCGCGGAGACATCCACTAATCTAAGAGGTAAGTCATCCCACTTAGGTTTCGGCATAATTTTTGATAATAAAAATGCATCATGCACACTGCCCAAATGTGGTCCTTTAGCCCCTTCCATAAACCAACTGCGCTTAAAAACATTTTTACCAACCAACAACCCCTGGGTGCCGGTGAGAATATTGCCTTTCGCATCGGTCATGCCTATCCAAGCATAATAAGGATAAGAATCTCTCATTTTTTCAAAAATGGCACGTTTCTGTTCAAGACTGACATTGGGGTTTTGGATATCGGGGAGGTGCGTCAGCATTTGTATTTCTGTCGTTCGACTATGCATATCCTGGCTTAATTGATAAGCCATTCCAGAGGACAGTTGCGACAATAATTCCCCCCTATTCTCAACCGTCATACGTTCATAGCGAAATGACGATAATAGAACAATCAGAATAACGACGAACAAAAGCCCCGCCATTAAGGAAAGTATTAAACGACCACGAATGGAATTAAAAAAATGCATAAAGTACCAAGAACATAACAAAGATGAATAACCTTATAAATTATACTTTATTACCACAAACCGTGTTCATTAAAAATTTGTTATATTTCTAATTGAGCACAAGACTCTTAAAAAGGCGATTCACCGGTAGAACATTAATCGTAAAAAGAGTTTTCTTTTAATACTGCAATAAACTCTTCGTAAGAAATAGGTTTACTCATTAAATATCCTTGAAGCAAGTCACAATCATGAGAGACTAGCCAGTCAAATTGCTCTTGTGTCTCGACCCCTTCTGCAACCAATTCTAATCCTAATTTTTTAGCCATACTAATGGTTGCACTGCAAATCGTCATATCACTTTCATCAGCAGGGATTCCATCAACAAATGATTTATCAATTTTAAGTTCTGAGATAGGTAAATCTTTAAGATAGGACAGTGATGAAAAGCCGGTTCCAAAGTCATCTAATGCAAAAGTAAATCCAATTTCAGACATCTCTGCAAAAAGCGCCTTTGGATCCAATGCATTATCTAAAAAGGCGCTTTCGGTAAATTCAAAGCGAACCTTATTAGGCGCAACCTTGTTTTCCTGAAACAAACTTAATAAACGTGAAGTCAAATTGGGGTTAGTCAACTGCTTAATACTAAGGTTAATAGAGATGTGTTTTAGCGTGCTGTATGAAAATAAAGCGTCCATATGGTTAATGTCATTTAACACTTGTTCAACAACAAACATCCCCAATTTATCAATCAGCTCTGACTCTTCTGCGATTGTAATGAAATAAAAAGGCGAGACTAAACCAAATTCTTTTGAATTCCAGCGTACCAAAGCCTCCGCACCAATCATCTGCATATCTCGATTATATTGAGGTTGGTACACAACAAAAAATGGCGATTCTCCAGAATCTACTTGATACAAGTCATGCCGCAAGGCAACTTCCATTTTAAAACGTTCAGCCATAGACTCTCCAAGAGAGTCTGTATAAAAACGAAAAGTATTTTTGCCCATAGATTTAGCTTGATACATCGCGCTATCAGCCTGCATTAATAAGCTGCTAACCGAGTCATTAGAGCTATCGCTCACGGCAATTCCTATGCTACAGGAAACATGAACATGATGTTCATCTACGGCTAACCCTTTAGTTAACTCTTCTAATAATAATTTAACGATATTTTCTACCTGAAAAATTGCCGCTTCAATCTTATCGGCAAGTTCAGGAAATAGCATGACAAACTCATCCCCGCCAAAGCGCGAAACTGTCACACTATCAGACATCATATTTTTAATTAATTGACTAAATTGAACCAACAACTTATCACCAAAAGCATGCCCAAAAGTATCGTTAATTTGTTTAAAGTTATCTAAATCAATAAAAACAACCGCAAGGTGATGATGCTCTTTTTTATGACATTGAAGGTTTTGTTCTAGACGGTCATTGAATAACCGTCGATTTGGTAATTCGGTTATAGCATCATAAAAGGCCAAAAACTGAAGCTCATCTTCAATTTTTTTACGCTGAGTGATATCCGAAAAACTGCCAATATAATTAGTGACATTTTGGTTATTATCTAAAACTTGAGTAATACGCAACCATTCAGGGAAGATGTCTCCATTTTTCTTTCGGTTCCAAATTTCACCTTGCCAACAACCGTTTTCTGCAACCGTTTTCCATAATTTTTTATAAAAAACATCACTGTGTTTTCCCGATTTAAGCACACTCATACGTAAGCCAACGACTTCAGATTCGGAATACCCTGTAATGGCTTGAAAGGCTTTATTAATTCTTAAAATCACACCTTGGTTATCGGTGACGACAACCGCTTCCTGTGTTTCAAATGCTACGGAGGAAAGTCTTAAGGCCTCTTGGTCTTTTAACCTTTGGGTAATATCAATACCTGTGGCAATAATAAACTCTATATTGCCATGCTTATCATGCAATATAGAGTTATGCCAATCAATAGCAACCAAACTACCCTGTTTTGTTAAAAGTTGATTTTGATGTTTATTTGATTGTTCGTCTAAAGTAAATCCTTTAAAGGCAAGCTTAGATTTTTCAATATCGGCTTCTGGAATTAACTTATCCCAAAGTTTTGATCCCACCACCTCTTTAAAATCGTAACCCGTAATTTTCTGAGCCGCTAAATTAAATTGTTCTATCACCCCATGCGGATTTAAAACAACCACAATAGCATCCATGGTTTCAAGCAAACGTTGATTCATACTCGTTTGCTGCTGTAATTCATTGGCTCTTTTTTCAACCTCCATGGTTACCATCTGCAACATCAAACGGTTTTGTTCATTTTCTTGAGCCTCGGCATATTGCTCATAAGCAATTAACAAAAATGAAACTAACAACATGACAACAATAGCAATCACTACCATTATTGATAAACTTCCGGCGCCAACTCCCTGTTCTAATACTGTGCAATAAGAGTTGTAATTAAATTGTGCCGCTGCCATGCCCGAGTAATGCATACCCGAAACCGCTAAGCCAATGACCAGAGAAGAGACTAAATTTTCTTTAGAAAAGAGATGGTGACTAATTTTATTGGACGCTTTAATAAATAAACTTAAACCAATATAAGAGGCGCTGTAAGCAATAATCAAAGAGAGCAATAAAAGCGCAGTGTCGTATTGTATTTTAGGAAACATCTGCATTGCGTCCATGCCTAGATAATGCATGGCAGCAACCCCTGAGCCTAATACAAAGGTGCCATAAAGCTGACGTTGTTTTTTGGTATTAAAATCTTCTGACAAAAGAACCCAAAAGGCTCCATAACTGGCTAAAACGGCAATAAGTGCGGAAATAATCGTTCGAATAGGTTCAAAGGCAAATGGCACATCTAAATGCAGTGCAAGCATTCCAACAAAATGCATTGCCCACACGCCTAGCCCCATATTAACGGAGGCACCCATTAACCACCAATTAGAGGTATTTTTTTTATGCCACACAATAAAGCTGGCAAATGCAATCGCTAAAAAACTGGTTAAAAAAGAGATTAAAAGCGACCCTAAGACAAGGTAAACGTCATACTCTTTATCTAACGTTAAAATCGGCATATTAAAACCAATACTAATAAGTGATTAATTTATAGAGACCTTTGCACCCAAGGGCATAAACACGAGATAGGTGCGAAAGAAAAATAGGCGTGAGTACCCCTTGAGGGTAAAAAATTTGCCTGATTCTCGACTTACCCCTTCGGGCGTCGAGTTCTTCGTTTGCGGCGGAAAACGCAGGGAATAGCTAGCTATTCGCAAGTTGTCGCCCAACGGAAGTGCCCTTGGGGTACAACAAAAATCGGGTGAATTTTTACCCTCAAGGGGCACCTAGAACCATTTTTACTCGTGCATACTCTAGTGCAAAGGTCTCACAATATCTTAGTCTAACAACTCTCTGGAAATTAATACAGTCATATACGTAAAATTGCAGTTTATTTTTTTATGTTTTGATTAGTTTAGTCAATAATAAATTTAAGGGCATCGGTTTGACCACAGCAAAAGATTGGTCAAAATGTTTTTTAATATTGAACTGTGAACGCATAGAACAGAACTAATAGCGAGGTATATAAAAAGATGGTGCGCTTGAGAGGATTTGAACCCCCGGCCTCTCCCTCCGGAGTGCTGCGTCAGCGAGCATAATCACACCGAGAGCAAAAGTCGATTTTTAGGAAAATTGAGGGCTACGTCAAATTACATTTTCACTAAAAATTTCTAACGACTGTTATTTCAAAAAAACAGAAAAAAATTCATACTAAACTCTCAAACCCTTATAATACAAGGCCTAACAAAACGCGCTTGTAGATCAGCTGGATAGATCGCTCCCCTCCGGAGGGAGAGGCCGGGGGTTCAAATCCTCTCAAGCGCACCATTTCTTTTTGAGTGTAGCTCTAAATCTCCAATTTTTCTTCTGTGACAGATTTGTGCCAACTATGGTGACATCAAAAACGGCAATAACCGAGTGTATCTTTTTTCTGGTCAATGACAAAATTACAATTACTTGCTATTAGACTTAGTAATCAATTTAAACTCTACACCGGTTCCTTTGACTCGGCGAGTTTCGTATCGACCGGGAAATTTATTAAAAAATTCTGAGAGTTTGTTTAATCCGAAACTTCTAGGATCAAAATCAGGTTTAAGGCGTTTTAAATATTTACCAACTTCATTGAGTTCGGACCATCCAGAATCATCACTAAACTTTTGATAGCCCTGATGCATTAAACGCCAAATTTCTTGTTCTAGATTTTTACTTTTACTATTCTCTGATTGTTCTTCAGAACCTTCATCACTAGTAAGGTTTTCAACGGCAATAAAATCATCACAAGCATTTTTAAAGGCTGTTGGTGTCTTTGCCTTCCCAACGCCAATAACATGCATTTCAGATTCTCTTAAACGTGTTGCAAGGCTAGTAAAATCACTATCACTAGATACTAATGCAAAAGCATCAAACCGACTGGAATATAGCAAATCCATAGCATCGATAATCATCAGTGAGTCTGTTGAGTTTTTTCCGGTAGTGTAAGCAAATTGCTGCTTAGCTTGAATAGCTAAAGCGTTTAGCGGTTGTTTCCAGTTTTTCAACTGATCCATAGAAAAGTCACCGTAGGCACGCTTAACAATAATTTGTCCAAACCCCGAAAGTTCATCTAAAATCAGGTGAAGTTTTGTACTTGGTGTATTTTCTGAGTCGATTAGTACTGCAATTTTTTTATTTGGCATTTTTCTCTACCGATATATTTTTTAATTGGATGAGTTTGATGTTGTGAGCAAACAACTTCTCTTGCATGATGGCCAGTTGCGCCTGCTTCATTAATTTTGCATATTCGGACATCTCTGAAGATGATTGAACCATTTCCTCTAAACAAGACTGATACTTTGGCAATTGTTGATAGTACACGTTTTCTCGGGACCAGCTTTTCAGTTTGTTTGGACTCATGCATTCGAAATCAGGTAGGATGATCACGTCCAAATGTTTGTGTCCTAAACGGCAAAGACCGGCGGGGTCGAAGTCAAAAAATCCGATGCGTTCGCCGCCAAAACTTTCTAAAAACTTAATTGATGCATTGGTGGAAAATATTCCCGCTCCACCACGGTAAACCAATAATGCATCCGGCTTAAGCTGAATCGAAAACTGTTGGTAGTCTTCAGCCTTTAAGAACAATTCTAGGTTCTCAATTAAAACGATTTGCGATGCTTTTATTTGAAGTGCTTCATCGACATTGAATTCAATGCCGTGTCGTGGCGGGAAATTCACACGATCAAGCTGAAAAGGTTCGTTAATTGATTTAAGCAACAGTCGATTATCAGTTACAGCTTTGGTTGCCATTTTTTCACTTGGTAAGGTATTTGCCGCATGTGTTCTTGAGGAAAAGTCTTTTTCTTGAGAAGCTAGTGGGTAACCGTTAATTTCCAGAAAACTTTTTATCTTGTTTATATCAGAAATGCCAAAAATAAGTTCTTTACCTTGCACTGAACCAATCATTTCCGAATCATAAAAGTTTTGCCAACCTTTACCCAAAGCAACATGGGTAGAGACTGCGTTTTGAATAATCTGTTGCAGTTTTTTTAGCTGTTGCTTATTTAGTTTCATGCCACTATGCCTTTAATGATATTGATTTCAATATCTGACAACACATAAATATTTGAATAGTCCGATAAAGGTTTTTCAATACGCTTGTTAGAACAGAGCCATTCGCTTCCATTTAGATCCTTTTGCAACTGCTCTAGCCAACGATTTGCATAGGAGAGCCAGGCATCTAGACTGAGTAATTCTTGCAGTTGCAAAGTGTTTTGCCAAAAGCTCACCACAGAGATTGGTGAATCCGCAGCAAGTATTTGTTTCGAAAATTCTGATTTACATGCTTCTAATTGCTTCCAAAAATGTGCTTTAATTTCTTCAACCGTCGTTTCTCGTTCGATGACAGACTTCTCTGAATCGGTTGCTGTTGAAGAAATTACATCCGGCATTGAAATTTGAACAACCAAGTCTTTAAAGCGGCTTTGATTAATGAAACTCTCATCATCAAGTCGATATCCGGCTTTTATTTGTGGAACCGCATTTTTGACGAGTAATCCGGTGAAATCCTCCACATACAAGGATTCAAAATTCGGTTGAAAGGCCTTTTCTTCAAGGGCGTTCAGAATACGCTTTAAGCGGCGGGTTCTTAGCTCAATCCGGCGGAATGAGAGACTTAACTTCTGGATTTTACGAATCACCAATCCAAGATATTTTCGTAAAGCGCTAAGCTTATTATCCAGTACCGATAGAATAATTCGTTCCAATTCTGGATGATTAGAGAAGTCTTTGAGTTCTCGATAGGTTAAGCGGTTAAGTTTCTCAAGAATTTCTTGGGTGTGATTGAGATAAAAATCGGTTTCTGCAATTTTGTCTTCTAGTCGTTTGATGTGACCAAATTCATTGCTGACTTGCGAATCAATATCGCGAATTGAACCTTTTAAATTTGACGTGAGCTGATGGATATAACGGTAAATAAACCGTTTAACAGCAAATAGCTCAGCATCATTTTCGATCGATGCTCGGGCGAAATGTTCACAACGATGTTTAAATTTGGTTACCCATTCGCCAATATCCGGTGTGGTATTGGATTCATAGTTGGAAGAGTGGATGGCGCTTCTAAGTAGCTCAAAATTTTCACCTGGAAAAAAACTGTTTAGCTCCAGCTCTTCAATAATGCGTGAGTTTTTTAATAAACCTAAGCTTTGCGAAGCCTCGATGAGTTCGATTGGATCGGCTTCAATAAGGTCTAAATGGGCTAAAAATTCGGAATTTTTCGTAATCGCTTCGCCAAGTTTTTTAATCTCGTCAGCATTCAAACCACAAGCTCCTTTTGCGAATCATCGCTTTGTTCCATCAGACTTGGTGCCTGATGTTGCACGATTTCTTCAAATAGTTTGATGTAATAAGCGAGCTTTCCTGTCACGGTATAGTGTGTGCCAGAGCCGTCCGATAACAGAAAACCTTCTTCTTCCATCGTTTTAAGAACCGAGCTGAGTTTTTCTCCCAAACTGGATTTTGAACGTGCGGTTTTAAACAAACTATGTGAGCTTAAGGCCCTTAACGATTCTTCTGTTGCCTGACTATTTTCAATGGCTGTAATTAATTCTGAATAGCGGTAGATATGCTCAATATCAGCGTATTGATCATCATTGTTTGCTTGGGCAATAAAATCCAAGAAGGCCAATAACGGATGCATTAGATTTACGATGTACTGCAAATGCGATTTCAATGCTTTAGCATCCGCTTTATCTTCAAGATTGTCGTAAGCCGCATAAAAATAGGTTTGTTGTTCATCACTAGCCAGCTGCATACCCACATAACCGAGTCCTAAATCAGAGTATTCTTGACCGCTATTTGTCATTAGCCAGTCAACAGCTTTTTCCTCGGTAACAATACACAAGATCTCACCGCTAATTATACGTCGTAGCCAATTTTTCTCTTCCATCTTTAACCTCCAGCCACTTCTAAAAATGCGACACCTGCAGTTTTTAGCGTGTCACCTTCTACTTTAATGATCTTACCGGATTCGATGATTTCATAAATGTGTTTAAACTGGCTTAAAATTTGAGGATCGGTGCGCGGCTCTGCGCAGAAGAAATCAACGCGCTCAGCTTTAAGAATGTTCATTAAGATTTCGATATTGTCCGGATGAAGTTTTCCAATCTCGTCAATTGCCCAGACCAGTTTGACATTTTGACTTTCCCCAAAGGTGTTTTTAATCGCCATATAGAGCGCGATTAGAATCAAAAAGCTTAAACCTTCACTGCTAATATCTTTAAGCTCTTTGTCATTTCTCGCACGACGCAGTTGAATTACGCCGGTATTTTTAACAGCCAATTCCACATCGATAAACTGTTCCAGCTTCATCCCACGACCGTAACGTTCAATCTGCTTTAATGCCCATGAAAGCTTGTCAAAATAACTTTCCGGTATCGCTTCGTGTGTCGGTAAACGTTGAACTTTTCTGGCCTCTTCTGCTGCTTGGCGTAAAGCTGCTCGATAGCCCAAACTTTCGATATTAGAGGAGATTTTCGCCTCGATCGATTCAATATTAGAAAACGCGGTTCCGGCTTGATTAAGCTTGTTGGAGATACTTCGACCTCGTTCGACAATTTTTTGCGCAATCGTATCCAGTTTGGCATCCAGCCCTATAACATCACCAGCAATGGTATGAAACTCTTGCTGGGCAGCGGTAATCAAGCCGTCAATTGTTTTCATTACATACGCAAGCGAGTCAATTAAATCACGCCAATTTTGGGTGGAATCGATTTCACTTAGACCGTTTTCAATCAATAATTCTCTTAAGCGTTCGGAAAGCTCTTGGTTGTCGCGATTTCGCAGCGCGTAAATAAAGGATTTATAGCCTTCTTGGCCATTTTTATTTTGCTCCTCGATATTACTGACTAAGCCTTCGAGTTGCTCACGCGCCATTTTGACGACCATAACAGCATCGTCTTCTTTCGCCGTAAGAGAATCGCGTTTGTAATAATTCTCTAAAAGGAAATTAAAGGTTTTGACCTCGTGGTCGCAATCATCTAAATCCTTAGATAAAATACCTAAACGTTTTTTGAAGTTTTCTTTCACTTCATCTAGGCGGTTTAACATTTCTGAATGTTGGATGCTTAACTGCTCTAGCTTAGAAGTCAGTTCAGCTATAGTTTGTTCTAATTTAGGTCGTAAGCTATATTCACTCTCATACCAAACTTGGTATTTTTCAACTTCTTTTTCAGCTTTCACGGCCGAACTATGCTGTCCATTCAGCTCTCGCAAACGTTGTTCAAGCTTGGCAATTTCTTCGGTACGCGCACCGGCATCTGAAAGATCTTTGTTTTTAGCTTGGTTAATTCGCCTAAGCTCTTGTTCAGTTGTATCATCCAAACGTTTATGTTCAGCGTCATAATGGCTTTTTGCATCGGTTTTTTGTTGGGAAAGCTTAGTAATTTGCTCATCAAATTGTGTTTGTGCCAGTTCAATTTGTGCTTTCTGCTCTAGATCTAACGATTGTTTTTCGACCTGCAGAGAGTCGATTTTTGCTTGAATTTCGCCGGCTTCTGCTTCAAATTCCAATACTAATTTTTTCTTTTCGACCTCCTGGTTTTGACGCTGTTCTGAGAGTCGTTTTTCTAAGCGTTTTTTGTCTGTCTTTAAGACATTAAGCTGCTGGTCAAAATCGGCTTGCTGGTTTTTATCAGCTTCTAAACCTTGATTCAAAAATTGAATTTTATTTTCGGTATCGGTTTTTGATGCTTCTAGAACTTGTAGATTTTGACCGATTTTAGCCGCCTGTTTTTGTAACTCGGCCTTGTCGGAAATCAGTTGAGCAGGGAATTGAGTAAAGTCGATATTCAACCCCAAGAGCCCATGATCTCTTTCAGTTATTTCCAGTTGATATTTTAACGGTGCTTTTAAGACGTTTCTTCTTAGCACGCGAGCCGCTAGCTCCGCTTTCTGAGGAGATAAGGAGTTTAATTGATAATAAAACGTCTGTTCAAGATGTTTCAGATCGTCACGATTTTCATCAAGACTTTGATTAAGCTCTGCAACGGTTGAACTAATTCTTTTCAGTTCAGTTAATTCCGCAACACGTTGGTTCTGCGCAGAATTTTTCTCTGTCTGCAGTTGATTAATCGCCTGCAATAGCTGGGTATGATTTTGAACGTGATCGTTTAACTTTTTTTGAATGCTGTTGAGATCCGATTCATTTTGCTCAGTTAGAGGGGAAGACGGTTGCTGGATTTTTAACTGAACTGCTGTTTTGTCATCTTTCAGCTTATCGAGTTTATTGTTTAATTCCTCTCTACGAACAGTGAATCGTTCGTAAATTCGAGTCTGTTTCTCTGATTTTTGATCAGTTAATTCACGTTCTTGTTTGTCAAGTTGTTGCAGCTGCTTATCGTATACCGATCTCAGTTCTTCCCGTTGTTTTAACTTGCGGTTCTCGGCTTCACTGGTGGCAACCTCATATTGCTTAGTAATATGTTGAAAATTGCTTTCAAGCGCTTTTTTCTCGGCTTTAGTTGAGGCGACTTGCTCAGTTAAATGCGGTAGCTGTTTAACAAACTGCTGTTTTTCCTCAATACCATTTTGGTGATAATCATTGTATTTCTTATTCAAGTTTTCTAGTCGAGTAGTCTGACTTTTAGATTCACCTTTTAGTTCACCAATCTGTGAAGAGAGTTGCTGTATTTGATAGTTTTGCGCATCGATTGCCTCATCTCTATCATGGATTAGCTTATTTCGATCAGAGGTTAACTGTTGTAGCTGTTCGGAGTAGTGCTGCCAACTTTGCAGAATCCGATCGCCTAAAACCGACTTCTCTTGTTCCCAGTTTTTCATTAGCGAAGCAGCTGTACGAATATCGTCTAGCACAGGCTGTTTTTCTTTAAAGCGTTTCGCTTGACGCAAAAGGTTTTGTTGCTGAATAAGATGTTTTGAATCGAAATTGGAACCGAAGTCTTCTTTTAAGAAACTGTCCAAACCAAGAATTCCGTCAGCAATCAAACTGCGGATAGCATGCAAACTGGGTTTGTTGGCCAGAATGGAAACAGCAATCTTTTCAATATTATCCAAGCTTTGATTTGGCGCACAGAGGGAAAATTTCAGTTTTGCTTCGTTAATCTTCTGACTATCGCGGTCACGACCAGTGATACGTTTTCCAGACTGAATTATCTGCTTATACTGACTCCAGCTAAATGCCGGAGAGACTTTGCGTTTCGCCACCGATTGAATATGCGATTTAATTTCTGAACAATCAATAAACTGTCCGGTTTCATTTACAAAGAGTGCCTCGTCAAATAAACCTTCACAGAAATAGTAAGTCACTTCATTCCGGCTTTTGGCAAACGCAATCACCAAGAAGTCTTTATTGTCTTTTTTATACTGATAAACCAGATAGCTTGAGATTGAAGGAAGATAGTAATCGGCAAATCGGTTGTTCTTACCCGAGATAGAGGCAATGTCCTTTGCAGGTGCACCAAAGAAAAGTAGTATCAAACGCAGGATACTAGTTTTCCCTGCGCCATTTGAACCTTGAATCAAAGCGCCATCATCAACGCTAAACTGATTGATTTTATGACCTCTATAAGAGTTCACTGTAATGATTGAATTGAGATAATTCATTGACTAATTCTTTCTTCTTAGTAATTTATGTTGAGTAGATAAAAAAGTTTCAAAAAACTTAAACAGCTCTTAGCTTCTCAAGCTATTGATCAGATTAAAATCCGATGGCAATCCTACCTTAAAGCCATTATGAGTCACATAATTCGCAGGTGTTTCCTCAACACCAGAAGATCCTGCCTTGTGTTCTTCAACACAAGTCCCTGTTAAGGCTCTCTCAATAGCAACTTCTAATGCTTGTTCATTGGTTTGGCTAACCATAAAAGTTATCCTTCGTTTCGTTTTAAACTAATTCCAAAAAGGGTCATCTTGCCAGTTATCAGGCAGTCCCATCATAGCTTGGTTAATTTCAGGGTAGTTATTAAACAAGCTAAACAACTTATTTTTCCAGCCATCATGAGGGCTAATTTGAGTCATAAAGTGTTGCAGGATACTTATTAAAACCGCAATACGCATATGATCTTGATGTTCTCTATGATACTCAGGCCAAATAATATCTGAATTTTTAGGGAGTTCAGGTTTTAAACCCAACTCCCTATTCCATAATCGACTGTGATGGGCGCAAATATTACGGATTGCATTCAGCGTTTTGAGCCATGACTCAAGCAAAGGCATTGTTAATCCAACCTCACGTGCAATATCTTTCTTATCAATGTCTTTAGCCAGGCCAGCATAAAGGTGTGATAACTCACCCAGTGTAAGTTCTTCAAGCATAGCCCAGCTGGGCATTAAATCAGGAAATTCATAATTAATAGGATAGTGACGAGCGTAATTTTCTTTAGCTCGCTTTGCTTTCAGCTGTTCTTTTTGCTGTGGCGTTCGGTTTCGCCCTTTATCAATTCGAACACACTCTTTTTGGTAGTTCTTCAATTCTTGGCTTTGTTTATAGTCAATAGTCTGAAGAAGACGGTAATAGGAATAGTATTTTTTAAATAATGAACGATCTAGATACCAATGAGAGTCATCATATTTAGGGCCCATATGGTTATTAATGATAGCTCTGATTGCAACTTCAACTCGTTCAATTGCAGCAATTAAGTGGAGTCGCAACTTTCGATCAAATTCATAGGTTTGCGTAATTTGTTTAAAGGTCGTACCTTCTCGAAACCTATGATCTTCAGCATTAGGGACTTGATAAGGGCGCATGTAAGCACTTAGGCGAAAAAAGCCAACGGCTTTTAGAAATAACTTAGCTCTCTCTTCATTTTGAATAGTTAATCCACGCTCTTTAAGCATTAAGACTTGTTGATCAACATTAATGGCGGGTTTATCAAAGGCTCGCACATGAACCTCCAATAACAAATAAAAAACGCCCTAAAGTGTGCTTGCATGAGAGGCATAGAGCGTGTGTCAAATTTGGTAAGGAATTACTTTTACAGGCGTAAAAAGTAAAAAACCCGCTCGATTTGTGCGTAACTTGCGGACAAGTCATAGGCATGGCGGGTGTGTTAAATATAAGTTTAGTTACATGAACCGATAGTGTCAAGAATTTTAAGAGGTTCAATGTAAGCATTTATGGTTCCTAAGATAAAATTTAAATAGGCTTTTTGGGTATACCTGCCTATCATGCACTCTTTAATGAACATTGATTTTAGTGGTAAAAATACTAATTCTCAAATTTTTATCTGTTTTTATCTAGGTTAATGCTTAGTTTTGCTATAACAAAAGAGCTTAAATGAAATTACTACTTTTATTCGGTCTCTTGAGTAAATATTACCTTTTCAGGCTTTATTGGTAACGATTTCAAAGGCGAACTACTCGCATATGACACCTTACCAGAAGGGATAAACTGCGAGGTGGTTTCTAAGTGAGTATCTTGATCATCAAAGAAAATATGTGCCTTAAAGGCACGTAAAATTTTGGATTTTTGAAGTCCACCTAAATTGCAACATTTATCATTTTTATAAGTCTTTCATCATTTCAATCATAGCAATGACCTTTAAATTTTTTTGAAGACGCTAGATTTAGATAACTTAGGTTTAGTTAACTTAGGTTTAATTAACTTAAATGTGAATTCCCACTAAAGTAGGTAACTGATAAAGAGAGCTCTCTCATCTACTCCATAAGTTGTTACTTATATAAAAGTCGTTAATTAAGACAAAAAAATACCTGTGAGGATTGGTTTTAATAGTGTGTTACTATTTTTTTGTACTCAGAAATGAATACCTTTAAAACAAAATGCTGTCCGTAAAACCTTTTGTTTTAAAACTCTGACTGTTCAACCTGGGTTTAATTTATATTCAAACCAAGGAAATTTTCACATGAATAAATTTGTAATTTTAATGGCATGCGCCCTTCTTTCCTCTTTCTTCTCTGTGGCACAGGCCAATGAGTCTTCTAAGATGGATGATCGTCAGAAGCTTATCCAAGAGCAGATGGAATTATTGGCTAAAGCACAAAATTTAATGCAACTTGAAATTCAAAGCCACTTTAAAAGAGCTCAAACCATTCAGAAATACCAAATGTGTTTACAGGCTGGTATTAAAAAAGATGATTTTAGAGTGTGCAAGTTGCAATTGAAAAAAGACCAAAAAGCATTAGATGAAGAAGTTGCGTCTTTACGTAAATTAGACAAATAATTATTTGCCTTAAAATAGAGACCTTTGCATGGCTTTGCATGAAAAAACCTAAGGGCAACTTCATGCAAAATATTAAAACTAATGCAAAGGTTTTTATTGATTCAAGCCATCGCTAAAACACCAAATTATCTTAGATTCCCCTAACCTGCTCTTAAGCATTTATCAACATACCAGATACCGTGTTTGATTTTCATAGTCAAGCACCAATCTTATATTCTGGATCAAAGGGTTTACCACTCTTCAGAATAGCATAAACCAG
>NZ_KL370891.1:2080249-2211915 GCF_000702325.1 Thiomicrorhabdus sp. Milos-T2
AGGAGTCTTGTCCTGCCTAAGATACCGTTCAGTTTATAGTGTGTGGGGATAAAGGTCTTAATCTGATAACCTGGATCACTCTGGGTGTCATTGGCCTGGTAGCAAGATCTCTTTATCCCTTTACTAAGCGTCCTTAATAAATTCTCCACTTCTGGAGAACACTTTCAACATATAAGGCCTGGTAGATTTATTAAGAGACCTTTTCACGAGATAGGTGCGAAAGAAAAATGAGGTAAAATTTGCCTGATTGCGGCGGAAAACGCAGGGAATAGCTAGCTATTCGCAAGTTTTTCAACAAAAATCAGGTGAATTTTAACCATTTTTACTCGTACATACTCTCGTGCAAAGGTCTCATTAAGCCATTACTGACACTTAATAATTTTGGGTATCCATATTTTGTGATTGATTATCCAGTATTGTAAAAATTAACCACGAAGACACAGAGGCATGAAGATAAAAAAATAAATAAAAGCGATTAGAAAATCATAGCCTAACAATATTAACTCATGCCTATAAGCTCTGCATTTGTAAAGTTTAAAAGCGATTAATTTATTACGTTTAGTTTGGTTATTCGTTAAATTTAAGCTAGTATTAAATATTAGAAATCTTCGTGCTTTCGTGTGTTCGTGGTTAAAAGATTTATTTAATCAATCATAAAATACATATACCCATAATTTTATCCTTTATTGATATCTACTCCACAATCCTTGATCTTTATTCTAAAATAGGCTCTCAGCTTATTTTTAAAAGGACGTTTTTGTGAAGTATCAAGGAATTCAAAATTTTGCACATGGCTCAGAGAGCGCCACAGGTGTTTTACTGACCAACCTTGGTACTCCAGATGCCCCAACTAAAGAGGCGTTAAAACCTTATTTAAAAGAGTTTTTAATGGACCCTCGAGTGGTTGAGCCCCCTCCTGCACGTTGGTTATGGCGTTTAATTTTAAATGGCATTATTCTTAATACCAGGCCTGCTAAGTCTGCTGAGGCTTATGCCACGGTTTGGAATAGTGAGGGTGAAGGCGCACCGCTATTAAATATTGCGCAACGCCAAGTGGATGCCGTGTCCGAGAGAGTAAAACCTCATTTTACAGGTCGTGTCGAGTTTGCTTTAGGTATGCGTTACGGTAACCCTTCTATTGCAAGCGCATTAAAAGAGTTGCAAGATAAAGGTTGCCAACGCATTGTGGTTTTACCGTTATACCCACAATATGCCGCTGCAACCACAGCATCAACATTTGATGCTGTCTCAGCTGAGCTTCAAACTTGGCGCTGGTTACCCGAATTACGATTTATTAATAAATACCACCGCCATCCTGGCTATATTAAAGCCTTAGCAAATAGCATAAGAGAACACCAAGCTATTCACGGTAAGCCACAGCTATTAGTGATGTCTTATCATGGTGTGCCGCAACGTTATTTAGATAATGGCGACCCTTATCATTGCGAATGTCATGTTACCTCTCGTTTAGTCGCTGAAGAGCTAGGATTATCTAAAGAAGAATACAAGGTGACCTTTCAATCTCTGTTTGGTAAAGAAGAGTGGATTAAGCCTTATACCGATGCCACAATGAAAGCCTTGCCTGGTGATAGCATTAAAGATATTCAGGTCATTTGCCCTGGTTTTTCAGCAGACTGTTTAGAAACCATTGAAGAAATTGGTGAAGAAAATCGTGAATATTTTGAAGAAGCTGGTGGCGAAAAGTTTAGCTACATTACCTGTTTAAATGACCGAGCTGACCATGCGAATGCATTAGCAAGCTTAGTTTTACAGCACACTCAAGGCTGGTATGAACGTGATGAATTTAATGCTGAAGATGATCAAAACGAGCGTAAAACAGTAAAAGAAAATGCGAAAGCAATGGGCTGCCCTTTTTAAATGACCCTATAAAGCCCCTATAAAGGCTCTTAAAGACTCTGTAAATTAAGCTGTTTAGAGCAAATGCCTACCACCATTTAATTGCAGGCTAGTGCCCGTAGTGTATGGGCTATTCATTAAATACTGTACTGCTTGCCAAACCACTTCATAACCCGGTTCTATCGGCAAAGCAGCCTGCGCTAAACGCTTATGTTTATAGTCCTCGTCATCTCCTTGATTAAATTTAATTAACGCCGGGGCAATATCATTAACTTTTATTTCTGGAGCAAACTTTTTAGCAAACCCCATACTTAAATTTTGTAAGGCCGCCTTACTCGATAAGTAAGCAATATGAGTCTCTTGCACCTTGTTTACGCTGTAATCTGATAAAGAAATAATATCTTTTAAAGGGCTGCTTGAAGCTTGTAAAAGAGGCTGTAAAAGTTGATTAAGATAGTTAGGCGTTTCTACATGCACTTTAAATAGTTCTGCATATTTTTCAGAAAGGGGTGGCGCCTGTTCATCATTAAGCCAGAGTGATGCATTATGAATCATTAATCTTAAGCTTTTACAATGCGTCTTAACCTGTTCTACCAGGCCTGGTAACTCTGTTAAATCATTAAAGTCGGCTTGAATACCAATCGCACCCAATGCAATCAATTCATCCACTTCAGCACGGTGACTACGATAGGTAAAAACAATCGGAAAATCGGTATTGTGTATAAACTGACGAACTAAAAAAGCCCCTATTCTCTGCCCAGCTCCGGTAATGAATACGGCATCTTCATATTTATTGGTCATTTTAAACATCCTTGAATTCGCATATTAAGTGCAGCTTCATTTTTGCAGTTATTTTTACATCTCATAACTTGTACAATTAAATACCCTATACCGTTTGTTATTCTTCTTAAGGGCACACTCACAACTTTTCCTTACCCTGCATTAAAGCTTTTAATATTATATAATACTAAGTTATCAAAATATTTTTGCATATCAATGCATATCAAACTAAACCTAGAGAAACAGAATAAATGAAAAATCGTACATTCGATGTTGTGATTGTTGGCGGCGGAATTTCCGGAAGTGCCCTAACCTATATGCTTTCAAAGTATACCAATGTCGGTTCTGTTGCCATGTTAGAAAAATACGGTTCTTTAGCACCGTTAAATTCACATGCACGCTCTAATAGCCAAACCTTACACTGCGGTGATATTGAAACTAACTACACGCTTGAAAAGGCTAAATTAGTTAAACAGCAAGCCAATATGATTGTGCACTATGCTGACCAAGTTGAAAAAAATGACTTCCTGTACAAGTTTCCCAAAATGATTCTAGCCGTCGGTGACGAAGAGTGTGAAAGACTTGAAAAACGTCATCATGAATTTGCCGAAGGCTTTCCCTATATGGAACTTTGGGATGCTGAACGTATTGTGGAAGTAGAACCTGCGGTAGCTTTAATTGATGGTAAACCGCGTCCAGAAAAAATTATTGCTTCTGGCTGTACCGATGAATATTCAGCGGTAAATTACGGCAATCTATCAAAATCTTTCATTAATAGCGCTCGTAACAGCAATACAGAAATTAATGTCTCTCTAAGTTGTGAAGTTGAAAAAATTGCAAAGTTTGATGACCACTATGAACTAACCACTCCTCAAGGGACGTTTTTAGCTAAATTTGTAGTGGTTTCTGCAGGGGCTCACAGTTTATTACTGGCTAACCAACTTGGGCACGGTATGGATATGTCTATATTACCGATGGGCGGAAGTTTTTATTACGTCCCTAAAATGCTAAACGGTAAAGTTTACACTATGCAAAATGACAAACTCCCTTTTGCCGCTTTGCATGGTGATCCTGACTTAATTGAACTTAACAAAACTCGCTTAGGGCCAACGGCTTTAGTTCTGCCTAAATTAGAGCGTTATACCGGTGGGACTTATTGGGATTTCTGGAAGAGCTTAAAGCTAGATTTTAAAGTGATTAAAGTATTCTGGGACTTAATGAAAGACAGCACGATTCGTAACTATATCTTTAGAAATTTTATGTTTGAAGTTCCTAAACTACGTCAAAAACTGTTTGCTAAAGATGCCAGTAAAATTATTCCAAGCTTAAAGCCAGAAGATTTAGAGTACGCGCAAGGAATTGGTGGTTTACGCCCTCAAGTTATTGATAAAACTACCATGGAGCTTAAACTAGGTGAAGCGAGCATTGTGCCTGAAAATGAGAACCTAATCTTTAATATGACCCCTTCTCCAGGGGCAACGACTTGTTTAGGAAATGCTTATCGTGATGCACAAATTATTGCAGAAGGTTTAGGTATTGAGCTTGATAGAGATGCGGTTGTTAACGACTTACTTGGCGGCACTGATATTCCACGTTCAGCTTAAATAATTCAACTTAAATAGTTCAACTTAAATAATTAACCCATTCGACTCGAAACCATGACAAAAAATCCACTTCCTGTTCACCTTGTGACTGGCCTGCTAGGAAGTGGTAAAACCACCTGTTTAAAACACCTCATTCAACAAAAACCATCTAGTGAAAACTGGTTAATTCTCATCAATGAATTTGGGGAGGTTGACATTGATGCAAGCCAACTTTCCAGCCTAGTTGCAGACAACGCCACTCAGTCACAATCCCTTAATATTCAAGCCGTATCGGGTGGTTGCATTTGCTGTACCGCTCAATTAGGTTTAGTAAACACCCTCAACCAGGTGCTAAGCCAAGCTCACCAAAGTATTAACCGAATTTGGATTGAACCAACAGGCTTAGGCCACCCTGCAAAAATTATAGATGCATTACAAAATAGCGCTTTTGTACAACCATTAGATTTACAAAAAATAAGCTGCATTATTACGCCACAACAATTAACGCCACAACGCTGGCAAAAATCGGCTGTTATGCGTGATTTAGTGCAGTTGGCCGACTGTATTATTTTAAATAAAACCGATTTAAGTAGTGAGGATGAACAATCCCAAGCATTAAAGATATTAACAGAGTGCTACCCTCCAAAAAATGAAGTCATTAAAACCCAACACAGTGCTGTAGAAATTGATTGTTTATTACAATCTCGCAAACCAAAAGGCTTAACTCTTTTATCTCAAAGCACAACGAATACTCTTCATTTTGTACATGAGGAAGAATCTAGTCACACAATACAAACAGCCAATATACAAAAAAATTACACCTCTGCCATCCCAAACACCTTACAGTGCTTTCTAAGCACCAATAAAACATTAACCCCCCTTAATATGGGATGGATTTGGGCACCTAGCGTTCAATTTAAACGCACAGAGATTAAAACCTTTTTTGAAGCTATTGCGCCAAAACTCATACGCGCCAAAGGCATTTTAAAAACAGGCAATGAATGGCAGTTAATTAATTGGAGCGAAGGTCAATTGAGTTTTGAAGACATTGCTTGGCGAGAAGATAGTCGCTTAGAATGCTTGTTTGATGATCAATATGGGGAGGCTAGTTGTACCGCTAGTTTTACAGCTAGTTTTACGGCTAATCAACTCGAAAAACAGTTAATCAAAACCATACATACTTATTGAGACCTTTGCACGAGAGTATGCACGAGTAAAAATGGTTAAAATTTGTCTGATTTTTGTTGTACCCCAAGGGCACTTCCGTTGGGCGACAACTAGCGAATAGCTAGCTATTCCCTGCGTTTTCCGCCGCAAACGAAGAACTCGACGCCCGAAGGGGTAAGTCGAGAATCAGGCAAATTTTACCTCATTTTTCTTTCGCACCTATCTCGTGCAAAGGTCTCTTATTAATCCATTTTGTTGACCCATCGATTAAGGTAAGTGACATTACTTAACCAGGTAATTTTACGACCTAAAATTCTTAAATTATTTTCCGACAGTCACACTATTAACCAAGCATTTTAGTCAATTATTTGATAAAATTTCCAGTCACTTTTAATAATTTCAGTTAGTTACAGATTTTTCGCTTAAATTAGCTTATCTCAAAACTCACTCAAAGACGAAGGAAATTGCATGACAAAGCACATGCCCGATATCGCTTGCCAGCCTCATCACGGTCCACAAGGTAAACTCAACTGGGTAGGAATGAGCGGAATAGAGCTCCCAATTCTTATTCAACAAGGTTTAGACAAACAACAAATTGTTAGACTTTCTTCTAAAGCTCAAGCTTATGTAAACTTGAATGACCCTGAAAGCAAGGGTATTCACATGTCTCGTTTATATCTGCATTTAGATCAAATGGCCAGTAATGAAGTGCTTACCCCCAATCGCGTTAAAGCTATTTTAGAAGCATTTATAGAATCGCACCAAGGGTTAAGTACTCAAGCATTTGTTGAATTTAAGTTTGACTACTATGAGCGTCGCAACTCTTTATTAAGCGACAATAGTGGTTGGAAGCACTACCCTGCGACACTACGTGGTGAAATTCGTAACGGTCAGTTTAGTTGTGAATTATCTATTGAAGTCCCTTACTCTTCAACCTGCCCATGCTCTGCGGCATTGTCACGCCAGTTAATTCAAGAAGCGTTTGAAAAGCAATTTGCCGGACAAAAAATGGATTATCAAACGATTTTAGAATGGCTAGGTACTCCAGAAGGTATTTGCGCAACGCCGCATAGCCAGCGTTCTTATGCTCAGGTAAAAGTTAAAGTCTCTGAAGCCGATGAACTAGTCTATTCAAACATTATTAACCACATTGAAAACGCTCTAAAAACCCCTGTTCAAGCAGTGGTAAAACGTGAAGATGAACAAGAATTTGCACGTTTAAATGCAGCTAATTTAATGTTTTGTGAAGATGCGAGTCGTCGTTTACAACAAGCGTTTGAAAGTAATGCTGACTACCTAGATTTCTGGATTAGAATTAATCACCTAGAAAGCCTGCATCCGCATGATGCGGTTTCTGTTGTAACTAAAGGTATTGAGAATGGCTATATTGATGATCCAAACCTAATGGATCCAATGTAATCAACCAAATGCAGTCAACCTAAGTAATCCACTTAAGCCATTACAAAGGCCATAAATACAATAAAGCCGCTTTAAGCATAATTCTTAAAGCGGCTTTTTTATATTTAAACTAACCTACCAGGCCTGGTAAGTCTTGTAGGCCTTTATTTTAAAGCTATTTCCAAGATAAATCGTTACTCAAAACAGGTTGTTTTTTACTAAGTCTCAAGAGCAAAGTAAGACAAATTAAGTTCAAATTAGAAGTAACCGTTTTGGATTTCTTTATATATCTCTCTAGCATTATTCTTAGCCGCCTGTTCAAACACAGGGCGATCTTTGTACTTTGATTGATCAACGGCTTCAGCTTCTTCAACTGTTCCGCCATTTTCTACAATTTGTTTAATCTCTTTTTGTAAATAACGAAAGTAATCATAGGTTTGTTTTTTAACCGTTTGCATATCAGTTGGCGTTCCATGACCTGGAATCACTTTAGAATCTGCGGGGATAATTTTCATCATTTTTTCAAATGAATTCATCCAGTCAAAGCTATTGGTGTAGTTGAACATAACCGGCATGCGTTCATTAAACGTTAAATCTCCTGATAAAAACAGTTTGCGGCTTGGCACATAAACACTGGTAGATGCTGGAGTATGACCAGGCCCAAAATCAATCAACTCAAAGGTCTCACCGCCACCTACATTGACGGTCATTTTACCTTCAAAGGTAGTGAATTTATCGGTAACATTTCGTGCTGAATGGGTCAGAATTTTACCAACTCGCTCACCCCACTCTTGGTATTCTCTATCAAAAGCACGATCAAAAACGTCGTTTGCTTCGGCGCTTGAATATAGATTTTTAACTCCAACATCTACCCAGTAGCTGGCACCTAGATAGGCATGCCCTTGGTTATTTTCTACGGCTAACCATTTAACCGGCTTATTGGTGATGCGTTTAATTTGCTGATGTGCACTATAGGCAATTGCCGGGTTGGCGCCGGCGTTAAAAACAAATACGCCATCTTTAAAAATAATAAATGAGATATTATTATTTAGACCAAAGTTTGATGGATTATGCCAAATTTGGCTACCGACAATGGTATATACCCCGTCAGCCACTTTTGTGGCTTTAGGCAACGGCAGCTCAGCGCCAATATAACCTTGTTTTTTAATAACGCCAGAGGCATCTTTTACATAGGCTTCCGTGGCATGAGCAGAAATATCATCACCCATTTTTTTAAGTTCTTGAGCCCAAGCTTCAAATCCCTCAACATAAAAATCTGACTGAGCATTGTCTTGCGCAGATGCATTCATGGCTAAGGTTGATAAAATTGCCGTGATTAATATTTTTTTCATGTCTTCTGTCCTCTTTGACTATTTTCTAATCATAACACCAAGATGACAAAAATCCTCATCATTAACTTCTATCCAAATAGTGAGAATTTTTATGCTCATACACATCAAAGATAGTGATGGCCATAGCAGCGATTACCGGCCCAAAAAATAGACCAATAACACCAAAATGAATTAACCCTGCAAAAGTTGATAATACCGTTATTAGCGTGTGATTAGCCACTTTTAACCCCTCTCCAGCCACACCTAAACTTTGCGTAAGACGGTTAATCATTAAGGGACGCATAATATTGTCAATAACAAACCCCGTGATGACTATCCCCCAAAATGCAATCACGACAGCGGTCAGGTATTCGCCTTGAATAAGCGCGTATATCACAATGGGAATCCACACTAAGGCTGCGCCCACAACGGGAATAAAGGAGGTCACGGCAATTGCCATACCGATAAACATACCTGGAAGCCCTAATAGCCAAGAAACAAGAGCAAATGACACCCCTTGCATAAGCGCAATACCCAAGACGCTTAAGGTTAAAACGGTAGATAATGAGGAAAAGCGATTCATAATCATTCGATCATAATAATTATCCAGTGGTGATAGCACTTTTAAATGATGAGCAATCGCATGACCATCACGATAAAAGAAAAATAGCGCAAAAACGGATAAACCAATAAAAGTAATAAATGATGAGGTCGTACCCAAAATACCTTCTAATAAAAAGACCGTTGCTTGCTGAACAAAACTTAGAATTTTTTGTGAGTTTTCCTTAAGTTGAACCAAGGCACTTTGTTGTGCACTTTCGCCAATAGGCAAGTAACTTAAAACACTTTGATTCAGCTTGGTTAAACTTTCTGCATCCTGGGCATTTAACCAGGCCTGGGCATTGCTATAGAAGCCCCCTACCTGCAAACTGACTTCAACCAATAAATAGGTAACCGGAGCAATAACGCCTACAAACACGAGCAAACTCATTGCTGAAGCGGCTGCAGTAGGCGACTGTTTACAATGCGGCAATAACATTTGATAACCCTTGTAACTCGCCGTTGCTAAAATCATGGCAAAAAACAACGCCTCTAAAAATGGCGAAAACAACCAAATGATTCCGACCAAAGCCAAAATCAATAAAATGATTAAAAAACCTTCCTCATAAGGACCATTGTCACGCATAATAAACCCCATATAGCTCACAAAAAACGTCCTTATAAACGTCGTTGATGAGCAAAACTAATAATAAAAATAATTGAGTGTACACTACCATGAATACCGATATAGCTGAAGTCATTATTCGCCCAGAAGGCTCTCTACAAATTTTATCTTATCTAGAAGCTCAACAGCTTTGTGATGCCTCGGATGTAGGTCTTAATGACATTTTAATGCGATGCGCTTTAGCGGTACTAAACACCGGTTCAGAAGCAGACAATGAATTAGCTTTGCTTGAGCGTTATCCTAACTTTTCAATTAACGTGACGGTTAAAGGTCGTGGTGTTCAACTCATTATCAAAAATGCACCACGCCATGCTTTTGTTGATAACCAATTAATTATCGCTTTAAAAGAACATCTATTTTCTGTCATACGCGACCTGGTTTATTCACGCAATGAAGTGTTATTAAGTAACCGCCTAGATTTAAATACTTCACACGGCATCACCAATGCGGTATTTCATATAGCCCGTAATGCGCAATTAATGAAACCCAATGTGTTACCCAACATTGTGGTCTGCTGGGGTGGGCACTCTATTCCCGAAGCGGAATATAACTACAGTAAACATTTAGGTTATGAACTTGGTTTGCGTAATCTAGATATTTGCACAGGTTGCGGCCCTGGCGTGATGAAAGGCCCAATGAAAGGCGCTATTTTAGGTCACGGTAAACAACGTTATAAAAATGGTCGCTATATTGGAATGACCGAACCTGGCATTATTGCCGCTGAAGCACCTAATGCATTTGTCAGTGAACTATGCATCATGCCCGACATAGAAAAACGCCTGGAAGCCTTTGTGCGTGTTGGTCATGGAATTATTATTATGCCGGGTGGCCCAGGCACAATGGAAGAACTCCTTTATCTACTAAGCATATTGCTACACCCAGCTAATAAAGAACTAACCTTACCGGTTGTATTAACCGGTAATGAAAACAGTAAAAGCTATTTTGATGGCATTATGACGTTTTTGAATTCAACGCTAGGATCAGTCGCAACCAACAAACTGAAAGTATTCGTTAACCAAACTCGAGACGTAGCAAGCTACATGAAAACCCAGATGGAAGCTGTTAGACAAGACCGCAAGAAAAGCAGTGATGCCTACTATTACAACTGGCGCTTAACCTTAGAGTTAGAGCATCAAAAACCGTTTATACCATCGCATAAAAACATGGCTAAACTGAGTCTACATAAAGACCAGCCGGTACATATTCTAGCAAGTCAATTACGAAAAGCTTTTTCAGGTATTGTGGCCGGTAATGTAAAAGCAGAAGGCATACAAGAGATTCAACGCCACGGGCCGTTTGAATTGCATGGCGACAAAAAAATCATGCAAGCAATGGATACCCTGTTAGAAAGCTTTGTTGAACAAAAACGTATGAAACTAGACACCAGCGAATACCAACCTTGTTATAAAATACACAAATAATTGGCTATTTACGCTACCACCAGGCCTGGTAAGTTTCATCAGGCAAACAGATTGAGACATGCATGACATTTGAAGAATTGGATTTAGATCCCATATTGCTTTCAGCGATTGAACAGCAAAAATACCACAAACCAACACCAGTTCAAGAGGCTGCGATTCCGATTTTATTGGAACGCCAAGATATTCTCGCTGGTGCCGCTACGGGAACAGGTAAAACCGCTGCTTTTGTTTTACCCGCACTGCAATATCTTTTAGATGAACCACAACGCAGTAATCAGCCACGAGTATTAATTCTAGCCCCCACTCGCGAACTGGCATTTCAGATTCATAAGGTCGTCAAACAACTTGGAAGCTACTGTGAGTTCCCATCTGTTATCGTGACAGGTGGGTTTAAAATGAGCCAGCAAACCGATTTACTAGACCAACCTTGTGATATTTTAGTTGCCACCCCTGGGCGTTTAGCCAAAATAATGGAAGAAGATGCGGTTGATCTGTCGCATATAGAAATGCTTATTATTGATGAAGCGGACAGAATGCTCGATATGGGGCAAGGTCCAACCGTTCGTGCATTAATTGAAGCGATTCCTGGAGACTTTCAAGCAGGATTATTCTCCGCGACCTTAAGTGGTTCTGGAATTGAAAAGTTTGCATCTGAAATTTTGGATGAACCGGAAATAGTGCAAATTGATGCCCCTAATCAAAAATCAGAACAGGTTCAACAACTGGTTTATCTCGCTAATGATAAAGCCCACAAACAAGCTTTACTGACTAGCATTTTAAAAGATGCCAGTTGCCATAGTGCCATTGTCTTCTGTAATAAAAAAGAGCGCGCTATTGAGGTTACTGATTATTTACAGTCAAAGAACCTCTCCGCTCAAGTGTTACATGGTGATTTTATTCAAGCCGTGCGCATGGAGAAAATGCAAAAATTCCAAAATGGAAAAATCAAAATACTGGTAGCAACAGACGTTGCAGCTCGTGGTTTAGATATGCTTAACATTACACATGTAATTAACTACGACATCCCTTTTAGGGGAGATATTTATATTCACCGTATAGGAAGAACCGGACGCGCCCAACAAGTTGGTGTTGCCATAAACTTGGTAGAACGTCATGATTTAGTTAACCTAGAGCGTATTGAATATCACTTACAACAAAATCTACCCGTAGAAAAGATTGCTGGACTCGAGCCAAACTTCACATTAAAAGAAGCGCTTAAAAAAGCGACTACCAAGAAAAAACCGAAGAAAACCGCTAATAAAAGTGGCGCCAAAAAAGCGGCGAAAAAGAAACGTTAAACATAACCTACCAGGCCTGGTAGGTATCTTATTTTACATAGCAGGCTTAGATCTCTTCTCTTACTGGCATCGTCGACAGATAATCAAAATAATAATGTGATAAGGCAATAACCGCTAATACCGGAATAAATAAGCCCACAACAGGTAAAGTACTCATTAGAAACAGAGCTCCAACGGCTAAGGTTGGGCTCCAATTTGTCATGTGTTTTACTTCATTAAAAAGCTTCTCTGGCAAAATCACTTGGCCAACATCTAACACCACAGAATATCTAAAAAACATAAAGCCTAATAACCAGAACCAGACAATGTTAATTAATGGAATAAAGAGCATTGGTATGGTCACAATAAAGAGCAACAGTAACAAAAAGCCATACACTAATAGTTTCCAAATCATTCCGAGCATAGTTCCGTGTCCAGAATAATCGGTATTAGGGTAATGTTTATCATGAACCGCTTTAACTAAGCTATCTGTCATAAACCCAGTAATAATCATGGCAAATATTAAAATTAAATAACTACCTAGCAACACCCCTAACACACCAGCAATCACAGCCACAACCGTGCCTAAAATCCAAATAAGAATTCCACCAATAAATGGAATCGCACCAATGCTTTGCTGTGCTTCATCTGTCCAAACCCCCACATCATGTACTACAGGGTTTTGAGTTACAAAATCACTTACTAAAAACACGCCAAACAAGCCATATCCCATTAAAGACACTAAGATAATCGCCGCCACAAATGGGACAAATAAACGCCATAAAATAGCGGGTTCTTTTAAATCAGAAAGGGTTTTTAATAATAAATCAAACATGTTTTGCCTTTAGCTTGTTCTTTAGCTTGTTCTTTAGCTCGTTATTAAGACATTAGGACGCTTCTATTGAAAATAGCTTCTTTATGAGACCTTTGCACCCAAGGGCATAAACACGAGATAGGTGCGAAAGAAAAATAGGCGTGAGTACCCCTTGAGGGTAAAAAATTTGCCTGATTCTCGACTTACCCCTTCGGGCGTCGAGTTCCTCGTTTGCGGCGGAAAACGCAAGGAATAGCTAGCTATTCGCAAGTTGTCGCCCAACGGAAGTGCCCTTGGGGTACAACAAAAATCAGGTGAATTTTTACCCTCAAGGGGCACCTAGAACCATTTTTACTCGTACATACTCTCGTGCAAAGGTCTCTTTATTTAATCCAAATGGTTTTTATATTGGTAAACTCGCGAATACCCTGTGCAGATAATTCACGACCGTAACCTGAATTTTTAACTCCACCAAAAGGTAATCTTGGGTCTGAAAAGCTGATGTGATTAATATAGGTTGCACCAGACTCCATCCCTCTGGCCATGGTTTCTGCTGTTGCCAAATCGTCTGTCCAAATAGAACCACCTAGACCAAACTCAACACTATTGGCTAGACCTAAAGCGTGAGCAGGTTCAGAGGCTTTAATCACGATAGCCACTGGACCAAAAAACTCTTCGTTAAACGCGGGCATATTACTCGTTACATTAGTCAAAATCGTCGGTGCGTAATAACATCCAGGACGGTCTAACTGATAACCTCCTGTCACAATCTTTGCACCCAGTTCAACAGAGGCCATAACCTGCTCATGTAACTCATCAAGCAAATCCTGACGAGCCATAGGCGCTAGGGTTGTTTCAGCATCCATCGGGTCTCCCGCTACAAACTTCGCTTCTATAGCGTTTTTGAATTGCTCAATAAAATCATCGCCAATAAATTGATCAACAATAAAACGTTTAGCCGCAATACAACTTTGCCCCATATTCTGAAAACGTCCCTGTATCGCTCCATCAATCGCTTCTTTGATATTAGCGCTTTCTAAAACAATAAAAGCATCAGATCCACCGAGTTCAAGCACGGTTTTTTTAAGTTCGGAGCCTGCGATACTTGCCACTTGACGACCTGCATGTTCACTTCCAGTTAATGCAACCCCTCTTACAGCGGGATGTCGGATAACGTTTTCAACCAAATCAGAACCAATCATTAAGTTTGAAAAAATATGATCCGGAAAACCGGCTTTACGAAAAACCTCTTCCATGGCTAAAGCGCATTGTGGAACGTTTGAGGCATGTTTTAATACAGCGACATTTCCGGCAATGAGCGTTGGCACCGCAAAACGAAAAACCTGCCAGAAAGGGTAGTTCCATGGCATAACCGCTAATATTACGCCCAATGGCAAATAGGCAACATAACTTTTAGAAGCATCGGTTTCAACAATTTCATCGGCCAAGAACTTTGATCCATTTTCAGCATAAAAATCACACAACACCGCACATTTTTCAATTTCGGCTTGTGCTTCTTTATAGGTTTTTCCCATTTCAATGGTGATTAACTCTGCCAAAGGTTCAATATCATCTCTTAGCACCTCAGCAACACGCTTCATCATTAAACAGCGGTCTTCTAATGGCGTTAGTTTTGACCAGTCTTCAAACATATACCCTGCTTGGGTTAATGAATAGTCTAATGTCTCTTCATCCCAGGTATCAAATTCAACAAGCAACTCGCCTGTTGCAGGGTTAATAGACTGCATGGTCATGGATAATTCTCCTATAAAAATATGTTCAATTTGGTATGTTTAACAATTAATTAGATGAAAAAAAAGATTAACGATGAGACCTTTGTACGAGTAGAACTCGTACAACTTTCTATGACTTACTTAGCTTGTGATAACTAGCTTGTGATAACCTGTTGCGCCCACGCATTAGCGGCCATAAAGTTAGATCCAATTTGCCCAATTTCTAGTCCATCATAGTGCAGCATTTTTAAAGTTGTATTAGCTTGTTCAATGGCAATCAATACTTTTAAAGCATCTCCCATAGGCCCGACTTTATTAATTAACGCTTCATTTAATTCTTCAGCCAAAGGCATTTCAGAGACAATTTCAGCAATCGGCATTCTAAAAAATGCGCCTAAAGTTGAAAATAACCCGACTAAGAAGAAACTGTCTTTATCTCTCTCATGCTCTGAAGCAATGGCCAATAATTCACAAAACTTAGCTCTCATTAATGAAGTGGTTAACAGCTCTTGTGGTACTTCATCCATACTTGACAACATCAGCATATTGACCCAAAACTTTAAACGCTTTAAGCCCATATACTTTAATGCATCTGCCACACTTTCAACCCTAATCGGAATCATTGCCGCTGGGTTATTAATCGCGACTAATAACTTATGACTTAAAGCCACGTCTTGACTAATAATCATAGACAACTCTTCAAAGTCAGTATTAGGGTCATTGACCTTAGCCAAGAGTTGCAACAAGGTTAACTTATTGCCACTTAATTTTTGACCATTGATAATAATCGGATTGGTAAAGAAATAGCCCTGAAAATAGTCAAACCCAAGTTTTTTAAGGTGCTCAAACATTTCCTCCGTTTCGACTTTTTCCGCTATAACCTTAATGCCTTTTTTATGCAGTGTTTCCAGCATTGTTTTCATCGCAATTTCAGAAACAGATTCTGTGTCAATCTTTACATAATCACTAATCGTAGCCAATTTAATACTTGATTCATTATCAATAAAGTCATGCAGGGCAATTCCCGCACCTTCAGACTTTAACTCTTTTAAGTTACGTAAAACATTCACGTCTTTAGAAACATTGTTTGGAATCTCTAAAACTAATTGATTATTGCTATCAAAAACCGGTAAGTTGTCTTTATTAATAAGCTCTTTAGGAAGATGAATGAGAGCATTATGGTTACCAACAATCGATTGAAAGCCAATCTCTTCTTCGGTTTTTTTAATGAGCTCAAGTGTAGACTGCAACGTCTGCTTATTTGGGTTTAAACCTTGGTGAAACTGAAGTTCATAGGCAAAAACCTGCATATCTCTATCTAAAATAGGTTGCCTTCCAATAAACACTTCTGACATTTTTTATCCCGCTTATTTATATAGTTAAGAGACCTTTGTATCATACGGTCACAGTTAAGTTTGAGCGTTTTCGCCTTTTAATTCTACGATATTACACTAACCAAACCAAATTATGCTGTTAACGACGGTTAAATAGCAAACGGTGGCCAGGAGTAAACTCGGCAAATTCACCTTGGTGATACTTAAGTTCACCCGAAACTAGTGTGCTAATCACAGACGATTTAAATGTGTGGCCCTCCCAAGGAGACCACTGACACTTATAGAGATTATGCGCTTTATCATCAGTATGCGGTTTGTTCATATCAACCAAGACTAAATCAGCCCAATATCCTTCACGGATATAGCCACGGTCTTCTATCTGGTAGCGTATTGCCACGTTATGGGCCGTTTTTTGAACGACCGTTTCAATATCAAACACCCCTTCATGAACCATGTCTAAAAGTGCCGTCAGAGATTGCTGAACTTGAGGTAATCCCGCAGGTGCCATGAAATAACTGTTTTGTTTTTCTTCATCGGTATGCGGAGCATGGTCAGTCGCAATAATATCAATACGCCCTTCTTTTACCGCCTGTCGAATGGCATCTCGGTCAGACTGTTTTTTAATAGCAGGGTTACATTTTATATAGGTACCACGCGTTGCATAATCCTCTTCAGTAAACCATAAATGATGCACACATGCTTCGGCGGTAATCTTTTTACCTTCGACCGGGCCGGGTTCAAACAACGCCATTTCCTCTGCCGTCGTTAAATGCAATACATGCAAATCAGCTCCAGTCTCTTTCGCCAATTCAATCGCAAAAGATGAAGATTTATAACATGCTTCTCGGCAGCGAATTTCTGGATGAGCTGACATTGGAATGTCTTCACCGTACTCTTCTCTATATTTATCCTCTTGCGCTTTAATCATCGGCGTATCTTCACAATGAGTGGTAATCAAAGTTGGGCTGTAGGTAAAAATATCACGCAAAGCTTGCTCTCTATCCACTAACATATTACCAGTAGACGCCCCCATAAAAACCTTTACGCCGCAGACTGTATTTGGATTCACTTGCTTAAGTTCTTCTAAATTGTCATTGGTTGCACCAAAATAAAAAGAGAAGTTAGTCCAGGCTTTTTCAGACCCTATTTGGTATTTAGCTTCTAAGTTTTCAATTGTTGTGGTGGTTGGTTTTACATTTGGCATATCCATAAAGGTGGTGGTTCCACCTGCGACTGCAGCTTTAGACTCAGTGGCAATATCCCCTTTAGACGTTAACCCTGGATCACGAAAGTGCACTTGGTCATCAATCATTCCAGGAAGTAACGTTAAACCTTTAGCATCAATGACCTGATCAGCTTGCTCATCAATCTTAGCTGCAACTTTAATAATGCGTCCGTCCGCGATTAACACATCTCCTACCGACTTGGACCCTTCGTTAACCATTGTAGCTTGAGAAATTAATATTCGTTTGAGCTTAGCCTGAGACATAGATAAATTCCTTTAACAGTGCATTTTGTTGATAGAGAGCATTAATTTGCTATTTTAGCTTGAATCAAGCCAATATTTTGAGATGTTTTCAACTCATAAAACATTTATACCAAAAAGATTAACACTCTCATTTCAAAATCTTTAAAATCATTAAATTAGATATTTAAATGAGCTTATTTTATATACAATGACCGTTATGCCATACACTTTTCATAAATTAGCCTCCAGAGCTAGCAACTACTATCGTTATTGTCTAATAATATCGCTATCATTCGGCTTAAGTTTTTCCGCTTACGGGGCACAGCCTATAGAGTTTAAGGGCAACAAAAGCCTTCCTGTTTGCGTCTATATTGCTAGTTACGCACCAGGTTATAGTTGGCAAGATGGCATTCAACAAGGCTTAACCAATACCCTCAAAAGCCATTGTAAAATTAAAACCTTTTTTATGAATAGTAAGAAAGTAACGAATAAGGTTGACTTAAAAAATATAGGCTTAGAGGCCAAAAAATTTATTGAAACACAATCTCCCAAGGTGGTTATTGTTTCAGATGATAATGCGGTTAGATATGTATTAGAACCTTACTATAAAGATAGCGCTATTCCTTTTGTTTTTTGTGGTGTAAATCATTCTGGAGCTCATTATGGGCTACCTTATAAAAACACCACTGGAATGGTTGAAAAAAACCCTACCGAAAGTCTTTTTAAACTGTTATTCAGCATTCAACCCTCCAAAACGCATATCGCATTTTTAACAACACAGGGAACTTCCGCCGCAAAAGACATTGCTAACTTTAACCAATTTAAACAAAAATGGTCTATTGAAGGCTCAACCTTTGCCATCAAAACAGAGCAAGAGTGGCGCCGTGTATACAAACAACTTCAAGAAGACCCTAATGTGGATATTATCCTTTTTTCAAATCGAGCAGCACTCAAAACTTGGGACCATAATAAGAATTTAGAATGGATTAAAACACATAACCATAAAATCTCAGTGACCACGCAAGACTTTATGATGCCGTATGTCGCCTTAGGAATGAACAAAATCGCAAGTGAACAGGGAACCTGGTCTGGAGAAGCCGCTATCGCTATTTTAAATGGCGTTGCTCCTGGTAAAATATCCGTCGTTCCAAATCAAAACTTCCAGTTATGGATTAATCCGGAGATTGCTAAACCATTTAAAAAGCTATTACCAGAGAATACTTTCTCGCACGCTCTTATCTATGATTCATTGGGCAATAAATGAACGCTATATCAAGACCTGCCTCTCCCAAAATTAAAAAAAGCCAAACACTGGCAATGGTAGCTATAGGATTAATTTGGCTTATTGCGCTGGGTGTTTTCAATATTTCTTCGCAATTTAACAGCGAAAAAAACATTATTCAAAACAAAGCCCAAGCGATTACCCAAAACTTACAAATTGAACAAAAACGCACCGAAACATTGCTAAGTGGGCTTTCGGAATTTTATACATCCCAAACCGTTAAATCGTTTCCCGCCTTTAGAGAATTTGCATTAGGTATACAAAAAAACGGTGAGAGTCAGAGTCACCATATTATTGGATTAGCGGAGCTTATTTCACGAAAACGCCAAACTGAGATTGAGAAAGAACAATACAACATGGGCTATGAATCTTTTAAGATTTCAAACTCTCACCTTTTTTCTGAAGAAACTAAAAATGAGAAGTATGGTTTTTTAGCCGTCACATCGATTATTCCGCTTACACCAGCAAACTCAGTTTATTTATCAGAGGATTTATTCAGTATTCCTCAAATCATAAACAGTTTTACTGAAGCTGTAAAAAGTAATAAACCTAAAAGCCTGCTCTTAAACCGAATAAGTGATAAAAAACTTTATAAAATGAGCTTTGTTCCAATTTATTTAAATTCTCCAGCCCAGCTGACGCATGTCCAACGACTTAAACAAACTCGCGGTATCGTTTTTATTTTACAGCCCGCGTTAACCAACCTAAAAGAAGAAATTAATCATTTTTTCAACTTTGATAACTTAAGTTATTCAATGGTTGAAACCCAACAGAACAGTTTTAACATTTTGTTAAACAATCAGCACCATAAAACCCCTATTGACGATTTGCTTAACTTAAAAACCCAATTTAGATTACCCATTTTACCCGGTGTTTCAACACCCAATATTAATGTAATTCAGAGCTGGTATATCAGCCAAATCAATTTATCTGAATTGATTAAAACGCTAACCATAGGGTTAATGGCTTATATATTAGTAACCCTAATTATTCTGTTTTTTATTACCTATACACAAAATTTAAGACAACTTAAAACTCGTCTATTTCAGCTATTAGAAACTTCGCAAGATGCGGTCATCATTACCGATGAAAATGGTTATATTCTTGACTGGAACCCTGAAGCCGAAAAACTATTTGGTTACACCAAAGAGGAAGCTTTAAATCAATGCATAGTAATATTAATCTTTGACTTAGACACGTATCTTCCAGAAGGTAAGAAGTTGAGGGACCAAGAACCTTTAGTTGAGATATTTTACGCAGCATTAGAACTTGCACAGGCTGAAGACAAACCTAATCGAACTGAAATCAATCTATTAAATAGGGATCACTCAAAAATAACATCCGAGTTAACCGTCTCAAAAATGGAAGTCAATCATAAAATTGAAATTAGCTTATTTATTAAAGACATCTCCTATCAGCGCCAAGCAGAAGAAGCCATTGCCAAAATGGCCTATTATGATGCGTTAACCGAACTTGAAAACCGCACTTTCTTTAAACAAGCGGTAGAAAAACATATTATAGATAAACCTGATGAAACGATTGCTCTGTTATTCATGGATTTAGATGGGTTTAAAGAAGTCAATGACTCTTTAGGCCACAGCGTTGGAGATGAGCTGTTAAAAGTTATTGCAAAACGAATTCAAAGCACCTTACGCAGCCATCAAACCATACTGCATATTTGCCGATTTGGTGGTGATGAGTTTGTGGTTATGCTTAGCCAAGTTGACGAAAACGCTGCCTCGCAAATTTCTTTAAGATTACTTAACCAAATTGAACGTACGATTAAAATTGATAATGATGAGCTCCGCGTATCAGCAAGTATCGGTCTTGCTTTTTATCCTGATCATGGAAATGATATAGACACCCTATTACGGCATGCTGATACCGCCATGTACCATTCCAAAAACGTTGGAAAAAACACCTACTCCATTTACCACCAATCAATGGAAAAAGATTTAGCTGAACGCATTTCAATTGAAAAGCACTTAAGAACAGCAATTCAAAACAATGAATTTACACTGGTATATCAACCACAAGTCAACTTACAATCTGGCGAAGTTATTGGTGTAGAAGCCTTAATCCGTTGGAACAATGCTACCTTAGGCTTTGTTCCGCCAGATAAATTCATTCCCATTGCTGAAGAAAGCAATTTAATTTTATCAATAGGTGAATGGGTTGCGCAGCAGAGTATAGAACAGCTTAATCTTTGGAAAGACACAAAGTTTAATCAATTACATATTGCAATTAACGTTAGTAGCGTACAGTTTGAAAACCCACAATTCTTAGTCTTTATTAATGAGCTTATGCAAGAGTCTAAACTTCATAACCACTTATTAGAAATTGAGTTGACAGAACGTACCGTTATGAGTAACGCTACCGAAAATATAGACCGATTTAACGATATTCGTGCAAATGGCTTTGGGTTATCCGTGGATGATTTTGGTACAGGCTATTCCTCGTTAAGCTACCTTAAAAAATTTCCGTTGAGTGTTCTTAAAATAGATAAAAGCTTTGTTGATGGCATACCCCAAGAAGAGGAAGATATTAGTATTGCTACAGCGATACTCAATCTAGCACATAGTTTAAATATGCGAGTGGTTGCGGAAGGGGTTGAAACCTTAGAACAACTCACCTTTTTAAAAGATTTAAATTGTGATTATGCTCAAGGCTATTACATTAACCGACCTCTAGCGATTGCAGATTTAGAAACCTGGCTACAAGACAATGACTGCCAGTTCCAATATGAAGTTTTTACAGATTCTAACAATGTTCAATAATTTTCCAAACCCTTTTGCCTGGATTCTGATTGCTCTAGTGCGGTTTTATCAACTGTTTATTAGCCCGGTTATTGGACCACGTTGCCGTTTTTACCCAACCTGTTCTAGCTACACCATTGAGGCGATAAAAACCCATGGCGTGATATGCGGAAGCTGGCTAGCTATAAAACGTATTGGACGTTGCCACCCTGCAAACCCCGGAGGCGTTGACCCTGTACCCACTTGTGGTTGCAAAAAGCAATGTGAAAAAAACCAACCCGATTCCACACCACCTGATTCCAGTTCTTCGATTAACGATTAAAACTTTTTATGTAGATGAACACTCATTATTAAACCGACCAGGCCTGGTAATCCCAAAATGTCATAATAAATTCTTTTTTCTAACCCACATTTTTACTCTAAACAAGCTAAAATAAAAAGCTGTATTTGTACGATGAAAGTCTTACAAGGTAGGTCTTATAGAATATAGGTCTTAGTTACCTTATTATATTTACCTATTATATTCAGCTTATTCTATTGTTTTAAATTTTTAGAGATACCCATGCCAGAAACTCAAAATTCCCAAACTCCTAAAAACGCTGAAATCAGCTCTGAGCTCCCCAAATACATTAATCGTGAGCGTAGCTTGCTAGAATTTAACCGTAGAGTGTTAGCACAAGCGACCAAAGCAGAAATTCCATTACTGGAACGCGTTAAATATCTATGTATTTCCAGTAGTAATATGGACGAATTTTTTGAGGTTCGCTTAGCCGGATTAATGGAGCTAGCAAAAGACTCTAATGCCTTAACTCAGCCAGACCAACAGCCCGCTCAACAAGTTGTAGACTGTCTATTAAAGGCCTCACATGAGATTGTTGAAGAACAATATCACACCTTAAACAACATTCTTATTCCAGCACTTGAAAAAGAAAATATTCGTTTTGTCCGCCGTAACCACTGGACGGAACAACACAGAGAGTGGATCAGTAAGTTTTTTATTGACCAACTTCAACCAGTACTTAGCCCAGTGGGATTAGATCCTTCACACCCTTTTCCAAAAGTACTCAACAAAACTTTAAACTTTATTGTTTCCTTAGAAGGTAAAGACGCCTTTGGTCGTTCAAATGGTTTAGCGATAGTTCCCGTTCCACGCTCATTACCGCGTTTAGTCAAGCTTCCTGGTGACGCGACTGATGGGGAAAACGACTTTATATTCCTATCATCCATATTACACGCGAATGTCTCTCGACTTTTCCCTGGCATGACTGTAACGGGTTGTTATCAATTTAGAGTTACTCGCAACACAAATCTATTTATTGATGAAGAAGAAGTGGATGACCTCTTAAGCGCCTTACGAGGAGAACTCTCAGGTCGTCAGTATGGTGGTGCCATTCGTTTAGAAGTTGCCGACAATTGCCCACAACACCTCATTGATTATTTACTTGACCGTTTTAATTTACATAAAGAGTCGCTTTATAAAGTTAATGGCCCAGTGAATTTACACCGTTTAGATGCAGTACCTGGCATGGCGAATCGCCCAGACTTATTGTTTAAACCTTACTCTCAAAAACCATTAACCACTAAAAAACGTCCGTCTAAAAACGCCTTTAAAATTTTTACGCGCCATAAAGAATCCGAAAAATTATTTGATAAAATCAAACAAAAAGACATCTTATTGCACCACCCATATGATTCTTTCGCCCCTGTTATAGATTTTTTAAAACAAGCTTCCGTTGACCCTGATGTATTGGCCATTCGCATGACCTTATATCGTACGGGTGAAGATTCAGAGATTATTAAAGCACTCGAGAAAGCCGCTCAAAATGGTAAAGAAGTTACTGCGGTGGTTGAACTGAGAGCGCGATTTGATGAAGACAATAATATTTTACAAGCTACTCGCTTACAAGATGCGGGTGTGCATGTTGTATACGGTGTAGTTGGTTATAAAACGCACGCTAAAATGATATTAGTGTTGCGCCGTGAAGACGACCGTATTCGTTATTACACCCATATGGGAACAGGTAACTACCATCATATTACAACGCGATTCTATTCAGACTTTGGCTTATTTACCGCCAACCCAATCATTGGTCGAGATGCGTCTAAAATTTTTCAGCAGCTCACCAGTTTAGGCGATACTAAAGATTTAGAATTGCTTCTACAATCCCCCTTTACTTTAAAGAGTGGCATGATTTCAAAAATTGAGCGCGAAGCCAATAATGCCAAACAAGGAAAGCCTGCACGAATTATTGCCAAAATGAATGGTTTAGAAGAGAAAGGCATGATTGACGCCCTGTACAAAGCTTCTCAAGCCGGTGTAAAAATTGACCTTATTGTGCGTGGAATTTGTAGTTTACGACCTGGTATACCAGGCCTGTCAGAAAACATCACCGTTACCTCAATTATTGGTCGTTTCTTAGAACATCACCGAATTTATTATTTTGAAAACAACGGTAGTAAACCAGAACTATTCTGCTCAAGTGCTGATTGGATGCGACGCAACTTATTATCTAGAGTAGAAACTTGTTTTCCAATATTAGATGATACCTGCTTTCAGCAAGTTTATACCGAAGGTTTAGCCATGTATTTACAAGACAACACCGGTGCTTGGATTCTCCAGCCCGATGGAAGTTACCAGGCTAAAACAGCAGACCATGATGCGCCTTATAATGCTCAATCGTTATTAATTGAAAAATACAGTGCCCAATAACCAACAATACAAACTTTTTAAGACCTTTGCTCCCACGGGCATAAACACATAGTAGGAGCAAAGGTATCATAAAGAATATTGATTGAGGGTTATAAAGACAACCCTGAGCAAAAACGGTACACTACTCCAAAATCAAAAAAGTCTACAAACATAGCCAAATAAGATACTGAATATCCCTATGACACAACCCTTCACAACCTCTAATCAACCAAACCACTCAAGCTCTGATTTATTTGCCGCCATTGATTTAGGCTCCAATAGTTTTCATATGATTATTGCTCGTGAAGCCCATGGACAAATGCAAGTCGTTGATAAACATAAAGAGATGGTACGTTTACGTGCAGGTTTAGATAAAAATGGCAAACTATCCAATAAAGCGTTTCAGGAAGGTATTGAGTGTTTAGAACGTTTTGGACAACGTATTAAAGACATTCCTACCTGTAATGTAAGAGCAGTAGGCACAAATACACTGCGCAATGCAACCAATAGTCGTGAATTTCTAAAACAAGCAAAACAAGCTTTAGGCAACAGTATTCAAATTATTGCTGGGCAAGAAGAGGCGCGTTTAATTTATCTTGGTGTTGCTCACGGATTACCACCAAGTAATGAACAACGCTTAGTGATGGATATTGGTGGTGGCAGTACTGAATATATCATTGGTAAAGAGTTTGAAAACAGCCATTTAACCAGTACCGAAATGGGCTGTGTTAGCATCTCTCAAAACTATTTTCCTAAAGGAAAAATTACCGAAGAATATTTTAATAACGCCGTTTCTAAATGTCGCCAGATATTACGCCCTCACCGCAGCACATTGCGTAAAAAAGGCTGGGATATCGCCATTGGCGCTTCAGGCACAATTAAATCTATTGGCGTTATTTTAGAAATCAATAGCTGGACAGAATCTGGAATTACCCTGCAAGGTATGATTGAGTTAAGTAAAGAACTGATTAAAGCTGGGTCAGCAGAAAACAGTAAGTTAGCAGGCATAAAAGATGAACGCCGTCCGGTACTAATAGGTGGCTTAGCCATCCTAATCGCAACCTTTATGGAGCTTAATATCGAACGAATGCAAGTCTCTTCTAATGCTCTGCGCGAAGGGTTGATTTTTGATACTTTAGGGCGTCTAAAAGCAGAAGATGTACGCGAAATAAGCGTTATAGCCATGCAAAAATGGATGAAAGTAGACATTGAGCAAGCTAATGCCGTGGCTAAAACGGTCAAATCCTTATATAGACAAAGTCATAACACTTGGAAATTACATTCTGATGATTATGATTTAAAACGCATATTAAAATGGGCTTGTCGTCTTCATGAAATTGGGGTTTCTATCAGTTTTAAACGGTCACGCCACCATAGTGCATACCTAATTGCGCAAGCGGATATGGCTGGCTTTAACCAGCAAGAAAAACAGATATTAAGCGCTTTGGTCGTTAACCAACGTGGAAAATATAGCGAAGAATATTTTGAAGAAATAGATGACAGCATTAAACCATTAATGCCTTACCTTACGGTTTTATTAAGACTTTCAGTACGAATTCATCGTGGCCGTGATTTAGAGCAAGTAGAACCCATATTACGTATTATCGATGATAAAGAGTTACACATAGAATTTAACCAAAATTGGTTAGCTGAACACCCCCTAACCCGTTTAGATTTAGAGTCGGAAGCCAAACACCTCTCTAAATTTGGATTTACCCTCTTTTTAGAATAAAAACAAGGTAATTCAACCGACCATTCAAGACGCTAAAAATAAGCTACCAGGCCTGGTAGCTTTTCTTAAAGCTTAATAAACATCTAGTTGCAAACGTTTAGTTTGCTTAAGTGTTTTCCAGAAAGCATTTGCCTCTTCCTCATCCATATTTCCCTGCTGTTGAAAGATTTGTATAAACACTTCTTTAACCGATACCGCTAGCGTGGTTTGGCTACCGCATATATAAATTTCAGCTTGGTTATGAATTAACGTCCAAAGCTTTTCTGACTGCTCCAATAAACGTTGGGTCACATACTCTTTTTTAGCTTGATCACGAGAAAAGGCATAAAAAGCTTCTACTAAGCCTTGATTTTGCCATTCTTGAATTTCCTCACAAAAAAGACAATTTGTCTTTTGATGAGTCTCTCCAAAAAACAGCAGTGCTTCACCTATTGTTTGGCCGTTTGATTTTTGCAAATTTCTGTATTGCATAAAACTTATAAAGGGTGCCAACCCCGTACCCGCACCAATCATTACAATGGGAATATTAGCTTCTTGAGGAAGTTTAAATGTAGGGTTAGATTTTAACTCACCAGAAACAACCAGGCCTGGTTGTGCCTCCTGTAAAAAATAACTAGCGACTCCAAATCGTTGACGCCCTAAGTTTAAATACTCCACCGCTTTATATAAAATTGACACTTCATTTTTACCCGCATCGGCAGAAGCAATCGAGTAATAACGTGGTGCTAATGGCGATAAATAGTTTAAGAACTCTACGCCCTTTTCGGCTAACTGAGGATAAAGTTCTAACAAATCCAAGATATCTCGCCCATAGGCATAATCCATCATAGCCTGCCTATCAGACCAATCACCCAAACCTAATTGACGTTGAAGTTTATTTAAAATAGCCGGATTTAATTGAGTTAACTCTAGATGACTTTGTAAAGCTTGTTTAACCGTTACCAGGCCTGCACGTCTTAATTCAAGGAGTTCATCACCCTGTAAATTAAGTGCGGCTAATAAGGCTTGAACCATTAATGAGGTATTTTGTGGTTGAACGGTTAACCAATCACCAGGCTGGTAATTAAAGCCTTCACTATCATCTAATGCTGAGAACGTTAGATAAAAGATAGATTTTTCTTTGGAATGAGGCGTTATACAGGTGTTTTGTTTAACAATGAGGTTCATAAAATTAGGTTCGTAAAGTCCGTTCTAAACTTCTTAAATTACAGTTAATTGAAAGATTTTAACTGTATTAAATTGAATTTAATCAGGCTGCACAACAGTCCTTTACTAACCTAATTTAATAACAAATCACTATGAGGCTTGAGTTATTTCGCATTTTTTAGGTGTTTAATATTGAAGCTTGGGCAAACGCCTTAAGTCCCCTTGTAATAAATGGTGCAAGGTTCTTAGCGTAGTGAACGGTAAAAAAACGCTGCTGTTTGAGCGTAGCGAGTTCAGCGTTTTCAGTTCACAAGCTTAGAACTTGCCCATTTATGGAGTGGGGTTTGTTTTTTGGTTACTTTTTTGCCAAATTGCAAAAAGTAACGGGAAGCCTGAGTGACAAAATTAAAGGCAAAGGTTCAATATTTAAAAGGCTTCTCAACTTCCGTACTGTCAGATTATATCTAAACTTTGATATTTTAACTAATGTTATGCACCTAGAATAATAAAGGTTTAAATCAACACCGTTATGAGAAAATTTTAACGAATACTTTCCACAAAAACGGTTAGCCAAGGTGCCGTTGCTAAAATGGTAATGGCAGACATCAAACCAGCAATTAAACCAATTCCTATTTGCGGAAGTAAATTATTCTGTTTCATTTCAACAGCGGCCATTTGGCGTTCTACAGACACAAAAACCTCTACTTGACGCTTAAGTAAACTATTTAATGTCTTAATTTGTTTAAACAGTAACTGCTGTTCTTTTTCGATGGTAAAACGTGATTTTTTCGCTTGCTCATCCATATCACGCATTTGACCCGCTAGTTGGCCTATTGAAGCATCCATCTGTTTGACTAAAGCTTCAATTGCGGTCTTGTCTTCTTTTAACCATTCAAAATCAGGCGTAATCATATCGGACATATCCATGTCTTCATAACGATCATCAGAACCATTATTTGCACGACTACGGCGCATTGCTTGTTCTAATAATACACTCTTTGAACCCAGTGGCTCCACCTGTCTTAAATCAATTGCCATGGTTTTAATCCTTGTGTGCTTTTACTACAACTCTTTTTTATGTATATATTTGAGACCATATTTACTTGCACAGTCTCATAGAGTTGTCAGTTTTTTGTCGTTATTTTTATTATTCTATTTGTAAAACCTTGTATGCAGAAAATATGCCAACTTAGAATTTATCACTATAATTTTGTTAGAATCTCCTTGAAACCTCATTAAAGCCTCATTAAACCCGACTCCCAACTTAGGATAATTATGAAATATATTGGTGCTCATGTCTCCGCAGCAGGAGGAGTTGAAAATGCTCCTATTAGAGCTCATGAAATTGGTGCAACGGCCTTTGCCTTATTTACTAAAAATCAAAGACAGTGGGTCGCTAAACCACTTACTCAAAAAAGCATAAACTCCTTTAAAAACAACTGTGAAAAATTTGGTTACGGGGTAAATCAAATACTTCCCCATGACAGCTATCTAATAAACTTAGGTCATCCCGATTTAGATAAACGCCAAAAATCACTCAATGCATTTATAGATGAGTTACAACGCTGTGAACAGTTAGGCATTAATCGCTTAAATTTTCACCCTGGCAGCCATCTTCGAGAAATATCTGAAGAACAATGCATGGACTTTATTACCGAATCGATTAACTTTGCTTTAGACCAAACACAAGGCGTTATTGCTGTTTTAGAGAATACGGCAGGACAAGGCTCTAACTTAGGCTACAAACATGAACAACTGGCTTATATTATTGACAAGGTTGAAGACAAATCTCGTATTGGAGTGTGCATTGATACTTGCCATGCTTATACGGCGGGTTACGATTTAAAAAATGATTACCAAGGTGTAATGGCAGACTTTGAAAAAGTGGTAGGGTTTGAATATTTAAAAGGTATGCACATTAATGACTCTAAATCCAAACTCGGTCAAAAATTAGACCGGCACCACAGCTTAGGTCAAGGTGAAATAGGCTGGGACATGTTTAAACAGCTAATGCAGGATAAACGTATTGATAATATCCCCATGACATTAGAAACCATTGACCCATCCATTTGGGCAGATGAAATACAGCAACTTAAAGATTGGGCTAAGATGAATTAGAGAACTGGCTAAAACCTTTGCAGGCGTCAGGGATGTAAGAAAAAAGTATGACTGATTCCTTTTGCGTAGAGATACTACTTGCGACATAGAAAATGAATGGAGTAAGATAACCTTCTATTCACACAAAACATATCCATTCAATGAACAAAAATCAATTTATCGAATTCGTCATGCAAACTGGCGTTTTAAAATTAGGCGAATTTACGCTTAAATCGGGACGTATTAGCCCATATTTCTTTAATGCTGGCCTCTTTAATACAGGTGGTCAACTAGCCAAACTTGCCAAAGGTTACGCCGGAGCTATCGCAGAATCTCACTTTGATTTTGATGTCTTGTTTGGCCCAGCTTATAAAGGAATTCCTTTAGCGGCCACGACCAGTGTTTCTTTAGCCAATGACTTTAATATTGATAAACCTTACGCATTCAATCGTAAAGAAGCTAAAGATCATGGTGAAGGAGGTAATATTGTTGGGCACGCTTTGGAAGGTAATGTTCTGATTATTGATGATGTCATCACAGCCGGAACGGCAATTCGTGAAGCCATGGATATTATTACTGCTAATGGCGCTAAACCTGCGGGTGTTGTCATTGCCCTTGACCGCATGGAGAAAGGTAAAGGTGAGCTATCGGCCATTCAAGAAGTTGAACAAGAATACGGAATTCCGGTCATGAGTATCATCACCCTAAATGATATTATCAACTATTTAGCAGAATCCAATGACCCGCAAAGCCAACACTATTTAGATGCAATGAAAGTCTATCGTTCAGAATACGGAATTGGTTAATGCTTAACCGCTTTAAGAAAAGACTCTTTTCAGGTGAAGATAATGGCAAGTAAACTTCGTGAATTAATGCTTTTAAGACACGCTAAATCAGACTGGAAACAAGAAGATTTAGCCGATATCGACCGCCCTCTATCTGATAAAGGCAAAAAGCATGCCGCTAAACTGGGGAAATGGCTTAATCAAAATAATTTAATGCCAGATTTAATTTTAGTTTCACCAGCCCTAAGAGCCCAACAAACCTTACGACGAATTTGCAATGAATGCGCAGCAACCGCCATTACGGTTGAATCACTTTATCTGGCCGATATAAACCAGCTTAAACAAGTTCTAGCTGAAGCTCCCTTTGCGGAACGCATTATGCTCATTGGCCATAACCCAGGATTAGAATCACTTTTTAACTATTTAGTTGCTCAACCAGATGCATCACATGTTCAACTATTCCCCACTTGTGGGCTAGCTCACTTAATCATGCCAAATGATTGGACTTCCTTAGAGCCAATGGATGGAAAGTTACAACAATTCATTACACCTAAAAAGATTAAAAACAGCTTATAAAAACTAGCAAAGACCAGTTTTGTGGTCAATCAACCCTTTTTTTACTCGCTTCAACCCGTATATTAAATACAACAAGACCAAATTTGATATTGTTAAAGCACATATAACTATATTTTGGCAAAATTACATGTTATATTTAGAAAAAGTAAAAATTTTTAATTTATATATATAAAAGGATACAAAAATGAAGACTAAATTGCTTCCTCTTGTTGCTGTTATTTCTCTAGCCGCTGCTGGATCTGTTCAAGCTCACTCTTCTGTTGAAGCAAAAGGTGACATCATGGCAGACGGAACTTCTGCCTATGTTGTTGACTCGTGGGGTCGTATCGTTCGTGACAACGAAAACCGTTGTGTACGTTCAATTCACTGGAGCAAAGACACTGCCATCGCTAAATGTGAAGGTTGGGCTGAGCCTAAGCCAGCACCAGTAGTTGTGCCAGCTCCTGCTCCAGCACCAGCACCCGTAGTTGAAGCACCAGCTCCTGCTCCAGCGCCTATGGCTCCAGCTAAATTCATTGGTCACTTCGACTTTGACAAAGCAGATGTTCAAGAAGTACCTGAATTAGATACTTTTGCAGCTTACATGAACGAAGTTGCTGACAGCAAAATCGCAATTACTGGTCATACTGATAGCACTGGTCCTGAAGCTTATAACCAAACACTTTCTGTTAAGCGTGCACAAGATGTTGCTGACTACCTTGCTGGTAAAGGTATTTCTGCAGACCGCATGATGGTTAAAGGCATGGGTGAGTCTTCACCAGTTGCAGACAACGCAACCAAAGCTGGTCGCGCTGAAAACCGTCGTGTTGAGGTTGAAATTGTTAAATAATTTAACATTTCAAAACCTGGCATAGGTTGAAAAAAATACCCGCTTTAAGCGGGTATTTTTTTATCTAAATATTACTGATTTACTTAATAACTTAAACCATAACTTAACTCACAACTTAACTTATTGCCTTAAGCATTAGCGAAATTCCAACTAAAATCGTAATCACTTCAAAGCTACGTTTAACTAATTGATTGCCTTTTACTATGGCAAAATGCGCCCCTAGATAACCACCAATTAACGAACCTAAAATGAGTGCTGGCAACCAGCTCCACTCGATATTACCTAAAAATCCTAAAGTAATTGCCCCAGAACCATTCCAAAAAATCCCTACTAATATTAATGTGTAGGCCACTGCAGCTTTATAGTCCAAACCAAACCAACGTACTAGCCATAAGGTCACGAACAATCCGGTACCAGAGGTTAATGAACCATTTAACCCTCCAATTAAAAACAGAACTAAACCACCAACTACCAGGCCTGGTAAGTCTCTATTTTTTGTATCTAATGTTTGTCCTAAACTTGGTTTAAACCAAGAGTACAAACCTAAACCTAAAGTTAATACGCCCAATAGACCTTGAGAAATTCTGTCATCTACTTGCAGAATAATACTTGCGCCAACCACTACTCCAGGCAAACCCGTTGCTAAAATGTAAACCGAAAACTTCCAATCAAATTCTGATGATTTAAGATGCCGTGCTGTTGCTCCTAACCCTAAAAAGACACTCGCGACTTTATGAGTTGCTAAGGCAGTACCAAAAGGCAAGCCTAAAAATAGAAGCGCAGGCAATTGAAGTAAACCTGCTCCACCACCTGCTAATGCTGAGAATAAATTCGCTACTAGCGAAATAATAAATAAGATTAGTTGTTCAAATATGTCCATGTGCTTATTGTATTCGACATCTACATTAGAGATTGAATTTCAGACATAAAAAAAGCCACTCAAATTGAGTGGCTTCTTTAGTCAATAACACTTTTTTAAGTGGACGTTAATCTTCTGACTTTTGAAGGTGTACATCCATCTGAGGGTAAGGAATTGAAATTCCAGCCGCATCAAACTCGGTTTTAACTTTTTCATTCATATCCCAAAGTACATTCCAATAATCACCTGAATTGACCCATGGACGAACAATAAAGTTAACACTACTATCACCTAGCTCAGAAAGTGCGACTACTGGAGCAGGATCTTTTAAGATACGCTCATCTTCTGCAACTAACTTCTCTAAAATTGATTTTGCTTGACGAATGTCATCGTCATATCCAATACCAAAAACCATATCTACACGACGAGTATCTCGTGCTGAGAAGTTGGTAATTGCTCCACCATAAATACCACCGTTTGGAACAATCACTTCTTTGTTATCACCCGTACGCATCGTTGTGCTGAAAATCTGTACGTTTTCAACCACACCCATTACACCACCGGCATCAATAAAATCACCGCTTTTAAATGGTTTGAACACTAAAATCATCACACCTGCGGCAAAGTTTTGCATTGAACCTTGTAACGCTAAACCAATCGCTAAACCTGCAGCACCGATTAATGCGACTAGTGAGGTTGTATCCACACCTAACTGGTCTAATGAAGCGATAATAACAAATAAGATTAGCACTGCATTAATAATAGAACCGATGAAGTTAACTAACATTTCGTCCATTGTTTCTGAACGATTTAAGAGTTTCTTCACTAGATTTACAATAACTTTAACAACCCATCTACCAATCACAAAAATTGCAATGGCAATCACTGCCTTAATGACCCATGGCATGGCATAATCATTCAATAAAATATCTAAGTCCATCGTACCTTTCCTTTCCTTTATTTTTTATAAATCGTAATTTTACTCTACTGAGCAGTAATAAGTGTTCCAACACCTTCATCCGTAAAGACTTCAAGCATAACCGCATGTTCAACACGTCCATCAACAATGTGAGCCGTGTGCACACCATTTTGTACCGCTTCTAAAGCACATTGAATCTTTGGTAGCATACCACCATAAATTGTACCATCCAATATCAGCTTATCGACACTTTCCGTATTTAACCCAGTTAATAATGTACCTTCTTTATCTAACAGGCCTGGGGTATTGGTCAATAACATTAATTTTTCGGCATTTAAAGCTTCTGCAATTTTACCGGCAACTAAATCGGCATTAATATTGTAAGACTGGCCGGTCTTATCAACGCCTACTGGAGCAATAACAGGAATAAAGTCATCTTGAATCAACATATCAAGCACTTTTGTATTAATGGTTCCCACTTCACCAACGTGGCCTAAATCGATAATTTCCGGTGCTTTTAATTCTGCTGCATTGCGCTTCATCTTCATTTTAGTGGCGCAAATTAAATTACCATCCTTACCGGTTAAACCTACGGCGTTACCACCCGCTTGGTGAATCAGGTTTACTATTTCTTTGTTAACTAGGCCACCTAGAACCATTTCAACAATATCCATGGTTTCTGTGTCTGTAACACGCATTCCTTGAATAAACTCGGACTCTTTACCAACTCGTTCTAGCAAGTTACCAATTTGAGGGCCACCCCCATGAACGACAACGGGATTCATTCCCACTAATTTCATGAGCACAATATCACGTGCAAAACCTTGCTTTAACTTTTCGTCAGTCATCGCGTTACCACCATATTTAACAACAATGGTTTTACCGGCAAAACGCTGAATATAAGGCAAAGCTTCAGTTAATACCGAAGCAATGTTTTGAGCTTGTTCTTTATTTAAGTTCATAGTCTTTTGTACTTTCATTTTTACTTTTATCTCAATCGATTTTTTATAACCGGTTACTGAAGTTTTTTAAGGTGAAGTTTTTAAGGTAAAGTTTTTTAGGGCTAGCTTAGATTTAATCTCTAAAGTTATTGAACTGTAGTGGCAAGTCTAAATCTTCCATTGCTTTTAACATTTGCATCACCTGCTGCAAATCATCACGCTTTTTACCGGTAACACGAATACTGTCACCTTGGTTAGACGATTGAACTTTGATTTTAGAATCTTTAATCGCTTTAATAATTTTTTTAGCTAAAGGCGCATCTAAGCCCTCTTTCATTTCTATTTCTTGTTTAGCGGTTTTAAGTTGAATATCCGCATCTTTACGATCCATACACTTAACATCAATACCACGACGATTCGCTTTTTGAACCAAAATATCAAACATTTGGTCTAACTGAAAGTCTGACTGCGTTTTCATGGTGACATTCGTCCCTTTCAGTTCAAACTCAGAATCGGTTCCCTTAAAGTCATAACGTGTTGTCACTTCTTTATTTGCTTGATCTAAAGCATTTAGTAGTTCGTGTTTATCAAGTTCTGAAACAATATCAAAAGAAGGCATATTCTCTCCAAAATAACCCTACCAGGCCTGGTAGGTTTTAAATTTAAAATAATTCTATTATTTTACCACTTGAGACCTTTGTGCGAGTCGAGGATGTAAGAAAAAAGTGAAAGAATTCTTTCAGAGAGCTTTACAAGAAATTGGTTCGAGATATGTTCGAGATAGGTGAGAAATATCTCAAAATGAGATAAATCATTATTCACTAAGAGACCTTTGCATGAGATAGGTGCGAAAGAAAAATAGGCGTAAGTACCCCTTGAGGGTAAAAAATTTACCTAATTCTAGACTTACCCCTTCGGGCGTCGAGTTCTTCGTTTGCGGCGGAAAACGCAGGGAATAGCTAGCTATTCACAAGTTTTTCAACAAAAATAAGGTGAATTTTAACCATTTTTACTCGTGCATACTCTCGTGCAAAGGTCTCAATAAGCTTTATAATTCAGTTCTATCACTCAATTTTGTACCAAAAAACCATGCCTAATAAAACTGAATTTCACCCAAACGTATCTCAAGTCGCTTCAGCCATTCAACCTTTTCACGTTATGAAAATATTAGCGGAAGCCAAAGCACTAGAAGCCAAGGGTGTGGAGGTCATTCATATGGAAATTGGCGAACCAGACTTCCCTTCTTTAAATTGTATACATCAAGCTGCAGACCAAGCTATGCAACAAGGCTTAACTCATTACACACCCACTATGGGTTTGCCTGCTTTAAGAGAAAAATTAGCGAATTTTTATGCTGATTTTTATCACGCTAAAGTTAATTCACAAAATATTATGATAACGCCAGGGTCATCAACCGCATTGCAATTAGTCTTAACAGCGCTATTAAATCCCAAAGATAAAGTCTTACTAGCAGACCCTGCTTATCCTTGTAATCGTCAATTTGTAAACTTACTGCACGGCGAACTACTTGCCATTCCGGTTTCACATGAAACACAATATCAGCTTAATTTAGAGTTACTTAAAGCCAACTGGCAACCTGGAATTAAAGTGGTTATGGTCGCTTCCCCAGCAAATCCAACGGGAACGGTGATAGAACAGTCTGAACTGATTGCCATGGCTAATTTTTTAGCTGAAAAAAATGTTTATTTTATTGTAGACGAAATTTACCAAGGCCTGGTTTATGAGCGCCCTGCTGAAAGCATTTTAGCCAATCAGCACCTCCCCCAAAACGTCATTGTTATTAACTCTTTTTCTAAATTTTTTGGTATGACCGGCTGGCGTTTAGGCTGGACAGTCGCTCCAGACCCTTTAATGCCTATTTTAGATAGACTTGGACAGAATCTATTTTTAGCCGCCCCTACCCCCTCTCAATATGGTGCTTTAAGAGTACTCGACAAAGATGCCCTGCAAGCTTTAGAAGCTCGCCGCTCGGTTTTTGAACAGCGTCGAAATGTGTTAATTAACGCTATGCAACAAGCAGGCTTCACCCCCAAACTGATTCCTGATGGGGCTTTTTACCTTTATTGGGATATTTCAGAATTTAGTGATAATAGTGCACAGTTTTGTGCTGAGCTTTTACAGCAGACGGGCGTGGCTATTACACCAGGCAAAGACTTTGGATACTTTCAAGCCAATCAACATGTTCGCCTAGCGTACACTTGTGATGAACCTCTATTAAAAGCGGCCGTTAAAAAAATTAGCGAATTTTGTAAATCGATTAATCAAAGTATTTAACCCACTAACAATAAATGCTTCTGAGTTATTCAGGTTTAACTATTTAGGAATTGCTTTTTTAAGGTAATCCTATCCCTTTTGCTCCTAAGTTGATAAGATGGAAACCTCTTTATTTTTAACTATAAGAGACCTTTGCACGAGATAGGTGCGAAAGAAAAATGAGGGAAAATTTGCCTGATTGCGGCGGAAAACGCAGGGAATAGCTAGCTATTCGCAAGTTTTTCAACAAAAATCAGGTGAATTTTAACCATTTTTATTCGTGCATACTCTCGTGCAAAGGTCTCTATAAAAGAGTACGAAAGTAATTTACTTTTGTGGACATGGATGATGACTCAAATAGAATTTCTAGAATGAAAAAGAATACTATCCTAACCCCACTGTTAATCATCACGATATTGGCACCTCTATTTGCTTACTATCAATACTCTCTACAACAAATACCTGAAAAAGTTGTACAGTCTCAAAAAAACATTATTAATGTTGATACGTTAGACTTAAACTTTAAGATGAGTTTACTTGCCCAAAAAAGCCTAACTACCTATATTGCAGCCTTAAAAAACCAGCAAGAAGACCAACTAAATAGTGCCATTGACTATTTAGATAACGCATTAGCTTTTACAGAAATAGACTATCTCAAAAATACTCAATTTAGTGTTCAAGCTAAACAACAGTTATTACAAGCATCAACCATTATTCGCACACAAAAACTGACTCCAACTGAAGAAGACATTATTAAATTTACCGATTTAATAAACCAAACATCCGACTTAGCCAAAAAATTTGAACACGAAACATCAAAAGATATTCAACAAAACTATATCGAGTTGAAAACCAATGGCTATAAAGAAATTAAACTATACCAAATTCTTACACTTTCTTTTATTGGTCTGTTATTCATTAGTCTCTGGTTTAGTTTTAAACAACGCCAACTTATAAACCTAAAAGACTCTAATCTAAACAAACTTCAGCGTTTAGCTTATATCGATCCATTAACTAAGATTGCCAACCGTAAAAATATTGAAAATGCGATTGAAAATAAAATTAAGCTTTGTCGAAGAACTAAAGACTCTTTTTACATTGCCCTAATCGACTTAGACAACTTTAAAAATGTTAACGATTTATTGGGGCACTCTGCGGGAGATGAACTCCTCAAAAAATGCGTAAATGATTTTAAAAGAATTATTCGTCAGGAAGATTTAATTGGACGGTTAGGAGGAGATGAGTTTCTTATTCTATTTAACGAGCATACTGATGAACACGCCTTAATAGCGGTAATGTCACGCATCCACGCCTGCTTTGCCCAGCCAACTCAAATAAACGACACCATGTTTAACGTGACCACCAGTATTGGAATAGCCAATTACCCTAAAGATATTGGGCTAGCGCATGATAAAGATAATAAAGATAATAAAGATAATAAAGATGATAACGATATTATGCAGAACTTAATTAAGTCTGCGGATATTGCTATGTATCAAGCCAAAAATCTAGGTAAAAATCAGTTTGCCTTCTTTGATGAAGAATTAGAATCTCAAATTAAGTTAGAGCATACAATGGATAAAGAGATTCAAACCGCCATTGAAAATGATGAATTTGAACTTTATTACCAACCTCAAATAGACTCAATTAGCCGACGCATTATAGGCGCTGAAGCCCTTGTAAGATGGAATCATCCAGAAAAAGGCTTAGTCATGCCCGTCGATTTTATTGGTTTTATAGAAAAAGGTTATCACACCGTAGAATTTGGTGAATGGGTCGTAAAAACCGCGGCAATGCAGCAAAAAGAATGGGAAAAACTGGATATACCGATCACGATTTCGGCAAACCTTTCCGTAAAACATATTCTATCCGCCAACTTCTATCTGAGAATGACCCATATTATTGAAGAGTTAAACATAGATTTAAACGGCTTTATCTTTGAAATTACTGAATATGAATTAATTAAGTCTAAAACAGTTGCCATTAAGGATTTAAATAAACTGCAGGAAGCAGGCTTTAGATTCTACTTAGACGATTTTGGAACGGGCTATTCATCGATTAGTTATTTGAGTCAACTGCCTATTGAAGGCATAAAAATCGACAAAAGCTTTATTGATTATGTTCAACCTAATCAAGAAAAGAAAAAACTGGTTGATTCCATCATTCAGCTTGGCACCACCCTCAACAAAAAAGTGATAGCCGAAGGCGTTGAAAATAAATACCAAGCTTATTTTTTAAATGAATCGGGCTGCCAAGCATTTCAAGGTTACTTATTTTCTGAATCGCTTCCCGCAACAGAGTTTGAAAAGTTCTATGCTATACATCAACGTGAAAACACGCTTCTTTAGACATCTTTGACCGCTCTAAATAATTAAGAACGTAGTATGAAAGAAGTTTGTGTAACACTCTCTCTACTTGGTCCCTGTTGAGCCAAACCCACCCTCACCTCTTTCAGTAGCGTCACCAAACTCTTCCACTTGGGTAAACACCGGTTGTAAAACAGGCACGATTACCATCTGTGCAATTCGTTCGCCCACTTCTACTTTATAAGATTTATCACTACGGTTCCAAACAGAAACCATTAAAGGGCCCTGGTAGTCTGAATCAATCAGACCAACTAAGTTACCTAAAACAATTCCGTGCTTATGCCCTAATCCAGAACGAGGTAATAGCATCGCGGCTAAACCGGCATCATCTAAATGAATTGCCATTCCCGTTGGAATCAATACCGTTTGACCAGGTTCAATAATCATCTCCTCATCAATACAAGCTCGCAAGTCTAAGCCGGCAGAACCTTTGGTACCGTAATGAGGCATTTCAATTTCATTACCTAAACGTTTATCTAAAATTTTATATTCAACTTGAATGGTCATTATTGTCTCCTTGAGACATTTATTTATATTGGGTATATGTATTTTATGATTGTTTAAATAAATCTTTTAACCACGAAGACACGAAAGCACGAAGATTTCTAATATTTAATACCAGCTTAAATTTAACGAATAACCAAACTAAACGTAATAAATTAATCGCTTTTAAACTTTACAAATGCAGAGCTTATAGGCATGACTTAAGATTGTTAGGCTATGATTTTCGAATCGCTTTTATTTATTTTTTTATCTTCGTGCCTCTGTGTCTTCGTGGTTAATTTTTTACAATACTGGATAATCAATCACAAAATATGGATACCCTTTATATTTAATGAAGTGTGCAATATCCTATATTTTACATGACACAATCCCTGCAATGCGACGCTTTTTAGGAAGCCTAATTGGATAATTTTATGTAATCCTATACACTGGCTTTGACTATGATTATCATTACTGTAAATTGAATTACAATCAATAGATGCATAGACCGCACTTAATTGTTAAGGAAACGTTTTGTTTAAAATTCACACACCTGAAAACGCTCTAAATAGACTGCAAACCTATGGTGAAGAATTGGCTAATAGCTTAAGTCATGGCCTAGGATTATTAGCCATAATACTGGGCACACCCTTTTTAATTCTTCACGCTGTAGATAGCGAACAAACGGGCTACATTGTCGGGGTCTGTATTTTTGCCGCTAGCATGATACTGCTCTATTTAGGCTCGACTCTCTATCATTCCGTCCCTAATGGACGTTTAAAAAACGCCTTTCAGATTGTTGATCATTCAATGATTTTTATTTTAATTGCCGGAACTTACACCCCGTTTACTCTTGGCGTTTTACCTGGTGGCTGGGGTTGGTCTCTCTTTGGTATTACCTGGGGATTAGCCGCATTGGGGATTAGCTTAAAAGTTTTTGGCGGAGCAATGAGCCGACCTATTTTTGACAACATTCTTTATTTAGTCATGGGCTGGATAATTGTTATTGCCATTGAACCACTCATTAACAACCTGTCAAGCATCGGTATGTTTTGGCTTGTGACCGGTGGTATCTCATATAGCTTGGGCATGGTTTTTTACCTTACCGACACTAGGCTGGCTTATGGTCACTTCTTATGGCATTTATTTGTATTAGGCGGCAGCATTAGCCATTTCTTTGCGGTGTGGTATGCTAACCCAACTTATGTAACACCAACCGTACTAGGGTAAAAAGTAATAGGGTCATGGCGTAAATTCATTTCCTATTAAGACCTTTGAAAAGTTCTCCCTACTTAAACTTATCAACGACGATAAAGATTCTGGTGTTTTGTAAAAAGAGACCTTTGCACGAGAGTATGCACGAATAAAAATGGTTCTAGGTGCCCCTTGAGGGTAAAAATTCACCCGATTTTTGTTGAAAAACTTGCGAATAGCTAGCTATTCCCTGCGTTTTCCGCCGCAATCAGGCAAATTTTCTCTCATTTTTCTTTCGCACCTATCTCGTGAAAAGGTCTCAAATAGACACCAAAGCAAACTACAAAAAATCAACAAACCCAAAAGATTTAGGATTTTTATGGAAAACATTAGCAGCATTCTTTCTACCGCGAGCAGTTTGGCCTGGGGGCCTGCCATGCTCGTATTGTTATTAGGTACAGGCATATATCTAACGATTCGTCTTAAGTTCTTGCCACTTCGTCATCTTTTTTATGCTTTTAGCTTACTTTGGAAAAGCCGAAAATCAAAAGAAGAAGGTGACATTACTCCATTCAGCGCCTTAATGACCGCCATGGCCGCCACGGTAGGTACCGGTAATATTGCCGGTGTTGCTGCGGCTTTATTTATTGGTGGGCCTGGCGCAATTTTTTGGATGTGGATGACCGCTTTAGTTGGTATGGCTACTAAATACAGTGAAGCAGTGTTGGCCGTCAAATATCGTGAAGTGGATGACGAAGGTTGCCATGTTGGTGGCCCCATGTATTACATTAAAAACGGGATGGGTGAAAAGTGGAAACCTCTCGGTTTTGCATTTGCCTTATTTGGAACCATCGCCGCATTTGGTATTGGTAATATGGTTCAAGCCAATGCTGTCGCTGGAGCCATGCAAAGTGCCTTTGATATAAATAATCAACTAACAGGCCTGGTATTAATGGTATTGGTTGGATTAGTGTTGTTTGGTGGTATTAAACGTATTGCTCATACAGCCACCGCATTAGTGCCGATTATGGCAGTACTTTATATCGGTTTTTCACTTTATATCTTAATTATGCATGCCGATGCTCTTCCTGGTGCTTTTAATACCATTATTAAAAGTGCCTTTACAGGCAGTGCTGCGGCTGGTGGTTTTGCAGGAGCAAGCATTATCCTAGCCATTCAATTTGGTGTGGCACGAGGTGTATTTTCCAATGAAGCCGGTTTAGGAACGGCGCCAATTGCTCACGCGGCAGCCAAAACGAATAATCCGGTAGAGCAAGGTCATATTGCTATGCTTGGAACATTTATTGACACCATTATTCTTTGTACCATGACTGCATTAGTCATTATGGTAACGGGGGTTTGGACTAGTGGCGAAACGGGTTCGCCGTTAACCGCTCTAGCCTTTACTACCGGATTAGGTTCTGATCTTGGTGCAGTCGTTGTTGCCGTTGGTTTAGCGATCTTTGCTTTTACGACCTTAGTGGGCTGGAGTTATTACGGTGAAAAATGTGCCGAATATATTGCAGGAACAAAAGTCATTACTGGCTATCGCGTGTTATGGGTTATTGCTGTTTTTGCGGGTGCCGCGCTGTCTGATTACTTTAATACGGTATTAATATTAGCGGACGTTTTAAATGCGCTTATGGCCATTCCAAACCTAATTGCCTTATTGGTACTTGCCCCCGTAATCGTTAAATTAACCCGAGATAATTAATAACAACCTAATAATAAGAGACCTTTGCATGAGATAGGTCTCAAGAAATCACTTCTAAATAACGGGCTTATGCAAGCCCGTTACATTTCTACTCCTATTCTTATTTAATTCACTATCGTTCTATATATTCTGATAAGATTGCAATTTAAAATTCTTCTAAGATTTTCTTTTTAAGGCTCATTGAATGTCGCTGTGTCAATCCAAAAAAAAATGGTATTTTCCATTAGGGTTAACCTTACTTGCCATTATGCTTGGCACTCAAAATTTCTTTAAGCAAGTCGAACTGATTAAATCAAAAAACCAGATTACGGTAGATAACCGTGCTGACCTGTTACGTCAATATATGAGTTTTATGAGTGTTTCAAGCGATTCACTAAAACTCGGTATTGAAAGCCTACTAAATTCTAAGAATCAGCTTTCTCTACAAACATCAATAGCCAAAAAACTGCGCTTCTATCCAGAATATAATCTTTATAGTTTAGATATAAATAACGCGAGTCGTTCAACTGGAACCCTGCACGTTTTGAAGGATATTGACCTAAAAAATCCTGAAATTTTGTCAGAAATTGCGGCAAGTTTGTCCATGGATCCAATTCTCAAGCCGCTTACCTATAATTTAAAATTGACCGCTTGGGCTTATTACATTTCTAAAAACCATTTTCTATACATCTCACCCAAGCACAGTCTAAAAGACTTTCAATTTAATGCCGAGCAATACACAAAACCGTTTTGGGTGCAGGCAATACCAGAAAACAATCCAAAACACCGTATGATTATTAGTGATGTATATAAAGATGGCGCTGGCAAAGGTATGATGATCACTCTTTCCAATCCCATTTTTCACAATGACGAATTCAAAGGCATCGCGGCTATTGATATTAGCACCCAACAGATGGATGCATTACTCGCCGTTGATTCAACTATCAAGAGCTCTATACTGGTTGATGAAAACAACATCATCACTGCCAGCATAAAAGCAAGCGAGATAGGCTCCTCTCTGGGTTGCAATAAAACCCAGGATAAAAGCGCATGGTTTTCCTATAATAGCCAACTAATTTATATGACCTCAGTCATTAATAATGAGCTCTATATTGTCCACCAAATAACCAAATCACAACTCTGGCTAGAAGCTTTAAAAAAATCCCTTTTTCAATTCAGTTTAATTATGCTTGGATTAGTTCTCAGTTTTCTATCCATAGAACTATATTGTGTTTCAATTCGTAATAGAAACCTTATGCTGATTGACTCCTTAACCAAACTATACAATCGACGCGGATTTGCTAAACTTGCTGAAAAGCCTATTGCACATTTAAGACGAGATAAAAAAGGTTATGCCGTCCTTCTTTTAGACCTAGACTTTTTTAAAACCATTAATGATCAGTTCGGCCACGCAACCGGAGATCAAGTACTAAAAACACTGGCCCAAATATTATTATCAAATAACCGAGAAGAGAGCATTATTAGTCGCTGGGGTGGTGAAGAATTCCTTATTCTTTTACCCAAAGCCAATCTCCAGTCAGCATTGGATGTCGCCAATCGTATTCACGAAAAAATACATCAAGCAGAAGTTATCTCAAAGCAAGATGGCAATACAGTCATTAAATTTACCACCAGTATTGGTGTTGCCTTACAACAGCCAAATGATGGCTTAGAAGATGTCATTAACCATGCAGACAAAGCCTTATATCAAGCTAAAGACAAAGGAAGAGACACCACTTATATATACCAACCGGGATAATGACTTTACTAATGACTTTACTAATGACTTTACTAAAGACTTTGCTAAAGACATTATTACTAAGAAGATTCCTATTGCTATTCATACCCCTATACCAATTCTATAAAATTTAGCAATCACTTATAACCTGCATAACGTTTTGTTTCTTTTCATCGTTTTACTGCCCATGTATGATAAATCGTAACTTCCTACTTTTAGATTGGTTTTTTTATGTTTATTAGTGCCTTAGATATTTTTAAAATTGGTATAGGACCATCCAGCTCACACACAATGGGGCCAATGGTGGCTGCAAAAGCCTTTTTAAACACCGTACAAGACGAAATAAACCATTCCGCATTAAATACTGCAAATTCACTGCAAATTAAGTGTACCTTAAAAGGCTCTTTAGCCTTTACTGGCCATGGCCACGCCACGGATCGAGCGGTGGCATTAGGTATGCATGGCTACCTGCCTGAAAACTTAGCGCAAACTAATGTACAAAACTTAATTTCTGAACTTTGGGAAACCCAATCCATTACCCTAAACAATCGAATCAGCATTGGTTTTTACCCACCTAAAGACATTATTTTTGATTACAAAGCCCCCTTACCGCAGCACCCAAACGGTATGATTTTTGAATGTTTTAATAAAGATAATCAGCTAGTTTTAAGTGAAACGTATTTTTCAATTGGTGGTGGTTTTATCTCTACTTTAGCCGAGATTGATAAGGTAGAAGCCCCTATTAAAGGCCAACCTGCAAGTCAATTTAAGTACCCTTTTAACTCGGCCGCTTCCATGCTAGAAATGGCTGAAGAACATAACATGAGTATTGCAGAGATGAAACAAGCCAATGAGGTTTGTGAAACGTCTTTAAATGAACTTAACAACCAGTTAAACCAAATTTGGCAAGCCATGAATAACTGTGTTGAAAATGGGTTAAAAACAGAAGGGATTTTACCCGGTGGATTACACGTAAAACGTCGTGCCAAAAATCTATACCAGCACCTTTTAGATGATGATAACCCAGTCAGTTCTAACGATTGGTTATGTGCCTATGCAATGGCTGTCAATGAAGAAAATGCCGCTGGCCATATGGTCGTAACCGCCCCAACCAATGGAGCGGCCGGAGTGATTCCCGCAGTTTTATACTATTTTGTAAATCATGAGAATGGCTCGCCAGAAGATATTAAAAACTTTTTACTTACCGCAGCCGCCATAGGCGGATTAATTAAACATAAAAGTTCAATATCTGGCGCTGAAGTTGGCTGTCAGGGAGAAGTCGGTTCTGCCTCTGCGATGGCGGCGGCAGGTTTATGTGCGGTACGCGGCGGCACGGTTATGCAAATTGAACAGGCCGCTGAAATGGCATTAGAACATCATTTAGGCATGACCTGCGATCCCGTAAAAGGCCTGGTACAAGTTCCTTGCATTGAACGTAATGGTTTTGGTGCCATTAAAGCTTTTACTGCCGCCAGCATTGCTTTACGTGAAGATGGTGAACATATTATGCCACTAGATAAATGCATTGCCGCCATGAAAAAAACCGGCGATGAAATGTCTCACAAATACAAAGAAACCTCTTTAGGAGGATTAGCCGTTACCTGGGTGGAGTGTTGATTAACTCAGCCCAATCATTTTACCAATCTTGACCAAATCACTAGATATCATCAAAAGAATCTAACCTAAAAAACTCAAGCCAATAGATTATTATGACTTGAGGTTTTATCAACACTGATTTAACTCGCTAATACAATGAGTTCTTGAACATAAATTCTCGCAAGCAAGCTATCGTAATACATGCAAGAAGTGCATGTGCTTATGATAGTGGTCAATAATGTCATTGATAATAGCGGTTTTTGACCACCCCATTACGTCGTAATCCTGCCCACCTTCACGTAAATGAATTTCAGCACGATAATAATGTGCACTCTCATCCATTTCATCTGATGGTATCTCTTCTTGAGTAAATTCAGGACGTAAATGTGAACGACTGCGTACCTCATAGATAAAATCAATCTCTTCACCATGGCGAACAATCAAGCGTATTCTATCAAGGTCTTTTTCATTTTCGACTTCCACAATTAGATCTTGCTCTTTTAATTCTTTCGCCACGTCATTAAAGGCCGAACTAACAACTGTTTGAATATAACGCCCTACTGCAGAGCGACTTGGATAATCTACAATATTATGTAAACGATCTTTCCAACTACTATCACCATTTTCACTTGGAACAGGGTAGACATTTGAGAGTAAACTATCTCGCTTAGCAATATCTACACGTAGAGCCTTAATCAATCCGTAAGTGGTCATTAATAATACAATCGAAAACGGCATAGCACTGGCAATAGTCATGGTTTGCAAGGCACCTAAACCACCCACAATCAATAAAATCACTGCAATCAATCCAATAGCAACGACCCAATACATACGCTGCCACATTGGTGTGTCATCACGACCATTTGAACACAGCATATTGGTGACCAATGCACCCGAGTCTGCCGAGGTGACGAAGAAGATTATCACCATAACAATGGCAATGCCCGACAGCACGGAACCAAATGGAAATTGATTTAAAAATACAAATAACGCTAGGGAAACATCACTAGACACTTGGTCACCAAGACTGCTTAAACCTTGATTAAGAATCATATCAATAGCGGAATTACCAAAAACGGTAAACCAGATCATACTAAAGCCTACTGGTACAAATAATACGCCAATAACAAACTGACGAATGCTACGGCCGCGAGAAACGCGTGCAATAAATAACCCAACAAAAGGAGCCCACGCTAACCACCAAGCCCAGTAAAAAATAGTCCAACCACCTATCCAATCCGTCTTTTTATAGGCGTAAAGATTAAAAGTCGCACTAATAATATCTGATAAATAAGCACCTGCATTTTGTATCATCGCTTGCAGTAAAAAGACTGTAGATCCTAAAACTAGCACCAATAACATCAACAGAACCGCCAAACTCATATTCAATTCAGAAAGACGGCGAATTCCCTTATCCAACCCCGTTGCAACCGACACTGCAGCCAATGACATGACGGCCAAAATTAACAATGACTGCGAAAGCGTATCCACAGGGATACCAAATAAATAGTTTAAACCCGTGTTCATTTGCAGAACGCCGTAACCCAAAGAGGTTGCAATACCAAATACGGTTCCTATTACCGCAAACACATCAACCGCATGCCCAATTGGACCATATATCTTTTCACCTATAAGCGGATACAAGGCCGAACGTAGAGTTAGCGGTAAACCGTGACGGTAACTAAAAAAGGCTAAAATCAATGCAACAATAGCGTAAATAGCCCAAGCATGAAGTCCCCAGTGAAAAAATGTGATTCGCATAGCCTCTCGAGCCGCTTCTACAGTGCCGGCATCACCGACTGGAGGAGCCAAAAAATGCATAACGGGTTCAGCCACACCAAAAAACATTAAACCAATTCCCATTCCCGCAGAAAACAGCATTGAAAACCAGGTAATATCCGTGTAGTCAGGAGTGGAATGATCAGGCCCCAGTTTAATTTCACCGTAACGAGACAAGCCTAAAAATACAACGGTAATAAAAAGTATGGCAACAGTCAGAATATAAAACCAACCCCCGTTATCAACCAGCAAACTTTGTAAAGTTTTAAAAAACGAACCTGCTTGTTCAGGCATAAAAGAGGTATAAATTAATAATAAAACGATGATACCAGAGGCACTAAAAAACACCGCTGGATTTAACTTTGCGGCTTCAACTTTTTCGACTTCACTCATTGGATTTACCTTTGTGCTTGCTTTGTTGCTATTGGGCGTTCTCCGCCCTTGTAAATTAAAACCAATTAATACTGGTTTTATAAAATAAAATTTCTAAAAAATATGACGTTAAAAACAAAAAGTATGTATTAGTAATGCCAATCCATAGAAAGATAAAGAGCACCAAACTCATATATTTGTCACTTACCACATCGCCATAACGATTTTGAATTAAGTATTCAGCATAAATCCAACCAGGACCATCATAGGGGGCAATCATATTATTGATATTACCTTTGGTGCTTGAATCTGCCCAAGTGGCGTCTAAGTAATACCTCCAGTTTCCAGAAGTGCGGCCCACTTCAAACGAATAACGGGTAGTTTTCTGTTTACTGGCAATGCCATCAACATTTGTACCATAACAAATCAAAACCTCGTATTCAAACGTACTAAACTTAAAGTTTTGTGCCGAAAACCCTAAAAACAGATATTAGACAGCGTGTCCGTAGGGTCTATAGAGAGAGGAGAGAGGGGAATATAATCTTAATTATTTTCAGAAATAGAGTTTAACAAAGCGATTGCTTGTTGATACTTAGATGAACTTGGAAATGTTTGTTGCTGAGAATCGGTAATAACAGTCAGTGAATTATCGTCACATTCAAAACCTTGATTTTCACCCACCTGGTTAGCACAAATCATGTCTAAATTTTTACGCTTTAATTTGTTTTTGGCGTACTCAATGACGTTTTGAGTTTCTGCGGCAAACCCTACTACAAATGGTTTGTCTGCTTGTTGAGCCACCCACGCAACTATGTCAGGATTTTTAATCAATTCAAGCGTCATATTTTCATTATCAGCCTGCTTTTTGATTTTTTGCTCAGCAATCTCTGCCACTCTAAAATCTGCAACCGCTGCCGCACTAATAAAACAGCTGTTTTGAGCATACTCTTTCTTAACAGCCTCAAACATATCTAATGCAGAACGCACATTAATACGCTTTACTTTATCAAGTGTTGCTAATTGAACTGGCCCAGCAATTAAGGTGACATTAGCTCCCGCTCTAGCCGCTATTTCAGCAATGGCAAAACCCATTTTTCCTGAACTTCTATTGCCAATATAACGCACTGGATCAATATTCTCGTAGGTTGGCCCTGCGGTAATGAGTAGAGATTTACCATTCCAAAATTGTTTTAAATTTAACCAGGCCTGGTAGTTTTGTTTTTGTTGTTGATCAACATTCATTACCGCATCAAATATCTCTTGCGGTTCTGGCATTCTGCCCTCACCTATCTCACCACAAGCTTGCTCTCCTGAACCCGGTTGCAACAAAGTCCAACCACGCTGTTTTAAGATAGAAACATTCTCTTGGGTAGCTGCATTGCTCCACATTAAACGGTTCATAGCGGGAGCTAACACAATAGGTTTTTCGGTTGCTAAAATCAAAGTCGTTAACAAATCGTCTGCGCGTCCCATTCTAAACTTGGCCAAGGTTTCTGCCGAAGCTGGCGCCACCACAATCACATCTGCCCAACGAGCTAATTCAATATGCCCCATCCCTGCTTCTTGATTGGCATCAAACAAACTGTCTCTTACTGGGTTGCCAGATAAAGCTTGAAACGATAAAGGCTGAATAAACTCCTTAGCACCCGTCGTCATCACCACCTGAACCTCATGCCCTGCCTTAATAAACAGACGAGTCAGTTCTAAAGATTTATAGGCTGCAATGCCGCCGGTAACACCTATAAGTATTTTCATAATTTTTTTAAGACTCGTTTCAGGTTTAAAAGGTAGAATGAACAATTAACGGCTCTTGATGAATTTAGGTAACGCCAAATTCTGTGTTTCACTAAGTTAATTGAGATGCCCAACAGTTTTTATGATACTCAGTTTTAAATAAAAAGACTGATTTTCTGTCAACAATATTTAAAATAAGACCATTAACTTATGAATGCAACCCGGTTTAGTATATTGGTATTTATCGCCATGTTTCTCATCTCTTTTATTGATTTTTTTTATTGATTTTTTTGAGGAGGGTGGCTTAAATTTTTGCATTACTTTGGAATTGATAATGGGCTTAATGTCCTTATCTGCATTCGCGATATTAATCTTTACATCCTGGAAACAAAAAAGGGCAATTCAAGAGTTAGATTCTAACCTTTCAGAAACAAAAGAAGCCCTTAATAATGCTCAACATCAAACCAAAAAGTTGATGGGGGAATTTTCTAAAATTATTCAAGTTCAGTTCGCAGAGTGGAATTTTACGCAAACTGAAAAAGAGGTAGCACTACTGTTATTAAAAGGGCTCTCTTTGGATGAAATTGCAACCGTAAGAGAGACCAAAGAGAAAACGGTTCGCCAGCAAGCGTCAAACCTTTATAAAAAAGCCAAAATAGCTGGACGACATGAACTAGTTGCGTACTTTTTTGAAGATTTGTTGATTGTGTAGCACCTTTTAAAAGATATTTACAGAGACCTTTTCACGAATTAAAAAACTCGGCTGTAGAGACGAGAAACTTCAGAGTTTTTAACCTTTAACAACACTAAGAACCCTGCACCATTCATTCCAATAGGAATCAAGTCGTTTGTCCAAGGCTCAATGTTTACTAACACAAAAAAACAAAACAATTGGAATCTCATAATTGAGACCATTGCACGAGTAAGTGCGAAGGTCTCTTAAGATAAAAACCCCAAATTAGATAAATTAGGTTAGATAAATTAGGCAAAAGTATCTTGAAACAGATTCCCAGACCAGTTAAACATATTGCTGTAATTGCCTGTTGTTGCACCTTCTGAGGCAGGATAACTTGCTCCAGGCACTAACTCCATCTGCTTGGTACCACTGTTGTATTGATAAACTGCTGTTAACCAAGACGCGGTATTAGATGAAATCGGGCTGTAACAGGCCGAATTGGTTTTGGGTGCAGGGTCAGGTGCTATGTTTTTCAAGCTACGCAATACTGCATCGGCACATACTTTGGCTTCTGAATTACCAATATGACCCGCTTTAGGTTGCCCTGTAGCTTGAGAATCACCAATAATGTGAATATTGCTGGCTAAAGTGGATTCATAGTTTAATGGGTTCACGGGAGCCCACTTTCCGTTATTTAACTGCGTATCAAAAATGATCTGCCCTGCTCTTTGATTGGGTATGACATTTAAGGTTGTTGCAGAAAGGCTTAGCGCTGCTCCACCATTTACACTATAAGTAACCGTTTTATTATTAGAATCGACAGATTGCACAACCGCATTAGGAATATAAGTTACCCCATAATTTGTAAAGGCGTTGCCAAAAGTTGTGGCTTCAACAGTAATGGCTGGATTGGCATCTAAAACCGTTACGCTACAATTGCTCAAACCTTTGGTATTTTGTAAATAATCTGCCACCACACAAGCACGTTCATAAGGGCCGGGAGGGCAACGATAAGGTGCGGATGGGATAGTCATAACAAAGTTATCCCCATCAACCATAGCATCAATTTGTGTCTTTAATAGATTCGTTTGTGCACCCGCTTTCCAAGCATGTGGAACCTTGTTAAAGTCATGGCCTTGAACTGCATCAAATTCAATTCCAGGGGCTAAAATCAAACGGTCATAAGCTAAATTTTGCGCGTTTGATAGACTTACGGTTTGGTTAACTTTATCAATAGAATCTACCGTGGCATGGATGATATTGACCCCATATTTTTGATTATGACTAGCATAGCCAAAACTTAACCCTGAGGTCGTTTTTTGACCGTTTAACACCAGGTTGCTTAAAATCGGAGATACATAAGTAGGGTTGGCTTCAATCAGCGTAACCTGAACGCCTAAACCACCCCACATTTTTAAATATTTAGCCGCCGTTGCACCAGCAAATCCACCGCCCACAACAATAACATGAGGGATATTAGCCGTTACAGCATGCGCCAAACCTGGCATTGAACCTGTAACCACCCCTAAACCCAGTGCTTTTAACAAACTTCTACGTGATAATCGTGTAATCATTACTGCAATCCTCTATTAGTTATCTTGGTCATTAGAAGCATTAGGCTGTGAGCCTAACCATGCTGCCATCGCTTGAATTTCAGTTGATGAATAACCATGTGCTTGAGCGAGCATAATTCCGCCCTGATCAAACATTTCGCTTGCCAATTCATTAGCTTCGCCAGTAATACTGTCCCAGCTAGTCACAGATTGACCATTAGTGCCATGACACTGCGCACATTGCGATACCAATAAACGCCCAGTTGTGGCGGTGTAATTTTGTACAGGAGTTGGAACAGTGCTGGTGGAGGCGTTGGTATCTTGACTATCGTCATGATCGACTTCTTCTGAATCTTTTATGCCGTCATTATCATCATCATTATCGCGATCATCGGTTAAACCGTCGTTATCATTATCGCGATCATAAAGGTCATTAATTCCGTCGCCATCACGGTCATCCCTTTTGCGACTGCTTAGGTAATCATTATCATAATGATTACTAACGCCGTCCTTGTCATCATCTTCATAGACATTTGGAATCCCATCACCATCGGTATCTAACGGGTCATAGGTCACTTGTTTTGTGGTAACGGAAGCTGAGCTAATGCTGACCTTTAAAGGTGTATCCTCTACTCCATCGTGGTTTAAATCGACGTTAGGTGCATTCAGCGCAAGAGGTACATGGCCTAAATCGATATCGCCAGATAAGTTTATCAGGCCACTAATCGTGCCATTGTTATCTAAATTAATGGGTGTTACCACACGTTTAACGGGATCATTTTCGTTGGTTGTCATCACCAATCTACAATCTACATTACTGGGTAAAGAGATTGAAAATGGGTGCTTAGTGGTACCATTATTTGTAGAATTTTCCGAGTAAAAGGTTCCATCAGCACAAAATGCTTCAATCAGAGTACCTGGCACGGTACCCGTTACAACACTTGCTGAGGTAGATGTAGATGTCGATGTCGTAGTTGAATCACTACCACCGCCGCCACATGATGCTAACATTACAGCCATGGTTAGGCTGGATAAAATAAATGGGGCTTTATAAAGTTTCATAACCGTTCCTTAATTTCAACCCGAATGTTTCTTGAATTTTTTCTGCTGTTGTGACTGGCATTATTTTCACAAGAATATTTCCGAAGGCGTTTCGTATCGACGATTACCACCAACTGAGTAAATAGTTCTTGTCTAATGCAGTAACAAACAAGGTCAGTTAAAATTTGTTAACTATTCGGATTAAGATTTTCATGTTCACTTTTTTAAAAAGTTGACTCAATCTTAGAAGATTAAAACCCCAAAGAATAGTGGGCAAATGTCTTACAGGACAAATGTACCAAGAGCCCCTAATGTATGTATCTATTTACCCAAAATTAGGGCGCAGTTCCGTCATTCTAAAAATACGAATAAACCGCTATCATTGTAAAATCAGTCCTAAATAAAAGAGGGTTGGTGAGATGGTTTGAATTTTATTGCTATTTACACTTTGCATATTACATGGGGCAAGAGTGCACAAAGCAAGAGAGAATTCTTTAGATTGTTTAGCCTCAAGATAGAGGATTATAGCTGTTATTTATGTGTTGATTGTTTTTCGGCTAATGCCGAGTTAGTAGTATCGTGCAAAGGTATCACAATGATATATTGTCTAAGGCTTCAAAAGCGGTTGGTCGACCACGCTCATTTAACGCCACCCCTAAAGTGCGCGCTTGCAACATGAGTTTATCATCTGCACTACGGTAAACCTTTTGTATAAAGGCATACTTAGCTCGTGACTCTTTTTCCATTTCAACGGTAATATAAAAAACATCACCAGGTTTAAGCGATTGCTTGTAGTCTAACTCGGCACGCACTACAACTAAATGAATCCCAGCATTGGCTAACTGCACAAAATCGACATTATTAGCGAGCAAATAATCATGACGACTGTGTTCTAAATAATTTTGATAAACGGCATTATTTACCACACCTTGAATATCACATTCGTAGTCACGAACTATCATCTCTATTTTAAACATTGCTTAAATACGCTCTTTTACCTAACATTGATTTGGGTTATATTTAGTCGACTATGAATAACGACGACTTACCAGGCCTGGTAAAGTTTGGAAAACCGGCCTACATATTACCAAAATCCGTTTTAATGTGGAATTAACAGATGGCAATTACCGATTGGCACGAAAATGACCGACCAAGAGAAAAGCTGATTAAGTTTGGAGAACAACATCTTTCAGATGCAGAATTATTAGCCATCTTTTTAAGAGTCGGCGTCAAAGGAAAAAGTGCCGTAGATTTAGCTCAAGACCTACTAAATGAATTTGGCAGCTTGCATAACCTGCTTAATGCCAATGAAACTGAGTTTTGTAAAGCTAAAGGGCTTGGTCAAGCCAAGTATGTTCAAATGCGCGCTGTGTTAGAAATGTCACGCCGTCACTTTGAATCAGGATTACAAAAAAGTGATGCATTTACCAGTCCAGAGCTCGTCGCAAATTATTTATCACACGAACTCTCTCACCAAACAAGAGAACGTTTTGCCATATTACTATTAGACCAACAACATCAGTTGATTGAACTGAAAATACTCTTTGAAGGCACTCTAAATCAAGCTGAAGTGCATGCAAGAGAGGTCGTAAAAGCGGTTTTAAGTGCCAATTCAGCAGCCGTTATTTTGGCACATAACCACCCTTCCGGCGATCCAACCCCAAGCCAGGCTGACATTCTACTTACCCAATCTTTAAGCTCGGCACTTGAACTGATTGAAGTAAGAACCTTAGACCATATTATTATTGGCGATAAAGGCCGCTGGCATTCACTAGCACAGCATAATCAAATGCCCTAATATGTAAAAGCTTAGATTTAATCCGACAGAACAGCGATTGAGAAGCCTTTTTAAATATAAATCTTTGCCTTAAATATTGTCACATAGACTTCCCGTTACTTTTTGCAATTTGGCAAAAAGTAACCAAACGAAGAACTTGGCTGCAGAGACAAGAAAAAACAAACCCCACTCCATAAATGGACAAGTTCTAAGCTTGTGAACTGAAAACGCTGAACTCGCTGGTGCCCCGTAGGAAATGCCCTTGGGGTACTCAAACAGCAGCGTTTTTTTACCGTTCACTACGCTAAGAACCTTGTACCATTTATTACAAGGGGACTTAAGGCGTTTGCCCAAGCTTCAATATTAAGCATCACAAAAGTAGAAAATAACTCAAATCTGATAATGAATTTTTCATCAAGCTAGGTTAGTAATTAGCTGGTGTCTTGTCAGATTAAGTTGAAACTTTTACACCTAAGATTTCACGCCTTACACTCAGGCAAGGCTTTCACTAAGCAATTTGATAACCTTTTTTATGAGAAATCGCAATTACAGTGGAACGTGCAACACCCCCATATGGAAAGGTTGAATTTCCTTTGTCACCAGGGTGCTGGATACCGACAAAAATGGTTTTACCATCTTCACTATAACTAAACCCGGTAACCTCGCACTCCTGAGGCCCAACCATAAACCGTTTAATTTCACCCGTTTCTGGATTCGCCAGTAACATCTGATTATTACCCATACCGGCGAACTCATCTTTATTAGAAGTTTTACCATCGGTTTGAATCCATAACTTACCTTGGCTGTCAAAGTGAATACCGTCTGGTGAATTGAACATATTATCACTGTTCACGTTTTTGGAACCCGCATAAAGTCCCTCTTTATGTACCGTTGGATTGCCCGCCAGCACAAATAAGTTCCAACTGAAACTGTCTGCTATATGGTCATTATTTTTGGGTACCCAACGAACGACTTGACCATAGTGATTTTCTTGACGAGGATTAACCCCACCTACTGGCTGAGCATCGCCCCCAGCGTTAGGTTTAATGCCTCGATTTTTGTTATTGGTTAAAGCACAAAAGACTTCTGCTTTATGGGGATTTGCAGCAATCCACTCTGGTCGATCCATTGTGGTTGCCCCCACCTTAGAGGCCGCCTGACGTGTATGAATGCATATCTCTGCCATATCCATTCCCGTTGCCTCTTTAGTTAACGCAATCCAACTTCCAGAGCCATTCTCATTAAACTTAGCAACGTAGAGAGTACCGTTTTCCATCAAATCATCGATGTCAGCATTTTTGTGATAACGATTTTTAGAAACATAACGGTATAGATACTCACCACGTTCATCATCCCCTAAATAAACCACCACTTGGCCATTATCAGCAATCACCATCTCAGCATTTTCATGTTTAAAACGCCCTAAAGCTGTACGTTTTTTTGGTGTGCTGTTTGGATTAGCTGGATCGATTTCCACCACAAAACCTGAACGATTAGGTTCATTTGGTGTCTTCTCTAAATCAAAACGCTCATCCGCTAAATGCCAATCGTAACCATAGTTTTTTGCAAACAATCCGTATCGCTTTAATTCATCACTCACCTTAACCAAATCATTTTTACTGCCGTAATAGCCATTAAAATTCTCTTCACACGTTAAATAGGTTCCCCAAGGCGTTTTACCGCTACCACAGTTAGCCCAGGTTCCAAAAGATTGAATACCTTGAGGGTCATGCTGAGTTTTCATTAAATTGTGACCACGTGCCGGCCCAGTGATTTGCATTGGGGTTAACGCAGTAATTCGGCGATTAAATTCAGAATCCTTAACAACCTGCCAGCCATCTTTACCTTCTTTCACTTCAACAATCGACACCCCAACAGCTTGCTGGGTTTTTACAATATCATCCTTTGTTTGAGGCGATTTGCTTTCATGATGATGAAAAAACGAGGCCATATTCACATACTCATGATTAATTGCCAGCACTTCTCGGCCATCAATCGTAAAGTGTTTCATGCCGTCATTATTATCACCAAAAGCCCACTCTTGATTTTCTGCTACAAAATCTTCAGTATTAGTAAACTGACTTGCTTTGGACCACAATGGGTCACCCCAACTAACAAGTGGTTTCCATTGATAATCCTTAGGTAAAGTAATGGTATCTTTACTATTCGCAGGTACATTTTCAAAAGCATAGATATCAAACTCTGATTTCTGATTTTTTGACATGGCGGCTACTAAGGTGGATTTTGCAAATAAGCCGGTTCCCACTAACAAAGCTCCACCCTTAAAAAAGTCACGTCGTGACATTGCTTTTTCAACGACCTCATCAAAATCGGTTTTCTCAGGTGCTGGACGAACGATTTCATCGATCTCATCTGCCGAAAGAGATAGAGTGTTTTGTGTATGATTTTGCGACTGATTCTTTTTAAACATTGCCATTACCATTAATTAAATTGGATACATTAAGAATATTGCACGATAAGTAGAGCGTACAAATCCTTGATTAAATATTTGAATATTATCTACTGATTTCATTCACTAAATTATTACTATTTAGTGAAAAAGTAAGCTTTTCATCATTCTTTCTATTAAAAACCCTCCATCAAAACCTCTTAATTCATAAACAGTTGAAATATAAACTTGCAATCGATGCTTAATTTGTGGATAATTCCGCTTCTTATTTTTAACGTTACCCACATAACGTAATGAAATATAGAAATATTCGAATATTTTTATTTATTTAAAACCTATTTAAAGGTTTTAAACTGTTTTTAAGAAGGATTGTGAAATGTCTAAAGTATGCCAAGTTACAGGGAAACGTCCTGTCGTAGGTAACAATGTTTCTCACTCTCACCGTAAAACACGTCGTCGTTTCTTACCAAACTTGCACACGCATCGTTTTTGGTCTGAAGCTGAAAGTCGTTTTGTTAAGTTACGCGTTACTGCTGCAGGCATGCGTATCATTGATAAAAACGGAATTGACGCTGTGATCGCAGATATGCGTTCACGTGGTGAGAAGGTCTAAGGAGACTAACCATGCGCGATAAAATCAAATTACAGTCAACTGAATCTGCTTATTTTTATACAACTGATAAAAATAAAAGAAACATGGCTGGAAAATTCGAGATCAAGAAATACGATCCAGTAGTTCGTAAACACGTCTTGTTCAAAGAAGCAAAAATCAAATAAGTCTTACCCAGATAGATTTGAGACCAACCCGGTTCAAAAGACCGGGTTTTTTTATGCCTAAAAAATACCTAAAACTTATGGGTATCCGTATTTTGTGATTGATTATCCAGTATTGTAAAAATTAACCACGAAGACACAGAGGCACGAAGATAAAAAATAAATAAAAGTGATTCGAAAATCATAGCCTAACGATCTTAAGTCATGCCTATAAGCTCTGAAGCTCTGCATTTGTAAAGTGTAAAAGCGATTAATTTATTATGTTTAGTTTGGTTATACGTTTAGTTTGGTTATTGGCTAAATTTAAGTTGGTATTAGATATTAGAAATCTTCGTGCTTTCGTGTCTTCGTGGTTAAAAGATTTGTTTAATCAATCATAAAATACATATACCCAAACTTATAAACCTAGGCCTTTATTAAATACCTGGCTATACCTTAGCGGGTGTGTTTTTATACATTTCTACTCTGTTGCGACCCTTTTCTTTTGCCCGATAGAGCATGTCATCAACACGTTTAAGAATAGCTTCGAAATCCATCTCTTTATCAGCTTGAGTATAAAGACCACCCACTGAGATTGTCACCACTTTTAATGGGGCTTGTTCATTTTTGATATTAAGCGCCTGAATCTGTTCTCTAAATGCTTCTAAATAGGCATTAAATTGCGTCTCTTCTTTAAATGCGCTAATAATAAGAAACTCCTCGCCCCCCATTCTAAAAACAAAATCACTCGCTCGATGAAAATGTAATTTTAATTCTTTAGATATTTGTTTAAGCACCTCATCACCGAACTGGTGGCCATAGGTATCGTTTACTTTTTTAAATAAATCAATGTCCAACATAGCCACGCTCATTGCTCTTTGGTCTCGCTGGGCACGCTTAATTTCTGATTGAATCACTTCATTAAAGTAACGACGGTTATAGAGTCCTGTGAGTTCATCCGTAACCGATAATTGCTCCAAACGTTTTTTATCTGTAATGTTTACTCGTGTTGCCAAAACAGTTTTGACTTGACCAAATACATTCTTTTTAGGCGTGAGGGTTAATTCAACCCAATATGAAGTGCCTTTTTTGGTTTTTGCATGCATTTCTCCAGACCATGAAAAACCACTTATCAGTTTTGTATAGATATATTTAATTTCTTTATCCTCTAACCCTTTCCAAGAAAGGTTGAGATAAGGCATACCGACTAACTCGTCTGGAGAATAACCTGATAACTCCGCAAAAGATTGGCTACTCCAAATAATTTTTAGCGTCGCTACATCAATTACAGTGGCATAAGAAAGTTCATGAATCTCTCCAATATAAGAATTTTGCTTACTCTTTTGAAAGGCATAAATACCCACTAAAGCAAGAAGACTCAAGATAACCAGAACAACAGGAACAAAAATCTGCCATAGCTGTTTTTTGTTTAATTCATTAACCACCTCAAGCTGAACCCAGCGGTTAAAAATGGTTTTGCGCTCCTCTGGGGTAATTGAATTAAGCGTTTTTTGAATAATACTAAATAAAATGGGATCTGATTTCTGCACCCCCATCGCTAGTTCAAAACGCTCAGGAAACTGCCCAACAATTTTCACCCCATCTAAACCATATTTTTCAGCGCTATAGTTAATACTCGCCAAATTTCCTAAATAACCATCGGCACGGCCATCCACCAATGCATTAAGGCCATCAACAATATTATCAACCACTAACAATTTTACCTTGGGATAATCATTCGCCAATATTTCGTGAGACCAATACCCCTTAACAACAGCGATGGTATGACCTTCTAGCTGTGAATATTGATCCACAAATTGAATCGCATCAACACTTGCTAAGGCCATTGGAAACGACAGATAAGGCTGAGTAAAATTCATGTACTCTTTACGCTCTGGCGAAGGTACCGCACAGGAATACATTGCTAACTCACCATTTTTAGCCATCTTAACCACAGAAGCCCATGAATCAGAAAATACAGCCTTAAACTTTACCCCGAGTTTCTTCTCAAAAATCTTAAAATAATCTGCGGACAGCCCAGTATAGCCATGCTGAGTATCATAAAACTCAAAAGGAGCCCAATCACGGTCACTGCCTAGCTTAATAATAGGATGGTTTTTTAAGTAATCGATTTCTTGTTTTGAATAAGGGCTCTGATTGTCATTAAAAATAAAGTCTTTCGGTTTTAATGCGTCCAGTTCGGCCTGAGTCATAAAGCCCAATTCTTGAAAAGTAGCAGCATCTGCCTGTAATTTTATAGGTGACACATTGCCTATAGACACACTACCTGATTGCACATAGCCAGTCGTCATTTTGGCTTCTGCCAATAAGGCATCACGAGATTTAACGACGGGGTAATTTTTTATTATAAAATCAACAATCTCTTCTTGATGGGCAATAGCGTATTGCCAGCCTTTGATAGTGGCATCTTTAAAATCTTTTACCCTATTGGGGTATAACATGGCCATTTTTTGTGATGTCACCACATAATCACCATAAGTTTGCACACCATAGGTTTTTGGGTCCAACACATAAAATGGCACACCTAACTGTTTTAATCGATAAGGCTCATTAGTGGCATAGGCGGTATAATAATCGACTTTATGATCAATAAAATCCTGTATATTTCCAGAACTTTTAATCTTTTTGATGACTTTATTTAATTTTGGTTTGGCTGTATGAAGTAAACCAGCAATCTGTATACCTCCATCATACATAACGGATTTACCAGAAAGCTGAGCTAAATCAGAGGTAGGTTCATGCGCCAACAAAACCAAAGGCGAATACTGAAAAGAGGCCATAACCAAAGAAAGCGGCTTGCCCTTTGCATAGTCGGTAATAACGTTACCCTTAGCCACAGCAAAATCAGCTCGTCCAGAAATGACCTCATCGGTCATCACTAATCCTGGCTTCCAGCTAATCATATTTACATCCATGCCTGCTTGCTGATAGTAGCCTTGTTGAATAGCGGCATAAAAACCTGCAAACTGAAATTGATGATTCCAATTTATTTGAAGTTTTATAGGGGTTAACGTTTTACTGTTTTTTAAAGCGGTTGTGGTTTGAACATCAGAGGAATTGGCAATCGAAGAAAAAGCAAATAGAAACCATGCCATAAAAAAAATAGAGAAGAATTTCTCTGGCAACCAATTGCTAGGTTTCATTAAACACACTCGTATGAGTTAATTAAACTCCAAGTATAAAAAAATTTAACCTGAATTCATAGTTTTAAAAATTAAAAAGCTTTGTATAGAAATACTGATTATTTTGAATGATACGTAAGATTTCTAATCATACCCAAGCTGTCTTAGGCTAATTGAGCGTTTAGTTGTGAGTAATATAGTGCTTTGGCGACTTTCATTGCGGGAGGCGTTCTATCTTGTTGTTGAATCACCGGCCGCTCTTCAAAGCTTCGTTTTGCACTATAAGCCTCATCTGAGTTTGCAAAGGCGGCAACTACATTGGTACCAAAAAGCACAATATAGTCACTGCCATCAAACTCTACATAATAGTTAGAGGTATTCATTTTATCTCCGTTATCAGCTTAATTAGAGACCTTTCCCACAAATGGCGTTCAGAGGTCTCAATGAGTCAATCTCTATTTAATTTAACGGCAGGAAAGCACAAATATTGATAAAGCACCTTTAAAAACCGTTATTAATCATTAAGAGACCTTTGCACGAGAGTATGCGCGAGTAAAAATGGTTAAAATTCCCCCGATTTTTGTTGAAAAACTTGCGAATAGCTAGCTATTCCCTGCGTTTTCCGCCGCAATCAGGAAAATTTTCCCTCATTTTTCTTTCGCACCTATCTCGTGCAAAGGTCTCATTAAACAAATTTTATGCCTAAAACCACAACCAAACTTTGACAGATTTCTAACGCTTTTTTCACGCTTTGATTACAATATGAGTTTCTTATATAAATTCAATCACTCAAAACTATGCCTGAATTACCCGAAGTAGAAACCACTCGTAAAGGAATAACCCCCAAAGCGAACAAACAAACGATTACTGATTTTATTGTTCGTAATCCACAATTACGCTGGCCAATCGATTTAAGCCTCTCAAACAAGTTACCAGGCCTGGTAATTCAGTCCATTGATCGAAGAGGAAAATACCTTCTGCTAAAGACTAAAGCAGGAACTTTACTGATACATTTAGGAATGTCTGGCAATTTAAGAATACTGCCTAAAGAAACGGCTTTACTTAAACATGACCATGTTGATATTGGATTAGCGAATGGCTTTGTGGTTCGCTTAAATGATCCACGGCGTTTTGGCGCAGTTTTATGGCATGATGCTAAAGAGGGTGACATTAGCAACCATAAACTAATCGGTAAACTCGGGCCAGAACCCTTATCGGATGACTTTAATGGTGAATACCTTTATCAAAAATCTCGTCATCGAAAAGTTGCCATTAAAAGCTTTGTAATGAATAGCCATATTGTGGTTGGAGCCGGCAATATTTACGCCAATGAATCGTTGTTTATGAGCAAAATCCATCCACAAAAACCAGCCAGTAAACTGACAAAAAAGCAATGCACGCTTTTAGCTGAAAACATTAAAAAGGTTTTAGCCGCAGCCATTGAACAAGGCGGAACCACCTTGAAAGACTTTTTATCACCCGACGGTAAGCCAGGCTATTTTGTACAGAAATTAAATGTCTATGACCAAGCAGGCAAGCCCTGCACTGTTTGTGGTACAACAATAGAACGTATGATTCTGAATCAACGTGCTAGCTATTTTTGCCCAAACTGTCAGAAAAAGAAACGTACCCAATCCTCATGACTTTTTAATGAAATCCAATGTCACCCCATTGACGAGCATTCACCTGTGATTAACAATGCAAGCAACAAGCTGGTTTTTTAACACTGGCAACAATCACAAGGGTGAAAAAGATGGATTGGTTCAAACAAGACCCACAGCAGGTCATGACAACGCTCAAAAGCGACCTTCAAACCGGCTTAAATGAAACAGACATTGCGGATGCTCAAGCCCAATTTGGTTTAAATCAAATTGTGGCTCAAAAGTCGGTGTCAGGGGTTTGGATGTTGATAAGCCAATTTAAAAACCCCTTGCTGATTATTTTGATGTTTGGTGCGGTGCTGTCGTTTATCACCGCTCACATGGTCGACGCCATTGCCATCACCGTGATTATTCTAATCAACGCACTCATCAGTTTTATCCAAGAATACCGCGCACAAAAATCCATCGATGCACTCAAACAGATGGCCGCACCGCAATGCATTGTATTGCGAAATCAACAGTGGCAAACCCTGGCGGCTTCCGAACTGGTTCCAGGAGACATCGTTAGACTGGATGCCGGTAGCATTGTTCCCGCCGACTTAAGACTGCTGGATACCCAACAACTAAAAATTGACGAAGCCGCTTTAACCGGCGAATCCGAACCCGTTGGCAAACATTGCAATTCCATTCAACAAGCCGACCTACCGATTGCCGACCAATCAAATATGGCGTTTATGAGCACTGCGGTGACAGAAGGCCAAGGTTTGGGTGTGGTGGTGAACACCGGCATGCACACCGAAGTTGGAAAAATCGCCGATTTAATGCAAACTGCCAGCACTCATCTCACCCCCTTACAAGCCCGAGTTCACCGTCTCTCTAAAGTCTTAATCATGGCTGCGTTAATCGTGGTCATGGTGGTCATCAGCATCGGTTTAATGCATGGCATGAGTTGGTCAGTTTTAATGACGACGGGAATCTCCTTGGCGGTGGCCGCGACACCAGAAGGCTTAATGACGATTTTAACGATTGTCTTGACCTTAGGGGCGACCCGAATGATGCGCAACAATGGCCTCGTTCGACAACTGGCTTCAGTTGAAACCTTAGGCTCAACCTCCATTATCTGCTCGGATAAAACCGGCACCCTGACCCAAAATAAAATGCAGGTCACCCAACTTTGGACAGCTGGAAACTACTATCACCTCGAAGGAAAAGGCTACCAACCCGTCGGCCAGTTTTTAGACCATAACCACACGCCGATTGCCCATAAAGAGATTCATAATCTCGAATATATGATGACACTAGCTGTGCTCTGCAATGAAGCCCAACATGTCGAAAACGACGGCAAACACAGCATCATTGGCTCACCAACCGAAGGCTCTATTTTAGTCGCCGCCGCCAAAATGGGCATGACCAAAGACATCGCCAAAAACGCCTACACAGTGGTGCAAACCTTCCCTTTTGATTCCAAACGAAAAATGATGAGTGTCATCGTCAAAGATCACCAGCAGCAGCACTGGTTAATTGTCAAAGGTGCGCCGGATGTGATGATACAAAACAGCATTGCGGTACAACTGAAAGACGGTTTGGGCGATATGCTCAGCGATCAGTGCCAAATTCATGGAGTGGTTGAGAACTTTGCCAATCAAGCCCTGCGCACACTGGCGATTGGCTACCGTAAATTAGAGCTTAGCGACCTAGAACTCAGTTATGAAGAGTTAGAAAGCAATCTGCTTTTAGCTGGTATTTTTGGCATTATCGACCCGCCTCGACCGGAAGCCATTGAAGCGGTTTCTGCTTGCCACTCTGCTGGGATTCGAGTCTCTATGATTACCGGAGACCATGCCATTACCGCCAAAGCCATTGCTCTTAAAATGGGCATTATCAGCGACAGTGATGCTCCGGTATTGGAAGGTAAAACGCTCTCTAAAATGTCAGATGATGATCTGTATGAACAGGTCGAACAGACCTCGGTATTTGCTCGTGTGACCCCTGAACACAAGTTACGAATCGTGCAAGCGTTGCAGAAACACGACCATGTGGTAGCCATGACCGGCGACGGCGTCAACGATGCCCCAGCATTACGAACAGCGGATATGGGTGTGGCAATGGGAATTACAGGAACTGGGGTATCCAAAGAGTCGGCCGACTTAATTTTACTGGATGACAACTTTGCCACCATTGTCGAGGCGGTCAAAGAGGGGCGACGCATCTATGACAATATTCGAAAGTTTATTCGCCAAGATTTAACCACCAATGTCGGTGAAGTCTCCGCCCTGCTATTCGCGTTTATTTTAATCGTGGAAGAACCACTGCTGACGCTTGCCCCACTGATGATTTTATGGATTAACTTAATCAGTGACGGTCTACCCTCCTTAGCGCTGGGGGTGGATGGCGCCGAAGATAATGTGATGGAACGCTCACCACGAGCCAAACATGAGAGTTTCTTCTCCGGGCGATTAGGGCAGACTATTCTAGTTCGTGGTTTGATTATGGGGGCCGTGACTTACGGGATGTTTATCTACGCCATCAACCTTGGTTTAGAGCAATCCTATGCGCAAACCTTAGCATTTATGACCCTAATTTTTGGACAGCTGGTACAGGTCTTTGATAGCCGAACCACCACCAATATTTACCGTCGCAATCCGTTTGGGAATCGAGTTTTATTAGTGGCGGTCGCCGGCTCCGGTTTATTATCGTTAATGATGGTTTATACGCCTTTCGGCAATTTGCTGTTGGGCACCTTGCCGTTGAATCCAGAACATCTTGGATTGGCGTTTTTAGTGGGCGCCTTACCGGTTCTGTTGCTGTCTGCAATTAACAGTATTTTTAACTTAAAATGGTTATAAATTGTGGTCATAAGCTTAGGCATCATCGCCTCGGAGCTCAGCGATGCTTAATTGAGAATCGACACTGATTTAATCGCCGCCACCCAGGCCTGTCCAACTTGCAAATTCAGTTTATTGTGTGAGCGTTTGGTCACTTGTGCTAGCAGTGGCCAAGGCTCATTCTCAACTCGAAGCTTCAGCAGATAACTATACTCATTATGTGTATCAATGCTTTCAATGGTGACGGCTAAATGATTTAACATTGAGGTCTGAGAGGGTTGCTCAGACAGCAAACTCACCTGTTTGGCAGAGATAACAACACGAACCTGCCCGCCCATTTGATTCGCTTGTGCGTCTTCAACGGACGGCACAAACAGTTCTGCATCTCCGACCTGTAATCGAGTTAAGCCCTCATCATCAAACTTTTCAACCACCTTGGCAGACAAAACCGAACGCGGCTCAGCCCCTTGATAGAGCGGCGTATTGGGTCGATTTAATGCGGGTTCAATCGGCTCTATCGAAGTGATGCGGCCTTGTTGCATAAAAATCACCGTATCCGCTAAACGTTCTACCTCTTCGGGTGAATGGGTGATGTATAAAATTGGAATCGCTAACTCATCTCGCAAGCGTTCCAAATACGGCATAATCGCGCGTTTGGCAAACAAGTCTAAGGCGGCCATGGGTTCATCCATCATAAGAATTTTAGGCTGCGATAATAATGTGCGACCAATCGCCACACGTTGGCGCTCTCCTCCTGACAAGGTGATTGTATTGCGATTTAATAAATCGGCTAAACCCAACCATTCAATAACCTGTTCAAATTCAATATCTACCAGGCCTGGTGACTTTTTTTGTGCCCTTTTTAGGCCATAACGTAAATTGTCTTCTACATTTAAATGCGAGAAAAGACTGGCTTCTTGAAACACATAACCTAACTGGCGTTTATAAATGGGCATTGATTTGCCATTAAGTAACCAGGCCTGGTCAGAAAACACAACTTGGCCTTTCGCCGTGTTTTCAAAACCCGCTAAGCATCTTAAAAAGGTCGTTTTACCGCTGCCTGAATGGCCAAAAATAGCGGTTAACCCCTTCGCAGGTATTTCAAAATTACCGGTATCTAAAGTGAAATCACCGCGTTGCCAATAGAGTTGACCCTGTAAAAGCCCCGTTAATTCTGCATTTTTGATGCTCTGTTTAGGCTTTGTCATCTTAACTTAAGCTCCATGCGACGGTTAACCCCATAAACAATAGTTAACACCACTAAACTCATACCCAACATAATGGCTGATAGCACATGCGCTTCTGAATATTCAAGCGCATCAACATGATCATAAATAGCAATAGAAGCCACTTGCGTCACACCAGGGATATTTCCGCCTATCATTAGAATCACACCAAACTCGCCCATGGTATGCGCAAAGGCCAAGGTAGCGGCGACTAAGTAATGCCTTCTGGTTAGTGGCAAGGTCACACTAAAAAAGCGGTCTATTGGCCCTGCGCCTAAGGTGGCAGCCACTTCACTTGATCGTGAACCTAGCTGTTCAAAGCCATTCATAAGCGGCTGAATGGCAAAGGGTAAAGAGTATAAAAATGACCCTATAACCAAACCTGACATTGAAAATGGCAGCGGTGAAAACCCCATTGAAGCCCAAAGCTCACCAATAGGACCTCCCGGGCCAATCGTCACTAACAGGTAAAACCCTAAAACGGTAGGCGGCAACACTAATGGTAAAGCCACCATCGCTTCAAATACGGCTTTTTTCATGCCTTGTACTCGAGCTAGCCATAAAGCCAATGGCGTACCTAAAATAATTAATAATATCGTGGTATAAAACGCTACCTGTAAGGAAATCCACAAAGGCTGTAAATCGACACCTGCTAACATTTTTGTCCTAACTTAATTGTGAGAGCTTATAAATGATTCAAATAAGATTGGTAACTTGAGACCTTTGCTCGAGATAGGTGCGAAAGAAAAATAGGCGTAAGTACCCCTTGAGGGTAAAAAATTTACCTTATTGCGGCGGAAAATGCAGGGAATAGCTAGCTATTCGCAAGTTGTCGCCCAACGGAAGTACCCTTGGGGTACAACAAAAATAAGGTTAATTTTTACCCTCAAGGGGCACCTAGAACCATTTTTACTCGTACATACTCTCGTGTTTATGCCCTTGGGTGCAAAGGTCTCAACACATTTTAATCTCCTAAACCGTAACCATAGGCTTCAATTTTTTTACGTGCTTTTTGAGATTTAAAAAACTTTAAAAAAGCTTGGGTTGCTGGCGTTTGTTTACCTTTTAACACCACCGCTTGTTGAAGCAACTTGGGATAAAGGTTGCTTGGAATTTCAAAATATTTGCCGCCAATTGTTTTATTAGGATTAGAAACATAAGATTTTGCAATAAGCCCTATCTGAGCATTTTGACTCACAACATAGTGAAAGGTTTTGCCCGCATTTTCACCTAAGGCAATTTTATTCTGTGAGACTAAAGGTTCATAAAAACCATAATGTTTTAAGGTGGCTACCGCCGCTAAACCATAGGGTGCCGTCTTTGGATTGGCAATAGCAAAAAAATGTAAACGTGGGTTATTAGGATTAAACCGGGTTAAGTCAGGTGAAACTTTATGTGCATCAGGTGACCAGGCGACTAATTTACCGGTAACATAGGTAAAACGACTATTCGGTTCAATCAAGCCCTCTTTCTCTAATCGTTCTGGTCGCGCCGCATCTGCTGCAAAAAATAGATCATAAGGAGCCCCTTTTTTTATTTGCGCATATAACATCCCCGTTGCACCGTTAGAGACTTGTACTTTAATCCCGGTTTCAGCGGTAAAGTCCTTGGATAACGATTTTAATGTGGCCAAAAAATTAGATGCCACCGCTATACGAATACTCTCTTGAGCAGTTGCGGCTGAACTGCCTAATATGGATGCCATTAACACAACCGAAAGGCTTATTTGTTTTACTCTCATGGTATTTCCTCTATAACGAGACCTTTGCATAAAAAGGACTCTTAACGTTTAATTCTTTTGTTCATCTGTTGTTAATCTTTTGTTAATCGGCTATTAATCTGCTATTGCCAATAAAACATGGCTTGCTTTGACCAATGCACAACAGCGTTTACCTTCTACTAGTTCAAGGTTATCGATACTTTGATTAGTCACAACCGCCGACATTTTTTGACCTCCACCTATATCAAAAGTCACGTCGCTATTAACCGCGCCAGTCTCTATGGCAAGCACTTCGCCACAAAACATATTGCGGGCACTGGTTTTAAATTTACCTTGAATGTCTTCACTTAAAATAACCCAACTCGCTTTAATTAAAGCGAAGGCATCTGACCCGATTTCTAAACCCAAGCGCTCTGCACTGTCCGGAGTAATTTGCGCAACGATTTCTCTGTGTTCGCCAATGACTAAAACCACTTCACAATTAACCGGGCCTTTTGTAATTTTAATTACCGAACCATGAAATAGATTTCTTGCACTAGTTTTCATTGATACTTTTCTCATGATTTCTAATTGGCTGAGTACTCCTGGTGAAAGATTTTCTAAATCCCTCATCCAATGCTGCATTTGCTCGTTAAACAGTTGATAAGCGGATAACAACGCCTGACCTGCCGGCGTTAATACCATTCCCCCGCCCCCAGAACCACCTTTTTGAGCGGTTACCAAAGGTTTTTCTGCAGCCAAATTCATCGCTTCAATAGCCTGCCAAGCCCCTTTATAACTTAAACCGCACGCTTTAGCTGCGGCAGATAAAGACCCCAAAGAAGCAATTTTATTTAACAATTCTAGGCGTCTTTGTCCCGAACGGGACTGCTTAGAACCCATTAAAAATGCGTGCACAAGTTGTTCAGGATGGGATTCTAACAAAGCTATATTACCTTTAATACATAACGATGCACATTTTGAGTTATCATCTCTTTATTGTCAAGGCTTGATAAATAGTCAGAAAGTATTCATTCTGAGACCTTTTCACAAGATAGGTGCGAAAGAAAAATGAGGAAAAATTTGCCTGATTGCGGCGGAAAACGCAGGGAATAGCTAGCTATTCGCAAGTTTTTCAACAAAAATCGGGTGAATTTTAACCATTTTTATTCGTGCATACTCTCGTGCAAAGGTCTCACTTTATAAATGAAATCATTGAATATAGTAATAGTAGGTGGTAATTTAAATCATCAGTCGACTAGTTTACGAAGATGTGTACAAGGATGCTTTTCATGAAACAAACTCTTAGCCTTTATCGCCCCGCATTGGCAATCATATTGTTCAGCCTTTTTGGTTTAAATGGCTGCAGTAATCATTCGCAAGATAACATTGTGCAATGGCCAACGGATAAAGCGTGTAATTTACACCAAGAAAGCTGTACGGCAGAAAAGGACGGTGCTAAGGTCACCTTAAAAATTAGTCCACACCCTATTCCGATTGCTAGGCCATTAGGAATTGAGGTGGATATTGAGAATTTAGATGTGCAAAAAGTTGAGCTAGATATTACCGGTATTAATATGTATATGGGTTATAACCGCGTAACGTTGACCCCTGCAAGCCCTACTCGATATATAGGAACATCTATGTTGGCATTTTGTACCAATCAAACAATGAACTGGCAAGTCACATTGATGATTCATCAAAAAGATGGCATGCAAATTCAAATCCCATATACGTTAGAAACGAACAATCGTAAATAGAGGCCTTTACAAGAGTCTAAGATTATCGCTTTAAAGTGCTTGTTTTTGCTTTAAAGCTTGCCCGACAACCGGGTGAACAAATTCTGATACATCGCCACCTAAAGCGGAGATTTCACGAACTAAACTCGATGAAATAAAAGCGTATTGTTCCGCTGGCGTCATAAACATGGTTTCAACTTCTGGGGCTAATTTACGGTTCATTGACGCTAATTGAAACTCATATTCAAAATCCGAAACCGCTCTTAAGCCACGTAATAAAACCTGGCCATCAATCTCTTTTACAAAATCAACCAATAGACCACTAAATCCAACAACCTCTACATTTGGCATATCTTTGGTTACCGCTTTAGCTAAAGAGACTCTTTCTTCTAGAGTAAAAAGTGATTGTTTATTACGGTTATCCGCTACCGCAATCACTAGGCGATCGTAAAAACGTCCAGCTCGCTCAATTAAGTCAAAATGTCCGCAAGTAATCGGATCAAATGTACCTGGATAAACCGCAGTAATAGACATGAAATTCCTTTAAATTGAAGTCTTTATTTTCATCTTAGTGATGGTTTCAACGCATTTTACGTTAAGCGTATCAATAAAAATATTATTTTTAATTTACAACGCAAGACTCACTCGTCAAATTTAAACAAACCAAAACGAACTTGTGATGTGTTTTTTTCTCTATGACAAATCCAGCCATTTGGTAATAATGGCCAATCTAGTGGTTTTTCTTGTTCTAAATATAACCAGGCCTGGTGATTTACATAACCATTTTTAAACAGTAAATCTACCGATTTTTGCATTAAGTCTTGATGAAAAGGTGGGTCTAAAAAGACCAAATCAAATACTGAATCCGATTGATTAGAAAGCCACTGTAAACTATCTGTTTGTTCAACTTGCGCATTATCAACCTTAAGGGTCAGTAAGTTTTGTTTAAGCTGTTTTGAATTAGCGATATCTAACTCTAATAAAGTAGCGTGTTTGGCACCTCGTGATAAGGCTTCAAAGCTTAATGCGCCAGAACCCGCAAAAACATCTAAACAGGTGGCTCCTGGTACGTCAAACTGCAACCAGTTAAACAGCGTTTCACGAACCCTATCAGAAGTAGGTCTTAAGCCTTCTGCATTCAACACAGGAAGTTTTCGACCACGCCAGTCACCACCAATAATACGCACCTCTCCTAAACTGTCTGCTTTAGACCGACCAGGCCGGGTAGATTGTTTAGAGGGTTTTGCTTGGGTGTGATAACGTTTGTTTTTAGACATAATAGAGTTATGAATTTATGGTTTTATTTAGCTAAGGTTATTTGTTGCGGCGTAATTTCGATTTTTTTAGCGGAAAGTAAACGCCCTAATGCTTTTTTATAACTAGCTTTACTCACTCGATAACGATCAAAAATCGCCTCCGGCGTACTTTTATCGGTTAATTCTGAAACACCATCATTAGCTTCTAATACTGCCATAATCATTTGCCCTAATTCATCTTGAGCTTCTTGACCACGTTTTTGTAGAGTAAGGTTAATTTTATGGTCTGGACGAATCCCTTTAATATAGCCTTGCATTTTTTGCCCCATTCTTAAAGGCTGTAAAATATCACTATTGTGAATTAAGCCTAAATGAGTACCATTAATTAATGCGGTATAGCCCATTTTACTTCTGCTAACCACCATTAGTTTTACTGGTTGACCGCTCTTAAACGTATCGTTAGTTTCTTTTAAATGCATACTCAATTTACTAGAGGCGGCAATACGACCACTTAAATCAATGTAAAGAAATACACAATACGACTTACCCTGCTCCATAGGCACGCGCTGTTCTGCATAAGGAGCTAATAAATCTTTTGGCATACCCCAATCCATAAAAGCGCCAGTTCGATTTACATCGGTTACTTTTAAATGAGCTACCTCACCTATCTCCGCCAGAGGCTTATCAGTGGTGGCTACTAAACGGTCTTGCGAATCTAAATGAATAAAAACTTCGAGCGTCTGACCCACTTTGGCTTTGGCAGGAACATAGCGTTTAGGCAATAAAATTTCACCTAAATCACCACCATCCAAATAGAGTCCAAATTCGACCTCTTTAACAATTTGTAATTGATTCATCTGTCCAATTTGAGCCATTTTCAAAACCTTTTTACGTAATAGAACTTTGCCGTAATTATAACCATGCCGGGTAATTTACTGTAGCTTATTTAGTTCTGTCGCTTTGGATACACTTTTTAGTTCATTATTTGTTAGCACTTGTTAAGTGATAACTCTTAAGGTATAAACAAAGATAATTTATTTTTTTGGATTAACTCGTGCCAGTTTTGATGCGGCTTTAATTCAAAAAACATTTATTGAAACCGCTCAAACCAGCCAATTATAGGCTAGGAGAATTTATGAAAAAAATATGGATCATTATCGGCTTTTCAATACTTCCAATGGTAATGAGTGGTTGTTCTACTGTTTCGGTCAATCAAGACTATGACACCAGTGTTGATTTTTCTAGCATACGCTCAGTCGCTTGGTTACCAACTAAACAACAAGTTGCACCTAAAGCCATTACTTTTGCGCAGAAAAATCCATTAATGGCAAAACGCATTCAAAATGCCATTACAGAACAATTAAAACTTAAAGGGATTTCAACCCGTCAACCAGGCCTGGTAGATGCTTTTGTAACTTATCACTACTCAACTAAACGTGTATTACAAACAGACCCTGTTTCAACTACATTTGGCTTTGGTGTATTTGGGGGACATGGTGGTGTTATGTTTAACACTTCTCCCGATCTTTATGAATATGAAGAAGGGCGTTTGGTGATTGATATTATCAATCGAAATAACCAATTAGTTTGGCGCGGTATCAGCCCGTCAAGACTAGTAGAGCAAAGCACTCCAAATGAAACAACTAAGGTTGTTAATAAAGTAGTAAGCGCAATTTTGGAACAATACCCACCAAAGCCATAATGAGTAATAAAATAGCTAAAATTTCATCAATCATTACAAGAGTTGAGAAGCCTTTTTAAATACAATACTTTGCCTTAATTTTTGTCACTCAGGCTTCCCGTTACTTTTTGCAGTTTGGCAAAAAGTAACCAAAAAACAAACCCCACTGCATAAACGGGCAAGTTCTAAGCTTGTGAACTGAAAACGCTGAACTCGCTGCGCTCAAACAGCAGCGTTTTTTTACCGTTCACTACACTAAGAACCTTGCACCCTTTATTACAAGGGGACTTAAGGCGTTTGTCCTAGCTTCAATATTAAACATTCCAAAAGAGCAAAATAACTCAAATTTCGTAACTAATGGTTATCAAGTTAACTTATTAATTCACTTCGGTTATCAGATTCAGTTAAATTTTTTCAGATTAATTAAAAAAGGCCTTTGCACCCAATGGAATGCAAAGGCCTCATATCATATTTAAATTTTAAACATTGAACTTCATGAACTTCATGAGCTACAAATTACTGAGGTTTACCGACCATAATATTTATCATATTCGCAGGTTTTACGTGCTTTCTCCAAGCCTTAAGGACATCTTGCTTTGTGACTTTTTCAATTAGTTTGGGAAACTCATCTAAATAATCTAATGGCAAATCATAGAAACCAATCATTGAAATATACCCTAAGATCTTGCCATTATTGTCTGCCCTTAATGGGAAACCACCAATTAAATTATCTTTAATCGCTTGCAGTTTTTTATCTGAGAAGTCCTTTAAAAAGGCATTTAAGGTTTCCCTGACGACTTTATCAGCTTCATTAGCGGTCGCATTTTTGGTTGATAGCCCTATGATAAAAGGGCCTGTGACTTTTTGTGGCGCAAAATAACTGTAAACGCTATACACCAAGCCGCGTTTTTCACGAACTTCTTCCATTAATAATGAGCCAAACCCAGCTCCACCCAATAAATGATTACCAACAAATAAAGGGACATAATCCGGATTTCCCCGTTCAATACCCAATTGAGCTAAAGAATAATAGGTTTGGGTTGAATCAAAATCAACTTTTATGGTTTGTTTTTTAGGTGTCTTTTGGGGACTTACCAGGCCTGGTGGTTTTGTACCGCGTGGCAAGTTTTTAGTTAATTGATTGGCAATGACTTTCGCTTGAGCTTTATCGACATTACCCACAATGGCAATGACTGCATTTGAAGCCACATAGTATTTTTTATAAAACGCTTTGATTTTATCTAGCGTAATATTATCCACCGATTCAAGCATTCCTGACACAGGATGAGCATAAGGATGCTTACCATATAATGCCTTCCATAATGCCTCATTAGCCATAATTTGTGGTTTTACTGAGTTTTGTTTTAAACCAATTTTTAGACGTCGCATCTCACGCTTAAAAATGGCTTTTTTAAACTGGCTATCACTCAATAAATTGGCAAAATTATTCAGAGCCGTTTTCATAATTTCTGGTCGCGTTAAGGTTCGCAAAGAGATAGAAGCATTGTCACGACTGACACTAGACCCCATCTGAGCGCCAATGTTATTAAAGGTTTCGGATACTTGCTCTTCATTAAGTTTAGAAGTACTGGTACCCAGTAACGTTGAAGTCATTGAAGCAAGCCCCCAAACATCACCATCTCTTGCAGAACCCGCATCAAAAGTCATTTCAATATCCAGCATAGGAAGCTGCTTAGCCTGAACATACATCACTTTTGCGCCATTCTCAGTTTGCCAACTTTGAATATTGACACCTGCAAAGGCCGAAACACTGAGCAATAAAGTCCCGATAAATAACCAGGCCTGGTAAATTGGTTTTGTCATAAAATCTTTCATTAGTGAATATCTCCTAAATGCATGCCTGCACCGGCTTTTCTATGAATCGTTTTGCCATTTGGTAATAAAGTACCCACGGTGACTTTATCTTTTTGCAAATATTTTTTAGCCACCGCCTGCACTTCTTGTGGCGTGACTTTACGCAGTTCATCAACCCATTTATCAAGGGTATCAGCGGGTAATCCAACACTGACTAAAGAACCTAAAACAATCGCTTGTGACTGCACCGAATCTTGATGATATACATATTGGGCTTCTGATTGAGCTAAAACTCTATCCAATTCTGCTTGTGAAACTGGCGTAGTTTGGAGTTTTTCAATTTCGCTCCAAATAGCTTGTTCAGTCTGTTCTGGGGTTACATTTTCAGACGGTGTTGCGCTAAACATAAATAATGTCTTTAAGCGAGAAGTCGCATCATAGCCGGCACCAGCACTGGCAACAATTTGCTGTTTTCTAACTAAGTCTTTGGTTAAACGAGCAGAATCGTCTCCGTCTAAAATAGAACTTAACACTTCTAAAGCAAAGACTTCTTTTCGCTGTTCCTCATTTTTAGCGGTAACCAATGTTGGCGCATGAAACCCCATTAATAGACTTGGCGTTTTAGTCGCGCCTTTTAAGACAATACGTCTTGGGCCTTCTTGCTCAATCTCTATTTGGGGTTCTGGCGGCGTGATTGTTTCTTGCTCGATATGTCCATAATATTTTTGCGCCAACTGATAAACCTCTTGAGGATTAACATCCCCTACCACGACTAATGTCGCATTATTGGGCGCATACCAACGCTTATACCATTTACGAACATCTTCCGCTTTCCAGTTTCTAATATCAGTCATCCAACCAATAACCGGATGATGTGGTGGACTGTTCACAAATGCGGTTGCCATAAATTGCTCATATAATTTACCCGTAGGCTTATCTTCAGTACGCCAACGACGTTCTTCGGTGACTACATCACGCTCTTTTTTAAACTCTGCATCCGTTAGAACAATATTACGCATTCGGTCAGCCTCCAAACGCATGACTTCACCCAAATGCTGTTTACCAATCACCTGGTAATAGGCGGTGTAATCGGTAGAAGTAAAGGCATTTTCTTGACCACCCAGCTTTGAAACGATTTTTGAAAACTCGCCCGGCTTAAGTTTTTTAGTCCCTTTAAACATCATATGTTCAAGCATATGAGATATACCGGTTTTACCGTTATGTTCAAAATTAGAACCAATTCGATACCAAACTTGATGAACCACTACCGGAGCGCGGTGATCCTCTTTGACAAGAACTTTCATTTGGTTATCTAAAGTAAATTCAGTAACATTGGCAAAACTTAAACTACTGGTTAACGAGAGTAAAATACCCGCTATCCAAGGGGTTGTCTGTTTTTTCCAAAATGACATAGTAATTCCTTCACGCTTTGTTAAATTAGACTAATCGGTAAGATGAACAACTGAAAACTATATTGCCTATTGTCTTCACCCATCTTATTAATGAATTACTTTATAATAGCGATAGTTGATAATTTAAGTATGAATAAAACTTGAATTTAACCCCAATACTCATATCTAACAAGCTTTAGGATAAACAAATGTTTAGTTTTTTGCGCCGCAAAAAAGACCAAAAAGAGACAACAGAAGACGCCATTGATACTGCTATTGAAGAGAATCAAGAAGTCACTTCAGAATCCAGCCATCAAGAAAATGCTAATACTCAAGAAGATTCTAATACTCAGGACACCGCTAACGAACCCTCTATGGTGCAACAGACAACACTTGTTGAAGAAGTGGAAGCCACCGAAGAACCTCAAGCAAAAATAGACGAAACAATTCAAACTGAACCAGTTATAAAAACTAAGTCTGTCATAGAAACAGAAGCGAATGATCAATCTCTAGAAAATATTGAACCTGCTGCACCTACCTCTAAATCAACTAAAGACCTTACACTAGATGAGGAGCCCGAGGAAAAATCGAGCTTTTTTACTCGTCTTAAAAAAGGATTAAGTAAAACACGACACAGTTTTACAGAAAGTCTTGCTAGCTTAGTGTTAGGTCGTAAAGAGATTGACGACGACCTGCTTGATGAGTTAGAAATGATTTTACTAACCGCGGATGTAGGGATTGATGCCACTGATCGTATTATTCAGAACTTAACGGAACAAGTTTCTCGCAAAGAACTTAGAAACCCTGAAGCCCTAATTAACTCACTAAAAAATCAATTACAAGAAATCCTAGATCCCATGTCTAAACCTTTAGACATTGATACCCATTTGGCCGAAAATTCCGGCCCCTTTGTGATTTTAATGGTCGGTATTAATGGCGTCGGTAAAACTACAACCATTGGTAAGTTGGCTAAAAAATATCAACTTGAAGGCAAATCGGTCATGCTTGCGGCAGGAGATACCTTTCGTGCAGCGGCGGTTGAGCAGCTTCAAACTTGGGGAGAACGCAACAATGTTCCGGTTATGGCTCAAAAAACAGGTGCCGATTCAGCCGCGGTTATTTTTGATGCGATTCAATCCGCTAAAGCCAAAAAGGTTGATGTTCTTATTGCTGACACCGCTGGTCGCTTGCACACGCAGTCCAATTTAATGGAAGAGCTTAAAAAAGTAAAACGTGTTATTGCTAAAGTGGATGACACGGCGCCTCATGAGGTGATGTTAGTAATCGATGCTGGAACAGGACAAAATGCGTTGAATCAAGCGCAACAGTTTCAAGAAGCGGTTGAGGTTTCTGGAATTACTCTCACTAAATTAGATGGCACAGCTAAAGGGGGGATTGTTTTTGCCCTTGCTGAGCAACGCCAAATTCCCATTCGATTTATTGGTGTTGGTGAATCTATTGATGATTTGCGTACCTTTGACAGCAGAAGTTTTACCGAAGCTTTGTTTGACCAATCGACAACCCGTTAAACGATTAAGAAACCATGCAACTTCCTGATACCGACAATATCGACTATCAATACGCCTTTAAGCAAGGCTATAGAATGGCCGTTGACGGTAAACGAGTCACCAGCATGCCCAGTAAGGTTCGTCGAGACATGATGATGCGGGAGTATTTTCAACAAGGCTGGGAACAAGCCATTGAAGATATGTCGCTGAATTACCAAATACAAAACAAACCCAACTGGCGCACTCGTTTTATTTGGTTCGCTTTTATGGTGTTAGGTGGTATTGCTACGGCAAGCTTAATGATTAAAAACATTGAATCTGATATTGCAGAGCAACAAGCTCGGTTAGAGGTGAAACCTTCTAAAAGTGATACTCAAAAATTACCAGACTCAAAGCCTTCGCCAGATACAAATCTAGCAAAGTCATCCCCTGCAAACATTGCTAACTCAAGCTCATCATTACCTACCCTATCTCTGCTCTCAAATCAGCAAAGAAAAGACCTGGAGTTGAACAAACAACAACAAGCTGTTGATGCACCTTTGAGTTTAGACCCTATAATAAAAAGCTCAATTACGGTTAAGCAAGCGGTTTTAAGTGAAAATATTGAAAATAGAGAACCTATTTCGCCTCTCAGCAACCGTGTGCCAAAGTACATACGCAAATTGGCATTTTTTACAGAAATTGAAAACGCAAATGGTCAAACCATTTATCATCGTTGGCGCACCAACAACCAAATATTAGCAACAATAGCACTTCCAATTGGAAGCAATAAATTTAAGACCTGGTCTACTAAAAAGCTTTCGAGTGCTTGGCTAGGACAATGGTATATTGAAGTATTGGATAGCAATAAAAATGTTATCTACCGACTATCGTTTAATTATGGGGGTAAACCTTGAAACCTTTAAAAAGCCTATTAGTTCTCAGTTTATCATTAATAACTCTCCTTATGACTGGCTGTAGCTCCACGCCACCACCTAAAAAGACTTACGATAATATTTGCTCAATTTATAGTCACGATCGAGAATGGAAATCAGCCGCCTACAAGTCTTATAAAAAATGGGGAACTCCACCCTACGTTTTAATGGCTTTGGTACATCAGGAATCACGCTTTAAACCTAATGCTCAGCCGCCTAGAGAGTATGCTTTAGGCATGATTCCTTTACCTAGAAAATCATCAGCGTATGGCTACTCTCAAGCCAAAGACGGGACCTGGCATGATTATATGAAAGCCACTGGAAATTGGGGAGCATCTAGATCAGATATTGAAGACTCTTTAGATTTCATTGGCTGGTATAACTACCAATCTTACAAACGCCTTAAAATTTCCCGTAAGGATACTTATAAGTTATATTTGGCCTATCACGAAGGACGTGGCGGTTATTCACGCCGCACTTATTTAAAAAAGAAATGGCTGTTGGCTGTGGCCAAAAAAGTATCCAATCGAGCAAGAATGTATAAAAAACAATATTATCGTTGTCGATAAGATTAAGCAGAACTTTGCATTAACTCGCATTAAGGGATTACACAAAAAGATTAGATACAAAAAAACCGAGTTAGGATTATCCCTTCTCGGTTTTTTAAAAGTTACCAGGCCTGGGTCTAGTAGCTTACGGATATTTTGATACGATTAATTAACCTTTATAACGCTCAAAAACAACCGATGCATTTGTACCACCAAAACCAAAACTGTTACTCATAATACGGTTTAATCCCGCATTATCAATACGCTCAGTAACGATAGGCATACCTTCACACTCTGAATCTAAGTTTTCAATATTAATTGAAGGACAAATAAAGTCATTTTCTAACATCATTAAACTATAGATAAATTCATGTACACCTGCTGCACCTAATGAATGACCAGACATTGATTTAGTTGAACTAATCTTTGGAATATTCTCACCAAAGACTTCACGAATTGCCGCAGTTTCTTTAGTATCTCCAACAGGAGTCGATGTTCCATGAGGGTTAATGTAATCCACATCACCATCAACCGTAGATAACGCCATCTGCATACAACGCACAGCACCTTCACCAGAAGGAGCAACCATGTCATAACCATCAGAGTTAGCGCCATAACCAGTAATTTCAGCATAAATTTTAGCGCCACGAGCCAAAGCGTGCTCTAGCTCTTCAACAACAACCATTCCACCGCCACCTGCAATAACAAAACCGTCACGGTCAGCATCATAGGCACGAGAAGATTTTTCAGGCGTATCATTATATTTAGAAGATAAAGCACCCATCGCATCAAACATAACAGACATTGTCCAGTGAAGCTCTTCACCACCACCTGCAAATACAACATCTTGCTTACCAAGTTGAATCTGTTCTACTGCAGACCCAATACAATGTGCTGAAGTTGAACACGCTGAACTGATTGAATAGTTAATTCCTTTAATTTTAAAAGGTGTCGCTAGACAAGCCGAAACGGTTGAACCCATAGTGCGAGTTACCATATAAGGACCAACACGTTTCACACTTTTCTCACGTGCAATTTCTACCGCCTGAGTAGAATTAGAGTTAGATCCACCACCCGAACCAGCAATTAAACCGGTACGAGGATTAGAAATTTGATCTTCAGTTAAACCTGAATCCTTAACTGCTTGCTGCATAGCAATATAAGAATAAGCTGCAGCATCACCCATAAAACGTAATTGCTTACGGTCAATATGATCTTTAAATTGTAGATTTTTAATTGCACCATGTACCTGAGAACGCATTCCGTTTTCAGCATACTCTGGTGCAAAGACAATACCAGACTGACCATCTTTTAAAGATTGTGTAACTTCTTCTACATTGTTACCAATACTAGAAACAATACCTACACCTGTAATAACGACTCTTTTCATAATTAAAAATTATCCGTATTAGTGAATAAGCCAACTTTTAAATCTGTTGCACTATAAATTTCACGGCCATCTACAAACATCTTAGCGTCACCAAGACCCATATATAACTTACGTTTGATTACACGTTTCATATCAATAACGTATTCTACTTTTTTAGCTGTTGGAAGAACTTGACCATAAAACTTAACTTCACCTGAACCTAATGCACGTCCACGCCCAGGACCACCTGTCCAACCAAGAAAAAAACCTATTAATTGCCACATAGCATCTAAACCAAGACAACCAGGCATGACAGGATCTTCATTAAAGTGACATTCAAAAAACCAAAGATCTTTTGTGATATCTAGTTCAGCGCGAATTTGACCCTTACCATAAGCACCACCTTCTTCAGAAATATGCGTGATACGATCCATCATAAGCATAGGAGGTAATGGCAATTGTGCATTACCAGGACCAAAAAGCTCACCACGGCCACTTGATAAAAGTTCTTCTCTTGTATAACTAGATTGTTGTTCCATTTGGTTTACCAATGTTGTATCAAATACCCTACATTATAACAGGACGTAAGAGTGCAATTCAATGCGTTAAACAGAATACAAAAAAGCCCGTAGTTTCTTATGAAACTACGGGCTTTAAAATATGGTGCCGACATCAAGACTTGAACTTGAAACCTACTGATTACAAATCAGTTGCACTACCAATTGTGCTATGTCGGCGAGTTGGTGCGTATTATAAGACTTGGCAGAAAAGTGTCAACACTTTTATAAACTTTTTTATACTTTTTTTACAGCCTCAACGGTATTGACCATTCCTTGTAAAACAAGGTCAGGAATATAGTCATACGACACATCTAAAATTCGCCCTATTTGAACAGCATCCCCGCCGGTGATAAGCACCTTAAATTGGGTTTCCATCTGACAACTTAAGTCATAAATGACACGATTAACGTACGCTGCAACCATATATAGTGTGCCACCCAAAATTGCTGACTGTGTATTATTTGCTAATAACTGACCATCATTGAATTCAACATTAACATTATCCTGACCCTCTATCTCTAAATTAGCTGTACTTACAGATAAAGATGAATGCATCGTATACAGACCTGGAACAATAAAACCACCTATGTGTTTACCATCAATAACCGAATCAATGGTTAAGGCAGTACCCGCATCAATAATAATTAAAGGACAGTCATAGATAGCTATGCCACCCTGCATCGCATACCAGCGGTCTGCACCTAATTTAGTAAATACTTCATATCCTGATTTAAGACCACAACAGTTTTGTTGTGATGATAGTCTAATTGGAAATATACTCCATCTATTTTGGATCATAGAAGTTAAGATTTCTACCTGGGCATCGTCAGCCACACTGCAAATGTAAACTTCACTTGGAATACCATTTTCTTCTAATTTCTGCAATTTGCTGTCTAACAATTCAACTAATGTAATCGCATCATTAGTTTTATATTGACTATCAATAACAGTCGCACTTTTAACTAAACTGTTGCCAATATCTATAAATAATTTATTCATAAGTAATCAAAATCCAAGGAGAACATCATAATTCCATATATCATCTGTAAAGCAACAATGCTGCCTAATATAAGTGAACGATATGATACACAATATAATGACTATCGCACTGAATAATTCATAGTTTATCAGCAAAGTTCAAATTGAATAATAATGACAAAATCTCGAATAAATTAAGCCAAAAAAAAACCCGCTATATCAGAGATATAACGGGTTTTTAGAATATAAGCTTGGCAATGACCTACTCTCACATGGGACCTCCCACACTACCATCGGCGCTAAGACGTTTCACTTCTGAGTTCGGAATGGGATCAGGTGGTTCCATCTTGCTATTGTCACCAAGCAATTTGGTGTTACGGGCTGAGATTAGTCAACCACGTAAAATTCTTTGGAATAGATCGTCTATTCATCACACTGATCACTCAATGCAACATTAATTAGGTTTTTATGTCATATATAATCGATAATAGTCAAGGTATATCACAACATCGCTTGGCATTGATGTCTTATCATTTGATAATGTCAATTTGATAATGTCTCATCATCACAAGTCACTTTTGAGTTGTATAGTTAAGCCTCACGGGTAATTAGTACAAGTTAGCTTCAAACATTACTGCTCTTCCACACCTTGCCTATCAACGTCATAGTCTCTAACGGCCCTTCAGAAGACTTAAAGTCTAGGGAAATCTTATCTTGGGACAGGTTTCCCGCTTAGATGCTTTCAGCGGTTATCCTTTCCGAACGTAGCTACCGGGCAATGCTATTGGCATAACAACCCGAACACCAGCGGTTCGTCCACTCCGGTCCTCTCGTACTAGGAGCAGCCTCCCTCAAATTTCCAACGCCCACGGCAGATAGGGACCGAACTGTCTCACGACGTTCTAAACCCAGCTCGCGTACCACTTTAAATGGCGAACAGCCATACCCTTGGGACCGACTTCAGCCCCAGGATGTGATGAGCCGACATCGAGGTGCCAAACACCGCCGTCGATATGAACTCTTGGGCGGTATCAGCCTGTTATCCCCGGAGTACCTTTTATCCGTTGAGCGATGGCCCTTCCACACAGAACCACCGGATCACTAGAACCTGCTTTCGCACCTGCTCGACGTGTCAGTCTCGCAGTCAAGCACCCTTTTACTCTTGCGCTCATTGCACGATGTCCGACCGTGCTGAGGGTACCTTCGCGCTCCTCCGTTACTCTTTAGGAGGAGACCGCCCCAGTCAAACTACCCACCATACACTGTCCCTGACCAGGATTCACTGGTCGAGGTTAGAACCTCAATAATATCAGGGTGGTATTTCAAGATTGGCTCCACCGGGACTAGCGTCTCGGTTTCAAAGCCTCCCACCTATCCTACACAGATAGTATCAAAGTCCAGTGCAAAGCTGTAGTAAAGGTTCACGGGGTCTTTCCGTCTAGCCGCGGGTACGCAGCATCTTAACTGCGATTTCAATTTCGCTGAGTCTCGGGTGGAGACAGTGTGGCCATCATTACGCCATTCGTGCAGGTCGGAACTTACCCGACAAGGAATTTCGCTACCTTAGGACCGTTATAGTTACGGCCGCCGTTTACCGGGGCTTCGATCAAGAGCTTCGCCTAAGCTAACCCCATCAATTAACCTTCCGGCACCGGGCAGGCGTCACACCGTATACGTCATCTTTCGATTTTGCACAGTGCTATGTTTTTAGTAAACAGTTGCAGCCACCATTTTATTGCAACCCTCTAGAGCTTACAGAGCAAGTCTTTCACTTAAGAGGGCGTACCTTCTCCCGAAGTTACGGTACCATTTTGCCTAGTTCCTTCACCCGAGTTCTCTCAAGCGCCTTAGAATTCTCATCCTGACCACCTGTGTTGGTTTGGGGTACGATTAGTTATTACCTGAAGCTTAGAAGCTTTTCTTGGAAGCATGGCATCAATCACTTCGTCCAAAAGAGGACTCGTCATCAGATCTCAGCATTAATATCCCGGATTTACCTAAGATATCTGCCTACATCCTTAAACCTGGACAACCATCGCCAGGCTGATTTAGCCTACTCCGTCCCTCCATCGCAGTAATAACTAGTGCAGGAATATTAACCTGCTTCCCATCGACTACGCCTCTCGGCCTCGTCTTAGGGGTCGACTAACCCTACGTCGATTAACGTTGCGTAGGAAACCTTGGTCTTTCGGCGAGGGAGCTTTTCACTCCCTTTATCGCTACTCATGTCAGCATTCGCACTTCTGATACCTCCAGGACACTTTACAATGCCCCTTCGCAGGCTTACAGAACGCTCCTCTACCATGCCTTACGGCATCCGCATCTTCGGTATATTACTTAGCCCCGTTAAATCTTCGGCGCAGGCCGACTCGATCAGTGAGCTATTACGCTTTCTTTAAAGGGTGGCTGCTTCTAAGCCAACCTCCTGACTGTCTGAGCCTTCCCACATCCTTTCCCACTTAGTAATATTTAGGGACCTTAGATGGCGGTCTGGGTTGTTTCCCTCTTGACTACGGACGTTAGCACCCGCAGTCTGTCTCCCATGATTGCACTTGTTGGTATTCGGAGTTTGCAATGGGCTGCTAATCCTTGACGGACCGCTAGACCATAACAGTGCTCTACCCCCAACAGTGATACATGAGGCACTACCTAAATAGTTTTCGAGGAGAACCAGCTATCTCCGGGCTTGATTAGCCTTTCACTCCGATCCACAGCTCATCCCCGCATTTTTCAACATACGTGGGTTCGGTCCTCCAGTACCTGTTACGGCACCTTCAACCTGGCCATGGATAGATCGCCCGGTTTCGGGTCTACACCATGCAACTAGTCGCCCATTTAAGACTCGGTTTCCCTACGACTCCCCTATTCGGTTAATCTCGCTACATAATGTAAGTCGCTGACCCATTATACAAAAGGTACGCAGTCACCCCTCATTAAAAAATCTTCCGCTTGCATTGTTTGACAATCTCGCCATTTTGATTCACTTCCGTTGCTCATGTAGCTTTGGCTACACTGCGCTACGGTTCTCATCTAAAATAACGACCTTGTTCAAACACTGCTTCGCTTTTGAGCATTTTATCGCTCGGATAAAGACCCTTTAATGAGGGGCTCCTACTGCTTGTACGTACACGGTTTCAGGTTCTATTTCACTCCCCTTCAGGGGTTCTTTTCGCCTTTCCCTCACGGTACTGGTTCACTATCGGTCAGAAGAGAGTATTTAGCCTTGGAGGGTGGTCCCCCCATCTTCAAACAGGATTTCTCGTGTCCCGTCTTACTCGATTTCACACTTAAAAGATTTTCGTATACAGGACTATCACCTTGTATCGTTAGACTTTCCAGACTATTTTACTAATCTTATAAATGCTTAAGGGCTGGTCCCCGTTCGCTCGCCGCTACTTAGGGAATCTCGGTTGATTTCTTTTCCTCCGGGTACTTAGATGTTTCAGTTCCCCGGGTTAGCCTCCTGCAAGCAGGATATCCATATTGGATGGGTTTTCCCATTCGGAAATCCACGGATCAAAGCATGTTTACTGGCTCCCCGTGGCTTATCGCAAGTTACTACGTCCTTCATCGCCTTCTTCTGCCTAGGCATCCACCGTATACGCTTAGTCACTTAACTATACAACTCAAAAATAACCTTATGCCTTTTGTTAACTCCACTTAATTTGGTAGCTATACCATTTAATCATTAAGCTTCTGTTTATAAGGTCTGATGAGAGTATGCAACTAAAAGTTTTAAAACAAACAACATGAATTGTCTGTTTTCGCTGTCATGATATACGCTTGAGTATTCTCAATTATATATTTTACCTATACTTGATAATTTCTAAGCAATGCTTAAAAACTATCCAGTTTTGCGTGGTAAGCCCCTGGAAGGGAGACTTACCACACCCAACGCTCAAATGTCGGCTGAGCGTTGGGCTTCTCATTGATTGAGTCTTAAACCAACTACAGTGCCTATTGATAAATCAATAAGTAAAGTTTGCATTTAAAACCTCAATCGAGAGATCTATTCCAAATTTTTAAAGAACTTTCAGTGTTTTCCACTGTAAATAAATTCTAAAGCTTTTTTACTTTAAAACGTATTGATAGTGAAATGCATCTTTGTTAAAACGTACCATTTTTGCTTGAGGTTGGATATTTTTATTTGCGAAGTTTGCGATAAGCAAATGAGCAAGTAAAAAGATTCAAGATCAACTAAAAATTGGTGGGTCTGGGTGGATTTGAACCACCGACCTCACCCTTATCAGGGGTGCGCTCTAACCAACTGAGCTACAGACCCAAATATTTATTTGGGGAGCAGGCTCCCCAAATTGAATTTGGTGGAGCTATGCGGGATCGAACCGCAGACCTCCTGCGTGCAAGGCAGGCGCTCTCCCAGCTGAGCTATAGCCCCAGTTTGTACTTTCATGTAATTCAGAGACAATTTATGTGAAAACTCACTTAAGCTCGCAACCATTTTTATCTTAAAGGAGGTGATCCAGCCCCAGCTTCCGCTAGGGCTACCTTGTTACGACTTCACCCCAGTCATGAACCACAAAGTGGTAAGCGCTCTCCCGAAGGTTAAGCTACCTACTTCTTTTGCAATCCACTCCCATGGTGTGACGGGCGGTGTGTACAAGGCCCGGGAACGTATTCACCGCGGCATTCTGATCCGCGATTACTAGCGATTCCGACTTCATGGAGTCGAGTTGCAGACTCCAATCCGGACTACGAAGGGTTTTTTGAGATTCGCGCACTGTTGCCAGTTGGCTGCTCTTTGTACCCCCCATTGTAGCACGTGTGTAGCCCATCCCATAAGGGCCATGATGACTTGACGTCGTCCCCGCCTTCCTCCGGTTTATCACCGGCAGTCTCATTAGAGTTCTCAACTAAATGGTAGCAACTAATGATAAGGGTTGCGCTCGTTGCGGGACTTAACCCAACATCTCACGACACGAGCTGACGACAGCCATGCAGCACCTGTGTTAGAGTTCCCGAAGGCACCAATCTATCTCTAGAAAGTTCTCTACATGTCAAGGGATGGTAAGGTTCTTCGCGTTGCATCGAATTAAACCACATGCTCCACCGCTTGTGCGGGCCCCCGTCAATTCCTTTGAGTTTTAATCTTGCGACCGTACTCCCCAGGCGGTCAACTTATCGCGTTAGCTGCGTTACTAATCTTTTTAATAAGACCAACAACTAGTTGACATCGTTTACGGCGTGGACTACCGGGGTATCTAATCCCGTTCGCTACCCACGCTTTCGCACCTCAGCGTCAGTTTTAAGCCAGGAAGTCGCCTTCGCCACTGATGTTCCTCCAGATATCTACGCATTTCACTGCTACACCTGGAATTCCACTTCCCTCTCTTAAACTCTAGACTACCAGTATCAGATGCAGTTCCCAGGTTGAGCCCAGGGCTTTCACAACTGACTTAATAATCCGCCTACGCGCGCTTTACGCCCAGTAATTCCGAATAACGCTTGCACCCTCTGTATTACCGCGGCTGCTGGCACAGAGTTAGCCGGTGCTTCTTCTAAAGTTAACGTCAAACAATGCCGATATTAACGACACTATCTTCCTCACAATTGAAAGTGCTTTACAACCCTCGGGCCTTCTTCACACACGCGGTATGGCTGCATCAAGCTTTCGCTCATTGTGCAATATTCCCCACTGCTGCCTCCCGTAGGAGTCTGGGCCGTGTCTCAGTCCCAGTGTGGCTGATCATCCTCTCAAACCAGCTAGAGATCGTTGCCTTGGTAAGCCATTACCTTACCAACTAACTAATCTCACGCGGGCTCATCCTATAGCGATACCTTCCAAGGAGAGGGCACCTTTACTCCGTAGAGCATATTCGGTATTAGCATACGTTTCCATATGTTGTCCCCAACTATAGGGTAGATTCCCACGCGTTACTCACCCGTCCGCCACTCGACGCCTGAAAAGCAAGCTTTTCATCGTTTCCGTCCGACTTGCATGTGTTAAGCCTACCGCCAGCGTTCATTCTGAGCCAGGATCAAACTCTTCAGTTTAATCTTGCTGATATATTTCAATTCCTTCTCAGGAAATAAACACTCGGAATTGACAAAGTGAAACATGATAAAAATAATAAATTATTTATTACCAAATACATTTTTGTCAAAAATCGAGATTTTTTATTTGGTTACTCACTTAAGGAGTTTCCACATAAATTATCTCTGAATTACCTGATTTTTAAAGAACTTAGGTCTCTTCGAGAAGATGAAGAGTCGAATTAAATTCGATTGCTTTTCCTTCTCGGTAAGCCGCTTATTGTAAGCTGATTTAGAATTCGTTGTCAACAATTTATTTTAAATTATTTTCAACTCATTTTTTAATCAACCTGTAAAACCCGTAGGCTTTAAGCGGTGTTCTCAACCACGCTTACTCGCAACTAAGTTGCTTGTTTTGGGTGTCTGCGTTGGAACAGGTGCGTATTCTAGTCATTTCCACCAACAACGCAACCCCTTTATTCACCTTTTTTATACTTTTTTACGCTTTTATGACATTTTTAGAGTTAACCCCACTTTACTCACTACTTATCCACAGGGTTATTCACATTTTGAGGAATTTGGGTTTATTTTATAGGTGTTTTAAACAGGAATGATTATCTAAACAACCAGGCCTTTATACCCCCTTGCGGGGTGTGGTTGTTTTTAAAGGGTCTGATTTTATTTAGTGCTTTGCTTAAACGAAAAAAGCGCCGTCTTTCGACGGCGCTTTTTAAGCATTACTTATCAAATTACCTATCACATTGATTATTACATTACCCATGCACTCTATTTATGTAAGCTTTAATTCACTTATAAACCTTAAGCGCATAAAACAAAATTATATAAGATAGATAATATATCCCCTGCTTTTAAGCAATTGTAATCTTGGCAAACTTACGTTTACCCACTTGATAAACTGAAGTTGACCCTGTTGGCATAATTTGTCGGCTATCATTCACTTTTTCGCCATTAATTTTAACCGCTCCCTGCTTAGTCATTCGATGCGCATCAGAGGTTGTATTTACCAGGCCTGCTTCTTTTAATAAATTAGCTAATGGCATTTCACCTTCAATTGTGACTTCATCAATATCATCAGGAATAGCATTTTTACTAAATTTGGTTTCAAAGTCTTTTAATGCATTTTGAGCAGCTTCTTCAGAGTGGAAACGTGTAATGAGTTCTAATGCCAACTTTACTTTAACATTTCTTGGGTTTTCACCCTCTTGCACAGCTTGCTTTAACTCTTCTATTGATTCAATACTTTCAAAGCTGAGTAACTCATAATAGCGCCACATTAAATCGTCAGAGACAGACATCACCTTACCGAACATATCATTTGGTGCATCTTTAATGCCGATATAGTTATTTAAAGATTTAGACATCTTTTGCACACCATCTAAACCTTCAAGAATAGGCATTGTTAATGTACATTGTTGTGGCTTACCGTAATGCCCTTGTAAAGTCCGCCCCATTAACAAGTTAAACTTTTGATCTGTTCCGCCCAATTCAATATCTGCATCTAGCGCAACGGAATCATAACCTTGAACAAGTGGATATAAAAACTCATGAATAGCAATCGGTGTATTCGCTGCATAACGGTCACCAAAATCATTACGCTCAAGCATTCTGGCTACAGTTTGTTTTCCTGCTAATTGAATTAAATCAGCGGCAGACATCTTAGACATCCATTCAGAGTTAAACACAACCTTCGTTTTTTCTGGGTCTAAAATTTTAAAAACCTGCTCTTTATAGGTCTCAGCATTTTGAAGCACTTCTTCTGCTGTTAATGGTGGACGAGTAACACTTTTACCCGTTGGATCACCAATCATTGCGGTAAAGTCGCCAATTAAAAACAGTACTTGATGACCTAAGTCTTGAAATTGCTTTAATTTATTAATTAAAACGGTATGACCTAAGTGCAAATCTGCAGCTGTTGGATCAAAACCGGCTTTAACGCGCAATGGCTGACCTTTTTCTAATTTTTCAATTAATTCTTTTTCAACCAAAATTTCATCTGCACCACGTTTAATAATGGCTAACTGCTCTTGTACTGTTTTCATATTCATACTTACTTAAATTTATTAAATTTGTTATTTATTAACCAACCACACCCCGCAAGGGGGGGATAAAGGCCTGGTAGAACCGATTAAACCGCACCACACAAAACTGTGTCAGTATTTAATTCTAATTTTCCAGTGAGCTCAGACACTGAAGTCATGTTATTTGCTTTTAAATATTGAGCAATGCCTTTATTAACCTTTTTAACTAATAAAGGGTCTTTTGCCACCGCCGTACCAATTGCCACAATGGATGCGCCTGCCAATAAAAATTCAATCGCATCTTCTGCACTCGCAATACCACCCAAACCAACGATTGGAACATTATGTTGCTTAGCGACTTGATACACTTGATGTACTTTCAACAACGCAACAGGTTTAATTGCCGGCCCGGATAGACCACCTTGATTATTCCCAAGCGTTGGCATGCGGGTATTCACATCAATTTGCATTCCCATTAACGTATTTATAGCTGACAGTGCATCTGCACCCGCATCAATGACTCGCCTTGCACCTTCAGCAATATCCGTTTGGTTAGGTGACAATTTAACAATTAACGGTTTAGTTGTATTTGCTCTACAGGCTTCAACCACTCTTGCCGCCATATCAGGATCATTACCAAAAGCTGCCCCACCCTTTTTAACATTCGGGCAAGAAATATTTACTTCAATCGCTGGCAAAGCGGTGTCATTAAACAAGCGAACCACCTCTGCGTATTCTTCAATACTTGAACCCGATACATTAATAATAAACTGCGACTGACTTAAATCTAACTTTGGCAAATATTCATTAATAACAGCCTTTGCCCCAGGATTCTGCAAACCAATTGAATTTAATAGACCACTAGGTGATTCCATGACTCGATCAGGCTTATTACCGAGTTTAGGCTCTAATGTAGTGCCTTTTAAAAATACCGCTCCCACATCTCGATTGGAAAAGCCTGAGACAGACTGGTATTCTATGCCGTATCCTGCATTTCCTGAAGCCATGGCTACAGGGGAAGTAAAATGCATACCACAAAAATCGACCGATAAATCAACCACAGAAACTATCCTATATGTTACATATTATTCTTTACGAGCCTGAAATCCCGCAAAATACTGGCGCCTTAATTCGCCTAAGCGCCAACATGGGCGCTCACTTACATTTAATTCACCCCATTACTTTCGACTTAAGTGAAAAAAAGGTGCGTAGAGCCGGATTAGACTATGCTGAATTGGCTAACGTTCATGAACACCAAAACCTAGCAAGCTGTCTTGAAGACGTAAAACCTAATCGAGTTTTTGCGCTAACCACAAAAACTACTCGCTATTATACAGAGCCCAAATTTGAAAATGGCGATGCTTTTATGTTTGGCCCAGAGACCCGAGGGCTTCCAGCTGAAGTGATTGCAAGCTTGCCCCCAGAACAAAGATTAACCATTCCGATGATGCCTGGCGGTAGAAGCTTAAACTTAGCTAATGCCGTATCTTTGGTTAGTTATGAAGCTTGGCGTCAACTTGATTTTAATATGGAATTGTAAACACAACCCACCAGGCCGTTATACCCCCTCGCGGGGTGTGGTAGGTTTATATAAACTTATTACTCAGACTTACCTGAACGTGTCATTAACGCTTTAACCGCTTGCTTTGGTGTTATCTGTTCCGAAACGAGCAGGTAAACCTGCTCCATAATAGGTAAGTCTAAACCTAATTTATCCGCCAGCTGTTTAACCGTATTTACCGCCTTAGCACCTTCAACCACTTGACCAATCTCATTCATCACTTGCTCAGAATTCATATCATTACGAGCCAAGCCAAAACCAAATCGGCGATTTCTAGATAAATCATCTGTACAAGTTAACACTAAATCACCCAGGCCTGCTAACCCCATAATGGTTTCAGTTTGCCCACCTAAAGCTTGGCTTAAACGCATCATTTCAACCATGCCTCGTGACACTAGAGCGGCTCGAGCATTAGCCCCCATACCTAATCCGTCACTTATACCTGTCGCAATCGCCATGATATTTTTATAGGCGCCACCCACCTCAACCCCAATCATATCTGATTGAGTGTACATTCTAAAAGAATCACAATGAAATAGATCCGCCCAATATTGAGCTTCGTTCTTTTGGTTAGAAGAACTCACCATGGCAGTAGGTAAACCTTTAGCGACTTCATTGGCAAATGTTGGTCCAGATAAAACCGTGACATTAGCCTCTTTACCTAAAACTTCAAACGCCACTTCATGCAACAGTTTTTGAGTTACCGGTTCAAACCCCTTGGTTGCCCAAGCGATATGACAAGACTTTTCTTTAAGTAAACTTTTAATGGCAATTAAGGTTTCTCTAAAAGCATTACTAGGGACAACCACTAAAATACTTTCAACCTGTTCAAGCGCGTCCTTTAAACTTGCCATTGGGTATAGGTTATCTGGCAAAACAACACCGGGCAAATAACGTGAATTTTCACGTTCTGTTTTAAGCTGCTCTGCTTGTTGCTGGCGATGAGTCCATAAATTTACGCTATGCCCAACCTTAGCTAAATGCAAAGCCAAAGCGGTACCCCAAGCACCCGCACCTAAAACCGCTATTTTATGAGGACAACTCAAGTGAATGCCTAAAATTTATTGCGCTGTTTCTGATTCTTGAGCAAGTTGCTGCATATGCTCATGATACATTGCTTCAAAATTAACAGGCTCAAGCAATAACTGAGGAAATCCTCCACGAGCGACTAAATCAGAAACGGTTTCACGTGCATATGGAAATAACGCATTAGGGCACTGAACACCTAACATATAAGATAACTCTGCGTCATTAAAGCCACCAATGGTAAAAATTCCTGCTTGTTCAACTTCACATAAAAAAGCAGTCTTTTCTTCAATCTCAGTTTGCGCCGTAACACGAACAACGACATGATAAACATCGCCTTCTAAATTTCGGCTTTCAACATTTAAATCCATTGAGAGGCCTGGCTGAAATTCTGTAGTAAACAGTTCAGGAGTATTTGGTGATTCAAAAGAGACATCTTTTGTATAGATTTTTTGAATTACAAATGTTTGTTGTGGTGCTTCAGACATGATTATTCCTTAGTTCAGTTTTAATAAAGAACTTTGCTTGAGAGTCACTCGCGCAAAGCTCTCATCTAAAATTATGCTTTTAGTAATGAGTCAACTTCGCCGCGTTTATCGGCAGCTGATAAATCATCAAAGCCACCAATATGCTGTTCACCAATAAAAATTTGCGGAACAGTATTTCGACCAGTTTTAGCTTCTAACTCTGCCCACTTTTCAGCATCATTACCAATATCAATGCTTTGATATTCAACTCCTTTTGAGTCAAATAAACGTTTTGCCATCACACAAAATGGGCACGTTGCTGTGCAATAAATTACGACTTCAGCCATGTTTTTTCCTTTTTTTGGCAAAACGTCTTCTTTTACAGAAGGCGAACTACCTTTCTTTACTTTTTTTTGTTTTTTTTAGACTTTTCTTTACCTACTGGCAAACCCGCGGCTTTCCACGCATTAATACCACCGGATAAATTATTTACATTGGTATAACCATTTTTAGCCAACGTACCTGCTGCACGAGCAGAACGTGCCCCAGACAAACAATAAATCAAAATAGGCGTAGTTTTATCAGATGGTAATTGCCCTAATTTAGAGCCTACATCCGCTGCAGAGATATTTAAAGCATTACCAATATATCCTTCTCTAAATTCTCCGGATGATCTCACATCAAGTACAAACGCATCGTCGTTAAATAGGCGAGTTGCTTGATCGGTGTTAACAGATTGGTAACCTGCGATTTTATCGCCAACATAGCTATAAATCAGCATCGCAATAATGACAGCTACAGCAACAAATAAAGGCCACTGATCTTGAAAGAATTCATTAAACATTTACATTCCCTTGGTATGTATATTTTCAAACCTGATGATTTTAACAGCGAAACTCGATACAATAAACCGAATTGACTAATTATTTATATGGTGGTAACCAAAATGTCACAAGAACTAAAACCAAAAATCAAAATTGAACAACGACCTACAGGCCTATTAATACTTGATGGCTGGGGTTACAGAGAAGAAACAGAATACAATGCAATTGCTCAAGCAAACACTCCAAATTGGGATAAACTGGTTGCAAATCACCCAAATACTTTAATCAATACTTCTGGTTTAGATGTAGGTTTACCTCAAGGTCAAATGGGAAATTCAGAAGTTGGCCACATGAACCTAGGTGCCGGCCGTGTGGTTTATCAAGAATTAACCCGTATTCAAAAAGATATTGATGATGGTCGTTTCTTTAATAACAATGCGTTATTAAACGCCATTGATAAAGCAAACGAGCGTTCAAACCCCGTTCACATTTTAGGTTTACTTTCAGACGGTGGTGTTCACTCACATATTGAGCACATCAAAGCAGCCCTTTCTCTTTCGGTAGACAGAGGCGCTAAAACCTACCTACACGTCATTACTGATGGTCGTGATACACCACCAGAAAGCGCCCTGCAATATATCGAAGACATTGAAAACCATATTGCTGAAATTGGTGGTAACTGCAGAATTGCTACGGTTATTGGACGTTTCTTTGCACTAGACCGAGACAATCGCTGGGAACGCATTCAGGAGGCTTACAACCTAATCTGCTGTGGCGATGCCCATTTTAATGCAGATTCTGCAAAACAAGCCGTCGAAATGGCATACAAACGTGGCGAAACTGATGAATTCATTCAAGCAACAGCTATTTTGAGCAAAAAAGGCAAAAAAGCAAAAGTGAAAGATGCTGATTCAATCATCTTTATGAACTATCGTTCAGATCGTGCGCGCCAAGTAACTAGTGCTTTTATTATGCCTGATTTTGGTGAATTTCACCGTTGCAAAACCCCGATGCTTTCTGCGTTTGTCACCTTAACCGAATACAATAAAAACTTTGAAAATTTTGGCGCTACCATCGCTTACAGACCAACCAAACTAATCAATACCTTTGGTGAAATCATTGCTAAAAACAAGTTACGCCAACTGCGCATAGCCGAAACAGAGAAATACGCACACGTTACCTTCTTTTTAAACGGTGGATTAGAAGCGCCTTATTTGGGAGAAGATCGTATTTTGGTACCATCACCACAAGTACGCACATACGACCTTAAGCCAGAAATGAGTGTAGGCGAATTAACTGAAAAATTAGTTGGCGCGATTGACTCGTCTAAATACGATACGTTTATTTGTAATATCGCTAACCCAGACATGGTTGGACACACGGGTAACTTTGAAGCTTGTATTAAAGCGGTTGAAGCGGTTGATGAAGCCTTAGGCAAAATTCTTGCCGCTATCGAAAAAGCTGGCGGACAGGTGATTGTTACTGCGGATCACGGAAACATGGAAATGCTTGTTGACCCAGAAACAGGTAAGCCATTTACTTCTCATACAACATGCCCTGTTCCATTAGTTTACTTTGGCCCTAAAGACGTTACCCTTCGTAGCGGCGGAGCTTTACCAGATGTGATGCCGACCATGCTAAACTTAATGGGTATTAAACAACCTGTTGAGATGACTGGTAAAAGCCTTACTGAATCAAACTAAACTCAAAACTGCATGAAGAATTAGTTAAAAGGCTTGTAGAGGATTCTCTGCAAGCCTTTTTTAATTTCAACTGGATAATTTTTAACTTAAGAATTATTCTGAGACCTTTGCACCCAAGGGCATAAACACGAGATAGGTGCGAAAGAAAAATGAGGGGGAATTTGCCTGATTCTCGACTTACCCCTTCGGGCGTCGAGTTCTTCGTTTGCGGCGGGAAACTTAGGGAATAGCTAGCTATTCGCTAGTTGTCGCCCAACGGAAGTGCCCTTGGGGTACAACAAAAATCAGGTGAATTTTTACCCTCAAGGGGCACCTAGAACCATTTTTACTCGTGCATACTCTCGTGCAAAGGTCTCTAAACATTCGACTCAATTTCATTTGGCCAAACAGGAAAGTACTATTATGAGCTTAGCTGTTTCTCAACCACTATTCTGGCTTTATAGCGTAAACATTCTGCTTGTTTTATCCGTTGTTTTGCACATGCTTTATCAGAGAAGATCTCCACAAAACCTTATGGCATGGCTATTAACTTTAATTTTATTACCTTATATTGGTGTCTTTCTATACCTAGCTTTTAGCTCTCGTAAATTTTTAAAAAAATCGATAAAACCCAAGGTTGAAATGCGACCATGTACCAGTGTACAACCTAAAAATCAGCTAGCCATTCAACTAAACCGTATCTTACAAACTAATAACATTGCTGGCACTTCAGACAACAACCAAGTCTTAGTCTATGAAAAAGATAATGAGGCATTTACAGCGTTTTTAGCTGCTATAGAACAAGCCCAAAAACATATCCATATTGAAACTTATATTTTTGAACTTGATGCTACAGGCCAACAAATTCTTAACGCCTTAATCAAAAAAGCCAAACAAGGAGTCGAAGTTTGTTTATTACTTGATGCCTTAGGCTCATTTCATCTTTACATTAATCAAAAAAAACTTAAAGCACTTAAAGCCGCAGGGGGAAAATACCGTTTTTTCCAACCCTTGTGGTCATCTATCTTTAGCGCTCAAGCTAACTTAAGAAATCATCGTAAAATCTATTTATTTGACCAAACCACCCTATTCACCGGTGGAATGAATCTATCTGATGACTATCTAGGCCCAAAAAGAAAAAAACACCAAACCCAACGCTGGATAGATTTAATGTTTGAAATAAAAGGACCAATCACCTTTCACTATCAAAACCTTTTTAATGATGACTGGTTTTACACCACTCAAGAAAAACTTACTAGGCCAAAACTTTTTCACTCAAATTCAATAAGAACAGGAGAAATGATGCAGGTAGTGCCTTCTGGGCCAGACATTCAAGAAGATGCGCTTTACGAGTCGTTACTAAACAGCTTATATTTTGCCAAACAACAAATACTGATTGTAACGCCATATTTTATTCCCGATAACGCCATCATGAAAGCACTACTCATTGCTGTTAAACGCGGCATTGAAGTCACTCTATTAACGCCAGCAACTTCAGACCACCTTATTTTTGATTTAGGCCGAAGCTCTTACATGCGAGAGCTGGCTGAAGCTGGCGGAAAAATTTATCTATTTCAAAACAATATGCTACATTCAAAACTCATCATTATTGATGAAGACCTCGCCATTATAGGATCAGCAAATTTTGACTATCGCTCGCTGTTTATCAACCATGAAATCGTTAATTTTGTCTACTCAGAAACGCTAATAAAGACTCTACTAACTTGGCTACAAAAACAATTAGAGCAAAGTGATGGCTACAATTCAGAGACTAGTCGAACCAAAAGATTACTAGAGAATCTAACCCGAATTTTTGCGCCAATACTTTAACCAGGCCTGGTCTCTAATGTTAAAACCCAAAATAACCCCTATTTCGCAAATCAATTGCCAGCAAACACTTCCAGAATGCTTTACTTTACTGACCTGGAATTTGCAAAAAGTGGATTTTTCACATTACATTCACCGCCCAATTGAGACATTACTATCCATACCTAAGGTTCATTTACTCTCGTTACAAGAAGCGGCTATAAAACCCAAACAAAACCGCTTTTTTAACTTGCCCTTCTTTATGACACCTAATATTGAAACCAAAAAACAATTTTATGGAGTGGTGACAGCATCCAATTATTATCAATCAGCATTTTCACAACATCTTACTCAACATCGTGAACTTGGTGTGATGACTCATAAGGCCGCATTAGTCACAAAGCATCCTTTACATAATGGACAAACCCTGACACATGTAAATATTCATGCTATTAATTTTGTGCCTCATTATATTTTCAAAACAGAGCTTCGCATATTATGGGATAATATAAAACTTACCCAGGGGCCATTAATAGTCAGCGGCGACTTTAATACCTGGAACAAATTGCGTCTAAATACCTTATTAAAAGCCACCAAACAGTTAAACCTATCACAAGTTGTTTTTTCTGATAGCCGAGCCATCAAGACCTTAAACCGTCATCCGCTAGACTATATCTTTTATCGTGACTTAAGTATGCGGGACGCAGTTGTTTTATCAGTACCTGAAATCTCTGACCACAATCCTCTAGTAGCGACCTTTAGTCTTACTCATCACTGAGTTATCACTCAAGAATTTGAAAAAAAGCGCTCTAAAAACAGTGGTACAATTTGATTCCAAATGTATATATAAAGTATAATCTCGCACCATTTTTATTTTTTGAATGCGCTAAAACTCCTTCAAAACTAGGTTTATCAAAGGGTTAAGTTTTAGCTTATTTTAAAAAAATAGCGTTTTTGACGGACAGGACACGGAAATTATGAACCCAATACAATCCCCACACGGCCTTAATTTAACAGGCCTTTACTCTCCTGAGTTTGAAAAGGAGAACTGTGGTTTTGGTTTGATTGCCAACATGGACAACAAACCAAGCCACTGGGTCGTTCAAACAGCGATTGAATCTCTTGCTAATATGACTCACCGTGGTGGTGTTGCTGCGGACTGTTGCACAGGTGACGGTTGCGGACTTCTTATCAAAAAACCAACCAGCTTTTTAGCTTCTGTTGCGGCTACTGAAGGTTTTGAACTAGCTGAAATTTATGCGGCTGGTATGGTATTTTTAAACCAAGACAGTGACAAAGCACAAGCTGCACGTGAATATTTAGAAGCTCGTCTAACCAATAAAGGTTTAACGGTTGCTGGCTGGCGTAAAGTTCCTGTTCGTTCAGAAGTGCTTGGAGCACAAGCGGCAGGCATGGAACCGGTAATTGAACAAATTTTTGTTAATGCACCTGCTGATATGTCAGAAGCGGACTTTAACCGTTCGCTTTTCACTGCGCGTCGTAAAACAGAAATGGAAATTGAACCTAATGATGACACTTTCTATATTGCATCATTAAACAGTCAGCTGCTGTCCTATAAAGGTTTGGTCATGCCTAAAGAACTCCCTGAGTTCTATCTTGACCTTAAAAATGATGAGTTTGCTTCGTCCTCAATCTCATATCATCAGCGCTTCTCAACCAATACATCGCCACAATGGCGATTAGCGCAACCGTTCCGTTTCTTAGCGCACAATGGTGAGTTAAATACTATCCGTGGTAACCGTAACTGGGCATTAGCTCGTCAAAAGAAATTTGAAACACCTTTGCTTCCTGAACTAGGTGAATTAAAGCCATTAGTTGCTCAGTCAGGTTCTGATTCAAACTCATTAGATAACATGATGGAAATCTTGATGATGGGCGATATGCACATCTTCCAAGCGTTACGTTTACTTGTACCCCCTGCATGGCAAAACATCCCTTCAATGGATGCCGATAAAAAAGCATTTTTAGAGTATAACTCAATGCATATGGAACCTTGGGATGGTCCAGCAGGTATGGTTATTAACACTGGTAAATATGCAATTTGTGGTGTTGACCGTAATGGTCTTCGTCCAACTCGTTATGTTATTACTAAAGACCGCCACATCACTTTTGCGTCTGAAATTGGAGTTTATAACTACAAGCCTGAAGATGTGGTTGAAAAAGGTCGCTTAAAACCAGGCCAAGTCATTGCTGTTGACTTAGAAGCCGGTACATTAATTAAACCTGAAAATATTGATGATCAGCTAAAAACCGCCAAGCCATACCGTCAGTGGATGGATCAAGGTTATATGCACATTGAAGAGAAGCTAAACCAAACTGAAAAAACATTAGATTGGGATAGCAATACTGCGGACATTTACCAAAAGTATTTCCAAGTTACTTTTGAAGAACGTGATGCGGTTATTCGTGTTCTTGCTGAAGAAGGTCAAGAAGCCACTGTTTCAATGGGTGATGATGCTCCTCTACCCGTTTTCTCACACAAAGCCCGCTCAATATTTGACTACTTCCGTCAAATGTTCGCACAGGTCACCAACCCACCGATTGATCCTCTGCGTGAAAACATCGTTATGTCTTTAAACACTTGTTTTGGTAAAGAACTTAATATGTTTGAAGAAGGACCTGATCACGCTAGACGTTTAGAAGTTCAGTCGCCGGTGTTAAGCCCATCAATGATGGAAAAGCTTTTAAATATACAAGAGCCAGGTTATGAAAATTGCACGATTTCTCTACAGTACAACCATGAAGAATTAGGGTTAGAAGCTGCTATTAAAGCGGTTTGCGCACAAGCAGAAGCGGAAGTTAAAGCCGGTAAAACCATTCTGATACTAAGCGATTTAGAAATTGAAAATGGTAAAACGTCTATTCCTGCAGCGATGGCAACCGGTGCGGTTCACCACCACTTAATTGCAAACGAGTTACGTACAGAAGCCAATATTGTGGTGCAAACCGCTACAACCCGTGACCCTCATCACTATGCGGTGTTATTCGGTTACGGTGCAACGGCAGTATTCCCATACCTGGCTTACGAAAGCATTGAAGATATGCGTCGCACTAATGAGCTTGATGCTGAAAAACCGGTTAGCTTTTACATTAAAAACTACCGTAAAGCGATTAACAAAGGGTTATTTAAAATCCTTTCTAAAATGGGTATTTCAACAATTACGTCTTACCGTGGTTCACAGTTATTTGAAGCCGTTGGTTTAAGTGCAGATATTGTTGACCTTTGTTTCAAAGGCACCCCTTCACGTATTCAAGGTACTAAGTACGAGCATATTGAACTAGACCAGCGTCGTCTTGCATGGGAAGCATTTAATCCTCGTAAGCCTTTACAACAAGGTGGTCTATTCAAATATGTGCACGGTGGAGAATACCATGCCTTTAACCCTGAAGTAGTTAATAGCATTCGTGAAGCCGTACAGAAAAATGATCAAATAAAATATAACGAATTCCGTGAACTGGTTAACAATCGTCCAGCAATGACCATTCGTGATTTATTTACCTTTAAAGAGGGCATTCAATCGATTGATATCGATAAAGTTGAGCCTGTTGAAGCAATCTTTAAGCGTTTTGACTCTGCCGGTATCTCTTTAGGAGCGCTATCTCCAGAAGCTCACGAATCACTCGCAACCGCAATGAACCGTTTAGGCGCACGTTCTAACTCGGGTGAAGGAGCAGAAGATCCTGCTCGTTACGGCACAGAAAGAATGTCTAAAATTAAGCAAATTGCTTCTGGACGTTTTGGAGTAACGGCTCATTACCTACGTAATGCAGAAGTACTACAAATTAAGGTTGCCCAAGGTGCAAAACCAGGTGAAGGCGGACAGCTTCCTGGTCACAAAGTAGACATGATGATTGCAAAATTACGTCACTCAGTACCTGGTGTTACGTTAATCTCACCTCCTCCACATCACGATATTTACTCAATCGAAGATTTAGCTCAGCTAATCTACGATTTAAAACAGATTAACCCTAACGCATTAGTCTCTGTAAAACTGGTTGCTGAACCGGGTGTGGGAACCATCGCCGCAGGTGTTGCTAAAGCGTATGCTGACCTTATCACTATCTCAGGTTATGACGGTGGTACAGGTGCATCACCAATGACTTCTGTTAAATATGCAGGTAATCCATTTGAAATGGGTCTAGCAGAAACCCACCAAGTTTTACGTGCTAATGACCTTCGTGGTCAAGTTATCGTGCAAGCGGATGGTGGTTTAAAAACTGGTTTAGATGTGGTTAAAGCGGCAATCTTAGGTGCAGAGTCATTTGGTTTTGGTACCGTACCTATGGTGGCATTAGGTTGTAAATATCTACGTATTTGTCACTTAAATACTTGTGCAGTAGGCGTTGCAACACAAGATAAGCGTTTACGTAAAGAACACTTTATTGGTATGCCTGAAATGGTTATGAACTACTTCCACTTTGTTGCTGAAGAAACACGTGAGTGGATGGCTAAATTAGGTGTGAGCTCACTTAAAGAGCTTGTTGGGCGTGTTGATCTATTAAAAATGATTGATAATCCGCTGACTGAAAAACAGAAAAACATCGATTTATCTGCGTTTATCTCAGATGGTGGTGTTCCAGCGGACAAACCACATACCGTTCAAGTAAAGCGTAACAACCCTTGGGATCATGGCGATATCGCAGAAGAGATGGTAAAAACCACTCTACCAGCTATTGAAGCTAAAACCGGCGGTTCATTCAACTTTAATCTTGTTAACACTGGCCGTTCAATTGGTGCGCGTGTTGCAGGTGAAATTGCTGAACGTTATGGCAACAATGGCATGAAAAATTCACCAATCACGCTAAACCTAACCGGTATTGCTGGGCAGTCGTTTGGTGTGTTTAACGTGGACGGCCTAAACCTTCACCTAAACGGTGATGCTAACGACTACGTTGGTAAAGGTATGGCAGGTGGTGAAATTGTTATTCGTCCACCAGCTGGCAGCAAGTTTAACCCTAAAGAGACGCCTATTGTTGGTAACACTTGTTTATACGGTGCAACTGGCGGTAAATTATTTGCCAATGGTACAGGTGGTGAACGCTTTGGTGTTCGTAACTCTGGTGCTGTGGCAGTGGTTGAAGGTTTAGGGGACCACGGTTGTGAATACATGACCGGTGGTACGGTTGTGAGTTTAGGTGAAGTAGGTGTTAACTTTGGTGCCGGTATGTCTGGTGGTATGGCTTTCATTCTTGATGAAGAACGTACACTGCCTGATCGCCTAAACCCAGAAATGGTTGAAGCAATTCACATCGACACAGAAAATACTGAAGCCTACCGTGTTTACCTAAAAAACCTATTGACTGAATATGTTGAAAAAACCAACAGTCCTTGGGGTAAAGAAGTTTTAGATAACTTCAGTGCTTACATTGGCAAGTTCTGGTTAGTTAAATCTTTAGCGATTGATATAGACAATCTTTTCGACTTATTTGTAAAAGCAGCTGACTAAGCGAAACTGGAAGGAATTTAAAAATGCCAAATCCAAGACAATTTTTAGAATTAAACCGCCAGCTTCCTGAAAAGAAAGCGGCTAACCAAAGAAATAAAGAGTTCACTGAAATCTATTCAGAGTTCAAACTAGAAGATGCTATGGCTCAGGCAGACCGTTGTTTGCATTGTGGTAATCCATATTGCGAATGGGCTTGCCCAGTCCACAACTACATTCCCAACTGGTTAAAACTGGTTGCCGAAGGTAACGTAATGGAAGCCGCAGAAATTTCCCATAAATCTAACTCGCTTCCTGAAATGTGTGGTCGTATCTGCCCACAAGACAGACTATGTGAACAAGCGTGTACTTTGGAAGACACCAACTTTGGTTCGGTAACAATTGGTCAAATTGAAAAATTCATTACCGATACTGCGTTTGCTGCAGGTTGGAAACCTGATATTTCTAATATCCCAATGACAGATAAAAAAGTCGCTATTATTGGTGGTGGTCCTGCCGGTATTGCAGCGGCCGACATCTTAATCCGTAATGGTGTAAAACCTGTTGTATTTGAAAAACAACCGGAAATTGGTGGTCTATTAACCTTCGGTATTCCACAATTTAAGCTAGACAAAGACATTGTTGTTCGTCGTCGTCAAATACTAGAAGAAATGGGGATTGAGTTCCACGTCAATACTGAAGTGGGTAAAGACATCTCAATGCAAACTTTGGTTGATGACTATGACGCTGTATTCCTAGGGATGGGAACTTACAAGCCATTGGCAGGACGCTTCCCTGGAGAAGACCTTCCTGGTGTTTACAAAGCCCTAGACTTCCTAATTGGTAACGTTAAACACGAACTTGCTATGGAACAAACGCCTGAACCTTTCGTTAGCATGGCCGGTAAAAAAGTCGTTGTTCTTGGTGGTGGTGACACAACTATGGACTGCACACGTACTTCAATTCGTCAAGGTGCCGATAACGTTTATTGTGTATATCGTCGTGATGAAGCTAACATGCCCGGTTCACGTGCCGAAGTACAAAACGCTAAAGAAGAAGGTGTCGAGTTCCTGTTTAACCTAGCGCCTGTTGAAGTGATTGGTGACGGTAAAGTCGTGGGACTCAAAGTCATCGAAACACGCATGGGTGAGCCAGATGAAAACGGTCGTCGTCGTGCTGAGATGGTTGAAGGTTCAGAACGTGTTATTGACTGTGACGCGGTTATCGTTGCATTCGGTTTCCAACCAAATCCACCTGCGTGGTTTAAGGACTACGATATCGAAGTCAATAACTGGAATGGCGTTGTAGCATCTAAAACCTCTCTATACCCTTTCCAAACCACTAACCCAAAAATCTTTGCGGGTGGTGATATGGTGCGAGGTTCAAGCTTAGTAGTTGAAGCCATTGCAGAAGGTCGTACCGCAGCAGAAGGGATGTTGGATTATTTAGAAGTTTAATTCTCTGAATTACCCTGTGCTCAATTTTCAGAAAAGGCCACAGGGAATACCAGGCCTGGTAATTTATAAGCCTGAAACTAATAAACCCGCAAGGATGTCCTTAGCGGGTTTTTTATTGTTAAATAACTTACTAACAAATTCAATTCTTAACGGGTACCAAACCAGGGAAAACAAAGCTCAACATCTTACTGTTCAAACATAAGCGATAAGGTGCAAACTTACTTGCATCGTCAATTAACCCCAATAATTTAAGCTGCTTGGCGATGTCTCTCGCCTTTCTTTCTGAGCACCCCCACAAACCTGGTAACTCTGCTTTTTTTACTTCTCCAGAAATCAGCATTACTGGTAATATCGCTTTATATTCATTTGGTATCGACTCTTCGCTATAGTCCACATATTTTTGTAACCGATCATGCAATCGATCAAGCTTTAACATGTTCTTCATATATTCAGCTTGATCAAGAGCTGTCTCAGTCATAAATCTAATAAACTCAACTAACCCCGATTCACTCCGTAAACCACGGCCGTCTATATTTCCTTGTCGTTTTTGGTCCGCCCTAGCCAAGAATTGCTTATATTTTTCATTGTTCCTTGCCAAGCCACGCGACAACGACCACAAACCATAGCTCTCTGGCAAAGCCTGCTTAAGCATTGCATCGGTTAGTAACCTTCCTGTACGGCCATTTCCATCTAAAAAAGGGTGAATATACATATAGCGATGATGTGCTGCAAACGCTTTCATCATCTTAATAAGAACCAAATCAGAAGATAACACCCGATAATTTAGATAGAAGTCATTTAGCAATCTAGGAATATCCGAGGGAGCTGGTGCCAAATGTAAACCAACTTCAACATCTAAAATTCTAAATTCACCAGGAATAATTTGATGCTGTACACCTTTAATGTCTGTAACACATAATTGTTCAGGCAATAAATCAGCAGCGCCATAAAACGCCTCATGAATCATTTTAAGATTTTCAGAATGTGCAAAGTCAACACTTTCCTCAGCATGCAAAACAAATTCCTGTGCCTCGCGGTAAGCTAGAGCTAAACGCTGTTTTTTTTGGTTATCGAGTTCACTGGAGAAATCTCTATTCATCGCTCTAGATATATCTGCAGGATGCGTCCCTTCACTTTCAATTAAATTAGAATAATAGTTATTAACCAAAGCAATGCCTTTGGCAACCTCCTCTAACACGCAAGGATGCAACCCAGCACTAAGCGAATAACTAGCAACATGCAAAGCCTCCAAGCGTTTTAACAACTCAGGATATCCCTTTGCATTTTCATTAGGTATAAAAGGAGTTAACTCATTCATTTGCCGATTCTCTTGCCGTTTTTATTTATATATAAATCAATATATTAAACCCACTAACTAGCGCGTGCAAACCTATTTTTTGCCGATTCTCTTGCCGTTTATAAAATACTTACTAAATGGTGATATGGTTCGTGGTTCAAGCTTAGTGGTTGAAGCGATTGCACAAGGTCGTACCGCAGCAGAAGGGATGTTGGATTATTTAGAAGTTTAAGTTTTTTCCAAACTAACCAGGCCTATTGATTTTCAATAGGCCAATTAAAAAACCCGCAAGGATTTCCTTAGCGGGTTTTTTATTGTTTTAAGAGAAATAGAAATTGGGGACGCCTTGTATTCAAGAATCAAGTGCAACACTAAATAATCCCCCCATTGATTCAATCAACATCGACTCTCTGTCCAAAAAACCATGAAACTTCACAAATCGCTTTACCCAATCACAATAACTATTCTCGGTAGAATACGCATAACCTTCACGACGCAATTTACTACGCATTTCATCTAGCAACATAGGCTTTATTAATGTATTATTTATAAAGTTAAACCTTTCGTAATGACAGATAATTAAGATAATAGAGCATAACCTGTCACATAGACAAATAAGCAAAATAATCTGCTAATTTGACATGAAAGATATTTAATAACCAATAAACAGGCAAAATTGCCTGATAATAAATGTTAGGTTTCCGCAATGTTGAAGTTTGAAGTAGACGATAAGGAATATTGGGTTGGCCACAACCCGAAGTTGGGTTTTTTGATATTTGACCCGCTTGTCCAAGCTGCAGAGACGAGCGATTTGGTTCGGTTGTATATTATTGAGCGAAACAAATCCTCACCGTTTAAAAAGGCCATTATTCGAAGAAATCTATCCGCGGACCGAAAACTCAGCAGAACCAAATGCAGCAAACTGCTTCAACCCTACGCACAAGCCCGGAAAAGGCTCAGAGTAACTCATTGTTTTCGTTGTGCGGAAAATCTTAGTTCTACCGATTTTGGCATTTGCGCTAATTGTGGTTGGATACAATGTTCATGCGGAGCGTGTGGGTGCAAATACAACAAAACCTAAAAAGGCCAATCAAGCTTTAGGCTAAGGAGATATTTTGAGTAATCATCAAATAGTTATACTTGCAAACTCCGTAAAGCATCACCAACACTGTGTTGCTGGAAAGACTGTAAATACTCATCATTATCATTGGGTTAGACCTGTATCAGATGAACAAGGTTGTGAACTGACGCATGAGCAAGCGAAATGTCAAAACCCACACGGTAAATTCAATGTAAAACCACTTCAAAAAGTAACTATAGGTATTGCAAGACACGTCCCGTTAATAAATCAACCAGAAAACTATTTAATAGATGGTTCGACTTGGCAACAAAATTATCGAATTGATGAAAATGAACTAGTAAATTACTTAGATAAGCCTAGTGATATTTGGGGAACAGGTGATAGAGTCAATTTTCATTTAATCCAATCAGGTCAGTTATCAATACAACAATCTCTTTATTTAATTAAAGTAGAAGAATTGTATTTGTTCGTCAATAACTATAACAAAAGAAGAGCATGTTTTATTTACAACGGTTCAAATTATGAGCTTGCAGTTACGGATCCTAATTTTGACAATATAATCTCAAACTCTCCGGAGCTAAAAAATATTTTGTGTATTAGCTTAGGAGAAGAGTTTGAAGGTTATTGTTTTAAGCTAATCGCAACAATTTTTTAAGGAAGGTTATCAATGGATATTTACACAATTGGATTTACCAAAAAAAATGCCGAAACCTTTTTTGGTTTTATCAAACAAGAAAATGTAAAAACATTACTTGATGTGCGGTTGAACAATATTTCTCAACTTGCAGGCTTTGCTAAAAGAGATGATTTAAAATTCTTTCTTAAGGAACTATGTGGTGCTGAATATATCCATACACCAGAATTAGCACCAACAAAAGAAATACTAAATGCGTACAAAAAAGGAAACATGTCTTGGGAAATTTATGAAGACAAATTTCTTAACTTAATGGCTCAACGAAATATTGAAAAAATTGTCAAGCCAACCATACTTGAACATGGTTGTTTATTATGTAGTGAACATGAACCTCACTTATGCCACAGACGTTTAGTGGTAGATTATTTAAATGAAAACTCTGACCTAGACTTAAAAGTAAAACATTTATACTAAGATGAATAATGTCCTAGTTCTCTATCCTAAAATCTTTAATTGCTATTCAAAGTTTCAACGTAAAATTGAACGGATAGTTTCGCAGCTTAAAAATGTTACGTTAGTGTATTTAGACGACCCTAATGGGTTTGTTAAAAAACTCTCTGAGCAGAGCCAATTTATAAATTCTGCAACTCAACTTGAAACCTGGAACATTGATAATATAACCCACTCAATAATTTTTGATGATGGGGAGGAATTCCCCAAAGAGACAAGACTATTAAAAGAAAATAACGTCCCCCTTCGCCAAATAAAAATTGAACTTACCCGTGTAATTAATATTAAAGATAAACCTGAATATAAAAATCAAAAAAGTACACCTAATTATGAATACATTGGCCGTGGTTCATATTGGGGGAACCCTTATTCAATGTATGAGGAAGGAGACGACCGAAATGAAGTTATTAGAAAATACAAATATGACTTTGATTTTGAAAAATTCCCAAATAAAGAAAAATCAGAAGTCTATAAACTTGCAGGGAAAAGACTTGGTTGTTTCTGTAAACCACAAGCCTGTCATGGAGATGTATTGGCTGATTTTTTAAATTCATGGGACGACGGAAAGTAATAACTTAACAATGCCCTAAACCTGACCGCGCTAATGCGCGGCCGGTTAGCTTAAATGTTATGGCTGAAAAGAATCAAAAAGAATCAACGGAATATAGGGACGTTACCCTTTTCTATAAAGTTACCAGGCCTGGTAGGTATGATTAATCTTTGCGATTGAGAAGCCTTTTTAATATTTATATACCTTTGAAATTATCATTCAGGCTTCCCGTTACTATTTTTACTTGCCTAAAAATAGTAACCACAAAAAGGGCACCCCACTCCATAAATTGGCAAGTTCTAAACTTGTTCACTGAAACTTCAGAACTCGCTGGTGCCCCGTAGGAAATGCCCTTGGGGTACTCAAACAGCTGAAGTTTTTAAACGTTCACTTCGTTAAGAACTCTGCACAATTTATTCCAAGGGGAACCTTGGCGTTTGTGGTTTGCTTCATCTATTAAAAAATCAATTTACCAGGCCTGGTAATATCCGCAACCCACGATAAAAACAACTAAAGAAATGATGAATTAACGTAGAAAAGCCTCCCCTCTGTAAGAAATTGCTCTTTTACTTAGCGTAGGATGCGGTTAAAAATTCCCATTGTTTGAGCGAAGCGAGTTATGGGAATTTCAGCAGACAAGCTTAGTAAAATCAATTTTGTCAGCGGGGTGCCTTTTCTTTGCTTCCTTTCTTTGGGCAAGCAAAGAAAGGAAGGGGTAGCCTTATCGTCGAAATGAAAGGTCTATCAATATTCGTAAAGGCTTCTCAATAGCTGAGACAAATCAAACCTTAAAACAGAAGCTACCAGGCCTGAAATTTAGGGACGCTACCCTTTTTCTAGAGTTACCAGGCCTGGTTACTTTAATTAAATTGATAATACAAACCCTAAAAGGATGAAATTTATCTTTATCTTCATCGTATTATGCCTATTTTAGAGTATGATTATTTTTCATAAAGTCGAACTCTCGTTTTTAAGAACTATTCAATATTAAAGGGTAACTATGTCAGATCAAAACCACCATGAAAAAGCCAGAACGATTGGTCTGTTAGGTGCAATTTCTATTGGTATTGGAGGCATGGTTGGTGGTGGTATATTTGCGGTTTTAGGTGAGGCAGTATCGCTTGCTAATGGGGCAACGGCTATCGCATTTTTGTTTGCGGGCATTGTGGCATTATTAACCTCTTATTCGTATGCAAAATTATCGGTTAAGTTCCAAAGCCAAGGCGGTACAGTCACCTTTGTAGACAAGGCGTTTAATCATAACTTGTTATCGGGTTCAATGAATTTACTCCTTTGGCTCAGTTATTTGGTGACCATATCTTTATATGCAGTGGCTTTTTCTTCTTATGCGCAAACCTTTTTTAAAGGCGACTCGGGAATTGAATTAAATGCATGGTTACTCAATCACCTCTTTATTAGTTTTGCAATTCTTCTGCCCTTAGCCATAAATCTTGTTAGTGCGTCATTTGTAGGAAAGTCCGAAACCATTATTGTGGTGATAAAAGTGGCTTTATTAATTATTGTGATTGCAGCTAGTGCCTCATTTGTTGATGTTGAACGTTTATCCTATGAATACTGGGAAAGCCCGTTATCTATTGTCATTGCCGGTATGATTATCTTCGTAGCCTATGAAGGATTTGAGCTCATTGCTAATGCTTCTGAAGACATTAAAAACCCCAATAAAAACCTACCTAGAGCCTTTTATGGTTCGGTTATTTTAGTGGTTGTCTTGTATGTTTTAATTGCGTTAATTACGGTGGGAACCGTACCTGAAAGTGAGCTAATAACGGCTAAAGATTATGCTTTAGCTGTAGCTGCAAAACCTGCTCTAGGTTCTTTTGGATTTATTCTTGTATCCATTGCTGCATTATTGGCGACCTTTTCAGCCATTAATGCCACTATTTATGGCAATTCTCGGCTAGCTTACATTCTCGCTATTAAAGGTGAATTGCCTAAAATAATGGATTCTGAGAAAAGAAATATCCCTTTTATGGGTGCAATTCTTACTGCAGTTTTTAGCCTAACTATTGCCAATACCATTAGTTTAGAAGAGATTGCTATTATTGGTAGTGCAAGCTTTTTACTGGTGTTCTTTATTGTAAACATAGCGGCCTATCGTTTACGTCATCAAATCAATGCTAATAAATTCATTGTATTACTAGCAAGTATCGTCAGTTTTGGGGCTTTAGCGGTTTTACTTGTGAATACTTATCAAAAGAATCCTAATGCGATTATTGTTTTTATCTGCTTTATATTGGCTTCTGTTATGTTTGAAGCGTTGTATGGCATATTGGTTCGCAAACACCTATTTCATCGACCCTACGATGGAATGAGGTAAAATCTAAGCGTAAACTTCCTTAAAAACACCATATATTGGAGTAGACATGCCAAACGTTAAACAATTATTTTTATGGGTTTCTGCGTTTTCTATACTCTTTATTTACCTTCTATCTTGGGTTTGGTCAGGAGCTTTGTGGGTTTATGTTTTTATTCTTCCCATTGTAGGTTTAGGCCTATACGACATAACCCAAAAAACTCACACCATACTGCGTTTATACCCTGTTATAGGGCATTTAAGATATTTATTTGAATCCATTCGGCCAGAGATGCAACAGTATTTTGTGGAAGATAATATTAATGGCTCTCCCGTCAGTAGAGAGTTTCGCTCGTTAATTTATGAACGTGCTAAAGGTATGCGAGACACACGCCCCTTTGGAACCCAATTTGATGTTTATAGAGTCGGGTATGAATGGGTTAATCACTCTTTAGCACCTAAACAGGCCAAGCAGCCTAAGCAAGCCAAACACGAGGCCTGCAGAATACGTTTTGGTGGCTCCGCTTGTTTACAACCTTATGAATCCGCAATCTTTAATATCTCAGCTATGAGTTATGGCGCTTTAAGTCGTCATGCCATACTCGCCTTAAACAGAGGTGCAAAGATAGGTGGTTTTTTTCATAACACTGGAGAAGGTGGTTTATCACCGCACCATTTGCAAGAGAATGGAGATTTAGTTTGGCAAATTGGCACCGGTTATTTCTCATGCCGAACCCATAGCGGAGATTTTAACCCCGAGCTATTTGTAAAAAACGCCTGTCATCCAAATGTCAAAATGATTGAAATCAAGCTTTCTCAAGGTGCAAAACCTGGGCATGGCGGCATATTACCTGCGGCTAAAGTGACACCTGAAATCGCCCAAATACGTAATGTAAAATTGGGTGAAGATGTTGAATCGCCACCAGGTCATAGTGCATTTTCAACCCCTATTGAGCTATTAGAATTTATACAGCAACTTAGAGAGTTATCGCAAGGTAAACCCATCGGCTTTAAACTAAGCTTAGGAAAACCAGAAGAATTTATTGCTATCTGTAAAGCGATGCTTAAAACAGGCATTAAACCTGACTTTATTACCGTAGATGGCGGCGAAGGTGGCACCGGTGCGGCGCCAATTGAATTTACCAATTCCGTTGGTACACCTTTAAGAGATGCCCTGAATATCGTGCACTCTACATTAGTCGGGTTTGGCCTTAAAGATGAGATTCGTTTAATTGCTTCAGGTAAAGCATTTTCAGCTTTTCATGTTTTTAGATTATTAGCCTTAGGTGCAGATACGGTTAATTCTGCACGCGGTATGATGTTTGCGCTGGGCTGCATTCAATCAAGAAGCTGTAACACCAATAAATGTCCAACAGGCATCGCCACTCAAGACCCAAGTCGTTATAAAGCCTTAGATATTGAAATCAAAGGAGAACGAGTCGCTAGCTACCAAGCCAAATTAATCAAAAATTTAACGGAAATAACCGCGGCTATTGGTTTATCAAGCCCAACTGAAATACAAGCTAAGGATCTTAATCGAAGGGTCAGTGCAACGGAAGTCAAAACCTATGCAGAAATATTTCCCTGTTTAGAAAAAGGTTGTTTGCTCAATGAAGCTACCGTGCCTATTAACTGGACAAAATCATGGTCACTTGCTTCGCCATCTCACTGGTGAGATAGGCTGTTTTTATTTTCTTTAAAACAATACAAACCATAATTACCAGGCCTGCAATTTTATTAAATTCAGCGAATAAACGCACGAATCCAATGAGTATTATGGCCTAGCTCAGGTAATAACAAGGACAGTGGCCTAATAATCCTGTCTTCTTCGGCAAGGTCACGCCATTCAATAGTTGGGGGTAAGGTTTCTATCGCCTGCTTTGATACTAAGGCAATACCTAAACCAACTCTTACAGATTCTTTTATTGATTCGGTGCTGTAAAGCTCGATTACAGGATCAATTTCAAAATCAAGTTTCTGTTTAAACGCCAATTCAATCATTTCTCGTGTACCAGAACCTGGTTCTCTTAGTATTATTTGATATTCTATTAACGATTTAAGCGTTATTTGCTCAACACCTGTTAATGGATGATTTTGCGGCATAATGACAATCAGTTCATCTTGTTGCCAAGTTATGGAGTAATAACCAGTATTTTTTATGCCACGCACCCGCCCCTCTACAAAAGCAGCATCTAAAGTAGTGATATTATTTAAAACTTTTTGAGTATTTCCCACCAAAACATCCACTTTTATCATTGGATAATTTTTATGAAATTGGGCAATTAATCTTGGTAAAGAGTAATTGGCTATAGTAGTTGAAGCACCTATTTTTAAGGTCACGACATTATCATTTTCTATCTGAGAACGAAATGTTTCTGCATCAATTAATAGTTTGGTTTGACGCTGTGCATAAGGTAATAAAGATAGCCCTAACTCGGTTAACTCCACCCCTGTGCCTTTACGCACATACAATGGTTCAGAAAATGATTCTTGTAAGCTTTTTAACTGACCTGATACTGCTGGTTGAGAGCGGTGTAAGGCTTCAGCGGCGAGTGAAATATTTTTTAATTCTGCCACCTTAGCAAAGGTGAGAAGGTAGTTGGCCTTAATCATCAGAAATTCCGATATTATATATAAATAAATAAGATTTAATTATATACAGACTCTTCTAAAATGTAACTCAATATCCATTCATTAACAACATCACTAAAAATTTAACGAGAAAAGTCATGAATTTATCTGCTCTGTCATTCCCAACAGGAGACGCTTTAAAAGGTATCTTACTGGTCGCATTATTTGCGATTGCCGCTCACTCCATTGCTCAAACAGGATTTATCACTCAACTAGGTTTAAGCCCGTTAATTGTTGGAATTTTGCTTGGCGCAATCTACGGCAATACATTACATCAACATATACCACTTGAATGGCATTCTGGAATTAGCTTCTCAGCACGTAAGATCTTACGTTTGGCGATTATTCTTTATGGTTTTTCTATTACATTACAAGAAATCGCTTCTATCGGTTGGCAGGGAATTTTATTAGCCGCATTGGTCATAACAACCATTTTGTCAGTTGGCTATATTATTGGTACTAATGTTTTAAAAATGGATTCAGAAACCGCATTACTTACTTCGGCAGGTAGTGCTATTTGTGGTGCGGCAGCGGTATTGGCAATGGAACCTGCAACCAAAGCCCAAGGCCACCAAACATCTGCTGCTGTTGCCACGGTAGTTGTTTTTGGAACCTTATCAATGTTTTTATATCCAATCCTAAATGATATGCATCTGTTTCAATTAGGCAATGAAGCAAAAGGACTTTATTTTGGTGCCACTATTCACGAAGTCGCTCAAGTGGTCGGGGCTTCAAGCATCTTACCGCAAAATGCGCAAGACTATGCGGTCATTGAAAAAATGACTAGGGTTCTAATGATTGTGCCAGCAATATTAGTAGTCAGCTGGTTAATGTCTCGTAAAAACACTGAAAATGAAAACAAAAAATCCTCTTTTGTGGCCGCAATTCCTTGGTTTGCCATTGCTTTTTTAGCCGTAGCTGCATTTAATTCATTACACCTATTACCAAAAGATGTCGTCAATTCTATTCATCATTTAGATACGTTTTTATTAACTATGGCAATGGTCGCTTTAGGGATGGAAACTCAATTCAGTAAAATGAAACAAGTCGGTGGAAAAGCATTTATTTTGGCGGCTATATTGTTTGTTATTCTGATTATTGGTGGTTACTTTTTGGTTAAATTACTTGGGATTTAGTCTAAAAAAAACTCTGATTCAATCAGATATTCTTTAAGCAGAAGTCATTTAAGCTATAACGATTTACCTTATGCAGTATGCTGAGATGAATACCCTAATTACCAGGCCTGGTAAAACCTAGAATTTGCGTATAAACCATTTTTAATACAATTTTAACTTTGGTTTTATACGTTTCTCTATTACGCTTACTAACATATACCAAAAGGTTCGCCAAAAACCGTGCAGGACCATTTGATGTTTTCAACCAGGCTCTCTAATTAAATAAGGTCACTTTAAGATCAAAAAGGGTATCACCCTAGCTAACTTACCAGGCCTGGCACTAGTGTCCGGAATAAATATTAAAAGCCTTGACAAAAAAGCCGTAACTCCTAGGATAGAAGTATTTCCACCACGAAATAGACTTCAAAAACAATGAGATTACGGCTATGTTTAACTCTACCCGATTTGCCCAATTTTTAAAACCCATTCGTACCACTTTTCAATCACTTGTTCATCAATATCAAACCGATAAACACGCCAAAGGGTTTAGTAGCTGGAATCAATTAGTCGCGATGATGTACGCACAACTTAGTGGCACTAAATCATTACGCCAGTTGGTTGAAGGGTTTAACGCCCAATCCTCTCACCACTACCACTTAGGCGTAAAAGAGCTGAAACGCAGCACATTATCTGAAGCAAACCGTAAACGCTCTGCTGATGTCTACCAAGCACTTTGCCAACAACTCATGGCTGGTGTGAATCGACAATTACGAAAAGAACTCCACGCTTTTACCTATCTAATAGACTCTTCTCCAATTCAACTGCTCGGTAAAGGTTTTGACTGGGCAGTACAAGGTTCTCGAGTCACAGGCTTTAAGCTGCATATGCAACTAGAACTATCCAACCAAGTCCCTGTTTGTTTTGAAATCACACAGGCCAATATTCCTGATATTACTCAAGCACGAGAGTGGAATTTAGAACCAGGTTCAACCTATGTGATGGATAAAGGGTACTTAGACTACCTCTGGTGGAAAAAGCTCAATGACCAAAAAATCCAGCTGGTCTGTCGTTTGAAAAAAAGAGCGGCAATTACCGTCATACAATCCTACGAACTCGATGAAAAAGCCCCTCATATTCTTGAAGACCAATGCATTGAGTTTAGTGGTTCAAGCCAGAAAAAACGTCTTGGTCAATTCCAGATGCGCCGTGTTGTTGTCAAACGTGACGATAATAAAGGTGAATTGGTATTGATTACCAATGACTTCGAGCGTTCAGCTCAAGAGATTGCCCATCTATACAAGCAACGCTGGCAAATTGAATTATTTTTTAAATGGATTAAACAACACCTCAAAATCAAAAGCTTCATTGGCCAAAACAGTAATGCTGTTCGTATCCAAGTGCTATCAGCCCTTATTGTGTATCTATTGATTAAGCTTGAACAGATGAAAAATAAGTCAGCAGAACCGTTGAGAGTAACGTTTTGGCGGCTTGCTCATGGGTTGTTTGAAAGACCTATTCAGCAGAGTGAATACTTTAGGCGAAAACAACAACGGGAAGAGTTTAAGAAATACCAACTTCCGCTATGGGAGGCTGGTATATGAATTGTGGTACTGAAATATTATTCCGGACACTAGTGCCAGGCCTGGTAGTTCCAATATTATTAAATCAATTTTTTTTAACTATATTCAAAACGATATTCATAAACTAGCTTAAAAAAATAACTTAACAACCAACTTTACAACGAATTTATTACCAACATTAATTTCAATCAACTTTTTATCTCATTTCGGTCACATAGTTGCCTAAAAACACGTAATATATGGACACAATCTTTTAACTTTTTAAAGTGAGAATAGCATGGCAAACTCTCCGTACGCTGGTAAAAAAGCACCTTACACTCTTTTAGAAAATATCCCTCTACTCATGGTGGATTATTACAACTTAACGCCTGATGCAAGTAACCCTGATCAAGCAGTCAGTTTTGGAACCAGTGGACACCGTGGTTGTTCAAGCAAAGCCACTTTTAATGAAAACCACATTGGGGCTATCTGCCAAGCTATTGTTAAATACCGTCGTTTACAGGGCACAGTGGGTCCAATGTTTATTGGTATGGATACTCACGCGTTATCCGAAGCGGCACACGCTACCGCTATTGAAGTTTTTGCCGCCAACGGTGTCAATGTCATTATTCAATCAAATGGTCGATATACACCCACTCCAGTAATTTCTAACGCCATATTAAGTTATAACGAAGGTCGTCAAGGTGGGCTTGCTGATGGTGTCATTATTACGCCATCTCACAACCCTCCTCAAGATGGAGGCTTTAAATACAACCCGCCAACCGGAGGCCCTGCTGATACCGAAGCAACAACATGGATTCAAAACCGTGCGAACGCTATCATCAACAATAACATGGCCGAAGTAAAACAACTCTCGCTCAACGAAGCGATGAGTTCAGAACGTGTTACCCCAACCGATTTAATCACCCCTTATGTTGAAAACCTAGATAAGGTTGTCAATATGCAAGCGATTAAAGAAGCGGGCTTAAAACTAGCGATTGATCCAATGGGCGGTGCAGCGGTTGATTTTTGGCAGCCTATTGCAGAACATTACGGTTTAAATTTAGAAATTATCAACCCACAAGTGGATGCGACTTTCTCATTTATGCATGTTGATAAAGATGGCAAAATCCGTATGGACTGCTCTTCACCTTATGCGATGGCAGGCTTAATTGATTTAAAAGACAACTACGATTTAGCGTTTGGTAACGATCCAGACGTTGACCGTCATGGAATTGTGACCAAATCGGTTGGTTTAATGAACCCTAACCATTATTTAGCGGTGGTCATTCAATACTTATTTAGTCATCGTCCTAACTGGCCTGCTAATGCCGCTGTTGGTAAAACACTGGTATCTAGCTCAATGATTGACCGTGTAGCGGCCGATATGCAGCTTAATTTAAATGAAGTTCCCGTTGGTTTTAAATGGTTTGTAGATGGTTTACAAACCGGCGAATTTGGTTTTGGTGGTGAAGAATCTGCCGGTGCTTCATTTTTACGTTTTGACGGTGGACCTTGGAGTACCGATAAAGACGGTATTATCTTGAACCTATTAGCCGCAGAAATTACCGCTGTTATGGGCAAAGATCCGGGTGAGCTTTATCAAGAACTGACTGAAAAATACGGCAACCCAATTTACAGTCGTATTGATGCTCCAGCAAACCGTGAACAAAAAGCGATTTTAAGTAACCTTTCGCCAGAAATGGTCAAAGCTGACACCTTAGCAGGTGAAGCAATTACCGCTAAACTCACACACGCACCAGGTAATGGTGCGGCAATTGGTGGCTTAAAAATTACCACTGAAAACGGTTGGTTTGCAGCTCGTCCATCAGGTACGGAAGATATCTATAAAATTTATGCCGAAAGCTTTAAAGATCAGACTCACCTAGATGCCATTTTAGAAGAAGCCAAAGCCATTGTTGCTGACGCTTTAAAATAAACCGCATTTATAAACCGTATTTAAAGACCTTTGCGCACTTCAACTACGAACTACCAGGCCTGGTCAAATGAAAAAACCCAGCATTGAAGCTAAAAAAATTTCATTGGTTTTAGGTAGTGGTGGTGCGCGTGGTCTGGCACATATTGGTATTATTCGCTGGCTAAAAGAGCATCACTACCAAATTCAATCTATCTCAGGCAGTTCAATTGGCGCATTAATTGGTGGTCTTTATGCTACAGGGAAATTAGACGACTTTGAGCGCTGGCTGAGTCAACTTTCAAAGTCTGATCTTTTAGCGCTGTTTGATATTGCTTGGGATCGTAAGGGATTAATTAAAGGTGACAAACTCCAAGCGGTCTTAAAAGACTTAATTGGCACACCCAAAATTGAAGAACTCCCCATCCCCTTCACGGCGGTTGCGACAGATATCAACAATGAAAAAGAAGTTTGGTTACAATCTGGAGACTTGCTAGAAGCCATGCGAGCCTCATACTCATTGCCGATGATTTTTACCCCAGTACAATATAAAGGCCTAACCTTAATTGATGGCGGTGTTCTCAACCCCGTACCCATTGCCCCGAGCTTTGGTCAAGATAGCGATATCACCATTGCCGTTAACCTTGGCGCAAAACCAAAACCCTCTGTAAGCATCGCTCCCTCACAAAACAAAGAGAGCAACCACTGGTTAACTGACGTTAATGAATGGATTCCTAATCTCAAAACCTTTTTTAGTTCTGAAAAACAGGCCTTAAACCAACCCTTTGATTGGGACGTTTACGACATAAGTAACAAAGCTTTTGACAGTATGCAAAGCAGCATTGCCCGCCAGCAACTGGCCGTTTATCCACCCGATATTCTTATAGAGATTCCCAGAAATGCCTGTGGAATGTTGGAATTTACCCTGATTGAAAAAATGGTAAAACTCGGTTATGACACCGCCCAACAAACCTTAGGGAGCCAACAACACTCAGATTAAAAATCGCTTGCATTACCCAGTAAAACTCTTGAAAATAGTGCCCTATTTTCTATGCGCTTTTAATAAGATTTGTTGGCAAACATGCTCTGTAAGCGCCCAAACATGTAAAGGAATTACCATGCCGAGAATCAATGAACTTAAAAAAGGCAGTGTTGTTGAAATCAACGGCGTACCGCACATCGTTAAAACATATGATGTAAGAAACCCATCTTCTCGTGGTGCATCCACCATGTATAAAGTACGCTTTAACAATTTAAAAACAGGGCAAAAGGTCGACGAAACATTTAAGGGCGAAGACATGATTAAAGAGGTCGAAACCACCAAAGTTTCAGTTATGTACTCTTATATTGATGGTGATAACTATGTCTTTATGAATAACGAAGACTATAGCCAATACCTGTTAGGCGCGGATGAACTTGAAGATGAGCAAAAATACATTACCGAAGGTTTATCTGGAATTACCGCCTTACTATATGAAGACCAAATACTAGCGGTTGAATTGCCAACAAATGTAGATTTAGAAGTGGTTGAAACCAACCCTGGAACAAAATCGACAGGGGCGGGCAGAACCAAACCCGCTAAACTTTCAACCGGCTATGAAATACAAGTTCCCGAATTTATTGAGCCAAATGAAATCGTAAAAGTGAGCACATTAACAGGTAAATTTCTTTCAAGAGCTTAGTTCAGACTGGCTTTACACTAAAGCCAATTAAATCTAGCAATCTACTAATCTACCAGGCCTGGTAGATTATAATAGATAGATAAGGGATTGCCTTAAATCCATAGCCTATCAACACGTTAACTAAACAGTATATAACCTACTGTCATTTGCCATTTACAATCGTCAGAATACGTCCCGATATGCGTCTTAGTATGCGTCTTAGTATGCCTCTCAGTATATAAACTTAAAGCATAAGCTTTATCTTACTAACAAAACTCATCATGACATAAGTATTATCCCTGCATAAAGTATTTTTCTTCTAAATCTAAATCAACTTTTCTGCTATTTATCAAAAACCTTGTGACCATTACTGTATTTTAATTGACACATCTTAAATACGGATAACAAACAGGGAAGTTGGTTAAACTTGAAAACACTAAATACCATAATCAGCAACGCAGGCGATGACGAAAACAGCCATTTAAAAGAACTTTTAAACTTCACTTTAGAAGGTAGCCAAGATGGGGTTTGGGATTGGAACGTTGATACTAATGAAGTCTATTACTCACCACGCTGGAAAGCCATTTTAGGCTATCAAGACGATGAACTTATTGCCAATGATTTTACCTGGGAAAGCCTACTTCACCCTGATGACATTGCAGCAGCCAAAAACTATAACCAAAAATTTCTGCAAGGTAATCAATCGAGTTATGAAGCTAATTTTAGAATGCGTCATAAAGACGGTCATTATGTGCCAATATTATCGCGCGCTAAAAAGAGCGTTTTTCACGATCCTTTAACCAATAAAAGCTCTACTCACTTAATTGGTATCCATATCGATTTAACTAAGATTATTACGATACAAGAACAACTCCAACAACAAACTGAACTTACTAACACCTACCTTAATAATACCTCAGCAATTATGTTAGCTTTAGATGTAAATGCAAATGTCACAATGCTTAATAAAAAAGGTGAGGAAACTTTAGGAGTGAGTGCCGCCTCCTTAATTGGTCAATCTTGGTTTGAACTGTCTTTAATGCCACCAGAAATTCATAAAAATATACTTAATACCTTTAACGATTTTATTCACCAAAGAATTGAATTAAATGAATCTATTGACCATGAACTTATTACTAAAAATGGTGAACGCAGAATGTTTACCTGGAGTAATGCCCTATTAAAAGACAAAAATGGTCAAGTCATTGGTACATTAAGTTCTGCCATTGATATTACTGAACATTATAAGCTTCAAGAAAAACTCAAGAAAAATGAAAATTTACTAAAAAACGCACAAAAACTTGCCAAAATTGGGCACTACACCTTAGATATCCTAGACGAAAAATGGAATTGTTCAGAAGAAGTTAATGTTATGTTTGGATTAACGCCAAGTTATCCAAAAACCATAAAGAGTTGGTTAGCAATCATTCACCCTGACCATCAAAAAATGATGAAAGAGTATTTATACCACGAGGTAATTTGTGAGAGGCAAGCTTTTGATAAAGAATTTAAAATCATTAATCAGCTCTCTAAAAAAAGCCTATGGGTGCATGGTATTGGAACGTTAAAACTGGATGAACAGGGTAATCCCATTGAACTATTTGGCACCATTCAAAATATCTCAAGAATCAAGCGAACTGAAAAAAGAATCACCTTAGCTTCAAAAGTCTATAAAAATGCCCATGAAGGCATTATTGTGACCAATAGCCAAGGCAAAATTATTGATGTCAATATCGCTTTTTCAAATATTACCGGGTTTAGTCGAAAAGAGGTCTTGGGTAAAAACCCTAATTTGCTAAGTTCAGGCATTCATCAAGAAGAATTTTATAACAACTTATGGAATACCTTACTCAAAAACGGTAGCTGGGAAGGTGAAATATGGAACAAAAGAAAGAACGGTGAAATTTACCCTACGTTCATTCGCATAAGTACAATAAAAAACGAAAACGACGAGATACTAAATTTTTTAGCTCTATTTTCTGACATTACCGAACAAAAGAATAATGAGCTAAAACTTAAAAAGATGACTCATTTTGACTGTTTAACAGGCTTACCTAACCGAACCATGTTTACAGACATTTTAACGAGTGCAATTAGTGATGTAGATGCTAAAAAAAGTACCCTCTCATTAGCCTTTTTAGATTTAGATGGTTTTAAACAAATTAATGATACTTTAGGCCATGAAATAGGTGACCAAGTATTAAAAATCATTAGTACTCGTTACATACAAGATGCACGTGATACCGACATAGTGGCTCGAATTGGGGGTGATGAATTTGTCATTTTACTTAAAGAAATAGACAGTATTGAAGAATCCATTAACATCTACGAACGTTTTTTAGAAGCGACCAGAAAACCCATCGTCATTGATGGCCATAAACTGCAAATAAGTTGTAGTATTGGAATTTCTTACTACCCTCAAACCCTGCCTGTTGATTCTGGTCAATTGATTCGACAAGCGGATAATGCCATGTATCAAGCAAAGATTGCTGGTAAAGACAGTTACCATATTTTTGATGACGTACAAGATCAAATCGCCAGAGAACTGCATCAAAAGATTATCGCCATCAATCATGCTATCACGCACGATGAACTTGTTCTCTTTTATCAGCCAAAAGTAGATATGCCTTCTCAAAACATCATAGGGGTTGAAGCACTTATTAGGTGGCAACATCCTGAAAAAGGCTTATTACCCCCAATAGAGTTTTTACCTGCTATTGAAAAAAACAGCACTTCTATTTACCTAGATAAATGGGTCATTGAGCACGCATTTTTTCAGGCAAAACAGTGGATTTTAAAAGATATTGCAATCCCTATCAGTGTCAATATTGGAGCACAAATTTTACAGAACTTTAAACTCATCGAATTCTTAGAAAAGATGATTGCAAAATACCCGAAAGTCCCAACTAAGTTAATTGAACTTGAAGTGCTTGAAACCAGTGCTTTGGAAGACATGCACCACGTTTCTATTATTATGCAAACTTGTCAAGATTTAGGCTTCAAGATATCCATTGATGATTTTGGAACAGGATATTCATCATTAGAGTATCTTAAATCGCTTTCAGCATCCTACTTAAAAATTGACCAATCTTTTGTACGCGATATGCTGATAGATAATGGCGATTTAGCCATTTTAAAAGCGGTCATTGGGCTTGCGCAGGCGTTTGATATGCAAACTATTGCAGAAGGGGTTGAAACCGAAGAACATAGTAAAGAGCTCATAAAGCTTGGCTGTAATATAGGACAAGGTTACGGAATTGCTAAACCGATGCCAGCGCAAGCCCTTCAAGAGTGGTTAAAACACTAAAATTAAAACAACCAGGCCTGGTTACTTTATTTAGAGAACTAGGTTGACACAGAATCACGAACGCTCTCTAAAAAACCGAAAGAGTTCTACTACTCACCAATTAAATGGTGGATTTCTTCTGATGTTAGCAATGATTGAGAGTAATGAGACTCCCCTGAAATACGAAACATTTCTCTACGATTAGTCCCTTTGCGACGCTCCAAACCAAGCGAGGTTTAAAAATAGATTTAACCCACAAAGCAATTGAACGTAATTGCCATAGTGATTGCCTCAAGTCCATTCTTCTTTCATCATCTATACGTCGGTCTGGCCAACGATTTACCATCCTTGATGGATCTCTTTTTTGTGCATTTTTATATGCATTTAAATTTTTATTGTTGCCCATAATAATTATTAATTTAATTCAATTATTTTTAAAAAAATACCATGTTTTGCATATGGTTAAAGAGTTATTCAATCATTAACAACTCTATTTAACCAAATAATGATGCTTTAAATAAATAAGATAAACTTCGTTTAAATATTGCACTTATTACTTGAAAGCACGCCTAATTAAAAATGGCATTAAAATCACAAATATATTAGTATCAAAGAGACTATCTTTGAGGTGTAAAACATATAAATGTCATACTTAGCGAATAAAAATCATAATAAAACCATAAATAAAACGCCTCTCTATGGACTTGCTATTTTATTATTGAGTTGTTATTTTATTATCTCCGTAACTCTTTACCACCAAATGAAAAAAACCACTATCGACAGCGAACTAAATGATTTACAAAATCACATTCTTTTCCAAAAATCCATGCAATTCTACATTAATAACAAAATAAAGCCGGTTATTTACGAATTTCAAAAACAAAAAAAAATCTCTCGGGATTATTTTAACCCTCAGATTTTATCAGGCACTTACATTACTAGAAACATCTTCCAATTATTTAATAAAAAATTAGAAAGTAATGAACAGTTTAGCTGGCAATATCGATTAGCCGCAAGCAATGCACGCAACCCCCTAAACCAAGCCACCCCAGAAGAACTTAAATTACTAAAAAAATTCAATCAAGATAGAACTCTTCAATACGTTAATCAAATTAAAACCATTGATGGTCAAGAATTCTTATATTTTGCTGCCCCTTTTAAGCCCAACAACGCTAGCTGTTTAAGATGTCACGGCGACCCAAAATCAGCACCAAAAGAATTATTAGATAGATATGGTAACGTCAATGGTTTTCATGAAAAAATAGGAGATATCCGCGCCTTTACAACCTATCAACTCAAACTGTCAGAAATCATGAAAACACACAATAAAAGCTTCATCATCATTAGCTTTATTCTGTTTTTGTTTTTGTTGCTCCTCTATGCATTGGTCAGCTGGGTATATTTAACAGAACAACGAAAAAAGCAATTAATTGCTAAACAAAAAGCAGAGCTTGAATATATTGCCAATCATGATTTTTTGACAAAATTAAAAAACCGTCACGCTCTAAATCAAGATTTTTCTATTATTTTAAAACAGCTAAAAAATGCACCCGCACATCTTTCTAATCTTTGGATAATGATGCTGGATATTGATTTCTTTAAAAAAATAAACGATGATTTTGGACATGATACGGGTGATTTAGTATTACAAAAACTTGGTGAGATTCTTCTCCAAGAAATCCAAAACTTTGAATATGCCGATGCTTACCGCTTAGGAGGAGAAGAGTTTTTGGTGATTATTAGGAATACGGATGCTCAAATCGTTCAGAAACTATATGAAGATATTGCTAATTCACTGCTTCTTGCAGACATTCCAGCCTTAAAGAGAGAAATTAAAATATCAGGAGGTGCAACAAAGGCGCTGCTGACTCAAGATCATCAGTACGATATTTTAAAACGTGCCGACAATGCCTTATACCTTGCCAAACAACAAGGTCGGGAACGATTAGTCTTTGATTCTTAGACCATATTCAAACCAATCTTTATGCGCTAAACAAGCTTTACTAAGAGACCTTTTCACGAGAGTAAATACCGCTATAGAGAACTTATTCAGCCCCTTATTCAACCAATAATGCCTCTATTTTAGTTAAGTGTTGCAAGTCATCCCATTGCGTTGCGCCAAATAAAGCAAAACGTATTTTTCCATTCTTGTCTATTAAATAGCTACTAGGGTAAGCAAATACCTTCCAATCTTTAACCGCCTTAGCGTCACTATCAAGTAATACTGGAAAATTCACCGGATGCTCTCTTAAAAAAGTTTGAATGGTGTTTGAATCCTCGCCTAGATTTACCGCTAAAATCTCAAACTTACGGTTTTTAAAATGGGTTTTTAACCTTGCCATTGAAGGCATTTCATGAACACAAGGCGGGCACCAACTTGCCCAAAAGTTAACCAAAATTACCTTACCCTTTTCAGCCGTTAAATCATAATTTTTACCGTTAATGGCTGTTAAATTTAAGGCTAAATCCTGCGCACCTTTATAGGCTGATAATTGCAAGCTTTTGCTTGCTTTAGGCTGCGAATTATCTTTATTTAGATTTTGATTTACCTCATGACTAAGCTTATTATTAACCGTATTATTAACCGTGATATGAAGCGGTTTAATTAATCGATTTTTACTCAAATAAGCTAGTTGCAAACGCATTGCTTGGGCTAGGGTATTTGCGAGTGTTTTTGCTCGCTGATTTTCAATCTCCAAAGCGTCTTCTCTAAAATAAAAACGATCTCTTACATCAGGAATAATCTGGGTAAAGACATCACTCCCCGCTTGCTGAAGCTGCTGATTAAGTTCATTTAAACGCCACTTCCAGGGAGAGAGTTCAGCTTGAATTACACTAACGGGTAAATTGACATTACCACTTTGTGGCCAATAATCGGCTACCAGGCCTGGTAAAGGGGTTTGTAGATATAAATTGGGGTTAATCAAAATTAAACCCAAATGATTAATTGGCTTTTGCAGAATACTCTGCAAGCCTCTTACCGCAATTTGTGCCGCTTTATTTGGTGCGATAATCCAAACGGGTATTTTTTCATCCGCAGCCCCTTTTGCCCTTTGTGCCCTTTGTGCTTGAGTAATAAGTTGCGCGGTCCATTGCGGGTTAATTTTGTCTACGGCGCTTGGCGTGGGAGATAAAAACAGAGCTTCATAAAAATCTACAAACCAAGATTCAATGCCTAACTTAGCTAACTGCTGAGCAACTACTTTTTCTTGCGGTAACACGCCATATTCAGAGGGTAGCCACACAACTCGCGCAATGGGTTGCGAGGGTTGTTTTACCCCTAGTTTTTCTGTTTTAAAATCAGAACTACCAGGCCTGGTATCTTCGCTTGGTAAATTTGCATTTATAATTTCAATCGTTAAGGTGTTGTCATTAACATCAATATCTAAAGACTCTTGAGCATAAGCTGACGTTAGGCTAAAAATTGAACTTAAACCGATTACTCCAAATAATAGAAACCAGACCCTAGCAAATGAAATATTAAGTCTGTTTTTAACATGTCTATTTTTTATATGACTATTCAAAATAACCCCTCTAAAACTCCTGGCACTTAATGACATAAACACGCAATAGATGCAAAGGTCTCACTAAATTAATAAATCCGCACTTTTAAGTAATGATTTTTAATATCTTAACAAAGAACTCGTTTTCTCGCTTTCTCTGCCCCCTGAATTCATAGCTCATCCAAAACCTTGAACTCTCTACTAATCATTTACCATTTAACGTTTAGCATTCAAAGACTCTTGGTTCAAAAAAGCATCATCGGCCTGTCACATTCTTGTCAAGTTCGTATTTAATAATGTTCGAGTTAAATCCATCCAACCATCACCAAACCAGGTCGTAATAAACACTATGCTAGATATTGAAGCCACTATTAATGAAAAATTTCCTGAACTTCACAATAAGAAAACCGGAAAACTTGCTATTAGTTTAATCAAATCACTTGCGCATGAAAACGAAATCAATGCCTTTATAGAAACCCATCAACATTTAAAAGGTTTTGCCTTTCTTGATGAAGTATTAAACTTTTTCAATTTTAGCTACAAAGTTAACTCTAAAGGTTTAGAACGCATTCCGGCTCAAGGTCGTGTGATTATGGTGGCCAATCATCCAATAGGCTCTTTAGATGGCCTAGCATTATTAAAAATGGTACGTACCGTTCGAGCAGACGTCAAAATTGTAGCCAGTGATTTACTGAACAATATCGCCCCCTTAAAGTCGTTGTTTTTAGGGGTAGATAATCTGACCGGAAAATCTGCTCATAAAAGCCAGTTTAAAAAAATCCTTGCCGCACTCGAAAACGAAGAAGCGGTCATTATTTTTCCAGCGGGAGAAGTCTCTAGAATTCGCCCTAATGGCGTGCGTGATGGTAAATGGAAAGCCGGTTTTTTAAAGCTCGCTGAAAAATCTAAAGCTCCCATTCAGCCTATTTATATTGATGCCCGTAATTCATCGCTTTTTTATGCCTTATCTACTTTATATAAACCGCTAGGCACCATGATGTTGGTAAAAGAGATGTTTAATAAAAAACATCAAGAAATTCAGTTTTTTGTAGGCAAACAAGTTCCGTGGAAAGCCATTGCTGAAATAGATACGCCCCCTAAACAGCTAGCAAATCAGTTTCGTAAACACCTCTATAAACTAGACAAAGAAACCAAAGCGCTTAAAAAAGGCAAACAACCTGCTTTTATCACAGAAGAAACCATTGCTCCTCCTGTAAATAGACAAAGCCTAAAAAAAACTCTAAATAAATCTCCGCTACTAGGTCAAACTCAAGATGGTAAAAAAATCTATCTTTATGATTTTGAATCGGATTCACCTGTAATGCATGAAATTGGGCGCTTACGAGAACTTACTTTTAGAACAGTAGAAGAAGGTACCGGCACTTCTATGGATTTAGATGCCTATGACAATCAATATCGTCATCTGGTGTTATGGGATGAAGAAGATTTAGAAATTGTTGGCGCTTATCGTTTGGGGGAATGTGCCAGCCTTATTAAAAATAACAAGGGCAACAAACAAGGCATTAACAACCTTTACACCAGTACATTATTTAACCTAAAACCCGAAATAGAAAACTACTTGCCTAACGCCATTGAATTAGGTCGCAGTTTTGTGCAACCTAAATATTGGGGTAAGCGCAGTTTAGACTACCTATGGTACGGTATTGGCGCTTATGTGGCACAACACCCCAATATAAAATACCTATTTGGTCCGGTATCACTAAGCGATGCCTACCCACAAAATTCAAAAGAACTCATTATTGGTTTTTATCAACAGCAATTTGGATCTAAACAAGGTTTAGCCGAAGCCATTCGCCCCGTTAAACTGAGTAAAAATAATCAACAAATTGCTGAAGAAGTCTTTAATGGTGACTACAAAGAAAGTTACAAAAAACTGAATGCTCTGCTCGACTTAGAAGGTGTAAAAGTACCCACTCTGTTTAAGCAATATGCCGAAGTTGCTGATGACAAAGGCTGTAGCTTTATTGACTTTAGTATAGACCCAGACTTTAACGACTGCGTGGATGCGTTAATACTCGTTGAACTAGACAAATTAAAACCTAAAAAGCGTGAAAGGTATTTAAAACCTATCAAAGCGTAAAACACGGTTTAAAAAGCAGATTTTATCAAACAGATAAATTGGTTTATTTGCTTGCTACCTATAACTGGCAATCGACTCTGGCAACTGACTCTGGCAATATACTCTAACTTGATAAACTAACCATACAAATGAATGGCAACTTTCAAGTCATCTATATTTTGTCATAGTCACTAATTTAAACAAAAAACACTTAAATTACATTTATATCAATATAAATGTAATTCTTGCACACTTATTGCTTTCACTTTATTTACCTTAATTTAATTATTTTTCAGGAATGCATCATGCAAGAATCTGTTCGCCTTATTGCTCGTGTTGATGCCAATGGCATTATTCAATATATCAATCAAGAATACCTAAGTTGGGTAGGCTACGATTCCCAAGAATTGGTAGGTCGACCTACAGCCATTCTTAGAGCTCCCAACTTGCCTCCAATTATACAAGATACCATTGCTGACCAATGCCAGAAAAACCTACCTGTAAGCTTTCCAGTTTGTGAAGCAAAAAAAGATGGTGAGGTTTACTGGACCGACATGCGTATTCAACCCATTCATGAAAATGGCCAATATCTTGGTTATACCTCTGTAAAACGCATTATTACAGACCCAAAAAAAATTCAACAAGCTGAAGCTCTATATCAAAAAATCAAAAATAAACAGCTCGTATTTTTTAGTGGTAATTGGGTAAGCGCAACTAAACACAAGATATCTTCTGTTTTTGGATTTCAAAAAGCCTCATTAAATCAAAAAATAATTTCTATAACTCTCTTAGTTTCAGCATTAATCCTAGGACTTGCTTTTGCTTACATGCAAAGCAATAAAATCATTATTGAAAAGCACGCGGCTGAAAACTATTCAAAAAGCATTGCCGATTTAATTGACAGTGAAATGCGTAAGAAAAAGGACATTGGTTTAACCAATGCCATTGGAATTACTCACACAAAAGAAATTCAAAATGCCACAGTAAATATGGACCAAAAAGCTTTACGTAAAGCTTTATCAGGAATTAGTGCCGAATACAAAGCGATGAGCCCATTGAAAAATGTAAAAATGCATTTTACCAATGAAAATAGCATCTCTTTTTATAAATCTTGGAAACCATTAGACAAACAAGTTATTTCCGACCTTTCTAACCGAAGCTATCTAAAACAACTGGCGAAAGAACAAAAGCCACAAGTTACTCTAGCCATAAGCTCTGTAGGTTTTAACATTAAATCGATTATTCCCATCATTAAAGATGGCCAATTTGAAGGTGGAGTTGAGTTTATTCAAGGTGTGGGATCTATTCGCCGAGATCTTAAAACAAGAGAACGTGCATACATGGTTGGTATATCAAAAGAATACGCTTTAGCTGGAGATAAATATCGTCAGAAAAACGCCAATAATATTCCTATTTCTGCGGATAAAAACTGGGTTGTGGGTAGTAACAAAAGTTTTTCAATGGAAAATTCAGGAGACCAAATTAACGCCTTGCGTAAAGTTAATATCAATAAACTCTTTGAACAAGGTTATTTAGTCACAGACAAATACTTTCATTTTGCAAAACCTATTTATGACAGTACAAATAAACTAATGGGTTATCACATAGTAAGCGAAGATATTGCCAAATTTAATGTCATTCTTGCTCAACAAGATAAAGTAGCAGAATCGGCTTTTTATCAGGTACTTTTTTCGCTGATTTTAATGATGATGATTATCCTTGTTCTACTATGGATTATGATCATAAAACCCATTCGCCAAACTCAAAAAACAATGGATAATTCAGTCAAAAACTCAGATCTTTTTGCCCGTATTCACACCTATGGCAATGATGAAATCGCTCAAATGGCTACAGCATACAACCGTCAGTCGATGCTTTCACAGGTAGCTATTGCAGAGATTCTTGCTGGTCGTTTAGACTATTCTATTGAATACCCTTTTCAATCAGACTATGGAATTTTACAAGGGCGTATCAATGAGACCAGTCGCTCATTAAAAGAAACCTTTCAAAAAATTGGTGAAGTTATGTTCGACCTACAAGAGGGTGAATTTAATAAAGAACATCAAAATAACTTACACGGTGCTTATGCCAAAGTGGTGGATGATTGCTTAATTTCAATGCAAACCATCTCAACTGCTTTCATAGAAATAAACCAAGTAATGGATTTTGCCGCGCGTGGTAAATTTGACGAGCGAATTCAAAATATCGCTAAAGGTGACTTAGCGAAACTGCAAGAAAACTTAAACAAAACCCTAGAACACATTGAAACAGGCTTTAACAATATTGTTGAAGCCGCACAACGTATTGCACAAGGCGATTTAACCCAACCTATTACCCATAAATACGAATTTACTGTTGAACAAGCAAAACAGGCCATTAACCAAAGTATTAATGGTTTAACGGAAACGCTATCACAAGTTACGGATATTTCAGTCCAAGTTAGAGAAGGAGTAACAAGCGTTGCCGAAGGTGCTCATAACTTAAATAGTCGCACCCAAGAACAAGCGGCAACTTTAGAAAAAACCTCTGCTGCAATGGAGCAAACTAACTCGCAAATTCATAACAACTTAGATAACACAAGAATGGCCACCTCTATTGCCGAAACTCAGAGTAACATGCTTCAAGATGCCAACGCTGTAATGGGCGATACTAAAAACTCAATGAACAATATTCAAGAAGCCTCAAATAAAATTAAAGAGATTACAGGTTTAATTGATTCAATTGCATTCCAGACCAACTTATTAGCGCTTAATGCCGCAGTTGAAGCGGCAAGAGCGGGAGAACACGGCCGAGGGTTTGCCGTAGTGGCAGGGGAAGTAAGAAGTCTTGCTGGAAAATCAGCCGAAGCCGCTAAAGACATTAGCCGCTTAATTGAACAAACATCCAATGCCATTAACGTTGGGGTTGGCCAAGTTGATAAAGTAGGTAATTCTTTACTACAAGTGACCAGTGAAACCCAAAAAATGCTTGGTATTGTGAGAGAAGTCTCAACCGCTTCACAAGAGCAATCTCAAGGTGTGAGTGAAATCAATGACGCCATTACCACTATTGACAATAACACTCAACAAAATGCTGCACTGGTAGACAAAACTTCCACCACAGCAGAATCTTTATTGGATTCATCACAACAGCTACAAAATTCAGTCAGCTCGTTTAAATTACAACGTAGATAAAACAAAAATCAAAATTTACCAGGCCTGGTAATCGTTCAACTTTACCAGGCCTGTTTATTTTTATTTAAGCTTTAAACGTTAACAAACGTTACCTTCTTGAAATCCTGGATTCCATGGGTGATCTAGACGAATTAAGCCATTATCAACAGGCGGTACAGAAATATCACCGTTACACTGTTTCCAGGCACTAAAACCACCGGCTAAATTAACCACATTTTTGTAGCCCATTTTAACCATAGTATCTACCGCTAAGGCTCCACGCCCACCACAAACTCGATAAAGCGGTCGATAAACTCTACCAAGCCAAAGGCTTTAAAACCCCACTAGAAAGAGTCAAACACCTATTTGGGCGCTACAGCCAACTCACGG
>NZ_KL370892.1:0-428897 GCF_000702325.1 Thiomicrorhabdus sp. Milos-T2
AAAATATTTGACAACAAAGGGGCGAAGGCTTTAGCCTTCTTTAAAAACATCAGCCCAACCAGCAGGCTAAAGCCTGCGCCCCAAGATAGTATATATTCTCTTTCTACCAGGCCTGGTTAATCCCAACCAACGCAAGCTAAACATCAAAATATCAGACAACAAAGGGGCGAAGGCTTTAGCCTTCTTTACACAAACAACCGCACAACCAGCAGGCTAAAGCTTGCGCCCCAAGATTTATGTTTTAATATTTGTTAACCATTTCGGCTATAAGAAGAGATCATTATGCGAAAAACCTTAGTGCATTTTAGTGAATTAGACACTTTTCAATTTGTGACTTTTCGCACTCAAGCGAGCATTGAAGATTATCAACAACGTTTAAATCTACCCTCCAATTTGAACACATCCCACAAGCAAACTTTAATTGATGAGTATTGCGATAAATCCTTTCTCGGTCGTGACTTAAATGATGTGATATTGGATGAATTGATGCTCATCATCCAAGCTTTAGAACCCGATTTTTACCATTTAATTGCGGTTAGCATTATGCCAAACCATGTGCATCTGCTTTTTCAACAAAAGCAAACAACAGCAAAAATTATGCAGAAGTTAAAGGGTAGCAGCGCTTTAATGATTAACAGAGCGTTAGAGAGGCAAGGCCACTTTTGGGAAAAGAGTTATTTTGACAAAGCTATTCGTAATCAAAAACATTTTGAATTGACGTATGAATACATTAAAAACAATGCCATTAAAGCCGGATTGAAGGATGCAGAGCAAAGATTTTGGGGGCTTTATGAAACTGAAGACAAACCAAAATAAAAAATATTGTGGGGCGAAGGCTTTAGCCTTCTTTACACAAACAACCGCACAACCAGCAGGCTAAAGCTTGCGCCCCAATATAGTGTATATTTGCTTTCTACCAGGCCTGGTTAATCCCAACCAACAAAAGCTAAACATCAAAATATCAGACAACAACGGGGCGAAGGCTTTAGCCTTCTTTACACAAACATCCACACAACCAGCAGGCTTTAGCCTTCTTTACACAAACAACCGCACAACCTGCAGGCTAAAGCCTGCGCCCCATTTTTTTCACAAATTCCAAACCAAGCTGGCCTTTATACCCTTTTGCGGGGTGTGTTGAGTTTATATTTGATTACTACCTTAGAAATAAGCTCTGAAGTTGAATATAATCGGGGTAAATTTTACAAAAAAGTCTACCCAAATGAAGTTAATTACTGAAGAACTCCTCATCAACCTTGCTGGGCAAGCCGCTTTTGAGCGTGGAAAAAAACTCTTTGAACAAGGCAAAGTTCGCTCTATTGAACCTTTTAAAAACCATATTCTAGCAACAGTGCAAGGCACGCAACTTTATGCGATAAATATCTCCCATACCGCAAGTATATTTGAAGGTTCTTGCAACTGCCCAGCTTCGGATAACATCGATTTTTGTAAACATTGCGTTGCTGTTGGGCTACATATTATGGCCGGAAGTAATCCAGAAACGACAAGCAAAGCAGATAAACAAACAAAAGTTACGGCCAAAGAGAAGCAATTACAAACCATCTCCCAGTACTTTAACAGTCTAACCAAACCAGATTTAGAGAAGGCTCTGCTGGAATATATTGAACACCAGCCCGATCTTAGAGTTATGTGGCTCGCTAAAGCGGAAACCGCGTTAGGTCTAATCGACTTTAAAACGTTACGTAAGAAAATGACCGCAGCGATCCCTTATAACCGAGACCTTTACTATTACGATCAAGTCAGAAATTACTTTGAAAAGGTTGACCAACTCGTCCAACAGATTAAAGATAACCAGTTAAGCCTTACAGAAGAAGAGCTTTTTAAATTGGGAGAATACGGACTGCAGCGTTTGGAAAGAGCATTAGAGTCCATTGATGACTCAGGCGGCTTTCGTTTTCCAAGTCTGGGATATTTTGAAACCCTCGTCTTAGATGGCTTTTTAGAAATTGACTGGAAACCCAAACAAAAAACTGATTGGTTACTCAACGCTATCCTGAAAAAGAGCGATATCAAGCCTGACTATAGCAACCTATTACTCTCACTCTCTGTTTCTGAGCAAGCCGACTTAATCAGCCAAGCAGAAGCGTTATGGCACAAACTACCCAATCAAATTGGCTTTTCATATGACTATGAGCACGATATTTACAGCTTACAATCGCTACTTGTAAAACACGCTGAAACCCAAAAAAATTGGACTCAAATTGTCGACTATTATGAAAAAACAGACACCTGTTTTAATACCCAATGCCTGCAACTGAAGCGTGAGATTGACTATGCGCTTTTTTCGCAAGCAGAAACACGTTTAGAAAAACTCAAACAACAAGCCAAATCTAAATACGATCAGAGCAGTCTTTATCCGCATGAGATTGAACTGGCTAAACAGCTTAATCAACCGCAAAGACAGAGCCAAGCGCAATGGCATCTTTACCAAGTGACAGGCGATATTGAAGTGCTCGAAACTCTACTTAGTTGGGAAAATAACCCGCAACAAAAAGCCCTCTGGTTAAAACAGGCCGAGGATTTTTTTGAAGCTAAGCTTGACCCAAATAAAGGCTATGCTTGGAACGACTCGCCACCCGAATATTTAGTGGACTTGTATCTTTACCAAGATAAAAATGAGCAGGCCTATGACATTATTGCCAACTATGAAACGTCTCGACACGTCTGGAAAAAACTAGCAGACCACCCTAAAACCCCATTCAAATTAACCTGGCATATCTACCGTAGATTAATTGAAACGGAATTAGATATGACCAATAACAAAGCTTATAAAAAAGGGCTTGGATTAATCAAAGAGGTTGCCAGCAAAACTCAACACGCACTGGATGAGCAGTATCTTAAAAACCAACTAGCTGAACTGCGTACCGATTACCAACGTAAAATCAACTTTACCAAATGGTTTGATGAACTGCTGCCCAAACTATTTAAACAATAAAAACCAAAATTGTAGTGACGAAGTCTGTAGTCTACTGTAAACACTATGCTTCTCAACCAGCAGGCTAAAGCCTGCGCCCCGATGTTTTTTTCTACACAAATTCAAAAGCCAGCAGGCCTGCTAACATTGATTCAAGGTAAACAAAACATAAAAGAGTAAAACAAGAATCGGGCGAAGGCTTTAGCCTTCTTTAAACCACGGAATCTCAACCTGCAGGATAAAGCCTGCGCCCATAGTCAGGTTTTTAGCAAACATTACCTTCTTGAAATCCTGGATTCCATGGGTGATCTAGACGAATTAAGCCATTATCAACAGGCGGTACAGAAATATCGCCATTACATTTCTTCCAGGCACTAAAACCACCGGCTAAATTAACCACATTTTTGTAGCCCATTTTAACCATAGTATCTACTGCTAAGGCTCCACGCCCACCAGATAAACAAAAAACCACCCAACCTTGTTCCAAGTCAGCTAAATCCCCACTATGACCTTCATAACATTTATCACACATAGGCTCTAACATGCCACGGGGCACATGAACTGACATGGGAATAGTACCATCTAAGTATTCAGCTGCTTCTCGCACATCAAGAGGCTTATAGCCACCACATTTAAATAAGTCTTTAGCTTCAGAAGTCGTCACTTCTTTTATATTGGCTTTAGCGGCTGAAACTAGGTCTTTTAATCTTGCTGGCATGTTATTTCTCCCCAATTAATTCAAGAATACATTTGCTTTTAATTTAGCATAAATCGATTAAACGAAAGATGACATAGAAATGAAACCTACTCTAATTATTAGTGCTTTTGCAATACATCTAGGGTTAATCGTTGACGAGAATCGAATAATTTTCGGCTTGCTATATTTACTGCAATCAAGGTTCCAAAACCAGTTGAGGTAACAATTAATAGCATGATCATAATTTGATATTTTACGGCTTCCATGGGGTCTGCACCGGCTAATATTTGCCCGGTCATCATCCCTGGAAGTGAAATGATTCCTGCCGCTACAAGCATATTGATGATGGGAATCATTGCTGAGTGCAGACTTTGTTGACGTATAAAATTCATTGACTGTTTAGCGGTTTTGCCCAATGCCAACTGGGCTTCAATTTTGGCTTTTGATTGCACGGCACTGCGAGTTAAGCTGTCCATACCTAAGCCAATTGCCGTCATACTGTTGCCCAACAACATACCTAAAAGCGTAATAGCATATTGCGGTTCATACCAAGGTGTGGGTTGAATAATAACGGTTAAGGTAATCATTAAAAGTACCAAAGAGGTCATTGAAAGCGCTAAAAAGCCGAATAGCCAACCATTTAATTTTTTAAAACGGTATTGCTGGCGTTTACTAATTTCATAACCCGCTGCGGTGAGCATAATTAGCCCGACTAAAATAATCCAAATAGGATTATCAGCATAAAACACATAACTTAACCACACTCCCATAAAGAGCAATTGCACAACCATTCTGGCTGTAGCAAGCCAAAGTTGTTTTACCTTACTAAAGCCATTTAGCCATAGAAAAACCCCAAGTAAAAAAACCAATATGGAAAGGCTCGCTAAATCCCAATAACTAATTAAAATCATATGTTTAACCTATACCCTCTAACCTATGTCTTCTAACCCATGGTCTCAATTTTATAACCCTGTTTTGCAAAGGTCAGTGTGGTTGTTGCCATTCTTTGAGTTTGCTCTGAGTCATGACTAATCCACAATGCGATTGCATGGTTTTGTTGAACATACTCTTTAACCATAGTTTCAACAAGGTGTTCGCTACTAGGGTCTAGATTTGCGGTTATCTCATCGAGCAATAGCACTTTAGGTTGATATTGCAGACCACGAAGTAACGCTAAACGTTGTTTTTCGCCCGATGAAAGTGAATCAGGATTAGCATTTAACATTGAAATATCCAAGCCAATTGTTTCAAGCTGCTGCGCATTTGGTAAAGTCTCGAAATGCGTAGCAATCATATCCTCCCACCAAGCGGTTTCTGCTGAAAAATACATAACTTGCACTCGCCAGTTTTCAGGGCAAATTTGTTGTAAAGCTTGCTCATCTAATTGAACCTTTCCGGTATGTTCAATTAAGTCTGCCAAAGCTTTAAAAAACTGTGATTTACCACTTCCAGAAGGCCCTGAAACCATACAGATATCTTGAGAATTTAATTGCAAATCAATGGCGACAGACATTCCCTTCGCTTGCAGCTTTTCAATCTTAAAAAAGCCTTTTTTATCAGCCGATTTAGTCTCTGTCTGTGGCATTATTTAGCCCTTTTTCTCTAAATTGGCATAAGCTGTCACTAACCATTTAGATCCGGCATGCGAAAAGTTAATTTGAATGCGTGCATGGTCGCCACTACCTTCTGTAGCCACAACAGTACCATCACCAAACTTTTGGTGAAACACTCTTTCGCCAACACTAAACCCCGTTTCATTGACCTTACTGCTTAACCCAAACTCAGGCTGTTGTGAATAACCACCAAAGGCAGGAGTAACAGAACCAGACAATCGCACGGCCTCTATACAGTCTTGTGGAATCTCTTTAATAAAACGTGATGGCGTAGGAAACAGTTCTTTACCGTGAATTCTTCGGCGGTTGGCATAGGTAATCATTAATTGTTTTTCAGCACGAGTTACGCCTACGTAAGCTAAACGTCGCTCCTCTTCTAAACGAGAGGCATCTTCATGCGATTGCTGGGATGGAAACAGCCCTTCTTCTACACCAATCATAAACACTAACGGAAACTCTAGCCCTTTGGCAGCATGTAAAGTCATTAACTGAACAGAAGACTCCCATTCATCTGCCTGGCGTTCCCCGGCTTCTAAAGCGGCTTGTGCTAAAAATTCTGCTAAAGGATTATCAAATACAGGGGTCAATAATATGGTGTTGCCATCTTCATCAACCCCTTCCATCTCATTTTGAGAGGAAAATGCTTGTGCTTCTGATTCTGATTCAACGCCATCTGCATTTTGCTGAGCATTAGCTTGTTTAAACTGACTGGCGGCGTTTATCAGTTCATCAATATTCTCTAAACGACCTTGTCCTTGTTCAGAACGATCTTTTTCAAAATGCGCTTGCAAGCCAGACTGAGAGACTACTTTCAGCATTTGATCTTCAAGATTAAGAGACTGTGTGAGTTCATCCAAGTTGTCTATTAACTCTAAAAACCCTGAAATTGACGTTTTAGCTCTTGGAGTTAACCCATTTTCAAGCAATTGTTGTGCGGCATCCCACAAAGAGATTTGATTATGTTTGGCGACTTCACGAATGGTATCAGCCGTTTTTTGACCAATGCCTCTTGGAGGGTGATTGTAAACACGTTCAAAAGCTGCATCGTCAGCACGATTTACTAATAAGCGTAAATAACTTAAAACATCTTTAATCTCTGCACGGTCATAAAAACGTAAACCGCCATAAACACGATACGGAATTTGTGCCTGCATTAGAGCTTGCTCTAAAATTCGGGATTGCGCGTTAGAGCGATATAAAATAGCGGCTTCATTTCGCGCGCCACCCTCTTCACACCATTGCTCAATTTGATTACAAACATAACGGGCTTCGTCCACTTCATTAAACGCCTCATAAACCTTAATCGGTTCGCCCGTTTCACCCGCACTCCACAGCTCCTTACCCATACGTGACGTATTATTAGCAATTAACCCATTTGCCGCCTTTAAAATAGTTTCGGTAGAACGATAGTTCTGTTCTAAACGCACCATTTTGACATTGGCAAAATCTTCATCAAACTGGCGTATATTTTCAACCTTGGCCCCACGCCAACCATAAATAGACTGGTCATCATCCCCGACCACAAACAGCTTACCTGCACCACCAGCTAAAACACGTAACCAAGCATACTGCAAAGTATTCGTATCTTGAAACTCATCCACCAAAATGTGTTTAAAACGTGCTTGATAATGCGCCAAAACCAAAGGCTGTTTTAACCACAACTCATGAGCTCTTAACAGTAGTTCAGCAAAATCTACCAGGCCTGATCGTTGGCACTGCTCTTCATAAGCTTTATAAACTTGAACCATTTTGGCAACAAAAGGGTTATGCCCAATATCAATATGATGAGGACGACGCCCCTCTTCTTTCTCACCATTAATAAAGGCTTGGATTTGTTTATGCGGCCACTGAGCTTCATCTAATTCCATGGCTTTTAATAAACGCTTAATCACGCGTTTTTGATCATCAGAATCTAAAATTTGAAAATCTTTTGGCAGCCCGGCTTCTTGATGATGTTGGCGTAAAATTCGGTAAGCAATACCATGAAAAGTTCCCATGGTTAAACCATTGGCTTGTTGCCCAATAAGCTTTTCGATTCGACCACGCATCTCATTAGAAGCTTTATTGGTAAAAGTTACCGCCAACACATTATAAGGCGAATGCCCCATTACCTGTGTTAGCCAAGCAATGCGATGCACTAAGACACGAGTTTTACCACTACCAGCACCCGCTAAAATTAACGCATGTGTTTCATCTGCAGTAACCGCTTCTCTCTGAGCATCATTTAAATCATTTAATATAAAAGAAATATCCATTCATGTTTTCCAAGCCTAAAACAGGGACTCTTGTGTTCTTTAGCTAACTGTGTAGGCATTAAGTTCAATGAGAGTTTTGCAAAAGTCTCTCAATATTAGTTGGCTCATATCGTACGATAAATTGGGGTAAATTTGGTGAATTCCGCCATCTATTTACACTCCATTTAATTAAAAGCGTATATAATCACTTGCCTAAGCGAATAAGCTATTCAACAACTTAATTTACTTATATTCATTACGTATACTCAAATCAAAGAACTGAAAAGAACTGAGTTTTTAAAGCGATTTATTAAATATAACTTGATATTTAAAAATTGTTAGGGTAATGTTAGCCAAATACCGAAAAAATGATTACATAATCCGTTCGAAAAACGTATTTTTCGACATCACATCATAAACAGATATAACTCCATACAGTTCCTATAAAATTCTTAGACGTTATCTTTATAATGAATTCGTTCATTCGTATTAGAATTGACTGTATGTTTATTAGAATTAGGAGAAAACATGATTTCAACCAGCGATTCAAACTTTGATGCAGAAGTTTTACAATCAGACATTCCAGTATTAGTTGATTTTTGGGCTGAATGGTGTGGACCTTGTAAAATGATTGCACCGATCTTAGAAGATATCACTTCAGAATATGAAGGCCGTGTAAAAGTAGCTAAGTTAAACATTGATGAAAACCCTGGTACGCCTCCAAAATACGGTGTACGTGGTATCCCTACATTAATGTTATTCAAAAATGGTGAAGTCGATGCAACTCAAGTAGGTGCATTATCTAAATCACAATTAACGGCTTTCTTAGACGGAAACCTTTAAATGATTAAACTCCCAAATTTATAAATTTGGGAGTGACCTTATCTCTCAGCACTATCCACCTGAACCTCGTAACAATCAATCAATTTATTAAATTAATTTACATTAATTTCAATTTCTCAAAACAACCATCAAATAAAAAACTATAAATTATGCATTTACTCGATTTAAAAAAACAATCTGCCGCTAAACTTCTAGACCTTGCTTCAAGCATGGGTTTAGACAATCTTGCGCGATTACGTAAACAAGACATTATCTTTGCCATACTAAAAGCGCACTCCAAAAAGGGTGAAGATATTTATGGTGAAGGTGTTTTAGAAATATTGCCTGATGGTTTTGGTTTCTTGCGTTCAGGAGACGGCTCTTACTTAGCTGGCCCAGATGACCTTTATGTCTCACCTAGCCAAATCCGACGTTTCGGACTGCGTAAAGGGGATACTATTCAAGGTAAAATTCGCCCTCCAAAAGACGGTGAACGTTATTTTGCACTACTCAAAGTTGAAAAAATTAACTTTGAAGACCCTGAAATTGCGCGTAAGAAAATTGCGTTTGAAAACTTAACCCCTCTTCACGCCCAAGACCGCCTAAAAATGGAAATTGGTAACGGCAGTACAGAAGACGTTACCCCACGTATTATTGACATTGCCTCTCCATTTGGTAAAGGTCAACGTGGTTTGATTGTGGCTCCGCCAAAGTCTGGTAAAACGGTTATTCTTCAGCAAATGGCACAATCTATTGCGGAAAACTATCCTGATGCTCATCTAATTGTATTATTGATTGATGAACGTCCAGAAGAAGTGACTGAAATGCAACGTACCGTTAAAGGTGAAGTTATTTCATCCACCTTTGATGAGCCTGCTGCCCGTCACGTTCAAGTTGCCGAAATGGTAATTGAAAAAGCTAAACGTTTAACCGAGCATAAAACCGACGTCATTATTCTTTTAGACTCCATTACCCGTCTAGCTCGTGCTTACAACACAGTAACACCTGCTTCAGGTAAAATTCTATCAGGTGGTGTTGATGCCAACGCATTACACCGTCCAAAACGTTTCTTTGGTGCGGCACGTAACATTGAAGAAGGTGGTTCATTAACCATTATTGCCACCGCATTGGTCGACACAGGTTCTAAAATGGATGAAGTTATCTTTGAGGAATTCAAAGGTACCGGTAACATGGAACTTCATTTATCACGTAACATTGCTGAAAAACGCACCTTCCCTGCTATTAACCTAGTTAAATCGGGTACTCGTAAAGAAGAGCTACTGACTACGCCAGATGAGTTACAAAATATATGGATTCTTCGTCGTTTCTTACAATCTATGAATGAAATTGAAGCGATTGAAACCCTAATTGATCAAATGAAAGTGTCAAAAACTAACGCCGCTTTATTTGACGCAATGAAAGGCTAAAATCTCACCACAAATCAACGCATTATTTCGTCAACAATTAAATCACAAAAGAGTCGCAAGTTTTAAATAATAAACTTGCAATTCTAATTTTTATGAATATAATGCTCTTTTTTATCGAATTTTAAATATTATTGGACCGTCATCATGAAAGCAGACATTCATCCAGAGTACAAAGAAGTAGTTTTCCAGGATATCTCAACTGGCGAAACTTTCATTACTCGCTCAACAATTGAAAAGACTTCTGGCGACACTATTACTCTAGACGGTAAAGACTACCCCCTAGTACGTGTTGAAGTTTCTAGCGCATCTCACCCTTTCTACACAGGTAAACAAACACTTGTGGATACAGAAGGTCGTGTTGAGAAGTTCAAGCAGAAGTACGCTCGCCGTTAATCAAATCTTTTTGGTTAATCAAAAAAAGCGCTATTGGCCAAAAGCCTCTAGCGCTTTTTTTATATCTAAATATTTTACCCTCTCACTTTTATCATTTTCTTTTATGTTTTCTTTTATGTTTTCTTTTTTGTGAACCCCTTACAAAACCCCTTTTAAATGACCAGGCCTGGTAAAACTCAGAAATGTTATTTTTTTGGCTTATCAATTGCTTGGTATTTACTCTTAAAATCATTACAATCAATATCATGAAATTACTTACCTTACCCATTTTTAGCCTTGCCATTCTAATGAGCACTTTATTCTCTATAAATGCTTCTGCAGAGGACGAACAAAACTGCAAAATTGATACTAGCAAATTACTCTGGACTAAAGCCGAATATGCTCTCACAGGCGATACATTGGTTATTAACAAACAACGAGTAAGACTCATTGGTATTCATGCACCCAAAATAGCCAAAGAACAAAAATTTAATGCCTCTGGAGAACCGCTTGCAAAAGAGTCGCAAACCTTTCTAAATAAACTGCTTGCTAATAACGATCTAGAAGTGGGTGTTGAATTTGATACCACACGCCTAGACAACCGAAATAGACAGCTCGTACACCTATTTTTAAAGGATGGCACTAGTGTTCAACAAAAAATGCTAGAAAGTGGTTTTGCAGTAAACCGCACCATGTATAACAACCTAAAACATGCCAAATGTTATTATCAGGCTGAAGAAAAAGCTCGTAAAGGTGGCTATCAATTGTGGGATTATTTAGCTAAACATCCTGAAGACCACTTTCCAGTAGTTGAGAGCTCTAAACTCACGACTCAAGATACAGGCTTTAGAATTATTAAAGGTAAAGTGGTAAAGGTAGAAAAATCGTCAACCAACTATATTATTAATATGGACACCACGGGTATTCGTGTTCCTAAAGACTATTGGGATCAGTTTGATTACAATAAAATCAAAGCTCTTAAAGGGCAAACCATCGAAGTACGCGGTTACGCATATCTTTATAAACGTGTGATGTATATGATTATTAAAACCCCTTATGCATTCGCTCCATTAAGCCCTATTGGCGACTCTTCACCATAAACTTCAGCTTCATAACTCTTTAACTATTCAGCAGGGTAAATCCTTGCTTTAATGCCTTTTTCCGCTAAAATAACTCTCTTATTTTCGCTAGTTAAAGAAAGGGCCTTATTATGGCAGAGTTACAAAACGATCGTTTTTTACGCGCACTTCTAAAAGAACCCGTTGACCGCACTCCGGTTTGGATGATGCGTCAAGCAGGTCGTTATCTGCCAGAATACCGTGCAACACGCGCCAAAGCCGGCTCTTTCATGGACCTGTGTAAAAACAAAGAATTGGCCTGTGAAGTCACTTTACAGCCCATTGAGCGTTTTCCAATCGACGCAGCCATTTTATTCTCTGACATCTTAACCATTCCTGACGCAATGGGCTTAGGGTTACGTTTTGAAACCGGTGAAGGTCCAATATTTGATAAACCTATCAAAACTCAAGCTGATGTAGACCGCCTATTTGTGCCTGATATGGGTTCAGATTTAGGTTACGTAATGGATGCGGTAAGCACTATCCGTAAAGACTTAAATGGTCGTGTTCCCTTAATTGGTTTTTCTGGTAGCCCATGGACATTAGCCACTTACATGATTGAAGGCGGTTCAAGCAAACAGTTTGGTAAAGTTAAAGGTATGCTTTTTGAACAGCCTAAAATGATGCACCAAATTTTAGACGTACTAGCTGACTCAGTTACCGCTTACCTAAACGCTCAAATTGAAGCCGGCGCACAAGCGGTTCAAATTTTTGATACCTGGGGCGGGATATTAACACCACGCGACTATAAAGCCTTCTCTTTAGACTATATGGCTAAAATTGTAGATGGCTTAATTAAAAAGAAAGACGGCCGAAAAGTGCCTTGTATTCTATACACCAAAGGTGGCGGTCAGTGGCTTGAAGCCATGGCAGATACTGGTGCTGATTGTTTAGGTATTGACTGGACAATGGACATGTCAGACGCCCGCGCCCAAGTAGGTGACCGAGTCGCTTTACAAGGTAATATGGATCCAACCGTTCTATATGCGTCACCTGAACGAGTTCGTCAAGAAGTAAAAAGTGTTTTAGATAGCTACGGTAAAGGTGAAGGTCATATCTTTAACCTAGGCCATGGTATTCACCCTGGAATTGATCCTGAAAACGTGGATGCCTTTATCAATGCGGTTGTAGATTACAGCCCTGAGTATCACAAGTAGTCGTTTCAAAAAAACAATTCGCATTGTTAAAGACACTAAAAAACCCGCAATGCGGGTTTTTTAGTGTCGAGTGTTTAAACCGCTAATCAAGCTAACCTAGATCAATTGTCTCAGCAAACTGCATAGCTTCTAAATATAATCCCGATAATTCAGTTGCACTTATATTTGCTGGTAATTCAAAGTCTGTTTTACCTTGCTCCATCGCTTTAACCGCGGCAAGCACAATACCCAAATCCCCCTCTTGCTTTAACAGGGCCAAATAGATCGCATCATCTAAGCCTAATTTTTCTAATAAAACCGATAACTCCGTATCCATGACCGCATCTAAACAAGAAAACAGGCCTACGGTAAAATAACTGTCTTTAGAGAAGTGTCCCAACTTACCGCCAACTAATTCACAAAATTTCGCTCGGGTTAACGCCGTGTTAAATAACTCAGTTGGCTTATCATCCACCCCCGATAAAACCAGCATACTTGCCCAGCTTTTCAGACGATTTAAGCCAAAACGTAATACCGCATCATGAATCGAAGATATTTGCACACCAGAGCCATTTGTCTCCGCGACAAATTTAAGTAATTTTTGACTTAAAGAAACATCTTTACCAATAATGTCTGACAACTGATGCATATCAATATCAGGATTATAGACATTGGCTAATAATTCCAGCATCGTCAATTTATTATTGGGTAAACGTTTACCTTGAATAATCTTCGGTTTAGCAAAAAAGTAACCTTGAAAATAATCAAACCCTAACTTAAGACAAAACTCAAACTGCTCACGGGTTTCCACTTTTTCAGCCAGTAACTTAATACCTTTGGCTTTTAAGCGTTTTGAATGCTCTATTAACTGTTTGGGACCGACTTCTAGAATTTCGACCTTGATAATATCGGCAAACTCTTCAAGCGGCATTAATTTAGGATTAAAAATGTAGTCATCTAAGGCAATCGTGAAGCCCATCTCTTTTAACTTAGCTAAAGAACTAATCAACTTAGGGGTCACTTTGACATCTTCTAAGACTTCAATAACGATCGATCTGCGCGGAAAAAATGGTTGATACTCTCTTAACAACAAACCTTCGGTAAAGTTAATAAAACCTCGGTGCTCACCTAAAACTTCGGTCAGTCCCATCTCTCCAAAAACATTCATCATGACTTGAGCAGAAGCGGCATCGCCACCAATAATCATGGCGTGATTATCTTGAGTATTCCCTCTAAAAAGCAGTTCATAAGCCATCACTTCCATATTTTGATTAAAAATAGGTTGACGACCAACAAAAATATCAACAAAATCACTTTTTTCAGCAGAAGTACTCATTTAACACCTTTTCATATTTTTTCGTAACTTTTCATAACTTTTCAGTTTGCCTTGTGACCAACTAAAGTTTTGATACCTTAAAACTAAGGGGGATGATTAAATAGATTTAAACTCTTCAGGCATATCAATATCTTGATCATCAAATAGAAACTTCTGCATTTCTTCTAATAAAAAAGTACGTGCTTTGGGATCTAAACTAGATAAACGGTACTCATTAATCAAAACCGTTTGCTGGGCTAGCCACTGCTTCCATCCCTCTTTAGACACATGGTCAAAAACCTTTTGTCCTAATTCACCCGGAAATGGTAAAAAATCTAAACCTTCTAATTTTTCACCCATTTTCACGCAATCAACCATTCTACTCATTTTGCTCTCCGTAACCCGTTTGTGACTTGTGTTTTAAACACATAAACTCTTGAAAAAATTCTATTATATTTTAACTCTTCTCAAGGCTCTCTAACAGTTTTGTCACTGGAGCTGGTACACCCACTTTTCCAGTTTTTATTGCTGCTAGAGAATACCAGGCCTCAACAGAAGCCTTTTCAGAAGCCTTTTCAGAATCCAGGGCATACGCAGCCCTATTTTCATTTAGTTTTAAAGAAACATCTTGTTTAAAAAAGACAGGATGAATATCTAAATGATAGTGTGAAAACGTATGCCTTAATACTTTCCATTCTATCAAACTATTCTGCTCACTGCTTTGGGTTTGGGCTTTGAATTTTAATAAGTTTTTTTGTGCTAAAAAATCTAAGCAGGCCTGGTAACTTTCAAATTCTGGAAAACTCCATAACCCCCCCCAAATCCCTTTTTGGGGACGTTGTTCTAAGCAAATTTCTCCCTGACTATTTTGATTAATCAATAACCAGGCCTGCTTAGTGGGCTTATCTTTTTTGGGCTTTTTAAATGGATAAACACTAACTTGATTTGCTTTAAAAGCGCCACATCCAGATTTTACCGGACATTGCTCACAATTAGGTTTACTGCGTTTACAAACAGTTGCTCCTAAATCCATAATAGCTTGAGTGTAGTCATTAAAGCGTTGTTGAGGGGTCAGTTCTTCAGCCAATAGCCACATTTTATTTTCTATGATTTTCTCACCGGGCCAACCCTCAATAGCAAAATAGCGGCTTAAGACTCTTTTTACATTTCCATCTAAAATGGCAAACCGTTGTTGTAATGAAATAGCCAGAATCGCCCCCGCAGTTGAGCGACCAATCCCGGGAAGAGCCAAAATTTCTTCAAACTCGCCTGGGAAAACTCCCGCATGATTTTCCATTATTAACTGTGCAGCTTTGTGTAAGTTGCGACCACGTGCGTAATAACCGAGTCCTGCCCAATGAGATAACACTTCTTCTTGAGAAGCTCTCGCTAAATCACTTAGCGCTGGAAAACTCTGCATAAATTTTTCATAAAAAGGAATCACCGTTTTGACTTGAGTTTGCTGCAACATAATTTCTGAAACCCAAACTCTATAGGGGTTAATATTCTGCTGCCAAGGCAGGTCATGCCGACCAAACGTATCAAACCAACTTAAGAGTTGTTGAGAAAATGGATTTGTTTGCTTTTCAAGCATGAAGAATACCTATAAGAGAACTTTACGAAGAGCCTATGATGACCCTGTGACGAGCCGATAAAATCAGACTAATGTTAACTTTTTTACTTTTAGAGACTCTCGCTTAAAGGTCTCATTTAATAATTTACGCTATACTATACGCATTCAAAATTAACACAACCCACACTAGAATAGATTATGACTGATACCCACAATTCAACCCAAGAAAAAGAAAACTCCTCAACCAATATTACTCGCCGCATTAAAAGCTTTGTACTTCGCCAAGGCCGTTTATCAAAGGCGCAACAAAATGCCATTGATACACAATGGCCTAAGTTTGGTTTAACCCTCAAAGATGAGTTACTTGACCTTACTGAACTTTTTGGCCGCGATGCCCCAACCATATTAGAAATTGGTTTTGGAATGGGTAAAAGCTTAGCTGAAATGGCTGAAGCAAATCCACAACAAAACTACATTGGCATTGAGGTTCACCGTCCAGGTATCGGCGCATTACTTAAGCTGGTTGAAGAGAAAGGCTTAACCAATATTCGTGTTTATAACGATGATGCGATTGAAGTGCTTGAAAAATGCATTCCTAAAAATGCCTTGGCAGGGGTTTATCTTTTCTTTCCAGATCCTTGGCATAAAAAGCGTCACAACAAACGACGTATTGTACAGCCGCATTTTGTAGAAACCATTGCGACTCATCTAAAACCTGGTGGGCAATTTCACATGGCAACAGACTGGGAAGATTATGCGATTCATATGATGGAAGTCATGAATAACGCACCAAACTACAATAATATTAGTGGTGAGGGTCAGTACACTCCCCGCCCAGAATATCGCCCGTTAACTAAGTTTGAAGCACGCGGTCATAAATTAGGGCACGGTGTTTGGGATTTAATATTTGAACGTGTTTAATATTTGAACGGATTTAAGGTTTTAGGCATAAGGTTTAATGAACCAACCAGGCCTGGTTATCGCCACAAAATGCAGTGATTATGGCAATAAACTCTTTAATGATTTTAAACTCGGTGAATTTTGAACAAGCTTTGGGTTTAATGCCTCACTATCAATTGCCCAAACAGGCTGGCTCAATTTGCCTGATAACGTTAACGGCAAAGATACCCCTCTTAAATCAGCCTGTACGGTTTTGGCGTGAGAGATATTAAGTAAAACATCACCAATCAAGTCTTGAGTGGTTAAATCTATCTTTGCGGTACCCGTTGCATTAAAGTATTTGCTTTTAGCTAACATTCTTTTAGGGCTAAAAACGCCTTGGTTAAAATAGCCATCTAACTTTATAAATTCAAATTCGGTTGAGCGGTTTATATCTTGATTTAACGCTAAAGTACCCGATAATATTTCATTAATGTCCAGGCCTGGTAACTTCAACTGCTCCAACTCAGCATTCATTGAACCCTTTAAATGAGCTAACCATTCCTTGAAATCTTTACCAATGGTAGCTAACCTAAAATGACTATTTAACATACCCATCTTTGTGGCTAGAAATTCACTTTGGTTAACCTCGCTAGAGCTTAATACACTAGCCAAAGCCAAATCTTTAACTTGCCCTTTCCAAAACAATTCAGCATTAGGCTTGCTGATATCTGCCATTAATTTAGATTCAACACGCCCTTGCTTAAACTTGATATCAAGAGGTGCAACTTGCCACTTTCCCAAATTGGCATTCAATGCCAAGTTCACCTCCTTCATAAAAACCTGGTCAACCGTTAAATCTTCAAACGTTAAACTCCCAGAGGCATTCAAATTTTGCAGAAAAGACAATGGAATTGGATAATATTGTTGGGTTAAGACATCATCGGTTAAAACATCATCGCTTAAAACCTCAGCGTCAGACATATTACCCGTCATGCTACCAGGCCTGTTAGATTCATTAATTGGCAACCTAGCTTGTGCTAAATAATCATTGGTATTGAGTTGTTTAATCTTTAAATCTAACTCAGCTTCTTGGTTGTTTACAGGCCAAAAAATGCGGCCTAAAACCTCAGTTTTATCCAACTTAGCGTCTAACTTTTCTATATTTAAAACCTGCCCATTCCAACGCCAATTAAACTTACCTGACGCCTCAGTTAATGCACTTTTTTTAACCATTTTAGGTGCTGGCAGGCCTAAATGATTTATCCATTTTTTAAGATTAATTTTATCCGCTTCAAACACGCCTTCATAAACCGGATTAGCACCAAAACCACCTTCAAAACTCATTAATACTAGGGCATCTAAGCCTTCTAGTTTTGCCTGGTTTACAAAGATTTTTTGATGAGCAAAATCTACCATAAAATTTTCACCTGAAGTCGTTAAACGAATATCAGGCTTATTCAACTTTTTAGGTAAACTCAATCTAAAGACCCCATGCCAATTAGCCAAATGAAGCTGAGTGTAATGATGGCTTAGCAATAAGTTACTGTTTAATTGAAAATCAAACGTTCGTGGCGATTGACTGTGCTTATAAACAAAATCACTCGTCATTTTAAATGGCTTATTGGGAACAACATCAAACGCCAATAAATTCGCTTGGGAGAGTGTGACCGTAAAGTCTTGCTCAACATTGCTGTAGTTAATCTCAGCATTTTTAACAACCAAACTCTCTAACTTCCAATTCTCAGCAACCTGACCTAATGAAACCGGCCTTTCAATTTCAGTGTTATTTGATTCATGTTCTGCCGTGCTTTTTAGCGACTCTTGCTCTGGATCGGAAACTGAAGTTAATACGGGGTTGTTCTCACTATTTAAAACCACCTTAGTTAACCCAGAATTATCATCTTTTAAAAGTCCCATTTGTGCCAATACCTTTTGAGGCTTTAGCCCTTGTCGATCCATTTTTTTAATCAATGGCTCCGCAAATCCTAAAAGTGGAATATTGCTCCAGTTGTTTTGATTAGACTGTTTAATAAAATTAAATTTGGGTTCAATTAATTCTAAACTAGTGACTTTAAGCGTTTTGCTCAAAAATAGACTTTTTAAAGAAAGTTCAATTTCTGCCTCTTTCATGGTCATCAGGTTTGCTTCTTTAAAAGCAGATGGATTTTTTAATGTCATCTTTCCCAAGTGAAATTTAAAAGGTAAAACAGAAACTTCGACTTCGCCTTCAATTTTAAAGTCTCGATTCGTTAACGCTTTAACTTCTTGCTCTATTTGCGGCTTGTACTGATTAAAATCAATTAAGCTTACCGCTCCTGCAAAGGCTAAGAATATTAGAATAGGAATAATCGCCAGCACTAAAGCGGCACGTTTGCTCCATTTTATTGTTGTTTTGGTCACGCTAAATTTCTCTTAATTGTGTGTATATTTTGATTAAAGTTTTGACTGCACATTTGACTATAGATTAATTGAGACCTTTGCACGAGATAGGTGCGAAAGAAAAATGAGGAAAAATTCACCTGATTGCGGCGGAAAACGCAGGGAATAGCTAGCTATTCGCAAGTTTTTCAACAAAAATCAGGTGAATTTTAACCATTTTTATTCGCGCATACTCTCGTGCAAAGGTCTCTAATTAATAATCGTCAGCGAATTCATCTAAAAATCCACCCTGACTAGCACCATCATGATGACTACCATCTTTATCTTTTAAGAGCATAAACTCTATTTCTTGCGCAGATAAAGATTCACTTAAAAAATCTCCCTGCATAAAATAACATTGCTGACTTTTTAAAAACTCAAATTGTTCTGCGGTTTGCACACCATAGGCGACCACCTTTTTATTTAAAATAATCCCCATTTGAATCAATGCAATCGCCATGGCTTCCATTGAACGTTTATTTGCCACTTCACTGACAAATAAAGGGCTTAAGTGCAAACGCTCAATGGGCCAGTCATGTAAACGTAAGGGAGATAAATGGCCTGAACCAAAATTTTGCAAAGCCACTTCTACGCCTTGCTTAGAAAGTTGTTTTAGCTGTTTTTCTACCGGAAAGCGTTGACTGTTTAGACATTGATCATTTAAATTTAACACTATAATTTCAGGGCTAAGGTCATAAAATTCTAGGCGTTCTTCAAGCCAATCTACAAACTCTTTAGCGTGAAAATGACTCGGCCTAACCGGCACCACCAAAGACACCTCAACCTCACTCTCTTGCAAACCACAAATAAACTCTAAACCTTGATTAATTATCCACTCACTCAGCTGAATAGCCACTTGAGATTCATCCGCAATTGAGAAAACTTCAACTTGATCTAAAACCGACAATTCAGCGCAGTATTCCAAGTTCAAAACGGCTTCAATCGATACAATTTCACTATTTTTAGCATCAAAAATAGGCTGAAAATCTAAACGTAATGACTCTTCTCTTAAGGCTTTACGAATTGCGGTTTGCATGTCTCGGCGGTATTGAATTTTACGAATCATTTGAGGATGGTAAGAGACCACTTGATTTCGTCCAGAATGCTTTGCACGGTACATAGCTAAGTCAGCAAACTTAAGTAAATCGCTTAAATTTTCAGCATCTTGAGGATAATGGGCGATACCAATGGAAGCTCCAATTTCAACTTCAGAATGGCTTAATTGAATAGGCTGAGAAAGTACATCCACTAAGCGTTGAGTTAAGGTATCAAGTTGCTTAATAGATTCTGGATTCTGAATAAACGCAACGAACTCATCTCCCCCCATGCGTCCGACTAGGTTGATGGTATTGTAATTTGATTCATTCAACTGTAGCGCAGGGTTAGATTGAAACTTTGAATGAAGCTCTGAATTAAGTTCTGACTGAAGACACTTAGCGACTTTAATGAGGAGTTCATCACCAGCATCATGACCTAATGAATCATTGACCCACTTAAAACGGTCTAAATCAATAAACAAAACCGCTTTTGAGGCAATCTCTTTATTGGCTTGTTTACCTTTTTTAAACTGGCCATCTTTCGTTAAGGCTTTCTCACAAAACCTTAACCATGCTGCACGATTGGGTAGTTGGGTTAAGCTATCTAAACCACTCGCTATATCAGACTGAGCTTCGGTTTCTGCCATTTTTTCAGTTTTTGTTTTCTGATTTTTACTCATAACATTTAGCTCATATGTGGCTTATAATTGAAGCGTAATTTATACATTTAGCCTTATACATTTAACCTACCAGGCCTGGTAGAAATAATCTTTTGTTTTGTTTTGCTTGTTTTATTTTGCTTATTTTATGTTGTTCATTTAAGGTCTCTTAACTTAGTCATTTAAAAACGCACTCACCACATCATTTAAATACTGTTGACCCTTACTGGTTAATAACAACCTATTTTGTTCACTCACCGTGATTAAACCTTGCTGAATTAGCTCATCTAAGCGTGGTTTAATTTTAGTTAAAGAAAGTCCCGTTCTTAATGCAAATAAGTCTAAATCAAAACCTTGCTGCAAACGTAAGGCATTCAGCATAAATTCAAAAATAGCATCGTCCTCAGTCACATCATAAGTTCGACCCGCTTGATTTTGTTTCATGGCCTCCAAATAGCCACCAGGTGAAGCTGGCATTTGCGTTCTAAAAATTCGACCTTCTGGCGCCATCGTAATTTTGCCATGCGCTCCTGCACCTAAGCCAATGTAATCACCAAACTGCCAATAATTAAGATTATGCTGACACTGCTTACCTTTTTGCGCATACCCTGAAACTTCATAATGTTCATAACCAGAATTTGCAATTAACTGCTGACAAGCTTGCTGAAACTCCCAGGCCTGGTCATCATTAGGTAATACTGGGGGATTTTTGTAAAACGGTGTATTTGGCTCCAAGGTTAATTGATAGTGAGATAAATGCGGCGGTTGGTAGCTAATAACCTGTTGCACATCTGCTATGGCCTGCTCTACAGTTTGGTTAGGCAAGGCAAACATTAAATCCAAATTAAAATTAGTAAACCCAGCTGATTTAGCTACCTCAACCGCTTTGTGTGCTTCATCTGCAGAATGTATTCGTCCTAAAGCTTTAAGCTTTTCATCATCAAAGCTCTGAATCCCCATCGACAAACGGTTTATGCCCGCCTCATAAAAACCCGCAAACTTTTCAAAATCTACCGTACCCGGGTTAGCTTCAAGGGTAATTTCAATATTAGGTGAAAACCCTAGCAAAGCACGAGCTTGTGATAAAAAACGATTTAACCCCTCTTCTGAAATTAAGCTTGGCGTTCCACCACCAAAAAATATCGACTTAATCGGGCGCCCCCAAATTTGAGGCAAAACCCGTTCCAATTGTGTAATGAGTGCATTTATATAAGCCGCTTCATCAATATCCGTTTTAAGGGTGTGCGAATTAAAGTCGCAATAAGGACATTTCTGCACACACCAAGGATAATGAACATAAAGGCTTAAAGGTAAGGGTTGGGTAAAATTCACAAAAGATTCCAAAGGGGTTTATAACAATTTTTTCACTAGACAGTTTTAAAGCCAAGTACTTAAAAGGATAAGACCTTTTTAACAAACGGCAAGGTAAGAAAAAATAAATTCTACTTTTTCTAGAGTCATCTATCCGTGAAAATGTCTCACGGTATTTTACCTCTTTTTTATGGGTTAAAAAGCCAATAAAACTTGCTTCATAATTTTAAAGTTGTCTACGGAGTACACTAAATTGCATTAACGAGTTTATTGATATTACATAAGTTGATCAGCAGGCAAACCTGCTATTCTTTAAATACTAACTACATGCATGGCAAATTCCTCTAAGGAGCTATTATGACGCTAATTCAATCTTTTGGTGCAGCACAGACGGTAACCGGCTCTTGCCATCTTTTACAAACTAAACACGGACCAAATATCTTAATTGATTGCGGAATGTTTCAAGGCAGAACGCCCTACCACTCTAGCGACCCTTTTGGGTTTGACCCTAAAGAAGTTGATATTCTTCTTATTAGCCATGCCCATTTAGACCATGTAGGCCGAATTCCTAAACTGGTAAAAGAAGGTTTTAATGGAAAAATTGTAGCCACAAGAGCCACTCTTGAACTGGCTGAAGTGGTACTTTTGGATAGCGCCAAAATTGCCGAAGAAGACTACAGAACCGCACTTAAAAAAGCATTACGACGTGGGGAAGAAGATTCCGTTAGAAAACCCATTTACACCCTTGATGATGCAAGAGCCGTATTTGATTTAACCATTCAGTACGCTCAATATAATGACATCATAAAGCTAACTCAAAACGTCACCGCAACCTTTAGAAATGCAGGACATATTCTAGGATCATCAACCATTCAAATTGATTTCCAAGAAAAGGAACAAGTTAAAACCATTGTTTTTAGCGGAGATTTGGGTAATCAAACAGATACAGCCATGCCAGCCCCAGAGGCCGTCAAAAAAGCCAATGCACTCTATATAGAGTCAACCTATGGCGATAGAGACCACCGCTCATTAGATGAGAGTGACGATGAATTTAAAAGCGTCATCAAAAACACCTTAATCAATCAAGGTAATGTCATTATTCCCTCGTTTGCCATTGAGCGCACTCAAGAGATATTAATTCTGTTAAAACAGATGTATTACAACGATGAACTTCCAAACTGCAAAGTATTTTTAGATTCCCCCATGGCTATAAAAGCCACTAAAATTTATGACCAACATCACAAAGACTTAAATAAAGACGCTAGAGAACTATTTGATAAAGATGGTTCAGTGTTTGATTTTCCATACTTGCAATACACAGAAAAAGGCGCAGATTCAATGTTAATCAATGATATTGAAAGCGGTTGTATTATTATTGCCGGTAGTGGAATGTGCAGCGGTGGGCGAATTTTACATCACATGAAACATCGGTTATGGAACCCTCGTAATAGTCTTTTATTTGTCGGCTATCAAGCCGTGGGAACCTTAGGTCGTATTTTAGTAGATGGTGCAGAAGAGATTCGTATTTATCATGAAAAAATCAAAGTCCGCGCCAATATTCACATGATTAACGGTTTTTCAGCCCATGCAGACCAATCTGATTTATTACACTGGATGAGTGAATTTAAAACGTTAGACAAAGTCTTTTTAGTTCACGGAGAACCCGATAAACAAGCCATATTCAAACAAGCCATACAACAAAAACTTCACAAAACGGTACATATTGTTGAACATGCTGAAGAGATTTGGGTGTAAAAACTCGATTAAAACCTAGGTTAAGTTGTAAAAAATTAAATTTAATCTGGCAAGACAACAGTTAATTACTAATCTAACTTGAAAAAAATTCATTATCAGATTTGAGTTATTTTCCACTTTTTTGATGCTTAATATTGAAGCTTGGGCAAACGCCTAAAGTCCCCTTGTAATAAATGGTGCAAGGTTCTTAGCGTAGTGAACGATTAAAAAACGCTGCTGTTTCTCGTCTCTACAGCCGAGTTCTTCGTTTGAGCGTAGCGAGTTCAGCGTTTTCAGTTCACAAGCTTAGAACTTGCCCATTTATGGAGCGGGGTTTGTTTTTTGGTTACTTTTTGCCAAATTGCAAAAAGTAACGGGAAGCCTGAGTGACAATATTTAAGGCAAAGGCTAATATTTATAAAGGCTTCTCAATTGCTGTACTGTGAAGTGACCCCAATAAGTTGGACAGCATGGTAAGATCTATGTTTCAAACCTAGATTTTATTCAAAGAATGAATCTGTATAAGTGCTCTCCCCTTATAAAATAGAGCACTACATGCTTAAAGTTGACTCTTGCAAAGGTATTTTAATGAACCAAAAATCAAGCGCCGCGTCTTAATTGCATTACCAATGCATTTAGAGCTTGAGCACGGTGACTGACTTGGTTTTTTTGTGTTTTTGGCATTTGTGCCGCTGTTTTAGCAAACTCCTCTACCCAAAAAATAGGGTCATAACCAAAACCGCCATCGCCTTGCTTTTCAGTCAAAATTTCACCATACCAACGCCCTAAACCAATAATAGGCGTTGGGTCTTGTACATGTTCAACATAAACCATCGCACAGTAATAACTGGCTTGGCGCTGTTCTGCGGGTTTACCGTCTAATTCACTTAACAATTTCTGTATATTTGTTTCATCACAGGTCTTATCACCATAAAGGTCTTGCGAATAACGTGCAGAATAAATACCAGGACGACCCTGCAAAGCAGAAACTTCAATACCAGAGTCATCTGCAATGGCTGGCAAGCCGGTTTTATCTGACGCATAACGCGCTTTTAAAATCGCATTTTCAATAAAACTTAACCCGGTTTCATCGGCCTCGCTATCAAAAAACTCAGACTGCGGCTTAACGTCCCAGCCATGCGGCTCCAAAATATCAGATATTTCACGCAATTTACCGGCATTACCGGTTGCCAAAACCACCGTTTGAGTCATAGTGTTTCCTTTTTATTATAAAGCTTGTTAAATTGGTTAAGTTGGTCTCATTATAAAAAACCTAAAGAGACCATTGCACGAGATAGGTGCGAAAGAAAAATGAGAGAAAATTTGCCTGATTGCGGCGGAAAACGCAGGGAATAGCTAGCTATTCGCAAGTTTTTCAACAAAAATCAGGTGAATTTTAACCATTTTTACTCGTGCATTCTCTCGTGCAAAGGTCTCCAAAACAATAATATTTCGCATAATCCTATTTAAACCGATCAAAACAGACAAAAAAGATAAAACAAGCTATGCAAAAAAAATACAACGCTAAAAGCATGACAGCCTTTGCACGTACTCAAGAAAACACCTCTCTTGGACGTTTCAGCTGGGAGATTCGTTCCGTTAATCAACGTTATCTGGAAATCAACCCTCGCTTACCAGATGCGTTTAGGCACCTTGAACCTGACATTCGCAACCTGTTAAAAAAACAGATTGCTCGCGGCAAAATAGATATTAGCTTAAGTTTTGAAAATAGCCATAATGACAATAAAATGCAGGTTAATCAAACGGTTTTACAGCCGCTGACCCAAGCAATTAATGAAGTACAGCAATCAATAATAGAGGCAACCCAAGTCAATCCATTAGAAATTCTAAAATGGCCGGGTGTTTTACAAACCAATACCCATGATGAAGATGCCCAAAAGTTACAAAAGGCGCTCGATTCAGAACTGCTTAATGCCTTACAAACTGCCACTACATTGTTTAATGAAAACCGTTTGCGTGAAGGCCAGGCCTTAGCAGAACTCATAAACAATCGTTGCCAAAGCATCTCTAAACAAATTCAAAACTTAGAGCCACAACTTGAAGAAATTCTACAGAGACATATCGATAAACTGACACAACGCATTAAAACCTTAACAGAACAATTAGATGAGGGGCGTTTTCACCAAGAAATTGCCATCCTTGCGCAAAAGATGGATATTTTCGAAGAAATTGATCGTTTAAAGACTCATATTATTGAGGTTAAACACATCCTTTCTACCCAGCCAGACCAAAACAATAAAATTTTACCCATTGGCCGTCGTTTAGACTTTTTAATGCAAGAACTCAATCGTGAAGCCAACACCTTAGGATCAAAATCCATAGACACTCAAATTTCACAAACCAGTGTGGAACTTAAGGTACTGATTGAGCAAATGAGAGAACAAGTTCAAAACATTGAATAACCAAAAAAACTCATTAAACTGAAAAAATAAATCATAGCTTTTACTTATTGAGACCTTTGCACCCAATGACATAAACACAAGTCGGAGATTTTAAGAATAAAGTAGCATCATCACTTTTTTAACCATTCATCGATTCCTTCAAAGGTCTCTTATAAACTTAGCTTGTAAAAGTTGATATAAATCAATCTTACTCATGTAAATTAATTGAATTTTCCCTTAAATGTAAGTATAGTTCGAGATGTTAAAAAACAAAAAAACTTCTAGCTGAGGCATTAAATCATGAATAACTTTGTAAATATGTTACTTGTTATCGTTGCAACTGTGGTGATTCCACTTGCAGTATTATTAGGTATTTGGGCAGATATTCTGCCTCAAACAGTTCAAATCGCAATTGGTCTTGCAGGCGTAGGATTAGCTGCCGCGTTTATCATTGTTGGTAACTTATACCTAATGTGGAGCGACATCAAAACAGGTCGTTATAGCAAATAAGCTGCTGATTACAGATTTTTGCTAAAAAGCCCAGCCTAGCTGGGCTTTTTTGTATCTAAAAGACAAGCCTGCCCAATCCTCTTCTTAGGTAAATCAAAATTAAACTTTGCCTAAACTATACAAATACTGCGCTTATAAGCATGAGTTAAGTTCATTAAGTTCATTAAGCTATGATTTTCTAATCGATTTTATTTATTCTTTTAATCTTCGTGTCTTTGTGGTTAATTTTTACAATACTGAATAATCAATCACAAAATATGAATACCCTTAAAATCCTTTCTCTATTTACTACCCAATAACGCTATAATACCCAAAAATTTTCATATAAAAACAACTAAGTTATCCTGCGTTTTTTGTTTGTATTTAATATAAGCGCGGGATACTAGACAGAGCCATTACATGAGTGAAATAGACGTTCAAGTTAAAAATGATTCTCCGAGTGAAACCGATAACACTCAACAAACTCCACCGTCAAAGCCGCCTAAAAAGAAATCTCGCTGGCTGTTATGGCTATTTGCCATTAACGTTATCTCATTCAGTGCCTTAGCGATTGCCGCCGCAACTTATTACTATGTAACGGTTTACCCTACTCTACCTGACACCGCTGAACTTAAAGAGGTCAGCTACCAAGTTCCTCTACGTATCGTGACGCAAGACAATAAATTAATCAGTGAAATTGGAACCAAAAAACGTTTACCCCTAGAGTATTCTGAAATTCCTGAAAGAATGACTCAAGCCATTATCTCTTCTGAAGATGAGAATTTTTTTGAACATGGCGGCGTAGATTATAAAGGTCTTGGAAGAGCTGTTTTTGAGCTGGTAACGACGGGTAAAAAGAAGTCAGGTGGTTCCACGATTACCATGCAGGTTGCACGTAACTTTTTCTTAAGTAAAGAGAAAACCTATCTTCGTAAACTCAATGAAATTATACTCTCTTATAAAATCGAACATGATTTCAGTAAACAAGAGATATTAGCCCTTTACTTAAATAAAATCTTTTTAGGTTATCGCTCTTACGGTGTTGCGGCTGCCGCACAAACTTACTATGGCCGTAACATCAACGAGTTAACTCTAGATGAATATGCAATGATAGCAGGGCTTCCCAAAGCCCCTTCTGCCTATAACCCTATTGCTAATCCAAGCCGCGCCAAATTGCGACGTAACTATGTGTTACGCAGAATGCATGACCTCAACTTTATAACTGAAGAAGAGATGGTTACCGCTCAAGCCATTGAAGTGCACGCTAGAAAACATGCCTCAATTATTGATGTTGAAGCCGACTATGTCGCTGAAATGGCACGTTCATTCGCCTTAGAAAAATTTGGTATAGAGGCCTTAAATAATGGATTAACCATTGTGACCTCTATTGACAGTAAGCTACAAGCTCAAGCTAATTTATCGGTTCGTGATGGCTTACAACGTTATGAACGTCGTCACGGTTATCGTGGTCCTATTACTAACGTCGATTTAACCACCTTCGAAGATGAAGATAAACTGTTAGAAAAACTAAAAAACACCCCTAACTATGGTGATCTTAAAGTAGGCGTAGTCACCGGCTTTGCCAAAACGGATACTAAAGTCTTAATGGAAACCGGTGAGCAGTTAGTTTTACCTTTTAATAAAATGACCTGGGCCGCTGAGTACAAGAGCGTAAACCATAAAGGCAAAACCCCAAAAAAACCGCAACAATTTCTTAAAGCGGGTGACCTCATTTACCTACAGTGGTTTGAAAACCAGTGGCAACTTGCGCAAGACCCTAAAACCGAATCGGCTCTTATATCCATTGATTCAAAAGACGGACGCATCTTAGCGTTAGTGGGAGGCTACGACTTTTTCAGAAGTAAGTTTAACCGTGTTCTACAGGGTCGTCGTCAAGTCGGTTCAAACATTAAACCTTTCTTGTATTCAGCCGGCTTAGATAACGGACTGACCGCGGCTTCTACCATAAATGATGCACCGGTAGTGTTTCATGACCGCAACTTAGAAGATGTTTGGCGTCCCGAAAATTACTCTGGTCGTTTTTATGGTCCAACCCGTTTACGCAATGCTTTGGCGTTTTCACGTAATTTAGTCTCTATTCGCCTGTTACGTAAACTAGGGATTGATACCGCCTCTAAATATATTCAACGTTTTGGTTTTCCTGAAGAAGAAATCAATAAACACCGTGATTTATCACTCGCGTTAGGGAGTGTGCAATTTACCCCTTGGGAAGTGGCTCGAGCTTACGCCACCTTCTCAAACACCGGTTATTTAATTAATCCTTATTACATTAAAGAAGTCCGAGCGTTTGATGGTGAAATACTTTACAAAGCGGAGCCTAAAGTAGCCTGCACTGACAATCAATGTGTTGCCGGAGACGAAGAACACAATGCACCTCGCATTATTGAAGAACGTAACGCCTATATTATGGACACCATCATGCAAGATGTGATTCGTATTGGTTCAGGTAAAAAAGCCAAAGCACTTAAACGTAAAGACATTGCAGGTAAAACGGGAACTACCAATGATCAAAAAGATGCTTGGTTCTCAGGCTTTAACTCCAATATAGTCACCACCGTTTGGGTAGGATTTGATAGCCCAAAAACGCTTGGTCGTAGTGAAGTAGGTGGGCGAGCGTCTTTACCGACTTGGATGGAATATATGGAGTTAGCGCTAAAACCTTATCCAAATATTCCCTTTACCCAACCTGATGGCTTAGTCAATATTCCAATTGACCGAGAAACTGGGCAAGCTGTTCCAAAGAGCACCCCTGGAGCGATAATGGAGATATTCCGTGAAGAAAATGCTCCAGAGATTCCAAGCGTTTCTCAAAAACAAATTGAAGACATTACAGAAGACCTGTTTTATTAGAGACATTTGAACACAAGGGCAATCTATGAACTGGTTAACTTTTTCTAAAACACTCAGTCAACAGCTTAACCAGAACATAGTCATTCAAACCGCTCATGCTGTAAGCGGCGGCGACATTCATCAATCGTTTCATTTACACACCAACCAAGGTAACTTGTTTCTTAAGCTTAACCAAGCTCACCTATTACCCCTATTTGAAACTGAAGCTCACAACCTTAATGCCATTTCGCAGTCACAAAGCATACGTTGCCCTAAAGTGTTGGGCTATGGTCTTTTTGAAAATGGTCAATCCCACCAGGCCTGGTTACTTATGGAATACCTTGATTTAACCCATCAAGGTGATGATGCTCAACGAGGCAAAGACTTAGCATTAATGCATCATCAAGTCTACAAAGCAACCCAACCCTTTGGTTGGTTTGAAAATAACTATATTGGTCATACCTTACAGCACAACCAATGGCATTCAAGCTGGGTCAGCTTTTACGGACAACAACGCTTAAAACCCCAGTTCGAGCTTGCGCAACTTAGAGGTGCAAACACCGAACTTTTTACGCAAGGGCAAAAACTAATCGCAGAACTCCCCTTTTGGTTTAAAAGCTATGAACCTCAATCCTCATTACTACATGGTGATTTATGGGCAGGAAACAGCGCCTTTAGCAAAGACGGAACTCCAGTCATTTTTGACCCCGCTTGCTACTATGGAGATCGAGAAACCGATTTAGCCATGACCGAACTGTTTGGCGGCTTTAGCCCCGAATTTTATGCTGGCTATAATCAAGTGTTTCCCTTAGATGCAGGTTATGCACAGCGAAAGCCACTTTATAATCTCTATCACATTCTAAATCACTACAATTTATTTGGCGGGCACTATCAACAGCAAGCATTACAACTTGTTAACGCCCTACTCAAACAAGCACAAGCAAATACACATACAAGTGCGCATACATGTGCAAAACACTAGGCCATAAAGCCTAAAGCAGTTAATCTTTTATGCCTTGCAGAAAAACCGTATAATACCGCCAACTTATTTTTAACTTCAAATCTAGGATTTTCTAATGAAATTCATTCTATTAGGTGCGCCAGGTGCCGGTAAAGGGACTCAAGCGCAGTTCTTAACTAAGCAGTTCAATATTCCTCAAATTTCAACGGGCGATATGCTTCGTGCGGCAATTAAAGCAGGAACCGAATTAGGTAAACAAGCTAAAGCGGCGATTGATGCGGGACAACTTGTAACAGATGAAATTATCATTGGAATGGTTAAAGAACGTATTGCTGAACCAGATTGTGCCAACGGGTTCTTACTAGATGGTTTCCCTCGTACCGTTCCACAAGCAGATGCGCTTGCTGAAGCCGGTGTTGAAATCGATGCTATTATTGAAATTGATGTTCCGGATGAAGAGATTGTAAACCGTATGTCTGGTCGTCGTGCTCACCTAGCATCTGGCCGTACTTATCACATTGTTTACAACCCACCAAGAGTAGAAGGCAAAGATGACCAAACGGGTGAAGATTTAGTTCAACGTGATGACGATAAACCTGACGTCGTTAAAGACCGCCTAAATGTTTACCATAAACAAACGGCTCCGTTAATTAACTACTACACTGAAGTAGCCGCTAAAAATCCAGCTCTTAAATACATTAAAGTAGATGGTACACAGCCAATTGATTCAGTTGAAAAAGCAATTATTGAAAACCTTAAATAATCTTATTTAAGCATTACATTTGTAGAAAAAACCGGTTGAGCTACTCGTGTTTGACCGGTTTTTCTGTATGAACTCTGTATTAACGATGTATTAACTAGTTTGCACAAGATTATAAAGACTAAACCTTCTTAGCCACATTTATCCACAATATAACCGCAACAAACCACATAACAAACATTGCCAAAGCCATTTCAACAAGCGATTCATGCACAAAAGGCACAACAAATATCGCAATAATAGAAGCCATTCCCATCTGCAATAAACTTTGTAAAGAAGCTGCCATGCCACGTTTAGTCGGCAAACAATCTAAAGCTAAAATAGACAGCACCGGAAAGCTCATCGACATAGCAAAGGCATAAAGACTTAAAAATGGAATGATGGTAAACACACTCGGCTCCAACCATAGACTACTCAACAACCCCATTAACGCCGCCAAACCGGTTACCACATAAGAAAAGTAAGCGATATGATTAGGAGCATAACGCCCAGTAATTCTGTGCACCGTCATAGAGCCCAGCATCATACCGCCCACCATCGGCACAAACTGTAACCAAAAATCTTCTGCTTGCAGTTTTAAATGATCAAACATCAAACTCGCAGACCCGGCAATATAAACAAACATCCCAGCAAAAAGTAACGCTTGCGCAAACACTAACTTAATAAATAAAGGATGCTTAAGGCTATGCCAATAAGAGCTTATTAATGCCTTTGGCGCAATGGATTGCGCATGATCTGGGTGTTGTGTTTCAACAATAAAAAACACTAAAATTAAAATGGTTAACAAACCATAAAGACTTAAAAACCAAAAAATACTTTCCCAATCAAACCAAGTTTGTAAGTAGCCACCAATAATGGGCGCAATTGCAGGCGCTATCGCAAAAAACATCATAATTAACGCCATATTCTTTTGCGCTTCTTGCGGTGGGAAATAATCTCTTACCATCGCTCTAGCGGCAATAATCACGCCACCAGCCAACATTCCTTGAAACACCCTAAAAATCATAAAGCCATCAAAACTCGGGGATAAAGCACAGCCCACAGAAGCTAATCCAAAGCCAAACAAAGAAACCATGGCCACATATTTACGACCAAATCGATCTGCTAAAGGTCCCCAAAATAGCGTTGTAATTGCAAAGGTTGCTAAATACGCCCCCATTGAAGAACTCAATAACTCGCGCGAAACACCATAGTAATTCTCAATAGCTGGAAAAGAGGGAATATAAGTATCAATTGAAAATGGCGCAATCATGCTCGCCATAGAAGCAAACAAAATCAACCAAAATTTAGACATGGTTTTTGCCTGCTGATTAGCCGATTTATTGCCTGCCGTCATAATTTTCCTTAGTACTCATTTAATGCTAAATTAGTGTTAATGCTGTCAATCAGTTAGGATACGTTTTTTTGTTATCTCGTATTCTGGAATTTCATTGTTTAAACACTCTGCTGACCGCCTACCCGTCATCTTAATTTTATTAATCTCATTAGTCGATTTTATTGTTTATTTTGAACTACAAAATATCTGGATCTTAGTCGGTTTTTGGTTATTAATGATTATACCCAAAGGCATTATTTCTGCATGGAACCATCACCATCAACACTGCCATGTATTCAAAGGTAAAACACTGAATCGAATTTTAGAATTCTTTTATGCCTTGCATACGGGGGTAACCACTAACCTATGGGTGTTGCATCACAACCTAGGACATCACCGTAACTTTTTAGATCAAGAAAAAGACGAAAGCCGCTGGAAACGAACCGATGGCTCACAGATGGGAATGCTGGAATACACTCTTAACGTCACACTAACTGCCTACCCAAGAGGCTATAAAGTAGGCAAAAACTACCCTAAACTCCAACGTCAGTTTTTGGTTTTTGGAACCATTACATTAATACTGCTAGGAGTATTAACTTACCTAAATCCGGTTAACGCCCTATTTATATTTATATTGCCAATGATAGGCAGTCTAGCCTATACCTCATGGGCAACCTACGGCCATCACACCGGTTTAGAGAGCAGTGATCAATTTTGCAGCTCACACAACATTACTGACAAATGGTTTAACACCCTAACCGGAAACTTAGGCTTTCATACCGCGCACCATTTCAAACAAGGCGTGCACTGGTCAAAATTACCACAGTTACATGAAGAAATTAAACATAAAATCCCCACAGAATGTTTTAGACCCTCATTTTTTCAAAATATTGGCCGCTACCTCCCTATAGGCAAATAGCAACAATACAAACCTCAATGCATTCCACCAGGCCTGGTGGAATCAAAATAAATATCAGATTTTCTTCCCGTGTAATAAAACTTATCAAATATTAATAAAAATTAACAAATATTACACATACACATGTAAAAACTTCCATTAAGCTACACATTAACAAGAAGTAACAAAACTAATTGATATACATAAATAGCTTACAAAGCTGCATACCTAAGTAATTAAGTAATTAAGTAATTAAGTAATTACGCCAAAGTAGTTAATTGTAACCGGAGTTAAGTCTTTTTTGTAATAACTCATTATTTTTTAAGTAAAAAACAACTCCAGGTTGGCTTAAAAATAAGATAAATAAATTTGCTAATCAGTTTTTTCTTATATAAAATACGTATTTAATATCAATATACATCGATGTGTATTATGTAATTAATGAAAGTAAATGATGACATCACTTAAATTAAACAGCTTTAATTTAATAAATTTACATAAAACAAATTTAAACAAACAAATAATTAGGAGCACTAAAATGCGTAACATCTTAACTGTATTAGCGACTTCATTGCTGCTACTTGCAACCCATGCTAATGCAGACCAAAAAACTGTTGCATCGATTGAAAAAGCGGGAGGAACTTTAACTAAAGAAGAAGCCGCTGGTCTTAAAGACATTCAATGCAAAAAGCCCAATCCAAACAAAGAGTTTGTTGTATCTGAAAGCTGCCAAAGCCTAGTAGATAAAGTTGCTGAGCTTATTGCAAACTATTCTGCTGATGAAAACATGGTTAATGCAATTTTTACCGGTGCGGTTGAAGCTCATCCAGAGTTATCACAACAATTTGCCGATGCTTCAATCGCTGCATCGCCAGATAACGTTGCCCAAATTGCTTCACTCATGATTCAATTGGCGCCTACTGCAGCTGGTGGAGTAACAAATCCAACAGCAAACATCGCTGCAAACATACCAACGCCTGCCGCAGCTGGTGGTGGTACCTCATCTAGTCCAAACTAAATAAAATTCAAACTAAAACCCTACCCTGTTAAGCGCAGCTTTTCAGGGGTAATTGCGAGCAGAGCATTATGAATACGTATAAAAACCGACTCATTACGGCATTAACCCTAATCTATAGTGGTTCAAGCTACGCCTTAGATCCGGCTGCTATCGATTTTGAAGGTCTTGAAGTTACCCCTGCCGTAGAAATTTCAGGGACATACGATGACAACTATCAGGCTGTCAATAATGGACCAGATTCATGGATTACTGCAATTACTCCTGGTGTCTTAGTCACCGCTTATGGTGATAAAACACTTTATCAATTAAAATCAGGTATTAAATACGAACTTTATAGTGCTTCAAACGCAAAAGACCTAACAAGCTACTTTGTGACAGGTACAGCGACATTTAATTTTGATGTTCGCAATCAACTTGACATTGAAATTGGGCTTGATAAAACTGAAAGCGCCGCAAATGCCTTTGTTGCAAACACCATTAATAGCTTTAAACAGACTAATATTGGCGCCAGCTATGTTTATGGAGCTCCTTCTGCAACAGGCAACATAGAATTTGGTGTAAATCATGAAATCCACCGCTCAGGTAATGGTCTAAATTTAGACCGAGAAAGAGATTCAACTGCTTACAGAGCTGCATTCTTGTATAAAATTACAGATAAAACCAAACTAGTTGCAGAACTAAACGGATCAAGACATGATTACGTTACCAATACCGCATTAGACGCTACAAACATATCCTACTTACTCGGAGCAAGATGGGAAGCTACTGCAAAAACAACTGGACATGCAAAATTTGGTAGTGAAACCAAAGATTTTGATGATTCAAGTCGAGCTAACGCTAATTTAACAAAATGGGAAGCTAGTGTAGACTGGAGCCCTCTAACCTATTCAACCGTTACCTTAACAACCAACCAACAAATTGATGAAGGAAGCTACGGGGCTTCATACACAGACTCAGCCAATAATGGAATACAATGGAAGCACGATTGGGGCAGAGGTTACGCTAGCCAGGTTTCATTAAACAATAGAACCGATGATTACAATGGCATTCGAAAAGACACTACCAATTCAATTGGAGCTGGAATTACCTACAACATTAGACGTTGGGCGGATATTGCATTTGACTTCCAACATAGCGATAGAACATCAACAGACAGTACTCAAGAGTACAATCGAAATATCTATAAGTTAACATTTAATGTTGGCCTATAATATCAACATTAAAAATTCAACAACACAAATCTGGTAAAGCAATATGGCAAATTTTTTTCGCCTAATCATCACTCTAAACTTAATTCTAATGCCATCTATAGCTTGGTCCGCTGCAACACAAAACACGAATACTGATTACACACTCTCCTCGGGAGATGTCATATCGATTACCGTCTTTTCAGAAGAGGACTTAAGCCTTGAATCGATTAAACTTGATGAATCGGGAAGTTTTAGCTACCCATTCATAGGTCAAGTTAAAGCTGAAGGCTTAACCGCCTCGCAACTACAACAAAAAATAACCAAGGCTCTAACAGGGGATTACCTAGTTAAACCTCGTGTATCAGTCACTGTTTTAGAATATCGTCAGTTTTATATCAGCGGAGAAGTAAAAGATCCCGATGGCTATCCTTACCAACCAGGCCTTACCGTACGAAGAGCAATAGCATTAGCGGGAGGCTTAACAGAACGCGCCTCAGAAAGACGCATGACAATTATTCGGGAATCCGACGCTTCGAAAACACCCAAATATGTCGACATGGAAGACCTTGTTATGCCTGGCGACTCTATTACCATTGATCAAGGCTTCTTTTAAATGTCTACTAATTCGCAAATTCTTGAACAAAACCAAAATACCCCACTTAATAATGATGTCATCGACCTGCTCCCGTTAATAAAGTTAGTGTGGCGAAGAAAATGGCGGATTATAAGTCTAGTTTTTGTTGTCATGCTGCTAACAGCGTTAGTAGTCATGAGCATAGCTCCAACTTATCAAGCCTCAGCAACAATGCAAATTGAAGAAAAAGGTTCCAATGTTGTCTCTATTGAACAGGTATATGGTCTTGACGGCGGCAGTAGTGAGTATTTACAAACTCAATTTGAACTATTGAAATCAAGAGCTTTAGCGGAAAGTGTCGTTAAAGACTTAAACTTAACCACCCATAAAGAATTTGATCCCTCACAACAAGAACCCCCATTAATTGACATAAAAGGTTGGCTTAAAGACCTGAATGTAAAAAAATTAATTCCTGGAGTCACTCCAGAAGAATTAGAAGCCGAGCCACTACCGACAGAACAAGAAATTCTTGATGGTGTTGTCCAATCTTTTATGAAAAAAGTCTCCATTTCTCCAATAAAAAAGAGTCAATTAGTCGTTATCAAAGTAGATATGACAGACCCCGTTATGGCGGCAAAAGCGGCTAACAAACTAGGCGAAAACTTCATTAACAGCCAGTTAGATGCGGCAATGCAAGCCAGCATAACAGCTAGCACCTGGATGAATAGTCGTTTAGAAGAGCTAAAAATTAATCTTCAGAAATCAGAAAACAAGCTACAAGCCTTTAAAGAAAAAGAAGGTCTAATCGATGTTGATGGAATAGTCACTGTTTCCGCCAATGAACTTTCAGCAATCAACCAAAGACTCGTTGATGCCCGTAGTAAACGTGCCGAAGCGGAAAGCCAATATCGCCAAGTAAGAACGATTAAAAAGAATGACTGGCAAAAACTATCCAGCGTACCTGCGGTTTTAAGTAACCCCTTAATCCAAACATTTAAAGCAGAAGAAGCTCGCGCTAAAGCCAAAGTAGAAGAACTTTCAAAACGTTACGGGAAACGCCATCCTGCTATGCAAGCAGCCTTAAGTGATTTAAATGCGGCTCAAGCCAGCCTTAAATCTCAAGTTGCCCAAATTGTGGCAGGAATTAAGCGCAAATATCAAATTGCTGCCGCGAATGAATACTCATTAAAAAGTTCGGTAAAAGAGAATAAAGAACAGATTAAAGACATTTCAAAAAATGAATTTAAGCTTCGTGAACTTCAGAGAGAAGTAGATTCTAACCAAGCAATATTTGATACCTTTATGACTCGTTTAAAAGAGACGACAGCTACATCAGACCTAAACACAACCAATGCTCGTATTGTTGATCCAGCTGTTGTACCAAATGAGCCCATCAAACCCAAAAAGCCATTAATTGTGATTTTAGCGGGTCTTTTAACTGGGTTATTAGCAGTATTTTTAACGTTGTTATTTAATGCCCTAAATAATACCTTTAAAACAAGTGATGAAGTAGAACAAAAGCTCAACCTACCTGTTTTAGGTATTCTACCTTATATAAAACACACCTCTAAAGACCAAAAGGTCGCTCTAACTTTTCATAAAAATAGCGACAAAATCTTTACCGAATCCGTTAGAACCATTCGCACTAGTGTCATGCTATCTTCAATAGAAAGTCTTCATAAAGTAGTAGTAGTCACCTCTTCTGTACCTGGTGAAGGTAAAAGTACAGTATCCATTAACTTGGCAGATGCGATTAGCCAAATGGAAAACACCCTGCTTATAGAAGCAGATATGCGTCGCCCCACTATGTCAAAAATCCTGGGATTACCTCCTGGCACACCAGGCCTGGCAAATCTAATTGCGGGCAGCAACACATTTGAAGACTGCGTTAAATCTCTATATGGAGGTATAGACACCATTGTAGCGGGAGTGGTTCCGCCAAACCCTTTAGAGCTACTAGCTTCGGATCGTTTTAAAGAAATTCTCACTGATCTCTCAACCAAATATGAGCGAATCATAATCGACAGTCCTCCAATTCAAGCAGTGAGCGACTCAATTGTCCTCTCAACTTATGCAGACTCGGTTATTTATGTAGTCAAATCAGACGATACTAAAACTCAAACCGTTGTTAAAGGTGTAGGCAAATTATTACAAAATAACGCCCCTATTCGTGGAGTAATTCTTAACCAAGTCGATATCAAAAAAGCCAAAAAACAAGGATACTCTTATGAAGGTTACTACGATTATTATGGTTACAGTGACCCAAAATCTAAAAAAGCATAATTCACTTAACTTAAGTTAAGTTAAGTAAAGTTAGGTTAAATTATGTACGACCTACATAACCATCTTCTACCCGGCATTGACGATGGCGCACCAGACCTAGCAACTTCTATTGAACTTGCTAAAGTTGCCATCGAAGAAGGCTTCACCCATATGGTATGCACACCGCATATTCATCCTGGGAGATATGACAACACTCTTGATTCAATCGATAATGCCCTAAAGCAGTTTAAAGCCGAACTACAAACCCAAAAACTTAACCTACAAGTTAGTGCCGCCGCCGAAGTTCGTATTGGGCCAGAAATACTCCAAGCAGTAAAACTAAATACCCTGCCGTTTCTTGGCGAATGGAATAACCAAAACGTATTACTGCTTGAATTTCCCAATAACATGATTCCTATTGGTAGTGACAACCTAACAAAGTGGTTACTCTCCCAAAACATCGTACCAATCATTGCTCATCCAGAGCGTAATCAAGCCATTATCGACAACCCTAACAAACTAAAACCCTTTTTAGACCAAGGCTGCCTAACCCAACTTACCGCCAGTGCCTTAACCGGTAACTTTGGCATGCAATCAAAAGCATTTGCAGAACAACTTTTGTTAGAAGACAAAATCACAATAATGGCCACCGATGCTCACAATAAACGCTATCGCCGGCCTGTTATACAAGAAAGCCTACAAATAGCCATTGATTTAATCGGAGAAACCAAAGCAAAAAAACTAGTGCTAGACAACCCGATTGAAATCACCAAAAACAAATTTTAAACACTCTACGCGGTTAAACCCAAAAAAGGTCAAAACAAAGCTTATCCAGTCAAGCTGGATAATGACGTAATGAAAAGATTACCTGATAAAGTCGGGTAATGACGAACCACTAGACTGTCATTGCGAGGAGCAAAGCGACGTGGCAATCCATGAACACACACCATCATCCTCGAGCTTGAGAAACTCCGTCATCCTCGGGCTCGACCCGGGGATCTTGCAAAGGCATAGCAAACATCAAACTTAATCCCTGGATTACTACGCTTCACTCGTAATGACAAAAACAAAAAACTTCGCGTCTTCGTGACTTCGTGGTGAATCAATCCCGGCATGCTCAAGCCTGAACAACTCCGTCATCCTCGGGCTTGACCCGGGGATCTTACAAAGGCAAACACAGATTATCCAGTCAAGCTGGATAATGACGTAATGAAACAGATTACCAATCTAGTAACGTAATAACGAACCCTCAAACCGTCATTGCGAGGAGCAAAGCGACGTGGCAATCCATGAACACACACCGTCATCCTCGGGTTTAAGCAACTCCGTCATCCTCGGGCTCGGCCCGGGTTTCTTACAAAGGAAAACACAGATTACCCAGTCAAGCTGGATAATGACGTAATGAAAAAGGTTACCTGATCAAGTCGTGTAATAACGTAATAATAGAAATTATTTGATAAGTGTGGCGCAACAAAAAAATGGTACACTATTCGGTACATCAAGTAAAAGGATACCGTTATGCTAGTAACAGCAACCGAAGCTAGAAAAACTTTTTTTGAACTCATTAAACAAACCAACCAGCAACATGAAATTTTTGAGATCCAACACAAGTCTGGTAACGCCATAATCATGTCGGCTCAAGACTATGAAAGTTTACAAGAAACATTACACCTTTTGTCTCAGCCAGATTTTAAACAGAAGTTTAATCAATCTTTACAAGAAGCCGATGCAGGGCAGGTTTCAAGTTTTGAAGAAGTCTTTGGTGAGCCCTTGTGAGCTGTCAAAACTATCAAATTGAATTTACCAAACAAGCCCAAAAAGATATTACAAAGTTAAGCCCAAAACTCAAAAACAAACTAAAAGACATACTCAGAAATAAAATATCAATCATGCCTGAAACAGGCAAACCATTAGTTGGTGACTTAAAAGGCTACTATTCCGTTCGTTTGAGTTTTCAGGACCGTATTGTTTATAGAATAGAACATAATTGTTGCGTTGTATTAGTAGTACGCGCAAAAACGCATTATGAAGAATAGATTTAAATTAACAATTTAATTTTATCAACCATAAAACTTAGACCGTCCAAACAAGATAAGAGAAAGGCTTTTTAGCGAGTCCCACCCTTAATCTAAAACTGTTTGGCAAAGTCTAAAGCATTGGATTAATATAGAAACAAGCTAATTAGAAGATTTTGCAATGAGACTCGCAGATCATCAAATTCAAACTATCACAACAACTGTGCATCATTGTCTTGATGAGCAAGCACAAGTAAAACTGTTTGGATCCAGAACAGATGACAACGCAAAAGGTGGAGAAATTGATTTACTTCTCTATGCCGAATCTAAAGCCTTTAATCCACCACTTACACTAAGACTAGTTGAAGACCTAGAGCATGAACCAGACTTATCTTTAAGACTAGAAGCTTTTACAAGCCGATTTTGTCGACTACAAGATACGCTTGGAGATAAACTGTTACCTAATTTATTAGAAACCCTGCAAGAGCCTAAAAGTCCTTTTCTAGTTAACCTACAAAAAATCTGAAAAATATCAGAATAATCAGACAAAGATATAACAAAATGACAAGCAGCCATACACTACAAACCAAAGACAAAAAACTTAAAGCCATAAGCCTAATATTTATAGCAGGGCTGGTAATTTTTGTAAGCACTAAAATGCTACTCTCTAGCCTATACGGCTTACAAACCACTCTTTTTTTAGAAGATTGGCAAAACAAAGCCAAAATATCAGACCAAATCGCCTTTAAACCGATTGACCAGGCCTGGTCAAATGCCAATCAAGCTAGCCAAAAAGCCATTAACATGAGTCCTGTAAACAACGCCTTTTTACAAGAAAGTGCGGGCAAAATTTATCAATGGAAAACATACGATCAACCGTTCGGTAATCAAGCAAGTCAAAGCAATAGAGTACAAGCTTTAGAAGCCTTCAGAAAACAAACCAAAATTACGCCAAAATGGCCCAAAGCCTGGTTAAACCTATTAGCCGTTAAAATAGAATTAAACGAGTATGATAAAGAGTTCTATAACGCTTTTAATATGGCAAAAATAACCGCTAATCAAAATCCAGAAGTAAGCACTCAGTTCACACTACTAAGTATCCAGGCCTGGTCAAATGTAAACAACTCAGCCAAAAACCAAGTGCTAAAAAACATTATTAACGAAGCCGGCCTAGGCAAAAAACAAAGCCAAGACCTCAAGCCACTATTACAAGCCTATAACTTACTAGAAGTCAGCTGCATTTACGCAAGAGCCATCAAAGAAAACACCTACGAGTTGTGTAAATAAAAAACAGATTACATGACTTGATCGAGTAATGATGCCAAAGTTGAATAATGACGTTAGATATTATAGAAATGTAGCTTGTTTTGTAAAAAATTGGCTTATTGTGACTTGTTGAAATTTTGGCATGATGTATACCAAAAGAGTTCTCTTTTGATGTATGAGAAGTCGAAATTTTCAAACGGGTTCTTAACACTTCTACCTTAAGCGCAACTTGACTAAAGTTGATGGCCTTATGCTAGAAGTTTTTAAAACGAGGCAACATCATTTTTTAATTCGACATGAGACATGTCTATAATGAACTTTTTAATTTTTTTCATGACTCTATTTTAAGTTAACCAACTCCAAATGATCATTAAGACGGTCCTAATTACTTGGTACAGGCAATTCCCCATCAACCAAAAATTTCTCAATAGAAAACTCAGTGCTTTTATCTGGATAAGCTGAGCAGAAAAACAAAATACTATCAGAAGTCTGTTTAATTTCCCATTCAACCATTTCGTCAGGTTTTACACTTTTAATTGCGTCAATATCAAAAACGCCAATATCTTCAGCATGTGTACATCTGGCAGAGGTATAAGAAAACACTTGCACACCTTGCTCTCTCATTTGTTTGCCGGTTCTTTGAGATTTATTGTAGTCCTGTTTATCACATATAGATTTGTCACCCTTTAAATCCACAAAGCAATCAGATTCAATTCCAACACCAAACGAAGTCTTGTGATTAATAATAATATCCTCAAAAGGTTTAAGCATGCGGCTTGCAAAATAAAAAATATAAAAAGCAGACTAACACAAAGCACTATTTAAACTTAAACCTGCATAAAACAATGACGGCTCAAATCGTGTGGCAAAGCGTGAACCATGATTGAGAGGTGGATAACGAAAAGGGGTTTGAATTAAATAGTGACGCTCACCTGATTTAGGCTTCGTGTTGTCTATCAACGCTTCAAGCAAAGACTGCTCTTCAAAAGAATCGACAATCTTCATGGTAGCTACTTTCTCTTGAGATTCCACAATGCGATGGCCAGTTAATTGGCACTGGCTAAGTGAAAAAACTACTAAGCATGACCTCGCATTTCATCAAGGTACTGAACAACCTCAACTAAACCTATCCAACTTGCCATGATAGAGACAGGCTTCTGCTTTTGGAAATCTTGGTTCTCAGTATTAAGCCAATGATACATTGCCTTTTTAGAACCGCCAAACAAAGCATATAAAGAGCGATATACACGAATCAATAACAGAGCAGCTTCATATGATTTGTTCTCTTTCATGTCACCTTTTTTACCAATGCGAAACACAGTACTGGCATCCGCACCAATAATTCCACCCACAACTTCATTAGAAATTGAAAACTCTTCTTTAACATTCATTAAGGCTTTTGCAACCACTTGTGTTTTTTCAACTGTCATTCTTTTTTCCAGGTTGAGATTGTAGATTATCTTTTTTCAGATTAAAGCTTAGAGGCTATTTCTATAAGATCAATAACAGACTTTTGTGCTTAACTTAAAGGGTCTTGTTTATGTTTTAAGATTCACATAACCTTTAACTGATGATTCCTTAAGCAGGAGTTAATAACATGCTTCTAATATATAAACCTTAGTAAGCCGACCTTGACTAAGCCAGAAGGCAAACCGAATTCAGGATAAAACGTTAACGTATCCATTGTCTTAGCCAGTCCATCATAATAATCTTTAGATTGAGCTATACCAAAATGATTGATCGCATAAATCAGAATGTTCTACAAATCCGTTTAAGCTTCTAGTGTCAACACAACATCCATTAACTTGATGAATTAATGCCAGGAATCCTTAAGTCACAATCAAGAGCCATACAAGCTGAGTCATACACACAGACATTTCAACTACCCATATATCCTCAATAGCCATTTGTTAATGATAATGTCGAATCAAGATTATCAATCATAGAAATAAATAGAAGCTTTATTTATCACTACTAGAAAAATGAGCAGTTTCTCATTTTTTTTATTGAGCCAAAAAAAGGATTATGAATAAAGAATAAATTCCCCAAAAATGCCAATACAAAAATTTATTCTGAGAATAGCTATTGGGCTCAGAAATGTGTTTCTTAATAGCTTTTAATAACAGATTATTTCTCTTCTGAAATTCTGACCTTTTCCTAGAACATAGGGCAAGGTTAGTTGCTTCAGTATCTTTCTTTATATCAATCAAAGCATTAGCAAAAAGGTTTGAATCTTCTTCAGATAATCTTTTTAACTCTGTTAGCAATATTCCATTATTGATCAAATACCTTTCATTATTATTTGCAGCCTTTGAGGTAATATATAAAAGTATAAAAATTGGGTCATCATCAGGGTAATCTTTCAAGGCATCATAGATCTGTCCTTTATTTTTATCAGAACCAAGTTCTCTAAAAACCAAATCCTTAATTGATACCTTTTCAATTTGTTCTGACTGTTTTCTTTCAAACTTCTCAAATAACATAACCATATCAAGCCTCCAAAAGTTGCAGAACGATTTCAATATCTTGTCGCTTCAAAGCTTCAAAAAATTGATTTAATTGAATACGTTGTAAAACTGGCAATCTAATCAAAGCCTCTGCTAAACTCTCATCTTCTTTAATCAGTCTCATAACATTTTCATGTATCACATCAAACTCAAAAACGGGGTACGAATTTAGTGCCTTTGAAATCTTAGCTGTGCCAAAAAAGCGATTTTTCACGAGATAAATTTCATGAGCATATTTAGCTAATTTTCCATGCATAACCTTTTCAGCTTGCTTTATGGCAACTTCAGTTTTAAATAAGCTATAAAAGATAACAAGACGGAAGCCCAGTTCTTTGCAAGCCATTCCAAGCAGTTCGCCCACGTCTTCTAAAACATCACTAGCCCCAGCAGGGGTATTAATAACAATGTGTTCTACATCGGTTGAATCGATTAACTCGAAAAGCTGAGCAATTAAATCTCGAGAAGATCCCGCACCTGATATGGGTGCTGATGCGACTTGTGCATATTCAGAAAGCTCAAACCTAGGTCCCACATCAGGCTGCCCCCCATTTTCATTTGCATCTGACTCTATTAACAAAAATGGCTGTTTATTCATTTCAAAAAAACTTCCAATCGTATTGGCAACAAAGCTTTTACCTGTGCCCCCTTTATCACCGTGGCTTAAATAAATCGTTTTCATAGTATTCTCCTTTTATTTGAAAACTTGATGTTTAATATCGAATTTAATAATTTGTGAAATAAGAACTTCATTTTCGAAGGGTTTAGCATTGAAAAACATAAGTCCAGATTTTTCAGACTTGTAAAACATTTCAAATATTTTGTTCTTGTAGTTAAGATGAAAATTTTGTTTTGACAACACCCAATTGATTTCTATACTGTTTATAGGTTCACCCTTAAAATAGATACAGCGTTCAATTCTTTCTGAATCCTCAGATGCTCTTCTTTCAAGAAGAGGTTGTTCTGCATTTGTTAGTATTTTTTTCGACATGAATGTTTGAGTTGAAATAGGTTTAGGTAAATCAGAAGACACTTTGGTTTTTCTTGATAAACATGTCTTCAGACTATTCGGATTTATACCTAAAGCTTGAGAGAGGCTTTTCAAAGACAACGGTCCTTTGTTTTTATGTGTTCTCAGTAAAGTGAGTATTTCAACTGAATGACTATCGACCAAATATTGAATGGTTACCCCTTTATCAAGACCGACTCTGAAAACATTTGATAACTGAGATAATTTGTCCTGCCACTGCATATTCACTCCTAATAAATTTCATGCTATAAATCCAAGGTACATTTTTGAATCTGAAAAGTCAGGAATTAATTTATTTTTTTCGGAAGTTTTTAAGAAAAAATGAAAATGAAAACTAAATGAGGAGAATTTGAATCTAATCTAAACCTAATTTGAGTCTAATTAGAATTCGGTACGAATGATTGATGAGAGGTTTTAGAGGATATTTTGAGAACATCCTCAGTAGCTGCTTTTACAAAGAAATCATGCTTACCATTAATTTTTCTTCCATAGAATTTACCGTTTGTTTCTACAGAACCGTGCCCCATTAAAGCTGCTATTTCTATTGAAGAAAGACCATTCCTTTTTGCATCCGCTGCAAACTGATGCCTCGCACTATAAAGTGAAATTCGTTTGTTAATAGGCACTGACTTTAACCTATTGTTTTTACGAAACAATTGATTTAAATACTGCCTTGATTTAATAAGTTGAACATCAACGTATTTGCGATAAGCCTCTGGATTGTTATTTAACCCTGTAGAAGAAAAAAAATTAATTAACCAGTCTGCTGATTTAATCCCCTCTACTAAATCCAGTTCTTCCTTTTCTAAACTTGAAGTATTAAATTCAACTGTTCTAAACTTGCCAAAAGACCTGCCTTGAGTAGCTTTGGCATTTTTTACTTTCAAAGCATAATCATCTCTACTTAGATAAATCATTTCTGCATAAGCCCACTCTACTGGCCGTAATCCAAATACTTTTGACGCTTGAAGGATATGCAAGGCTAGCTTTGCATGAGCGCTTTTTGACACTTTCAATACTGGCTTAAGAAGATTCCATGTTTTTAAATCTATTGACTTTGCTTTTTTTGCTGAAGTACGTTTACCAAATTTGGCCCTTATCTGCTTTTTAGAGACACCACTCTGCATAAAATTGGAATTTAAACTCAAAACATCAATGTCAAAGAAATGCTTAAAGCAATACTGAACCGCCGAACGATATAGTCGGTTGGTCGCTGGAGAAAGGGTGTTTGACTTGATATCTAACCAAACCAAAAAATTATTTTGGTGATTTTCAAATGCATAACCTGTCTTTACTTCAAACTCTTTAATTAAAGCTAAACACCTTTTTGAGTATTCTTCTATCGTTATAGAATTAATTTCAGTTGTCATATTTATTTCTCTTTAAACTACTCGTTACATAGATACTTTTAATGATAGAGAAAGATATAAAGGATTAGTGGATTAAATTATTTTTTAAAAACGACGACTTAAAAATTAATTGCTCAAAAAATAAAAAAAACTATATATTTAGGAAAATATTCTCTGTAAATTTGAAAATAGAATCACAAGATTCAATAAATTAAATATAAAGAGAAATTTTAAAATGACTAAATTAAAAGTTTGTACTGAAAATAAATTGGCTATTGAGAATGCATTACGTCAAGAGAATGGTAAAGCTAAAGCTCATACCTATAATGAGTTTTATCAAATAAAAAGACTTGCTGAGCAAGCAGAAGCGATGCTTGAAGAATTAGGGTTGCCCAAAACCTACCGAAATAGAGCTATTTACGAAAGTAAGAGTGGGGAGTCAGTTCCAAACTCATATAAATATAGCCGAAGAGCTACGCATGTAAAACTTGTAAGAGGTAGCAAAGATTGGTTTATCACAGAAATTGAACTCTGCTTTTTGAATAAAGATTGCGGTAAGCAAAAACTGTTATTAACTCGAGTTCAAGACCAAAAACTTGTTGAAATTTTCAGAAGAAGTTACAAAATTGCAGCCTAATTAATAAGGGATGTTGTTTGCCCCATTTCTCCTCTAGCGCATCCAGTGTGGTTTCCGGTTTTTGCTTGGTAGCCGCTCGATAAACAGGTGCAGTGGCTTCACTATTTCGTACCTAGATGATTGATATAATTTCATCATCTAAGGAGAAAATGATGGCTCAACGTAAATACGACGACAAACTGAAAAAAGACGTGATCGAAGCCGTGCTGGTTGCAAATCGAACTGCTGCAAAAGTGGCTCGTGACTATGATATTTCATCCAGTGCGTTTATTCATGGATTCACAATTACAAACAAGACAATGATTTAGCGGTTCTTAAATTAAACAGCGAAACACCAGAACAAGAGTTAGCACGACTTAAAGCAGAAAACCGCCAGTTAAAAGAAGAGCGAGACATATTAAAAAAAGCAACGGCGTACTTTGCAAGCCAAGACAAGTAAAGTACGCCTGGATTAAGCAGCACGAAAAAGCGTTTAATTTACAAGCCATGATTCATGCACTAGACGTGCCTAAAAGCAGTTACTTTAGTTGGCGAAAATTAGCCATAAAAATCGAGAATTGATTAAAAAATCAGAGCAAGCCAAAGTCACCAATGCGTTTTATGAATTCAAAGAAAACGCAGGTACTCGAACACTAAAAGCCCACTTAAAAAATGACATTGTCATGAGTCGCCAAAAGATTGCACCGAATCGACTTAATCGGAATTTTAATGTAATTCTACCCAATCAAGTATGGGTAGGCGACATCACCGAAATCAAGACAACGGAAGGAAAAGGTTACCTCGCTACCTATATTGACCTATTCTCACGCAAAGTAGTTGGTTGGGATTTTGAGTCTCATATGCGCTCAGAGCTTGTTGAAACGGCCTTAAAAAGAGCACTATGGAATTGAAAGCCACCAAATGGCTTGATGGTGCATACAGACCAAGGTAGACAATTTATCAGTGATAATTACCTCGCGCTACTCAAGAGTTGGCATCTTAAACCCAGCATGAGTCGACGAGGAAATTGTTGGGATAATGCCGTTATTGAAAGCTTTTTCAAAACATTGAAAACAGAAATGATTTACCAGCTAGTAAAGCGATTAAGTTTAAAAGAAACTCTGTGGCAAATACAGGAGTATATCGGTTACTAAAACAGTTCTCGATTACACAGCAAGAACAACAACGTTGCCCCTGCAAGTTTTGAAGCAAAGCATAGATAATCTGTTAACACTCCAAGGCTTTAAATACCAAATAAATTCTTTCTAATTCTTAGACGCCACATACTTCATTGAATTGCGGATTTGATGAATCACACAGATCTAAACATCGGTCTCTAAGGTAGAGGCTACCAATTGCTTCTGGTGACCCTGTGAGCTCCATCAACACTGGAATAAGGATATCTTTGACGCCACGATTATGTAGGTCGGTAAGGACTGAGAGCCAGATATACCGATAGACCCATCTAATGGCCGTGATTGACACGCTTTGACTTCAGGAATCAGTTGGTAGGTAACAGCACTGATAGTGTACTCTGAGATTTCAATCCCGTAGAGTTCTTCAATATGGAAACGAATATCTCGATAGCTGGTGCCCAGCGTATAAAGGCCTAGAACCTTTTGATCAATTTCTGGGTTGAGCTTGGTTTGATGTTTTTGACCAGTTGAGATCCAAAAAGAGCCTTAGCGATCACGAGGTGTTTCTAATGCATATTCTTGCTCTAATTGCCCCACACCGGTTTTAACAGTCTTTTAAGAGACACCATTTTTAAGGTTTGGAGAAGACACTTGTTCTAGATACTGGTTGATTTCAGCTTTGAGTGCAGCTTCGGTAAGTTGTTTAATCAACGGTGTTAGCACACCGTATTTCGCCGTTAACCTTTTACTGGCGTGTAATTGCTCAATTGCTTTATTGAAATAGAAATCTGTTTTGCTCATGTGTCATTCCTTTTTGAATAATCAAAAATTAATGACACAGTTTTTTGAACACTCCCGTTGCAGATACCTACCTGATATTAATTACTTTATCTTTACTAGACTTTCGGCTATCAAAAACTTTCCAAAAGCCTTGGTCTTCAAGATACTTCAAATGAGAGCCCAATTGTATATCTTGGAAGTGACTAATATGTCCAATTGCATTGAATAAAAGGTGGTCACGACCATTATCAAGCTGATCCATAACATTCTTTGCCAGTTTAGGAATGATAATATGATTATGTAATCCGAGATTTAGTCTCGCTTCTTTGATAGTTCCTTTAGTGAAGTGGTAAACCTCAGAAACATATTTTAAAGAGAGTGAATCATATAACTTATTTTTTTCTTCTTCAACCTCATCAAAATCATTAAGTGCATTAAGCAAAACAACTCTGAAGTCTAATGATTCTAATGCTAAGAAAAAATCACCATCGTCAGTCATCAATGCCTCACTTACAATGTTATCCATCAAAACTACATAGCTGTTAAAACTTGTGTCACAAATTTTATCAAATAGCTTAGCTTGCATATCTTTCAATGACTCGTTCATATAATAATTATTACCTTCAATAACCTTATCTGAAGAAATCATATTCAAAAAATCTTTCATTTTTGGATTCGAGTTTCTATAAGCTTCACATGTCTCAACCCGAACCGCTTTTGAGTTATTGGCTAGCCTACTAACCGCTCTAGTTGCAATCTCAGACTTTAAACACTCATTATTACCAAATACTACGAAAATGTTTTTAATCATTTTATATACTCTTATTTACAAATAAAAAAAATCGACTACAACTTTTTGTAACCGCTTGATTTCAATAATATGTTTTACAAATTTAAAAATATATAGTTTTTTTTATTTTGCAGAAAGATTGTTAAAAAAATTAGAAATCTTGGTTTTAACCCAAAATATCAGAAATATTCATTAAGCCCTTTATAAGCCCTTCGTAAGCCCTTTTTTCACCCTTTATAAGCCCTTTTTTCACCCTTTATAAGCCCTTTTTTCACCCTTTATAAGCCCTTTTTTCACCCTTTATAAGCCCTTCAAAAGAGTTTAACTCGTATAATTTCCTAATAAAAAGGCTTTCTAAGCCACAAAAAAGATATAAAACTGACTTTATTAATGTTTTTCTCGTTCAAACGAAGTGATTTGCAAAAATACATGAGATTTATTGAGATGACTCTAGGCACCTTATTACACACAAGCTTTCATAAGCATCAAAAGCCAAAAAAATATAGAAACAAAACAGGATTAAAATTGGAATAGCTGTCTCTCTAACACTGTTACTAGACGCAACGTACAAGTGTATTTAGAGTGCATATTATGTCTAACTGAGTGAAATGATTTGGATCTTAGTTAATTTGAAGATAAACAATAATTACCCCAAATCCTTATTCAACAACAAATGAATTAAAAGTCACAATCAAGGTATAAGCACATAGTGGAAATACTATAATTTTTATAATATCGAAAAATAAACAAAAACACCACCTATCTTTATATATTAGTTTTATTACAGAACAAATAATTCATCGTAGCCTAAAATACCAGCCTTTTATCGAAACTCCCAAGACTGTAAATAATTCTTATTAAGTTTTACCTGTAAAATAAAAAATTCTATATATTTACATTTTTCATTGTGATGAAATTCTAAATAAGCCATCAAGGCAATTATAAATTTCACAATGGATATATATATGAAAGATCATTTAAAACAGAAGAAGCAAACAACATTAACTGTAATTTGCAATAAAGCTTCTATTGTTAAGACACCTTTTGGTACATCAATTAAATTAACCTGCTATGACAGAGATAATAATATCGAAGAAGAATTTATTGCATTTTTCAATATAAAAAAGTATACAGAGCCCAATGCATCAGTCGGCATAGATAGTAAGTTTGCTAAATTATTTAGATTAGCAACTGGTCTAAACCCACGACGAAATCGTTACTACAAAGCACAACAGCTTATGAAAAAACTTACTTCATCTGAATGTAATCAATTCATTATAGAGTTTGATGAAGGTTCAACAATGAAGCTCCATAATAGTTTCAAAATTAAAAAAATAAAACCACTCAACCCTGTTTATTGCGATAAATGGTTTTTAAATGGTGAGCTTAAAAGTGCCTAATTGGGGAATAAACAAATATGAAAAAAGTGAATAAAATAAAGAGTTTGTTTTGTTCTGGCTATGGGCGTTCACACACAAACTCTTTAAAAAGCAAGTCTAGAAAGCCCTATTGTAAAATCAATATAAACTATGTTACGGAGTTAATGAAAGTCCCGCAACAGTGTGCAAAGTCGAATGCGCAATGGGCTATTTTTTCTAGCACCACTAACGAGCACGCAAGAAGCAATCAGTACCTTAAATCTAAGGGGCTGTTCTGTGCAGTTTGGTTTGATATTGACTATACAAATTTAGACATGCAAGAACTGGCCAAAAAATTCGAAAAGCTAGGTTATTTTGCACTTTTGTATACAACGAAAAGCGCGACTAAAAACAACCCTAGGTATCGCATAATCATACCTTTATTAAACTCTGTAAAACATGAAGTTTATTTAGAAATCCAAAAATATTTAAAAAGTATAATTCAGGCATGGAAATGCGAAGTAGATGACTGTAGTCAAAGCTTAAATCAAATTTGCTATTTACCTAACCGCGGTGACTATTATGATTACAGAATTATTGAAGGAGAACTCATCAATTCAGCAAAGCTTGGTTTACATCAATCGCAGACTAAAATCGTTAACAAGCCAGTTGAGAAAGAAAAAATAACGGCTAGAAAAGCCGCATCATCAAAATCAATTAAAAATCTCTTAAAAATTGATAATAGCTATATTAGAACTGTTGAACTATTCAATCAGTACTTTAAAACGGAGGATTTATTACTTAGATACGGCTATGAACTCATTAACGAAAAATGGTTATCCCCTCTGTCTTCAAGCAAAGAAGCGGGCGTGATTGTAAATAAAGATAATAGTTGGGTTAGCTATCATGAATCTGATAGAAAAGCCAATCTTGGCAAATCTCGAAAAACTGGCGGTGTTGTCTGTTGCTTTGGTAATGCTTATGACTTGTTTTGTTTTTTTGAATTCAAAAATAATCCTAAAACAGCCATTAAAGCTGCTGGAAACTCGATCATATTACCCAACGGAATCAGCTTGACGAAATACAATCAACTTCAATTCTATAAATAAAGCATCGATGTTTAGACTAAATCTGATAGCGCGTCACTTTAGTCTAAAATCCCATAACTTTGTTATTGCCTTTTGCACAACTAAATAGACTATAATTCCGTTTAAATTTTTATACTAGCCTTTTAGAACTAAATTCTTCTAAAAAAAATGAGTATTTATGCATATAAATTTGCTTACAACAATGTACTTTTTTTATTTTGTTAGCAAGTCGATAATCTTTACAGGCTTAAAGCCAATACGCTCGATACTTACGTTAATCTCATTTTTATCAGTGTGCTCATCATTAGTGTGAACATGGCCATGAATGTTTACCTCACAAGCTTCACGTTTAAACACTTCGGCCATAGCATCTCTAGTTTCTTTTGCATTGCCTCGCATGTAAGGATTATCACTCACTAGCGGATAGTGTGAAAACATGATTCTAAAACCGCACATTTCTCTGATCAAACCACTAGACCACTGAGGGTCTAACAGCCAAGGCTGACAATCTTTGACTCCGTAAACTACTTCTAACTTTCCTGGGAACTCTTCTACAAACTTTTTAAGCTTATTTACCATTGGAATATCATGATTACCAAGGATTAGGATGATTCTGCCATTTAACTTCTGAATCACATCAAAACCTTTCTTGGTTGAAAAATCTCCCAAGTGCAGCACTAAGTCGCCAGGCTTAACAACACTATTCCATTGGTAAATTAGAAACTCATCAGGCTCATTAAATCCTGCTTTGCTCATAGCCTTAAGGCGAGATGGTTCATATTTATTGATATTGAAATGGTAGAAGTGAGTGTCACTTACAATCCATGTATTTTCATTTAATTCTTCTAACCAACTCATAATATAATTGCTTCTTTCATTATTCTTTTTAAAGTCCTTTCAGATATCGGATAAGTCGTTGAAAGGTCAATGTTAAAACTTGAAAATGCTTCAAGCTCTGCAATCATATCGGCTAGCTCAAGATAGTCTGTTTCATTAGAGTCCTCGACAAGAATATCGATATCGCTATCTTCTCTATCATCGCCTCTAGCTACTGAGCCAAAAATAACTGGATTACTTACACTGTACTTCAAGATAATTGACTTTATCTTTTCCAAATTGACCTTATCTGCTAAAAACTCTGATGGTTTCATATTTAAGCCCTTTATAAGCCCTTTATAAGTCCTTAAATTGACCTTTAACCTAAAATTTCAATAATCTGAGGTCTATTTTTAACCTTGTAATCACCGTTTAAAATAGAGCTATTTAAGGCAATATAGTCATGACTTTCATCTCGCCCGTAACTCTCGTGGATATGTCCAAACAAATGCCCTTTAAGGTTTTTTAATTGTTTAACTCTATTGGCTAAATACTGACAGCCCAATGCAGACTCTTTCTCAATTATTTTTCTGTTTGATTCACACACGGTTACACCCCACAGATTTTCAGCATGTTTATCGTCAAGAACATGCTGAGCAGGACCATGCGTAATCAGAACATCTATATCATCAGGAATCGTAGACCATAATGCTTCAGCCTCATTCTCATTTAACTGAAACCCCCAATTCATAAATCCGGGTGTATAAGGGCTTCCCCAAAATTTGACTCCATCAATAACCAATTCTTCATTTATTAACAGATGGATATCATCAGGAACGGTTAATTGTCTTAATTCATTATCATGCTCTAACTGTTCGCACCAAACGTCATGATTACCTGGCACAAGGATTTTGTGTGGTACGTCCTTACTTTGCATCCATTCAAGTATATCTTCTACGTCTTGTTGTTTTTTTGAGTGACGCATAAAGTCACCGCTATGAACAAGAACATCAGGTTGATGCTCTTCAATTATTTTTTCTAACAAATAATCAATGGATTCATGAAATCCGTGAGTATCACTAATATGTATAATTTTCATTTAAGCACCTATGCATGACCTTGAACAACAACATCAACATCAATATCCTATTACTTCTTTTACCATTACAGTATTTTCTTCCAATATTACGAAATGTGGATTTTGGGTTGGTTTATACTTTTCATCTGCAATAGCAGAGTTAATGGTTGTCAGACCATTAACATTTTGCATTCCATGTGCAGCATGGATATGGCCATGCAAATGAAGTTTTAAGCTAGCTAATTCTGCCAGTCTATCTTTCAGGTATTTATCACCTGTTCTGAGATTCATGGAATCTAAATCAAGCCCTCTATAAGCCCCTCCATGAGTAATCAAAACATTCGTGTCATCAGGAACTTCTTTCCAATGCACTTCTTGATTATGCTGAAAAAACTGAAATGCCCAACTAAATTCTTGCACTGTAAATGGACTTCCATAAAACTTAACATCATCTAATTCAACACCCTGGCCAATAAGCACATGCAGATTATCAGGAGCATAAAAGTTTTTTTCTTCAAAGTAAAAATCATGATTACCTGGCACAAGGATTTTGTGTTTGTGTGGTAGCTCTGAAAACCAATTAAGGAAGTCTTTTACTTGCTCATCATTTCCTCTATCACACACGTCACCTGAATGAATAATCACATCAGCCAACGGTATTTTCTTTTGCCTTTCAAGCTCTCGGTGGTATCCATGAGTATCACTGATATGAATAATTTTCATTTTGAAGCCCTTTATAAGCCATTCGTAAGCCCTTTTTTCACCCTTTATAAGCCCTTTCTTTCCATTGCAAAATCCTGTTCTGCATTACTTCATTAGGAACAATGAATGTTAAAGGGCATACTTGTCTTAATGATTCGTAAGGTTCGCCTTTGCAGCATAAAATCTTTAATAAATTTTGATTCGAGTAAGAAGTAAGAATTTCATCCCAACTATCTATATAGACTTGGCTCATATCATTCATTTTAGTATGCAATCGCTCTAATCCAGCCTTTCTAAAAAGAGAGGGATTTTCTTTAAATTTACGGGCAATTTCGATGTATAGAAATCTTCTGTATCGATGCTCTTTACGCTCGTTAATCATTTTTTTGAACACCTATAAGCCCTTCAATAAACTCAACTCTTTCATCACTGCAGGTAGCTTCAGCGCATTCAAGCTCTTCTTCTACAAGCGTTTCAAATTCTTTTAATCTGCCTGAAACATTAAATCTAATATCTGTATTTAGTGATTTTATTGATGCTGACATCGCTAATACATCCTTTAATCGCAAAACCCCATCAGCTCCCTCAACATTCCATTTAATATTTTGAATAGGAACGCCAAGAATCATTATCCCCATTGAGTTAAAAGTAACTCTTCCATCCCGATAAAAAATAACCTGTCCTTCAGCTTTATTTTGTCCAAAATCATTACTAAAAAAAGTATGAAAATAAATTGGTTCTTTTTTGGATAAACTCACTATTCAATACCTGTTTTAAGAGAATGTTTTGCCTCTGAAATTTTCGTTTCTCGCCAATCTTTATTTTTATCTAGCCTTGCTAAAAGTTCTTTAACACTTAAGACGGTTAATCTTTTTGACTTATCAAAGGTGTCAATAAAAGCACTAAACGTCTTAAAAACTGGCTTTTCAAAACAAGTATGACCATGCACCGTGTAATCAATATCAAGTAGCGTTCTCTCAATCCCTTTGTCATGAAACTCAGCATGTCTTCTAGTGCGTAAACAAAGCTCACGAGTATCACGTTTTTCTAAGTCATTTACAAAGTCGTTCCACGAGTTACCGTAGCGACTTGGAACGCCTGCGTGACTAATACCTATGCGATAGCCATGTGTTTGTAGTTCAATCACATAAGGCAACGGCATTAATAGCTTTGCTAGATATTCCCTGCATTGTTCATCAAGCTTAAAAAACCAAGCGCCTTCTATTTTTCGATGTAATTCCGCAGGTTCATAATGGCTATATCTGTTATAAAGTTGAATGCGCTCAGGCTCAAATTGGTCAAGAATAAATTGGTCATGATTACCTCTCACTGAGAAGAACCAGTCATGCTCTAGCAGTTGAATGACTTTCTCACTCTCCAATCCTCTATCGCCTAAATCACCAACCGCAATCAAACGGTCATTATCAAAGTCAAAGCCAACCTCTTTAAGTTGAGTCATTAACTCAGAATATCGACCATGCAAGTCACCTACAATAAAATCTTGGCCTTGATGATTTAGTTGCATAATTTGAATGTATAAACTATTGCTATTCATAGTTGTTACTCTTTATCTCCTGAATCGCATTCCATGTCCAAATATGCTTTAAAGTATCGCTATCTGCTTTATGTGCAATTAATCCATAAACCTTAAACTTTTTTTCTGCCATAATTTGGGCTTTCACTGCAATAGAAGAAGGTATCTTTTGCTCGTAAGCTAATGTTGAGATTAGCTTAAATTCAGGTATAGGGTAGTCCTCACCAGTTAGTCTCGCTACATCATTTAGTAGCATGTTAAGCCATGCCATATCTGCTTTACTGTCTGCATAGATAACTTTGCCATTCAGGTCATCAGAGACTTCACGAGCGACCGATTCAGGATTAATTCCGTATTCATTAATGTATCTCTTGCTAAAGCCATGAATTTCTTGAGAGTCGAAACTCCAAAGATGCTCTTCATTGTTCCATTCTGCTAATGGCTTGATTAAAAAGTACTTCAAATCTTCCTCGCAAGAGCCGTAAGCCACTTGAAGAGGGAAGCCATTGATTGAACTTGCTTCAAAATCAATAAATATTGGCTTTTCCATTTTGGTGTTTAGATAATCAAGCATTTCTTTGCTCATCAACCAACCTAAATACTTCACTTACTTCCAAAATGTTTAATTTAGTAGAACCCGATGAAACATCAATAAACACCTGATTGTTGTAGGCTATCGGCTCAGCAACACTTGAATGACCATGAACTGTTGCACCGATGCCATCGAGCCACCTTTGTTCAACCGGTACACCTTCTTCCCAAGGTCTTTTTCGATAATAATCATAAAACTCACCGATAACATCTCGTGTCCAAATGCACTCTTCACGAACTGACGCATCGGTTTCTAAGGCACTTAGAAATTCGCCCCAATTCTTGAATTCAAGGGGAACGCCAGCGTGTGAAATACCTAAGTTTCCATACTCAGTCTCAAGGGTTATTGCGAGAGGCAATTTCTTAAGAAGGGTCTTAATTCTTAATCGAGCAGTATCACTTCGCACTTTTTCAAACCAACTTCCACCATTGTAGTTATGAAGCTGAGCAGCATCCCATTTAGTCTTTTTTTTAGCATCTTCAGGACTACAACAAGGAATGTCTCCTGGGAAGTCGTATCGATTAATTAGAAGCTGTTCATGGTTGCCACGAATAGAATAGAACCAATTTTTTTTGTATAGTAAATCGAGGATTTTCAGATTATGTTTTCTACCATCAATTAAGTCGCCTACAGCAAACAAACGGTCTTTAGATTCATCAAAATTCACGCTATCCAAAGCTTCTTTAAATTTTTTCAGTCTTGCGTGAATATCGCCAATCACGAAATCACGCCCGTTTTTATTAATGGGTAATTTTTTGTGAAAATTGGGCATTATCGAACTTCCTTTTTGCTTCCCCTGTAAATTCAGTGTTGTAAGATTCAAGTTGAAAAAGGATATATCTAATTTCTTTTTCATTATCTGATTCGACATGATTAGGATTGTTTTTCTTTTCATCATCGTAAGGCTCGACGAGCATCCAATACAAATCCACCGCCTCTTCTACGCTGTTGAATTCTTGAGATCCATAAACTATGTCGTATACCACAGTCTTACCTGTTTCTGAAATAGTCACATAACAAGTCAAACCTTTATTTAGATTTCTCTGTTTAAACTTAAATTTACGTGCATTTTTTTCTTTTTCATCTTTGCATTGTTTGTCTAACTTCAGAAACTCCTCGTATAGACTTTCTAAGCTCTGTTTCAAGAGGTCCTCCAATTATTTTCCCGCAATAAAGTCCCCGCTTTGCATAGTAGCAAGGTGTTTCCTTCTTTTTAATCGCCTTTACTACCTCACTTTTTGTTCCGAAAGTAGGCTCTGATAAAGAAAAAGAGCTTGTAAAGAACCATTCTGGCAAGTCATCAAGAATATCGTACATTTCAAATAATTCTTCAGTTAATCCAGAAATCAATGCTGCTTCTAACTCTAGAATTTGATCACCTTCTACTTCATCCAGCTCAAAAGGCTTATCCTTAAATAAATCACGAATATCACCTTCATAACGATTTATATGAAGACATATCCCATCTAAAAACTCTTTATTCCAATAAGACAACGGAAATGGATCTGTGTCATTCTTAATACATTCAAAAGTTTCTTTTGCTGTCCTTATGTTCATATTTTTCCTCCTAAATAAACACCGTTAACCTATATAGTAAATCATCAGGTATAATTAGGGCAATTAATTTTAATTTTTTGGTTACAACATGAACTATTTAGATTTTGAATATGAACTTTATCAGTATATTTTTAATGAGGCTAATTGCTTATGGAAATCAAAACAATATTCAGATATCTACCCTCCTTCACATTTTGAACAAAAAGGTGCTAAGTATCTATCGTACAAAATAAAAGCTTTTTTTGATATATCCAACATTGCTGGTATTGAATCTGAAATAGAGCGCCTACAAAAATTTTATCTAGAACACTATGCAGGGAACACCCATAAAACAAAAAAAATGCCCGAACGCTTTCCTATTATTTTTGACACCAATGAACATCAAATAGAACAAGCACAAATAAGGTTTGAGAATGCTTTTTCATCAAAAAAAATAAAAAATATTAATGCAATTTACAACTTGGGGACAGTGTCAAGAAAAGAACTATCGCGCATTCAAAATAAGTTAAAAGAATCTAATGCCAATATACGTATACGTAGTAAACATGCTTCTGAAGATTCTTATGAGCCACCAGCAAGAGACAGTGATGAGTTTTTCTGCTATCTAAGAAAAAGTGAATTAATCAATCAATTTGGGGAGGATGCACAAATACGAAAAAAGACGGGTAAAAGATTTAAAGCAATTTTCAAAACTAATTCTGACACAATTCGAACCAATGCTGGTTTTTATTTATTTCATCAAAGTTTTGATGTACAAGAAATCGACTTTCCTTTAAGAAAAAGAGCAACTAAAGAACATCGCATCAGCATACCTGGATTTAGTGATATTCAAATTTCATCACCTGGACTGTAAAGGTTTAAACTTACACAGACGGTAATCAACTATTTATCTATTCATCTTATTAAAGCAATCATTAATAAAATCAATATAACCCTACTCTAACCAGCTGATAATAAATAATAAATTGACAATGCTAATATATTCAATAATCTATTCATTATAGTTACCAGGCCTGGTTAAAAGCATTCAAACAAAGAGTTATTGACATCCTACCCGCCCTAAAGGACAGGGATTCCTAGCAGGCGTTATGCCGTTAAGAGTAGGCTTGTATTGCTACTACCTACTGGTTCCTGCTTCACAGACGAAACTAACGTTTCAACTCCACAGGCTAACAAGCGATGTCCTCGCTCAAGTACATTTAAAGCCCCCACCAAGTCGGCATTGGCTTTAAATCCACATTCTGTACACGCAAAAGCACTTTGGCTTTTGCGGTTGTCACGGCTAACATGATGACAGCTAGGGCAGATTTGCGAGGTGTATTGAGGGTTTACCCTCATAACATCTCCGCCTGACCAGGCCTGTTTATACTCCAAAAACGAAACGAACATTCCCCACCCTTGGTCAAGGATAGATTTGTTAAGACCGGATTTCGCTTTGACGTTTTTACCAGGCTGCTCAATATTTCCCTTTGAACTTTTAGACATATTCCTTACCTTTAAATCCTCAACAACAATCATTGCGTGGTTTTTGCTGATTTCGGTTGAAGTTTTGTGTAAGAAGTCTAAACGAGCATTGGCAATACGCTCATGCAGTCGTGTAATGATTTGTTTCTGTTTTTTCCAATTAGCAGAGAAACGGACTTTTTTAGACAGCTTGCGCTGTTCAAAAGCCAGTTTCTTTGATAACTTCCTAAAACTGTTTAAAGGCTCTATGTATGAACCGTCCGATAACGTTGCAAAACGGGTAATGCCCATATCTATACCAACCATTGATGTTGATTTATGGTGTTGAATTTCAGCTTCGTACTCAGTCTGAATCGACACATACCAATGTTTTCCCTTGCGAGAAATGGTCATGTTTTTAACATCACCGATAACTTGGCGTGAATTACGATACTTCACCCAACCTATTTTAGGAAAGAACACTTTGTTAGACTCTTGCTCCAGTTTAAACCCTTGGGGGTATCGAAAACTATCGGAAGCCCTTTTCTTTTTAAATCGTGGCACACGCTTCAAAGACTGCTTTTTATCAAAACCGTCTTTGAACGCTTTTTCTAAGTTTTTTAAGGTTTGTTGCAACGGTTGAGAATGAACGGTTTTTAGAAATCCATAATCTTCTGAGGATTTCCAAAGCTTTAGCCAAAATGCCAACTCGTTGTACCAAAGCAATGGTTGCTTCTGCTCTAATCGAAACAGATTCATGGCCAAAGCTTTATTCCACACAAAGCGGTTTGCACCCGCAAACTCAATCATTTTTTGAGATTGTTCAGATGTCGTATTGAGCCTGAATTTAAAAGCTTTGCGAATCATTTTTTTCATATGAATATCGTAACAGTATTCAATTAATGACACAATCTAAAACAGGCTACGCCTGTTGTGCTTATATCCCCGACCTGAAGGGCGGGGTTTTACGAACTGAGTGATAAAAAACGCGCTTAAGATTGCAAAAACCTTTTGGTCAATGATTATAGATCACCCTTTAATCTCAGAAGACTTCAAAAAAATCATTAAACCATTTATTGAAGAAATCAAGAGATTACCCGATCAAGTCGGGTAATGACGTGAGAGCTTTTTGTCAGCCTCGGCATTGCCCACCACGTTCATCACTAGTACAACCCTCTCCGTCATCTTCGGGCTTGACCCAGAGATCTAAAAACCGCCAACAAAGATTATCCAGTCAAGCTGGATAATGATGCTTGGTGCTACATGAAAATTGGTTAGTGGTGATTTGTTGATATCCCGGTACAATGTATATACAATAATGGATATACAAAAAAGATTGGGGGGAGCGCAAAAATATGGAAGCAAAAATTTTTCAGTCCGGAAACAGCCAGGCAGTAAGGATTCCAAAAGAGTTTCGCTTTGATGTTTCAGAAGTAGAAATCTTCAAACGTGGCGAAGAAATCATCCTAAAACCTAAACCTAAAAACCTTGGGGTGGCCTTTAAGCTTCTTTGTGATATGCCAAGTGATTTTATGGAAAACGATCGAGATGTTTCTCCTCCTCAAGAAAGAGAAGCTTTCTAACCATGTATATTCTTGATACCAATATTTGCATCTACATAATCAAAAAGAAACCTCCAGGAGTTTTTAAAAAATTCGAACAACTACCTATTGGCTCAGTATCCATGTCGCTAATCACCTATGGAGAGCTTGAATACGGTGCTTTAAGGAGTAACAATTCAGAAAAAGCCCTAAATGTACTTGAAGAGCTGGCGAATTACATTCCTATATTGCTTGCTGGGGTTGATGTTGCTAAAGAGTACGCTAGCATTAGAGCTGATTTAGCCTCCAAAGGAACTCTTATTGGCAATAATGATTTATGGATTGCTGCTCACGCCCGTTCTCTTGGCTACACTCTTGTAAGCAACAATATCAAAGAATTTGAAAGAGTAGAACACCTTCAATTAGAGAACTGGGTATAAATCCAAACAGCTTAAGTCTTTACAAAATGTTAGCCCTTTTAATTACAAACCATAAAATTCTCACATCCAATAAAAATAAGATTACCCGATCAAGTCGGGTAATGACGTGAGAGCTTTTCGTCAGCCTCTGCATTGCCCACCACGTTCATCACCAATAAAACCCTCTCTGTCATCTTCGGGCTTGACCCGGAGATCTACCAACCGCCATCACAGATTATCCAGTCAAGTTGGATGATGACGTAATGAAACAGATTATCGGATCAATCCTAAAACGATGAAAAAAAGATTACCCGATCAAGCCGGGTAATGACGAACCCTAGTTTCCCATAACGACAAACACAAAAAACTTCATGCCTGCATGAATTGGTGATTCACACTCTCAAACTCAAATACGAGATAAAAGAAATTCAGTGTAATAAAGCGGCATAACAATATTATCTTGCTCTAACTCACTAGAGCCTTGAGTGCCTGTCAGTTTAATGGTCTTATGAGGAGCATACTTATCAATATAAGATTTAAGGGACTTAGCTCGAGTCCGCTTACCACTTTTTACCTCTACTGGGACAATTTTCCCAGAATCATTACTTACAACAAATTCAATTTCAGCTCGCCCACTTAACCACGAAAAACTTGGTTCTATACCCAGTGCAGCCAACTCTTGTTGCACAAAATTTTCTGCAATATATCCTTTATACGCATAACCCTGCTGTTTAATCTCCTTAAAGCTTGTTTCCAGCATGGCATTAAGCAGACCAACATCAAATAAAAACAGCTTAACCATATTATCTTTTTTATACGCCGCCAAAGGCGATCTAGGCTTACCTTCAATAGGATAGTTTTTTAAAACTAAACGGCAACGATGCAACCAGTTAATCGCCCCCTCAAACTCTAAATAACGTGATTTTTTTTCAAAAACACCTTTAAACTTAAAGCGCTTAACCGACTCATCTAACACCAAAGACAATTGAGAAGGCACCCCACTAAAAACAGACTCAATTAACTGTGAATCCAACTTGCCAGAATATTTTCCAAAATCTCTTTTATACCCCTCAATCAAGTTCAAATGTATCTGACTTACCGCCGCAATTCTCTCCAAACTGCCCACATTAGAATTTTCAAACCAGCACTTAACAGCTTCAGGCATACCACCCGTAAAGTAATAATCTGTTAATTTTTCAAATAACTTAGTATGAACGATTTCTGAGTTAGCCTGGGATTCAAAAGCCTTAATAAGCATAGCCTCATTAGATGCCCATAAAAACTCTCTAAAAGTAAACGGCCTTAAATAATACTGCTCTACCTTACCAACCGGAAAAGAACTCAATAAACCGATATTAGAACCACTCGCAGCAACAAAATATTCAGGAGCCTTTTCCGCAAAATATTTTAAAGACGTCACCGCTCTCTGGCATTCGCCAATCTCATCTAATATCAATAAATCGGCTTTAGGATCAAACGCAACTCCGGTAAAAACTTCTATATTTGCAATTAATTCAGTAGGATCAAGACTTCCTGAAAAAACCTGAATCAAATCAGGGGTTTCAAGAAAATCTAAACGTAAAACCTGAGCAAACTCCTTACCTAACAACTCCTCCAATAGAAAAGTTTTTCCAGTTTGCCTAGCACCATCAATTAATAATGGTTTTCTTTTATCTCGATTCTTCCAAGCAATCAGCTTATCCAACAACAGGCGTTTCATCTATAGACCTTATTAATTTACACACCCTTTCCATTATAACAAATACACTTTTATGTACAATTTTTTTGTAAAAAAACACACTTATATGTACGTAAAAATGTAAAAACCAATAAATATTATCCGGTCAAGCAGGATAATGACGAACCACTAGACCATCATTGCGAGGAACGAAGTGACGTTGCAATCTATGAACACTCGCCGTCATCCTCGGGCTTGACCCGGGGATCTTCCTAAGGCAAAGCAAAGCAAAGCAAAGAATCAAACTCAAACCATGGATTACCACGCTGCGCTCGTAATGACAAACCCAAAAACCTTAATGCCTTCGTGTCTTCGTGACTTCGTGGTTAACCCATCTCGTCATTGCGAGAAGAAAAGTGACGTGGCAATCTCATTCGGCAAAATGCTTAGCCTTGGAAGATTCTTCACTGCGTTCAGAATGACAGGCCTGGTAAATAGCATTAAACTCAAACTCTGGACTAGCAATCTCTGCAAGTAAGACCATCAGAAATCGCTAAACCCAAATCTACATTCAAAAAATAAGAATACACTCAAAACCTTTATCTACCATTACAAACAAGAAATCATTATAATTAAATCACCAAAAATCAATATCTATACAGAGAAAATCGTGCCTAAATTATTCGAGTATCTTGGTATCATCATTATGTTTTTCTCCAATTAACATGAACCCATTCATGTCCATGGTAAATTTCAAGGAATGGAAACCAAGGCTGAAATAATTATAGAAGACGGCAAAGTCATAAATGTAATCTTAAAAGACGTTGCCGGCCATAAACCTCTCGAACTAAATAAATCAAAGGCTTTTAAAGAATTTGTAGAAACATTCTCTGATCAAATCGTTCAACGCTGGGTTGACTACTTTATTTATCATAAATCAGTTAAATGCATAAAAGTTGAAGGAAAAATAAAATGATTCCAACAGAATTAGCTATCACAAATGTGAAACATTTAAGCAACTATAAATTATTAATCTCTTTTAGTGATGGTCATCAGCAGTTGATAAATTTTGAACACTTCCTATTCAATCACCAGCATCCTGATATCAAAAAATATCAAGACATCAATCTATTTAAAAACTACTCCATTACAGATGGGGATTTAGAATGGAATAATTATGAGCTTTGCTTTCCCATAGCAGATATATATCTAAATCAGCATATAGAACACAAAAAAACAAATGTTGCCTAAGAAAACCATCAAACAAAATAGTGCAACAACCATGGATTACCACGCTGCGTTCGTAATGACAAACCAAAAAAACTTGGTGTCTTCGTGACTTCGTGGTTAACCAATCTCGTCATTGCGAGGAGAAAAGCGACGTGGCAATCCATGAACACTCACCGTCATCCTCGGGCTCGACCCGGGGATCTTCCAAAGGCAAGAATTAACCATCTAAATACAACACATGAATAAAACTACTATTCATCCTGTCTTAACCTCTGCACAAGCCACTTAAAATCTTAGACTTTCATTCTCAAATAAACTATGATTAATATCCAATAAGGAGCAATTAATGATATTTCACAGAGACGGGTTAACTCAACCAACCACTCAAAAATCAATCTCTTTTATAAAAGCTAACTCAGCCTTAGAAGGTCAACGTTTAAGCTTTACGGATATTAAAAACTCTTTAAAAGTAGTTTCAAAAAAATCAAAAGCGGACGACGTCATTGAGCAAATTATTATACGAAAAGGTCTCAGAAAAGCAGCTTCATCCCTACCCTCAAGCCAAAGGGATTTATGCAAATAACTTTAATATTCTAAACAAAAAAGAACTTGAATCTCTAGAAAGAGAAATAACTTCAGTTAGACAAGCTGAGCTTATTTCAGATATATCAACTATTATCAAAATAACCATCCCCCAATACCTCTATAACTTTAAAACTTTCACGATGATTCATCAGCGCCTATTTTCTGACCTATACCCTTGGGCTGGTAAAATTAGAGATTTTGATATGTCATATGACGGACATATTTTCACCAACTATAAGGAATTAGTTTTTTATGGTGAAAAAGTCTTTAATGAATTTAGAACTCATGTAGAACAAGGCTTTGAAGATCAAACTCATTTTATTAAAGAAAGTGCAAAGTTTTTAAATTTAATTAACACCCTACATCCTTTTCCAGATGGAAATGGACGAACCCAGCGCAATATCATTAACATCCACTTTAATTATCATGGCTTTGAACTTAATTGGAATAACATCCACCAGTGGGAAGTATATGAAACCCTAAAACAATCTTTTGAAGGAAATATTGAACCATTAATAGACATGCTCAAAAAGCACCTTAAAGAGTTGTAAAAATCTAAGTATTTAAATTCATAATATCTCCTCACGTTTTGGTAAATAAAGCAAATACATACAAAAACTGAGAGAGCTTCTCCCCTTATTTACAAAAAGCAAAACAACTCGGCAATCCATGAACACACACCGTCATTCTCAGGTTTGAACAACTACGTCATCCTCGGGCTTGACCCGGGGATCTTCCAAAGGCAAAGCCAAGAATCAAGCTCAAACCCTGGATTACCACGCTGCGCTCGTAATGACAAAACCCAAAAACCTTCGTGTCTTCGTGATCAATCAATCCCGTCATCCTCGGTCTGAGCAACGCCGTCATCCTCGGGCTTGACCCGGGGATCTTTCAAAGGCAAAACACAGATTATCCAGTCAAGCTGAATAATGATGTAATGAAACAGATTACCCAATCAAGTCGGGTAATGACGAACCACTAGACCGTCATTGCGAGGAGCAAAGCGACGTGGCAATCTCATTTGGCAAAGTGCTTAGCCTTGGAAGATTCTTCGCTGCGTTCAGAATGACAGAACTATTTTGCAATCTTGCGTTACCCATGTCATCCTGAGCAAAGCGAAGGATCTCCCAATGGCACGATAAAAACCTAATGACTAAAAAATGGAAGCTGCCAGGCCTGGTAAGTTCGCAATCAGCAAAGCTAAGCATCAAACTCAAACCCTGGATTACCACGCTTCGCTCGTAATGACAAACCCAAAAACCTTCGTGACTTCGTGTCTTCGTGGTTAACCCATAACAAAAACCCAAAAACAACATAACTTCATAACTTCATAACTTCATGGTTCATCCATTCAAAACCAAACACATTAGCAATCACTTAAATTTATTTACGTATATTTATTTACCTTGTGATAAATATTCGCTAAGATAAACAAAATTTATCTATAAAGGTGTATACATGAAAATCGCAGTGGCTGGAACCGGTTATGTTGGCTTATCACTTGCTATGCTTATGGCACAAAACCATGAAGTGGTGGCGTTAGATATTATTCCTGAAAAAATTGATTTACTTAACAACAAAAAATCACCGATTGTTGACAATGAAATCACCCACTTTCTAGAAAACAAAACCCTCAACTTTACCGCAACCTTAGACAAAGACCAGGCCTACCAAAATGCCGATTTTGTCGTCATTGCCACGCCAACAGATTACGATACAGAAACAAACACCTTTAATACACGTTCAGTAGAAGCCGTTATTAATGACGTAATCGCAATAAACCCCAACACAACCATGATTATTAAAAGCACCATCCCTGTTGGATACACTGAAGCGTTAAAAAAACAATTAAAAAGTCAAAATCCCGCATTAAACATTAAACTATTCTTCTCACCAGAATTTTTAAGAGAAGGTAAAGCGCTTTACGACAACCTCTACCCATCACGCATTATTGTGGGAGAACAATCTCAACAAGCCAAAACCTTTGCAGGCCTGTTAGTAGAAGGCGCAGAAAAGCCAGAACAAGACATTCCCGTTCTATTTACCGACAACACCGAAGCAGAAGCCGTTAAACTATTTTCAAACACCTACCTAGCCATGCGAGTTTCCTACTTTAACGAACTAGACACCTACTGCGAATCTCACGGATTAAGTGCAAAACAAGTCATAGAAGGCGTAGGCTTAGACCCTCGCATTGGTGATCACTACAACAACCCAAGCTTTGGTTACGGAGGTTACTGCCTACCCAAAGACACCAAACAACTACTTGCCAATTATCAAGATGTACCCAACAACATCATCAAAGCAATCGTAGACTCAAACACCACCCGTAAAGACTTTATTGCCAGTCAAGTCATTAAAAAATTGACTGCTGGCAGTCATCCTGAGCAAAGCGAAGGATCTCCTAATAGCAAAGTCGGCATCTACCGCCTAGTCATGAAACAAGGCTCAGACAACTTTAGAGCCAGTGCAATACAAGGCATAATGAAACGCATAAAAGCCAAAGGGATTGAAGTCGTAATCTACGAACCCGTATTAACCGAAGAAGGCAAAACCGAATTCTTTCACTCAAAAGTTATCAGTGATCTCAATGAGTTTAAACAACAAAGCAACGTAATCATCGCCAATCGTATGATTGATGATTTACAAGATGTAGCAGATAAAGTCTACACCCGTGATTTATTTGGGAATGATTAAAAATTTTGAATAATAAATTTACCCTGTGCTCACAATGCAGAAATAGCCACAGGGAATGCCAGGCCTGGTAAAAGAAACACCAAACAGAAAAAAGCCAAAACTAGTTACGTATTATCATTTACTGAATCATACAAAACAGCTATGGTAATTTTCTTTTATATTACTTATTAACAACTTTTAAACCACGCTATATTGACAGGAAAACTCATGTGCGGAATTGTTTGCGGCGTCGCAGAAAGAAATATTGTTCCCATTCTTTTAGAAGGTTTAAAGCGACTAGAATATCGTGGATATGATTCTGCAGGGATTGCTTTATTAAATTCACAGTCCCAATTTCAACGAGTTCGTTCATTGGGTAAAATTGTAAATTTAGAAAATTGCATTCAAGCTCAACAAACTGATTTTAATAGCAATATTGGTATTGCCCATACCCGCTGGGCCACTCATGGAGTACCCGCCGAACACAATGCCCACCCGCACATCTGCAACAATCAAGTTGCTGTCGTTCACAATGGTATTATTGAAAACTACCAGTCTCTAAAGTCAGATCAAATAGCTGAAGGTTATGTTTTTACCTCAGAAACCGACACTGAAGTAATTGCTCATTGCATTCATAAAGAATTACAAAACTCATCAACACTGCTGCGAGCAGTACAACAAGCTATAAATCACTTTAAAGGTGCATTTGCCCTTGGTGTGATCACCACAAATTATCCAGACACACTAATTGCTGCTCGTAAAGGTAGCCCATTAGTTATTGGCGTAGGTATTGGAGAATTCTTTATTGCCTCTGATGTTTCTGCACTATTACCAGTAACTCAAAACTTTATCTTTTTAGAAGAAGGTGATATTGCTGAAATCACACGCCAAGAAATTAAAATTTACGACCTTGATGGTAAGTTAATAGAACGACCAATTAAACAATCGCAATTAACCACAAATTCAATAGAGCTAGGCGAACACCGTCACTTCATGCACAAAGAAATTTTTGAACAGCCGCAAGCGGTTATGGACACCCTTGAAGGCCGTGTTACCAAAGATACCGTGCTAATCTCAGCATTTGGACACCAAGCAGAAGAAATCTTTAAGAGTATTAAACAAATTCAAATCATTGCCTGCGGTACCTCATACCACTCTGGTCTTGTTGCCAAATATTGGTTTGAAGATATTATCGGTTTACCATGCCATGTAGAGGTCGCCAGCGAATACCGCTACCGAAACCCTGTAATACAAAACAACACATTGTTTATCTCCATTAGTCAATCAGGAGAAACCGCTGATACGTTAGCAGCTTTACAGAAAGTAAAACAACTAAAAAACAAATTCAACATTCCAACTTTAACTATCTGCAACGTGCCAGAATCCAGTTTAACTAGAGAAAGTGACTTAACCTTCTTAACTCATGCAGGCCCAGAGATTGGCGTAGCCTCTACCAAAGCTTTTACTACACAGTTAGTTGCACTGTCTTTACTGTTAACCTGTATTGGTAAAAGCTTAGGTGTAATGTCACAAGTGCAAGAACAGCTTATTGTAGATGGTTTACTGAAGCTACCTAACTTAATAAGAAATGTTTTAAAAAACGAAAGCCTAATACAAAAATTAGCCAATTCTTTTGCCGATAAACATAATGCCCTATTCCTTGGGCGTGGCACAATGGCACCCATTGCAATGGAAGGTGCTTTAAAACTGAAAGAAGTAAGTTACATACACGCTGAAGCCTACCCAGCTGGCGAATTAAAACACGGGCCATTAGCCTTAATTGACGAACAAACCCCAGTAATTGCCATTGCCCCAAATGACGATTTAATAGAAAAATTAAAGTCAAACCTTCAAGAAGTTAAAGCCCGCGGCGGTCAAATGATAGTATTTGAAGATGAATGGTCTAATGTAGATAGCGTGCCTGGCTTAGAAATAATAAAAACGACTAAACATGTTGGACGTATCACAGCGCCCATAACTTTCAATATTCCACTTCAATTGCTTAGTTATCATGTTGCCTTAATAAAGGGAACAGATGTCGATCAACCGAGAAACCTAGCAAAATCAGTAACAGTTGAATAAATTCAAAGGAAACTCTATGGAAAGTATACTCATAACCGGCGGTGCTGGCTATATTGGTTCTCATACATCTATTGAGATATTACAAGCAGGTTATCATTTGGTAGTACTTGATAATCTTAGCAACTCTTCAATTGAAGCTATTCATCGTGTTGAAAACATCACTAATAAATCAATTGAATTTATTAATGGTGATATTCGTGATCAAAAGTTATTGAGAGTGATTTTTGAACGTTTTAAAATCAGAGCAGTAATTCACTTTGCCGGATTAAAGGCGGTGGGTGAATCGGTAGCAATGCCGTTACGCTATTACGACAACAATGTATCAGGCTCGGTAGCATTATTTGAAGTTATGGAAGAGTTTGGTTGCAATCAATTAGTGTTTAGCTCTTCCGCTACAGTATATGGTGACCCAGCCAGTGTTCCAATAAAAGAAGACTTCCCTTTATCGACTACCAACCCCTATGGGGCCTCTAAATTAATGATCGAAAACATTTTACGTGATCTACATACCAGCAACCAGGATTGGTCAATCGCCTTGTTGCGCTACTTTAATCCAGTGGGTGCTCATGCGTCTGGCCTAATCGGTGAAGATCCAAATGGCACACCCAACAATCTAATGCCATTTGTATCTCAAGTAGCTATTGGTAAGCGTGAATGTTTAAGTGTATTTGGCGATGACTACAATACGGCTGATGGAACAGGTGTTCGAGATTACATTCATGTAGTGGATTTGGCAAAAGGTCACCTAAAAGCCATACAAGCCATAGAAAATAGTAAAGGGGTCATTACTCTAAACCTAGGGACCGGAAGAGGGTATTCAGTTCTTGAGGTTATAAAAGCATTTGAAAACGCGTCTGGAAAATCTGTGCCTTATGAAATTGTTGACAGACGCCCTGGGGATGTGGCCGAATGCTATGCAAACACAGCCCTTGCAAAAGATATCTTAGGCTGGGAGGCTAGTTTAGATATTAATGAAATGTGCCAAGACTCATGGAATTGGCAATGTGCAAACCCTAATGGGTATCAAAAGTAAAATATTTTTAACATAAAGTACCGTTGTAAGTAACAAAAGAGGCCTCATAAGTGAAAATTTTAGTAACAGGTAGCGCTGGGTTTATTGGTTTTTCTTTAACAAAGACCTTAATAAAATTAGGTCATACAGTTATTGGCATAGATAATCTTAATGACTATTACGATGTAGCCCTTAAACTTGACCGACTAAAACATCTAGACAAAGAAGAGCAGAATGGCAGATTTATTTTTTTAAACATTGATTTAACTAATCGAAATAAAATTGAAAAGTTATTCATCACTGAAAAATTTGATATTGTTGTGAACTTAGCAGCACAAGCGGGTGTTAGATATTCCATTGATAACCCGCATGCATATGTCGACTCTAATTTGGTTGGGTTTTTAAACATCCTAGAAGGTTGCAGACACACCAATGTAAAACATTTAGTTTACGCAAGCTCTAGCTCAGTCTATGGTATGAACACAAAACAACCATTTAGCACAGAGGACCGCGTAGACTTTCCTATTAGCTTATATGCAGCGACTAAAAAATCAAATGAATTAATGGCCCACACCTATAGTCATCTTTACAACATTCCAACAACTGGATTAAGGTTTTTTACAGTTTATGGGCCAATGGGAAGGCCTGATATGGCTTATTTTAAATTCACTAAAGCCATCCTTGAAGGTAGACCAATTGATGTTTATAACAATGGCGATATGAAACGAGATTTCACTTATATAGACGATATTATCGAAGGTGTTATACGCGTTATGGAAAATATTCCAAAATCTAAAGACTCTATAGTTTCAACCGCTAAAGCACCATATAAAATTTACAACATTGGTAATAACCAACCAGTAACACTACGTCGTTTCATTACAGCAATAGAAGATGCTTGTGGTGTAAAAGCCAAAGAAAACCCACTACCAATGCAAGCTGGAGATGTTCCAATTACTTACGCTGATATAGATGATTTAATTACTGACACCGGTTTTAAGCCAAGTACATCCATTGAAGATGGGATATATAAGTTTGTGCAATGGTACATTGAGTATTACAAAATAATCAATAAGAGAGTATAAAAAATGCATTGCTTTATTATTGCATCCTTATGCTTTGATTATAGAAATTATTAGATAAAGGCGTTTCATGCTTAGCGGATTAAAAGAAAGATTATTTAGATATATGCTTGGAAATGAAAACTATTTCAGAAGGCAAGGGGTAAAAATAGGTAAAAACTGCCGCCTGTTAGGTGCTATTAGCATCGGGTCAGAGCCTCACTTGATCAAGATTGGTGATGATGTCAGCATCACTGAAAGCATATTCATTACTCACGATGGTGGCGGATGGGTTTTTAAAAATGAAAATGACTGGCCGCGATTTTATAAAGAAATCAAAATAGGGAACAAGGTTTTTATTGGTACTAGATGTATTATTACCCCTGGTGCTGTGATTGAAGACAACGTTGTAATTGGTGCAGGTTCTTTAGTACACGGAACACTTGAATCTGGCTGGGTCTATGCTGGCATACCTGCAAAAAAAATTAAGACGATTAATGAATATGGAAGAAAGTTTGAAAACATATAAAGATAGATTGGCTTTTAATATATTTTCATTAAGCTTCGCAAATATGTTAGGGCCATTGATTAGCTTTTTAAGTCTTCCTATAATCACAAGATTGTATAGCGAAAACGAGATTGCGGAGTTTTATTTTGCAGTAGCTCTAACACAGTTTTTCATTATAATTTTGAACCTGAATGTCAATCAATCTATTCTTAGCTCAAACTCAATATTTTCAATTATAAAACGACTATCATTAAGCATCTCCCTAGCGTTTATGCTATTCACAGCTATCATAATTGCTACGTTTATTTATTCTTTATTTTCCGATATTGAAAGCTACTTTTGGTTTGCTTTAGTATATTCATTGCTTGGATCATGGATACTAACATTTAATATACTGCTCGCCAGATTTAAAAAAATTAAAACTATTGCTCTTTTTGCAGTATCTAAGCCACTGTTATTTATATTTTGTACCTTGGGTAGTTATTACTTTTTAAACGAACCTTACTCTCTCTACATATCATATTTATTTGCGGAGCTTTTAACACTATTTGCAATACTTTATATCTTTAGGAAAAACATTTTTTTATTAAAAAGATTAAAAATTCAAAAAAAAATGTACATTGATGATGTTGCATGGTCTTATTCAAAGTACATACTCCCATCTTCTGTAAACTCTGCAGGATTTAATGTGTTTTTAATGTGGGTACTTAAAATCAGCTCAGCAGAAATGCTCGCAATTTATGTATTACTCTATAGGCTTGTTGGTGTACCTGTAAATGCTGTCGCTTCAGGTGTTAAACTTACAATATACAGATCATATATTGATCACAAAATATGCTTAACTTCCTTCCAAAAAAAAGCAGTATTAATACTATCTATTATTATTTTTATCATAGCTATTTTGGAACCTATTTATGGTGACCTAATTTTTGGCTTCTATCTCGGAAAAAACTATACAAATTATTCTAATTTTCTTTTAGTTACATTAATCTGGCTTGCCAGCTCTTTATTATTAGCAATACCGGTTGAAATTCTAAAGCATAGCCCAAGCAAAAAAATAATATTTAAAATTGACATGATAGGCATGCTTTTCAAAGTGTTAGGTGTATATCTACTATGGCTTAACTACAATGGAATAAACTACTTAAACCACTTATTCATAATGCTCACATCAATAAACATCACTTCTTTTTTTATTTATAATTTTTATTTGCGGAATCAATTAAAGGTTCACGAATGATTATTACAAAAAGAATCATATTTGTGTTCTTGCTCGCAGGGGTATTTATTTTCGGCTTAGCAATGAGTGCAACTCAGTTATCTAAACTTGCACATATATCATTAGGTTTAACTTTAGTATTCTACTTTTTAAATGCTCAATCTCTTCAAATAAAACTACCATCAGGCTTTGGATATATATTTGTTTTTTATTTATTCACGGCTCTAAGCTGGTATTGGACGGAAGGCTATAATTTCAACTTACTATTTAGGCTAATAACACTATTCTTTCTAATTCTAATTATTGGTGCACTTCTTCAAGAGAAGCTAATTAGACCAATAGATATCTTATATTTATCCTATATTCCAGGCTTAATTAATGTTTTAGCCTATTTTCTAGATATTAATTACGTAACAATAATTTACGAAATCAACAGCGACCTTGCTAAACTAAGATTTGGTGGCTTGGCAGGTCACCCAAGTGCTCTGTCCTTAGTAGCTGCTCTACCATTAATGCTAATGACTCTATTGACTTTTAGATCGCTTTTATCAAAAAAAGAGTTAATATTCAACGGCATACTCAGCATTGCATTAATTCTTTTCTTTATTACTGTCACAGGATCAAAAAAACTAGTCATATTTGGTGTTATATCAATTATTTTTTTTGGATTTTTCACATCCAAGATTTACTTTAAACATACAAAGCTTTTTGCTTATGTCATCTTCACTTCAGTATTCATTTTAACTCTTATCAGTTTGGCAGGTTCTGATTTAGAAGTTATTAGACGACTACAACTTATGCTCGAAGGGGATGAGTCAACCTTAGAGCGTGCACAGATGATTTTTATAGGATTCAATATTTTCACTGACAATATTCTGTTCGGATCTGGATTAGGTTCATTCGCTGTAAAAAGCGGACTAGGCTACTATTCTCATAACAACTTGATTGAGATTTTGGTTACTGGTGGTGTTTTCGGATTCATTCTTTACTATAGCTACATGTTATACATACTGAAAAGTACTTTTAAACATAAACACCATAAGACTATGTTTCTATTTCTTTTGTTGTTAATTTTGTTGAATGATTTTACTGGTGTCACTTTTTTTGAAAGATCAACTCAAATCTTTTTTATCACAGCTTTATATATTTTAAGGAATGAACATGAACATTATCCTGTTAATAGATAATCTTGGGAGTGGCGGAGCGCAAAGACAAATAGTAAATTTGGCTAATGACTTAATTTGTTTAAAATTTAACGTCACACTTATTTACTACAGAGATTTAACTCATTACCAAAAAGACCTGTCCTCCTCTGTCAAACTAGTGAGGATAGGGCATAATAAAAACTCAAATATAAGCTTATTATTTAAGGTAATTAAACGTGTTAATACTGAAAAACCTGACGTATTAATTTCTTATTTAAACACCCCAAATATGATAGGCCTTATGTGTAAACTATTACGCCCAAGAACAAATTGGATTGCCTCAGAAAGAAATACTGTCAAAGAGCCTAAACTAAAAGAGTTGTTATGGAGAAAAATTGCGTTTTTCTTTGCTGATTCCGTTGTTTCGAATAGTTATTCACAAAAAGAATGGCTTGAAAACAATAAGTTAGTAAAAAAAAGCAAATCACATTTGATATGGAACTCTGTTGCACCTCAGTTCTTTCAAGTTAGCTCCAGTGGGGCGCCCAATAAATTTCTTTCAATTGGCAGAATCTCATATCAAAAAAACCCTGAACTTTTAGTAGATACAATAAAAGCTGGCAAAGAGTTGTTACCGCCAGATTTTTCAATGGATTGGTATGGTGATGATGACCCAGAAATTGGAGATATGCGCGAAAGAATACAACAAAAAATAAGAAAGCACGCCATACCTATTACTTTTCATAGTTCAACGACAAACATCATTGACGCATACCAAAACTCAGGATGTCTAATATTAACTTCAAGATTCGAGGGGTTACCTAATGTTGTACTTGAAGCAATGGCAAATGGTGTGTTTGTAATCGCTTCAAATGTATCAGACATACCCCTTTTGCTAGGCAAAAATGAGCGCGGTTTTATATATGAAGAAGGCAACTCAGAGGCTCTATTAGCAAAAATAAAAAAATACTTCACTTTAAATGAACAAGAACGTTTTACTCTTATTGCGAAAGCAAAAACTTTTGCCTTAAATAACTTTGAAAATGGCTCATTAGGCAAAAATCATTTAAAACTAATTTATAAAGGTAAAAGTAAATGATTCTAATTTGTACTCCAATGCCACCACCTACAGGTGGTATTACTACTTGGAATTCCGAACTGGTTAAGAGTGGAGTTTTTACTGAAAAAGAACTCTATTTCTTTAAAACTAATTCCGAAAGAAAAGAATCTGGTATTTATAGTTCAGGTCGTCGAATATTTGACGGCATAAAACATTTACGAAAAAAGATAAGTTCATTCTATAAACTTGTTAACTCAAAGGAGAATGGTGTTGATTTAGTACATATAAACTCATCTGGCGGTCTAGCTCATTTTAGAGACCTTATGTTGATTATAATTTCGAAACTATCAGGTAAACCTGTAGTGCTCCATTGTCACTTTAATTTTTATAATGCTTGGAATAACAACATATTTAATAGCTCGGTGTTTAAAGTAGCTTGCTTATTATCCAACAAAGTATTGATTTTTGACGAACCTTCAAAGCATCACTTAAATGAACAAAAATACATTTCAATTTTTAACGGTTTTGGAAAAATTAAATTCGTACCAACGAACTATCCTGAAAAAGAAAATATATTTTTTTATGCTGGGTGGATAATTCCACAAAAAGGAGTATTTGATCTAGTTGCCGCTTGGTCTAAACTTGGAGAACAGGCTAAACACTTTAAATTAATTTTAGCAGGCTCTTCTCAAAATAATTATAAACAACTCATTACACAGCAAATATCTAACCAAAATAATATTGAATACGTAGGGCAACTAAACAGAGAACAAATGAATGCACTCTTAGGGAGAGCCAAATTCTTTGTACTTCCAAGTTATAGCGAAGGTTTTCCATTTGTATTAACCGAAGCACTTGCTTATGGATGTCATTTAATATCAACAGATGTTGGTGGGTTTTATAGCTACTTGAATGATAAATCGGTATGTAGCTTGGTTGAAGTTGGAAATATAGATAATCTCGCTAACCAATTAAAGCAGTCAATAGTTTCGAGTGAAAGCTCAAGTTCATCAACATTCAATTCTTTAAGTGAATACCAAAACTACTTAACAAATGAACAGATGGCTTTAGCACTAAAAAAGATTTGGGAACAATTGATAAGTACAAAATAATATCGCAAGATTAATTCGTATTCGGTTTACCGAAATTGAAAAAACATCTATATAAGATTAGTACATACAAAAAAGCGGTCTTCCACTATCTAGAAATATAAGGTTAGGAGATGAATTTTGTTAATTGATGTGTAATTGAATACAAGAAAATGAAATACTTTTACTTTATAAATTTGGAATACAAAATGAAAATCGGCATATTAACTTTTCACTTTAATAAAAACTTTAGAATTGTGGTACCCGATGCTTTAGCGTTAGGCACCCGTGTTTTAATATCCGACAAGGTCAACATAGCGCGTGAAATTGAACAAATGCAAGCAAGCCTGGTAGAAAGTGATACTTTAGAAGGTACACAAAATCTTATCCAGGCCTGGTAAGATTTATCAGCTGAATAAAAACAAACCATTAAACAAAACACCACTCCATGCTATGGGCAAAAATTTGATATTGCACAAGCTGCTAAAAATCTTATTAGCTTAATTCGAGAAGATACAAAATGATCAAACAAGGTATTAATCCATATCAACAAGCTAGCTTTAGTTTAAAAAATCGTTTGGCTAGAGTTTTTTGGGGGGTGATTTACCTTCTTTTTTTTAGATTCAGCCCTCGCCCTTTGCATGGCTATCGGGCTTTTATCTTAAAGCTTTTTGGAGCAAAACTTGGCAAGGATTGTCATGTGTACCCGACTGCAAAAATTTGGGCTCCTTGGAATTTAGAAATGGATGATAATGCTGGGTTGGCCAGTGAAGTAATATGCTACAACATGGCTAAAATTAAAATTGGAAAAAAAGCAGTCGTTTCGCAAGGATCTCATCTATGTACAGGTACACATGATTATACCGATCCTAACTTTCAACTTTATGCATTACCAATTAAAATTGGTGAACAAGCCTGGCTATGCACAGAGTGTTTTATTAGTCCTGGTGTAAAAATTGGTGATGGTGCCGTCATAGGGGCGCGCTCAGTTGTAACTAAAGATATACCAGAATGGATGGTGTGTGCAGGTATGCCTGCTAAACCGATTAAGCAAAGAGTAATTAAAGATAATGAATGAACTTCCTGGTATCACTTTAATTGTTCTCACATTTAATGAATCTTTACACATTGAACGTTGTATTAACTCCTGTTCAAATTTGAATGCTCGAGTTATTGTTGTAGATTCCTTCTCTACCGATTCCACCTGCTCTCTTGCCAAAAACTTAGGTGCCGAAGTATTTCAAAATCCATTTATTAGCCAGGCCCAGCAATTTCAATGGGCAATGGACAATTGTGATATCAATACCGAATGGGTATTTCGCTTAGATGCCGATGAAACCATCGATGATGAGTTAGTTCAAAACATAAACACCTTTATTGATGACGATGGCTTTGGCAATAATGGCGCTATATTTCACCGTAAACATATCTTTTTAGGCAAGTGGGTTCGATTTGGTGGGCGCTACCCATTGGCTATGTTGCGTTTATTTAGAAATGGAAAAGCTCACGTTGAACAACGTTGGATGGACGAACATATTGTTTTGGATGAGGGTACTTCAACCTTTTTAAAGGGTGGGTTTGAAGACAATAATTTAAACTCCGTTTCTTGGTTTATTGACAAGCACAACAAATACGCTACTCGTGAAATGCTTGATATTATGCTCAAAAAACATGGCTTTAATTCGGATGAATCTATCTCAGAAGGAACTGGCCTGGCAATTCGTTTAAAGCGTTTTTTAAAGCAGTCAATTTACATGAAACTTCCCTACTTTGTTCGCCCTTTTCTTTATTTCAACTACCGCTACTTCATTCAACTTGGCTTTTTAGATGGGGCTAGAGGTTTTGCATATCACTTTATGCAGGGCTTCTGGTATAGAGCTTTAGTCGATTTAAAGTGTTTAGAAGTTGAGCGAGAATTGATTAAAGTTGCTTCCACTAACGACAAGCTTAAAATTTTAGAGCAGTACACTGGCTATAAATTGGATGAGTATAAACAATGAAAATCCTTTTAATCTCAACCAACTATTCCCCTGAACGGGCCGCAAATTGCGACCAGTTGCTTTACTCATGGCTTCAATCATGAGTGATTTAGTTGTGCAAGCGGAGACTATTCAAGACAAAATTTTTACTATTCGTGGTATGCAGGTGATGCTGGATTCTGATTTAGCTGAACTCTATGAGGTTGAAACCAAAGTATTGAATCAGGCTGTTAAACGAAACATTACACGTTTTCCAGAACGGTTTTGTTTTCAGTTGTCTGAAGCAGAGCATCAAAACTTGAGGTCACAATTTGTGACCTCAAGTAAACACGGTGGTCGAAGAACCCTTCCATATGTATTTACTGAACAGGGGGTTTCTATGCTATCAGCTGTATTACGCAGCAAAGTCGCTATTGAGATCAGTGTACAAATTATGGATGCTTTTGTTGTGATGCGTCGGTTTGTTAACCAACACGCTTTGGTGTTTGAGAGAATGAATGCTTTAGAACATAAACAATACGCCACAGACTCTAAAGTAGATGCGATTTTGAATGCGATTGAGTCTAATCAAACCATACCAAATCAAGGTGTGTTTTATAAAGGACAAATCTTCGACGCTTATCAATTTGCCGGCGATTTAATTCGTAGCGCAAAATCTCACCTTGTTCTTATTGATAATTATGTGGACGATACCACTCTAACCTTGTTGAGCAAAAATCAAAATATTGAAATTACTATCTATACCCAGACCGTTAATAAACAATTGCAATTAGATCTAGATAAATACAATAGCCAGTACCACCCTATTAAAATTAAAGTGCTTAAAAACGTGCATGACCGATTTTTAATAATTGATGACACCGAGTGTTATTTAATTGGTGCAAGCTTAAAAGACTTAGGTAATAAATTATTTGGTTTTTCTAAACTTAAAAAGGGGCTGCTCAATTTGGATAAGGTACTTGCATGAAAATCCTTTTAATATCCACCAACTACTCTCCTGAACTCACGGGTATAGGTAAATACTCTGGTGAAATGGCGCAATGGTTGTCTGATAATGGGCATGATGTGCTGGTAATTTGTTCTCCACCCTATTATCCTGAGTGGAAAGTCAGTGAAGGTTATTCTGCGTGGAAATATCAAAAACAAACTTCTGAAAACTTAACCGTTTACCGTTGCCCTATTTGGGTGCCTGCTAAACCTAGTGGTTTAAAGCGTTTAGTTCACTTGGCTTCTTTTGCGTTAACCAGTTTACCTGTGGTGTTACGCCATATTTTTTGGCGAGCGGATGTGGTGATTTGTATTGAACCGCCTTTGTTTAATAGTTTTGGCGCTATTTTGACTAGCAAGCTATCGGGTGCTAAATCTATTTTACATATTCAAGATTTTGAGGTGGATGCGGCTTTTGAGTTAGGCATTGTAAAAGCCAATTGGTTGAAACGATTTATTTATGGGTTTGAACGTTTTTTAATGCGCCGTTTTGATAAAGTTTCGACCATCTCTGAAGCGATGTTAGATAAGCTTGATCAAAAAAATATACCTAAAGACAAACAACTGTTTTTTCCTAACTGGGTTGATACTTCTTTTATTCATCCTTTAGAAACCGTTTCTGAATATCGCGCTGAACTCAATATTCCATTAGATAAGCCTGTGGTTTTGTATTCGGGAAACATGGGTGAAAAGCAAGGTTTGGAGATTGTGATTGAAGCGGCTAGAAACCTTAAAGACCAAAACATTCAATTTATACTATGTGGTTCTGGTGCGGCTTTAGAACGTTTGCAAACCTTAGCCGAGGGTTTAGATAATATAATTTGGTTGCCTTTACAGCCTTTTGAGCGCCTTAACCAATTTTTAAATTTAGCAGACATTCACCTTTTGCCGCAACAAGCTGGGGCGGCAGATTTGGTGATGCCCTCTAAACTCACGGGCATTTTATCTTCTGGCCGCCCGGTTGTTGCCACGGCACAGCAAGGCACTCAAGTCGCTCGTGTTGTTGAAGGAAAAGGCTCTGTGGTTGAGCCTGCAAATACAGAAGCTTTTACCCAAGCAATAGAGGCCTTAGCAAATAACCCAGACTTACGCATTGAATTGGGTTTAAAGGCTAGAGATTATGCAGAAAACAACTTAGAATACAACGCAATTATGCGTAATTTTAAAACCGAATTAAAAAAACTTATTTAAAACCCTTTTAGCGAGAATGAAATAGTGGCTTTCCGTATTATGGTGTTGATAACCCAAAAATCATAAGTTTTTGAAAATATCTAATCCATGTTGATTTAATTAAAGTTCATCATTCAAAATCTTATTTAAGAAGGTTGAAGCCTTCGCCCCAATTGATTCGTGATTTAACAGGGGCGCAGACTTTAGTCTGCTTATGTTTTGTTGTTAACGCAAAGTCGGATAATAACTGCAATGCCAAATCAACACTAAAATGCGGTTACCCGAGATTGTTAGCGTCAAATTACGCAGCAAAGTGGCTGTTGAAATCAGTGTACAAATTATTGATGCTGTTGTTGTGATGTGACGTTTTGTTAATCAACACGCTTTGGTATTTGAGCGAATGGAATTGTCTAATGAGTAACATTAAAATTTTTACCACACAGGATAATGAAGTTTGCCTTGAAGTTTCTTTGCACGAAGAAACGGTTTGGCTTTCTCAGGCACAGATGGTCATGCTTTTTGGTAGAAACCAGTCAACCATAGCTCGACACATTTCAAATGTTTTTACAGAGGGTGAGCTTGAGGAAAAAAGCAATATGCAAAAAATGCATATTGCAAATTCAGACAAGCCTGTAAGATTCTTTAACCTTGATGTAATAATCTCTGTGGGCTATCGGGTCAAATCTGAACGCGGTGTTCAATTTCGTAAATGGGCAACCAGTGTTTTAAAACAATATTTGATTGAAGGCTATGCGTTAAATCAAAAGCGTCTTCAAGAACGCAATATTGAGTTTGAACAAGTGCTTTCACTACTCACATCTACACTGAGCAATCAATCTTTAGTTAATCAAGATGGTGAGTTAGTCTTAGGTGTTGTGCATGAGTATGCACGAAGCTGGTCATTACTACAAGGTTATGATGAACAGAGTTTAGAGGATAATAAGTCCAGTCAAAAAGATATGTTGGCAATCCAGCTACATGATGCTTTAAAAGCCATTGAAACACTTAAATTAGAATTGATTTCTAAAGGCGAAGCAACTGAACTTTTTGGGAAATTACGTGGTAACGGACTGGCTTCTGCTTTGGCGACAATTGAGCAGGGTTTTGGTGATGAGCTGTTTTACCCAAATGTTGCGAGCCGTGCTGCTCATTTGCTGTATTTCATTATCAAAAACCATCCGTTAGCAGACGGCAATAAAAGAAGTGGTTCCTTTTTATTTCTATGGTATTTGAGGTTAAATCAAGCTTTTCTTGCTAAAAATATTGAGCAGTTAATTAACGATAATACGTTGGTAGCATTGGCTTTACTTGTGGCAGAAAGTAAACCTAATCAAAAGGAATTGATGATTCGTTAAATAATGCATTTTTTACCTCTTAAATAATCTTTGCTCTTCAAACTCTCATAGGAAAATGACTTGCATGAAAATCCTTTTAATCTCCACTCACTTTTCTCCAAAGCTCACGGGCATTGGTAAACACTAGGGTGAAAAGGTGTAGTGATTGAAGGAAAAGGGACTGTCGTTGTGCCCGCCGACAACGGCGATTTTACCCAAGCGATAGAGGCCTTAGCAAATAATCCAGAATTACGCATTGAACTTGTCTTAAAGGCTAGAAATTATGCAGAAAACAACTTAGAATATATCGCAATTATGCGTAATTTTGAAACCGAATTAAAAACGACTTAATAAACAACTTAATAAACTAATTAGCAAAACCGATTTTAAACCCTTTTAGCGAGAAGATTAACATGAAGAAAAAAGCACTTATTACCGGTGTCACCGGCCAAGACGGCTCTTACTTAGCCGAGTTTTTATTAGAAAAAGGCTATGAAGTTCATGGTATTAAACGTCGTGCTTCTTCATTTAATACTCAGCGTGTAGATCATATTTACCAAGATCCGCATGTGGATAATAAAAACTTTATTCTGCATTACGGTGATTTAACCGATTCTTCAAACCTAACGCGTATTTTGCAAGAAGTACAGCCTGATGAAGTTTATAACTTAGGTGCTCAGTCTCACGTAGCCGTATCATTTGAATCACCAGAATATACTGCTGATGTTGATGGTATGGGAACATTGCGTTTATTAGAATCAATTCGTTTATTAGGTTTAGAAAAGAAAACCAAATTCTACCAGGCCTCTACCTCTGAACTGTTTGGTGAAGTACAAGAGATTCCACAAAAAGAAACCACTCCTTTCTATCCGCGATCACCTTATGCCGTGGCCAAAATGTACGCCTATTGGATTGTAGTGAACTACCGTGAATCTTATGGCATGTATGCCTGTAACGGGATTTTGTTTAACCACGAATCACCGCGCCGTGGTGAAACCTTTGTAACCCGTAAAATCACCCGAGGTTTAGCCAATATCTCACAAGGGTTAGAGCAATGTTTATATATGGGGAATATAGGTGCCTTGCGTGACTGGGGACATGCCAAAGACTACGTGCGTATGCAATGGATGATGTTACAGCAAGAACAAGCCGATGACTTTGTGATTGCAACCGGCGTGCAGTACTCAGTTCGTCAGTTTATAAAATGGTCTGCAGAAGAGTTAGGCGTTACTTTAGAATTTACTGGTGAAGGCCTAGATGAAATTGGAACCATTACCGCGATTGAAGGTGATAATGCCCCAGCACTTAATGTAGGTGATGTGATTGTGAGAATTGACCCACGTTACTTCCGCCCTGCTGAAGTAGAGACGTTATTAGGTGATCCAGCTAAAGCCAAAGAAAAACTAGGCTGGACACCAGAAATTACCGTACAAGAAATGTGTGCAGAAATGGTAGCAGAAGACCTAAAAGTCGCACAACGCCATGCCTTGCTAAAAGAACATGGACATGATATAGCTGTTTCTGTGGAGTAGTTTTACTACAAAGATTTTCACCACGAAGGCACTAAGACACGAAGGTTTTGGAGATTCTTCACTGCGTTCAGAATGACAAGTTGTTGGGTCATTCTGAGGCTTTAGCCGAAGGATCTAACACCCCACTGTCATTGCGAGGAGAAAATCGACGTGGCAATCTCTTTAGGCAAAACTCGCCCCCAACGTCATTACCCGACTTGATCGGGTAATCTCCTGGGAGACACGGTGGTTTTGGAGATTCTTCACTTCGTTCAGAATGACAATCGGCACCACTGTCATTGCGAGGAGCAAAGCGACGTGGCAATCTCTTTAGGCAAAGCTCTCCCCCAACGTCATTACCCGACTTGATCGGGTAATCTCCTGGGAGACACCGAGGTTTTGGAGATTCTTCACTTCGTTCAGAATGACAATCCGCGCCACTGTCATTGCGAGCCTTTAGGCGTGGCAATCTTGTTTGGCAAAACTCTCCCTCAACGTCATTACCCGACTTGATCGGGTAATCTCCTGAGAGACACGGTGGTTTTGGAGATTCTTCGCTTTGCTCAGAATGACAATGTGGCGTTCAGAATGACAATGTGTGGTTTAGAGTAACGCGACAAGTAATTTGTACATTTAATTCTTTTAGCCAAAAAACTTAGCAAAATAGGCTTATTTATTTGGTTAATTTAGGGCATTAGGTTTATGCGAATAACAACAGAGCAAGCATTTCAAATAAAACAAGTCGTTCATCAAATATTTGGTGAGCAAGCTTCTGTTTGGTTGTTTGGTTCAAGGGTAAATGATAATGCTCAGGGTGGCGATGTTGACTTATTAATTAAAACTCAAACTCCGCTCTTGAATCCAGCTGTATTAGCAGCCAAAGTGTCTGTTAAAGTAATGAAGTTACAACATGGTCGAAAAGTTGATGTTGTTCAAGCACCGAACTCAACTCCTCAGCCTATTTTTGATATTGCTGTTCAAACGGGTGTTTTATTATGAATATTGCAGAAGCTGACTTTGAAAAGCTATCTTTTCTGATACGCGTGATTGAAAAAGAAGTAAAACATTTGAAATATACTTCAAATAAAATCTTTTCAGTCCCCTTAAATGATGTGCATATTAAAACCTTGGAAGACAATCCGGTTTTTGCTGAGCAACTCGAAGCCTATACAAGCCGTTTTTGTCGTCTACAAGATACATTGGGCGACAAACTATTGCCTGCTTGGTTGGAGTTTCTGGGCGAATCGAGCCGGTCTGTAATTGATAACCTTGATAAGGCTAGCAAACTAGGCTTTACAGTTGATCCTGATGAATGGCTAGTTATACGACAATTACGCAATAAGATGGTGCATGAATACATTGAAGCAGAAGAAGTCTTTTTAAATGCTCTTAACTTTACACACGATTATGAAGAAAACCTGTTTGTATTTGCAAATGAAATCATCGCCGACTTAAAAGCGCGAGGAATAAAGGAAAATAAATGACAACTATTTTTGTAGCAGGCCATAGAGGCATGGTAGGTTCTGCCATTGTTCGTCAGTTAGAACAAGACCGCAGTAACAAGGTGATTACAGCTACTCGTTCTGAATTGGACTTAACTAATCAGCAAGCAGTCAATGATTATTTTGTGGCTAACCAAATTGACCAAGTCTATTTAGCCGCAGCTAAGGTGGGCGGTATTCATGCTAATAATGAATACCCGGCAGAATTCATTTATGAAAACCTCATGATTGAAGCCAATATTGTGCACGCTGCGCATATGAATGATGTGCAACAACTGCTGTTTTTAGGGTCGTCTTGTATTTACCCTAAGCTTGCACCACAACCTATGAAAGAAGATGCGTTGCTAACGGGTGAACTGGAATGCACTAATGAACCTTATGCCATTGCTAAGATTGCCGGCATTAAATTGTGTGAAAGTTATAACCGTCAATACGGTCGTGATTACCGTTCAGTGATGCCAACCAATCTGTATGGTGAAAACGATAACTTTCACCCAGAGAACTCACATGTGATTCCTGCTTTATTAAGACGTTTTCATGAAGCAAAGTTAAATAATGACCCGGTTGTGATGGCTTGGGGTTCTGGTAAGCCAATGCGTGAGTTTTTGCATGTAGATGATATGGCAAAAGCCTCTATTTTTGTGATGAACTTAGATAATGAAATTTATCAAAAAGAAACTCAGCCCATGCTCTCTCATATTAACGTGGGAACAGGGGTGGATTGTACGATTCGTGAATTGGTAGAGACCGTGGCTAAAGTGACGGGTTATGAAGGCCAAATTGAATTTGATGCCACCAAACCCGATGGCGCACCTAGAAAGCTAATGGATGTATCGCGGTTAGAAAGATTAGGCTGGAAAGCTAAAACGTCTTTAGAAGAAGGTTTAGCGATGACTTATGAGTGGTTTTTAGCGCATCAAGATGACTATAGAGGATAGCGTTTAGCCTTGTGAGACTCTTCACTGCGTTCAGAATGACAATCGGCACCACTGTCATTGCGAGGAGCAAAGCGACGTGGCAATCTAATTTGACAAAGTGTTTAGCCTTGGAAGATTCTTCACTTCGTTCAGAATGACAATCGGCACCACTGTCATTGTGAGGAGCGAAGCGACGTGACAATCTTATTTGGCAAAGTGTTTAGCCTTGGGAGATTCTTCACTTCGTTCAGAATGACAATCTGCCCAACTGTCATTGTGAGGAGCGAAGCGACGTGGCAATCTTATTTGACAAAGTGTTTAGGCCTTGGGAGATTCTTCACTTCGTTCAGAATGACAATCTACCCAACTGTCATTGTGAGGAGTGAAGCGACGTGGCAATCTTATTTGGCAAAGTGTTTAGCCTTGGTAGATTCTTCACTTCGTTCAGAATGACAGGAATGGTGCTTAATTTTGAAATCTTACTATGTTTATATTTTGACCACACAAAACAATAAAGTGATGTATGTAGGTGTAACAAACAACTTAATAAGAAGGCTTTACGAGCATAAAAATCATTTAATTGATGGGTTTACTAAAAAGTACAACGTTATAAAATTAGTATATTTTGAAGAGACGAACTGTATTCAATCTGCAATAGCTAGAGAAAAACAAATTAAAGGCTGGAGACGAGACAAGAAAAACAATCTCGTTGAAAGTCAAAACCCTAGTTGGAATGAAATTAATCTTGAATATTAATCATTTCATTTAGAGAATAATAAACTATCTCAGAAAAAAGGAGTTTTTGATGTTAATCGATACGAAAAAAATAGATAAACTACCTTTAAGTGGTCAAATCGAGTTAATGGAAGCCGTGATGGGGGCTTTAGGTCAGAATCAGACTGACTTTGAACCTCCAGCGTGGCATTTGGATGATTTAGAAGCACGCGCTCAAGAGCTTAATGAGCCTGAAAAATGGCTAACTTTTGAGGAAGTTCGTGAAACCCTAAAGTCATGAGTTTGACTATTCGCTTTAAATATTTTAATTAAATAGTGAGTTAAATATGCCAACAATTTCTATGTTTTATGGAATTATGATTTCCATTTTCTATGGAGAAACTGAATTACATAATAAGCCACACATTCATGCTCGTTATCAAAATTTTAAAGCTTCTATTTGCATAGAAACAGGTGATGTTTTAGCTGGTGACTTTCCACCTAAGAAATTAAAATTAATTCAAGCTTGGATAGAGATTCATAGAGATGAATTATTTGCGGACTGGGAGCTGGCTCAAAGTGGTGAAGAACCCTATAAAATAGCGCCTTTACAGTAGAGGATTTTAAATGCTTTTAGACGTCATTAGTGTAAAAACAAAACCAAACTTTGGATTAGTACTTGAATTTGAAAATGGTGAACTACGTAAATTTGATATGAATCATTTCTTAAACAAGAAACCGTTCAATAAAATCGCGAAGGCTGAAATTTTCAATCAAGTCAAAGTTCAATATGGAACTTTAATTTGGCCGGGCAATATTGATATTGCGCCCGAAACACTTTACCAATATTCTGAGAAAATTTAATCCTTGTTAAGTTTAGATATATTTAAGCAAATAGTTGAAAACGCACCCCTATTTGCCATCGATTTGGTTGTAGTAAATAATCAAAACCAAATTCTGGTTGGTGAGCGTTTAAATGCACCTGCTAAAGGCAGTTGGTTTGTACCAGGTGGCCGTGTTTATAAAAATGAATCTTTAGAGGATGCCTTTAAACGTATTTCTAAAGCGGAATTGGGGCTAGAAATAGAAAGACACCACGCCTGGTTATTAAGTTTGTATGACCATTTTTATGATGATAGTTTTTTCAGCACTGAAACATCAACGCACTATATCAATGCAACTCATGTAATTAAGCTTTCAAGCGAACAACTTAGCTTGCCGCAAGAGCAACACAGCCATTACCAATGGATTTCAATTGATGATTTACAACAAAACAACGACGTTCACAAATACAGTAAAATATTTTTAACCGAATTAAAGAGATGGATGAAAAACCATGATTAACCTTATTTTATGCGGCGGTTCTGGAACACGCCTTTGGCCTTTGAGCCGCACAATGTTGCCAAAGCAATTTGTGCGTTTGTTTAATAATCGTTCTCTGTTTCAAGATACGGTGTTAAGAAACCAACCGGTTTGTTCTAGTATGTTTGTGGTGTCTAATAACGAGCAGTTCTTTTTGGCAGTGGATCAGTTAGACCAAATATCAGGGAGTGAGATCCCCGGGTCAAGCTCGAGGATGACGTGTGATTTTAGTCGTTCACAATTTTTATTAGAACCCGTTGGCCGAAATACCGCGCCGGCTATTGCCTTAGCTTGTATGGCATTGGATGCTGATGATTTAGTGTTAGTGACAACCTCTGACCATTTAGTTAAAGATCAAGCGGCTTATGAAACCGCTGTGTTAGAAGCGAAAAAATTAGCTGAAGAAGATAATCTCGTCACCTTCGGGATTAAACCTACTTACCCTGAAGTGGGCTTTGGGTATATTGAAGCGAATGGTAATGATGTTTCTTCTTTTAAAGAAAAACCCGATGCGGATACGGCTCAATCGTATATTGATCAAGGAAACTATTACTGGAACTCCGGTATGTTTTGTTTTAAAGCCGGGGTGTTTTTAGATGAACTTAAACAATACGCGCCAGAAATGTACCAGGCCTGCTTAAATGCCGTGCCAAAAAACCATCGTCATTGCGAGGAGCAAAGCGACGAAGTAATCCATGCTTCTGAAATTCGTATTGATCTGGATGCCATGAACGCCATTCCAGAAGACAGTATTGATTATGCGGTAATGGAACAATCACAAAAAGTAAAAGTGGTGCCTTGTGATATGGGTTGGTCTGACTTGGGGAGTTTTGATGCTTTGTATGATGAAGTAAAACAACCAGGCCTGGGTAATGCCGTTTTATCGCGCTTAGATGATTCACCTGAACCGATTTGCATTGATTCTAAAGACAACTTGATTGTGGCACGTGAACGCCAAATAGCTTTAGTGGATGTGGAAGATTTATTGGTAGTGGATACTTCTGATGCCATTTTAATTTCTAAAAAAGGTAGCTCACAAAAAGTTAAAGCCGTTGTTGCTCAAATCAAAAAACAGGCTCCAGAATTATCGGATATTCACCGCTTGGCATTCCGCCCTTGGGGTTCTTATGAAGTGTTAGTAAATACCGAAGGTTATAAAGTTAAACGCATTATTGTGAAGCCTGGCGGTCGTTTATCACTGCAAAAGCATTTTCACCGTAATGAACATTGGATTGTGGTGTCTGGAACAGCCACGGTAACCGTTGATGATCACCGTTGCTTGGTTAGACCCAATGAATCAACCTATATCAAAATGGGACAAACCCACCGCTTAGAAAACGAAGGTAAAATTGATTTGGTCATGGTAGAAGTCCAAGTAGGTGAATACACCGGCGAAGACGATATTGTAAGAATTGAAGATGTTTATGGGAGATAGTCGTTGGTCTTTAGTCGTTGGTCTTTGGTAGATCCATCGCCTCCACTCGGGATGACGGTGTTAGTTGCTTGGGATGACCATTCCACTATGGTCATTGCGGGGAACAAAGTGACGTGGCAATCTAATCTAACATTATATGACAACCCAACGTCATTATCGGACTTGATCCGATAATCTCTGTTGTGGTTTTAGATCCCCGGGTCAAGCCCGAGGATGACGGTTTGGGATTGATTATCATAGGTTGACGTTAATTATTGACCCCACGGTCATTGCGAGGAGCAAAGCGATGTGGCAATCTCTTTAGGCAAAACTCGCCCCCAACGCCACTACCTGAGAACACACGTCATTACCCGACTTGATCGGGTAATCTATTCCAGTTTACAAAGCCATTAAACTTACCACACCCCGCAAGGGGGTATAAAGGCCTGGTAAAACCAGAATAATGGGAAATCGTCATTGCGAGCCTTTAGGTGTGGCAATCTTTAAAAGGTTTTACGGTATTCAAGGTGGATTGCTTCACCACTGCGTGACTCGCAATGACAGGGTTTTATTTTGCCGCAAATAAGATCCCCGGGTCAAGCCCGAGGATGACGGTTTGGGATTGGTTATCACGAGGATGACGGTAGTTATTACCCCCACTTTCATTGTGAGGAGCAAAGCGACGTGGCAATCTAATTCGGCAAAACTCTCCCCCAAAACCACTACCTGAGAACACACGTCATTACCCGACTTGATCGGATAATCTCTAGGGAACCACGAAGGTTTTAGGGGATTCTTCACTCCATTTCTTATATAACTTCTTTCTAATAAGTAAAGTAGACTTTACTTAATTACTCTAGTTTAGTAAAGTAAGTTTTACTAATTAAACCAACAGGTCTATTACATGCAAGCAATACTAGAAAGTTCAAGGCGTCTTTACTTAGGTTTATTACAAAAAAAATTGCCTTCTTATGAAAGGAGTCTGTTAGATAAGTTGATGGTTGCACAATCTGACATCATAGGCATCTACGGTTCTAGAGGCGTTGGCAAAACAACGTTAATGCTGCAATGGCTGAGTAAGCAATCTTTTACCCCATCAGAAACACTCTATATTTCTTGTGACCACGCTATTTTTAAAGGCGTTAACTTATTTGACTTGGTGGAGTTCTTTAGTCAACACGGTGGAAAACTGATTGTTATTGATGAAATTCACGAAGCACAAGACTTTGAACAATCCCTTAAATCAATCTATGATTTTTTAGATATTAAAATTCTTTTTTCTGGTTCATCTGCCATTTCATTAAGTAATCCAGATTTAAGTCGTCGATTTGCTATGCATAGACTATCACAGCTCTCTTTTAGGGAGTTTATAGAGATATCAACCCATAAACGTCTAAATCATTATAGTCTTGAACAAGCTCTTGAGAACTCCGTAGACATCTGCTTTGAAGTGACTAAAGAACTCGAGGAGCAAAAAATACTACCTCTGTTTAATCAATATTTAGAACATGGTGGCTATCCATTTTATTTTGAATCTCCTGAAAGCTTTGCTCAAAAATTAAACGACACTCTTAATTTAGTGGTTCAGATTGAGCTAAGCCGACTCTTTTCAATCCAACCGGATAAAGTCGATTTACTTAAAAAGCTGTTAGTCGTAATTTGTCGTTCAAAACCTCTTGAGCTCTCAATTGAAAAACTGACAACCAATGTTGAACTTTCTAAACCTACCCTTTATAAGTTTTTAGATTATCTCCAAAAGGGAGAGTTATTAAGACTTGTACCACATGAGCTAAAAAAATATAAAAGTATCCGTAAAGCTGACAAGCTTTATTTATTTCATCCAAACTTATTGAATGTTTTGTGCTCACAGGCAGACGTTGGAACCATTAGAGAGACCTTTTTTGCCTCACAACTCGCAGCAGCTAATCACACAGTAGAGTTTGCACAACAAGCAGACTTCATTATTGATGAACAACAAGTGTTTGAAGTAGGCGGCAAATCCAAAGATTTTAGCCAATTGAAAAACATTGAAAAACCCACTTTTTTGGCCTTAGATAACATAGAAGTCGGTTCAGATAAAAAAATCCCTTTATGGTTATTTGGATTTTTATACTAACCCCATATTTCTTCAAGCGTTTTTGTATCGATGCCAGAAAGAAACAGGCCTATTTATTGGTAGCTTAAAGATCCCCGGGTCAAGCCCGAGGATGACGGTGGATAACTTATCATCACCCAGAACACACGTCATTACCCAACTTGATTGGGTAATCTATTCCAGTTTACAAAGTGATTAAACTTACCACACCCCGCAAGGGGGTATAAAGGCCTGGTAAAACGAGAATAAGGAAAATCGTTATTGCGAGCCGCTAGGCGTGGCAATCTCTAAAAGGTTTTACGGTATTCAGGGTGGATTGCTTCGCCACTGCGTGACTCGCAATGACAGGGTTTAGTTTTGTTTGGGTCGATTAGCTTCCTTATTCGAATCATTATTTGATATGATTATCATATATTAATCGAATCAAGGAACTTAGATGACGCAGCAATGGATTTGGGAGAGTGAAAACTGGCCAAACTTTTTTATTAATCATGAACTCATCATGCCGCATCTTCTTAACACGGTGAGAACAGTCGCTCCGCTTGTGGCCTTATCAAAAGAATTATCACCCGAAAAACTGGCTGAGTTTGAAAGCAAAGTCCTGCTTGATGAAACCTTGTCTACCTCGAGTATAGAAAGAGAATACCTGGACCGTGACTCTGTTCGTTCTAGTATCGCTCGCCACCTTGGCTTGCCTATTGTAAATATGCATGACAAACGTTATGAGTCTTTTACTGAAGCTTACTTTGAATCTATCCGTACGGCCAACCAACCATTAACCGCTGATCAGTTAAAAAAATGGCATGGAATGTTGTTTATGGATAAGCCTGTATTAAAGACGATTACGATTGGAGCTTACCGAACACAAGAGATGTCTGTTGTATCAGGCCATTTTGGAAGAAATGAAACGGTTCACTTTAAGGCGCCTTGTAATAGCCAAGCATGCGTACAAACTTACATGCATACGTTTCTTGAATGGCTCAATAATAAACAAGGTTTTTCCGATTATCTTAGGGCTGCGATTGCCAAATTTTGGTTTGTAACCATTCACCCATTTGATGATGGTAATGGACGTTTGTCTCGTATTATCGCAGAACGTTGTTTGGCTGAGGCAGATTACACCGATGTTCGTTTGTACTCTCTCTCTTCAGAAATAGAAAATAGAAAATCAGAATACTACGATATCTTAGAAAAGAGCCAAAAAGGCCTTGGTGACCTTACGGATTGGACTATTTGGTTTTTGCACTGCGTGCAAGCTGCTGCAAAAACGAGCCTAAAGCGACTAGAAAAAATTCGCGCAGCCACACAGTTTTGGGATAAATACCGCCAGCAAACCTTTAATAATAGACAGCGCAAACTTTTAGTTCGTCTTTTGGAAACCAGTGATTTTGATGACGGCATAGCAAAACGAAAGTACAAGAACTTGGTTTCAACATCTGATGCAACAGCCGCTCGTGATTTAAGCGAATTGGTTTCCGTTGGTGTATTACTTACACAGGGAAAAGGTCGATCTGTTAAGTATTTTATAGATTTAAGCTAGTGTTCAGAATGACAATTATTGGATTTAGAGACGCATATCGTCATTACCCGACTTGATCTGGTAATCTCTTAATCTTTCGTCATTATCGAACTTGATCCGATAATCTCGTTTTGACCTAGATAAAATCCCCGGGTCAAGCCCGAGGATGACGGTAGTTGTTGCCCCACTGTCATTGCGAGGAGCAAAGCGACGTGGCAATCTCTTTAGGCAAAGCTCTCCCCCAACTACATTCCCCTCTCCCAGAACGTCATTACCCGACTTGATTGGGTAATCTCTTAATGTTTCGTCATTATCGGACTTGATCTGATAATCTTATTACTTAGCTTGCCACTTTAAACAACGACTATACTTACCAGGCCTTTATACCCCCTTGCGGGGTGTGGCAAATTTAGTTTCAAAATGCCTTTGTTTTCATAACTCTTGAACATGCGAACGTAAAAGCGTACGATACAGTTAATCTGAGTTAGGAGATATAATTTATGACAACACTAAATTCTACTGAAGCACGCTCAAACCTTTACGGTTTAATTGCCCAGGTGAATGAATCGCATGAGCCTGTGACCATTACTGGTAAGAAAGGCAACGCTATTTTGATTTCAGAAGATGACTGGAGTGCCATTAACGAAACACTTACACTCTTGAATATCAAAGGGTTACGTGAATCTATTGTTGAAGGCATACAAACGCCTCTTGATGAATGTAGTAAAGATTTAGAATGGTAATAGCATCAACAAAGTGGACATTGCTTTATACCAAACAGGCGCAAAAAGACGCTAAAAAATTATCTGCCAGTGATTTAAAATCAAAAACACAATCATTACTGAGCATTATTGAAAAAGCCCCTTATAAAAACCCACCACGTTTTGAAAAGCTTGTTGGTGATTTAACAGGGGCTTATTCTAGACGAATTAATATTCAACACCGCATCGTATACCAAGTTTTTGAAGAGCAAAAAATAATCAAAGTTTTACGCCTTTGGACTCATTATGAATAAATCGTTTATAGATCCCAGGGTCAAGCCCGAGGATGACGAAAAGAGATTGTCATTACCTAACTCGATTAGTGAACGAAACAGCCAGGCCTGGTTGTTTTCATTTGCTTAACGTTATAAGCTACCCCCTAAATGTAAAAATACTTATTTAGCTACTCGAATAGCTAAACAATCCCATCGTAACTCCAAGGAATGTACATGAAAGTTTTAGTGGTAGGTGGTGCGGGTTATATTGGCTCTCACATGGTTAAAATGCTGGCTAATTCTGGCCATGAAGTGATTGTATTAGACAATCTATCTACAGGGTTTAGAGATTCTGTTAAATATGGCAAGCTTGTCATTGGTGATTTGGCCGATATTCACTTATTAGAAAACCTTTTTATTGAACATCAATTTGATGGCGTAATGCACTTTGCCGCTAATAGTTTGGTGGGTGAGTCTATGACTCTGCCAGCGAAATATTATCGTAATAATGTTGCTAATACATTAAACCTGCTTGATGTAATGGTTCGCCATGATGTGAAACATTTTATTTTCTCTTCGACTGCTGCTACTTTTGGTGAACCTGAGTATTCACCCATTGATGAAAAACATCCTCAAAACCCCATTAACCCTTATGGTTCAAGTAAATTGATGGTGGAACGTGTTTTAAAAGACTATGCAGATGCTTATGGTTTAAATTCGGTTTGTTTACGTTATTTTAATGCATGTGGAGCTGACCCAGAAGGTGAAATAGGTGAACTCCACGACCCTGAAACGCATTTGATTCCACTCATTTTACAAGCGGCTTCTGGACGCAGAAAATCCATTACTGTTTTTGGACGCGATTATGCGACTGAAGATGGAACCTGTATTCGAGATTACATTCACATTAATGACTTATGTTCAGCTCATGCCTTAGCATTAGACTTAATTTTATCTGGAAAGCAATCCGGCGCTTTAGCTTATAACTTGGGTAATGGAACAGGTTTTTCTGTGCAGCAAGTGATTGATGCCGTCATTAAGGTGGTGGCTGAAGATGGTTATTCTTTAAAGGTAGAAGATGGTGAGCGCCGACCTGGCGACCCAGCTGTATTAGTCGCCGATGCCACCCAAGCCAAAGCCGTTTTAAACTGGCAACCCAAGTTTGCCGATTTAGAAACCATTATTCGCCACGCCTGGTCTTGGGAGAAAAAGGTATTTAACAGAAAAACGTAATATATCTTAATCTTTCGTCATTATTGGACTTGATCCGATAATCTCGTTTTAACCTAGACAAGATCCCCGGGTCAAGCCCGAGGATGACGGTAGGTGATTGTCATTACCCGTCTCAATTAGGTAATCCATTCCAGTTTTCGTCATTACCCGACGCCCCAACGTCATTACCCAACTTGATTGGGTAATCTCCTTTAAAACTCAAAGGAAACGTCATATGAAAACCCCTGCTGTTTATATTTTGTCTAACTCATCCAACTCTACTCTTTATATTGGCGTCACATCTAATTTAGTTCAACGTATTTACCAGCATAAAAACCATTTAACCGATGGTTTTACTAAAAAATATAAAGTGCATAAGCTTGTTTATTTTGAACAATTTGAAGATATGGAAAATGCGATTAAACGCGAAAAGGCTTTAAAAAAGTGGAATCGTGATTGGAAGAACAAATTAGTTGAACAAGAAAACCCAAAATGGGAGGACTTATGGGAAACCATCACTTCTTGATTAAATTTTAGATTTGAGATAAATAATTAAAGATCCACGGGTCAAGCCCGAGGATGACAGTCGTTGGTTTCAAGGAATTACCGCCAATTTATTCACACTGAAGAATAATGATGAGCTGTTTTTATTCGAATATGAGCATCCTGATTCATCATTAGCTGACACCATAACGTCATTACCCGACTTGATCGGGTAATCTCTAAATATTTCGTCGTTATCAAACGTATTCCAATAATCTCGTTTTTACCTAGACAAGATCCCCGGGTCAAGCCCGAGGATGACGTTAGGAGATTGTCATTACTCAACTTGATCCGGTAATAAAGCTTCGTTTGCGTCATTACCCGACTTGATCGGGTAATCCATTTTTATTATTGTCATGATCGAACATGATTTTATAACCTTTACCCCCCCCTATTTTCTAACTAAAAAAGTAGATTATTTAAATTCTTTTTTTACTTATCACATACTTTTTTTTCATGATAAAATCAGTAGCTAGGCGCTAATTATTACGTATCATTATTTACGTAATTCAATTTTAGCTTTTTACACGATGTATAGTTAAATTCACAACAAAACTTAAATAGGTTTACCTAAATGGATAGCAATCTTAATAGCTTACGTTTTAATGACAATGCGCCCTCTCTATTTAGAGTGTATGACTTAGTCATTCTTTCATTAAGTTTAGTCATTATTACTGCGTTGTATAAAATCCAATTAAATGATGAATATTTACTATTACTGACTTTTACGATAGCAGCTTTTCTATACCTTTCTGAATCAATGCAACTCTACCGTAAGCTTAGACTTGGGCGTTTTACACAAAGAGTGATGACGGTTTTTGCGGTAACCACATTAAGTTTTTTACTGGTTACAGCCTTATTATTCTTATTAAAACAAGGAGAAGCTTTTTCTAGAGTCGTGGTATTTAGTTGGTATTTGGTCTCTTTAGCTGGTTTTATTAGTTGGCGAATTTTATACCGGTTAACCAAAAGAAAACTCTATTCACAAGGCATCAATGTACGAAATATTGCCATTATTGGATTAACTCCTGTAGGCAAAACCTTATTAAAAGAAATTAACCAATACCCTGAATTAGGCTATAAATTTATTGGTTTTTATGACGACCGAGAAAGAGAGCGTTTAAAAGGCGATTTAAGTCAGTTAAAGGGGTCTGTTGAAGATGCCTTAAAACTTGCTCAGAGTGGAGAACTTGATAGTATTTACATTTGCATTCCATTAACTGCAGAATCTCGTATTGCAAATATTATTCACACCTTAAGTGATTCAACCATTAATGTATTTATGGTTCCTGACTTTTTATTAAGCACATTAATGCACGGCAACGTAGGTAGCTTGGGAAAATTAGATACCATTAGTGTTTTTGAAGAACCTATGGGAGGCAGTAAAGAGTTTTATAAACGTTCTTTTGATATTTTATTTAGCCTTAGCGTACTCATATTATTGAGCCCGGTATTTATTATTATTGCCCTGGCTATTAAATTGACCTCACCAGGTTCGGTGTTATTTAAACAAGATCGTTATGGCTTAGATGGTAAATTTATTGGCGTGTATAAATTTAGATCGATGCGAGTGATGGAAAATTCTGAAAAAGTTACTCAAGCCACTAAAAATGATAGCCGCATCACTCCCGTTGGTAATTTTTTAAGACGTACCTCTTTAGATGAACTACCCCAATTTTTTAATGTGCTAATAGGTAATATGTCTGTTGTTGGCCCAAGACCGCATGCGGTAGCGCATAATGAAGAATATCGTAAATTAGTAGATTACTATATGTTACGTCACAAGGTTAAGCCTGGCATTACTGGGTGGGCGCAAATTAACGGCTGGCGCGGAGAAACCGATACCGTTGATAAAATGGAAAAACGCATAGAATATGACCTGCAATACATTCGTAACTGGTCATTATGGTGGGACATTAAAATTGTATTTTTAACCGTATTTAAAGGTTTTATCAACAAAAACGCTTATTGATAAATTGCTTTTATTCAATCGTGAAAGTCATTGCCTAAGAAATACAACGCTATCATCAGGCTTGATTTAATAACCTTTAACGTGTCTAAGTTATACTTTTGTTGTTAGCTCGTGTTAAGGTTCTTTAAAAAGCACTATTATGGATACGATTATGATTATTACCGCAAATGACGTTAAAACAAAAAGAGTTGCTCTTTTTGGAAGAATGCTTGAAAAGGCTGATGAATTAATCATTAATGTACGAGGGAAAAACAAGTACGTCGTTTTGGACATTGAGCGCTATAACGATTTTAGACAGAATGAACTCGACCTTGCTCATATAAAAGTAATGCAAGACATCAAGGAGGGGCGTTTTAAAGTTCAAACCGCTTCAGAGCATACCAAAGAGCTTATGAATGAGCTATAAAATAATTCGAACCGAAAAATATTTTAAAAAACTAAAAAAATTATAAAAAAGCACCCTGACGCTTTAGATAAATATATAAAAACGATTGGGCTACTTGAGGTAAATCCTTTTCATCCGTTGCTCCGTTTACATAAACTTCAGGGTAAATTAAAAACTTACCACAGTGTTTCAATCAGTATGAAATATCGGATTGTGATTGACTTTATCTTGCTTGAAGAAGAAATCATCCCAATCAGCATTGGCACTCATGATGAAGTGTAATAACAGTCCTTTGTACCCAAACCAATCGGACATGACACAACAAACAAGCGTCATTACTCAACTTGATTGGGTAATCTATAAATATATCGTCATTACCCGACTTAATCCGGTAATCTATTTCTATATCGTCATTACCCGACTTGATCGGGTAATCTGTTTTTAGCCATTTAATCCCTCATTGAAACTAGGTGCAATTTGACTCTTTTATATCGTCTTCGTTATGTTATTTTTTTGATATGCCTAAGTATTTTATTGTGGGGAATTTTTAGACCGGAGTCTCCCCCACAACCTTTCGAGAATGCGGATAAAATCTGGCATACATTGGCTTTTTTTGGTTTTAGTTTAGCAGCACGTTTTGCATTTTGTAATAAGGCGATTTGGCTAGTTTGGATAGTATTGGTCGTTTGCGCCCCTACATTAGAGTATTTACAAGGGCTTTTACAAACTAGCAGACAATTTAGTTATGGCGATATGCTTGGAAATTTAAGCGGTGTGATGTTAGCGTTTATTGTTTGGAAGTTACTTTTAAAACGTTTATCTATTATTAAAATGTAAACTAATATTAACCAATGTGCCATATTGACACACAGATATTGCAGTGTCATAATTTACTCGTACGACAAATTGTCACGTTTATTTATTAAGAGAGACCTTTGCAAGAGTAGATGAATTTATAAAAAAAGCTATTAATCAATCTTCAGCCTAAAAAATGTAAAGAATTCTCTCTCTGATTTTCTTACATCCACGACTCATGTAAAGGTCTCAAGGTACAAATATGACTACAAAAACTTTACCTCGTATTACTGCACGTGTAGATTTAGACACACAGGAGTTACTCACTAAAGCGGCGGCTTTATCTGGCATTACTAGCATTAATGCGTTTGTTTTAAATTCCGCTGTTGAAAAAGCTAAGCAAATTATAGAAAGCGAACAATCTATTAAGTTATCTCAAAAGGATGCAATGTTATTTATAGAAGCACTGGATAGACCAGAGCAGGTAAATAACAATCTTAAATCAGCATTCAATCGCTATGAAAACAGTCAAGCTTAATGAATACCGTTTTGCTATCTAAAGTTAAGCATGACCGAAAAACATTTGACTGCGGCATAGATTCGCTAAATAATTATCTAAAGCTTACCGCCGGACAAAGCTCTAAAAGAGACAATGCCAGAACCTTTGTTTTGGAAGATGAGTTAAATGATTCACAAATTACCGGGTTCTACACTCTAACGATGACCACCCTTAATTTAGAGAGCTTACCTACCGCACTGCAAAAAAAATATGCACATTCTAAGTCAGCAGGCCTAATAGCTCGTCTGGCGGTTGACAAAAATTATAAAGGCAAAGGCTTAGGTGAGTGGTTACTGATTGATGCCTTAAAAAAACTACTGCTGGCGAGTGATACTGTAGGCTTTCCTTTAGTTCTAGTTGATGCAAAAGATGGCGCCAAAGAATTCTATCAAAAGTATGGATTCACCTCTTTTATTGACACCGAGAACCGTCTTTTTGTAACTATTTCAGATATCCGAGCAAGTTTTCAATAATTTAAACTGAGCCCCCTTGCTCCCAAGGGCATAAGCACCAGATAGGTGCTAAAGAAAGATGAGTGAAATTTTAATCACTTTAATTTTTCAATACTCTCCTGGCGGGGTTCAATTTAAACGTTATTCTTTTCAATCAAGCTCTTAATCTCTTATTTTTATGACTATTTGCCAGTACGGCTATGGCGCAAACAATGACAAACGTCATGGCATTTGCAGGAATTTGTAGATTAAAGTCTGAAGCGGAGTGGATGATAATGGCAATAATCGCCATAGCGGCTCCAAAACCGACACCACTTCGATAGGCGGATTGTTTGTTTTTTAAGGCTCTAAAGGCTTGATAAAGCGCAAATAATGCAAAGATTAGTAGCGGTAAAGCGCCAATAATTCCGTACTCTACCCAAAATTGAATGTAGTCATTATGAGCCTTATCAAAATGGCCACCAAAATTAGGGCCGGCGTAAGCCATAAAGACCACTTCAAAACTGCCTGCACCATGCCCTATCAAGGGTTTTTCTTGAGCCAAAGGTATTGAGTTAGTAAACGCTAACCCCCGCAGATCATTAATATCAAATACCAACTTTCCATCTTCTTGCGAAATGCTCACCTCTGTATTAATAATACGATCTTTTAAACGTTCTAATCCAAAATACTGGCTGATAACAATCATATCAATAATAATAAAACTCGCCAGCAATAAACTATTACGTAAACGGTGTTCTTTAGTAATCAAAACAAAGATAGAGCCTACAATTAATAAGCTACTAAAAAAGCCCGCATTCCCCATACGTGATTGAGTCATCACCAAACCAATAACCATAATCACAATAGCTAAACGAATTTTGGTTTTTGGTCCCAAAAGCAATTCAATAATATTACGCCAGCGAAACGCTTTACCATCTCTTAAGGCCAACATTAACCCTATGCCCAAACCAATGGTCATTTCTAAATAACCGGCTAAATGGTTACGGTTTACGAATGTACCGGTAGCTTTACCAAGATAATACTCTTTAGGCACACCAAACAACCACTCTACCCCCGAAAGCACCATTGAAGCACCCCAAAATGCCTGAAATGCTCCACTCACTAAAAATACACTGAGCAATAAGGTAAGACGTTTACGAGTATTAAATAGACTTAAAATCATTACAAACATTAAGGTGTATGCAATACCTAGCATTAAATACTGAAAGCTGGCGGCTGGATTATCTGACCAACCGATTAACCATTGAGCAGCCACCCAGACTTGGGTAGAAGAGAGCAAAACTAACATTACCAGGCCTGGTTGATTCAATCTTTGGTTGGCATTGCGATCTGATTGCGATTGACGCAATAAATTAACACCCCGAAGTAAGGCTAATATGGCAATGAGTAAGATAAGTAAGGCGGCAGACCAATCTCGGTTACTGCCTAAAGGTAGAGGAGCCCAAAATATAACGGCTAATAAACCCGCTACAATAAAACGCTCTAAACGTGATTTTTCTTCTTGTTCAAAACTTTGCATAAACAGGCTCACTAACCCAAAATTTGAATAGGGTTTATTCTACCGATAAATACTTAAATCGGGAGAATTAATTGTGAAGAGACCTTTGCACGAGAGTATGCACGAGTAAAAATGGTTCTAGGTGCCCCTTGAGGGTAAAAATTCACCTGATTTTTGTTGAAAAACTTGCGAATAGCTAGCTATTCCCTGCGTTTTCCGCCGCAATCAGGCAAATTTTCTCTCATTTTTCTTTCGCACCTATCTCGAACAAAGGTCTCTTGAAGTTTTATGTTCCAGAAAAATGCAGAGTATTTTTTGAAATCCTATATTTTGTTTATTATTTCACTATATTTTTTAATGCCGGTTCTACTTCTGAATAATTAAATGTAAAACCATTTTCTAGTAGTCGAGTGGGGACTATGGCTGATGAATGCGTTAACACTTGTGCTCCTTCACCAAACATTAACTTGAGTTGAAACTCTGGCAATGGCAACCAAAAAGGTCTATGTAATACTTTAGCTAAACTTTTGCCAAACATATTATTCGTCACTGGGTTGGGTGCCGTTAGATTAAAAACTCCATTAAGTTGGGGTTTGTCTATAAAGAAGTTAACCGCTCTGGCTAAATCTTCAATATGAATCCAACTAAAGCACTGCTTTCCTCCGGCAACCGGACCACCTAATCCCATTTTGAATGGCGGTAACATTTTTTGCAGTGCGCCACCGTTTTTACCTAACACCACTCCAAAACGCATTATGAGTGGTTTAGGGCTTAACTCTAAACTGGCTAACTCCCACTGTTTAGTTAAGCTGCCTAAAAAACCAAGGCCTGATTCTACTTGGCTCTCATCTATAGGATGCTGACAATCATTTTCTGGATAAAAACCAATCGCGGATGCTGAAAATATGCGCTTAGGGGGATGACTGCATGCTTCTAAACTTTGCTTTAACTTTTGATTTGTTAGAGTGCGACTTTCTAGCAAAGCTTTTTTATAAGACTCATTCCAACGCTGTCCAATATTTTCGCCTGCAAGCATGATTAACAAATCTTGCTTTTCTAACACGGCGGCTAGGTCGAAATCATCTAAAAAGGCTTTGCGACCAAATGCCTGAACTTCATAACCCTTTTCTTCAAAATTTGCTTTTAAATAACTTCCCACAAAACCTGTGCCACCCAAAATTGTAATTTTCATTTTTAATTACCCACATTGCTTAGAATTTTATACAGATGAAACCTTTGCGCTTACCGTTAGCGCTATCTTAAGCACTACCTCCAGCGTTAACTTAGGCTCATTTGTACAACTTTTAAAATATATTTGTACATTAATAATACATTATTTAAAATATATGTATAATATTTAATACTAATAAGAAAACCTTAATATTTATTATTATCTAAAAACATGATCTAAAAACCCTATTTAAACCATAGTATTATCAGGGTTATTTAATTAAAGACCTTTGTACAAAATATGCACAAGCAAAATTTACAGATAGACAGCATATAGTTATACATATAGTTAGTTATACACAAAGTTATATTTGGCCACAAAAAACCTTAAAGGTTCATCATGCAACATAGCACTCATGAAATGTTTGAAATCTATAACCCAAACATGCATAAAAGCCAAACCTGGCGCTTTGTAAGCGACCAAGTTATGGGTGGCGTTTCACAAGGCCAAGTTAATGTTGTAACGGATCAAAACTCAACGTTTCATTGCTTAAGCGGTCAAGTCAGCCTTGAAAACAATGGCGGTTTTTTACAAATGCAGTTGGTGAATTTGGACAAACTAGCCATTAATTTTTCTGATTATTTAGGCTTATACATCGAGGTTAAAGGAAATAGTCATAACTACAACCTACACATTAGAACCTCTCAATTATGGTTGCCTTGGCAGTCTTTTAGAAGTGAGTTTTATGCATCTAATGAGTGGCAAAGAATCTTTTTGCCGTTTGACAAATTTAAGTCGTACAAAACGCTTTCTAAGCTTAATCCTAAAAAAATAAATCGTTTAGGAATACTGGCGATTGGAGAGGTCTTTCAAGCGGATATATGTATTAGAAATTTTGGGGTTTATCGTTAGGCTAATAGGCTTGCACCCAAAAGGCATCAACACGACATAGACACATTATAAACAAAATATAAACACGAGAGAGAGACTCGAATAAAGCTCTCAAATCCAATTTAAATAAGCTTAACAACCAAAATTAGGCTATTGCTGTAAGGAATTTCACTATGCGATTTTATGAAACGTTGCTAAACGGAAAATTTGTACCGGTCACGCTAGAAGGTAAAAATTCTCGTGAACGTTTTACAGACTGGGCATTGTTAGAAAAACCTTTAGTCTCTTCTCCCATTAGTGGTGGGCTTAAAGCTGCACAAGAAAGACTCGCCGCACTAGACTTTGTTGCTTACAAAAAAACACGTAATAACCTAGATGGTGCAGTCAGTGGCTTGTCTCCATACATTGAACACGGGCTAATTCAAGCCGATGAAGTTCTGAAATTTATTGATACCAATAATGCTCGCATTGAGGCTTATCATTTTTTACAGCAACTAAGCTGGAGAGCCTTTTATGAACAAAAGTATCTTGAAGACCCAACATTAGTTTGGAAAGATGCCGACCACTATAAAACCGGGTTTAAAGCAGAAGATTATGCGGATGAATTACCCCAAGATATTCAAAAAGCACAAACCCCTGTCGCCGTCATTAATCAATTTATTGAAGAATTGTATAACACAGGTTACTTACACAATCATGCTCGCTTATATTTAGCCGCTTATATTGTGCATTGGCGCCGAATTAAATGGCAAGCTGGAGCTAAATGGATGTTAAGCCACCTAATGGATGGCAATTTAGCGTCTAACAATTATTCTTGGCAGTGGGTGGCCAGTACGGCCAGTAGCAAACCTTATATTTTTAATTTGGACAATGTTATTCAGTTTGCTAATAACAAATATAAAACAGCCAGGCCTGAGAACATTGAAATTGATAAATCTTATGAAGTGTTAACAAAACAGCTATTTCCCAATTTGGAGGGCATTTAAAATGAATAGAAATATGGATACATTAGTTTGGTTAGCACCAAGTCAACTTAATGCTAACCACCCTATTTACCAAGAGATTGATGGCAGAGTAGGGACTTTATTTATTTGGGATGAAGCTTATTTTGAAAAAATGGGCTTTTCTATTAAACGCCAATACTTTATTTGGCAGTGTTTGCAAGACTTTAAAAAACGCAATTTAATGGTGATTAAAGGTGAAACTGACCAGGTATTAAAGGCAATTTACCAAAGAAGCCCAGACATAAAAATCGTCACTCCAGAAGACAGGCGTTTAGATTACAGCCGCTGGAGTTTTATTGATAAAATCAAACAACCCCAGTTTTTGGTTTACCAGGGTAAAGTTCCGTTTGGCTTCTTTAAGTTTTGGAAACAAGCAGAACAAACCTTATTTCCCAACAAACCACACTTATCAAAGTCAGCTTAATCATAAGCAACCTTAAACTAACTTACCAGGCCTGGTAAGTTCATTTAATAACCCGCATAAAAAAGGGGCTAAACTCTAGCCCCCTTCATTAATACCCTATTAAAAATGCCTGATTAAGACTACAAACCCCTGACCATTTTACGGCAAGGTTTAGTCGCCTGTACTGCCGCATTTTCATAGGCAATTTCATAAGCTAATGCCGCATAAGCATCTTTAAATGTTTTACCGTTTTCTACAAAAGCAGAATACTGATTTTGTATTGCTCTAATATCTGTTGTCTGTTGTGCTTGATCTGCGAAAATGGGTGCACTTAACATCATGCTTAACCCTGTAATGAGTAATTTATTTTTAAGCTCCATCACTTTTCTCCTGTTTAAAGCCTTCAAGATTAAAGCCTAATGACATCATTTAATGAATTTAATGCCATCAGGCTTTTAGTCAATATTAAATTTACTTTGCCTTAATCATTGAATTAAAGCACTTTGGATTAGCGTTATTCTAAAGTGGTAATTTCTCTAGATTATCATCCACTTCAATTAAGTCATTAAATGCGTGCCAACTTGCGTATCCCAGTAAGGGCATAACAATGACCATTGCTAAACCTACGGTTACAATGCCAACTGCAACCAGCGCTGCAATGGTTAAGGCCCATAGCGCCATCACTTTTTTGTTTTCCATAACAACCTGAAAACTTAACACCATTGCCGAAATGACTCCGATTTTAGAGTCTCTTAGTAACAATGGAATTGTCACCACACTAATAGTGAAAACAAAAGCCGCAACTAATGAGGCACTAACACCAAATATCAACATAAAGGTTTGCCCTGCGTCAGACATTAAAAACCCTAAGGCTCCGGCACTAGGGTCAACGATTAGCAATGAATTAGATTTAACTATTGCCGCAATTAAAGGCACAATTCTCGCCCATATGGCAACAATAATTCCTAACGCCAAGGCAAATAATGCAAACTCTGTAGCATTACGTTTCCATGAAAACATTGAACGAATTAAGTCAGGACGTTCTCCTTTAGCCAATTGACATGAAATCGCATACAGACCAGTCGCTAAAAAGGGTGATAAAATGACAAAGAAAGTGGCAATTTTAAACATCATTATCGGTTGATTTTGAAATGTAAAATATACCAGCATGACAGACAATGTCATAACCAGGCCATAAAAAGCAGATTCAACAGGCGCATTTGCCATATCAAACCATCCTTTCTTTAGCCAAGTACCAATACTGGCAATGGATGCATCTTTAGTAACAATGTGTTCACCACTTTCTGTGTAGTGATGGTGTAAAGTTTGATTTAATGTAGACTGTGACATGATAACCTCCTAAGGTTAAGTAACAACTAGATAACCAGGTAATTTAATAACCAAGTAATTTACTCAGGTACTGAATATAGTTATACAGAGTCTATACATAAATATCTAATACAAAGTATCAATAGGTACCATTGGTATTTTAAATATTAGAAGAAAGTGATGTTTTCTAGACTAGGTTTTACAGGCATAACAAGAAATTCACCAAATATAATTTGGCGAACATCTAACCAAAATTAAATTCTATCATTAGGGGTTGATGGCTTGTCTTCAAGAAGATAAGGAGTTGATGGTGGCGAATCTTTGCCATGATTTTTGGGTAAATCCTGGGGTAAATCCTGGGGTAAATCCTGATATAAATCTTCAGGTAAGTTTTTATGAGGATTATTTTGATAAGGACGGTATTGATGTGGATTAATCACCATAGGGTTTTCTTGCATACGCTTATGAACCAACTCCTTAATGTATTTTCTTCTAATATCAACCACTTGATAAGACATATCAAGCTCTTCTTGCAAAACTTTAGGTGGTGGTGAAAATACATCTGGTACATCGACATAAGCCAATTTTGATTGTCTTAACGCTATAAATTGAGGCAAACAGACATGATGCAAACGCTTGGCAACGATTTTACGGCTGTCGGCCAAATGTTCAACACTAGAAACCTTATTACGTAAACATTCACCTACAGCCTGGGCAATCTGTTTTTGATCGGCTTTAAGTTCGCTAGGGGTTAGGCGGATACTATTCGATTGCTCACTCTGTTCAGTAGACAGCGCTTTATCAGATTGCTCACAACCCTGCATGGTGAATGCAAAGAATACTAAAAGTATCATTTTTGTAAAACTTGCATAAATTTTGTATAACATATACCACCTCAATCAACTGAAGTACTAACGAACAGGATTATTTACGAACTTGATTATTAACGAACTTGATCAAGGAGCTAATCGCTTAATATTCCATTGCTTATGTTCTGAATCTTGAATTGTGGATGTTTCGTTTAAATTTTTATTTAAGGTTTCAGTCGGTTCATACACAATTCTGTCATGCAAGCGGTTATCGCCTCCCTGCCAAAACTCAAAATATTCTGGTTCAATACGATAACCGCCCCAAAAATCAGGAAATGGAACCTCACCATGCATAAATTTATCTTTGAGCTTATGGTACTGACTAGAAAGCAGAAAACGTGAGCTAATTACCTGGCTTTGATGACTTACCCAGGCACCAATTTGGCTGCCTTTAGGGCGTGCAAAAAAATAATGCATCGACTCTTTTAAGGCAATACGCTTTGCGGTGCCTCTAATTTTAACCTGGCGCTCTAAACCCAGCCATAAGAACTGAATTGACACATTGGGGTTCCGATCAATTTCTTTGGCTTTTTGGCTGGTGTAATTGGTAAAAAACACAAAACCTTTTTCATCAAATACCTTTAGTAAAACCGTACGAGTATTCGGTGCATTATGTTCATCTACCGTAGCAATCACCATGGCATTGGGCTCTTCTAAACCTTGGCTTTCGGCCTCTTCATACCACTGTTTAAATTGTGCAAACGGGTTTTTAGACACCACGTCTTCAGTTAAATGCGCTTTTTTATAGGCTTTACGTGCCGAATAGAGGTCTTTTTGTGATTGACTTTGTTCTTGCTGCTCGTCATTCAGTAAAGGCGTATCCAATGTAGGCGCATCGTTTTTAGTTTGATTTACATTAGAACTCATGAAGAGCCTCCTAATAAAGAGTGGCTGAGCGAAGGTTTAATTGCAACTGTAGCGTCATTAACTAAGTGCTCTTTAAGCAAACGATAAAACGTTTTAGATTGCTCTATCCATGGAAAGTGCCCACACTGATCAATTAAGTCAACCTGTTGAAACTGCATTTTGTTTTGCATCGCATTAAGGTTATAAGGCATTAAATAATCTTGGTTACAATCAATAAAACTCACCGGTTGTTTAAACTGGTTAATGGTTTTGAATTTAATAGGATTTTGATCGTACTCTTTCCAGGCCTGAATATTTAAATCAATATTAAAGTCTTTAACGGTAAATTGCTTGGCATATTTAACCCCTAAGTTATAATCCATAAAATAGGTTGGCAACACTTGCTGAATTTGTCTCAAGGTTAAATGTTCTAAATCTTGATTTTGCTCGCCAATCTCATTTGACCAGGCCTGGTCACTATCCCAATCAACATTCACATTTTCTTGGTTTCGTAGATGAATCTCATCCGTTAAGTTTTGCATGGCGGCTTTTTCTGGATCTACCGGGTTAAGCAAGATAATTTTAGCGACTTTGTTATTATGAGATTGCGCATAAAGCATCGCCATAAGGGCTCCCCAAGAATGCCCAACTAAAATAACTTTTTCACCCGCATTTAACTGATGCGTTAATAAGGTATCAAGTTGCTCTACCCAAGCATTTAGAACGGGTTGCGGGTTTAGGTGTCTATTTTCTCCGATACCTAGCATATCAGCTAAAAAAACTCGATAGTCCATTGCGGCGATTTTGGTTTGGATAGGTTCTAAATTCCAGCTTGAAAACCCAGGACCACCCCCAAGTAACAAAACTTTAGGCGCATCAATTTCACCCTTAACATGATAACTAAATTTTTGCTGCTGCCAATTAGCAGACAAAGGAGGGGTTGTAAAACTTGCTTGAACGTTAAGAACAAGAAATAAAAGACTGCCAAGAACAATGGCTTTTAAAAAAGACATGAAAACTCCAGGCGAAAGAAAAGATAAAAAACTACTTTACGTGCAACGGGCTGTAAACCACTTAACCAAATTAAGCTTGTAAGGCTTAATTCTCTTATCGCAAAGTAGGAGGAAGTACCGAATCTAAAATTAGATTACACATTAAATATACACAACTGTATAACTATTGTAAAGGTTATTGATATTTTTTAATTAAGCTTGAAGGCGAGACTATGATGAAAATGTTTATATGAGAGACCTTTAATTACCAGGATTCTTCTCTAATTAAACAAAGATAGTTATGAAAACCTTGGCGCCAGGCCTCTATCATTTGAACTCTAAGAGCTTCATCTAAATCCGTGTCAGTTATGTGGTGGGCGGATTCTAAGACCGATTTTTTAAATAGGTCATAAGGGTTTTCAGAAAATTGTAATTGCTGCCCTTGTTCAACTAACAATTCGGGATCTAAAGAGCGAGCTAAATCCAAACCCTCGGCACGGGCTTTTTTAACTCTAAACTCTAACCACCCTTGCTTAACCCATTGCTTTAAGTTGTTAGCTATCTCTTTTGCTAAAACGTCATTTGATTTTTTAGCATAAACAAACATCTCTTCTAATTGCTGCCAAAGTTTGCGCTCTTCATCACTCGACTGCAACAGCACTTCTGCTAGCATCCATGGAATTTTATACCCCTCTAAAGCGGCAAGTAAATAACGCATACGCTCCGCTAAAACATTCTCACTCGTCAAGAACACAACTTGTTTAGGCGTTAATTGTATATTTGCCTGCTTTTGGTCATGTTTATGGCCTTGTTTATGGTTTTGGTCTTGCAAATTATCTTTATCCTTTACTTGCATTTCTCCCCCTCAATCCAGTCACTACGCTTAATGCCTAAACTTTCAGCGGTTTGGTAATATTCATTACACTTAACCAGGCCTGGTTGCTTGGTTCTGGATAGAATCCAAGCATAATCGGTATTTGGGCCAATCACCAATGCCATTTGATAATCAGGATCTAATTTTGCAATATGATAGCCTCCATAAAACGGCCCAAAAAATGAGACTTTTAAACTACCTATATTTTTAGCACCAATAAAGTAAGCTTTACCCTCTGCAATTTTAGGTTGATTATTTTCAGTGTTAATCCCTGAGTTAATAACTCTAACCCCACCGTCTTCACGCATAGAATAGTCAGCCGTAACTTGAGTTAATCCCCGTTCAAAACTATGGTCTAAACGTGCAATTTCATACCATTTACCTAAATAACGCTCTAACTCAAAATTTTGAATGGGTGTCACCCCTTTAGGCACTTGCGTACAGCCTGTTAACAAAGCCGGGACACCCACAATCATCAAACTGAAAGTGAATCGTTTAAATACATTAAACACTCTGTTCTGAATAGGATTGGGTTTAACCTGATTCATAAAACCTCTTTTTGCTATGGTTATCAAAGAAATTATCTCTTTCAAGTAATTATCACTTTCTAATTATCACTATCTTATCCCCGTCGATGGAATCGATTTAAATCAAACCAAACCAAATCACTTCCAGCCCTGAAGCCAAGTGGCCGCATCCTTTAACTGTTCACAACGTATTTCATAATCATTTTTATGCATAACAGATTGCAATATACAGGCTTCAATCTTGCCTTCTATTTGCGGATCTTCTAACAATTTTACAACAATAAAATGACGTTCTTTATTTTGTGGGTTTACGGCAGTCCACTTAGCATTTAATAGCTTTTTAGGGTTAAACTTATTGGCTTTATTCGCTTTGTTTGTCTTATTCACAGGATTTACCAGGCCTGGTGATTTTGTAAAATCAATGCCTGAGCTTCACTAAGCATTGTCCGCTCCGAGAAGTTTGGCATTTGCTTTTACTTTAGCTAAATCTTCATCGGCAACAATTACATCCCAACCTTGCAGGTGTTGCAAGACTAACTCGCCTAAGGCTTGGGTGTGATCTTCTCGATCGTTTAGGCACTTAATGTAGCCAAAAATCTCCCCGCCAGCTTCTTCAAAATATTCTCGGTTCTCTTCACCAATTTCCTCTATGGTTTCTAAACAATCGGCAGAAAAACCTGGGCAAATCACTTGCACATTTTTAATGCCTTGTTTTGGCAAATTCATCATGGTTTCATCGGTATAAGGTTTGACCCAAGGCTCACGGCCAAAACGTGACTGAAAGGTCACTTTATATTCGTCTTTTGATAACCCTAGTTTTTCTGCTACCAAACGTGATGTTAAATGACAATTACAAGGATAGGAGTCGCCGTTGTCCCAATAACGTTGTGGAATGCCATGATAAGACATAACCAATAAATCAGGTTTACCATGTTCGGCTTGATATTCTTGAATTGAATTTGCTAAGGCATCAATATAACCGGGATGACGATAATACTGATTTATAGAACGCATTTCTGGCACCCAGCGCCAGTGCAAAAGTTCACTATTTACCGCATCAAACGTAGAGGCGGTTGTCGCACCTGCGTATTGAGGATACAAAGGTAGCACTAAAATCTTTTGGCAACCTTTGGCTTGTAGTTTTTGCAATGCCGATGCAATTGAAGGATTGCCGTAACGCATTCCTAATTCAAATTCTACATGAGTCTTAAGATGAGGGGTAACATGTTTGGCAATGGCATCTACCTGACGCTGAGCAATATTTAATAACGGCGCACCTGGACCTTCTGAATCCCAAACAGTTTTGTAGGCTTCAGCGGATTTTGCTGGACGAGTATTTAAAATAATTCCATTTAAAATCAAACGCCATAACCAACGAGCAGGTGGCGGCTCAACCACTCTAGGATCTGATAAAAACTCTTTTAAATAAGGTTTTAAAGCTTCTTTAGTGGGCGCGTCTGGCGTACCTAAATTGGTAATTAATACCCCAATAACGGAAGCATCACCGTGCTGATACTGACTGTATGATTGATAGTGCATGTTATTCCTTAATGTATAAATCCTACGCTTAATCTGAGCTTAAACTAAGTTTAACGTTTACTTAACCTGAGCTAAAATTATGCCTGGATAGAGAGGTGTGTATTAAAACTAATAATTGATGTACAAGTATTGTATAATATTTAATATTGAATGTATCGGTTTAATTTTGTGAATTATTTTCTGAATTATCGATTGAGTTACCAAGAGGATTTAAAATGCACTTTCCAAGACTAAAAATTGCGGTTTCTGATTGTTTGAGAGGCACAGAATGCCGTTATAACGGCGGTCATGCTCAAGATGATTTTGTGAACCACCATCTTGCCAAATATGCAGACTTTTATCCTTTTTGCCCCGAAGCCGCCGTGCTTGGCACACCAAGAGAAACTATTCGGTTAGTCGGCATTGATAACGAAGTTCGCGTTATAGGGCCAAAATCTAATACTGACTACACCGACGGCCTGCAAGCTTATAACGATAATATTGTGCCTAAACTTGCCGAAAAGAAAATGGATGGTGCGGTGGTTAAGTCACGCTCGCCAAGTTGTGGTTTAGAACGTATTAAGGTTTATCAACCTTCTGGAGAATGGCATGGTTCTAAAGATCCAATGCAATCTGGGTTATTTACGGGTGATTTAAAAAATGCCATGCCGCATTTAGCCATTGAAGAAGAAGGCCGCTTAAATGATGCATGGTTACGTGAAACCTTTATGGTACAAGCCTTTACCTCGGCTCGTTGGCGTGACTTTAGCGAGAACAATCCTACCGTTGGTAAGTTTCAGGAATTTCATCGTGACCATAAATACCTGTTTCTTTCAAAAAATGAAGATATCTATCGTAATTTAGGCGCATTAGTCGCCACAACTCGAAAGCACAATCTATCTGAAAGTATGGCGGATTATGAACAAAAAATGTTTCAACTATTAGCCTGTCGATCTAAAAAAGGCCATGTCAAAAATGTTTTAGACCACATTTATGGCTACTTTAAACATGACATTACCCCAAGCGAAAAAGAACTTTACCACGAAACTGTGACTGAATTTATGGAGGGTATTATTCCATTAATTGCGGTGATGAAGCTTTTAGAACAGTTCTTAAAACACTATGGTTCCGATTATCTTGAATCTCAAGTTTTCTTTCATCCATACCCAGCCGATTTAGCATTGCGATCCAAAACATCGGCTTATCGATAATTAATACTGCTAAATAATATTGCTAAACAGCATCGCCAAAACATGACGCTTAATAAAAGCAATCATTAAGTATTTTTATTTATCATCAAGGATAAAGGTTTGTACTCTTGACCCTTGGTGAGATAAAGGCATAATAGAACAAATTAGAAACAGCCAAATCCTTTGATGGTGTTATGAAAGATCCAAAATTACGAACAAATTTACTGCTTCAACTGGTTGAAAACGCGCAAGAAGGCATCGTGGTTGCCGAAAAAGAAGGCCATGACACCATTTTGATTTATGTTAATCCCGCTTTTGAGAAGTTAACGGGTTATAAATCTGAAGAAATCTTGTACCAAGATTGTCGATTTTTACAAGGTGAAGATACTCAACAAGAGTCTATTAAGATTATCCGAAGTGCGATTGATGGCTCTGACCCTGTTCGTACCATTCTTAAAAACTACCGTAAAGACGGAACGGTTTTTTGGAACGAACTCAGCGTTACCCCATTCTTTGATGAAATTGATGAACTGACCTATTACATTGGTATTCAAAAAGATGTGACTGAAGAAGTCTTATTGCAAGAGGCTTTAGACAAAGCGAATGAAGAAATCGCGCAGTTAAACGCTGAATTAAAAGCATTGAAAAAATAACACTATTTTAGAGACCGTAGCAAAAACCTTTAGATTTATGAGTCCCAAAGGGTATCCGTATTTTGTGATTGATTATCGAGTTTTGTAAAAATTAACCACGAAGACACAGAGGCACGAAGATTAAAAACACAAATAAAAGTGATTAGAAAACCATAGCCTAACGATCTTAAGTCATGCCTATAAGCTCTGCAGCTCTGCATTTGTAAAGTGTAAAAGCGATTAATTTATTATGTTTAGTTTGATTATACGTTTAGTTTGGTATTAGACATTAGAAATCATCGTGCTTTCGTGTCTTCGTGGTTAAAAGATTTGTTTAATCAATCACAAAATACGGTTAGCCTATTTAAATAAAGTTCTCTAAATATTATAAGCGTAACATTGAATTTCTTTACTTAAGTCTGTGTTTTCAGCAAGTTCCGAAAAATAATGCAATTCTAGACCAGGATGCGTTTCTACCCAATTTGTCCAACGACTTTCATCAAAACCCTTTTGAGTATCTACAACGACCACGCCTTGGCTTTTCGAAATTTTAACCCTCTCAAACAATAATGCATCATTGTGCGTGGGTTCAGAATTAATAATACAAACAAAGCCTTTTTGAGCCAGTCTAATCGCAGCAATAATTAATGATGAACGTAAATCATCTTCTGATTCTGGCAATAACCATAAGATTTTGGCTGAATGCATGGCAATATGGCGACTAGCAAAACGTAAACGCGTGTGAAGCCTTGGCAGTAGCTGAGATTCCCAAAAGGCTAATAAAACATTGTTAGCCGTGCCTTCATCGCCTTTTAATTGATGACTAATTTCAATAAATATGCCATATAAAAGTGCATCACTAACATCCATAAAAGCATGGTCGAGTTCTAAATTTAAAGTCTCTAAATCAAAGGCAGTACAAGCTTCTTTCAATTTGGAAAGGTAATCGTAATCATCTTGATTAACCATTTCTTTTTCTTTAACGGCAACCTGGGTCAGTCGGCTTTTAACCTGACTAATCGGAATCCCTTGTTCAGTTAATTTAACCGCCCCTTTAATGCGTTCAATGTGCTCCATGGTATAAAGACGATGACCACCCTCTGTACGAACAGGTTCAATTAACCCATAACGTCTTTCCCAGGCTCTTAGAGTAATGGAGTTGACTCCTGTTAAGTTGGAGACTTCTCTAATTGGATAAAGGGCTTCTTGGTTTTTCATAGTGGTTCAATTTCTTTATTTAATGCTGGGAGAATTCCCCCAATAGTTATGCGTATGTTAGACAAAAACTTGTACTAAAGCAATTTTGCTCCATCAAGTCTTTGGTCAACATAATTTACGCCTCAGATTAACTTGCTGTTTTCATTGCTGCGACACGTTCTAAATGTTCTGTTCTACTCTGTTTTAAATCCACCTGCGGTTTTGGATAATCTTGACCTAGCTGTATTGCTTTTAAACTACATTCAGCAAGATGTTCCCAAGGAGCATGAATTGCCTTGTTAGATAGCGCTTTTAACTCAGGTACCCATTTGCGAATGTATTCACCCTTAGCATCAAACTTTACACTTTGAGTGACCGGATTAAACAATCGGTAATACGGTGAGGCATCAACACCACAACCTGCTACCCACTGCCAACCCATTGAATTATTAGCTGGATCGGCATCGAATAGGGTTTTATCAAACCAAGCCTTACCCAGTAACCAATGCTGATTTAGGTTTTTGGTTAAAAACGAAGCAACCAACATTCGCACGCGGTTGTGCATGCTGCCTGTTTCATAAAGCTCTCTCATTCCAGCATCAATAATTGGAATCCCCGTTAAGCCTTTCTGCCAGGCCTGGTAACTTGGCAAGTCTTGTTGCCAAGACATGGTTTTGTATTTGATTTGAAATGGCTCAGTTTCAGTTTGCGGAAAATGCACCAGTAAATGTCGCGCAAACTCCTTCCAGATTAACTGCCTTATCCATGGCATGCCTTGATCGGTTTTAATCTCACCTTGTGCCATCAAATCTTGAAAGTAAAAATAGATGACTCTTGAGTTTATCTCACCAAAATGCAGATACGGCGACAAGCCACTGGTGCCCTCTAAAATCGGAAAATCACGATCATGATCATAATGTGCGAGTCCGTTTTTAATAAAGGTTTTTAACTTATCCCAAGCGGCTTTTTCTCCAACTTGCCAATGCGTCATTAGCTTTTTAGCCCAAGGCTCTTGAATAAGGGTTTGTAAGTCTTTTGGCAAATTTAACCAGGCCTGGTTGGTTGGCGTTAATTGCGCACATTGACTAAAATCTTTGCCAAGACTTAAATCTTCTTGCAAAGGTTCAATTAAATTTTGCTTAGCCAGTAAAGCTTTGTAAAAAGGCGTAAACACTAAATACGGTTTATGCTGTTGATTACGAATCAATTCTGGTGCTATTAAAAACTCTGAATAAAACGGCTGCAGAGCAATTTTGCATTGCTGACAAACTTGTAAAGCTTGTTGCTGCATCTCAACAAAAGGCGACCCCACTTGGTAACTGTATAAAACCTGATTTACCTTGTAATCTGAAATGACTTGCTTAAGTTGTTGCTCAAACGCACCGTCTATAATCCACAATTGACCGCCCTTGGCTGAAATCTCAGCTTGCAGTTTTTGTAAACTTTGTGCCAACCAAACAAGATTAGCTTCACCAATGACCTGTTTTGAATCATGAAAATAAGCCACAATGACCAGGCCTGGTGATTCCAATGCCGTTTGTAAAGCAGGCAAAGCAGTGAGTCTTAATTCTCTTTGCAACCAAACTAAGCTTACGTTTTGGTGATGCTTTATTGACGTTAATGCCATTTAATTTCCAATTAAGTTCGATTTTAAATCTTCAGAAAGCGGGTTTTCACCCAACCAAATCCCAAAATACACTGCCTTAAAGCCTGGCGCTGATGAGCTAAAAATAGGGACATCATTAAGTAATAATGTTGTTCCGTCTTGTGGTGTATATTTCAATGTATAGCAATCACCAGGTTTTACCGCTTTATAAGCCATGTGTAATCGCTCAACTTCTTTTTTTAGTTGCGGGCTAATGTCTTTAGGTAAGACCTTGTTTGCGCCTTCAATAAAAATATCGGGCGTAATCTCTTTTAAATAACACAGCTTAAGTTTTAAGAGTTCTGAGTCCTCTAAAAAATTGTTAGGTAACGATTTTTTGCTGCTATCGACATACAAACTGGCTTGATAAATATCAAAAAACAACCAAGTTGCGGTGCCCTCAGAAACTTTAAACCACTTGTTATCAGACGCTGATGCCGCTGATGCCGCTGATGCCTGATTAGCGGTTAGCAAAAACAGTGAGGTAAAAAAAGCAAAAACAATCGATTTTAAAAACATATAACGCTGATTCATAGGTAAAACCCATAACATTTAATCTCATTTAATCTCATTTAAGCTCGACTATAGTGGGTTTTTACTAAAGAACAGTGTGACTTCACCAACATTAAAGCCCCATTTAGTCACGCTTGCACGATTCATCATCGTGGTGTCAGTATGTAAAAACATCCAGTCATTAAATTGCACATGAATCGTGCTATCTTTATAGGGTAAATCTAAAGTGTAACGCCAATTTAAAGCATTTCCGGCAGATTCTCCTATGGCTTCACCAATGACATCATCAGCCTTACCTATAAACTGACCCTCTGCTGTTTTGGTAATGTGCCAAATGCGTTGTTGTTTTTCACCATCGTTGTAAACAAAACGTTCATCTAAAGTCAGCTGATTACCTTCGATTGTTCCGGTGATATCCACCGTAAAACGACGCAAAACTTTGCCTGAACGGTCTTGAAACTGCCCTTGTGCAAATGTCTTGCCTTTAAAATAATCAAACAAGTTAAGTTGCGGTTTTTCATTTTGGTAATCTTGAACTTTCACAGAACTGCATCCTGATATTAGAGTGATTGAGAGAAAACTGACTAAGAGTAAAACGTATCTAAAATTCTTCATCACAACTCCTAAATTTGCTCTAACTTTGAAAACGTTAACTGCACAACACTTGTGTTCTGGGTTTCAAAACCTACGGTGCAGTAGTCTAAATAGTAGTTCCACATTTTTTGGAATGACTTGCCATAACCCTGCTCTAATAATACTTGGCTATGTTTATTAAAATCCTGTTTCCATAACTGGCAAGTTTTGGCGTAATCTTGTCCAAAATCAAAGACATTTTCAACTCTAAAGCCGTGTTTTGCAGCTAAATGCTTTAACTGCCTTAAACTTGGTAATAATCCACCCGGAAAAATATAAGTCTGAATAAAGTCCACATTAGATTGATAGTGTTCGGCAATTTTTTCATCAATAGTAATAACTTGTAATGCAGCTTTGCCGTCTGGTTTTAAGCACTCATTCAGTTTTTCAAAATACACATTCCAATACTCTTTGCCGACCGCTTCAAACATTTCAATACTTACAATATGATCGTACTGCTGAGTTTCATGTCGATAATCTTGCAGAGCAACTTCATAATGAGCGGTATTTGGAATTGCCTCCAAACGATTTTGTGCAAACTTTTGCTGTTCGGTTGACAAGGTCAGACCTTTAACGTTGGCTCCTTGGCGAGTAGCGGCTTCCATAAACCCTCCCCAACCGCAACCAATTTCAAGTACTGTTTGACCAGCCTTTAAGTTGATTTGATTAATTAACCTTTGATACTTTTGATCTTGAGCTTGCTCTAAACTCATATTAGCATCACTAAAAATAGCACTTGAGTAAGACATGGTTTTATCTAGCCATTTTTCATAAAACGCATTGCCTAAATCGTAGTGATAGGAGATATTCTTGCGGCTATTTTTTACCGAATTATGACGTTTACGGTGTTGCCATAAATGCCATAAATTAAAACTCTTTTTCCCCAATAAACCTTCTAAAACGGCTTTATTTTGGTAAACCAAATTCATTAGGTTATATAAAGAAATTGTTTCAACCGCATCTTCAAAATAGGCTTGAGCAAATCCTAGCTCACCTTGTGTTTTCATTAACCAGTAAGCTCTAAAGGGATTATTTAAAATCAGTTCGGCATGCGGACCAGCCTTTGATCCTTGAAAACGATGAGTTTCGCCAAACAACTTCAACGTTAAGCTTCCCTGCTCTAATTTATTAAATGGCAAGTTAAGAATCATTTTTTGAACAAAAGAAGGTGTAACCATCTTTTCTAATAGAGTAAATCCGCTATTTGATATGGCTTTTAACATTGGTTCATCTCCGTGTGACTGTAGTCAATTTTTTCGAGCTGTTTCGGGGTTTTGTGAAATTTACCACCTTTTAACCAAATTTTAAGTGCCCACCAATGAATCATGGCGAGAACTTTAAGGGTATTAAAAGGATGTTTAAAGGCGGCTTTAATTAGGTTTTTATCACTTAAAGATTGTGCTTGACCCACTTGAGTAGAGATAAGCACTTGTTGATTATTTTCGGTTTGATAAATTCCAATTTTGTATTGTTCAGAAGGCTTACTAAAACGAAACTGATACTGGCAATCCATGCCAATAAAAGGGGAAACATGAAACACTTTTTTAGCCTGAGCTTTAACACTATCAGCCAAAGGTTGACCGTGGTTGGTTAAGACGTAATGATGCCATTGACCAAAGGTGTTACTCACCTCGCCAATAATGCCAATCATTTGCCCTTGTTGATTGTAGGCGTACCACATAGCCAAAGGATTAAACGTGACATTCATAAAACGGGGAAAACAAACCAATTCAATCTTATGAGCCGCTTCAGGCAAGCCATATTCTGCTAATAACTTATCCGCCCAAACCCGCCAGGCCTGGTTAGTTTTACGAGCGCCGTAATCTTTAAAGTGCAAACTAAACAAGTTAAAACGATTGAGCGATAACCACTTAAGCGCACTGGCCTCTGCTTCAATCTCATCAATATCAACACGCAAGCTCATCACTCCATAACGAAACTGATATTGCATCGGAAAAAATCGTTGATGCATCACTTGGCCTAAATAGATTTGACTAGGCATTTTTTTGATCCTGAGCAGAAGATTGGTTAGATTGGCTGGCTTGATTGGATTGTTCAGATGGTTTAAGGTCGTCCTCTGATAAGTTCTCTAATGGCTTTTCAGGGGTTTGCTTTGTGCTAGCCTTTTTATCCCACGGCAAATCAATATTCCAAAGTTTGGCAAGGTTCACCGAACTGGTTAAACCATCTTCGTGAAAACCATACCCAAAGTAACTCCCGCAAAACCACAGGTTGTGTTTACCTTGAATATCCGACAAATACTTTTGTGATGTCATCGCATCTGAATCAAATACAGGATGTTGATAAACAATACGTTGGTGAGTGAGTGATTTTTGCGGAGGTTGGCTTGGGTTTAAGGTGACTAATAGAGGTGTTTTGGTTTTAAAGTTTTGTAATAAGTTCATCCAATAGGTGACTGCCACAGGACTTTCTTCAGAGTGTGTATCGCGAAGATAATTCCAGGCTGCCCAAGCCAATTTACGTTTTGGCATCAGTTTTAAATCACTATGCAAATAGGCGATATTTTCTTGATATTTAAAATTAGACAGCAGTTCAAAGTCAGTTTTTAAATCATCATCCAATATTTGATAGGTTTCGTCTGCATGAGAGGCAAACACCACATCATCAAAGACCATTTCTTGCCCTTTTGGTGTGCAGACTGCCATACCAAAATCGGTTTTATAAACGTTTGTTACTGGGCTAGATAACTGAACTGCAAAAGGTTCATTTGCCATAATGGCTTTAATATATTGCTCAGAACCATTCACAACCGACTCCCACTGAGGTCGGTCTTCAATATTGAGTAATCCGTGGTTTTCAAAAAATTGTAAAAAACTGCCTACTGGAAATTTCATCATGGTTTCTAACGGGCATGACCAAATTGCCGCAGCCATAGGTAACAAATAGTAATCACGCATACGCTGACTAAAACCATGGTTATCCAAATAATCACCTAAACTTAATGTCAATGGCGCGTCTGTTCCAAAATGATTCACCTCTAAATCTTGTTTGGCCTGCTTATTAAAGCGCAAGATTTCACCAATCATTTTCCAGTGAGCAACTGAAAATAAATTACGACGTTGAGCAAATAGAGTATTAATATTGTTACCAGAATATTCCAACTCACCTTGATTAGCCGTCACCGAGAAACTCATTTCAGTTTCTTGAGTCTTAACCTGCAAATGCTTAAACATGGCGGTAAGGTTTGGATAGTTGGGCGTATTAAAGACAATAAAACCGGTATCTACAGGCTGAGACTTGCCATCTAAATCCAAAGTAGTGGTATTGGTGTGGCCACCTAACTTTTCATTTTTTTCAAACAGGGTAACATCATGTTCTTGGCTTAAAAACCAAGCCGCGCTTATGCCACTTATACCACTGCCGACTACCGCAACCTTTTTTCGTTGATTTTTTTGGTTTTTTTGTTCAGATTCACCTTGGTTAGCGTCTTTTGCAATCGTTAAATTTGTCATACAGCTCTCATTGCGTTGTCACAATTATTATCAATAGTTTTAATTTATACAAAACCTATACATTTTGCAAGTAAAAAGTTATACAATAAATTCAAAAGGTGAGAGTTATTATGAAAAGTGATACAGAAACTTTACAAAATGAAAAGTCACAACGAATTTGGGTGGTAGGCGCTTCAGAAGGCATTGGCTTGGAACTGGTAAAGCAACTCCTTACAGAAGAGCACCAATTAGTGGTCTCTGCACGAAATGCAGAAACCCATACAAACTTACTCGATTTACAAATAAAGCACCCTGACAAGCTCGCCTTATTAAATTGCGATGTCACCCAAAAACAGAATTTAAAAGAGATAACTGACCAGGCCTGGTCAGTTTTTAAGGGGTTAGATAGCTGGATATATAATGCCGGTGTCTATAAACCCATGAGGCTAAAAGAATGGGATATTGAAGCCTTTGAAAGCATGAACCAAGTTAATTATTTAGGTGCGGTGTATTTAATGAATCACCTTTTACCTCTCTTTATGTCAGAAGCAACATCCCATAAAAAACCAATTTGGTTATGGAATATTAGCCTAGCCTCTGATTTTGGCTTACCTTATGGTGGAGGTTATTCAGCACCCAAAGCCGCCTTACAAAACTTAGCCGAGGCATTACAACCCGAGTTACAACAATCGGGCATTGAATTAAAAGTGATTAATCATGGTTTTGTAAAAACGCGTTTAACCGCCAAAAATGATTTTACGATGCTTGGGTTAATGGCTCCTAAAGAGGCGGCGATAAAAATTCATCAAGCACTTAAAAACCATCGTTTTGAAACACGTTTTCCCTTTAATTTATCGTTAGTTTTGGCTACGCTAAAACGGCTACCAAAATCCTGGGCATTAGCCATAACTAAAAAGGCGTTAAAAGATGACGGATAACCCAAATTTAAGTGCTTATATTCAAGCCTATCAAAACCTTACACCCAAAAACCTGCCTGAACTCGGTGAGCTTTTAAGCGAACAGGTGTTTTTTAAAGACCCTTTTAATAAGGTTAAAGGTAAAGCGGCCACCTTAGCGATTTTTGAACATATGTTTGCCACCACACAAAGACCTCAGTTTAAAGTGATCAATGCCGCCATGCACCAAGACATTGGACTCCTCTATTGGCACTTTGATTTTGTCATGCCCTCTAACCAAAGCCAACAATCGATTCAAGGCATGAGTCGAGTTCGGTTTGATAAAAATGGGTTAGTCACTGAACATATCGATCACTGGGATGCTGGCGAACAGGTTTACAGCAAAGTGCCAATACTGGGTTGGTTAATTAAACAAGTGCAAAAAAGATTGTCGGCATGATAAATTTTAGGCAAAAAATTCTAGTCAATAAATCATAACCCCTAAAACGCAGACTCTAAAAGCTATGACCTCACAACCCATTTCAAAAGTCGTGTTAATTCGTTATGGTTGGTTAGGCTTTGCCTTAGCTATGCTGGGTATACCTCTGTATGTTTATCTACCCACTTATTACGCACAACAAAGTGCCTTAAGTTATTCCGCCGTAGGTGCAGCGCTATTATTAGCGCGTTCTTTAGATGTGATCACAGACCCATTAATTGGTTGGTGGAGTGACCGCTTACAAGCTAAAATTTCTCGTAGTTGGCAAATCGCTTTATCTAGCCTGGTGTTGGCCATTGGCGTATATCAACTTTGGTTACCAGACTTAAATACCTTAGGTATGGGCTATTTGTTTATTTGGAGTTTTATTACCTACCTTGCCTGGACATGGATGAGTATTCCCTACTTAGCTTTAGCGGCAGAAATCAGTCAAAACCACCATACCAAAACGCAACTCTCTGGTTCACGCGAAGGTTTTGCCATTGTAGGGGTCATTACGGTGTTATTGCTCCCCCTTTTAAGTGGCTTAAGCGCCCAAAGTTTCGACTTTTATAGCCTTTTATTTATTCTGTTTTTAATCGTGCTATTTAGCGGCAGTCTTTGGCTTATTAATATTCCCACTCTACCCATCCAGAACAGCCAACCTATTGCACCCTGGATAATTTTAAAAAACCTTAAACAAAATCATCCCCGCAGTTTTAGCATTATGCCTAGCTATTTTTTAAACAATTTAGCCAATTCACTTCCAGCCACTCTATTTTTAATCTTTGTTTCAGACTATTTACAATTAGAGAGTCAAACGGGACTGTTTTTAATAACCTACTTTTTAGCAGGCCTGGTCGCTTTGCCGTTATGGATAAAACTGGCTAAACGCATAGGTAAACAAACAACCTGGAAAATCTCTATGCTACTCGCAAGTGTCAGTTTTATTGGGGTATTTGGTTTACAGCCTGGAAACAGTATCGGGTTTTTAATCGTAAGTATTCTCACCGGATTTAGCTTAGGCATAGACGTAGCTATGCCAGCGTCTATTCAGAGCGATATTACTCAAGAAGTTACTCAAAAAGACACCCAAGCAACAGGACTGTTATTTGGATTATGGGGCATGCTCACCAAATTAGCCCTTGCCTTAGCCGTTGGGCTGGCTTTTCCCATATTAGATTGGAGTGAAAGTATAGAACAACAAAGCACCGCTTTACTTTGGCTATATGCTGGATTGCCAATTCTGCTAAAACTGATGGCTTGGAAATTACTACCTCCTCAAAAATCGAATGAAAAATCAATTTAAGAAGTCACCAGGCCTGGTAGTTTGTTGAAATAACTTTGTTAATGAGGCATTCTATTTTAAGTTATTTGCCTTATTTAGAAGTTTTTGCATGAGAAAGTTCTTGATTAGGTAAGGCAACATATTGCATACCTTTATCTAATAAAAAACCGAGAAATTCATTGGCCATGACTGAGAGTTGCTTATTTTTGGGATAGACAATATTCCACTGTTTTTGAATAGGAAAATTCTCAACATCTAAAATTTCAAACTGATTATTAGGCTCACATACCTGTAAGGCATGCTGAGATACGCAAGCTATCCCTAGCTCCGCTGCCACACACTGTTTAATTGCTTCGTTAGAAGCTAAAACCATACGTTGATTGACTTTTAAGTCCGCCTTAGCAAGAGTACGTTCAACCGCATATCGAATTCCAGAGCCCTCTTCACGCATTAAAAATGGCTCTTTTGCTAAACGTTTAAGGCTCACTTTTTGCCCCACTAACGCATGATTTTTAGGCGCAATAATCACCAAAGGATTGGGAGCAAAAGGAGTAACATTTAAATCCAGTTCTTGCGGAGGAATTTGCCCCATAATATAGAGATCGTCCAAGTTATTATTGATACGTTTTAAAATATTCTCTCGATTAACAATCTCAAGACCTAACTCTATATCCGGGTAAGCTTTACAAAACTGGCCTAAAACTAATGGCGCAAAATATTTAGCGGTTGAAATCACCGAAATTCTTAACCTACCGCGCTTCATCCCTCTAAATTCATCAAGCGTACTTTCTAGATTAGAAAGCTGATTAATGACATCACGACAACTGCTTGCCACCTCTTCACCGACTTCTGTAAGATGAATTTTGCGCCCTACTTGCTCATACAAAGGCATATCAATCGCCTCAGCCAAACTCTTTACCTGAACAGAGATAGTGGGTTGGGTTAAAAACAGTTCTTCAGCGGTACGGGTAAAACTTAAATTTCGTGCTAAGGACTCAAAGATTTGAATTTGCCTTAATGAAGCGTGACGAATTAAAAAATTAGAACTGGCAGGATGATTTTCTAAAGTCGGTTCAGTCATAAAAAGCCCTTAATTTAAAAATAAAAGTTTTTCACGATTAAAAATTGCGCAAAACTCTCAACAGGCTTCATCTTACCCAAAAAAAGACTTTAGGTCACACTCGATAAAACTAAATTTAAATCAGACAAACCAACTTCATCGTGATGAATTCAAGTTCAAAATTCCCAATTGGGATATAAACAGATTTTAGAAAGGAAGCTTTAAATTTGAATCGACTGCGAGAATTTTTTCACGAAATAAGGCTTTAATTCGATCCAAAGCGGCTTGGGTTTCCCCTTCAAATCGTAAGGTCACAATGGGTGAGGTATTGGATGGGCGAATCAAACCCCATCCATCTGCAAAATCGACCCGCAAACCATCTAAATCAAACACCTTGCCTTCTGTAAATTGGGTTAGTTCTTTAAACTTATTAAAAAATTGGTAATGCTCGCCTTCTGCAAAAGGCATGTCGAGTTCTGGGGTGTTGATGCCATTGGGTAAAGTTGCAAACAGATCGGCGGCTGTTTGCTCTGATTTCGCGACTATTTCACACATACGCGCACCCGTATAGATTCCGTCATCAAAACCAAACCAGCGCTCTTTCCAGAAAATGTGCCCTGAAACTTCACCCCCTAAAACGGCACCTGTTTCACGCATTTTGGCTTTCATAAAAGAGTGGCCAGTTTTCCAGATAGTGGCTTTACCACCAGCTTGCTCAATGATTTTTGGTAATAAAGAGGTGCATTTAATGTCATAGATAATTTCACCGCCAGGCTCGCGAGATAGCACATCTTGCGCATACAACATTAACTGACGATCGGCATAGAGACTGTTACCGCTATTATCGACAATTCCACAGCGATCGCCGTCTCCATCAAAGGCGATGCCTAAATCAGCGCCCTCTTCTTTAACCGCCGCCACTAAATCAGCTAGATTTTGGGGTTTGGCTGGATCTGAATGATGATTTGGGAAGGTGCCATCAATGTCACAAAATAATTCAATCACTTCACAGCCCATGGCGCGAAACACAGCTACACCGAAAGGACCCGCGACCCCATTGCCGCCATCCACCACAATTTTCAAAGTTTTGGCAAGTCGAATATCATTGACAATGTATGATTGATAAGCCTGAAAGATATCCTGTTCAATGACCGAACCCGATCCTTCAGAAAAGTCATTGTCTTGAATACGTTTGAGGAGATTTTGGATGTAGTCGCCATATAAAGTGATGCCGTCCACCACCATTTTTATGCCATTGTAATTCGATGGGTTATGCGATCCGGTAATCACTACACAGGAGTTAACCCCCTCTAAAGTCGCCGCGGCAAAATAAGCCATGGGCGTCGGTACCTGGCCAATATCAACTACATTAACACCAGTAGAGATTAACCCCGCAATCATGCGGTCACGAAAACGTGGCCCGGATAACCGACCATCGCGCGCCAACACAATTTTGTCTTGCCCTGTTGCCAGAAGTGCAGAACCTAAAGCCTTACCAACCAGCTCGACGGTTTCTTCGGTCAAGACATCATCGACGACACCTCGAATGTCGTACATACGGAAAATACTTTCAACTACCTGTGTCATGGCAAGCCTTTTTAATAATAATGTGCAAAACATCAAAAGGGAAGCTTTACACCCTAGGTGTTCATTAATTGAAGCGGCAGTATTAAACTTTTTCCAGTTGCTTGAGCACAAGCTGGCTGGCTTCGTGAAAATCGATTTTACCGGTTAATTCCCAACATGGAATGTCTCCCAATTTTTGAAAATAAGGGGCTGTTTCTAGTTTTTCTTCCAGCGCCTGCTCAAAGGATAAAAAACGGCCATCCGCATCTGCATAAAAAGGCCCAGGGCTTTTTATAATTGCCGCCAATAATTCAGGAGAGTCTTTCAAAGTGGTTTGACGAAGAGCCGTTGCTTGTTCGCTATTCCCTTGCCAATTTAAGACGACCAATGCAGATAATTGTGCTTCAGGCTTATAGCAGTTAGAACCATAAATTTCATTCACATCTGCATCGAATTTATGTTCAAGTTGACGAAGTGCCTCTTGCGGCATCGCCAAATAGTCTTGTTTTTGCTGTTCAGAAATTAAACCATGCAATCTTGGATTATGAACGATGGTTCCAGGATTAATACGAGGGTGTTTTGGAATACCGCGCATCACCACTTGACTGTTTTGGGTTTCAAAGACCAAGCGATCATTGCTGATAAAATGCTCTCCCATCTCCATTAAATGCAGCATCAAAGTCGATTTCCCACCGCCAGAAAGCCCTGCGATTGCAAGCCCTTTTCCTTGAATTTCTAAAGCGGCACAATGACCCAACAACCAACCTTGTCTTAGGTGATGATTTAGAGATTGTGTCAAGATAAAGTTAATCACTTGATTTGGGTGCGCCTCAACCGGTCCGATGCACAATGGCACGTCTGAATGCTGCCAAAGCAACATACCCGTTTTCACTTTATAAACAAAACGACCCAATGGCGATTCGAGGATTGCGTCTTTTCGGCCAGATTTACTCAATGGACGAGGCCAGTTTGCCCAATCCTTGCCAACCAAATTAAATTCATCCGATTCGATTGCTTGTATCCTGCAATCAGGGTCTTGGGTATGGGTCACAACATTTTTAAAATAGCGCTTAAGTTCAGTTAGAAGAATAGCGGAATTCGTCTGTATTTCAAAAACCTGATCTGCTAAGGTTAAAAATAATGAGGACGATTGCCAGACAGTATTGCCTCTTGTGGCCTCTAGCTGTGAGGTGAGTTGCTGAGTTGAATTCATTGTTGATTTCATTGTTTATTCGCACTGAGTTGTTGAATAACAAAATCTGCATAGGCGGTTGCCATATCCAGTCCTAAGCCTTCCTTTGCACCTTTAAAACCACCAAAAGCGGAAACCTCAAAACAAACGGCACCCTCTTCGGTTTCTGCAATATCAACAGTGGTATAGGTCAAATCAAATTGCGCTTGTGCTTGGCGAGCCATTTCAATGATTTCTTCTGACGGTTCGGCTTTGGCATACTTACCCCCATCTTGAATCGTCGTATTCCAGCTATTCCCATTGGCAACTCGGGCATAAGCGCCTTTATATTCACCATTTAAGAAAACCAGCCCCATGTCTTGCCCAGGCAAATTAAGTTTTTGTTGTATATAGAAAAACCCATGTTGTTGGTAATACTGCTCTAATTTTTTTTTCAACTTATGTTCGCTCAAAGAGTCATCTAATACCAACATGCCGCGTGCTTTCGTTGAAAACAAAGGTTTGAGCACCACAGTGCCAAATTTTTGCACCGCCTCATATGCCTGGCCAAGATTTTCGGTAATCATTGTTGGCGGCATAGGTATATTGCCCTTAGCCAAGGAAACGGTACAACTCATTCGGTCAACCAAGCGAATAATTTCAGAAGGTTTGGAATAGATTTTGACACCGCATTTTTCAACAAAGCGTAAAATTTCTAACCGGTTAATCACCGTTGGACTGTACTCTTGCGAAATTTTCTTAATAATAATGCCGTCCAGCTGGCATAGGCTATGGTTTTTATACATGACATCTGGCGTGGCTAAGTCAGCAACCACCTGCTGAATATCAATCACTAAACGAAACCCTGTTTTTGCTTCAATGGCGTCTGCGAGGACTTCGGTGGACCATTTACCAGGTATGCCGACAACGGCAATTTTTAAATCAGTCATGGAAAATTTCCTTTGGAATTTCATATTTTTTTCTGTTGGCCTTATCAAGCTGTATGACCTGCTCAATTAAATAGCGACCTTTAAAATGCATAGATTTTGCATGTTCTTTATCAAAAACAAAGCGTGTTGAGGTAATAAAAGACCGTCCTAAACCGAGCGCCATGCGAAGACTGTAATCTTCATCTTGAATTTTTTCTGCATAACTTTGACCAAAATCGTAAATGGCTTCCATAGCCAACCTGATTAACTGGCGCACATCAGGATCAAAATTGGTCATACGATAAAATGAAACCATTAATACCGATAAATCTTGCACATAATCTAAGTACTCAGAACGATGAAGGTCAATAAAACTGATATGTTGTTGCACCGAATCATAGAGAATATTATCGGTATTAAAATCTCCATGAATATAAACGGCTTGCGGCACCTTTAGCTTACGTTCTACCTTGGCTGCCTGTTTAACCAGTTTTTCTAATGTGGCCTGTTTCATATCCCCAATTTGAAGACCCTTGAGGTTAAAATCAGGATGCACCTTATAAATATTTTTCAGGCGTTTTTCTAATTGCTGCATATAATTTGCTGGATGAATTTCATCAATACGGGTTTGTTGCCAAATATCTTCCAAGGTAACGAATAGGGTTTTCAAACCTGCCTTGAGGGGTTTACGCTCTTTTTGCAACAACAGCTTGTCAAAAGTTTTTCCCGTCAGGTATTCAAATAAAAGAGCGGCTTTATCTCCGGTCTTTTGGTAAGAATAGACTTCTGGTGCGATGCCTGGAAATTTCTTATTCCAGCTATCAATCCCTTTCTTTTCTTCTAGCAATTTTTGTTTTTTACCTTCTTTAAAAATTGCCAGAATTTCCCCTTCGGTTTCTTTGGAAGAACGTACACCAGAAATAGTACAACCCGATTTGGTTTCGCCCATAGAATGAATTCTGAGGTCGGGCAAAGAAATATCCTGTTTTAAATCATTAATGCTTGCCTCAAGGGCATGATAGCGGTCTATTTGAATAAACTGCCCGAGATTAGCCGAAATAATGCCTTCTCCAACGCGTAAAAGTGCATCACCCATAATGTCGATATCTTTTAGAATAAAACTGGCCTTAAGCAATGCATCGGTTTGTTGTCCGGTACGCAGTTGTTTTTTGTATTTTTCAATCTGCAGCTGGCAGGCCTGGTGAATTCTATTTTGCAAACGGCAAATATCGATTGATAAACCAAGACTGTCGGAATCAATTGCAGGCAGAACCAATGACAGACCTTTACTTAAGTCCGAAAATGCAGAAAATACATTATGTTTATGCAGGAGATTTGAACCGCAGATTTTTTTAAGCTGAACAGCCATATCAAACAATTGCTTAGCAAGTGCCTTAAGAGCATGCCCCACATGTTCATAAGATTGAACAATCAGTTGTGATTCACGAGAAGAATCATGCATTAAGCTTTGATATTCATGGCGAGCTCTTTGCAGTAAATTGAGATGGGCGATATCGATATAGTCCATCAAATTTAGACTTTTTTCGATAAAAGCTGGATCCTGGTGGTCCAGTGCATCTTCAATATTTTGCAGCTGTTTTTGAACGTCAAGCAATAGAAATTGCAATGATTCATACAGAGAAGACATTATTTTCATCTGAATGCTTTAATCGCTTTGTTTGTTTTTTTTCGGTTTGATAAATAAGGGCGAATTGTCAGAAGAGTCTTGCTCATCAGAAAGCCAACTTAATTTAATTCGTAAGCTTTGTTCTTTTTTGCTTTGACTGGCTCGAATGCGTAAACGACTAATTTTATTAGGGCGAAGTAGCAAAGACTCTTCGTCATCAGAAAATAAGACCTCGCCTTTTTCTATTCCTTTTGTCAGGGCTTTTAAATAGCTGACAATGGCTTCTTTATCCTGTAAGGATTCATGTTCAAAGTTATTTGTGTGTTTTGTCATATACACCTCTTGACTGAAGCATTGTCGTTACGATTCAAAAATCGTCCTATGCACTAATCATTTCTGGATGGAATTGTTTCGGATGGCTAAGTTCGCTGCACAGAGCAGAAACTATCCCGTTTATGCTGAATATTGTAACAGCTTCACCTGGCGTGTTCATTTGAGATTGTTTGCGGCAATTAGCGTTCAGCTGAGTGTCGCATTCAAAATTCAGTAACCCCTGGCGGACAAAAAGCTGCTGACCGTTTAAATGACTTCGGTGACCATTCACCAATGCAAATATTCTTTGTGATTTCAGTATGCGACTGCCCACTTCTGTGAGTGGAAAATCTTTTTCTCGATACTTAGTTCGGAAAACATTACCGTAGGCACTGTAATACATTTGAAAAATTAAGCCCTTCGACATGGCATGTTTAAAATCCATATTGAGTTTTTCCACGCCTTGTTCCAAAATTTGTTCGGCGATATGATCGTCAAGCCCTGCATGACTAAACAGATAACTGCCGCTGCGGTGCATTAAAACCAATTCGCGGAAGAACCAATTAAACTCGCCACCCTCGTCGATAAAAAGTTGTTTCGCTTTATGTGCGGCTTGATAGACTTGGTTGAGTTCTAATCCAAAATCAGCACAGGCCTTTAACAGGTCAACATTTTTGTGTTTAATCTGACGGATTTCTTTGTCAATCTGGGATGGGGTCATAAAATCTGCAGCATATTCGGGGAACCGTTCAAACCAATCGTCTTGAGGCATGAGTTCTTTGAGAATGGTGCTTTCAGTTAAAGTCGGCGTTGGCTCATTTAAGCAATAGGTTTCATAAACTTCTGCCAGAAAGGAAGCCACTTTTCTGCCCATACGAACAAAAAAATGGGACTGACGCAAATCATCCATAAAATTAAGGGCCAGCAGTCCAGCATAAACTCGAATATCGTGATTACCCGCTAATAAAACCAAATCGACTTGTTGTTGCTTTAACTGGTGTAACAGATGAAAAAGCTGTAAGTTACTTGGCCCTTTATCAAAACAATCGCCACCAATCATAATTTGCCCTTGCAAACCTTTATCGGTTAACTGGATTTCTTCCAGACTGCTCTCTTCTGTCACAAGTTGGCTCAATTTTAAAGAACGCAAAAAGGCTTCCGCATCGGCATGTAAATCGCAGAAAAAATAGGTTTCTTTATCCGGCATCAACCAGGCATTTGATGGAAATTGAACCGGATTTTCCGGCTGCCATGCATGGGTAATTTGAGAGGTAAATGGCTTAGTCATTTTATAGACTCCTTAATCTATCATGAGTTCAGTTTTATCAACAGCGCGCACTTTCCATTCGCCATGTATTTTGACAAAAGACCTGTCCGGTTGATTTTTAGCTTCGGTATATTCAAAAAAAAGTGGGGCAGCGTGATACATGGAATATTTAGCAATGTCTTCAAACTCTAATATCCCTAATAGATAAGCCGCATGACGAAAAGAGGCGCCATGCCCAACGACAATCATCAGCGTGTTCTTTTTAACAGACTTTCTCAGTTTCACACATTCTTTGCGAATAAACTTGGCCAAACGCTCGCCTGAGTCCATCAACGATTCTGCACCATCAAATGGCAAGCAGTAATAAGAATCTGATTTCCAATTAAAGTCCGGACATTCGTAGCGCGGATCTTCTTTCAACAATCCTTCAATTTCAGTAACAGTCAAATTAGCCACTGCACCCACAGAACGCTCATTAAGCTGTGAACTCGTCTCAATATCAAAGTCGTAATTTATATTTTCTTTGATAATTTTAGCTGTCTGCCAAGCTCGTAATAAATTGGAGGAATGAATCGCAGAATGTATCTTTAAGTTATGAGCTTCAGCAAATTGTTCAATAATCTTTGCCGTGGCTACAGATTGTTGCTGACCTTTATCCGTTAAACCAAAAGGTTGGAAGGCACTCGGTGTTTTTGGTTTTTGTTGATATTCGCCATGACGGACAAAAACGAGGGTAATGGTTGGGATATTCATAAACGAAATCTTAGAGCAAAGACGTGGGATAAATATGACAGTTTAATGAAAGCAAAAGCAGTCGGTTGTCATAGCATCTTAAGAACGCGTAGAAACAGATCATGCTTCACTGTTTTGATTTAATCCTACTATTGGAGACCTTTGCACGAGACCATGAACACATAAAAACAGCTATAATTCTCTATCTTCAAACTAAAAAATCCGCCCAATAACTAGTTATTATGCGTATTTTTTAGCCCAAATCTAAAGAATTCTATCTTGTTTTTCTTGCGCCCCTGTCTCGTGCAAAGGTCTCTATTGAAAAGCTTAAAATTGGTTTCTCTAAAAAGGCGACTTTAGGTCTCTCTCGATACAACTAAATTTTAATCGTATAGACAATCTTCGTAGTTATATATAGAAACCTTCAATTTCTGAGTTTTTTACTGGGTACTTATAATCGAGTCATCTTCAATCGATTAAGAGGCACCAATCATGGCTATTCAATTGTCTTCAAAACAACAAAATAAGGCACTAATTAAACAAACTGCACACAAACAAAATTCAAAAGCTAAGGTTGTAAATTTTGTAGCAAAAGAAGTAAACATGATGCCCGCTCAATGGAAACGTCAAGGAAATCCTACGCCATATGAATTAAGCACCACTATTGCAACCTGTAAAAGATTATGGCACATGAACAAAGAAGCCTTAAATCACCCAGAGTGTAATAAAGAAAAGACTCAAGAAAATATCAAAACACTCGAAAGGCTTTATCTCATGTTGATGGATTATTTGGTGGCATAAGTAATCAATAACACAATAAATAAATTGATAAATTGTCTTAATTTATTAGCGTTTATTTATTACCTATTAGGCACAACGAATAAAAACACATTTTTTCAAAAAAAACATATATTCGAAGCCTGTTCAAGAATGCGAAAGCAGATAATAATGATGACTTGATATGCTATTGTTTTGGAGTGTCTAAAAATGACTATTTAGATAACCCAAAAACTAGAGAGTTTGTAGTTGAGCAAACCCAATTGAAAAACTGTGCTTGCGAACTTCGAAACCCTTCAGGAAATACTGTTTAAAAGATTTTCCTAAAGGGAGCTAGTTTAATTTTTTAACGGTGAGTATTTACACAAAATTATTTACAGGGTCAAAACAATTTTGTATTCCTACATTGAAGACTCTAGTCTTAAATAAGTACGATTTAAATTTTGCTTATGCCATGAGTCATAATGTTTCAAATGGCTAAATTCTGGCCAATCTTTGTTATCTGCAACAGCACTATCAACACCTGCAAAATCTTCAGCAGCAGGGCTTAATTTGTTAATTAGCTTGTTAAGATAGTTACCCGTCTCAGCATCGGCCTGTTTCCAGTCTGATACGTTTCCATGACCGGGCACAATGTGCTCTGCAGGCAGTTTACGCATGGCTTTATAGGCTTCATTCCAGGTAATTGTATTAGACCAAGGGTGCACACCAAGCATACGATCTAAATACACCATATCACCAGTGAACAACACTTTTTGTTTTGGTAACCATAAAGCTGAATCGCCTGGAAAATGGGCGTCACCATAGAAATTTAACTGCATCTCTACACCACCAATGGTCATGTTATTAGAAGTCTTTTCAAGGACAACATCAGCTGTTTTCATTTTAACCCCCTTTGCAGCAGGTACTTTTGTAACAAGATGATCGACTAGCTGGTTAAACATTGCAGTTTGCGTTTTAACCGTTCCTTTATAAGCGTAAATTTTAGCGCCATGTTTTGAAAAATAATCATTACCTAACCAACGGTGATCTTGGCTTCCAAGATTAATTACCGCTACGATGGGTTGGTCTTTAATCTTTTTAGCGAGCGATTCTAGCTTTTTAGCCGCAACATCCCCCGCACCTGAATCAACTAAAACCCAGCCATCAGCCGTATCAATAAACCCTATATTATTATTAAGTCCAAGATTTTCAGGCGTTCTGTCAGTAAGTGGCCCTATGTAGGCATAAACATGGTCTGCGACCTTTTTCGTTTTAAATTCCATTGCATAACTGTTGAAAGCAACCAATGCCAACAGCACAGCGAATAATGAAGTTATATTTTTTTTCATCCTATATCCCTTTTAAAATTACATTAAGAATAACTATAATTAATATGTATAGTTTACTATAGTTGATGTAAACATCATTAAGAAAACCTGTAGTTATCATACTTTCTACTTTACTGAAAAAAGCCGGCAAGCCGGCTAAATCATTTTCGGAGGAGTAGTACAATTTGAGGCAATGTAGCCTGCCCCAATTATCAAAAACCCCCTGCTTATTATTGGTTTACAGGTGATTTCGGATCCATTAAAAAGGCCATAATGTCAGCAATTTGTTTGCTTGTTAAGACATTATGTACCCCAAAACGCGGCATACCTGAACAAGCGTAAAAAGCATGTGCATTGTAAATTTTTTCATAAGTATATTTTACCATGGCATCACTGGTACCACGTTTACCATAACCAGTCAGTGATGGCCCTAAATTACCTGCTGCTGGCTCATTTGGGGCAAGAGCATGACAAGCATAACAGTTACCACCGTTAGGTTTTTTTCCTGTATCAGGCTTAATTTTACCAATACGCATTCCATAACCGCTACTGGCAAGTTTTGCGCCGTTTTTCCAGTCACCAAGCTGAATGCCTTCTTGTGGATAGCTAATTAATTCTTTATTAAATTGTTTAATCTTTGCCGCTAGTTCAGGAGTCGGCTTATTTTTATAGGCTGAACAGACTTTATTACTGTAATCTTGAACTAAACGTTTACGCTCTTCTGGAGTAGAGCGTGTCCAACTTTCATTCACTGTCTGCTCTGCTGATTTTAAAGTTTCCGCATCGAATGCCGCACCTTTAATCTCTGTTGCATAGCCACTAGAAATACCACTTAACATAACCATTGCTACTGTAGTGGAGGTCGCTAACCATGTTTTAACTGTTGATTTTTTCATCTTCAATTCCTTTACAATTTCAGTTAACGTTTAATTGATGGCACATGAATCTCGCCACCATTTGACTCTTTTGTCATGAAGGTAATCAAATCAATCGTTGCCTTTGAACCAAAATCGACATCAGGTAAACGCATCTGCCAATGACAATCCCACATACGGTTTTGCATGGTTCTTACAGTCGATTTAGAAACACGGTAAGTTGGCCAAGATGGAATGGTCGTTTTATCATTGTAGGCGTTGTAAAGCGTTTGTAATCGAATACGTTTGCCATCTGCAGCATGACAAGTTGCACATGAAAAATCCATGCTGCCTGAGCGACGCCAAAACAATGCCTCACCAGTTTTATACGAGGCCATTTCTTTTGGGTGTGAAAGGGTTAAATTAAACTTATCTCCATTAGACTGAGCCGCCACATAAGCAACAATCTTTTCCATCTCAGAATCTTTACCTTTTTTAGGATTGGAAAAGGCATTTTTAATAATCGTATCTTTATCTTTACCCTGTAGAGTAATCATGCAATGCATCAAACGAGACTCTAAGTCCATGACTTTATCTGTATCTTTAAAGTATTTAGGCAGTTCAGCATAAACCCCTTCAACCACACCAGGGCCTTTACCTAAATCGCACTTTTCTAAACTAACATTTTTAGGACCTGCTTTAGCATGAAATAATTCTTCACCATCATCCACCCAAAATTCACCTGGGCTATCCTCTAACATAGCTCTATAGTCCTTAACACTCGCTTCTTCAGCATGGGCCGATATTGTTAAACTAGAACCCAGCACCCCCAGTGTTACTAACTTTAGTAATTTATTCATTTGCACACCTCAATTGATTATATTTTTCACATATAGCGATTGAGCACCTCGATTAATCCCTGGTTTAATCTTGCAAGAATTATTCGAGGTGCCCATCTCATATATAGAAATTCGCATGCCAACGAACAACGATGTTAACCTGTTGAATATAAAGAGTATTATTTTAAGAGGTGAAATTACGACATGGCTGTTTGCAAATAGTATTGCAAAACGCAATAGAAAAGAACTAAAGCGCCGCGCCCAACAGTGGGCGGTAAAAGAAGTTTACCTAGACTGGCTTATTGACCAACAAAACAACAACAAACACGACAGAAATTATTCACTCTTTTGTTGTTGCAGTTTGCGGTACAACGTAGAGGGATCGATACCGAGCTTTTGCGCAGCTTGGCTTTTATTACCCTGACAGGCATTCAACACATGATCTATCCATAACGACTCTATTTGAGCCAATGTGGCGTCTTCAGGAAAAAGTACATTTTGATTAGAGATAGAAGGCACTTTGGTTTCATGCAATTCATTAGGTAGGTAGGCTAGCTCAATGGTATCATTTCTAGCTAAAACAACCGCTCTTTGCATAACATTCTCAAGCTCTCTAATGTTACCAGGCCAGCTGTAACGGCTAAGTGCCTCTAGCGCTTTATTTGAAAGAGAATAGATTTTTTTATTAAACTTTTGAGCATAATAAGAAACAAAAAATTCGGCCAGTCCTGCTAAATCTTCCTTGCGCTCTCTCAATGGCGGTAAATCAATTGGAAAGACATTAATACGGTAATACAAATCTTCTCTAAATAACCCTTGATCAACCAATTCCTTTAAGGGCTGGTTGGTGGCAAATAAGATTCGTACATGAACTTGAATAGCTTTACTACCACCTACTCTCACCAAAGTTTGATTTTGTAAAAAATGTAACAGTTTTGCCTGAATATCGAGTCGTGTACTGTTAATTTCATCTAACAGTAAAGTGCCATTATTAGCGAGTTCTAGCAACCCTAATTTACGATTTAAAGCCCCTGTAAAGGCGCCTTTTTCGTAACCAAATAGCTCGGACTCTACCAAGTTTTCGGGCACCGCGGCACAATTAAGCTCAAAGTAAGGCCCACGAGGATTGGCTCCCATGGCATGAATTGTTTTAGCCATAACCCCTTTACCCACTCCTGTTTCACCATTAATCAGTACTGAAACATCTAATGGGGCCACCTGGTCTATTTGTTGCATTACCTGTTGCATAATGGGTGAATGAACAACTGGCGCCATTGGCTCTCGTTCAAGTTGATTGAGCCGGGTCTCAATTTGTCGCATTCGCAAACGATGTTCTAGCAATTTACGCAATCGGCTCAATAGATTTTTAATTAACTCGGTTTCAAACGGTTTAGTAATTAAATCAAACAACCCATGCTTAAATCCATCAACGGCATCTTGTACACTGGCGTAGCCAGTAATCATCACCACCTCTGTTTCTGGGTGCAAACTTTTTGCTGCAACCACCACCTCATTTCCATTACCGTCTGGCAGGCGTAAATCAGTTAGGACCACGTCAGGGCTAAGATGCCTAAGCTGGTTAATACCCGTGTGCACCTGCTGGCAATGGCTTGCACTAAAGCCTTGTTCAGTGGCGAGTTCGCAAAGCAATTGCGCCATATCCACATCATCTTCAACCACCAAAAGTGAAAATTCATGCATCTTTTCTTACCTTTAATATAATTTGTGTACCCTTTGAATCGCTTTTTATCAGTTCAATAGAACCTTGCATTTGCTGCATAAGCGTTTTATTCAAATATAACCCCAAACCTGTCCCTCCGTTGGTATCACCCTGATATTGGCTTTTGGTAGTAAAAAAAGGTTCAAAGATTCGTTGTTGCATTTCTGGTTCTATGCCCTGACCATTATCGGTAACCACTACTTCAATTTGATTATCTGTTAATGACTCTTGCACCTCAATATTAATATGACTGGCCTTAGCTTCCATACTATTAGTTAACAAATTAAAAAGAATTTGCTCTAAAGCAGCTTTATCTACTTGGGCACGTAGACTGGGTGGAGCGACTAAATTAAGCTGTATTTTGGCTTTTCGTTTAGCAACAGGTTGGATTAATGCAACCAACTGGTTTATGAACGTAATTAAATTAATCGATTGCAACTCTAAAACGGGTGGTTTGGACGAAGAAAGTAAGTTTTTAACCTGTTCAGAGCAGGTCTTTGCCTGACGCTCAATGGTTTGTAAACGCTTCTTAAGTTTTTCATCTTGGGTTTGTTGCATACTCATTTGTGCATAACCAATGATATTGGCTAAAGGAGTATTTAAATTGTGTGCTAAACCTGCTGCCATCTGACCAACGGTAGCCATGCGCTGGCTGTGACAAAGGTTTTGGGTTGCTTGATTAGTAAATTTATGCGCATCTTCTAGTGATTTAACATGCTCTTTTAAAGCCTCTTGTAGCTCACGAATAGCATGATTCAAAATATTCAGTTCATCAGGTAAATCCGCTTTGAACTCTATTATTTCATCAAATATTTTATCACTTGAATTTAAGTCATTCGCCAGTTGCGAAATCGGATTAACAAGGTGTTTATTAAGTAATGTTTTGACCACATAAAATAGGCCAAATAGAATGATAATCAGCCCTAAAAATAAAATAACTGATAATTGATTAAGAGGCTTTTCAATGGACTCCAGACTAAAAACCAAACTAATTTTACCGGCTGGTTGATCAAAAAAAGTTAATGGTTTTTCAATGTGCAAGATTTCATGCTGTGAATCAAGTTTAGGTTCAATTTCGGCTAACACTTGATGACGTTCATTTTCTATTTTTAAGCCTATTAAATCAGTATTATGGTTGACTAAATCATCCACCATACGTTCAATTACACTGTATTCTTGTAACATGACCGCATCTAAAGAGATTGCCGCCGCCTGTTGTGCTAAAGCCTCTGCTTTTTGGTAAATTGCATCATGCAAAATATGAGAAATAAGGTAATAGCCTGCAGCACCTGAAGAAAGGATGACCACAATCAAACCCGTACCTAAATAAAAATTTAAGCGACCAATTAATGTTTTAGGTTGAATAAAAGACATTATTTTTCTAAATTTTGCGATTAATCTATCAATCATAGCACTCGCTTTTATTTTGTCCCTAAAAATTTATGATTTATTTCTGGGTTAAACTAAAGCTCTATAGCGGTCTCTAGTCACAAAAAAGCCGGCATATAGCCGGCAAAAAATGAAATTAACTAAAAAAATTTGCTTATTGTGACATTTGCACGAGATAGTTGCTAAATAAAATAGGTACCTAGAACTATTTTTATTAGTGCATGCTCTTGCGCAAAGGTCTTTTATTTATTAATAACCAAATTTTGCATCAATACCTACGGTAAAGGTCGTCGCATCATCTGAACCACGTTCATGTTGAGTCCAACCAGCAAATATAGCAGATTTTTTGGTTAGCTTGTACTTACCACCTAAACCAATTGTTGTAGCGTCATCAGTTGTGCTATAAGCGTTATCCTGACCTGCTTCATTAATACCGTAACTAGCCGTTAACAAGCCATTTTTACCTACTTTTTGTGACACGACAGCAAATGTGTTTTTACCTAAATTCATTCCTGTAGCATCTTCATACAAAGCGGCAACGGTTGTACCAGAACCAAATTTATACTGTGCAGTAAATTGATTTGATGACCCATTTTTTGCTTTGGTTGCATCTGTTGCACCAGGATCATTATCACTATCAAGCGTGATAGTGTCCGCCGTTAAACGTAATCCACCATTCGTATACTTAACACCAAAACCAGAAGCAGACCCACCCGTCATATCCGCTAACTTACCAGAGTTATGTATATCAACCCCTGTACTGTTGTCAGAAAGTACAGAGTAGTTTGCATTTACTTCAAAACCATTAAACTTAGGTGATACATATTCAATTGTGCTATTAAAATAGTTAGAGTTAAGGTTTGAGGCACCTTGCTGCCCACTTTGACGAGCCTGAAGCACATGGTCAGTCCAAGGATCAATAGCGGTATAACTTGCTTTATAACCGACTGTTAAACGCCCCATTCGAACCTTACCGTAATCTTTATTCTTTAAACCAGCATACGCTTCACGCACATAAATCGATTGGTTTTCACCAGAATTATCACCATTATCACCAACAGTGTTATATGCCGCTTCAAGTTGGTAGATAAGTGCGGTATTGCTTAAAGTGGTGTCTAAGCTCCCCTTTAACCCTAGACGTGAAGCGTTACTTTTGAATTCATCACCTTCTGTGCGGCCTGCCATTGTAGTTGCCGTACCATAATTAACACTTGAAATATCGTATGAGACATTGGCTTGTCCGTAAACTTTCATAACATCTTCAGCCATAACTTGTGGGGCAACGAATGCGGCTGATATAGCAGAAATAAGTAGTGTTTTATTAAACATTTTATTCATAGTAAATCCTCAACTTTGAGCTTATATTTTTTATTGATATACATTTTTTATGTATATATATGACACTTTGGCTATTTTTAAGTCTGCCAACCCGACTCGCGTTTTAACTAATTTAAGATCGCTTATTACATAGAAAGGTTCGTGCCATAGTTAACTCATTGATTTAAAATAGGTTTTATTTTATTGCGGTATTGAAACTTGCAAATAGACTTGCATTTTGCAATACACATTAGCTAACAGTAATATCGCTTTCAATTAAAATTTTATTTAGCCAGCAAGCAATTTTTGCGTTAACTCTGGAGTTTTGTTGTAATGTTGTTTTACTTTGAGACCTTTGCACGAGAGTATGCACGAGTAAAAATGGTTAAAATTCACCTGATTTTTGTTGAAAACCTTGCGAATAGCTAGCTATTCCCTGCGCTTTCCGTCGCAAACGAAGAACTCGACGCCCGAAGGGGTAAGTCGAGAATCGGGCAAATTTTCCCTCATTTTTCTTTCGCACCTATCTCGTGCAAAGGTCTCACTTTATGAATGTGCTAGGGGCTATAAATTGAAAAAACAAACTTTTCGATTACTACTTTTAATAGCGTCAATACTACTTTTAACCGCATGCCAAAATGAAGAACCTACTGCACAAGAGGCTAATCCAATTGAAGAAAATAACGTGCTTGTATTGGCCGTATTGCCTTATGATGTGCCCACCAAAATTCAACGCCATTTTGCCCCTTTATTAACTTTTTTATCTAAATCATTAAACCGTCCAGTAAAGCTTTATGTCGCTACAAGTTATGAAGAGCAAATTTTAAAAATTGTAAGAGGGCAAGTAGATTTAGCCTATTTAGGGCCTTCAAGCTTTGTACGAGCTTATGACCGATTTGAATCAGCTAAGGGTAATAAAATTCAACCTATCGCTACTGAAATTCCTTATGAAGCAGCCATTGTCGTTCGTAAAGATAGCCCTATTAAAAATATCTCTGATTTAAAAAATCACACTATTGCTTTTGGCGCGTACCAATCTTTTGCTGGGCATTTTAAAATTCGAGACTCATTAAAGAAAAATGGGGTAAGTCTATCTGACTTAAAGCTATACAGCTTTTTAGGACGGCACGAACGGGCAATTATGTCGGTTGTTTATGGTGAGTTTGATGCTGCGGCAGCTTCTTCAGGCATTGTGAGACGAATAAAAGGGTTAAACTACTCAATTAAAACTATTTACAGTACTGATGAGTTGCCACCCATTATGATTGCAGCTTCGCCATACATGCCAAAAGAGTGGGTATCAAAGCTAAAAAATAGTTTTCTCAATCCAAGTTTTGAAGGCCAAGAGGCCATAACTATGTTTGCCCCCGGCGGAACCTTTTTACCTTTTAATAACCAAGCTTATGAGCCTGTTAGACAAATAATGAAGATTTATGAACAATAATTGTTTGGTTAGGAATTTTGGCTTTTTTTGAGACCTTTACACCAAAGGGCATAAACACGAGAGTATGCGCGAATAAAAATGGTTCTAGGTGCCCCTTGAGGGTAAAAATTTTACCCAATTCTTGTTGTACCCCAAGGGCACTTCCGTTGAGCTATTTTTAGGAAAAGCTATTGATTTATTAGCAGCTTAAATGAAGTTGCACTTAATATGCGAATTCAAGTTATGTAAATAGAGAATGAAAAGATGTGTATCTATGGGGATGATATTATCATTTGATTATATATGTATATGCGTATATACTAATTATAAGGAATGGTTGAAAATATTTAACAAAACCAGATTTAAATGGTTACTAGTTGAGTTTTGAAATGCTAAACAAGTGAAAACATTTGGTTAATTAAATGAGAACTTTCGCACATTAATCGTATAAAGGTTTTTAAAGGATAAAAAAGATGAAAGAACTAGATTTTGATACCTATTTAAAAGATTTTGATTATCAAGAAAGACTTGATATGAAAATTCAAATGCCTGAACTTTTTGAGCTTTATGCCAAAGGAGAGGCTCAGGTGATTGATATTCGTTTTAATGAAGAGTATTCAGCCTGGAATATCGGGTTTGGAGATCATATTCCTCTGAATGAATTGCCTGATAGATTAAATGAAATTGATAAAACTAAAACCATTGTGACTATGTGCCCACATTATGATAGAGCGGAAATTGCAAGACTTTTCTTGAAGCTTAAAGGTTATCAAGCACGTTACCTTACCGATGGTATGTTAGGCGTTGTCAATTATCTTCGTGGTGATCAGGCAAGAGATTATATGGCAAAAATTAAAGGATAGAAACATGGAACCATTTGTAAAAAATGTTATCCCTAGCAATATGAGTAATATGCGTATAGGGGTTGATGAATTCATTGAACTTTATAACGAAGGTAAATGTGAATTGGTTGATGTACGTGTGGCGATGGAAACAAAAGTCTGGCAAGTTAATTTTGGCCTTCAAATTCCAGCACCTGAACTGCCTGAACGTTTAAACGAATTGCCAAAAGACAAGCTGATTGTGGTTGCCTGCCCTCAAGCTGATCGATCTAATATGACTCGTATGTGGCTTGCTTCGCAAGGTTTTGAGGTTAAATATCTTATGGGTGGCTTGCTTGGATTGATGGATCATCTTAAAGGCGGTAATGCCAAAAAGATTCGGGGTTAATCATGAGTATTGATTTACTTCAATACGCCTTATATTTTTTGCTGACACTGGGCTTTTCAACCCTGTTTTCGATGGGAGGGGTGGGCTCTGCCATTGGTCTTGTGCCCATATTTTCCATGATGGGAATGCCGCTTAACTTAGCAAAAGCAATAGGGCTTTTTATCAATTCTGCATCCACGATTACTGCGTCGTTCATGAACTTTTTTCGCGGTGTGTTAGATATAAAGTTTGCACTGCCACTTATTATATCCATTTTAATTGCCACACCGATTGGTGCCTGGATGAGTCAATATATACAACAAGAAATTGTTGAGTGGATATTGGTTTCTTTCTTGATTGTAAGTGCCTTGTTGTTGATTTTTAGTAAGCGTGAAACCAAAGTTGTTTATGACAAAGTCTGGATACTTTATCTTATTGGTGGTGTGGTTGGACTTATTTCCGGAACCATTGGAGTGGGCGGGGGCGCACTTATGATGCCATTGCTCATTTTACTTGGATTTGAGGCAAAAAAAGCAGCTTATGCTATTAGTTTTGTTATCCCTTTTTCAAGTTTGGGTGCCTTTACAACCTATCTTACTTTTGTTGATATGGATTGGGTTTTGCTTGGTGTGGTAACCGTGGCGGCGATTATAGGCGGGTACATAGGTGATTTTATAATGCATTATCGCCTCAATGCCGCACAAGTAAAAAAACTTATCGCTGTAGTACTGCTGTTACTTGCCTCTAAAATGATTTATAACCTTTTAGGAGTTTAGCATGATACATGTTTTGAAAAAAATTGCCGATTGGATTATTGAGAATGAAAAAAAAGAGGCAACAAATTGTGGGATTCCTGATGAGATTATCGATGATTGGCGATTGACCATAGAAGAACATCAAAATAGAATGAAAAATGATGATAAAACGGATACTGAGCAATATGATATGCTTCAAGAACTTGATAAACAAGTGAAAGAGATTGAGGCGATTCGTAAAAAGAAATGTCACAAATAATCAAACCGTTAACAAGAAAAATGTATTCAGAATATTAGGGTAACTAAAGAGGGCAGTACCCTTTAATTTATCTTATTGAATTTGTTAAATAATTCTGCCCCCTTTTTTATAGAATTGAATTTACCCAAATCTTGCAAGTTTCTCAAAATATTTAATATTATTGGAGAAAAGAGTCCGTGCCGAATGGTACTTACTTAAGCGTAATCATTTGAATTAATTATAAACAAAAGAACGGTCTAATGGGAGGCTTCTCCCGGGAGAGAAAAGATGATAAAAAAATTACTGAAGCGGTATGGAGTGCAAATTGGGGCTTCTGCCTTAGCTATGGCATTGTTGTTATCGGTTCCGTTGGTCAGAGCGGCTGACATCGGACCCTTGGTTTCGGTCGCTTGGCTCAAGCAACACGCCAACGATCCCCATATCGCCATCTTGGATATACGAAGTGACAGAAAGGACTACCTCGAACGGGGACACATTCCGCAGGCTCGCCTATGGGACAAGAGCAATACCAAGAACCTGGTTGACCTCAAAGGCATCGGCCAGGTGATGCCCACAGCCAAGGGCGTTGCCGATTTGCTGGGAAAACTGGGAGTAAAAAGCGGCGATGCCGTGGTTCTCACCAATAATGGGAGATCGCCCCAAGATGTAACATTCGCCACGCGTGCCTATTGGGCACTGCGGTACTACGGCGTGAACGATATTGCCATTTTGGATGGCGGCACGGGCAAGTGGGCCAGCGAGGGATTACCTATCAGTCATGACGCAGCCCCTACGCCTGTGGCGACTACTTTGCAACAGGGAGTACCGCCAGTAAGGGCTGTATCTGCTATCGTGGGAGTCAATTGGGCCTACACCCTTTTAGACAAGCAAAAAACGGAGTTTATTGATGCCCGTCCCCCTAAGGTTTTCATGGGCCAGGATAAGCCCCCGTTCGATCCGAAATATGGACATATTCCCGGTGCGGTGAGTTGGCCGGCATCAGAGCTTTTCACCCGACACCCCTCCAAGATCAAGGGTTTTCAGGAATATTTTACGTTCAAAAACAGGGACGAAATCGAATCATCAGCACGAGCACACCGAGTGAACCTGAATAGAGCAGCCATAGTGTATTGTGATACGGGCCACTTGAGTTCGGGCGTGTTTTTCGCATGGCGGGAAATTCTGAAAAAGGACAATCTGAAATTTTTCCCCGGTTCCATGCGCGTATGGGGCGAACAGAACTTGCCGACTGCCATGGGGAAGTAATTGGGATAGGGGCGGTCAGGTTACCTGACCGATTCTCTCCCACACAATTCTAGAAAAAGGGGCAGCTTAGAATCAATTTGCAAGTGCAACACTAACTTGGATAAAGATAACACCCTAAAGCGAATGTTAGGTAAAGAGATAGGGAGATGGGGTAAAAAGCCTTGGCTATGTCAAAAGCCTTGAGGTCATTAAATTGACCCCGCAACTTTCTGTTTGGTTTAAAACTACTGTAGCTTTTCAATACGCCCACTTAATTCCGTACTAGTTTTTAAGGTATTATAAATAGTACCGTATTTTTCAATATTGGTATGCAACAGTGCCAGACGTTTGTCGATTTCTTCGGTTTTGATACGCACGGTGTAGTCTATTTTTTGCATTTTTGGTGGACTGTCCTGACGCTCGCCAGTAATCTCAATCTCAATCGCTTCAAACTTAAAATTAAGTATTGGCGCAACACGCTCAATATTTTTAAGAATGCAGGCAGCCAATGAAGCTAAGAGTAATTCAGCTGGATTAAAGGCTTCTGAATTGCCTCTTAAATCTGAATCTATTGTCAGCTTGGCTTGTTTGCAGCTGGCTTCACTGTGGTGATGATCCACCCATTTGGCTTTCACTTGATAACTTAACATGACAATTCTCCATAGCGTATTGATTTGTAACTTTTTGCAAATATACGGATTAGACCATAACTTCAAATACTTGCCCAACAACCGCAGTTAATGCCATGGCTAAGGCTCCCCAAAACCCAACACAAAAAGCCCCTTTGAAGAGAGAGGCACCACCAGCATAGGCCGCAATGGCTCCCATTATCGCCAGTAAAGCTAGGTGAATTCAATTCCAAAGTGCAAGTACATCACTAAAATTATGCAAAGTATCACTCAAAAGAGCAAGATACCCTGAAATAATTCCCCCGATAATTTGCGATAGAGTAATAATGATATTTAAAATAATCGTGATAAAAAGATTTTACCATTCACATTATGGTGGTGATGATGTTCAGACATTTTAGTCCCTCGTTTCTAAAAAACTTTCAAACGCTTCGGTGATTTGTTCTGCTTGAGGGAGGCCTTCTAAAAAGATATTTCCATCCAGGACAAGAGTAGGATCTTTTTCTACTCCTGCCTCAATCGCTTTTTCAGCATTGTATTCATACTCAAACCGCACCCTTAAAGGTAGACGTTTAATAGCACAGCTTAAGCGTTTTGAGAGTTTTTTTGTTGCTACTTTATCTCCATAGAGAATGGCTTGTAAAAGAGGCGATTCTGTTTTGTGGGGGTTAAGTATCTCACCCGCTTGCATCTCCCTACAAACATACATCATCATGTGTTCTACTGTTTTGTAAGCAATCGAGAAAAATACTCTTGAGGGTGGTTACAGACTGGGCACGCTTTTGGCGGTTTTTTACCTCTATGCACATGTCCGCATACTTCGCAAATCCACTCTTCTTCTCCCTCTACGCTTTCAAATTCCTCTTTTACTTTAAGGCGTTCAAGCAACTCTTTATACATTTTTTGATGTTCAAGCTCTACTTTACCAATGGCTCCAAAAAGGCGTGCTGCATCGTTATTTCCTTCCTCTTTAGCGATGGCCTCAAATTCTGGATACATAGTAAGGTTTTCATAACTCTCCCCTTCAATAGCATCTTGCAAGTTTGCCAAAGTATCTCCAAACTCAGTACTGCTTTTAATCATATTCTGTAACTTAAATTCCAACTTAGCATGCTCTTTTTCATTGTTTGCTGCACGCTGAAAATGCCTTGCAACATCTCTAAAGCCCTCTTTTTGAGCTATTTTTGCATAAAACTCATACTTGTTTCTGGCCATTGATTCACCTGCAAAAGCTTTTAGCAGGTTGACCAAGGTAAGATTTTCAGTGGTACACTCCATCTCCTGACCACAACAAACTAGTGTGCCTCCACCGACAGTACTCACTTCAACAACATTTCCGCATTGCTTACATCTATAACTTTCGAACTTTTTCATTTTTAAAGCCTCATTATTTGCACTAAATTATATCGCTATAAAGTGTCTAGTGTTTTAGAACCTGAACAATCTGTTTTCGAGGAATATCGTGCCAAGGTTTTTTTAACTTAGAATTGGGCGTAACATAACTCTTTTTAACTTATCGCATACAAACTATTCACTCATATCTTCTCTTGAAGATGACTCCTCTGTTTGAGTAACAAGTTCAATATCGAGTGCATCGAAGAGTGTAACAATATTTTCATCAGCATCCATGTGACTCAGAATCACTTTATCAGTGTTGAGCAATAATAACTTTGCTACGAGCTTAAATGCCCTGCCTTTGCTGTCATTTGCAGTGGGATTACTAATAATTTCACGACTAAGAACCTCCCCCGAACTTTCCTCATGAATTATTTCAAGCCAGGGAGATCTACCAAATTCATTACTAAGGTGCTCTTTATCACTATCTAGTAATCTTACAATGGTTTGGTAAGAGGGGTGATCCGGCTCATAATGAATAGTCGCAGCTTCAAGCTCAGGTATAGCATTGTGTAATTCATCAACAAAGAGGTCAATACGTTTATGAGCTTTTGCTGCATTGAAATTGAGAATTTTTAGTTCAATATCGGCAAAATAAACACTGCCTGACTTTCTAATATTTAAGCGTTTTATCTCTGTTATATCAGGATTTGCAATTAAAATATCATAGGCTCTCGCATCGAGTTTGGTATCTACAGCATCTAGTAGAGAAAACAATGCTTCTTTAAGCACATCGTAAGCCCCTTTAAATATCATTAAAACAATTATAATAACCGCAACTTCTTGGGCATACGCAACATGGTAATGGTGAGCTATCAACCCAAGAACGACGATCGTACCTGCACCAATATCACCTAACCAATTAACAGCATCCGCTTTAACCCCCGGAGAGTTTAATCGCTTTGCTGCTTTAAGTTCATAGATATAAAAAATATACTGAATAAGTATCACAACCAAGACAAAGCCAACTGTGCTCCAGATATTTTCTGGGGTCATTACACCTGTTTCAAAAAAAACAGAGTGGATAATTTCATAACCCGCAAATAATATTCCTATCCCACCAAGAAGGGCAGCCATATCTTCAAGTTTGTGCAAACCGTAGGGAAATTGCTTAGATTTATGCCCTGCAAATAGAAGAGCTAAAAAAATTAACAGTGCTCCAAATACATCAGAGATAGAATGGATACCATCAGCGATAATTAAGGTGGAACTCATCATCCACCCCCACCCTAGTTTAGCTACAGATAAAGTCGCATTGAGCATTACGGAAGCAAAAAGCCAGCGCTGTTTTTCATCACTATTTCGAATATATTTGAACATTTATGCTTTCTTCTCTATTTAGTCGGATTTAAATATAACATGTGGATAAAAATTTGCCAAATTCTATAAGTAAAGAAGTAAAGGGGTCAGTACTCTTTAAATTATCTTATTGAATTTGTTGAATAATTATTATTTTTCGCTTTAAAAAATATTTAAAGAGTACTGCCCCACTGCTGTCCCACTTAATTTCTCACCAAGCCTAAACTCATTTGGGGCCTCACGTTTTCTACATTAGGTGGTGGCTTCAAAAGTTCTATTAACGGCCTTCTAATAAATAGATTCATTTGTAGTAATCTTAAAATCTGCTGAAAACTCTTTTTCGATCCTGATTGAAACTTAAGAAAAGCGATAATCAAATAAACACATAATGCGGCCATGAATTTGAGTCATTACCGCATTTTTAGAGTTACCTAAAAAAGCTTTGATTTTTAGATTTTGTTTGATCCATTTAAAGAAGAGTTCTACCTGCCAACGCTCTTTATATATATCTGCAATTGTCTGAGCTGACCAGTTCATTTGATTGGTAATAAACTGATAATCTTTTTGCGTGACGGGGTCGTAATAATTCACTAAGCGAATAGCGGGTAAGTTTTCTCTAAGGGATTTCTGTCCAGTGTATTCAATGATCTGATCAGAAATAATGTTTAAGTTTTTTGTCGTCGGTAACGTTTTTACAACTTTATACTTTGCATTGCCTCGGATTCTTGTTACCCATACCAACCCTTTTGAACTCAAGGCTTTGTGCCAGCTGAAGTTGTTATAACCTTTGTCAAAAACGAGTACACTTCCCTTTGGAAACTTCCATAAATCAACTTGTTTCATTTCAGACTCTTTGGCTCCTGTTAAGGATGCAAAAGCTGGGATAAGGCCATCATGATCAAGTCCAATATGCAGTTTCATGGCTGATTTTTTCTTATTGTAATCCGCCCATGGAAAAAGCTTCATGGAAAGATCAATAAGAGAACCATCCAACGAGAATAGCTTTGATTTGAATCTGAAATTATGTTTTGGTGAGTGCTGAGAGCATTGTTTGTAAAGCTTAGAAAACAAGTCAGAATAGAACTGATAATCTAGCTTTTCATTGGCTCGACTGAATGTCGTGCGTTTTATTTTTTGGCTGCCTAAATGATATTGCTGTTGGGGTTGTGACTCTATTGTGGCTTCAATATCTCGAAGGCTATGGCGTGCACCTATCTGGCCAATCGCCAAGGCTGCAAATTGAGACCAGCGACTTAAAGCGTCACTTCGTCTTTTCCCATCATGAATGCTTGAAAGCTTTTCAAATTCAAGTCTCGGAAACATTTTTAAGACTTGTGATAATACTGTATTATGAAAGCTCATAGTCTGAATCCTCTGTTATTACATATGTTTGGTGGTACTTACATTGTAACAATCTGTATGGATTCAGGCTTTTTCATTTTAGCTAAGTGGGACAGCAGTGGTACTGCCCCCTTTTATATTACCCTAATAAAATAGGCATCATTGCGCTCATGAAATCAGTAAAAAAATTTTAAACCGTAACTTCAAATACTTGCCCAACAACCGCAGTTAATGCCATGGCTAAGGCTCCCCAAAACCCAACACGAAAAGCCCCTTTGAAGAGAGAGGCTCCACCAGCATAGGCCGCAATAGCGCCCATTATCGCCAGTAAAGCTATACAAAAGAAACCCACCCAATAGATCAGCGTATCTAATGGTGCAAACCAAGCAAGCAACAGAGGTAAAGCCGCTCCCACGGTAAAGGTTAGGGCAGAGGTAAGAGCTGCTTGCAGGGGTTGTGCATTGACATTGACTGAAATCCCTATTTCATCTCTAGCATGAGCATCAAGCGCATTATGTTGCATCAGTTGATCGGCAACCATTTTTGCAAGTTCTGGTGTTAACCCACGATTTTCATAAATTTCAGCTAATTGCGCTTTTTCTTGTTCTGGGTAGGCTTCTAGTGCCACCGCTTCAATCTTTAAGTCGGCTAGTTCTGTATCGGCTTGTGAGCTGACCGACACATACTCCCCCGCGGCCATAGATAATGCACCAGCCACTAGGCCAGCAACTCCTGCTACGATAATAGCATCTTGAGAGCTGCCTGCGGCCGCAACCCCAATAATTAAGCTGGCAGTAGATACGATACCATCATTGGCACCCATTACCGCCGCACGCAACCAACCCACTCGGTGGGTTTTGTGATCCTCATGTTCTAAGTAGGACATATTATGACTCGGCTAATTGATCGAATATGGTTTTGGCATTCCCCACCACACCGCTGGAAGCGGCATGTCTCACTATGCGCACAATCGACAAAAGCTCTTCTTTGGTTGCCCCCATTTTAAGCAGTGCAGCCGTATTCACATCCATGCAATCCTCATCGCCCAACGCTAAAGCAGCGGCCAGAAAAATCATGGTGGTGGTTTTGGCATCCAACGGGTTGGTTTCTGCATTAGTGCTCATTTTTGAACTAATCGCTTGTTCTACAAAAAAACTTGGATCGACTTTTTTGACTGATTCCATTGAACTTGGTAATTTGCCAAAATTTTCAAGCATCATAGCTTCAACCATTTCAGGGGTTGGCATTTGGTTCTGTTCTGACATCATATTCTCCTTAGGTTAATCATTCTTAATTTATATAATGAGTTTGCGTTTTAAAAAACTTTCAATTTCTTCAGTCGCTAAAAGACCTTGAATTAAAATATTATCATTTACCACTAAAATCGGTAGATTCGTAGCTCCAACATCGGCTGCTTTTAATAAGTCAGTTTCTATAGTGAACTGCCAGTGAATTCCTAAGCGTCTGCTCGCACAAAGAATGCGCTTTTTGAGCTTGGTAACTTCACTCCTAGAGCCGTAAAGAGTCCCTTTTACAATCAGGGCATTCTTTGCGAGCGGTGCTGATATGCCACAGGGTGTGCTTATTTCTTTCATCCTAAACCTATTATTGTAAGTGGTCATGTAAGTGCTCATTTGAGACGACAGTGATTCTCGCTTGCTGCACTTTCTACCTCAATGGTGCTGTGTTCAATTCCAAAACGCTCGTGGCAATAATGCTGTAAATTTCTGAGCAGAGTGGTCCTTTTTTGGTAGCGTTCCCTATTGTCCAAAAAACAATTTTGAATCGGATTTTAAGCTAATTTGTTGAACATGCGCAGCAAAATTTCGATTAGGGAAAATGACATGCAGATGAATATTTAAATTAGGCATCGCAAAAAATTCTGCTCGTTTGGTTGAAGCATAAATCCCCACTAATTCAACAGGTTCATTTTTATAAGTTTCTACTTTTTTATTAGGGTTACTTTCAATACTCCATTTTACAGAGTCTGCAACACCTTTAATTCTAAAGGGCAATAAAGCGCCTTCTTCACAGCCCAAATTTTCTACCGCTTCATCAAGCAACATATTTAACTCATCTACATCACCTGCAGAATCCAAAACTTGGGGTTCTCTCCAGCTATTTGCTGTGGCGGTAACTGCAAAAATATTGCCTACATCTTTGTCATAATGATGTCTAGCAAAAACCCCATTTAGTTGAAGCTCATCCGCACTGGATAACCAGGCCTGGTTATTATAAAAGGTGCTTTCAAAACGGGTATTGCCTCCCGGCCCATACCCAATAGTATTGGGAGTGAGTTTTATGTCTTTTAATAACACCCAAGTGCCACTGTGTTTTTCCGCTAATTCGGATTTTTTAGCACCATAAGTAGCGTGGGGGACTTCACAGGTTGCCGCTTGAGCCGAAAAAAAGGCAAAAGAGAGGCTGAAAGCCAATAAATTCGTTAGATTTTTGTTTGATCGTTTCATTTTGTATTCCAGATTAAGTTGTTAGAAAGATGCCATGAGTCACCTTAGGCTAAGGCCTATTAACAATAGGCCAAAGGCATTTTTAGGACGTTGCAAAGCTCTCTATTTATCAAATCTTGCAAAATATTTTTGTTTAGGCTTTGCCTAAATACCGAGTTTTATAAAAAGGCTCAACTGGGCCAACCGCCACCATAGCACCCACTGGACCAGCACTTTCTTTGAAACGTCTATCGAGATGTGAGTTTTCATGATCCAAGACAGATTCCCACACACCATGCATCAAATACGCTCTTAAATCACCATCGGGTATCGCTTTACGCATAATTTCTGTAGTCATCGCTTTGCGATAGTAATTATTGTCTTTTGTTGCCGCCAGGCCTAATTGATTAACATCGTCCTTTGGTTGAAAAGTCTGCTGAGCAACCTTTAGCAAAGGAGTGACTCTTTTCTCAAACGCATCTAAATTCTTGTCATGAATCATTACATGATTCGCTACAGTGATTCTGTTCTCTTCTGGGCTATCTTGTGCGGATTTCAAAAAGTTTTTAATGTCATTTTGTTCTGCATAGATTCCTTTGCGATTTCCGACCAAGATGGTTTGGAAAACGCCGTGATAGTAAGCCATAGCAATAGGTGTTTTGACAGGCCCATTTTTTGTCGGTTTATAGGCATGCATTAGAGGTTGAATGTTGTTATTAAACCAATTAACAATTTGTGCCTTTTGTAATTGTTTTTGTGATTCAAAGCGAACAAAAAGTGAGTAAAAAAACGGTAAAGAACCCTCCTTAGCACCATCTTCATAAGCAGATGAAAGTACGCCTTTCAAATCACTTGGATAGTTTTTTACCATGGTCGAATCCCCGACCATTTGTTTTAAAGATAAGCTTAAAAAGCCTGAATTTTCTTTTAGTTTTGATTCAAGCAGTTTAAGTTCATGCATCATGTTTTTGATTTCTGGACCAGCAATACGAAACTCAAAATAATCTGAAGCTACGCCTGAAAAATCGGATGATTCTTGTTGATTCAATACCTCATTTGCAGAGGCTAAACTGGTAAATCCTGCACTAGCAAGTAATCCTGTAAACCCTAAAAATTCTCTTCTATTCATTGTTTATTCCTTTGGTTTACCTTCATTTTAATAGGAGATGGAATTAAAAATAAAACCTATCAAAAGGAGAGGTGATAAAAATTACGCCTAAAACTTTAGTAAATTCTTCACTTTTACGAAGCGTTCCACACTATGCGGCCTATATCATTTAAGCCATTCTGCTACCAATTTCTTGGATGGAATGCCTCCAGAATGAACCGTTTTCTCATTAATAACTACACCTGGCGTGCTCATAATGCCGTAAGATGCAATCTCTGCAATGTCTTCTACTTTGACAACATTCACAGCAACGTTGAGTTCATCTGCAGTGGCTTGGATTAATTTAACCGTGTTATTGCAGTTAGCACATCCCGTTCCCAAAACCTTAATCTGCAAAGCATCGTCGCCGCTGGCGCCACAACAAGAAGCGCTTTCTTTAGCGTCTTTATTATCACCACAGCACGAGCTTGATTCTTTATTTTCTGCTGAGGCTTCTGTTGAGGTTTTGTCATTGCTTTCACAACATGAGCTGGCTTTTGTTTCCGGTTTAGCCGTCCCACAAGTGCCACCCGGGCAGCACTCACCTGTTTTAGAAAGTTTGCCAATCATTTCTGACGGGCAAAAGCCGGTATAGGTGGCTTGCAACCCCATAAACGCAGGCATAATGGCTAACCATAACCAGTTGGCGGACAATAAATCTGTTTGCCCAGAAAAATGTGCGAGAACAATCGCCACTAAAATTAAAAGCGTCATTAAACGCACCATTAAATTACCTTTCATGCTTCCATCTCCTTAAAATTTATGCATATAAAAAATTAAATAAATAACCCACCAATATAAAGGCCACCGTGAGTACACCCACAAAAACTCCTAAAGCCTGCCATTTAATCACTTTACGTAAAATAAGCAGTTCCGGTAAAGAGAGTGCAGCAATACTCATCATAAGCGCCAAACTTGTCCCAATGGGAACTCCTTTATTAATCATCGCTTCAATCAAAGGAATGACGCCAGTGGCATTTGAATAAAGCGGTACGCCCACTAAAACAGCGGCAGGTACACTCCACCAGTTAGACGAATCACCTAGATAGGTACTCACCCAAGCCTCTGGAACAAAACCATGAAAAGCCGCCCCTAATGCAATACCAATAAATAGCCAATGCCAAATACGTTTAACAATCACTTTTACTTCATTCCAAGCAAATTCATGGCGTTGATTAAATCCACCACTATTGGCTTCTAGCTCTTGTTGTTGGCGCATTTTAATATCCCAAACATACGATTCTACCCAACGTTCTGGTTTAAACCATTCAATAACGATAGAACCAATATAAGCAACCACCAGGCCTGCTAAAACATACAGCAAGGCAACTTCCCAACCTAAAATGGTCATTAATAAAACCACCGCCACTTCATTAATCATTGGGCTAGCAATTAAAAAGGCAAAGGTAATACCAATAGGGATTCTTGCCTCTACAAAACCAATAAACAGAGGAACCGATGAGCAGGAACAAAAAGGCGTAACGCCACCCAGTGTAATTGCAAGTGAACGAGCCAACCACTGAGGACGACCCGCCACAATTTGCCTAACACGCTCGGTTGAAATCATTGCCCTAAGCAGACCCATGACATAGATAATCACCACCAATAAAAAGAATATTTTAGTGGTATCCATTACAAAAAACTGAACGGCAGCGCCTAACTGACTTTCCAAGCTGAGTTGAAAAACATCTTGCGCAACCCAATTTCCAAAGACTTCAAATATTTCGAACATAAAATAACTCCTAAAAAAACTTATTTATTAATATATCCGCATATGCGGATTTATTCAAGTATTTTTTTTAGTATGCGAGTCTTTCATGAATAGGATATGCAATAAGAGGTCTAGCAGAAGACGGGCTTTAGGTCTTTGGATGACACTGTTTTGTTATGCTTTCAAAGCCTTTTAATCCGCTTCTATCCTCTTTAGACTGTTCAAGTTCTGATAAAAAAGATAAGCTCGTTTGTAAAACATCGAAAGCAGGATGATTTTTATCAACCGCATAATGCATCCAAGTTCCCTCACGCCAAGAGACAACAATGCCTTGATTCTTTAAATAAGCCAGATGCCTTGAGACAGTGCTCTGAGATAAATCAAGCACATCCATAAACTCACAAACACATAAAGATTCTTCAATACTCAACAGGCCTAATATTCTAAGCCTAACCGGTTCAGCTAAAGCCTTATGGAACTGAGCATATTCTTCTAATGGTTTTAAGTTTTGTATGTTTTCAGAGTTTGTCATAAAAATTTAATTGATATTGAATTTAAAATCATTTTAAATAGTATATCCGCATTAACAGATATAAGCAATAACTGGTTTTTAAAGGAGTGAAAATGATTCGTATCGCAATTAATGGTTTTGGACGCATGGGACGTTTGGGATTGCGCCAAGCTTTTGACTGGGAAGGCATTGAGTTTGTTCACATCAATGAAATCGCTACAGATGCCGCAGGATCGGCTCACCTTTTAAACTATGATTCAGCACATGGTCGCTGGCAGAATAAAGCCACTGAAGAAAATGAACAAATTGTCATTGGCGAACAACGCATTGGTTACAGCTCACAGAAAAACCTTGAAGATTTTGACTGGGGCTCCCTAAATGTCGATATCGTTTTAGAATGCACCGGAAAATTTCGTACTCGTGCCGATGTCCAACCTTATTTTGACCAAGGGGTTAAACAAGTGATCGTCGCCGCCCCTTTAAAAGAAGGGGTAAAAAACATTGTCATGGGCATTAACGATGATATTTTTGTCGCGGGTGAAGACACCTTAATTACTGCCGCATCTTGCACAACAAACTGCATTGCGCCTGTGATAAAAGTATTACATGAAAAAATTGGCATCTCTCACGGCTCAATTACCACTATGCATGACCGCACGAATACACAAAAAGTAGTCGATCACGGACACAAAGATTGGCGTCGTGCTCGCTCCAGCTTTGAATCTTTAATCCCAACCTCTACAGGTTCTGCAACCGCCATAGGCACCATCTTTCCAGAATTAAATGGTCGATTAGACGGAATTGCAGTACGTGTGCCATTTATGAATGCCTCTTTAACAGATTTGGTCATGGAAATGCAAAGACCCACCTCTATTGAAGAGGTCAATCAACTCTTTAAAGATGCCTCAGAAACCTATTTAAAAGACATTTTAGGCTATGAAGAATTGCCATTAGTCTCCGTGGACTATGAGGGCGAGACCTGTTCATCTGTCATTGATGCTCAATCGACTCGTGTTGTAAATGAATCTCATGTCAAAGTCTTAGCTTGGTACGACAATGAAATTGGCTATATGCAACGTATGATGGAATTGGCCGTTAAAGTCGGCAAAGCGAATCAAAACTTAGATTAACTAAACTTAACTTAACTTAACTTAACTTAACTTTGCTTAACTTAACTAAATTTGACTGGAGACAAAAATGTTTAATGTTCTATTTCTGTGCACAGGAAACTCTAAAAGAAGCATTATGGCCGAAGCCATTTTAAACAATAGGGGCAAGGATCGCTTTAGGGCTTTTAGTGCGGGAAGCCATCCAAAAAAGGAAGTGGATCCAAATGCTATTGAAATCATCAAAGCCGCTGGCATAGAGGTACCCAGTGATATTACACCCAAAAGCTGGGAAGTCTTTGGGCAAGAAGATGCGCCAAAAATGGATTTTGTAATCACCGTTTGCGACAAAGCAAAAGGCGAACTATGTCCAGTTTGGCCAGGTCAACCCATGTCTGCTCATTGGGGAGTCGAAGATCCCCAGGAAAAGGATGGCGATTTAAGAGAATATAGGGACGTACTCAGAATCTTAACGACCCGCATTCAACTATTTACTCTATTAAAACACCAAAACCTTAGCCGAATGAAACTTCAGCAAGAAATGGATGAAATTGGTCTAAAACAATAACTTTCTCTTTTACCTCCTTACCTCCACTCAAAAATAGGTCATTATCAATAGACATTAATAATGACCAACGGCCAGCTTAGAATACTTGACCATTACAGTATCAGGCTGGGTGACAAGGCGTATAGTTTCTGGTTTAAACTATTTGATAAATGTGGTGTATTTTCGCTTCAGTTATATGACACCAAATAGTAATGTTTGAGTTAATGACTTTGCCTATCAGAATTTTTTTAGCTTTTCAAAAAGTTCTCGTGCAAAGGTCTCAAAGAAATAAAAATAGACGCAAAATATTCAAATAAATATCGATTCTCTTTTTGTTTTTTAAAAGTTTCTAGATTGCATTGGATGCCTGGTGATACTGCTAATAAACCTGAAATGTGCCCCCTGTATTCGGATAATGCAAATAGCCTTTATAGCATTGGATGCTTTCTGCTACATCTAAAGAGATTCCGTAAGTTTCAGCAAGCTTAACTTCAATTTGTTTTTGCTCTTGATAATAGCTTGGTGCGTATTGAGATATCATCCAAATAGACCAAATAAATATTCCGACCAAAACGGTCTTTAATACTCGTTCTATCCAAATGATTTCTTGTGGGTTTTGATAAGCCATAGCATTCTCCTTTACATGATTAAATAAAACCTTTCTCTATGAAGACGATTCCGTCAAATTTTGAACGTCTGTGAAAGCCTTGAGAAAGGTATTTTGCTTATTATTTAAAGAGGCCATTAATTCAAACGATTAAGGTAATGTTTGTTGGCTCCAATATTGAGTTCAGCAAAGTGAAAGTATTCCGGCTTATCTTTAAACGCCATGCTCCTTAAAGATGCTGATGTGCTGAGCCTATCTGCCATTTTTATAGCATTACCTGACACAAAACGACAGATACCTTGCTTTTCTGTCCAAGTCAATAGGTATTGCAGTGTCTCAGCCCCCTCTTTCCAGTATTCGTTCAAGGTATTGATAGGCTCAGCAAGCAGCATAAGCGTGAATTGATCATGATCAATCAATCGTCCTGTTGAGGAATGCTGATTGAGTCCAATAGTTTTAACCTTTCCCACATCATGAAATATTGCCGCAATAACGGCAACTTCTTTTTCCTTCCTTGAAACATCAATAAGTGACTCTACCGTTTGTTGGGTCATCAAGGCACACTCTAACGAGTGCATCAGTAATCCTCCTGGAAAACTATGGTGATGACGTTTGCTGGCAGGAATACTCACAAAGGCCGTCATCAATGGTTTATCCATTAACACTTCTCTTGCAAACATTCTCAACGGAATAACACTTAAGGTCTCAATCAACTCAAACAGCTGATACAGTGATTCAAAATCATAGCAGGCCTGGTAGATTGGATAGAGTTGTTCAAGCGTTAAGGTGCTTTTAAAAAGTCGCCAGTTCAGAACTGAGCCATCATTACCTTGCTCTAACCATAGGTAGAGTGATTCATTATTTTGAAGGTTTAGGCTTTCATATCGCTGATTGATTTCAGAGTAATCTTCGCTATCGACTTGGATATAGTGAGTTAGGTAGTGTTGGTCTATTAGACTCACCTGACACCAACCGTAATCGGAACAGCCTAACTCTTGTCCAAAAATACCAGCATAGCCAATAAGCTGTTTACCATTGCCGACTTGGAGACGTTTTTGTTGGTTGTAAAGCATAATTGGGTTCATTGATAGACCTCCATCGTTATCTGTTCTTTTAGTTGTGTAACAAGGTGTTCAAGATCAAAGTTGGTTACAGCACTTCAACTGACACTCTCAATAAACTATGCGATTTTTTTGATTATGAGATTTCAGAATTGGTTAAATATGTTTCAGAAGATCAAATGCAGAAAAAGACCGATACAGAAGAGTAAAGTTAGATAATTTAGTCCTTTTGTCGATTTAACAAAATTGACGAGTACTTGGGCACAAAATGGGCACCATCTGGGCACAGCGAATAAAATCATATTTTTTCAAAATAAAATTTGACAGTCGCGAAGCCCGTCCATATAATACGCCCATTCTATTTTGGCCTGATAGCTCAGTCGGTAGAGCAAGGGATTGAAAATCCCTGTGTCCCTGGTTCGATTCCAGGTCAGGCCACCATATTTTAATAGGGTGTTTAATTTAGTTAAACATCTTATTCGCGGGAGTGGTGGAATTGGTAGACACGCCAGATTTAGGTTCTGGTGCCTTTGGTGTGAGAGTTCGAGTCTCTCCTTCCGCACCAATTCAAAAACCTCGATTGATTCGTCAATCGGGGTTTTTTTATGTCTAAAATTTACCTAAATTCACGTGATATTGGCAATACACTAACTAAACAAACCTGTAATTGTTTTATTTAATTTTGTTTAATTAAGAAGCTACCAGGCCTGGTAACTTTAGGTTTGAATGATTTAAAAATACTCAAAAGACATTACTTAAAACGACATATACTCTAAAACCTCTTTCTTAAATGCATATTTACAAACAGCGGCTTTAGAAGTTTAGGGGTTTAGCTTAACTCCCTCTATTACACTCATTCTCCTAATGCTGCTTTATCTATATAGACTTTGGTTTGTTGACCACTGACGAGAGCTATTGGTAAAGCTTGATTTTGGTTAAGCCATTCAGAAACAGCTTGTTGTTTACCCGCACCGGTTATGATTTTTATCAATACGCGACTTTTAGAAAATGCCACATAATTTAAACTAACACGCTGTAAAGGCGCTTTAGGTGAGTTGTTTTCAATGATAATGGGCGCACTGATAAAATCGCTTTCACAAGCCTTTTCACAGCAAATTGTTTGCACACTTTGGGCTTCGTTATGTTCTGGAAATAAGCTTGCTGTGTGCCCATCTTCACCCATTCCTAATAAACAAACATCAAATGCTTTGACTTCATCAAACAAACAGGCATAGTCATTGGCGGCTGATTTTGCGCCTTTTTCAACTTGCATAAAATGAATGTTTTGCTCAGGAATGGAAACTTTTGTTAACCAGTTTTGGAGCAGAGCTTGGCTGTTTCGTTCATTATCTTCAAAGGGTAAAACCCGTTCATCGCCCATATAAATATGCCAGTTAGCCCAGTCAGCATTAGCTTGACTAAGCAACTGGTAACAACGATTTGGAGTGGAACCACCTGCGGTAATAAAGTGAAACTCACCCTGCTTGGAAATAGCTTGTTTGGCAAGCTCTAATATTTCTTTAGTAAGTTGTTGAGCGAGCTGCTCAGCCTCATTAAAAACAAACCAATTTTCAGGAAGTGTGGATGTCGTCACTAGAGTCACTCTTTACAATGCTGATTAATATAAGTACGCCAGTATTGTTCAGGATGTTCAAACAGTTTTTGTGAACCTTCAGGGCCCCAACTTCCGGATGGATAGGTATCAATATAGTCTGTTTGGCTTGCCCATTCGGTTAATATTGGGTCAACAACATTCCAGGCTGCTTTTACTTCATCAAAACGTAAGAATAGCGAACGGTCACCTTTAATGACATCTAATAAAAGTTCTTCATAGGCATCTATTTTGGAGTTTTTATCGTATTTCATTGCCGCATCTAAACTGATTTGCTCGGTATTAATCTCTAGGCCAGGTTGCTTGGCTATCATCTCAATTTTAATGGATTCATCAGGTTGAATACCAAATATAATCCAGTTTGGTTCCATCTTTTTCACTTGAGAGTCGCGGAAAAACTGTTTTGGAGGGTGCTTAAAACAGATGGAGACCAGGGTTTTGGACTCTTTCATGTTTTTACCCGTTTGGATATAAAACGGCACGCCTTCCCAACGCCAGTTATCAATATATAGTTTTAAAGCGGCATAGGTTTCGGTAACGGAATCTGTTGCAACACTTGGCTCATCTAAATAGCTATGCACCGGGTTATCATGCACAAAGCCTTCGGAATATTGAGCACGATATGCATGGCCTTTAACTTGTTTCTTTTGAATTGGTCGAATAGATTTAAGGAGTTTAACCTTTTCATCTCGCAGCGACTCCGCACCCATTGAAGCAGGCGGCTCCATAGCGACTAAGGCTAATAGCTGCAATAAATGACTTTGAATCATGTCACGTAAAGCCCCACTTTGATCATAGTAACCCGCCCGCGTACCCACAGGTTTATCTTCTGCATGAGTAATTTGAATATGGTCAATGGTATTGCGGTTCCACAATGGCTCCATCAAGGCATTGGCAAAACGAAAAACCATGACATTTTGAACCATCCCTTTACCTAAGTAATGATCAATACGATAAGTCTGTTCTTCGGTTAGCGCTTGAGAGATTTTATTTTGTAAGGCAGCCGCACTTTCAACATCGTAACCAAAGGGTTTTTCTAGCACGACACGGCGCCAACCTTTAGTTTCATCCAATAAACCATGCGCCTTTAATTCGGCAGTCACTTGGCCAAATAAGTCGGGGCCTAAAGAGAGATAAAAAGCGATTTTAGAAGAGTATTTGGCATCCGCTAGTGTTTCAGCCAACATCTCGTAGGCCTCTGGCTGAGAGATGTCCATTTGTACATAATCCATACGCTTTACAAAGGCATCAAAAACTTGGCGATCAAATCCACCACGGGCAATCGGTTCAATGTACTTTTGAATTTCTGCTTGCCAATCCGCTTGCTGCCAATCACGACGACCAATCGCCACGATTCGCATATCTTCAGGCAAGCGACCAACGCATTCTAAATGGTAAAAAGCAGGCATTAATTTAGTTAGCGACAAATTACCTGTCGCACCAAATACCACATAAGTATTGGCTTCAACCATGATTAAACCTCATACGTTGTAGAGCTTATATTACCGCCTGACTGAATCCAATCAGTATGGAAAAACTCTCCACGTGGAGCATCAACACGTTCATAGGTATGAGCGCCAAAGTAATCACGTTGAGCTTGTAATAAATTAGCAGGAACCACTTCACTACGATAGCCATCAAAAAATGCCAGAGCAGAGCTTAAGGTTGGTGTTGGAATTTGCTGTTCTATCCCAAAAATAATGGCTTTTCGCCATTGTGGTTCAGCGCCTTTAATTGCTTTTTCAAAGAAAGTAGCTTGCAGTAAATTAGCCAGGCCTGGTTGTTTTTCATAAGCTTGTTTAATTTCACCTAAGAAGCGACTACGAATAATACAACCACCACGCCACATTAGGGCAATTCCACCGTAGTTTAAGTCCCAAGAATAAGCTTTAGCCGCTTCAGCCATTAGCATATAACCTTGTGCGTAAGAGACAATTTTTGAGGCATATAACGCATCATGAATAGATGCAATAATGGCTTGTTTCTCTTCTTCAGAATAATTTTTAGCGGATGCTTTTCGTGGATAAATTTTTGAGGCTTCTACACGCTCAGACTTTAAGGCCGATAAACAACGTGCGTAAACCGATTCGGTAATCAAAGTAACCGGAATTCCAAGCTCTAATGAACTAATCCCTGTCCATTTTCCTGTGCCTTTTTGGCCTGCGGCATCTAAAATCTTATCAACTAATGGCTCTCCATCAGTATCTTTAAAACTTAAAATCTCCGCAGTAATTTCAATTAAATAGGAATCTAAAACGCCTTTATTCCACTCAGAAAACACGGTTTGGCATTCGTCAGCACTCATACCTAAACCTTCACGCATTAGCTGATAGGCTTCTGAAATCAATTGCATATCACCGTATTCAATACCATTATGAACCATCTTCACATAGTGCCCGGCACCGTCATCACCTACCCAGTCACAACAAGCCTCATCACCTGACTTAGCTGCAATAGATTGAAAAATAGGTTTAACACTTTCCCAGGCCTTTTTGTTTCCACCAGGCATAATCGATGGCCCAAAACGTGCACCCTCTTCACCCCCAGAAACTCCTGACCCAATAAACAAAATACCTTTTTCTGCTAGCTCTTTTGTTCTGCGATTTGAATCAATATAAAGTGAGTTACCGCCATCAATAATAATGTCGCCTTCATCAAGCAGAGGAACGAGCTGTTCAATAAACGCATCCACAACTTCGCCAGCTTTAACCATTAACATCACCTTACGAGGCGCGGCAAGAGAATCCACTAACTCTTTTAAAGAGTATGCCGCGCTAATTGGAAAACCTTGAGCACGGTTCTGTATAAAGTCATTGGTTTTTTGTTCCGAACGGTTATAAACACTAACATGAAAACCGTGTTCCGCCATATTCAAAACTAAATTTTGCCCCATAACGGCAAGGCCAATTAAACCAATATCTGCAGCTGACATATTTATTCCTTATTTAATTCATGTAATTCATGTAATTCATGTAATTCATGTAAGACTTTAAGAGCTTTAAACAAGCCCTTTTGAGCAAAACGCTTTAAATGCGTTTTATATTACCATCGATTAGTTATCCATACGGTTTGATAAGGCGCTAAGGTCATTTCACCATATAAATCAGTAATCATCTGACCACTAATAATTTCTCGCCACTCGTCCATATCAATTAAGTTTAACTGGGCTAAATTTAGAGTTTGTGATTGATTCGTGACATTATTAACCACAAAAACACTTTGATCACGCATCAAACTTTGGCGCCAAAATCCAAACAATGTATCCTCTAAATGCAATGTAAATTGGGTTGCATTTGGATGAAATGCCGCTTGTTCTTTACGCAGCGCAATTAAGTGGTTTAAACCCTTTAATACCGCATAATGTTTGGAATTTGTATCTTCCAAAAGAGGGGTTAACTCACTCTCTTGCCATTGATGACGATTTATATCTCGATTATGCTCCGTTTTATGCAAACTTTCATAATCATTTTCGGTTGCAAAAAAAGAATGAATGTAAATCGCTGGCACACCTTCTAAAGCAATCGCAATCGCATGCGCGCATAACATGCGTTGTACCTGATATTCATCTTCACCTTCACAAGTCCCTTTAAAGGCATCGATAAGGGCGATATTAATCTCATAAGGATTTTTTTCACCATTTAGTCCAGTACGCCAAGAAACTTTTGCACCAAAGGATTGTAATACATGAATCATATTTTGCAATTCTTCTGGATCAAGAAGACCTTCGGCAGGACGAACGCCAATGCCATCGTGGCTGGCAATAAAGTTTAAATAGGTCGTCCCCATTTGCGCTGGCGGCATAGACATTAACCATGTTTTTAGGTGTTTGGCAGACCCTGTAAGCAATGAATTAATAAGCAATGGAGGTAATGAGAAGTTATAAACCATATGGGCTTCATTGGCATTACCAAAATAGGTCAAATTCTCACGTTTAGGTACATTCGTTTCTGTAATGATAATGGCATTAGACAGACGATATTCAATTAAGGCTCGCATTAATTGAATAGCCTGATGTGTCTCTGGCAGATGCATACAACTGGTACCAATAATTTTCCATAAAAAACCGATGGCATCTAAGCGGAAAATGCTGGCACCCTTATCTATATACATTGAAATAAGGCGCATAATCTCTAGAAACACCTCTGGGTTAGAGAAGTTTAAATCTATTTGATCATGACTAAACGTGCACCAAACATACTTTTCGCCTTGCGGGGTCATGGTAGGTCTCAGCAAAGGCGTCGTTCGTGGTCGTACAACCTTAGACAAGTCATCTTCTAAACTGGCTTGTACAAAATAGTTTTGGTACTTTGGGTTTCCCTTAGTAAATTCTTTAAACCAGGCATGTTCACTTGAACAATGGTTTACAACTAAATCCGCCATAATTCGGTAATCTTGGCTAATTTCAGTTACGTCTGACCAATCACCTAAATCGGGATTAATGTTTTCATAGTCAGAAACGGCAAACCCTCCATCCGAGGTATAAGGATAATATGGCAGAATATGCACCATAGAAACAGTCTCTTTTAAGAACTTATCCAATACCTTTTTTAAGGTAGCAAGTGGCTGCTCATTAACGTTAACAATGGAATCGCCATAAGTGATAACCATGACATCTTTTTCATTCCAATGAGATTGGTGCGATAAAGGCATTTCACATTGCGTTTTATCAATCCCGGTTTTTTCAATAAACTGCTCAGCAAGTTCATGGGTATTCTCGCTAGGAAACAGTGATTGAATAAGCGGCGAAATACGCTCTATTAATGCATCATAAGCTTGTTGAGATGTAATAGTATGCATGGTAAAACCTCTTAATTATTTCGCTTTATACTCTTCCATATCCGCATCTACTGCTGCCGTAATTTCTTGCAATATATCCGGAAAAGCCGATGAAACTCTGTTCCATGAAGGAATAAATGGCGTTTCCATCGGTGCATCTAAAAAGTGTTTACCGGCTTTAATAATGTTTTCGCAAAACATCTCTACCGCAATTTCTTCCTTATGCACATCAAGGTTTAATCCATTCATCATGGCATCATTGCGATAAGACTCAATCAAATCTAATGCAATACGGTAATAGGTCGCTTTAAGCGTTCTAAAACCTTCTGTTGTAAACGTCACACCTTCAGCGGCTAATTTACGATAAAACGCCTTGGCAATATCTATCGACATTTTAGAAAGCCCTTTCTGGGCATCTTCAGCGGATAAGTCTTGATGTTTATGATCATAAATATCAGCAATATCCACCTGACATATTCGGTTTGAGCTGATATTACGTTTCATTTCAGAAAGTACACCAATCTCTAAACCCCAATCTGAAGGAATTCGTAAATCTGAAATAACCCCGGTTCTAAAAGCAAATTCACCCGCTAAAGGGTAACGATAAGAGTCAATGTGATCTAGATACTCACTCGCTCTTTCATTTTGCTCACCTGCTGTTTTTTGGAGTGCTCTAATGAGTGGAGTAACTAATAAACGGGTTACTCGGCCATTCATTGTGCCGTTAGCAATACGAGTATAAAAACCTTTTGCAAAGGCATAGTTAAATTGAGGATTGGCTACCGGATAAATTAGTCGTGCTAATAAGGATCGGTCATAAGTAACAATATCGCAGTCATGTAAGGCAACAGATTCAACCTTATTTGAACCCAAAACATAACCGGTCATATACCAAACATTTCGCCCTTTACCGGGTGCTTCTGGTGCAATACCTTCACTTACCAGCTTTTTATGAATGGCTTGCATTCTTGGACCATCATTCCAAATCACTTTTACGTTTTGTGGTAAGACTGAAAAATACTCCAAGGCATGACGATATTCCGCCTCATTTGCTCTATCCAAGCCCACGACAATCTCTTCTAAATAGGGTACCGACTTAAGTTCTTCAACAATGGTTGCCAAAGCAGGAGTTTGCAATTCTGAATACAAACTAGGCAAGATTAAACCTAGCGGTCGCTGTTTACTGTATTTAAGTAAATCTGCCTCCATCTCTTCAATAGGTCTATCCACTAAATTATGTAAAGTGGTAATAATGCCGTTCTGATAAAAATCCATACTTGCTCCTTCCCATCATTGGGAGTTTAGATATCTTGTGATTCTTAAGTGTTAGTAAATGCCTCTATCAAGCTTCAAGCCAACTTAATACAGCTTGATTCCAACCTTCTGGACCAAATGCTTTGGTAGTGACCACTTTAGGATGATTCACCTTGGGAGGAGGGTTAACCGGCGAACAAATAATCACCGGATAATCACTCGCTTCTAATAACGGAACATCATTATTGCCATCCCCTAAAGCCATGGTTTGCACTTGATCTTGCCAGGCCTGGTGGTAATAATTTGTTAAACACTTTAGGGCTAAACCTTTATTACTTAACCCCATTAAATGCACAAATCGCCCCCCTTTAATAACCTGCAAACCACGCTGACTCATAGCCTGACTAAACTCGGTTAACGCTTGTTCACTGTCTTGCCAGAGCAAAGGTTCTGAAAAATTACGTTGCTTTGCTTTAACTGCACTATTTAGGGGCAACCCTGTAAATTCAACTACTTGCTCGGCACTCATCTCTGAAAACCCTATAAAAGATAACTGATGTTGAGTTTTATAGTTTTGTGAAATTTGCAGTATTTGAGGTAATAAAACAGGACTTAAACTCATGTATTCAAAATCATCACCCCAAGACTGAATAACGGGATTATCAATAACAGAGTTGCGTTTTAATAAATCCTTATTGAGAGAACCTTTATTCCAAAAAATACCCGCTCCATTTTCAACAATAAATGGGTAAGAATTCGCTAACTCGGCTTTAAGATCAATAACCTCAGCTGCAGTTTTACTGGTGGTTAATAGCCATGGAATAGCTTGAGCATTTAAGGCCTTTATTGCAGGCAGTGCTGGCGTATAACTGTAATCATGGTGATCGAGTAACGAGCCATCTAAATCCGTAAATATTATTTTTTTCACATCATTCCTATTTTTGAGAGTCTGGCTCCTCGAGAAACAAACCTATAGAGACCTTTGCACAAGAGTATGCGTGAGTAAAAATGGTTAAAATTCACCTGATTTTTGTTGTACCCCAAGGGTACTTCGGTTGGGCGACAACTTGCGAATAGCTAGCTATTCCCTGCGTTTTCGGCCGCAATCAGGCAAATTTTTCCTCATTTTTCTTTCGCCCCTATCTCGTGCAAAGGTCTCCTATAAAAAATTATTGCTGCACTATTTAGATGCATAACGTCTCACTCGCAAAGTTTATTTTGCAAGTAACGTGCCAAGCACATCATCCCTATTTATCACTCTTTAAAGAATTATAATTTATAGATATTAAACAATAAGTTATATAAATATGACTTAAATAATAGATTTAAAACCTTTCTTGCAAGAATTCATTACCCATATAAAAAAAGTCTTATTTTGGTGCAAAAACAATAAATCCCGTTAGTTATAAGCTGTTATGCAAACCAACCAGGCCTGGTTAGTTTTATGTTATCCTTTGATTTTTAAATTACACTCTGAGACCTTTGCATGAGACAGGGGCACAAGAAAAACAAGATAGAATTCTTTAGATTTAGGCTAAAAAATACGCATAATAACTAGTTATTGGGCGGATTTTTTGGCTTGAAGATAGAGAATTATAGCTGTTTTTATGTGTTCATGGTCTCGTGCAAAGGCCTCACTCTCATTACTCGCTTAATCCGTAAGGTTTTTAAAGTAAACACCTTCAATTTTTCTGTTAAGTGCAGACTAGGAAATCAAATGATTCAGATTAAACACTCTATTTTAAAATTCCCTTTTATTGCATTACTGCTTTTCATGACATTTTCACTTACCGCCTGCATAGGTGATTCACAACCTTCAGAAAGTGATATAAAATCAATGGCTGCTCAATATTTTGATAACCAGTACAGTGGATTATTTATCACCAGCAATGTTATTAAGAAAAACGGATATAAACAAAACGAAACTCATTATGTAGCCGAACTCACCATTACTGGAACCGCACAGCAAGACTTAGACAGTTATGCAAAAAGCATCATGAACGATTCTTCTCTATCAAGTCTAGAAAAAATCACCAATAGTATGGCGGTAGGGTTACTAAAAATGACCATGCCCGATTTTGAAGCCGGTGACCAAATTGAATTTGAAAAAAACTATCTCTTTATTAAAACTGACAATGGCTGGCAGCTCAAAAATGAGCTCAAGCCTGAAGACCAACTATAAAAGGACCTAAACCATGCCATTATTAGACAGCTTTACCGTTGACCACACCATTATGAATGCGCCAGCAGTGCGTGTTGCCAAAACCATGACATCTCCATCAGGAGATACCATTACGGTTTTTGACTTACGTTTTAATAAACCAAATGAAGACATGATGAGTGAAAAAGGGATTCATACCCTTGAGCATTTGTTTGCAGGTTTTATGCGTAATCATCTAAATGGTGATGGCGTTGAAATCATTGATATTTCGCCAATGGGTTGCCGTACCGGTTTCTACATGAGCCTATTAGGCTCTCCAACAGAAGATCGCGTAGCAACTGCCTGGATCGGTGCAATGAAAGATGTATTAAATGTTCAACGAATGGAAGATATTCCGGAGTTAAACGAATATCAGTGTGGAACCTTTGTTATGCACTCTTTAGAAGAAGCCAAAGCGATTGCACAAAACATCATTGACCAGGGTGTAGGCGTTAATAAAAATGAGGACATCGCGTTAAGTGAAGAGACCTTAAAGTCACTTGGTAACGAAGTTTAAGCAGGAAGATTCCATGAAAGTAGCCATTATTGGAGCAATGGAAGAAGAAGTCTCTCTTCTACGCAGCAAACTGGAGAATCAAACCACCGAGATTCATGCGGGGTTTGAATATTATCAAGGGCAAATTAATGGGTCAGACATCGTACTGTTGCGCTCAGGAATTGGCAAAGTAAATGCCGCGATTAGCACCACCATTTTACTTAACCTTTATAACCCAGACTACGTCATTAACACTGGCTCTGCAGGTGGTTTTCATACTAACTTAAATGTAGGCGATATCGTGATTAGTAGTTCGGTTTGTCATCACGATGTAGATGTCACTCCGTTTGGTTATGATCTTGGACAAGTACCAGGCCTGCCAGCTTGTTTTTTACCGGATAAAAATTTAGTAAAAGCGGCTCAAAGCAGCATTGAATCACTTCAAGAAGTGGCTCATATGCACGGATTAATTGCCACGGGTGATCGCTTTATGCATCAACCTACAGATGTGACTAACACACGCAATAATTTCCCAGAAATGATTGCCTGTGAAATGGAAGCGGCTGCCGTTGCACAAGCTTGCCATACCTTTGAAAAGCCATTTGTGATTATTCGTTCTTTATCGGATATTGCGGGCAAAGAAAATGCCAAAACTTTTGAGCAATACCTAGAACAAGCTGCGACCCATTCGGCTAAAGTTATTTTAGGTATGTTAGATCGTATTTAAAGCAAACAAGCTCTAACCAAACAAAACGCCGGCAAATGCCGGTGTTTTGTTTTAAATTCTATAAGTTACCAGGCCTGGTAGCTCTGTGATTAGTTAGGTGGTTAGATTTATAAGGCTTTTATTTGGCGATTATGCCATCTAGATAAAAATAGAATCGCTGAAATCGCCCCAAAAAACGCCCACCCCATATCCGACTGCGTATCCCATATATAACCTTGTGTGCCTAAAAAAGCATCGGCTGCCTCGTCAGAACCTAAGGCAACCCACCATTCAATTAGCTCATAAAAAGCACTGAATGCTAAGGTAATAGAAATACTAAAAAAGTTTGTCCAGCCTATCCCATTTACCACCTGTTTACGTATTAGAATTTCTCTTGCTATTAATACTGGAACAAAGCCCTGCGCAAAGTGTCCCAATTTATCGTAGTTATTTCGTGACCAGTCAAACTCTAATTTAAGCCAATCAAACATGGGCACTTCAGCGTAAGTGTAATGTCCACCCACCATAAGAATAATGCAGTGAATTAAAATTAGAGAATATAAGAGTGAGGTTAAATGAAAACTGCGAAAGGTAAAAGCCAGTAAAACAATACCAATCATCGCAGGTACAACTTCTAAAAACCAAGTAAACATGTCTTTAGGAGCGATTGCAGACCAAACAAATACCACAAAAAAAGTGGCTAGCCATAAAGCATGATTAAGCTTAAATTGGTTTAACATGGCTTTATCTCTAGTTACCCCATAAAACAGAACTTAAATCCTACCGATTACACCAGGCCTGGTCAATGAAAATACGGTAAATTTAAACCTATAGTCGAACGGTATAAGTTGAAGCTAGTTAATAAAATATAAAAGTTTGGATTTAATCAGACAGTACAATGATTGAAAAGCCTTTTTAAATATTGAGCCTTTGCCTTAAATTTTGTCACGCAGGCTTCCCGTTACTTTTTGCAATTTGGCAAAAAAGTAACCAAAAAACAAACCCCACTCCAGAAATGGGCAAGTTCTAAGCTTGTGAACTGAAAACGCTGAACTCGCTTCGCTCAAACAGCAGCGTTTTTTTACCGTTCTCTACGCTAAGAACCTTGCACCATTTATAACAAGGGGACTTAAGGCGTTTGTCCACGCTTCAATATTAATCATCAAAAAAGTTAAGAAAACTCTTATCTCATTTTAATTGGTTATTAAATTAGAATCGTAATTAACTGTTGTCCTGTCAGATTAAGTTCAATTTTTTTCAAATAAAAAACCCCGTAAACGGGGTTTATTGATGACATGCTACACTGACTAGAGTGCTTTAAGATTAAGCAATCACGGGAAGCTGTTGTTGAATTTGTTGCTTAAAGGTCTCAGCATCTATAGGTGCTGACCAATGATTACCTTGAGCCATTGAACAACCCATCGCTTTATATTCAGCCGCTTGCTCTGGAGTTTCTACTCCGGTAGCAATCACACAAACGTCTAATGTTTTGGCCATTTGTACTAAAGCTTGCACCCATTTTTTTCCTTTTGCATTATTCATATTGCTCAATAACCAGTCACGGTTTAATTTAAGCTCTTGCAAATTTAACTGGGGAAGCGAGGCTAAATCTAGTGGGCATTTACCTACTTCACTTAAGGTCACTTGATAACCGGATTCGGTTAAACCATTTAAAACGGCTTGTAATGCATTATTCTCATTTAATGAAGGAACGGCAAACTCTAGTTGTACTTGAGAGGCTGATACACCATATTTTTCAAAGCGTTTATTTAATTCAGTCACAAAATCTTGTTGCTGCCATAGCGCATCAACAACCGGAATTGAAACCATCATTTCATCGTTATACTGTTGCCACTCTTTTAAAAAATAAAGCCCTGAATCCATTAACCAAGCACCAAGAGAATAGGCCGATTGACTTTCATTTAAGAGTTCAATCCAGCTGGCAAGGTATGGGCCTTCAATATCTTTTTCATTCCATTTAGCCGTAATGCTCGCGCCAACAATACAGCCGGACGTTAAATCAATTTGTGGTTCAAAAACGGTTTTAATCTGGCCATTATCTATGGCCGTTTCCAATCGTTTAAGAAGAGAGCTTTCTGATGCCAAAGGCAATTCACTAATGTCACTATAAAAACGATAAGTACTGCGACCAGCATGCTTTGAGGCATATAAAGCTTGGTCTGCACGATTAGTTAAATTTGAGGCCGTTTTGGCATCCTCTGGAAAACATGAAATACCAATACTGGTTGAGATTTGAACATCATTACCATTAATCCAATAGTCTCTACTTACTTCTCTGATAATACGCTGACTAATACACTCTATAAGCTCTTTATCATCAACATCAGCAATTAACACAACAAATTCATCACCCCCTAAACGGCTGACAATATCACCTTCTCTTACGGCTGAAATTAAACGTGCGCTCACATTACGTAATAACTCGTCGCCCGCTTGATGACCTAATTTATCATTAACCCCTTTAAAGCCATCTAAGTCTAAAAAAAGTAAACCAAACTGAGTATTGGCATCTTCTGCTTTAATGACTAACTGCTCTAAGGTGCTATTAAAATAAGAGCGGTTGGGTAAATGCGTTAAGGCGTCATAATTAGCTTGGCGAAATAGTTCACGAGTGCGTTGCTGGACTTGGCTCTCTACCATTTCCGCAATTTCACTTGAAATATCGCCGGTATTTGAAAAACGAGTTTGCAACGCACGCATCATTTTCTTAACGCTAAAACCTTCATCTTTTTGCTGATGGTCCATCATAACTTGTGAGCGGTTGCGTTCAGACTTTAAAAAACGAGTCACTTCTGGCGAAACTTGACTCTCTTTTTCTACTTGGCTGTTTAACTCTATCATGGGGTAAACCTCGTGTTCCGTTTGGCGATTTTATCATTCAAATCCCGTATAATATGGGCTGTTGATTTGCTGACCGCTCTACGGTTTATTAAAACTTTTTCTAAAGTTTTGTTTAAAGTTGCCGATATATTGGCTCTTTGTTTTTTATTAATTACCTCTTAGCAAAGGAGATGCCATGTCTAGCATTGGTACACCATTTTCACCCACCGCTGTTAAAGTCTTATTATGTGGTGCAGGTGAATTAGGCAAAGAAGTTGCCATTGAATTACAACGTTTTGGTGTAGAAGTGATTGCCGCTGACCGTTATGAGAACGCCCCTGCTATGCAGGTTGCAGACCGTAGCCATGTCATTGATATGCTAGATGGCGATGCCTTAAGAAACATTATTGAACTCGAAAAACCACACATGGTGGTGCCGGAAATTGAAGCGATTGCCACCGATACTTTAGCGGCAATGGATAACGAAGGTGTCAAAATAATACCAACGGCGCGTGCCACACAATTGACAATGAACCGTGAAGGCATCCGCCGTTTAGCGGCCGAAGAGTTAGCTATTCCAACCTCTCCTTATGAGTTTGCCGATAGCATAGAAGATTTTGCCGCTGCCGTTGAACGCATTGGCATTCCTTGTGTGGTAAAACCTATTATGAGTTCGTCTGGTAAAGGACAAAGCGTCATTAAATCTGTTGCCGATATTCAAGCTGCTTGGGATTACGCTCAAGAAGGTGGGCGAGCAGGTAAAGGCCGCGTGATTGTTGAAGGCTTTGTAGATTTTGACTATGAGATTACTCTATTAACCGTTCGCCATGAAAAAGGTATTAGTTTTTGTGAACCTATTGGCCATCACCAAGAAGACGGAGACTACCGTCAATCTTGGCAACCCGCAATAATGAGCGAACAAGCCATTAATACTTCAAAAGAAATTGCCGAAAAAGTGGCAAATAATCTTTGTGGTAAAAATGGACGTGGACTATTTGGCGTTGAGCTATTTATAAAAGGAGACCAAGTCTATTTTAGTGAAGTGTCGCCCCGCCCTCACGATACAGGCCTGGTAACCCTTATGTCGCAAGACTTATCTGAATTTGCGCTCCATGCCCGTGCAATTTTGGGTTTGCCCATTCCAAATATCACCCAACATGGCTCATGTGCTTCCAGCGTTATTTTGCCTACCGGTACCTCAACACAAACCAACTTTTCTAATTTAGAGGAAGCCTTATCCGACAATGACACGCAAATCCGCTTGTTTGGAAAACCCGATATTAATGGCCGTCGACGTATGGGAGTGGCCATTGCCAGAGCAGACACGATAGAAAATGCCATCCAAAAGGCCAATAAAGCTGCCGCCGCAGTAAAAGTCACCTTCTAATAGCGATTTTTTTACGAGCGGTACTCGTGATAAAAAAGAAAATTTGTTTGAATTAGGCTGTAAACCTATCCCACAGTTTGCAGCTTGCTTTTCACCAAAAAACTACGCCATTTCATAACCATAAAATAAAAAACTGTCATTTCTTAGCCATCAAAATTTTGACTCCCGGTTAACCTACCTATTCCAACTTACCAGGCCTGGTAAGTTTCTTCTTGATAAACCACACTACCTATAAAAACAATAATCCTATTAATTACAGCAACTTAACTTAGATTTTAACTCTTGAAACAACCATATCCCCTATCTTCTTATTAAAGTTTGGCACAGCTTATGCTGTACGACAGGCAAAGCAAAAACTTAAGCGAAATTTAGAGCTAAAGTTTTGCAAAAAATATAAAGCTAAAAACACAAAGCTAAAGTTCGCTAAACACACAATTAATAGGGGAAACCTAATGACTTTAAACAACACAACACCTAATGACGTTAAAGCACCCATTTTAGAAGAGTATCACCGCAATCATGAAGCTGAAAAACAGCTTGCAGAAAACCCTCGAAAAACGATTTTATTACTTCTTCAAGGAGCGGTAGATAAAGGTAATTTAGCAAAAGTTTGCCACCAGAGTCAGGCTCTAGTAGAAAAAGGCTTTCACCTAGGTCGCATGACAACGATTCTTGATGCTTTACGTGACCGCCTAAGCTTAACTCAAGACACTCCACTAGCTTATGACTTAGAAGAGTTATATCGCTATGCTGACCAAAGTATTCAAGAATCTGTTTTTGAAAAAGATACTTTCTATCTTGATAGTGCTATCGAAATCTTAACTGAACTTCGCGATGCATGGATGGAGATGATGCAACAAACAGGGCAACTTCCTGAAAGCACTAATTCATAAATTCAATCATTTTTACCTCATTTTATAGGCCAAATTCAATAGTATTGATTTTGGCCTTTCTTTTTTGCATCCATTATCTTATTAATAATTGAGAGACAATTGACATAATTAGCACTCACTTGCAAAGAGTGCTAAAAACAGTGTATATTAACTTTATTAGTCATCATTAATGGAGTGTGTTTATGACAACTACAACTTTAGCACAAGGTTCACAGGCTAATAACCTGCCTTCTTTACATGCGTTGTCTAGCCAGTTAGTTCCGGGGCAAAACCTGGAATCTTATTTGCACACAGTTCAAAGTGTGCAAAAACTCACGGCAGAACAAGAGATGGAATTGGCGGAAAAACTATATTATCAAGATGACGTTGAAGCAGCGCGTCAGCTGATTTTATCTTCTCTTCGTTATGTTGTGCCTGTTGCTAGAACCTATAATGGGTATGGTTTGCCACTAGGCGATATTATTCAAGAAGGTAATATCGGTTTGATGAAAGCCGTTAAACGTTTTAATCCTGAAGAAAAAGTTCGCTTAATGACCTTTGCCGTGCATTGGATTCGTGCTGAAATTAATGAATATGTGATTAAAAACTGGCGTATTGTTAAAACAGCCACGACCAAAGCGCAGCGTAAACTGTTCTTTAAGCTACGTAGCTCTAAAAAGTCTTTAGAGTGGTTTAGCGATAAAGATGCTGATAGCGTAGCCGAAGAGTTAGGAGTCACTCGTAAAGATGTTCTAGAAATGGAAACTCGTCTTTACGGCAAAGACTTGCCGGTAGATATGTCTTCTGATGAGGAAGAAAATGTCACTTTTCCGGTTTTAATTAGCCAAGAGGCTGACCCAGAAACGGCGTTAGTTCAACAAAATCATGCCGACTATGAAATGGCTCGTATGCAGCAAGCATTAGCTACTTTAGATGATCGTAGTCGTGATATTTTGCAGCAACGCTGGTTGTCTGAAGATAAATCTGGATTAAAAGCTTTATCTGAGCAATATGGCGTTTCTATGGAACGCATTCGTCAAATTGAAGTGCAAGCGTTAAGCAAATTAAAAAACCAGTTAGTTGCCTAAGCCTAACTGGAGAGATTTAATAAATATTTAAAAATTAAATCCTTTTTAATAAACCAAAATAACCTTAAAGGCCTGTTTTATAACAGGCTTTTTTGTTTTTATGAGATAGAAATGCCGTATCCAATAAAAGAAACTGATTTTCACAAATTTCCTGTATTTTTACTTGCCGCTTTAATGGCAAGTTTAGCTGGCTATGTCAACAGTGCTATGTTGATTGAGTTTGCTATGCCGGTTAGCCAAATGACAGGGATTGCATCCCGCTTAAGCGACGGAATAATTCATATTCAATTTGATTTACTCATCAATGCTTCTATGGTTTTATTTGGATTTTTATTTGGCGCTTTTTTATCGGGTTTAATGATTGGTCAAAGACAATATCGTCAAGATAATGCTTATGGCTATGCGTTACTGTGTATCAGCACTTTACTTACTGCATCTACAATTCTATCTTATATAGGATCAACCTTTTCGGTTCTACTCACCGCTATAGCTTGTGGCTTACAAAATGCATTAATTGCGAGTTATCGGGGTTTACAAATTCGCACCACCCACATGACAGGAATTGTGACAGATATTGGAGTCTTCATTGCTGATTTTGTTAAAACTCGCTCACCATGGACCTGGCAAGCTTATCTACTCGTTGTCTTATTTATCAGCTTTATTGTAGGTGGTTTTATCGGTATTGTCACTTATGAATACTTTCCAAAAAGAGCAATGACTCTGCCAGCAGTGGTAATGCTCATTCTTGGCATGGTTTATTTAAAAGTAGGGGTACATCAACCAAAGAATCCTTAATTTACAATAAATAAACTTAACAGCACGTACAATTAATCTAAATTTATTATACAATAATTATACAATTATTTTATTTACCTGAATTCAGCCTGGAGCCCGTATGTTAAACCCTCAGGAACTTATCGCTCAAACACTTATCATTAACAGCGGCGATATTGAAGCCAAACGCGATGAGATTAAAGCTTACTTTAACCAAACTTACGATAGCTATGAAACCCTGTTTGAAACTTTAAAATCTGATTCTGCGTTTTATGAACGGCCTTGCTCTTTAAGACATCCTTTAATTTTTTATTTTGGTCACACGGCTACTTTTTTTACTAATAAATTAGTTTTAGCCAAACTTTTACCCGGGCGCATCAACCCGCATATTGAGTCCATGTGTGCTATTGGTGTCGATGAAATGTCTTGGGATGATTTAGATGAAACTAACTATGATTGGCCTAGTGCGGATGATGTAAGAACCTATCGTCAGCAAGTCAGAGAGGCCGTTAATGAGTTAATTGATAAGATTGAATTTACGCTTCCAATAAACTGGCAAAGCCCAATGTGGCCTATTTTAATGGGCATTGAACATGAGCGTATTCACTTAGAAACCTCATCGGTATTAATTCGTCAATTGCCAATTACTTCGGTTCAAACGCACCCACTATTCCCAACCTGCCCTTCTCATGGAAATGCACCCGCAAACTATTTAGCAGAAGTTCCCGCTGGAGAAATCAATATAAACCATACTGACCCTTCCGAAGTTTATGGTTGGGATAATGAATACGGCCATCATCAAGCAACCGTTAAGGGTTTTAAATCAGCTGCATTTTTAGTTTCTAACCAAGAATATTTAGCCTTTGTAGAAGATGGCGGTTATGAAAAACCTGAATATTGGGATGAAGAAGGCGACAACTGGCGTAAGTTTTCACCGTTAAAACATCCCACTTTTTGGGTAAAAAAGAACCACACCCCGCAAGGGAGTATAAAGGCCTGGTATCTTCGCTGTATGACAGAAGAGATTCCAATGCCATGGAACTGGCCAGTAGAAGTGAATCAACTGGAAGCACATGCTTTTTGTGTTTGGAAAGCTCAAAAAACAGGGACGCCGATACGTTTACCGAGTGAAGATGAGTATTTACGTTTGCGTGAGCATAGCCAAGCTTTAAATTTTAAACAGCAAGCCAATTGGAACTTACAAAAATACGCCTCATCAACACCTATAGATGAAAATAAAACCGGAGATTTCTATGACGTTTTAGGAAATGTCTGGCAATGGACGGCAACCCCTCTTTATCCTTATGAAGGCTTTAAAGTGCATCCACTGTATGACGACTTCACCATGCCGACCTTTGATAATAAACACAATATTTTTACTGGTGGCAGTTGGATTTCTACCGGAAATGAAATTAATGGTCATTCTCGTTATGCATTTCGTCGTCACTTTTTTCAACATGCTGGCTTTCGTTATATTGAATCCGATGCCGATGTGCAAACTAAATTTTCAACCTATGAAACGGATAAATCGGTATCACAGTATTGTGAATTTCATTACGGTGATGACTATTTTGGCATGGAAAATTTTGCCAAAAAATATGCAGAGATTGCCATCAATGCCATCAAACAAGATGCCGATTTTAGCAATACGGCAGATTTATCCGTTTTAGAGGTAGGTTGCTCAGTTGGACGCGCAAGCTTTGAACTAGCCAAGTATTTTAACAGAGTAACGGGGCTAGATTTCTCTGCACGGTTTATTCAAATTGCTAATCAATTGCAACAAAATGGCTCTATTCGCTATAGCATTCCTATTGAGGGTGAAATAATGGACTTTAAATCTAAAGCCCTTACGGACTTAGGTTTAATTGAAACCGCCTCACGTTGCCAATTTATTCAACAAGATGCCGCTAACCTTAAACCTCATATAACGGGGTTTGACATGGTACTGGCTTCAAACTTAATTGAGCGCCTCTATGATCCGGCTAAGTTTTTAAAAGACATTAATGAGCGAATAAACCCTAAAGGCTTGTTAATTATGGTCTCGGATTATTCTTGGCAGCAGGAATACACCGATAAAGACAAATGGATTGGGGGTTATAAAGATAGCCTATCAGGCGAGAATGTAACCTCTATTGAAGGACTGCATGCCATTTTGGATGAACACTTTGAATGCATCTCCACAATGCCCTCTATTCCCTCTGTATTTAGAGTCACTAGTAGAAACTTTACGCTTAATGATTCAGAAGTCACCATTTGGAAAAAAAGAACTTAACGCTTAAAAGAGGCTTTTTTACATTGATTGAATCTTGCAAATACTTTCAAAAACATCACGCTGGAAACCCATGAAACAATCTATGCAAAATCAAATCGAACACGTTATTGAACAAAGCGTAAATTGGAAAAGTAAAAATACCGAAAGCATCGATATCGAAAGGGTTGAGGGAACCCTATCGCCCAATAAATTTAAAACGCAGTTATGTGCTCAACTTCAACCCTTTGAGCAAAGCATTGTAAACTTATCAACCGGCTATGCATGTGGTTTTGAAATTGAGTTTTTTCTAAATCCCAGCAGGTTATCCGATCTTCAAAAAGAGATTGCAGACATCTTGCCTGATTATCAGATGCTGTTAATTTTTTTAGATGAAGTTCCCAAAACGAATCATCGTCACTTTTACCTTATTAAAGAAAAGACAGGCCAACCCCCAGAAGGCATGCAGAGCTTTGAATTAGTTAGCCCCATCATTGATTACAAAAGCCTACCCTATTTTATAAATACTTTTTTTACTCTACTCAATAAATACGGCGCAACAGACAATGATAGCATTGGCTTTCATTTGCACGTTTCGACTCAAAGCCCTTCAAAAATTTCCCCTATTTCATTGTTATATTTTTTAGATCAGCAAGAGGTTTTAAACGCCAAAGAGCGTCAATACACTCGAAATATTATTGAGCAGTTTTTTAGCTATTCCGCTCATGATTGGCAGTGGATTTTTGAAGAAGTCACTCGCAAATGTTACAACGTTAACTTTTTACATTACCACCATAATAATCACATTGAACTGCGCTCTATGGGCGGAGCAGGCTATCTAAAAAATAATAAAGAGATTCTCTTAAACTGTTTTCAATGCTTGTTAGCCTATGAAAGAGCTTTAAATACCCCCATCGCAACCATTGCTCAAGGAATTTTAGAAAAATATGCCTTAGACAAGCAGGTGATACAAACTAAAAACTTAAGTTACCAAGCCTTAAAAGAGTCAGATGATAACCATATATGGTTTGTTTAGAATAAATGGAAAAAAATTACATTAATTCTGTTACAATTTCGCTTAATGAAAATTTAGCACCTCTTAATCAGGTGACAACTGAAGAAGCGATTATGTTCAACTTTAACCAACCGATTTCAAGAATTGGAACTCACGCTGAAAAGTATGAGTTACGTAAGGCCGTTTTCGGCACAGAAGATGTTTTGCCTATGTGGGTAGCCGATATGGATTTACCTACGCCCCCCTTTATTTTAAATGCCATTAAATCACGCTTAAATCACTCGCTACTAGGTTATACACATACTCCTGATGCGTTGTATCAATCAATTATAGACTGGCAAAAGCAACACCATTATCAAGTCGAACCCTCTCAAATTGTATTTACTCATAATGTTGCCAATGGATTCTTTATGGCGGTTGCGGCATTAACCAGGCCTGGTGATTCTATTGTGGTGCAACTACCGATTTATCCACCTTTTTTAAAAGCACCTAAACTTCATGAACGGCATTTGGTTGAAACGCCGTTACAATTAATTAATCACCGTTATGAAGTGGACTTTGAAGCTTTTGAAAAAGCCGTTGTGGATAACTCTGTAAAACTTTTTTTATTTTGTAACCCTCAGAACCCTTCAGGCCGTGTTTGGCGGCTTGAAGAGCTTCAAGAACTGGCAGATATCTGTTTAAAACATCATGTCATTATTGTTTCTGACGAAATTCATTCTGATATGGTTTATGCCCCTAATAAGCATATTCCCATGGCCTCATTGTCCAAAGAGATCGCCAATATCACGGTGACTTTAAATTCACCTGGTAAAACGTTTAATTTAGGGGGCTTACAAATAGGTTATGCCATTATTGCCAACCCTAAACTTAAAGCCCAGTATTTGGCTATTTGCCAACAAAATTCTATTGATAGCCTTAACCTGTTTGCACAAACCGCTTTAAGTGCTGCTTATACCAACCAAGGCCTTCAATGGCGTGACGAATTACTGAACCATTTCACGGATAACATTAACTTACTAGAAAGCTTTTTTGCAAAAGAGTTCCCTAATGTAAAAATAATGCGACCAGAGGCTTCTTACTTAGTTTGGTTAGATTTTAGAGAAATATTCAGTTCTCACCAAGCGTTAAAAGATTGGTTAATACAAAAGGCAAAATTAGGATTAAATGATGGCGAAAGTTTTGGTGGAGAATGTCATGCAGGAACCGGATTTATGAGAATTAATCTCGCTGTCGCAAAAATGGAATTAGAAAAAGCCTTAAGGCAGTTGAAGCAGGCAAAACACTTTTTACCTGCATAAATATGGTACAGCCACGAGGACTCGAACCCCGAACAGCCCCTTAGGAGGGGGCAGTTATATCCAGTTTAACTATGGCCGCATTAGATTTAAAATTATTGAAATTTATAGAAACTTATAACAATTTATAATATTGCATAAAATTTCTTAAGATTTCTTAAGATTTCATTAAGTTGTATAAAATTTTAATCAGGCTGATCAAGAGCACCTAAACGTACTGTTTCATACTGACCTGTTTGGGTGTCTAGTTTATAAATATTAAAATTGGTGTCAATATTAAAATCAGAAGAACGTGAAGCATAGTTGGATGAAATACTACCTTCTGGCGAATGAATACGATGAAATACGTTCTCTGGCCAACCTAATATAGCCGCTCCGTCAAAGATTTTTTGACTATTGTGATAGATTGCATCCGGCGTGACTTCAAAGTTTTCTACCTGACCATGCTTAACGGAATAGAGCTGTACTAATCGACGCCCTTGATGAACCACTAATTTGTCTTCTTGGTCAGTATGCATATACCAATACCAAGTATCATCCCCTTTAATTAAGGGACTTTTACCACCAGGTTCATGAGTAACTAAGTCCACACCGGCTAAATCATCAACAACACCATCCACAGAAAAAAAGCACACTTTTGGCGTACTTCTTAACGCTTTAAGCGGCATGATAAAACACAAGTTTTCTATATAGGTATTTCTAAAACCAACTTCTAATGAAAGCATTTTTTACCTCACTTTTCTTTCGCACCTATCTCGTGTTTATGCCCTTAGGTGCAAAGGTCTCATAGAGAATTATAACCCTTTTTAAACATTCCTCGACTCTTGCAAAGATCTCTTAATATTAAAAACTAATTTAAATTATCCGTGTTAACACAACACTTTATTTAGAGTGTTTTTACACGAGAAGGTTCTCTGACAAAGCTCTAATAACAGAGAATCTACAAGGGTTTAACTTGGTATTTTACACTTAACATATGCTCTGCTTTACTGGCTAAAGTGAAACTATTATCCAAAACATTTCCACTTTCTACACAAGCAAATTCTAACCAGGCCTGGTCATCTATATCCGCAAATCCTTTAACCGTTTCTGGACCAGGATTCCAAACAACACTAGATTGTGAATTACGTTTTTCAATCATTATTCTGCGGTTATTATCCGCATCCACAATCGTAACCGTTTCTGATTGGTTCAAATATACCGAATCTTTAGGTGGATTTAATACCACAATCTCTTTTTCAATTTCTGCTTCGGCATTTTCATTTAGCTTATCTAAATGTGTGCTACCTTCAAACCCGGTAATTTGCATTCCAACTGGATTGGCTACTGCAAAATAAGTATGTAACGCCTCTGTTATTTCTACAGACTCATCACTTAAATTTGCACTCGTTAAGGTTAAGGTTAAGCTTTCGCCGACTTCAATACAAAGTTTTAAACTGAATGCATATGGCCATTGTGCAAGCGTTTCTTCATTTGACTCACAGCCAAGTAATACGCGGGTAACCCCGGTATCCATATGCACTGCCTTTTCAATAGACCAAACCATACTGCGTACAAAACCATGAGCTGGCAGGCCTGGTTGTTTACCAGGGCCAAACCATGGCCAACAAACAGGAACACCGCCTCTTACCGGCTTAGAACCATCATAAATAGCGTTGTTACTTACCCATAAAACCTCTTTTTGGCCTTTAGGTATAAAACTCAGAACGGATCCACCCATCGTTGTAATGGTGGCTTTAGCAAAGGGATTATCTATTTCAATCAGTTCAACTTGATCTCGGTGACTAAACTTGATGCCTTCTACAGAAAATTTTTCTTGATGATTTGTCATAAATTTATACTCCTTAAAGTTTAAATACTCCACAGTGAACTAAACAACCACGCCAAAATAATTAGACAAGATCTTTGCAAAGGTCTATTGACCTAAGACCAATGAACTAACGCCAATCGGTTAACGTCTTTTCTAAAAGTTCTTTTGGATAATCACCCGTTACATAAGCTTGCCCGATTGATTTCAAAAGCACTAAACGAATCGTTCCAGCTTGGACTTTTTTATCACCAGCCATTAAGTCTAGAAACTTATCATTGTTCATTTCTGAAACGCTTGGAGGTAAAACAGGTAAGTTAGCGCGATCAAATAATCCCTGAATGCGTTCTTCATCGGCTTGGGTTAAGTCGCCTAAAAGCTTAGACATATACACAGCTTGCATTGATCCCGCGCTGACCCCTTCTCCATGCAACCATTTTCCATAGCCCATTCCTGCTTCAATCGCATGACCAAAAGTATGTCCTAAATTAAACAGTGCACGTAACCCGGCTTCTTTTTCATCTTTAGCAACAATGTCGGCTTTATCTTGGCAAGAACGTTCAATAGCATAAGCTAAGGCTTCAGGCTCACGCGCTAATAAACGTTCAATATTGGCCTCTAACCACTCAAAAAATTCAGGGTCCTGAATCAAGCCATACTTAATCACTTCTGCCAGGCCTGCTGATAATTGACGGTCTTCTAAGGTATTTAACGATTCCGTATCAATCACCACACATTCTGGTTGGTGAAAGGCTCCAATCATGTTTTTGCCTAATGGATGATTTACCCCTGTCTTACCGCCTACAGAAGAATCTACCTGCGATAACAATGTGGTTGGCATTTGAATAAAGTTCACACCACGTTGAAAAGCAGCGGCCGCAAACCCGGTCATATCGCCAATAACCCCGCCGCCCAAAGCAACCAAAGTGCAACTACGATCAAAACGGTCGCCAATTAACTTATCAAACACGAGGTTTAAGGTTTCTAAATTTTTATACTCTTCACCGTCTGGCAACACCACCGATTCAACGTTAAAGTCAGCAAACGTTTGCTTGCACTTTTCTAAATACAATGGGGCTACCGTAGTATTGGTAACAATTAAGACTTGCTGACCCTTTACGTAAGGCTTTACCAAATTGGCATTACCCATTAAACCTTGACCAATAAAAATAGGGTAACTTCTATCCCCTAATTCAACTTTTAATGTTTTCACTTAAAATTCTCTTAATTTTTTTATATTGAGACCTTTGCAGCCGTCTCTTAAAAGGTCTCTTATTTGTCTTGTCATAAACAATACTAAACAATGTGTTCAGACTCTAGGCGATCAACAATCTGTTTTACCACTCTATGAACAGGTACTTGCTGTGTTTCAATCACTAAATCGGCCATTTCCATATACCAAGGTTCACGTTTTTGCATTAAATCTCTCAACACCTGAGCCGGGTTATCCGTTTGTAATAGCGGACGATTACGGTCATGCTTAGTTCGCTGAATCAGTGATTCAACTGGCGATTTTAAATACACCACAAAACCTCGCGTTCGTAGATGCTGTCGATTACTCTCGGTTTCTACTACACCGCCGCCGGTTGCTAATACAACTTCGGTTCGCTCTGAAAGCTCATCAATCATTGAGGCTTCACGATGACGAAAACCCTGCTCACCTTCAATATCAAAAATCATGGGGATTGTGGCACCTGTGCGCGCTTCAATTTCATGATCGCTATCAACAAATTGATAATGTAGCTTTTCAGCTAACAACTTACCTACAGTCGACTTTCCCGCCCCCATAGGGCCAACTAAAAATATACTTTCTTTATGCATCTGTTCATTATAAATACATTTTGTTAATTTACTTCATCTTATACCCTGAAATATTGATAATTTTTTACAAAAATTCAATGTCTCCTCCTTATTCATAAACTCTCATACTGAGTTTTACAAAACTAGACTCACCAAAGCGGTTAAATTCTTGTTAAAATATTTAGTCATTTTAAATTTAAACCAAAGGGAAGCCTTTATGAGCGGTTCACTTTATATTGTTTCAGCGCCATCGGGTGCTGGTAAGACCTCATTGGTTAGCAAGTTAATCGAACAAGATAGTCGCATTGTTGTCTCTGTATCTAGTACAACTCGTGACATTCGACCTGGTGAAAAAAATGGGGTGAATTACCATTTTTTAAGCGTTGAAGCTTTTAATGAAAAAATTGCTGAAGGCGATTTTTTAGAGCATGCTCAGGTTTTTGATAATTTTTATGGCACTTCAAAAAGTGCGGTAGAAGAGCAGTTAAAAGCACGTAAAGATGTCATTTTAGAAATTGACTGGCAAGGTGCTCAGCAAGTAAGAAAATTAATGCCTGAAGCCATTTCTATTTTTATACTGCCGCCTTCTAGAGAAGAGTTACGTAAACGTTTGAATAATCGAGGCACGGACAGCGAAGAAATTATTGAACGCCGTATGCGTGATGCTATAAGCGAGATGTCTCACTATGATGAATTTGACTATATTGTGGTAAATAATAATTTTGAGATTGCCTTAAATAAATTACAAAGCATTTTTACGGCAAACCGTTTAACTAAAGTGAAACAAGCAAGCATTCATAAAAACATGATTGATGCCTTACTAGAAAAATAAGCCCATATTAAGAGTCCTTTTCTTATGTCGGGAATCTAAAAAATAGTGAACAAATTGTAGCTTTTTTATACATTTATCGACTCTTGCAAAGAGTCTCACATTAATTAATACAACCCTTTTACCTACCCTAGGAGCCTGCAATGCCTGGTTTTGAGATTTTTGATGAGTCCGAGAAACAACAAATTAATGAAGTGATGGATAAAGGATTTACCTTTCGCTATAACTTTGATGGGATGCGTAATGACGTTTGGAAAGCTCGTGAACTAGAAGGCATGATTTGTGAAACACTTGATATTAAACACGCTCATTTAGTTTCGAGTGGTACGGCTGCTTTAACCGTCGCCATGGCAGCAGCAGGCATAGGTGCGGGTGACGAAGTTATTGTGCCACCATTTACGTTTGTGGCAAGTGTTGAGGCCATAGTCTTAGCGGGCGCCATTCCAGTTTTTGCAGAAATTGATGAAACCCTAACACTTTCTGCCGAAGGCATTAAAGCCGCAATTACTCCAAGAACCAAAGCGGTTAACTTTGTGCACATGTGCGGTTACGGTGGCCACATGGATGAAGTCAAAGCGGTCTGTGACAAACACAACCTTGTGCTTTTAGAAGATGCCTGTCAAGCTACTGGAGCAACCTACAAAGGCCAGTCTTTAGGCGCTATTGGACAAGTAGGAACCTTCTCTTTTGACTCCGTAAAAACCATCTCATGCGGAGAAGGTGGTGCCGTATTAACTAACGATGAAACCATCTACAATAATGCACACATGTTTTCAGATCATGGTCATGACCATATAGGCATGGATAGAGGTGCGGAAAGCCATCCAATTATGGGAAGCAACTTCCGTATTTCAGAAATGAACGCGGCGGTGGGTGTTGCACAGTGGAAAAAACTTGACCGCATATTAGCCATTCAACGTAAAAATAAAAAAGCCTTAAAAGAGGCGCTTAAAGCTTATTCAGAAGTTTCTTTTAGAGTCATTGCTGATGAGAGTGGTGACAATGCTGGCTTTCTCAGTATTATGCTTCCTACTGAAGCTCGTGCCCAAGAAGTTAATGCTGCTCTAGCTGCAGAAGGGGTTCCTGCGGTTTTTTATTGGTATGCCAATAACTGGCACTACTTAAAAAACTGGAAACACATTCATGAAATGAAAAGTTCCGCTAAATTACCCATTGATCTGATTGCTGACCGCCCAGATTATACTCAAGTCAAAACGCCAAAATCTGATGAGATTATGGGTCGTACCATTTCGATGTTAATTCAATTATCCTGGACAGAAGAAGACATTCAGTTCAGAATTGACGCATTCAAAAACGTATTTAAAAAATAAGAGTCTTTTCAAAAGCCTCAATAAAATAAAGTTAGCTACTCGCTACTAGGAATTCTATATTATGAAATTTCGTAATTTTAAAACGGTCCCTAAAATGATTTTTGGTCGTGGTTCATTTGACCAATTAGATGATGTTTTGGCGGATGAACGTGCCCAACTAGACGATTTTGTTGTCTTTTTAGTGGATGAAGTACACAAAGATAAACCTTTAGGACAGCGAATTCCAGCAACCGGTAAAGATATGATTATCTGGTTGGATGTGACTGATGAGCCTAAAACTATTTATGTAGATGGCTTAACACTTGAAGTTCAAGAATATGCCGCTAAACATCTAAATGGCAAAAACCCAGTTAGCGTTGTGGGTATTGGTGGAGGTTCTGCATTAGATTTAGGTAAGGCAGTGGCTCTAATGCTAACCAATGAAGGTGGTTCAGCCTCGTATCAAGGTTGGGATTTAATCAAAAATCCGGCGATACATCATGTAGGAATTCCCACTATTTCTGGAACGGGCGCAGAAGCTTCCCGTACTACGGTTTTAACTGGGCCCGACAAAAAATTAGGCATGAACTCTGACTATACGGTTTATGATCAAATTATTTTAGATCCCGACCTAATCCAAGGTGTTCCAAAAAAACAATGGTTCTATACCGGTATGGATTGCTATATTCATAACATTGAAGCACTAAACGGAACCTACATAAATGAGTTTGCTCGTGCATTTGGTGAAAAATCATTAGATCTATGTAATCAAGTCTTTTTGCAAGACCATCCTGATTCAGATGAAAAATTGATGATGGCCTCATATATGGGTGGACAAAGTATTGCATACAGCCAAGTAGGTGCGTGTCATGCACTTTCTTACGGTTTATCTTATGTAATGGGTTATCACCATGGCATTGGTAACTGTATTGCATTTGATGTTCTTGAAGATTTTTACCCAGAAGGGGTTAAAGTTTTCCGTGAAATGATGGAAAAACACAATATTACCTTACCAAAAGGCATTACCAAAGACCTATCAGAAGACGATATGGAAAAAATGATCCGTACCGCATCTGGTTTAGCTCCGCTTTGGGAAAATGTTTATGGCCCAAGCTGGCAAGAGAAAGTCACGCCAGAGTTATTACGTTCCCTATACTCCAAAATGTAGTTTTCGGTTCTCTTTGGCTCCCTAGCTTTGTTGGATTAATCGTCGTTTAGTAAACTAAACTTCCTCATAATCCGCCTTGCTAGGAAACCAAATAAAACCTACAAACATTTCTTCTATTCATTACAAAACATTCAGAGTCATCCTTATGAATACTTATGTCTTTATTCCTGCCCGTTATGGTTCTTCTCGTTTACCTGGTAAGCCGTTAAAACTGATTGATGGTAAACCGATGATTCAACATGTCTATGAGCGAGTTTCTAAAGCTCAGGGTTTAGCAGGTGTTTATATTGCAACCGATGATAATCGCATTAAAGATGTAGTAGAAGCTTTTGGTGGAAAAATAGTAATGACGCCTATCGAAGCCGCTTCTGGTACTGACCGTATTGCAGCCGCTGCTAAAGCTATTGGATTAAACGATGATGATTTAATCGTCAATGTACAAGGCGATCAACCTCTTGTACATCATCAATCTATAGAAGATGTTATTGCTCCGTTTTTAACAGAAGATTACGATAAAAGCTTTGAAATGAGCACATTATCATTCAAAATCATCAATGAAGCAGAAATTACTAATCCTAAAGACGTTAAATTGGTGACCGATATCAATGGTTTTGCACTATATTTTTCACGAGCCACCATCCCTTATGGGCGTGATTATTGGGATCATGATAGCTTCAAACATTTAGGCGTTTACGCTTATACCAAAGGTTTTGTCGACACGTTTAATGCGCTACCAATGGGCCGACTTGAAGATATTGAAAAACTTGAACAGCTGAGAGCATTAGAATTTGGCCATAAAATTAAAGTGGTTCAGAGTCAATATGATTCACCAGAAGTCGACTTACCCGGTGATATTGCCATTATGGAAGCCTTATTACAGGCTGGACATTAAACTACCACACCCCGCAAGGGGGTATACAGGCCTGGTAAATTTAAAATGAGTTAAAAATAAATGCCTATTTATCAAATATTAATTCGCTTACTTAGCCCGTTTATTTGGCTAATTGTGATTATTGAAGGATTAAAAACCCAAGCTGGCTGGGCATTTATCTCACAAAAGCTGGGATTACACTACAGTAAACCTACTCAAAACTTTCAGCATCCTTACTGGATTCATTGTGCATCAGTAGGTGAAGTTAAAGCTGCAGAACCCCTTATTAGATATTTGATGTCTGAACATAAAATTCTATTAACTACCAACACCAAAACAAGTCAACAATTAGTTAAAGAACTCTTTGAACAACAGGTATGCCATCGTTATTTGCCGTTTGATTGGCCATTTGCTTTAAAACGATTCATTAAGACATACAAACCTAGTCGCCTGTTGATTGTTGAGACCGAAATATGGCCTAATTTGTTTAGAGTAGCTAACAAAAATGGCATTGAAATCTGCATTTTAAATGGTCGCTTAACCCAAAAAACCTTTCAATCTCCAAACTGGTTGCAAACTGCCTATCGCAACAGTTTACGCCGCGTTGACACAATCATCGCTCGTTCTGAAATCGATGCTCAGCTATTTAGCAAGTTAGGTGCAGATCCAAAGAAAATTCAAGTTTTAGGCAACCTCAAATATTCTGCTCAGCCCGAAATACAAAAACAAACTAGACCCATAGAGAGAGACTTTATCCTCGCCGCATCTACACATGATGATGAAGAATTAAATATTACTCAGCTTTGGCTGGAATTAAATCGACCAGAACTACTGGTGATTGTGCCTCGCCACCCAAAACGCAGCATTAAAATTCAAAAACAACTACAATTTTTAGGCTCAACGTTAAAAGTTGCAACCAAAAATGAATCCATTGAAGACGATACAAAGGTTTATTTAGATGACCGGATCGGCCGTTTATTACCGCTGTACGCATATGCAAAGATTGTTATTATGGGCGGTAGCTATGTAGCAAAAGGCGGACATAATATCTTAGAACCCGCAGCCTTTAAAAAAGCAATTCTTACGGGTAACGATAGCTCTGATTTTCAAGATGAGATGAATTTACTGAAAGCTGAAAATGGCATTATTCAAAATGACAATTACCGACAATTACAACACGATCTTATTACTTTACTTGACCATCCAGACCAAGCACAGCAACTTGGTGAAAATGCCTACCAGGCCTTACAAAAACAAAAAAACACCCTACAAAACTACTTAACGGCCTTAAATATTCAGTAATCATCCTTAAAACCTTGCATTTATTATAGATTTACATAGCCTCTTGGGTACAAATTAAGGTAAAATAACTCCTTACCTTTGAATTTTATGGGATAGGAACAAAATTATGGCACGTGTCACAGTAGAAGATTGTTTAACGCAGGTTGAAAACCGTTTTGAGCTTGTTATTTTAAGTGCTAAACGCGCACGCCAACTAGCTAACGGTGCTGAAGCAACATTAGAATGGGAAAAAGACAAGCCAACAGTGATGGCTTTACGCGAACTAGCTGAAAATACCATTGATGGAGAAGTCGTTATGGCTGATCCAGATACTCCTCCATTTTTTAGCTAATTAAACCTTTTTATTTAGAAATTTATTTTTATTTTTATTTGAGACTTTTAGACAAATCGAGGGATATAAAAAATAAAATAACTTTTTAGATTTAATCTAAAGAATTATCTCCTTTTTTATACATTCATCGACGCTTGAAACGGTCTTTATTTAAAGGGTTTTTTTACATCTATGCCAACACCAACTTCAATAGACGGTTTAATCAAGAAAGCCTCTGCTTATTTAAACCCTGAACAAGTAGAATTGGTTCAATCTGCCTATGAATTTGGTGCGCTTGCACACCAAGGTCAAACTCGTAAAGCGGGTGGTGACTATATCTGGCACCCTGTTGCCGTAGCCGAAATATTGGCAGAAATTCAACTCGACAAAGAGAGCTTAATTGCCGCTATTTTGCACGATGTAGTTGAAGACACCTCTTATACCAAACAAGACATCACTGAACGCTTTGGCGAAAACGTTGCTGAAATTGTGGATGGCGTTACCAAATTAGGTAAATTAGAGTTTGATAACCCTCAGGAAGCGCAAGCAGAAAACTTTCGCAAAATGATTTTAGCAATGGCTCGAGACATTCGAGTAATTCTTATTAAACTTGCTGACCGACTTCACAATATGCGTACTCTAGGCGTTATGCGTCCAGACAAACAACGCCGTATTGCCCGTGAAACGCTGGATATTTTTGCCCCTATTGCCGGGCGATTAGGTATCAATGCGGTACGTATTGAACTTGAAGACCTAGGCTTTAGAGCCATGCATCCTACACGCTTTGCGGTTTTAGAAAGTGCGGTTAAAAAAGCACGCGGTAACCGAAAAGAAGTCATAGAACACATTTCAGAAACTTTCTACAACCGATTAGCCCAAGAAAAAATATCCTGCAAAGTAATTGGTCGAGAAAAACATTTATACAGTCTGTATAAAAAAATGAAACATAAGCGTCAAAATTTTAATGACATCTTAGATATTTTTGCCTTCAGAATTATTGTTAATTCTGCTGATGATTGTTACCGCACATTAGGCGCTGTGCATTCTATTTACAAACCGCTTCCTGGTCGCTTTAAAGACTATATTGCGATTCCAAAACCGAATGGTTATCAGTCACTGCATACGGCCTTATTTGGTCCTTATGGTGTGCATTTAGAAGTGCAAATTCGTTCAGAAACTATGCATGAAGTCTCAGAACATGGTATTGCAGCGCATTGGCAATATAAGCAAGAACATACAGATGAAGAAAACTCAACTTCGCACGTTGATTTAAGAGCCCAAGAATGGGTTAAAAACCTCTTAGAAATTCAGCAAAGTGCAGGGAACTCACTAGACTTTTTAGAAAACGTTAAAATTGACCTTTTTCCAGATGTTATCTACGTATTCACCCCCAAAGGCGACATTATCACTCTGCCAACCGGTTCAACTCCGGTTGATTTTGCCTATGCGGTTCATACGAATATTGGGCATAGTACGGTCGGTTGTCGTATTGACAAAAAATTAGTACCGCTGCGTACACCGTTAGAAAGTGGTAAAACCATCAATATTATCAAAGGCTCTGAAGCTCAACCCAATCCTGCTTGGTTAAACTTTGTTAAAACGGCTAAGGCTCGCTCGCAAATACGTCATTACATGAAAAACCAACAGTCTGGAGAAGCTATTGCATTAGGTAAACGCATGCTAAGCAAATCTCTGCGTAAATTTAACATGGCTTATGATGGTCTAACTGATGAAATTAGAAACCATCTAATTCAGGAATTAAAACTGACTGACTGGGATCAGCTTTTATGTGAACTTGGTATAGGTAACAGAATGTCACCGCTTGTTGCTAAACAGGTTCATGACATTGTTTTAGGTTCAGAAGATACCGTAGCCCCTAAAAATGCTAATCTTGATATAGCATTACCTATTTCTGGAACAGAAGGCATGGTGGTACATTTTGCCAACTGCTGTCACCCGATTCCTGGAGATGAGATTATCGGTTTTGTCAGCACAGAAAAAGGCTTAGTAATCCACCGTGAGACCTGTCATAACATTAAAAACATTCGTAATCAGCCTGATAAATGTTTAGACGTTCAGTGGGAAGAAGCCTCTGATGCCACCTTCTTAGCTGAGCTCCAAGTTGAAGCTAAAAATGAACGAGGAACGCTCGCCACCATTGCGAATGCCATTGCTACAACCAACACAGACATTGAACGGGTTCGTTCTGAAGATAAAGACGAATCCTACAGTTTAATGCAGTTTGTGATTAATGTTAGAGATCGTAACCAATTAGCAATGGTAATTAAACGTCTAAAACGCCTCCCCATTGTTGAGAAGGTGCAGCGTTTATAAAAACCCTCTACCTAGAAGATTATCTACTTAATCGATTTCTACCCTAATTTATCAATAAGGAATTAACATGCGCGAAACTATTGCTACTGACAACGCTCCCCAAGCTATTGGAACTTACTCTCAAGCCGTTCGTATTGGTAATACCGTTTACCTTTCTGGACAAATCGCCTTAATTCCTGAAACCATGGAATTAAGAGAAGGTGATATTTCTGAACGTATTAATCAGGTATTTAAAAACTTAAGTGCGGTTTGTGAAGCCGCTGGGGGTTCTTTACAAGATATTGCAAAACTTAATATCTTCTTAACCGATATGAGCCACTTTGCTACCGTAAATGAAATTATGGCGCAATATTTTCAACAGCCTTACCCTGCTCGTGCCGCAGTTGCCGTAAAACAGTTACCTAAAGATACGGATGTTGAAATGGATGGCGTAATGGCGTTATCGTCTTATTAAGACTCTCCTGTAAGAGTTGACCTAGTTTATTAGGTCAACTCACACAATAAAATACTTCACTACTTTAAAGTATTCACGACTCAATAAATTACTTTAGCGGTCGATATAAAATTAGTAGTTTTTACTAAAAGAAGCTAATATTAACTACTAATTCAATCTAAACGTTTAAAACACAATCTTTTTAATTGTGATAAAGGAGTCTGATGGTGTCAGATACGTATAAACCAGAGGCAGTCAACCCTGAAACCTTGCCAACCCCAGATTCGAATATGGCACAGGTTAAAAACCTGCTATTTGGAGCTGAAGTACAAGAGCTTAATCAAAAACGTGAGCGGCTTGAAAACGCTTTTAACGAGAGGTTAGCCGCATTAGAAAAAGACTTTAAGCATCAAATTAAAGCGCTTAACAGTGACTTTTCACAGCAATTAACCTCTGAAAAAAAGCACAGTCAGCAGGATCTTCAAGTCACCAAGCAACATTTTCAACAGGTTGAAGATCAGCTTGAAGCACTTACCCAGCAACAATCCAAAAACCACCAACAGCTTGAAGACCTTTTACACATAGAGATATCAGACTTAAACAAACAGATGAATGATCAGTTTGATCAGCTCGAAACGCTTATTCAACAAAAGATCGATCAACTTCACGAGCGAAAAGTCAGCAAAGAGCAAATGGCTGATTTATTAATGACTCTCGCACAAGGCATTAAGCAGTCCTCTGCTGAATAATATGAGCATGAGCCAAACGCCATCCTCTAACGCTTCAATTGAGCCGAAACTAAAAAGCCTGTCAGATAAGCAAGTTAAACAACTTAAGGCACTCCTTTTTAATGACGCTGAGTTGGCGGTGCTCGACGCCCCCGCTCCAACAATTGAAAAACTAGATGATCCTGAGTTAGAAAAATTACGTCAGCTCCTGTTTCCAAAGGAAGCGTTACGTCAATTACTTCTTATTGAGGATTATCAAAAGCTACAAACCCTACTCGCGTGGCTTGAACAACATCAGCAAGACCCAAAAAAACTGGCCCAGGCTTTACCTCTGGCATTTGAGGAGCTTAATAAAAATAGCACCCGTTTAGCTGAGATTTTAGCGCCTCAAATCGAGAAAGGGTTACACCGTTCTGTCACTAAAAATCCTCAGCCCTTAATTGATTCATTGTTTCCCATTATTGGACCAATGATTCGCAAATCAATCTCTGAATCGCTGAGTGACATGCTCAAAAGCATTAACCAACTAGTTGATCAAAGCTTTTCCATTCAAGCTCTACGATGGCGGATAGAGGCTCAAAGAACCGGCAAAAGTTATGCTGAAGTGGCTCTTTTGCGCAGTCTGGACTTTCAGGTAGACCAGGTGTTCTTAATTCACCAAGAAACTGGAATTTTACTCAAGCACCTGACCTCACCAGAAAGTCTGCACAAAGATGGCGACATGGTCTCTGGCATGCTAAGTGCGGTTCAAGACTTTGTGACCGACGCTTTTAATATTAGTGAGGGTAACTACCTAAGCGAGCTGAAACTGGGAGACTTTACCCTTATTCTTGAAAAAGGGCCTAAAGCTTCGATTGTTGCCGCTATTTTGGGAAAACCACCGGCGTCTATTCGACTTGATTTACAACAACGACTTGAGTCGCTGCATTATGATTTGCATGATGAATTTGAAAGTTTCAACGGAGATACCCAAGCCTTTGATTCGGCAATCGAAGACCTTGAAAGCCTATTAATTTGTAAGAAGCGTCCGCGTAAAAAACCCATCCTACGCTGGATAATTATAATCCTTATCTTATTGTCTTTACTGGGGTATGCCAGTTACAAAACTTGGCTTAACTTTCAAAGTCAACAGGCCTGGTCAAGCCTGATAACGTCCCTCAATCAACAGCCCGGGATTATCATTACCCATGCCGAAAAAAATAACCTACAAGGCTTGGCAGATCCTTTAATCGGTGATGTAAAAAACTACGTTAGCCAGCATAAGTTAATAGATAGCGAAGTCCTCCAAATTGAGGCTATTCAATGGCAGTTCAAGCCCTTCATTTCACTAGAGCCTGACGTCATTGAGAAGAGAATTAAACGTCATCTTAAGTTGCCACAAGGCGTTAATTATCAGTATACAAATGGCGTACTTTCTCTTCATGGCCAGACTACCCACGAATGGTTACAAAGCAACCAAGCAAAGCTTTATTCAATTCAAGGGGTGTTTGAGATTGAGCACTCTGCCTTAACCTTCACTGACTTAAAAGCCGAACAAATGCGTTTACAAAAGTTACAAGCTCAACACCTAGCCGAAGCGGCTCTCCAAGAGGCGATTAACAAAGTGGAGAGCTTTGAAGTTTATTTTTCTATTAATAAGACTCAATTAAGCAGTGAAAGTAAGCAGATGTTGACTGACTTAAAACCGGCGTTAAACGCCATTGTGCAATCGACTAAGCAATTAAATCAGCATGCCGAGCTCGTCGTCATTGCTAACATTGACAATGGTAATGGCACTCTAAAGTTAAATCAACAACTCGCACAGAAGCGTGCCGATGCCGTTTTAACAGAGATAAAATCGCTAATTCAAAACGCCAATATAAAATTTTCTACCCGCTTAACCTCTACTGCGGTAAAATCTATAGAATTAAATTCCAGTAATATACGTCATGTCACAATAAAGGTTAAGGTAGCTCCCAACTCATGATTCAAAAAAAAATCTGTCTTATCGGTGCTTTTTCTGTTGGAAAGACCAGTCTTATCCGTCAATTTGTAGAAAGTATTTTTACTGAAAAATATCTAACGACCGTGGGCGTCAAAATTGATAAAAAAGTACTCGAGCTCGAAGAGGGCCCCATCAAGTTGATGATTTGGGATTTAGCGGGTGAAGATGACTATACCGAAATTCGCTTACCTTACCTTCGCGGAGCATCGGGTTTTATTTATGTGGCTGACGGAACCCGAGCAGAGACCTTAACTAAAATCGTTGATATTCAAGAGCACATTGATGCGGATTTTGGAAGACTTCCGTTTGTGCTTGCCATAAATAAGCATGACCTAATCGGAGAATGGGAAGTTAAGCAGAGTCATATTGATCACTTACATTGTAAAAGCTGGAGCATACACAAAACCAGTGCCTTAACAGGAGAATCTGTTGACCAACTTTTCACAGATTTAGCACAACAAATGGTAAAACCGTAATGCAAAGTATTTCTGAAACCCTTTTATATGAAATAAGTGCGGTCCTGCTTGAGTGTCAACCGGATGACAATTTAGTTAGAGTCACGCCAGAAACAGAATGGTTTGAATACCTATTCTCTGCCTCCAGCTTGATGGATAAATACCACATTGATAAACATTTACCCTTTTTGAGTAATTTTTTAATTGATGCAAAAGAGCATTGGAAACAAGGTAAAGAGGGATGCATTAATTCAGGCCCGTGGGTGGAAATGTACCAAGGTCAAGAACTCGCATTGGAAGCCTTAGCACTTAACTTTTCACGAAAACACTTTATTTTAATTAAGAACTTGGGTGAAACCTACCTTGAGTTAAGCAACACGTTACAAATTGCACGCGATAATCTGTTGACCGCTGAAAAGCTCGAAAAAGAACTTATAAAACGAAATGCAATGTTAAAACACCGCGAAGAACAAATTGCTTTGCGATTATTGGCGGCTGCTGATTACCGAGATGAAGAAACCGGTGCGCACATTCAGCGCATAGGGCTTTATTCAAAAGCCATCGCAACCGCGCTCAACCTCAATCAAGATATTCTAGAAAATATTCAAATTGCCGCTTCGATGCATGATATTGGTAAAATTGCCATCCCAGATCATATTTTGCTTAAACCTGGTTCATTTGAACCAGACGAACTCAAACAGATGCGTACGCATGCTGAACTCGGTGCCAAAATGCTTAAAGGTACCGATATTCCACTGTTAAACATGGGATACTCTATCGCCATGAATCACCACGAAAAGTGGGATGGCACTGGCTACCCCAACAACTTAAAAGGTGAGCAAATTCCAATCGAGGCTAGAATTGTGGCGATTGTCGATGTATACGATGCGATGTTAAGTGCACGTCCTTATAAAAAACCTTTCTCAGAAGATTTTGTCTTGCAACATATGACGGAAAATAGAGGCCTTCATTTTGATCCCAATGTATTTGATACCTTCCTCTCAATTCTTCCAGAAATACGTCGGATTAGAAGTGAGGTCCAATAAACACCCATACCCATTCAAATCCCGTCTCTATAAATAGGGCTATCATCACGCCATGCCCATTTAAATTCACCTCTCAATTAAAGTACCGTACCAGGCCTGTTGGATTTTGATAAAATTCTATTCCTCTAATTAAGATTGAATTATGCTATCTGAATACTCGCTCAACAACCTAAAAGGCGTTGGTCCTAAGCAACTTGAAAAGCTCCAAAAACTGGGGCTTTTTGTCGTTGAAGATTTACTGTTTCACTTACCCCTTCGATATCAAGATAAAACCAAAGTTACCGCAATAGAAATGGCTCGCATTGGCAGTGAGGTGTTAATTGATGGTGAAATTTTTTCTCAAGCCTTAACGCGCGGTAAAAGAAACAGTTTACTGGTTAAAATACAGTCTCAAGAAGGCACCATTCTTACCTTACGTTTTTTTCATTTTCATTATCGTCAGGCTCAACAGTTTACACGAGGTAAAAATTTACGCGTGTTTGGTGAACTGCGTTCAGGCCCTAATGGTCTTGAAATGGTACACCCAAGCTACCAATTCATTACTCCAAACAACCCTCCTGAACTTGAGAGCACCCTAACACCAACCTATCCCACTACTGAAGGCTTAGGCCAAGCATCTTTACTTAAACTAATTCAACAAGCTATTACCCTATTTAAGCAACATCCTTTGCAAGAGCTATTACCTCAACGCTTATTAAATGAACTCCAACTGCCTGACCTTAATAGTGCAATATTAACCCTGCATCAACCTCAGCCAGAGGATGACTTAGAGAAAATCAAACAATTTTCCCACCCCGCACAACAACGCCTTATTGTTGAAGAATTAATCAGTCAACAAGCTGGCTTACAGCTATTAAGACAAACTGAGCAAAAACGCTCCGCACCTGCCTTGCCTCATAGCCAAGCTTGTAATGCCCTTTTAGCTAGCCTCCCTTTTACACTCACTCAAGCCCAACAACGAGTTTTACAAGAGATACAAAAAGACTTAACCCTACCTCACCCAATGCAACGTTTAGTGCAAGGAGATGTGGGTTCAGGTAAAACGGTTATTGCCGCCTTAGCGGCAATACAAGCTGCTGATGCTGGCTACCAGGTAGCGGTAATGGCACCTACAGAAATATTAGCTGAACAGCATTTAAATGCATTCTTAGAATGGTTAGAGCCGCTTAACATTAAAGTTGCTGCATTAAACGGACGAATGAAAACGGCTGAGAAACGATTTCAATTAGCACAAATTGAATCAGGAGAAGCCAAAGTTGTTATTGGTACCCACGCTCTGTTTCAAGATAGCGTTATCTTTAACCAACTCGGCCTGGTTGTCATTGATGAACAACATCGTTTTGGGGTTCATCAACGCTTAGCTCTGCATGAAAAAGGTCAAAACCAAGAGATTCATCCTCATCAACTGGTTATGACTGCCACTCCGATTCCACGAACCTTAGCCATGACGGCTTATGGCGATTTGGATTTATCCGTTATTGATGAGCTTCCACCAGGAAGAAAACCAATTGAAACCGCGGTTTTAAGTAATGAAAAACGCGCCTCGGTAATGGAACACCTCTACGCAAAATGTAAACAAGGCATTCAAGCTTATTGGGTCTGTCCTTTAATAGAAGAATCAGAGTTATTACATGCACAAGCTGCAGAAGTTACCGCCACCCAGTTTACCGATTATTGGCCTGACTTAAGAGTGGGGTTGGTTCATGGTCGCTTAAAAGGTGAACAAAAAGCCGCCGTCATGAATGCCTTTAAAAATCATGAATTAGATTTATTAGTCGCCACCACGGTAATAGAAGTAGGTGTCAACGTGCCTAATTCAAGCTTAATGATTATAGAAAATGCAGAACGGCTAGGTTTAGCTCAGCTTCACCAATTACGAGGTCGAGTGGGACGTGGTGACCTACAAAGTCATTGCGTATTGCTCTATCAAGCTCCTCTTTCGGAAACTGGAAAAGCACGTTTAAATATTATGCGTGATACCACGGATGGGTTTAGAATTGCCGAGGAAGATTTAAAAATTCGAGGCCCTGGAGAAATCCTTGGAACTAAACAAACCGGAGGTTTACAATTTCGTATTGCAGACCTCAAACGTGACAGTCAATGGATTCCAACCGCGCAGCATTGGGCGCAAATCTTGGTAAAAGAAGATGCTAAAATCGTAGAAAAACTTCAAGCTCGCTGGGTTGGAGAAAAGATAGAGTATCAACATGCATAAAACAATAAAAGTGAATTTCTAGGTTTCTTATGGCATCTACCCCCCCTTTAAATAGGCTTGCAAAAATTAAAGCACTAATGCAAGAAAAGCAAAAAGCCAATTCCTCCATAAAGCCACAATTTTGGAAGCCTTCTGGGTTATTATGCCGAATATCCCCGTCTAAAAAAATTCAATCCTGGCTTACAACGCCAACTTCACTAACCGCAAAATTGCGAGTTTTATGCCCTAATCTATATGTAGTTGTATTATCAGAAAAATTTGAACTCCCGCTACTTTATGAAGCTCAAAAATTGGGAATTGATAGAGATGAAGAAGTTTGGGTACGCTGTGTACTACTAAAATGTGACCAAAAAAATTGGGTATATGCGCGCACCATTATCCCCAATCTAACCGCTCAAAATCCATGGCACAACCTACAAAATTTAGGTAATAAACCTTTGGGTGAAATTTTATTTGAACTGCCAAGCATTCAGCGTTCAGGGTTTGAATTTTCTAAAGATACCTTAGCTTTTTGGCCCTACTTAACTGAACACTTAAGTGAAAAAAATGCGGAAAAACTTCCCGGCTTTGCCAGAAGATCTATTTTTAAGCAACAAAACGCCCCATTATTACTGACCGAAGTCTTTCTACCAGGCCTGGTAGATCCTTTGGCAGATCATGCAATTTAAGCTACTTAATTAGATCCAAGAACTATAGCCTTTAATATACATTCATCGACTTATGCAAAGGTCTGTTTTAGTTTTATTTATTTAAATAAGTTTGAGCAAACCATAACTCTAATTTTGTCTGTTCTCGATACAAATCCATCATTGCTCTTACAGGCCCGGTATGCGCTAAGGATGGTGAAATATACTGCCAATGTTCATCATAATAAAAAAACCAATAGGGCTCATATTGACTCTCAAAAGCGGTGTCTGAATCTTCTGAAGGTTTTTGGACATTAACAACGGCCAATGCCCATCGCCCATTTTGTTTTATTTGTTCTACCGTCAGCTTTAAATTTCCCGCTTCAATATCCTTATGAACTTGACGAAATGATTTAATCAATTTTCCGCTTTTACGCCAGCTTAAGGGTTCGAAGTAGGTTTGTTTTAGCTGTGATTCATCTCCACTATGTAAAGCACTAAAATATTGATTTATCGTAGGTGATGCCGGCGTCGGTTCAACGGCAGGCTTGCCGCAACCGGTTAACCATATAAATGAAAAAACTAAAGCTAACTGCCAAAGCAACGAGAGCCGTTTGTTTTTCATTTCCTTAAGGTTCATCCTTAATTCTTTTAAAAAAAATAACATCAGTGGTGCATGCCTTTACTCACTTTAAACTCGATGGTTTTGTGCGAATGGTCACTAAACACTAATGTGATTGGCAAGCTATCGCCTGGTTTGGGTTGGTGATGAACGCCCATTAACATAATATGATAACTACCATGTTTCAATGCCACTTGGCCTTTGGCAGGAACGCGTAATTCCTTTATCTCAACCATGCGATGCATATTATTTTTGTTAATGCTTTCATGCAGCTGAACACTGTCAAACCCACTGGCTTTTGCTTGTTGTATGACAATCGCTTCATCCGTTGGGTTTTTTAAAACCGCAAAGGCCCCTAAGGCAAGTGCGCCTGGCGGTGGTGCGCCGACCCACGGCATTTCAACAACAATATCATCTGATTGATCGGCCATGCTTAATGGCGAAAACATCACCAGAGAAAGCCCTAAGAACAGCGTTGATAAAGTAACTATTTTTTTCATAAGATTTCCTTCTTTTGCATCTTTTGATTGTTGGTCTAAAGAGCTATTACTGATTAATTAATTAATTGACTATAGGCTTCTGCCATTTTAGAAGAATCATGCGGGGCTGGGAAAAAACCTACCACTTTTCCTTCTGGGTTGACCATTAAAATGGTTGTAGAGTGAGAGATAAGATAATTCTTATCAGATGCTTCTGCTAGTATATTTGTATTTTTTTCTTTAAACCAAGCTATTCCTAAAGGATCGCCAAGCTCAGTCAACTGATCTGGCTTACCGGTTATACCAATAAAATTGGGATCAAAATAATGGGCATATTCCATCGCTCTTTTAGGGCTGTCACGCTTTGGATCAATGGAAATAAACACCACTTGGGGCAGTTTTTCTTTGACTATTTTAGTCTCTAATTGCGCATACATATCATGGAGTGCGGTTAACTCTACCGGACAGACATCAGGGCAAAATGTATAGCCGAAATAAAGTAAATGCCACTTGCCTTTAAAATCTTGAGTAGAGATATTTCCTTTTCCCGCCATTTCTAATGTGACGCCTGGCAAGGGTTTCTGGTCCGGCATAGCAAAATACAAATGCGGATCAATCGGCTTATCTGTTTTGGTTAAAAATTGAAAAACTTGAATACCGATCGTTAGACTGGTTGCAAGAAATAAAATGGTAAACAGCGCTTTTGTAAAACGAGGCGCCTCATTTGAATTTTCAATGTTTTCCAAATCATTCTTGTTACTTGACATTTTTTTCTCCCACTTTTAACCGTAATGAATTAGATATAACAATAAAAGAGCTTAAAGACATCCCTAGAGCGGCGCCCCATGGCGGAATTAACCCCAATGCAGCAAATGGGACCGCTGTAAAATTATAGCCAATTGCCCAGGTTAAATTCTGTAATATAATTCGACGCGTTCGTATGGCAATATTGCGCATTTCAGGTAAACGATCCAGTTGTTGCGACAACAAAACAAAATCACTGTTTATTTGGGCGAGTTCAGTGGCTTCCGCAAAGGAAATTGAGACATTTGCGGCGGCTAATGTGGGGGCATCATTAATCCCATCTCCAACCATAATAATTTTATGCCCTTTCTTTTGATGCGCTTGAATCCAGTTTAATTTGCCTTCTGGCGTTTGGTGTCCATGATACTCTTTAATCCCGAGTTTGCTTGCAATTTGCTTTACGGAATCAGGATGATCACCACTTAGAATGATTATTTTATCCATGCCTTGTTTTTTTAGTGCGGCTAGCGTTTCCGTGACTTTTGGCCTTAGCGCATCTTCTAAAACAAACAATAATTTTAGGCTATTTTCTTTAGCGAGCCCAATCACAATATGGCCTTGATTGCGTGCAGCGTTAATGATTTCTTGCTGCTGAGAACCTAAACTGTCAATCGATTCTCCGCAAAAATCTAACTTACCAATACGCCAGGTGTTACCATCAATTTCACCTTTAATTCCCTCTCCGGGCAGATTCACCCGCTTTTCAACTTTAAAAGGCGCTGTATTATGATCTGTATTTTGATGTGTATTCCCTCTATGTAAATTGGTTTGTGAATTGGTTTGTGATTTAGTATGTAAATCGATATCTATATTTTTAACTGCTTGCGCGATGGGATGCTCAGAATGCCATTCTAAACTGGCAGCAATCGCACAAAGATAACCAAAATCATTCTGTGTTTTGGCCTCTAAAAAACCGCCATCACTTGAGGGTTGCCATGCTTCTTTTAAGACAGGTTTACCTAAGGTTAAAGTGCCTGTTTTATCAAAGACAATGGTATCTGCACTGGTTAGCTCTTCAATCGCTGCCATCCTCATAGGCAAAATGCCTAAACGCGCAAAGTACCCTGAACTTAATGAAAGTGCTACGGGCGTCGCTAAAGCCAAGGCACAGGGACAGGTAATAATGAGAACAGACACCACAACGGGTAGAACGCGTTCAGGGTCTATTTGCCACCAAACTATCATTGTTGTGGATGCAATTATTAACACCGCTAATACAAACCATTTAGCCGCTTGCTGCGCCAAAATAGCATAAATAGGTTTTGACTCTATCCCCTTATCAAGCAGGGTTTTAATGTCATTTAGAGTGGATTTATTACTGTTACGCTCAACCTTAATCTTAACAGGTTGATCCACATTGCAGCTGCCACTGATAATTTGATCGCCAACACGACGAAGGACAGGCATTACTTCACCCGTGAGAAGTGATTCATCAAAACTACTATATCCTTCATACAATATACCATCGACTGGCACCGTTTCTCCTGGATTAATCAGAATACAATCGCCTACATTCAGCTCGGTCACTAAAACCGTTTCAACACCATCTACGCCCTCTCGCGTCACTTTTTTTGGAATAATCTTTAGCAACCTATCTAAAGAATTCCCGGCAATAATGCGTCCATTTAGCTCAAAATAACGTGCAATTAAAATCAGGACAATAAACATGGCGATAGAATCGAAATAAACGTCATGCTGTTGGGTAAATGTGGCGATAACACTGCCGACGTAAGCCGTTGTTAAACCTAACACGATGGGGATATCCATACCCAACTGCTTATTTTTCAGATCTCTCCATGCCGACTGATAAAAGTCAGCACCAGAATAGCCCAACATGACGGTCACAACAATTAAATCGGTATAGCGCCCTATAATTTCCCATAAGGCTAAATTACCATCCTCTTTAATCCCCCCCATCCAATAGGTTGCGATGGCATGTGCCATGACTTCCATCCCTAATAAAACAGAAAATAATATTTTAGAAACACTTTTTCTTTTTTGTTCCTCAATCAATTTTTCACGCTGTGTAGGGTCAAAGGGATGGGCTTTATAGCCGATTGAAGCGATTGTTTTTAATATCTCTGAAAGCGCAATAACATCAGGATCCCAAACCACTCTTGCTTGATGGGAGGTGTAATCCATATTGACATCCACAACCCCTTCAAGGGCGCGTAACTGCTGTTCATTCAACCAAACACAGGCAGCACATCGAATGTCTTCTAATATGAGATAAGCTTCTTGCAAGCCATCTTTTTTAGCGCGAACAAAACTCTGCTGAACTTCAAGATTATCGTATACCGTTAGGTTCTTTAAAAACTCAGGTAAGCCCTCTGTGGGTCCTTGGCTGCCATCAACGGTTTCTCGGTGTTGGTAATAGCTTTCCATCCCACTTTCTACAATTGTTTTAGCGACCGCATGGCAACCATAACAACAGAAATAACGTTCTTTCCCTAAAACAGGGTAACTTATGTCTAAATTGGGATTATTGGGCAAGCCACATTGATAACAAATAGAAGCGTCAGTAGAGTCAGAAAGGTCATCAGCCTGAGAGGCAATAACCGTAGATGAGGTTGTGTCACTTTTAGAAAGGTCATCATCTTGAGAGGTCGTCATCACCATATTCAGATACTCAATAATTCAATTAAAAGGTTAAATAAAGTGACAACAATAAATATTACAATCTATTGAAAGTAAAAGAGTAGCTAAAAAGCTACTCTTATATGATTAGACATTGAAAAGAAAAACAGAAATCAGGTTATTCACCATTCATATTGGCAAAGTATTGTGCCATGGCGTTAATTTCTTCATTTGTTAAGGCTTCAGAAATATAGCGCATACGACCATAAATATCGTTATGACGTTTACCTGATCTATAATCTTCCATCGTTTTGCGGAAATAAGAAGGATGTTGGCCTGCTAGAGCCGGCATATCCGTTTTACCACCTTCTGCTTTCCAGCCATGGCAAGATAAGCAGGGTGCAATCATGCGCTTACCATCCCCTCTTTCCAACAGATTTTTAATATTTTTTTGCATCTCTGCAGAGGCAAAATTTTCGACTTTTGGACTACTTGGAAGAGGAAAAGAAGCGTAATACTGTGATAAATCCGCCATATCCTGATCACTCAGTTTTTTGGACAAAGAAACCATCACACTTGAAGAAGTGGTTTCAACGCGTTTTTCATCTTTATAGTCTTTCAACATTTTAAAGGTGTAATTTGCTTGCTGCCCAGCTAAATGAGGCCAGTTTCGTCCTGTCGAAAACCCTTTTTCACCATGACATGTCATACATAACATGGTTTTATTAAGCTCTGCACCCTTTTTAGGGTCGCCGTTTCGTACAAATCTAATTTGTTCGATATCCCAAGCGACATTTGAAGAGGGTCCTTGAGAAGAATCCGCTGTCTTTTCCGATCCATAAGCAAACGTAGCACTGAATAAAAGGGCTGTCGTCAAAAACAGTTGGGGCTTTTTTGTTAGTGTAAACATCAAATTACTCTCCCCACAAAATAGATTCAGGCGTGCCGATTAAGAAAAACTGCAACACGGGATAACCATAACTAGCGATAAGATAAAAGAACATTGCCCAGTTCCAAAAAGTCAGGCTATTGAGTAAGTTTGGCACTTTGAAAGGCTGATGAATCGCTTCAGCGTATTCAACCTCACGCTCAGCGCCATCTGCAACACGCCCTGACATGGTTGAGCGAATCAATAAATACACAAACAGTAAGCCAGAAAACAGCAATGTTAGGGCCCCTGCATTCATAATCAACATTGAAAAGTCCCAAGAAGCCACTAACTCTGGCGCTTGTTGATAAGCCTGCAAAGTATCAACTCGGCGAGGTTGTCCAATAATACCTAAATAATGCCAAGGTATGGTTGTCACCCACATGCCGATAAACCATGCCCATAACTGAACTCGAGCCATTCTAGGTGAGAAAAGGTGACGACCTGTAATTTTAGGCCATAACCAATAGGCGGCTGCAAAATACATAATGACCGTTGTTCCACCATAAATCAGGTGAAAATGACCTGGAATCCATTGTGTATTGTGGATTAAGCTATCTAAAGCATATGAAGCGTTGATCACACCACCCCAACCACCAACAGTCAGCATAAGTAATGATAAACAACCCGCTAAAACAACTGGATTTTTGCAATCCATTGCTTTAATCCAACCAAATAAACCTTTACCGCCGCGTAATCTGCCTGCAATTTCCATTGAGGCAATCACTGTAAAACCTGTCAATAGTGTCGGGGCTGCAACCAAGAAAGTCCCGAACATGTGCAATAATTTCCAGCCATCTGCTTGCATTGGATCCATATACAAATGGTGAAAACCAATCGGCACTGAGAAGATAAACAACATGACAAAAGCAACACGCGCCATCTCATCAGAAAATAATTTTCCACCCGCTTCTTTGGGCAGGATTGAATACATGACTAAATAAGCAGGGAATAACCAAAAATAAACAATCGCGTGCAAAGTTCCAGAGAAAAGGGTTCGCGCTAAACCAGGGTCTAAAGTGTCATTAAATCCAAGCGCAGCAGGGATTAATTGAAAAACAACTTCTGAAGCCACCCATGCAGAGGTCCATAACCAAAGTAATGCGTTCATTACGGTACCAAACATAATGACGGGAACAGGCTTACCTGGGTTTTGTTTTTTCCAAAGCACCATTTGGACAATCATATCGACCGCCCAGAACCATGAGCCAACAACTAACAATGCCGCCCCAATATAGAATGTAGCATGCGCCATTTCAGGTGGATAAAACGTATATAAAACTGAGGCGTTACCAGTCAAAAGCGGAACCGCGGCTAAAGCAACACCAAATGTCGCAACACCAAAGCCTGTCCACGCAAATTTTGGAGACCATAGTTTCATTTTTAAAGAGTGAATTGCCGTATGATAACCAAAGCCCATAATAAAAAAGGTACTAAGTACATAAGCCATCAACACCCCGTGCGAGGAGGTTGAAGCATAATAGACGGCTGCGTTATCAATCGCTGGAAAAAGCCCACTACGCTCTAGTACTTGATAAGCCCCCATAGGAAGCGCTAAAGCAAATGCCGCAAAGGCGACGAAAAAGTTCCAAAACGCTAATTTATTACCGGTATTAACCGTATCCGTTGAAATTTCATTTGCCGTATTTTGAGAGATTGCCATGGTTATTTAACTCCCATTTTTGGTTTAAATTGATCCTTAGGAACAATATGAATCATACCGTACATGTAAGCATGTCCTTGTCCACAATATTCATGACAAATAAGAGGAAAATCCCCTTCCTTGGTAAAATTTGTGGTAATTTCTGAAACATAGCCAGGAACGATCATCACGTTTAAGTTACTGAATGGCGCAAGCACACCATGCAACACATCAAAACTGGCCATACGGAATTTAATGGGAGTATTAACAGGTACGTCTACATGCAATGGATAAAAGCCATAACGTGCCGCAACCATTGTTACCGTTATATTTCCTTGAGCATCTTGTTTAACACCCAAGTTTTTTTCCATAAACTCGCCACCGCCAACACCACTAGCCAGATGAAGTTTAGAAGAATCAATCACCTCAACGTTACTAGGCGGGCTCACATCATCGACAGCCGCATAATAGACAATAACTGCCCAGGTAATAATTAAAATCCCCCCAATAACGCTAATCCAACGTTTCTCAAGAGGGTCAATATGTATAGACATTTTACTGACTCCTAACAATCTTCTTTAATGGGTTAAGCCACGTGGAATATAAAGACCAAACCAAAAATAAAGCCAACCAGCGACAAACAGCACGGCATAAATCGCAAGAATAGCCCAGGTACCACGGGGTGAAGATTCTAAAATCTTCTTTTTCTCTTCATCGGTTAATTGATCCATATTACAAATCTCCTAATTTCCACAAAGGAAGAAAACCAAAACAAGTTAAACGACTCTTTTAACTCTCTAATCCCCTTATTCATAAAAATGATATCAAGGAGCCTAGGAACTGAAACAAAACGTTGCACAAGATTAATGTACATACAGAACGCTCAAAAAGATTTTTTTAACTCACTTATGTTTATCACTTCCTTTTTATATAAAAACACACTTACTTTAAAATAATTAAAAGCCTAAATTAAAAGTCTTGATAAACCATCTCAAACTTTCAACAATGAATTTTTCTCCATTGAGCAGACATAGGATAGTCTTATAAAATTCTAGTAATTATTAAGCAATGCTTTAGTAATCATTCCTTAATTCTAACAAATACCTGGCAAACCAACGCATTTTATTTTTAAAAAAATTAATTTTATAATTTTGTTTTTAAAAAACTACAGATTCGACAATTAATTCATTATTAATTCATTATTAATTAACAAAAAAATGTTTTAATAATTACATTAATATATTATTTACTGAGAATTTTATGTCTACCCAAACGATATTTGTAGTATAAAATTCAGTACCATGATTTGTTGTTTTGTTAAATCAATTAATTTCTAGAGATTTAGTTTATACAAATATGGTCAAATTACGTGCCTTTTTAAAGGTACATCTAATTTATGAGGAATAAAGATGAAAAGATATATTTTCCCATTTGCATTGGCTGTATTTATTATCTCCGGACTTCACAGTGGTCTAACTTTAGCAGATTCAAGTCCTTACGCATCCATGACTGGAGGTATTTCGCTAGACGAAAGTCATGCTTTGGCAGAAAAATACCCGGCAACAGCTTGGAATTTAGCCAACACTTGTTCTGGGTGCCATGGCACATATGGCGCCGAGTTTAATGAAATCATTCCTCCTATAGCGGGCATCAATCGTGAAAAATTCATCTCTATAATGCAAAAATATAAAAAAGAAGATAACAATAACTTTGTTGTGATGGGAATTGTCACTAAACCCTTAACGGATAAAGAAATCGAATTAATGGCGGATTATTTTGCCGCACAAAAACCCGTTCAATGGACCAAAGAAAACTGGCGTGATGACGTTGTTAATCCAGTTGCTGAAAAAGGGAAGGAGTAAACAAGATGTCAAATACTAAATTCACTCAACAGGTTTTAAATTCTTCTCAAAAAAAATCTGGATTATCACGTCGTCATTTTTTAAAAAACACTACTGCTGGACTTGCTGGATTAGGTTTTTGGGGCGCATCAAGTAGGGCTTTTTCAAAAAATGCCGCACACATCGTAATAATAGGTGGTGGTATCGGTGGTGCGGCGGCTGCAAAATATATGAGACTGCTAAATGCAGACGTCAAGATCACCGTTATTGAGCCAAATACCCAATATATTTTCTGCCCTGGCAGTAATGAAGTGTTACCAGGATGGGAAACGTTAGAAGAATTAACGGTAACATATACCACTCTGAAAACACGCTATAGCGTTAATGTCGTGCAAGACAAAGCAACGGACATCGATTATACCAATAAGCGCGTTAAAACCGCGAAAGGAGAGGTCATCTCCTATGACAAATTGATAGTTTCACCAGGCCCAACATTAGACTATGAAGCGATTGATGGATTCAATAAATCCTTGGCGGAAGGAGAATTTCCATCGGCTTGGCACGCAGGTGCTCAAACCCTAAAACTTCGTGAGCAGGTACTGTCAATGAAGCAAGGTGGAACTGTTCTCATTTCTTCACCAAAAGATCCTTACCGCTGTCCTCCTGCACCTTATGAGCGTGCATCGTTTATTTTAACCATGCTTAAAGAGCACAATCCCACAGGTAAAGTTGTTATCTTGGATTCTAAAGACAGCTTTATTTTTGAAAATGTTTATCCTTATTATTGGAAAGAGCATTTTGGTTACGGCACAAACAATAGCATGATTGAATGGGTATCAAAATCTGACGGCGGTGACGTTATTAAATTAGACGCCACAAATCATTCTGTCATCACAGCAAATGGTACCGTTCATAAAGGAGATGTTATTAACATCATCCCTCCTGAAAAAGCTGGTCAATTTGCATTACAAAATGACTTAGCTGAGGGAGACTGGTGTCCTGTTAATTTCCGTGATTTCACATCAACAAAATTCACGGATGTGCATGTCATTGGTGACTCTATTGATGGTGATCCAATGCCTAAAACAGGATATATTGCAAGCAACCAAGCTAAAGTGGTAGTACAAGCGATTAATGATGAATTACATGGTCGCGAAATTGCGAATCCGTTTATCATTAATGACTGTGTTGCCATGGCAAGCAAAGACTTTGGAATGGTTCTAACAGAAACCTTCCGTTTTGCCGGTGACGGTAAACGTTTAGAAGAACGTTACAATATTCCTGGCGCCACAAATGACCCTGCTCGCCAGGTCATTCTTCAAAAAGTAGCTGAAAATTGGCAGCGTTCATTCCGTAAAGACATCTTTAGTTAACCAAACTAAAAGAATGCCTAGAAGAATTCTGAAAATTAATAGGTGACTAACCAAATAAAGCCTTTAAAAGACCAAGGGACTCATCTAAAACGCTTATCATGTTGCTTTGAATAGCTATATACTAACTATATGCTAAACGTTTTTAAAGAGGTTAGTCATCGTTATCCACTTGTCGTTCAACGACTAAAATTTCACTAATTTTAATTGACCGCGTCTAGCAAGCTTAGCTGAAAACATCCAAATACTTAAACGCATTTTAATACAATATAGGTTTGAGGCATTCCATGGCATCTCGCATACATAGTCACGACTCACCATCCAATGCTCACCCTTTAGATACAGAGAAACTTGAATCTAATAATGAAACGATAGAAAATTCTTTAGAAATGGAAGAACAAAACCTTTCTAAAAATCAAGAAGTTATTTCTAGAATACGCGCAGTATATGAACTAGGTAAACCAAAAGTAGTCTACCTCATCATGTTTACCGCCGTGGTAGGCATGATTTTAGCTTTATCAGAACCCTTGACACTTCAAAATGTGGTTCAGATGGCTTGGGCGACTCTAGGTATCGGTTTAGTTTCTGCCTCTGGGGCGGCAGTTAACCACATTATTGACCATAAAGTAGACGAAAAAATGGCTCGTACCGAAGGTCGTCCTCTCCCAACGGGGCGAGTCAGTATTTTATTTGCGATTTTTGTGGCGATAACATGGTTAGTCTCAGGGGAAGCTATTTTACTTTGGCAAACCAATTTTCTAACCGCCCTGCTGACATTAATATCTATGTTTGGCTATGCATTTGTCTATACCGTTTTTTTAAAACACACAACCCCTATGAATATTGTTTGGGGCGGGGCGGCGGGTGCAATGCCGCCTCTTTTGGGCTGGGTTGCGATGACGGGGCAAGTTTCTATTGAAGCCATCGTCTTATTTTTAATCATTTTCTTGTGGACCCCACCACATTTTTGGCCCTTGGCAATTTACCGCGTAGAAGAATATCGAAAAACCCCCTACCCAATGCTACCGGTGACACATGGGATTCCATATACAAAAAATAGAATTGTTTTTTATACGGTCTTAATGTTCTTGATTACGTTGTTGCCTGCTTTTATTGGTATGAGTGGTCTAGCTTATTTTTTATCGGCACTTGGTTTAAATGTACTCTTTGCTTTTTATGTTTATCGTCTTTATTTTAATCAAGATGCCAAAGCGGATATTAAATTATTCGCTTATTCCATTATCTATTTAATGCTGATTTTTGCCTCTCTCTTAGGCGATCATTTTATAGATCATCAACCTAAGCTTCCAAATCTATTACCCATTAGCCAATCTGTAGCGAGTAATGATGTTCAACCTCCTTTTGTTTTAGTCAAACATTTAGGGTAAAGAGCGGCTAATGAAATTGAAATGGCGCCAACTACATTTGGCATTCGCCTTTTGTTTTGCTATCCCCTTGCTCTCATTGGCTATCAGTGGAGCTGGCCTTTCTTTTTCCAATGAAATTGATCGTGCATTCAACCCAGACTTGCGTAACTGCGCACCTAGCCCAGGGAAAAATGCGCTTTCTTTAGATCAATTGATGACGCATATTTGGCAAGCATTACCTGCTGATAATCAGACCAGATTAGAAACCTTGTTTCCTGCAAGAACCCCGTTTGATACAACACGAGTTGATTATATCAATGCAGAAAACCAGCTGATTCAAGCCTTTTTCAATCCATACTCTGGCAAACTATTGGGAAAAAGACCCGCTAATGAAACATTAACGTCTTTTCTCACTCAATGGCATTATGACCTTTGGTCGCCCGTTTGGATGCATTGGCTTTTTGTTATCTCCTCTGTGGGTTTAATGGTTTTAATTTTGTCAGGTTTACCCAACTTTTTAAAAAAACCGAAACTCCTGCACGCGAAAGTGGGCATTATTTTTTTTGGTATTTGGGGCATTATCACAATAAGCGCCCTTCTAATCAGTGTTTGGTCTAATGGTTTTTCTGCCCGGATTGCCTTAAACGCGAATGATTTAAAACCGACTCTTTTAAAATCACATTCACCCATTACTAAAAATACCCTCTCAGCCATTAGCAACTTGACACTTCCTTTGCCTTTACGCCCGTTAGAAACCAAAAATAATGTCTCGCTTTGCCCTAAAGAACAAGGAATTGCTAAGTTAAAATTGAATAGCATTTGGCAAGGTCAATCTGCAATAGAGGCCGTATGTCAATCCAATGAAGATTATGGTGTCGTCTTTCAAACCCGATGGGCTTTACCTATTTTAAATAACCAAGTTCAAATGAATCAAAAAAGCCCTATCACTACAATAAACAACTTATCTACGAACACACATGGATGGTTATGGGGATTGCATTCAGGAGAGGTTTTTGGATTAATCGGTCGTATGCTTTGGATGTGGGCATCCCTTCTGTTAATCTGGATGCTTTGGTCAGGTTTTAATCTATTTTTAATAAGGAAAACGAGTCATGTTAGAAAACCCAACAGACCCTAATCATTTAAGTAACACTGAATTAGACGCGTTACTTCATAAAGAAAAAAAGCAATCTCGTCGCTACCGAAGAATGGCTCTTATTACAATACTGGCCGTGTTGTTTTTAATCTGGGTTGGTTCAATGGTTAGAGCTTTAGATGCGGGCATGGGCTGTCCCGATTGGCCAACGTGTTTTGGCCAAATGGTGCCGCCAACCAGTGTAAGTGAACTGCCTGCAGACTATAAAGAAATATATGCCAACAGGGGTTATGCCGAAGTCGATTTTGACCCATTTAAAACCTGGGTAGAATATCTAAACCGTTTAACTGGGACAACAATAGGCTTCTTAATTTTTCTAACCTTACTCTTCGCTTGGCCCTATCGTAAAAAAGATAAAATTGTGTGGAAGCTATCCATCGCAGCCTTTTTGTTGGTGGGCTTTAATGGATGGTTAGGTGCGGTTGTGGTTAGCTCTAATTTACACCCCGCAATCATTACGACACACATGTTGATGTCTTTATTTCTAGTGGGCGTCTTAGTTCTGGCATTAACAAGCTCGCAACGGCATCTCATCACAATAGATTCTGAAACCATTACACAGATTAAACCGTTACTTTATATCGCTATTTTTATCACATTGATTCAGGTCGTGTTAGGCACGCAAGTCCGAGAGCAAGTGGATCAAATTGCCGCACTCTCAACGCAGTATTACCAAAGAGAAGGATGGATAGATCAATTAGGTTCAATTATAAATATTCATATCACTAATGCTATCTTGGTATTAGGGACTAATCTATTTTTAGCGCTAAAAACATTAAAAGCTTGTCAAAAACCTAGGGTTAAATTGATTGCTTATGGCTTAATGGCGAGTGTGATAATCACATTTATGATTGGTTTGATTTTATACAAATTTAATTTGCCGCATCTTCTTCAACCTATGCACTTATTAATGGCATCAATAACCTTTAGTTTTCAGATATTTGTATTATCTTCACTTTATTATTCCAATAAACCCTCACCTTACATAGTGGCTCAATAATTTTGATATCTTTATTTTGTGATTGATTCTTTATTTTTAAAAAATTAATCACGAAAACACGAAAGTAGGAAAGTTGATAGGTAAAATACAAAAACGATTTGAGACCTTTGCACGAGTCCGGGATGTAAGAAAAAAGTAAAAAGATTATTTAGATTTAGTCTAAAAAATACGGGTATTAGCTAGTAATAGCTAGCGCTTCGTATTGGGCGGATATTTTAGGCTAGAGATAGAGAATTAGAGCCTTATTTATACACGCATCTAATCTTGCAAAAGTCTCAATAAGTGTAAAAATGCATTTCTAGCATCAATCTAACGCTATACTCTGGCTCTTTAAAACTATCCGTTTCACTCCATGTTGCTCTAGGTTCAAATTCACTATAAAGCCAATTATGGTAAAGCCTTTCCCGCCAATTCATCCCAAAAGCAACAGACTTAAACATGGCATCTTCATTATTAATATTCCAGTTACCATCTAAAAAATAAGCACGGGCTCTAATCGGTGAGACGGACTCAAATAAAATAGCCTTTTGATTCAACAAAATCTCAGAATCTTCTCGCCACCAAGTGGCAGAAGTTTGGCCTCTTGCTAACCATTTAGGATTCAACTTATAGTCAAAAACCTGCTGCCCTTCCCAAGCAAAACCACGCTCTCTTTCTAAATATAGATTTTGAGTTGTACGAGACTCTACTTTATTTTCAAAATTATTTTTATAACGCACCTTATATTTAACAAACGGATTAGGCTCAATATAATTAATAAATTTCAACCCCATATCCATTTGAGCAATAATGCCTTTTGTAGATTCAAAAAGGTACCTACCCGCCAAGGTATTTTGTGTATCGTTGTCAACGGTATTTTGAGTATTTGATGGCTTAATGCCTGATTGATTTAAGCTGTTTGAGTTTTGTTCTTCATCTCCTTCAAAAGAGGAAACCAAGACTTTCCAACGGTGATTTGTTCTAGGTAAATCAATTTGTGCTTTAAAATTTAAACTACTAACACTATCGCCATTATCATAATAAGTGAAAGGTGCATAGACAATTAGTCGACTACCTTTTTCAGAAACTTCGGATATATCAGTTCCAAAAAATCGGTCTATTGTTTCGCCCGTACTTTGCACATAACTCCCAACATAGGCTTGAGCCGAAGACAGCCCTGCAAGATAACTTTTAATGGTTGGATTTTCTACACGCTCTAAAATAGGCGTACTAAATTCTTTAGTGGCAACTTTCTGTTGATTTTGAAGCTCATTATTGGTTACTGAGCCAGGTAGAACCTTTTTTTCATTAGCAATAGTTTGTGATGAGAATAATACACTGCTAACGAGTAAAACTTTTATAATAGCATCTTGCATATTAAGAAACCCAACGTCTTTAAAGACTAAAATTGAAGCCTATATGAGCGATAAAATAAACCAAATTCAAGCATCTTATAACCCTGCTGAAGACAGAATACTCTTAAATATAAAAACACTCAATGAACAAGTCTATCTAGCTTGGATTACTCGTCGTTTTATGAAAATCTTTATTCCTGTTCTACATGGTCAACATCCAACAAATGGGCAGGCTTTATTTGATGAAAAAAAATCACAAATTTCTGAGATTGAAAAACAGAAAACTCAGTTATTAGGTGATTATGAGAGTGAATATAAAAAACCTGAAAACCCAAATTATCCTCTTGGTGAATCACCGATTCTTTTAGCAAAAATAACCTTTAAAGAAATCTACAGCGAAAATGCCCAATTAGTACTAGAACCCGAATCAGGACAAGGCATTGTTTTGCCTTATCACTCTGATTTACTAGGGCCTTTAATAAAAATTTTCTCCCAAGCGTTAAATAGCTCAGATTGGTCATTAGATATTGACCCAATTCTTGAAGTCCCTAAAGAAACAACTCGTTTGCAATAGGTTTTAATAAAGGAGCCTTGCAAAGATAGCTATGCGAAAGAAAAATTTGATAAAAAATTTCTAATTTGAGCATAAAAACTTCAAATAAGTTACCAGGCCTGGTAAAACTCCAAAAAATATCTTTTCAAAAAATGAAATGTCTTGTTTTCAAAAATCCGATAATTCACTCTTTAATAGAAACCTTTTCACGAAATACGCACGAAAGCAAAATACACGTTAGTAGACCTTGAATCTGAAAATTTACTTAATTAATACTGAAACTTGTGAAAGCTTTCTTACCCGCTTTATTACCCGTTTTATTCCCCCTCTTTATTTAGTTTTTTTAAAACTCTTTTTTAAAGACTACTTCGTTTTAATTTATATTTTTCAATAGATTGATATAAATTAACTTCACTTTTTAGTGCTATATAGCATATGATTAAAAAGAGTTTTTTTAAACTTGTGTTACGAAGAAGTAATACTTTGAGACTTTTACGCGAAGCTATTCAAAGAAATAGTATTAGTAATAAGCTCTCAATCTTTAGCTATCATGTGGAGAAGCTTATGCAGAAATCTCATCAACCTGACTTAATACCAATGAGTCAAAAAATCGTTTTTGGGCTTGGAATGCTCGGTAATCAAATGTTCCCAGCGGCACTCGGTGTGTTTATGGTGGTACTCGTTCAAAGTTTAGGAATTCACCCCGTTCTTTGGGGTTTACTTTTTTTTATTCCTCGCTTAGTCGATGCCATTACTGACCCTATTATGGGCTTTATATCAGATAACACAAAATCTCGTTGGGGCCGCCGCCGACCTTACGTTTTTGTTGGCGCTTTATTAGCTGGCTTCAGTTTTATAGCGATGTGGCAAATCTACCCCGAAAATGGTCAGATTTATAATTTTTGGTACTTTTTAATCCTATCGCTATTTTTCTATTTTGGAATGACTCTCTTTTCGACACCTTATGTTGCTATGGGTTACGAGATGAGTTCAGATTATCATGAAAGAACTCGTTTAATGGCGGTTGCTCAATGGCTTGGTCAATGGTCTTGGGTAATCGTTCCTTGGTTTTGGATGATAATATACAACCCGGACTGGTTTACCGGTGCTGCAGAAGGTGCTCGTGAATTAGCTTTTTGGGTTGGTATAGGCTGTTTATTATTATGTCTTGTACCTGCTGTTTTTGGTAAAACCCAGCCTTCTCCTGAAAAAGTTGAAGATATTTCTTTAAAGAATATAAAACAAAGCACCACTCATCTACTTGATGGACTTAAAGAAGTTCTTAAACATAAAGATTTTCGCCGAATTTGTATTGCGACCTTTCTAATATTTAATGCATTTAATACCGTTGCTGGGTTCTCTTTTTTTATTATTGTCTACTATATGAATGGCGGTGATGTGCCTGCTGCTGGTAATTGGCCGGCATGGTTTGGATCATTAAGTGCACTTGCTACCTGTTTTTTAGTTATACCTATTGTGACTTTTTTATCACAACGTGTTGGAAAGCGTAAAACCTTTCTTATTACTCAGGGAATATCTCTAATTGGTTATGCTATGTTTTTATGGGCTTTTCAACCAGAAAATCCTTACTTAATGTTCTTACCGTTACCCTTATTTGCTTTTGGTATTGGAGGACTATTCACCTTAATGATGTCGATGACTGCAGATATTTGTGATTTGGATGAACAAAAATATGGTGTACGTAGAGAGGCAACTTTTGGTGCTGTATATTGGTGGATGGTTAAAGTTGGATTCGCTATTGCAGGAATGTTAAGTGGGTTTATCTTATGGTTAATCGGATTTGACCAAACAATAGCTCAACAAACGCCAGAAACACTTGAAGGCTTATTATTAGCTTACGTTTTAGTACCGAGTATTGGAACGATTCTCGCCATGTGGGTAATGAAAAACTACGGCTTAAGTGAAACTAAAGTTCATCAAATACGTGCTGAACTTGATCTACGCCATAAACTGGCATAAAAACAAACTATTGAGCGTTTTGCACGAATCATCGTGCGAACGCAAAGTGCGTTAAGATTATTTGATTTAGACAAAAAATTAACCACCCCATGCAGGGTAAGAGAGAAAACAGTCAACTTTTGACCTTACTTGATTGCCTATAACCTTCTACCAAGTTCTCTTCATAAAGAAGCGATTGTTCATCTTACAAATTAACTGGAGTTTTACTGGCTTTTTAAAGGCAAAGTAATTTTAGGTTTTCTATTTGAATAATAAACACCCCAATGCTTTTCAGCTTTGGCCTCAGCATTCACTCCATCATGGCCACCTTTCCAGTTTTCATCAAAAGCCTCAAAATAAAATGAAACAATCTTTTCTTTATTGATCCATTCATTATATTGCGTAAAAAACTTTTCTAAATTGGCAACATTTGCCTTGCCAATTAATCCACCTTCATAAGTGCCATCGTTATAAATTCGGCTGGTTGGCCAACCCGTTTCGCCTAAAACTATTTGCTTATTTGGGTAACGGCTTTGAATATCTTTATAAATACCCTGCGTCCACTTCAAACTGCCTTTTAATGTTTTGTTGTTCCAAAAAGCATAGGCATGCAAGCCAATAAAATCGATTTCTTTTGCAATTTTTTTGGCCGCAGGTTTATTCCAAAAATTGTAGTCATCATTCACGGTAACAGGCTGTTGAATCGACCTTTTTGTTTGACGGATATAATTCACTATTGGCTTGAAATCATTAACCTTATGAGCGGACCAATCAACAAAAATCTCATTTCCAAGATTAACCGCTACAATTATATCTGGATAGGTATTTGCAAGCTTAATCACTCTAGAGACTTCAGCATCATTTTGCTGCTGAGTCTGCTTACCTGAAATCCAAGCACCTTGCATCACTTTTATTTTTAGATCATTTTCATGAATGACCTCCAGAACTCTTCTAGAGTTCTGACTAGTGTCATACAAACGAATCAAATTCCAATGTTTAGACAATATTTTAAGGTCTTCTAATATATTCTCTTTAGGTGTTAGACTCTTTTTATCTGGAGACTCACCATCGCGGTATGAGGAATAAGAAATGCCATTCCCAACCCAATTACCACCTATACTGGGGGCAAATACGGTATTAGAACTGGCATAAACTAAGCTACCCTGAATTAATACCAAAAATACAGCTAAACTAACTAAGATGATTTTGCGCAGATTCATAATAATCTCTCCCTAAATAAAGGTCTCTGATAACAGTAAAATCAACAAGAGCCTTGTTAAAACAATTCATTTAGAGACCTTTGCATGAGATAGGTGCGAAAGAAAAATGAGGGGAAAATTGCCTGATTGCGGCGGAAAACGCAGGGAATAGCTAGCTATTCGCAAGTTGTCGCCCATCGGAAGTGTCCTTGGGGCACAACAAAAATCAGGTGAATTTTAACCATTTTTACTCGTGCATACTCTCGTGCCAAGATCTCATTTAGGCTATGGGCTTAAATAATATGAGAACTTTTCAGTTTGGTTATGAGTCTCTCCTCGCACAGCTACCTCTAACAATAAGGTTAGCTGACAAAGAGACATGTTGAAAAGTTAAAGGTTTGTTATCAAGAATTTGCTTAAGCATACTAAATGCATGGTGTGCAATTTCTTGTGTTGGTACAGCAATAGTCGTTAACGCTGGAGTAACTTGACTAGCGACTTGAATATCATCAAAGCCAATGACACTAATATCGCCTGGTATTCGAACATTAGCGGCTTTTAAACGCTGTATAGCACCCAAAGCCATAGAGTCATTAGAACAAATAATTGCTTGTGGTAATTCATCTTGCTGTAAAAAATAATTGGCTCCATCAACCCCTGATTCAAACGAATAGTTTCCGTAAAAAACCAGGTCTTCACTATTTACCAAACCAAAATCAATAACTCCCTGTCTATAACCATTTAAACGATTACGTCCTACATCTGAATTATTTAAACCTGTCATAAATGCCACTTTTTTATGACCTAATTTATTGAGATATTCAACTGTTGAATAATCAGCGGTAAAGTTATCAATGACTACAGAAGGAATTGTTTGATCTTTTGATGCATTATCTATAGCCAAAACAGGCAGCTGCTTTTTCATTTGCGCAATAATCGCTTCATTGTGTGGAAAACAAGTCGCAATCACGCCATCAACTTTTTTTAACACCTTACTTAGGCGCTCTGCATCAGCATCTGAAAAATAAATAACCGTAAAATCATATTTTGCCGCCTCTTTTTCAATGGCGTTGTAAATCATCGAGTAATAAGGGCTAGATATACCCAACTTAATACGCTGATCAATAAAATAGCCAATTGTTGAATGCTTTACATTTTTTTCTTTATTAACGAACGTACCCTTCTTAGGCACTTTAAAAAGTACATTTTTATGAACAAGATTAGTGATTGCTTTTCTTACCGTCATGTAAGAAAAACCAAACTCTTTAGCAAGCGTGCGTTCACCAGGTAACTTATGCTGAATTTGCTTATCCTGAATGGCTTTAATAATAGATTCTTCTACTATTTTATATTTTGGAGTGGTTTTTTTACTCATAGTCAAACCAATAATAAAGTCCTCAAAAAAAGTTAATTTCGAACATTGCGCAAATGGGGATCGCAAAAAATGTGCAAAAATTTCTCGACTTAACCTCTCGGTCATCGAGTTTTTTGTTTATCTGATTTAGGCGAAAAATTCAGCCCATAATTAGTAGATACCTTTGCCAGAGTCACTAATTACTAATCTTAATGATTCTACTAAAGAGTGAACTTAAATTTCTGTATTTCTTTAAAACTGCTACATAGCAGTAACTATAAAACAATTAGCAGCAATTAATTATAAGTGTTTTTTATTCAATATAGCATTTACTAATGACCATAACTTATTGTTTTTAATGCTTGACTAGAGTATTTAAGCTTGTTTATCATGCTATATAGCATAGATAAATAAAAATTAAAATATTGTCAAAAATTGTATAAATAAGTCATGACACAGAGGAGTGAGATGATGAAAAAATCTAGCCAAAGACGGCTTCTAGCCACATTAGCTTTAGCCATTGCTACTGGACTAGCTGGTTGTGGTAGCGGTGAAAAAATTACAGCTCCTACTTCTCTAGGTTTTTCAGCTATTGATGGATATCTTTCAGGGATGTTCTGTTATGCCGATATGAATAGCAATAAAGTTTATGACCAAAGCATAGATATTGCAGCAACAAGTTTGACAGATGCAAAAGGTAATTTCACCATTACTGGCGTTGGTATTGAAAACACGTCTACAATTTGCCGAGCTGAAGCCAATTCAAGAGATCAAAGTACTGGGGAAACTTTTAGTGGTCAATTAAGTGCACCTCCAGGATCTAAACACGTCACTCCAGTCACTACTTTAATCATGGCGCTTGGTGGAGATAGTACTGCTGAAGCCTCAGTTAGATCTCTTTTAGGTTTAGATAATGCGATAGACCTTAAAGCCGACCCTCTTAGCAACCCTGCGCTTGCAAAAGCTGCCGCTAAAATTCAGGCAATTGTTGCAGCGGTAACCAACGCAATTAGTCAACAGACCGGAGCTACTCAACCGAGTCAAAAAAATGCGATTGCGGCAGAAGCATTTAAAGCTATAGCCAAAAATGTAACGGGGCAATCAACACCTTTATCAGATACCGTATTTTTAAACAATATAATCAATGATACCACCGCGGCTACTACAGGATCTACAAGCAATGATGAGTCTAACAATCTAGGCAATGCCTTGGTTGATATTATGAACAATATCGATAGCGAATATGATTCTGTTATTACTCAAGTACAAGCAGGAACTTTATCTGATGACGAACTAGAAAATGCCCTTAATAATGCACAATCTAATAGCTCATCAAATAGTCAATTAGAGACTGCCTTTACAAATAATGGGGTCAACCTAACGAGTAACTCGCTTCAATTAAATGGTGACCTTAATATTGATGAATCTGATGCAACCATAGGAAGCCCTACAAAAGCTCTTTATTCAAGCAATGGTTATAATGATCCCGAAACCTTTGCTGGTGAATTCCCTCTTTCAGCATTTGATAGCGGGGCTTCATTTGACGCTAGCGTAACAACTGACAATTCGTTTGATCGTGTTTTTTCTGTAGCAAGTGGCACGGGTTATGGCAAAAATATTGCCCTTGCAGCCTTTGTAAATTACTCGCCTGGTTTTTTGTCAGCTTATGACACTTTCAAAATTAAAGTAAAAGGGTCACCAAGCAATAAAGTTAAAATCGCATTTTTCACAAGAGAAGGCGTAACCAAAAGCCAAGAAAGCGCTGTAACTGTTGACCTAAGTACATATGAAAATGCCAACGACATTGGTAATGGCTGGTATGAAGTTAGCATTCCTTTTTACAAATTCAGCAATAATTCTCAAGCGAACTTAGACTTACAAACCTCTTGGTACATTAGACCAACAGATGAATTGGATACCCCTTTCACCTTCTATTTTACGGACGTTGAATTGGCGTTTGAAGGCCAAGTAGAGCCAGTAACTCCTCCGTCAACCCTTTTAATTTCTAACGGAGATTTCTCAAATACCACCGCGGGTTGGTCTGGCAATGCATTTAATGTCGTTGATGGCGCTAACTTCGCTAATGTGACTTCTGCAGGCAATCCTTATGATGTTAATTTAAGTAATGTCACAACTTTAGAACAAGGTCAAACTTATACCCTTTCATTCAAAGCGAAAGGGACTGCTGGCAGAACCATGATTGCTGGGGTTGGTTTAAATGAAAATCCTTATACCAGTGCGACTGAAACCACAACCTTGACCAGTGATTATCAAACCTTTACTTATACTTTTTCAAATATCGCCTTTGGCGGCGCCAACAGTCGTGTTTTATTTGACTTAGGTGCGGATACCGGTGAAGTATTCATTGATGATGTTACTTTGGTTAAAGACGTTGCACAACCATCTTCTACTTACCAACTTGTCTGGTCAAACGAGTTTGACACTGACTCTCTTGCAAACTGGAACATTGAAACGGGTTATGGACCAAACTCTGATGGTTGGGGAAATGATGAGAGCCAGCTTTATACTAACGATGCTGCAAATGTTAGTGTTGCAAATGGTGATTTAGTGATTACAGCAAAATGTGATTTAAATGTAGATGGAACTTGTGGCATAAGAAATGATGCAATTACCTCTGCACGCTTAAACACTAAAGATAAGGTTGAATTCCGTTATGGAAAAATCGAAGCACGAATTAAAGTGCCAGCAGGCATGTCTACCTGGCCAGCTTTTTGGATGCTTGGTGCAGCTTTTCCTGATACCCAATGGCCAGATGTTGGAGAAATGGATATTATGGAAGTCTGGCAAACTGGAGGTGCAAGTTTAAACCAGTCCAACTCAACCATTCATTACTCTGAAAATGCCGGACATGTTATAGATTCAGGAGACCTTGTATTAACAGATTCTCTTGCGGATGATTATCATATCTGGGCTTTAGAATGGACAGAAACATCACTTGCCTTTTCTATTGATGGCCAAGCCTATAAAACCATTGATATTTCAGATGCTAAGTACGCAGCTTTCAAACAACCTTTCTTCTTGTTGTTGAATATTGCCATTGATGGGACTCTAGGTGGCGCACCAGATGCGATTATTAATACGCCCCAGAAAATGTTAGTGGATTACGTCAAGCTCTATCAAGACGCAAGTAACACAAATAATTTGTTTACAGAAGCCAATGCAACCCCACAAGCATTAACCTTAACAGTAAAAGCGGATAATGCCTCTGCTGTTAGGATGACCGGACCTTTCTGGGGATGGGATCCAGCAGGTGGACCTGAAGCGACTGACAATGGTGATGGTACTTGGACAGTGACTTTAGATCCTGCTCCAACTGCTGACATGGAATATTTATGGGTTGTTGATGGTGTTCAGGAAAATCTTACTGACAACGCTAACCCAGATTATTCCTGTACTCCAATAACTGACAACGCCACTTATGCAAACCGTCAGTGGACCGTGGGATCAGCTAATGTCACTGATGATATTTTTGACAGTTGCGCAATACCTTTAACCTTAACCGTGTCTGCGAACAATGCCTCTGCTGTTAGGATGACCGGACCTTTCTGGGGATGGGATCCAGCAGGTGGACCTGAAGCGACTGACAATGGTGATGGTACTTGGACAGTGACTTTAGATCCTGCTCCAACTGCTGACATGGAATATTTATGGGTTGTTGATGGTGTTCAGGAAAATCTTACTGACAACGCTAACCCAGATTATTCCTGTACTCCAATAACTGACAACGCCACTTATGCAAACCGTCAGTGGACCGTGGGATCAGCTAATGTCACTGATGATATTTTTGACAGTTGCGCAATACCTTTAACCTTAACCGTGTCTGCGAACAATGCCTCTGCTGTTAGGATGACCGGACCTTTCTGGGGATGGGATCCAGCAGGTGGACCTGAAGCGACTGACAATGGTGATGGTACTTGGACAGTGACTTTAGATCCTGCTCCAACTGCTGACATGGAATATTTATGGGTTGTTGATGGTACACAGGAGAACTTACTCGATAACAGCCCTCAAGATTTATCATGTACGCCTGTTACCGATAACGCTAATTATGCGAACCGTCAGTGGCTGCTTGATTCACCAAATATAACCGGAGATGTGTATGACTCCTGTCAACCTTAATGCAGGAAATTTAGCAGCAATTCAATATCGTAACAGGATTAGGGGATAAAAATGACATCCAACAAATCAATGAATAAAAGCAAACTAACCGTCTGCTCAATTTTTCTTTCTGCTGGTTTATTATTTACAAGTCAAGCCATTGCAATGCACGATGTAAAACTCAATAGCGATGAGAAAGGCTCAAAACTTCAAGTAGACGGTAAGGACTTCTTTGTTAAAGGAGTTGTTTGGGGCTACAGTCCTAGAGATGAAAACTTTACTTATAATCTTTGGGGGCAACCTGAGGAAGATATCCGAGCAGTGCTTGATTATGACTTTGGATTAATGAAAAAAGCAGGGATTAATGCCATTCGTACTTTTATGATGATTCCGCCTAAGTGGGTGGAATATGTCTATAAAAGATATGGCATTATGACAGCCGTTAACCCGCTCATGGGTCGTTACGGTGCAACCATTAATGGTACATGGGTTGAAAACACAGACTATTCTGACCCTGCTACCCGTAAAGCATTAAAACAGCAAGCACTCGACGTAGTAAGACGATACAAAGATACACCGGGTGTTTTAATGTTTGCCTTCGGTAACGAAAGTAACTACGGATTAAGCTGGAAAAGCTTTGAGATTGAAAACCTACCAGTTGGTGAGCAAAACCATGCTAAAGCTGAATTCCTTTACTCTTTATTTGATGAAGTCATCGATGAAGGTAAAAAAATCTCCCCTAATCATCCTTTTACCATTGTCAATGGCGATATTCAATATTTAGATATCATCGCCAAAGAGGGTGATGACTGGGACTTATTAGGGGTTAACGCCTACCGAGGTAAAAGCTTTACTAAGCTTTGGAGTGATGTAAAGACTAAATACAATAAACCTGTTTTACTGTTTGAATTTGGTGCAGATGCCTTTAATGAAAAAGCATTTAAAGAAGACGAACGCTCTCAAGCTGAATACTTAAAAGCCCAATGGGAAGAAATGTATAGTCAAGCTTACGGTAATGGCGCAGAAGGCAATTCTTTAGGTGGCTTTATATTTGAGTGGCGTGACGAATGGTGGAAATATAAACAGACCGAAAACCTAGATAAACACGATAAACACGCGTCTTGGTCTAATGGAGGTTATAAGTACGACTTTCAAGAAAATGCTAATAACATGAACGAAGAATGGTGGGGAATTAACCGTTTAGGTAAAGCCAATTCTGATGGCGTTTATGAGGCTGAAACCCGTTTAGCACTCGACGTATTAACTCAAGTTTGGAAAGTAAATCCTTACCAAAAAAGCAAGACCAGCAAAAAGAACGCTTCAATCGATATGGATGCTTTAGCAGATTATCGTTCAAAAAATGCTCAAAGAAGCGATGCCTTAATGGGTAATGACACTTTTAGATTGACCGGTGCTCGTATTAAAGTAGAAGGTATTAATAACGGATTGGGTGGCCCTATAGAAGATAAAGGCATTAGTAGTGGCTCTAAAACAGACGGTGGAGTCATGGGCTTTACTGATTTTGAGTTTGAGCCTAATTCAAAGTTTAGAAGCGCTTTTACCCTCAACTACACGCCTAATGCTGCAGATAGTATCTTTGAATTTAGATATGGTGATCGAGTTAATGATGATAAAGACAATCAATTAGAAGTTTACAGTTTTGATGCTAACTACAATGCTGAGAATTATGATTTAGATCTTTTCTACCATGTGCCGCGTTATCACTGGGGTTATGAAGGAGACTTTTTTGGTTTGGTCAGAGAAACCACTGATATGACAGGACCAAATGGCCAAGATATTTGGAATGCAAAAGCCCCTTACGGATTTCAATTTGATGGTAAAAAGGCTTTAAAAGGTTTTACATTACTTGCTGGGCCTGAAGTCTACTGGGGAGCCAACCCTAAATTTATTGCAAAATATCGTTTTGGTGACCAGCAGCAGTATTCTATTATGCATTCACAAGATTTTGATAGAGCGGGTAGTGCGGATGGTGGTCAAGCGACTCAAAGAAAACAAGCTCAAACAACCGTACAAGGTGAATTTAATTTAAGTCCTGACACTAAATTACAAATGGGTGCCATCGTTTCTGGGCGAGACAAAATTGGTGAAAAATACAAAAAAGTTAATAACGGCAGCCTAACCGAAAAGGAAATTGAATTTAAAGACACTCTGGGCATTAAGGCTAAAATCCAACACACACTAGCCAATAACGCAAAACTCATCGTAGCTGGGCAGTATGCTGGGCTTGTAGCAGATGCCGGAGACCCTTTAACGGAATTTGGAACCAATCTTCCCTACTCCGGATTAGGAAACAAAGCGGTTGCAGAAGTGGGAATGCAATTAAATTATGGTAATTTTATGCTATACCCTCGTCTGTTTGCTCGAGATAACCTCATAGATTCTATGACATATCCTGGATCAACACCACGTGATACAGACAGTGACCCATTTGCTGTTTTGGGTAACCGAAAAGTGCGAGCTGCTGAGTTTATGCTAACTTATGACCCAACACCGGCAACGCCTTTTTATAACTGGGACAATGATATGCGTGAAGATGCTAAATTAGCCTTCAACGTTGGGTTAACCTATATGGACTATGGCACCAAAACAGATGCTTACAGAGCTTATTTCTCAGATACTAATTTTCAAGGAGAAGCGGCATTTGCAAGTGGTTTAGATTCAGATCAACTTTGGCTGCTATCATCAAAAATTGTACTTAACCCAAGTAATCAATACCGTGCAATCATTCGCACAAGTATGGGTAAAGAGCAGACAACCGGCTCTCCAGTTCCTGCAACTAATTTTAGAAGCATAGATGCGAAACTGGTTTATAAAAATCGTCATATAATAACGGCATCTTTTGCTCAAGATAAATGGGGTCCATATGACTTCCAACGTCAATTTGGCATCGTTTATCCAGAACAATATAAGCTTTCCTATAGCTACTTACTTGATAAAGGCGTTAGAGAAGCAAATTCAAGCAAAGTTGGCATTAAATTGTTCTATCGAACTCTTGATAAAGATAGTCCAGAGTATCGTTTGAATCTAGCAAATGGCGATTATTACATCAACTCTGATATGTATGAAGTGCAGACCTTTATTGAATATCACTTTTAGAGAAGCTTGCACGCCCGATAAGTTAAGAACCAATTATAGTTAAAGGAGCATAAATTGGATAACCTGATAAGTGAAAAAACAACCGGTAAGTTTGTTGAACTTAAAAATGAACGATATTACCTAATTGAAAACATCGACTCGATGCCTAACTTTTTTATGAGCATAGTATCGCACAGTGATCATTGGTTGTTTATCTCATCAAATACAGGGTTAACTGCGGGTCGTGTATCTTCTGATTCTGCCTTATTTCCCTATGCCGCCGTAGACAAAATACAAGACAGCGCAGAACATAGTGGTAATAAAACGATATTAAGAGTTAAATCAAAAGACAGCACAGATAGCAAAGATAGCTGGGTCATTTGGGAACCTTTTAAACCTTTAACGACTCAACAAAAAGACTTAAAGCGAAACCTTTATAAGCATGTACTTGGAAACAAAATATGCTTTGAGGAGTTTAATGAGACTCTAAATATGACTTTTCGTTTTACTTGGAATGTTAGTGACGAATTTGGTTTTGTGGTTGAATCTGAAATTATTAATCATTCCACGCAAACATTAGAATTAGAAGTGATGGATGGGTTGCAAAATATTCTACCTGCTTCAGTACCAACAGAAGTACAGACCAACGCAAGTAATCTGGTTGATGCATATCGTTTCAACGAACAGGAGCATGAAACCGGTGTAGCCATATTTTCACTCTACTCTGGCATTACTGATAAGCCAGAACCTGTGGAAGTTCTAAAAGCCAATACTGCTTTTCAAATAGGTTTAGATAACCCTCAAATACTTCTTAGCTCCAGGCAAATTAATGCATTTACATCAGGCAAAGACCTACAGCCTGAAGAAACCATTCGCGGCATTCGGGGGGCATATTTTGTAATTTCAAGCTTACAATTACAGCCCGGCTGTAACAAAGAATGGAAAATCATTGCTAACGTCGAACAAAATCAAACAGAAATTGTTCAACTTATTTCAAGATTAAAACAAAACCCTACCTTACTCAATCAGGAACTAGAGAAAACCATTAAAAGCGGTTCTGAGAAATTAAAAGATTTAATTTCTCAGGCTGATGGCCATCAACTTACTGGCAGCGAAATGGATGATGTTCATCATTATTCTAATGTGCTATTCAATTCTATGCGTGGCGGAGTATTTGATGATCAATATTGGATTAACTCTAGTGAATTTGCTAAAAATATTGAACATTTCAATAAAGTTATTTTTGAAGAACATGCTAATTTTTTTACAGGCCTGCCAAAGCAAATATCGTTGCTTGAACTACGTGAAAAAATTGCTCTAGAAAATAACAGCCAATTAGAGCGATTATGTTCTGATTATTTACCTATTACCTTTGGTAGAAGACATGGCGACCCAAGCCGACCTTGGAACCGATTCTCTATTAATATAAAAGATAATTCAGGCAATAGAATTCTGGCCTATGAAGGTAATTGGCGTGATATTTTTCAAAATTGGGAAGCTCTTTTATTAAGCTATCCAGAGTTTATTGAAAACGTAATCTCCAAATTTGTAAACTCTAGCACAATAGATGGTTACAACCCCTATCGCATTACTAACAAGGGTATTGATTGGGAAATAGAAGACCCAAAAGATCCTTGGAGTTACATAGGCTATTGGGGTGATCATCAAATTATCTATTTGCTTAAGCTTCTGGAATTATCCAACAAATATCATCCAAAAAAATTAGCTGAGATGCTTAGCAAGTCTATCTATTCTTATGCAAATGTACCTTATAGAATTGCGTCTTTTGACAAACTATTGCTCGATCCCAAAAACACGGTTAAATACGACGAAGATGAAGAGCAACTGATTCAGAAAAGAATAAAATCCATGGGGGCTGACGGAAAGTTAGTTTTGAATTCTAATGGAGATGTCTATCAAGTTAACTTACTAGAAAAATTACTGGTGCCTCTATTATCTAAATTAAGTAATTTTGTGCTTAGAGGTGGGATTTGGTTAAACACCCAGAGACCAGAATGGAATGATGCTAACAATGCATTAGTTGGGCAAGGACTCTCGATGGTGACTCTTTATTATATGAGACGCTATGTAGATTTTTTACAACAAATATTGCAAACTCAACAGAACCAAGCGGCGTGCTCCACCGAAGTCGTTACGTGGTTTTTAGAAACCGCCAATAGCATAGAGCAGGCCTGTAAACATCTTAATGAGCATGGTGAATTTAGTGATGCTTATCGTTTTGAAATGCTCAGTTCTCTAGGGCAATCAGCTAGTGCTTATCGTCAAAAAATATATAAATCTAAATGTTTTTCAGGTAAAACAGAATTAGACATCAATCACTTAAAATCAATGCTTAGCAACGTAACTACATTGTTAGACGACAGTATTAAATACAACCAAAGAACCGATAATCTTTATCATGCATACAATATATTAAGTATTGAAAAGCAATCGCTCTCAGTAGATTATTTATATGCTATGTTAGAAGGCCAGGTATCGGTGCTAAGCTCTGGCACACTTGAAAAAAATGATGTCATTACATTGTTAAAAAGCCTATTTAAGTCTGACCTGTTCCGTGAAGATCAAAAGACCTTTATGCTATATCCAGATGAACCGCAAAAACCTTTCTTGCAAAAAAATTCTATCTCTCTTGCTCAAATAGATGAGGATAAAAATTTAAGTCAATTAGTCAAAGTTAATGATCAAATCATTATCGTTAAAGATGACATCCTCCAAATATATCGTTTTCATCATGAAATCATAAATTTAGAAATATTAAATAACAAATTAGATAGTTTAAAAACTCAATTAGGAACTCAATTTGAAATAGTTAAACTAGCCGTAGTCAATCTCTATAAAGACATTTTTAATCACAAAGAGTTCACCGGACGGTCTCATGGAATGTTTGGTTTTGAGGGTCTTGGTTGTATTTATTGGCACATGGTATCTAAGTTACTTTTAGCCACACAAGAAAGTTTTTTTCACGCTATTGCAACCCATGCATCCACAAATGAAATTACCGAATTAGGACAACTCTACTATAGAATTAGAGAGGGTATCGGCTTTAATAAAACACCGGCTGAGTATGGTGCTTTCCCATATGATCCTTACTCACACACGCCCAAACATTCTGGCGCCCAACAACCAGGCATGACCGGCCAGGTTAAAGAGGAAGTATTAACTCGTTTTGGAGAACTTGGCATTCAAATTAAGAATGGTATTGTTCATTTTGCTACTGACCTTTTAAGAAAAACAGAATTTAATTCCGCCCAGAACAACTTTGAATATTTGGCTGTATCTGGTAAACGCCAGAATCTAATGCTGCCAGAAAATTCAATTGCTTTTACAGTTTGTCAGACACCCATAATTTATAAATTAGTAAATAAGGACAGTTATTTAGTGATCAAATGGAGTGATGGTCGATTAGAAACACGTGATGAGTTAAATCTATCAGTTCAAGAAAGCGAAGAAATCTTTAAAAGAACAAATAAGATTATTAGTCTTGAAGTGGGTCTTGATGAATCTAAATTCAATTTTTAATCCACTCACGCTTTCAGATAATGTTAGCAATATCTAAGTTACGCTACGAGACCTTTTCATCCCTAACTCTTGCAAAGGTCTCAATTAAAATCTCCCCACAAATTTAGCGTTGTAGTTTGATTTTGATTTTTTATTCATCAAGTACGCCCAGTCTGGCAAATCCTTAGCATCCTTTGCGTTTACCGACAAATCTACCTGATAGCGCAATTGTTTGGTCAAACTGGCCTCTCCTGTTAATTTCCAATCTTTTGTTTGTCCATCAAGACTACTTAAAATTTGCGAATCTTTTAAATGACTCGTTAAACTAATGGGTGGAAATACATTGTTCATGGCCTTAACATCCTTAAACTGAATATTAGCATCAAATGCACTAAACCAATTTAGCTGTGGCTTATATTCAAAGGTTAATTGTTTGATATTGACCAGGCCTGCTATGTTTTGAAACACAGCTGCTTGTTCTGGTTCTAATGCAATCAACTTGGAATCTAACGAGTCCAATTGCAGTTGCCCTTGTGAGGTTTGCCAAACAAGGGTTTGGTTTTGAGCACTTGATAACAAGCTTGTTGATAAATGACCTCTTAGTAAAGTCTTATCTGAGAAGGATTTGCTAGATCGTTCAGAAGAACTAGATGCGTTATTTAATTGCCAATCAATATCAGCTGATAAATTAGCCCATAAAAGAGGTAATAAATTCAAATGAAATTGAATAATACCTAACGGCATGTTTTTTGGATTCGGTTTTGAAGTATTTGCAGAAATTTGATTGAAATGAGGATTTGTCACCAAACTGACATCAAGCTCACCTTGCCAAATTGTTCCACGTGAAGAATTTATTTTAAGATGTTGGGATGCATTAATTTTAGATTCAAGCATCTGTTTAATTTGCGGTTTAGAGACTAGCCAATTTAAAGGAAGATTGATTAGAATAGAAACTAGAAAAGTCACCACAAATAAAATGGTCAATCCAATAATACGTTTGTTATTCATGCCAAATAAATTCCGATTTTTAAAATTGCCATTAATTTAAACCCTTGCGTCTTGTTATTTCTTATCTGGTTAACTTAAATTGAATATCCGCTTTTACCAGGCCTGGTGTTAATGCTGTAATTGACACCTTATCAGGCACTAAACCCTGCAATTCAAGCTGTTCTAACCACTTAAATAAGCGAGCTCCATTAACCGACTCAAAGGCAACTTTGCCACCTTGATTAATGCCTTGTATGGTTTTGATATCTTTAAACAGATTTTGGCGTTTAAGGCTACGTTGTAACAACGTTATTAATTGTTCTTTACTCTTTAAAATACCGTTTGAATTTTGACGATTTTTAGGCAAATGATTTATGGCATTAACTTGTTCATTCAACCACTGCCACTCTTGTTGAGCCAGATATAATTGCTTCTGAGCATTTTGTTTATTTGAGGTTATTGGAGCCCAAATCAGCAAATACATAATCACCACAATCAAAAAAGCTAACAGCACTTTTAACAGAACCTGTTCACGGCTATCTAAAGTTGACCAGGCCTGGTTAATTTGCATCAACATAAATGACTCCTTGTGCCTGATTTGAACTGACATTTTTTAGGGTTAATCGCATAGAAACCTTGGTAAGTTCAGAGTCTACCAGGCCTGGCTTATTATTTGCCAAAGCGGGTTCTTTTTTAGATAACGCAATCACCTTTTGTAAATCCGCTGAACTGGGTGCGCTTACCTTAAAAGATAAGAGATTTGACTTTGCGCTTCGCTGCCAAAGCATTTGCTCAACCTTGACATTTTTTACTTGATTAAACCAAGGTTCAACCTGCTTAATGATGGAAACTAATTTAGCATTATCACCTGAGGCTAGATGATTCTGTTTTAGGTAAGTTAAGGTTTGCGATTTAATATTGACAATACGTTTAGTTTTAGGAAATAAGGTTTTAAACAATTCGGTTGTTTTCTTTTTGGTGTACGCCGTTTGTTGCTTAAGTTGTTGTGTTTGTAGCATGGTGGTCGCCAAAAATACGAATAGTATGGCTATACTAACGGCTCCAACCCAAGTGAATTGTTTCCAACTGCTACTAAGACTACTGGCGTTAGATTTGTAGTCAAACTGACTCAAACTCAGCTTTAGCACTTTGGGTAAAACTTGGCTATGGCTAGTCAATAAAGCAGATGAATTTACATCCTTTTCACTTAAGATTAAATTAATATCATCATGCGAACGATTCAACATTTTGCTTTTTAGGGTTTCATACCAGGCCTGGTTACAAGCAAAACCGTGGAACTTATCCACCCTTACCAAACAACGCTCATTCTCTAAAACTCTATTCCAGACGAGTTCCTTATCAACATTATCATTGTTAATGCTATCCGAGCTATTATGCTGACTTCTGGTTTCATCGATTCTAAAACAGTCTGCGACTAACTGCACATGCCCCAAGCCATAAGATTCAACAATCCTTTTCCAGTTTTTCATATCATCATGACGGGTTATAGCCACTGAAACCATACCCTCTTCGGTACGCTGATATGGCACAAAATGATAATGTTCTACTGCTTCACTCAAACCTTCTTCAAGCGCAAAAGGTAATGCAGCCATCCACAATGCTTTACGTTTACCAGGAACAATTACATCAGTTATGACTACCTTTTCTGTGGGTACCCAAACAATGGCAATATCACGATTTAATTTTCGTTCAATCTTTAACTTTGCTATCACTTCTTCATTATTGAGCACGGTGCCGTCTAAGCGAGTTATATGTAACTCACCCTTTAAATCTATGCTTGCTACCAACGAACCCAAGTCTAAATTCTTGGTATGTTGTTTGCGTTTACTAAGCAACACTTAACCACCTTTGAACTAACGTCACTTCACTTTTACTTTTTCGATTAAAGATAGAGAAAACCACCTGTTTAACCTCACCATAATCCACTTGTGCTTTTAATAAAAAAAATTGGGTATTGACCGAAAGAACGCCTGCAGGAATATCATTTGCGATTTCTTGAGCACTAAAACCAGTTTGTTCCTCTAAAAAATCTAAAAAGGTCTTAACCTCTTTAGCGGGTTCTTGCTTACGCACTTGGAGCCACTGTTTGGCAATATCTTCACTTAACCAATCACTTAATGCCATGATGACTGGCACATCAGCGGTATTAACATTAATTGTCGTTTCGGTAGGAAGAGCGCTAAAAGAATTGGCTAACAGATTAAACTGCCCAGGGTTTAAAACCTGCATACCTTGTAAGTTCTTTAGTTCAGAAACCATCACCATTGGTTGATTGGCGGTTCGATACGCGGGCTGATTCAACAAATAATGATCACTTTCCGCCCCCTTTTCTAAAGTCTCGTCATCGGCATCAATCCAGTCTTCAAGAACATCTCCAAACCCAATAAATGAGGATTCAGGCAAACTTTGCTGAAGAGAACGTACTATCATTTTTTTCCAGAACAAACGTTGAGCTTTGTCTGTCGACAAAACATTATTGACATTAATCTTAGCCTGTAAATCTGTCATTTCTCCACTCACCATACCGTCTGCAAATGCAACCGGTATTAAAGGTTGTGCCCACTGTTCAGCTAGGTGATCGATTTTATTATCTTCTAAATCCGCTTTTAAGCCTTTTTTAACCCAGTCTTCAAAACCAAATGCAACTGATACTGAATGTGCCTGATGAATCATATAACTACTGCGCTGAATATTTAATTGCTGGTCATATATCAACTGGCTAGAAACCATGCTGATTAAAGCAACGACCAACAATACCGTTAACAAAGCAAAACCTTGTTGCGGTTTATTAAGTTTATTAGGCTTATTCGGTTTATTAGCAGAATAACCTTTTACCATTATTCCACCCCCATAAATAAACGGGTAATGGTGCCAAATGTTTTATGCTCAATAGTAACGCGGCTAATTGCGGGCAAAGTTGTTAATGGCTCGTTCTCTGCTGGCCACTCTTTTACCCATGCCTTCTTCGCCGTTAACAACTCAATATCAAACCGTACAATATTACTAAGTAACTTGACCTTTGTAGGTTTAGTATCTTGTGCTCTATCTAAAACAGGCCAGGTTAAACGATATAAATTGCCGTTATCCAATTGATAACCCACTCTTAACAAACCACCACTTGCATTTGGTGTGACATATTGCGCAATTCTAGTAAACTCTACGCCCGTATCCTGCCGATATTGAAAGGTGGCTTGTGCTGAACCTAATTTATCTTGAATTGGGCGTGGTGCGAGTTGAATAAAATCTTGTTCCATCCACCACATAGCATGTTGAATTTTTTCATTTTCAGCACCGTGTTGCTCAACGGATGATTTTACATTAACCATACTATTAATCGATTGATAAGCCAGCACAGCAATAACCGCTGACACTCCTAAAGCAATTAATAACTCAATTAAGGTAAATCCCCTTTGAGCCTGATACTGATGAATGGGATTACTCATTCTGAGCCAACAACACTATATAAATTGGCGGAAACAGAGTCCGAACCTTTTTCAGAAACCTTTACGGACAATTTGTATATCTCTGGAATAAACGTGGGCTCTACTGCATACTCAATAGTCCAATCACGGTTAAGCATTCTTGCCGACTGTTGGCTTTCTGAGGAAGTATTACCCAGCACCTGCCGTTCAACAATGGCATTCTCCGCTAACCAAGTTGCCACCACTCTAGACTCTAAATGAGATTGATTAGAAACGGTTACCCCTAAACTTCGGCTTACGGCTGACAAAGCAATCGCAATAATTGCCAAGGCCACCATAACCTCAATTAAGGTAAAACCTTGCATGCGAATAAGTCGCGAAATATGCGTTTTAAGTAAAGGCTTAGTCAGTAACTTATCAAACCATGTTGTATTTAGCTGAGCAAAGGACTCATTGAGTTGCATAATAAAGATTCGCTTTGTATTACTCGTTAAATTCTAAAACCTCATTCCACTTTAAGGTCACCTCAGTCTTTTTTTCCAAATCACCTGCACTCGTATCTATACTCTTTAAGGTTATTTGGCCTTTTAGCGCTTCTCCACTTGGCCAAAACACCCAACCAGGCCTGGGTAGTTGCTGTTGTTTGGCAAAGGTCTCATTTAATTGCCAACTTACGTTAAAACCATCAAGCCAACCATAAATAGGCACTTGTTTAGCTTGTAACCATTGACTATTGACATAGTTAAAGACCGTTAACCCATCTTGATCAGGAGCAATTAAATACATCTTTTGTGTAAATACCGCCTGATCTGCAACCTGCTTTATGTAGCTTTGTATTTTAGCTCGTTGATTACTTAGAATATCTTGGCTATAACTGCCTAATGACATTACCCCAACCAAAACCACAATACTCATAATGACCACAACCACCATAAGCTCAATCATGGTAAAACCTGATTGTCTATGTAAGCGCTGAGAACGGTTAGTCATAATTTAGTAACCTGTTATTATCCAATTATTATCCTGTCGCGCTTTCAAGTATTAACCTGCCAGTTTCCTGTACTAATAACCAAGGCCTAACAGAGCACTAAAAATCATAAGATGAACATCATATTTCTTAGATTACTTGAAACCTTTGCACGAGTCTGGGATGTCAGAAAAAAGTAAAAGAACCCTTTAGATTCAGCCTAAAAAATACAAATAATAGCTAGCTATTGAGCGATTTTTCTAGGTTGAAGATAGAGGATTATGGCCTTTTTTAAGTATTCATCGACTCTTGCAAAGGTCTCTACCTACTTTATATTCCATTGGCCAATGGTAGCATTAACGCCTTCTCCACCGTCTACTCCATCAGCTCCATAGGTAAACAAATCAAAAGCACCATGTTCACCAGGAGAAAGGTATAAATAAGGATTACCCCATGGATCAACCGGCACAGTATCTAATAAACTCTTCCAATTTTTAGGCACAGGTTCATCGGTTGGCTGAGTGACTAATGCTTCTAATCCTTGGTCTGTGGTTGGGTAACTAAAGTTGTCTAACTTATAAAGCTTTAATGCTGATGAAACCGCAGAAATATCCTGTTTAGCTTTTACAATGCGGGCTTCATCGGGTTTATCCATTAAATTAGGAACCACCAGGCCTGCTAATACCGCTAAAATAACAACCACCACCATTAATTCAATTAAGGTAAATCCTTGTTGATCCTTACTACTGCTTCTGCTTACGATATTTGACTGTTTTTGTAAGTTTAGATTTTTCATGTTGTACACTCTGCCTTTTTGTACGTTTTAATATTTTGCATAAAACCTTGAATTGCATTAATTTCAACTAATTTGAAGTTGCTTAAACTAAGTTCCCACCATCTGATTCATTTCAAAGATAGGCATCATAATCGCTAAAACCACGGTTAAGACTACCCCTCCCATAATAATAATTAAAATCGGTTCTAAGACACTCACTAAGGTATTCGCAGAAGTCTCTACCGAGAACTCATAGTGTTCTGCACCCTTAAGCAACATAGCATCTAATTGACCTTTACCTTCCCCCGTTCTAACTAGGTTTAATAACAATGGAGGGAAAAACCCCGCTTTAACCATTGCTTGGCCAACCGTTTCACCTTCTCGTACATCATTGACCATAATTAATACTGCTTTTTTCAACGGGGCTGATGTTACGACTTCGGCAGAGATTTTAAGTGCATCTTGTATTGCCACCCCACTTGAAATCAACACGCCCAATGTTCGGGCCCAGCGTGCGGCAGAAGAATAAATTAAAAACCGTTTTAAACCAGGTATTTTCAATAAAAAAGCATCCACTTTATAACGCCCTTTTGGTTGGCGTAACAGCCAAATAAAACCCAACCAAATGACAATAAAACAACCTAACAACCAACCCCACTGGTTTTGAATAAAATCACTAAAGCTCACTAGTCCTTCAGTTAAGGGCGGTAGGTCTTGTTTCATATTGTCAAAGACTTTTACTACTTTAGGCACCACATAAACCATTAAAAAGAACACAATAAAAATGGCAACAACGACCATTAAGATTGGATAAATCAAGGCGGTTTTCATTTTTTTATTTAACTGATCCCGCTGTTCAATCGATTCGGCCAAACGCGACAATACCTTATCTAAGTAACCACTTTCTTCGCCTGCTTGAATGGTGGCAACCACATCAGTTGGTACTTTATAGGGCGCTTGATTCATTGCACTTGCTAAGCTATATCCTTCTGCAACCTTGGTATGCAAGCTGGTAACAAAACGTTTCATCTGCTTACTTTCAGCTTGTTGCGACATCGCCTTTAATGCTTCATTAAGCGTTGTTCCTGCATCTAGTAAAGTATAAAGTTCGCGAGTAAACAGTGAGAGTTCTGCCGTGTTAACTTGAGGAATAAATAGTACCGTATTAACACCGGGAGTATTTTTTACTCTTTTATTGATTGGCTCAATTGAGGTTGGGATCAATCCTTTATCACGTAACTGTTGCCTTATTTGTTTTTCAGAATCGCCCTCAAGCAAACCTTTTTTTAGTTTGCCGGATGCACTTAACGCTTTGTATTCAAAAGCGGGCATAAAGGTTCTCCATAAACAACGCGATTAATCGGTTCTTCATAAAAAGATTCATTTGGATATTCATTATAAATTCGTCATCATTTTACTAACGCTGAGTCACTCGCTGAACTTCAGATAAATCAGTTTGGCCTTTTAATACCGCATGATAACCATTATCTGAAAGCGAATTTGACTGCTTTCGTACCACCTTTTCAATCTCTTCTTCAGGCACATTAGAATAAATCATGGAACGTAATTCATCATCCATCAAAAACAGTTCATACAAGCCCATTCGACCTTTATAGCCGGTAAATTGACATTTTTCACAACCATTAGAGCGGTAAATCGTTGCTTCTTTAACACCTAATACTTTACATTCGGCAGCATCTGCTTGGTGAGGGGTTTTGCAATCACACAACTCACGAACTAAACGCTGAGCTAAGACCCCAACAATACTTGACGATAATAAAAAGGGTTCGACCTTCATATCGCGTAATCGAGTTACGGCGCCGATGGCTGAATTGGTATGCAAAGTAGACAAAACTAAATGTCCTGTTAAGGAAGCTTGGACAGCAATATTGGCGGTTTCAGAATCTCGAATCTCCCCCACCATCACCACATCTGGATCCTGGCGCAAGATAGCACGTAAACCTTTCGCAAAAGTCATATCGGCTTTAGAGTTAACTTGAGTTTGATTAATTCCATCAATGTTATACTCAATAGGGTCTTCAACAGTCATAATATTGCGTTGCGCATTATTTAACTGAGCCAACCCCGCATAAAGCGTAGTGGTTTTACCTGAACCCGTTGGCCCCGTGACCAAAAAAATTCCATGCGATTTAGACAACGCACTTTGGATTCCATTCTCGACCTTTTCTGGCAATTTTAGTTCTTTTAGATTTAAACGCCCTGCACTCTTATCCAACAAACGCAAAACAACACGCTCTCCAAAACTAGAAGGAATGGTGGACACCCTTAAATCAACCGCTCGCCCGCCTAATTTCAAAGAAATTCGTCCATCTTGTGGTAAACGTTTCTCTGCAATATCTAATCGTGCCATAACCTTAATACGAGACACTAACATATTGGCTAGAGCCACTTTTGGCGTTAATACGGTTTTTAAAATTCCATCAACTCTAAAGCGAATACGTAATTCATTTTCAAAGGGCTCTATATGAATATCCGAAGCACGCGAGCGAATGGCTTCGCTTAAAATCGCATTTAATAACTTAATAATGGGGGCTTCATCTTCACTATCCAACAAATCCTCAGGCTCACCGACTTCTGCAAAGACCGAAGCAAGATCCTCCGTTTCAATCGAACCAATCGCTTCCATTGACTCGGTTCCGTGGCTTGAATAGCTAGACTGAATCTGCACATCAAATGCAGTTTTATCGAGTCTTTGAAGCACAATATGAGAGCTTACATATTGTCGCTGCAACTCCAATAAGGCACTTGCTGGCGTTTCCTCAGTAAAGCGTAAAAGTAAACCGTTGTCCGTGTCACTTAATAACACCTTATTCTTATTGGCAAAGCTAAACGAAAGCGCAATATTCATAAATATAAATCCTTAAGGCTGCTCATGTAAAACTTAAAAATCTAGCAACTCATCAGTGGTTGATTCATAAATCAATTTATCATCATCATTCTGCTTTTTAGTTTGCTCTTTTGCCTCTTTTTTAAGCGTTTCTTCAATAGGCTTTGCTGACTGGCCTTTTGTCCATTCATCGACAGTCGGTAAGCGCGGGCGCAATCCATTTAGCAGAGAGACATCATTGGCACGTAGCATGGCATCTTGTTCTTGATATACAGAGCGGTATTTTTTATTACTGTAATAACTACTCATTGAATTATTTCGGATAATCACCGGACGCAAAAAAACCATTAAATTAACTCTTTCACGAGAATCTTGTTCTGAACTAAATAAATTACCAAATAAAGGTAAATCCCCCAGGCCTGGTACTTTTGACTTAGAATTGGTTTGTTTCTCATTGATTAAACCTCCTAATACCACCATTTGTCCGTCACCCACAATCACACGAGTTTTAATCTGACGTTTAGACGTTTGAAGATCTACCGCTTGCCCTTTATCAATAACATCCGAAACTTCTTGGTCAATATCCAGATAAACTTCATTACCTTCATTAATCTGAGGTTTAACTTTAAGCTTTAAACCTACATTTTTACGCTCAATGGTAGTAAAAGGATTAGATACTGATGAAGAGGTACTGGCGTAAGAACCGGTTTGGAAAGGCACTTCTCTACCTACTAAAATTTCAGCTTCTTCATTATCTAATGTCAAAATAGACGGAGTGGCTAAAATATTAGAGGCCGAATTGGTATTTAAAGCACGTATTAAAGCACCCCAACCAGTGCTATCTGAATTAAGTTCACCACCCCCCAAAGTGATACCTCGCCCAATCGCTTGCGATTGCGCTAGAAGATCACCTGAATTACCAATAATTGAAGGGATTGCCCCTGAGAAATTCACCAGGCCTGCTCCGCTTGATCCTGCTAAACCCCATTCCACACCCAACTCTGCGGCCTTATCCTCTGAAATCTCAACAAAAATGGCTTCAATTAATACTTGAGCACGACGAATATCTAACTGCTTTATGACACTTTTAAGCCCTTTTACCACCGCCGTTGGTGCGCTGATAATCAAAGCATTCATCCTTTCATCTGCTTCAATGCTAATCTTTTCTTTTAGTTCTACTTTGTTTAATGCAGCCGTATTTAGACCTGTGTTTTTTGGAGGCAACTCATTTTTAGAGTTTTTTACCTTTTCTAAAACAGGCTTATCCTGTGGTAACTCATCCTGAATTTGAATAGTTTCATTGCCCGCAATCTTTTGTAAAATAGGGGCAATATCCGCTGCTTTGGCGTAGCGTAAATAAATCACTTGCACACCGCCTTCAGCATCAACTTTTACATCCAAATCGGCTATTAACGCTCTGAGCATCATGCGTTTAAATTCATCCCCACTCAAAATAATTCGGTTAGAACGAGCATCAAAACCAATCGTAACATCTACGCCACCTTGTCCTTTTGGCATCACACTCTTAAGCGTTTTGGCCAAATCTACTGCAGAGGTAAACTTAATTGGAATGACTTCATATGCGCCTTTAACATCAACATCAACGCGCTTTAAAATGCTTTTTAAACGCTTAATGTTAGAAACCGTATCTGACACAATCAGTTTATTACTCTCAGATAATGCTACTAAATGCCCCTCTTTGGCGACTAAAGGACGTAAAACAGCAACTAACTTTGTTGCTTTTACATTCCGTATCGAAATCACTTCAGTTACCCAATCCTCATCATCCTCATTCCAAGAACGGTATGGAATTTGGTCTCTAGCAATGTTCGCTGGTACGACTTTAATCGCTCCATCTGTTGGCACGGCGACATACCCATAAACATTTAATATTGCTAATAATGACTCATACAGTTCGTTGGGGTTCATACCTTCTGGAGCAATGAATGTCACGTTACCTTTAACACGAGGGTCAATAATAAAATTCTTACCTGAAATTTTAGCCACAGCCTCAATCACGGTTTTAATATCGGCCTGTTTAAAATTCTGTTTTAAGGTTCCTTCTGCTTTAGCCTGTTGCAAGCCAACTAAAAAAAGAGTGCTTGCCAAAAATAAAACGCCAAATGAACTCAATATCCAACTTAACACACTACGATTTTCTCGCACTTTACTCTCACTCTTATTACTAACAAACAATTGCATCATCTAATTATCCAGTTGAACCAAAATATTCTGCGTTTGACCATTTCGTTCAATGATTAAGTCTAAATTGGTTTTCTTAAGTAACGTTTGCCAAAGCGTTGGCGATTTAGCCAAATCCTCAACTGAATAGCCACTTACGTTTTTAAGTAAATCACCAGGCTTAAAACCTAGGGATTCAAAAATTGATTTTTCAGTTCTTGGCCAAACCTTAACCGCAGAAATTTTGCCATCTTTTTGTATCATCTGAAAACGCAAATATCGCATAATCGAAACAGGATTTTTTAAAGCGTTATCTTTAACAGTTTTTAAGGTTTTAAACTGCTGTTCAGTTAATTCTGAACCAGAATCGTGATTCGTAAAAATATCTTGATCTTGAACCATTTCAAGCTTCTCTAACAATCCATTATGAGTAATGACCACATAATCAGAATGAACATCTTTAAGGACAACACCTCTTTGAATCTTTTCACCTAAACTAAAGCTATAATCCTTGCCCCCTTTTTCAATAATCGCCAGACTTCCATTAGGGGCAATCAAGACACCAAGTAATTTGAGACTCAAGCGAGTTTTCTGAACATCCTTAGCGACAATCAAAGGTTTAGATTGAGTGGCCGGTGCTCTCCCAAACAAATAAATTGGACTAGACATAGAAGCAGAATTCATTGATTGTTTTTCTGATTGGATATTCATTGACGGTAAAATCAAATCTGGCTGCGGGTTAACATAAAATGCCAAAAACATTTTACCCAACATCCAAGCTAGCAATATAAATAACAATATAAAAACAGATGTGATAATTTTATTTTGATTTAAACGATTCAAAAAACTCTCTCATTTTGTATCCTGAAATATTCCTAAGGTTCTCCATGTCTATAAAAGTCTTTAATAGAGAACGATATTTATTAATGCCGAAGTCATTGATTAACCCCCAAATTTGGCATACCTAAGAATACCGTTCATAAATAAAAAACGCTATCAATTTTATAAAATATTTAGGAAATTTTTCGTATAAGTGCAATATAAAGCAGAAAGTTAATCGTGCATAAGAGGAACCCGTTCCGTTTGAACGATTTCCAACGACAGCGACAACATGATTTATTTATCTTTTTGCCTTATTACGCTGACTTACTAGTGGCTTTAATTAAAATTTTCTCACAAGCGATAAACTGCTCTGATTTGTCAGTAAATCTTGACCCTATTCTTTATGTACCCAACAAACAACTCATTTAAACAAATTAAATTAATATACCAGGCCTGGTAAGTTATTAAGGTTATGTGAATTAATTTTTATTGCTAAGTCTAGGGCAATAAAAACTAAAATAATGAATCCAATCCAATGGTTTTGAATAACGCGGATTCAAGTAATAACCGCAATTTTTAAATTATGCTGCAAGTAAATCTACCTGCAGCCCCATAAATAATTCATTGGGTGCTTTACCACCTCGTGTTTTTCGAGGACGATTATTTAATCTGTCCATCACAAATTGAACTTGCTCTTGAGTGATGCCTCTCAGATCCGTGCCTTTAGGAAAATACTGCCGTATCAATCCATTCGTATTTTCGTTTATGCCTCTTTCCCATGAGGCATAAGGGTGGGCAAAAAACACTTGTGCGTCCAATGCCTCTGCCATGGCCTTATGTTCTGCAAACTCTTTGCCATTATCATAAGTTATCGTATGTACACGCTCTTTGAGTGGTTCTAATACAGCAATAACGGCTTCTTTGAGCTTGTCTGCGAACTTACCCTGTAATGGCACAATAATGAAACAAAGGGGACGTTATGAGGTTCCCCCAAAAAACTGGACACTAAATATTACTATTTGTAGTCTTACCTATCGATTTCGACCCCGAGCACAAAACCTTTATCATGATTAAAAATTTTTATTGACTAAATGGTCAGCAAGGAATTAATGTGTATATACATTGCATATACAATATTTTGTTAGTAGTGTAATGACAATAATTAGGAGTAAGGAAAATGGCTAGGACAGCACAAATTAATATGCGTGTTGAACCAGAACAGCAAGCGATTATTAGTCGAGCTGCTCAATTACAACACATGGATAGAACGACTTTTATCGTTAATGCCGCTTATGAAAAAGCCAAGAACGTCTTGTTAGATCAAACTTTTTTTCAATTAGATGAGAAAGAGTTTACTGATTTTAATCAAGCTTTAAACATGCCTGTGCGTAAAAATAATCGCTTAAAAGAATTGTTTAAGGAAAAATCGCCTTGGGAAAAATAACAGAACCAACTGGCTTAAATGCGGAACATGATATTTCTTCCTTTGACTGTGGCTATGAGGCTTTAAAGGAATGGCTACAAGAGAAAGCATTAAAAAATCACCGTGGTGATGCCAGTAGATGTTTTGTTATTTGCGATAACAATAAAGTCGTTGGTTATTACGCATTTTCTAATGGTTCTGTTGAACACAACGAAACGCCTGGTGCGTTAAAAAGAAATATGCCCAACCCTATCCCTGTATTAGTCATGGGGCGATTAGCGATTGATAAAAATTACCAAGGACAGTCTTTTGGTAAACACCTGTTGAAAGATTGCCTTTTGCGTTCAATCGCCGTTTCTGAACACGTTGCATTCAAAGCATTAATGATACATGCGATAGATGAAAAGGCTAAAGAATACTACCTGAATTTGGGGTTTGCTGAATCACCAACAAACGATCTCACCGTGTTTTTGCCAATGAAGCAGATTCGTAATGATTACGAAGATTCTTTTAAAGAGGATTAGACCCTTTGATCTATTCGTTTTGAACCTATTCCCCCCTTCAAGACTAACCAACTGGTAATAAAAAGCCTTGCATTAGTAGCATCTTCCAATACATGGAAGTCTTTTACAATAAAATAAGAAGACATTCTTATCTCGATTATTAATCGCCTTTAAGTTACGAAATGGCTTTTTATGATAAAGTCTAACCGTCCAGTTTATTGGGGGAACTTCATAACGTCCTCTTTTACTCATTATTAAAGCACTCCCAGCCCTCCAAATTATTTCGTTATTTTTGAACTTTATCAATTGGTGAATTCAAGTTCTAAGTGCAACACACTTAATCAGAATGTGAGCATCGTTCTGTTTTGTATTTACCCAGATTCTTGAAGTTCCAAAAGAAACGACTCGTTTACTGTAAATTTCAATAAGCTACCAGGGCTGGTTATTTATGAAGATTATGTGAATTAAGTCTATATTGCTAGGTCTAAGGCAATACTAACTAAAACAATGAATCCAATCCAATGGTTTTGAATAAACACTTTAAAGGCTAATTTGTCATCATGCTGTGATAGTCGTTTTAAATCATAAATAAACCAAACTGCGACAGTTACCAGGCCTGTAAAAAAGATAAACCCAAGATCAAATATCAGGCCAACCCAAATCAACAGCGCAAGCATAATCCCCTGAAATAATCCAATAGCTGGAACAAGCTTGTCTGCAAATAAAATGGCGGTGGATTTTACGCCAATTTTTAAATCGTCTTTCATATCACCCACTGCATAGGCGGTATCGTAAATAAGGGACCAAACCATAGTGGCCGCAAAGATTGGCCAAACTTGCCAAGGCACTTCATTTTGAACCGCTGCAAATGCCATTGGGATTGCCCAGGCAAACGCTGCACCTAAAAAGGCTTGCGGCCAATAGGTATGGCGTTTCATAAAGGGGTATAAAGCGGCTAAAAAGAGTGCTCCAAAAGAAAGGTAGACGGTAAGACTGTTAAGCGTTAACACTAAACCAAAGGCAATTACACAAAGCACACCAAAAAACAGCAATGCGCCTTTGGCTGAGATCTCACCCGAGGCTAGCGGACGATTACAGGTACGTTCCACGTGGCCATCAATATTTCGATCGGCAAAGTCATTAATAACACAACCAGCCGAACGCATTAAAATCGCACCAAATACAAACACCACTAGTAAATAGATAGAAGGCATTCCGCCAGAGGCTAACCAGAGTGCCCATAAAGCTGGCCACAAAACTAAATAGATGCCTACTGGCCGATTTAGTCTGGTTAGGGAAATGTAGGAGCGGAGTTTATTCATAAAAAGCTATGATGCTGGGAAAATAAATGAATTAAGATAATTCATTAACAGTGGTTATAATCTCATCATAGACAGCAGGGGAGATTTCTAAATTAGCCTGTACCTGACCTTGTCGGTCTGCATATTGCATTAATACTTTATGACCCTCTTTTTCCCATGCGATGACATAGCCATAAGCCAATAATTCGGTTTGTCCTACATCTTGATGAGTAATTTGCCAGGCCTGGTCTGCCATTGCTTTTTTAAACGGTTCGCAATCTTTATCAGCGATTTCATAATGCTTCATAAATCATTATCACTCTTTTTTATAAATCTTATTTTTAACTCTAACTTTTAGTTGGTTTTTGCCAATTTGAAATCGTTATCTGCTTGGCGCGAGACAAAGTTAATTTTGCTTCAGGGGTATCTTTGGTAATAGTCGAACCTGCACCGATGGTCGCGTCATCACCAACTTGTACTGGTGCAACTAATTGACTATCAGAACCCACAAATACTCTATCACCAATAATGGTTTTGTGTTTATTTACACCATCATAGTTGCAAGTAATGGTACCCGCTCCAATATTAACGTCTTTACCCATATCAGTATCACCAATATAGCTTAAATGATTGACCTTAGAGCCTTCGCCAATAATGGCCTTTTTGGTTTCTACAAAGTTACCAATTTTAGCTTCATTGCCCAGTTCTGTACCGGGGCGTAAACGGGCATAAGGGCCAATAATACAATTTTGACCAACTACACAATCTTCAAGATGACTAAACGGGTGAATGACCGAACCATCTGCAACTGTCACATTCTTTAAAATACAGTTAGCACCAATTGAAACGTTCTCACCTAGGGTTACCAGGCCTGCTAGAATGCAATTAACGTCAATTTGAACATCTGCCTTAGCATTTACTTGGCCACGAATATCAATTCGATTCGCATCCAGTAAAGTAACACCCGCTTGCATCAACTGTACTGCCTGTTGTTTTTGAAAGCGACGTTCTAAATCTTGTAATTGAACCTTATCATTTACCCCTAACACTTCAATTTCTGAATGTGGTTGAGTAGTCTGCACAGTAAATCCATCTGCAACAGCCATAGCGATAATATCCGTTAAATAATATTCACCTTGCGCATTATCGCTGCTTAAATTCGATAACCAATAATTTAGTTGTTGGCCTTTAACTGCCATAATGCCGGTATTAACTTCTGAAATCAGTAGTTGTTCATCAGAGGCATCTTTCTGCTCGACGATAGCCTGAACAACAAGATGCTGGTCACGAACAATACGGCCATATCCTGTGGGATTATCGAGATTAATAGTTAACAAGCCTAAAGGATATTCATTTGATACTAAAGATAATAAATCTTGTAAAGTTTCTAAAGAGGTTAGTGGGACATCGCCATACAAAATCAACACCGTATCATCAGCATTGACTAACGGTGTCGCCATTTGCACAGCGTGCCCTGTACCCAATTGTTGTTCTTGCATAACAAAGCTTAGATTATCACCTGCAACTCTCTGCTCTACTAATTCAGCACCATGACCTATCACTGTAATAACAGAGTCTGAATTAAGAGATTCAGCGGTATCAATCACATGCTGTAAAAGTGACTTATGAGCTAAAGGTTGCAAAACCTTAGGCAGCTTAGAACGCATACGAGTACCTTTACCCGCTGCCAGAATAACAACTTTTAAAGCCATAGCTTTATTCCTTTAAATAAAAACAATTAGATAAAATTAAAGTTTACATAATTATTCTTCAATGAAAATGGAAATACTTTGTTAGATTAGTGGTTTCGATTGTGGAGCAAGGTCAAGGAAACGTAAGTGAGTGTAGTTAACTACACGACTCGTCGTTGACAAAGAGATTGCCCGCAAGCGGTACAACTAATCAACAAAGAAAAAAAAAGCGCCCTTAGGCGCTCTTTTACAAGGGTAACAATTAAGCCAACCCAGTTTTATGCAAACTATCACGTAATTTACTGATTGCTTGTATTTGAGCTACGGCTTCTGCTAACTCAACCTGAGCTCTTGCGATATCAGTTTCAGTTTTTGCATTATCCATAGCTTCTTCAGCACGCTGTTTTGCAGCTATTGCTTCAGCTTCATCTAAATCATTAGCACGAATGGCTGTATCTGCTAACACAGTGACCACACTTGGCTGAATTTCGATGATGCCGCCGCTAATGTAGAAATGATCTTCTTCATCACCACTAACAACACGTACTGTTCCAGGCTTCAATGAGCTTAGAAACTGGGTGTGGTGAGGCATAATACCAACCTCACCGTCGGCAGCCTGTGCAAAAAGCATTTCAGCTTTACCTGAGAAAATCTCACCTTCTGCACTTACAATATCTACTTGCATTGAGACTGCCATAACGAATTACCCTTTATACTTCTTAGCGTTTTCTAGAACTTCGTCAATGTCTCCAGCATACATAAATGCTTGCTCAGGAACATCATCTAATTCACCACTAGCGATCATTTTGAAACCACGGATAGTTTCTTTTAATGGTACATAACGACCATCTTCACCAGTGAACACTTTAGCTACGAAATATGGCTGAGAGAAATAACGCTGCATCTTACGTGCACGTGCTACAAGAGAGCGATCTTCTTCAGAAAGTTCATCCATACCTAAGATAGCAATGATATCTTTCAACTCTTTATAACGCTGCAGAGTCTGCTGAACGTTACGAGCTACATCATAATGCTCTTGACCAACAACTAGTGGATCAAGCTGACGTGAAGTTGAATCTAGTGGATCGATTGCAGGGTAAATACCTGTTTCAGCGATAGCACGGTTCAATACAACAGTCGCGTCTAAGTGAGCAAATGTAGTAGCAGGAGCAGGGTCCGTTAAATCATCTGCAGGAACGTAAACGGCCTGGATAGATGTGATAGAACCTGTCTTAGTTGAGGTAATACGTTCTTGCACCTGACCCATCTCTTGTGTAAGAGTTGGCTGGTAACCTACCGCTGATGGTAGACGACCTAAAAGTGCAGATACTTCAGTACCAGCAAGTGTATAACGGTAAATGTTATCTACGAAGAATAAGATATCACGACCTTCATCACGGAAGTACTCAGCCATAGTTAAACCAGTCAAGGCAACACGTAAACGGTTTCCTGGAGGCTCATTCATCTGACCATAAACTAGAGCAACTTTATCAAGTACTCCAGACTCTTCCATTTCATAATAGAAATCGTTACCTTCACGAGTACGCTCACCTACACCAGCAAATACTGAGTAACCAGAGTGTTCCATCGCGATGTTACGAATAAGTTCCATCATGTTTACAGTTTTACCAACACCAGCACCACCGAATAAACCTACTTTACCACCCTTAGCGAATGGGCAAATTAAGTCGATAACTTTAACACCAGTTTCTAGTAATTCTTCAGAAGCCGCTAGCTCATCAAATGCAGGAGCTGGGCGGTGAATTTGGCTTGTACTTTCAGTTTCTACTGGGCCCGCATTATCAATTGGGTTACCAAGAACGTCGAAAATACGACCTAATGTTGCTTTACCAACTGGAACTGAAATAGGCGCTCCAGTATTGCTAACAGCCATGTTACGCTTTAAACCGTCTGATGAACCCATTGCGATTGCACGCACTTTGTTATCACCGATTTGCTGTTGAACTTCAAGAGTTAAACCAACTCCATCAACAGTTAACGCGTCATAGATATTAGGTAAATCAGCACCTTTAAACTCGACGTCTACAACGGCGCCGATAATTTGTACTATTTGTCCACTCATAATCTTTAACCTTTTATTGAAACTTTCAAACTTTATACAGCTGCTGAACCAGCAACAATTTCTGAAATTTCAGCAGTGATCGCCGCTTGACGTGCCTTGTTGTAAGACAGCTTCAATTCATTGATCATTTCACCTGCATTGTCAGTTGCATTCTTCATTGCAATCATACGAGCACTTTGCTCACAAGATGCATTTTCTACAACAGAACCAAATACAGTTGCTTCAATATAACGACGCATTAATAAATTCAATGCTGTAGTCGCGTCAGGCTCATATAAATAATCCCAACGAGAATCGTCTGTTTTTTCTTCAGCTTGCAAAGGAACAAGTTGTTGTACAGTAGGTTGTTGAGTCATCGTATTAACGAAGGCATTAGAAGCTAAATAAACTTCATCAACTTCACCTGCGTCAAACTTGTCTAAAACAACTTTAATTGTACCAACTAAGTCCTCAATGTGCGGAGTGTCACCTAGGTCAGAAACGGTTGCAACAACATTTCCACCGTAACTACGGAAGAAAGTTTGTGCTTTGTTACCAACTAAGGCAAGTTCAACCTCTACACCTTGCTCTTGCCAAGCCTTTAGCTTAGGAAGAATTGCACGGAATAAGTTTGAGTTTAAACCACCACAAAGTCCTCGATCAGAAGAGATAACCATTAAACCAACACGTTTAACAGTGTCACGTGTTTGAGTATAAGGATGCTTATACTCAGGGTGTGCACCAGCTACGTGAGTAATAACTCTCTTCACTTTTTCGACGTATGGTTTTGTCGCTTCCATGCGGGCTTGAGCCTTACGCATTTTAGACGCCGCAACCATTTCCATGGCTTTAGTGATTTTTTTGGTATTTGTTACTGAACCAATTTTGGCTCGTATTTCTTTACTACCGCCTGCCATGGCCTACTCCTTAATTAGTAAACGCCGTTAGCCTTGAATGATTCAACGCATGCTTTAACAGCATCAACGATGTCACCATTCCAGTCACCCTTCTCATTGATTTGGGCAGCTAGGTCAGCATTTGCAGAATTTAAGTGAGCGTGTAGAGCAGCTTCAAAGTCTAAGACTTTATCAACTTCTACATCATCTAAGTAGCCTTCATTCGCAGCATACAAAGAGATAGCCATCTCAGCGATAGATAACGGTGAGTATTGCTTTTGCTTCATCAGCTCAGTTACACGCTTACCACGCTCTAACTGTGCTTTAGTTGCTGCATCTAAGTCAGATGCAAACTGAGCAAATGCCGCTAATTCACGGTATTGTGCTAAGTCTAAACGGATACCACCACCTAATTTCTTGATCGCTTTAGTTTGAGCAGCACCACCAACACGTGATACAGATAAACCAGCATTTACAGCAGGACGGATACCTTGAGAGAATAAACCAGTTTCAAGGAAAATCTGACCATCTGTAATAGAGATTACGTTAGTTGGTACGAAAGCAGATACATCACCCGCTTGAGTTTCAATAATTGGAAGAGCCGTTAAAGAACCAGTCTTACCTTTTACTTCACCGTTTGTGAACTTCTCAACATAGTCAGCAGATACACGAGCTGCACGCTCAAGTAAACGAGAATGAAGATAGAAGATATCACCAGGGAATGCTTCACGACCTGGTGGACGACGAAGTAGTAATGAAATCTGACGGTATGACTGAGCTTGTTTAGTTAAATCATCATAGATGATTAACGCATCTTCACCACGGTCACGGTAATATTCACCCATAGCACAACCAGCGAAAGCCGCTAAGTACTGTAGAGCTGCAGGATCAGAAGCGTTAGCTGCAACAATAACAGTGTTATCCATTGCACCGTACTCTTCTAATTTACGTGCTACGTTAGCTACAGTTGAAGCTTTTTGCCCCATTGCTACGTAAATACATTTAACACCAGTGTCTTTCTGAGAAATGATTGCATCGATAGCGATTGCAGTCTTACCAGTTTGACGGTCACCAATGATTAACTCACGTTGACCACGACCTACTGGAATCATTGAATCGATAGATTTAATACCAGTCATCATTGGCTGATCAACTGATTGACGATCAATTACACCAGGAGCGATACGCTCGATAGGTGAAGTTACTTTAGTTTCAATAGGACCTTTACCGTCTACTGGACGACCTAAACCATCGACAACGCGACCGTTCATTTCTGGACCTACTGGTACTTCTAAAATGCGACCAGTACAAGTTACTTTGTCACCTTCAGAAATGTGCTCATATTCACCTAAAACAACAACACCTACTGAATCTGACTCTAAGTTAAGAGCCATACCAAAAGTGTTCTCGTCGAACTGAACCATCTCACCATACATTACGTCTGAGACACCGTGAACAAGTGCGATACCATCAGCGATGCTAACGACTGTTCCTTCGCTGCCAGACTCAGCTAAACCATCAAAACTCTTGATACGGTCTTGAATAAGGTTGCTGATTTCAGAGGCATTCAATTGCATGTTTGTTCCTCTCCATTATTGGGCGATTGCTGCGCCAAGTTTGTTAAGTTGTGAAAGTGCTGAACCATCTATTGCCCAGTCACCGACTTTAATCTTAATTCCGCCGATCAATGAAGAATCTTCTTCATAGTTGATTTCTACTTCGGCATCAAACTTAGCATTTAATGCAGCACTTAATTTTTTCTTCTGCTCAACCGTAGTTTTACGAGCTGAAATCACAGTCGCTCTTACTCGCTTTTCTGCCTGTGCTTTTAAAGTTTCAAAAACTTCAACAACATCAGATAGTGCGCTAAGGCGTTTGTTGTCAGCCATAGCAGTTAAAAGGCCTTTGCCTTCATCCGTCAGATTTTCACCCATTACATCTGTAAACACAGAAACAATCTGGTCTGCACCGTATGCTGGGTTTTTAATCATAGCCGCCATCGCTGGATCATTTGAGATCGTTGCTAGGTTTGCTAGTTCTTCTGACCAACCTGCTAAGCTATTCGCATCTTGTGCAAGTGCGAATACCGCTTCCGCGTAAGGTCTTGCAATTGTCATTAATTGTGCCATAGAGTTTCCTTAGATTGATTTAACCAAGGTTTCAAGCATGTCGTTATGTGTTGCAGCGTCAACTTCTTTTGCAAGAATTTTTTCTGCACCAGATATAGCGATTGAAGCAACTTCTTTACGAAGACCTTCACGCGCACGACTAACTTCTTGCTCTATTTCTGCTTGGGCTGAAGCTTTAATACGGTCTGCTTCTTCCGCGGCTTTTACTTTCGCATCTTCTACGATTTCAGAACCACGCTTTTCAGCTTGACCTAGTATATTTTGAGCTTGTGTTTTAGCGTCTTTAAGCACTTCTTTTGCTTTTTGTTCCGCTAATTCAAGTTCATGCTTACCTTTCTCCGCAGCAGAAAGTCCGTCAGCAATTTTCTTCTGACGATCTTCCATTAGCTTAGACAGTGGTGCCCACAGCACTTTGTTCACAAACCAGATTAGTAGCACAAATGCTATCATCTGGATGAGAAGCGTTGCGTTAATACTCACAGTGGTTACCTCGCCATTCGTTATTTAATAAATACTAGTACTAGATACAGTTTAGTGCGATTAAGCACCAAGCGCTGCAGTCAATGCACCAACGAATGGGTTAGCAAATAAGAACCACATTGCGAAAGCTAGGATGATGAATGGGAAAGATTCCATCAGACCAGCGAAGATGAACATGTTAGTCATTAATGCTGGACGCATTTCTGGCTGACGTGCAATACCTTCAAGAGTTTTAGAACAGATAAGACCCCAACCAATAGCTGAACCCAGACCAGCAGCAGCCAAAATTACACCTACACCAATAGCAGTTGCAGCATAGATATCAGCAATCATAGTAGCAGTTACTTCCATCGATTTTCTCCAAAGTTTAAAGTTAAAAAAATTAAAGTTAATAAAAAAGCTTTTTACCTAAGTAATGAAACATAAGTAGGTGCGCTTAAACCCTTTTGGCAATTCGATTCAGAACCGAATCGCCTATTCTGTTAATTGTTACTTAGGTGGTTTAGTGACCCATTTCAGCATCATCTTCGTGAGCCATACCTAAATAAACAATCGTGAGCACCATAAAGATAAAGGCCTGAAGTGTAATTACCAACAAGTGGAAAATTAACCAACCTAAATCAAGTAGCACTTGTAATGGCGCCCAGAATAGAGCAGCGGCACCCACTGCTAATGTTCCACCGATCAATGCGATCAATAGGAATACTAGTTCCCCTGCGAACATATTACCGAATAGTCGCAAAGCAAGAGAAAGTGGTTTTGAAACTTCTTCAATCAATGTCATTACAATATTGACAGGAATCAAGAATTTTCCAAAAGGGTGGAAAAGGAACATTTTAGTGAATCCCCATACCCCTTTAATTTTTACGTTGTAAAACAGAATTAATGCAAATACAGTGAATGACATAGCCAATGTTGTATTTAAGTCAGTCGTTGGAACGACCTTAAGGTGGGCATGTTCATTTCCTGTAATCACTTGGAATAACATCGGTAATAAATCTACAGGAATTAAATCCATGAAGTTCATTAACCATACCCATAAGAAGATTGTTAATGCTAACGGAGCAATTAAGGCATTATGCCCAGGGAATGCATCTCTAACGTTAGTTGAAACAAAGTCTAGAATAGATTCTACAAAGTTTTGAAAACCGCCAGGTTTACCCGTTTCTAACTGCTTACCTAAACGTGCAGCTACAAAAACAATCAAGGCACCAATCAAAAAACTAATTGCGATAGTATCAAGGTTTAATGCCCAAAATGTCATTTGTCCCTTGTCTATTGCTTCTTGCGCTTCGGCGTTCAAAGCGAGTGTATTGTTTGTCAAGTGATGTTGAATATACTCGACAGTTCCCATCTTTTCAGCACTCAATGGTCTACTCCTTAATCAGTCAAACGTCTTTTACCTTTTAGATTGAAAAGCTGTCCTAACTGCATTAACACAAAGGTTAACACTACTGGAAAAGCTTGACTCTCATCTAGGAAAGACAGACCCAAAATAAATAACACAGCTAATAGAACAAATCTAATCACTGCACTCATATATAAAATTAGTATTCCGGCTTTAGCATCATCTTCGGCTCTTTTATTCGCTTTACTAAAAGTAAAACTTAACATTAGCACGTTCATAATACCTACAAAAAAACCGTATGCGGCGGCTATAATCTGGCCTTGTGTAGCAAATATGGCTACCGCTATCAATCCAATAATTCCCTGGATTTTAAAAGACTTATCCAGTCCTTTAATCATTTTTTGTCTCTTGCTCGTTTTTTGATGGTATGTGATCTAATCGTTTTGTTAACGCATGAACCTTCTGTATTCCACCAATAAAACCTAATACAGCACAACTTAAAAAGAAGATAGGTGTTGTATCAAAAATATGGTCTAGCATATAGCCGACAATAAAGCCGGCTATTAACATCGATGTAAAAATCGAGCCTGCACTTATCAATAAAAAGTTTGCTGCCGGGCTTGGTACCTCTTGCGTTGTATTCTTAACAACCTTCTTATGTTCATAATCGTTATTCATAATTTAAGGCAAACTCTAATAATAATACTGATTAGTTTAACTAAATTCAAACTAAACGGCCGCTAATGATAATGTTTTATAGGGTTAAAATCTACTGTTGATATAGTTTTTATTTGGTTTTTTGACGCTTATTTATAAACACCTACAACATAATGTGATTGGGAAATAAAAAAACACACCATCTACCTTATAACTCTGTATTTGAATTTTTTATTTCAAACGGATCTTTTCAAAATTATTAATGCCTATTTCTACATTAAAGCTAATAAACGCTCTAACTCTTCTATATTTGCATAACTAATTTCAATCTTACCTTTGCCTGTTTCTAAATGGTTAATTTTAACCTTTGCCGCTAACTTTTCACCTAATGCGGTTTCATGCTCCATAACCTTCTCAATCCCTGGAATCGCGTTTTTCTTAGCTTTTTTAACCAGTTTTTTAGGTATTAAAACCTGCTGTGCGGCTTCTTCAATTTCACGTACTGACCAGCCTTTATCAATGGCTTTACTAGCTAACTCCTTTTGAACCGGTTCGGGCAGACTGATAATAGCCCTTGCATGTCCCATGCTTAAGTCGCCTTTGTGTAAAGAGTCTTGAATGCCTTTTGGAAGTTTCAGTAAACGAAGTAAATTAGAAACCGCGGCTCTAGAGCGACCTACTGCATCAGCAACGGCCTGCTGAGTTAAATCGAATTCTTTTAGCAAACGTTTTAAACCTATTGCAGTTTCAATTGGGTTCAAATCTTCACGTTGAATATTCTCAATCAAGGCCATTGCTAAGGTTGCTTGACTATCTGCTTGTCGAATAACTACGGGAACTTTATCTAAGCCAGCTAATTTAGATGCTCTCCAGCGTCGTTCTCCGGCAATAATTTCATATTTATCGGTACCAACTGGGCGCACAATAATAGGCTGAACAACCCCTTGAACTTTAATGGAATCGGCTAATTCTTGTAAAGCGGCATCTTCAAACTGTTGTCTTGGTTGATATTGTCCTGGCTGAAGCTGTTCAATAAGCAATTTTTCAATACGTAAGTCAGCACTACTATTATCTGATTTCTGCTTAGCTCCAAGCATTGCATGAATGCCACGATTTCCCATACCTGAACGTTTTTTAGCCACGAAAGTTCCTACCTTTTAGCGAAGAGTTTTTCTAATTCTTTGAGAGTTTTACATCAATAAAGAGGTAAAGATCTCTATGAGACCTTTGCACGAGATAGGTGCGAAAGAAAAATGAGGTAAAATTTGCCTGATTGCGGCGGAAAACGCAGGGAATAGCTAGCTATTCGCAAGTTTTTCAACAAAAATCAAGTGAATTTTAACCATTTTTACTCGTGCATACTCTCGTGCAAAGGTCTCTCTATATTTTTTAAATTTGTGTTTTACGAATCAACTCATTTGCTAATGCCAAATAAGCGATTGCTCCATTAGAAGTTGCGTCATAATCTAATATAGATTCACCATAGCTAGGCGCCTCTGCTAGTCGTACATTACGTGGAATAATTGTCTGTAAAACCTTCATTCCAAAATGGGCGACTAATTCATTAGAGACATCGTTAGCCAAATTATTACGTCTATCGTGCATGGTTCTCAATAAGCCATCTATATGAAGAGTGGCATTTAATTGGCTTTGCACTGTATCAATAGTGTCCATTAAAGCTGATAACCCCTCTAGCGCAAAAAACTCGCACTGTACTGGTACCAAAATCCCATCTGAGCAGGCCAAAGCATTTAGCGTTAACATGTTTAACGTGGGTGGACAGTCAATGATAATAACTTCATAGTTATCGCGAATCTTTTTAAGCCCTTTGCGCAGTCTTTTAGGCCCCATGTTTTCTTCTAGTAAAGTCACTTCAGCCGCGGTCAAGTCTCCGTTAGCAGGCATTAAGTCTATATTGGCCTGTTCTACATGCACAATGGCTGCCTTAGCTTTTAACTCACCAATGAGCACTTCAAACACCGATGCATTCAATTGCTCTTTATCTACACCAATAGCAACAGTTGCGTTACCTTGAGGGTCTAAATCAATCAACAATACTTTTTTGTTTAAACGCCCAAGTGCTGCGGCTAAATTAACACTGGTTGTGGTTTTACCCACGCCACCTTTTTGGTTTGCAACTGCAATGACTCTTCCCACGCCGATTTTGCCTCTAATGTGGTTTTAAAATGTTAGTTTTTTATGAGACCTTTGAACCCTTAACCAACATGCGTTCTGCATTTAGCTTAGGGACATGAAGTTCATTAACTTCTTCTATTTTTACCAGGCCTGGTAACTTAGTTAAATCTTCAAAATCTTTCTGTGCTTTCATTGCCCACCAAACACCTCCGTTAGGTATTAAGTGGTGTGTCCAATCAAGCATATCTTGAATAGATGCAAACGCTCGCGAAATAACTGCGTCATAAAGCGGTTCTGGTTGATACTCTTCTACACGGTTATGAATGACCTGCGTATTGATCAACCCTAATTCTGCTTTTGCTTGTATTAAAAATCGAGTTTTTTTGCTATTGCTATCCAGTAAATCTATCTGTTTTTCAGGAAAGCAAATCGCCAAAGGAATACCGGGTAAACCGCCCCCCGTTCCCACATCAATAATTCGATCCTGTTTAATATAAGGAACGACAGCCAGACTGTCTAACAAATGCTTAATTAACATCTCTTGGGGATCACGAATGGCGGTTAGATTGTATACTTTATTCCATTTCTGCAATAAGGCTAAATAGGCCATTAACTTATCGATTTGTTCAGCAGATAAGTCTATTTGAAGTTCATCTATGCCTTCAATCAATATTGCTCTTAAGTTATCCATTTAATCTATCAAGCCGAATTTTTTTGTGAACGAAACTTTTTAATTTCTATCAGTAAGATAGACACCGCGGCGGGCGTAATACCCTGAATTCTTCCTGCCATGCCAAGGTTATCTGGCTTATGATCTCGTAACTTCTGTTTAACTTCATTAGATAAACCTGAAATTGTGTCTAAATCTAAATCTTCAGGGATTTTAACTGACTCGGAACGTTTCATCTTGTCAATTTGCTGAATCTGACGATCAATATAACCTGAATATTTGGCTTCTATCTCAATTTGATCTACCACCGCAGAGTCTTCAACACCTTTACCAAAAGTATCAAGAGAAGCTAGTGCATTGTATTGAACATTAGGGCGTTTAAGTAAATCAAATAAGGTTTGCTCTTTACTTAATGGCAAATCCATTAACGCTTCAGCCTTTTTAGCCTCGGCATGAGATGGATAAATCCAAGTATCTTTTAAACGTTCTACTTCTTTCTCTAATGTTTCTAACTTATTTTGGTAAGCTGCCCAACGTGCATCATCAACCAAGCCCATTTCTCGAGCAACCGGTGTCAAACGTTGATCAGCGTTATCTTCTCGCAACATTAAGCGGTATTCTGCCCTAGAAGTAAACATTCTATAAGGTTCATTGGTTCCCATCGTAATTAGATCATCAACCAAAACACCTAAATAAGCTTCATCACGTCGTGGATACCACTGCTCTTTTTGTTGACCTCTGCGTGCAGCATTAATTCCAGCCAACAGGCCTTGAGCAGCCGCTTCTTCATATCCCGTAGTTCCATTAATTTGGCCTGCAAAATACAAGCCTTTTATGGCTTGAGTTTCTAATGTGACCTTTAAACCACGAGGATCAAAATAATCATATTCAATGGCATAACCGGGGCGCATGATTTTAGCATTTTCCAAACCTTGCATGGAATGCACTATTTGCAATTGTGTAGCAAACGGTAAGCTAGTTGAAATCCCATTAGGATAGAGTTCCGAAGTGGTTAAGCCTTCTGGCTCAATGAAAACCTGATGCTTATCTTTATCAGCAAATCGCATGACCTTATCTTCAATAGACGGGCAATATCTTGGCCCAACGCTGTCTATTTCACCTTGGTCAGAATACATAGGGGATTGATCAAGTGATGCCATAATGACATCATGCGTTTTAGAATTGGTATAAGTAATATGACAAGGAATTTGCTTAGGATGCATACTCGTCTTGCCCATATAAGAAAAGACGGGGACAGGGTCATCACCAAGCTGAACCTGCATAGCATCGAAATTAACTGTACGGGCATCAATACGTGGAGGTGTTCCAGTTTTTAAACGACCTACCGGCAAGTTCATTTCTCTTAGACGGTCAGCTAATCGATTCGCTGGCTCGTCACCGGCGCGCCCACCTTCGTAATTTTGCAAGCCAATATGAATACGACCCGCTAAAAATGTGCCCACCGTTAATACCACTTGATTGGCATAAAAACGCAAACCCATTTTGGTAACAACGCCACTAATAGTGTCACCATCTAAAATAATGTCTTCAACTGGCTGCTGAAAAATAGATAAGTTTTCTTGGCTTTCTAATCGAGTACGAATTGCTTGACGATAAAGCACTCTATCTGCTTGTGCACGTGTTGCTCTTACGGCGGGGCCCTTAGAAGCATTTAATATTCTAAACTGAATACCGGCTTCATCAATTGCCAACCCCATTACGCCACCCATAGCGTCAATCTCTTTAACAAGGTGACCTTTTCCAATCCCACCAATCGCTGGATTGCAGGACATTTGTCCAAGTGTATCAATATTGTGTGTTAATAATAAGGTTTGCAAACCCATGCGAGCAGAAGCCAGTGCAGCCTCTGTTCCAGCATGACCACCGCCAACTACTATGACGTCATATTTTGAAGTGTCGGAATGCATATTTCACCTTTAATTAAAGCCGCTTAGCCGTAATGCTTTTTTTCTACCAAATAGCAAAGTATTTTACCATAACAATCATTTATTTGCGTAATGCAGAAACACAACCTAATTTAAACTCATATTCTCTCACTAGTAGAAAGCTACCAGGCCTGGTAAGATTGAATAAGATATATATTCTGAAGAGTTGTAGAGAGCATAAATCATGATAAAAACTGACTTAAAACGGCTTTATAATTTCACCAAATTCATCGCGTATGTATTGCCTGTATTAGTTATGACAGGTTGTGCTTCTTTACCCTATTCTGCGCAAAACTTAGAAATCCAACCCAAAGATACCTTTTTTCTAAAACAAGCACTTGAAATAGCACCCAATAGCGCGCGTGTTTATATTCAGCAGGGTGAATCAAACACCAGTGGTTTTGATCATTCCGCGCAACACTGCCGAGTAGAAATTAGCAACTTAAGTGAACATAAACAAATTATTAAACCCGAACACTTCATTATCGAATCGGTCTCAGTGGATGAAGAAGCTATTGCTAAAATCCACCGCAAAGCAACTCAACTGGCTTTTAATTTAGCAAACAATACACAAACGGACTTTCCGGTTTTTATCGGATATTTAGGATTAGGCAATCAAGAACTCCCAGAAACTATGGATTTAATTCATATTTACCTTAAGTCAACAAAACAACCTAATGTTTACCGATTAACCTGTGCAGGGGCTTTAAGCAATGGAAACCCAATGGACGCGCCTCGAAGTTATCGACCGGATTTAAAAGCAATAAATCACATTTTAGGCTCAGTTGGCGAAATTAGAATTTATCGTTAATTATCCAAATCAACTCTAGCCGTCCAAAACATTCTTAATTAGGGCGTTTACCATTAGGATTTGGGCGCATAGTTAAAAGCTCTTCAACTTCGTGCTGCGAATAACCTCGACTAAAAGCAAATTGCGCAAGCTGATTAGCTCTACTAGATAGTTCCTCTGGGTTCATACCATTTTCAATCGCTTCTTCAAGCCATTCTGACAATAAATCAATGGTATAAGCCTCCACCTCATTCTCATCCGCACCCTTAGAAATTAAACGTTCTAAATTTTGGTCAAAGCTTTCAATTAATTGCTTAGCCTTAAGGGCGTTTTTAATATCAACTACATCATGTTCTGACATTTTTATCCTTACAAAACTGAAAATAAAAGACCAGGCCTGGTAACCCTGACAATTTTTTATACTAATAGAGACCTTTGCACGAGAGTATGAACGAGTAAAAATGGTTCTAGGTGCCCCTTGAGGGTAAAAATTCACCTGATTTTTGTTGGAAACCTTGCGAATAGCTAGCTATTCCCTGCGTTTTCCGCCGCAAACGAAGAACTCGACGCCCGAAGGGGTAAGTCGAGAATCAGGCAAATTTTTCCTCATTTTTCTTTCGCACCTATCTCGTGCAAAGGTCTCTAAAGTTTTTACTCAAGTTTTATAGCTTTTTTTTAACACTCTCTAGCAAATATGTTCGATTTCTACTCTTTTTTTAAAAAAAAATCAACTTTTTTCTAATCACCCTCTAGCTACTACTCTAATAGTATCTAGAGGGTGATTGAAAAGCCGGTTTTAAGCCTTTGACAAAGCCCCCCCCTTGTAACCAAAGCTACTAACATGTTACCTTTTAAAAGGTTTACATAAAATTTAATTGTGCATTACAAGCTTTTTAGCACAGAATACCGGAGAAAAAACGTTTTGAAAAAACTAGTATTAATAGCCTCTACCGCCACCCTTCTTCCAGCGACTGCAATGGCAGAATTAACGGTTGACGCCTATGGCTCAATTCGAGTTCAAGCTGAATCCGTTAGCGTTGATAAAGTAACCAATGCAGGAGACGACAAAAGCTACACTGGTTTTAGAGACGCATATTCTCGTTTTGGTGTAAAAGCTAGCTACCCGTTAAGCAACGGTACAACCCTTGGTGCAAAATTAGAAATTCCATTCAATACCGCCGAAATGAAAATGAACGATCCAACTGGTTTTGCAGCCTACTACAAAGATCCTAATTCTTTAGATAACAATTACCCTAGAATTTATAAATTAACAGCTTCTGGCGACTGGGGTTCTCTTGCTATTGGTAAACAATGGTTAACTTACTACAATTATGTATCTTACCCTGTAGATTATTTCAGCTCTTTCTATTCTGGATGGTCAACATATGCATATTTTAGAAGAGAAGCTGTTACATATACATCTCCTTCTTTCTCTGGGTTAAGTTTTGCAGCTTCTGCAGTAGACGTTAGTGACTCTAAAGACTCTAACTACCTAGATACTATGCAATATGCTCTTTCCTATACCAATGAAGGCCTAACACTCTCTGCTGCTTATGAGGACCAAGATGAAAACATTGGTGGAACTGAAACATTAGGTCTTTCAGCTTCATATACAACAGGACCATGGCGCTTTGCAACTAAGTTTGAACAGGCTAATTCTGACATTAGCATTTACAATCTATATGGTTCATACAACCTAGGCAAGTACACATTTAAAGCACACGTTTCTGAAGGTGATGAAGATGGATATGCTGCTGGTACGACGATTCACTTAGGTACAGATTATCAATACACTAAAAACCTTAAAGTATTTGTAGAATATATTGCAGAAGAGAACAGCTACGCTGTACTACCTGATTTAGATATCGCAGACTACCTAAATGCAGGATATTACTCTTATGGCGAAAACTCTCAAGCAATTGCAGTCGGTGCACGTTACGACTTCTAGAATCGAAAATATATGAAACCTACTAAATTAAAAGTCGAAAACGTTTTTAAGGTTTTCGGCGACAATCCTAAGCACGCTCTTCGTCTAGTTGATGAAGGTCTTAACAAAGATCAAATTTTTGCTAAGACCGGCTACACCCTTGGCGTAAATAACGCCTCTTTTGAGGTCTATGAGGGTGAAATTTTTGTCATTATGGGTTTATCCGGTTCTGGTAAATCCACACTAGTCCGTCTTCTTAACCGTTTAATTGAACCTTCTGCAGGTGAAATTTTTGTAGATGGTATCAATATTACCAAGATGTCTGATAAAGCATTACGCCAGACTCGACGTGAAAAAATTTCGATGGTCTTCCAATCTTTCGCTCTTCTACCACATATGTCGGTAGTTGATAATACCGCCTTTGGGTTAACCTTAGACGGTTGTAGCAAAGCGAAAGCACAAGCTAAAGCCATGCTTGCCTTAGAGCAAGTCGGCCTTGAAACCTATTCTCATGTATATCCGTCTGAACTCTCTGGTGGTATGCAACAGCGTGTGGGTATTGCCCGTGCACTGGCGACTGGTTCTGAAATCATGTTAATGGATGAAGCCTTCTCAGCGCTTGATCCATTGATTCGTACCGAAATGCAAGATGAACTCATTAAGCTTCAAGAGAAAAATCAGCGTACGATTATTTTTATCTCGCATGATTTAGATGAAGCCATGCGAATTGGTGATCGAATTGCCATCATGGAACAAGGTAATATTGTGCAAATTGGCACTCCTGAAGAAATTCTTCGTAATCCAGAAACGGAATATGTGGAATCTTTCTTTAAGGGCGTTTCAATGAGTGGGGTTCTCACTGCTCAAAATATTATTAATCGTAAATACTTCACGATTTCTAAAAAAGAGAGCCAGGGCTTAAAAACGCTTAGCCGACTTCTAGAAGATTCTGATTATGATTACGCCTATATCACAAATAGCAATAAAGAGTTTATAGGCGTCGCTACGATAGAAACCATGCAAGACGCTAGAAAAACCACCGACCAAGTTGAAGATGCTTATATTAAGGGTGTAACGACTATTGCAGGAGAAACGCCATTGAATGACATCATCGGCATGATGGCAGAAGCGCCTTGCCCTCTTCCGGTCGTCAATGATGCTAATCAAATCATTGGCATTATAACTCGATCTAAACTTCTTAAAGCTCTTGACCCAAACTAGGAACTTGAATGTCTGATACAAATCCTTGGGCTGCTGCTGAGCCAAGTAAAACCACAACAAGTAATACTGCGACTGAAACGGCTGACCCTGCTAATGCATGGGGGACAAGTCAGCCACAACCTCAAGATTCACAAAGTGATTGGTTAAACCAAGCGAGCCAAGTTGATACCACTCAAACAGATTTCTCTTGGGCAGATCCTTTTGCTCAAAAATTGATTCCGTTTGATACCTGGGTTGAGAAAGGCCTAGATTCTTTAGTCAATAATTTTAGAGAGGTATTTCAGGCAATCAGAATTCCTGTTGATTTAACTTTAACCTCTCTTGAAGCTTTTTTACAAAGCTTAAATCCATGGGTAGTCGTGGTTTTTTTCACTCTATTTGCCTGGCAAGTAGGAGGAAGAAGGCTGGGCGTTTTAAGTTTAATTTCCTTAATTTTTATTGGTTTCCTAGGCGCTTGGACAGAGACAATGGTGACATTGTCCCTGGTCTTTACTGCGGTTCTGTTCAGTATGCTAATAGGCATACCTCTTGGTATATGGATGGCTAAATCCGATCGCATGAGAGCCGTCTTTATGCCGGTTCTTGATGCGATGCAAACAACCCCGGCTTTTGTCTATCTAATCCCTATAGTGATGCTGTTTGGTATTGGGAACGTACCGGGTGTGGTAGTCACTATTATTTTTGCCTTGCCACCATTAGTTCGCTTAACCAGCCTTGGAATAAGACAAGTCCCGGCTGATTTAATTGAAGCTGGTCATGCTTACGGTGCAAGCTCAATGCAAATGCTTTTCAAAATTGAACTACCCGTTGCTAAGCCAACGATTATGGCCGGCATTAACCAAAACCTAATGCTATCACTTTCAATGGTCGTTATCGCTTCTATGATTGCCGTAGGAGGCTTAGGTCAAATGGTATTACGTGGTATTGGACGACTAGACATGGGTTTAGCAGCCATAGGGGGTATCTCTATTGTACTTTTAGCGATTATTTTAGATCGTATCACTCAATCAATGGGAAACTCTCCCAAAGATGCCAATTCAAAGTGGTATCACCGAGAACCGGTATGCTGGGTTCTTAAATTAATTCCTTCGCAAAAAAATAAAGGTTAAATCAATGAAGAAAACATCTTTAGTACTATCAACAGCGCTAATAGCATCTATGACAAGTAGTGCGGTATTTGCTGCAAAAGTAACTCCCTTTCAAAGTTCAATTGCTGAGGAAACTTTTCAAACTGAACTTGTAAACCGTGCACTTGCTAAACTGGGTTATGAAATCGACTCTATCAAAGAAGTAGATTATGCCGTTGCTTATGAACAAATTGCCCAAGAAGCAAAGTCAGATGATATTAGTTTTATGGCTGTAAACTGGGCCCCTCTTCATGACAACATGTTCAAAAAAGCGGGTGGAGATGATAAGTTTTACCGAAAAGGAGACTACATCGAAGGTTGTGCACAAGGTTATCTCATAGACAAGAAAACGGCTGATAAATATCACATTAAATATATTAACGACCTAAAAGACCCTAAACTTGCTAAGTTATTCGATAACAATGGTGATGGAAAAGCGGATTTAGCAGGTTGTAACCCTGGTTGGGGTTGTGAAAAAGTAATCGAATATCAACTGGATGCCTACGGTTTACGTGATACCGTTGAACATAATCAAGGGCAGTATTCTGCAATTATTGCAGAGACGATTGCAAACTTTAAACAAGGTAAGCCAGTTCTTTACTATACATGGACGCCATATTGGGTCTCAGGAATCATGAAGCCTGGTAAAGATAGTGTTTGGTTACAAGTAACTCATTCAGCACATCCTGTTACTAAAGATACCGCATTGAGTAACGGTGCTAACTATGGTTTTAATGTCAACTCGATGCGTATCGTTGCCAACAAATCGGTAGTAAAAAATCATCCTGATGCCGCTAAACTATTCTCTATTATGAATGTTTCAGTCAATGATGTTTCTGCAGAAAACCAGTTAATTAAAGATGGCCAGAATAAGCCAGCTGATATTAGTCGTCATGTTGATGCATGGATTCATGCTCATCAGGCAACATTCGATGAATGGATTAAAGTAGCGAAAGCCGCTAAATAAATCACTGCAATGCCTATTTAAAGCGCAACTTGGTTGCGCTTTTTTTTGTTCAAAATTCCTTATTACTGTCTTATTGTTCTAGATATATCAAATTCTTCTTCAAAATTTGAGCGGTAAGGATTTATATCCAACCCTCCTCGTCTGACATATCTAGCATATACCGTTAACTTTTCTGGTGAGCAGATATTCATAATATCAGTAAAAATACGCTCTACACACTGTTCATGAAATTCATTATGCTCTCTAAAAGAGATTAAATAACGTAAAAGTGCCTCATGATTGATTAGAGGCCCCTCATAACGAATCACAACAGAACCCCAATCAGGCTGCCCAGTGACTAAGCAGTTAGATTTTAAAAGATGACTATTAAGGGTTTCAGAAACAATCTCTTTGCTTTTATCAATTTTAAGTAACTGTTTATTTAGCTGATAATCAGTTATCTCTATATCAAGGTTGTCCAAATTCATACCTGGTAAATTAGCAATCAGACTCTCATCATAATCTAAACTCCTTAAATCAATCGAAACGGCTTCACCACATGCATTCGATAAATCTTTAATCCATGTACTAATAACATCTTCGGTGCTATTAAAACGTGTTCCATTAAATGAATTTAAGTAGAGTTTAAAAGATTTTGATTCAATCAAATACTCACTGTCAGCAGGAAAAGCAAATTCAGCAATTGCCACTACAGGTTTCCCTTTAAGATTCAACCAGGATACCTCAAAGGCCGTCCATATATCTAAACCCACAAAGGGTAGGTTGTTTAATGCCATACCCAATTCATCACGCTTCTCCTGACGAGGAATTGGAAACAATAGATCAGGGTTATAGATTCCACAATAAGGCGAAGATTTTCCTAATAGACTTTGGTCAGCAGTACCGTTAGTTTTAATAATCATCAATTAACCAGCCACATCAAAATTACGAAGTGCAGTTCTATAAGAATTGAACGGATTTAAGAGGGAATCAGCAACAATGATAGCAAAACCTATCCAATGAAAAAAAGAAGGTTCCGTACCCTCTACAAACCACAAATAAGTCAATAAGCCAGAGGCTAATATCAATGTAATGACAGCCCAAAATTGATCTAATAAAAAGGCAAAGGCACTAACATCACCAGATTTAAACATTTCAATAAATAAAACAATCACAGCAATAGTAATAAATGCATAACCAACTGAACCCTGTAAGCTGATGTGCATATATTCAGCTACGATTAAAAAGCCAATAATAAAGAGCATCCATGGCACCTTATTGACTAGTGTCATTACTGTATTTGATTTGACTGTAACCTGAGACATAACTGCTCCTTGAATTTAATAGCCTGTACTTAATAACAACTAAAACTAAAATCATTAATAAGGTACCTTGAAATAATAAAGAATATGATAACAACATTTAGAAAAAATTAAGGCAAAAAAAAACCCGCTATATCAGAGATATAACGGGTTTTTAGAATATAAGCTTGGCAATGACCTACTCTCACATGGGACCTCCCACACTACCATCGGCGCTAAGACGTTTCACTTCTGAGTTCGGAATGGGATCAGGTGGTTCCATCTTGCTATTGTCACCAAGCAATTTGGTGTTACGGGCTGAGATTAGTCAACCACGTAAAATTCTTTGGAATAGATCGTCTATTCATCACACTGATCACTCAATGCAACATTAATTAGGTTTTTATGTCATATATAATCGATAATAGTCAAGGTATATCACAACATCGCTTGGCATTGATGTCTTATCATTTGATAATGTCAATTTGATAATGTCTCATCATCACAAGTCACTTTTGAGTTGTATAGTTAAGCCTCACGGGTAATTAGTACAAGTTAGCTTCAAACATTACTGCTCTTCCACACCTTGCCTATCAACGTCATAGTCTCTAACGGCCCTTCAGAAGACTTAAAGTCTAGGGAAATCTTATCTTGGGACAGGTTTCCCGCTTAGATGCTTTCAGCGGTTATCCTTTCCGAACGTAGCTACCGGGCAATGCTATTGGCATAACAACCCGAACACCAGCGGTTCGTCCACTCCGGTCCTCTCGTACTAGGAGCAGCCTCCCTCAAATTTCCAACGCCCACGGCAGATAGGGACCGAACTGTCTCACGACGTTCTAAACCCAGCTCGCGTACCACTTTAAATGGCGAACAGCCATACCCTTGGGACCGACTTCAGCCCCAGGATGTGATGAGCCGACATCGAGGTGCCAAACACCGCCGTCGATATGAACTCTTGGGCGGTATCAGCCTGTTATCCCCGGAGTACCTTTTATCCGTTGAGCGATGGCCCTTCCACACAGAACCACCGGATCACTAGAACCTGCTTTCGCACCTGCTCGACGTGTCAGTCTCGCAGTCAAGCACCCTTTTACTCTTGCGCTCATTGCACGATGTCCGACCGTGCTGAGGGTACCTTCGCGCTCCTCCGTTACTCTTTAGGAGGAGACCGCCCCAGTCAAACTACCCACCATACACTGTCCCTGACCAGGATTCACTGGTCGAGGTTAGAACCTCAATAATATCAGGGTGGTATTTCAAGATTGGCTCCACCGGGACTAGCGTCTCGGTTTCAAAGCCTCCCACCTATCCTACACAGATAGTATCAAAGTCCAGTGCAAAGCTGTAGTAAAGGTTCACGGGGTCTTTCCGTCTAGCCGCGGGTACGCAGCATCTTAACTGCGATTTCAATTTCGCTGAGTCTCGGGTGGAGACAGTGTGGCCATCATTACGCCATTCGTGCAGGTCGGAACTTACCCGACAAGGAATTTCGCTACCTTAGGACCGTTATAGTTACGGCCGCCGTTTACCGGGGCTTCGATCAAGAGCTTCGCCTAAGCTAACCCCATCAATTAACCTTCCGGCACCGGGCAGGCGTCACACCGTATACGTCATCTTTCGATTTTGCACAGTGCTATGTTTTTAGTAAACAGTTGCAGCCACCATTTTATTGCAACCCTCTAGAGCTTACAGAGCAAGTCTTTCACTTAAGAGGGCGTACCTTCTCCCGAAGTTACGGTACCATTTTGCCTAGTTCCTTCACCCGAGTTCTCTCAAGCGCCTTAGAATTCTCATCCTGACCACCTGTGTTGGTTTGGGGTACGATTAGTTATTACCTGAAGCTTAGAAGCTTTTCTTGGAAGCATGGCATCAATCACTTCGTCCAAAAGAGGACTCGTCATCAGATCTCAGCATTAATATCCCGGATTTACCTAAGATATCTGCCTACATCCTTAAACCTGGACAACCATCGCCAGGCTGATTTAGCCTACTCCGTCCCTCCATCGCAGTAATAACTAGTGCAGGAATATTAACCTGCTTCCCATCGACTACGCCTCTCGGCCTCGTCTTAGGGGTCGACTAACCCTACGTCGATTAACGTTGCGTAGGAAACCTTGGTCTTTCGGCGAGGGAGCTTTTCACTCCCTTTATCGCTACTCATGTCAGCATTCGCACTTCTGATACCTCCAGGACACTTTACAATGCCCCTTCGCAGGCTTACAGAACGCTCCTCTACCATGCCTTACGGCATCCGCATCTTCGGTATATTACTTAGCCCCGTTAAATCTTCGGCGCAGGCCGACTCGATCAGTGAGCTATTACGCTTTCTTTAAAGGGTGGCTGCTTCTAAGCCAACCTCCTGACTGTCTGAGCCTTCCCACATCCTTTCCCACTTAGTAATATTTAGGGACCTTAGATGGCGGTCTGGGTTGTTTCCCTCTTGACTACGGACGTTAGCACCCGCAGTCTGTCTCCCATGATTGCACTTGTTGGTATTCGGAGTTTGCAATGGGCTGCTAATCCTTGACGGACCGCTAGACCATAACAGTGCTCTACCCCCAACAGTGATACATGAGGCACTACCTAAATAGTTTTCGAGGAGAACCAGCTATCTCCGGGCTTGATTAGCCTTTCACTCCGATCCACAGCTCATCCCCGCATTTTTCAACATACGTGGGTTCGGTCCTCCAGTACCTGTTACGGCACCTTCAACCTGGCCATGGATAGATCGCCCGGTTTCGGGTCTACACCATGCAACTAGTCGCCCATTTAAGACTCGGTTTCCCTACGACTCCCCTATTCGGTTAATCTCGCTACATAATGTAAGTCGCTGACCCATTATACAAAAGGTACGCAGTCACCCCTCATTAAAAAATCTTCCGCTTGCATTGTTTGACAATCTCGCCATTTTGATTCACTTCCGTTGCTCATGTAGCTTTGGCTACACTGCGCTACGGTTCTCATCTAAAATAACGACCTTGTTCAAACACTGCTTCGCTTTTGAGCATTTTATCGCTCGGATAAAGACCCTTTAATGAGGGGCTCCTACTGCTTGTACGTACACGGTTTCAGGTTCTATTTCACTCCCCTTCAGGGGTTCTTTTCGCCTTTCCCTCACGGTACTGGTTCACTATCGGTCAGAAGAGAGTATTTAGCCTTGGAGGGTGGTCCCCCCATCTTCAAACAGGATTTCTCGTGTCCCGTCTTACTCGATTTCACACTTAAAAGATTTTCGTATACAGGACTATCACCTTGTATCGTTAGACTTTCCAGACTATTTTACTAATCTTATAAATGCTTAAGGGCTGGTCCCCGTTCGCTCGCCGCTACTTAGGGAATCTCGGTTGATTTCTTTTCCTCCGGGTACTTAGATGTTTCAGTTCCCCGGGTTAGCCTCCTGCAAGCAGGATATCCATATTGGATGGGTTTTCCCATTCGGAAATCCACGGATCAAAGCATGTTTACTGGCTCCCCGTGGCTTATCGCAAGTTACTACGTCCTTCATCGCCTTCTTCTGCCTAGGCATCCACCGTATACGCTTAGTCACTTAACTATACAACTCAAAAATAACCTTATGCCTTTTGTTAACTCCACTTAATTTGGTAGCTATACCATTTAATCATTAAGCTTCTGTTTATAAGGTCTGATGAGAGTATGCAACTAAAAGTTTTAAAACAAACAACATGAATTGTCTGTTTTCGCTGTCATGATATACGCTTGAGTATTCTCAATTATATATTTTACCTATACTTGATAATTTCTAAGCAATGCTTAAAAACTATCCAGTTTTGCGTGGTAAGCCCCTGGAAGGGAGACTTACCACACCCAACGCTCAAATGTCGGCTGAGCGTTGGGCTTCTCATTGATTGAGTCTTAAACCAACTACAGTGCCTATTGATAAATCAATAAGTAAAGTTTGCATTTAAAACCTCAATCGAGAGATCTATTCCAAATTTTTAAAGAACTTTCAGTGTTTTCCACTGTAAATAAATTCTAAAGCTTTTTTACTTTAAAACGTATTGATAGTGAAATGCATCTTTGTTAAAACGTACCATTTTTGCTTGAGGTTGGATATTTTTATTTGCGAAGTTTGCGATAAGCAAATGAGCAAGTAAAAAGATTCAAGATCAACTAAAAATTGGTGGGTCTGGGTGGATTTGAACCACCGACCTCACCCTTATCAGGGGTGCGCTCTAACCAACTGAGCTACAGACCCAAATATTTATTTGGGGAGCAGGCTCCCCAAATTGAATTTGGTGGAGCTATGCGGGATCGAACCGCAGACCTCCTGCGTGCAAGGCAGGCGCTCTCCCAGCTGAGCTATAGCCCCAGTTTGTACTTTCATGTAATTCAGAGACAATTTATGTGAAAACTCACTTAAGCTCGCAACCATTTTTATCTTAAAGGAGGTGATCCAGCCCCAGCTTCCGCTAGGGCTACCTTGTTACGACTTCACCCCAGTCATGAACCACAAAGTGGTAAGCGCTCTCCCGAAGGTTAAGCTACCTACTTCTTTTGCAATCCACTCCCATGGTGTGACGGGCGGTGTGTACAAGGCCCGGGAACGTATTCACCGCGGCATTCTGATCCGCGATTACTAGCGATTCCGACTTCATGGAGTCGAGTTGCAGACTCCAATCCGGACTACGAAGGGTTTTTTGAGATTCGCGCACTGTTGCCAGTTGGCTGCTCTTTGTACCCCCCATTGTAGCACGTGTGTAGCCCATCCCATAAGGGCCATGATGACTTGACGTCGTCCCCGCCTTCCTCCGGTTTATCACCGGCAGTCTCATTAGAGTTCTCAACTAAATGGTAGCAACTAATGATAAGGGTTGCGCTCGTTGCGGGACTTAACCCAACATCTCACGACACGAGCTGACGACAGCCATGCAGCACCTGTGTTAGAGTTCCCGAAGGCACCAATCTATCTCTAGAAAGTTCTCTACATGTCAAGGGATGGTAAGGTTCTTCGCGTTGCATCGAATTAAACCACATGCTCCACCGCTTGTGCGGGCCCCCGTCAATTCCTTTGAGTTTTAATCTTGCGACCGTACTCCCCAGGCGGTCAACTTATCGCGTTAGCTGCGTTACTAATCTTTTTAATAAGACCAACAACTAGTTGACATCGTTTACGGCGTGGACTACCGGGGTATCTAATCCCGTTCGCTACCCACGCTTTCGCACCTCAGCGTCAGTTTTAAGCCAGGAAGTCGCCTTCGCCACTGATGTTCCTCCAGATATCTACGCATTTCACTGCTACACCTGGAATTCCACTTCCCTCTCTTAAACTCTAGACTACCAGTATCAGATGCAGTTCCCAGGTTGAGCCCAGGGCTTTCACAACTGACTTAATAATCCGCCTACGCGCGCTTTACGCCCAGTAATTCCGAATAACGCTTGCACCCTCTGTATTACCGCGGCTGCTGGCACAGAGTTAGCCGGTGCTTCTTCTAAAGTTAACGTCAAACAATGCCGATATTAACGACACTATCTTCCTCACAATTGAAAGTGCTTTACAACCCTCGGGCCTTCTTCACACACGCGGTATGGCTGCATCAAGCTTTCGCTCATTGTGCAATATTCCCCACTGCTGCCTCCCGTAGGAGTCTGGGCCGTGTCTCAGTCCCAGTGTGGCTGATCATCCTCTCAAACCAGCTAGAGATCGTTGCCTTGGTAAGCCATTACCTTACCAACTAACTAATCTCACGCGGGCTCATCCTATAGCGATACCTTCCAAGGAGAGGGCACCTTTACTCCGTAGAGCATATTCGGTATTAGCATACGTTTCCATATGTTGTCCCCAACTATAGGGTAGATTCCCACGCGTTACTCACCCGTCCGCCACTCGACGCCTGAAAAGCAAGCTTTTCATCGTTTCCGTCCGACTTGCATGTGTTAAGCCTACCGCCAGCGTTCATTCTGAGCCAGGATCAAACTCTTCAGTTTAATCTTGCTGATATATTTCAATTCCTTCTCAGGAAATAAACACTCGGAATTGACAAAGTGAAACATGATAAAAATAATAAATTATTTATTACCAAATACATTTTTGTCAAAAATCGAGATTTTTTATTTGGTTACTCACTTAAGGAGTTTCCACATAAATTATCTCTGAATTACCTGATTTTTAAAGAACTTAGGTCTCTTCGAGAAGATGAAGAGTCGAATTAAATTCGATTGCTTTTCCTTCTCGGTAAGCCGCTTATTGTAAGCTGATTTAGAATTCGTTGTCAACAATTTATTTTAAATTATTTTCAACTCATTTTTTAATCAACCTGTAAAACCCGTAGGCTTTAAGCGGTGTTCTCAACCACGCTTACTCGCAACTAAGTTGCTTGTTTTGGGTGTCTGCGTTGGAACAGGTGCGTATTCTAGTCATTTCCACCAACAACGCAACCCCTTTATTCACCTTTTTTATACTTTTTTACGCTTTTATGACATTTTGAGAGTTAACCCCACTTTACTCACTACTTATCCACAGGGTTATTCACATTTTAAGAAATTGAAGTTTGTTTTTACCTAATCTGACAACCTAATAATCATTTTAAATTTACCAGGCCTGGCAATTCTTATTACTTCTTGTATATATAAAGAGTTTTGCATGAGTTGAACTCTATCCATCTTAATTTTCAGAATGCTTTAATAAACCTGCACTCCAATAATATAGATACCAGTTAGTCCATATTTGTGAGACAGTTTTAGGAACATCCCTTTCAGCTCTGTGTAAATTCCTTTGAGCGGTTAATAAATCTAGAATGTTTCGTGTTCCAGTACTCAATCCATTTTCAGTTGCTTTTTTTGCTTGTTGATTTGAGCTAAGCGCAGCTTTTAGAGCTGTTAAAGTGGTAAGTTGAGCGTTATAACTTATATAAGCTCTTTTAGCTTGCCCTTCAAGAGCGAGTCTTTTTTGCTTAATTTTTGCACCCACCGCTGTTTTTGCTGCCCTTGCCTTTGCAATTAAAGCATCCGTCTTACCGCCAGTATATAGAGGAATATTCACTTGGACGCCTGCTTTTAAGCCTTGCATGTCATCATAGAAATTTCCGTCACTGTCGTTATAGACTAAAGCACTGAAGGCTTCAACCTGGATACCATCTCTATTTTTTTCATATTCCACCTGTTCTGTTGCAGCAGACTGCTCTAACATCATGGCTTGTAACTCAGGGTTCGATTCCACCCATTTTGACCAAATGCTTTCAATTGCACTAGATTGTTTAAGAGCAATTAGGGGAGGCAAATTTTTAGGCGGTTGAAAACTGCTTAAATCAACGGTACCACCCACTAACTCTTCTAATTCGGCTTGGGTAATTTGCATTCTTTGCTGGGCTTTAAACAAATCAGCACGATTAGTGTCTAACCTAGCTTGTACCTCAGTAATATCGTTTAAGTCTTGGTAACCAATTTGAAATCGCTGATTCACCTGGCGAAGAATTTCTGTAATCGAATTCTGCTCCTTTTCCAAAAATTCAAACTCAACTTTTAGTGCCCAATAATTAAAATATTGCTGGGCTATTTTGAGTAAGAGCTGTTGCTCTTGAGCCTTTTCTTGATAAAGAGCGGCATCATGCTGATTGTCTGCGATATTAATTAAATTCGTGTCATCTGGTTGATATAAAGGATATTTAGCACTTATTTGGCTCGCAGTTCGAGCAAAGTCATTTTTCTTCATCCATGCATAACTGAGCTCGGATTTGAAATCAACTTGTGGTTTAGCCAAACTGTCCATTTTTTGTTGGTTACGATAAGCCACTCTTTCCTGAGCTCTTACCAAAGCAAGTGACGGATTATTTTGTAACGCTTTGCTAAACAGGGCTTTTAATTGTGCATTTTGTGTAAAACCAGGCTCAGGTGTAGCAGGTAATGCCCATACCGATTGAGTAAATATCCAACCTATACAGACTAATAAAAGACGATTAATCATTTAATTCTCCTTTCATATTTAATTCCTGTCTTTTGTTTGAAAACAGTCGATTTCGGTACAGCAAAAAGGTCAATATTGGAATAAGAAACATAGAAACCATTGGTGCAGAAATCATGCCGCCAATCATGGGAGCTGCTATGCGTTGCATCACTTCAGAGCCTGTTCCACTTCCGTACATAATCGGTAGTAAGCCTACAACTACCACAATAACGGTCATTGCTTTAGGGCGTACTCGTTGAACTGCTCCACGCATAATGGCTTGAATCAATTCAGATTGATTATTAAGAAGATTTTTGTCTTCGGCTTCTTTAATAGCTTGCTTAAGGTATAACAGCATAATGACGCCAAACTCTGCGGCGACTCCTGCCAAAGCAATCATACCTACCGCTATGGCAATCGAATAATCATACCCTAGCCACCAAATGGTCCAAACAGAACCTAATAAAGCAAAAGGCACAACCAATAAAATCATTAACGCTTCGGTTACATTTTTAAAGATTAAGTACAGCAAAACAAAGATAATCAACAAAGTAAACGGCACAATGGTTTGCAAGGTTTTTTGTGCCTTTATTAAGTATTCATATTGTCCAGTCCAACTAATACTGTAACCCGCGGGTAAATTCACTTTATCGGCCACTAATTTTTGTGCTTTTTGCACATAATCAGCTAAATCTGTCCCTTTAGCTAAATCTACAAAGGTCAAACCGTTTAACCGTGCATTTTCAGATTTAATCATGGGAGGGCCTAATCGAATACTCACATCGGCAACTTGTCCTAGTTGTAACTGCTGACCAGAGGAGGTGACAATAGGTAATTGTTGCAATTTCTGCACAGAATCACGCCAAACTTGAGGATAACGCAAATTCATTGAATAGCGCTCACGACCTTCCAAAGTCGTTTGCAGTTTTTTACCACCCACCGCTGTTGAAATAATGTCCGACAGCTCTGCCATATTTAAACCATACAATGCCATCTGTGTTCGGTTGGGTAAAATATCAATGTAACGACCACCTTGAGCTCTATCTGAATAGACTGATAACGTCCCTGGAAATCCTTTCAATACACCTTCTATATTCTCACCAATTTTTTCAATAACCGCTAAGTCGTCCCCCGAAACTTTAATACCGATTGGGGTTTTAATACCTGTAGAAAGCATATCAATACGCGTTTTAATTGGCTGAACCCAGGAATTAGTGACGCCAGGAAACTTAACCTTTTCATTTAACTCAGAAATTAACTTATCTAAAGTCATCCCTGCTCGCCATTTGTTTTTATCATGCAATTGAATTGTGGTTTCTATCATGGTTAAAGGTGCTGGATCAGTTGCGGTATCTGCCCGACCTATTTTTCCAAAAACACTTTTAACTTCAGGAAAAGACTTAATCATGCTGTCTGTTTGTTGCAATAACGATTGCGCTTGACCAATAGAAAGACCAGGCAATGTGGTAGGCATATAAAGTAAATCGCCCTCTTCTAACTCAGGCATAAACTCAGAGCCTAACAGCTGCCAAGGATAGAGAATAGAAGTTAATAAAATAATCGCGACGACAATGACCATTTTTGGCCAATCGAGTAACCGACTTAATATAGGTCGATACAATGCCACTAATACACGATTAATTGGGTTTTTAGCTTCTTTAGGTAATTTACCACGTACAAAATAACCTATAAGAACAGGAACTAAGCTAATTGCTATTCCAGCCGCAACCGCCATTGCCAAGGTTTTTGTTAAAGCCAGTGGAGTGAACAACCGTCCAGCTTGCTCTTGTAAGGCAAAAATGGGAATAAAACTTAGTGCAATAATTAACAATGATAAAAACAGCGGCACACCCACTTCTTTTGCCGAAGTCAATACAATCGCCCAATGTGCCTCGCCTTTAGGATGTTGACCCGTTTTAACAAAATGTGCTTCTAAATGTTTATGTGCATTTTCAATCATAACGATGGTAGCATCCACCATCGCTCCAATAGCAATGGCAATGCCGCCCAAGCTCATAATATTGGCAGAAACCCCTAAACGCTCCATAATAATAAATGCCCCTAAAATCCCTAACGGTAAAGAGATAATGGCGACCAAAGCAGAGCGTAAATGCATGAGAAACAACAAAGAAATTAGAGCAACCACCAACATCTCTTCTAATAATTTATTGCTTAAGGTGTCTATCGCACGCTGAATTAAGCTACCGCGGTTATAAACTTCAACGAGTTCAACCCCTTTTGGTAACCCTGGTTTGAGTTGTTCTATTTTATTTTTAACCCGCTCAATGACTTTAGACGCATTTTCACCAGAACGCATCACGATAATGCCTCCTACCACTTCGCCTTTACCGTTCAATTCTGCAATTCCACGGCGAGGTTCTGTACCGAGCTTAATACTGGCAATATCTTTAAGTAAAACTGGAGTATTGTTTTTAGAGGTTAATCCTATGGGAATTTGCTCTAAATCCGATATTTTTGAAACATATCCCTTTACAGCCACCATATATTCCGCTTCGGCTTGCTCTATAACCGACGCCCCCATTTCAACCGTACTGTTTTTAATACTCTCTTGAACTTTCTTTAACGTCAGTTTGTAAGCTCGTAACTTATTGGGATTAACAACAACTTGATATTGTTTCACCATACCGCCAACCGAGGCGACTTCTGATACACCTGGAACAGATTGCAATTCAAACTTTAAAAACCAATCCTGTAAACTTCTCAGCTCTGCTAAATCATGTCTGTGACTTTTATCAACCAACGCATATTCATATACCCAACCGACTCCAGAAGCATCAGGCCCTAAAGCAGGCTGTACATTTGAAGGCAAATTGCCTTTAACTTGGTTTAAATACTCTAAAACACGAGACCTGGCCCAATAGGGATCAGTTCCATCTTCAAAAAGTACATACACATAAGAATCACCAAAAAACGAATAACCCCTTACCGCTTTTGCTTTTGGTACTGACATCATTAAATTAGAAATAGGATAGGTCACCTGATCTTCAATGACTTGCGGAGTTTGGCCTGCAAAAGGCGTTTTAATAATTACCTGCACATCAGATAAATCTGGAATGGCATCCAAAGGCGTTTTTTGCAACGCCATCCAACCCCAAACGGCGATGGCGATACTGACTAACAACACTAAGACTCGGTTGCGAATGGAGTATGAAATTATGTGATTAATCATCTTAACCCTCCATTATTTAGACGACGATGTATTATCAGATGAGATTAAGCGCCTTAAATTGGTCTGAATCTGACTTTCTGAATCAATCAAAAACTGCCCAGAAGTGACAATCTTGTCGCCTTTTTTTAATCCACTTACAATTTCAACCACACCCAAGCTTTCCATACCCGTTTGCACTTTAACCACTTCAAATCGACCATCGTCCAACTGTAAAACCACTCGTTTTGTTAAACCATCATCAATCACTGCCCCCAATGGAATCGCTAATACATCATGTTTAGGACCACCGTAAATTTCAACATTCATAAACATATTGGGCTTTAAAAACAACCCCGTATTTATTACTGGTAAACGTACTTTTAACGCTTGCGTTTTAGCATCTGCAACCGGGTAGATGTACTCAATATCACTTTCCCAACGCTTTTCAGGGAAGGCATCAGAGGTGATATTTGCGGTTAATCTACTTTTAATCCAAGCTTGCTGTAAAGGTAATATTTCCGCTTCAACCCACACAGAAGTTAGGTCAGAGACACTCATTAAACGTGTTTTAGGTTGTACAAACATGCCATCTTGAACAACCAGGTTGGTTGCAATCCCATCTTGAGGAGCATAAATGGGAATTTCATTAATGGTTTTATTTTTCCTCAAAATGATCTTGATGACATCATTTCTCACCCCTAACAACTTCAGGCGAATCTTGGCAGAAGCCAACAAGGAATTAGCCGCTTTACCCATTCTTTTTTGGTTTTGACGAGCAAGCAACAAATCTTGCTGTGCAGAAACTATCTCTGGTGAATACAAACGGTAAAGCAAACTGCCTTTTTTAACCGATTCACCATTACTTCTAACACTTAAATCACTAATCCATCCAGATGCTCTTGGATGGATATGCACCACTTTAGTTTCATCCGCAACCACTTTTCCAAAAGTGGGTATGTACTTCCAAAGAGTGGTTTCTTTTACCTCATTTGTTCTGATGGCGAAACCTTGCTTTACACCATCATCAGACGATGCTCCAGCAGAAATTTTTGGTGCAGATTGCGTCTGTTCAAATGCCTGTTTGACCAAATCCATTCCACAAATAGGACACGAACCCTCGTGATCTCTAACAATTTGCGGATGCATAGGACACACATACTTAAACAAAGCAGTTGGATCATCATCCAAAGTTGGCAGACTAGAAGCACTATCAGAATGAGATGCTGCACTATGAGTAGAACCGTCTTCAGCATCAGCGTTGTTTAAGAAGAAAGTAGTAGATAAAAATAAGAACAATATCGAAACCAAGTGTTTCATGTTAAACCCTTTTTTAAAGCAGATTTACGCGGCCATAAACATGTAAAGTTGACAAATAAAGTTAACAAGTAAAGTTAACAAGCTAGGGCCGAATAACAAAATTAAATAATTGAGAATTGCTTTATGAGGGCTTTGCACGAATCATCAATGCAACAATGACGAGATGGAATGCTTTAAATTTAGGCTAAAATTACCAATCACAGCCTTTTTATATTCATCAACTCGAGCAAAGCTCTCTTTATGAAAACTGTGGGGGTCTAAGTTCTTGTGATATGAATAAAACAGGGAAAGGAGAAGATGTCGATGGGGTAAACGCTTGCGTCAAAAGTAAATGCTGAAAATCATTTTCAATAACACTGGTTACAGGAGAAACGTGATGACAAAACTGCCCACTGTCACAATGACAGTCACCTGCACAATATGGACAATAAGAATGATCTTGATCGGAATTAGAGGCCATCTTCATTGAATCACAACAATCGTGCTCTGCCATTGTGGCGGAGTGATGGTGCGGTTCGCTAGAAACATTATTTTCAAACGACATCGCACCTGCCCACTGCGGAGAGAGGGTAGAAAAAAGAACTACGAATATCATTAAATAATGTTTCATAAATTCGATTATATAAGTTTAATAATGGATTGCAATTAAATTCTTAAATTTAACATTATGAGACCTTTGCACGAGATAGGTGCGAAAGAAAAATAGGCGTGAGTACCTCTTGAGGGTAAAAAATTTGCCTGATTGCGGCGGAAAACGCAGGGAATAGCTAGCTATTCGCAAGGTGTCGCCCAACGGAAGTGCCCTTGGGGTACAACAAAAATCAGGTGAATTTTTACCCTCAAGGGGCACCTAGAACCATTTTTACTCGTGCATACTCTCGTGCCAAGGTCTCTTTATTAGATTTTTAGCAAAATCAAGGTGTTGAATTGATTCTATTTGACTTTAATCATTTTTGTATTGGCAGCCATAGGCATCTAACTTTTGCTGTAAAGTATCGCTAGATACTAACGGGATTTTTAATGTGATATGTACCTGCTCAACATACTCAACCTCTACAATCAAGCCTTGCAAAGCCTCTACCCAATGACGTATTTGTTTTTCCAAAGCAAAATCACATTTGACCATATAGGTAAGCATATCAACTTGCTGTTCAGTTGATAGCACTTCCATAACCGCTTGTGCCGCTTGACCATAAGCACGGGTTAAGCCTCCAGCACCGAGTTTAACTCCACCGAAGTAACGAACAACAATTATCATTACATCACCAACGCCTTTATGGTTAAGGACATTTAAGATGGGTTTACCTGCAGTACCCGAAGGTTCTCCATCATCTCCCATCCCAGCATTAGCGGCACAGTTTGGATTACCAATTAAGTACGCCCAGCAGTGATGCCTAGCATCTGGGTACTGTGCTTTTATCTGTTCAAGCCAAATCATTCCCTCTGCTCTATCTTGAATACCTTTGGCGTAGGCAATAAAGCGGCTTTTTTTAATTTCTATCTCTGCGGTAGCTTCTTGAGTAGGAATAGAATAGGACATTATTGGAGAGACCTTTGCACCCATGGGCATAAACACGAGTCGATGAATGGTTAAAAAAGGCTATAATTCTCTATCTTCAGCTTAAAAAATCCGCCCAAAAGCTCATATTATGCGGTTTTTTTAGACTAAATCTAAAGAATTATTTCACTTTTTTCCTACATCCCCGACTCATGCAAAGGTCTCTTGAAGTTTAATTTTGTTCATTACAGAATATAGTGCTGGCAAAAACAGAATGGTTAATAAGGTTCCAAAGCCAATACCACCAATCAATACAAACGCCATTGGCCCCCAGAAAGTGGAATGGGTCAGGGGAATAAATGCCAACATTGCGGCAATAGCTGTTAACAGCACAGGTCTTGAACGGCGAACAGTCGCTTCAATAACAGCCTCTTGTTTTGAATATCCTTCTTGAAGATGCTCTTCAATCTGCCCAGTCAAAATAAGTGTGTTACGCATTAAAATACCCGCTAAACCTAATAACCCTAAATTCGCCACAAAACCAAACGGTTGATTAAACAATACTAAAGCAACTACTGCCCCAATTAATCCTAAAGGAGCGGTTATCAAAACCATAAACAAGGTACCAAATGATTTAACTAATAACATAATTAACAATGTCATTGCTAATAACATTAATGGCACTAATACTTTAATAGAAGCTTGAGCTTTAGCAGATTCTTCAACAGAACCCCCAACATCAATTCGATAACCAAAAGGTAACTTATCAATGATTGGCTGCATCTGTTTTTGAATAATACCTGTAGCAACAGGTGGCTGAATACCTGGATTCAGTTCGCTATTAACCGATAAATACAATTCTCTATTTCTTCGTTCTAGCAACGGATCTTCATACTGAATATCAATATTACCCAATTGATCAACGGGTAAGGTTGTGCCTTTAGCCGTTTTAATCATTAAACTGCCGAGTTCAGACACATCAATTTTTTCGGTTTTCTTCGCTCGGATAAGTACATTAATGGTTCTAAAATCTTCTCTAACCTGAGCAACCGTAATACCTTGTAACTGAGCTTTAAGCTGTTCGGCAACATCTTGACTGGTTAAGCCTAGCTGGGCTAAACGTATCTTATTCATATCAAGATGAAGAGTAGGAACTCGTGCACCCCATTCAAGATGTGGATCAACCGCAAAGCTTTGCTTTTCAATAAGGTCTCTTAGCTCATTGGCAATTTTTCTTAATTCTATTGGGTCTGGTCCAACCACTCTAAAACTAACCGGCCAGGTAACAGGAGGTCCAAATAAAAGAGGGTGTACTCGTACTCTAGCTTCTGGAAATTTACCTTCATTAACCAGTTTACGTAACTTAGCTTGTAATGCTTCACGCTCTTCTTTACCACGTGTAACTACTACAATTTTTGCAAATGCAGGGTTTGTAAGTTCTGGGTTTAATGCTAAAAAGAAACGTGGAGCACCACGACCAATATAAGACGATAAGGACTTCACTTCATCATACTGATTAATGACTTCTTCTACTTTTTTAGTCACTTCATTGGTGACATTAATTCCCGTGCCTTCTGGCAGAGAAATGTCGACCATCAATTCAGGCCTATCTGAACTGGGAAAGAACTGTTTTAGAACCAGTTTGTTCATGCCTATTACAGACAAGATAAACAACAAAACGGTAAGTATAATTATTAAAAACTTTCTGCGAACACAAAAGGTAATTAGCCCTCTTAAAGCACGATAAAAACGTGTATCGTAAGGATCTTTTTTAAGCGATTCATGCTTAATTTTTTCTGGCAATAGTTTATAGCCAAGGTATGGCGTAAAGTAAACCGCAACAATCCAAGAAGCAATAAGAGAGATTCCAAGAACCGTAAAGATATTACCAGCATATTCACCAACACGAGACTGAGCTAAACCAACGGGCAAGAACCCTGCTACAGTGACCAAAGTACCTACAATCATAGGTGCAGCAGTTACAGTCCAAGAATGGGCGGCGGCTTTGGCTTTATCCATGCCTTCTTCCATTTTAACCAACATCATTTCAATCGAAATAATGGCATCGTCTACCAGTAATCCCAGTGAAAGAATCAATGCACCTAAGGTTATTCTGTCAAAATTAAGACCATCAATAAACATAAATAAAAAGGTCATGGTTAAGGTTAAGGGCACAGCCAAAGCAACAATTAATCCAGCTCTAAAACCTAGTGCAATCAGACTAACAATTAATACTACTAACAGAGCAGTAACAAACTTTATCTGAAAGGTGCTAACAGCTTGATGAATAGCATCAGCTTGGTTAGTTAATTTATCAACCTTTATACCAAGTGGTAAATTTTTATTATATTGTGCTTCAAAGTTTTTAAGGTTTTTTTCTAATACTAAACCGTCTGTTGAAGCTGACATCACCACACCAAGCAAAACGGCATCTTGACCTTTAGCTCTTACTAAATACGTTGGCGGTGATTCATAACCACGGCTGACTTTTGCCACGTCTTGTACTAAAACCTGTTTACCACCAATAACTAAAGGCAAGTGTTTGATTTGTTCAACTGCATCTTTTTTTGAACTTAAACCCTGACCCGTTCTTATGTATAGTCTTGGCCCGTTAGTTTCTATAAAACCAGAATCAGTAACCGATAATTGGCCATTAATCGCCCCTTTTAATGAGGCCAAACTTAAACCAAGCTGAGCGACACGCTCTTCATTAATATCAATAAATATACGTTGATTACGCTCACCGATGATATTAACTTTTTTAACACCTTCAACCCTACCTAATGCAACTTGCATTTTATCGGCTTCTTGAACTAACTTTTCTTGAGGCCAGTCTTTTCCTGTAAAGCTGTATAAAGTGAAATAAACATCACCAAAATCATCATTAAAAAATGGGCCTTGTACACCAGCAGGTAAATGAATGGATTGATCCCCCAAACGTTTACGGACTTGATAATAAAGTTCTTCAGAAATCCCATGCGGAGTATTATCCGCAAAGGTTACTAACATATCTACTCGTCCTGCACGAGACTTGGTTTCTACTTTGTAAAAATACTTAATTTGTTCAATCTGTTTTTCTAACGGATCAGCGACTTGATTTTGTATTTCTTTAGCGGTTGCTCCAGGCCAAATGGCAGACACAACCATAGTATTTACACTAAAATTTGGATCTTCAGCACGACCCATGTGTAAAAATGCATAGATACCCGCAATGGCAACCATCAAAATAAAGTAGAGCGTTAAGGATTGCTGTTTAATCCCGTAAGCGGAAACATTAAAACGGTTCATTCAGCAGACTCCCTGACAGCTTCACCTTCATTAAGAAGGTGAGCCCCTAAGGCAACAATCGTTTTAACCTCAGAGAAATCTCCTTCAACCCAAGCCCAACGGTCAGATAAACTTTTAACTTTAACTTTAATACGATGAACTTTGCCCTCTTTAACTTGCCAAACTGAAGAAAAATCAGCTTGTTCATAGAGTGCGGTATTAGGTACTTTGATTAAAGAGTGATCCATGGCAAAAATCAATTTTGCTGTTTGCCCTAAGTTAAGGGCATCCAACTCTTTTTGTGAGCTCTTATCGCCTAATTCAAAGGCATAGTTGGCTTTCCAAGTTCGGCTCGCAGGATCAGATTGACCCGAAATTTGACGCAACTTAACAGGATAAAGATGCTTGTCACCATAAATTTGAGCTTGAGCGATTTTAGGCAGGCCTGGTAAACGAGTTTCAGGAATAGAAACGCTGACTTCTCTTGAACCATTTAAAGCTAAAGAGGCTACAGGCTTGCCAGCACTAACTACCTCATCTTCTTCAGCCATCACCGCCAAAATTTTACCCAGGCCTGGTGATTTTAATGTGGTGTATTGCAATTGATTTCGGGCTTGTTTTTCTTGTAATTTTTGTGCTTTTAATTGCTCTTGTAAAACGGTCAATTGGGTTTGTGCCTGGTCAATCACTTGCTGCGAACTCAGTTTACGTTTAAACAGACTTTCATAGCGTGCTAATTCGGTTTTAGCATTGTTAATTTCTGATTGCGTTGCGTTTACATTGGCCAAAGCAATATTCACCGCTAATTGATAGTCTGTTGAGTCTAATTTATAAAGCACTTGGCCAGGTTTTACCGTATCCCCCACATTCACAAGGCGTTTTTCTATTTTGCCACTGACTCTAAAAGCTAAGTTAGATTGATAACGCGCAGAGACCGTTCCTACTAATGACCAAGTTGGTTGGGTGGAAGCCGAATCAATGGTAATGGTTTTAACAACTGGAACAACTTTTTCAGGCTGTTCAGCTTCATTATTACAGCCGCTTAATAAACCTGTTACCAAACCCGTGACTACTAACCCTAAGGTTAATTTACTGGTTATGGTATTGGTTGCTAACTTTGCTGACGTGATTGAATTTAATGACACTATGCTCTCCCACATTGAATACTCATTGTGTAAATAGGTAATGAGAGCCATCACTTATGCGATGCTCTCAGAGAAAATGAATTGTTTGGTTTACATTGTTAAGGTTACTTTAGCTCATATTATACATAGCTACCAGGCCTGGTTATTCTAAAAAGTCTGTTCGGGTGACTATTTACCAATACAAAATGAGGTAAAAATCCTACCCAATAAATCGTCTGAGGTGAATCGCCCAGTAATTTCAGACAAAGCTTCTTGAGCAAGACGTAAGTCTTCTGCTAATAGCTCACCTGCTGCAAACTGTTCTAATTGATTTTGGCCATTTAAGGTCCAATCAAGGGCGGTTTGTAAGGCATCTAAATGGCGTTTTCTTGCCATAAATACCCCTTCTTCAGTTTGTGCATAACCCATCTCAGTTTTGAGATGCTCTTGCAAAGAATCTAACCCTAACTTATGTTTAGCTGAAAGCCAGATTACCATTCTACCTGTTTCGGCTTCTACTTCTACCATTGGCTCATGGTTGATTAAGTCAATTTTATTCCTAACTAAGGTTACGGGAATATGTTCGGGGAGTTTATCTAAAATGATTTGGTCTTCTGCATGAATCGCCTCGCCTGCTTGTAACATGACCAAAACTCGATCTGCACTGTCTAATGCCTGCCAGGCTCGTTCAATTCCAATTTTTTCTACTTGATCGGTTGCCACACGCACCCCAGCAGTATCTAGAATGTGCAACGGCATGCCATCAATATTAATTTCTTCTTTGACGATGTCTCGTGTGGTGCCAGCAATATCCGTAACAATTGCACTTTCTTTGCCCGACAACGCATTTAATAAACTTGATTTACCTGCATTGGGGCGTCCTAAAATAACGACCGACATACCTTCACGCAATAATGCACCTTGTTTGGCTGAGGCAAAAACGACATGTAAACGTTCTAAAATATGTTGTAACTGGCCTGCCACTTTACCATCTGATAAAAAGTCGATTTCTTCTTCTGGAAAATCAATCGCAGCTTCAACAAAAATGCGTAATTGGGTTAGCTCTTCAACCAAGGTATTTACTTCTCTAGAGAAATCCCCTTGCATAGAGCGTAAAGCCGATTTTGCGGCTTGGTTAGATGAAGCGTCAATTAAATCGGCAATGGCTTCGGCTTGAGCTAAGTCGAGTTTATCGTTCATAAACGCTTGTTTTGAAAACTCGCCTGGCTCAGCTAACCTTGCACCTAACTCAACCACTCGCGCCAAAAGCCATTGCAAAACCACTGGCCCACCATGGCCTTGGAGTTCTAATACATCTTCACCTGTAAAGGAATGAGGATTAGGGAAATACAAAGCAATACCTTGGTCTAAAACCGAACCATCTTCTGCATAAAAAGCTCCGTAGTGAGCATAGCGAGGTTTAGGTAATTTACCTAAAACTGCTTTGGCAATTTCAGCAGATTTTTTACCAGACACACGTACAATGCCGACCCCACCTCTTCCTGGTGCGGTCGCAACTGCTGCAATAGTATCTATATTGTCAAATTCCATAAACATTCCAAAACGAGACCTTTGCACGAGATAGGTGCGAAGGTCTCAATCAAATTAGCAGGCCTGGTAAAACAAAAACGCCCTAAAAAGGGCGTTTGAAACTTTTCTTAAAACTTATCTTTTGTTGGTTAAACCCTTAAAGACCCAACAATACTACGCCATAATATTGTACGTAGTTGTTTTTAAATCACTAATAAATTCTTTTTCTGAATAAAGCGCGATGGTTTTATCCAATTTTTTCTTAGAGGTAAACGTCATCTCTTCAGCTTCATCATTCACTTTAAATGATAAAACATATAAAGGTTTAGTATTTACTTCAGCAGCTTCAGAAGAAGTCACTGCAGGAGCCGCTCCTTCTTCTAAAGGCATATAACCCTCTTTAGTTTTATAACAAATAGGTTTAGTTCCATCTGCAACTAAAGATTCTACTTTTCCATACATTGGGTGATCTGTACCCAGTTTTTGATAGGTTAAATGCATGTTTTATTCCTTTATTTCTCTTCGCCAGCTTCAATTTTACGTGTGATATACCACTGTTGCGATACCGATAGAATGTTGTTCACTACCCAGTAAAGAACTAAACCTGCAGGGAAGAACATGAAGAAAATAGTGAAGATAAATGGCAATAACTTCATGACTTTTTGCTGCATCTCATCCATCATGGCAGAAGGGTTTAATTTCTGCTGAACAAACATGGTAATACCCATAATCACAGGAAGTATGTAATATGGATCTTGTGCCGATAAATCTTGAATCCATAACATAAACGGTGCTTGACGCATTTCTACCGAATATAAAAGTACCCAGTAAAGTGCAATAAAGACCGGCATCTGAATAAAGATTGGTAAACAACCACCCAGTGGGTTAATTTTCTCTTCTTTATAAAGCTTCATCATCTTCTGCTGGAAGACCGCTTTATCATCACCGTAATTTTCTTTAAGCTGTGCTAACTTAGGCTGGAATTTTTTCATTCTTGCCATAGAACGGTAGCTGGTTTCTGATAACTTGTAGAACACTAACTTAATTAACAGCGTTAACAAGATAATTGCCACACCCCAGTTACCAACCACATTATGAATTTTTTCTAATAACCAAAAAATAGGTTCGGCAAGAACGGTCAAAATACCATAGTCAATTGTGCGCTCTAAACCTGGAGCAATTTCTGCTAATTTATCTTGAGACTCAGGCCCAATATAAATCGAAGAAGTTAATACCGAGCTTTGTCCTGGAGCCACTTGAACTAAAGGCTGAACCAAACCAACGGCATAGCGGTCATCACCTAAAGGTTTAGCAAAATAACTATGTTGCTGACTTTGATTAGGAATTAGTGCCGTTAAGAAGTACTGCTGAATCATTGCTGCCCAACCACCGGTGACATTACGTCCACTAATCGCTTGGGTATTTAAATCATCAAATGAGTGTTTAACGTACTTATCTTCAGCGTTGTGATCATAAAGAACTGGCCCAGTATAGGTGTACATCATGAACTGGTGATCAGGATTAAAACGATTGCGTACTAACTGAGAGTATAGGCTACCAGACCAAGTTTCTTGAGTGGCGTTTTCAACCTGATAAGCAACATCTACCAAGTATTTACCTTTAGTAAAGGTATAAGATTTTGTAACCTTGACCCCATCTTGGGTCCAAGTTAAAGGCACTACGAGTTTATCACCGGTCATTTCATAATTGGTTTTTGCCGTTTGATAAACACTTTTATGCGTTGGTGCAGGTAATTTAGCCTCTTTTTGAGTTGCTAAACCATTTTGAGCCATATAAACCAATGGCCCGGTATCAGACATTAAATGGAATGGCTGAGAGTGATCATCTGATGCGCCGTATTGCAACAGTTTTGCATCACGGATATCACCACCATTTGTATCTATAATAAGATCTAATGTGTCGGTAGTGACATGAATACGCTGACCTTGAGTCACCGCACTTTGCAAGTTTGGTACCGCATTATTTTGAACCGCTCCAGAATGAGTTGCAGGAACATCATTAGCAACGCCAGGTTTAGCCGCAGAAACCACTGCATTTTGACTTGCTACAGGCACTTCTTGTGCCGTGCTGGTTTCCAAGGTTTGCTGCGTTTTATGAGCAGTAAACTGGGTCCATTCTAGCCATATCCAAGTTAACGTAAAAGCTAACGCTAACCACCAAATTGATCTCATATTCATGTGTGATACTCTTTGTAAATCTTATTTTGATGAACGGTTTTTTAATTTACTTTTGTGAATTTTGCGAATTAGGTGTAAAAAGCTCTCATGCAATGTCTTGTTATCAATCTCTTGCATGCCTTTTTTACCTAAAACGACAATATCATACCCACTTAATTCTGTCTTATGTGAACGAAATGCTTCTCTTGCTATTCTTTTTACTCTATTACGCCAAACAGCACGTTGTAATTGCTTTTTAGCAATGGCTAATCCAAGTCGAGTGGTTTCTTCGTGATTTGGGCGAACAATCAATGTCCAATTACGATTACCGAATCGTTCGGCTTTAGCAAATACGTGAGAGTAAGATTTTGGAGATAACAATCGATTAGATTTAGGAAAATCTTTTTTCGTTTGTATAGAAGAAGGGGTTTCTGTGGGAGTTGATAACTCTTGTTTAGAATTCATTAACTCCCCCAGAAGAGTTGTTGTATTTGAAGAACAAACACAACGCGTTTAAACACAATACTATGGTGTTAAACGATTACGTCCTTTAGCACGACGGGCAGCGATAATTTTACGCCCGTTTTTAGTCGCCATACGAGCACGGAAACCGTGAGTACGTGCACGCTTGATTACGCTTGGTTGAAATGTACGTTTCATGTCACTGTCCTTAAAATTTCTATTCCGAACTCGGAAAAACGGGAATTATATAGAGTTATCAACAAGAAAACAACAATTCTGCCAATAAATATTAGACTTATTTTAAATTCAATTCTAAAAAGTGTATACCTAGTGGTATAAAATTTAACGAGTACTACAAATTGTGTATAGAACTAAGTTGTTCTATTTTTCTTTAAAAAACAATACTACCAGGCCTGGCACTAGTGTCCGGAATAATATTTCAGTACCACAATTCATATACCAGCCTCCCATAGCGGAAGTTGGTATTTCTTAAACTCTTCCCGTTGTTGTTTTCGCCTAAAGTATTCACTCTGCTGAATAGGTCTTTCAAACAACCCATGAGCAAGCCGCCAAAACGTTACTCTCAACGGTTCTGCTGACTTATTTTTCATCTGTTCAAGCTTAATCAATAGATACACAATAAGGGCTGATAGCACTTGGATACGAACAGCATTACTGTTTTGGCCAATGAAGCTTTTGATTTTGAGGTGTTGTTTAATCCATTTAAAAAATAATTCAATTTGCCAGCGTTGCTTGTATAGATGGGCAATCTCTTGAGCTGAACGCTCGAAGTCATTGGTAATCAATACCAATTCACCTTTATTATCGTCACGTTTGACAACAACACGGCGCATCTGGAATTGACCAAGACGTTTTTTCTGGCTTGAACCACTAAACTCAATGCATTGGTCTTCAAGAATATGAGGGGCTTTTTCATCGAGTTCGTAGGATTGTATGACGGTAATTGCCGCTCTTTTTTTCAAACGACAGACCAGCTTGATTTTTTGGTCATTGAGCTTTTTCCACCAGAGGTAGTCTAAGTACCCTTTATCCATCACATAGGTTGAACCTGGTTCTAAATTCCACTCTCGTGCTTGAGTAATATCAGGAATATTGGCCTGTGTGATTTCAAAACAAACAGGGACTTGGTTGGATAGTTCTAGTTGCATATGCAGCTTAAAGCCTGTGACTCGAGAACCTTGTACTGCCCAGTCAAAACCTTTACCGAGCAGTTGAATTGGAGAAGAGTCTATTAGATAGGTAAAAGCGTGGAGTTCTTTTCGTAATTGTCGATTCACACCAGCCATGAGTTGTTGGCAAAGTGCTTGGTAGACATCAGCAGAGCGTTTACGGTTTGCTTCAGATAATGTGCTGCGTTTCAGCTCTTTTACGCCTAAGTGGTAGTGGTGAGAGGATTGGGCGTTAAACCCTTCAACCAACTGGCGTAATGATTTAGTGCCACTAAGTTGTGCGTACATCATCGCGACTAATTGATTCCAGCTACTAAACCCTTTGGCGTGTTTATCGGTTTGATATTGATGAACAAGTGATTGAAAAGTGGTACGAATGGGTTTTAAAAATTGGGCAAATCGGGTAGAGTTAAACATAGCCGTAATCTCATTGTTTTTGAAGTCTATTTCGTGGTGGAAATACTTCTATCCTAGGAGTTACGGCTTTTTTGTCAAGGCTTTTAATATTTATTCCGGACACTAGTGCCAGGCCTGGTCATTATATTTTAGCTTATCGCTACAAAGATATACTGGTAATTAAAATTGACTACTAGCTTTACGCAGGCAATAATCGCAATTAAAGACTATCTCAATAAAGTATTTCATTATTTTGAGTATGACTTAATTTATACTTAAGTTCTATTTTCACAAAATAAATTGAAATTACTCATGCTTGAAACTACCTTTTTACTAGAAATCCTTATCTATGTGATTACCGGAGCCATTGTTGGCGTAGCCGCTGGCCTACTTGGAATTGGTGGAGGGTTATTACTTGTTCCGGTTTTAAGCACGGTATTTTTGTATTTTATTGATATCCCCGATGTCGTGCATTTAGCAATTGGTACCTCTTTAGCAACCATTGTTGTGACCTCTTTTGCTTCGGCAAGAGCTCACCACTCACATGGTGCTGTTCGCTGGGATGCGTTCAAGCTACTCGCCGCTGGCGTATTATTAGGGGCGTTTATTGGTGGCTGGAGTTCACAATTTATTTCCTCAAACCGACTGGGACAAATCTTTGGCATATTAGAACTGCTTATTGCTCTAAACATGTTGTTAGATTTAAAGCCTAGCCCTCATAGACAACTACCAGGCCTGGTAGGTAATACCAGCGCTGGTACCATTATTGGAAGCTTATCTTCTTTAGTAGGAATTGGTGGCGGCACCTTAACCACACCTTACTTAGTTTGGAATAACCTTACTATGCACCAAGCTATTGCTACCTCTACCGCGGTAAGTATTCCCGTTGCTATCGCCGGTACCATTGGATATTTAATTGCAGGATTAGATGCAACTCACTTACCTGCCATGGCAACAGGTTATATTTACTGGCCTGCCTTTTTAGGTATTGTGATTGCCAGCTACTTTACCGCCCCCATTGGCGCAAAATGGGCTCACCAACTGCCTGTTAAAACCCTAAAACGTGGTTTTGGCATTTTCTTGATTATTTTAGCTATAAAAATGTTATTTTTTAGCTAACTCTTAATAACCGTAGAATAACTAATATTATCAATAAGTTAACCGGTGTATAAAGTGAGTTATCCACATGCTTTATACCCAGAGTTATCCACAGAAAAAAACCTTGTTTTAAAGTTATTCACAGGTATACTATTTGCAGTGCTTAAAAATACAATAAAAACTGCTGTTCATAACCATTCAAAACAGCCTACACAGCACTTCAAAATACATTAAAAAATAATAATTAATAATATAAGAAGCCGCATTTTTCTATCAGTAGCAGAGTCGTTATGGGTAAAAGTCGGTGTTTGAAAATCAGCCAAAAGTGCAAACTTGGCCTTAATGGTTTTCACTAGATTCTTTTGAGGATACAACTTTGTCATCACTTTGGACCCAAAGTCTTAAACACTTAGAAAACGACCTAAACGACCAGCAATTTCACACTTGGATTCGTCCACTGCAAGCGATTGAAGAAGAATCGGTTATTCGTTTATTAGCCCCTTCCACTTTTATTTTGGATTGGGTCAATAAAAAGCTAATGGACAACATTCGACAAGCCGTTGCCATTGCTGCACCTACCAATACACCCGATGTACAGCTAGAAATTGGAGACTATGCTTTAGAAGCTATAGAAGAGCCAGAACCTACTGTTCCACAACCTTTACAAACCAAATCTAAAGAAACCTCCAAACCAGAAGCTAAAAGAGATAGCGCCTCTACCAATAAATCTGGAATTAAACATAATTTAAATACCAGTTTTACCTTTGAAACTTTTGTTGAGGGTAAAGCCAACCAACTTGCGGCTGCAGCTGCACGTCAGGTGGCAGAAAACCCGGGTGGCAGTTACAACCCTTTCTTTATTTATGGCGGTGTAGGATTAGGTAAAACTCACCTAATGCACGCCATTGGTAATCAGCTAATGAAAGACAAACCTAATGCACGAGTGGTTTATCTTCACTCTGAGCGTTTTGTTGCTGATATGGTTAACGCACTGCGTCATAATAAAATTGACGAATTCAAACGTTTCTATCGATCTTTAGATGCTTTATTAATTGATGACATTCAATTTTTTGCCAATAAAGATCAATCTCAAGAAGAATTCTTTCATACTTTTAATACTTTATTAGAGGGCAATAAACAGGTTATCTTAACCAGTGACCGCTTCCCTAAAGAAGTTGATGGCCTTGAAGATCGTTTAAAATCACGTTTTGGTTGGGGGTTAACCATTGCGGTTGAACCACCAGAATTTGAAATGCGTGTTGCGATTTTGCTGAAAAAAGCCTCTGAATTTGGCATTGTATTACCCGACGATGTGGCTTTCTTTATTGCTAAACGTCTACGTGGAAATGTACGTGATTTAGAAGGTGCATTAAAACGTGTCGGTGCTTATGCTCAATTTACACAACAAGCGTTAACCGTAGAAGTCGTTAAAGAAGCCCTTAAAGATTTGTTGGCTTTACAACAAAAAATGGTTACGTTAGAAAACATTCAGAAAACGGTAGCTGATTATTATAAAATCCGAGTGGCAGATATATTATCAAAGCGTCGCTCGCGTAATGTGGCACGCCCAAGACAAATTGCTATGGGGATTGCAAAAGAGCTAACCAATCACAGCTTACCCGAGATTGGCGATGCTTTTGGTGGCAGAGACCATACAACCGTATTACACGCAGTTCGTAAAGTTAAAGAGTTGCGTGAGACAGATCATCATATTGATGAAGATTTTAATAGTTTAATTCGTATCATTACCAACTAGCAATTAAGGGCACTTGGCATGAAAATCACTTTAACTCGTGAAAATCTTTTAAAAGTTTTGCAAACTGTAGGTGGCGTGGTTGAAAAACGTCAGACCATGCCTATTTTGGGCAATATTTTATTTCAAGTTTCAGAGAACACCTTAACGGTAACTGCCTCTGACTTAGAAATTGAAACTCGCGCACAAACCGAGTTGGAATCTTGTGAAGTCAATCAATTTGCCATTACATTACCAGCCATGAAGCTAATCAATATTGTGCGTTCGTTACCAGATGGTTTAACCATTGTGCTAGATTTTGACGAATCACGCTGTACACTTTCAGCGGGTCGTTCTCGTTTTAAACTCTCTACCCTGCCTGCTGAAGATTTCCCAACTATTGACCTTTCACAATCTGATATGTCTTTTGCGATGTCACAACACCAATTAAAACAATTAATTCATCATTCAAGTTTTGCCATGGCAAGCCAAGATGTGCGTTTTTACCTAAACGGTATGCTGTTTGACATTAATAACCAATCTTTACGTGTGGTTGCTACAGATGGTCACCGTTTATCGACCTGTTCAACGGAACTGGCCATTGAAGGCCTAACGCCAACTCAAGCCATTTTGCCAAGAAAAGGGGTTTTAGAACTCTCTAAACTCATTGGCGATGACGATACCTTAATTGAATTCTCTCTTGCTAAAAACTACTTAACTGTACAATTTGAAGAAACCGTTTTTACCTGTAAATTAGTAGATGGACGTTTCCCTGATTATCGCCGTGTTATTCCTCAACACAATGATCAGTTAGTACAAACAGACCGTGAACTGCTTAGAAGCTTATTACAACGAGCGTCTATCCTGTCTAATGATAAATTTAAGGGCATTCGCTTAGTATTAAGCAACAACTTACTTGCAGTTAATGCCTCTAATAGTGAACAGGATGAGTCACATGAAGATATGGCAATTGACTATCAAGGCACAGAGATGGAAGTCGGCTTTAACGTTAACTACATATTAGATGTACTCAACTCAATGCATGAAGATTGCGTCACCATGTTAATGAAAGATGCCAATAGTAGTTGTTTGATTGAAACCACGACTGACACCTGTCATTGTCAGCATGTCATTATGCCAATGCGCCTTTAGTATTGGGTTAATTCGTCCAGAAAGTAAGCCTCTTCTGCGTTAGAAAACGATCATGTACAATTTGTACACTCGCTTTTTTCTGCCTTGAATAGACTCACTTTCTGGACGAATTAAATCCAATCTAATAAAAAGTGTCAGAATTCAATTCAATATTTTTTATTACGCACTAACCACTTACCTTGAGACCTTTGCACGAGTCGGGGATGTAAGAAAAAAGTGAAAGAATTCTTTAGATTTAGCCTAAAAAATACGCATAATAGCGAGCTATTGGGCGGATTTTTTAGGTTAAAGATAGAGGATTATGGCCTTTTTTAAACATTCATCGACTCGTGCAAAGGTCTCACCTTAATAAACTTCTCTTTTTTACCTTTTGAATACAAACAGCCTTAAAGTTTAGTTTTCTTTACACTCATGCAGATATTTTATGAATAAAGCTCGCCTTGTTAGAATTGCCACTTATGCTTCTGTTTTAATTGCCACTTCATTATTATTGCTCAAACTTTATGCTTGGTGGTTTACCGGTTCAGTGAGTATTTTAGCTACACTGCTTGATTCTGCGATTGATATTGCTGCTTCCATTATGATTGTGATTGCCGTACAAATTGCCCAAACCCCAGCAGATAAAGAACACCGTTTTGGGCATGGCAATGCAGAACCTTTGGCCGCTTTAGCTCAAAGCGTGTTTATTTCTGGTTCGGCAATTTATCTCATTGTTTTTTCAATTGAAAGATATATGCACCCTCAGGCAATCCAATCTGCTGATTTAGGCTTTAACGTTATGATTATCTCGTTAATGGTTACCTTAGGGTTAATCAGTTTTCAGCGTTATGTCATCCTTAAAACCCAATCCTCTGCAATCAAAGCCGATTCATTACATTATCTATCTGATGTTTTAGCCAATATTCTAGTCATCATCACGCTATGGTTTAGTGCCATTCAATGGCTTGACCCCATACTGGGTTTTGCCATCGCCGCATGGATTTTTTACTCCGCCGTTCGTATAGCAATCGAGGCTGGCAATCAAATACTTGCTCATGAACTACCTCAAGAGATGCGTGAGGAAATTCAACAGATTACTTTATCTACTGAAGGCGTTTTGGGTATGAACGACCTGCGCAGTTACCAATCTGGCCCAAATAGATTTGTACAATTTGATTTAGAGCTAGATGATAATCAAAGCCTGCTTGAAAGCCATAACATCACCGAAAATGTTACCCAAAAACTTAAGCAACGTTTTACTGATTTAGATGTCATGATTCACCAAGAACCCGCTAGTTTAAAATATGACCCTTCACACCATAGCTGGGGTAAAGAGTAGCGTGACGCAATTAACGACGTTAAGTATTCAAAACTTTCGTAACTGTTCTTGCGCACAGCTTGAGTTGAGTGCTGGATTGAATTTAATTATTGGTAATAATGCGGCCGGTAAAACGGCGATTATTGAGGCCATTTGGTTGCTGGCGACTGGGCGTTCATTTCGCTCTCAAAAATCACATCACTTAATTCAGCATAACACTCCGTCAGCAACCCTTTTTTGTGAAACGATATCCAATCATAATGACAAAGATAGTCATAAAATTGGAGTACAAAAGACCTTAGACAATACCCTACTAAGACTTGATGGCGAAACCCTTAAATCACAAGGGCCCATTGCCAAACTTTTACCCATACAGCTGCTTACTCCAGAAAGCCACAAGCTTTTAGAAGAGGGTCCTAAAGCTCGTCGTCAGTTTATGGATTGGGGCTGTTTTCATCAAACGGCAGAATTTATGCCGTTATGGCGAAATTATCAGCGCGCTTTAAAACAACGTAACTATTCACTAAAAAAGCGCCTACCAAAAGAACAAGTTCAGCTTTGGGATCAAACTCTAGTTGAAAATGCGCTACAAATAGATGAAATACGCCAAAACTATTTAGATGAGCTAACTCCTTACCTAGTCACATTTTGCCAAGCCTTAATGCCAGAAATAGAAACCGATGTCGTTTGCCAATACCGTGCCGGTTGGCCTAAAACCGCTGAAAGCCTACTTGAACTTTATCAACAAAGCTTTGCCAAAGAGCAACAGCTTGGCCACACTCAATATGGTGCGCATCGCGCTGATATTCGGTTTAAATTTAATAACCAAGAAGCGATGAATATACTATCGCGAGGACAACAAAAACTGTTTGTCTGTGCATTGCTACTAGCGCAAGCCAGCCTTCATGAAAAAGTCGTCAATGAACCGGTAATTATGTTAATTGATGACTTGCCTGCTGAACTTGATGAAACCCACCGCACTAAACTATTAGAGCTATTACAAATACTCAATATTCAACATATTATTACCACTACTGCTGAAGAGTTAATTCCTGTGCTTAATCCTGAAACTTACCAGGCCTGGTCAATTAATTCTGGCAATATCGTATCAAAGTAACTACGACCAGGCCTGGTAATAAATTTTACTTGTTTATATTCACTTATTTTCTATAAGGTATATTTATTATTCTTGCTAAACTAAGCCTGCTACAATTTATAAGAGAATACAAACAAGGATAAATATGTCAGACCAAATTGAACCCATTCAAGAAAATAAAGCCGAAATAAGTACAACCATTCCCACCATTATTTATGTGCTTTATCTAGCAAACTTTATTTTGCCTTTTACAGGCCTTATTGGAGTCATCATGGCTTATGTTAATAAAGGTGAGGGTAATTTCTTAGAATCTCATTACCAGTTCCAAATTCGTACATTTTGGATTGGGCTATTGTATGCCGTCGTAGGTGTTCTATTAACGGCTGTTTTTATTGGATGGTTAATTCTTCTGTTCTACGCTATTTGGATTATTGTTCGTTGTGTTAAAGGCTTTAAATACCTTGGTAAACAAGAGCCAATGCCTGATCCAACTAGCTGGATGTTTGGTTAGTCAATTTATAAAACTACCATTCAGTTTTACATAAAATAGAGGCTAAAAATGTCGCCTCTATTTCTCACTTTAAATGAGACCGTTGCACGAGAGTATGCACGAATAAAAATGGTTAAAATTCACCTGATTTTTGTTGAAAAACTTGCGAATAGCTAGCTATTCCCTGCGTTTTCCGCCGCAATCAGGCAAATTTTCCCTCATTTTTCTTACGCACCTATCTCGTGCAAAGGTCTCTAAATAAATAAAATCTCATTTACAGCCAAATCTTTTTACCTAAAAATTCATCGTTTTAAAGTAATTGTTCAGCGATTGCACCCGTCTAAAATTCTTACCACATATCCCAAAAAAAACTTATGCCAAATTTAATCAGATAACCTATTGATTTTAAAGATAAATATACCACTAATTAAGGCCATTTAATTCGTCCTGTTTTATGGTATAATTTTGCAACTATTTTAGTGATTAAAACAACCCGAGATTTTGAGTTGAAATAGACCCAAAACCTCCATAAAAGAAATCGAGTTTTATGTCTGAAGAAACACAATACGATTCCTCCTCCATCAAGGTATTAAAAGGCCTTGATGCAGTCCGCAAACGTCCTGGAATGTACATTGGTGATACCGATGATGGTACTGGACTCCACCACATGGTATTTGAAGTTGTCGATAACGGTATCGATGAAGCCTTAGCTGGCCATTGTGACAAGGTCGTTGTCACTATCCATACAGACGGTTCTGTCTCTGTTACCGATAATGGTCGTGGTATTCCTGTTGGTATACATGAAGAAGAGGGGGTGTCAGCAGCTGAAGTTATTATGACCGTACTCCACGCGGGTGGTAAGTTTGATGATAACTCCTATAAAGTCTCTGGTGGTCTTCACGGGGTAGGTGTTTCAGTTGTAAATGCCCTATCTTCTAAACTTGATTTAATCATCAAGCGTGAAGGTCATATTTGGAAACAATCTTATACTCACGGTGTACCAGATGCACCAATGGCTTCTGTTGGAGAAACGACAGAAACCGGAACTGAAATTCGTTTTTTACCCAGCACAGAGACATTTACCAATGTCACTGATTTTAATTTTGATTACTTATTAAAGCGTTTAAGAGAGCTCTCTTTCTTAAACTCTGGTGTACACATTGAGTTAGTAGATAAACGTGATGACCGTCACGAGGTGTTTCAATTTGAGGGCGGTATTAAAGCCTTTGTTGACTATATCAATACCAATAAACCGGTTATTCACGAAAATGCCTTCTACTTTAGCACCGTTAAAGACGATATTACCGTTGAAGTGGCCATGCAGTGGTCTGAGGCTTACCAAGAGTCAATTTTCTGTTTTACCAACAATATTCCTCAGCGTGATGGGGGTACTCACTTATCTGGTTTTAGAGCCTCATTAACCCGTACTTTAAATAGTTATGCGGAATCAGAAGGTTTAAATAAGAAATACAAAATGAATATTTCTGGTGATGATGCACGTGAAGGTTTAGCGGCCGTTATTTCAGTAAAAGTGCCTGACCCTAAATTCTCATCTCAAACAAAAGATAAGCTAGTTTCATCAGAAGTAAAATCTGCTGTTGAAACCGCAATGAACGAAAAACTAGCCGAATTTTTATTAGAAAACCCTAAAGATTCTCAGTCTGTATTTGCCAAAATTGTAGATGCGGCACGCGCTCGTGAAGCGGCTCGAAAAGCACGTGAAATGACTCGTCGTAAAGGGGCTTTAGATATTGCTGGTTTACCAGGTAAATTAGCAGATTGCCAAGAAAAAGACCCTGCTTTATCAGAACTTTACTTGGTGGAGGGTGACTCCGCTGGAGGTTCAGCCAAACAAGGACGTGACCGCCGTACCCAAGCCATTTTACCGCTAAAAGGTAAAATTCTAAACGTCGAAAAAGCTCGTTTTGACAAAATGCTCTCTTCTGCCGAAGTAGGCACCTTAATTACCGCATTAGGCTGTGGTATTGGGCACGATGAGTACAATATTGAAAAACTACGTTATCACCGCATCATTATCATGACGGATGCCGACGTGGATGGTTCACACATCCGTACTTTATTGCTCACTTTCTTCTATCGTCAATACCCAGAATTAGTGGAAAAAGGCTATATTTATATTGCTCAACCACCGCTTTATAAAGTTAAAAAAGGCAAGCAAGAAACTTACTTAAAAGACGATGGCGAACTAGAGAGTTATCTACTACAAAATGCAATTGATAGTGCTGAATTAGTAACTGAAGAAGGTGCACCAAGCATTTCTGGTGTAGCTTTAGAAGCTCTTTCTAAAAACTACTTTAAAACTAAGCACACGATTGATCGTTTAGGCCGTCGTTACAACTCCGTTTTGTTAAATATGCTGATAGATAGTCCAGAAATTAATCTAGATACATTAAATGATTTAAATGCACTAGAAAACTGGATTACTGGAATACTGCCGGCACTTAAAGCCAATGGTGAAATCAATAAAGTAGATTACAATCTAACTGCAGAGCCAGCCACGGAATTAGACAGTAAAGGCAAGTTCCAATTGCGTTTACAACAACGTGAGCATGGAACATTAAGTATGCAAGTATTTGATGCTGATTTCTTTGCCTCTAAAGATTACGCACAAATCGTAGATCTTGGTAAATCACTACAAGGCCTTCTCTCTAGTAGTGCTTATATTAAACGTGGTGAAAAGAAACAGTCAGTTACCACTTTTAATGAAGCAATCGACTGGTTGTTTAATGAAGCAAAACGTGGACAAAACATTCAACGATACAAAGGTTTGGGTGAAATGAATCCAGAACAACTTTGGGAAACAACCATGAATGCTGAAGCGCGTCGTTTACTTCAAGTCACGGTTCGTGATGCGATGCTAGCAGACCAAGTCTTTACTACTCTAATGGGTGACGAAGTAGAGCCACGTCGCGATTTTATCGAATCAAACGCATTACAAGTAGAAAACTTAGACGTATAAAGTGAGACCTTTGCACGAGAGTATGTACGAGTAAAAATGGTTAAAATTCACCTCATTTTTGTTGAAAAACTTGCGAATAGCTAGCTATTCCCTGCATTTTCCGCCGCAATAAGGTAAATTTTTCCTCATTTTTCTTTCGCACCTATCTCGTGCAAAGGTCTCAAAGCGCTTTTAAAACGCATTTAATTTTGAAAAATGTGGGCATTTAGTTTCTAATATGCCTCACAAGTCTAAAGCTATAAAAAATTTATAAAGAAAACACACAGTTACCAGGCCTGGTAACTATATTAATTTAGGAGACAGTTTATGTCAGTTCAACACCCTATCGTTACTGTTACTGGTTCATCTGGTGCAGGTACTTCATTTGTTAAACGCGCTGTAGAAAAAATCTTTGATCGTGAAAACCTAAACGTAGCCATCGTTGAAGGTGATAGCTACCACAAATTCAGCCGTGCTGAAATGAAAGAAAAAGTAGCTGAATCAAAAGCCAACGGTGGTCCAACACTTACTCACTTTGCAGAAGCGGCAAACGAGTTTTCTGAATTAGAAGCATTATTCAAAGAATATAAAGAAACTGCTACGGGTAAACGTCGTTACTACATTCACAGCGATGACGAAGCTACTGAGCATAATGCACGTTTAGGTGGAACAAACTACCAATCTGGTGAGTTTACACCTTGGGAGCCAATCCCTGAAGGTACGGATGTACTTTTCTATGAAGGTCTTCACGGAATGGTTAAGCGTATGGATCACGGTCCAGAAGAAGGCATGCACAACGTAGCACAGTATGTTGATTTAGGTATTGGTGTAGCACCATCTATCAACATCGAGTGGATGCAGAAAATTTTCCGTGATACTTCTGAGCGTCCATATTCTGTTGATCAAGTGCGTGATACCATTCTTGAACGTATGCCTGACTACATCGAGACAATCGTTCCTCAGTTCCACCGTACACACATTAACTTTCACCGTGTACCGTTAATTGATACGTCTGATCCATTCTCAACCATGTCAGAAGATGCTCCAATGGGGCCTGCACCAGAAGATTCTTTAATCATCTGTCACGTTCGCCACCAAGACGTTGACCTAGAAGCCATTAAAAATCAAATTGATGGAGCATTCCTACAGAATGCCGAAACATTAGTTTGTAACGGTTCTCACATGGTTCAAGCAATGGATTTAATGATGACTCCAATCATTCAAAACCTAATTGCTAAAAAACGTGAAGCTATGGCTAGACTAAACCTTAAATAGTCCTTAACCCGCTTTACCAAAAACCCCGCATTAATCTTGTATTATGCGGGGTTTTTTTATGCCTAGTGAAAATAGAATACACAAATACCTAATAAAAAAACTTATTTATAACAAGACTTTATAGATTAAATAAATATATACTATAAGTATTTTTAATTAATACCATAGTAGTAAAGTGGTAATATTAAATTAAAAGTAAGTCCTTGATAAAACCAATGTAATAAAAACAAGCTCATAAAAGGTAAAAGTTATAATGAAACTTTCAAAATCTCTTATTGCAGGCTCAATTGCACTTGTCATTGCAAACTCATCGTTTGCGGTAGAACAAACAGACTATGATTTGTTCAATAAAGAGTTCTTAGAAGCTGTAAAAATACGCGATAGTGGTGACGTGTTTGCCTCTATTGAAATGCTCGAAAAATTAATTGCTACACAGCCACAATACAAACGTCCACAGCTAGAACTCGCTGTAGCCTATTTTCGTGCGTCTTTATTTAGTGATGCAAAAGCCAATGCAAAAGCTGTATTAGATGACCCAAAGACACCAGACTCGGTAAAAGAAACGATTCAAATTTTCTTATCGCAGGTTGAAGATACAGAAGCAGCAACAGATGAAAACCGAAGTACATTCGAAGGGTCAATAGGTATTGGTATTGGTAAAGACACTAACGTAAACGCCAGCCCAGCTGATAACCTCGTTACTATTAACGGAATTCAGTTTACATTAAATTCCAATTCGGTTGCGCAAGAAGACAATTACGGAACGATTCACGCCCAAGTTACCCACTCTTATCGTATACCCGGAACGGTTGGCATTGGGTCTCGTCCAGTACAAATGAACTGGAATACCACTGCAGATATTTCACGCAAGGCCTACCAAGATCTTGGAGATTACAACTTGGATGTGCTGACTTTACAAACGGGTCTTGGTCTTATTTCACAAACTAACTGGAGAGCAGGAATCAACTTGCGAGTAGATAAAGTTATGCTGGGAAGCTCTGATTTAGCTTTATTTAAAGGTATTAACGGTAACTACACCATGATAGACGGTGCTTCTGAGTACACTCTCACCGCAGAAATTACGGATCAAGACTACCTAACCAGTGCTAACGAAAGTCGTGAAGGAACTCGAATTGGTGTGGGAGCTGAAATGAAGCATCAATTTAAACCCGAATTACTGGGTAGCGTAGGTGTGAATATTGCAAGCAGTGATGCTAGAGATGACAACAAACAATATGTTAGTAAAGCCATAAATACAGGCCTTTATTACTCAGTATCACCAGCAACACTTGTTTACGGAGAACTAGGTTTAACCGTAACAGACTACAACGGTGTAGAACCTGTCTCGGGTACCGATAGAAATGATAGACAAACGACGGGATCACTTGGAGCAACCCACAATTTTACCGATGGAATCTTACAAGACTGGACTCTTAACGGAAAAATTACTCGATACAATAATGACTCAGACCAAGATATTTATGATTACGAAAGAACTGATGCTAACTTAGAAATGACAAAACGTTTTTAATCATGTAGTTAATCATTTTATGTCTATAAATTAAACATTTAATGGATTTCATAGTATCAAAATTACAGTTACTAAAACTAAATTGGAGAATACTAAAATGATTTTACAAAATTTTAAGCAAAAAACATTGGCCGTTTTACTTTTTGCCGCATTTAGTCAATCAGCTTATGCCGCAGATAATGCAATATGTGATAGTACCGATACCTTAAAAGGTTTTGGTGCTTGGTGTGGGATTGAATCCTTTCTTTCTCAACAAGAACCAACTGCTGCTGGAGGACCACTTTTTGGATCAAGAGATGGTATTTTATCGCCAAGCTTCGATTCAGATAAATTTGGCGGACAACCTCAAACAGGAGACACAGATAATTACAACTGGTCTGGTTATGCCCTGTTTTATGATTTAGAACAAAGAGCAGGCGTATTAGCTAAACTAGAAATGAATGTAGATGAAGCTAATAGTGATGTTCTAGGTGTAAAAGCAACCTTGAAAAATGGTGAAGTCATTACCGTTTCAACTCAAGATTTTTATAAACAATCCTTCTCTTATCGTGGAATTCCAGTAAAGGCTACCAGTAACATAAACCAAGAAAATCAAAGTCGCTATGTATTTGCCGGAGTTACAGACAGGCTTTCTTTAGGCCGATATACTTATAATGAAGATGGTGATTATATCGGTTTAGTTGGAATTGCCGATTTACAACCTGATGAATACCAAGGTTTAAGCCGTCAAAGTCCATACAATCAATTATTAGAGCGTATTTCATCAATTGGAGTCGGTGTCGCAGGTAGCCCAACACCAATTGTTGATATGGCAAATTTAAAATCTATCAAGGCTTATGCCGCTTATAATCTGATTGGAGTAGCAAGTGTTTCAGGTGATATTAATGCTGTTGGTGGCTTTATGACTGACGTACACGTTGACTTTAACCATGGGACATGGGATATGACAAATGTAGATTTTTATGGTTTAGAATCTGGTTATCAATATGCGCCTATTTCAGCTAACGGCTCAATATCAGGTAATACTTTCACCTCAGAATCAATTTCATTAATGGGTAACGAAAACTATATTAAAGCTGGCTCATACATTGATGGTAAATTCCTTGGCCCTGAGGCTAAAGGGTTAACTGGTGAAGCCGATATCACAACAAATTCTTTACAAACACCTACGGTATCTGAAACACCAACAATGATACCTTCTGTCAACATCAAGGCAACTTTTGTAGGAGGAAAGAATGCTCAAAAAGTCCTAAAACCTACTCCAGGTCCTAATTACGAAAATTTTTAACATATTTTATTAACTTAAATCAGCGATTTAATAATCTGTGTTTTAAAATAAACACCTAGATAACAAAAACTGCAGATTTAAATAGCCCCCAAAAGTTGGATGCCAACTCTGGGGGTTTTTCATATCCAAATACAACCGAGAATTGAAACTCGCCATTGCCAAACAATACCTTAATATCAGCAACTTTTTGTTATTTCTATGTAGTTCTAAATTGAGTACCTTCAATCGTAAATAGGCTACTACTGAGAAAATTTTTACTAACTATATGAAATAAAAAGACTAAATACTGTACCTAAGTACAATACTAATTTATTTTAATAGCGTTATATTGATAGATGAAAGAGGAAGTTATCACTAAGTTTCAAAAAAATTGTGATTGAAACTAAATTGGAGAATACAAAATGATGTTACAAAATTTTAAGCAAAAAACACTGGCCGTTTTACTTTTTGCCGCATTTAGTCAATCAGCTTATGCTATCAATAATGTGGATTGTGATAGTTCAAATACCGTAAAAGGTTTTGGTAACTGGTGTGATGTTGGGTCTTTTCTTGGACAGCAAGAACCTTCTGCTGCAGGTGGACCAGGATTCGCTGGTAATTCACCACTCCTTAGCCCTCAGTTTGACAGCAGTAAGTTTGGTGCTAATGTCATCACACAAACGGAATCTCAAATGCCGGAAGCTGAATTCATGGGTTATGGATTAATGACATTTAGAAATTATAGCGATAACCTTAATCAAAAAACAACTACGATTTCTGCACAAAGTGAAGAAACGTCAAAAATGCTTGCAAGAATTTATCTTGACAATGATGAAGTCAATGAATCAATGCAGCTAAAGGCTGTTTTGGAAGATGGAAGAATCATCACTGTAGCATTGAACGAAGTTAATAAAAATGAATATGACCCAACTTATTCAAGCAGTCATACTTATAATAATGGAACTTACAACTATGAGCGTGTAACCGAAGGTAGTGACACTATTCAATATATTTCTGGGTATAAAGGCCGTGAAAAAGAAGGGGGGGACTCTTATGATTACCAAGGTTCAGCCAATTTAACTAATGTTAGTGGTTACTCGTATGAATCTGAACCGAACGGTACTGGTGGTAACGACTCAACCAGCACATATCATTTAGAAGATGAGGTCTCTTTCGGCTCTGTTTACATCCATATGTATGAAGATCAAGAAAACTATAATTACCGGATGCCGACTGAATATATGAATGGCCCAATCGGGGCACCTACCCCTATTGATGCCATGCGCAACCTTCAAGGCACACTAACCTATAATATCGATGGACAATATACTAACTCTATGTATCCTTCGAATAACTGGTTCGAGGGTAAAATGGGTGTTAATTTTACATCTGGAACTTGGAGTACTGAACAGATTGCCAATGCAGTTTCTGCCAGCGGCAAAATCGATGGCAATAAGTTCAGTGCCAATCAAATTAGTAGTCTATCAAACGGCAAAGAAGTTGTCAGCGGTTCTTATATCAATGGACAATTCACTGGTAGCGAAGCCCAAAACCTTGTAGGACAAGGTAATCTGAACCTGCAAAGTATTGAAGGTAATAGCGTAGAAAACATCAAAACTGTTTTCAGTGGAACTCGAACAGGTGACTACACAAACTATTACGATTAATCTAATCTTTAGTGTAGTCCGATATAAAAACACCTCTATTTAGAGGTGTTTTTATTTATGCAAACATCAATAATCAAAAACGATAAATCACCCCTGCTTGCAGCTTTGGTAGGAAATCATAATCAGCAACATCATCTTTTAATTTGGTTTCTTCATCTTTTAATGCATCAGCAACACCTATACAGGTACCGCTAAAACTACTATCAATATCTATTTTTGGTGAACCAGTAAAGAATGCACTCGCTTCAACCATCTAACTAAGCGATTTTCTAGGAGCGTAACGGTTGGTAAGATCTCTTACCTAGCAAAGAAAGTGCATAGCAAGCTACTTGGAAAGGTACTGGATACAATATAAAAGCTTCAGCAAATGGTGCTATATCAGGCAACAACATCACTGGAACCGTAACCTCTGCAAGAATAGGTAGAAACAATATCACAAACCTTTCAGGAACTGTGAATGGTCAATTTTCAGGTCCTAAAGCTGGTAAGTTAATCGGGCAAGCTGAGGTCTCTGGAAACTTTAATGGCATTCAAGGGTCAGCGAAAGGAGTGTTTATGAATGATAAAGGATATACACCAAAAGAGTTTAGAAACGTAAGAAAATAGTAGTATTAAAACAAATAATCTACAACCTCTAATCTAACCCTGCTCTTAAGCAGGTTTTTTTATTTATGATGCTTACTCACGCAAAATAGCGGTTCTCGCTTCTAAACGCACAGGCTGATTTAAGCTGTTTTCTAAGCGTTTTTGCAACTCATCTATCTGTTGGTTCTCAACCCGGTTTTTAGATAAAATTTCTAACGATATCACCATCGTTTTACCATCACGTATTTTAATATCTCTTAATTCCATACCTACAACATTCCAGGTTTTAATCGTTGAAATGATGTCTTGTTTCATCACCATTTTATTGAATGATAACGTTAAAGGAATACTGACAGTAATCGCAAAAATTAGGGCAATTAACATCCCTTTTTTGGCTACCCTAAATGGGCTAAAGCCCATGACTAAAAAAGTGGCTGAGGCGGCTAATACTATGCCAAATAGGTTAGTCATAAACAGCAAAAATGCCCCCCAAAAGACATGCCAATCTAACCAGCCAATTCCAATCCCCGAAACCGCTAAAGGGGGAACTAAAGCGACAGCAATCGCGACACCCGCTAAACTTTTAGCTACCTCAGAACGTGCATTAGCATAAGCCGCAGCAATACCTGAAATAATCGCGACGCCTAAATCTAATAAGGTAGGACTTAAGCGTGCTCCTATTTCACTATTGATGGCATTTAAAGGCGTAAATAAACTTAATAAGGTACCAAATGTTAACGCTAAGAAAATACCGATTAAAAGCGTTTTACTACTCAAAATGAGCAGTTCAATATTCTGCCTTAACATTCCCATTGAAAATGAAATAATAGGTGCCATTAACGGGGCTAAAATCATTGCTCCAATAATCACTGGAGCAGAATTGGCAAACAGTCCCACAGTGGCTAATAAGGTTGAGAGCACCATTAAAACTAAATAAGACTCTGACAGTTGAGCGTTTTCTTTTAGAGTGATAAAGGTTTCTTTAAGCTCTTCTGGATCTTCATGATGAATCCAAGGTAAAGATCGGTTAGATAATTCTTTAGCGGATGATTCGCCTTTTGGAATGCGTGATAATCTGATAGATTCTTTTTGCTCACTCGGGTTAGCTTTGTCTTCAGCTGAATGACTTAAGACTTGTAAAGCATCTCTTTGTAAGTTTATCTCTAAGCTTTTTGCTGAACACTCTGATTCATCAACACGATATTCAATTTCTGACTCACTGGAAACGGTTAATTTTTCGGTTTTAATGTGTCCAATATAATCTGGTAGGCTTTTACTTGGTTTATGCTTAGTCAGAATTTGTGTGACGAGAAAACGTAAAACCTCGGTAATGCTTCTCGGCGCTAATAACACGGCATTGAGATTAGGTTCTTGAACAGAACTCTTTTCTATAATTTGTTGAGTAAAATCACTGGCATTAGGCTTATAAACAATAGTCATGCCTAATAAAGCGGTTTGTATTAAGCTCTGTTTAGCGGTTTCTATTGTGTATGCTTGTAGACGCATTTGGCTAAAATTAAAGGCTAATGAAAAAAAATGACTCCACTTAGACCAAAAGGGTTCATTTAAGTTGGCGGTTGGCTTCATGGTAATCGGGTTACCCACCGTAACAGAACCTAAAACTAACTGTGAATTACAGTATAAAAGGTCTGCCAAACTCGCTTCATCGGCTAAAGAAATGTCTTCAATGGCCTCTTCTATCTCTGCAAGAATGTTAAAAGATTGATAAGCCCGAGTCATCTCTGGATGAGGCAAAAAGCCTACTTGCCATTGTTGGTTTACCGCTTGTGGTAACAATGAATATAAATCAACATCTGGCAACCATACAATGACTTTTCTTTGTTCTAAAATTTGTGGTTCGGAAGACGGGTTAAAAGCCAAATACTCACAATCAAGCGCTTCTAAAAGTGGCTGAACATCTTTTGCAAAAACATCACTTAAATTTGAGTCATACAAAACTATGTAGTTAGCCACAAAGCCTCCAAAATTAAATTATTAACACTTAAAACCAAGGTAGAAATTAACCGTAGAAATTAACCGCAGAAACTAACCGTAAAAATTATCAATTTTACGTCTATCACGTTTGGTAGGTCTGCCAGCACCTTTTTCTCGGTACCCCACCAATGCCATATCAGCAGTTGGTTTTCTTTGGTTTAAGACTTCACTGTCTAATTGATATAGTGTTATCGCTTGTTCAGCATTACCTCGTTTATCACTCACAATAAGCACGGTAACCTCAACTTGACGATGAACTTGGGTAATTTTTAGTTTATCGCCAACCGATAAGGTTTTGCTTGGTTTGGGTTTAATACCATTTAGCTCAACCTTTCCGCCTTTAATGGCTTCTAAAGCCACGCCTCGAGTTTTAAAGAAGCGGGCAGCCCAAAGCCATTTATCTACTCGTAACTTATCCATATACTTAAGCTAACTCAGCTAACCAATCTTTGGGGGTTAAGTAGTTATAAATATTTGACTCTTCACTACCCGCTTCTGGTTGATAGTCATATTTCCAAGTCACGACGGGTGGCATAGACATCAAAATTGATTCGGTACGCCCCCCTGTTTGTAAACCAAAAATAGTGCCTCGGTCAAAAGCTAAATTAAACTCGGCATAGCGGCCTCTGCGATAAAGCTGAAAATCCTTTTGACGTTCACCGTATTGCATGTCTTTGCGACGTGCGACAATTGGACGATAGGCTTCAATAAAGTGATTACCAACCGATTGCATAAACTCAAAACACTTATCAAAATCCCAACCAAAGGTTTCTGTGTTTAAGTCATCATAAAACAAACCACCTACCCCGCGAGTTTCATCACGATGTTTTAAATAGAAATACTCATCACACCAAGTTTTATATTTTGGATAAATCTCTTCTCCAAATGGATCGCACGCAGCTTTTGATTGTAAATGCCAATGCACCACATCTTCATCAAAAGGGTAATAAGGTGTTAAATCAAAACCACCGCCAAACCACCAAACGGGTTCTTCGCCGGCTTTTTCTGCTACAAATAAGCGAATATTTGCATGTGAAGTAGGTACATAAGGGTTGCGCGGATGAATCACCAAAGAGACACCTAAAGCCTGAAAAGAACGCCCTGCCAATTCTGGACGATGAGCAGTTGCAGAAGGGGGTAATTTTTTACCTTTAACATGAGAAAAGTTTACCCCTCCTTTCTCAATCACGGTACCATCTTCCATAACTCGAGTACGGCCACCGCCTGTCAATCCCATTATGCCTTCTTCACCCTCACGCTCCCACTCATCAATAATAAAGTCCATAGAACCTTCTTCTGCGGCAAGCTGAGAACAGATATTATCTTGTAATTTAAGTAAGTAGTTTTTTACGGCTTCGGTATTAACAACAGTCGATGACATAGTAGATCCTTTAAAAATAAGTCACCCTATTCTAGTCTGAATTAAGTTGGAAAACCATGCCACAAAGTCCTTAATGTCATGCATCTAATAACTTAAGTGGCTGACTAAGTAAAATATTCAAAACACACCTAAAAACTTACCAGGCCTGGTAGAATTAATAAAATGTAAATTGAGACCTTTGCACGAGACTATGCGCGAGTAAAAATGGTTCTAGGTGCCCCTTGAGGGTAAAAATTCACCTGATTTTTGTTGAAAACCTTGTGAATAGCTAGCTATTCCCTGCGTTTTCCGCCGCAATCAGGCAAATTTTCCCTCATTTTTCTTTCGCACCTATCTCGTGCAAAGGTCTCAAATTAACGTTTAATTTCACGGAAAAAAATATCAAAGACATTTGTTAGAGTCGATGAACATAGGGAGTATTAACCTTTTTAATCATTCATCGAATCTAGCAAAAGTCTTATTAATAAGGTGTTAAGAAAATGAAGTCTTTTATCAGATTATTTCCTCTAATTGTTTTACTACTTTTAAATCAACAGGCTTTTGCTGGGAAGTCCACCCAAACCATGCTAAAAGATTTTCATAAGTTCGGTATTACTCATTGTGATGAATTTATCCAAAAGAATACCGCCACCCCAGGTAGTTGGAAATACTTTATAAACAAACATCCAGGGGGAATTGATGGGCCAAGTACCGAGGTAGCTTTAACCCAGATTTCTGGAAGTCGAGGACAAAGCTTTAAAACTGATTACACTTTTATACAAACGCTAAAAAAATGTTTTTTACATAAACAGGGACAAATTACTGCCTTTGAAAACTGCGATAAAGCTGTTGATAAAAATATCTGGAAAGTTCAATTTAACCTACCAGACTATGATTACAAACGTTATAAAGATAAAACAGGGATTGTTCTTTATGCCAAAGATATCGAAATAAATGGCAATAAAGCCTGCTTATTAGATTATGAATTTCGCGTGCAAGGTGAGCACAGTATTTACCGTAAATTATAGAAGATACCTTAAGACAATCTAAAGACTAGATTCAGACACTCTCCCGTTTACGGGTTTACTATATATAAAGACCTTTGCACAAATAGGGCTCGTGCAACGCTCTCTATATTTTTATAGTTCGTTAATAAGAGACCTTTGCACGAGAGTATGTACGAGTAAAAATGGTTAAAATTCACCCGATTTTTGTTGAAAAACTTGCGAATAGCTAGCTATTCCCTACGTTTTCCGCCGCAATCAGGCAAATTTTCCCTCATTTTTCTTTCGCACCTATCTCGTGCAAATGTCTCAATAAGTTTTATTAGCAAGAAGTTTTATTATAAAGGGTTTAATTATGCATAGTTTAAAACACACTTTTACCACTACCTTATTAGCAGCACCGTTAAGTTTTACGCTGCTTGCTTTTAGTTGTAGTAGTCATGCAAGTTGGCTAGATCAAGGTGCCGATTTATTAAAAAGCTACCAAGCAAGTCAATCTAAACCCGAAAGTAAATCAACCAGCGTACCAGGCCTGCCAAAAGATCTTTCAAGCGAAGAGATTCAAAAAGCCTTTAAAGAAGCATTAACTAAAGGTTCTGAAACCGTCGTCAGTAAACTAAGTGTTAAGGATGGCTTTAATGCCGACCCTAAAATCCATATTCCTCTACCGAGTTCTCTAAAAACAGTTCAATCTACACTCAGCCAGTTCGGTATGAGTCAATACATGGATGATGTCGAAACTAAATTAAATCGCGCTGCAGAAGCAGCTACACCTGAAGCCAAAGCACTATTTTTGAATGCTATAAAAGAGATGTCTTTTGATGACGTTAAAAAGATTTACGAAGGCCCTAAAGATTCAGCAACTCAGTACTTAAAATCCAAAACGTCTGCTAGTCTAAAAACCAAAATGGAACCCATCGTAGAAAAATCACTCAATGAAGTGGGGGCAATAACGGCTTACGATAAAGCGATTAGTAAATACAAAAAAATGCCTTTTGTGCCTGATGTTAAAGCCGATTTACTAAACCATGTGGTTGATGAAGGAATGAACGGCATGTTTTATTATATTGCTCAAGAAGAGACCGCTATTCGCAAAGATCCCATTAAGCAATCTACCGAATTACTTAAAAAAGTCTTTGGAAAATAGTCTTAATTTTTACCGGCTGAGACCTTTGCACGAGAGTATGCACAAGTAAAAATGGTTAAAATTCACCTGATTTTTGTTGAAAAACTTGCGAATAGCTAGCTATTCCCTGCGTTTTCCGCCGCAAACGAAGAACTCGACGCCCGAAGGGGTAAGTCGAGAATCAGGCAAATTTTTTACCCTCAAGGGGGTACTTACGCCTATTTTTCTTTCGCACCTATCTCATGCAAAGGTCTCAGGCTTTAGAAAAACAGAATGCTGAACGGAATACTTATGAACGTCTTATCCTTTTTAAAACACTTTATTCTTACCTCTATCTTATTGGGTTTAGTGGCTTGTACCTCAAGCAGCACTAAACAAGGTACCGTGGGTATTAAGCGTGAACAGCTATTACTTGTTTCCCCTGCCCAAATGACTCATGGTGCTCAAATCGCTTATAACTCGGTGTTAAAAGAGGCTAGAACAGCTAAAAAACTCAATACCAATAGTGCCATGGTAAAAAGGGTTCGCCGAATTGCCAATAGAATTATCCCGCAAACAGCGGTATTTCGTAGTGATGCCCCTAAGTGGGATTGGGAAGTCAATGTATTAGAATCTGACCAATTAAATGCCTGGTGTATGCCTGGTGGAAAAATTGCTTTTTATACCGGAATCATCAAAAAGCTTAAGCTTACCGATGCCGAAATAGCCGCCATTATGGGTCACGAAATATCACATGCTTTACGCGAGCATGGAAGAGAAAGAGCCTCAGAACAAGCACTAACCCAAGTAGGCCTCAATGCATTAAGCATTTTTACTGGAGTCCGTGGCCCAACGCTTGATGCCGCAGCAATGGCACTTCAAGTCACTTTAACACTACCCAATAGCCGAACTCATGAAGTAGAAGCAGACCGTATGGGAGTAGAACTTGCTGCACGAGCAGGCTATAACCCTTATGCTGCGGTCAATGTTTGGAAAAAAATGGAAAAACAATCTAAAGGCGGACAACCACCAGAAATCCTAAGTACTCACCCGTCACACGCAAACCGTATTAAAGACTTAACAAAATATGCTAAAAAAGTAGAACCGCTTTTTTACAAAGCCATTGGTAAAAAATAACTAAGGGACTTTTGCAAAGGTCTCACAAAGAGTTATAAAGGTAAGTTCTAACGTAAAACTTTATTTGTTACTGCTTCTCTAATTTGGGTAGGTTCTTTTAGGTTACCTAAACGGCCGTTGAGGCAAAAAACCTTATCAGAAAACTCCGAATAAACTTCTTGGCACGACATCGCTGGTAAATGATTAGATTTATTGGCACTAGTTGAAACAATTGGCCCTTCAAAAGCCAAGCATAATTGTTTCACAATTGGATGGTCTGAAACTCGAATAGCCACCGTCTCTCTTCCGCCTGTTATCCAGTCTGGCATTGGTTTTTGATTATTTTGTTTTAACGGTAAAACCCAAGTTACCGGGCCAGGCCAAGTTTTTAATACGCTTTGCTCCCAGTCCATTCCTTTCAACTCAACCCAATCATGAATTTGTTCAATATTTGCAGCCACTAAAATCACCCCTTTTTCCATCGGTCGCTGCTTCACGTGAAACAATTTTTCTACCGCATTTTTATTAAATGGATCACAACCCAAACCATAGACGGCTTCTGTTGGATAAGCAATCACTTGACCGCGTTTAAGAACCTCAATCGCTTCAGAGACTTGGTTTGGTATATGTTTCATTAACAGTAGATAACCTTTAAACCGTAAATTGAGAGATTTGCAAATGTTGAGGACAAAAGAAAAAATGTAGTAACAATTTTCTGTTTTAGGCGAAAAATGCCGCAAATAACCAACTTAATTTACCAACTTACCAGGCCTGGTAAGTCTAAAAAACAATTTACAACTACAGTGTACGATGGATATTTAACACTTGTTTAAAGACATCAGGGTCTTTAATTTGAGTGATTTCACCCTCTCTTGGAATATGCTTATCTTTAAGGCGAGATATAAAAAAGCGAAGTGCCGCTAGACGCAATGCTGCTGGCCATGCAGCTTGTTCTTCTTCTGTTAAAGAACGCTGAGTTTGGTAGGCAGAAAGCATTTCATCAAGTCGTTTCTGATCAAACTCAATATTGGCTGGGTTATCCGCATGAATTCGGCACCAATCGTTAACCATAACCGCCAAATCGTATAACATTGGAGCATTACACGCATAATACAAATCAATAATGCCCGTTAATGCATCACCATTAAACATTGCATTATCACAGAACAAATCTGCATGAATCACACTTTGAGGTAATTCAGACCAATTAGTTTTAGATTGAAAAGCTATCTCATCTTCAATCAGTTCGCACTCATCTTGTTCTAAATAAGATTGAATTTCGGCAAATGTATTTTGCATCCAATCCAATCCTCTATCATTTTCTCTATGGCCTTCATAATGGCTTCCTGCCATATGAAAACGTGCTAACTGCCCACCCATCACACCGCATTGAGTAATTGAAGGATCCTCCACCGTGCTCCCTGTTAAACGCTCAACTAATGCTGCCGGTTTACCACAAAGTTCTTTTAAATAGCCATTTGAATGCGTTGGAATTGGATGTGCTGTTGGGATATTGTGTTCAGCCATAAACGCCATAATATTTAAAAAGTAAGGTAACTCATCAAAGGTATGGTGTTCAAAAATCGTTAAAACAAATTGTTCTAATTGACCATGCTTAATGGTATTTACAAAATAATTGGTGTTTTCAATCCCCGCACTAATCCCTACAAAGGAATCTAAAGTGCCAACATCAAAATCTTCTAAAAAGGCGATTAATTGGTTTTCTTCAACGACTGTATAGACAGACATAGAGTAAAGTCTCGTAATTGGGTAAAATGAATGCTCAAATTTTATCACATGAGCACCTTAAATGACCGATTCCAATGCGCAAATTTCTTTTAACGCCGACAGCCCTTTTATTTTAGTGGACGGTTCTTCTTATTTATTTAGGGCTTTTCATGCCATGCCACCACTCACCAATGGCAAGGGACAAGCAACGGGAGCCATATTTGGTGTGATTAATATGCTCGGTAAGCTCATTGAACAGTATCAACCCAAAAAGATGGCTGTGATTTTTGATGCTAAGGGAAAAACCTTTAGACATGAGATGTACGATGAGTATAAAGCCCACCGCCCACCAATGCCGGATGAGCTAAGATCTCAAATTGAACCTATTCATGAAATTGTAAAAGCTTTAGGCTTACCACTTTTGGTCATTGATGGCGTTGAGGCTGACGATGTAATGGGAACCTTTGCGCAACAAGCAACAGAAGCCAAACATGACACCTTAATATCAACCGGTGATAAAGATTTAGCGCAATTAGTGAATGAACACGTTACTTTAATTAACACCATGAATGACACGCTTTCTACACCAGAGAGCGTGGTTGAAAAGTTTGGTGTACGTCCTGACCAAATCATTGATTACCTAGCTCTAGTTGGTGATAGCGCCGATAATATTCCAGGGATTCCAAAATGTGGCCCTAAAACAGCGGTTAAATGGCTGACCTCATTTGGCAATATTGATAATTTGATAGCGAACGCCCCAATGATTGGTGGCAAAATTGGTGAAAACCTGCGCAACAACCTAGACCAACTCGCTCTTTCTAGAGAACTTACTACCATTAAATTAGATTGTGACTTGCCCGTTAGTTTGGATGATATTCAACGTACTCAGCCCGATATGGCTCGTTTACAAGAACTGTTTACCGAATACGATTTACGTAACTGGCTAAACCAAGTCATGAATGGTCAAGTGCCTTTTTCAAAAACTACTGGTGCTAAAGCACACAGTCAAACCGTACAAAAGCAGTCTAATGGAACTAAGGATGATTCAAATGTTGAAGCTAACACTCAAACAGAAGCCATTACAGCGAGTGCCGTTGAATCAAACTATGAAACCATATTAACAGCAGAAGACTTTGAAACTTGGATAGAACGGATTGAAAATGCTGAACTATTTGCCATAGATACTGAAACCACCTCTTTAAATACACTTCAAGCGAAAATAGTCGGGGTTTGCTTAGCGGTAAAAGACCCTGAAAACCCGGGTAACCAGGCCTGCTATATTCCGCTTACTCACGATTATGAAGGAGCCCCTGAACAACTTGATATTGACAGGGTGCTAAACCGATTAAAACCCATCTTAGAAAACCCAAATGTAGCTAAATGCGGTCAAAATCTTAAATATGATTGGCATGTGTTGCAAAATCATGGCATTTCACTTAAAGGGATGCAGTTTGACACCATGCTGGAATCCTACAGTTTAAACAGTGTTGCTACTCGCCATAATATGGATGATTTAGCATTAAAATACCTAAATCATCGCACCACGCATTTTGAAGAGATTGCCGGTAAAGGTAAAAAGCAACTTACCTTTAATCAAATTGAAATTGAAACAGCGGCGCATTATGCCGCAGAAGATGCAGACATTACTTTGCAACTACATCAAACACTTTGGCAGCAATTAGAAGCAGAACCGACTATTAAAAAGGTATTTACCGACATAGAAATGCCTTTAATGCCTGTTTTAGCACACATGGAACGTAATGGTGTCTTACTTGATACTGATATGCTCGCTGTGCAAAGTGAAGAAATTAGCAAGAAGTTAACAGAACTCGAACAAAAGGCACATTTAATCGCCGGAGAGGTCTTTAACCTTAACTCTTCGAAGCAATTACAGGTTATTCTATTTGAAAACTTAGAACTTCCTATTATTAAAAAAACCCCTAAAGGTGCACCCTCAACTGCAGAACCGGTATTAGCTGAGCTAGCGGAACAAGGCCATGAAATGCCAATTCTTATTTTAGAGTATCGTAGCTTAGCTAAATTAAAATCAACCTATACAGATTCTTTACCTAAACAAGTTGATCCAAATACCGGTCGAGTTCATACCTCTTATATGCAAGCTGTCGCCTCTACGGGACGTTTATCTTCTACCGAACCGAACCTTCAAAACATTCCTATTCGTTCTGCAGAAGGTCGTCGTATTCGCCAGGCTTTTATAACCAGGCCTGGTTATAAAATGGTTGCTGCGGATTACTCACAAATTGAGCTTAGAATTATGGCCCACCTTTCAGGAGATGCGGGGTTATTAAAAGCCTTTGCGGAAGGTAAAGATATTCACCAAGCCACTGCAGCAGAAATTTTTGGCGTAACTTTAGAAGAAGTCACTACAGAACAACGTCGCAGTGCCAAAGCCGTTAACTTTGGTTTAATTTACGGAATGTCTGCCTTTGGGTTAGCTAAACAGTTAAATGTAGGGCGACACCTTGCACAAGAATATATAGACCTTTACTTCTCACGCTACCCTGGCGTTTTGCATTATATGCAAGAGACTAAAGAGCAAGCAAAAGAGACCGGTTATGTAGAAACTCTCTTAGGACGCAGATTGTACTTGCCAGATATCAATGCTCGTAATGGTCAACTAAGACAGTACGCTGAACGTACTGCAATAAATGCACCCATGCAAGGAACCGCGGCAGACATTATTAAAACCGCCATGATTCAAATTGAAGGTTGGTTGCAGAGTTGTACTTTTGATATTCAAATGATTATGCAAGTACACGATGAATTGGTTTTTGAAGTGGCTGAAGACCAATTAGAAGCGGTTAAAGCAGAAATTAAAACTTTAATGGAATCGGCATTAACACTTAAAGTGCCGTTAATTGTAGAAATTGGTGAAGGCAATAACTGGGATGAAGCCCATTAATTTCTAACCCAAAAACTCTCCTTTCTTCTTCAAGGAGAGTTTTTACAAACAGAGCTTCAATGTTTAATGCAAAGCTCTCTTATTGTTTCATTCTCTCCACAATGACATCATTTCTAAACAATTAACCTCATTTTAAAACAAAACCTAACTCTCATCCCAATCGTATAAAGTTCTCTAAACGACAATATAAAACCCTCTCTAATTATTAATGTAATAAATTTACATTTATATTGACAACCGGTATTAAAAATTCTACTATTTCAAATGTAAATGTTTAACATTTTTAAAATTTAACCGTTAATATAATGAATTAAGAGGCCTTGCCATGAAAATACTCTTTGCAAAAACTATCATAAAAACCGCTATTATCACCTCATTAATTGCAGCTACCTTTGTATCAATGTCTAGCATAGCAATTGACAAAAACAGCGCACAAGCCGAACAAGAAGAAATTATGCAAATCCAAGGCAAGATAGAAGCCATGACACAAGCAATGCAAAACAATCAGGCCATAATCAAAACCGTTAAAGAACTTCACGCTCAAGTACATGAAAATTTACTTTTAAATCAACAATAGTCGACGGAAACCGATAAAAATGAAAAGGGTTCTGAAGAGACTCAAACCACTGCGCTAAATTAATTTTTACCACATGAAACCTTTTCCTTTTGTGCCCCATAAGGCACAAGACTTTAATGAGATTTAAAATGACTCATATAATTTTTAAAAATATTCTGCTATCCGTTATCATTCTTGTGTTGGGAATTATTGCCTTAAATACGGTTGCATCCGCTCATGAAAACACTAAACTCACTACTGGTTTGTTTTATGTTGATGGCCAAAGTGACACGATTAACAAGGACAATGTCTTATCAACCTCTGTTCCCTTAGAGCTATCCATAAAAAATGAAAAATTGTCGTTTGGGGTTTCAATGGCCTATTTATCCGTAAAAAGCGGAACATTCAAAGAGAGTGGATTAGGTGATACTATTATTAGTCTTGGCTATGACTTAACTCATCAATTTTCGGTCAAGTTAAAACAAAAGATAGCAACCGGAGATGCTAATAAAGGCTTAAGTACAGGTAAAGATGATGTTTCTGTACAGTTAGATTACTTTACTAGTTTAAATAATAAAGTATCGTTATTTACGACTTTAGGCTATAAAAAAGTGGGTAAAGTCGAAGAATTAAACATGCAAGACAGCCTTTACGCATCCGTCGGTACAGGACATATTTTTAGCAATAAAACCCGCATTGGGGTGAGCTTAGATTACAAAGAAAGTATTTTTAAAAACCTAGAGAATCAATTAGGGGTTGCCGCATTTGTTAGCAAACCTTTAAATTCAAACTACAGTTTAACTGGCTTTGCCGGTTATGATCTCACCAAAACCAAAAGTATTGGTGTCAGTTTAACAACTCAATTTTAAAGTTTATATATGACTCAAGAAACCACAACACCCTTAAAAGAAAAAGCCTTAGCTAAAGCATTAAGTAACATGCTAAGACCTTTAGTTCGTTTATTAATTCATCAAGATATTACCTATATTGGATTATTAAACTTACTTAAACGTACCTACGTTGAGGTGGCAGAAGAGTCATTTACTATTGAAAATAAAAAACTGACAGACAGTCGAATCAGCTTATTAACGGGAATTCATCGAGGAGATGTTAAACGTATTCGTACAGAAAACCTTAATCAACCTACCGAAAAAGAGTTAAAAGCGAGTTTAAGCTCTCAACTCATCTCTATCTGGATGGGACATCAAGGTTATATTAATAAGAATGGCGAGCCTTTAGCTCTTTTTCGCTATCAACAAGATGGCAGCCCCTCTTTTGAAGAGCTGGTTTTTTCAGTTTCCAAAGACAAACACCCGCGCTCTATTCTGGATGAATGGTTAAGCCAAAATCTAGTGGAATTAGTGACTAAAAATAAGATAGAAAAAGTACAACTAAGCCAAGCTAGTTACGTTCCCGCAGAAGATTTTGAAGAAAAATTATTTTTTGCGGGCAAAAATATTGGTAGTCACTTAACAACCGTTGCCCATAACCTAGAAAACCAAGTACCGGCTATGTTTGATAGAGCGGTTTATTATTCAGGCTTAACAGAAGCCTCCATTCAAAAACTAGAAGCCAGTTCTAATGAGAAGATGTTAGCCGCACTCACCGAACTTAACCAACTAGCAAGTCAGCTACAAGAGCAGGATAAAAATAGCGAACACGCTAAAAAAGCTAATCGTGAAATGCATGTTGGCGCATATTTTTGCCAAAGCTTAACCAAACAACCAACACATTCTAAAGATTAAGGTTAAGCCAAATGCTAAACGTATTGAAACCAAATGGGGCTATAACCAAACACATCAAAAACCTACTGACTGTTTTAGGTTTGAGTATAGCGGTTTCCGCCTGCCAAATATGGCCAACCGAACCCACCTCTTCTAAAAATACTAACCAAACAATAATAGCCCATAAATCAGGGTTTGGTGGTACCGGAAAAACCGGCACTGAAAACACAAAAATAGCCGCTAACTCTGGGTTTGGTGGCACGGGTAAAACCGCCTCCAATTCAGGTTTTGGCGGCACAGGTATTATTGGCACTATTACCAAATTTGGGAGTATTTGGGTTAATGGCATTGAGGTTGAATACAACAATGATGTCAAAGTAAGTTCTAATGTTTCCGCGCATGAAACGTTACAAATTGGTCAACAGGTCATTGTTGAAACTGATATTGCTAAAGTTCGTCCATGGACTGAAAATATTTACATTTTTTATCCTATTGCCGGGCAAATTGAAACGGTTTCTGCTAATCAAATTACAGTTGATGGCAAACTCATTTACCTAAATTCTCAAACCCAAATTAGTAAAGGTATTAAGCTTAAGGTGGGAAATTTTGTGGCTATCAATGGCTACCCTGATAATAACAATCACTGGTTAGCCAACAGAATCAGTCATAATCCTAAAGCGTTACATATTTATCAATTAGCGCCAGATGTTTCCTTTTCTGATCAGGTTCATCAACTATTAATTGAAATCACAAAACCGCAATTATCAGCCTTAAACAACTCGTTTAAAGGCCTACCTATTGCGATTATTGAAACCCGTAAAAAGTCAGAATCTAATCAAAAGTATCTGTTAAAAGCGAAAATTGAAAAAGGCGAAATTACCCAATATGACTTATTAAAGTATCAGTCTGCAATTAATAAACTAAAACAACGTTTTGAACTTAATAAAATTAATTAAGATGTAAAAAATTAAATTTAATCTGGCAAGACAGCAGTTAATTACTAATCTAACTTGAAAAAAATTCATTATCAGATTTGAGTTATTTTCCACTTTTGTGATGTTTAATATTGAAGCTTGGGCAAACGCCTTAACTCCCCTTGTAATAAATGGTGCAAGGTTCTTAGCGTAGTGAACGGTAAAAAAACGCTGCTGTTTGAGCTTAGCGAGTTCAGCGTTTTCAGTTCACAAGCTTAGAACTTGCCCATTTATGGAGTGGGGTTTGTTTTTTGGTTACTTTTTTGCCAAACTGCAAAAAGTAACGAGAAGCCTGTGTGACAAAATTTAAGGCAAAGTATTCTATTTAAAATAGGCTTCTCAATCGCTGTACTGTCTGATTTAATCTAAGCTTTTACAATTAAGAGTAATTAAAGATAAATCAAAGTAAATAAAACAACCAGGCCTGGTTGTTTCGAAAGTCTTAAAAGTTAGTCGCTAAACTAACGGCTAACTTAGTTAAAACGACGAATATTGCCTTTGGTTTTGGGTTTTTTGCTACCAGGACGTATTTTCTTTTGATTTACAGGTTCTTTTTTCTCTTTTGGCGGGCGTTCATATTCCATCCACTCATCTAATTTATTCCATACCTCATTGAGTCCTTCTCGTTTTAACGATGAGAATAATTGAGCAGTTGCATGTGGATACTCTTCTTTAAGTAATTGCTGTAATTTAAGCAACTCAGCCTTAGCTGGGCCTTTTTTGAGTTTATCTGATTTAGTTAATAACACATGCACAGGCAAACCAATCTGCTGAGTCCAGTCCAACATAACCAAATCTATTTCAGTTGGCGGTATGCGTGAATCCATTAATAAAATAAGCCCTTTTAGAGCCTCTCTTTTTTCAATATATGTGGTTAGGCCAGCTTCCCATGCACGTTTAACCTTCACATTCACCTTAGCAAAGCCATAACCAGGTAAATCAACCAAGGCACGGGTTTCATCTACTGGAAAAAAGTTAATTAACTGAGTTCTACCTGGAGTTTTACTGGTTCTAGCTAAGGTTCTTTGAGAGGTAATCACGTTTAATGCACTAGATTTACCTGCATTAGAACGACCGGCAAAAGCGATTTCATGAGTCAACTCTTCTGGACATAAATTAAGTGTAGGCACACTTTTAAGATAATTCGCTTTTTGGTATAAAGGATGTTGCATAGTGTTAAATTTAAGTCCGTTAATGTTGAAGGTTGTTATAAACGAAAGGTCTCTAAAATCGTATTTTAATACTTTATCAATGATTTACATAAGTATATACTCTATCCTATTTTTTAACGAATTCTAATCTAGTAAAGTGAAATTTTCATAAGGTTAAACCCCTTTTAAAAACAAGGTTTTAATCTAATAATAATGAATTTTTCTATATAAAACAGGTAACTAGCATTTTGCGTGTTTTTGAGATACTAGAGAATAACAACTAAATTGATATTTTATGACTGAACTGAATCAAGCAGAAACAGCACCAAGCCAAACACCTTTAGAGCCTGAAAAAGGACAATCACAAGGTAATCGTCCAAAAAAACCCAGTGTTTTTTTGAACTTTATTGCCTCAATGAACCTAGCCGTAACTTTATTGATTATGCTCTCTATCGCTTCAGTAATTGGTACGGTTTTAAAACAAAACCAAACCATGCAAGACTACATCATTAAATTTGGTCCTTTTTGGTCACAGGTATTTAATGATTTAGGTTTGTTTCATGTTTATGGTGCAGCTTGGTTTGTTTTAGTTTTAGTTTTCTTACTCTTTTCAACCAGTGTTTGTGTGACCAGAAACACTCCTGGTTTCTTAAAAGACTTTAAACAGTTCAGCGAGAAGCTTTCTAAAAATGCCATTAAACACCAACCTAACAGTGCCATAGTTGAAAGCCATTTAGCGATAGAAGAGCAACAGGGTTATGCTAAAGCACTCCTTGAAAACAAGGGTTATAAGACTAAAGTGCACCAACGTAATGATGGTAGCGTTACCGTAGCGGGTTTAAAAGGTCGCTGGAACCGTTTAGGTTATTTCTTTACTCATATCGCAATTATTGTTATTTGTGTAGGCGCTCTTCTAGATAGTAATTTACTGCTTAAGTTCCGTGAATTAAGCGGGGATTTAAAAGCTGAAACCCGAACTGTAAGTTTAGATAAAATTCCCCAGCAATCTTGGTTAGGGCCAGAAAATCTATCATTCCGTGGATCAGTTAATGTCCCTGAAGGTGAAAAAACTGATGTTCTATTTTTACCTTATGAAGATGGCTATCTAGTCCAAAAATTGCCCTTTACAGTGGTTAATGAAGATTTCCGTATTAAATATTACGATACAGGTATGCCAAAATCATTTGAAAGTGACTTGATTTTAACCGCACCTGATTTAGATAAACCTATCAGAAAAACCATTAAGGTTAACCACCCTTTATATTACAAAAACTACGCGATTTACCAATCTTCTTTTGGCGACGGTGGAACTAAGTTAAAGCTTAAAATTCACCCATTATTATCACCCATTGAAAACTCTATTAAGCTTAATACCCAAGTTAACGGCATTGAACCTTTAAAAACTCCTGTAGGTACTTTTAAAGCAGAATTTAATGACTTTAAAATGCACAATATTGTCCCGGCGACAGAGGAAGAGAGAAAACTTACCGGACACAAAATGCATAACAATGGCCCAACCATTATCTTTAAAGTTCGTAACGAACAAGGTAAAGCATGGGAATATGAAAATTATATGCTGCCATCTAAACAAGAAAATCGTTGGTTCTTTATGACAGGTGTGCGCACAAGCAATGCTGAACCATTTAGATATCTATTTATTCCTGCCGATGCACAACGTAAAAAAGAACGCTTCTTTAAGTTCTTAATTAGCTTAAATAATCCTTTAAAAATTAAATCACTATTTACAAAGTTATATCCTAAAGAAGCCAATATATCGCAAAAAACTTACGACATTCAAATTAAATTACTACAACAACTCATCATGTTATTCCGTAACAAAGGCTTTAAGGGTATTACTGGGTTTGTTGAAAAAAATGTTCCAGAAGCTGATCGTAAAAAAGTCTCTGATTACTACTTTGCCCAAACCAGCCTTGCTTTACAAACCCTATATATGGATATATTGATTCAAGAAGGTGTCGCTAAAACTCAAGATGATGATATTTCTGAATTTGATAAAACCTGGTTTGAAGATGCATTAAATACCATTACTAGCTTATCAGCCTATGGTCCACCCATGTATTTTGAAATTGATAGTTTTACAGAGGTTCAAGCAACAGGGTTACAAATTACTAAATCACCAGGTAAAGATGTCGTTTACTTTGGTAGTGCAATGTTAATTATTGGGGTGTTTTTCTTATTCTACCTAAGACAACGTCGTGCTTGGATTCATGTTGAGCAAAAAACCGATGAAAATGGTGATAATGATGGAACAGAAATCACTGTTGCCGCCAAAGATAATAGAAATTTACCGGAAACCACTACAGAATTTGAATCTATTGTGACTAAGATTCAAGATTATAATAATAAGTCACAAACTTAAAAATTAACCCGAGAGCTTTAAATAAGTTGCATAAGTATTATGTCAGCTCTCGATCTTAATTCACAAACGCAATAAGGCTACGATTATGCAAACTGCAAACTATATGGATGAATTTAAAGATTCAAAAAAAACATCCCTATCAATAAGAGATATTGCCTGGGCAATATTTGTTATTTTAGGGGCATTATATGCATGGAACCAATACGGCAGCTTAATGGATCAATTTGAAGTAGGAATCCTATCTGGTGTTACGGTTGGTTTAATTGTTCTCGGTAAACTGTGGCGAAGTATTCAACAGCTTACCCTTTGGGTAACAGGTTTAACATTCTTAGCATTGTGGAGTTATCAGATTCACGGCAACGTGATTACGGCAAATGAGCAAGCTTTCTTCCTCAAGTTCTTAGTATCCAGTCAATCCGCGACTATGTGGATGAGCGCTTTATTTGTGCTTGCTGGCATCACCTACTTTTTTGCTCTCTTTACTAAATCAGAATTTGCCGGTAAAAGTGCCTCTGTATTTGCTTGGAGTGCGGTTACTTTTGGCTTAGTCGGAATGATGGTTCGCTGGCGTGAATCCTATATTATCAATTTTGATTACGGCCATATTCCCGTCAGTAGTTTATATGAAGTATTCATACTATTTACTGTGATTACCGGTCTTTTATACCTGTTTTATGAACAACGCTACAAAACTCGTGCATTAGGCGGTTTTGTTATGCTGGTTATCAGTGCGGCCGTAGCATTCTTGCTATGGTATACCTTTGATAAACAAGCAAACGTGATTCAACCACTAGTTCCTGCTTTAAAAAGCTACTGGATGAAAATACACGTTCCAGCTAACTTTATTGGTTACGGTGCATTCTCTATTGCTGCCATGATTGGTTTAGCTTATCTAATAACAAACAAAGCGCTTGAGAAAAATCCAGATAGCGGTTTTGCTAAAACAATGCCATCTCTAGATATGATGGATGACTTAATGTACAAAGTCATCTCTTTAGGCTTTGCCTTCTTTACGATTGCTACGGTATTAGGAGCAATGTGGGCGGCAGAAGCCTGGGGTGGATATTGGTCATGGGATCCAAAAGAGACTTGGGCATTAATTGTTTGGCTTAACTATGCGGCTTGGTTACATATTCGTATGTCTAAGGGCTTCCGTGGTGCACCAATGGCTTGGTGGGCTTTAATAGGTTTATTAGTGACAACTTTCGCCTTCTTAGGGGTAAACATGTTCTTGTCAGGTTTACACTCTTACGGCGAACTATAATAAAAGGATATAAGTATGCAACGTAGAGCATTTCTAGCAGGCTGTACAGGCCTGTTAGCCGCTAACAGTCTACCCGCCTTTTCTGCTAGTAGTTTTGGCTTAGTAGAAGGTGTGGAATACAAATTAGTTCCACAACCTCAACCAACTATGCCTTACCCAAAAAAAGTAGTCGAAGTTTTTGGCTACTCTTGCCCGCATTGCTATCACTTAGAACCAAGCTTAAATGAGTGGTTAAAAAACAAACCAAAAGACATCCATTTTGAACGTATGCCGGTAGTATTTAATAACCCTAATTGGATATTTATGGCTCGTGTGTTTTTTACCGCTCAAGAATTAGGCGTTATTGAACAATCTCACAAACCCTTTTTTGACGCCTTACATAGAGATAAAAAAGAGTTGTTTACGGTTGAAGCTATTGCTAAATTTTTTACCCAATTTGGTGTTAAAGAATCTGATTTCATCAATAACTTTAAAAGTTTTAAGGTGGATCAATTAGTTCGTAAAGCCGCTAAATTAACACGCGCTTATGGCGTTGAAGGTGTGCCTGCAATTATCGTTAATGGTAAATATATTACCGATGTTGGTATGAATGGCAGTCGCGATAATATGTGGAATGCAGTTAACAATTTAGCTAATAAATAATTTTTTTCTTGCGGGGGAACCTTTCCTCGCAACCTACCTATCTAAAAATTCTTAAACAATAATCCTTAATCAATAATCATTAAATAAATCAGCCAAGATGCTTAATTTAAAGCCACCAGGCCTGGTTATTTGATTTTTTAGTCTTCATAATAAACTCAATGAGACCTTTGCACGAGATAGGTGCGAAAGAAAAATGAGGAAAAATTTACCTGATTGCGGCGGAAAACGAAGGGAATAGCTAGCTATTCGCAAGTTTTTCAACAAAAATTGGGGAAATTTTACCCATTTTTACTCGTGCATATTCTCGTGCAAAGGTCTCAATATTAAAAACAGACCCTCTTATTTAGTTTTTACTAAAATGATGGGCAATCTACCTTAAAAAAGCGAGCAAGCAATGAAAGCGGCTAATCTATTTGTTAAATGCCTTGAAAATGAAAACGTTGAATACATTTTTGGTATTCCCGGTGAAGAAAACCTAGATATTATGGATGCCCTGCTTGATTCCGAAATAGATTTTATTACCACTCGCCATGAACAAGGCGCGGCTTATATGGCCGACGTTTATGGGCGTTTAACTGGAAAACCTGGCGTTTGTCTTTCTACCTTAGGGCCAGGCGCCACAAATTTAGTTACCGGTGTTGCTGATGCCAATATGGATAATGCTCCTTTAGTCGCCATTGCCGGTCAGGCTGCAACTACTCGTCTTCACAAAGAATCTCATCAGGTAGTGGATTTAGTGAGTATGTTTAAACCTATTACCAAATACTCCACTCAAGTTTTAGAACCTGAAACCATTCCTGAAGTAGTGCGTAAAGCCTTTAAATTAGCCCAAGCTGAAAAACCCGGTGCAACTTTTATTGATTTACCCGAAAATATTACTGAAATGCATACGGATGAAGCCCCGCTACCCACCAGCACCAATCGTTTAACTTTTGCTGACCGTAGCCTAATCAAACAAGCTGCAGAACTGGTAAAAAAAGCTAAATATCCACTTATATTAGTTGGTAATGGAGCGGTACGTTCACGGGCAGGAAGCCATATAGAAAACTTTGTTGAAACCCATAAAATTCCAGTAGTGAATACCTTTATGGCTAAAGGAATTATTCCTTTTTACTCGGATATGGCAATGGGAACCGCTGGACTGCAAAAAGGTGACTATGAAAATGCTGGCTTTGCTAAAGCCGATTTAATTATCTGTGTTGGTTTTGATATGGTTGAATATCACCCTCATCTTTGGAACCCAAATGGACAACACACAATTATTCATATTGATACCAAAAAAGCAGAAGTAGATAACCGCTATATTCCAGAAATAGAACTCATCGGCAATATTGGCCCTAACCTATCTGCTTTAGGGGATGCCTTAAGTGACACCCTTTCTAACCCTATAAACAGTAGTCAAATAGACTTTTATTTACGCGATGCCATGATTAAAGAGATGAATCGTTGCCGTAAAAGTGATGCTTGGCCAATGCTACCGCAAAAAATAATTTGGGATTTACGAACTGCCATGCAATCAGAAGATATTGCGATAAGTGATGTAGGTGCCCACAAGATGTGGATGGCACGTATGTTTCGTTGCGATGAACCCAATACCTGTATTATCTCAAATGGCTTTGCTGGTATGGGTATTGCTGTACCAGGTGCAATTGCGGCAAAACTCGCTTATCCAGAAAAAGGCGTGGTTGCGGTAACAGGTGATGCAGGATTCATGATGAATTCTCAAGAAATTGAGACCGCATTAAGATCCAACACCCCTATTGTTATTCTTATTTGGAATGACAGCCAATATGGTTTAATAGAATGGAAGCAAAAACGCCGTTTTGGTCGCTCAGCCTATATTGATTTTAAAAATCCAAACTTTGTGGATTATGCAGAATCATTTGGGGCTAAAGGGGTTAGAATTGAAAAAGCTGCTGAACTTTTACCGGTATTACAAACAGCATTAAAAACACCAACAGTCACGGTTATTGACTGTCCTGTTAATTACTCTGAAAATGATCGTTTAACAGAACTACTTGGTAATGTATTGTCGGAAATTAATGCATAAATAAGAGCTTTACCTAATTAGTAAATAGAGAATAGAGACCTTGAAAAAGTCTCTAATAGAGGCCTTTGCACGAGATAGGTGCGAAAGAAAAATGAGGTAAAATTTGCCTGATTGCGGCGGAAAACGCAGGGAATAGCTAGCTATTCGCAAGTTGTCGCCCAACGGAAGTGCCCTTGGGGTACAACAAAAATCGGGTGAATTTTAACCATTTTTACTCGTACATACTCTCGTGCAAAGGTCTCTAATAAATAATGATTTTTAATCGTTTAGGATAATTTTATGAAACGTCGTCTATTTAATTATTTACTACCAGGCCTGATAACTTTAAGTTTAGTGGGTTGTAACCAACAAGATACGAGTCAACTTAACTTCGAAAAAACGGCTTATGAACCTACTATTTTAAGTAATGCAGTAGAAAATTCACGAACCAAATATAATCAGCCGCTTCCAAAACTCGAAGATCTTCATCTAAATACAAAAAAAGTAACCTTAGGTAATCGTCTCTATCACGATACTCGCCTTTCTGGTAACGGAAAATTAATGTGCGCCAGTTGTCATGGCTTATCTATCGGTGGCGATGACAATATGCCGGTTGCTCTAGGTATTGATGGACAAAAAGGTCCTATTAATGCACCGACGGTATTAAATAGTGGTTTTAACTTTAAACAATTTTGGGATGGTCGAGCTCGTAACTTACGTAATCAAGCTGAAGGCCCTGTAGCAAACCCAATTGAAATGGGTGCTAAATGGGAAAATGTCGTTCCAAGAATTCAAGCCGTTAATAAATACCAACAATGGTTTAAAGAAATTTATCCTCAAGAAGGTATTACCAAATTTACTATCACTGATGCTATTGCTGAATTTGAGCGTAGCTTAATTACTCCTGCACCCATAGATGCATATTTGCATGGGGACGATAACGCTTTAACGACTAGCCAAAAAGCCGGTTACAAGCTGTTTCAATCTTATGGTTGTGTTGCCTGTCATCAAGGGGTTAACTTTGGTTCTAATATGATGCAAAAATTTGGTGCCTTAAAAGCCTATTTTTCAGATAAAGATGAAACAACGGTTGATAAAGGTCTCTATAACATTACCAAAAAAGCAGCGCATAAAAATGTTTTTAAAGTACCTACTTTAAGAAACATTGAGCTAACCGCACCCTATTTTCACAATGCTGGAGCCAAAACATTGGATGAAGCAATTAATGTAATGGGATTAAATCAGTTAGGCCGTCAAATTCCTGATGAAGACCGTACCAAGATAGCTAGTTTCCTTACCGCCTTAACCGGTACTTTAGATGTTAAACCATTACCAGCACCTAAAGACGGCGAATAAGCGGGAGAGAAAATATGCAACAGTTATCACAAAAAATTATCATGCTCCTTATTGCAGTCATTATGTTTGCTGTAGGAACGGTTATTTTAATTAAACCTTCTATTAACACAACTCATCATGAAAAATATCAAGAAGCGTTTTCTAAGCTAGAAAACCACTATTTACGAATGAGTGAAAATGCTTTTAAAGCTGCTCAAGGAACGGTAGCGCATTACGATTTTATGCAATCTAACTTAGTTGTGTTAAAGCGTACAGCTAATGCAATGCAATTTTATCCTGAATATTTAGATAGCGACGCTATATCAAAACTTAAACCTGAAGTTGACGCTATTATTAATAATATTGAAGAACTAGATGGCTTGGCCATTGAGTTTATGCGAGTAAATTCATTACTAAATAACTCTAAAATGTATTTACCTATTTTGATTAATGAGTACAGAGTTAAAGAAACTACCATGCATATGAAGCAATTACTGTCTTTTTTAGAAAAACAGATTATGCTTTATCAATCAGGTAGCAGTAACGTTTCAGAACAACAAATATTACAAACCTTTAAAACTGTTGCTAAATATACAACCGCAATTAGTAAGCCTAACCTAATTAATTTAAAAACTCATATTTCTATTATTTTGGAATACCATAATTTAGTAACTAAAATTCTTAAAGAAATTAGTGAATCTAAAGTAGAAAATTCAATTGAAACGGCTAGTAAAACTTATTCAGAAGCCTATCAAAAAACCAATGCCTTAACGTTAATGCTAACTAATGTATTAATTGGTCTTGTTGTAGCGCTTTTAGTGATAGTTGGTGTACTTGTTATTAATGTTCAACGTAGTAATAAAGCAGCAGCTGAAGCAAGTGCTGATTTAGAAATAAAACTTTCTGAACTCGATCAACAAAAGCGGTTAGCTGATAAACAAGTTGAAGAAGTTAAAGAGGCGCAAATTAAAGTTGCGGCTCACCAAAAAGAATCAGAAGAAAATAACACCAAACTGGTTGCAGCCATTGAACAAATTAATCAATTAATGGAAAAAGTCGCACAAGGTCATTTTGCTGAACGTCTAGAAGAAACTTTATTTCAAGGTGATTTAGCTAACCTCCGTAATAGTGTTCATAGTGCTTTAGATACACTGCAAGCTAGTATGAAAGAAATTGGTGAGGTTTCTGATAAATTATCTAATGGAGATTTAAGTCGTAAAATTAATGGTCAATATAGTGGTGAATTAGGCTTAGTTAAAAATGCCATTAATGGTTCTATTGAAAACCTAGCTAAACTTATTTCTCAAGTCTCTTCGGTATCTTCTGGAATTCAGCAAAAAATTACAGAAGTACGTTCAGATTCAGATAATGTTGCTCAAAGCACAAATCGTCAATCAGAAACACTGATTTTAACAATGCAAGCGGTTGATGATACCTCTGACAAAATTAAATCAAATACTCAAAATACTCAACATGCTGAACAAATTACGAGTGAACAAGTTGTAGTATTAAATGAAGGTATGTCGGTAATGACCGATATGGTGAGTGCAATGGATGACATTAAACACTCTTCAGAAAGTATTGTAGATATTATTAACCTTATTGATAGTATTGCGTTTCAAACAAACTTACTCGCACTTAATGCGGCCGTTGAAGCAGCTCGTGCAGGTGAACAAGGTCGAGGCTTTGCTGTTGTTGCCGGAGAGGTTCGTAACTTAGCTGGTAAGTCAGCTGATGCGGCTAAAGACATTTCTAGCTTAATTGAAGACTCTAATAAAAAGGTTCAAACTGGGGTAAATTTAGTTAATAATGTGAACCAATCATTGGATAATATCAAACACAAAGTAGAAGATTTACAATCTGCTGTAAAATCAATTAATGAAGCAAGTATTGATCAAAGCCACAGTGCGCAAAATATCACCCAAGCGGTTTCTGAAGCTGAAAATATCAGTAAACAGAATACTCAAATGATTAACAATACTGTTCATCAAATGAATTTAATGGTTGAAGCTTCTCAAGAATTAGATAGTGTTGTTCGCTCATTTAAGTTATAAACTTAAACAAAGCTTTTAAATAACTACAAATAGATTAAAACAATCATGTAATTTAAAATACTCTACCTTACCAAGTTACCAGGCCTGGTAAGTTAGAGTATTTTTTGTTTGTATCATTATAATTTTGCAATTTTAAACTAATCGAGTCTAATCTAATAATCTAAAGGAATTTCTATGATTTATATAGAACGTGATAACCAGGGTGATATTCAAAATATTCAATTTTCACCAGGAACCAATTTAGAAGAAATTAGTTTACATGATCCCAAATTAAAACAATATATTGAGCAACAACCCAACGGTGATGAAATCATTCAAAAAGTGCTAAATCAACTCGATTTAGATATGGTTCGAGTCATTGAAGATTTAATTGATATTTTAATTGATAAGAATCTTATGTTATTTACAGATTTACCCGATCCGGTTCAAAATAAAATTCTTTTTAAGAAAAGTATTCGTAACATCTCTAACAACACTTCAATTATTGAAGACGAAGAGTTAATTAATTTTTAAGCACTTTATTTGTAATAAATTGATTATCAGATTTGAGTTATTTACCACTTTTGTGATGTTGAAGATTGAAGCTTGGACAAACGCCTTAACTCCCCTTGTAATAAATGGTGCAAGGTTCTTAGTGAAGTGAACGGTAAAAAAACGCTGCTGTTTGAGCGAAGCGAGTTCAGCGTTTTCAGTTCACAAGCTTAGAACTTGCCCATTTATGGAGCGGGGTTTGTTTTTTGGTTACTTTTTGCCAAATTGCAAAAAGTAACGGGAAGCCTGAGTGACAAAATTTAAGGCAAAGGCTTAATATTTAAAAGGCTTCTCAATCACTGTACTGTCTGATTTAATTTGAGTTTTTACTCTTTTTTTATTTACATTACCCTTAAAGCAGCTAAAAATTCAAAGCCATAATTTTCTAATTTCTTTTCACCAACCCCATTAATGGCTAATAAATCTGCATCTGTTTGCGGTCTTTTTTGAGCCATTTCAACTAAAGTAGCATCACCAAAAATTTGATAAGCGGGTTTATCTTCACTTTCAGCAATCTCTTTGCGTAAAATTCTCAACTCTTCAAAACAATCTCTGTCTTTATCTAATAAAGTCTCTTTTGAAGAACTACGCTTACCAGGCCTGGTAACTTTACTCAGCGACTTTTTAGGAAACGCTAACTGAATCTCAGTTTTACCTTTTAAAACATCACCAGAGAGCTCTGTAAGCTTTAATACCGAATAATTTTGAATATCTTGATAGATATACCCTAAATGAATTAATTGACGCAAAATACTTGACCATTCTTGCGCTGAATACTCTTTACCCACACCATAAGTACTTAATTGATGATGATTCAAATTACGGATACGTTCATTATCCATTCCACGTAACACATCAATGAGGTGTTTAGCACCAAACCCTTGCTGTAATCGGTAAATACAAGATAACGCTTTTTGGGCGGCTTCTTTGCCATCAAATAAGGTGGGAGGATCTAAACAAATATCACAATTTCCGCAAGCCTTATGACTCGGTTCTGAAAAATAATTAAGTAATACATTTCGTCGGCAAGTTTGCGCTTCCGCAAAATCAACCATACTAGAGAGTTTAAAATTCTCTAAACGACGTTGTTCTTCATCCGTGACATTTTCAACAAAATGTTTAGCGGTAGCCACATCTTGCATTCCAAATAACAGTAACGCTTCTGAAGGCAAACCATCACGCCCTGCTCGGCCTGTTTCTTGGTAATAACCTTCTATATTTTTGGGTAAATCATAATGCACCACAAAACGAACATTGGGTTTATCTATCCCCATTCCAAAAGCAACCGTGGCAACAACAATATCCACTTCATCTCGAATAAATTGTTGATGCACAGTTTTTCTAATTTCTGTAGGTAAGCCAGCGTGATATGCTTTAGCGTTATAACCTTCATCTTTCAGTTTTTCTGCAACTTCTTCAACCCGTTTACGACTTAACGCATAGATAATTCCGCTGACATTCGGTTGAGTCTCTAAAAACCCCAATAATTGTTTCATTGGATTGTTTTTTTCTAATACTCTATAACGAATATTAGGACGATCAAAACTACTAACATGTACCTTAGGTTGATGAAACTGAAGCTTATCAATAATATCTTGGCGAGTAGCTCTATCTGCAGTAGCAGTAAGTGCAATAAAAGGCACTTGTTTAAACTTCTCTCTTAAAGCACCCATTTGACGATATTCAGGTCTAAAATCATGGCCCCACTGCGAAATACAATGAGCTTCATCAATCGCAAACAACGCAATAGGCATACTTTGTAAACGTTGAATAAAACTTTGATTAAGCAAACGTTCAGGAGAAACATATAACAAATCTAATTCACCAGAATGCAGTTGAGATAAAACCGCTTCTGCCGATTGAGCATCTAAACTAGAGTTGTAATAAGCAGCCGCCACACCGTTAGCTTGTAGGGCTGAAACTTGATCTTGCATTAAAGCAATTAACGGGGAAACCACAATGGCTGTGCCTGCTCTTAATAAAGCCGGAATTTGATAACAAAGTGATTTACCGCCTCCTGTAGGCATTAAAACAAAACAGTCTTGGCCAGAGATTAAATCTTCAATAATCTCTTGTTGCTGGCTTCTAAAAGAGTCGTAACCATAAACGGTTTGTAAAACATCTAATGCAGTTTTCATTTATTCTCGGGGGATTATTTAATTAGCGTTGTAAAAGTGCCGTTAAAATAGAGTATTTAACGACTTTAATCAAGCAATGAATAGAGTTTACCAGGCCTGGTAGAATCATAAAAAAATTACTCAAAATAGATTGTCACTTCTTCTATAGGTTTACGTTTAGGGGGGATTTTAGGCTGACAATTTTCTTCAATTTTTCCTAAATACAGTGCACCAATTAATTGAATATTTTCTGGTTCTATATTTAACAATTTATAAGTTCTAGAATCGTTAATAATCGGTCCTGTACTCCATTGCATACCCATATTTTGTTGCCAAGCCATTAAATGAAAGTTTTGAATAGCACAAGCACAAGCAGCGTAATCTTCTTGACGCACAATAGGGTCTTCTACAATTACCTGGCCAACTAAAATCACTTGAGGGATTGCTCTAAATTTTTGAAGAGCTTTTTCATAAAAAGATTGGTAACAACTTGGATCACTTTGCGTTTTTTTCTTTGCTCGATTATCCGCGTAAACTTCAGCTAATTGATTTTTAAGATTTTCGCCTGCTATATAAAAACGCCAAGGCTGAGTTAATTTATGATTAGGTGCCCAAATAGCGGCTTGCAAACAATTCTGCAATTCAATAGAGTCAATTGGATGAATTTTTGAGTCTAAAAATTGGTAACATGTTCTTCTTTCTTTAATTAATTTTAATAAAGAATGAGTATTAATTGGTGTGGATTGCATTAATAGAGACCTTTGCTTTGCGTTTCAATGAGGTTGTAAATTTAAGATAAGCCTTATGGATAACTTATTTATATTTGTGGATAACTATCAATAAATAGACAATGTTAAATTTTATCCACAATTCACGCACACTTACACACATACTTTATCAGAAACTATACCCACAACTTAATCACAAACTAACTAATTGATAAAATCATTAAAATTCAACTTATCTACATAAATCTCTGCTCTAATAAGAATAAAAAGAAGTTATATATATAAAAAATATATACTTTACTTAGATAACGACTTCATAGCCAATTATCCACTATATTCAAAAAAAATGACTTTATAAAAGATCTTTCTATGACATTAAATGAACTTAAATATATTGTTGCAGTCGCCAAAGAAAAACATTTTAGAAAAGCTTCTGAACTCTGTTTTGTGAGTCAACCAACTTTAAGTGTGGCAATTAAAAAGTTAGAAGATGAATTAGGCATCACCCTATTTGAAAGACGTAAACAAGATGTATTAATTACCCCAATAGGAAAAAAAATTATTAGCATTGCTGAAGAGATTTTAGAACGCAGTAATGACATTAAACAAATTGCTAAAGAAGCCCAAGGTGATTTAACAACAGAATTAAAAATTGGAGCCATTTATACTATTGCGCCCTATTTACTTCCTAAATTAATACCTAGTTTTCATAAAATAGCACCCAATATTCCTTTGGTTATTGATGAAAACTATACGCATGTTTTAGCGAATCAATTAAAATCGGGTGAATTAGATATTGTGATTCTCTCTTTGCCTTTTAACGAACCTAATATTGAAACTTACCCTCTCTATGAAGAAACTTTTAGTGCCGTTGTCCCTAATAACAGTTCTTTAGCTAAAAGTAATAAAGCCGTTGATTTAGAGAATTTAAAAGATGAAACCGTTTTATTATTAGGTTCAGGCCATTGTTTTAGAGATCAAGTGGTAGAGGCTTTTCCTAATTTAATTAATATTAATAATCAAAATAGCCATTTACAAAAAACATTTGAAGGCAGTTCATTAGAAACTATTCGTTATATGGTTTCTTCGGGTGCAGGTATATCTATATTTCCATGCACATCGCTCTCAGAACGCGATGAGGAGCTTTTTACAATAAAGCCAATAAAATCCCCTGTACCAAAAAGAACGGTTGCTCTTGCATGGCGTAAGACGTTTTCAAGAATGCAGGCTTTAGAATTATTTAAACAGGCAATTGAAGAAATTAAAATTCCTTGTACTTTTTCTTAGTACTTTTTCTTAAATAGATTAAACTTTTAAAAACTAAATAATCTCAAGTAAAAAATAAAATGAAATATAACCTACAAATAAAAACTCTATTATTAATCAGCCTTTTCAGTTTAAATGCTTGGAGTAATACCCAAGCAGAGGTTCCCAAAAAAGCACCGGAAGTAATGAATTCAGAAGATCCCTATGAATCATTTAACCGAGTGATGTTTGATTTTAATATGGGGTTTAACGATACCCTAGGTAGACCTATTGCAGATGTATATAACGGGATATTGCCCCAACCTGCTAGAACAGGAATTAGTAATGTTTTTGGTAATTTAAAAACACCGCTATCAGCACTTAACTGTTTTTTGCAAGGCAAACCAGAAGAGGGTCTTTCTGAAATTATGCGATTTACAATTAACAGTACTTTTGGGTTATTTGGATTACTTGATATTGCCGAACCTGCTGGCTTAGAAGCTAAACAAGAAGATTTTGGACAAACTTTATATCAATGGGGTGTTTGGAATGAAAGTAACTATTTAGTTTTACCAATTGTAGGCTCTTATACCACACGAGAATTAGTCGGTGGTTTAGGTGATAGTGCTGCAGATCCTATTTATAGAACCGTTTTAGAAGATACAGATTCTTCTGGTAGAGTGTTGATATATATGGGAGATAAATTTATTAGTTACACCAAAGTTGTGAAATTACTAGAAGATATGAAAAATCAACCTGACCCTTATGTCTTTAGTCGAGAGAGCTACTTACAGTATCGCACTAATCTTATTTATGATGGTAATCCCCCTCAAAACAACTTAGATGATTTTGATTTTGAATAAATGAATACTTTAGAGACTAAAAATAATTCGTTTCAAGAAACCCTTCAAAAACAACAGTTATTGTTAGTTTTAGAAAATACCCTGAGTAGTAGTTTGGGTAATTTTGGTGTTGCGCTTTTAATAACCTTAATTTTTAACCATTTTATGGACAGTGCGCTGGTCTATGGATGGTTTTTCTTTATGACCGTTATTTCTACAATACGATTTTTTGTTGGGAAGTATCTTTATAAAAAGATAAAACAAGGTATTTATAAATCAGAATATGAAATGGCAATTTATATTATTGTTGTTTTAACAGGAATAGGTTGGGGTAGCGCTGCTGTTTTATTTATTAATGAACAAAATATTCAAACAAATTCTTATTTAGCAATTGCTATAGCTGGAATAGTAGCAGGAAGTACAGCATCACTCATCTCTATTAAAAAACTATTTTTTAGCTTTTTAATTACCTCTTTATTTCCAACGTTTTTGATATTTTTATTTGTCGGTGGAATAGAAAATCTCTATTTTTCAATGATGATCTTATTTTTTATTTTGTTTATGTTTAAAAATGGGAATGTGTTTAGTTCTAATATTGCTGAGAATGTAAAATTAATTCATGAAAATAAAGTATTAATTAAAAACCTTGAAATAGAAAAAAATCATGCTTTACAAACAAGTGAGTTAAAAAGTCAATTTTTAGCGAATATGTCACATGAAATTCGTACGCCAATGAACGCTATTTTAGGTTTTATTCATCTTTTAAAAGAGAATGAAGTAGACTCTAAAAGAATCAGTTATTTTGATTCTGTTATTTATTCAAGTGAAAATTTATTACATATTATTAACAATATTTTAGATTTCAGTAAAATTGAATGTAATCAATTAAAAATAGTAAAAAATTCTTTTAATCCAACACCTTTATTTAAAAACACCCTACAAATTTTTGAAGATGAAGCGAATCAAAAAAATATTCAATTAGAATTTAGTTGTAAGGAAAGTCTTCCTAACAAAATTATAGGTGATGAATTTAGACTGACTCAAATTATTAGTAATTTAGTCTCCAATGCCATTAAATTTTCATTAGAAAATGTCAATGTGATCCTGCAAGCCAGCTACAACCAAAAAACCGGTAAATTATCGGTTGCTGTTTATGATGAAGGGATTGGAATTTCTAAAGAAAAACAACAAGAAATATTTGAGTCTTTTTACCAAGTCGACTCGTCAACAACTCGTAAATTTGGTGGTATAGGTTTAGGGTTATCTATTTCATCAATGTTAGTAAAAAAAATGGGTGGAAAACTTGAAGTTGAATCGGTTGAAAATAAAGGCAGTAAATTCTTTTTTACCATACCAGCACCGGTTGATCAAACGACTAATATTAAGCCTGAGTTGGCTCAAAAAAATATAACAGAATTTAAACCTATAAATGGCCATATTTTGTTGGTTGAAGATGTACTGTTAAATCAAAAATTAATGATTGCGTATTTGAATAAATTTGGTCTCACTTATGAGATTGCTAAAGATGGTCTTGAAGCGGTTCAAGCTTTTAAAAATAGCGAGTTTTCAGTGATTTTAATGGATGAAAATATGCCTAATATGTCAGGTATAGAAGCGACTCATGAAATTCGTAAAATAGAGTTGTTAAATAACCGTCAACCTATCCCTATTATTGCGGTCACTGCCAATGCTTTAAAGGACGATAAAGCCCGTTTTTTAGCTGAAGGTTTCAATGAATATTTACCAAAGCCTGTTAATATCAAACTACTCTATCAAACCTTAGATAAAGTGATTAACGATTAAATCAATAACTACCAGGCCTGGTAGTTTTGGTTAATTTAAAACAATAAAAAACCCGCAAATGCGGGTTTTTAAGTATTTTATATTGCTAAGGTCTCAGTTTATTTAATCAATAGAATGGATGGGTTTGGCTATAAAACGTAACCAAATAAATCCAATTAAACCTGCAAATAGAGACGCAAATAAAATCCCTGTTTTAGCTTGTAAAAGCATCTCTAATCCACCTTCAGAACCATACCAAGCCAGTTCAGCGATAAAGATAGACATAGTAAAACCAATGCCCCCTAAAAATGAGACCCCAAAGATTTGACTCATGGTGGTATTTTTAGGCATACGTGCTAATCCAAGTTTAATCGCGATTAAGGCAAAACCGCTAATGCCAACCACTTTACCAATGACCAGGCCTGCCATAACCCCCATAGTAACCGGTTCAAATAACATAGCTTGCATACCATTAAAGTGAAGGGCGATACCTGCATTAGCTAAGGCAAATAGGGGAATAACGATTAAACTCACCGGTAAATGAAAATCATGTTCTAAACGATTAAGTGGGGCCTGTACAGCGTGAACGGTATCTTCCATGTGATGAAGTACGGCTTTTTGTTGATCATGTAATTCATGATTTTCCCCCACGGGATATTGTTTAAATTTATCCGTGAGCTTACCCATATGTTGGTCAAAAAATTGTGGATCAAATTTAGGTTTATGAGGAATAGCCAGCGCCGTTAAGATACCGGCAATGGTTGCGTGAACACCCGATTCCAACATAAATATCCACATAATCCCGCCGATAATAAAATAGGGCAATGGCTGATGAATACCAAAACGATTAAAGGCAATTAAAATACCAAAAAAAGCAAAGGCCATGAGTAACGAGAACATATGAATTTGGTCGGTATAGAATAAGGCAATCACCGTCACGGCCATTAAATCATCGACAATTGCCAATGCCACTAAAAAAGTCACTAAAGCAACCGGAACGCGTCGTCCTAATAAAACCAACGCACTAATGGCAAAAGCAATATCGGTTGCCATAGGGATTCCCCAACCATTTTCACTTGGTAATCCAAAGTTGATGTAGTAATAAATAAGAGCGGGCACGGCCACACCGCCAATTGCCGCAAAAATCGGTAACATTGCATTTTTAGGTTCAGATAATTCACCACTTAATACTTCACGCTTAATCTCTAAACCAATCACAAAAAAGAATAAAGCCATCAAGCCATCATTTATCCAATGGTGAAGAGAGTGATCAATACTAAAACTTCCCACACTCACGGTTAAATGAGTATGGAAAATATGAGCATAGGTTTCAGCTAAAGGCGAGTTGGCTAAAATAAGCGCAACCACGGTCATTAGCATTAACACTAAACCTGTTGTGGTTTGTTGATGTAAGAAATGTTCAAAAGGCGTCGCGACCTTATTAAACATACGTTCCCAGGGAGCGAGAATTTTATATTTTGGTAATGGTTTCATGTTATTAATTCTTTTTATTTCAATAGTCTCAAACCATTATAATACAGGGAATATTTTCAATAGAAAGGGTTAAAAATGAAAAACGTTTTATTGTTTTTAGGCTTAAGTCTGGGCTTGTTATTACCAAGCCTGGGGTACGCCAGTGAAACAGAAAACTTAATGGACTTAACGGGTCATTGGGCAGGCTATTTAAGCATTGGTATTTTTGTGGCGGCTTATCTATTAGTCATGACCGAAGAATTTACGCATTTAAGAAAATCTAAACCGGTTATTTTAGCGGCGGGCTTAATTTGGTCACTAATTGCTTATGTGATGATTCAAAATGATATGCCGAATGTTGCGGAAGAAGCGGTTCGCCATAATATTTTAGAGTTTGCAGAGCTCTTTTTATTCTTATTAGCCGCAATGACTTACATCAATGCGATGGAAGAGCGTCGAGTATTTGGTGCTTTGCGTGGTTGGCTAGTTTCTAAAGGTTTTACTTATAAACAACTCTTTTGGATTACTGGTTTATTAGCTTTCTTTATTTCACCTGTTGCAGATAACTTAACCACTGCGCTTCTAATGGGAGCCGTCATTTTAGCGGTTGGCGCAAATTCACCTAAATTTGTAACCCTAGGGTTTATAAACGTGGTGGTTGCCGCTAATGCGGGGGGTGCCTTTAGTCCATTTGGTGACATTACAACGCTAATGGTTTGGCAAAAAGGATTGCTGCATTTCAATGAGTTTTTTAACCTGTTTATACCAGCTTTAGTCAACTTTGCTGTACCCGCTATTTTAATGACCTTTTTCTTACCAAAAGGGGCGCCAAAAGCATTAAATGAAACCATTGCAATGCGACGTGGGGCTAAACGTATTGTTTTCTTATTCTTTATTACGATTACGACTGCGGTTTCTATGCACAACTTCTTACATATGCCACCGGTATTGGGCATGATGATGGGGCTGGCTTATTTACAATTCTTTGCTTATTTCTTAAAGAAAACCGGTGAAGTCTCTTACGAATATAGCAGTATGGGTGAAGGGGAAACTCACGGTAAACTTCAACCGGTTACATTCGATATATTTAACAAAATTGCCCGTTCAGAGTGGGATACCTTACTGTTCTTCTTTGGGGTTATTTTGGCAGTTGGTGGTTTGGGAACCTTAGGATATTTATCATTAGCTTCTGAAGTCATGTATACCCAATGGGGCGCAACTAATGCCAACATTGCTGTAGGGGTATTTTCTTCAATTGTTGATAATATACCGGTGATGTTTGCGGTATTAACGATGAATCCAGATATGAGTGATGGACAATGGTTGTTAGTGACATTAACAGCTGGGGTAGGGGGTTCATTACTTTCAGTTGGTTCGGCTGCTGGGGTCGCCTTAATGGGACAATCAAAAGGCCAATACACTTTCTTTAGTCACCTTAAATGGACACCTGCGATTGCTTTAGGTTATATCGCTAGTATTTGGGTACATATGATGATTAATAGTCAGCTATTTTAAAAATTAAATTTACTCTATTTAAAAATGTAAAAAGCAGTTAAGAGGTAACTCTTAACTGCTTTTTTATTTACTTAATTAATTAAATCCAAACTTTTGCAAAGGAATCTATTATTTAAGAATGCTGATCACGTTTTAGCTTAGCTAAATAAGCTTTTCGCTTTTCAGGAGGCATAGCGGCCAACATTTTTTGTAATTTCGCCTTTTGTTCTGCCGCAAAATTTTGACTTGCTTGAGAAGGAGGTGCGATTTTAGCACCACGTTTTTCTAAGCTTTTACGTTCATCAATTTTATCAATTTTTTCTTTAAGAATAGCGGCAGTAAAAGGTTTAACTATATACCCATCTACACCAGCTTGAGCAGCTTCTAATATTTGGCTACGTTTCTGTTCGGCAGTAATTAACATAAAAGGCATATCTTTTAAGTTTTCATCAGCACGAACTTTTTTAAGTAAATCTATTCCTGTCATTTCAGGCATGTTCCAATCACTAACAATAAAGTCATATTTTCCAGACTGAATCATAGGCCATGCTTTAGAGCCATCATTTGCATCATCAATATTAGTAAAACCCAATTCTTTTAAAAGGTTGGTTACTATTCTAATCATGGTAGCGAAGTCATCTACTACAAGAATGTTTATATTTTTATCGATTGCCATAATTTCAACCAGTGGATTAATTTAATTGGTTCATTATAAATTTACAAAAATCTATATCAATAAAAACTTAGCTAGATTTGTACCATAACCACAAAATAAGTAAATTATTGGAATAAATAATGATTTTAATACGTGAAATTAGGTATTTGAGAGAGTTTTTTTATTTAAGAAGGGAGTTTTAAGGGGGGTGTTTAAAATCCCCTCTCTTATAAATAGAGGGGATTTGAAGTTATGCCGCTTTTTTGACAGCTTTTTTAGCGGCGACTTTTACCTTTTTCTTGCTAGAAAGGCCTTTTTTCATAACTTTTTTAGTTGCAGATTTAATAACACTTTTAGCATTTTTCTTTTTAACGTCTTTTTTAGCAACGGCTTTCATTGTTGCTTTAGTTGTTGCTTTTTTAACGATTTTTTTCTTTAGTGCTTTAGCCATTTTTATTACCTTTAACTTATATATAAAAAAAATTATTACTAACTTTTAGTAATAACTTATAGTTAATAATAACTTTAATAGAATTTAAATACAAATATTTTGAGTATGTTTATATAATGAGAGCCTTGCATTGCATGCTGATGCAAAATATATATTTTAATTTATAGGTTTTACTAAATGACGTTCATTGAGTTTAAAAAACATTTATTAGACGCAGAAATCACTTTGCCTAAATTCAGCAAATTAATAAAGGTGAGTGAAAAAAATATTCAATCTTACAAAAAGAAGGGCGAAATACCTAACCCAATTGCGGTGATTGTCGTTTGTTTTGTAGAGATGAAAAAAGCAGGTTTAGACTATAAAGAAATTATTGAAAACCTTGAGTTGACTGCCAAAACCAAAAAAGGGGTTGGGTTTGCTAACAAATCTAAATAACCGACTGTTGAGCCTGAATAATCTAATTAACTAACTTTATTGATAAACATCTCCTATAAAATAGGCATTGCGGTTTTATTAACGACTTTTCTTAAGACAAAACTGGTATGAACCCCGCTTACACCTGTAATCTGAGTAATATGATTGAGTAATAAATCTTGGTAAGCTTCTAAATCTTTAACAAGTACCTTTAATTGATAATCGGCTGTTTGGCCGGTTAGTAATAAACACTCCAAAACATTAGGCATAGATATCACTGTTTTTTCAAATTCTGAAAAACGTTCTTTAGTATGCTTGTCCATTGATATATGTACCAGAGCCATTAAATCTAAACCCAATTTTTTAGAATCTAATAAGGTTCTATAGCCAATAATCACTCCAGACTCATCTAAAGCCTTAAAGCGTCTTAAACAAGCTGATGGCGACAAACCTATTTGATCAGCTATTTCTTGATTGGTTAAACGACCATTATTCTGTAATGCCTTTAAAATCGCTTTATCGTAGTTATCTAATTTCATAAATTCTCTATATTTAGCATCATATGTTAATAATTATTATTTTATATAAATTCTATATCATTATTAAACGTATAAATAGAATTATTCACAATAAAATATACCAGGCCTGGTAATAAAATAGGAGTTATTAAATAACCTACATTGCCGTAGAGAAGAGAATAATGAATCCAATAAAATATCAGCGAACTCCTAGCCCACAATTAACAAATCGCCAGTGGCCAAATAATTTTTTAGAAAAAGCACCTATTTGGGTGAGTGTTGATTTACGTGATGGTAATCAAGCGTTAGCAAACCCCATGACCGTTGACCAAAAATTAGCTCTTTGGCAGCAACTGGTGAATATGGGTTTTAAAACTATTGAAATTGGTTTTCCATCAGCAAGTCAGCTTGAATTTGATTTTACTCGTCGTTTAATAGAAGAAGATTTGATTCCTGATGATGTTACTGTGCAAGTATTAGTTCAAGCTCGTGAACATTTAATTGAACGTACTTATGAGTCTTTGCAGGGCGTTAAGCAAGCCGTGATACACGTTTATAACACCACCTCAATTGTGCAACGTGAGAATGTGTTTGAAAAAACTAAAAACAAAATTAAAGCAATGGCTATACAGGGCGCAAAATGGGTTAAAGAATATGCCCAAAAGGCCAATGAATCTCATCCTGGTTCTAAGTGGATATTTCAATATTCGCCTGAGAGTTTTTCGCAAACGGAAACCGATTATGCGGTAGAAGTTTGCCAAGCCGTTATGAACGTTTGGCAACCTACCCCAGACAATAAATGCATTTTAAACTTACCAGCAACGGTAGAAAGTACTTCTCCAAACCGTTTTGCAGACCAGGTTGAATACTTTATTACGCATCTTAAAAATCGTGAGTCTGCGTTAATTTCAATTCATACTCATAATGATCGTGGTTGTGCTGTTGCCGCGGCAGAATTATCGTTATTAGCCGGTGCTGATCGTATTGAAGGCACGTTATTAGGTAATGGTGAGCGAACTGGTAATATGGATATTGTTACCCTAGCCATGAATTTATTTAGTGAAGGAATAGACCCTAAATTAGATTTATCTGATCCAAATCAATGGATTCCTGTGGTAGAAGAGGTAACGCAGATTAAAACCCATCCACGTCATCCTTGGGTGGGTGATGTGGTGTATACCGCCTATTCAGGTAGTCATCAAGATGCGATTCGTAAATGTCTATTAAAGCAAAAAGCAGATGCTCCCTGGAATGTCGCTTATTTACCAATTGACCCTAAAGATGTAGGGCGTGATTATGAGGCAATTATTAGAGTCAATAGCCAATCAGGTAAAGCAGGTTCTGCCTTTGTTTTGGCTCAAGAATATGGTTTAAATCTACCAAAATGGGTACAACTAGATTTTGCACCGATTGCCCAAAAATTAGCAGAAAAGCAGGGCGGGGTGGTGAGTCATAGAGAGTTATATAATGAGTTTACTAACCAATATGAATTAGAAGATACTGCTATTCAAATCAATCACTATCAACTGCATAGAGAGGGTGATTTAGAGCATTTATCTATTGAGGTAAATGGTGAACTTTGGCAAGGAACCGGTAACGGAACCTTAAGTGCATTATGTGACGCTTGGCACAAACGTACAGGGTATTCAGTTGATGTTATGGATTACGCTGAACATGCTTTACATACCTTGGATGAAAGTCCAAATGGTGAACAGGGTAAAAATGCTCAAGCTATGGCTTATGTCTATTTACAAATAAATAATAGTCGTTCAGTAGGCGTTGCTAAAGCAAAAGATACCGTTTCAGCAATGGTAATGGCTTTGTTAAAAGGGCTAAATAGAAACACTTAATTTATTAAAACCCTTTGCAATAATGAGTATTAAAGAAATTAAACTTGGATAAAAATAGTTCGTTTTAATTTTCTAGAGTATTTAACCAGGCCTGGTAATATTTGTTTTATATGGTTGTTATATTAGTGTGTCATAATGAGACCTTTGCACGAGAGTATGCACGAGTAAAAATGGTTAAAATTTCCCCGATTTTTGTTGAAAAACTTGCGAATAGCTAGCTATTCCCTACGTTTTCCGCCGCAATCAGGCAAATTTTTCCTCATTTTTCTTTCGTACCTATCTCGTGCAAAGGTCTCATAATATTTATATTGTCTGATAATAATGAGTAAAAACGATGTATATAACCCCTCAAGATTCAACCCCTGTTGAGCTCTATCAATTATTAACAGGTGGTATTGTTCCTAGGCCAATCGCCTGGATTAGCACTCAAAATGCGCAAGGTTTAACTAACTTAGCACCTTATTCTTTTTTTAGTGTGGCAAGTTGTAATCCGCCAGTTTTAACCTTTACCAATGTCCCTTCTAGAGATATATTTACCAAAGATACGTTGGCTAACTTACAAGAAACCAAAGAGTGTGTGGTGCATATTGTACCGGCGAATCAAGCAGATTTAATGAATGCCAGTTGTGCTAGTTATTCATCTTCGCAAAGTGAAATTGATGAAATTGGTATTGAAACTGTCGCTAGTCATAAAGTGAATCCGCCTAGTATTAAATCGGCAGCAGTTCGTTACGAATGTACTTTAAAAGAAACCATTACTATCTCTGATAAGCCTATTGGTGGGGTATTAGTGTTACTTGATGTTGTAGCAATACATGTTGATGAATCAGTAATGAAAGACAATATAATCCAAGCAAATTTACTAGATACAATTGGTAAATTGGGTGGTAATGATTATTGTCATTCTAAGGCAGACATTAATTTACCCCGTCCTTAAATATCTAATGATTGTTTCATGTGGAACATAAAATCAATTTAAACTAAAACCTCGCAAATGCGGGGTTTTTTTTTGCCACTATGCTATGGTTAATAAGTCATTCTTTTTAAGATACTTATCATGAAAAATTATCGTTATTTAAATCAATATAACTTTGCCTATATCGCTACGTTTATTTTATCTCTGAGCATAATGCTATTTTCTTCTATAGCTTTTGCAGGAGAAAATGCTCCAAAGCTTGATTGGTTTCTCATGTTAATGAAACTTTTAGGGGGGTTAGCCCTATTTCTATATGGTATGGAGCAACTTATTAAAAGCCTGCTTGTGGTAGCAGGTGAGCAGATGAAAAACCTTTTAGCAAAACTTACAACAAATAGAGTGATGGGTGCGATTACGGGAGCGGGTGTTACGGCTGTAATTCAATCTTCATCTGTTACCAGTGTGCTGACTGTTGGCTTTGTATCTGCAGGCCTAATGACAGTAGGACAGGCAGCAGGGGTTATTATGGGAGCCAATTTGGGTACAACCATAACGGCTCAGGTGATTGCTTTTAAGGTCACTAATTTTGCTTTATTAATGATTGCAGTAGGATTTGCCATACAATTTTTTTCTAAACTCAATAAGAAAATTGCAATTGGCCGTCTAATTATGGGTTTAGGCCTTATCTTTTTTGGTATGAATATTATGAGTGAGGGCATGGCACCACTTAAGGATTACCAACCTTTTTTAGATCTAATGCTACAAATGCAAACCCCTATTTATGGCATATTAATAGGTTTTATTTTTACAGCTTTAGTGCAGTCCTCATCAGCAACTATCGGTATTATTATTGTTATGGCGAGCAATGGTTTTTTAACATTACCAGCGGGTATTGCCTTGGCAATGGGGGCAAATGTAGGTACTACGGTCACGGCTCTATTAGCGACTATTGGTAAATCAAGAGAAGCTAAAAGAACAGGTTATATTCACCTTCTTTTTAATGTTATTGGAGTATTAATATTTCTTCCTTTTATTCCAGAATTAGCTCATTTTTCTGCCTATTTAACCAATCCTAATCTAATTGATATTAATCAAAATACAATGAATATTGCCTTTTTGGCAGAACACACTCCGCGCCAAATTGCTAATGCTAATACCCTATTCAATTTTATTTCACTGGTAATCTTTTTACCGTTGATACCCGTTTTTATTTGGGTGGTTAATAAAATAGTGCCTATTTTGGATAATGAAAAAAATTCTGCTGAATTTGAAATTAAGTTTTTGGATGAGAGCCTGTTAAGTACTCCTTCAATGGCAATGCAGGCTGTACGTCAAGAGATTGAAATTTATCAACAAAAACATTCATTTTTTTATAAACGAGTCATGTCATTAATAGAGAATCCAAATCTAGATAAGTTATCTAGAGAAGATTTAAATCTTCAGCGCTTTAGAAGTTATCAACGAAAAATTTTACGATATTTGGGTAAAATCAACCAGTCAGAATTATCGTCAAATGAACAAAATGAATACTTAAAGTTGTTAAATGTTGTAAACGTTATGGAATCTATGCTTGAAACGATAGAATTTAATGTTTTAAATGTATTGCACAGTTTGTTTCAGAATAGTACTAAACCGAGTGAAACAATGAATCAACTTGTGGGACAACTCTCTAATGAAGTGGGTAAATCAATAGACAGAGCTTTGTTGAGTATTAGTGAGCAGAATAAAGAACCAGCGCTTTCTGTTATTGCAATTAAGCCAACGATTGATTTGCTTATTCAAGAAGCACTTAAGCATCAAATAAAAAAGTTTCAACCAACTGAAGAGCGTTTAACGATTTTTAGATTTGAAATGCAATTGGTAGATGGATTTAAACAATTACATACTTTAGCTAAACGAATTGCAAGATTACAATTAATTGAAGTTCCGATTGAAAATAAGATAGATAACCCAGGTTTTGAAAAAGTGGATTAACTTAGGTTTTTTTTGCAATTTAAATTTATTTGTTAAAAAAATGGCTTTCAAATTTATATGTTGTTGCCATTTTTTCAATATAGCTAATGCATATGGCTAGGTTTTCTATAAAAACTACTATATGAGCTTATATTTAAGGATTTTTTATCAAGTTTGATGTTTTTATAGAAAAATATCTTTAATTAATAATATTAACCATATTTTTATTATGGTTTATAGTTATCCATGTCTTTTATTCGTTAGAGCAGGCCAGATTACCTTTTTTAAGTCTTTTGTTATCTTCAATTATAGAATCACATTGTTCTAGTTGTAGTTTTAAGTTTTCCATTTCAATTATTGTCATATTTTCTTTTATTAAAGAATAGTGCATCCAAACACCTTCACGCCAAGATTCAACCAGACCTGAATTTTTTAAATAAGCCAAATGTCTTGAAATAGTGCTTTGCCCAATTCCTAAAATATCAACTATTTCACACACGCAAAACGAGTCTTTTGTTATTAACAAATTAAGAATTCGTAAACGAATTGGATCTGATAAGGCTTTAAATAGTTGGGTAATGTTATCTAGTTTCATATTATCTAGTGTCATATTCTTTTTTAGAATTAATTTATAAGTTGTAATTTACCATAAATAAGATAATAATATCAATACATCCGTTTATACGTATTTAATAGACTATGATTTTATATGAAGAGTTTAAAGTTAATTTTATCGTCGGTATTTTTGGTCAGTAGTTTATTTACTGCCCCTGTTATAGCCATGGATTTTAAATTTAATCAGGTAACAGATAATGTTTATGCTTATATTGGACCTATAAATGATCGCACACCTGAAAACTTAGGTTTAAATAATAATATTGGTCTTGTGGTGACACAGAAAGGGGCAGTATTAATTGACTCAGGTGCTGGAATACCTTCAGCTAAGGCGCTTGAAAAGGCGGCTAAAAAAATAACCAATTTACCTATTATTGCAGTTATTAATACCGGTAGTCAGGACCATCGTTGGTTGGGTAACGGGTATTTTGCTGGAAAGGGTGCAAAAATTTATGCGCTGGAAAAAACCGTGACTACTCAAAAATCAAAGGGTGATGAGGAAGTACGCCACATGACCTTTGTATCAAAATCTTTTTCTACAACTAAGCCTTTATCATCAACTGAAAAGTTAGCCGGGGATAAAGCAAAGATTACAATTGGTGGTGTGGTATTTGAGTTGAAATATTTTGGTGATGCGCATTTTCCGGGTGATGCAGTTGTATGGTTGCCTAAGCAATCTGTGTTATTTTCTGGTGACCTAATCTATGTTGATCGTATGCTAGGGGTTCACCCATTTTCAAATGTAGCAAGTTGGCAAAAGGCTTATCACAAAGCACAAACTTTACCTGCTAAGTTTATCGTTCCTGGGCATGGTCAAGTTTGTGATTGGGATAAAGCAAATCAAGATACCGGTAATTATTTAGATAAGTTGGTTACAGTACTATCAGCGGCCGCTGAAGATATGACTGGTGTGCAACAAGCTGTAGATGACAACAAAGACTGGCCTGAATTTAAACACCTAAAACACTATGATTCTTGGCATAAAACAATCTTAAACCGTACTTATCTTCAATTTGAAAATGAGATGTAGGTAAACCACTATGTTTGAAGTGTTTACTCTTTTGGGTGATTGGGTTTCCTTTCAATTATTTGGGCTTTCACCCGACACTCAAATAGGTGCTGCCGTTCAGTTTTTTGTGATGGATACCACTAAAATCTTCTTTTTATTGGTGGTTATCATCTATGTCATGGGGCTGCTTAGGGCAATGATTTCAACCGAGCGTGTTAGGCAAATCGTGGCGGGTCGTCCTCAGTGGTTGGCGCGTTCACTTGCGATTACACTGGGTGGCGTCACGCCATTCTGTTCCTGCTCATCGGTTCCTCTGTTTATTGGTTTTGTAGAGGCAAGAATCCCTATTGGTATTACCTTCGCTTTTTTAATTGCTAGCCCAATGATTAATGAGGTGGCGGTAGTTTTATTAATGACCATTTTGGGTTGGGAAGTTGCCTTGCTGTATGTTTTAGCAGGCCTGGTGGTTGCTTATATTGGTTCTATCGTTATTGAATGGTTTAAACCAGAACGTTGGGTAGAATCGTATGTTTGGGATATTAAAATGCGCCAACAACAAGAACTAGAAGCCAATAGTGGTGGATTTAATCAACGCCATGAATTTGCTTGGAATGAAGTAAAAGTGATTGTTAAACGTATTTGGCATTGGCTATTTATTGGTATTGCATTAGGGGCGGCTTTTCATGGCTTTGTTCCAGAGGCTTGGGTGAGTACCTATCTAGGAGATTCGTCTAACTGGTGGAGTGTACCTGCCGCTGTTTTAGTGGGCGTACCGCTTTATTCAAATGCCACTGGCGTCATTCCTTTGATTGAAGCGATGATCAATAAAGGAGTTCCCATTGGGACAAGTTTGGCGCTTATGATGAGTATTGCTGCACTCTCTTTACCGGAACTGCTTATTTTACGTAAAGTGATTAAATGGCAGGCATTAGGTATTTTTGTGGGGGTACTTACGGTGGCCTTTATATTGGTCGGTTATTTATTTAATTTTATTCAACCTAACTTACCAGACCTGGTAAGTTAGTAATAAATTTTTGATTTTGATTTTTTAATTTTTATATTTAAAGGAAGTTTTTATGAAAGGTAATATTATGATTCGCATGATTTCGTTAATGATTATTGTGCCAATTTTGTTAGCCCACTTTAGTGGACAAGTTGATTTACTTAAACCTAATTGGCTATGGTTAACTTTGTTTGCGGGGCTTAATGCATTGCAGGCTACTTTTACGGGTTGGTGTCCGGTAAGTCGTTTTTTACCACAAGATAAAAATACGGGAGCGTGCTGTATTTCAGATACAACTGGTACTTGTTGTTCAACTCCTGAAGAGTCTAAAAGTTCATCGGCTTGTTGTGGTGATGATGTTTCACGTGAAACAAAGTCAAATGATTGTTGTTCCGATAGTAAAGAAGAATCATGTTGTTCAGGTTCTGATACGGCAAAAGAATCTTCTTGTTGTGAAGGCGATACTTTAGAGATAAAAGTATTGGGGACAGGTTGTACTACCTGTAATAATACTATTAAATTAATAGAAGCCACCTCAAGTGAAATGGCTGTTAAAGTTTCTGTCATTAAGGTAGAAGATGTTGCACAAATTGCCTCTTATGGTGTTATGAGTACACCAGGTATTGTTATCAATGAACAGGTGGTGCATAGTGGTGGAATGCCATCAAAACAGTTAATTGAAGAATGGTTAACAAAAGCTTAATAAAACAGAACAATAAAAATGAATAATAAACGCTGGAGAATATATATGTATAACGTTTTATTTATCGATCAAGAAAACTCAGTGAGGAGTATTCTTGCCGAAGCGCTTTTGAATCATTGGGGCAAAGATAAATTTAACGCTTATAGCTCTGGCAGTGAACCTAGTGGTGAAGTTCACCCACAGGTTATAGAAACACTTAAGCATGCTAAGTTACCTACCGAGAATTTATATTCAAAAAGTGTGAATGAATTCTCTAAAGAAGATTCTCCGCAAATGGATTTTGTTTTTATTTTATGTGACAAGGTAAGAGGAGAGGTTTGTCCTATTTGGCCAGACCATACCATCACTTCTGTATGGGCAATAGATAGTCCATATAGTGATGACCTCAATATTGACGCTATAAGAGAAATACTTCATTCCCTAGAAAATAGAATTAATTTATTTGTGCAGTTACCTATTAGCAAACTTGAGCACCTAAAGCTAAAAGAAGAAATACACAATTTAAGTCATCACTAGAGACTAATAACTAGAGACTTTTGCAAGAGTCGATGAATGGTTAAAAAAGACCATAATTCTTTATCTTTTTCTTACCTCCCCAACTCGTGAAAAGGTCTCTAAAGGGATTTAAAAATAATGAAAAAAATTAGAATAGCCATCAATGGTTTTGGTCGTATGGGTCGTTTGGCAATGCGTGTTGCTTTTGATTGGCCAGAAGTTGAGATTGTACATATTAATGAAATCGCAACCGATGCTGTAGGTTCTGCCCACTTACTCAATTTTGATTCAGCTCATGGTCGCTGGCATCATGAGGCTATTGAACAAAATGGGCAAATCATTGTGGCTGACACCGTGATTGGCTATTCAATGAATAAAGTGGTTTCTGATACTCAATGGGGCGATTTAAATGTAGATGTGGTTATTGAATCTACAGGAAAATTTAGAACGATTGAAACAATTCAACCTTATCTTGATCAAGGTGTTAAGCAAGTCATTGTTGCTGCTCCGATGAAAGAGGGGATAAAGAATATTGTGATGGGAATCAATGATGACATTGTGGTTGCTGGACAAGACCCAATTATTACAGCCGCATCTTGTACCACCAATTGTATTGCACCTGTCATTAAAGTAATGCATGAAAAGCTCGGCATTAAACACGGCATGATTACAACAATGCATGACAGAACCAATACTCAAAAAGTAGTGGATCATGGCCATAAAGATTTGCGTAGAGCACGTGCCAGTTTTGAATCATTAATCCCAACCTCAACGGGTTCAGCTACGGCAATAGGTACTATCTTTCCTGAACTTAATGGCAAGTTAAATGGGGTGGCGGTGCGTGTACCACTGATGAATGCATCGCTAACGGATTTAGTCTTAGAAATGGAAAACCCAACTTCTGTTGAAGAGGTTAATGGTGTGCTTAAAGAAGCCTCAGAAACTTATCTAAAGGGTATTTTAGGTTTTGAAACTCGTCCATTGGTCTCTGTTGATTACGAAGGTGAAACTTGCTCTAGTGTGATTGATGTTCCATCGACCATGGTCGTTAATGGAACTCAAGTAAAACTATTGGCTTGGTATGACAATGAAATAGGTTATGTCTCTCGTATGATGGAATTAGCGGTTAAGGTTGCTAATGATAATAATTCTGTGAGTTAAGTTATAAGAGACCTTTGCATGAGAGTATGCACGAATAAAAATGGTTCTAGGTGCCCCTTGAGGGTAAAAATTCACCTGATTTTTGTTGTACACCAATGGCTCTTCCGTTGGGCGACAACTTGTGAATAGCTAGCTATTCCCTGCGTTTTCCGCCGCAAACGAAGAACTCGACGCCCGAAGGGGTAAGTCGAGAGTCAGGCAAATTTTCTCTCATTTTTCTTTCGCACCTATCTCGTGCAAAGATCTCTATATGAGTGCTTTTTAGGAATGATTGTTAAAGCAAAGTTCCGTTCTATTATTGTTGAGTTATAAATCACCAGGCCTGGTTAAATGTATATTTACCAGGCCTGTTTAATTTGGATTAGGAAAAAGGTTTTACAAATGAATGCAACCAAACAATATGCCATTGTGACGGCCAATTATTGGGCCTATACATTAACTGATGGTGCTTTACGCATGTTGGTTTTATTGTATTTTTATCAGCTTGGTTATTCCCCATTAGAGATTGCTATGCTGTTTTTGTTTTATGAATTTTTTGGCATTGTAACCAACTTAGTTGGGGGTTGGTTAGGCGCAAGGTTAGGGCTTAATGTCACCATGAATATTGGTCTGAGCCTGCAAATAATTGCTCTTCTTATGTTAACGGTCCCTAATGAATGGCTAGGGGTTGTCTATGTGATGGCGGCTCAGGCATTATCCGGTATAGCTAAAGACTTAAATAAAATGAGTGCCAAAAGTAGTATTAAATCTTTGGCGAGTGATGCTGATGGAACGCTCTATAAATGGGTTAGTTTATTAACGGGTTCTAAAAATGCATTAAAAGGCGTTGGCTTCTTTTTAGGTGCAGTGTTGCTTGAATGGGTTGGTTTTGCTAATTCAATGTGGGTGATGTCTGCAATGTTATTAGTGGCCTTAATTGTCTCACTATTATTTTTAGATGGGTCTTTAGGTAAATCTAAAAGTAAGAGCAAATTTAATGAAATGTTTTCAAAATCGGCTGCCATTAATTGGTTGTCTGCCGCCCGGTTCTTCTTGTTTGGTGCACGTGATATTTGGTTTGTTGTGGCCTTACCAATCTATTTACAAGGTGTATTAGGGTGGAGCTTTCATGAGGTTGGAAGCTTTATGGCCTTATGGGTCATTGGTTATGGGTTCATACAAGCTAGTACACCAAGAATACTCAGCTTATCGAAAAAACAAAATAGTAATCCAACAGTCAGCACGGCTATGAAACTGGCTTTAGCTTTAGCACTAGTCCCTTTAGTTATGGCTTGGCAATTATCTAATAGCCCACAATTAGTGATTATTATTGGGTTAGGTCTGTTTGCGCTGTTTTTTGCCGTTAACTCGGCAGTACATTCATACTTAATTGTGTCAATGGCCAATGAAGATGGGGCTTCAAAAGACGTAGGTTTTTACTATATGGCAAATGCCGGCGGTCGCTTAATGGGTACGGTGTTGTCAGGTTATGTTTATCAAACATTTGGAATGGAAGCCTGCTTAATGTTTTCAACCGTTTTCATTATAATGTCAGCAGGCCTGGTATTAAGAGTACCCAGCTCTTAAGATAGTTATCTCACTACAACCTTTATTAACACGAAGACACGAAGTCACGAAGATTAAAGAGTTGAAAGTTAGAGGATATTCGATGAATGTCTCAGCTGAGTTATAATTCTCTAACGGTTTCCTTATATCTTTTTCCCAATCAATCTTCGTGTCTTCGTGACTTCGTGGTTAACTTATAAAAATATCAATCACAAATCCTAGAATAATAAGGTCGCAATTATGTGGATTCAAAAAACAATTACCTTAAAGCCACAGCCACGAGGTTTTCATTTAGTTACCAATGAAATTCTTTCTAACTTACCAGAACTGCGTGATATTAATATTGGCTTAATGCATATCCTGATTAAGCATACCTCCGCATCACTCACCATTAATGAAAATGCTGATCCCTCTGTGCGTGATGATTTTGAAAGCTTTTTTAATGATGTTGTGACTGAAAATAAACCGTATTTTACTCATACCTATGAAGGTTCAGACGATATGCCTGCACACTTAAAAAGTAGCCTTTTAGGATTTGATTTAACGCTTCCAATTACCAATGGCTCTCCAAACCTAGGGACTTGGCAAGGTATCTATTTATGTGAACACCGTAATCAGGGTGGTTCAAGAACATTGGTAATAACGATTCAAGGCGAGTAATCGTCACTGGATTTAACTATTTAATTTACCAGGCCTTATATGTTGAAAGTGTTCTCCAGAAGTGGAGAATTTATTAAGGACGCTTAGTAAAGGGATAAAGAGATCTTGCTACCAGGCCAATGACACCCAGAGTGATCCAGGTTATCAGATTAAGACCTTTATCCCCACACACTATAAACTGAACGGTATCTTAGGCAGGACAAGACTCCTAGCCTGTATTCATAAGGTTAGTATAGCCATAGTGTGAACTTACTAAACGAAATTAAATCCTAGCATAAAATAGGTATTTCGAACATGAAAATATACATCGGCATAGACATCAGCAAAGACACCTTTGACGTAGCGGTTTCAACTCAAAAGCAAAGTGTCACTTTTAATAACACCCCAGCGGGGTTTAAAAAGTTTATCAAATGGATGAGCCTTTTTGATTCTCCACACATCGCGATGGAAGCCACCGGGAAATACTATTTAGGCCTCGCATTGCATCTTTACGAACAAGAATACCCTGTGTATGTGATCAACCCATTTAAAATCAAACATCATGCACAATCCAAACTAAAGCGTGTTAAAACCGACAGTGAAGATGCTAAGCTCATCGCAGATTTTTGTGAAGTACACAAACTCAAACCTTGGCAGCCTGACAGTCCGATTATCGCTAAGCTACAAGAGTTCTCAGCACTTCAATCCTTGTTAATTCAAACAAAAACCCGCATTAAAAACCAAATGCAAAGTTCGACAGAAATTGAAGTACAGAAAATTCAAATAGCTCAGATTAAACAGTTAGAAAAGCAGATTGAAAAGATTCAATCCCAAATGAAAGGCTGCGTTCAACAGGATGTTGAATTGGCTAAGCAGATGGCATTATTAAAGTCCATTAAAGGACTGGGTGAAAAAACAGCGATTGAACTCATCACTCATATCAAAGACATTTATCGTTTTGATAATGCAAAGGCCTTAGCCTGTTACTCTGGTCTTGTTCCACAAATACAGCAATCGGGTAGTAGTTTAAATCGCTCATCGCTTTCAAAAATGGGCAATGCAAATTTAAGGAAGTGTCTCTACATGCCTGCGGTAAATAGTATTGCATACAACCCTGTCTTAAAATCCTTTGCAGACAATCTGAGAAAAAGAGGGGTTGCAGGTAAGAAGATAGTTGCCGCGGTAATGCGCAAATTAATTCATCTGGTTTATGCTATTCTGAAGAGTGGTAAACCCTTTGATCCAGAATATAAGATTGGTGCTTGACTATGAAAATCAAACACGGTATCTGGTAAATTGAGTTGAATATTTAATAAATACCCATACAAATAGATATGCGCTATATCATTAACTTTATCAGTTAATAGCCTATACAAATATTCAAATAAAAGACCAATTAAAAGACCTATTCCTTATGACACAATCTTCAATAGCAGTAACTCCAAACCCTTTTTTATCGGATTCACATTTTCCAGAATTTAATGCGTTTCACGTGGAACATATTGAACCTGCCGTTTCACAACTGTTGGCCGAAAATAAACAAGTCATTGATGACCTAGTTGCTTCAACGCAAGAGCCTACATGGAAAAATTTTGTAGAACCTCTTGAGAGCATCGATAATCGTTTTGAAAAAGTGTGGGGGCCTGTTGGGCATTTAGATGCGGTTATGAACAGTGACGATTGGCATAAAGCCTATACCAACTGTTTAGAGAAGGTAACGCAGTATTACACTGAGAATGGACAAAATGCGGGTCTATATAAAAAGTTCAATGCTATTTCACAGAGTGAAGAGTACCCAGATTACAATCTTGCACAGAAAAAAGTCATTGAAAATGCACTGCGTAACTTTCGTTTAAGCGGTATTGCTTTGCCAGCCGAGAAGCAAGCTATCTATAAAGAGTTAAAACAGCGTTTATCACAAAATAGCAGTCAGTTTGGTAATAACGTGCTTAAGTCAACCCAGGCTTGGTCAAAGCATATTGAAGATAAAAAAGAATTAGCAGGCCTGCCAGAATCGGCAATAGGGCTATTACAGCAATTAGCAGAGCAAAAGTCGTTAACAGGTTGGTGTGTTACGTTAGATTTTCCGTCGTATTTAGCGGTTATGACCCATGCAGACAATAGAGAATTACGAGCTGAAGTTTATAAGGCATTCTCAACTCGTGCCTCAGACCAGGCAGATAATACCGAGTTTGATAATAGTGAATTAATTGAAATTATTCGTGCTGACCGTTATCAATTAGCGACTCTATTAGAGTTTGAAAATTATGCAGAATACTCATTAGCCACCAAAATGGCAGAGTCAACTGATCAGGTTTTAGGTTTTTTAAGAGATTTAGCGGTTAAGTCAAAACCACAGGCTCAACAAGAATTAGCCACCCTAAAAGCCTTTGCTAAAACGGAACTTGGCATTGAAGATTTTCAACCTTGGGATGTGACCTATGCATCTGAAAAACTTAAAAACCAAACACTTTCGCTCTCACAAGAAAAACTACGCCCTTACTTCCCCGTAGAAAAAGTTTTACAGGGTTTGTTCTCAATTACTCAAAATTTATTTGGTATTAAAATTAATATTAAAACAGGTGTTGAGACTTGGCATGAAGATGTGCGGTTTTTTGAATTAACCGATGATACTAATCAAGTGATTGGGCATTTTTATTTAGATTTATACGCCCGTGAAAATAAACGCGGTGGTGCTTGGATGGATTCAGCCATTACACGCTGGAAACATCCTAATGGTCAATTACAAACACCAGTAGCCTATTTAGTGTGTAACTTTACACCACCTATTGGCGATGCAGAAGCCTGTTTAACCCATGATGAAGTGACTACGTTATTTCATGAGTTTGGTCACGGGATTCACCACTTATTTACCAAAATGGAACAGTTAGATATTTCTGGTATTGCAGGTGTGCCGTGGGATGCAGTTGAATTACCATCGCAATTTATGGAGAACTTTTGTTGGGAGCGTGAAGGAATAGATTTCATCTCTTCACATGTTGAAACGGGTGAAATATTACCTAATGATTTATTTGAAGCACTGCAAAAAGGCCGTGGTTTTCAGTCAGCGATGATGATGTTACGCCAAATTGAATTTGCATTGGTGGATTTTGATTTACACACCTTTTATAACCCAGAATCACCAGAAGGTGTTTTAGATATTGCTAAACGAATTAGAGATGAAGTAGCGGTGGTACAACCACCAAGTTACGCTCGACAATTACACAGCTTTAGCCATATTTTTGCAGGCGGTTATGCGGCAGGTTATTACAGTTACAAATGGGCAGAAGTTTTATCAGCAGATGCCTTTAGTCTGTTTGAAGAAACGGGTATTTTAAATGCAGAGACAGGTATGCACTTTAAAAACACCATTTTAGCGGCAGGTGGCTCAATTGATCCGATGGTATTGTTTAAAACCTTTAGAGGTCGTGAACCAGAGATTGATGCGTTATTAAGACACAGTGGGATTGCGGCTTAAAATATCTATGGTTTATGAATTATTACAAAGAAAAAAGCCTTTACTCAAAAGAGTAAAGGCAAATTGGTTTATCTTAGAGCTAAAATGAACCAATACAACAAGAATGAATATATAAGAGACCTTTGCACGAGAGTATGCGCGAGTAAAAATGGTTAAAATTCACCTGATTTTTGTTGTACCCCAAGGGTACTTCCGTTGGGCGACAACTTGCGAATAGCTAGCTATTCCCTGCGTTTTCCGCCGCAATCAAGCAAATTTTCTCTCATTTTTCTTTCGCACCTATCTCGTGCAAAGGTCTCTATAAGGCTTTCAGAGATTGTAGGCTTTTTTTATTTGTGATGAGTCAATATTAAAATACCATCATTAATTGTGCAGAAAGGCGGTTGTCTATACTATCAAGGATAGTATGAACAGCGGAAGATGCCGGAGTATTTGGTGCATCAATATTACGGATTTCATAGTTTAAACGTACCGATGTCTTTTTATTAAAGAAGTACTGAGCACCCAATGTGGTTGTAGTGAAAACACGTTTAGCCGTCGCACCTCCATCACCATTCGAATCTGTCGCAGAATTTAAAACATCATAACGTGCGTTTAGTTCCATATTAGGCATTACACGATAACCTAGGTCAATTTGGTAGGCATCTGCCTTTTGATCTTTGAGAACACTAAAAGTTCCCCCGTTTGCAGGGGTTCTTGCCCCAGTTGTTCCGTTATAAATCATGCCGTCAGCGGTAATATATTCAGCGGCTGCACGGTATTTACCATCAAAATAGGTTGCACCTAAACCAGCACGATCTAGCTTGTGTCCTGATGTACCATCAATCGTGCGTTTTCCATTGTGACTCCAAGCATAGAACTTCATACTATGACTGCGTGGCCCTTTAGATTTCCCGAAAGCCTTTTCAGTAGAAAGGTAGAGGTAGGTATCTTTATCATTATCGTTATCTTGTAATGCAAGCCCATTACCATTACCAAACATAGCGGCGTAGCTAGTTTCCCACTCACCTGTTTTAAAAGAATCAAAGATCTGAACACCGGTATCTCTAACGGCACCAACAGATGATTTACGAGCGGTATCACCTGATGAATTTGTGAAGAAACGTTCAACAAGTAAACGACCTGTCCCATTAGTAAAATTAACGTAGTTAAAGACTGGAATCCCTTTAAAAGATTCTTCTGAACCAGGTGTTTTGAATAGACCTGCACGAATACGAGCACCTGGGATTTTGTTAATTGTAATACTGGCATCAGTGAGTTGGCCTTGTGAAGCTTTGCCTCCTGTTGTGATACCGTTGTTACCAAATTCCATCATTAAAAAGTAGTTAACATCTTTATCTAACGGAAAGTTGGCACCACGTGCCCCAATACGAGCACGCTTAATATTAAAACCGCTAGCATTCGTTAGCTGTGGTGCTAATTGGTTAAAGGCTGCTGATTGTCCAATACCAGGCCCTGCTTTAAGCTTTGTATCATCTGTTTGTTGATAATCAATTTGTGCAAACCCCCATACTTTAGCTCTAGGAGCTTGATCGTTTTTTTCAGTCCCTTGTAACATTAACCAGTTTGCTGCTTGAACCTGAGTACTGCAAAGTACGGTGGTAATCGCTAAAATTAGGCCTGTTTTATTAAATTGGGTAATTGTCTTCATATTTATTCTCTTTATCTCTCTAAGGTTGCTAATTGTTTTTTATCTTTTATTTTTTTGTCTTGATAGTTATTTACGTGTCTTTGATTAAGGTTTTAAAACCTGCCATCCAGCGGCATTAAGTTGCAAAATTCGGCCTGCACCCGCAGCGACATTAGTTACCCCTTCTTGAAGTTCAGGTCTATGGCCAAGTTTTTTTGCCATGTTTTTAATCGTGTTTTCACAGGCACTAAAACGAACACCAGAATCCATTAAAATCTTAATACGTGGAGTATTCACATTACCGTCAAATAAGAGGCGTAAACCAGGACCAAAGGCCACTACTTCAATATCAACATTATCAGCACCGTAGTAACGTTGAAGATTCCCAGCAACGTTTAGAACTAAGGTTTGTTTAAAAGGATTGTTGTCACTAATTTGCAAAACAATTTTATGTTCTGCAAAGGTATCAGGTAAGGGAGCCTCTTTTTGGGGAGCTGCATTGCTAGGGAGTGATGTAAATAGAGCAAACATAAAGCCCATCAGTTTGACTAAATTGAGTTTTTTCATAAAAATTTCCTTGATTATTTTGGTTCTTATTTTGGTTCAAAATTTGGCGCGCTTAACTAGTAAACGTTTGAACCGAATAAATTATTCCATTGATTTAAGATGAAAGATTTTATTGGCCTAACAACTTTTTAAATATCGTAAATTGCTAATATATAAAAGGTTTTACAAATAAAAATTTATAGATTAGTATCAAAAAAGAGCTAATTTGAATAAGAAATAAAAACCACTATGACGTTATCCATTAAGGTTAAAAATTTGTTTGGGGACAAACAAAAAAAACGAAAATTAAATGCATTATTTGCAGAGAAATACCAAAACTTATATCGTTTGGCGTATGCTTGGTGTCACCAACCAGCTCAAGCGGAAGATTTGGTTCAAGAGACTTTGCTGAAAGCCTTAGAAAAATCTAATGATATTGAAAATTTAGAGCATTTAGACGCATTTCTTGCCACAATCATGCGAAATACTTTTTTAGATGTTATGCGTTTTAACAAACGATGGCAGTGGACAAATGAGAATGAAATCGATGAATTTTTTTCTAAGGATTGCAGTGAAACTGAGATGATTGCTCAACAAAAATCAGAATGTTTATATAAGGCAATGGCAAGTTTACCTTTTGAACAGAGAGAGGCCATTGCTTTGGTAGATTTACAAGGGTTTAGTTACCAACAAATTGCAGATATTACAGCAACCCCCATTGGCACGGTTATGAGCAGAATTTCACGAGGGCGTGAGAGTCTGTTAAAACGTATGAAACACATTGAAAAGTATGGAACCAACATTGTTCCATTGCGGAGATAGAGATGAAACATTCTATTGAAACTTATCATTTGCACGCTTATATAGACGGTGAATTGAGTTATGAAGAAGCAGCCGAAGTGGAAGCGGCGATTGCGGTAGATTTAAAGCTTAAAGAGAAGCTTGAAGAGCTTAATCAACTAAAAACTAAAATGTCTTTAGCTTATACCGAGAATATACCTAAACCGGTTAATAGCAAACTACCTAATTTTGAAAACAAACATACGTTGGAAAACAAACATACGCCTTGGTGGACGACTTCAAAAGCTGCCGCTGCTTCACTTTTTTTGGGTTTGTTAATCGGTTCAGGTGCTTTAAAGTTGTATATGGCTAATAATTTGGCGGATTCGCCGATGATGCATCAAACCGTTGCAGAAAGTTCACAGAATTATCTGGTACATTTAGATTCTGACCTCCCTGAAAAAGAGCAAAAAACCATTAAACAAATTGAAAGCTTATTAGATGATTCTGATCCCAACATTAGAGTTGACCTTATTTCAAACTATAAAGGGGTTGAGTTGTTTGATGTCAATAATCCCAATAGTAAAGAGTTGTTGAGATTGGTGGGTAAATACCCAAATTTGACACTGTTTGCCTGTAAAAGAGCATTAGAACGTGCCAAAAAAGAGGGAAGACCAATAACCGTTTTACCGCAAGTTAAGAAAGATAAACCCGCGATAGATGCCGTAGTGGAAAGACTAAAGTCTGGTTGGAACTATATTAAAATTTAATAACGCTACTTGATGGAGTTGATATTATTTTGGATATGTCGGAAAGACGATATGAGGTAAACTAATCTAAATATTACCAATATGAATTTATAAATGATTAATACGCCAAAACCAGAGCAACGATGTTTGTTAATAAATAGAAGCTTTTACCCGCTGTTTTGGGTACAGTTTTTAGGCGCTTTTAATGATAATCTATTCAAAAATGCCTTGGTCATGTTGATTACTTTTCGGTTATCAAACTCTGCTGGTGATACGGGTTTATTAATTACCTTAGCGGCAGGGTTATTCATTTTACCCTTTTTTTTATTCTCATCTTTAGCGGGTCAAATTGCTGACCGCTACCCTAAATATATTCTGATAAAAAAAATTAAATTGGCTGAAGTCTTAATCATGGGATTGGGTGCAATAGCTTTATTAAGTCAGGATCTCTGGTTACTGTTTTTAACGTTGTTTTTAATGGGTAGTCAGTCTGCTTTTTTTGGGCCTATTAAGTATTCTATTTTGCCTGAAATACTAACAGATAATGCCTTAATAAAAGGTAATGGACTATTTAGTGGTTCTACCTTTATCGCAATTCTTCTTGGCACTATTTTGGGTGGGTTTGGTGTTCTTTTAGAAGACGGTTTAAAGGTCATGTCTGTTGCGGTTATTGTGGTCGCAATTATTGGTTATCTAATCAGTTTACAAGTGCAACAAGGTCAAGCGGCAGATAACACTTTGCAGATAGAGTTAAATATATTTAAAAGTACTCGCTCAATGATTGTAGAAAGCCTTAATTACAAAACGGCTTTTTTCTCTGTTCTGGCAATTTCTTGGTTTTGGTTTATTGGCGCTGTTTTACTCAGTCAAATGCCAACCTTAGTTAAATATGACTTACAAGCTAATGACAATGTTGTTATCGCCTACTTAACCTTGTTTTCAATTGGAATTGGCGTAGGAGCAGGTTTAGTTTCTAAATTTATGTCTTCACAAGTGCATATTAGATGGCATTGGCTGATGTTACTAGGCATGTCCTTGTCTTTATTGATAACGGTAATAAGTATTGAGAATACCGATTTTGTTGAGTTAGCCGCCGCACAAAATGTTCCACATGAAACGCTTTTAAATTTCTTAGAATTTATCGTTATTTGGCCCGCTAATATCAGTTTTTTTGCATTAGGAATGCTGGCAGTACTGGGAGGGGCTTATATTGTGCCGCTTTACACACTATTGCAAACGCATACACCTAATTCGGTACGTGCTAGAATGGTCGCTGTTAACAACATAATGAACGCATTATTAATGGTGCTTTCAGCGATATTATTAATGATAGGTTTTGCTTTTGAGCTAAGTTTACTCAATATGTTAATGATATTGGCGGCTGTGAATGTATTGTTAGTCGCACTACTTTTTGCAAAAAGGTTTTTAGCTTCGCAATAAAATTGAACTCACAAAGCTAAGCCCAAGTGTCATATTTTGTTGAAACGAAAAAGTTACAAAGACTAAGATAAAGAACAAAGACAAAGAACAATATTAAAGCGCAAAGAGGCGTTTTAAAGAAAAGATAGGATTTTGAATGAAGTGGTTATTTAAACTAATCGTAAAAGGGTTATTTAAGCTTATTTATCGTGTGGAGGTAAAGGGGTTAGATAACTACCAAAAAGCCATTGAAAGTGAGCGACCGGTGTTAATCATTGCCAATCATGTCTCTTTACTGGATGGTCCTTTACTTGATTTGTTTATTCCAGGTGAAACGACTTTTATGGTCGATAAGTCCCACACTAAAAAGTGGACTGAGCGTTTTATCTTATCGATGAGCCACTTTTTTACTGTTGACATTCATAGTGCGTACGCTGCCAAACATATGATTGACGAACTTAAAAAAGGCCGTCAATGCATGATATTTCCAGAGGGAAGAATCACCACTACTGGCGCAATAATGAAAGTGTATGAAGGAACAGGTTTAGTCGCTGAAAAAACCAATGCAGCCGTATTGCCAGTAAATATTGGAGGCGCTCTTTATAGCCGTTTTTCATATTTAGATGGAACAAAATATGCGTTTATTAAACGTTTTTGGTTTCCTAAAATTACCCTTAGCATTCAACCTTTTGCGGAAATTAAGTTAGACCCTGCTATTAAGGGTTCTAAAAAACATAAGTTTTATAAAAGTATTGTTTTCAATTTACTGCGTGATGGCGGCTACTATGGTGCAGTTAAATCTGAATCTATCTTTTCAAAACTGCTGGCGGCTAAAGGCCAATATCAAGCAAAAGCACAAGTGATTGAAGATATTAATGAGGCGAAATTAAGTCTAAAAAAATTGACTCAAGCTTCGGTTATTTTAGGTAAGGCATTACAAAAACAATTAACAGATGAAAAGCGTGTAGGGTTAATGCTACCGAATGTATCGGGTATGCCAGCCACATTTTTTGCCTTGCAAGCCTATGGTTATGTGCCTGCTATGATTAACTTTACTGCTGGACAAGCGGCGATTCAATCAGCCTGCACAACCGCAGAACTAAAAACGATTGTGACCTCTAGAAAGTTTGTTGAGGCGTTTGAAATTCAACCGTTAGTTGATGCATTGTCTGAAAATGTGTGTTTCCTCTATTTAGAAGACGTGCGTGAAACGATTGGATTAGGTTCAAAGTTAGCAGGCCTGGTAACGCCTCCAAAATCTTTACCAGGTTACAAAGTGTCGGCTGAAAATGAAGCGGTTGTTTTGTTTACTTCAGGTTCTGAAGGGGTGCCAAAAGGGGTTGTGCTTTCGCATAATAATTTGGTGAGCAATATTGAACAAATTAATGCCATGCTCAACCTATTACCAACTGAAAAAATATTTAATGCTTTACCTACGTTTCACTGTTTTGGGCTGACTGCAGGTATGTTGTGGCCAATATTAAAAGGTGCTCAAGTCTATATGTATCCTTCGCCGGTGCATTACGGGATTGTTCCAGAGATGGTTTACCAAACTAACTCACGTTATATATTTGGAACAGACACCTTTTTTAGTGGTTATGCCCGTAAAGCAGATAATTTTGATTTTTATAGTATTCGTGCCTTAATTGCAGGTGCTGAGCGTTTACGTCCAGAAACTCGTGAGGTTTACGCTAGTAAATACCATCAACCTATCTATGAGGGTTATGGCGTAACAGAAACGACCCCCGTGCTAGCGGTCAATATTCCCACTGCCTACAAACATGGTTCGGTAGGTCAATTTGTACCTGCGGTTGAACACCGTTTAGAACCTGTCCCCGGGATTGAAGAAGGTGGTCGTTTACATGTAAAAGGGCCCAATATCATGCTGGGTTACTTAATGCCAGATAAACCAGGCCTGTTGCAACCACCAGAAGGTGGTTGGCATGATACAGGTGATATTGTTGAAGTTGATAGTGATGGTTTTGTTTGGATAAAAGGGCGTGCTAAACGTTTTGCCAAAATTGGCGGCGAGATGGTTTCATTAACCGCAGTTGAAACTTACATTAATAAGGCAAGTCCAGAAGGCCATCATGTGGTTGTAGCCGTGCCAGATGAGCGTAAAGGCGAGCAATTGGTGTTAGTGACTGATGACAATACCTTAAGCAGAAAAACCGTTACAGATGCCGCTAAAGATGCTCTAGTTTCTGAGTTAATGATTCCGAAGACAGTTATCTTAGTAGAAGCTGTTCCAGTTTTAGGTACGGGTAAAACTAATTATCCAGAAGTACAAAAAATAGCAGAACGACATTTTAGTAGTTAACGACTATTTTTATCTTTAATGAGATTTGAATCATTTTCACTCTTGTGATGCTTAATATTGTAGCTTGGACAAAGGCCATAAGTCCCCTTGTAATAAATGGTGCAAGGTTCTTAGTGTAGTGAACGGTAAAGAAACGCTGCTGTTTGAGTACCCCAAGGGCATTTCCTACGGGGCACCAGCGAGTTCAGCGTTTTCAGTTCACAAGCTTAGAACTTGCCCATTTATGGAGTGGGGTTTGTTTTTTCTTGTCTCTGCAGCCAAGTTCTTCGTTTGGTTACTTTTTTGCCAAATTGCAAAAAGTAACGGGAAGCCTGAGTGACAATATTTAAGGCAACGGCTAATATTTAAAAAGGCTTCTCAATCGCTGTACTATGAAGTGACCCCAAAAAGTTGGACACTAACTCTGGGGTGACTTCACTGTCTGATTAAATCTAAGCGTTTACAAATAATTCAGTGTTATTGCCTTTTCCAAGGCTACCAGGCCTGGTAGCTTTAAATAAGGCTTAGTTTTGGTATAAATCGGTTAATTCGCCTTTCTTTTTGGCTTGTGTATTGTGTCGAGTAATGAGTGATGCCCAGTTATCACAGATTGTTTGCTGCGTTCTGTCATCTAGATTTTGTCCTGCAAAAAGATGAGCTTCTAATTGAAAGATGGCTGCCTTTAGCTTCTCATTAGGTATTGCATCGACATTGTTAATGTTTAGATCATCATGTAGCTGTCTTAAAAGTTCTTTATAAAAAGAGGGTAAAGGCATCTCACACCACTGATGATTAAAGCTCTGTTGTACACTGCCATTTTCAGTAATCACTGTTGGATTTTTACCAATAGTCAATTGCAAAGCGTTTATTTGTTTACGAGTTCGTAATAGTAATAATAACGTTATAAGCCATAATGAAATAACCACGGCTAACATAATTGGCCAAACCCAAAATGGAATTAAAAGCACGCTGGCTTGTTCCGGTACCTGGCTGTAGTTAGGTCGAATATATTGATTATTTAACTCTTGGTTTTTACCTTGATTAAGGGCATTTTCTGCCTTGTTTGTATTGGATGTAGTTTGAGTGACAGGGGGAATATTCGTGTTGCTTGGATCCGCCGCCCAAATGGTTAAGGGCTGACTTTTGAGTACCGTGGTTTCTAGGCGTTGGGTCTGAGTATTCCACCAAGTGATTTTTTCATCAGGAAGCGTTAAGGTCCCTTCTTGAGTGGGTACGATAGCTTGAGAAATCACCTTTATACTGTGAACCCCTTTTTCAGAAAGAGTTTGATTGTTTTTTGCTTCGTCAGCATAGACTTTATAGTTTTGTCCATTTTGAGTGGTAATCGTTGGAAGTTGACTCTCTTTTAAGCCATCAACCTCAAGTGTAATAATTCGGCGCAAACTATCACCTACACGAATGGTGTCTGGTAGATTTTGCCATTTTTGAGTAAGCGATAGTGAATGAGCAGGTAACCAGTAGCCTTGTGGATTTTTAACCGCAGGTAATACTTTTATAACCATTTTTTTGGCAACCGACTGAACCCCTTTTTGTTTACCTCTTAAATGTAAAACGCCTGTGAAAGAGGGTGCAGAAATGGCAAAGTCGCCGCTTGACTGAGGAAACAAAGCATATTGCCATTCATAAACCGTATATTGTTGACCATTAATGGTTTTACCATAAACAGATTGTTCTTTGAGAGACTCAACCAGGGCATTACCAAATTGTGGTGGGCGAATATTCCCATTGACTAAACTGCCTTTATGATAGAAACGTAGTGTGTAAATAATTTGTTCTTGAACATAAGCTTGGGTTTTATCAACACTAGATTCTAAAAAGTAGGGACGGTTATCATCACTATATTGGGCTTTTGTAACCTTAATAGGATAGGGCTGGCTTTTAACTCCATTAATCTCAAATGGCGGAATCATTAGGGTGCCAACTTGTTTAGGGAGTATTTGTATACGCCAAATAGTATGAGAACTATAGCTACCATTCACAATAGAAATTTGATTGCTTTGTTGCTTGTTGATGACATCAAACTGGTCTTTTAACGTGCTTAAATCAAGTTTACTGTCGCTAGTTTGAAAATCGGTATCAATGGTTAAAGTCACAATATCGCCTAATTCTACATTTTGGCGATCAGTTTTCACGGTAATAGAATCCGCCCAGCCAAAAGCAGAATAAAGCGTTAAGCACATTAATAACACCAGGCCTGGTAGTTTATTGAGTAGTGAATGACGAGAAGTGATGACAATTGGTTGATTCATGATATTTACCACTGTTTGTCTGAAGCTTGATCCTTGCGAGGATTTTGCTGAAATTGATATTCAAATTTACGTTTTAAGAATAGCCCCGGTTGATCTGGAATTTGTTTTAACCAGTTTTGGTTAGCTTGTTCTTCTTCGCTGAGCTTAGGACGAGGATTAGACTTAGAACCCTCTCCAGTTGTTTTGGATGACTTTGATTGCGCTGATTGAGATGAACCATCATCCAGCTTAGTAGGCGACATTTCAGAGGCTGGGTCTTTTGGGTTTGGTTTTTTATCATCCTGAGAATTATCACCTTCTGCAATAGCGGGCTTATCTAAGTCATTAGCTCCCTGTGTTTGATTATTGCTGTTTTGATTCCCCATTTCTTGAGAGTTAGATGAGGATTGTGGATTTTTTGATGTGTTTGGTGATGGTTGAGATGAATCATTAGAATCCCCAGAACCGTTGGACTCATTGATTGCGTTACCGGAGTTATCACTCTTGTCATTAGCATTGGTTGAAGAGGTATTATCTGAATTTTTATCTGAACTAGCATCAGAATCAGAAGGGTTTGACGATTGCTCTTGTTGATTACCAGCGTTATTTTCCTGATTTTGGGTGTGGCCCTTTTGATTTTTTGATGAAGAATTCTGCTCTTTATCATCTTGGTTTTGCTGGTTTTTGGGTTTGTTTTCTGGCGGTTTTTGAGCTAAAAGGTTATTGATAATGGCTAAATTAGCTTGTGCATCTTTAAAATCAGGCTTAATTTGTAAGGCTTTTTCATAAGCTTCTTTTGCGCCCTGAAGGCTTCCTGAAAGCGCTAAAGCATTGCCACGATTATAGTGACCCGTAGGCGATTTATCCAAATTGAACATTTTGGCTGCTTCGGCATATTTTCCTTGGCGATAAAGTGCACTTGCACGCCATTGAGGGTTTTCAAAATGCGCACCCGCGGCCTCATATTTTTTCTTTTTCCAGGCATCGTAACCTTGCTGGTCTGGTGATTTAAACATAGAGGAGAGTGAAGGTAATTCGGTTAACCAATCTTTGGCATAACTGGGTTGAGGGGTTAATAAGGCGGTGGGAGCAATAACAACCAAGGTGAATGCTAATAAGGTGCCTCTTCTAAAAATAAGCGCAACTAATGGAATAATTAAGAATAAGAAATAAGCACCTATATCCAAAGGGTGTTTAACGTCTTTTTGACGATCATTACCTTCATTACCTTCTTGAGATTTTGAATCGTCAGTGGCAGCTAGTTTTTGGGGAAGTAGCTCAGCTACATTGCCTTCACCTGGAATTAAAGGAATCCACTCAATATCACTATTTTGACTAAGTTGCTGAAAACGCTGAAGAGGCAGCTTAGGCATAATCAGTTTGTCATCTTCATCTTTTAGCAAACCGTAATTAGGAATTTGTACCACGCCACCTCTATCGGTACCCACCGTCATAACGGTCATGCTATAGGCGTGCGAATCGAACCAATCGGTAACCGTTTCCACCTCTTGTTTTTCAATATCATCGGTAATCCATAAAATATGGCCTTGGGTGATATTGGCCCCTTTAAAGAGTTTGGTGGCTTTTTCAAAACCAAGAAGGGGGTTAGCGCCATAATTAGGCATCATCACGGGGTTAAGACTGGGCAATAAGTTTAATAAGGTTCTATTATCTTCAGAAATAGGGCTAATGGTATGTGCAGAACTAGCATAAGCTACCATGCCAGTAGCAAATTCTGGATGCTGTTTTAGTAAGTCGGTTAACTTGTATTTAACGCGTGATAGTCGATTAGGGCTTAAGTCATCTGCCAACATAGATAGCGATAAATCTAAAACAATGACCACACCTTGTTGGGCTTTTTGAGCGGGTAATTCAATAGATTTAACCCACGGCCCAGAAAGCGCTAACACCGCTAAAATCCATGCAGTGGTAATGCCTAAATAGCCTATTTTTTCATTTACAGAAGGCTCATTAGAGTTATCTTCACCGAGTAATAAAGTACGAAATTTGGGATCAATAACTTTATGCCAGGCACCTTGTTTAGCATTGGCTTGCCAAGCACGCCAAATTAGCCAGGCAATGGGTAACAGGGCCAAAAAACACCAAGGACGTAAAAAGTGAATGCTATTTAATACTTCCATGTGCTCTTACTATGCCCCCACTTTTCTTAATTGTGACCAAGCTAATAATCCGCTAAACAGCAACGCCAGTGCTAATGGCCATGGATAAAATTCGGTGCGGAGTCGATAGTTAAAAATCTCATGTTCAACCGATTCAAGTTCATTAATTTTTTGGTAAATTTCAGCAAGTTGATTCGTGTCATTTGCTAAGAAAAATTGACCACCTGTTAAATCCGAAATTTTGGTTAAGGTGTCTATGTCCATATCCGACTTATTGGTCATAAAGAGGTCTAAACCCGTACGACTTTTGACACGACCGACACCTACGGTATAAATTTTTAACCCCATTTGTTGGGCTTTACTAGCAGCATCTAACGGATTTACGGTGCCTGCGGTATTTGAACCATCGGTAAGTAAAATCAGCACGGCGTTTTTTGTACTATGGGTTTCATGTAAGTGTTTAAGCGTTAAACCAATGGCATCACCAATGGCGGTATTATTTCCTGCCATGCCTATTTCGGCTTCGGTTAGTAAGGTATTGACGGTTTTTAAATCGTAGGTTAATGGGCTTTGCAAAAAGGCTTGAGTACCAAAGACAATTAAACCCATTCGATCACCCTGGCGGTGATTAATAAAGTCAGAGACTACCGATTTTACGGCCACTAATCGATTGACTTCATCTCCATTTAAATACATATCCGCTTTTTGCATACTGCCAGATAAATCCACCGCTAAAATCAACTCTTTACCACTGACTTTAAAGGGGGTCGAATCTAGGTAGAGAACTGGGCGAGTTGCCGCAATAATTAAACTTATCCATAACAGTATGGCGATGAGAGGAATGCGTTTGGTTGGTTGTTCGGCTTCAATTAAGTTTTCAGTAGGCAACTGGTCTTCGATACGTGCAATGATTTGCGGCGCAAGTAGCGGAGAATGCTCTTTATGGAGGGGTTTAATGACTCGACGAATAATCCAAGGAAGCGGTAAAAAAGCGATCATCCACGGCCACACAAAGCTTAGATTAGTGATGGTTTCGATTAGGTTCGTCATAGCCATTATTGATGATGTCCCTTAATCCATTTTTTGGCGTAGTCTCGCCAAATTTCTAACGCCCGGTTAGGTGAAAGATTACTTTGGGTAAAGTCGATTTTATCTTCAGAACTTGGTTTATAGGCAAAATTTAAAACATCTTGTAAGTGGTCAGGTTGAGGAATATAACTCGCCGTTTCCGATAAAAAATCTAACCAGGCCTGGTCATGTAATGAGGCAGTAATTAAACGGCCGTAAGCGGTGAGCGCCACACGCTTTAACACCGCATTAATAGCAGAGATTTTAACGTTATCACTCATATCTGTTTTTTGCATAATCTCGTCTATTTGCTGTAAAGCACTACGGCGGTAAATATTACGACGACGTAAGTCTAGGTAATACCAAATAGCCCCCGTAATAATCGCGATAATACTAAACAGTAAAATCCACCAGCTAAATGCCAACGGCCACCAGCCTACTGGGTCAGGCAGTTGTATATCGCGAAGTTGTTCAAGTAGAGGATTATTTGTTTGCATGGTCTTACTCGTTACTGAATCAATTTGTGTTGAATCAATGCCATTAACGGTTCTTGGTGTGTACCAATTTCAACCAATGGAATTTTGAGCTTAGAGAACAGCTCTTGGGTTTCATGCCACTGTTCTTTGTACAAAGTACTATAAGAGTCACGGGTTTTTGCTCTAAAACTGTCGAGTTTTATAAGTTTATCGCCAACAAAACTTTGCGTCATACTTAGCCAACCTAATTTAGGGAGTTCTCTTTCTAAATTATCGTATATATGAATCGCGGTGATATCAGTATTGTGTTTAAGCTTATGCAGTTGAGGGGCAGCATGTTTAACCAGTTGCATCATATCGCCAATTAAAAACACTTTATTTCCCGGTTTATTCACTTTTATTAATTGAGTTAAGGTATCTACCCAGGCCTGGGTATCCGGTGCCATGGGGCGATTAATTTGGTGTTGTAACTCAATGCCCTTTTGTAAAAGATGTAATACGGTTTTGGGGCTTCTTCTTGGTGGAATCCACAAGGTTTGTAAGTGGTTAAAGGTAATCCCTCCAACGCGTTCATTATGATTAAGCGAAACCCAAGCTAAGACGGCTGAAAGATTTAACGCCTGTGCTGTTTTTAAGCGTACTTTAGAGCCAAAAAATAGGTGGGGTGTTTGTTCAGTCACTAATAATGTAGGGCGTTCATGCTCTTCTACAAACACCTTAGTGTGAGTTTTTTGTGTACGTGCCGTTACCCGCCAATCAATATGACGAATATCATCCCCAGGTTGATATTGACGAACTTCACTAAAGGTCATGCCTCGACCTTTACGTATAGCCAGATGATCACCACTATTTGCCGCTAATAAGTTTTGCTGGTGATTGAGTTTCTTTTGTTTCACGTGAAACCGAAAAGCAACTAAGTCTGGCAGTTCGCTATAGAGGGAGTCGGATTGTTGTGATTTATCAGACATAGACACAAACTTTTACTTTTTGTCTGGATATGATGAGTTGAACGAGCGAAATAACATCAGTAATAACAAGTGTCAAAATTAAGTAACAGGAACAAAATTAAGAATTTGGTCAATAATTTCGTCAACAGATATCCCTTGAGCTTCTGCTTCAAAGTCTAAAATCAAACGGTGACGAAAAACATCATGAATCACTGCTTGAACATCATCAGGACTCACAAAGTCTTTACCGCTTAACCAGGCATGGCTTCGTGCGCAACGTGATAAAGCAATGGTGGCACGTGGACTGACTCCAACACTAATACACGTATCTAATACATCACTGTATCGTTTAGGTTGGCGGGTTGCCATAACTAGCTCTACAATATAAGTTTTGATAGATTCAGCCATATGTAGGTCAAGAATCGCCTCACGAGCCGCAAACAGGTCATTTTGCGTTAAGGCATCAAATATCGGTTTTTGAGTGGCTTGGCGAGCTTCGTTTTCAACCAATTCTAAAATTTTGTGTTCACTTTTTGCATCCGGGTAATCCACATTGACATGCATCATAAAACGGTCAAGTTGTGCCTCTGGTAAAGGGTAGGTTCCTTCTTGTTCTAGCGGGTTTTGGGTGGCCATAACCATAAATAGTTTTTCCATTGGCAGACTACGTTTACCAATACTCACTTGGCCTTCACCCATTGCCTCTAGTAAAGCCGCTTGAACTTTGGCGGGAGCACGGTTAATTTCATCGGCTAAAATTAAATTATGGAAAATGGGGCCCGATTGAAAGACAAACTCTCCGGTTTCAGGGCGATAGATATCAGTACCGGTGATATCAGAAGGTAATAAGTCGGGGGTGAACTGAATACGGTGAAAGCTTCCTTCTAGCATGTCAGACAACACTTTAATAGCCTTGGTTTTAGCCAGGCCTGGTGGGCCCTCAACCAATAAATGTCCATCTGACAATAAAGCCAGTAAAAGGCGTTCAGTTAGGTGAGTTTGACCAATAATATGTTGGTTAATATGGCTTTTTAAAGCTTGAAATCGTTCTGCTAATTGGGATTGAACCGTATCTGACACAATATTTCCTATTCATTAATAGCATCTGCAAAGTATCTTGAAGCCACTATATTAAATCATATAAAAATAATTGCCAATTGAATTAAGCATAAACCCTTATCATGATGGTTTATGCCTAGTCGTTTTGATTGACGATGTTTTAGAAGGGTATTAACAATTTACGGGTATCCGTATTTTGTGATTGATTATCCAGTATTGTAAAATTAACCACGAAGACACAGAGGCACGAAGGTTAAAAAAACAAATAAAAGTGATTCGAAAATCATAGCCTAACAATCTTAAGTCACGCCTATAAACTCAGTATTTGTAAAGTTTAACAGCGATTAATTTATTACGTTTAGTTTGGTTATTCGTTAAATTTAAGTTGGTATTAGATGAGACCTTTGCACGAGAGTATGTACGAGTAAAAATGGTTAAAATTCACCCGATTTTTGTTGTGCCCCAAGGGCACTTCCGATGGGCGACAACTTGCGAATAGCTAGCTATTCCCTACGTTTTCCGCCGCAATCAGGCAAATTTTCTCTCATTTTTCTTTCGCACCTATCTCGTGTTTATGCCCTTGGGTGCAAAGGTCTCTAGATATTAGAAATCTTCGTGCTTTCGTGTCTTCGTGGTTAAAAGGTTTGTTTATTCGCCTTCCATATCAATCAGTTGGTTAAGGCAAGCTACTACCTTATCACTTTGTGCATCCATTTTTAGAATAGAGGCTTCAAGGGTTTCGTAATCATCAATGTGGAATGCATCCATAATCACTTTGATTAATTGGTGCATTTGCATGTGTTCTTCACCTAAGGTTTTCATAATAGGCAGATGCATAAGCTGTTGACCAGCTCCTTGATAATACCATTTACCTAACGAACAAGCGGTATGGTCAATAGCTGAATCGTAGGTAACGCCAATATCGGCTCCATCAATAAATTTACGAATTTTAAGTTTCCAACCTAAGTGGGCAGTAATCATTTCTGAGAACTGTTTTGCATTGCTTGAATTTTCAATAATATTTTGACGCTTGGCCTTAACACTTTCTGAATTTTTCAAGTTAGGTTTTACATTTTGTAAAGTCAGTTTATTGACAACATCTTGTGCATTAATCGGTTTTTTAACAATGTCATTCATTCCCGCTTTCTCAACGGTATTAATATATTCATCAGAATGACCTGTATAAGCAAGAATTGGATTTTTGAAGCCACTATTTCTTAGTTCTTTAGAGGCTTGAAGTCCATCCATTCCAGGCATTTCTATATCCATTAAAATCGCGGCAGGATGATAACGTCCAGTCTGCAAAATGGCTTCTCTACCATTGGATGCCGTTTTAGTTTCATAGCCAGATTTTTTAAGTAACATGGTGGCGACTTTAAGGTTTGAAATATTGTCATCAACCACTAAAATTAAAGGTACATTATGGTTAAGTTCAGAACCGGTTGCTTCTGATTCTGAGCACTCTCCTAATTCAAATGCCCCTACCAAGTCATCCATATTATTGGCAACATCGCCTAAATAATCCGCTAAAGAAGAGTTTTCCATGACTAAGGTAGCATTGTGATCTGCTGCTTGATTGAGGTTTTTAATGTTCTCGTTCACCGTATCAATTTCTTGAGACTGTGATAATGCATTGCTTGCAATCCCAGAGATGTTTTCTGACATTTGATGCACTTGCTGAATAATTTCTTGAAGGGACTCACCCGTGTTTTGCACTTTTTCAGTACCATCAGCAATCTTAGAGGCAGTGGTGTCAATTAAAGATTTAATATCTTTAGCGGCTTCAGCCGATTTTTGTGCGAGGTTACGAACTTCGCCAGCCACGACTGCAAACCCTCTACCGTGTTCACCCGCACGAGCTGCTTCAACGGCCGCATTAAGTGCTAGTAAATTGGTTTGGAAGGCAATACTGTCAATTAAGGTAACAATGCCGGTAATTTGTTCACTCACCTGGTTAATCTCATGCATCGCTTGAATGGTTTCATTCATGCTCTGATTACCCTGTTCAACATTTTGTTGAGTTTTTAAAGCGAGTTCATTTGATAAGTTTGCTTGTTGAGAGGTTTCATTGACCTTTTCAGTGAGTTGTCGCATAGCTGATGAGGTGGCAAAAAGTTCATGACTTTGCTGTTTAATTGACTCAGCTAAATCGTGGTTACTTTTAGAAACGTGTTTGGCTGATTGCGTAACCTCATCAGCTTGATTATTTACTCTACAAAAAGAGACTCTTAAAGAGTGGATGCCGTCTATTAAGTTTTTAATTGTCCAGCCATATTGACCTTCATGATGGCCTTCTGGCTTAACTGTTAGGTCTTTAGCTGTTAAGCCACCAATTAAAATTGCGATGTCTTTTAAGGTGTTTTGTAAGCCATCCATTAATTTGTTAATGTCTTCAGCTAAGGTTTTATAAAAACCTTCAAGCTGTTCAGTATCAACTCTTGAATGTAAGCGACCGTGGTTGGCATCATCAACCAAGGTGGCAATACTGTCCTGCACAAATATCTCTTGGAAAATATCTTGCCACTCTATGACTACCCCTAAAGGATGGCCATCATGGTCTTGAATTGGGGTTAATAAGAGTTGTAACTGGGCACCAAAAAACTCAAATTTGAAAGTTTCCTCTCCTTTTAAATTAATCAAACTTTCCATAATATGTGGATTTTTTTCAAATAAACATGCCACACTTTTATGTAACAGCTTGTCATAAGAAAAGTCTGCTATCTCTTTTTGAATTTCAGGCTCAAGTTCGCGCAGGTAGTCTTTTAGTGATGCATTGTAATAGGTAATAGTGCCAGCCTGATCCGCAAGCATAATATAGGTATTTAGGTTATCTAAACCAGCTTCTAAACGGGTAGAACGGCGGTTAGTCACCATGACTTCATTCTTTTGAGCACCCAAGCGTATTTGTAAGGTTTTAATGCGTCTATTAATGGTTCCCGATGTATTATTCCCGTGAGTATTAATCTGACCGTTTAGGTTGTTATTGGCAATTTCATCAATGGCACTGATAGCCCCTTTAATGCGGTGTAAGTAATAAACGACATGGGTTGTAGAGAGCAAGGTCATAAAAATGACTAGGTTTTCAAGTAGAAAGTTTGAACCGCCAAATACTAAGCTATAAACTTCATTAGAAATAGCGAGTAAAACTGAGGGGATTAAGGTGACTAAAGGTGGCCAGTGAGCTAGCGGGTTATAACGGCGTGTTAATGTATCTACTTCACCATTACGTAACTTAATTTTGTTTTCGGCGATCGCTTTATAAGCCGCTTCAGCTTGAGTAATTTGTTCTCGAGTCGCTGGGGTTCTTACACTCATATAACCGACGATTTCATCGTTTTCAATCATTGGCGTAGCATTGGCTTCAACCCAGTAATGGTCCCCATTTTTACAGCGATTTTTAACAATTTGACGCCATGGACGTCCGTCCTGAATGGTTCCCCAAAAATCTGCAAAGACTTGTTCTGGCACATCGGGATGGCGCAGCAAATTATGCGGTTGTCCCATCAACTCTTCAAGGGTATAGCCACTGGCTTCAACAAAGGCTTCATTTGCATAGGTGATATTACCAACAAGGTCGGTATGAGAAGTTATAAGAAACCCTTCTTTTAAGTGTTTTTCTTTTTGCGTAACCGGCTGATTATTTCGCATAATTACAATCCTATAATGGGTATAGACTAGTATCTTCTATATTGCATAGTTTCAATATTGTATCGTCTTTCAAAGTAAGCTTTAAGGCAATCTTTAAAGAAAGGCTAAATGTAGTATGAGACCATTGCACGAGAGTATGCGCGAGTAAAAATGGTTAAAATTCACCTGATTTTTGTTGTACCCCAAGGGCACTTCCGTTGGGCGACAACTTGTGAATAGCTAGCTATTCCCTGCGTTTTCCGCCGCAATCAGGCAAATTTTCCCTCATTTTTCTTTCGCACCTATCACGTGCAAAGGTCTCAGTATGATTTTAATTAAATAATGCGCAAGCAAACTAAATGCCACTATTGGGTACATAACTTGATGAGATATAAGATAAATTTAAAATTTATTGTTTTGAGTGGGTTTTGTTGGAAGAGATTGAACGAATAAAAAGGGTAAAAAATAAACCTACCAGGCCTGGCACTAGTGTCCGGAATAAATATTAAAAGCCTTGACAAAAAAGCCGTAACTCCTAGGATAGAAGTATTTCCACCACGAAATAGACTTCAAAAACAATGAGATTACGGCTATGTTTAACTCTACCCGATTTGCCCAATTTTTAAAACCCATTCGTACCACTTTTCAATCACTTGTTCATCAATATCAAACCGATAAACACGCCAAAGGGTTTAGTAGCTGGAATCAATTAGTCGCGATGATGTACGCACAACTTAGTGGCACTAAATCATTACGCCAGTTGGTTGAAGGGTTTAACGCCCAATCCTCTCACCACTACCACTTAGGCGTAAAAGAGCTGAAACGCAGCACATTATCTGAAGCAAACCGTAAACGCTCTGCTGATGTCTACCAAGCACTTTGCCAACAACTCATGGCTGGTGTGAATCGACAATTACGAAAAGAACTCCACGCTTTTACCTATCTAATAGACTCTTCTCCAATTCAACTGCTCGGTAAAGGTTTTGACTGGGCAGTACAAGGTTCTCGAGTCACAGGCTTTAAGCTGCATATGCAACTAGAACTATCCAACCAAGTCCCTGTTTGTTTTGAAATCACACAGGCCAATATTCCTGATATTACTCAAGCACGAGAGTGGAATTTAGAACCAGGTTCAACCTATGTGATGGATAAAGGGTACTTAGACTACCTCTGGTGGAAAAAGCTCAATGACCAAAAAATCCAGCTGGTCTGTCGTTTGAAAAAAAGAGCGGCAATTACCGTCATACAATCCTACGAACTCGATGAAAAAGCCCCTCATATTCTTGAAGACCAATGCATTGAGTTTAGTGGTTCAAGCCAGAAAAAACGTCTTGGTCAATTCCAGATGCGCCGTGTTGTTGTCAAACGTGACGATAATAAAGGTGAATTGGTATTGATTACCAATGACTTCGAGCGTTCAGCTCAAGAGATTGCCCATCTATACAAGCAACGCTGGCAAATTGAATTATTTTTTAAATGGATTAAACAACACCTCAAAATCAAAAGCTTCATTGGCCAAAACAGTAATGCTGTTCGTATCCAAGTGCTATCAGCCCTTATTGTGTATCTATTGATTAAGCTTGAACAGATGAAAAATAAGTCAGCAGAACCGTTGAGAGTAACGTTTTGGCGGCTTGCTCATGGGTTGTTTGAAAGACCTATTCAGCAGAGTGAATACTTTAGGCGAAAACAACAACGGGAAGAGTTTAAGAAATACCAACTTCCGCTATGGGAGGCTGGTATATGAATTGTGGTACTGAAATATTATTCCGGACACTAGTGCCAGGCCTGGTAGGTTTAAAGATTCAGGAGCGAAATTGCATTAAATTTTTTAGAACAGGCCTGTAATTACGCCGGCATCATCAATATCAATACGTTCTGCCGTTGGCACTTTGGGTAAGCCTGGCATAGTCATCATGTTACCGGCGATGGCCACAATAAATCCGGCACCGTTTTCTAGTTTAATATCACTAATTTCAACGATATGACCAGTGGGCGCGCCTTTTGCCATGGGGTCGGTAGAAAATGACATTTGCGTTTTTGCCATACAAATCGGTAAGTTGCCATATTGGGGTTGAATTCGGGCAATTTCTGCCTTAACTTTGGCACTGGCAGTAATGGCCTTTGCGCCATACATTTTAGTGGCAATGGTCTCAATTTTGTCCCAAAGCGGCATTTCTGGCTGGTAAAGGTATTCAAACCCAGGGTCACGGTTTTCGGCAATCTCTACAACGGCTTGTGCTAATTCTTCTGCCCCCGCACCGCCTTCTGCCCAGTGTTTAGAAATAATACATTTCACACCTAAAGCTTCGACTTTTTTGACTAAAAGTGCGGTCTCATCATCGGTATCAAATGTAAAGTGATTGACACAAACCACTGCCGGTAATTTAAAGTTTTGGGTCACGTTATGAAGATGGCGTTCTAAGTTTTCAAATCCATTTTCTAAGGCCTGTAAGTTCTCTTGGTTTAAATGGTCACGTTCAACGCCACCATGAAATTTTAAGGCACGAACCGTCGCCACAATAACGACCGCTGATGGGGCTAATTTTGCCGAACGACATTTAATGTTTAAGAATTTTTCTGCGCCTAAATCAGCACCAAACCCCGCTTCTGTTACCGCATAATCTGCCAACTTTAAAGCCGTTTGGGTGGCGGTCACAGAGTTACAACCGTGGGCAATATTCGCAAAAGGTCCGCCGTGAACAATGGCAAGGTTGTTTTCTAACGTCTGCACAATATTGGGTTTAATGGCGTCTTTTAATAGCGCAGCCATGGCACCATGAGCTTTTAAATCACTGGCATAAACTGGGGTAACTCGGTCAGATTTATAACCGATGATAATACGCCCTAAACGCTCTTTTAAATCGGCACGATTGGTTGCTAAACATAAAATAGCCATGACTTCTGACGCCACAACAATGTCATAGCCATCTTCACGCAAATAACCGTTGGCTGGACCCCCTTGACCTATGGTGATATTACGCAAAGCACGGTCATTCATATCCACCACACGTTTCCATTTAATTCGGCGTGGATCAATATCTAAAGCATTTCCGTGGTTGATGTGATTATCAATCATGGCTGAAAGTAGATTATGAGCCACACCAATGGCATGAAAATCTCCGGTAAAGTGCAGGTTAATATCTTCCATAGGCACCACTTGAGCATAACCGCCACCGGCTGCGCCCCCTTTCATACCAAAGCAAGGGCCAAGAGAAGGTTCACGAAGACACATAATGGTTTTTTTACCAATCCGGTTTAAGGCATCTCCTAAACCGACGGTGGTCGTGGTTTTACCCTCTCCCGCTGGTGTGGGGCTAATGGCGGTGACTAAAATCAATTTACCTTCTTCACTGCGTTGGTGAGACAGGCTGTCGACATATTCTAGTGAAAGTTTTGCTTTGTAGTGCCCATAAGGATCTAAATGCTCAGCTGGGATGCCAAATTTTTCTTCAGCTAAGTGAATGATGGGTTTCATCTTGGCATTTTGCGCAATTTCGATGTCAGACATGATAGAAGTTCCTGTATTTAATCACCATAATTTAATCACCCTAAGGTCCTTAGGACATCCTAAACTACATATAATTTATAATTGTTATCGCTTAGTTTAGCCTGAGGGTTCAACGAGTGGATTACATCTGGTTATGATGTCTATATTTAATGCTTATGTTTAATGCTTATGTTCAATGTTGATGCTTAATGTTGTTGCTTGATGTTGTTATCTCTACTACTCAAGAGTCGGTATAGAGTAGTTCAATCCAATGTTTAACCGGCACTTTAGTGCCTTTTTGTAAATGCATTAAACAACCAATATTAGCAGTTACAATGATTTTAGGGTTGGATTCCAATAGGTTGTCCAACTTATTACTACGCAGTTGTTTAGATAGCTTAGGTTGAAACATTGAGTAAGTGCCTGCAGAACCACAGCACAGATGTGAATCGTTGACATGACTGATTCGATAACCTAATCGGCGCAATATATCTTCTACCAGGCCTGGTAGTTTTTGACCGTGTTGTAAAGTACAAGGCGAATGAAAAGTCACCTTTTGATTTTTATAGTGGGTAAAAATAGACAAATCTTGGGTGCTTAAAAATTCAGCAATATCAAAGGTATGTTTGGCAACACGTTGCGCTTTTTCAGCATAATCAGCGTCTTCACGCATTAGATGAGGGTAATCTTTTATCATGACCCCACAACCACTGGCATTCGAAATAATCGCCTGCACACCTTGGTCTAAATAAGCAATCCAAGCATCAATATTGGCCTTTATTTTGGTTTTAGCGTCTTCATTTCCGGATAGGTGATGATCGACTGCACCACAACATTGTTGTTGTGGCGTTTCTAAAACATTGAGCCCCAAACGATTTAATACTTTGATGCTGGATTGGTTAATATTGGGAGCCAAAGCGGGCTGCACACAACCGGAGATAAGCAATACACTCGATTTAAGCGCTTCTTTTTGGTCCTGCAATTTTTGCTTAAGCGTGAGTTCATCCACACTAAATTGCACGGCTTCAGAGTGGCGTAAAAATGGCATGGTCTTTATCACTAAATTAAAGAACCAGGGGGTGGTTAAGCTTTTACGAACACTGTAGCGCACTAAACGCTGTATTGGGTTACGTGGACTTTTCTCTTCCGCCATTTCGCGTCCAATATCCAATAGGTGACCATATTCAACTCCAGATGGGCAAGTCGTTTCACAAGAGCGACAAGTTAAACAGCGGTCAAGATGGCTTAAGGTATCTGAACCCACTTCATTGCCTTCTAAAACGCTTTTTATGAGATAAATTCGTCCGCGAGGGGAATCCAGTTCATCGCCTAATAAGCCATAAGTTGGGCAAGCAGAGAGGCAAAAACCGCAATGTACGCAAGAACGTAAAATTTTATCGGCAGTTTGACCGGTTTCGGTCGCAAGTAAGTCTTTTGGTAGTTGAGTTTGCATAGTTAAACAGGTCGCTTATAAATCTTTAAAAATGTGATGAGGGTCAAATACCTCTTTTAAACCTGCTTTAATCTTTTGAACACAGGGTTTATCATTGTTTCGTGGTGCAAAACGTGATTGCCATAAGGTCACATAAGGGTGATTCGGTTTGTTTTTACTGGCCACCCAACGACGTGTGCCGCCCATTCCCACGGCAATGGTATTTTCTATGGCGGGGTTAGTGCTTTCTACATCTAAACGCCACAGTTTTTCACCGGGTGCTAAGGTCGGTTGAAAAGGGTTTAAGGTTTTCCAAACCGCATTAGAACAGGCGCTGACTTCAACACGATTGTCTTGAGTAGGGTGTTCACCTGCTACGCGATAATAAAATTGACCTTCAAAATAGGCGCAGCCAGTCAAGGGTAAAGACGTTCCTTGCATTTTATTCATCAGTAAAATCGCTTCCCCTTCGGGCATCGGAATACAGTAGGTTTTTTCTTCTAACAGTGGTAAGACTTTTAAGCTTAATTCGGTGACAAGAGCCAAAGAGCCTTTTGAACCACATAACATTCTCGAGACATCATAACCGGCGACGTTTTTTAGCATTTTACCGCCAAAACGCATTTCACGGCCTTGGCCATCAATTAATTGTGTACCTAAAACAAAATCACGTAAGCCTCCTCTAAAAGGGCGAGAAGGCCCCGTTAGCGAGCAAGCGTAGGTGCCGCCAATGGTGGAATTTCCATATTCAGGCGGTTCAAAACCTAACATTTGGTTATTTTCAGCTAAAACGGCACTGAGTTCTGAGAGTTTAGTACCCGCTTTTACGGTGACCACTAACTCAGCGGGGTCATAGCTGACAATGCCACTATGGTCAGAAATAGAGAGCAGCTGTGCATCGTCATCAACTGGCACTTTGCTTTGATTACCGGCAATTTGCAACAGTTGTTTATCGACCACAGCTTGTTTAATTTGATCTGAATAATGAGAAATTGAGCTTTGCATAGACATTAAAAACGCTCCAGCTCAGGGTGAGGTAATTGGTTATTGTGCACATGCATATGGCTCAGTTCAGCACAGCGGTGTAAAGTTGGAATCGCCTTACCGGGATTAAGTAAGCCTGAATTATCAAACACCGCTTTAATACCGTGAAAAATCTCGAGTTCTGCTTCTGGGTATTGATGACACATAGAGTCTAATTTTTCAACACCCACGCCGTGTTCACCGGTAATGGTTCCGCCAACATCCACGCACAGTTTAAGAATTTCTTGACCAAACTTTTCGGTCTCTTCCAGTTCACCGGGTTTATTGGCATCGTACATAATAAGAGGGTGTAAGTTACCGTCACCGGCATGAAAAACGTTGGCCACTTTAAGACCGTACTTTTCAGAGAGATGATCAATCTCTTCTAAAACATAGGCTAAACGACTGCGTGGGATAGTGCCGTCCATACAGTAATAATCTGGTGAGTAGCGCCCAACGGCTGGAAAGGCATTTTTACGGCCTTGCCAAAGCTCAATGCGTTCTTTTTCATTTTGAGACACTCTAATTTCATAAGCACCGTTCTCTGTCAAAATATCTGCGACACGCTTGGCATCCACTTTAACTTGATCGTGACTGCCATCTACCTCACAAAGCAGTAATGCTGCCGCATCAACGGGGTAACCCACTTGAGCAAAATCCTCAGCAGCTTGTATCGAGAACTTATCCATCATCTCTAAACCTGCTGGAACAATGCCTTGTTTTAACACGTTGGTGACGGCATCTGCACAGGCTTTTACGGAATTAAAGGCGGCCATCACTAACTGAGCGGCTTCGGGTTTGGGGATTAGCTTGAGCTTGATTTCTACAATTACACCTAATAGGCCTTCTGAACCATTTAATAGTGCTAATAAATCAATGCCATCATCTTTTTCATCAAAAATAATGGTTTCGCCATTCATATCTAATACGGTTAATGAGGTCACATTATGTACGGTTAAACCATATTTTAAACAGTGAACCCCTCCCGAGTTCTCGGCTACATTACCACCAATTGAACAGGCGACTTGTGAGGACGGATCGGGTGCATAATAAAGATTATATTTGGCTGCGGCATCTGAAACCTGAATGTTTCTAACACCCGGTTGCACAATGGCGGTTCTTTGCAAAGGATCAACATGAATAATTTTGTTGAGTTTTGATAGCCCTAGGATTACGCTGTTCTCTAGGGGCAAGGTTCCACCTGCTAACCCTGTTCCAGAACCACGAGTAATGACCGGAGTATCATGAGCCTTACAAATTTTTAGAACTTGTTTAACCTCATCAATATCTTCTGGAAGCGCAACCGCTAAGGGCTTTTGACGATAGGCGGAAAGCCCGTCACACTCGTAAGGTCTGCAAGCTTCTTCGCTTGAAAGGATAGAGTTTTTGTTTAATGCTTCTTCTAAAGCTTGAATAACATCCATTTTTAACCTTGTATCTCACTGCGGTTTAACACTATAATTGTGAAAAACTTGATTTGAATCAAGTTTTATTAAAAACCTATTATTCAAAAAAGGCGCCCAATATGCAATCTTTTAATCCACCAATTCGTACATTGATGGGTCCAGGACCATCAGATATTCACCCAAGAGTGCTTTCAGCTATGGCTCGTCCAACCATTGGTCACCTTGACCCAGCGTTTGTTGGCATGATGGATGAAATCAAAGAACTACTAAAATACGCTTTTCAGACAGAAAATGCACTAACTATGCCTGTTTCTGCTCCAGGTTCAGCAGGAATGGAAACTTGTTTTGTAAACCTTGTTGAGCCGGGTGACAAAGTCATTGTTTGTATTAATGGTGTTTTTGGTGGCCGCATGAAAGAGAACATTGAACGTTTTGGCGGTGAAGCGATTGTGGTTGAAGATGAATGGGGTACAGCCGTTACCCCTTCAAAAGTAGAAGAAGCTTGTAAAGCCAACCCAGACGCTAAGATTGTCGCATTTGTTCACGCAGAAACCTCTACCGGAGCACTTTCAGATGCTAAAACGATTTGTAAAATTGCGCAAGACAATGATTGTTTAACCATTGTAGATGCGGTGACCTCTTTAGCTGGTGTTGAGCTAAAAGTGGATGCATGGGGAATTGATGCCATTTATTCAGGGACTCAGAAATGTCTCTCTTGTGTACCCGGTTTATCACCTGTGAGTTTCAGTGAAAAAGCCTTAGATAAGGTGCGTAATCGTACAACTAGAGTACCCAGTTGGTTTATGGATTTAAACCTGGTGATGGGGTATTGGGGGCAAGGTGCTAAACGTGCCTACCACCATACTGCACCGGTTAATACGCTCTATGCTCTGCATGAGTCATTAGTGATGTTAAAAGAAGAAGGCCTAGAAGCCTCTCATGCACGTCACGCAGCGGTACATCAGCAGCTTAAAGCTGGGCTAGAACCAATGGGTATTAACTTTGTCGTCCCAGAAGGCGAGCGTTTACCGCAGTTAAACTCAATAGTGATTCCTGAAGGTTTTGATGACGCTGAAGTACGCGGCAAACTATTAAACGATTACAACCTAGAAATTGGTGCTGGTTTAGGGGGATTAGCCGGTAAAGTTTGGCGTATTGGTCTAATGGGTGATAGCGCAAGACCAGAAAAAGTCTTATTTTGTTTAGCCGCCCTTAAAGACGTTTTAGGTAAGTAATGTAGAAAGCTTAATGTAGTGTAAAAGCTTAGATTTAATCAGACAGTGAAGTGACCCCCAAAAGTGGGACACCAACTCTGGGAGTCACTTCACAGTACAGCGATTGAGAAGCCTTTTTAAATATTAGCCTTTGCCTTAAATATTGTCACTCAGGCTTCCCGTTACTTTTTGCAATTTGGCAAAAAAGTAACCAAAAAGCAAACCCCGCTCCATAAATGGGCAAGTTCTAAGCTTGTGAACTGAAAACGCTGAACTCGCTGCGCTCAAACAGCAGCGTTTTTTTACCGTTCACTACGCTAAGAACTTTGCACCATTTATTACAAGGGGAGTTAAGGCGTTTGCCCAAGCTTCCATATTATAAGCATCACAAAAGTGGAAAATAACTCAAATCTGATAATGAATTTTTATCAAGTTAGGTTAGTAATTAACTGTTGTCTTGTCAGATTAAGTTTAATTTTTTACACCTAATGTATTAGGCCTAATGTAGTGCGCTTAATGTAGAACATTTTATTTACAACCTTCACAACTAGGCGTAAGCCAAACTTAAAATAAACTTAAGTTAAAACTGAAACACCCTATATGGATTAAAAATATAGGGTGTTTTTTTATGCTTTAAATAAATCTACCAGGCCTGGTAGATTTTGATTGGGTAAGCTTTTTTGTAACAAATGAGTAAATGTTTGGCTATCTTCTTTTAACACGGTTAATGCTTTATTTGCACTTTGCAAATCATTAACCAATTTGCATTCTATTGCCTGATTAGCAAGTTCATGAAGCTGTTGGTGCAATAAGTCAATTTCAGAGAATGTCTCTTTACGAGTAAAAATTTCATGTCCCTGAGCTTTTAGCCAGTGACCAAATTCACAATGGCTTGATGACAGAGTTTTTTTATCTTCAATTGGCGCATCATGCAAAATAATATTTTCAATGCTATTTACCCAAGCTAAATGAGCTAGTTGTGCTTTTAAAATATGCTTTTTAATAGGTGTTACTTCAGACAAGTCTTGCCATGTGGCATCTATATTAGGGTTTTTTAGCCAGGCTAGGGTATCGGTTCTTGTCATCGGTTTTGCAAGAGCATACCCTTGTATAGTATTAATACCTAACTGCAATAAGAGTTGAACATGGGCCTTGGTTTCAGCACCTTCAGCAACAACCCTTAAATTGAAAGCTTCGGCCATAGATTTAATGGCTTCGATAATACTTAAACTGTTAGTTTCAGTGAATATCTCTTTGATAAACTCTTGGTCAATTTTTACCTCGTCAACAGGAAGGTTTTTTAGGTAGTTAAGAGAGGCATGGCCGGTACCAAAATCATCAATAGAAAACTTAAACCCTTTAGTTTGCAACGTTTTAATTTGGCTAGAAATGCGTTGAACTTCTGATAAGGCTGAGCTTTCTAAAATTTCAAGTGTTAACTTTTTCGGTTTCAAATCGGGGTCTTGCTCAAAAAGATGGACTAATTGATGATTAAATTTAGGGTTTAATAAAAACGTGCCATTAATATTAAGACTAATTCCAATATCATAGCCGGCGTCATTAAAAAACCTTAAAGCCTTAACACTTTGTTCTAGTACATATTCTGTAAATTCATCCATTAAGTCATACTGGTTAATCTGTTTTAAAAACTCAATGGGTGCGAGTAAACCTTTTGTTGGATGATTCCAGCGTAAAAGGGCTTCTAATGAGCGAATTTTGCCCTTTTTACAATCAACTTTTGGCTGAAAATACAGAACGAATTCATTATTTTGCAATGCGGTTAATAAGGTATTTTTACCTTTGAGGTTATTCCATGGGTAATGTTGAATGCGATTTTTACCCTGGTTCTTGGCTTGGTACATGGTCTGATCAGCATAGCGTATTAACTGCTCTGAGCCGATTTCTTGGGCATATTGGTTTTGATAATAAACCACACCAATACTGCATGAGATAGCAAGTGAATGGTCTTCATAGATAACGGGTTCGGCAGCATCTTTTAACAGACGAGCTTCAATTTTAGCAAACTCCTGTAAATGTTTAATATCAGTCACTAAGACAATAAATTCGTCGCCCCCAATGCGGGATACGGTATCTTTTTCTCGTACGGTATCAGAAAAACGTGCAGCAAGCGTTTGCAATAAAAAATCACCGGCTTGATGCCCATAATGGTCGTTTACTTGTTTAAAGCCATCTAAGTCAATAAACATGACCGCCAACATTTCAGAACTACGCTGCACCCTTGAAATCGCTTGGGTAATTCGGTCAGATAGTAAAAAACGATTAGGTAACTTAGTCAGGGCGTCGTAATGCGCCATTTTTTCTAACTGTAATTCGTGCTCTTTTTGGTAAGTAATATCAGAAAAAAGGGCAATAAAATATTGAGGTTCTTGGTTTTCACTGCAAACGGTACTGATTTTAATGCTTTGGGGATAAAGTTCTCCGTTTTTACGACGGTTCCATATCTCACCTTCCCACAGACCATTTTTTAACAAGGCATGCCACATTTTTTTGTAAAACGCATGATCTTGATGCCCAGAGCTAAATATTCTGGGGTTAAAGCCAATGAGCTCTTCTTGGCTGTAGCCAGTGATGTCAAATACACGTTGATTAGCCCGCAAAATATGGTTGTTTTTATCGCAAATTAAAATGCCTTCATTGGCAGATGTAAAAACCGTATCTGCTTGTTTTAGGTTATTTTGACTAGCGATTTTATCGGTAATATCGGTCACTAACCCATCAATAGAGATGAGTTTACCTCCTTCAAACACCCCATGATGTTGTATATAAAGGGTTTTATGTTTGCCCGAGGGGGTGATAAACGATAAATTAACGTCATTTTCAGTCACATCTTTATTAACAATAGCCGAAATAGATTGTAAGCCAATCTCAATTGAATCTTTGTCCCATTCCACTTTTTCAAACCAAGGCCTATTCAAGACTTCGTCTGGCTTAAACTCCATGATTTCTTGTACACCCTCAGAAACAAACAGTAAAACACCTTCTAGGCCATTGTGTGAAAACACAAAATAATCTTTACCTAAATCATTTAACAAGCGTGCGTATTGAGTTTGATGTTGACGAATGCTTTTAAGATAACGGTCGCTTTTCATTAATCTCCAAAGTTCATTGCAAACTAATTGACACGTATCAATATCACTTTTAACATAATCGCTGGCTTTATTCCCTATTCCAGCGAGCAGTACCACCTCTCCTTCATCTATTACAGGAATAGAAATCATTCTTGATAAAGTAGCGTGTCCTTCTGGCAAGCCTTTTTTATGTGGATAGTTGTTATAGTCATTAATAACGACTACTTTCTTTTGACGAGCGGCATCTGCCCAAACACCAGCGGACTGTAAAGGGTAATGAGGCTCATAGTTTTCTACATGACAATAGTTTTTTAAGGTTTCATGCGACCATATAACCAGCTCAATTTGTTCTTTTTTAGCATCAAATAAGTGGATAAAACTGATGGGGCTATGGGTTAATGTTTCTATATTTTCCATAGCGTACTGCATGACTTCTGCTTCGCTATGCGTTTCAGCAAATTTAGGTAGTTTTAAAAGCAGTTCGTCAATTTTTGCTTGATGTAATAAGCTTTGCTCCTGGTCAAATATGGTTTTGCGTTGTTTTTCAGAACGCAGCCAAAAGCTAAGCAGAATGATTAAAGCGAACATGATACACAGAATAGCCCACTTATATTGATGCCATAGTTCAGTGGTTGTAATGGTTTCGGGAATATCATAAGGAGGCAGTTTTAATTCTCTTACTATCTCTTCAATAGGTTTGTAATCTAAAGGCGCTACAAAACCTGCAATACCGGCTTTTTTTGCAGCGGGGTCATTTTCTCTAAGGGAAAATAGAGCAACAACAATATCGCGTTTTAGGTTGTCATCCAGGCCTGGCAAAATAAGAAATGGCCATTCTGGTACAAGGCGGGTAGAAAGAAGTTGCGGAAAGGCCCGGTTTTTTTGCTGGTTAATAATATGCAAATCATCAATCGCTAAATGATGGTTTTTTAACCAACTTTCAAGAATCCCGGTGCGTACAAACCCTGCCTGAGCTTTTCCGGATAAAACGGCTTGAACAACCGAATCATTATTTTGAACTTCAGTGAATTTAATTTTTTTATAATTGATACCGGCTTTGTAAACCTCATAAAGCGGAACACGGTAAGCTCCAGTGTTATTAAAGGTAGGTATGGCAACCGTTTTGCCTACTAAATCTTGCAGGGTGTTAATACCGCTCTGTTTTTGGCTAAAAATAACCCCGCCTAAACTGGCTAAAGCTTGCCCGTTATAAATTTTTTGTTGAGTAGCGGTAACGCCGTTTAAAAGAACTTCTTGGCGCACCACTTCATATAGATTGGGATTAACGAATAATAAATCCACTTCTTTGCGATGAACGGCCTTAATTATTTCTTCAGAGGTATAAACTTTAAGCGCTACGTTATAGCCAGGCAGTGCGTCAGATAAGTATTTGGCAAGCGGTGTATATTGATTAGTGACTGATTCTTTGGATTGATATTGATAGACGCCTAAGGTTAAGGTTTGGTTTGCATTGGCCGAGCTGGCACAGATTAAACTTAACCAAGAGAGTAATAATAATAGGCTTTTCAATTGTTTATTCATGCGTTTTTTCATGCATATATTCATGCGTATATCTATAGGCCTTATTGAATAAACTCATCGGTAAAAATGGGTTTTTTATTGGATAAGTTATGAATTAAGCCCGTTGCTTTCATTTGTTGTGTCAGTTCGGTAAGAACTTTTTTAATCGCTGCTTTGTCATTAAGTAATCGGTAATTAGCTTGTTCTGAAGGCAATATAAGATGACTTAAACTGTAGTCAATTTCTTGCGCATTAGTATCTAATAGAGAGGCTAATTGATATTTACCATCTTCATAGTTAATGTTTAAGTAGTTTACTCCGTTAAAGTGTTTTTTAACAGCGTCTAATATTTGGTGGTGTTTTTGGTCACTTATTTGGTTTCTAATCGCCAGTACATCTACGATGGTGTCTGGAATTTCTTGGCTGTCAAATAAGGTAACGGCATTAAGCTTTATGAGCTGTTGTGCAATAGGGTAGTAACTAATGACAATATCTATTTGCTTATTTTTAAAGGCGCTAATTGAGTTTTTCACATCTATATTAACGAGGTTAACGTCACTTTTGGTTAATTGGTACTTTTTTAAAAAGTGATAAAGCATAAACTCACCAAGGGCATTTGCTTCATAGCCAATGGTTTTGTTTTTGATTTCTTGAGCGTTTGTAATATTAGATTGTCCTAAAACAATATCTGCTCCAGCAGAAATATCTGCGATTAATACAACGGTTAAATCAACCCCCTGGTCTTGCATGCGCAAGACTTCATCAAGCGTTAAATAAGCGGCATCCACTTGCTTTGATTTAAGTAATTGCATAGATTCGGCAGAATCAGCGGTTTGGCGATAATGCAACATGGAATCGTCGGAGGTTTGATCACTTAAAAAAGGAAATTGGTAACCTATCCATGAGTGATAAGCTATGTTTAAAGGTTGTGCTTTTTCGCAACTGGTTATTAATGGAGTCAGCATCGTTAAGAGTGTCAAAACCGCAAGTGGTTTGATTAATGATTTAACGAATGAAGTGATAGCTAATAAAGGTTTAGAGAATAGGGGGTTAGCCAATAAAGGTATAGATAAAACGAACTTAGAAAAAATCTTTACTAATCTATTTACTGACATAGCAATATTTACTGACATAGGTGCTCGGATAATTATGCATTGTACAAACAGGTTTTGTGTCTTCCGGATTCTTTGGCTTTATAAAGGGCAATATCGGCGCCTTCAATGATGGAATTAAAGGAGGGACAGTCTTGTGTATCATCACAACCATTTACCCCAATGGATACCGTCACTAAATTGCCAACCTCAGAATCTTTATGTGGAATGGCTAAACGAGTAATATCATTATGAATGTTTTCTGCAATAATGAGCGCTTCAGAACGAGTGGTACCGGCAAGAATGATTAAAAATTCTTCACCCCCAAAACGTACCGCAATGTCATTCGTTCGCTTGGCGTTATGTTCTAAAATTTGGGCGATTTGTTTTAAACATGCATCACCCTTAAGGTGGCCATAATTATCGTTAAATTTTTTAAAAAAATCGACATCAATCAAAAGTATGCTAACAGGGTTTTTTTCTCGTTTCCAGTGACCCCATTCTTGAATTAAGCGTTCATTCATGGCCCTTCGATTGTGTAACCCAGTAAGACCATCAACTAAAGAGAGCTGTTTCAGCTTTTGATTAGATTCTTCGAGGTTATGTTCTACCTCTTTAAGGTGAGTGATATCGTTATGAGTGCCGGTGAATCGAAAAGGTTTTCCGTTGTTATCACGTTCTATGATTTGACCTCGAGCCAGGATGAAAACCCAATGCCCATCTTTGTGCTGCATACGATGGATATTTTGGTAAAGCTCAGTTTTACCATCAATATGATTTTGAATATCAACAGAACATTGCGCTAAATCATCGGGATGTACTAGGTTTTTCCAAGTATTAAAATGGGGTTCTATTTCATCTAAAGCATAGCCAAGTTGTTTGCACCATTCTTTGTTAAAGTTAACTTGATCTGTGTGAGGGTACCAATCCCATAGCCCAATTCCAGAGCCTTCTAAAACCAGTTTTAGGCGTTCATGAGAGTTTTGTATCTCTTTTTTGGCAGTAGAGAGTTTAGCGAACCATTTGGCAATAAAAAAGCCAGAAACCGAGCCTATAAAAACTGGTATAACATAGCCAGCCAGTTTAACCTCTCCAAAAACTACTACTTGCTGTGCGGTAGCAAACACACTAACCACCAAAGCGCCAAGAATAAGGCCTAAGATTTCGGTAAATTTTTCACTGCTTGGTTTGGTTGTCATGAAATTTATTTCCTAGAGACCTTTGCACGAGATAGGTGCGAAAGAAAAATGAGGGAAAATTTGCCTGATTCTCGACTTACCCCTTCGGGCGTCGAGTTCTTTGTTTGCGGCGGAAAACGCAGGGAATAGCTAGCTATTCGCAAGTTGTCGGCCAACGGAAGTACCCTTGGGGTACAACAAAAATCGGGTGAATTTTAATCATTTTTATTCGAGCATACTCTCGTGCATAGGTCTCTCCTAATAAGTAAAACTCAGAAATTATTTAGTTACATTAGCAAATACTGCGGTAAAAAAATAGATTAATCGCTATAAAAAAATAATGCCCTTAATCAAGAGAATAAAAACCTAAATTGTAAAAGCTTAGATTTACGACGACAGCGATTGAGAAGCCTTTTTAAATATTACGCCTTTGCCTTAAATTTTGTCACTCAGGCTTCCCGTTACTTTTTGCAATTTGGCAATAAGTAACCAAAAAACAAACCCCACTCCATAAATGGGCAAGTTCTAAGCTTGTGAACTGAAAACGCTGAACTCGCTACGCTCAAACAGCAGCGTTTTTTTACCGTTCACTACACTAAGAACCTTGCACCATTTATTACAAGGGGACTTATGGCGTTTGTCCAAACTTCAATATTAGGCATCACAAAAGTGGAAAATAACTCAAATCTAATAATGAATTTTGATCAAGTTAGGTTAGAAATTAATTGGTGTCTTGTCAGATTAAGTTTAATTTTTTACACCTAAATTACCAGGCCTGGTAAGTTAAAATTTGAGTTGAATGGATAAATTTTCGCTAAATAATATCTATGATTTTATTTAGGTTTATTTAGGTTTATTTAGGTTTATTGCATACCATTACTGCACGAAGTGGAGCAGGGTAGCCTTCTATGGTTTTGTTGTGGTCTTCTGGGTCTAGAAAGCTTTCTAGCGAGTTCCACGTCATCCAATCGGTGGTGCGTTGTTCTTTTATGCTGGTTTGGTCTATATCTACACAGCGTACATTTTGCATGCCGCAACGTTCTAACCAGTGAGTTAGCTCTTTTACTGAAGGTAAAAACCACACATTTCGCATTTGTGCATAACGCTCACCAGGCACTAATAATTGGCCGTATTCTTCGGGTACGACAATGGTTTCTAAAACCATTTCGCCGCCAGGTAAAAGTTGATTTTTTAGCTCATAAATATGGTCAATCGGCGAACGACGGTGATACAAAACCCCCATAGAAAATACCGTATCAAATGCACCACCTTTTTTAGCAACAGGCAGTTGTTCTAAAGTCAGTGGTAAGAAATAGGCGGGGACGGTTTCACCAATAAAGTGTTTGAGTACTAAAAATTGATTCATAAACAGTAAGCTAGGGTCAACGCCTACGGCGAGTTCAGTGTCTTCACCCGCCATTCTCCATAGGTGATAACCACTACCACACCCAATATCTAATACTTTACGACCTTTTAAATTGGCTAAATGGGGGCGAACACGATCCCACTTCCAGTCTGAGTGCCATTCGGTATCAATAAAAATATGGTGAATTGAAAAAGGCCCTTTACGCCAAGGATGAAACACTCGTAAGGCATCTTCTAGCTCAAGTTTTTCAGCTTCATTCAAAGGACTATTTTGGGAAACGGTAATGGCAGACTGGTTCAAATCAAATTGGGTGTTACCGGTAAAAGAACGAACACGCTCTAAGCCATCTAACCAGCGCGGTAAATTACCATTACCTTCCGGATGCAATGCGGTGTTAATTAACTCTGGAAGTTGCGCTTTCCATTCATTAAAACGTTCGTCTTCCAATTTTTCCCAAAATGTATCGTAATGCTGCTTCACGTGAAACCTTGTTTGTTAATATTTGTACTGAGCGACTATTATATCGAACAACTGAGAGATTGAACCACGAAGTCACGAAGGCATGAAGAAATAATGGTTTACAGGCCTGGTATGCCCTGTGGCAAACTAAACTTTGTGAGTAGAGGGTAAGTGTGTTTTGAACCTAAAATACAACCCTGTCATTATCGGGCTTGAGCCGATAATCTCGTTTGTCTGGAAAAGATCCCCTGGTCAAGCCAGAGGGTGACGGTTTTTGGTTTGACTGGTATGTATGGTTTTTATGATTTTACAGGCCTGGTAACTTAAAAACCTTCGCGACTTCGTGTCTTTGTGGTTAAGGTTCTGTTTTTAATAGTTTCTATTTAACCGCCAAAAAAGAGGCAAAGTTATATGCCTGAAACCATATGCCTGCTGAGGTAAAGCCGGCATTGTTTAAACGTTGTATATGTTCTGCTTCTGTATCAGATATGAGCACATTTTCTAAAGAGCTGCGTTTTTGACTAATCTCCAATTCAGAGTAGCCATTGGCGCGTTTAAACTGTAAATGCATATGTTCTATGGCATTTTGGAGTTTGTTGTCTTCAAAATGAATTTTTTCAGACAAAATTAGCACCCCACCAGGTTGCAGCCCTTGGTAAATTTTTTTAATCAGTTCATCACGTTCTTCTGGGTCAATAAATTGTAAAGTAAAGTTAATCACGACTACTGACGCGTTTTGAATTGGCATCTCAGTCATATTGGCACAGTGCAAATTCACGGGAATATCTGAATGATAGGCGTGTAAGAACTCTTCAGCCCGTTTAATCATAGCCTCTGAATTATCAATAGCCTCAATTTCACAGCCGGGTACAGCAATATTGCGACGCATGGTTAAGGCTGCTGCTCCTAATGAACAACCTAAATCATAGAGCTTGGTATGGGCTTGTGCATAGGCTTTAGTAAGTTCGCCAATGCCGGTTAATATGGTTTGATAACCTGGTACTGAGCGTTGAATCATATCTGGAAAAACCGCTACAACTGAATCATCAAACTGAAAGGCACCAATGGCTTCGTGTGCTTGGGCATAAATGGTGTCTTTTTGGCTAGTTTTTAGCATATCAACTCTCAAGGTTAAGTTGTTTTAGATGTTAGATTTCAGATTAAATCATCATCCCTCTTTATAACATTTTGGTAATGTTTATCTAAAGTAGGTTGTGCTATTTTATTGAAGTTTTACTCGGTTTACGACTAAGAGGCTGAAATTATCTTTTGGCAGAATACATTTTTACTAATTTTTAAGCATAAATACGGTGTTGATAAAGAGGGTTACTTGTTGTTTATATTGAAAATAACCATTATTAATGGTCGATGTTGAATTATTAAATATAATCCTCAGAATGCCCGAGTATTTGTATTAAAATGAAGCTTAAAGTTAAATTTATTATTTTGGCCAAAGTGGACTGAGATTTGGGCAAAACCACATTCGGTGAATTATGGAAACACAACATTTAAAAGACAGTGCCGCACGTATGCGGGCGATTGTTGAAACGGTACCTGATGGAATTATTACCATTAGTAAAAAGGGCATTATTGAAACGGTTAATCCAGCTGTTTTAAAGATGTTTGGTTATGAATCATCTGAACTTCTAGGTCAAAATGTAAAAGTACTTATGCCAGAACCATACCATTCTGAACATGATGGCTACTTAGGGCATTATCACGATACCGGTGAAAAGAAAGTTATTGGTATCGGTCGAGAGGTAAGAGCTCAACGTAAAGATGGTTCGATTTTTCCGATTGAATTAAGTGTTTCAGAAATGAATGTTTCTGGTGAGATCATGTTTACAGGGGTTATAAATGATATCTCTGCAGAAGTGGAAGCGACCAAAAAACAGAAAGACTTACAAAACCGAAATAAAGCTATTTTGGATACGGTAGTAGATGGAATTATTACGATTAACCATAAAGGTTGTGTTGAAACGGTTAATCCTGCAGCAGAAAAGATATTTGGTTATTCTGCTGATGAAATCATTGGTGAAAACGTCAAAATTTTAATGCCAAACCCCTATCGTGACCAGCACGACGGATATCTAGCGCACCATATACAAACTGGAGAGAAAAAAATCATTGGTATAGGTCGAGAGGTAGAAGGATTGCGTAAGGATGGTACGGTTTTTCCTCTTGAGTTATCAGTGAGTGAAATGGTGGTGAATGACGAAATTTTGTTTACTGGAATTGTTAGAGATATCACCGAGCGTAAAGAATCTGAAAAAATTAAAGAAGAGTTTATTTCTACGGTAAGCCATGAATTGCGTACCCCTTTAACCTCCATTCGCGGTTCTATTGGCCTTTTAACCGGCGGCATGGCTGGTGAGTTTAATGAGCAAGCTCAAAAATTACTTAATATGGCGCACAATAATACAGAGCGTTTATTGATGTTGATTAACGATATTTTGGATGTTTCAAAATTAGAATCAGGAAAAATGGATTTTAATTTTGCACCGGTAGATGTAGAACATTTATTAACTCAAGCGATTGAGTCTAATCATGGTTATGCAAATCAACATAATGTTAAATTTGTACTAGACAATGAAGTCAGTGGGGCAAAAATTCATGGAGATGAGCATCGTTTGATGCAAGTGATGAATAATCTTATGTCAAATGCGGCTAAATTTGCACCTGAAGGCGATGAAATTGTGATTGCTGCTATTCGCCACCATCAACAGATTCGTATCTCTGTAACAGATCATGGGCCTGGAATACCTAAAGCCCTTGAACCTAAAATTTTTGACAAGTTTACTCAAGCAGACTCCTCCGACACCCGCCAGATAGGAGGAACGGGGTTAGGTTTAAACATCACTAAAGCGATGGTTGAAAAACATAATGGTCGTATTGCGTTTGTTTCAGAACTGGGAGTAGGAACCACTTTTTATATCGATTTACCTGAACAGGTTGTAGTTGAAAAATCGATAGCGATTCCTAAGGATACTGGCAATCCTTCTCAAAGAATCTTAATTTGTGAAGATGAAGCCGATATTGCTTCGTTATTGCGATTAATGCTAGCACAAGCCGGGTTTGATTCGGATACCGCAAACACCGCGGATGACGCTAAAAAATTACTTCAAGAAAATGACTATGTTGCCATGACGTTAGACATTATGCTTCCGGGAAAAAATGGCGTAGATTTGTATAAAGAGCTTAGAGAAGACCCTCAACAGCATAATTTACCGATTGTGTTTGTTTCTGCTAAAGCCAATCAAACCAAGGTCAGAGAAGGTAAAACCCTAGCAGGCATTGTTGAGTGGATCAATAAACCCATTGATGAGTCTGCATTTATAGATGCGATTGAAAACAGTATTAATCACCTATCTACTTCAAAAGAAAATAGCATATTACATGTTGAGGATGACGAGGATATTTGTAAACTCGTTGATATGCTATTAGGTGAGAAGTTTAAAATGAATCAAGCGGGTTCTTTAGCGGAAGCTAAAAAGTTACTAAGTGAAAATTGCTATGATTTATTGTTGTTGGATATTGGTTTACCCGATGGTTCTGGACTCGATTTAATTGAATATATTAGAACGCTTTCAAAAACTCCAGAGGTGGTCATTTTCTCAGCGGATGATATTAAGATTAACCAGAAAATGCCGGTGGCAGAGACGCTGGTGAAATCTAGAACAACCAATAACGAATTAGTCGAAAAGATTGAAAAAATTGTGACTAAAAATAATTAATAATAATTAATAAATGATGCAGATTGATTTAAGTCACGTTAAATAGTTTTAAAGGATAGTGAAATGGCAGAGCTTCAAAAGATACTCTATGCAGAAGATGAACCAGATATTCAATCGATTGCCCAAATGGCTTTAGAGATGATGGGTGGGTATACCTTAAAGTTATGTCAAAACGGACAGCAAGCAGTAGAGGCGGCTGAAGAGTTTGCCCCAGATTTGATTTTGCTTGATGTCATGATGCCAACCATGGATGGACCAACCGCATTGCAAGAAATTCGTAAAATCCCTAGCTTAAAAAATACCCCAGTTATTTTTATGACGGCTAAAGTACAGCAACAGGAAGTTGAGAACTATAAAGCCTTAGGTGCGATTGATGTGATTCCTAAACCTTTTGACCCTATGACTTTACCTGAGAATGTTAAAGCTTTGTGGCAAAGAGCGGTAAGTTAAAAGAGAACCTTATGTCGGAACAAAAACCAGAAAATTCAATCTCATCTCAAGAGCAGTTTCGGGCTAAATTATTGGCTATGCAAACTAAATTTAAGCAGAGTTTGCCTGCTAGAATTGAAGAAATTAACCAGGCCTGGCAGTCTGTAAAAATAGCAACACAGACTGCAACAGAAACCCAAGAATCCTTGGAGTTACTGCACCGTTTAGTTCATACACTCACCGGTTCGGCAGGGACGTTTACTCATACTCAACTAAGTAATGATTCGCGTGCTTTGGAGATTGTATTAAAAGGGATCATTGAGACTAATAATAATCATGCTTTAACTCAAGAGCAGAGTGAACAAATAGAAAGTCTTTTAGCTCTCATGGTTAGCGCTGCAACAGCGCCTATTGGGCAAACATTGATTCAGGAAACCGTCGTTCCTGTTAACGATTCCACTTTTAATAGAAAAATTATGCTCATTGAAGACGATGAGGAGTTAAATCTATTTTTGACATCTCAGTTAGAGCATTTTGGCTATATTGTTGAGTCTATTACCGAGTTAAAAAATGTTGAATCCGCTATTATTAATTTTAAACCAGATATATTAGTCATAGATATCAATTTTCCTGAAGGCAAGTGTGCTGGTATTGAAGAAATTAAACGTTTTGATTTTATAAAACATTTTGGGTTTGATGTTCCTAAAATTTTTATTTCTGCACGACAAGATATAGAAGCACGTCTACAAGTCGTGAGAGTTGGTGGTAGCGCTTATCTTTCTAAGCCTTTAAATATCTCTTTATTATTAGAAAAAATTAGAGAGTTAAGTCAGACCGTTGCTGAAGACCGTGATCAAATCTTAATCATTGACGATGATAGTGCTTTGGTTGATTTAATGACCTTTGTATTAGAGGAGTCTGGAATGGATGTTCAAGGAGTTGTGCATCCTAAAGAGGCTTTAGAGGCGATTAGCCGTCAAAAACCTGATTTGATTCTGATGGATGTGCATATGCCTTGGTGTAATGGTATTGAACTTGCCCAAGTGATTCGTCAGCAAATTAGTTTAGAGGCTATTCCGATTATTTTTCTCTCCTCTGAAACAGATGAAAATGTGCAGTTTACTGCGGTTTTAAAAGGCGGAGATGACTTCTTAACTAAGCCCATTGATATTAACCGTTTACCGGTTTTTATCAAAGCAAAGGCCCACAGAGCAAAAGCGTTAAATGCATTGATGATTAAGGATGGATTAACCGGCTTGTATAATCATACTTATATCAAAGAGTTAATTGATTCGGAAATGTATCGTTGTCAACGCTCAAATGGGGTCTTTAGTGTGGTTATGCTTGATGTAGACCACTTTAAAAATGTTAATGATACATACGGGCATGTTGTTGGTGATCAGGTTTTAAGAAGCTTATCTCACTTTTTGGTGCAACGTTTACGCAAAGCCGACAAAATAGGGCGATATGGTGGTGAAGAATTTATGGTACTCCTTCCTGATACACCTTTAGTGGCGGCTAAAAAATTGTTTGACAAAATTCTAAATGATTTTGCAAAAGTTCAACATCATACGCTTGACGATAAAGAGTTTGAGGTTACTTTTTCAGCAGGGCTAATTTCAAATGAGATTACACAAGATACGGCAATGCTGCTTGAACAGGTAGATCAATCACTTTATAAGGCGAAACATGCCGGTAGAAACCAAGTTGTTGTTACGGAGCCATTAAATTTTTAGTTGGCTCTCACTTTATTAAGGACTAATAACCTTAAAAAAGGCATCTAGGTGTATTTTTGTTTGTTGCGCACCACTTTTTGCACGTAATTTCTAGCCTCTGTGCTAGATAAATTTCGGACTAAATGTGTATAAACTTGCCCACTAGAAAGTCGGTTAATTTTTGCCACGGCTTGATTTCTATTGCTATCAAACGCTTCTAAAACATTACCACTGCCAGTGTTATAGGCAGCAATCACACAATATTCTCTTGATTTAGCATTCCGCACGCCTTGAAGGTAACGATTAAATAAAATAGAAAGATAGGCACTGCCATATTCAATATTGCGAGCAGGGGTAAACAATAAATTTCGGCTGGGGGTGCCATCGCGTTTGTTTAGTAAGCGGTAAGCGTCTCGTCCAGCGGTGGAAGGCACAATTTGCATTAACCCATAGGCTGGAGCCGAACTTACGGCATAAGGGTTAAAGCCACTTTCAGTTTCTATAATTCCATATACTAAAGCGGGCTGAAGGTTGAAGCGTTTACTCTGTTTTAATACATCAAGCTGATAGTGTCGCTTTTGTTGGTTTTGATAGTCATTGACCATTCTAAAGGTGACAGCATGACGAATTTTGCCCTTATCTGAAAACGTTTTGTAACGTGTTTTAATTAAGTAATCAGCAAAACGATTAGCTCGCCAAGCATAACGAATCGGTTTTTTATCGTGATCTCTAACCAACTCTAATAAAAATGGTTTGGCACCTTGAGGGGGTGTTTTTGCACTGAATAAATCAACCTGAGATGGATCTTCTGGGGTAAGTAATGTTTGCACAAGGGCTTTTTTAAGCGCGGTTTTTGGATTATTTTTTACAATGGTTTCAACTTGAATTTGCCCACTGTTAAAATCAATAATCGCACGGCTTTGGTAGTTATCGGTGTATTTAACATAGGCTTTTGGCGAAGCGGTTTTTTTATCACTCCAATTCTTAGCTATTTCATTTAAGAACAAGGTAGTTTGTTTACGCACAACACCATCAATTTCTGGAATACCCAGGCCTGGTACTTGAGCAGAAATAGCTTGAGAAACATTGCCTTTATAGAGCTCATGGCTAGTAGTAATACCACGACGAATCTCTGAAACAGTACAACCACTTAATCCGCTAATGGAGGCTAGTCCAGTAGCCGTTAAGCTACCTATGCTACCCAAGCTTACTCGTTTTAAAAATTGTCTTCTATTCAGGCTGGGTTTTGTCATTCTAGGTTTGTTCACAGGTCTCTTTAATCAATTTACGTTCAGATTTGGCATCCCGAATAATATGAAAAGCTCCATATAACAGCACCAGTGTGATGACGGCACCAATAATTAAATCTGGCCAACGAGAATCTAACCAAAAAACCAATATACCACTGATGATTACGTCAATATTAGCAATGACATCGTTGGCTGAAAAAATCCAGCTTGCCCGCATATGGACTTCACCGTTGCGGTGTTTATAAATCAATTTTAAACAGTAAGCATTTGCTATTAACGCCAATATACCCATTACAATCATTAGGGTTGATACGGGTTCACTCCCAAAAAAGTAGCGACGAACAATTTCTAACCCAATCAATAATGCGAGCACTAATTGAAAGTAACCACTCATTAGTGCCGCATTGGCTTTAATTGAAGCGGCTCGGCCAATGGCGTAAATGCCAATAGCATAAACTAATGCATCGGCCAACATATCCAAAGAATCGGCAATTAATCCGGTAGATTCGGCATACCAACCAACTCCTAATTCAAAAACAAAAAAAGTCATATTAATGCTAAGTAAAAGCATTAATAACTTTTTTTGTGAAGCATCCGTGACTTCTACATGGCAATTACAAGCCATATTATCTCCATAGAAAGGGTTTGTTCGTTAAAGTCTGATAGTAATCATACTAGAGTCTGTAACGATAGAAAGCATTGAATAATATTTAGAGAGGCTCTTTTATAAGTTGATGAAAGGAACTCTTGTATAACTAACTCTTGTATAACTAATAACGTGAAGGGCGGTTAGCCACGGCTTTTAAATGCCAAGCTTCTGGGGTTTTGTCAGATTCTAAGCGGTCTTCAAAATCATCTTCTAAGTCTGCAAAAAAGTCGATACCCGTTAAACGTTCAATCTCATCAATGGTGGTCACAAAGGACATTAAACTTGCTCTAGGCTTGGCATTTTGCGGAAAAATAAATGCCAACGCTTTAGCTGGTGTTTGTTGGGTTGAGGGTTTAATTAAAATCTTATAAAACGCCTTTGGAATTTTAACGTTTGAGCCTTTTAAATGTTTAGGGTTAGCATCAAAAATAGGCCCAGTTGTTACCCAAAAATCCCCATTTTGTTTTGAAAAATCGTCGGCAATCACCTCTTCTAAACGTTGCCAAGATTTGCGGTTTAACTTGGGTTTTTGTGGGGTAATATTGGTCATTAAAAAGGTCTCTTTTTGCGCAGACCGACCGTAACGACTGGCAATTACATAATTGGGTGCCATATGGCCTCTGTCATAGCCTGACCCTTTGTAATCACCTTGTTTTACCTGTTGATAGGATCGCCAATCGCTATTAAAACCTGATGGGCGTTTGCCGCTTTTGTAGTTTGCCTTGGTGACTTTATAGGTAACCCACAGAGGGTTTTCTAGGGTTTCAGAGTATTCAAGCATATAACCCTGGTTTCTTAAAATATGAGAAAACCCAGTCATAATGCCCGTTTGTGGCGGCGTTGCATTGACTTGCGGAACACCCATATACGTCATAGCAGGGCGAGCAACAAATACCTCATAGCCATACCAAAGCCCACCTAAAAGTGGAATAAGAATAAGAAATTTTGGATTTTTAATGAGTAAAGCCATTAATAGTTTTAAAAGAGAGTTTGTGGTCGATTTTTTCATGTGGTTTTAATCTATTATTTAAATTAGTAGTTTTTTGAAAATGGATTTAAATTTTACTCTTTGCCTCCAAATTTTAGTTTGCCGCATGACATACCAGGCCTGTAAAAACAAAGGGGTATCCATATTTTGTGATTGATTATCCAGTATTGTAAAAATTAACCACGAAGACACAGAGGCACGAAGATAAAAAAATAAATAAAAGCGATTAGAAAATCATAGCCTAACAATCTTAAGTCATGCCTATAAGCTCTGCATTTGTATAGTTTAAAAGCGATTAATTTATTACGTTTAGTTTGGTTATTCGTTAAATTTAAGCTGGTATTAAATATTAGAAATCTTCGTGCTTTCGTGTCTTCGTGGTTAAAAGATTTATTTAAACAATCATAAAATACATATACCGAAACAAAGTAAACCCACAAACCGTCATTCCCTGGCTTGACCAGGGAATCTTTTTTTAGCCAAAATATGAATATAACGAGCCATATTACGGAAAGTGGGCTCTCGGCAATATCGGTATTCCATTGCCAATAACTCTTCTTGGTTGGTTTGTTCTATGGCATCAGGTGTCATATAGTCATGAAACACTCTAATTCCTGTATGTATTTCAATTTCAAAGCCCCAATCTTGTAACCACTGGCACACTTCTTCTGGAATTTGTGGATTAGGTGGTGTGAGTTTTTTACCTTTACCCATATATTCATCTTTTAACAGGCCTGGTAAACGCCAAGCTCCTTTTAAGGTATTGCGAATCACTACCGAATTGCGGTTATAAAATAGCAATGATAAATGTCCGCCAGGTTTAACTTTAGTAGCAACGGTTTTTAAGGTCTCTTTGGGTTGTGCCAGCCACTCTAAAACTGCATGAAACAACACCAAATCAAATTCAGGTAAGCTGGGGGCAATATCCTGTGCTGGACCTTCAATAAAGGTGGCGTGTAAATCATTTTTGGCAAAATTTTGTTTAGCGCGCATTATCATTTGGTGCGATAAATCACACAAAGTCAGTTCATGATTTGCTTGGGCAAACCATTGGCTAATTTGGGCAAATCCACAGCCTGCGTCCCAAATAGATAATGGTGCATTTTTAGATTCTACCAGGCCTGGTAAATCGGTATTTACTTCAATGTGTCGAAGAGAATCTAAATCTTCTTTAAGCAGTTTTAAACGCCATTCACCTTTAAGGGTGTCATACACTTTGGCTTCAAATTTATCGACCAACTTATCAAAGTTGCGATCTTGTAATGGTTTGCGATTATTCATAACGGGCATTATAGAGGTCTTTATAATTTTTATCAGGCCTGGTTGGTATTGTTCTTTTAAAAGTATATACTATGTATAAACAATAAGAGGAAAATGCTATGAGCCTTGCAATAGATTCAAAAATTCAAAAATGGGGAAATGGCCTTGGATTAAGAGTTTCTGGTGCCATGCGAGATATTCCGCACTTTACAGAAAATACAGTTGTTAAAGTAGAAGTTTTTGAAGATGGCTTTACCGTAAAAAAAGCGACTCAATCGGTTAAGCGATTGCCCTTTACCGAAGCTCAGCTTTTAGAAGGTCTTAACCCAGACACAGTCCATAGTGAACTATTAGCAACACCGATAAATAGTGAGCTAATTGAATGAATGCTTATATTCCTGACAGAGAAGATGTTATTTGGCTAGACTTTGAACCGACTAAAGGCAAAGAGATTGGTAAATATCGACCTGCGCTAGTTTTATCCAGTAAAAGCTACAATGATCAAACGGGATTATTAATATGTTGCCCCATTAGTACCAGTATAAGAGGTGGCTTAACAGAAGTTCCTTTATTAAATTTAGATAAACCTTCAGTCGTTGCTGCAAGCTTAGTACAAACTCTAGCTTGGAGAGAGCGTAAAGCTAAATTGATTATTAAGGCAGAGGCAGGTATTCTTCAGGCTGTACTGCAAAGATTATTGCCTCTTATCGGGGTAACAGAATTAGGACAGTGAAACTGTTTACCCTAATGTATTAGCCTAAAAATAAATAACAAGAGAAAAACATGTCATCCAAAGTTTATTGTTTAGCCCAATTTCAACCTAAACCTGGTAAAGAACAAGAATTGTTTAGCGTTTTACAAAGTTTAGAACCGAATACCTTAAGAGAAGATGGATGCATTCAATATCGCGTTACTCGTCATATTAAAAGCCCATTTGCTGAAGGCAATAGCTTTCCGATTGTGTTTAACGAAATTTGGGCCAATATGTCTGCTTTTGAAGCACATTGTCAGCGCCAAGAAATTGTGAATTTTTTTAATACTTACTGTGTGGCACAAGATGGGTTAGCGGCTGATTGGAATGTGTGTGTTTATAGCGATGAGCCAGAAAATTACGATGCCCCATAGATTGGTGAAGTACGAGCAGTCAAACAAGCTAAACAAGCCAAACAAGTCAACCAGGTAAAAGTTGATTAATATCACTAAAGGTTTATTTAACTATCGGTTTTACGTTTTAAAGACAATTCTTTTTTCTGTCTCTATTTAATAGGTTGTAGAATAGAAACAAATTTAGCATTATCTTGGAGTTATACTAATGAATAGCACAGATATTAAAAGCACAGATGACAACCTTTCTCCTTCTCCAGAAACCCCCCATCCAGATTATCAAGCTGACCCCTTAACGGGGTTAACATCAGAACAAGCCCAAAAAAATCTTTTAAAGTACGGTTTAAATGAGATTTCAGAGAAGCAAGAAAGTGCTCTGGTTCGTTTATTTAAAAGATTTTGGGGACCTATCCCTTGGATGATAGAGGTGGCAGCGATTCTTGCTGCTTCTGTTCAAAGGTGGGAAGATTTTACAATCATTATGGTTTTGTTACTGGTAAATGCTTTTGTTGATTTTTACCAGGAATCAAAAGCTCTTGATGCGATAGCCGTTCTAAAAAAGAAACTCGCAAGTAAAGCCTTGGTACTTCGTGATGGTGAGTGGAGTGAGATAGAGTCTAAATATTTGGTACCTGATGACATAGTCAAAGTCAAAATTGGAGATATTGTTCCAGCCGACGTAAAACTTCTATCTGGTGGAAATTTTATTCAAGTTGACCAATCGGCTTTAACGGGTGAATCGCTTCCTGTCAATAAGAAAATAGGTGAAACTCTTTTTGCAAATGCCATCATTAAACAGGGTGAAATGTTAGCTAAAGTGGTTGCAACGGCCGAAAAGACCTATTTTGGAAAAACTGTTGGTCTTGTGGCAAAGGCGGGTAGAGAAGAGCACAGCCATTTTCAACGAATGGTTATAAAAGTCGGCAATTTTTTAATTTTACTTACCCTTGCGATGATTGCAATCATTGTATATCACGGAATACAAGTCAATCAGCCAACAGTAGAGCTTTTGATATTTGCTTTAGTGTTAACTATCTCTGCAATTCCGGTTGCTATGCCCGCTGTGTTGACCGTGACTATGGCGATAGGCGCAAGAGCTTTAGCCAAAAAAGAGGCAATAGTTAGCCGCCTTGCTTCAATAGAAGAAGCCGCTGGGATGGATGTATTTTGTTCAGATAAAACCGGTACTCTGACACAAAATATTATGAGCTTAGCAACGCCATATTTAGCCAAAGATGTTACCAGTAAAGATTTGACTCTCTTTGCCGCACTAGCAAGTAAAGAAGAAAATAACGACCCTATAGAAAAACCGATATTTGCCAGATTAGATGAAGACGAATCAAGAGATAAATTTGAATCGTACAAAATGCAAAAATATATCCCTTTTAATCCAGTTCTTAAAAGAACAGAGGGTGTCTATGAATGTGATGGTTATGAGTTATTAGTCACCAAAGGTGCTCCACAAGTTGTGGTCGAGTTGTGTGATGAGACATTAATAGATAAAAAAGAGATTTATGCTCAAGTTCAATCATTTGCCAAAAAGGGCTTTAGAACACTAGGTGTTGCCCATAAAAAGAGCACTGATGAGAGTTACACATTTGTTGGCTTGATACCTCTGTTTGATCCACCTAGAACCGATTCCCGTGTCTCCATAGAAGATGCTAAGGCTAAAGGTATTGAGATGAAAATGCTCACTGGCGATAATATCGAAGTGGCTAAATATATCTCTGAGATTTTAGATATCGGTACAAATATAGAAAATGTAAGAGTGCTAAAAGGTGAATCGACAGGTGAATATCTTTATCTCTCAAAAATCCTATCAAAGTCGATTGTACAGGTATTAAAACCCGATATTGCCAAAGAAGAAGTAGAGAAGATTGTTCACAATATCGTTTCTAATGTGAAAAAAGAACTTTATAACATGCCCATACCAAAGGGCAGTGTTTCAAAGCATGAATCAGAGATCATTGAGCTGATAGAAAATGCAAATGGATTTGCAGAAGTTTATCCTGAAGACAAGTATTTCATTGTCGATTCCTTGCAAAAAGCGGGGCATATTGTTGGTATGACTGGTGACGGAGTCAATGATGCTCCAGCACTTAAAAAAGCCGATTGTGGTATTGCTGTAAGCGGTGCTACAGACGCTGCAAGAGCCGCGGCTGATATCGTTCTTCTTGCTCCAGGCCTTCATGTGATAATTGATACTATCAAAGAGGCTCGAAAAATATTTGAAAGGATGAAAAGCTATACCATCTATCGTATTGCTGAGACTATTCGCATTATTATCTTTATGACTCTAGCTATTGTGGTTTATGATTTTTATCCAGTAACCGCAATTATGATTATCATTCTTGCTTTACTTAATGATTTTCCCATTATGACCATCGCTTATGATAATACCAAAGTACGAGAAAGCCCTGTTCGCTGGGATATGAAAGAGGTATTTGTTCTATCAACCTGGCTTGGCTTAGCGGGTGTCATATCATCATTTACCCTCTTTTACATCACAATGACCTATTTAGCTTTACCACTTGAATATGTTCAAAGTCTATTTTTTGCTAAGCTTGTCATTGCAGGGCACGGAACTATCTTCAATACCCGTTCAGATGATTGGTTCTTTAAACAACCTACGCCTTCTTTAAAATTATTAGGCGCTTCATTGTTTTCAGCTTTAATCGGAATTTTGCTAGCCGTTTATGGATTTGATTTTATGACACCTATTGGTTGGACTGCAGCGGGTTATGTGACTGCTTATGCCCTGGTTTGGTTTTTGTTTAATGATGCTGTGAAAATGTTGGTATTGAGATATTACAGAAAAAAACAAGGTAATTGATTATGTGAGACATTTACAAGGGTCGATGAATGTATAAAAAGACTAAATCTAAAGAATTTTTTCACTTTTTTCTTACATCCCCGACTCGTGTTTATGCCCTTGGGTGCAAAGGTCTCACTTATATATGACATTAAGCCCATAAAAGTAAAAGGGGTCGGTACCCTTAAAATATTTTTTAAAACGAAAAATAATAATTATTCAATAAATTCAATAAGATAAGTTAAAGGGTACTGACCCCTTTTCCACAGAATTCAAGACCCTAGAAAAAGAAACCAACAGCAAGGTCTATTTTGCAGATCCTTATTCACCTTGGCAGCGTGGTGCGAATGAAAATACGAATGGCTTATTAAGAAGATATTTTCCAAAAGGGTGTAATTTTCATGAGATAGAAGATAAAGTAATTGCTCAGGCCGTCGAGAAATTAAATCATCGGCCGCGAAAATGTCTAAATTATAGAACGCCTTATGAGGTCTTTTTTAAAACCAAGACTGTTGCACTTAGAACTTGAATTCACCAGGTTTTGTCTTTGTAAAGGGGTCAGTACCCTTAAAATATTTTTTAAAACGAAAAATAATAATTATTCAATAAATTCAATAAGATAAGTTAAAGGGTACTGACCCCTTTTCCATTCTGACCCCTTTACCGCTGACCCCTTTTCTATTAACCGATGAAACCACTAAAACGATTTTGACGACGTTATTAGACGTTGTTAAAACGAAAGTGGCTGAAAATAGGTAAAGAAAATTAAACTAAGTTTAAAAAACTAAAGCGTGTTTCGGTTTTAAGCTTGAGTTGATAGAGAGTTTTTAACCAGCTCAATAAACTCTTTTTCTGGGAGTGGTTTACTGCATAGATACCCTTGGTACGCTTCGCAGTTGATTTGCTTTAAAAAATTTAACTGATCTTCGGTTTCAACACTTTCAGCAATCACGTCAATTTTTAGGTTATGAGCCATATTTACGATAGTTTCAATAAAAATCGCACCTGACTTTGAGTCATAGTCATCTAAGAATGATTTATCTATTTTTAGAATATTAATGGGAAAGATTTTTAAATAGGCGAGTGAGGAATAGCCTGTACCAAAGTCATCTAAAGAAATCGTTGCACCTAAACCTCTGATTTTTTTAAGGGTATTTAAGTGTTCTTGAGTATTCTCCATAAGCACAGATTCAGTGATTTCAATATCTAAAAAGTTTGCTGGAAAATTCAATTCATTGACGAGTGTTTCCAGTTTATTAAAAAAGTCTTTATGACTGAATTGCAGGGCAGATACATTCACCGAGACAGGAAGCTGAATATTATATTGTTGTTGCCAATGGAGTTGATTTTCTATGGCTTCTTTTAAAATCCAATCGCCTAAAGGTAAAATTAAACCGCTCTGCTCAGCTATGGTTATAAATTCCCCTGGTGGCACTAGCCCTTTTTCAGGGTGGTTCCAACGTACCAAACATTCTATACCTATTATATTTTTGGTTTTGCTGGATACTTTAGGTTGGTAGTAGAGTTCAAATTCGTTATTTTTAAGCGCGAGGTGTAATTCTTTTTCTAGATTAACCTCGATTTGAATTCTTTGGTTTAGCTCTTCGGTAAAGTAGTGATGTTGATTTCTACCCTGTTTTTTTGCCTCATACATTGCTATATCGGCACTTTTCATGAGTTCTTGGCCGTCAGTTCCATCTTTAGGGTAAAACGCAACCCCAATACTTGCGGAGACATTTATGGATTGGTTACTGACTATTTGTTCTTGGGATATTTTTAATAGTACCCGGTCAATAATATGATTTAACTCTATAAGGTTTTGGTATTTACTAAGAATAATGACAAATTCATCCCCCCCAACACGGGCAATAATGTCGTAGGCTCTAAGTGCCTCCTGCATGATTTTTGCAACATTAACGACGATTTCATCTCCCGCATCATGTCCAAGGGTGTCGTTGATTTTTTTAAAGTTATCGATATCTAAAAACAGGTAAGCGAAGGGGGTATTCGTGCGTTTTGACTCTTCAATTAGCCACTCTAGTCGTTCATTTAGCTGGTAACGATTAGGTAATTCGCTTAATGCATCGGTTCTGGATGAGCGGTAAAGGGCTTGCTTCTCACTAGAGAGTAGTTGAAAGGTTTGCAACATGGAACTACGAATCGTTTCTAATTCTTTTATTTTTAAAGGTTGGGGTGTTCTATCGTGATAATAGGCAAACAGTCTTAATTTTTCTAAAGGTTTAACTAAAAACTTTTTTAATAACTGGTGTAGAAATAGAAAAACTAACAGTGTTGGAATAATAAAAAAGACAAAATATTGGTAATAGGTGTCTGCAAAGTAGTTTTTTATCTCGGGCTGGTTAGCAAACAATAAAAGGCTTAATTGAATCGGTTTGTTTTGTTGATAAACCTCAAATTCTAGTTCATGAACACTATTGTCTAATATGAAGTGGCGATTTACGCTTTGATGTTGAGTATGATGGTGTATGTGTTTTGGAAGCTTACGAATACTGTGATCAGTTGTTAAGAGTATTTGCTTGCCTCTAGCAATAACTAAGGCAGAAATTAAGTGGTTTTGAGCGGCTTTGCGATCGAGTAAAGCTTTGAAGTTATTAAGGTTATTGAGGTTATTTAATTCGGTTGAAATATTGTAACTGGTTTCATGCATTACTTGATGAAAGTTGGTAGCAATGATTTTTGCTTTGGTATTTTGTTCACCCACATAATAGGTTATAAAAGAACCGAATAATGCCGATACCGTTATCATAAATAAGACACTTAAAAAACGGTTTATGGTCAACATTTAGATTAATTTCCTTGTTTGAAAGTTAATCTCATTCATCTTTTGAAGTAGCTCATCTGAAAGTTCATCATTGAGCCATTTAATGGCTTTGAGGCTTTTGTTAAAATCTTCATAGCTAGGGTTTTCTATGTACGATTTAACCACTTCATAATATTCCTTAGGGTTTTCGTTAAGGTTGTTAATCGCTTTGTTAACCAGTTTTTTAAGTGTTACAAAGTCTTGATGACGTTGATTTAGAACATTTTTATCTACATAAAGCGCATCCAAAACCATAATGTTAGGATTGTCTTTAGTGGAATCTATTACATTAAATCCGTGTTTAACTATCTCAAGATTGTATGGAATATAGGTTACGACAATGGTGGGTTTTTGAATGGTTTTTTGTTTAATGAGAGTAACAATTTTAAGCTGGTCTTTGTTAATGAAATTGAAATGTTTATGACTCAAATTATGAGACTTTACAAAGGCATTAAAAACCAAAGTGTTTACCGAATAACTTTCTAGGTAGACATCAACGGTTTCTTTTGTGGTCTCTAACGCTTTAACAGAGCGGTTGCTCAATACCATATCACCGCCATTAGAACGGTTAAACATTATCGCGGGGACTAAATTATGATTTTGGCTATTTACCTTTTGGTATTCAAACTGAGTCCCTGTTAGGCCGTCGAACCCACCCATCTTAAAGGTCATCATGTTTTCACCTAAAGAGACTAAGGGAAAGATTTTAATGTTAGCCTTTTTTAACCAGCCTTTTTCATTAGCATAAAAAAGAGGCGAGTAGCCAATCCATGAATTGGTCGTCAGTTTTATTGGAGTGGACGGCTGTTGACTGCTGCAAGAGGATAGCAAAAAGAAAGTTGCGATTAAAATGAGTTTAATTTTTAACATTTTTGCCTCTAAAAAAGGGTTTTTAGATAAGTTCTCTTTTGAACGATATTAACCACGATTATAAGTCGTATGGATGCGGCGTAGGTATTTAAATTAACTGGTTTATTATGTAAGTGTATTTACGAAAAAACAAGGGGCTTAAGAATAAAGTGATTAAAAAGTAATTAGAAAATTGATTTAAAATCATTTTCAATTTTTATGGCCATTTTAGTCAGTTATATTTTATGAATACAATTACGTATATAGATTATTTAAATGATTCATTTTATAACTTTGATAATAGATACACGCTGAAAAGGGTTAAATTCAAATATAATAATTTGCTTATTTATAACCATTATTTTTCAATTAAATACTCACATGACAAACCAAGTTAGGACTCACAATGAGCATTCAAATAGAATTTAAGACACTTAAAGCGCATTTACAAAGTGTCATTGTTGGCCAAGAAGCGCTGTTGGATAAGATGCTAATTGCTTTATTAACGGGTGGTCATGTTTTGTTAGAAGGACCACCAGGCCTGGCAAAAACCACGGCAGTTAAAACTTTGGCTACCGGTGTTCATGCGAGTTTTCAGCGTATTCAATTTACCCCAGATTTAATGCCTGGCGATGTTATGGGGTCAGATGTATTAGATGTAAATAGCGGTTCGTTAACTTTTGTAAAAGGCCCAATTTTTAATGAAATTGTACTCGCAGATGAAATAAACCGTGCTCCTCCAAAGGTTCAGTCGGCCTTATTAGAAGCAATGGCAGAAAAACAAGTCACTGCAGGTGGTCAAACACGTGCCTTACCCGAAATGTTTTTGGTCATGGCAACCCAAAATCCATTAGAACAAAGCGGTACTTATCCATTGCCAGAGGCACAGTTAGACCGTTTTATGTTGCATTTAGTTCTGGATTATCCGGATGAAAACGAAGAGTTAGAAATTTTAAGGCGTGATAGAGCGCATCATTTTGGCGAAAATAAAGAAGCAGCTAATCCGTTTTTATCACCAGAAAAAGTGTTGCATGCGCGTCATCAGGTTTCAGAACAGTATGTATCAGATTCAATAGAGCAATATATTGTGAAGTTAATTGCCGCTACGCGTAAGTTAGGCGAGTTAGATAGCGCTATGGAGGGGGTTTTAGAGGTTGGTGCTTCTCCACGTGCTTCTATTGCTTTATTGCATGCCGTAAGCGCCTATTCTTGGTTACAAGGGCGAGATTTTGTAACGCCTGATGATGTTATTACGCTTTTGCCTGATGTGTTAAGGCATCGTTTAATTATTAGTTTTAGTGGTCGAGCACAAAAATGGAGTGCCGATAATATCATTCAAAAAATTATTCAACTGGTTCCTGTGCCGGTTGGTATTGAATAAATTTGGCTTTATTTGAGTCTGCTGTGCCCAAGCCATTAAACACATCTACATCAGTGACACATTCCTCCAATCCTTGGATTAAAGGAGCGGTTTTGGTGTGGAATTTTTTTAATCAAAAATTTCGTCAGATTTTTATTGCTCCCATAACACAGCAAAGCGCGAGTCAAGCCGCGTTGCCAATTCTTTCTGCTCAAGATATTGTGCAATTTGGCGAGCAGTTAGCGAATAGTGCCGCTAATATCCCACCTAACTTTAAACAGAGTGAAGCCTTACGCCAGGGTGAACAGAGTTCACGTTTTATGGGCGCTGGGCTTGAATATGAAGAGAGTCGCCCGTATCAGATGGGTGATGAAATTCGCCGTATTAACTGGCGTTTAATGGCACGAACCGGTCAAGCTTACACCAAACTTTTTCAAGAAGAGCGTCAAGAAAACTGGTTTATTTTGGTAGACCATCGCGCCAGTATGCGTTTTGGTACACGCACTCGCATTAAGGCATCACAAGCGGCTAGAGTGGCCGGTTATTATGCTTGGCAAGCCCAACAAGCTGGCATTCCTGTTTCAACAGGTCGATTGGCAGATGATTTTGTTTCTTCGCCAATTTTTGAAGGCAAAATGAGTTATGCCAATGTGATGCAGGCTATTTGCAAACCTTGCCCACCTATAGAGAACAATCAGGTTGAACCGGCTTTAAATGACGTTTTTTTGTGCTTAAGTGGACGTTTACAACCAGGTGCTCGTTTAATTGTGGTTAGTGATTTTCATGATATTGATAGTCAAACCACCGAAATCTTAACGGCACTGCAAGATCGCGTAAAACTTAAAGCGGTTTGGGTAAAAGACCTTTCTGAATCTCAACTACCGGCAATAGATGGATTGCAGTTGCAATCTATGAGTAATCACCAGGTTTATGAGATTAACAATCAGCAGCAAAGAGAAGATTACCAGGCCTGGTCAACTCATTACCAACAACAAATTTACAACACCTTACAACATGCTAATGTGGCGTTGTATTCTGTATGGGCGCACGATGAAATTTTAGAAATGACCACGGCTCTAAACCGCATAAATGTTATTGGTGCAAATGATTCAAGCGAATTTATGGGTTCTGACGTATTGAAAAACCGAGGTGTGAACCATGCCTGAAATCAATACCGTCAACTCCGCTAATAGCATTAACCCTTCTGAAATTGCGGCGCAAGAAGTGCCAGAAACACAAACAACGAATCAAATTGTAGATTTGATGCAGTCTGAACTACTGGATATTGAATACCCTCTTGACCCTGGCGTAGATTGGTTAGGCATAACACAGAGTTTTATTGTAGGTTTGTTGGTTGTTTTAATTGTAGCAGGCCTGGTATATCTACTTTGGCGCTCAAAATCGGCTAATAACGGTTTATTAATGGGAGTGTTCAAGCTCAAATGGCAGTTTAAAACCTTAGCACCAGGCCTGGTAACTGTTAGCACAGCCGATAATGCCACTGAAAAGGTGGTTGCTATGAATGTTGATAAGAACGTTGATAAAAACGTTGATAAAACAGTTTTAATGAATTTTTATCTATGGATGAAACAGTTTGAGCATTGTTTGCAACATTTACAGGTTTTTAAAGTTTTAACGGTGGTTGAAGATCAACAAGCTTTAGTGCGTTTTGCGGAGTTAAAATATCGTTCTCAAGCGATGGCTTTTTCACAACACCAAGTTCCACGTGAAGCTTATGAACAAGTGCTTATTCAAGCCCAGTCTTTGCTTAAGCAATTGCTTACAGCTAAGGTCATCATTGCTTATATTCGTGCTAATCTCAAAGCTAAAATCACAAACATAGGGCAATCATAATGCAAGAGTGGTTGTTGAATGGTTTAGCCAGTTGGGGGCATAGTTTAGGGTTTGTAGGATTAGTTAATGAATCACAACCTTTACAATTTGATGCCCCTCATTGGTTGTGGCTAATTTGGTTGTGGCCAATTTTGTGGGTTGCGAGTTATTTTTTTGCGGCAAAAAATGATTTAAGTGAGTTATCTGCCAGTCGTCAACTTAAGGTAAAACACGCGTTAATTCATAAAATGAAAAGTGGGTTGGTTACCCCTAAAAAAAGTGGCCGCTTATTCTCTACTGGCATCTTCAATTTACTGCGTGGATTGGTAATCTTCTTTTTGGCGATTGCCTTAGCCCAACCGGTTCAAAAATTACCCACACCGTCTGAACCGCAAGCAAAAACGGTGAGAGATATTGTGTTTGTGATAGAAAGCTCAGCCTCTTTTTTACTGCCTGATTACGAGTTAAATGGACAGCCTGAAACGCGAATGAATGTGGTTAAACAAGTGTTAGACAACTTTATTGGTGAGCTTAAGGGCAACCGTTTTAGCCTAGCGATTTATGCAGATAATGCTTATACATTGTTACCTTTAACCAGTGACCAAACCTTAGCAAGATTTACCTTAAAACGCCTTAAACCTTATTTAGCAGGGAGAACAGATAGTGCAATGGGGGAGGCTTTAGGGTTAGCTTTAAAACAAACGGATCAAAATACAGCTATTACCAAAGCCAATGCAGAAAGCTTAAAACGTGTTGTGGTATTGATTAGTGACGGCTTAAGCCAGCCAAGTAAAATTGAATTGACCGAAGCAGTCAACTACGCTCAGTTGCTAAAAGTGCCCATTTATAGCATTGGAGTGGGCGCAAGTAGTGCTAAAGCAGACAAACGAGTTTATACCGGTTTACTCTACCAACCGCTAGAAAGTGAATCTTTAAGAGCTTTGGCAGAGCAAACTGACGGACAGTATTATCAAGTGGGCAGTGGCCAAGAGATCTCAGCGGTATTAGAAAAAATTAACCAGGCCGAAGGTGTTCCTTTTTTAGCGCCTCCCGCACCACCGCAAAAACAAGCCTTGTTTGCTTATCCATTAATAGCAGCGATTGTGGTTTTAGGGATTTATTGGGTATTAAGTCTGTTGTGGATGAGTGTTATTTCTAGAGATAAACTCCTTAAACACTCCACTCATTCTGTTAGGCAGGAGGCTAACTAATGTTAGATACCTGGTTAAATAATGAACTGGTTTGGCGTGCGCCAATTTGGTTGTGGGCACTGCTTTTACCGGTTTTGGTTGCGGTGGTTCAACGCTTTCTAAAACAACGCCAAAAACAGAATTATGCAGACAGTCATCTTTGGCCGTGGGTTGCCGTTGATTCACCTCAAACTACCCGGCCTGGTAGTTCTGGTTTTGAGTTTAAACAAATCATGTTTTGGCCAATTAATTTACTGAGAGGTTTATTTAGACCTAGTCGATTATTAGCGTTGGCTTGGTTGTGTTTTGTGATTGCAATTGCTGAACCTCGTAGCCTGGATACGACTTACGATATGCAGACTCGACAAGGTGTTGATGTAATGGTTGATTTGGATGTTTCCCGATCAATGACAGCAGAAGATGTGCAGCCTAACCGGTTTTTGTATGCTAAATCGATAGTTGAATCGCTAGTGAATCAGTTAGAGACTAATGATAGAGTTGCCTTAAGCGTATTTGGCGGCCAACCACACTCTGTTTTGCCGTTAACTTACGATAAAAGCGTATTTTCCAAATCTTTAAACCTGATTGAACCTGGCATGCTACCAACACAAGGTAGTTGGTTAGATTTGGCCTTAATTGGAGCGTTAAATACCTTAAGCCAAACAGGACGCCCCGCTAAAGTCTTGCTGGTATTTACCGATGGAGCGCCACCCTTTTGGAAGCCGATAGAGTTACCATCTATTGTGCAACAGTTAAAGGCAGCTAAGTCACAGAAACAATCTGATACGGGTGTAAAAGTGATTTACATTGGAGTGGGGCAAACTCGTTCAACGACCATTCCTGACCCTACGCATTCCTCTGGCAACCTTCATGTTAATGGTTTATTAGTACAAAGCCGATTAGAAGAAAATCAATTAGTCAAATTGGCTGATAAGACAGAAGGTTTGTATCTTCGTGCTCAATCTGGGCAAGATTTTATGCAAAAGTTAATGGATGAGATTGCCCAAACCACAAGTGCATATCAGGAGAGTCAACCACGTAAAAATTGGCATAGTTATTCTCAGCCGTTTATGGTGATTGGCATAATCAGTTTGCTGTTGGCCTTTTATGGCTGGCAGTTGATTTTAGGTTTACTCAATGCGATTAAAACGGTTTGGGATTCTTTGCTGGGCGGTGCGTCAACAGATAATGAAAAACCCCATCCTCAAAACGACTTAGGTAAATCGACTAATATCCACTCATTGCTTTTAACAGGCCTGCTGCTTCCTATTGTTTTGCTAGGTTTAAATAGTTGGTCAACGCCTGCAAACGCAGAGAATAACCACTCATCTAAACAGACTTTGCAGCAAGCTTATCAAGCTTTTAATAGTGAATCCTATGAGTTGGCTGAATCGCTGTATGATGCAGTACCTAATTATAAAGGTTGGTTTGGAGCCGGTGCATCGGCTTATAAAAACGGCGACCTTGAAGCTGCGGTACTCTATTTTAGGCAAGCCGCATGGCAAGCACCCACGCAACATATGCGTGCTCAGTCGCTATACAATTTGGGCAATAGTTACTATCAAGCCAATTTGTTGCCACAAGCAATTGAGTCATTTAAGCAAGCTTTGCTTTATCAATCCCCTTATGAAAAAGCAGAACATAATTTGGCTTTAGCGCAAGAGCGTTTAAACCTTGAGATTCAGGGTAAATTGAAGAAATCTGACAAACCCGGTAAAGAGGATAGTGAAGGTTCAAGAGGTAGCGATTCGCAAGGTGCATTTTACGGAGGTCAAAAACCTGGAGATTCTAATTCTAAAGAGCCTGGTTTTGGTTCAGATGGAGATGCTTCCAGCGGTAACCGAAGTGGTAAAAAAGTGAACATTCCTGAGATTGATGCGCTCACAAACTATCGATTAAACCCGAGTATTGTTAAGTTGCGTTTAAATAGTTTGCAGGACGATAAATCGGTAAACAAAGTACTCATTGCACAACATAAACAGCAACGTGCAGAGAAGTTTGAGCACCAATTACAGCAACTTCAAGATGATCAAAAAGCATTATTGCAAAGACTCTTTGAGAGAGAAGAAGGGTTTCATGCCAAGCAAGATGAAGCGCATCCTATTCCAGGAGTTCAACCATGGTAGCTTTGTTTAATATGAAGGGGTTGGCTGTTTTGCAATTTGGTTTGATTAGGTTGGGTGTGTTGTTTATTGTTATAAATTTGACCTTGGTTAAATCAGTTTGGGCTATTGACGTTCCTCCTCCAGAAATTGATTACAACAAGCTGTCACAAAGAACCATTGAAGCTACCGTTAAGATTCGTCCATTAGAAGTTAAATTGGGTGAACCGATAACGCTCGTGGTTGAAGGTGAATACCTAACGCAGTCTATCGCCGTTATTAACTGGTCTTTCTTTACTAAAGATTTTGTGATTGATGATATTGAAGAGTCGTCGGATGATTTACGGGTTAAATTTTATGCGTTTAAAGCTGGTAAATTCAATATTAAAGCTCAATCAGCAGGGTATATTGATATCCCTGAAACGACTATTCAGGTTAATGTAAACCCAGAAGTAACTGTAAACTGGAAAACACCCTCTAACCAGGCTTATAGCCAGCAGCAAATTGTTTGGAAAGCTGAGGTAGAAACTCAAAACCCTGCTTATTTGGTGGAAGTAGAACCTCGAAATGTAGAAAAAAATCCTGACATCACGGTACATCAATTTGAAGACAAGACCTTTGTAGCTTATGAAATGCCAAGTATTTTTAACGCTCAGCAGGTCAAATTAGACTCTCCTGTGGTGTTGGTTAAAAATACCACTCAGCGCCGCTGGAAGTTTTTTGATACAACACAAACCATTAACCTTAAACCACTCCCCAATTTTTTACCCGCTTCGGTGCCTGTAGGTCAATTAGATTGGCAAATCTCGCCTATGGATTGGTTCTATGCAAGTGGACAGTTGCATTATTGGAATTGGCAATTAAAGGGGCATGCCTTAACCAAAGACTACCTTAAAACCGCGGCTTCTCAGCTTATTGCTCAATTACCGCCATCAGATAAAATTACTTGGTTAACAGAATCCATACAAGTTGAGCAAAATGCAGATAATAATGGCATGCTGAGTACGGCAAACATACAAATACCTTTTAGAATGAATCAACCAGGCCTGGTAAGTTTGCCCAATCTGATATTGCGAGGATTTAACCCCAACACGGGCAAAGTAGAACAACAAACCTGGCAGGGGCAAACAACCTTAGTTGTACCCAGTTTGGTGATTTGGTTAGTCCAGTGGGTATTACTTTTATTATTGATTGGGTTGAGCTTTATTCTTCTATTAGCATTAAAGCAGGCCTGGTTAAACCATCAATTGATTGAGAATGTTAATCGAGCGAATAATGCCCTTGAAATTTGGCAAGCGATGCTCAGTTGGAAAAATAACCAGGCCTGGCAGAGTGTTGAAAGTGTTAAAAATGGTGATACTTTACAAACCGATTCGATTGGAATTTGGCAACAATGGTATCTACAACATTTTTCTAAAACGGAATCACAAATTGAAGATTTACAATCTTTAGTGAATTTATTGAATAGTGCCTTATTTGCTCAAACCAGTAAAACACATGAACAGACAACGTTATTAGAAACCGACCCTTTAAAAGTGGCTGCTGAAGCTTGGTCTAAACAACAATCTATTTGGCCAAGCTTGCAGCAGATATGGCGTTATGGCTTAAAGCTTGGCGCGATGTTAAAAGGGGTAAAGGGGTTAAAAGGCGTTAAAAGGCATTAAAAGCGAAAACAGTCGTAAACTTTAATCGTTAATAACAAACGGTTTTACAATTCGCTGATATTTTTGATAGGCAATATAAGCGCTATAGCTTAAAGAGCCTATAACAATGGCTATTCCCGCATAAAACAGGCCTGAAGAGAATGCATTCTCTCTCAAAAACATCGGTATCATTAGTATAAATCCAATAACAAACCCCATTGTTGCTGTTTTAACGGCAACTTTTAAGATGCTTTTGGTAAGAAGTTGCTTGTGTTCTGCTGAGCCTAATTCCATGGTGGATTCTCGTTTTAATATTTAGTTTGATATTAACAATATGAGACCTTTACACGAGAGTATGAACGAGTAAAAATGGTTCTAGGTGCCCCTTGAGGGTAAAAATTCACCCGATTTTTGTTGTACCCCAAGGGCACTTCCGTTGGGCGACAACTTGTGAATAGCTAGCTATTCCCTACGTTTTCCGCCGCAAACGAAGAACTCGACGCCCGAAGGGGTAAGTCGAGAATCAGGCAATTTTTTTACCCTCAAGGGGTACTTACGCCTATTTTTCTTTCGTACCTATCTCGTGCAAAGGTCTCAATATCTGTTTTAACATTCTATCGAGGCAAATTTTGTTCTAGCCAAAGGCTAAAATTTCCGTAATCCATTGCCCCTGACATTCTAGTGAGTTCTTTACCTGACTGAAATACGGCTAGAGTCGGAATAGAGCGGATTCCAAATTGTGCCCCGATTTGTTGTTCTGTTTCAGTATTGATTTTGACAAAACGTGCTCGTGGCTCAAAGTTTGCAGCTGCCTGAGCAAACGTTGGTGCAAATCCCTGGCATGGACCACACCAAGGTGCCCAAAAGTCCACTACGAGTGGTTGATCGCTCTTATTTAATGCTCTTAAAAACTGTTCACCATTCATTTCAATCGGTTTACCAGGGAAAAGAGACTTTTGGCATTTTCCACAATTTGCTTGTTTAGAGAGTTTGTCATCCGCAACACGGTTTAAACCGCCGCAGTGTGGGCACATAATAATCATATTGAGCCTCCAGTTTTATTAGACTGTTAAGTGAATCTAATTCCATTATGGGGGTGTTTTAATTGATTTCAAGCAAAACAGCATTGAAATCAGATGGCTCTATTTTAACCAGCTTGGTTTTGGACTTTCTCGTTTTCCAGCATCAAAACCCTCATCAACAAATCCGTGTAGAGTCTCATCGTGACAATGAATTAATTCCACTATTTTGGGATCATCACTGGTTAAGGTTGCTTCTACGCCATTAGGGATTTTATGATATTCCATATTTATTTGGTCTTTATACTCAAAGAGAGCTGAGAACAAAGGATCCCAAGATCGAATAGCGCGTCCCATTCCAAAGCGTGTTTCCATTCCAACCACGTGTTCTTGAAGAATTTTGACAAGCTTAGGAGAATCGGTTGTTGTTCTACTACAAATCCCATTAGGAAGGGCTTCTGTTGTTCGGTTTAGCTCAGTGTGGTGCTCTAAAAGGTGACTGAATAGGGCTTGATCTTTTTTATGCTGTTCATCACTGCCATGGCCATGTTTGTAGTTACGATGCTGAGATTTGCTTTCCATAAGATAACTCCAGTATTTAGGTTAGGGTATTCTTTTTATGTTAGATAGCGCTTATTATTTTAATTAAAGAACATTTAATTTGAATAAATTTACTGCAAAAAAAAACGCGGTATGGTCAGTACCGCGTTTTTAGAGCTGAGGAGCATTAAAAAACTTTTTAAAACTTTAGGAGACTTTTGCAAAGGTCTCTAGGGGTAACTAAAATAAATTGATTAGGTTTATTTAAGTTAATACAAAGTTTAATACTGCCGTGCTGTTTGAGCAATAGGGAAAAATGGAGGAAGTATTGAAATAGTCTAAATTATTTATATGGGTATAACTAAAATTTATTATTGGTGTTTAGCTGAAAAATATCAATTTGTTAGCACGATGAAAAACAGAAACAAACATATTATCTCAAATAAAAAACTGTGAAGTTTTAATAAAAAGTTGAATGCTTTGCATGAGAATTCGTCTCTTGCAAAGCTATTTTATGGTTTATTTTTCTGAGATAGGAGCTTTTGGGCTTTCTATGGTTTTTTCAGATTCTTCACTTTTAGCTTCATTAGAATCTAAGTTTGAAGTTGAATCGTCTTCAGCGACTTTAGTTTCAGCCTGAGTTTCTAATGGAGTTTTGTCTATGTTATTCTCAACGTTATTCTTAACTTTTGGTAGGTTTGTCGACTTTTCTTCTTGTTTTCCAGAAGGGTTGGCAAACTGATCATTTAGTTTTTGAATTGCCGATTTACTGGCCATGACAACCTGGTTAAGTTTATTACGATTTCGTTTACTCCAACCCCTAGGTTCTTTAGGAAACATCCCTCGCCAAAATCGGGTGTTATGACGTAACGCATTGGCTAGTTGTGAATCAGTTTTGGAAATACGTGCAATATCCCACTTGGCAAACTTAGCACGTAAAAACCAATGAATACCAAAAATGATAAGTAATGCGAGCCCACTAAAGCCAGCGCCATAGACAATAGACTGTTGCATGAGTTGCGATATTTGCCATTGTAAAATGGGTGTTTCAAAAGCTCCAAAACTCGTTAATCCAAAGAATAGGATGGCAGTTAGAGCTGAAAATACCACTACGTCAGTGGCAATGACTTTTCTTCTCCATGCGCTAATAGCTTTTTCAATTAATGGAATTTTTTGGACATGCATTTCTTCAACAATGGTTTCCATTGTATTAGCAATACGATACGTACGTTCTATGCTGACTTTATCAATACGTTGATAAATACGTTCCATATCTAAGTCTTTTTTACGTTTAAAACGTTCTGCTTTTGCTTCATCATTAAAGTCATTAGCAGAGGCTTCATTGTAAATAGCATAGAAGTTTCCACCCACTAATCCTTGGCTTGAAATAGCGCGTTGCCAAGAACCAATAACCTCTTCTGGATTGTCTTCATGGGCTGCAGTATCTATTTGATTAAGGATGTAGAGAATTTTATCTGAATCTTTACGTTCAGTTGTGGTTGCAACTAGGTGTTGTAAGGTATCTCTCATTGCCCCGGGTTCTGGATGACGAGCATCAAAAAAGACTAAAACTAGGTCAGACATTTCAATGATATGGTCGGTAATTCTTAGGGTTGAATCACGTTGTGAATCGGCATCAAATCCTGGGGAATCAATTAATATTTTTCCCTTTAAAATATCTGCATTAGTGGTTTTTAGTTGTAGGTAATTGTCGATTCGACGGCCTTCACCGGTTTCAACCTTGTCAATTTCTTTACTAATACCAAAAAATGGAAAGCGTGGGTCTGAATCTAATGCCAGGCCTGGTAGAGTGGTGACCTCTGCATTACTTCCATAGCAAAGTACGGTAAATTTATCATCTATCGCTTGATTGCCGGTTGCTTGTAATTCGGTCCCCGTATAGTTGTTGATAAATGTTGATTTACCAGCCGAAAAAGTCCCGAGTACAGAAATTAAAGGCCACCATGAAATTTGTGTCGCATAAGATTGTTCTTTAGTGAGTAAACCGGTTTTATAACCAATCTTATCAAGTTCTTTATAGGTGTTGATAATATCCAAAAGAACAGGGTTTTCTTCTTTAAGATGTTGTTGTAATTTAAGATAGCGCTCTTTAGGTGTCATGGTTTCACTTCCTTAGTCGGTGATTGTTTTTGTTGTTGCACTTGAGACTGAGATGGTCGCATTGGTGCATAAGGTGCAACAGGATAATTATACCTAGGAATGACTGGTGGCGGAGTAGAACGTTTGGTTTTTCCGCCAGGCATCATTGACCAAGGCATTACGCTATTCATTGATTTCAGTGGAGTAGAGATGTTTTCATTTAACTCTCCAAGATTAGAGCTCATTGAATTGGTTGAGTAAACCATAGAATATACGGAATGGCTCATGCTGTTAACAGAGGCATTCATGCTATTAATCGCATTGGTCATCTCTACAATTCGGTCGCTCATTTTAGTAACCGATTCCATATTACGGTTCATTTTATCCATGTGAATATTGATAGCACCCATTTGGTGATCAATTTGATTCATTTTTTGGTTTAGCGTATTGGTCATAGTAACCACTGCTTTTGTCATGGCGTACATATTATTGGAAATATTTCGCATGTCTTTGGTGACATTGAAAATTAAATAGAAGCCATATATAGCAAGAATAACAAAAGCAATCATCATTGGGTAAATAACTTTTTCCCAACGACGAATACCTTTTGTCATCGCATCAGCCAAATCATTTAAGTCAAATTTTTCTTGAGTATCTGTGTTTTTATTATTTTCGGGCATTAAGAGTTCCTTAGATAGAGATTATGGTTTTCATTATGTATTTAACCTCTAGGACTAAACGGAAAATAATAAGAGTTAATTGGTTTTTGACGCACTACACGTAAAAAAGGTTGTTGACGGTAAGGCTGAACAGAATTTTTAACATAAGAGTAGCGAGTTGGATATGGCATGTTATGCGCAGAATTTTGATTAGATGAATCTACAGGCGGCATAGGCTTCATTGGCGCAGGGTTATATTGCGGCATAGGTTGCATGGGAGCCATCGGTTTCATAGGTGGCATCGCCTTGAAGTTTTGCTGAGGCATGTTCTGCATAGGAGGCATAGGCTGCATTGGCGCAGGTTTATACTGCGGCATAGGTTGCATGGGAGCCATAGGTTTCATAGGCGGCATCGCCTTGAAGTTATGCTGAGGCAT
>NZ_KL370892.1:431262-433261 GCF_000702325.1 Thiomicrorhabdus sp. Milos-T2
AGATTGCCCATCTATACAAGCAACGCTGGCAAATTGAATTATTTTTTAAATGGATTAAACAACACCTCAAAATCAAAAGCTTCATTGGCCAAAACAGTAATGCTGTTCGTATCCAAGTGCTATCAGCCCTTATTGTGTATCTATTGATTAAGCTTGAACAGATGAAAAATAAGTCAGCAGAACCGTTGAGAGTAACGTTTTGGCGGCTTGCTCATGGGTTGTTTGAAAGACCTATTCAGCAGAGTGAATACTTTAGGCGAAAACAACAACGGGAAGAGTTTAAGAAATACCAACTTCCGCTATGGGAGGCTGGTATATGAATTGTGGTACTGAAATATTATTCCGGACACTAGTGCCAGGCCTGGTTACTTTTATTTTTCTTGGTTTTTAGCTTTTATAGAAATAAAGCGAATAGATGGACAGGTTATTTATCTTTAGAAGGTTGGTTTGCTAAATAGTTGCTTTGAGTTTGCAAATTGGATGCATAAGTTAAACCATTTGTTGTGTCATTGGATTCAGTCGCTTTGTTTTCAACCGAATCTGCACTTTGTAGACTTTGTTGACGATTGATTTGAAGATAGTCTGCAGCGGGTTCTTGAGATAGCTCAGAAAGAGAAACGGAGCTATTGCCATTAGTCATTGAACGAATACTTTCTTGTGATCGATCTTCAGTTTTTTGATCAGTTTTTAAGGCACTGTTATTTTGCTGATTCTGCATTGTTAAAGCAGCAGAAGCAAGGCTAGGGTTAATAGTCGTCATGATTAAAACTCCTAATGGCTAAAATGACTAGCGGTCAGTTAATAGTCAAAAAATCTTTGATTTATATATCAATTATAGAGTAAAACCGTATTTTGTCTAATGAAATAAAAATATAATAATTTTTTGATTATTAAGTTATCAACTATATGTCGTTGTTTAATTGATTAAGGGTCATATATTTGGTGTCTAACAAAATATAATATCCTAATATTTGGCTCATACTGTCCATTGGTACAGTAGGCGAGGTTGCTTACTATGAGTATGATGGCTGTAATTAAAGTTTAAATGACTTATTTTTTTCTGCGCAATGCAAAAATTTGGAGTGTAAAAATGTCTACTATCGTCGGTGAAGTTGCAAAACTAGAAGGTATTGTTCGAGCTATTAACCCTGTCACAGGAGAAGTACGAATTCTAGAGCCTGGAAGCCCTGTTTTTGCTGGAGAGATTATACAGACCTCAGATAAAGGTGGTGTGGTTGTCGGTATGGTTAATGGAACGCTATTGACTTTAGGACGTGATACACAAATGCGTTTAGATGACGATGTCTCCGGCCAAGCAAGTACGGTAGACTCTGGAACCGAAGGCGCAGTAGACATCGCCGCACTCCAACAAGCCATCTTGGAAGGAAACTTCGACGCACTAGAAGCGACCGCAGCGGGTGATGCATTCGTAATCGGAAGCGCTTCAGACGGAGGTGTATTTGTAGAGCGTATCGGACTAGAAGGGCAAGTTACCTCAGGCTTCGACACCAACACAGAAGAACAAGTATTTAACGAAAATCCTCGTTTTGTGGGAGAAGAGCTAAATGAACCTGTTGAGTTGGCAACGCTAAGCATCAATGATGTGACGGTGAACGAAGATGCCGGCACCATGACGTTTACAGTGAGCTTAAGTGCGCCGACCGAATCGCCAGTGACGTTCAGTTACGCGAGTGCGGAGAATGGCAGTGCGACATCGGATGTGGATTATGACGCAGTGACCGGAAATGGCAGCATTGCGGGTACGACAGATAATCTGACCACGACGATTACGGTTCCAATCAATGACGACTACCTAAAAGAAGGTGACGAGACGTTCTTGATGAATCTAACGCCAACCAGCGGCAACGTGGATGCGGCGAACTCAGACTTACAAGGTGTGGGAACGATTGAAGACGCGGGCAGCACAACACCAGAAGATCCAGAAACGCCACTGACAAATGTAGATACAGTGTATGCACGTCTCGTGAGCGATGACAGT
>NZ_KL370892.1:434476-443452 GCF_000702325.1 Thiomicrorhabdus sp. Milos-T2
CTTTGCATAGGTGGCATAGGCTTCATTGGCGCAGGTTTATATTGCGGCATTGGTTGCATTGTAGGCATTGATTTTGATGTTTTATTGTTAGCCATTTTATTTTGCATGTTTTTGCGGTACTGCAACATTTTTGCTTGCATCGCCTGACGTTTTTGATTGATGTAAGCCATCTGCATTTTCTGTAGGTTTTGTTGAATCTCTCTAGATTCAGCAGGCGCAAATGGGGCTAGGCGAGCTGAAAGTATCATGGCTTCTGGGAAGCGTTTTTCAGCGACCAATAGTTTGGCTGATTCTAACCAAGCTTTAGCAGCCTCTTCTTTTTTGCCATCTTGGTAGAGTGCTTGAGCAAGCTGGCCAACTACGTTTGCTGAAGGATGCTTTTTGGCTACTTCTGAATATATTTTAGCAGCGGTTTTGAAATCTGATTTTGCAGAGGCATCTTTGGCTGCTTTAAGTGCATCTTGTTCGGTTTTAAAATCGGAGTTTTGTTGTTCTGCTGTTTGATTGTCGAGTGTTTTATTGACTTCATCAGTAGGAGCCGTTTCCTCAGTATTCGTTGTGGTATTAGAATCTTTATTTGATTCATTTTCGGATTTATTTCCTGATTTATTTTCGGATTCATTTCCTAAATCATTTTTTGATTGAGTTTTTATAGCCTCTTCACCACTAAATGTGCTTGCTAGAGCGGGTGTTTTTGGGTCGATATTTTGTAACTCTTTGTTGGCATCTGTATTTGCCTTTTCTTCTACTTTAACTGCTTGAGAATTTTCTGAATTAATCTTTGCTAAATTAGGTTTTTGAGAGGGTGTTTGAGTCTCTGTTGAGGTTTCCTCTTCAGGGCTAGTGTTGACTTCTTGTTCTGTTTTAATGGCTGCTTGAACAGGTTGTTTTGGTTGATTCGGCGCTTCAGAAGAAGGTTGAGTTTCTTTTTCAATTGCTGTTTCAGTCACATTTGTATTTAAATCCTGAGGCTCAGAATTATGTTTTGCAACGGTGTTGGTGGACTGTGATTCTTCCTGTTCAGGGAGCAAACCATGATCACGTTTAATGTTATCAGAGTAAGCTAAATAGACAGCCGCAGCGACGATTAACACGATAAAGAAAAAACCGTTGTTTAGTATGGCCCTAATAAGTGACATGGGGTACTCCTCGTTGAATAGTGCATAGGTTTAAAACTATGCGATAAGTTAAAATTTAGTTATTAGTTGAGACCTTTGCACGAGAGTATGTACGAGTAAAAATGGTTAAAATTCACCCGATTTTTGTTGAAAAACTTGCGAATAGCTAGCTATTCCCTGCGTTTTCCGCCGCAATCAGGCAAATTTTCCCTCATTTTTCTTTCGCACCTATCTCGAGCAAAGGTCTCATTTGAAATCTTGGCACGTTTGCGATGCATAGATCTCTTAGTAAAGTTGCTTTGTCAGTTTTAAAATTTCTTTGCTTGCTTTGCCGGATGGGTTTTGCTCAAAAACACCTAAACCTTCACTAAAAGAACGTCTGTAAGCTGTGCGGTTATGTAATCTTGTTTTGATACGAGTGATTCCGGGTAAAAAATCCAGCGCTTCTTCTGATTCCTTAGTTTCTGTCACTAAAGGATGAGTATCTGCACGGTTAATAATAGCTAATACTTCAGGCATAGCGTCTTTACATGTGTTTTTAATGAGTTTGATGAAACGTTGTGTTGACCAAATATCAGCTTGGCTTGGTGCAACGGGTATAAGGATTCGATCACATAATGAAATCGCTTCTTTCAAGGCTTCTTGATCACTCATACTGACATCAATCAATATTTCATCAGTACAATTATCATCTTGGATAGTTTGTAAATTTTGCTGATGTTCGCTTGAGGGTAGACTCGGTTCATACTCTTCTTCTGTACGTACTTCAATAACATCAGCTAAAGTTTGTTGAGGGTCTAAATCAAACAAGCGTAAAGATTTACCTTGGTGACTAAGCCATACTGCAAGATTAAAGGTAACTGTACTTTTACCGGTTCCACCTTTCATATTTCCAATGACCGTAATCATTAATTAACTCCCAAATGTGTTGAGTTTTTAAAGGCTATGCTTTAAAAGATTTTTGAAAGGTTCACCTTTATTGGAGTAAAGATGAAACGCTCAAAAATCTCTTTTAGGTAGTTTTAATGACCTTGGTCATTAAAACTTGCCTATCAAAGATTTATAGACACTCTTTGTGCCCAGTGGTTTAGATTGCTCTAATCTTATTTTGCTGCTGGCGCTGCTGGAGCAGGGGCTGCTGCAGGAGGCGCTGGTGGCATTGGATATGGAGCGTATCCTTGTTGAGGGTAGTAATAAGGTGCTGGTTGTTGACCATAGCGTTGACCTTGCCCTTGGTAATTTCCATAACCTTGGTTTTGACCATAACCTTGCCCTTGGTAGTAACCATTTCCATAACCATTATAGTTTTGGTTATTTTGGCCGTAACCAGAGAAGTTTCGGTTTTGTTTACCTTGAGCATTACCATCTGCATTACCAGACATATCTGATTCTGCATTCATTCCAAAGTTAAAAGATCCTTTTGCTTTACCTTGGCCTTGCCCCTTACCTTGACCCTGGCCTTGTCCTTGACCCTGAGCTTGTCCTTGACCCTGTTGGTTACCATAGCCGTTTCCGTAACCATTTCCATAGCCATTTCCATTTCCGTAACCATTTCCATATTGGTTACCATTGCCGTAACCATTGTTATTGCTTCCCCATGGTGCATTGAACCAATCTGCAGATGCTGATTGAGCCCCAAAGATTGCCGCAGATACAATTGATGCTAAAGCTAATTTTTTAATACTCATTACTAGTCTCCTTTGATAGTATATGCGAACTCTAAATTTTAAAGAAAGGGGGCCGAGTTCCTGTTCCCTCTTTGGTTTTTAGATTGGCGATAATGACACTCTGACCTGTAATTAACGCCATATTGTTTGAACGTCCGTTCAAATTCTGTAAAAACCTTTGTATTTTTTACAAAGGTTTCAGTTAGTAAATGGCATGCTCATCGTTGGTGTATTAAACGATGGACTTGGCATTTCAAAGCTTGGGCTTGGCATAGAAAAATTATCCATGTTAGGCATTCCAGGCATATTATTCATTTCAGGCATTTGTGGCATTGACCAATTTCCCATATTCATATTTGGTGATGACCAATTCCCCATATTTGGCATTGATGGCATCATATTGTTTCTATTTGGCCAGTTCCCAAATCCATTGTTAGCACCATAAGGTATAGGTTGTGGTATATACGGTTGCTGCGTGTATGGTCGTGCATACGGTTGAGAATAGGGTTGTGAATACGGTGCATTTCCATAGTTAGGCATGGGTTGTTGGTAGCCGTAAGGCATTGGCTGCATATTTGGTCTTACCGGAAAATTGTTTTGCTGCATAGCTTTCCCATTTTCAACCCATTGAGGTGATTGAGTGGAAGGCATATATGCTGACTCTGGTTGCGGCCAATTTTGTGCTTGTACCAGCGTTGCGCTAGTCAACGTGGCAATAAATATTGATAGTGTTAGCCGTTTCTTTATGTTGTTATTCATCGTTGTCATCCTTTAATTGAATCCCGCGTTTACGGCGTGTTACTGGCTTTTTGGTAGTAGTTGTCGCTTTAGTTGTGCTTTTTGCCGGAGCAGGTTTTTTGCGAGTACGAGTCGTTTTTGCTTTTGTAGTAGTGGTACTCGTTTTTCTGGTAGTGGTTTTACGAGCCGGCTTTGGTTTTTCTATGGCCTTGTCGGGGTCTGCCTCGTTCTCATTTACGCTTGAATCAGGGGGATTATCGGTTGGTTGAACGTCTTTATTCTGCTCAGATGTTTCTGTTTTGATTTCAGTCGATTCTGTTGATGTTGAATCGCTGTTAGTTTGTGGAATATCAACAGGTTTTTCTTGAGCGTTGCTATCAATTGCCTCTTTATCTTCCGCTGCAACAGGTTCTTTTGTGACAGGTTTAAAATTTTCATCTAGCTGAATTTTTCGCTGAATAGAAAAATAAGGATCAATCACGGTCTTAATACTGGTAACGGTTTTTCGTACGGTAGATGTTTCGCTTTCTGGTTTAACATCATCAGGCATTTCACAACCTGGGATTGGATCACCATAGCTATCCGTTCCACCAGGACAGAAGGCTGCGCGAGCACTCACACACCCTAGCGGAATAACAACAAGGGTTAATAGTGTTGCTACCATTACGCCAAACATTAATGAGATGGCCATACCTTGGAAGATAGGGTCAAATAGAATGACACTTGAACCTAAAATTAGAGCCACTGCTGTAATCATGATTGGTCGAGTTCTGGCTTTACAAGCTTGGATTACCGCTTCTGTAATGGGTACACCATTTTTGATTTCTTGGCGTGAAAAATCTACGAGTAGGATTGAATTACGCACAATGATTCCAGCTAAAGCAATAAATCCAATCATAGAGGTTGCTGTAAATTCAGCCCCCATTAGCCAGTGCCCAGGTGCAATACCGATAAGAGTTAAAGGAATTGGTGCCATCACAATCAGTGGAATAATAAAGTTTTTAAATTCCCAAACTACAAGCATGTAGATAATGATTAAGGCAACACCAAATGCTAACCCCATGTCGCGGAAAGTTTCATAAGTTACTGTCCATTCACCAGCCCACATGAATCCGTTCTCTGTTAAACCATCCGGTCTTGACACAAAATTACCTTCAAGCCCTTTTAGACCTTCGGTATTATCCAAAATGTCTTGAATTTCTAACATTCCATAAATAGGCGCACCTAATCGTCCAACACCTGTGGCAGTAACGTATTCAACAGCTCGTAAATCTTTGTGATAAATCATGCTTTGTTCGTTTTCTAGTACAAACGTACCTAGTTCGGATAGAGGGACGGTTGAGCCTTTAGCGGTAGCGACAGGTATGGCTCCCATGCGAGCAAATTCAGCACGCATTTCTAACGGAACTTCTAGGGTAATAAAGGTCGGTTCACGCATAAACCCTTGTTTGGCATCGCCTAGACGGTAACCGCCCATGGCCATTTCAAGTGTTTTATTGATAGTGGTTACTGAGATACCACTCTCAATCGCCTTTTGTTTGTCAATAACAAAGCGCCATGAGTTATGAGCTGCGGTTAATAAATTATCGACATCTGTCACATTTTTGGCATTTTCAAAAACATCGGTTAAGGCTTTTGTTGTTGCTTTACGTGAGGCTTCATTTGGTCCATAAACTTCAGCAACAACGGCTTGAAGTACAGGAGGACCTGGAGGCATTTCAACAATTTGAATTTTTGCTGAACTCTCACCAACAACGTTAACTAAATCAGAGCGCATGGCTTCTGCAATTTCATGACTTGAGCGATGGCGGTGTTTTTTGTCGACCAAGTGAATCTGAATATCTGATTCCCAAGGGTTTTGTCTTAAATAGTAGTGACGAACCAGACCGTTAAAGTCATAAGGAGCAGCTGTTCCTACGTAGGTTTCCATGGTGCTGATTTCATCAATTTTTTGCAGCTCTTTCACCAAATCGTGAGTTAAGTTTGCAGTGACGGGTAATGAGGTTCCTTCAGGGAAGTTAATCACGACGCTCATGTCTGGCTTATTATCAAACGGAAGTAATTTAACGGGAACGAGTGACTCATAAAGCAAAAATATAGCAACCGCAAATGCTGCGATAATACCAATTAAAAAGCCCCAACCTTTGGCTTTACCAATTAATAAACTCCCTAGCAATTTACGGAAGAAGGCTTCCATTTTTTCACCTTGTTCATGCTCTTTTTTCTCAGCTTTTTCTAAGGTTTCCATGCTTGGTTTGATGCGCATAGCTAACCAAGGCGTAAATGCAAAAGCCGCAAATAAAGAGATAATCATGGCAACTGAGCCAAGAGCGGGGATAGGAGCCATATAAGGCCCCATCATGCCACTAACAAATGCCATTGGCATGAGTGCAGCAATTACTGCAAAGGTTGCAATAATGGTTGGGTTGCCCACTTCGGCAACCGCTGCTACTGAAGTAGCGGTATCGGATTTATTGGATAAAAGCCAACGTCTATAAATGTTTTCTAGTACTACAACGGCATCATCAACAAGAATACCTATAGAGAAAATAAGAGCGAATAAACTCACACGGTCAATGGTAAAGTCGAGTACCCAAGCCATGAATACGGTAGAAAGAATGACTGATGGAATCACAATAGCAACGACGACACCTGCTCGCCAGCCTAAAAATAACCAGACAAGAATGGTAACGGCACCAGTGGCAACAAATAGTTTGAAAATCAGGTTATTCACCTTGTCGTTGGCCGATTGACCATAGTTACGACTAATAGAGACATCGACATCAGGCGGAATTAAAATTCCTTTTAGACCTTCTATGCGAGCAATGGCATCTTCTGCAACGGATACGCCGTTAGTACCTGGTTTTTTAGCTAACGCAATGGTTACGGCATTTCGTCCATCAAGAGAAGCATTTTGGCCGCTGTAACCTTTACCGGTATAAAAATTGACTAGTTTTGTAGGGTCTTGAGAGTTTGAGGTTACGGTCGCAATATCTCTTACATAAACGGGCGCATGGTCTTTAATGCCCACAATCAGATTTTTAATGTCTTCTTCACTTTTTAAGAAGTCACCAGTGTAAACTTTAAAAGATTGTTGCCATGCTTCTATCTTTCCAGTTTCAAGCTCACTGTTTGCAGCATGAATGGTTTGCCCAATTTGGGTTAAAGAAATTCCGTATCCAGCTAATTTTTCTGGAGAAACTTGAATTTTGATTTCTCTAGGTTCACCGCCAATGACGTAACCTTGATTCGCTCCATCAATTTCACCTAGCGACTGCAATGTATCCAAGCCTAAAAGGCGAAGCTGGCTTGAATCAAGCGTGTCTGAAGAGAGGGTAAAGGTGATCATCGGTACATCATCAGCACCTTTAGGTTTAATTAAGGGTTGTTTTACTCCTGGAGGAACAATATCTGCATTTGAACTAAGTTTGTTGTAGAGGTTTACGAGTGCTTTTTCAGTGTTTTCTCCAACTACATATTGCACTGTAATAAGGCTTTGTCCTCTCATTGAAGCGGAATATACGTGTTCAACCCCATTAATTTCTTTTAATAGACGCTCTAAAGGTTCTGAAACTAATGCTTCAACTTGTTTTGCGGTAGCACCTGGGTATTGAATAAAAATATCTGCCATAGGCACAGATATTTGTGGGTCTTCTTGACGTGGGGTAAAAATAACCCCAAATATACCAATTAAAAAGAAACCAATTAAAAATAGTGGCGTAATAGGTGAATTGATATAGTTGCGCGCAACGTTCCCTGCCATGTCATGACGTGGCGCATCATCTTGTTCTAACTCAGTCATGTGTTCATTGTTGTTCATGTTTGCCATCCCTTAAGCGTCTTTATCTTCTGTTATATTTTGCGCTTCAGAAGGCGGCATTAAGCGACCATTTTTAAGTATCCAGCCAGAAGAAATGCTTGCAGGTGGATTAATGACAATTTGTTCGCCCTCTTTAATACCTGATAGAACGGTTTTATATCCATTATTTGAGGACTTGCTCACACGAACAATTTTCATGGAAACCTGGTTGGTTTTTGGATTAAAGACAAAAACACTTGGCAAACTGCCTCGTTGAATAATTGCTTGGGAAGGAATGACAGGAAAAGCCTGATTTTGAGAAGTTGAATTGTGTACGGCAACTTGAGCATACATGCCAGGTGCTGCTGGAGCGCCTAAAGGTAAGTCCATTTTTACTTTTACGGTGTGTTGTTGTCCATTGGCAACCGGGAAAACTTGAGCAACGCGAACTTGAATGGGCGTGCTATTGGCAATACGAGCAGTTAATTGCTGACCTTTTTTGATGCCTTGCATTAGGTTTACAGGAATATTAAGCTCAATACTTAAATGATTACTTTTGGCAAAAACAAGAAGAGGCTGACCTGGTTGAACGGTGTCTCCTGCCTCAACCATCTTTTTAACAATCACTCCATCAAAGGGAGCGGTTGATTTAGTATCGTTTAATCGCACATCAATTTCGTCAATTTGAGCTTTGATTTGAGCCATTTGAGCTTGTGCCTTTTTAACCATAGACATGGCATTGGTTAAATCTGCTCTTTTTTCTACTTCACGATCGCCAACGCCCATAGAGTTTCCCATTGGTCGGGTAAAGACTTGATCCATTAAGTTGGGTAAAGCCATTCCTGGCATGCTTTGTTCTGATTTTGGGCTCCAAAGTTCTCTGTTGTATTGGGATTGTGCATTTTGATATGCGTAGGCAGCTTGATTCCATTGAGCCATCGCAGCTTTGCGTTGTGCGCGTAAAGCATCATCGTTAATAGAGATGATGAGTGTTCCGGCTTTAAATATGTCGCCTTCAATACCTGAAATGTAGTTTACCTGGCCTGGCATTTGTGCGGTTAAGGTAACTTCTTTAAAAGGGATAACGGTTCCGCCTAGGTTTACCTTGCTGTCGTAAACCGCTGAACGAACTGTTTCTACGTGAATTTCTTCTGTTTTTGCCGCAAAGACTGGGCTTAAAATTGATGGCAATGTTAATAGTAAAAAAAATGAACGTAAATTCAGTTGCAACAACTTCATTTGCTTCTCTCCGGAATGGCTTGTTTTGTTTATGTTTTGTAACCATATACGAAGCTTAGAGAGAAAGGTAACTAAAGAAATTTATGCATTTTAAATAAAATCTATGAGGTATGTTTTTTAAGGTGTAAATATATATAAGTCTTTGATTATATTAGAATATTATTATTTTATAATATAGTTATTTTCTAATATACTTGTTTTTTATGACGTTGGTGAACCGTGCTTATAACAGGAAAGTATAATATTAATATTCTCTAATATGTAAATGGTCTTTTGAATGATTTAGTGGTTGTTTTTCGACGTGTTTTTAGATAAAAAGTAACCAGGCCTGGCACTAGTGTCCGGAATAAATATTAAAAGCCTTGACAAAAAAGCCGTAACTCCTAGGATAGAAGTATTTCCACCACGAAATAGA